>NZ_CAMZOF010000005.1 GCF_947331435.1 Pelagibius sp. Alg239-R121 | reverse complement strand
TTCTTCATCAGAATCTCCTCCTTAATCATTCGAGAAAATTCTACTTTCAAACACCCCTAAATTTCGGGGGGATTACCGGACAAGCTCATAGAATACTCAAGTCAGCTTTTGTCTATCGTTCGGCAGCCGGCTCAATCAAAGGAGTTTATCTAATAAAAACAATGCTCTACGACCCTTGACGCGTAGGATCATTCCTCCGGCTTGGAAAAAATCCACCAGGTGACGTTATCCAGGCCCGTAACCGGTTTCCACGCAAAGCCATAATCGATCAGTTTCAAAGACGGAAATTGCTCCATCCAGAATGCACCGAAATCGCGTTTGAAGAGTTTGTCCGTATGTCCCCGATAGACGATTGTTTCAGGGTATGAACTGAAGGACTCGGCACACATAACAACGCGCCGGCTCACCCTATGCATTTCCGAACAGACTTGTGCCAGGTTGTCTGGGCTTACATGAACGAGAACACCGGAGGTAAAGACAAGATCAAAGGAATTGTCAGGAAACGGCAGGGACTCGCCGGTTGCCGCAAATGTTTTCTCGGCCGGAACGACCCCATCACTCACCAGATTCTCACGAGCCTGATCGTTTGGCTCGACCGCAACGAGATCGGCGTCGCAGAGATTTCTCAGCGCCCGGAGGTTGATCCCTACATTCGCTCCCACTTCCAGGATGGATTTGGAGTCTCCATATCTTTTGCGGATACTGTCCAGCGCCTGAGACCAGAACCGCGTACGATTTCGGACGCGTTCTTCAGTAGCGGCATTCCGAGCGTTATATTCGGTGCCGAAATCGCCCCGCCACAAGTTGATCTGTTCATTCTCAAGCATTTTCATACCATCCGGTTGGTTCAATCGTTCTTTGGCTCGCGCAGAAGTGCCAATCCAAATATTTAGCGCTTAACGACCATAAACTCTCAAAAGCAGCAAGCCTTTTAGTCGTTCAAACAACCGCCGCCCCAAAGCCTCCGCCCCCTAAATCTCACACTGCCTGCCCTCGGCCTCAGCCCCTTATCAAGAACCACAGCGCTCAAGACTCCAACGTTTCATCTAACGCGCGCAGTTCTTCTACGGTGAGAAAATGTGGGTTGTTGCTCGAGTTGTAGGCGAACTCTTCCTCTACAGGCAGCCCCTGCTCATCAATCTGATTTGTCTGAAAGTCGTCGTCCCGGCTGTGAAACCGAATCGCGGGGCGAATCACGTAGTGATCGTGGAACCGCAGCGTTAAATGTGAATCGTCCGATGGACACATTGTCTCATGCAGTTTTTCTCCCGGCCGAATTCCTATGCACTTGTGAGGCAGACCCGGTGCCATGGCGTCCGCAAGGTCGGTAATGCGGACTGAAGGTATCTTGGGGACGAAGATCTCCCCCCCATGCATGCGCTCAAAGCTCCGAATCACAAACTCGACGCCTTCGTCAAGAGTGATCCAGAAACGGGTCATTCGTGGGTCCGTGATGGGGATTTCCTGTGCCCCCTCATGCAGTATCTTTCGAAAATAGGGAACAACAGACCCCCGCGAGCCAACAACATTGCCATAGCGGACGACAGAGAAAACCGTCTCATGGCCTCCAGCTATATTGTTGGCGGCAACGAAGAGTTTGTCCGACGCCAGCTTCGTTGCGCCATAGAGATTGATCGGGTTGGCCGCTTTATCGGTCGATAGCGCGATCACCTTCTCCACATTGTTGGCCAGCGCGGCATTTATAACGTTTTCAGCCCCGTGAATGTTGGTTTTGATACATTCCTGAGGGTTGTATTCGGCCGCAGGTACCTGCTTGAGTGCTGCGGCATGAACCACAATGTCCACACCTCTCATGGCCTGAACAAGGCGATCCTTGTCTCGGACATCGCCGATGAAATAGCGCAGCCGCGGTTCCTCACCTATCTCCTGCTGCAGGTCGAACTGCTTGAGTTCGTCCCGGGAGAACACAATAACTTTTTTGGGTCTGTAGCGTTCTAGCAAGGTTCGAATGAGTCTTCGACCGAACGAACCCGTGCCGCCGGTAATCAAAATACTGCGCTCGTCAAACATACCTAAGATTCGTCCAAAAATTTGAATGTTACGCGTTAGCTGATTGAACAAGCTTCTTGAAATGCGCGCTCGAATCGACCAACTCGCCGTAGGCTCCGTCGGCGACGAGTCGACCACTCTCCATTACGTAAATTCGATGGCAGTGTCGAATCGTTGAGAAACGATGCGCGATAATGATAACAGTCTTCATCCCGCGCAATGCGTCGATAGCCTCCATCACTATTGCTTCAGTCACATTGTCCAAAGCGCTGGTGGCTTCGTCGAAAATAACTACCTCGGGATCATGGTAAAGCGCCCGGGCGATCGCCAAACGTTGCCTTTGCCCTCCAGAAAGGCGAACGCCTCTCTCGCCCACAACGGTGTCGTAACCTTGCGGTAGATCATTGACAATAAAATCATGGATTTGTGCGGCTTTTGCAGCCCGTTCAACAGCCTTGTCATCAACATTGGCGCACGTGACGCCGAATGCAATGTTTGCAGCTACGGTGTCATCTGCCAGATAAGTCGCCTGCGGCACGTAACCGATGTTCTTCTGCCACCCCCGCAAATTGGAGCCCTGCAAGAGCTGCCCATCGATCAGAATTCGCCCTTGCGACGGTTGCAAAAGGCCGAGAATAAGGTCGACCACGGTGCTCTTTCCAGCTCCAGTGCTGCCGACAAAGGCTACACTGGTTCCGCGTGGAATCGCCAAATTAAGTTCATAAACTGCCGGCCGGTCCATATTGGGATAAGAAAAGCTTACTCTCTGCAGATTGACAGCCCCATTTAAGCGAACAATCGAAGTTTTCGCTTTCTCCTCAATCTCAGTAATCTGCGCTTCCTTAGTGTTCATATCCTCGTAAAGGACTTCAAGCGCAGGCATAGCAAACCGGATTTTTGTCAGATTGCTGAATATTAGTTGGAATGCCGGCATCAAACGGTAACCCGCGAGGGCATATAAAGAAATCAGCGGCAAAGCTTCTTCAAGGCCGCCGCGCGTCGCCTTTAAATAGATCACGGTCAACAAACCACCACCAAATGCCAGCGCCTGTATCCCAAATTGCGGCAAATCGCTAATCAGCGTGCTTGTCGCTTGGTGGCGGGCAAAACGCTCGGACGGTTCACGAAAGCGCTGGAGGTAGGTCTCTACTCGCCCCATCAGCCGGAGTTCTTTAATTCCACTCAGCGCTTCATTTGCAAGGACAAAGCGTAGTTGGTTGGCGTTGACCCTATCATTACCGATTTTTTGAAGCATTTGGCGCGAAGTCATATATACAGCAGTAAATGCACCGCCAAGAACAAGTGCAACGGCCAAGGATAGCCAAGGTTCCAAAAACAGCAGTAACGTAAGAATCGCGATTGCCACAACGGCCCCAGACAGAAGGCGAAGCATTGGCATCAAAATGCCACTTGTCACTCGATTCACTTCGGACAGCACAGATTTGCCAAGGTCGGCGGTGTTTCGCCCAAGGAAAAAAGAATAAGGTTGCCGGAGGTAGGCACTTAACAAACGGCAGGAAATAGTGTGGAGCCGCATGGTGGTAAATCGCACCAACACATAAGTCGTCACAGCCCTGACCGCCATGGAAAACAGGAAAATACTCAGAGTCGCGCAGCCCAGAAGAATTAGAAACTTGTCAGGGCTGACAAATCCCAAAGTGTTGTAAACAAAAGAAAAATAGCTATTACTCTCAATGACTCCGGGACTAGCCAAAACAAGAACAAATGGCATTATCGACGCGACACCCAAGGTCTCAACCAGTGCCATCAACAGCATAAGTGCGAACACTTGAACAGCCCGACGCCGCTCGTGATAATTAAGCAGCGCATTGACCATCCGAACCGTACGTATCATTTCCTACTAACCTATAGCTGACAGAGCACCGACTGAAGAAGAACATCTTCTCAACACGGCCCTCACAAATTTGTCCGCCGACTTAGAAAAACACTCCGCAACTTTGTCTATCTCCATATGAAAACCGAAACCAATTGAAACAACGTCTTTGAGGCATTCCTTATCGCTGCAAAAATATCCGAAACAACTAGTGATCTCTACGTGTCGGAATATCACGAATGCCTATTATTGCGACAACTGAATTTCGTGCGCGCTCAAGCAAATAAAGGATCTTCGGCACTTCAAGAGGTCAAAGCAGTTCACCACCGCCCTGCATGAATGTCGCGCTTAAAAACAAGGGCAAGATAAGACTAGCGCCTGAATAGACGCTGGCACCCAAAACCGTCAAGGATTCACTTGTTCAAGGTGCTTGTGCACGTGAGCAATGGTTACGCCAATTTAGAACGTCGACTTGCTATAAGACCGTTAGGTTGAGAACACATGAACCTACACACAGAGACAAGCAGACTCAGCCTACAAATATGCTGAACCATACTGATTCATGAGCGCTGCACCATCACCGATAAAAATATACAAAAATCCAATATCATTGTAAAATTCGACCAAAATAAAAAAAGGAAAATACAATAGATTATTTAGAACCAATCAACCATCAGTATTTTTAATACAGTTTTACACATAAACAATATGTTTGTTTGTATAATTTTTACTTTTACCCATTGTTCATCTTTCGCTGAAATTCTGCGCCTCCTCTCAAAAGAACCGCGAGCGCAAAGAGATGTTTACATTGTCAGCCGGGGGGCTTAAATGGCTTCAACAGGCCGCCTATACATTCACCAAAGACCGTAAGGGCGCAGTCTCAGTTTTGTTCGGTTTTTCCGTCATCGCCGTGATTGGTTTTCTCGGCTTGGCAACCGACGCTGGCCGTGGATACATAGCTAAGGCACGCCTGGGTCAGGCTGTTGACGCAGCTGCACTCGCGGGCGGCAAGGCTATAAATCAACCCTATCGCGACGCGGAAATTCAAAAGTATTTCCAAGCAAATTTTCCCAACGACTACATGGGCTCGGTCCTAATCGACTTTGAAATCGAGACCGGAGAGGGGAATGAACAGCTGACAATTACTGCCACAGCCCGAATTCCAACGACCTTTATGCGCGTGTTGAGCGTTGACGACATGGAAGTTTCTGCCCGTTCCGTCGTGAAACGCTCGGTGCGCGGGCTGGAACTGGCTCTGATCATGGATAACACTGGCTCTATGCGGAGCAGCCAAAAAATCCAGACCATGAAGGCGGCGGCCACTGACCTCGTTAACATTCTGTATGGTGAGAAGGAAACAATTAACAATTTTTGGGTTGGTCTGGTCCCCTTTGTTGCAACCGTCAATGTAGGAAACCAGCATGTTGATTGGCTGCACGAACTTGCACCCACGACGACAATTGACGGGAACAAAGTCGTCATCGAGGACGGCACGTCTTTTGGAAACACGACAAGCGGGGGTGGCGTACCTGCGGTTTTCGATGGCAACAGAAATCAACTCATCCCCGACAGCGGCTACAGGCAAATCTTTCGCAAGGGATCATTCGAGAAGCGCTACATCGTCGTAGGAAAACAATGGGAAGATGAATCGAAAACGGTCGTAGGATACCGCCTTACCAGCCCGTCAAACTATGGTTTTTGGACTTTCGGAAGCCAGAAATCAATTAAGATGTTTGTTGTTCTCCAAGGTTCAGACGATGGCGTTTCCTGGACCAGACTTCACTTGGGAAGGGCCAAGTACAGTAATCGAGGTAAGAAGATTCAACGTGTCCTCACATTTACCGACGGTATCGACACGTCAACGGCCTATCGCTACCACAGAATAGTCATGGGCGGCAGGATCAAGAAAAAAGCCATCGTCTTGTTCTCCGAGGTCGAGTTTTTTGAGGAAGCCGAAGAGGATGTCGAAACGGTTTGGAAAGGCTGCGTAGAAGCACGCCCGTCTCCGCGTGACGAGTCGGACGATCCTCCTTCAGAGGAGCTATTTACCCGTCACTTCTGGCCGACAACAATTAACGATTATGACGACGATCAAGATGGCGACAACGACTGGCCTGAAATCGACGAGAGCAACGAGGCCCAGAACGAAGGCACCGGCCCCAACCTCGGTTGCGGTCCCGCCATCACTTCTTTGACTGCGGAGAAGACGAAAGTATTAGATGCCATCGACGAAATGCAGCCATGGCACCGCGGTGGCACGCACGCAAACCTCGGTTTGGCATGGGGTTGGCGTGTGATCTCCCCGCGCTGGCAGGGTCTCTGGGGTGGTGACACGCCGGATAACCTTCCGATGGCCTATGACGCGCCTTTGATGGACAAGGTCGCCATTGTTCTGACCGACGGCCAGAACGTCTACTATGACTGGCCGGGTGGCCTGCCAGGACGCCCCCTTTCCGGAACCTATCCTGATACGGATTACTCGGCTTACGGCAGATTGAGTGAAGGCCGGCTTGGCACCACAAACCAAGGTGCAGCGGTCGTTGAAATCAATAACCGTATGTCTCGGTTGTGCGAGAACATGAAGGATGAGGGCATCGTGATCTATGCCATCACATTCCAACTCAACGACGTGGCAACGCAGAACCTCATGAGAAACTGTGCGTCAGATCCGGAGAAGTATTACAATTCTCCGTCCAATGACGAATTGCGAGCGACCTTCGTAGCAATTGGTAACGAGTTGACCAACCTGCGCATCGCGGAATAGCCAAGTTGCAAGTGAGACCGTCTGATGTCGTGTCAAACCGATTTCAGGCGGTCTCGCTCCTTTTCAAAGTGTAGGCTCATTTTGGTACAGGCATCGCCCCATGCACGCGATTCGGTGTACAAATGCCACAAAAAAACAACCTTCAATCCGGCAGCTTCTCTGTCACACTCTGCCAACGGCGATGAGAACAGCTTTGGGCAAATCATTTGTTTCGGATGAGCGTCAAGGCCGTTATCAGACCGAACAGACTATGCTACATGTGGAGATCGTCCCGATTCTCCCAACGGCTTGTTAATGTTTCTAGCACACGGCACCTCCAAACAAACGTCAAACAAGGCCATAGCGTGGCACTGAAGGTACTCTACGTAACGATGCAGTTCCCGGTTCCCTCCGAAACCTTCGCCGCGGTAGAGATTCGGGCCCTTCTGGGTCAGGAGGTCGAGGTTGCGATCGCTACGTTCAAGCCCAAACCGAAGGACTGTAACGATGTCCTGCGCGACCGACGGCTGCCAAACATAGAGATCGATCATAATTCCCTATTCTCCAGCCTACGGGGTCTTTGGGTTGCCCTCCGTCCGCCATCACTTCCCTTAAGGCTGCTTGGATCGCTTTTTACGCGCGGCAACGTGACGGCAGGATCAGTACTCAAGAGTCTCGCTCTTGTTCCCAGAACTCTCGATCTCTTTGACAAAATTCGCCGCTCGCCTCCGGACATCGTCCATCTCTACTGGGGGCACTACCCGAGCCTTTTAGGCCTGCTAGTCCATGAGCTTCTTGAAGACGTGACTCTGTCGCTATCGCTAAGCGCCTACGACCTGCACAGCCGATATGGGCCAAGCATTGAACTGGCCAGACAAGCTCCCCTGGTTTTCACCTTGGCACGCGCCAACACACCTGCGCTCAAAAACTTCGGCGTTCTGGAGGGCCGGGTCCACGTCGTTTATCATGGCATCGACGTTGAACCGGAGACGTTCCGGGACGCTCAGGAAAAAACCCTCGAAGTCGTTATCGCAGAAAGACTTGTTCCACTAAAACGTACAACGGAAAGTCTGCGGGTTTTCCGCCGAGTCCTCGATAAATGTCCCGCTGCACGGCTATCCGTGCTCGGTGATGGACCGGAAAAAATGCACCTCCAGGAAATGGTAGATCATCTGGGCATCGGAGACGCGGTCCAGTTCTTGGGGCATGTGAGCCACGAAGAGGTTTTCGAACAATTTTCTAAGTCCAAGGTGCTGTTGAGCATGTCCTCATCGGAACGTCTGCCGAACACGGTAAAGGAAGCCATGCTGCGAAACTGCATCCCGGTGGTTTCACGCACCATGGGAATAGATGAACTGATCAGCAACCAAAAGACTGGCTTCATTATCGAACAAGGTGATATAGACCAAGCTGCCTATGCGGTTGTTCGATGCCTTCAGGAGTGGGAGAGCCTATCCAACCTCCGCGTCGCTGCACGACATCACATTACGGAGAATTTTAGCAGCCAGGCCGTTGCACTGCAGCGACGTGAAATCTGGAAAAAGACAATAGACAACAGGCGGCGCCCCTGAAGGGCTTGGCCACAAAGCGGAAAAGGTCTCATAATCTTAATCGCCTTCTAACTTTATGAATCAGCGCCAAACACAGCCTTTTCCAACGTGTCCGCAAAAAGCTTTGCTACATTTTTGTCTTCAAACCGCGGCGGTAGCAAATTCGGCCGGAGCTCTCTTGATTTACTCTCCTTCACCTTGTCAATTTCTTCAGCAAGCTCCTGTTCCGAAGATACAAGCGTCAGGGCATCACTGGAGATTTCATTCGACAACTCGATGACCCCGCCGGCGTCGCGCGTCGAAATGACCGGCGTGCCGCACGCAAGAGACTCAAGCACAATGTTGGGAAACCCTTCCCAACGGGAGGGTACAATCACTGCATCTGCACCAGCTAGAGCTGGTGCCAAGTGTTTTTCAAAGCCGGCAAATCGAACACGCTTGTCCAACCCAAGCTTGCGGCACAGGCTTCGCAATGCGCTTTCTTCCGGGCCGTCTCCATAGATTGTTAGAAACACATCTTCAGACGTCGCCGACAAGGCACCTAATAAAGTATCGAAACCCTTAGCGTGTGAAAGGCGCCCGGCTGCAACCAGGCGCCGCCCCGGACTCTCGTCGTGAGACAAATTTGCAGCCGACTGTCTCAACGACGCGACAGCAACAGGATTAGGCAACAGCACTAGCCGACTTAAATCGACGCCGTAGCCTGATGAAAGATCGCGTTCAACTTCACGATTCAAACAAATTACGGTATCTGCGCGCCGGAACAAAGCATGATAACCCAAACTCAAAAAGCGGCCGTAGTTGGTATCGGGCAGGCTTTTTGATGGAGTGCTTGGTTCCCGAACAACTACCCTGGTAAGCTTCGGTAACGCAACCCGGCTCGCCAGCAATGCAAGGTTAACGTAACTGTGCGACGAAAAGATCAGATCAGGGCGACGCTTCCTGATCACACACAGTAAAGGCCAAAGCGCCGATCTCAGGCGAGTCGCGCCCAAATCGTGCAGCATTATGTCCTTTGGCAATAAATCTGCGAACTCTCCCTTTCCATCAAAAACAACAAGTTCCGGCGCAAATCGATGTCGGTCGAGCAGTGACAAAAGGGTCAAAATCACCCGCTCAGCACCGCCCATTCGGAAGTTCGGCAAAACAAAAAGAATGGAGACTGGCTTTCTATCGCCTGGAGAGATCATCGATACGCCGCCTGATCATAACGCATTAGTTTCTTCGCGCTCGTTACCTCTTCTAGCGGCCAGATGCAAGCACGCCGCCGCTCCATGTTTCACCAATGCACGGATCTTATGCAGATAAACACGATGGACCCGCTTCTAAACCCTATCTGCTTTACAGCCGCCGGACTTCCAGATATGCGATCGAACCGAAGGGTTACGATGCTTGATCGCAAAACTCAAGAAAGCTAGAACGTCCTGCGAAGCCATCCACGTTGGGTGTAGAGCTGGCGGTGCTTGGTTGACAAATATTGAGAAGGCATTCCGGTTTATCACTTAACCGCGTTACCATTCTGACATGCCGTCTCTAGGCGCTCCCTTATCCCGCGTCGCATCGTAAGGTTCGCACCACAGTGCCCCTTGTTTCCGTAATAACGCCCGCCTACAACGCCGCGCGCTTCATCGGCGAAACCATCGCATCCGTGCAGGCGCAAAGCCTGCAGGACTGGGAGATGATCATTGCCGACGATTGTTCACAGGACGACACCTGCGAAATCGTGTCACGCTTCGCCAGCAAAGATCCGCGCATCGTCCTTGTAAAGCAGGACAAAAACAGCGGCCCGGCGGCCACACGCAATGCCGCGCTGCAGCGGGCCGGTGGGCGCTTTATCGCGTTTCTCGACAGTGATGATCTCTGGCTGCAGGAAAAGCTGGAGCATCAAACAAATTTTATGAACATCAAGGATTGCGCCGTCTCCTATACCTGGTACCGGCGGGTTTCCGAGGATGGAAAAACGCTAGGCCGAGTCATCGAAGCGCCCGCCAGCCAGACCTATCGCCAAGCCTTGAAGAACGCCGCGATCCCCAACCTGACTTCGATGGTCGACACGGCGAAAACCGGACCGATCCGGATCAACGAAGCCGGCTTCAGGGCCCACGACTACATTCTTTGGCTGTCGCTGTTGCGCCAGGGACACAACGCGCTTTGCCTGCAGGAAGACCTGGCACGTTATCGTTCCGTGGTCGGCTCGATTTCCAGCCCGCCCGCCCGCTCGGCCTACTGGGTCTGGCGCATCTACCGGGATATCGAGAAACTCTCGTTGCCCTATGCCGCCTGGTGCCTTTTGCACTACGCGGGGCATGCGCTGTTAAAACGCAGGGTGTTCTGAATACCATGGCTGCGCACAAAAGATCAGGATCAAAGCGTGTGCTGGTGACAGGCGCCAACGGCTTTGTGGGCCGGAACCTCTGTGATTATCTGTCGCGGCAGGGTTGGAACGTCCGGGCTGCGGTCCGTACGGGAGTCACAACATCGGAACCCGACCGCGTCGTGGTCGGAGAAATCGGCGGCAGCACCGACTGGCAGGAAGCGCTCCACGCGGTCGACGCCGTCGTTCACTGCGCCGCGCGCGTCCATGTGCTAGACGAAACAGAGCCAAATCCGTTTGAGGTCTTCCGGCGGATTAATGTCACCGGCACCGAAAATCTCGCTCGGCAAGCGGTAACTGCAGGCGTCAGGCATTTCATCTTTCTCAGTTCCATTGGTGCAAGAATTGCTGAAAACGATGGCCTGGCCACACCTTATCAACAGAGTAAGCTGGAAGGTGAGAAAGTGCTCACCGGCATCGCCACCGAGAGTGAGACGGCATTCACTTTTCTACGCCCGCCCCTGATCTACGGCCCGGATGCGCCTGGTAACTTTGCGCTGCTTGTGAAAGCTATCCAGCGTGGCGTGCCCTTACCGCTGGCCTCAATAAAAAACGGCCGTGCGTTCCTTTACATCGGCAATCTCTGCGATGCGATCCAGCGCTGTCTGGACCGGCCCGATCAAAGTCAACGCTGTTTAGAAGTGGCGGATGGCCCCAGCATCTCGACGCCGGATCTGATCCGGGAACTGGCTGCGGTACTGGGACAGCCAGCCCGCCTCTGGCCCTGCCCTGTCTGGTTGCTAAGCCTCGCCGGTAAGATGACCGGCCGCAGTGCAACCATTGAACGTCTCACCGGATCTCTCGAACTCAGCACGTCCGCTATGATGGAGGAACTCGACTGGTCACCGCCTTGGGATCTGAGGGCGGGTCTGACTGCCAGCTTTAACTCAGGCATCAGCGCAGGGGAGAACTGAAGATGTCAGCATCTCCCATAGCAAGTGCAGCCTTCGGGCTTTACCGAGCATTCGGTTTCCTGGCTGCACCGCTAATCGCGCGGCACATGGAAAAGCGCAAGGCCCGCGGCAAGGAGGATAGCGAACGCTTCGGCGAGCGTTTTGGGCAAGCGGGTCAGGCGCGCCCGAACGGCAATCTCGTCTGGATACATGGTTCCAGCGTTGGAGAGTCGGTCTCTGCATTGCCGCTGATCTCACGCCTCCGGGAAGAACGACCGGATCTCGCGATTCTGGTCACCACCGGCACTGTCACCTCCGCCCAAATGATGGCCGAGCTCCTGCCCGATAGCGTCATACACCAGTTCGCCCCAATTGATACGCCGAATGCCGTTCGCGGCTTTTTCAATCATTGGCAACCTCAATTGGGTCTGATGATTGAATCCGAGTTCTGGCCGAACCTGTTGCTTGAAGCAAAGAGACGGAAACTGCCGTTGCACCTGATCAACGGCCGCATGTCGCCGAAATCCTTCAAAGGGTGGAAACGCTCAGGCCCTGTGTTTCGAGCGCTGTTGGAGAGCTTCGAAGGCATTCAGGCCCAATCGCCGGAGGATCAACATCACTTTCAGGCTCTTGGTTTCGAGGCTTGCAGCATGCCAGGCAACCTGAAATTCGCGGCCCCTGCGCTGACTGCCGACCCCACGCTGCTCGAACAGTTCCAGGCCAATCTGGGCGAGCGACCGCGCTGGCTGTTGTATTCCAGCCATCCGGGCGAGGAAATCCTGGCCGCGCAGGCTCACCGTCTGATTGCGCCGGCACATCCAGGCCTACTCACCATGATTGTGCCCCGTCACCCGGAGCGCGGTCCGGATCTTGCTGAAGAACTCCGCGCGCAGGATATGAACGTCGCCCAACGAAGCACAAGGGAACCGCTCAACCCCGAAACCGAGATCTATCTCGCGGATACCCTGGGCGAGTTAGGGGTCTGGTTCCGTCTGAACCGGATTGCCATGATGGGTGGAACTCTGATTCCCAAGGGCGGTCAAAACCCGATCGAAGCCGCCCGGCTCGGCTGCGCCCTCCTCTGTGGTCCTCATACCGGCAATTTTGTGCGCATCGTCGAAGACATGATCGCCACCGGCGCGGTCAAGCGCATCAGGGAACGCCCCGGCGACCTCGGGGTCGCCGTTGGTAAGCTGTTGAAGAATCCAGACAAATACGACGAGATGAGCGCTGCAGCACGTGCGTTCGCCGATACCCAAGGAGAGGTCTTGGACCGGATCGTGGCGCAACTAAATCCGGCTTTCGACCGTCTGAGGCAGTCGTAGAGTCCGATCGCGCTCATGGAAAAATAGCCGGAAGATGTATTTTCTCGTCACAACAATCTTCGACCTATACCAGCGTCTCGCCTGGTGGGTATTTGTAACGACCTTTTGAGAACGGCATCGAAGGGTCCAACCTCACAAGAGAACCCAACCAAACAGATAAATAGGTTTCTAAGGATTTTGACCCATGCGATCTATTGGGAGAATCTGTCCTTCAGGCACAGGTCCCGCCATTGAGCACGGCACGGGCGTCCGATCCAAATGCGCCCTTCTGCACCGAGTGCACGCCGTCCTTATCAACAAAGGCGGCAATGACTATCGCCCCTTCGATTTCCGCACCACTGACCTGGGTTTGACCGTATTCGGAAACCGGCAGCCGGTCGTCCAGGTCAATGGTAAAGTCAAAGTTCTTGCCGGACCAAAAGGCTGCAAATTCCAGATCAAGAACCCGTGCGCCGTCATGCACGACCGGCGCCTCGATCAAGCGCACATCGGACGCGCGCGCCTGGAAAGGCTGAAAAACCGAAACGCCCTCACCGCCGGGCGCAGTATCGAAGACCAAGTCTCCTTTCGATCCGGCAAGTTGGATCTTCAATGACGTCAAGCTCCAACTTCCGGCACTGACGTTGCGGATCTCGAAGCTGTCCTCGGGCGCCCCTTCAAGGAATTCGATGACCACGGCCGGACCACAGGCCTGTGCCGAGAGCCCTGGCAGAAAAAAAGCAATCAGTGAAGGAATGACAACCAGCAGCACCTGCTTCGCCTTGCCACCCGCTTTCTTCACGCCCCCATCCTCCATCTTCCGCGTGCAGACTTAACGTAAAATTCCGCAACGCTTCGAACCAACCTCAGAATATCAGAAAACGGTGAACGCTGACAGCAACCCTGGGCGCAACCCCTTTTCTGGGTTACCGTTTCGCCTAAGTGAGCAAATACCTCGCAAAGGAAGTCCGATGCCCAATCATCAAACAAACTCGCCGCACCCCGTAAATCAAGACGAAGCCATTGGCCTGCGCCTCGGCATTGTCTCCGACGTGGTCTGCCCATGGTGCCTGATTGGGTTCAAGCAGTTCGAACAGGCCATGGGTGTAACCGGCGTCTCTATCCAGATCTTCTGGCATCCATTCGAGTTAAATCCGGATATGGCTGAAGAAGGTGAAAATCTCCGCGATCATATCGCCAGCAAGTACGGCACTTCGCCCGAAGACAGCGTCAAGGCACGGGCGCGCCTGACGGCCCTGGGGGCCGATCTCGGTTTCAGCTTTAACTATGCCGACGACATGCGGATGTATAATACCTTCCGCGCGCACCAGATACTCTATTGGGCCGGCACACAGGGGCGCCAGCACGATCTCAAGATGGAGCTCTTCAGCACCTTTTTCACTCATCGCCGGAATGTCAGCGATCCGGAGATCCTGGCTGATGCCGCGGCGGAGATCGGGCTCGACAGGAATGAAGCTCTTAACGCCCTAACCGAAGGCCGCTATGCGGAGAAAGTCCGCAATGAGGAAGTTTTCTGGACATCGCGCGGCATCCAGGGTGTCCCGGCCATGGTCTTCAACGAGCGTCATCTGGTAGTCGGAGCGCAGGGTACAGATAACTACGTCACAATCCTCCGGCAGCTCACCGAAGGTCAGGCTGCGTAAGGTTTACCCAATGAATTTCCCGGTGCCAGTCATATGAGCCTGAAAAACGTCAAAGCCCTCACCTTCGATACCGGCGGAACGGTTCTCGACTGGCATTCCGGCTTTCGCGATGCCCTCGCCGCAGCAGGCGCGCGGCATGGCATTAAACGCGACTGGCCGGCACTGGCCAATGACCTGCGGCGCCGGTCTCTCGGTGCCATGCTGAATCTGGGTGACCATGAGCCACCCGCTTACAATTTCGATCAGGCACATCGTTTCTCACTCGATGCCGTCCTGGCAGATGAGGGGCTCGACGTTTTTGACGAAAACGACCGGCACGCCATAGCCTGGGAGGCACCGCACAGTTTCCAATGCTGGCCTGATTTCCCAGAAGTCCTGCCAAAACTGCGGACAAACTACATCACGGTCTCCTTCACAATCCTAAGCTACCGTCTGGTGATCGACACCGCCAAACGTAATGGCTTGAGCTGGGATGCCGTGCTGTCCTGCGAAGGTTTCGGTGTATACAAGTTACTGCCTGAGGCCTACCGCAAAGCGGCCGCATTCCTTCAACTCGATCCGCAGGATTGCTGCATGGTTGCCTGCCATCCCTTCGACCTGGATGCCGCACGCCAAGTCGGCTTCAGAACCGCGCTGGTCCAGCGTCCAAAGGAATGGGGCCCGGAAGATCCACGCGAGCTCCACCCATACAATCCCGCCGATTACGATCTGGTGGTCAATGATTTCCCGGCACTGGCTGCCGAGCTCTAACCAATTGAGGCAGAGGCTGATTCACGATTTTCTTTAATACAGTGAAAAACGATCAGACTCGAGATTGCGACGTGGAACCATCCAACTGCTGTTGGAAGCAGGCGACATTGGTCACCAATCCGGGCAACAGCCACTGAAATAGCTGGACTACGGCTTCGACTTCGCCATCAGGCGCATCGTTCAACGCCGCGGCTTTAAGCTTTGCGGTGTCGAGCCCTCCGAGGTTAGGTAAGGAATGCACCAGCTTGACGGCTTCCTGGTGAACTGATTCAACACGCGGCTCGTAGTCCGGCGTAACAATCACGCTTTTCAGGTCCGCCCAGGCTAGCGCGAAATAACTTGGCCAGCGAGCCAGAGCACGATAGTCGGTGTTAACGAAGGGCAGCCCCAAGGTTGTTTGGATATCGTCGTAGACCTCGATGGTCTGTGCATCCGCGTGGTGCCGCTCCATTAAAACCAGACGCTGCACGGCCGCTCCGCCTCTTTCTTCAATATTGGCCGCAACGACTGTTGGTACCCCGGACAGCGTCCCATCCTGCAGCAGAAGACGCGCGATGGTCGCGATCAGTAGATAGGGGAAATTGCCGACCGCAAAAACCTCGATCACGTCCCCAATATCTGCGCATTCCTGCTCTGCAAAGCCTCGCGTACCTAACGCGCCTCTCAGGCCGTTAAGATCGAAATTCGCGACCTGTTGTTCGGTAAAGGTGCGCAACCCCTTGCAGGCCTCTAAAAACGCGCGGTTCTGGCAAAGCGGGCGCACGCCCGACCAGAGGCAATCATAAAACGTGGGATAATGGGAAAAAGCCATAGTCACAACGCCCATCCAGGGCACCTGCAGCACGGCTTTGGTATCTTCATAAACGGCCTTGCGTGGCCCTCGCGCCAGATATTCCGGCAAAGGATGAATCGCTGGGATCGGATTAGGCTTTTTACGAGCGAGATCTATCATGCCCGCAGGATAGCGATGAATGCGGGCAAGTCCATTGCGCAAGGAACAAATGACGCGACGCCGGCGCATCGTTCCCTGTCACGCACGCCTTGCACTCAACTCAGCAGAGAGCAACCTTGGCACGCTCTCACGCACCCTGCCCCGCGTCTTTGTCTCTCATAACGCCCGAATCGCTGCAATCTCACCCCCAACCGACCGAAAGCACCACGCTCATAAGTAGTTTCCCCGAATTGTATTTGGCGCGCGAGTTTGCGATGACTCTTGTCATGATGGCGGTCTCGGCCGCAGTGAACCTCGCGAAACTCGGCGGTTAGGCGTGACAATCAGATTGAGGGAGCTCTCGGCAGGAGAGTGACGGTCATGAAGAACGAATTTAACAACCAGGTACTCAACAACTTCGTCGCTCAGCGACTCAGGCAACACCGCGAGCGCACGGATGTGACCCGCGAAAATCTGGCGCGTCACCTTCGCTTGACCGTCGACGTAATCGAGCGGGCAGAGGCAGGTCTGGTGCGATTGGAGGCTCTGCAGCTCTTCGAAGCCTGTCAGGTCTTCGGCGTGTCCTTAAGATCTTTCTTCGAGGGTTACAATGAATTCCAGCAGCACACCCGCGTAGATCTCAACCAGACCAACGAACCAAATCACGCAGCCGCCGGATAAACATCTAAGGGCGCCGGGGCAATAAAATCAGGGAACAGGGAAGTGCAAATGACATCGAATAATGAAGAAACGATCACAGCCCATGTGGCGAGCAGGATCCGGTCGCGGCGCATGGAATGCGGCAAGACGCAGCAACAGGTCGCTGGTCTGCTAGGAATTTCCTTCCAGCAACTTCAGAAATACGAGCACGGCACCAATCGCATCACCGCAGGCCGTTTGTATCAGTTAGCCGAAGTGCTCGATACAAACATCGCTTACTTCTTTGCCGATTATGAAACCGGCGCAACCAAGCAGGGGCAGAGTCAGGAAGGTCAAATCGATGCCGCTGAATCGATGCGGCTTGTCAGGCAGTTCAATGCCATTCCTTCCGGCAATATCAAACGCAGCGTCCTCGGCCTCATCCGCTCGCTGGAGAAGGTCGAAAACGAATAGAACGCGACACATCGCTGATTTGGCGGGCTAAAGCCTGACCGCTTTTCCAATCCAGCGAAAAACGGTCAGGCCTCAACAAACCAAGTGCCGCAACTGACCGATAAAGAGACTCTCGGCTCATAGCAATTTCCGCCGACACTTTATCCTACGTCGTGCAAGGCGCGCCTTAAGGGAATTTGCTCCGCTCAGCGGTAAAACATTTCAACCCCGCAATACTTCACCGACCAACAAGCGTCGTCATTGGGTTTGCCATTTCTGCATACCCAATGCGTTCACCTGCGCAATCAAGTGCAAAACTGGCTTGGTTTGTTTCGCGGATAGGCGCAGCTCGAATTTGCCCCCTCCTCTTCCTTCGTGAATTTCACATCGAAGCAGCATGATCAGTCGACCGGCAATCAATGTATCAATTATAGGGACATATTATTTAATTATTTTACTCCGATAGCGAATCCACAATACTCCAGCCCTTAAAAAAACACGTCTTTTGAAACTTTTTTCATATGTATGCATCTAATCACATCTGGTCAGCCGTATCTCTTTTTACAGCCGCCAATCGATGTGCAACACGGCGGTAAATTGGATTGAATATTTATCAAGGAGATTGTGATGGCGACCTCAAAGTATTCGATTGGAATCGCAGGAACGCTGGTCGAACGCCGCCCAGGTTCCCCCTACCCGGCCTCCCCGCTCCGGTTTCTTAAGCAAGACACACCCAAGAACCCCGATACTCTCTTTTCCATGGAGCTTCCGGCACAAATCATTCGCTGCGACGACATCTATGCCGGTGGCATTACACCGATTGGCCGTATCGTTATCGACGGTCAGCATCCGGCGCCAGCCGCCTGTGTATCGGCGTCCGTCGTTGATGAAGATGCCGTATCGAAAGCCGCATTCGATCTTCAGACGCAACTCGGCGATGGACCAATGGCGGCGGCGGCTCTTCGCATCTCCTCGACAACGAAGTCCTTTACGGAGGTCGCGGAAATGGCAAATCACCTGGGATGTGGTTGTGGTGGTGCTGGACGCATGACCGGCACCCTTAGCCTGGGCGCCTCAATGCAAGAAGGTGGGGCCTTGAGCTGGTCAAAAGCCGTTCCTGCGGCACTGGTCGTCAAGTCCGCTTATGACGATTTTTCCGGAGATGTTGTCGCCAACACAACGGGCTTTATATTGGCGAGTTGTAATTCCGACTGGTACTGGAAGGGCTTCTTCCGCAAGCGGATTACACTCTGCGAAGGCGTGTGCAAGGGCTCAGGCAAAGGAAAACCCTGTACCTGCGATTCAAGCGCACCAAATGCCCCCAGACTCTGCCAGGGCTGGGTCAGTTGCGACTGCTGATTCTCATCTCTTGCGAAGTTTGTGACACCGCAGGGGCCTATAGAGTGCGATCGTTTTTGATATGCGAGAACAAGAGCGATTGCACTCTAACCGTACGATTACGAGTATGCTTTACAGTTATCGCTGATTTAAAGAAAGGCCATCAATCTCTGTGCTACGGCAGGACCGGGCTTGTCCTGGCCGGCCCGAGAGCTATTCCGACTGCGTCAAACGCTCAAGACGTGGGCGATAGCTAACCCCTTCGTCTTCGTCGAAGTACTCGGCCAGCTGCTCGCGGTAACGGGCAATTTCACCATTGCTTGGATCATGAAAATCTGATTCGCCCGACGCTTTTCCAACGACAACGGTGCCTTCCATCTTCATCAAGATATGAGGCAGGCAGTGATACTCATAAGTTCCTTCATCCTGAAACCTATAGGACCAGCGTTCACCTGCCACTAACAGATAATCGCTCTCGAAACCATCAGCACCTTTGGGAAATCCATCCGGATAAGTGATCATATTATGAGTAACATCCGCTGCATTTATCCAAGTGACCGTATCCCCTGGTTCGATATGCAGGCTACGCGGCTCAAAGGACATGCTCATACTGTTGAGATCCGACACGATCGAGACAACATGCTCTCGCGGCTCCTTCTGTTCCCAGGCGCATCCGCCTCCAAACAGCAACAGGCACAAGCTGAACTTCGAGATTTTTGGCTTCACTACACTTCCCATATCCGAGATGAGACCCTTCGAGCGTCTAACGGCTGCAAACCGGTCGAGCTCTTTTTAGTTGCGTTACATTGCAATCGTACTATCTATCCGGAAAATTTCAGACCCGTGAAGCTAGGTGGAATTAGTTTATCTTTTCCTAATGCATTCCCAACAATCATACGACGTACAAGCATACGGGGAGGGCGAACTGCTCCATCAAATTCGCGTCAAGGCCCTCGCACAAGTGAGCATCGCCTTAAATTGATTGAGGCTCGAACCGGTCACGCCCCTTCTCGGGTATCATATGCCGACGCAGTATCGAAGAATTCATTGAACTCGATGATCTTGCCGTCGCGCATACGGAAAAGATCGACCTTGTCCACCGCGACCAAGTTACCAGTGGATTTGTAGCGAAAGCCAACGTCGGCGTGAACCGCAACCAAGTCGTCTTGAGCAATCATGCGGTTGATCTCGTACTTTTCCAAATCATAATCAGCGTGGATGCGGGCAATGTTGTCGAGCACGTTACCTCGTCCATAACAGGGACCTGCGAAGGCGAAATCTTCGCAGCGGGCCACAGTATTGTAGCTCGCATCACCGTCGAAGAGACTCGCCAGAGGTGCAGGATCGCAGCGGGCGTAGGCGTCATAGCATCGCGACAGCAAAGCCTTGTTCTCTGTGGCACGTGTCGACGGCTGATCCAGTGCTTCAGCAGCTGTCTGATTGAGAGGGGAAATGCCGGCAGCGGAGGCTGCTTCCCCGACCCTGAGTTCCGCGCAGGAAGGTGTACCTGCGCGGTTCATCCAGGCCCGCAGGCCAGCCGAATCGAAGAACTCGATGAATTCGACAATTTTGCCACCCTCGAAGCGGATCAGATCACCCAGCTGGACCTCGGTCTCCTGATCGCTTTCCTTGTGGCGTAACAAGCCGCCAGTGATGGCAAAGACCGAGTTTCCGTCGACGACCAATTCGTAGACGTTATAAGTCTTCCATTCGAACATTTCCGAGATCGCGATCAGAGCATTGCGCGCGCCCTCTGGTCCGTAGCTCGGGCCAGCAAAATGCAGAAAGCTCTCCGGTGCCGTAAAGCGGATGACGCCTTCCTCAGAGAACAGCGCAAGGAGAGGACCGGCATCACCGGTATCGTAGGCCGCATAGGCTGACCTCATGGTGTCAAGCAACCCGGGATCCGACGACATTTTTGTCCCTCCTTCGTTTGGCTCCTTTCCACTATAGCAGAAACCACCCTTTCGGGTAACATACAATGGTATTTCCCGCTAAAAAGGCATGACACGCGGTCGGTTATACTCGACTCGAATGCCGGCATTACACGACTCAGGATCCTCCTGCCTGATATTGGCGGGTCTTTGCCAGCCAAAGGTTGAATAGCCTCCATTTCAGAGTGGAAAGAGTGGGCAATCTTCGCCAAACTCGCGCCGCTTAGTTTTACGCACCTGTCGATGGAGTCCTCTACAGCGATGGCAATGAACGTTCTTTTGATAACGGCCGATCAGTGGCGGGGCGACTGCCTCGGCGCAGTTGGCCACCCCCTACTTAAAACGCCTGCAATCGACAGCCTTGCCGCCGACGGTGTTTTATTTCGCAAGCATTTTGGACAGGCTACTCCCTGCTCGCCTGCCCGCGCGTCTCTGCTGACCGGGCTTTACCAGATGAACCACCGGGTCTGCGGCAACGGCACCCCACTGGACGACCGGCACGATAATATCGCAAAGGCCGTTCGCCGGCTCAGCTACGACCCGGTGCTGTTCGGCTATACCGACAGCAGTGTCGACCCGCGCAGTTGCGATGCCAACGACCCGCGCTTGCTGAGCTACGAAGGTGTGCTGCCGGGCTTTAGCCAACGCCAGGGATTGGATGAGGCCTCTAAGCCTTGGCTGAGCTGGCTACGCAGGAATGGCGTGAACGTGCCGGAGCAGGGTCTCGATGTCTACCTGCCGGAGGAGGGGCCTGCCGACCCGCCAACGAACGCGGCCGCACGCTATCCGGCCGAATTGTCCGAAGCCGCCTTTCTCACCGAGCGTTTCCTGGACTATAGCGACGAGATGGGTGCTGCGCCCTGGTTCGCGCATGTCAGCTTCCTCCGCCCGCATCCACCCTTCATCGCCCCGGCCCCCTATAACAGGATGTACAGTCCGGATTCGGTGCCGGATTTCGTTCGGGCGGCGTCACTGGAGGAAGAAAGCTCGAGCCACCCCTTCCTTACCTATACCTTTGACAGCCAACGCAAGTCGCACTTCGTCTATGGCGCGGACGGCCTGGCGAAAGACTGGGACGACGATGCCCGGCGGCAAATCCGCGCCAGCTACTATGGATTGATTTCGGAAATCGATGCACAGATCGGGCGGATCGTGGCACACCTTAAGGCGAGCGGCCAATACGACAACACACTGATCGTCCTGACCACCGACCATGGGGAGATGGCCGGCGACCATCACCTCTTCGGCAAGCTGGGCTATTTCGATCAAAGCAATCACATTCCTCTGATCATCCGGCATCCCGAAGCGGCCATAGCTGGTTCCCGAACGAAGGGTATGCAAATCGAAGCCTTTAGCGAAGCCGTCGACGTCACGCCCACCATCCTGGACTGTCTCGGTGCAAAGGTCCCGCGGTCGATGGACGGCCGCTCGCTGAAAGCCTTCCTCGAAGGTACGGAGGCACCCAATTGGCGGCAGGAAGTTCATTGGGAATACGACTTCCGCGACGTTGTCAGCGGCGCGGCCCAGTCGGCATTCGATTTGGAACTGGACGCCTGCAATATGTCTGTCATCCGCGACGACTCCTTCAAGTACGTCCATTTCGCCGGACTACCGCCACTGCTGTTTGACCTCGCCGCCGACCCCGGAGAGCTGAACAATGTCGCGGAGGATTCCAGCTATCTCCTCACCCGCGTGAGCTATGCAGAGAAACTGCTCAACTGGCGCGCTCGGCATCTCGACCGCACCCTTACTGGCCTGGCGCTGACGCCGGACGGTCTGCGCGGGACTCTCTGATAATGGCGGTCAAAATGACTGGATAACTCAGCGTTTCAGGATGGAGCAGTGGAAGATGATTTAACCGGTCTTGGTCGCCGGTTCACTCGCGTGAGAGTCCAGCCAACTTGCCAGTACCTTCTTCAAGTCGGTCTGTTGAACCGGCTTGGGAAGATAATCGTCCATCCCGGCTTCCAGACAGCGTTCGCGGTCGCCCTTCATTGTGTGGGCGGTCAGGCCGACGATCGGCGTGCGCATCAAATCTCTTCGGCGCTCTATTTGACGGATGGCATTGGTCGCTTCGTAACCATCCATCTGCGGCATGGAAACGTCCATCAGGATCAGATCCGCGCCCTCGCGTTCGTATAATTCAACTGCTTCCTTGCCGTTCGCGGCAATCTTCAAGGCGTAGGGCGACCGCTCCAGCATCTGCATGACCACGTAACGATTGATCTCGTTGTCTTCCACCAGGATCAGACGGAAAGTCGCAGCTTGTGCCATGGCCTCTTTATTGCCCACCTTTGGCGCAGCCTCTGTGCTGCGTGCTCCGACGTCCTCGGAAACAGCGTTAACGTCAGATTTTTGCGACAGTACGGTCGCAATGGTATCGAGCATCAGCGACGAACGGGCCGGTTTGACGAGAGTCGCCGCAACGCCGATCTTGCGAAACCGTCGTGCGTCGCCCTTTCCATCAACTGAACTCAACATAATAAGTGCAATGTCCCTGGTTGCCGGATCGTCTCTGATCCGGCGTGCCAGCTCTTCGCCATCCATGCTTGGCATATGGTAATCCAGAATCACGAGGTCGTACTGACGCCCCTGCGTATTCGACAGCGATTGAGCTTGTGGTTTCAAAGCCTCAAGCGCATCGGCCGCCGACTCTGCACAATCAGCGAGCATCCCCCAGCTTTCCGCTTGCTCAACCAGAATTTTGCGATTCACTTCAATGTCGTCGACGATCAGCAGTTTCAAACCACGCAAGTCCGGGACGACGACATTCTTCCTGACGCTTTGAGGATCGACGGGAAGATCAATGGTGAACCAGAAATTTGCGCCCACGTTCCGCCGCGAGGTCACACCGATGTCGCCCTCCATCAACTCGACCAGTTGTTTTGAAATCGCCAGCCCTAGCCCGGTTCCACCATATTGCCGGGTTGTGGTATTATCGGCCTGTTCAAACTTGTCGAAGATCCGGTTGAGCTCGCTGTCGCTGAGGCCGATCCCTGTGTCCTCGACTGAAATCTTCAGCGCGATCCGGCCATCCTTCAGCGTCCCGTCAACGTCGACCAGGATGTAGCCTTCCCTGGTGAATTTGACCGCATTGCCGACAAGATTGGTCACGATCTGACGAATGCGACCGGCATCACCAACGACATTGTCGGGAATGTCGGGATTGAAACGCACAATCAGTTCCAATCCCTTTTCCACCGCACGGTTCGACATCAGGATCGCGACATCCTCCATCGCCGAGCGCAGATTGAAGGGCTCCGGATCGAGTTCTAGCTTGCCGGCCTCGATCTTCGAGAAATCGAGAATGTCGTTGATGATGGTCAGCAGCGCAGAACCGGAATCGGAGATGATCTTGACGTAGCTGGACTGATGCTCGTCGAGCTTTGTATCGGCCAGTAGTTCTGCCATCCCGAGGACACCGTTCATCGGGGTTCTGATTTCATGGCTCATGTTGGCCAGGAATTCGCTCTTCGATCGGGACGCGGCTTCTGCTTTGTCGCGCGCTTCTTCCAGTTCCCGTTCGTAGCGCAGGCGTTCGGTTACGTCCCGATAGGCAGTGACAACGCCTCCCGTCGGCAAGGGCGCTTTATAGATGTCGACGGAGCGCCCGTTGGTCAGGTGCCTGCGCTGGGTCTCATTCTTGTGGACCCGTGCCGTTTCGAGGCGTTTTTGGATTTGTTCCTCACGATCACCTTCACCATAGTGCCCAAGGTCCGCATAGATGCCGCAGAACTTCCGCAACGGATCGCCTTGTTGGACGGCGTCACTGGGAATACCGAAGAGTTCCAGGTACTTCTGATTGAAGGCGACCATATTGAGATCGTCATCCATCAGGGACACGCCCTGATCGAGATTTTCCAAAATGGTTTCAACCACGGCCTTCTGACGGCGGACCCGTTCGGTCTGTTTGCGGAGTTCTGTAATGTCTGTATAGGTTGCGACCATTCCTCCGCCAGAACGCCGCCGGATGTTCACGCGAATTGCACGTCCGGTCGACAACACACGATCCACAATGGATTCGGTCTGATTTCTGTGCTGTTCGATAATCGAAGCAATGTCCTGGTCGCTGGCATTACCATAATCGCCCCGTGCACGCGCGTGCTCGATCTGTTCTTCGAGCGTGAGACCCGTGCGCATGAAATCTGACGGCAGATCCAGGAGTTCGACAACCCGGTCATTGAAGATCTCGACTACACAATCGGCATCCCAGGCAACAATCCCTTGGTCCATTGAAACCAGAACGTCATCGATGTGCGCCCTACCACCGGATACCTTAGTCAATTCGCCGTCGGATTTGCTCCGTGCCGCCGGCCCACTGGACTTCAAGCTTGCAAGAACCATGGCAATAACGGCGAGCAGCCCGGTGGCGAGAACAGCCACGCCTAAAATCCGGAAGCTGCTGACAGCATGATTTTGCGGCGAAGACTCCTCGTCCGCCGCACGTCTGAGTAACGGTATCAGATCGCTATTCAGAAAACTCTCCAGCCGTTTCGCCTGCCGGTGGCGCTTTACCGGATCACCATCGCTTTGAGTCAAAGTCGTTGCATGATGCTTAAATACAGTCCGCAAGCCGTGCACTTGGTCCGCCAATGCTGCGTCAAGCTCATGAGAAGCTAAAAGCGTCTCGAAGCTTGCTACAGCCCGGTGGAACTGGAGCAGTCCGGTGTTGGCTGTTGCGTAAGTGGCGGCGTCATCAGAGAGGTTTTCAGCGCGAAGCAGCACAAGCTGCAGATCATGCGCTTTTGCAGTGTGGTCATTGATTTCGGCCAGCTGCCGTTCAGCCACCGCAAATACGGCAAGCATCGCAACAGCGACAAAGATCATAGCCATCAGGTACCGTTTCCGGCCGACAAGCGTCGTAACGTCAAACATTAACTACTTCGCCCCAAAACCTTCGGACACAACTGGGATCAACCAATCACAAAATTCTCATCGCTCTCCGCCGAACCAATGAAAGCGAAAACCAGGCTCTCCGTATGCCACCGTGCCCAAGGGTCGTTGCCGTGCGCTATGCCTTTGAAAAAGATACTCAGCGTGTCGGCCCGATATGCGGGCTTCTTGAACCGCCGACTAAAATCACTACCCGCAGTTTCTCACCTCTGAGTTAATCTTCCCTTTATCCAAACACACCAAAAAGGATGAGTGCGTCAGCTATGCGCCGAAATAAACTGGTGAGCCGTTGCAAATCAGCACAGGTGTACACTGACACCACTTCCGTCATCAAAAGCCTGTGACGACGGCGCTTAGAAAGTACGGGCGTCAGGTCTCAAATCGATTGCAAGGCACGTTCACTAACGTTAGTGATAGAAGAATTTTGCAGAGATATATTCCATCCGTGGAAGGACACTTGAATGTTTTCGCCTGAAGTTATCAGGACTCACGAAAAAATAATGTACGGCCTGAAGGATAAATTAAATATAATTACTGAAGAAATCCCAAAATCCTCTCGCGTTGTTCGTTTAGACTTACCAATGCACCTGAATATCGGAGATCAATTGATTGATTGGGGAACCGAGACATTTTTGGAAAGCCAAAATATTCACCCCTCATTGCGTTTGTCTGCCCTTGACTATCAAAGATATAGACACAAAATACGCCCATCTGACATCCTACTTCTTCATGGCGGCGGCAATGTAAATGATATTTACAAATGGCACGAAAACCTCCGTCAGGATGTACTTAAACGTTTTCCGCAAAATAAAATCATTCTGTTTCCGCAATCTGTATTCTTTTTCGACAGCGAACGCGGCAAAGAATTGATGAAATCCTATCAAAATCATGAAAACTTCATGATGTTTGTCAGAGATCAGGAGTCCTATGACTATATCCAGCAGCTTGGAGGGATCCGTTGCGAGCTATGTCCGGATATGGCGCATGCCTTGTGGAAGTCCAAGAAGGGCGTGCACCCCCACTATGACGGGCAACAAAAACTGCTGTTTCTACGCAAGGACGTAGAAGCAGCAGAATCGCAAGAAAAAAACGGACAGAGCATAGATTGGGTAGACATCACCCATCCTCTCGACCGCTCGATAAGCCAGCATCTCTTCGCGGCTATTGAGCGCTGTCCGTCCTTCGTGATGCGTAATCGGATCGTCGATGTCTGGAACTTCAGAAAAAACCGTATTATCGCGAAAAGTATTAAGACCTTCAGTGCATACGAAACGATCGAGACAGACCGCCTTCACGCAATGATCCTGGGTTGCCTGCTTGGTAAGAGCGTGAATTACATCGACAACAATTATGGAAAACTCTCGCGGTACGAAAGCCTGTGGCTGCGCGATACCGCTTCCAAAATGAAGAAGCAGTGACGGCACGCTGCCAAGTCATGAAGGACCGGCCTTCGCCCATAATGAATCAATAGAGTTTGTTGAGCATCGATTCCACGTTGGACAGGAAAAAAGCAATGTTTTCAATAGGCAAAAAGATACTGGGAAAGCTGACGCATCGCGACCCTCCCAAGCCTTTGCCGCCATTGGCGAGTAAGATTAAGAGCTGTAACCTGACATATCTTTCCGCCGACAAATTCATTTCTCTTGAAAAGGAAATTTGTCGGATTCAGCAAGAGAATGTCGCTGGAGAGTTCGCGGAATTCGGGGTCGCTCTTGGGGGATCCGCGATTTACCTTGCTCATCGCGCCGAAGAGAAGAGATTTTTAGGCTTCGATGTTTTCGACATGATTCCGCCGCCGTCCGAGCGGGATGGTGAAGATACGCATGCGCGCTACGAAATCATCAAGAGTGGCGAATCAAGCGGAATAGGCGGCGATCTTTACTATGGCTATGAGGAAAATCTCTACGACAGGGTCGTCCAAAATTTTCGCGACTTTGACCTTCTTGTAGACGGCAAAAAAATTAGCTTGGAAAAAGGCCTGTTTGAGGACACGGTCAAGTTTGGTGCGTCCGACCGCATCAGCCTCGCACACATCGACTGTGATTGGTACGATCCGGTTAAATTTTGCGTCGAGACTGTATCCCCGGTTTTGAGCCGGAGGGGCGTCATTATTCTCGACGACTACAATGATTATGGCGGATGCCGCGAAGCAGCGAACGAGGTTCTAGCGTCGGACCAATCGCTCAAACTCGACCGGCATGAACCGCACGCAGTCATCCGCAAGATTTAATGAATTGCTGTGGCAGTTTCCGGGAAGCCGCAAGAGCTGGAAAAGATGCTGGTCTGATAGATGTTTTACGCTTTGGTCACTTTGATAAAGCTAAAATCGATCGACCGAGAAGACGGTAAATCAGCAACATTGTTCCACTTGGCCCAAAGACGGATTTTCTTAGTATCTTTAAAGTTCGGGAATGCTGCATACTTCGCAAATCAAGTACATAGATGTTGTATTGGGAAAGCTCTATAAAGTGGCGAGCAATTGCCCAGACATCAGTTGAACGAACAAGTGCAGGCAAATACCAGCCTTTGTGTTTGAGATAGATTGTCAGATGGATTTACAGGTAACACAACAAACCACAGATGACGGTACAAGGCGGACAATGCGTCTTGAGAACCTGACGGATCCGGAAAGATCCGACGTCGAAATCTTCTTCGATCTGGTATCTCAAAAGAATGTCCCGGAACCGGTGGTGCTCGACGGCTTTGTCATGGGTATTTTATTTTACGCCATGCGCACAGAGCAGGATATCCACGTTCATGGCGCGATGAGCGTGAGTGCGCTGCGCAATTTGAATGAATTTCAGGAGGCTTGGCGCCTCTGGAAACAGCCGCTTTACAGAAAAATAAAAATAATTCCGGAACGATCCGTTGAGCAAACGCATCTGCCGTTGAAAAATGATGCAATCGCAGCCTTTTCGGGGGGCGTCGATTCGACCTTTACGCTTCTCAGACACACTGGCGATCGATTGGGAACCGGCTCCTACGGTCTGAAGAAATCGGTTCTGATGGTCCACGGCTTCGATGTCCCACTGAACAACAGCAGCCAGCTTGATGCACTGGTCGAACGGACGACCCCCCTGCTCGACGAGTTAGGGGTCGATGTTCGGATTATCAGAACCAACCTGAAAGAAGTCGACCTTCAGATTTGGGAAGACAGTTTCCTTTCGCAGTTGGCCTGTTGCATGCACAACTACGCCCACGAATTTGGCTTTGGATTGGCCGGCAGCTCTGAACCCTACGACGCCCTTCTGCTGCCCTGGGGTTCAAACCCGGCGACTGATTATCTGCTCTCCGGTGACGGCTTTAGGGTCGTACATGACGGTGCGGGCTACAGCCGCACCCAGAAAGTGGAGGAAATTGCCCGGCATGCGACGGCAGAGCGTGTCGTCAAGGTTTGCTGGGAAGGCAAGGAAACCCATAAAAATTGCGGCTCCTGCGAAAAGTGTATCCGCACACGCCTCAATTTTCTTGCGGTTGGCTCAGAAAACCCGCCTTGTTTCGACACACCTCTGAAAGTCGATCAAATCAAGGGCGTCCGTTTCCGCAGTAACGTTCACTGTATGGAGATGGAATCGGTCATCCGATACGCAAAGGAGAAAGGCAGAAAAGGCGCTTGGCTCGATGCGATTGAAAGGGCCGTGTTCCTGTACAAAATCAAACGCCCGTACCGGGATACGGCACAGATCGTTAAGCCGAAGCTCCGAAATGGGTTCCGCTTGATTCTCAATGGTGATTGGCAGCTGTTGTTTGATAAGATTCGAAAGAACGCCAAACAGCTTCTCGCGCATTCGTAGCGCAGATTCCGGCGCACTCGGCAACTGACCTCAGCCAAATACAGGTCAGTTTGAAGAGCCTTGGGTGCCACCTCTCATGCGTTCGATTGCAAGCCGCACAGCATTGGTTATTTCATCACTAAAGCTGTGATTGAAACCGTAGATCCCGGCGAGCCAGCCCACGCCCATTCCAAAGGAACCAACCAGCAATGGCATCCAAAGGTTGCCAGGGCCAGGCTGCATATAGAAGAGCGCAAAGGCTGGAACGATAGAACTCGACAGAGTCACCAGCAGGCTTTTCCAGGTCGCTAAGATCATGTCCGTATGACTGAACTTGAGAAGCGGTTTGAGGAACTGGAAAAAGACAAAGTATCCCAGGACAAAATAAACAACCTGGCTCGCTGCAACATGCGCGATGCTGTAATTGGCCGCCCAGACAATACAGATGACCCGAACCGTCAAAGTGATGACGCGCGCCTTTAAAAGCTGATCGATCTTGCCCATTCCAAGCAGAACCTGACCGGCCAACGACCAAAGGGCCGTTATCATGCCGCCAACTGCGAGGATTTGGACCAGCGGGACAGCCGCATCCCACTGATCACCGAACATGATCCGGATAATCGGATAGGCCATCAGCGCAAGAAACGCGTAAAAGGGCCAGGCAAAAACCGTCAGAGTGCCGATTGCCTTGAGATAGGGAGCCTTGAGGTCCAACCCTGCGCGATGCCCGGACGCAAAGGCCGGAAAGGCGACCTGAATCACCGCATTGGTAAACTCGCGTTCGAACATTGAAACCAAGCCTTTGGCCCGGCTGAAGATACCAACAGCGGTAAAGCCCAGCATGCGTCCTGCAATGATGTCTACCGCGTTTTGACCGATCTCGGTGATGAGGGCCTCAATGCTCGACTTACTGCCGAACGACGCAACCCGGCGCCACTCAACAAAATTCGGCCAGATGATACGCTGCCCAGGCCGGTGGAGCGCGGCAATAATCGCCGTCGTCGTCACGCCGGCCAGCGAAGCCCAGGCGAGACTCGCGAAACTGTAGCCCTGCCAGGCCAGAACCACGGCTACCGTGGAGTGGATCACCGCGCTGATAATCCTGATCTGATAGAGCGCTTTGAAAGACATGTTGCGCCTGAGCAGCGCCAGAGTTGGCGAACTAAAAGGAATCACCACAAAACTAAGGCTCAGGATCAGCATCACCGAGCGTGTTTCCGGCTTGTTATAAAAGTCTGCGATCCAGCCGCTACCTAACGCCAGCAACAGCGCCAATGACCACGCCAGCAGCAGTGTGATGCCGGCAGCCGTCCGGATCCGGTCTTGCGTCAGTTCTTTTTCCTGGATCAGATAGTTGCCAATTCCGAAATCACGCAGAGTATGGGCCACGGCAACAAAGGCCATACCGACTGAGTAAACCCCGATCTCTTCTGGCGACAGCAGCCGCGCGATGATGAGGGTGGAGCCGATATTGATGACCGTGACGGAGTACTTCTCCGCCAGGGAAATCAGTAATGACATCCGGACACTGGTCATAAAAATCCCCGCGGTGCCTGCAGCACCTCTTACCCTCGTGTCAGGCCGTCGAAGCAACTCTGCCGGTAGAACCGGTAAGCCTGAAAATCGCCCTTAACTGACGGTATATCGGCCGTCGGCAGAAAACCCTACTTGGTCCTGAAAAACATCAGCCCCAGGCTCAGCTTTGCACAGGTCTCCTTAACATAGTCCTTGCGGTGCCAGTCGATTATTTTCCAGTAACTCCGTGCTTCCCAGCGCGAAAATGACCGGTCATGCTGCTGCACGGCCTTCCTGGACCGCGTGGACCCGCTCCAGCGCATTAAGAATAACTTGTGGTCCGGCACCGGAATGGTGGGCGTTCTCACTCAGATACCGCCGCCAAAGCCGTGCGCCCGGCTCGCCGTTGAAGAGCCCCAGGATGTGCCGCGTCAGATGCTTAATTGCGATGCCTTGAGAAGCCAGCTGCTCGGCATAGGGCAAAAGTGCCAGTACGATCTCGGCGCGGCTGGCGACTGGGCGATCTTCGCCAAAAATCGTTTGGTCCGCATCGGCCAGAATATAGGGCGACTGATAAGCCGCGCGTCCAACCATGACGCCATCGACCTGTTCCAGATGCGTGAGAGATTGATCCAGATCCTGTACGCCGCCGTTCAGGACGATGGTCAGGTCCGGATTGTCCCGTTTCAGCCGATAGACAACATCGTAGCGCAGCGGCGGAACCTCGCGATTCTGCTTTGGACTCAAGCCGCTTAACCAAGCTTTGCGGGCATGGACGATAACGGTCGTGCAACCGGTGCCCGCAATAGCTTCGACAAAGGCTTGGAGTTCCTCATAGGAATCTCGTTCGTCGATCCCAATCCGGGTTTTCACGCTCACCTCAATCGGAGCCCGCTTCATGGCTTCAACACAACGGGCCACCAGATCCGGCTCGGCCATTAAGCAGGCGCCGAACCGGCCGCGCTGCACCCGGTCGCTCGGGCACCCCACATTGAGATTGATCTCGTCGTAGCCATATTCGGCCGCAACCTTTGCACAAAGCTCCAGATCCGCCGGATCCGAGCCCCCCACTTGCAGCGCCACAGGATGCTCGCTGGCATCAAACGCCAGAAAACGATCCCTGTCGCCATGCACAATCGCACCGGCCGGGACCATTTCGCTGTAAAGCAAAGTCCGGCGTGTCAATTGCCTATGGAACACCCGGCAATGCCGGTCGGTCCAATCCATCATGGGCGCAACGGAAAACATTTTCTCAATATCTATCAACTACTTACAACATCCTTCGACACACAAAAGCTTGAACATTCGCGCCTGAAATTAGCGCAATCTACGCAACTTTAGACCCAGTTTGACCTCCTGACGCATAGCTTATTGCCCACAAATCCTCAGGGTGCGCAAGTGCGTCAAGCATCAGAAAACTACCCTCGAGCAACTGGTGCGCACAAGCGTATCGCACACGAGGTTGCGCATCGCTCAAACTTTGCCGCGTGAACATCGCGGCCGAAGTATTCGGTGCCAAGCCGCCCCCTGCAGTCAACACAATCCGGTTTTTGTTGACAAAGGCATCACAGCGAGACAGCCTCTATTCCATAATAATGTGTTTAAGTCCATAATAGTGGAATAGATAAATGAGGAGGAAATTATGCTGAGGAAACTGTCAACATTCGGAATGGCCGCCCTCGTTCTTTGCTCGTCGGGCAGCATCGCACTTGCAGACAAGTTGCAGGACGTGCTGGACCGCGGTTACTTGATCGCCGGTTCGGGCAGCACTAACGCTCCGTGGCACTTCAAAGACGAAAACAACGAACTGGTTGGTTTTGACATTGATATGCTTCGCTTGATTGCGAAGGGCCTGTTTGATGACCCGACCAAGATCGAATTCGTGAACCAGTCAGGTGATGCGCGAATTCCGAATCTGGCCACTGACAAAGTAGATGTCACTTGCCAGTTCATGACCGTAACGGCCGGTCGCGCTCAGCAGGTTGAATTCACGCATCCCTATTACCGTGAAGGTGTCGGCTTGATGTTGATGGCCAACGGTGACTATGCAAATCACGCAGAGCTTCTGGCGGCAGGAGACGACGTCACGGTGTCGGTTTTGCAGAACGTGTACGCAGAGGAAATGGTTCACGCCGCACTTCCCGAAGCTTCAGTTGATCAATATGAAAGCGTTGATCTGATGTATCAGGCGCTTAACTCCGGGCGTTCGGCAGCGGCAGCAACCGACCAGTCCTCGCTGAGCTGGTTTATAGCACAAAATCCAGATCGCTACCTTGATGCAGGCTATGGGTGGAACCCGCAAAGCTACAGCTGTGCAGTCAAGCCAGGCGATCAACGCTGGCTGAATTTCGTGAACTCCGTTCTGCACGAAGCAATGACCGGGGTGGAATTTAATACCTATGCCGCATCTTTCAAAAAATGGTTCGGTGCAGAACTGTCACCACCGAAGATCGGTTTCCCCGTCGAATTCAAGTAATCGGCGCGAATTCCCCGAGGGCTTTCAATGGACTATAATTTCAACTTTGCGGCGGTGTGGCGTGACTTTGACCTACTGATGTCGGGTCTTGGATTAGGTCTGATCCTGGCAGTCATCTCCATCGCCATTGGTTGTTTTATTGGTCTGTTGGCCGCCTTCGGGATGTTATCAAAAAACAGAGCGATCCGCTGGGTGTCAGCAGGCTATGTTTCTGCGATCCGGAATACACCGATTCTCGTATTGATCCTTTTTACCTTCTTCGCCTTGCCACAGCTGGGCATCCGCTTTGGCAAGATAGAATCGTTTATTGTAACGCTTTCAGTTTATTCCGGGGCCTACCTGACCGAGGTTTTTCGGGCTGGTCTCATTGCATTGCCGACCGGCCTTCGAGAGGCAGGATTGTCGATCGGACTGACCGAATTCGGGACGAAGCTTAATCTCATAATTCCAGTCATGTTCCGGAATGTGCTTCCGTCTCTCAGCAACAATTTCATCTCGCTTTTCAAGGATACCTCGCTGGCCGCGGCCATTGCTGTGCCGGAGCTTACGTTTTATGCGCGCAAGATAAATGTCGAAACATTCCGAGTGATCGAAACCTGGATGATCGCCAGCTTGATGTATGTATTGGCCTGCTACGTGATTGCAGCTGTCCTACGGCAAGTCGAAACACGCCTTGCGATCCCTAGATAGGCCGAATCCATGGAAATAGTTCGGGCATTTGATGCTATTTGGGCCGCACGCTGGCCGATCCTCGATGGTATCGCCAACACGCTTTTAATCTCAGGTCTCTCAATTCTGTTTGGTACGGCTCTGGGCGTTGGCGTCGGGTTGCTGCTGTCTTACGGCGGTCGAATTGTCCGGTTTTTTGTTCGTGTTTACTCCGATTTTCTGCGCGGAACGCCCGTCTTTGTGCTGATTCTGGCGTGCTTCTATATCCTTTCGGTGATTGGCCTCCAGCTAACGGCCTTTCAGGCCGGCATCTTTGCGCTGATGCTCTTTTGCAGCTCGCACGTAGGAGAGATCGTGCGTGGTGCTTTGCAAGCCATTCCGCCAGGTCAGACTGAAGCCGCAAAATCAATCGGATTGACGTTTCGGACCACGTTCTTTTCAGTGCTGTTGCCACAAGCCCTGCGTCAGATCCTTCCCACCTGGGTCAACACGGCCACCGAAATTGTCAAAGCGTCGACGCTTCTGTCGATCATCGGGGTTGTTGAGTTGCTGCTATCCGTACAGCAAGTGATCTCCCGGACATATCTCAGCTTGGAGCTGTATTTTTTTGCTGGCTTTGTCTTCTTCCTGATCAATTTCGTGATTGAAAAGGCCGGGCGCATTGTCGAGAGAAAAATTGCAATCCCCACCTAAGGTTTCCAGATGTCATCACCGGTCTTAGAAATAGTAGATCTGCACAAACGTTTTGGCGCCCTGGAAGTTCTGAAAGGCATCAACCTCACAATGCACCAAGGCGATGTTGTAAGCCTTATTGGGTCCAGCGGCTCCGGAAAGACCACGCTGTTGCGTTGTGTAAACCTGCTTGAAGAATACGAGGACGGTGTCGTCGCGGTGGCCGGTGAACAGATAGGCTACACAAAAAAAAATGGCAAACGGGTGCGGCTTTCCGAAAGAGAAATTGCGCGCCAGCGCGCTATGACCGGTATGGCGTTCCAGCATTTCAATCTGTTTCCGCATATGACTGCGATGCACAATGTCATGCTGGGCCTTATCAAGACACGGCGCATGAAAAAGGACGAAGCGCATTCCGTTGCAGAAAAATGGCTTGAACGAGTTGGCATGCTCGCTCGGCGCGACCATTACCCTGGGCAACTATCAGGGGGACAGCAACAAAGGGTCGCGATAGCGCGCGCTATCGCAATGAACCCACAACTGATGCTATTTGACGAAGTGACATCTGCACTGGACCCGGAACTGGTGAACGAGGTTCTGTCAGTTGTTCGTGATCTAGCCAAAGACGGAATGACCATGCTGCTTGTCACCCATGAAATGCAGTTCGCACATGATGTCTCAAGCAAGGTGATTTTCATGGATGATGGCCGAATTGGTGAAGAAGGGCCGCCTGACCAGCTCTTTAGACAACCAAAATCCGAGCGGCTTGCGGCATTCCTGAAAAGCTCAAAGTTTTCGTGAGGAGAAAACATGACGATTAAGAGGCACGGTCTAAACGAGTCCAAAGGGTCTGGTCAGCAGGTTCTGCCATTTGCCCAAGCCACTGAAGCCGAAGGATGGTTGTATGTGTCCGGCCAGACGCCGATGGTGAGTGGCGAAGTGATCGACGGGGGTATCGTCCCACAGGCGCATCAGGCGATCAGAAATTTAGTAGAGATTCTGGAGAATGCCGGCTACTCCATCGCCGATATCATGCGTATCGGGGTTTGGCTGGACGATCCAAGGGATTTTTGGAGCTTTAACAAAGTGTTTGCTGAGTATTTTGGCGAGAACCCACCAGCAAGAGCCTGCGTTCAGTCGGCAATGGTAGTCGATTGCAAGGTTGAAGTTGACTGTATTGCTTACCGCAAGACAAGCTGATCGCAGGGCTCTATATTGGCTGAATGCTGAATATTTAAGGAAATGAAATGCGCGATGATGACACCAAACCGGCCAAAAAGAGCCGAGCCCGCGGGTTGGAACGCGCATTTGCAATTATTGATTATCTGCACGCAGGCAAGGAGCCCAAGCGCCCTTTTGAAATCGCTGTGGGCATGGAAGCACCAAAATCGTCTGTTTACGAGTTAGTGGGGATTCTGACAGGCCTCGGTGTGCTGGAGCGCACAGACGACGAAGGTCGCGTTTTTTTGGGGCGCAAGCTACATTTTTGGGGTTTAGGCTATCTCGATAATTTTGACCTGACCCGACTGGCCCTACCTGTGCTGGAACGTCTTACGGATAGGACCCGCGAGACCTCTCAACTGTGCATGATTGACGGTAATAAATATACGGTAGTCATGATGAACGAGGGGAGCCGCCAGTTTAGGATCAGTGCGGACGTTGGAGAAAGGATCCCAATTCCATGGACGGCATCGGGGCGTCTGCTTCTTGGACATATGACTGACACTGAAATTCTCGAGTTTGTTCCTGATGAGGACTTTGTACTGCCCGACGGCACGCACCTGGACAAATCGGACTATATTACGAGCATTCGAGCTGCCCATGCAGAGGGGTTTTTTTCTTTCGACAGTGTAGCCGACACTTACACACACTGTTTCGCGGCTCCCATCAATGAAAGCAATGGACACTGCGTAGCGACTGTTTGCCTCATTGCGCCCAAGCAGGACGCCCAATCCAATTTTCCGATGTATCGGGACGTCCTTATCCAGGCCGCAAAAGATCTGACCAGTGAATTGAAGCTCGATCCTATATTCAATGGGTTGGCCGCAGAGTAGTAGCTTCGACGACGAACTCGACGAATGCTGACTTCACGGACAAAACCAGTAGTTGTTCATCGGCGAATTGACAATCTTCATAGGAAATCACTGTACTTGCTTCTCAAAGGTGCAGTGTCAGTCGGTAGTAAAAAACACCTTTCATCGACGTTAAAAAGACTCTGGTACTACGGGTGTTAGACGCTCAGCGCGCGCAGGCGTGTCAACGATCAGATTTTACACAGGGGATTTTTGGTCGTCGCGAAAATGCAGGTTACCAGCAAAGCCATAAACGGCGCGCAGAACGAAAAACCGAAAGAAACCATAGGAGCAATATCGTAGAGGCCGCCCAAGGCAGCGCCGATGGCGTAGCCAATGGTTTGTGCTGAGCCGAACGCGCCCATCACCCTGCCAAGACGATCCCGGGCTGCCGACACCGAGATAAGGGCTGCACAGGCCGGCAGGGCGGCAGCCATGGCCGTGCCCGCAAATATTGCCCCCAAGACGAACAGCAAACGGGCCTCACCCCAGAACACAAGCACAACTGCGCCACTCGCAATCATACTCGAGGCCACCAGGGTGCCGAGTGCGCAATCCCGCAAGTGCTTGACCACAAAGACCTGAACCGCCAGGGCCGCTAGGGCGGCGGCGGTCAGGAGCAACCCAACAAACTGGCTGGCGTGGACGGCATCAAGACCTAGGCGCACCTGTACGTGAGGTCCCATCGTGAACTGAAGCTGTCCAACCATTAGCGACAGCAGGACCACAACGGCAAGCAGCAGGGGAACGGCAACAGTAGTTGAGCTGCCGCTTGACGATTGTTCCGCTGTCCGCCGCTTTTCCGGGTCACTGCACATCGATACAAGGAAAAAAGCGGCCAACGCGAAAACACAGAGGAAGTAGATAGGGGTCAATGGCGCCAGAAGCATCAGGACGGCTGCAAGGGGGGGACCTGCGAGTCGCCCTGCCGTCATCGACAGCCGCAGGACGCCAAATTTTGACAAATGCGCTGACTCATCGTGGATATCGGCAACCCAGGCCTGGGCAATTGGCATGAGCGCCGCTGCTGAAACACCGTGGACCAGCCGGAAAGCTGTCAAGAAGACAAGTGACAGGTCCGGTTCTGCGAGATCACGCGCCGCCATCTCAACTGTCAGAGCAACGCCCCCGTGTCCCAAGACCACACCGGCGCAGCCAAATAGCATGACTTTGCGCCGGCCAATGCTGTCGCTGATCCGTCCCCACATTGGAGCCGCGATAGTAAACGCGAAAATACCGGCCGTTATGGCCAAGCTAATTCCGCCAAGTCCGATTTTAGTGATTTCGCCAATTACGGGAACCATAACAAACAGAACCGTCTGGCCGATGGTGGTTGCAATCAATGCCAGACACAGCGCCACCATCGTCGTAGAAGCCATTGACGTCGAGCTATCGATTTGTCGTTTGGATATTCCTGAAAATTCAATCAATTTAATATGATATCCGTTCTCTATGCCTTGAAAAAATCACTATAAAAAGGAAACTTCATTATTGCAAATAAGAATCATTTGCATTATTAAACTGCCCATCGGCGACATCTTTTTTCAGGTTGTATGATGCGCATCTCCCTAAATTCCGGCCCCTCAATATCGGCATTTCTCAACGCATTGTTGCGGGAATACTCGAACTGGACGGTTCACCGCCGCACGCCGCCGCGGCCAGATATCTTGTCGTCGGGTGAAAAGGCGGCGGATGCTGGCCTCCTGGCTCTCCCCCTCACCTCTCTCGGCATGACCGTCTTTATCGGCTTGAAATACTGTTCCCGAGCTGGGCGGCACAGCTTCTCGCCACCGCTTCTTCTCGGGGCAACTCGCGACACGGCACACCCGATCGATCTCTTGAGCCTCGCTGTCTTGATCAGCCATGAAGAAGACATCGTTGGCGCGGTGTCACCCGCGGTGCGCAATCTCTTTTTGAGCCGGCTTCTCGACAGCATGCACAGCCTGTCGGATTCAATCGAATTTCGGAATAACGACCTGCTACGACTCTTCAAGGAACCGCTGACGTTTATCGAATCGGAACAGTCTCTCCTGCTGGGGCATCCGGTGCATCCGACACCGAAAAGCCACGACGAGCTTACGGATGAAGAGGTCCGCGCCCTAACGCCGGAATTCGCCACCTCCTTTCCTTTGCGTTGGATGCTGGTTCACCGGCACCGCCTGGATGCAGAGGGGACGAACGACCTGCCCCTTCGGCAGGCTCTCGAGGACCTTATTGCTTCCGACTTTGAGTTTCCCGAACACGCACTCACCCTGATCGAAAATGCGCCGCAGCACTTGCCGATGCCGATGCATCCCTGGCAGGTAAAGCACTTGTTGTCCCAGCCAAAGATCAGGGCAATGCTCGCCAACGGTGATCTTATCGATCTTGGCGAGGTGGGTTCAGTCTTCAAACCAACATCGTCTGTGCGCAGTATCTACAACGCAAACGCCCCTTATATGCTGAAGTTTTCGCTCAGCGTCCGCCTGACCAACTCGGTACGCGTTCTGTTGCCCAAAGAGTGGGAGCGCGGAAAGCAGATCCACCGGCTCTTTTCGACACCGCTCTGGCAGGAAATCTCGGATCGCTTCCCGACCTTCGGAATTCTGAGCGAGCCTATTCACATGGCATTGCGCGATGACAACGGCGAGACGATCCGCGAGAGCGCGGTTCTATTCCGTCAAAATCCCTTCAGAGGCGATGCCGTCACCAACACAGAAGTCCTCGCCGGTCTTTGTCAGGACCATCCTCATGGCGAGAACAGTCGGCTTGCAGAGCTGATCCATCGCCTCAGCCAGCGCGAAGAAAAGTCTCCCGAGAACCTGGCCTTGCAATGGTTCAACCGCTTCCTTGAGGTTGCGATTGGCCCCTTCCTGCAGATTCATGCGGACTACGGCCTGCTGTTTGGCGCGCATCAGCAAAATACGGTTCTGGTGTTGGAGAACGACTATCCGTCGCGCGTCTACTACCGGGATTGCCAAGGCACCGGGCATAGCAGCAGCGCCCATGACACACTGAAACAGTTCCTTCCTGAGATCGGTGGTAACGCGCAGAACACGGTCGACGATGACCTCGGCCATCGTCTCTTCGGCTACTACCTGATCGTCAACAACGTCTTCAACGTGATTGCTTCGTTGGCTCAGACCCGACTGGTGGAAGAAGCAACGCTCTTCGTGCTGCTCAGGGAATTTCTCGTCGGCCTGCGCCGCAACGGCCTACGCGACCCGAGTTTCGTAAACAAGCTGATCGACGAACCGGTGATCTGGTCGAAAGGCAACTTTCTCACCTGTCTCCGTGACATTAACGAAAGCCACGAAGGCGAAGATCAACTGGCCGTTTACGTGCCTATGCCCAATCCCATTGCCTTGACTGCTGACACGGGCGTTGCCTGCACAGAGACGAGCGATATGGGCCTCTCCGAAACCGGCTTCGCCAAAACGGGATAAGCAAAATGCAGATGCTGCAAACCAGACTTCAAGACCTCTCTCACCAAGAGGCTTCCCTCGACGTACATTCCGAGCAGAGTCTCTCGCTCGATTCCGACGGCACGCAACGCGTCGACGTCCGGCGCAACACGGCCAAGCCCAATTCTGTTGCGCTGTCATTACCCGACACTCCCGCCTCCAACACCTGGGTGACGCAACCGCCGCTATTGCTGCGTCTGATCGAGCGCGCCTTCGCCGCCTTACGGGACACCAATTGTATTTCACTTGACCGGGACCTCATCGGCCTGACGCTTCACGGCGATCACGAGCTGGCATTGTTGTCGCCGGACTCAATGTCGGCAAAAGATGGCGCACTCAACTGCGAACGAAAGACCTTTTTCCAGAGCGCTGCCCCCTGGCTGCGCAGCCGCTGTTCCAGCAGCTATCCGCTGACCAGCACCACCGAGATCGGCAAGATCAAGCACCCCCTTCGTCCTCCGGAGCCCGCGGGCTTGGTCTACGAGCGTTTCGATCCCACGCTCGGCATGACGGTATCGTTCCGAGCTATCGACCGAGAGAGAGATCTCGGCACATTTCACAATTGGATGAACGACGGACGTGTCGCGTTCTTCTGGGAACTTGCGCAGTCGGAATCTGCATTGGCGGAGTATCTCGACAACCTGAAACACGACCCTCATGCCTTCGGACTGATCGGCTGCTTCGATGGCGATCCCTTCGGTTACTTTGAGATCTACTGGGCCAAGGAAGACCGGCTCGGTTCTTACTACGACGCCGACGATTTCGACCGAGGCTGGCACGGCCTTGTCGGCAACCGCCGGCATCTGGGTCACGCCAAGACTTTGGCCTGGCTGCGCGCGGTAACTCATTACCTCTTTATAGATGACATCCGAACCCGAAAAGTGGTCGGCGAACCCAAGGCTTCGCATACGAAGCTGCTGCGGTACGCCGACGCCGTTGCCTATTACAAGGTCAAGGAATTCGATTTCCCCCACAAGCGCTCTGCGCTGATGCACTGCGATCGGGAAACCTTCTTTGAAACGGTACAACTATGACCGCGCTGGCAGTCAACATGCCGCAAGATGCGGAGGCGGACTCCGGTATCGATCGGCAAATCTGGTTGCTGATACAACGCAAGCTCGTCGCCAAGGCCCTCAGTGAACTGGCCTATGAAGAGGTTTTTATCCCGGCACTGCTTCCGGACAAGAACGCCTGGCTTCTTACCTTGAGCTCGGGCATCCGATACCGCTTTCGGGGCGTTGAGAGAATCTGGGGCAACATTTCAGTCGATCCCGCGAGCATCGAACGGGTCGCGGACGATGACAGTGCTGGAGAGATCAATATCTTCCGCTTCGTTGCCGACGCCCGGGAAGAGATCGCAATGACACCCGCGGACTTGGCCTGGTACCTGCGTGAACTGCAAAACACTTCGATCGCTGATCATCAGCTTGCGATTCTGAACGCAGGCGTGACCACCGGCGCAATGGCAGAAATGACAGAGATCGACCTACAGGCCCGCCTCGAAGGACACCCCAAAGCCGTCACCAGCAAGGGTCGCATCGGCTGGGGACAGGACGACTTTCGCGCCTACGCGCCAGAGTTCGGCGCCGCCTTTCAACTGGTCTGGCTGGCAGTCTCCCAAGAAATCACAAAAGCGGCACACGCAGATGGGTTTACGGAGAGCGAGCTATTCATAGACGCGATGGATAATGCGGATGCTGAGCGATTACACGGCCTTCTGACGGAGAAAGGCGCCTCGACCGAAACGCATGCGCTCGTCCCTGTCCACCCTTGGCAATGGGACAACGTTATCTCGCATTGGTTTGCGGAGGATCTCGCCAGGAACCGCATCCTTTATCTCGACGCAGTTGGTGATCGTTTTCTCGCCCAGCCTTCATTGCGCACACTGACCAATTGCAGTCGTGCAACGCGATACGACATCAAGCTATCACTGACGATCCTCAACACCTCTTGCTATCGCGGCATTCCCGGACGCTACATTCCCGTCGGCCCCCGCCTATCAGACTGGCTTGAGAATCTGGTGGCCGGCGACCCTTTCCTTTCGCAGGTTCACCGCGCATTGGTGTTGCGAGAAGTTGCAGGGTCACATGTCGAAAATGCGACGTTTAAGCGAATCGAAGACCTGCCTTATCGCTATCACGAAGGGCTCGGAGTGATTTGGCGGGAACGAGTCGATGCCAAGCTCGGAGAAAACGAGCGTGCAATCATGCTGTCTGCCCTACATCACTCTGACTCCGATGGCCGCCCGATGATTGCAGAATACATCGAGCGGTCAGGCCTGGGCCCTGAGGCATGGCTAACCAAACTCTTCGACGAGGTTACCGTCCCGCTCTATCACTTCCTCTGTCGGCACGGGGTATCCTTTATCGCTCATGGCCAGAACATTTCAGTGGTCCTACGCGATTGGGTTCCGGCGGCGCTGATCGTCAAGGACTTTCAAGGCGATCTGGATCTCGTCGACCGGCCCTTCGAGGAATTGGAGAGCCTGCCCGAAGACATCCGTCGCGTCCTGCCCAGAAAACGGCCCGAAGTCATCATCCACAATATCCAGACGGGGCACTTCGTGACGGTCCTACGTTTCGTGTCGGATGCCACCGAGGCTTGCGGTCTATTAAAGGAGTCAGAGTTCTACAGACTACTGGCCGGCCGGCTGCGCGCGTATCAGCGCGACCATCCAGATTTGAAACTGCGTTTCGATCTTCTGGATCTCTTTACGCCGAAGATCCCGCGCGTGTGTCTCAACAAGGCCCGCTTCGAGATCGGCTACGCCGACTCGAGTCAGCGGCCGACACCAGCGGTCGGAAACGATCTCGACAATCCCCTGTACCATTTCGATGAAACCTTGGCCCACAAGGTCTGAATAAGAGGAACATTTTCTTCCATGACACAGCCATCCCATGATCTGATCGGTGTCGGCATCGGCCCCTCAAACCTCAGCCTGGCGGCACTGCTGGTGCCGGTCACGAATTTCAGGACTCGCTTCTTGGATCGCCGGTCGCACTTCAACTGGCATCCCGGTCTCATGCTGCCCGGAGCGCGCCTGCAAACCTCGTTCCTGAAGGACCTGGTCACAGCCGTCGATCCGACCAGTCCTCACTCCTTTCTTTCCTATCTCGTGGCGAAGAAGCGCTTCTACGACTTCGTCAACGCCGCATTCGACAACATCGGCCGCAGCGAGTTCGCTGACTATCTTGCGTGGGTGGCAAAAAGACTCGATGGGCTTCATTTCTCCTGTCCAGTACGTGAAATCGATTTTGACGGGACAAGATTCGTCGTGCGCAGCGATCAGGGTACTGCAACCACGGCCAACCTCTGTATCGCCACGGGCAACACTGCAAACCTTCCCGACTGGGCCAACACGCATCTCGGTGAACGCTGTTTTCATGCCAGCGAGATCCTCCAGCAATCGCGGGATATCACCGGCAAGCGGGTCGCCGTCGTCGGTGGTGGTCAGACCGGCGCCGAGGTCTTCCTCGCCCTGGCGCAAGGCCTCTTCGGAACGGCAGCTTCGGTGAACTGGATCAGCCGGCGACCGAACTTCGACCCGCTCGACGAGACACACTTCGCCAACGAGATTTTCACGCCGGATTACCTGCAACGATTCTTCGATTTACCCGAGGGGCGAAAGCCATGTGTCGTGGACGAGCAAAAGCTCAAGAGCGACGGCATCTCTCCGTCCACCCTGCGCGAGATCTATCACCTGCTCTACCAGCTGCGGCATCTCTCCAACGGAAAGAGCAATCTTTCACTGATGCCCGGACGCGAGGTCTTCGCACTCCAGAAACAGGCAGACGGCATGTCTCTTTCTACGCGTAATCACATGGTCGGCGAAGACGAATCTCTCTCCGCCGACATCGTTGTTCTCTGCACCGGCTACCGCACTCTCGTTCCCGAATTTCTCGAACCGCTTGCAACCCGCATAGAAAGCGACAACCAGGGCAGGCCTCAATTGAATCGTAACTTCGGAGTGCTCTGGGACGGGCCATCGGACCGTCGGATCTATATGCAGAACTGTGCGCGTCACAGCCACGGTATCGCTGATCCTCAGCTTAGTCTCATGGCTTGGCGTAGCGCGGCCATAGTCAACGATTTGATTGGACGGCGGGTCTATGACATCGAGCAATGTCCTCCCGTCGTAAACTGGCAGAGCGCGCGTCAGGCACAAGAATCCGACACGGTCGCGGCATGACATTGGTCTCGCACGTTTACCTGTGAGAGACCAACGTTGATATTTTTTCCTCTTTTGACAAATTGCGATTGATTCTTATTCGCATATCTGGAATAAGCGATTGAGCATTCGATGACGGCTGCGCTGATGAGCAATCACAGCGCGGACTCACGGCCAACGCACTGGCACAAATCGCAAAATTCCGGGGGATAACATGGGTAGACGCCTAACCTATCAGGCATCGATGATCGTTTTGGCCGCGAGCCTTGTATCAGTAGCAGAAAGCAGTCGGGCGCAAGAGGAGCTAGGCAAAAACAAGACAACGGCCTCGAAAACCACGGCACCCGTCGAATTGGAGCCGATTGTCAACACGGCCACTCGTGCACCCCGCCCCGTCTCGGCCATCCCCGGCTCGGTCGTGGTTATCGACCGGGAACAGATCGAGCAACAGCTTTCGATCTCCAGTGACCCGGCGGACATCCTGTCGAAATTCGTACCCGGCTATTCTTCCAGCAATCAGACCGTTTCCGGCTCGGCCGAGAGCTTCCGGGGGCGCGGTGTGCAGGTGCTTGTCGACGGCGTTTCCCGCAATACGCCTTTGCGCAACGTATCGCGGATTATCTCCCTGATCGACCTCAATCAAGTTGAACGGATTGAAGTGGTCAACGGCGCCAGCAGTATTTACGGCAACGGCGCCACCGGCGGCGTGATCAACTTCATCACCAAGAAATCCACCGACGGGAAACCCTCGCTCGGGTTCAGTACCGGCCTGCGCGCCTTTACCGCAGACGTCAAGGACTCTCTGGCCCCGGAAGCCTCAATCCGGCTGTCCGGCGATAACAGCCTGTTCGATTACCTCGCGGTCGTCTCGGGCGAAATGACCAGAGATACTTTTGACGGCGACGGCGACCGTCTGCCCGACGATCCACTAATCGGCCAGGGTGCCTTTGCAAATGGAGATTCCTACAACGGACTGGTGAAGGTCGGCCGGGATTTCGACTCAAAACGCATTGAATTGACCGCCGAGTTAACGCGCTTCGATCAACGCCCCGAATTCTACAGCGACTATTCGACTGACCCGGTCAGTGTCGACTTCGCCGATCCCTACAATGCCAAGAGTATCTACGAAGACTCCAACTATCAGGCACTGAAATTCGACGACACGGAGTTCGCCCTGGGCAACCTCTCAATCCAGGCCTTCCGTAACGACATCGAAAAACGCTTTGCCGATGCGCGGATCTCGGTTGCCAATCCGGCGGTCTATATCAACCCGGATGAGGGCCAGACAACCTTGACCGCCGACCAGCTCGGTCTACGCACCACGGTCGATACAAAACTGGACAGCATCTACGACAGCTTAAGCCTGACCTGGGGTTTCGACTTTACTCATGATGAGACCAGCCAGCACTTTCAGGACGGCGTAGAGGCCATCGCGCCCATGGAACAGGATAGTTATGCCGGTTTCGTGCAGGCGGAGATTGCGCCTATGGACTGGCTGCAACTGCGCGGCGGCATTCGTTATGAGCGATTCAAGCTTGAACTCGAAGATTTTACCCGGCCGAGTTATTCCTTCCTGGTCGCCCCAGGGGTCGCGGTGCCGCTGCCGGCTGTTGATGTTACCGGCGGCACAGCTACCTACAGCGAGACCGTGTTCAATATCGGCGCCGTTGTCTACCTGAGCGACGAAGTCGAGGTCTTCGGTGCCTTTTCTCAAGGCTATTCCCTACCCGACGTGGGTGGTTTTACGCGACGTGCCGGTCTAGGAGCAGTCGGCCCTGTTGATTTCTCCGACATCGCACCTGAAGCACAGTTAGTGGACAACTACGAAGTCGGCATGCGCGGTGAATGGGAGCGGGTGCGCGGCAGCCTCAGCGCCTATATCAGCGAGTCCGATCTCGGGACAACCTTCGACGTCTCGACCAACCAGGTCAGTCAGCAGAAGGAGCGCGTCTATGGCTTGGAGGCAATCGCTGAAGCGGACATCACCGAGCAGTTGGTGTTCGGCGGCGTCTTCTCCTGGAGCGAAGGCAAGCGAGATACCGACGACGATGGCGATCTGGATTCCTATCTACCTAACAACCGCATCGGTCCTCCGTTGCGCCTCACTGGCTACGTCAATTACGAAACCGACTTTGATTTGAACCTTCGCCTGGAAGGCGTCTACACCGGTTCGCGCGACCGGAACGACGGTGTCCAGCAAGTCAAGATCGACAATGCCTTGACCTTCAACCTGGCCGCCGACTATCCGCTTCTGGACGGCACGCTCAGCCTGGGTGTCGAAAACATCCTAGACGTTGAATACGAAAACCCGACGGCAAGCGCTTCGCGCAATCGTCCCGTAAACGGGTTCGGCCGGGTCGTTTCCATGCGTTACAGCCGTACATTTTGATCGATCTCAAATCCTCGAGGGTTTAACAGGCATGTTCGTTTTCGACACTACGGGAGACCCGTTTCTTTGGATGCGGCTTACTGGAGCCGTAACTCAGCAAGATGAAGAGTATTACCTCCAAGCTCTCGCGCTGCTCGGTGAGAGGTCTGCACCCTTCGGCCTCATATCGGTCATCGATATCAACAGTGGAGAAGTCAGCCCAGAGACACGCCGCGCCCAGGCACTGTGGTTTAAGCGGAACCGCGATCATCTGGCCCGACTCTGCTTCGGCTTGGTCAGAGTTCGACCGAAGATCGATCCGAACCAGAACGACGATAACTTCGTTCGCGCCATGCCCTTCCCCACGCAGCGTATCCCACAGGAAGACCAGGCCATACCGATCCTCGTGAATTGTCTTGAGGCACATGAACAAAGCTCAAAACAAGCAGAGATTTCATGACTGTAACCCACAGTTTTCCACATCGGAGGATTCTTACTGTTCTGACCGGCCTGTACGTCGCACAGGCCATTCCAATTTACCTCTTCATTGCCGCCCTGCCTGCCATCTTCAGGGAAGTGGGCGTATCGCGGACCATGATCGGTGCAATCGGTGTCCTTCTGATTCCCTGGATCCTGAAATTTCTCTGGGCCCCCTTCGTCGACCGTTATCAACTCTCTCGCCTGGGGCGGCGGCGCTCCTGGATTCTACCCATGCAAGCGATAATTATCGGGTTGATCCTGATCCTGTCACAGCTTTCCCCGGCCGACGACATCGGCATCATCTTCGCCATCGCCTGCCTAGTTGCTTTCGCCGCTTCGACGCAGGACATCGCAACAGACGGCTATGCCGTCGAAGTCCTCGCTCCCGAACAACGCGCATACGGAAATGCCATTCAGGGGGGCAGCATCGCGGCAGGCGTTCTGATCGGAAGTGCCTTCGCATTGATCCTCTACGATCACTTCGGCTGGAAGGTAATGATGTTCAGCATTGCCGGGCTTTCAAGCATTGCCGCTCTGCCTATCTGCTGCATGAAAGAGGATGTCGCTGACGATAAAGCGCTAGATGGCCAGAACGCCTCCGCTAAATCTCGCCCTTCCCTATTCGCCTTCCTGCGTCGCCCGGACGCGTTGCAGGTCTTGTCCTTTGCCTTGCTCTATCGCTGCAGTGAAGGATTCGTGAAATCCATGGAGCAGCCATTTCTCGTGGACAAAGGTCTGTCCTTAAGCGCCGTGGGCCTGACCAGCGGTGCGTCAGCGGCAACGGTTGGCTTGGCGGGATCGCTTTTGGCGGCGCTGGTGATCCGCAAATTCGGACTCTTCACCTGTCTCTACGGGCTGGGCCTCGCACGCACGCTGTGCTTTGCAGGTTTTGCAATTGCCGCCATGACTCAAACGGTCACAGCGAGTTTTCTGATCGGCCTTGCCTTCTTTAACACTGTTATCCGCTACATGGAGGTAGTCGGGCTTTATAGCTTGTACATGGGGGCAAGTTCGCGCAGTCAGCCGGCCACCGACTTTACGATCCTCTCATGCGCCCAATTGGTGATTTACATGATGGCTTCCATGGTCAGCGGAGCACTGGCGGACCTCCTGGGATACGGGCCGCTGTTCGCCATGGCGACCCTCCTCTCTCTGATCGGCTTGATCTGGTGCATGCGCCAAATCCCACGCAACCATCCCGCCTACGCAAATTCGTAATGCCGGGACCAATCGATCATTGAAGTGCCGGCTGATTCACGTTTGACTTTGTTTCCGCACTCAAAGTCCCTCAACGGAACAGCCGCCATCATGAAGCCAATCAAAATCTGGTATCAAAGCTACGTCGACTACGAGAACGGCAAATCCTATTGGGATGTGCTCGGCCAACATTTAGACGCAGTTGTCACGCCCGGCACCACCGTCGACATCAGGGGTATCACCCCCTTCGATTCCTACGCCCACCCGCTTGTTGAATTCCGCTGCGCGCGCGAAATGATCTGCAATGCGGTTCAGGCAGAACGGGAAGGGTATGATGCCTTTGTCGTTGGGCATTTTCAGGATGCGGGGCTTTACGAAGTACGCGCCGCGGTCGACATTCCGGTGATCGCGCTGGGGGAGGCCACGATGCTCTATTGCTGCCAGCTCGGCCAGCGCATCGGGATCGTGACGATCAACCCACGCTTCATCCCCTGGTTCCATCACCAGATCGGCAAATATGGCCTGAAAGAACGGATCTCTGGCGTCCACGCGATGACCTTCGAACCAGGGCAGATACTCGAGGCCTACAATTCGGCCGAACGCGCTGCAGAGGTCAAAGTCCTATTCGAAGAACAGGCCAAACCGCTGATCGCTCAGGGAACCGACGTGCTGATCCCAGGTGGCGGTATTCCCATGCTGCTGTTTTCCAAGTTCCACAACCATCTGGTCGATGAAGCCCCTGTGATCAACGGAATTCCAATCGCTGTCAAAATGGCAGAGATGGCGGTCAGTCTGAAACGCCTGACCGGCCAGGGCGTCAGTCGCGTTTCCGACTACGCCAAGGCCCCGCCGGAAGTCATCGAAGAATTCCTGATCCATCCTAAAGGCCTCTGACCACAACGATACGGCTGCGCCCATCAAGGCTGTTTCACGTTTTTCACTAAAGCGGTCAAAAACGATCAGACTTTGGTCGCAGCCTACTTACCCAGGCTCGGAAGCCAGAGTGCGATATCCGGCCAGATCAGCAGCAAGCCAACCAACAGAATTGCGCAACCCATGAAGGGGATCGCCGCAACGTAGATGTCGCGCATGGTCGTTCCCGGCGTGGACACGCCTTTCATGACGAATAGCAACAGACCGAAGGGCGGCGTCGTGAAGCTGATCTCCAGCGCCAGCAGGATGATCACGCCAAACCAGATCAAATCGAACCCGAGTGTTTCTGCCAGGGGAAAAAACACCGGCACGGTCAAAAGCATCATAGACAGCTGGTCCATGAACATGCCGAGCACCAGAAGGATGCCGAACATCACAAGCAGCATTACGATCGGATCCAGATCGAACCCCGTGGCAAAACGGATCAGGCCCGAACTGGCACCGGAAAAAGCGAGCAAGGCGGAAAAGGTCGCTGATCCAAAAATGATGAGCAGGGCCATCGTCGTGACCCGCAGCGCCCCGGTGACCGATTTGACGAAGCTGTCCCAGGTCAGTTTTCTGTAGAGAATTGCAAGCAGCAGGACACCCATGCATCCGAAGGCGGCGGATTCCGAAGGTGTCGCCCAGCCGTTTAGAATGAGCAGGATCACGCCAACGACAATCGAAATCATGGGTACGACGTCAAAGAAAAGCAGTCTTGCGCGTTCCACCCAAGTGGCGGATTCAACGTCGTAAGAGGGCGCCGCCTCGGGGTCGATAAGGCACATGATCAGGATCAAAACGGCATAAAACCCGGCCAGCACCAGTCCCGGAACCACCCCTGCAATCAGGAGCTTGCCGACATCCAGGTTGGCAAGTGTCGCCAAGAGCACTGCAAGAGCCGATGGCGGGATCAGCATGGCCAGGCCGCCGGTGCCCAGGATCGGACCGATCGCCATATGCTTTTTGTATCCGCGCTTTTGCATTTCGGGGACCATCAAGGATCCCAGCAGCGCGGTCGAACCCATCGACGACCCGGACAGCGTGGCAAAGGCAGTGCCGCCCGCGACCGTTACGAAAGACAGCCGGCCCGGAATACGCCCCATCAGCCGGTCGATCGCTCCGAACATCTTGTTGGCAAGGCCGGTGTGGAAAAAGATTTCCCCCATCAGCAAGAACATCGGCACGGGCATGAGATTGAATGTGGAAACCGTCGGAATGGCGTTGTTCGCCAGTTGGCCGATACCGCGCGACATCTGCACGAAGAGACTGCCGTTTCCACCCATGAAATAGGTAGCGCCGATCATATTCGCCGCGAGAAACGCCAGCGCGATCGGAACGCCGACGAACATGAACGCGAGAACGAGCCCCAAAAGAAAAAGGAGGGCAAAATACCACTCCATCAGCAGGCCCTCAGTGGAGCGATATCATTCATGCACGCCCGCCTCTCCGGAATGCAGGGTTTCCGCACCGAATACAAAGCGCGAGAACTGAACGGCCATAAGCGAAAAACAGATGGGCATGGCGCCTAGCAACAGCCACTTGGGCATATCCAGGGACCGCATGTCCGTGTCGCCGAGGCGGTAGGCCTTAAAGGTTGCTTCACCGGTGTACCATACCAAAAAGACGCAGATCAGAATGCAAAGGCCGGACACGATCCGCGAAAACAGGGGCGTAAAGCTGTTGGGAAGCACTGCCGTGAACAGTTCGATGAAAACGTGTCCCTTCAGGCGCACGAGCCAGGGAGACGCCGCCATTGCGATGTACAGCAAACCGTATTCGGAAAAGGTAAAGATGTGGGATGAGCCGGAGAAGCCGAAGGTTCGAAGCGTGGCCTGCAGAACGATGGCGAACATGATGAGAACCAGGCTCACACCGGCAAAAACCGCCAGCACGTCGCAAATCCTGTCAACCAGCCGCATACAATTCTCCAAACCCGGCCGGGCGATGATCATGAACACCGCACCGGCAAGGGTCGTCCCGTTTTCTTAGTTGTTGCTACTCTTTGTAGTAGAGCTTGCGCAGCTTGTCGTAATTTTCCATGCCGCCCATTTCTTCCAGCCGGCCCTTCATGCGTCCCCAGGCCGCATCGTCCGCTAGGGTGAGGTACTTGGCTGATGCTTCAGGGCTCATGGAAACAAACTTCATGCCGCGTTTTTGCAGCTCGGCGGCATCGCTTGCGACATCCAGTTGCCGCGCGTCATAGGATTTTTGCTCCCACTCGGCGACCACATCCTGGATCAGTTTCTGAGATTCCGGCGACAGGTTACCCCAGGAATCCTTGTTGAAGATCACACCGATGTCCGTGTTGTAGAACTGTGGGTCGATCCGGTATTTGACGAACTTGTCCCACTTCAGATCCATGATGCCGATCGACGTCCAGGCGGCGGCATCGACCACGCCTTTTTCAAGAGCCGCGTAAACTTCAGTGGCCTTCATCGACGCGGTCGTGGCTTTCAGCGCCTCGAAGAACGCGTGATAAATCGGATTGTCACGCAGTTTGACACCGGTGAGATCAATGACCCCTTCACTGTCGAACTTGAATTCCTTGGTGCTGTAGATGTGAAACTGGATGCCACCGTCGATCCAGCCAAGATGTTTGACGTTAAACCGCTGCTGGTGAACTTCATCCATCAGCGCCGCACCACCATTCGCGCGTGCTTCCATCGGCGTCACGCGGGCTGCAACCATGGCATCGATTTCTGGCACCGAAGCGCCGTAGAAACTGCCTGGCGTATGCACCATGTCAACGACGCCATCGCGGACTGCCTGAGGCTGTTGGAACATGCCAATGGCTTCGGGGCCGCCCTTGACCTGGATTTCCACAATGCCCTTTCCGCGGGCGTTGATATCTTCGACCATGGCCAAAAATGTCTTGGTGTAGACGAGAAACCCGGGAAAGGCGTGAACCGCCGTGACTTTGTCCACGGCAAACGCGGTTCCTGAAGCCAGGATCGTGGCTAAACTCGCGGTCGCGGTAAAGCCCAGGATCTTCTTTGCTACTGCACGCAACTCTCTCATGCTTGATACCCCCTGTTCATTGTTTTTTCGGCAGATCGCCCTGCCCGTTATCCTTCAGGCACCAAATTCCGATCAGCAGGTTGATGATGCATTGGACTGTTATCATGTGCAAGACTTTGAAAATTATCAATTAGAACAATTGATTAGAAAGAACACAATTCCCATGGTTGCATAATATTCAGCAATTTATTCCCTGGGTTTATCCACGAGTTCTTCACGCCGCATGGCATGGTGTGTGGAGTGGCCGAAGGGCGGAAATCTGGCCGAATCTGCCTTCAGTAGGGGGATAACATCAGATGCGAGCGCCATGTTCAGGCCCGCAAGGTCGTCGAATACAACCTCATTGATTAGGAGGATCTCGCTTGCGGGAAGCTCAAAATTTTGCAGTTTTTCAGGTAGATAACAACAAACGTTCCGGATATCCGGAAATTGCGCCAGGATCGGCGGATGATTGGTCGTGTAGAAATTCTGGAAGGCTGTTTCGTCGGGCATCGGACCGTAGTAGCGCACAATAAACGACAGCTTGGCCCGCCTCGGGTGGGCAACCTCAGCACCGGCAACCGGAGTGGTCAGCGAACGAAACGCGCCAAACGTCACGGCAAGTCCTGGCAACAGCTCCGCCGGTCTGCGAACGAATTGACACCCGAAACTATCCTCGGCGATCAGACGCTCGAGCGTCGCGAGTTTTTGACAGGAAATCTCCAGGATTGCCGCCGGGCCAGGGCCATCATCGAACAAAAGCACGGGCGCCGGCTCGGGCAGGAAAAGATCAAGGCTGAGGTCTCGAGGCTGGTTCTCCGCCCATCGCGCGGAGGTCTCGCGAAAACAATCAGCCAGAACTGATGACTGTGCGGTCGCGCCTTCGTAAACCGCAAAAATACTGTAGTTCAAGGACTCAAAACTCCTTTTCTTGGGTGATGTACCCGCCCGCAGACCGCCCCTCCGGTGTTGGGCCGATGGACTCGATAGCTGCCAGCTTATCGCACAATTGACTTTTTTGTGCCGGTGATCCCCACTCCTTAATCTGATAATCAGCGTGTCGTTGCAGTTGGAAGGATTGAGGTTCGATATGGAAATTGCGGTGCTTGGTGGAGGAAATGGCTCACACGCAGCGGCAGTCGACCTGAGCGAACAGGGTCATAGAGTTCGATTTTGGCGTCGGAACGCCGATGCCGTCGACGCCTTGAACGAGGCAGGAAACACCCTGACCCTTAAGGACAGCCGGGGCGAACGCAATGTCCGCATTGGCCTCGTCACTGCTGATATAGGAGAAGCGGTAGAGGGCGCGGCATTGATTGTCTGCCCTGCCCCCGCGACCGCGCAAAACGACATCGCCATGGCCCTTGCTCCTTACCTCCGCGACGAGCAGGTGATTTTTTTACCGCCTGGGAGTTTCGGCAGCTACCTAATGGCGCAAAGGGTTCATGCCAATGGCAATCGCGCGCAGCCGGCCTTTGCTGAAGCAGGCACCCTCCCGTATCTCACCCGCAAGCACGGTACCTTCAAGATCGCAATCACAACCCGTGCAACGCGCCTACCCACCGGCGTATTCCCGCTTACGCGGCGCGATCAGGCGTTGGAGATAATCCGCCAGGCTTTTCCCGCAGTCGAGGATGCGGGTGACGGGTTGTCCGGCGCCCTGATGAATGCCGGCCCAATCATCCATCCTCCATTGATCCTAATGAATGCCGGCCCGATCGAGCATTTTGACCATTGGGATATTCATAATGAGGGCACACAACCGGCGATCAGGCGCGTCACGACACGTCTTGACGACGAACGTATGGCGATCCGCGAGGCACTCGGCTACGGCGCGCCCCACTTTCCACTTGCCGATCACTACGACGATGCCCGCGACGAATGGATGTATGGCAATGCGGCGCATGAAAAGCTGGTTGATTCCGATGACTGGCGGGAACAGTTGGTCCTGACCGAACACCGCTACATGCTCGAGGACGTGGCAACCGGACTGGCGTTCCTTGTCTCCGTGGCGGATTGGGCGGAGGTTCCCGCGCCGACCGCAACCGGGCTGCTCGCAATCGGTTCGGCCGTTTGCGAAGATAACTTCAGACAAAGCGGACGGACGCTGGAGGCGCTGGGCCTGGCGAATCTCGACCGGCCTGCAATGAACAGTCTTCTCGCAAAAGGCTTTTGAGATGAGTGGAAAAGCAGTCATCGCTGCCGTTGGCGCAGGACGCATGGGGCGTGGAATCGCTATTGCTTTTGCCTACGCCGGGCATCCGGTCCACCTCATTGACGTCAAACCGCGGTCCGATAGTGAATTTGAAGCGTTGCGCGAAGCCGCAGCATCGGAAGTCGCCGCCACGCTTTCCATGATGGCCGGTTTCGGCATGCTGCCGACATCGGATGCAGAGACGACGGCCGAGAGGATCACTTATCACGCCGCAGCGGACTGCTGCTCTACCCTTGGCGATGCAGAGGTCGTGTTCGAGGGTGTGCCGGAAACACTCGATGCCAAACGTGACGCCTTCGCTCTCATCACAGCGTATGCCGACGTAGATGCGATCGTCGCATCGACGACCTCGACGATTCTTTCTGACGACCTGCAGGCCTTCGTAACACCGCCAGGCCGCTTCCTAAACGCCCATTGGCTCAACCCGGCATTCCTCGTTCCCCTGGTCGAGCTGTCGCCTGGTGCTAAAACCGACCCTGAAGTGACGGAACGCCTCAAGACCCTGCTGGAAGCCATCGGAAAAGTACCCGTTGTCTGCAGCGCCAGTCCGGGATACATCGTGCCGCGCATCCAGGCCCTTGCTCTGAACGAAGCAGCCCGAATGGTCGAGGAAGGTGTGGCCTCGGCAGAGGATATCGACAAGGCAACCAAGTACGGTTTCGGGTTTCGCTTCGCGATCCTCGGCCTGCTCGAATTCATCGATTGGGGCGGCGGCGATATTCTCTACTACGCAAGCCGCTACATGACCGAAGCCACGGGTGAAGACCGATTTTCCTCCCCGCCCATCGTCGAAAGCAACATGAAGGAAGGCCGCATTGGCTTGAGGACACAGCAGGGCTTTCTCGACTATTCGAAGCTGGACGTTCCCGCCTATCAGCGTGAGAAGTTGTCGGCCTTTGTCGCGATGTTGCGGCACCTGGACAAGATGCCGGTGCGCGGCGACTGAAGAGGGACTACCTCAAAAAGCGTTTTACCGACTGAACCAACGCAGTGTTGTGTTCCGGCAAGGACAGCGAAAAACGGATGTAGCGCTCCAGGCCCTTTTCCCGCGTGCGGTTGACGACGATCCCGGCATCGTCAAATAGATGTGCGACGAGGGCTTCGGCCTGTTCCGGATCACCGTCCGCCAGCATCGTCAGCATAAAGTTCGTCTGGCTTGGGAGACAGGACAAACCAAGTTCAGACAATTCGCTGGCAACACGGTCCCGCTCCGCGATGATCTGTGCAATGCGCGCGTTTACAAGGTCCGGTTCCCGCAGAGACACAAGCGCCGCAGCCTGCGCGACCGCATTGACGCTCCCCATACCGCGCGCCGCGTAGAGCCGCGGAATCATCCAGTCCGGCGCATGACACCAGCCGACCCGCAAACCGGCCAAACCGTAGGCTTTTGAAAAGGTCCGGGCCACGACGACGTTTTCGAAGCGCCTGACCAGATCATGCACCCGCGCGCAGTAGTCGAAACCGGTAAATTCGCCGTAGGCGAGATCGATAACCAAAACGACGTCCTTCGGCATTTTTTCCGCGAGTTGAACAACGTCTTTTTCCGGCATCATCGTTGCAGTCGGGTTGTTGGGATTGGCCAGAAAAACCAGCTTGGTCTTCGCTGTAATCGCAGAAAGTAGCCCCTCAACATCTGTCGTAAACTCGATTTCCGGCACCTTCACCAGACGCGCCGCCAAGCGGTTGGCAATGATCGCGAACTGAATATAGCCAAACTCGGAAATGACGATTTCATCGTCATAACGGACGAAGTTGCGGGCGATGACATCCAACAGCTCTTCCGACCCGTTGCCGCAAACAATCGCTTCAGGGTCAAGACCGTTGCATTGACCGATTTCTTCGCGCAGTGCCTGGCAGGAAGGATTGCCGTAGAAATTTGCCTTGGTCGTTACAGCATCAATTGCCGCCGAAACAGCCGGGGACGGGCCGAACGGCAACTCATTGAAGCTCATGTTGATAACTGGAAGACCCTTGGGCTGAGCACCGGACATCCGGGCCCGAACCTCCAGGGGCGAAATATATCCTTGCGGTCGAACTTTTGACGTGCCGGCGGTGCTCATAGATGATCGGACCTGATTGTTGGGGAATAGTGTCGGGCGCGACCGGCACTATTACACAAAACAGGTAAGCACCAAATCTATCGAAATTACTTAATCTTAGATGGCCGGAAACACTTATCGGCGAAGTTATAGCAAGATCCGATTAAACCGCTACCCTCGAAGATGACGTATTCGATCACTCTGCCGTGCCATGGACCCCACCACTAGATCGGATCTTTTTTTGTCGGAACCACTTTGTGGTTTCGTCAAGTCATGCGAACCCGCTCATAAACCCCATGGTTAGAGTAGAGTCACCAGAACGACAGAACGCCCAGTGCGATTCCGTCTAACCTGGATCTACTTTCGGCTCCAGTCGACCACCCACGTGCGACTGCGGTATCGCAATTGTACTGACCTACCCGTAAAACTCAGCTCTCAGATAAAGAGAATCGACCAACAGCAGCGACATCAATCTGTTTCGAAGGACAGCATACCCGACTAAGCCTGCCGCAAAGGCGATCGAAGCTTCATCGGGCTGCCATAACGGACCGAACCGAGAGCGGGTTTATGCCGGTCCTGATCTACGCGACTGAATAATCGGTGATACTTGCGCTATTCTGTTCCCAGATTGAGAATCTCAACGCGCCGGTTTGCACCGCTATCTTCAGATATTTGTGGCAACAGCTTGCTTTCACCGCGGCCCGTTGCTGACAGACGGCTTGCGTCCATGCCATGTTCCCGAACCAAAAAACTCACGGCGGCCTCAGCTCTCAACTTGGAAAGCTGCTGATTATATTCCGCAGTACCGACTGCATCCGTATGGCCGGCGATCACAAACTTCGAGTCCTTGAATGCGGACATCGAAAGGGCCTTACCCACTTCAGCCAACTGTTTCTTCGCGGTCGGCGTGAGTTGAGCCGAGTTGAACTCAAAGGTCACATCCGGCAGGTTGATGGATGTCGGCTCGGCTGCGGTGATTTTTAATCCACGCTTGGGCGCGAGCTGATACGCGATTGTATCGGCATTTACGACAGGATCTTCTGCCGAAACGCTGGACGGCGCCGCTAGAATTGTCCCAATCAACGCCAAGGCGCAAGAAACGCCTCCGATGTAGCGAAACATCTCAAATCTCCCAACACTTTACGTGAAACACAATTTAACCACTGCAAAAGCAACCGATCAAGCCGCGCGAACACCTCTTGAGACTGATCGTTTTTTACTGTCTCAGCGAAAAACGTGAACCAGCTTCCGCCTCGTATAGTTAGGGTGTGGCTCGATAGGCTCCCTTCGTGGCCGTTGGTCTAAGATATCATGAAGCGCCTGCGTTTGGCACACAAAGCAGCGCGGGCAAACGCGATTTACAGTGAGCGCGGATCCGGTGATTGGCAAACCGGCCGCAGTTGGTCTCCACAGAGCTGAATCAAGCCGTTGAACAAATGGGGATGGTCACACAATAGTGACATTGTGCCCGCGCCGAAGCCACCTATACCAACGAACTTTTCTTTGCTAGCCTGTTGCAGCTCCGCAGGGCATGGCAATAGACCGAAAACCTGCGGGCAATATTTGTTCGGGTAAAGACGGCCTGCGGGGAGCACACCACCATATGTCGAGAACGCTGGTTCGAATTTTGCGGACGGCCATGATGTGCATTTGTCTGGCCGCAGCGACCCAAATCTCCACTGCTTTAGGCGCTGGTAAGGATGCGAAAGAACGCGTCGCACTCATCATCGGCAACACCGCCTACCAATCCCTGCCGCCTCTCGTCAATCCGGGTAATGATGCGGCTGACATGGCTAAAGCGCTGACAGCGCTCGACTTTAAAGTCATTGTCAAAACCGATCTCGACCTTGCGTCCATGCGCACAACGATCCGGGAGTTTCGAAAAGCACTCAAAAGAGGCGCCATCGGCCTGTTTTATTATTCCGGGCATGGTCTGCAGGTTGACGGCATCAATTATCTTCTCCCGGTCGATGCTGCCGTGGAGTTTGCCGAAGATATGCCGAAGGTCGCGGTCGACGCAAACGACGTACTTAACACTTTACGGGCCAAGAAACTGGACTTCAGTTTCGTGATCCTGGACGCTTGCCGGAACAATGGCATGAAGCGGCGGGACAACCAGACGGTTCAGGGTCTGGCACGAATGGACGCGCCGCAAGGCTCTCTGATCGCTTATTCGACTGGCCCCAATCAGCTGGCAAGTGACGGTTTCGGGCGCAATTCCATCTATACCGGCGAGCTGTTGAAGGAAATCGATCAGCCGGGCCTGCGTGTCGAAGACGTCTTCAAGCGTGTCCGTTCCTCGGTCAGCCGAACTTCCGGCGGAAACCAGGTTCCAGTCGAGTTTACGTCTTTGGTTGCAGACTTTTATTTTAAGAGTGCCGGTGCCGGTTCGGTGCAGACTGCCAACGCTGTCGCACTGCCCAAGTTGAATATCGGTGAGGAATTCAAAGACTGCGAGACTTGCCCCCTTTTAGTCGTGGTCCCGAAGGGGAAATTCGTTATGGGTTCCGAACGCGGTAAACGCGAACAAAGGCCTGCACGCGAAGTGACGATCGCGCAGGATGTGGCCGTCGGCAAGTTTGAGGTCACCTTTGACGAGTGGGGAGTCTGCGCGACCGAGGGGGCCTGCCCTGCCATCCAGTCAGACGAAGGCTGGGGAAAGGGAAAGCGGCCGGCAATCAACGTTTCATGGGACGATGCGCGGCAATACGTGCGCTGGCTGAGCCGAAGAACCGGCCAAGCCTACAGTCTTCCATCTGAAGCACTATGGGAATATGCCGCCAGGGCTGGCACTGCGACCAAATACTGGTGGGGGGATGCAGTCGGAACTGATCTGGCCAACTGCCGCAACTGCGGCAGTCAGTGGGACGGCCAGACGGCTCCCGTAGGATCTGGCAAGCCGAATAGCTTCGGACTGCACGATGTGCACGGGAACGTCTGGGAATGGGTCGAAGACTGCTGGCACAGCTCTTACCGCAAGGCGCCAAGTGACGGCAGTGCCTGGACCACGGGATCCTGCACACAAAGCGTCCTGCGTGGCGGGTCCTGGCGTGATAACGACAGAGCGGCGCAAGTCACTACGCGCGGACGCTTCGGCCTGGGCACACGCAACGACTTCGGCTTCCGGGTCGTGCGGAAAATTCCCCAATAGATTTAACTACTGCGTTTTGCGTTTTTCCGGAACCGCAAGATCTCATAATTTGTGTTTGAATTCAGCAATATGCTGACTGCAATTCAGCAGGTTTCGAATCGACTTAAGCGCAAGCTGCTTTAGAGACTGATTTTTGTAGGACGATCCCCATTTGCGAGCTCACTTTGCCGCGGAGCGGCGGTTTTAGCTCAGGACGATCGAGATAACAGCAACACCGTTGGTAATTTGCTGGGCTGGAATCACAGCCGCCATGGCCCGGCCGGACCGCCGCGCATAATCGTCTGCAACCGACCGTCCAATGACGCAGAGCTGCTCCAAGGAAATTTCCTCGCCCAGGAATGGCCTCCAGTGGCGGGATGGGTCCAACTCCCTTGCAGCCACCTCGGTTTCGAGGATAATCACCATCAGAACGAAACGATCCGCTGAATTGGTGACTTCACTGCCGCAGTCGATGTCGCGGAGAACGGCTGCTCCCTGGCGTGGCGGGAAAGCCGGCAGCAGCCGCTGCTGCTGTATTCCAGGATCCACCGTCGGCGGGAGGGACTGCGCCAAGCCGGTACCCCCTGCACAGACGGTCCAGAAAAACGTAACGGCTATGGCAACAAGTTCGGATCTCATCACGCAATCCAGAGGAAGTCGAAATCACGTCCCATACCAAGTTGCCATCTCTGCAACTTGGTATAACCGCGCGCGGGCTGCCTGCAGGCCCGATTGAAGGTCCCAGCAATCGGTACGCCGGCGCAAGACTTCAGTATAGGGGCGTTACTTTCCGTCTTGTTCCTGCAAGCCGAAGCTCTGCAGTAACGCGGGAATCACCTCCGGTTCGCGCGACTGATCCAAATCAGTCCAGAAATCGCGGGTCACGAAGGAAAGCCCCTGATAAGCCGCACCGGAGCCGCGCCCGGGATAGGTCATCACGTAACCGCCGCAGTATTCGTCCACACTGTAGGGCGAGACCGTAGGATCGCGATTGAAGGCCGCATCCGCTGGCGTATTTTGCCAGGACAAAGAGGTCAGGATCACATCGGGGCAGGATTCGACAATCACATCCAGAATCTCCGAAATTGCTTCCGAATCCGTCTCAGAAATCAGAATGGATTCCTGGCCAACCGTCTCTGCGCCCGCGCCCGGCGCGATATCGCTGAGATCCTGCAGCGTCAGAAGCGGATTTGTCGCGTTTGCAACGGGCGATGCATCAGCGACCCGGGCAGGTTCATCTCGGCGTGGAGCCTGGGTCGACGGCAAGGTCTGGTTCACGGGATCGACGGTGGGTGTCGTCGTCGGCTCAGTCTCTGTTGTCGTCGTGGTGTCATCAAACTCGGGCAGCAAGGCCGAAACGTTGAAGGTCGAGGGCAGCGGCTCGTCGTCGACCCGCTCGAAGCCTTCTACCAGCAGAATCTCCTCGCCCTCTGAACCACTCGCAATCAGCGTTGACGATCCTGTCGCATCGACTTCGCCAAGGCCTACTGAGTCGCCAACAAAATCTCCGAAATTGACAACCCCGTTACCCGAGGAAAGGGTTAGATCGGGATTGATCTCCTCCGGCTCTCCCCCGGAACCGTCCACGAATCCAGTAAAGACGATGTCGCCACCAGCCGTTTGGATCGATAGGTCGGCGGAGATGATTGCATCGCCGTCTAAGGTAAAGCCCTCATCAGCCACGATGTCGACCGTCGAACCGGTAATGAACACGTCACCGGCCGCGCTCTCGAGAACGACTTCAGCGTCAGCGGTCAAGTTATCACTCAACGCTATATCGTTGTCCGCATCGATGAAAATAGAGCCGCTCTCAGAGGTAATGGGGGAGGAAACAGTAACGTTCGCGACATCCGACCCGACTGTGATATCGCCGTTGGCAATCACCGGGTGAGAAACAAAGACACTCCCGCCGGTCGACACGAGACTGATGGCCTCGGCCGAATCGAGCCCCTCAACTGAGCTGCCTATGCTGACGAAGATGTCATCGTTTCCTTCGATGAAGATGCCTCCACTGTCCGTAGTCAGGGCCGCAACGCTTGCCTCACCGTCAATTGTGATCGGACTCTCCGAATCTCCGATTCCCGACCCTGCGATCAGCTCGAGGATACCGTCGCTTCCTATTGAGATGATTGTGCTGAATTCGCCGTTGTTGATGATCGCACCAACACCATCCGACGAAACGCCATCGGCCTGCAGGCTGATGCTCCCTTCCGCTCCGGAGTAATCTATGCCGCCGGACTCTGCAAAAATAATATCGTCGTGTGCGATCAAGGTCAGGTTTTGGGCGCCGGGCCCTCCAACGATCTCGGCGAGAACAATGATATCACCGTCTTGCGAATTGCTGCCTGCAGAACCGGTCTGAACCACGACATCTGCAATATTCAGTGCATTGTCGAGGGTGAACAGAGACAGGATCGAGTCATCGTCTGTCGAGGTAAAGGGATCCCCAGTGCTGCCGTCACCGGTGATATCCACATCCCCTTCAGTGGCATCGATAGTGATGTTGTTCGGATCGAGCAGCAGAGTTCCCCTAGCACCCTGCGGGGCCGTCAGATCAACGCTTCCCTGAAAAGCGAGATGCTGTTTGCCCGAAACCTCTGAAAAACCGCCGTTGCCACCAGTCGCGCCGCCGCGCGCGGTGACATTTCCTTCAAACCGCGTAACCTGATCCGCCCAAACGATAACGCGGCCGCCGTCGCCCTCGCTCAGCGCATCGGCCTCAACCCTGGCGTCTTTGCCGACATAACTGAACTGCGCGTTCGGCTCGGCACCGGCACCTTGATAGTTGCCCCCAATTAACACCTCCCCGCCCCCGATATCGCCGGAAACATCGATCAGCGCGTCATCGAACAGTCCCACCTTTTCACCCAAAACCGCGACCCGGCCACCGTGCTCCCCCGTTTCCTTGCCCGAAGCGTCCAGTGCTCCGCTCAGATTTACGATACCGGAGTCACCTCCGTTCAGCACGATCCGGCCCGCTGTCTGTTCGACGCTGCGTGCCTCGATGATTCCTTCCATATTGATGACATTGGCCACCAGAGTCTGGGCGTCGGCCACCGTCAGGGCCACCACGCCGCCGTCGGCGTTAATTGCCCCGAGGTTTGCCACCTTTGCCGCGCCCGATAATTCGTCGGGCATCTGCCCCGAAGCACCCTGTGTATCGGCAACGGCCAGTTGGATAAGCTGATCCCCGTAAAGGTCGACCGTAAAGGCACCGCCGGACGCCAACTCCACCCGCCCGAGGCGTGCGCCGATCAGGCCTGAGTTCTCCACCCAGGGGGCCACCAGCGCGACCAGGCCGCCTTCCGCCGCCGTAATCTGGCCGCGGTTGATGACGAAGCTCGAAGAATCGGAAGCTGCAGAAAAGTTGAGGCGCCCGTTCATAAAGTCGTTGTTGTCGATATCCGACGTACTCGCGATCAGGCCGTTCACGTCAACCCGCGCCGTATCCGTAAACACCACGCCGTTCGGATTAATCAGGATCAGATTGCCATTCGCGGTCAACTGGCCGGCGATCCTCGAGAGGTCGCCGCCAACGACCCGGTTAAGCGCAACGGACGCTTTGGACGGCTGCACGAAGTTCGTGCGCTCCGCTTGATCAATACTAAAGCTTTGCCAGTTGATAATCGCTTTGTCGCTGGACTGGTGCACATCCAATCGGCTCGGCGAGGTCTCGACGATCGTCGCGGAGCCTCCGACGACCTGCCCACCCTTCGGATTGGCGTACAAAGCGGAAGGCAACAGGACGCCCACCAGCGCGAGCGCCAGGCCCATGCGATGCGTCACCAACGCCGTGGACGAAAGCAGCTGATGCCGGCTTCGGTCGCCTCTACAGAACCAATATCCCTGCCGTCGCGCTGAAGCCGTTCCCTGCCAGTTCTTATTCATGCTCTTCGACCTTTATTACCTTCACCAACTGCGTGAAGTAAGACCCACTCTAACCCTCGGACTCTCACGGCACTTTGTGTCGCGCTCATCACACCGTTCCATATTTACCTGCCTGCGGCGCCCGGCCAGCCAGGGTCTGGCAAAGTGGCGGCAAAATTCCACACCTTAAACTTGCAATTCTTGTACCAAATCCCGTTGCCAGGTTTAGCGCATAAATTTCAAATGCTTGACTTCAACACTCTCGAAATACCGGTCGATAACCTGCCAAAACGCCCGACAGTTTGTCGGAATTTTTTACAGATTGATGTCGAGCACGACCTAAAACCTCTTGATGATGCTGAAGAAAAGCCGCGGTTTCTTATCACCGTCGTCTCGGTCCACCGTCGGAGAGCGCGTCATCGGAACGGCGAATTCCAACGATCCCCAGAAATCCTCGATCAGATTGGCGCGCGCCCCAACTCCGATCGACGCCAGGCTCTGCCGATTGTCCCGATCATTGTTGTCGATCTGCCAGACGGCTCCCACATCAGTGAAGCCGTAAAGTTCGAAACTGTCGATGTATTCCAACTCCGAAGCATCACCGTATTGCAGTTCGAAGCGCGCAGCCAGACAGTGATCTCCGCTTATCTCGAAAGGATCGTAAGCGCTGCCGTATTCCTCGCCGCCGAGACCACATTCCTCGGAGGCAAGCAGCTGACTGAAGGCATACTGCCCGGTAACTGCGGCGCTCAACGACCATCCGGGTGCCAGAGTCTGCTTGCGCCGCACCGAGGCGACCAGCTTGGTATAGTCGCTGCGGCCATTTGCGCGGGACAGGTTATCGGATCCGGTTTCGGTCGCATCGAGGATATCGATGCCCTGCCTCAACTCTGCACCCAGGAGCGTGATGCCCCGGAACTCATCGATAAAGTCATAGGTCCCGCCGACAAAAACGGAACGGATCCGGTCTTCTGAACTCGTCACTCCCAGGATCTTGGTCTCGGAATTCCTGTAATCGAAGCCGCCGACAAGAGACAGGTTCTGACGGCGGGACCGGATCATCGGGTGAGAAACCGTCAATGTCACAGCTTCGGAGCGCCCCTCGATATTAAGGACATCAAGGGTCGAACCCGGCTCGGTATCGGTCAGCGAGCCGATCACGGTCAGGGTCGTGCCATCGCTGTTGAGCTGCTGGGTATGAGTCAGCGCCGCAAACTTAAGCTCACTGATCTGTGCCGTTCCAACGACTTCCAGTTCCGTACTTTCATAGAGCCCCAGAAGATTATCCGCCCGAACACTCAGGCCGGCCTGATAAGGCCCCAAAAACCTGGAACCCCTGTTGTTGACCGAAGCCGCCCCGGAGAACGTGCTCTCTTCGAGAACGATCACGAGTTCGGAGGCCCCTGGCGTTGTGATCGACGGCCGGAGAATCGATTGTGCAATCACCCCCGGCAAGTCGTTGAGCAGCAGCAAATTGCGCTCCAGCACGTCCGAGTGCAGCGGCTGACTGTCCAGGATCGCCTGAACCTTGTCGTCGATCTGCGACATTGGCCCACTCGGTTCGCCTTCAATCACGACGTTGTCGATATAGCCTTCGATAACTTCAATTTCGGCGATGCCGTCGATGATTTCCTGAGGCGGCACCAGCGCCCGCGAAAGAATGTAGCCGTCGTTGCGGTACTTGATCGTGATGGCCGCGGCAATTTCGTAAAACTGAGTGAGAGTAATTTCTTGATTTAGCAGGCCTTCCCAAATCGGACGCAGTTCCTCTTCGGTGTAAACCGTGCTGTCGATGACCAGAAGGTCGGTCAGGACGAAACGCACTTCCCCGGCGCCCGGCGGCGGCGTCGACTGACCTATATCGGGAATGTCGATGGGCGGCGCCGCCTTAGGCAGCTCCGGTTGCTCAAGTTGTTTCTGAATCACGCCCGGCTCGACCGACGGCGGGAGCTGCTGCGCCATCACCGGCGCAGGAAAAGTGAGGGCAAAAACAACGGCTGCAAACAGCAAGCCGTATATAGATCGTGTGAAAACGCTGCGCATTTCTCCCCCCTCATTTGAAGGATCCACGCATACGTGCATTCGCCGATATCCCCAGGCCTGCAGCGGAACCAAGAAACACCCCCTTCGATACACCCGTTAACCAGCCTGTTCGACCTCGCCCCACCAACAAAATCAGGCTGTTTTTCTATTCTTGCAGTTTTACTTCATCAATACACGCCAAACCATTCGGAAAGGCGTTTTTTCAACTGAGACGATAAAAACAACTGGTAGCGTAACTCACTGATTTTAGCAAGACAAACCCATGTAGCCTCAGCTTGGATCACAAGCTAATTGAAGGTACCTTTCGGTCCGGTTCGGACGAAGAGATAAGCCCACTCACCTCGGAACGCAGAGTTCTCCGACCGAAGCTTGTTGATACGGTTGCGCAACCACGACAAATAACCCTCGGCATCCTCACTTAGCGGCCGCGGCTCATCGTGCAGCTTGATGTTTGTGCCCAGCACGACGGCGATGTCCTGACTGAAGGGCGGCGCAACGCGCATTTCAAATCCCGAGCCCGATGCGTCGTCATCGCCGATATCAAAGCGGGCATTGGCCGGATGCCTGTTGGCAGAAAGATATTTGTTGGGCAAAACGTGCACGACTGTGCCGTCCTTATCGAAGTAATCGACGTAAATATGAGCATCGAATTCCGGTGCCTGCAGCGAGAAAACCACCTTCTGCGCCTCCTCGAACGAGAGGATCTGGGCTTGGGCCTCCTGACCTACCTCCAGTGGGTCGTTTTCCTGGTCCTTCGATTGAGGAAGTCCGAGTCCTTCTACGGCGTCAAGCACACCGCACTGCGGCGCCGATAAAACCAACAGGCTGCTGCCGATGGGAATCGCACCGCCGACGGAGCGTTCCAGCATGGCCACGACATCTGCCTGCATAGCCGCTGCAGGCACATGTCCGCGAATCTCGAGGACGCCGCTGTCGGGCTGAAATGCGGCCTGCAGGCGGCTGCAGGGAAACTGCGCCAGTGCACCGCCGATCCCATCACGGACCGAGCCTGCAAAGGACGCACTCTGCGCGACCTCACCCGGCTGCATGAATGACTGGATTGCCGCCACAGACTGTTCGTCGAGGACCGTGTTGGTATCACCGGACCAGGCGATTGATGCCGTTGTCGCCACCGCGGCTTGCGATACGCTGGCCGGCGCCACCGCTCTGGCGAATTCGCGCGTCACACTGGGCTGAAGAGAGGTCGTCTCCGGATTCGCCGCCAGAGCAGAATCCGTGGCAGGCGCGATACTGTCGAGCCCCAGCCCGCTGGCGGTGATCTTACGCAGCCGGTCGGCAGCAATCTTCGAGGAATTCACGCCAAGCCCCTGCGCCGCCGCGCTCTCCAGCTTCCGGCTCTGTGCAGACACGGCCTTTGTTGTCTTTACGTAACGCTCCGTACTCGAAAGCACCGCGCCGGCACCTCGTGACGCCAATAGCTTCCGCGCCGGTACAGCAGCACTGCCGGTGATCTCGGCGGTCGGTACGACAGCGCGTGCGGCGGTTCCACGGTTATCCAGTGCCGCGACAGCTTTCACGGCCGACGAAGGATCGGCGGCCGTGACGTTTCGTGCAGTTGCCGCCGAGGGCGCAATTGAGGTCCCGGCGACTGAAGCCACCGTAAGCTGGTCGCTGGCAGGCGCCGAGGCGCGCATTGTCTCGCCCGCGGGCTGTTGGCCTTTTGTAACTGTGACCTGCGGCGTTGTCGCCGCCACAGACCGGCCCTCCGGCGTCACCGGCCGCGCGCGGCTGCTCGGTACGCTTCGCACGCCGAGAGACTCGCTGGCGGCCTCGGAGGCTTCCGCGGTTTCACCCTTAGTGTCCCCCGCTTCGGCCCGGTGCGCGGGAACATTCATCGCGGACATCTGAAAACGTGTCTTGATCTCTTCGGTAAAGGGAACCGAGTCGGGCTCAACCGCCAACAGGACGATTAAGATCAGTAATAGATTTACAGCCAATGACGCGGCTATTGCGGAAATCCAGGCCAGCGCCGGTTCGCCTCTGCGTGCTGCGGCATAGGTCATGTTGCATTCGGCGTCACGACCAGCACGATCTCAGCTTTCGCGAGCCCCTCCAGCGCCGTAACCAACTGTAGCAGATGCCGTACGGGCGCCTCCGCGTGGGCATTGATGCGTACCAGTAACGGTGCGTCCGAGCGCCTCACCGCTGCCTCAAGAGTCTCCACAAGGTCAATACGGGTCTGTTCCACTCCATCGAGGGCCAGACGCCCGTCGACAGAAACGCTGACGGTTGCGCCTCCGGCAGGCAGCGAATCGCCGCCGACCGAGATCGGAGGCGACAATTCAAACGGCGATGTCGCATCCATGCGGCCCACCAGCATGAAAAAGACCAAGAGAAAGAAAACGACATCGATGAGCGCAATGATGGTCTCATGGTGTGGGCGAACGGGTTGGCGGCGCAGGCGCATCACTGTGCCTCGATTCGGACAACCCGTACGTCCTGCGCGCCGGCTTGAGCCAGCAAGTCCATCAGGCTGACAAGCGCCTGCGTGGTGGCAAAACCGGACGACAAAACCAGAACCGGCTTTGAAGAGCCCGCTGCGGCCCGTGTCGAGACCATCGTTTGTAGGGTTGTGGGATCAACAGGACGTCCGGACACGTAGGCGCGCCCATCGGCGCTCAGCCTGACCATGAAACTCCCCACTCCAGTCATGGATGTGGATTTAGCTGCGGGCGCATCCCGCTGATCGGCGGTCGGACGACTGCTTCCCACCAGGGGGATCATGTCCAGATCGAGAAAAGTCGAAGTTACCATGAAAAAGACGAGTAGAATAAACATGACATCGATCAAAGGTGTCATCGATATCAGCGGCCCGAGTCGTCTTCGTCGCGCTAACCGCATTTCACTGAGCCCTCAATCCTCGCCTGAGCGATCGTTGCGCCCGTCTTCACGACTGTGATCGTCACGACTGTGATCGTCACGACTGTGATCGGCCACAAAGAGGCGGGTGACGCAATCCTCGATCACATGGCCCACCCGATCCAGCCTGGCTCCCAACAGGTTCGCGGCAATCGCAGCTGGAATGGCGACGATCAATCCCATTGCCGTGGTCAGAAGCGCCTGCCAGATACCGGCGGCCAGAACGGCTGCATTGGCGCTGCCGCCTGCCAGTTCGAGTTGCTGGAAGGACGCGATCATGCCGAGCACGGTCCCCAGGAGCCCTAAGAGTGGGCTGACTACAGCCAGAACTTCCAGCGTGCGCAGATGGCGCCCCAAAATCTCCAGGCGTTCGTTGGCAATACGTTCGACTTCTTCGCGCAGCACCGCGGCATCCCAACGCGTAATCATCCCTTCCATGGCCGCGACAACGACCTCATTGACCGGGTTTGCGCTGTCAAGAAGCAGCTTTCTGGCTTCGACGGGAGATCCGCTTCGCCAGGCTGCCAGAGCGGACTCCCGATCGGCCCGGCCGGACAGAGCCCCGCGGAACTGGATCAGCTTCAACACAACCAGCGCAAGGGAGTAGATCGAAAGCACACCGAGGATAATGACGATGGGACCGCCCGCTTCTAGCCAGTGGGAAAAGGTCTCCATCATGGTCCGGACTACCTCGCTTTACGCCTCGGTTATTTGACCAGCGGGGCGGTCGCGCGCGACTTCAGATCGATGACGGAAAAACAGTCGGGGGCCTCGCCTTGATCTGGTTCGCATTGCACGATCTCATGCAGCAAAATCTCACCGATACTGTCGCATTGGGTTTCCGGAATCTCGAAGAGCTTCAAGGTTGTGCGCTCGGCGGGCAAAGGCGCAGCTTCGACTGTCAACAGGCGGTCGATGATGCCTTGTGAATCGAGTATCGCGAGAGACATCTCGAAGGCCTTGAACGTAAACTCAGTGGTGTTCCGGAACAGAAAAAAAGTCCGGCAGCCGCTTTCAATCGGCTCAAACTTGTTCAACTCCACTGTCAGCCGGCCGCTTTGTGCCGATGCGGTACCCGACCATAGAGCGAGCACAACGATCAAACTAGCCGAGACCCATTTCACCGTCCGCATTCCCAAGCCTCCCAGCTTTTGCCGCTCACCGCGCCAGATCTTGTATTGCGCGTTTTCGGATTGCTCAATTCCAGTCTTAGCGTCTGGTATCTTTTCGGACCGGCTCATTGTCAGTCCGGTTCACAGCCTAGGCTAACTGGATCGCTTGTGGCAAGACGGCTTACTTAGCAGTGCGACGACAAGACTGCAGCAGGCGACGAATACGAAGACCGAGATGAGGGAACGCCTTGGTCTGAGAACGTACAAAAATCTCCCTTGCCATCCCACTCCAACGGCCGCTCTTGGGATACCTGCGGGTGCAATTCGCTTTGTGCGCCCCAGGACAAATGAGCCAAAATTAGGTACCCCCTACCAACGTCGACAGAGAAGTATCGAACTTTTCTCCGGCGACCTTTGGTTGCCGCCGAACCTCCTACCCGACTTGGTGCAGCGGTCTTCGCCTTATCTGCCAACCCGCATGTTTGGAGAGATTATCTGGGCTGCCGTCAACAGCCGGGTCATTCCGCGGGCGTCGGCAGGAGGAGTTCATGACCTTCGCCGCCTGGCATTACCGCAGCGAAGAGCGCCGTCGCTATCGTTGACCCCTTTCAACAAGGCGACGGCTCGCTGCCGGGCGAGCCAATGAGCCACGACCTAAAGCCTGTCTCTTACTTTGACATGCAGCCAGGCAGATTGCTCGTTGAGAGAATAGAGCGGCCGGTAATGCCCGACCTCGGACCAGGAAACCACGCGGTCGCTCAGGTTATCCAGAACCAGACTCTCCTCACCTAATTCGACCACCAGCACCGCATGGGCGACCCTGCGGCGCTTGTCCTCGAGCACAACGACACGAAGCTGCTCGGCAGGAATTCCAAGCTGGCGCAGCGACAGGTATTTCGAGATCGCGTAGTCCTCGCAGTCTCCGCCTCTGGTGAGAAATTCCGCCGGCGCGGCCCAGTAGTCCTTGGCGCCCCAGTTGTCCCGGTCTTCAATGAAACGGGTTTGATTTATGTAGCTGTTGATTGAGCGCAACTGCTCGGCCGGATCCTCTTTGCGAAGAGATTCGACAAACCGGGACCAGTTCAACAGGCGGCAGGGTCTTCCGAGGTTACGCGCGCAGGTGGCCTCATCCGTCGCGTCCCGTGCCCAGTCTTTCTCCATGACCTGCAGCCACTTCGAATAGGCCGGAAAGCGTTCCGTTCGAATAAAGCGCCCTTCTGGAAATGCGTCACCGTAAGACGCATAAACAGTTGAGACCGAGCCTACTTGGCCCAACAGCATTAAACCGATCACTACACCCAATGAGCGGTGAATAATGCTTGAGTGATTTACAAATACCACAAGGCATACCTCGCCATTTCAACGAGGCATCTTCCGAAATCGTCGTGAATATTTGTTTATTTATTATAGTGAATGAAGATTAACCATATTTACTTCAACACTATCAGCGTTCTTTGGACCGGCACGAAGGCCGCTATTTCCACAATTTAGTCCTACCCGCCATTGAACACCCGTTCCACGTCCAGTCCGTAACCCAGCAGACGCTCATCGGTCCCAGCCAGGCCGTTCAAGAGAAAACTCGTCGGCATACCCTCGGCATCGCACCCATTCGGCAAGGCAAGCCCGGGCAGATTCAAAAAGTTGCCGAGCATGGTATTGCGAAGCGCCTTGAGGTTAATCCGATGGAAGAGATCGTCATCGGCTTCCAGTGGCGCAATCTCGGGGGCCGTGATAGCTGTCGTCGGCATGGCGATCAGACTGTCGCCCATGCGGGCGGCAAGCTCACGGATCAGGTCCGCACGCGCCCGCTGTAGGGAAATCATATCTGCCGCCGACATCCCCTTCCCGCCCATAATGCGCGCAACGACCCGGCGGTCGATACGGCTTACTTGGTTGGACTCCACCAGCGCGCGATGCTCGACATAAGCGTCGGCCGCGGTGATTGACCCGAACTCAGCCGCCAGTTCAGCCGCCTTGGAGAAGATATCCAGAGGACCGCGCGTGACTCTTACACCCGCCGCTTCGAGTGTCCTTAGACTGGCCTCGAAATTTTCGGCCACCGCCGGATCGAGGTCGTCGAGCACGATGGTCTCAGGCACAAAGAGACTGAGCCCCTCGGCGGACCGGTGCTGAACAGGCGACCGTCGCAGTCCCCGCAAGGCCGCATCGAGCGACACACAATCCTCGACCGAACGCGCCAGGGGCCCGACCGTATCCAGCGTGCGCGATAGCGCGAAGACACCCGCGCCGTCAATCCAACCCTCGCTCGATTTGTAACCGACCAGTCCGTTGAAGGACGACGGAATCCGGACCGAACCACCTGTATCGGTGCCAATCGCGCAGGGTGCCAGCCCGGCCGCAACCGAAACACCGGAGCCGGAAGAAGATCCGCCAGGCGCACGCGGCACCGACGGGCTGTGCGGATTGGCCGGAGTGCCGAAATGCGGATTTAGGCCGATGCCGGAATAGGCGAACTCAGTTAAATTGACTTTGCCCAAGGCGACCATGCCGGCCGCCGTCACATTGGCAACGCAGGGGGCATCTCTTTGTGCAGGCGGTGCGTCGCGATAAATGTCCGATGCCGCCGTGGTCACCTCGCCCGCTATGTCGAAGAGGTCCTTCCAGGCGAGCGGCACACCATCCAGCGCGGAAAGCGGCCGACCTGCCGTCAACCGCGCTTCGCTGGCCCGGGCCTCAGCGATCGCGCGTTCCCTCGTAATCCGCAGAAAGACGTTGCTGTCGCTGGCAGCCTCGATCTTCTGCAAAAGATGTTCGGCCAGCGCGACCGGATTAGCCTCTCCCGCAGCCAGCGCACGGCCTATTTCAGAAGCGGTGCAGCGGGACAAAACGGCAAGATCAGTCATGGCAGAAAACCTCCAGGCATTTAGTCAGTCGAAGATTAAGTTTAGTGGGCGTTAAATCAGAACGGATAATCCGACGAGCGAACCGACAGTGGATATCAGAATTGCCCGCGCAATGGCGTCGACGGGAACTTCATAATGCAGAGCGATGACAAAAGCGAGCGCACCGCAGGGTCCGGCGGCAACCAACAGAGCCGGATCAATGGCGGCGACCGGCAGCGCGAGAAATGAAAAGACGGCCCAGGCGATGGCAGGATGAACAACAATCTTCAGACCGGCGATCGCCCAGGCCACGGCCGTTCCGACACCGCCGCCGCGGGCACTGAGCACCAATCCGATCGCGAAAAGCGCCGCCGGTGAAGCCGCCGATCCCACGAAGTCTGCAAAGACGCCGAGCCCCTCGGGCATAGACAGTCCCGACAGATTGACCGCAATCCCCAGGGCAATGCCGATCACATGGGGATTTTTTAGGGTCTGTCCGATCACGCGCAGCGGTGCCACGTTCTGGGCGCTAAGCCAGTCCATCATCAGAATGGTGCCGGCGTAAAGCACGACGGAATCGACCGCAACGATGGTCAGAATCGGCGGACCCGCATCTGCGCCATAGGCATTGAGCGCGACCGGAAGGACGAAAAAGACATGGTTGACGAAAGCTGAGGCCATCCCCAGTAACAGGGATTCGCGCAGCTCCCGGCGAAAGCCCCAGCGGGCAACGGCGAAGCCTAAGAAATAGAGCAGGAATTCGCTGGCAAGGTAACCGCCGGCAAGCAGGGCGTCGAAAGCCTCGCGCGGCGCCTCTGCCAACAGTCGGAACAGGAGCACGGGCAACGCGACGAAGAAGACGAAACGGTTGATCGAGCGTGCATCTTCGCCATTAAAGAGGCCTGCCCGGCCGAAGAGCCAGCCGACGACTCCCACCGCGGCAACCGGCGCCACATCTGTCAAAAAGGCTTCAAGCACCCTGGTTAGACCGCAAGGGCTTCATCCGTCAAACGTGCTGCCATCTCCAGAAACGCGATCAGAGACCTCCGGATTGCTGTTTCATCGATGTCCCGAACGATGAAAACAATCCGCGAATCCCGCCCGTCGTCCGGCCAGGCCCCCAGATGCATAGGCGGATGCACCACATGCTGCACACCTTGAATCACGACAGGTGTCTCGCTCTCACGCACATTCAGGATGCCTTTAACCCGCAGGATACGTTCGCCGTGGGCATGAAGCAGCGCGGTCAACCAGACGCCGAAGGCCGTCCAGTCGATGGGGCGCGGATAGCTGACCGTGAAGGAATGTACGGAAGCTGTGTGACCATGGGAATGATGATGATCATGAGCTGACTCGTGGGACTTGGTAGCATCGTCCTGGAGCCAACGGACGATCTCGGTGGACCGCCAACCTGCATCACCAATGTCTTCGGCAAACAGAAGCTGTGCCTCGAAATCCGCACCTGTCGAACGACCCCGCACGGCAATTGCGTTTATCGCGTCCACACGGGTTTCGAGCGCATCGACCGCCGCTTCATCGGCCATATCGGTCTTGGTGATCAGAATGCGATCGGCAACTGCAAGCTGCTTGGTTGCCTCCGGTTGCTGCGCCAGCGTCGCCAGTCCGTTCACGGCGTCCAGGGTGCAGATGATGTTGGCGTTGCGGAAGTGATTGCGGATCACCGGTTCCGCCGCGATGGTCGAGACAATCGGCGCCGGATCCGCAAGCCCTGTGGTCTCGATCACGATCCGGCGGAAGGGTGCGATCACCCCTTTGGCCGCCTTTTCTTGCAATCCACGAATGGTTTCCTGCAGATCGGAGCGGATGGTGCAGCAGATGCAGCCGCTTTCAAGCAGCAGAACACCCTCCTCCACCTCCTCCAGCAAGATATGGTCGAGCCCGATCTCGCCGAACTCGTTGACGATCACCGCAGTGTCGGAAAAATCCGGCCGCTGCAGGATCTCACGCAGCAGCGTGGTCTTACCCGAGCCCAAAAAGCCGGTGACGATGTTAACCGGAATCATCGCCCGATCCGATCCAGCGCCGCGAGATAATTGGGATCCAAGGGATCGACCGCAACGCCGCGCAGTTTTTCCGCTGCGCCCCAGACCGACTGGATGTCGTCGACGATCTCCTGCCGACCGGTCGGCGAGGAAAGAACATAGGCCGAGGCCTGAAAATCGCCGACCTTCATACGCAGCGGTGCCAGAGCCGCATTGACGATCCGGGTCCGCTGCAGGCGTTCGGCACGAATGGTGCGCCGTGCCGCGCCGGTAAAGGCGTCGGGATGCGCCGAGGTTTCGGTCCAATGGACGATGCCGAGCAGACCGCACAGGCCGCACATGTTGCTCTCCGGAAAAACGTTGGGCGGACCGCAGATAACGCCCCGCCCGATTGGATTTTAGCTGCGCGGATTACGCTTGGCGAAGTCGTCCGCGATAGCGTCGAAGGTCGTGAAGGACACGCCCGGATGGCTGATAATGTGATTGTAAAGCCGCTCCAGCATCAGCAACACCTGCGGTTTTCCGGATACGTCAGGGTGGATCGTGAAGGTCACGACCGCATAGTCCATCTCCCGGTAAACCCAGTCGAACTGATCGCGCCACATCTCTTCCAGATGACGCGGGTTGACAAAACCATGGCTGTTCGGGGCCGCCTTCATGAACATCATCGGCGGCAGGTCATCCAGATACCAGGAAGCCGGGATTTCGATCAAGTCGGTTTCCTGACCGCGCACCAGCGGCTTCATCCACTCCTCAGCTTTCTTCGTGTAGTCAATCTTGGTCCAGCTGTCGCCGACTCGCACGTAATAGGGCGAGAAGTCATTGTGCATCAGGGAGTGATCGTACTTGATGCCCTTCTTCAGCAGCAGCTCGTTGGACACCGGCGAGAACTCCCACCAAGGCGCAACATAGCCGGTGGGCCGACGCCCACAGAGATCCTCGATCAGCGTGATGGATTTGTCCATCACCGCCTCTTCCTGCTCCGGCGTCATGGCAATCGGGTTTTCATGGCTGTAGCCATGCATACCGATTTCGTGGCCGGCCTCGGCCACTGCCTTCATCTGCTCAGGGAAGGTCTCGATCGAATGACCGGGAATGAACCAGGTCGACTTGATGCCCCAGCGCTCGAAGAGCTTGAGGATCCGCATCGAACCCACCTCGCCGGAAAAGAGGCCGCGTGAAATATCGCAGGGGCTGTCTTCACCGCCATAAGATCCGAGCCAGCCGCCGACGGCATCCACATCGACGCCAAACGCGCACTTGATTTCCTTAGCCATACTCTAAGTCTCCTCTTGTTGGCGGGCCGCGGGGCGGCCCTTATGTGAAGAACTGCGTGGTTAAATGTACCGTCAGTTAAAGAGCCCAGCCCGTCCTAAGACCCGCCCAGCACGACCGTGGCGCGCTCGGGCCGCCAGCGGAGATCGACGCTGCTACCCGGCTCGATACCGCGACCGGCGATGTTTTCCATGTGGCTTTCCAGACGAACACTAAGCGTGCTGTCGAGCTCTACGGTGACGTAGACAACCTGTCCGGCTTTATCGATCGCCGTGGCCACGCCGCTCACCCGGTCGCGCAGCTCGTCCGAGGCCGAAGCACCCGCGGCGAAGATCTCGACGTATTCTGACGGCACGACGATCATGGCGTTTGCGCCGCTCGCTGAATCGGTGCGCTCAAAAGACGGCACACCCGAGAGAACACCAAAGCGCGTCGCCACGCTGGCCCGCCCGTCGTGGACTTCGTCCAGCGTACCGTCAATCATCTGATTGCGGCCGATGAAGCGGGCCACAAAGGGCGACTTGGGTCGGGTGTAGAGTTCAAAGGGTGCGGAGATCTGCTCCACGCGCCCCGTGTTCATCACCACCACCCGGTCCCCCATCGAGAGCGCTTCGGACTGGGCATGCGTTACGAAAATAAAAGTGATGTTGAGCGAACGCTGCAGCAGTTTGAGTTCTTCCTGAATGGACTTCCGCAGGTTCGCATCCAGCGCGCCCAACGGCTCATCCAACAGCAGGATGTCCGGTTCCGTTATTAAACCGCGCGCCAGCGCCAGGCGTTGCTTTTGCCCACCGGACAGCGCCCCTTCCTTGGCACCGGCTACATCGCCGAGTTGGAGCTTTTCGATGATCGCATCAACCCGGCGTTTCTTCTCGTCCGCGGCGACCTTGCGGACGGTCAGGCCGAACTCGATATTCTCCCGCACGGTCATATGGGGAAAAATCGCGTAGTTCTGAAAGATAGTCGAGGTCGGCCGCCGCTCTGTCGGCACCTTGGTAAAATCCTTACCACGAATGAGCAGGCTGCCCCCGGAAATATCCTCCAGACCCGCGATCATGCGCAGGGTCGTGGTTTTGCCGCAGCCCGAGGGGCCAACGAAGGAGATGAACTCTCCCCGTTCCACCTGCAGGTCGAAAGCCTCTACGGCAACCGTGCCGCCGGGATAGACTTTGCGCAGCTTTTTCAGTTCCAGATCGTGCTGGCTCATCAACGACTTCATTTCTTGCTGAAAAAAGGCTGGGAGGGACCAGGGATCGTTCCCTCCCAGTGTTTAGTCAGGGACCAGGGTATTGGTCAGGTATCAGGCGCTCAGGAATTCGTCCCAACGCATGATCAGGTGGTCGTACTCGTCCGGCCACTGGTGCCAGTAGGACACGTGCTTCGCGCGCTCCGCCAGCGAGCCGCCGTCACGCAGATCGCCTTCCTTGATGCCGCGCTCGGTGGCACCGATCCAGGGTTTGCCTTCATACCAGAAAGCATACTTCTCGGCTGGCATGGCCGTCTCGATGTTGGTGGTCGGTGAGTAGTAACCCTGCTCCGACACGATGACCGCAGGCGGACCCGACAGCCAGTAGTCGGCATAGGCCTTCACCGCATCCGCGTTGGAAGAATTCGCGATCAGTGAAATACCGATGGACCAGGCGCGATAGCCTTCCTTCGGCACGGCGTAGGAGCATTCGATGCCCTGGGCCTTCACCGCCATAACAGCCGGCTGCCAAGCATCGGCCAGGATCATCTCGCCGGAGGCCAGCAGATTGACCAGTTCGCCGAAGTCACCCCAGAGCGCGCGGAACTGGCCTTCCTTCTTTTTCGCGATCAGGAACTTCGCCGCTTCGTCGATTTCCTCTATGTTCGGATTGCCCGGGTTCGGTACGTTCAGCAACCCGAGCGAGTTCATGGCCAGGATGGCCTGTCCGAAGGCGATCAGCGGATCGACGTTCAGACCGGTCTTACCCTTGAACTTAGGATCGAACAGCGCAGTCCAGGTGTTGGCTTCTTCCGCACTTACCAGATCCGGGCGGTAGCCGATGGAATCGAAATTGTAGACCGTCGGTACCATCCAGAGCTGGGTCTTGGCATCGTCCGCCCAAATCTGGCCGGAGATCTGCGCCCGCGGTTCCATCTTGGGGTCGGCGTCGGTGAAGGTCGATCGGATCTTGCCCCAGTTGGAAAGATCGGAGGTCGCAATGGGCGCAATGGTCTTGGTTGCCGTCATGGCCGGCAGGCGTTCGCCAATGATCTCCCAGCAGTCGTAGGCATTGGAGCCCGACAGCAGCTCGGTCTGGGTGTTCGGAAAAATATCGGCCTTGCCGTTCACCGAGCCCACGCCCGACTTCGCCTTGAAGTCGTTCAAAATACGTTCTTGTACGGTCACCGACAGACCGACGGTCCGCAGGTCCTGGCTGCCAATACCGCCCGCGGCCCAGGACAACGACGGATGCATAAGTGCGGTGGCGGAGCCTAATGCCCCGGCGTTCGACAGAAACCGGCGCCGATTCATTGTAAAGCTATTCATGGAACCTCTCCCTTTCGTCTCATGGTTTGTTTTCTTTGTTTACGCACAAAGCCGACCTAGTAGCGGCCGACCAACAATCCCCCGTCGACAGTGACGACCTGCCCGGTCATGTAGCGGGCCGCAGTGGAGGCAAGGAACAGAATGACGTCCGCGATATCTTCGGGTTCGCCGACGCGGCCCATTGGAATAAAGTCCGCCGCGGCTTCCAGGCCTTCGGGCCCAAGCGAATTTTCTTTAGAGAGTGCCTGTGCAGTCCGGATGTATCCCGGAGCAACACCGTTCACGCGCACGCCGGAGGCGGCGAGTTCGACGGCGAGACCACGCACCAGTCCGACGACGCCCGATTTTGCCGCCGAGTAATGCACATGCTCATCCCAGCCGTAGGCGACCCCCATAATCGACGACAGGCAGACGATCGAGCCTTTACCGGCAGCGCGCATCTTCGGTGCAGCCGCACGTACGATCCGGATCATGCCTTTCAGATCCACGTCGAAGGTCTCATCCCAGCGCTCGTCCGTGAGTTCCTCAAGCGGCACCTTGATGGCGATGCCCGCGTTCGCGACCACGCAATCCAGTGCGCCATGGCGGTCTTCGACGGTGGCAACCAGAGCATTGGTTTGATCAGTCGAGGTCACATCGAGGGAATGAAACTCCGCCGCCCCGCCTTCGCTTTCGATCTCACCGGCAAGGGCCGCGCCCGCGTCTTTCAGGACGTCGGTCACGATCACCCGATACCCCGCCCTGGCAAAAGCCTTGGCGGTCGACCGGCCGATGCCGATGCCGGCGCCGGTGATCAAAACGGTTTTTTCAATCAGTTGTGACATACAGCCTTCCCTTCACAGCATCACGTCGCCAGAGTTGGGCCCGAGCACCTGCCCCACGTAGATCCTGGCATCTTCCGATGCGAGGAAGGCCACCGTTGCCGCGACGTCTTCCGGCTCTCCGAAACGCCCGAGCGGCAGTTCGGACGCTTTCGCCGCGCGCCAGCTATCCGACAGCGCCATAACCAGTTCGGTGTTGATAGGCCCGGGCGCCACCGCATTCACCCGAACGCCTTCGCTGCTGACCTCGCGCGCCAAGGCTTTGGTCAAACCGATCATTCCGGCTTTGGCCGCCGAGTAATGGACCAGCTCTACGCCGCCGATCTGACCCAGTTGCGAAGCGATGTTGATGATGACGCCGCTGCCCCTTTCGCGCATCGGACCGACCGCGCGGCGGCAACCCAGAAAGCAGCCCCGAAGATGCACGGCGATCATCCGGTCCCAATCGGCAACCTCCATGTCGGCGAATCGGGTCTGCTGTACGATCCCCGCGTTGTTGACAAGAAGACTGCAGTTGCCCCAGTGTTTTTCACAGAAGCCGAAGGCACGTTCGACATCCGCCTGATCCGAAACATCGCCGCGAACTGCATGCGCCTGCCCGCCGGCACGCGCAATCACCGCCACAGTCTCTTCCGCGGCCTGGAGTGAGAGGTCATTGACAACGACTTTCGCACCCTCGGAGGCAAGCCGCTGGGCGATGGCCCGCCCAATCCCCGCGCCGGCACCGGTGACAATGGCGCAGTGTTCGTTCAGCCGGCTCATGCCACATCCTCCTGGATACCGGAAGTGCGCAACCGGGAGCGGCGGGTCGACATGCCCATCAGCACGCCGTAGACCGTCAGAAGTGCAAAGGAGAAGAGCGTCGTCAGCACGCCGAAGGCAAAGAGGTTCGGGTGAATTTCCACCGCGAAGGTGCCGTAGATGGCGATCGGCATGGTGACTTCGGACCCGCCGGTGAAAAGCGTGCGCGGAAATTCGTCATAGCTAAGGGTAAAGGCAAAGAGCATTGCCGACAGCACACCCGGAAAGATCATTGGAAAGGTCACTTTCCGGAAAGTCCGGCCCGGCGGCACGCCCAGCATCCAGGCGGCTTCTTCAACCGATTTGTCAAAGCGGTTGAAGATCGCCAGCATGACCAGGAACGCGAAGGGATAAGTGTAGACCACATGCAGCAGAAACGCCGTGCCCCACCAGGTACGCGCGACATCCATCTGGTCTGCAACCAGCGCCATGCCCAGCCCGAGCAGCACACCCGGCACCATCATTCCCAGCACGACCAGGTAGAAGACGAAGCCCGAGCCTTTGAACTTTGAACGGAAAGCCTGCGCGGTCAGCGTTCCCAACACGGTGGAGACGACCATGGTCGCAAAGGCCAACGAGAGCGAACGGAACAGGGCTTCGCCGATCGGCAGGGGTGCGACACGCGACACCGGTGCGATGCCGATCACATGCTGATACCAAAAGGTCGACCACTCGATGATCGGGAACTGCGGTCCGCCTTCCGGTCCCTGCTGAAAGCTGATCAGCCCCATGACCACGAAAGGTCCATAGAGGAAAGCGATGAAGAGGCCGGTGTAAAAGGCGAGGCCCCAGCGGAGTCTGATCAGATGATACATGAGACGCTCCTCATCACAGCTCCTTGCGCAGGTTGACCACCCGCAGCAGTCCGGTAATCACGATGGCCATCACCGCGGTCAGGACCACACCAATCACCGCGGCAAAAGCCCATTTCAGAGAACCGACCTGGGTGACGATGATATTGCCGAGCAGGTTGACCTTGCGTCCGGATAGGGCGGCGGAGGTCGCAAACTCGCCCAGTACCATGACCGAGACAAAGATCGCTCCGACCACAACGCCCGGCAGGCTCAAGGGAAAAATGATTTTGCGGAAAATCGTGAAGGCATCCGCGCCGAGATCGCGGGCCGCCTCGAGCAGACTCTCGTCGATGCGGGCCAGCATGAATGCGATCGGCCCCACCATGAAGACGACGTAGATCTGCAGCATGCCGATCACGACCGAAAGTTCGGTGAACAGCAGCACCTCGATCGGCTCAGCGATCAGGCCGAATTTCTGCAGAACGATATTGATCGCTCCCTCCTTGCCGAGCATCGGCCGCCAGGCGAGAACCCGGATCAGAAACGACGTCCAGAAGGGAATAACGCAGGTGACAAGCAAAGCGGTCTGCACCGTCTTGTTGCGCACGAACTGACCGATGAAGAGCGCTGTCGGATAGCCGATAACAAACGTCAGTGCGAGCACGATCAACCAGATCCGGAGCGTACGAATCAAAGCACCGAAGTAGGTTTCCGAAGCGAAGAAAGTCACCCAGGATTTCGTGGTCAACTCCGAATTGATGGCAAAGGTCGTCTGGGTCCAGAAGCTGACGTAGACCATCATGATCAAGGGCACGACCAGGAACAGCAGCATCCAGAAAACACCTGGTGCCAGCAGCAAATACTGACCGTTACGGCGCCAGAAACTCTCTTTATGAGCGTCGCTCTTGATCTGTCGTTCGGCAACCGCGCTCATTGCAGTCTCCCCTCGGCAGCGGGCATATCGAGCAGCCGTCCATCGCCGCCGTACAGAAGCACCTGGCTCAGCGGCCAACTAAGCGCGCAAGTCTCGCCCTGTGCGTAATCCTCGGGATCGTCGCGGCTCAAATGGCGTTCGACTTCGAAGACCCCGCCGTCCGGCCGGCGAAAGAAGTAGATGACGCGCGATCCCATGAATTCGCTGGCGATGAATGCCGCCTCCATCGAGGCCATGCCGGACGCAATTTCCTCGCCGATCCCGCCGATCGCAACCTGATCAAAACGGATCACATAGTAACCGGCCACCTGCGCCGGTTCGGGAAGAGCGAGACGGCTATCGCCGTGTTGGAAGCCGCCGCCTTCGACCCGTCCAGGCAGGATGTTGTAGTTGTTGACGAGTTTCGCGACCGCGACCGTTGCCGGACGTGTGAACAGGCGATCGGGCGTGTCTACCTGAATGGCGCGGCCCTGATCCAACACGATTAGCCGGTCACCCATGGTCAGCGCCTCGGCTTCGTTACCGGTCACATGCATGAAGGTGACGCCCAGCGTTGCCCGGATGTGGCGCAGCTCAATCGTCATGCGTTCGCGAAGATTGGCGTCGAGCGCGCCCAGCGGTTCATCGAGCAGGCAGATTTTCGGTTCGGTCACGAGGGTGCGCGCAAGAGAGACGCGCTGCTTCTGACCACCGGAAATCTGTCCGACCATGCGATCGCCCAATCCGCTCAACCCGACAAGTTCGAGCATCGCGTCGCAGCGTCTGGCCACTTCGTGTTCGTCCTGTACCGGATCGACCAGACGGTAGCGCAAACCGAAGGACACGTTGTCCCGCACCGACATGTGGGGAAAGAGCGCATAGGTCTGCTGCACGAACCCAAGCCCGCGCAAATGACTGGGCTTTCCTGTGATGGCCTCGCCGTTCAGCGTGATGGAACCGGAATCGAGCCGATCCAGACCCGCAATCAGACGCAACAGTGTCGATTTTCCCGAACCGGACGGACCCAGAATCGTCAGGTACTCATCGTCCTGCACGTCGAGCGAAAAGTCGGCGATCGCCGGTCTGCCATCATAAGATTTCTCCAGACCCGACATCACCATCATCGTCAGCAGACTCCAAATAGAGGGAAAGCGCGACGTCTCGGCGTCACGCGGCAAAGATTGTGTCTTTCGTGTTCAAGAGTCAATTATTAATTATCAGAAAACTTGGAAATCCCTGTTTTTCCTTGGATTTTTTATCAAAATGAGTTATAAATTACACATTAAAAACGTACCTCGTGCACGAAATGCAATATTAAAGGTTGATAAAATAACCGTGGCAGATAGCATCGCGACCGGCTCTTCCTTTGAGCTTGATCAAGCAACCCCCCGTTACGCGGCCATTGAAAGTCTTATGGCCTCGGCGATCGAAAACGGTCGCCTCCCCGCCGGAACGGTGCTCACTGAGGAGCCAATTGCGCGGCTCTTCGGCACCAGCCGCACACCGGTCAGGACAGCGTTGGGGGATTTGCTCGAACGGGGCCTTTTGGCCCGCTTCGACGGCCGTGGTTTTGTGGTCCGGGGCACGGAGGGGACGGCCCCGGCGCGCACGCCCCTGACTCGGGAGATGTTCGGCCTGCCCGAGGACGAACCGATTCACCCCATGCCGGTGACGTCAGAGCGAATCGCCCGCGACTTTGAAACCAAGCTGATCCACGCCCTGCCCTTTGGACAGTTCCGGGTCAACGAGCAAGGCGTCGCGGATCACTACGACGTCAGCCGGACGGTCGTGCGCGAGCTGCTTTCACGCCTTCAGGACCGGGGTCTTGTGCAGAAGAACCGCCAGTCCCACTGGATCATCGGCCCCTTGACGGCGCGTGAGGTCGCGCATTATTTCGCCGTGCGTGGAAAGCTCGAACCTCTGGCACTGGCCGAAAGTGCGCCGCTGTTGCCGCCGCGGGAGGTCAAGGCCATGTGGCAGCGTCACGAAGCGGCCCTGGCCCAAGGACCGAACCTTGAGGCAGACGCATTGGAAGAGCTCGAGACCGACATCCATATTCGCCTGCTGGCCCGTTCACGCAATCCGCACCTGCTGCGTATGGTGCACCAGAGCCAGCTAGCGCTTGTGGTCAATCGCGTCTTTGCCTCCTTCGTCGGCGCCCAACCCTTTCAGGTCGCTCTGCGCGAACACGCGATCATTCTCGAATTCATCATGCGCGGCGCCTATCCGATGGCGGCGCAGGCACTGGAGGAACATCTGCGGTTATCGGCCGACCGCACACGCCAACGACTTATGGCGATCTCGGTCTTCCCGCAACCCGACCTGCCGTCTTATCTCAAATGGCGGGAGCCCTGACACTCTATGGCCGGGAGAACCAGTGACTGGAAGAATTGGCGTCTGGCAGAATCAGCGCCCGGAGAGGGCATGTTCCCATCGCCGGACCAGATAATTGTGCTCATCCATCACCGCATCCCAGACCACGATACGTGACATGCGCTGGCTGTAGGAACCACCCTCTCGTGCGTCACCCGGCGCATAGATCTCGCAGCCATCCGGATCAGTGATGGCGTCACGAGCCGGTTTGCCTTCATACCAAAAAGCCCATTCATTGGCAGACAGATGGGGGCGTACCGCTTCGGGGTTGGACATATAGGCGCCGTTGCGCGCCATCATCGCGCCCGCATAACCATCGAGCCACCAATTGAGGTATTCGTAGGCCGCATCAAGCACGCGGTCTTCGATATGCACCGAAAGAGCCATGCCACCGAACCAACCGCGATACCCCTCTTCAGGCGTGGCGACGACCACAGGCACGCCACGCGCGCGAAGTTTGATAACTCCCGACCACCAGAGACTGCCGATCACGGGCTTCTGCTCCTGCATGGCCGCCACTGCTTCGGCTTCGTCGGCCCAGTAGCGCCGGAAATGGCCACGCTTGCGATAGCCCCGCAACAGATCGGTCAGCCCTGCAATTTCCTCAAGCGACAGGTTACCGATATCCTCGGCATCAAATTCCCCACGAGCGCGGGCGGCCAACAGCATATCGAGACTGCCGATCGCCGCATCACTCTGCAGCACGGCCCGGCCGGCCCACTCCGGATCAAGCAGACTGCCCCAGCTGCTCAGTGCTTTGGGATCGGCACCGACCCCCGCAAAACTGTCGGCGTTGTGGACCGTCGGCAGCATGGAGATGAAATCCGACGGTGCATCGCCGAGAGAACCATCGAGTTGAACGTAGAGCCGCTTACTAGGGTCGCCACCACCCGCCGATCGATTGTGCGGCGAGAGCCGGCCCGTCTTCGGCAGGGCATTGATCTGCTCCCAGCGATCGATCCGGCTGACGTCGATTCCTTGAATCGAACCGGTCGGCCAAATCAGATCGATGTCGTGGAACCATTGATCGTAGACATCAAACGACTGCGGCGCCAAGACGCCACGACGCTGTGCTTCAGTGCCGTCGAGAGTGATGAAATCCAGGACAATGCCAAGGTCCTCTTGCGCCGCCTTCCGCAGAGGTTCGATCTGTGTGACCGAAGTTCCAAGAACGCGCAGCACCGGCTTTCCGGCACTCACTGCGGGCGCCGATGTGGGCGCCGGTTTCGAGGTTGAAACGGATTTACCCCCGGACACCGTTTCGACACTCATGCTTCGGCCACGCCGACGCATTGTGGAAAGCAGGAATGATCGGTTTCAGACATCGTTACGGCCTTCCTTCATCTTTAAAGCGGCACCGCAGGAACCATCAGTGTCAAGACATCAAGGCCACGATGCAAGAGAACACAGTCTCCAGAGCCTGGAGCATTCGCTTGGTGCAATTTTCCATTTAGCTTGGCCCGCTGGCATCCAGCCATTTCACGAATGACATGTGAGTATCTCGATCATTTAGCCGCTTAGACCATGACACCGCTTTAGCATACGGAACTTCAGAAGCAGAGACCCAGACATTGAGATAAAAGTTCCCCGAAAAGAAGAGATTTCGCTTCAACTTTTCGAGGGTGCGCACTGCGAGCTGATAAACGCGATTGCTATACTCTTCATGCCAATTGTCATCGTTGTCATCATCTTGACTCACTTCATACAGCTCGTGGATAGAATCTTGGATGGCATCCAACGCATCTGTGTTTACTTGGACGTCCCAGTTATCAGGGTTAAACAGCATTCCTCATCCGTACCGAATTCTCTGAAATCTTCCATACCGGATTGAGTGGCAACCCTTGGAGAAAAGGTGATTGCTGTTTCATCGGAAGAAATCGCAAAAGCTATAGCATTCTCTTTCCCGCACCTTTCAAGACATACAGTAAAGGCTTCCTCGGTCGCCTCAACCATCTTGTGTAATAGTTCTTCTTCATCCAGCACGATGCTTGATTGTTCCGATCAGAGTGAAAGCAATGATGCCTGATTAATGACACCTGATTAATGATACTACACGTGTCTTCCCCGCAAATGGCGATGTCAGCAGTGTGCGCTTCACGGTCACTTAGACCAGGCGAGGCAACCGGCAACATAGGCGCTGTCCGGCAGTTCGTTCTATAGCTCATCACTGACGAAAACGCGGATAAATTCGCAATGGCAGAATTTTTCCAGGAAAGAGGTCAACTGGACACCGGATGCCCATCGAACTGCTTCGCATTGTCACAGATTTCGTACCATGAGGGCTTTTCGGCGACAAACTCATGGAACTGGTTCTTCAAATCGAGTCCTCCATCGAGGGCATTTGCCGCAATTGGAAAGCTGTCTGCTTCCGACAATATCTCGCCAAGCGAAGTACCACAGTTCTTGCAGAAGCATCGGCCATACTTATAAGGGGACGTCGGCTCGAAAAGCCGCACGTAATCCTGTCCCTGAATCCACTTCAGGTCATCTTTCTTCACGAATACGATAGTGCTCGCGCCGACCTTGCGGCACCTCGAACAATGACAGGTCCCAATCATTGACGGTTCAGCCAAGAGTTGGAATTTGACCGCACCACAGCAGCAGCTACCACCAATCATCAAACGATCCTCTCTGGCAAAAAGCGATTCTCCACATGAGAACATTATGAGAACATATAAAGAGATTCAATGTCAAAAATAGGCTCGCTCCAGGCTAAAATTGTAATTTCACCGGACGTCCGACAGCATGGAATCTGCCTTTCTCTGTAGAGCTATCAGGTGACCGCTGTACAGGGCATAATGGACAGTTTGAGCGACTCGAACCTTGTCCGCTGACGATCAATTTCTGACTTAGTGCCATGGAGTATCGATGCGTGGCATACAGGTGCTCGATGTTCTCTATCATACCAGGCGGCACGAGATGTTCCTGTCGGAAACACACAAATTGTCCCTGCCCGAAATTCCTCACCAACCGAACCCGCAGAAACCCCAGACGGCGGCGAAGAGCTGATCTGTTTGGGTACCCGGTAAGCTGTGTTTCGCGCACGAGGGGCTGGAGCGGCATCAGTTCCGCAGTGTCCTACATGCGCGAACCAAAGCGGAAAGATATTCCCAAACGAGAGCAGGCACTGAGTTACGCTCGATTTGCCCACCATCTTCTTTTGCTATCCAGCTGTGTTCCTGCAGCGACGATCCGCGGCAACGAGGGCCTATGCTTTGATCCTTGTTTGAATATCTGTGCGGATTTCCTGCGCCATCTTCGACACTCTCTGAAGACCTTCGTCAAGGCGCCGAGCAGTGGCTTTGTCTTCCTTTTCAAAGAACTTTTCAAAATCTCCTTCAAGGCTCATTAGCAAGCCACGAATCTCATCGAACCTTTTCATATCGGCATCTCCGCTCCGGTGTGTTGACGTAATCTCCCCAATCATCGACCTATCCCGAAGTAGATTATCTTATCAAATTTGGTTGAAAGACCAACAGGCACCGGGGTGTTGCCTACTTGATCCGGCGCGTGCTAGGACTGCGATGCTTCATGGTTTCGGACAAGGACGACTTCGGATTACCGTCGTGGTCAAAATTATCGGGGGCCAGCCAAGCGGCGATGTTGGAACGCACTTCGGGCCACTCGTCGTCGAGGATCGAGTACCAGGCGGTGTCGCGGTTCTTGCCCTTAAAAATGAGGTTGTTGTAGAAGATTCCTTCGAAACGAAAGCCCAAGCGACGGGCAGCATTTCGGGATTTTACATTCAATGCATTGCACCGCCACTGCATCCGCCGATAACCCTGATCGTCCATGGCGTTGCAAAGCATCAGGTACAAAGCTTCGGTGGCGCCTCTCGTGCGTTGCAGTTCCGGCCCGAACCATATGTGCCCGATCTCGGTCACACCGTTCTGGGCGTTAATGTCTAGAAAGCTGGCCTGCCCGCAGGCGTTCCCCGAACCGTGCGAGCGGATGGCATAGAAGACTGGATCGAAGCTCGCCGATTGTGCACGCAGCGCGGCTTGATGGGACGCCACGTCGGGATAAGGACCGTAGGTGAGATAGTCCCAGATTTTCAAGGCGTCATCATTGCCGTGAGAGGCTTCGTATAGCTCACGTGCATGCCGGCTTGGGTCCAGCGGCTCCAAGGTTACATAGTCGCCTGCCAGCGGAACACGGCTGGGAATCAGGGCGGGAGGGAGCCTGCCGACCTGCGCGCCTGACAGAGGGCGGGGATAGATCTCTTCATAACCGGTTGGCCTTGTCACGACACAACTCCTCTTGAACGGATCATCTTTTTTTGGGGACCGCATTGTGGTTTCGCCAAAACAGGTGATCTCGCTCTCAATCATATGTTTAGGGTAGAGTCACCGAAACGACGGATCGCCCGGGGCGAACCCGCCTCACCTCGATCTACTCTATGCGTTCATTACATCAACACTGGCACCCGGTCCCTTTTTGGGGGTCCAGGCAGGCGCCAATCACTGTAACGCGGGTAGCAGTCTGCGCGATGAGAATGGCCCGGCAAAAGATCCATTCTTACGAAATGAACCATGCCATTACAGGTTCGGGCCATCGATGAAATCATCGGCTCGGCCATATAATTGAGAAGTGTAAGGGTGGCAATATGCCGCCCCTGTATTCCCTATCGGGGTGATTTTACCCGTGACAGTCTTGTAAGGCATCAAGCGAGACAGTCGGAGGGAACCTAATGAACGAACTGTTTTCAGCAAGAGCGAAAGAACTGCTGTCCCAAGTTGATAACGCGCGGTTGATTTCCGCACGCAGAAATCGACTTCAAAAGGAAATGCAACAAGCGGGTGTCGCCGCATGTCTATTCTTTCTTCCGGCAAACATTCGCTACGCGACTGGCGTCTCGGTAATGGATGTTCACTGTCTTGCGGCGTCCGAGCGATATTGCATCGTTGCTGCACATGGCGAACCGATACTGTTTGAATGGGATGCGGCTGTTAAGCGCTCAAAAGAAGTTGTGAGCGATGTTCGAAATGCACTCTGGTGGCAGTATCAGGGGAACCACGGAAAAGAACTTATCAGACAGTTTGTGAATGAAACCCTCTCCACGTTGAAGGAGTTAGGCGTAAATCGAACTGAAACTGTTGCCGTGGATAGAATGGATCAGAGTGCGCTGTTTGAGTTACAGAAAGCGGGATTGAACCTGGTCAGCGCAAGCCCTCTGACAGATGCGGCGCGAGAAATTAAAACTCAGGATGAAGTAACTTTGTTTCGCGTAAATGGTGAAATCGGCAGAGATATGCTTGCTGAGTTTGAGCTGGCAATCGCCCCGGGGGTTCGCGAAATCGACCTGTTAGGGGTTCTAACGAACGCACTCATCAGACGCGATGGAATTACGCTTTTCACAAGGTTGGTTTCTTCAGGCCAAAACTCTAATCCTTGGGGGACTGAAGCAACAAATAAGAAAGTTGAGGTCGGCGAGCTGGTAGCACTGGACACTGACGCCACTGGCTACGAAGGTTATGTGATCGATGTGTCGAGAACGTTTTTGTGCGGTGACGTCGTGCCCACGCCTGAACAGCGCCGTTGCTATAGCTTAGCCAAAGAACAGCTGCTGGCAATGCGACAAGCAGTAAGGCCGGGAAGATCCTATGCTGAATTTGCAAGCATGATTCCTCCCTTGCCGGAAGCGTTCAGACCACAGGCATATGAATGTGTCGTTCATGGTGCCGGATTGATGAATGAAGGCCCCGTCATCTATCAACCTTGGAACGAAAACAATCCACACGACAAGTTTCTCGAAGAGAACATGGTTCTCTGTCTTGAAGCATATGTTGGCCGTGACGGTGGGCCATGTGGAGTAAAACTGGAAGATCAAATCTTGGTCACCAGGGACGGTGGAGAAGTGCTGATTGATTACCCATTCGATGAACGGCTGAGCAACTAGACCCATACCCAATGACCTTATTTGCCCGCTACAAAGTACCATCCCAGTTGGCACCAGGCGGACACAACGGCAGCCTTTGCATTCTGTCCCGTTCCGCATTGAACATCGGACAGTCGAGTAAAGTACTTCGGAAGTCGGCGCTGGATCGAATTGAATCCTTACAACGAAGGGCTGGCACGTAAAAGGTCTTCAGTTCTTGTCAGTTCTCTCTCTAGAATCAGGCCCTATTGATCTGCCAGGACCTAAGAACAGAAAGGCGGATAATTCAGTCATTCCGTATCGAGGCGATACTTCAGAAATTTGGCGCCCTCGTAGTCGATCTCTCCGACAAATCTTGCTCCAAGCCTCGCAAGCCCTCCGAGATTTTTACGCGACGGTGGCAAGAGGAATGTCACGAAGGGGATCCGCTCATCGGCTATGGCAAACTCAATTGCCTTCCGAGAGATAGCCTTGCCAAGTCCAAAGGAATTGGGCTTCAACACCAACCCGTAATCCCACTCGTCGCCTTCTTTCTGAAATCCTCCCCATCCGACATAGCTGTCGTTACAGAGGATCGCCCAATGGCCAAGGCCATCGCGGCGCCAACACTCTTCTTTAGCTGCAACGAATTCGGTAACTCTGTCGCGGTCCCACTTGAATGTAAGAAGGGGCATGTGCTCCGCAACACGCTCGTCAGACATATGCGCGATGATCTCGTCAGGCGAAATGTCCGGCAATCGCGCGAAGGTAAGCTTGCGTTCAGTCTTGTTGGTCAATTCAGTGCTAATTCCGGTGATGATTGAATCCGCAATGCACTCAAACACACGTACAACAGTCAGACAAACGTTCAGCAGTCAAGCGTGCGGTCCAACCGCTGAAGAGCGAGACTCAGGGTCATGGACGGCGCATTAAAAAGTCTTGATAGGGTTCGTTCGGGCAGTTCGTTGCAAAACTCACCGACAACTTCGGCGCGGGACAAAGCCGATGATAACCTTGTGAGATCCTATCGGCCATCCAGGCCTACAGCCCGGCTTATTCGGACGCCGATGTCGGTCGCCTGATAGGTCGGTCGCAGTGGTCGTTTCGAAAGGTCTATATCGCGCCGAAGCCACTCCCGATCGTGAAGTTGGTACAAAGACTGCGACAGCGCGCGATCTGTCACCGACAAAAGTTTGGACTTTATTTCGGTGAAGTGTCGGGGCCTTCCAGTCACAGCAAGAATGGGAATTGTCCAAGATCGTCGCAGTATTGCAGTTTCGGCAGAGCCGGGCACGGCATCCGCTATTTTGCCCGCGATTTTTGCGATCTCTGCTCCTTTTGGTGTCAGTCGGTATTCGGGGCGCAATGGATGGCCATGTCCGGGATTTCTCTCCAACAAATCCAGATCGGTCAAATGCACTAAGCTTGCACTGAATGCGGTTCGGCTGGCCTGCGAAGCAGACAGAAGCGGAGCCTGTCTGCCCGTTATTCCTGCATACATTAGAGCCAATATGTTCAGCGACCACGCGCGTGACGTTACCTTGACAAGTGTTTCTATGTCCATAAAGTATAGTTAATATATTTTTAGTCAGCAGGAAAGTGCTATGCCTATTGTATCTTTGGATAACACCATCACCATCGCGATGTCGGTTCGAGATCGTCATCTTAGCGCTGAATGGTATGGCGATAAGCTCGGTTTCACTCTTCTCCATCACATCGATGAAGCGGGGTGGAGCGAGCTCCAAACCAAGACAGACAACGTGACTTTGGGTCTTGGTGAACAGGCGGAGCCAGCTCCGGGCAACATGGTTCCCGTCTTCGGCGTATCTGATATCGCCACCGCACGTTTAGACCTCGAAGCAGCGGGAGTTAGATTTGACGGCGCAACAGAAACCGTCGAAGGCATGGTAAGCACCGCAACGTTTTATGATCCGGATGGTAATGCTTTGATGCTTGCGCAAGACCTGTCTGCTGCTGGCTGAAGTCCAGGCGTGTTTGTCGGTTCGATGTTGCCACAAAAGGTAAACATGGGCATCAAGCCGACAAGGCACCGGTTCGGCGATGTGGAAACCCGCCTTTCACTCCACTCGCATGTACAGTCGAATGAGAGACTGGCGTCTGAGACTACTCCGAAACCGTAAAGCGTTCGATGTAGTCCCGATCCGGTTCGATGCCGAGGCCGGCGCCGGTCGGGACCTGGACCATACCGCCTGTCGACTTGACCTGACCCTGGATGTCCAGCGGCTCCTTCAGAAGCTCATCGCGGAACTTGTTGTCCGTGGTGTCGAACTCGAGGTAGGGCTGCCAAGGATGGAGGCCGCCGGGCATGGCGGGAATTGCTGCCAGGAGCTGGAGGTTTGCCGCAACTGATACCGCAGACCCCCAGACGTGGTTGATCACTGGCGTGAAATGGGCGTGACAGAGCGTCAGGACACGCAGGTACTCGGTGATCCCGCCCAGGCCGCAGACTTCGGGCTGTGCGATGTCGAGGCCACGGTTCTCCAAGAGTTGACGCCAACCCCAGCGGCCGAACTCCGCCTCGCCGCCCGAGATGTTGATGCTGAGTCCGGCCCTAAGCTCCCGATAACCGTCGAGATCTTCTGGCGCAACAGGTTCCTCGAACCAATAGGGCTCGAGCTCCTCCAGTGCGCGTCCCACATAAAAGGCGTCCGAGGTCGTGTAGCAATGGTTGGCATCGACCATAAAAGGAAAGTCATCGCCAACGCCCCGGCGCACGGCCTGACAGAGTTTCACGTCGTTCTTCGGGCCGAGCCCCACCTTCATCTTGGCGGCGGTAAATCCCATGTCTTTGATTGCTGCAGCTTCGTCGGCGAAGCGCGCGATGTGATCTTCCAGACTCTCGCGTTTCAGCATCATGCCATAGCCATAGGCCCTGACCTCGCGCCGATGCGCGCCGCCGATCAGCTTGTGGACCGGCAGACCGGCGACCTTGCCCGCGATATCCCAAAGCGCGATATCGACCCCCGAGAGCGACTGGATCGGCATTCCCTTCTGCCCGTGGTCGCGGGTCATGTTATAGACCTTGTGCCAAATGACATCCCGGTCCAAAGGGTCATCGCCAAGGATCATCGGCTGGATGACCTTTTCGACGATTCCCTTGTTGGCCAGGGCGATATTGCCCGGACCAAAGCATTCGCCCCAGCCGGTCACGCCTTCGTCGGTTTCCACCTCGACCAGATGCGCCGTGCGCTTGGCGTAATAGAGTTGGGAATAGCCCAACTCTTCGGGCAAGTCATAAGCCAGAACATGACTCTTAACTGCGGTGATCTTCATGCGGACCTCCGATTCAAGGCGCGATCGGTCCGCTTGACCGCAAGAGGAGGCATGCCGTGCCGGACTTGAGCAATCCTGCCCATATGCATCTTGTTTGGATATTCCATGAGCGGCCTCAATCAAATAGCGTTTCAATGTTGGTCTTGATGCTGTCGCCGATGTAAAGCGCCAGCGCCTGAATTGTCGAGGTCGGGTTGACCGCTCCCGCCGTCACGAAGATCGAGCCATCGACGATGAAGAGGTTCTTCACGTCGTGGCTTCGCCCCCAGCCGTTCACCACGGAGGTCTCGGGGTTGTCGCCCATCCGGCAGGTACCCATCTGATGCCAGCCCGCGCGCCACCATACCTTGTCGTCGCTTTTTCCCAAGATCCTGCGCGCGCCCGCCGCCAGCAGTAATTCGGTCGCCCGTTCCTCGCCGTGCTTCAGCATCTTGCGGGTGTTTTCGCCAAGCCTGTAGGTGATCTTGGGCGCCGGAATACCATCGCTGTCGGTCAGTTCAGGATCGAGCGTGACACGATTGTGCTCTTCCGGCAGGTCTTCGCTCACCACTGTCAATCCGGCGAGATAGGGATAGACATTGTCCATGATCTCACGATGTTCGGCCCCCCAGGGTATCGGATTGTCGATGCCATAGCCGCCAAGAGCGTATGTCATGGGCGTCGTGGAGCGACCTGAATGCAACCCGTAACCCCGCACGAAACCACGTGAGGGATCGGATTCATAAAACTCCTGGCTGAGGATCGAACAGGCCATCGGCCCCTCGTGCCCCTTCATCGGTTCATCGAAGACGCCCACAACTCCGGTCAGCGGGTGGAACATCAGATTCTTGCCTACCATCCCGGACCGGTTCGCAAGACCATCGGGAAAGAGCTTTGAGCTGGAGTTGAGAAGCAGGCGCGGTGTGCCGACGCCATTGCAGGCGACGACTACCAGCTCAGCCTTCTGTTCGTGCAGTTGCCCGTCCGGCCCGTGATAGAGCACGCCCTTGGCGAAGCCCGTGTTCTCGTCCACCTGGATCTCGCGCACGCGGCATTCGGTGCGAAGCTCGACACCCGCGCTTTCCAGCATCGGCCAATAGGTAAAGTTGGTGCCGCCCTTTGCGCCCGCCGCACAGCCCAGATCACAGGTGCCCGCATTCACGCATTTCTGACGGCCATCGCGATCCTGACTGAGGATCGAGACGTCGGACGGCCACCAGTGCCAGCCCATTTCGTTGAACCCCTTGGCCAGTGTCTGACCCAGCTTGCCGATCGGAATTGGCGGCAAGGGAGGCGTGTACTCCGGATAACCCGGGTTTCCACCGAGGCCGGATACGCCCGTGTTCTGATCGTTGATGTCATAAAAAGGGGCCAGTGTGTGATAATCGACCGGCCAGTCTTCGCCAACGCCGTCCAGCGTCCTGGTACGGAAGTCCGAGGGCTTCATCCGCGGCCAGTGGCCCAGGAAGTTGATGGTCGAACCGCCGACGCCGTTCCAGTTGACCGGCGTGATGCAGCTGTCCTGCGAATTGATCGGATAGTCCTGCTTCAGTTGTCTTACATTCGGATCGCAGGAGAACTCGGCATAGCGCGCGAGTTCGTAGTCCTCTCGGCGGGACGGAAAATCCTGGTCGCTCAGGTGGGCGCCCTGCTCCAGGCAGAGGATCCGCATCCGGGTTTCCAGAAGCGACCAGGCAATGGCGGCGCCGGAGGCACCAGCGCCAATGATCAAAACGTCAACCGGCTCGTTTGCCATATCAGGGCCCCTGGGTCAGCGCGCCGGATCGCGATAGAAGGGGCCGCGCGCCCGGACCGGCGCGGTCAACTCCGCTATCACTTCCGGAGGCTCGGGCGGAACGCCATAGCCTTCAGGGTGAACCGGGTGCTCGCCAACGCCGAAGCACGCACGCATGTCGGGGCGGCTGTAATAGCCTTTGTAAGTCGCAATCAGCAGCTTTTTGAATTCGCGGGGCAGAGCAGCCTCCAGCTGTCGGACGACATCGGGAGACGTGCCGCCCTCCAACTTTGCCGCCTTGGCGAGCAGCGCTGATACGGCCGCGCAAAGATCGGAATTCTGGTTGGCCTCGGCTGTGAGGAAGTCGGCGATCCCAAGCTCGCCCGCAGCCGGGATGTTTCGGTCCCGGTTCGCCGGTATGAGTTGATCGAGGATGGCGTCCAGCTGCGTGCGCTCTCTTCCAGTCCAGTTTTCCATCATCCGCAACTCCTATCGTCCTCCATTGCTGCCCGAGCGGGACACCGCATCAATTGCCACGGCCAGTAAAAGAATGGCGCCCGAGACCATCAGCTTGTCGGCCGCACTTGCCCCGGTCAGATCCAGCCCATTGCCGAGCGAGCCGATGACCAGCGCGCCTAAAATCGCGTTCCAGACCGATCCCCGCCCACCGAAAAGCGAAGTGCCTCCAATCACGGCCGCGCCGATGGCTTCCAATAACAGCGAGCCGCCGGCGAACGCGGTGTAGGAAACCGAACCAAAACGCGAGGCCCCGAAGATGCCACCGATGGCGGCCATGAGGCCCACGATGCCAAATGCTGCGACGCGGATACGTTTTACTTTCATGCCGACGCGGCGCGCAGATTCCGGATTGCCACCGACCGCAAACAACGAGCGCCCAAAGGGGGTCGATGTTGTAATCCATCCCAGCAATGCGGTGATGCCTACAAGAAGAACCAGCAAAAGCGGCAGGGAACGGTAAGCGTTTAAGGTAAGAATGATGGTGATGACGAGACCCGAGAAAACGATCACTTGCCCCCAGAGCGCGAGGGGCGCGTCAAGCTCCAGGCCGCGCGCCTTCCGCTGCGCTTGTTTGCGCAGATTAAGTGTGGCGAAAGCCGCGACACAGATCAGGCCGATTGCAAGGCCCCACAAGTCGGGGATCAGAACACGGGCGATGCCGCGGACAAATTCATCGCCGACATTGAGGTTCCCGGTCGGCAGAATCTTCTGCATCAACCCCTGATATCCGAGCAAACCGGCAAGAGTCACAACGAAGGATGGGATGCCCACGTAGGCCACTAAAAGACCCTGTGCCGCGCCCATAACGATGCCTGCCGCCATCACCATCACACAGGCCAACCAGCCCGGTACGCCCGCCAGAACGAGAACGCCAAGAAGAGCCGCGCAAACGCCTGCGGTCGCGGCGGCGGAGAGGTCGATATCGCCCAAAAGCAGGACGATCGTGATTCCAACAGCCAGCGTCGCAATCACGGCGGACTGCATGAACAGGTTGTAGATGTTACGGGGGCTGAGAAAGATCGAGCGGAAGCTCTCGGCCTCGCCCGACAGCAAATCATAGAACGGCAGGGCCAGTCCAAAATAGGCCCAAATCGCCGCCAACGCCAAAAGTACGGGCACGAAGGCCCCAAACCGGGTTTCGCGCATGGCCCGAAAACGGTCGAGAAAGGAAAGCTGGGCTTCAGGCTGCATTGTTTGCCCCGTCATCACGACTTGCCCCATCATCAAGGCCGCGCGTCATGGCAGCGACAATCTTGTCCGGATCCGTCTCTGACGTGGTGTAAGTGGCGACATTGCCGCCGTGGCGCAGGACGCATATGCGGTCTGAAACCTCAAATATGTCCCGCATGTTGTGCGATATATAGACAACCGCGTGGCCCGTCTCGCGCAGGCGTTTCACGACCTCGAGCACCTGTTTTGTCTGAGCGACACCGAGAGCGGCGGTCGGCTCGTCCAGCATCACGACTGTGCTTTCGGCTCCGACGGCCCGCGCGATGGCAATGGCCTGACGTTGCCCGCCCGACAGCCCGCCGACCTTGTTCCGGACCGATTGCAGCGTCCGCACCTCGAGCCGGTCAATGGCCTTCCTTGCCTTCAATTCCATCTGCAGCTCATCGAGCGGCTGTAGAATGTGCGGCAGAAATCCCCATCCGGGCTTAACCAGCTCTGCGCCAAGCGACAGGTTTGCCGCCACGTCGAGATTCTCGCAAAGCGCCAGATCCTGATAAACGATCTGAATGCCCAGATCGGTTGCGTCGTTCGGGCTGCCGATGGTCACTGGCTGGCCATCAAGGAAGAACTGTCCCTCGTCGGCGGTGTAGGCCCCAGCCAGAACCTTCATCAGCGTGGATTTGCCCGCACCGTTATCCCCCACCAGCGCCATGACTTCACCACGCGCCACCTCGAAGTCGACGCTGCGCAAGGCATGGACACCGCCGAAGCGCTTTTGAATACCCTCAACACGAAGGTGGGTTGGCGGAGGGTGGGCCGGTGGAGCATCACGCCCCACCGGTTTATTTTCCAAAGACATTGAGCCGTCTTATTTGCAGAAATTCGTCGCTGCGGCTTCACCCTGACAGATCATGTCTTTGGTGATCGACGGATCGTTTTCGACCACATAGGCAACGCCGTCTGCTCCGACAGCCGAGTAGGAACCGACCGGCACATAGGCCACTTCAGCGCCGACGCCGTTCTTGACGGTTTGCGAGGCCAGATCCGAGAAGTCTTTGCCATTGACCAGACGCACGGTCACTTTTGCCGCTGCCTCGGCCATGTCGGCAAGAGGACGCCAGCCGCACTGGGTCTGTTTGCCGAGCAGCATCAACTGTTGCGCCTGCACCGTGCAATCCAGGCCCGAGACCGGAACACTGCCTGCCATGCCTTGTTCTTCCATCGCCGCAATGGCGGCGCCTGCGTTGCCGTCATTCGAAGACACAACGCCCTGCACGTTGTTGTTCAATTTGGTCAGCGCCTGATCCATTGAGCGCCGTGCAATCGCCGGATCCCAGCCCTGCGTCCAGTTCTCGTAACCCATGACCCGTTTGCCGCTCTCGTAAAGCGGGGTCAGGGCGCGAAGTTGACCGTTATGGATGACGGCGGCATTGGGATCGGTGGGCGAGCCCTTGAGCATGACGAGCGTGTCACCGTCTTTGGTGTTCTCGATCACGTGCATCGCCTGATCAAATCCCATGCCTTCCAGATCGGCCTGCACCCAGAACGTGGTGTTGGGTGAGTTGATCATCCGGTCATAGGCGATCGTCGGCACGCCTTCCTCGGCTGCCGTATCTGCGATGATGGCCGAGCTTTCGCCGTCAATCGGAATGACGACCAACACCTTTGCGCCCTGCGTCAACGCCTGTTCGGCCTGCCGCTGCTGCACAGATGTGTCGTTGTTGGCGTTGAAAACTTCGACTTTGATCTCTGGCGCAATCTTGCCCATCGTCGCGACGAATGCGGCGGCGTCCTGCTGCTCCCAACGCGGGTTCACGTTCTCGGGAAGAAGCAAGGCGACCATGTCGGCCGAGGCCACGCCGGACATGGCGACAGTTGCGGCAGTGGTTGCAAGCAACCCTTTCATAACATTGGAAAACATCATATCCTCCTGGAAGGTTCATCAGGCGTCTTCGCGCCGGTTGTATCTGGTGGTTAAATCTCCCCATCTCGGGATTTTGAGTGCGTTGCGAGCCTGGTTCAGCTCTGGCTCGTAACGCGGCCACGCAATCCGCCACCAAGTCGGATTCGTGGATTGTATTTGCCGTTATTTCGCGGCCGTTTCTGATTCCTTGTGTTTCGCGGTGGTGAGTCCGCCCGTCGCTTCATCAAGCCGAACAGTCGTGTCTGTCAGGAGTGCGCGCATCTTGCTTTCCGCAAGCGTCGCGTCCCGCACAACGATCGCCTCGGCAACCTGGCGATGGAAGGGGATGGAGCCTTCGTTCTCGCGCGGGTCCGTATTCGTCAGACGGATCGAGCTGAGCAGAGCCGAGAAGATCACGCCTTCCATGGAAAGCAGGATTTCGTTGTTCGCAGCGCGCAGCACGGCACGGTGGAACAGAGCATCGGCTACGACAAACTCCTCGACCGAACGCGCCTCTTCCTCCATCTTTTCCTGAGCCTTCATGATCTCGGCGTGCGCATCGTCCGCCCCATATGTCGCCGCCCAGGCAGCGGCATTGGGTTCGATGATCCGTCTGATATCCATCAACTGACGCAGGAAATCCGGTCGCGGGTCGGCCGAGAGATGCCAGGCCAACACATCGTCATCCAGAAGGCTCCAGCTGGCCCGCCGGCGAACCCTTGTCCCACTGCCCCGCCGCACTTCCAGAAGGCCCTTGCCGACGAGAAGCTTCACGGCTTCGCGCACAACGGACTTGCTGACACCGAAGCGTTTGCCAAGCCGGGTTTCATCGTCAATCAGATCGCCTTCGCGGACAACACCGCTTACGATCCGGCGCCCAAGTTCCCGGCACACATGGGTCGCGAGGCTTGGCGCAACGCCGACGGCATCCTTGAGATCATAGTAAATCAACTCAGACATAGGATAATTCAAAACATCAGATGTTTTCTTTGTCCAGATGTTTTTCTTTTCGTCGCCCATTCGCTCAGAACATGCTCTAGCAAAGCGCGCGTTCGGACGTTTCGTCGAATACGTGCAAAGCCTTCGGATTAAACGCGATTTTGGCAGACTGCCCGACCTCGGGCAGCGCAACTCCACCAACCTCGGCCATCAATTCCCGGTCTCCGACTTTGAGTGCAAGAAGCGCGTCGGCACCCAGCAGCTCCACAACCTCGACTGATGCGTGAGCCGTCATCGCGTCGGTGGAAGACGGATTTACAAGCGTTATGTCCCTGGGCCGCACGCCGACAACCACCGTCTGGCCGGGCAACACCTGATGACCATCCTCGCGCAAAAATGGGATGGTCAAGTCGGGCGCATCCATAACCAGTCCAGCCTCGCCGGCTTTCGCCACCATCGGGATCGTGTTCATCGACGGGCCGACGACGAACGTCCACTTTTATTCGACCCAAGTTTTTCAGGCGAGGTTCACCTTGCGGCCAGGGCTTGACATTTAAACTAAATATCGAGATATTTCGATTTATGAACTTAGAGAAATCGATCGCAGCCTTAAACAATCCAGTCCGCCGCCGAATTTTGGAGTGGCTGAAAGACCGTACGAACTTTCCTCCTGCGTTGCCGGAGCACGCTGATTTGGACGGAGTATGCGTCGCCTATATTCAGGAGAAGGCAAAACTCTCCCAGTCCACGATCTCAAATTATATGGGGCTGCTCAAGCAAGCAGGGTTTGTCGTCGCCGAGCGTCACGGACAATGGACGTTCTATCGGCGCGACGAAGAAAATATTCGCGCGTTCCTCGCGGCTGTTCAGAATGAACTTCTGAAACCCTGATAGACGGAAATTCTTAGTCCGGAGCTAATCTGTGAGTGCGAAAAGTGGAATATCGAAATATCTCGATGGAGAAATAAAGTGACACAACAAACCGTAAAGCCAACATCTGTGTTAGGGCATCCCCTGGAGCTGCCTTGTGGCGTTGTCCTGAAAAATCGTTTGATCAAGTCGGCAATGTCCGACTCGCTTGGCGACGGCGAGGGAAATCCCACTGAAGCACAGACGCGGCTTTATGAGCGTTGGGCCGAAGGCGGTGCTGCCCTGTCACTTATTGGCGAGGTTCAGGGCGACTCTCGCTTTCCCGAGAAACCCGGCAATCTTGTTGTTACGGCTGATGCCAATCTGCAGGCCTTGCAGACTTTAGCGAAACGAGGCTCAGCAAAGGGAGCACAGATTTGGCCGCAGCTTGGCCACGCAGGCGCACTCGCGCATTTACCAATCAGCTGGCCAAAAGGGCCGTCTGCGCTGAATGTCGAGGGCCTGCAGTGCGAAGGTATGTCACTGGACGACATTCATGAATTGCCCGGTGTATATGCAAGAACCGCGAAACTCGCGAAAGATGCAGGATTTGGCGGCGTGCAAATCCATGCTGGCCACGGGTTCCTGTTCAGCCAATTCCTTTCGCCTTTATTCAATCACAGAACGGATGCTTACGGCGGCTCGGTCGAAGGGCGCTTCCGCATTATCCGCGAAGTCATAGGCGCGGTTCGGCAGGCCGTTGGCGAATCGTACCCGATCGGCATCAAGATCAACTCGACGGATAAACTTGCTGGCGGTTTCACTGAAGACGAGGCATTGGAGGTCGTTCACATACTCAATCAAACTTCTATTGATCTGATCGACATCAGTGGCGGCACGTACTTCCCGGGGGCAGCAGCAAGCTCCGACAGCACGTCTTCATCCGGACCTTACTTTATCGACTTCGCAAAGCGAGCCAAAGAGGCGACGTCTATCCCAATCATGACAACGGGAGGGTTTGAGACGAGAGATCAGGCCGCAACTGCCATCGACACTGGTTGTACCGATGCCGTGAGCCTCGCCAGAGCAATGGTCCTCAATCCGCGACTTGCGGACACATGGTTGAGCGAAAGTGGCGGCGATCCCGAGTTTCCGAAGTTCGATGCTCCACCCCGCGGCGGTGTGACCGCGTGGTACTCGATGCGTCTCACTGCGCTGGGTGAAGACAACGAGAACCAATTTGATCTTGAGCCTGCCGAAGCTTTGGAGATTTACGATGCGCGGGACGCTGAACGCTCGATCAGATGGCGGAAAAAGTTTTCGAAGTGACGTAACAGGATGATGGTGAGAACGAATTCCGGCGAACCAAAGGACCGACAATTATGCCTTGGAACTGGAACCTAGTTTCGGAAATCTCGCAAACCGCCAGCGGGATCGCAGTGGTCATTTCACTCCTGTATCTTGCGGTTCAAATTCGGTTTGCGCGGATCGCAGCAGCAGACGCCTCTCGGACGGCCCGAGCAATCGGCGTTCGAGAAAACGTACTTGCGATGGCGGATAATGCTCAGCTGAGTGAACTCTGGATGCAATCAGCCAGCCTGGAGACGGTCTATGAAGGCTTAGGGAAAGAGATGAAGGTAAGTGCGGCCGGTGCGGTCCAAGTTGACAATATGTGCCAAGCTTGGATGTGGGTGCACTGGGGACAGTACAAATCCATCAAGACAAGTGGTGATCTAAAGGAGTTGGAAAATATCATATCGGTTTTTTATTCCGTTCCACCGATGCGCAATTGTTGGCAGAAAGGTCCATACGGAAAGAAGGTATTTGACGAAGAATTTGTTCGGTTCGTAGAAACCTCGATCTCCAAACGAAGTATGTCAGCAATTCCAGCCGCGCACCGGCAGCATTCCGCATCCGAAAGATAGGTCGCAAAAAAATGTTCACTGCAGCGCCCACCAATAACAGCTCTGCCAATTTTGCCGCCGTTCAATTTGCCGCCGTTCAATAAGTCTTACCCTTGGGATGGGACGGAAGCGCCGGGTCAATTTCTGACCATTCGACTTTTGATTGGCACCAACTCTGATGAGTTGGTTGGACCAGTGACTGAAGGTCGAGAATTCCAGCCTTTACATAGACCCGGCCCGGATGCTCGGGAGACGTCCCAAAAAGCGGAGAACCGCAATCCAGGCAAAAGTTGCGGGTCAGTTCGTTTCCACTATCGGCATGCTTCGTAAAGGAGCCGATCCTGCCTCCGAGCACACGAAATTGATCGACTTCGAAAGGAATGGCGACACTGAACGCACTGCCCGTGGACTTTCGGCAATCCTCGCAATGACAATAGCTTCCCCTCCCAACAGGGTTGCCACATAAAATCTGGACCTCCCCGCAAAGGCAAGACGCGGCAATTTCTTTGGGCATTGGTCAGTCCAACTCTTTTGCGATCAACCAAAGCTATTCGAATTTGGCTTGATTTCATACCTTCTCAAAGGCAGCGCGACAGCACAGTTCGGCAGTTCGCTGGAAAACGCGCGAATGACGGCAGCGCAGAACAAAGCACGCTGCCGAAGGGTACGGCCTAGGACTGAGACTTTTCCGTCAGTTTCGTACGGCAACAGCCGGTTTTGCCAGGCGCCCAGATTTCAAGCTCATAATCGAACCCGGCCTCCTCCCACACCGCTTTATCGAAGGCGGTGGCGCAGCTCAAGAGCGTGCAGACCTCTTCATCGCTGCACCCCATATCAAGCCATCCGTCCTTGAGCGGACAGGTCATCATTTGAACATCAAGACTGCTGTCGCTGATCTCTTTGACCTCGGGCGAATAGGTAACGCCCTCATCAGGGCCCTTAAAAAACTCTTCGAGCATTCCCGAGAAGTCCCGAGGGGCAAGATGCGCCAGCGACGCACCGACTTCGAGCCCATGCGCCCGGCTGGCACTTTGCATCACACTGATTGCTTCGGCTTCGCCGTAGCGCTGTGACAATTCACGAAACACAGCAAGGTAAATCCTGCCGCGATCTCTCACGGCGCTGTAGTGAAGGGTGTTTTTGTCTGTCTGGGTCATTCCACTCTGGGTCATTCTGTTGCCACCGCTTCAATTTCCAACAACCAGGCTTCATCAAAGATACCGGCGATGATAACCGTCAAGGCCGGCTCGTACGGGTTCAGCACCTTGCGGCGCACGGCGCTATTTTCAGCGCGATACTTTCGGTCCGACAGATAGGTGGTATGCCGGACGATGTTGACCATCCCAAGACCCGCCGCGTTGAGCTGTGCCTCGACATTTGCCCATGCCTGCTCGGCTTGCTCGACAAAGGTCTCCGGCAAGGATCCATCCGGCCGCACCGGTATTTGCCCGCTGACGTAAACCGTCCGCGTGTGACTTGATACGGCGACGCACTGGGCATATCCGCTCTTTAAGTCGTGGGCTTGTGGTGATGAGATGTAGTCTACAGTCATGCAAAGTCTTCTTTCGTTGCTCCAAACACAGCTGCAAGGCTACGGGCCGAAACCAGTATCTCACAAAGCAAAAGACCTCTTCTGGAGGGATAGAATTACTAAGTCTGCAGACGCGGCCTATTATGCCATTCTGGGCCGAGTAGAAACGAGATGAGACGAGATGACTTACAGGCTTCCATCATTGAATACGCTGCGCGCTTTCGAAGCCGCGGCCCGGCATCTCAGCTTCAAGACCGCAGCGAGCGAGCTTGGCGTAACCGCCGGCGCCGTAAGCCAACAGGTGAAAAAACTTGAGACCTCATTGGGCGTTTATTTGTTCCGCCGTCTGCCGCACGGGCTGCTTCTGACGCGCGAAGGCGAAACCTATCTGCCTTCGATCACAAAAGTCTTTGAGGACCTCACTCAAGCCACGGAAACAATCGCGCCCCGGATCAACAGCAAGAAATTCAGGGTCGGTATGTGTTCAGCAGTTAAGGCAATGTTGCCGGCCAATTGGCCAAATCACAGCGACGGTCTGCGCAATCACGTCCGGGACTGGATTGAAACCAGGGATGTCGAAAAGCTCCGGACCAACGAAATTGATTGCCTTATCCGACCGGGCGGAGGTCCATACGGAGAGCTCGCCCTCGTCATCATCCCAATCGCAAGCAGCCCAGAAGCCTTGCACTTCGTTTGCAAACCCGGTCTGGCCGACTGTAGTCAGTCCAAGGCCATCTTGCATGACCTGATGCGCATCTGCAGCGAAGGTCCGCTCCCCGTCCACGACAATCATCTATCGCACGGCAATTGACGCATGTCGCGTTCAATTGAATAGGTATATTCGAAGGCGGTCCGAGGCTACGTCTGCGGAGCACAACGCATTCGGATCGACTAGAGAGTGCAATCAAACGCGACATGCGCTAACGCCTAAAAAGCTCCAGCCAAGCACTCGCCGCAATCTGGATCGGGGACTTGCTGATCGGGACTGAGTCGATGTTAAAGACCGCTTCAACTCGCTCTCAAGCCGGATTTTTCCGCATTGATATCAAAAAACCAGCGAGGACGTTAATGGCAGCGTTCATGTCCCCGGAAGATGCGAATTCTTCCGGCCTATGGCTGACGCCCCCCCGGCACCGCACAAAAAGCATGGCAACGGGGCACAGGTCCGCCATGGCCGAGGCGTCATGCGTGGCGCCCGAGGGCAAGAAAATACAAGGTCCGCCTGCCTGCGGCATCGCGTCTTCCAGATGTTTCGACAGATCACGCGAACAAGGCTGCGCCGCTTGGCTGTATGTGCGCTTGCAGTCGATCTGCAGGCCGGTGTCATCGGCAAGCTGCTGGGCAAAGCGATGAAGCCTGTCACCCGCAGCCTGACGCGTTTCATCCTCAGGCGATCGGATTTCGGCGGTCAACTGCACCGCACGTGGCACGGCATTTACAACGTTTGGCGCGACCGAAAGCGCCCCAACCGTGGCGCGCAGATCCGATGTACTTGTGGCAATCCGGTTGACTTCGGTCACCACCGCAGCGGCCCCGACAAGCGCATCCCGACGGTCTTCCATCGGCAAGGTGCCCGCGTGCCCGGTTTCCCCGATAACCGAAATCTGATGACGTTCGATACCGCAGATCGCGGTTACGATGCCGATGGCTTCGCCTTGCCGTTCCAGGACCGGACCCTGTTCAACGTGCGTCTCAAGAAAGCCAATGGTTTCCTTCGGGTCGCGTCTTAACTCGCCGATCGCTCCGGGGTTCAAGCCGAACGACACCATGGCGTCATGCAGTGACACGCCGGAGTCATCCTTCATATCAAGAACGGAAGAGTCATAGCTGCCCGCGAGCGCCCGTGATCCCAGCAGTGCCGTGGGAAACCGCACCCCTTCCTCGTCGGCGAAGGCGAGAATCTCGACCGAAAATGGCAGCTTGACGCCGTCGGCTCTAAGTTTCTCGAGCGCAATAAGAGGCACGACCACGCCCATGATTCCGTCATAAGCACCGCTCTCACGCCCTGAGTCCTGATGCGATCCCATCAGAAACGTGCCGCCTTCCGGCGGTCCCGCCAGACGCCCGACCAAGGTTCCGGCGTCGTCCAGCGAAACCTTCAGGCCTGCGGTCTCCATGCAAGAGGACAGCAGATCAAGGGCGGCTCTGTGTTCGGGTGTGAAAGGTAGCCGCGTAACACCGGGGCCTGGTTCGGAAAGATGCGACAGTTCGATCAACAGCGCCTCAGCGCGCGCGCCCCAATCAGTCAAGAATACGCTCCTTATCGTTTAAAACGGGCACTTGGCGCGCCCAATCGGCATAGGCGCCGCTCGTGGCCCGGTCATAGAGTTGCCGGAGCGCCGCCACAGGATTATCGGAATGGTGGTCGATCCGAAGGGTCAAAGCCGGCCGGTCCGGATGAAGGATCAGAAGCGCGGCAGACAGCAGGCCTCGAAAATCGCCGCCCGCGTCTCGTGCAGCCTCGAGCGAGGCGAGCAGACGCTGCTCGAAAGAGCCTCCGGACGCGGTGAAACATGAGACCATCGCCTGCAGAACATCTTGATTACTCAGCATGTTTCCCGCAGCAATCCCCTGCTTGAACACGACGCTCCCCTTTACATCTTGGTTCATCGTTCCGGTGAAGGCGCCGGCATCTCCTTGCAGATCAAGGGCCGCGAGTTGGCGGTGTTCGCGCCCGCTGTCGCCGGATGTCACCTGCTCCACGGCGCTCTGAGCGTCTGACCCGGCGCGCATCACGGACAGCACGTCTTCGCCCCAAAATGTCGAGGGTGAAGCCCCCTGGCTCGCAGAGAGGCCTGCCGAAAGGTCACCGCGCAAAACCCAACCGCCGACGCAAAGGCTGCCGGTGGCTGCGGCTCCGCCCACGGCGCCGGTGCCGGGGTCACGTGCAAGAATCGAAAACGTCATAATTCACCTTAGTTGAGAGCTTGGTATTTATCATGATAAATTGACCTTTGCAATTTATCATGATAAATAGAGCGATAAAATTCCAACAGGGAGAACTGAAATGAATCTTCTATCCTGGACCAGAAGGGGTCTCATGGTTGCAGCGGCCGGAGCGGTCGTCGCCGCTGCCGCTTTGCCGATCACTGCCGCCGCGCAGACTCCGCCGGATGTTTTGATCGTAGGGCAGATCGCGGAACCGAAATCGCTGGATCCGGCGGCTGTAACAGCGGTCAATGATTTCCGGATTCTTGTGAATGTTTACGAGGGTCTGACGCGTTACAAATCCGGCACACTTGAAGTTGAGCCGTCGCTGGCGACCGGTTGGTCGATCAACGAGGACGGCACCGAATACACCTTTACACTGCGCGACGGCGTCATGTTCCACGACGGCACGCCCTTCAACGCCGAAGCGGTGAAATTCAACTTCGACCGTATGCTGGATGAAAAACACCCCTACCACGACACCGGCCCCTTCCCGCTGTCGTTCTTCTTTGGCGCAGTGCAATCGACCGAAGCCGTCGATGCCACCACCGTCAAGTTCACGCTGAACGCCCCCTATGCACCCTTCCTGTCGAACCTCGCCTACCCCACCGGCCTGATCGTCTCGCCCGAGGCGGTGAAGGCCAGCGGCAAGGAGTTTGGCCGCAACCCGGTGGGCAGCGGTCCCTTCAAATTTGCCGAATGGCGCTCGAACGAGGCCGTCGTGGTCGAACGCAACGATGACTACTGGGGGGAAGCCGCCGGCACAAAGGCCGTGGTCTTCCGTCCGATAACCGACGCCAACACCCGCGTGGCCGAGATGCTGGCCGGCGGTATCGACATGATGGTCGAAGTGCCTCCCACCTCTCTGGGCGAGTTCGAGGGTGACAGGTTTTCCGTCGCTGAGCAGGCCGGCCCGCACGTATGGTTCCTGATACTGAATGCCAAGGAGGGTCCCTTTGCCGACAAGCGGGTGCGTCAGGCGGCAAACTACGCGATCAACAAGGAAGCCATCGTGAACAACGTGCTGGAAGGCACCGCATCCGTCGCCGCGGGCCCAACGCCGCCCGCCTTCGCCTGGGCCTATAACGACGCGCTCGAGCCCTATCCCTACGATCCAGGGAAGGCCAAATCGCTGATCAAGGAAGCCGGCGCCGACGGTGCGACGCTGACCTTCTATGTGACCGAAGGCGGATCGGGGATGCTCGATCCGGTGCCGATGGGTACCGCCATTCAGGCCGATCTCGAGGCGGTTGGTTTTGACGTCAAGATCGAGACCTACGAATGGAACACCTTCCTGGGTGAAGTGAACCCCGGTCTGGAAGGCAAGGCCGACATGGCCGAGATGGCCTGGATGACCAACGACCCCGACACGCTGCCCTACCTGGCCCTGCGCTCAAAAGCATGGCCGGCAGATGGCGGATTCAACTCCGGCTACTACGCCAACGAAAAGGTGGACAAGCTGCTTGAGGCCGCCCGCACCGCGACCGATCAGGAAGAACGGGCCCGTCTGTATCGCGAGATGCAGTCCATCGTGCAGGAAGATGCGCCCTGGGTCTTTGTCGCCAACTGGAAGCAGAATGCGGTGACGAGCGACCGGGTCAAGAACTTTGGGCTGGAACCCTCGTTTCTGTTGCATCTGCAGAAGGTCGTGAAAAACTGACCTGTGAAACTCCGGGCCGGCTTGTTCCGGCCCGAAGCTTACGGCCTGTTGAGAGTGAGGACGCGGCCGAGGTTGCGCAGAAACAACGCACGCCCGCGTCGCTCACTCAAATTCTCAACAGACCGTCGCACCTGGGGAGCTACGATGGGCGGCTATATCCTTAAACGACTGGTTTCGGCTGTCCCCGTCCTGCTGGGGATCACGATCATCGTTTTCCTGATCATGTCGCTTATCCCCGGCGATCCGGCAACCGCGATCCTCGGCTCCTATGCTACGCCCGAAAACGTCGAGAAGCTCAACCGCGACCTGGGGCTGGATAAGTCCATGGTGCAGCGGTACTTCATCTGGCTCGGCAATATGCTGACGGGTGATTTCGGACGCTCCTTCTCACTCAACCGGCCGGTGATCGATGAGGTTCTGGAGCGCTTCAACGCAACGCTGATCCTCGCCGGCACCAGTTTTGTTCTCTGCGCGATCCTGGGAATCCTGGCAGGTGTTGCTTCGGCGGCGCGGCAATACGGGCTGGCGGACAAGGCGATCACCTTCGTGGTGCTGATCGGCATTTCCGTGCCGTCCTTCTTTCTTGGAATGATGATGATTCTGCTGTTTGCGGTAGACCTGCGCTGGCTGCCGGTCAGCGGCATGTTCGCAATCTACGGCGGCGGCGATCTGCCCGACCTCATCAATCACCTTATCATGCCGGCACTGGCACTCGCGGCTGTCGCCACCGGCGTCATCGCCCGGCTGTCACGCTCCGCCATGCTGGAGGTGCTGCGCCAGGACTATATCCGCACGGCGCGCGCCAAGGGCGTGCCGGAGCGCCGGGTGATCATGGGCCACGCCCTGCGCGCCGCCATGGTTTCCGTCATCCCGGTCCTCGGCATCCAGGCCGGGTTCGTTCTGTCGGGCGCGGTCTATATCGAGATCGTCTTTCAGTGGCCCGGCGTGGGCCGGATGCTGGTTGACGCAATCCTCAAGCGCGACCTCTTGCTGGTTCAGGGCGGGGTGGTGTTCGTGGCGGCCTGTTATGTGATTTTCAATATCGTCGTAGACGCGGCGCAAAGCCTGCTCGATCCGAGGATCAAAACGTGAGCGGCTTTCTGAAACTCCTATTCCGGAACCGGCTGGCGGCGATGGGCGCGCTTGTCCTGATGATCATACTGGCGTTGATCCTGATCGCACCGCTTCTTCCTCTGCAGGATCCGGACGTGACCGCCACCGCCGACCGCTTCAAACGGCCTTTTGCCGATGGGCATCTGCTGGGCACCGACCACCTGGGGCGCGATCTGCTGTCACGTCTTCTCTGGGGCACAAGGCTCAGCCTCGCAGTTGGCATCGCCGCGGCGCTGATCGCCGCCGCCATCGGTTCGGCCATCGGCATCACCGCCGGATACTTCGGCGGGCGCACCGACAACATCATCATGCGCGGCGTCGACATGCTGATGGCGTTTCCCTATATCCTTCTGGCGCTGGCCATCGTCGCCGCGCTGGGCCCCGGCCTGATGAACGCGCTGATCGCCGTGGCCGCCGTCAACGTCCCCTTTTTCGCCCGTAATATCCGTGGTGTGACCGTCGGACTTGCAGGACGCGAATTCATCGATGCCGCCCGGCTGGCCGGCAAGGGGCACATGCGGATCATCCTCACGGAACTTTTGCCCAATGTCCTGCCGGTGATCATCATCGCCATGTCCACCACCGTGGGCTGGATGATCCTCGAAACCGCGGGGCTCAGCTTCCTTGGCCTGGGGAGCCAGCCGCCGCAGGCCGATCTGGGCTCGATGCTGGGCGAAGCACGCTCGGCACTGATCTCGCACCCTCATACATCGATCGTGCCCGGGATCATGATTTTTTTGATCGTGATGTCCATCAACCTTCTGGGCGACGGCGTGCGCGACGCGCTCGACCCCCGCCTGCGTTCGGGGGCGCTCTCCCGGCCTCGTGCAACGACGCTGGTTGAGCGCACAGGCGATATCCCGGCCCGCACAGATGACCTGCTGGCCATTCAGGATTTACACACGGAATTCCACGTCGGCAGCCGCATCTATCGTGCGGTGGGGGGTGTCAGTCTTGCCGTCAAGCCTGGCGAATGCCTCGGAGTCATCGGCGAGAGCGGTTCCGGCAAATCGGTCACCGCGCTGTCGGTCATGGGACTGGTCGCATCCCCTCCCGGCGTGATCACCGGCGGTGCGGTGCGGTTCCAAGGGGAAGACCTGATCGGAGCGCCCTATGAAACCCTGCGCCGCAAGCGCGGCGACCGGGTGGCCTATATTTTTCAGGACCCGCTCTCGACACTGCACCCGCTCTACACGGTCGGCCAGCAGCTGGCCGAGGCCATTCAGTCACATCACAAGACGAGCAACACGGAGGCGCGCGCCCACGCGATCCAGCTGCTGAGCGATGTGCGCATTCCCAACGCGGCGGCGCGCGCCGACAACTACCCGCACGAACTTTCCGGCGGCATGCGCCAACGCGTCGGTATCGCCATGGCCCTGGCCAATGAACCGGACGTGATCATCGCCGACGAACCGACGACGGCACTGGATGTGACGGTGCAGGCACAGATTCTTTCGCTGCTTGACGATCTGCGGCGTGATCGCGGACTGGCGATCATCTTCATCACCCACGACTTTGGTGTGGTGGCGCAACTTTGCGACCGGGTGGCCGTGATGTATGCGGGCCGCATCGTTGAAGAAGGGCAAACGCAAGCCGTGCTGGATGCGCCCGCGCACCCCTACACCAGGCGCCTGATCGCCTGTGTGCCCGAACTGGGCGGTGGACGGCGGGAACTGGCGGCTATCCCCGGTCTGCCGCCGCTGGTGGACGATCTGCCGCCGGGCTGCGCCTTCGCTCCGCGTTGCGATAAGGCGCAGGCGACCTGCCGGACCGGAGAAATCGCGCTTGCCGGCACAGCCCCCCGCGCGGTGCGGTGCCTCTATCCGGAAGTGACCGTCTGATGCCCGCGCTCAAGGTCGACAACCTCGCCAAGACCTTTCCGCTGAAAAAGCCGCTGTTTGGTCCGGCCCCGCCTGGCGTGCGCGCGGTGCGGCCGATGAGCTTTTCCGTCGAGGCCGGCGAGACCCTTGGCGTCGTGGGAGAATCCGGTTGCGGCAAGTCCACGCTGGCGCGGATGCTGGTGGGACTTTTAGAGCCCACGGAAGGCACGATCGAAATCGAAGGGCGCGCGCTCGACAATGCCGACCCGGCGGAGTTCGGTAAGCTGATCCAGTACGTCTTTCAGGACCCGCAAAGCAGCCTGAACCCGCGCAAGACCATCCGGCAGGTGATGGAAGCCCCGCTCGAACGGCTGCACAGGATGCCGAAAGCGGAACGTAACAAGCGGATTTCCGAAATCTTCGCCTCGGTCAACCTGCGCGAAGAGTTCCTTGACCGCTACCCCCACGAGTTCTCGGGCGGGCAGGCGCAGCGGATCGGGATCGCCCGCGCCCTGGCCGCCAACCCCAGGATCATCGTTCTCGATGAGCCGGTCTCGGCGCTGGATGTGTCGGTACAGGCGCAGGTGCTGAACCTGTTGGCCGACCTCAAGGCGGCATTCGGGCTGACCTACCTCTTCATCACCCATGATCTTGCCGTGGTCGAGGCGGTCAGCGACCGGATCATCGTTCTCTATTTCGGTGCCGTCGTGGAGATCGGCAAGGCCGCAAGCATCTTTGCAAAGCCTCGCCACCCCTATACAAAACTGCTGGCGGAAAGTGCGCCGGTCGTTGGCCGGCCTCTGACAGCGCCCGAGCAGAAAGAAACCGAGCTTCCCGATCCGCTCAATCCGCCGCCGGGATGTGCCTTTGCCGGCCGCTGCCCGCGCGCAACAGATCTCTGCCGCGCGCAAGTGCCGGTGTTGAAAGAAATGGGAGAAAACCAGCTTGCCGCCTGTCACCACCCGATCGAAGGATGAACCCAAACTCAGCAGGCCGGTTCAGGTCGCCGAAGCGATCAAAGACTGGGTTGTCGAGCAGGGCCTGCAGGCCGGGGACAGGTTGCCTGGTGAAGCCGAACTGATCGTGCGCTTCGGCATGGCCAAGGGCACGATCCGCGAGGCGATGCGCATTCTGGAGGCGCAGGGCCTGATCAAGACCCGCACCGGCCCGGGCGGCGGCGGCTTCGTACATGAAGTCAGCCGACAACGCGCCAAGGCGCTCCTGGGCAACTATTTCTATTTCAAGGACCTGACCATCGGCGATATCTACCAGTTGCGCCTGACGTTGGAGCCGGAACTGGCCGCATCCCTGGCCGGCAAACTCTCCGATGACATCCTGCAGCAGCTCGAGAACAACATCGCCACTTATTCCAAGCCGGCCGGTGATCTGGAAGAAGAACGCGCGCAGCACATCGCCTCACTCAGATTTCACGCCATCATGGCCGAACAGGCGCAGAACCCGCTTCTGGGCTTCATCATCGACTTCATGGTCAACCTGCTTTCGGATCTGACCGTCTATCGCCGTCTTTACTCGCCGCCCAACATCGAACTCTGGAAGCAGGGACGCGATCATCAGCGCGCACTTGTCAAGGCGCTGCGCGATGGAGATTCGAACCTGGCGCGCTCGATCATGAGCGACCACATGGAAATCGCCTGGGCGCTGATGCGCCAGCAGGAAGTCGATATGCAAAACCGGTTTATTTCGGAATAGATGCCTGCTGCCCCGGTTTGAAATTCGCCCCGCCCGCACTGCCATTTTCGACAACCTTGATCAGCATCCATTCTCAGCTGCTCCCACGCTATCGAAGGCCGGCATAGAGCCTCCATCGCGCTCGTTACTGACTTAGGCACTTACGCTCGAGCAAAAGTCTCTAAGCGAGAGTGTGTGAACCACGTCCGGTATTGAACGAGAGATGAAGCACGTGCCGATGTGTTCGAGTACATTGAGGTGTTCGATAATCGAAAACATCGCCATGGGTACTTTGGCAAAAATCAGCCCGACTGACTTCGAAAGTCGGCCAGCAAAACCATTGAAACTATCCACTGAAACGAGGCAAGGTGAGAGAACGTCTATTCATCGTGGCGCGCGGGAAGCGCTGCCTTCGGCAGGAATGCGCGCGTTCGTCGCGGACAGAGACGGCCAGCCGGATTTGTGCCGTTACAGTCTATCTCTGTTGCGATAGGCTGGGTGCATGCGTCGCCATTCGGTCGAATTGAGCGACGCTCTCTCAAAGAGGTTAGTCAATGGCAAGTCGTTGCACAGTAGTCATGCTTTTTGGCGGGCAGTCCGCCGAGCACGAGGTGTCCATCCAGTCGGCGGAAAATGTCGGTAAGGCGCTCAAAAAAGCGGGCTACAAAGTCGTATTGGTCGGAATAGACAAACAAGGGACCTGGCGTCTTGCGCCGGATGTGAGAGCGCCTGAACCGGCTTGGCCTAAGGTGGTGATATTACCTGGAGGCGGTGGTGAGATTATCGTTCTAGGCGATGATCCTAGAACAATTCAGGCAGATGTTGTTTTCCCGGTCCTGCATGGTCCACTCGGTGAAGACGGATCATTGCAGGGATTGTTAAAGCTGGCAAACGTCGCCTTTGTCGGTCCGGGCGTACTCGCGTCCGCCGTCTGCATGGATAAGGAGTTTTCAAAGCACCTGCTAAATTCTGCGGGGATTCCTACGGTAAAATCCTTGTCGTTCGATCGGGATGGCGCCGCGAATTTTTCGACTGCGGTACGCGAACTCGGATCCCCTTTGTTCATCAAGCCGGCCAACATGGGATCGTCAGTGGGCGTGTCCAAGGCACATGATGAAACCGAATATCAAGCGGCTCTCAACTACGCCTTTCAATACGACACGAAGATCGTTGTAGAAAGCTTTGCCGAAGGCCAGGAGATCGAGTGCGCAGTCCTCTCCGCAGGTGGACTGAAAGCGTCGTTGCCGGGCGAGATAGTGCCCACAAGCAATGACGGATTTTATAGCTATGATGCCAAATACCTGGACGACAAAGGCGCCAAGCTCGTTTTCCCCGCCAAGCTGCCGGCAGAAATCACGCAGAAAGTTCAGGAATTGTCGCTTGCTGCCAGCCAAGCCTTGGGTTGTGAAGGCATGGTCAGAGTCGATTTTTTCCTGAAGGCAGACGGCGAACTGTTGGTCAATGAACTGAATACCATCCCCGGCTTCACCGCTATCAGCATGTATCCCAAACTGTGGGAAGCAACCGGGATTCCACCTGACGAACTGGTCGTGCATCTGGTCGAGCATGCAATCACCAGGTTTCATCGGGAATCGGCGCTGACGTCGGATCGCGGTAGCTAACGAACTCGACGAAGAGCACGTAACCCTAGATTGAGGACTCCTATTCCTTGATGACCTTGATGGAACGGCGACGCGGTCGACCGCGTATTTTGCCGAACTACAAACTTCCTGGTTCAGGGCTCTTGGCGAAGTTCAAACCCGAAACCGTCCCTTCGTGCTCGGCGCGACGCACGGCCACGGCCTCTCTTTCCAAATGAGTGGAAGACGATCGTTGTCCGCATTGGATGAGAGTGGGCCAGATGGGATGGTCAGGGCGGCTCAGAATGGCTTCATCCCTGCCCTATCGGCAGAAATGCCGCTCATAGTTCCAAGATGGGATCATTTCGGCTATCATAGGTACGCGAGTTATAGCGGCACCTGGGGGATGTCAGTCAAATCAGACCTGACAATGGGATCATTGCTTGGGTTTATCGACACGATCTAACGATCCGTTTCTGATCGGCGCCACGCAGAGCTCGCAATGCAGGCAAAGAGATCCTGGGCCATCATCCCTCACACAGGCCCCTTGAGCACAGAGTTGCACAATGGTTCTAACAACCAAGTGTACATGCTCGAGGTTTCGATATGAACGGGACCGCCTTTCTCGTACCCACTATCCTTTGGGATCTTGGCTTCGCGGCGAAACCCTGGATCGCGAGCCCCTCTCAGCCGTGGATGGGCGGTGTTATCCAAAATCCAGTGGGACTGTACCAGTTTCTGTCAGTGCTCGATCCCTTGATCCTTGGACTGAACATGGCTGGATACGAGGTCGATGGCATCTCGTTCGCCGCTAAGCCCGGTGGTTACATACTTCCAGAGGACGCGACGGGGTGGCTTTTTCTCTCCGACCTGAGCACGATGGAACTTGTCGTCGAACCTCGCGGGTGGTCGCAAACGCAGCCCATCGCTGTTCGCGACGGTGCGGAAGCTATCGTCGCCATCGCGGTTCGACCTCGACGGATGTTCATGGACCGGGATCCGAGCTACGCTTTACCGCTGCCAACAACGGCAAGTCAATTCGACTTCGAGCAGATTCCAGCTGAGGATGGGACGCCTCCGACCAATACGGATGCGTTCTGGGACCATGCACTCGACACGCTGGTCGACGGCACTGAACTCAAGCATCTTCAACTCTCGCTCAAGCGCGCAGCACCCTCTTCGTCGGTGGAGGGTTTCCTAAGCGCTTTCCTTGCAGCGATGGAGCGCTCTGTCACCTACGTCCTCGGCTTGATCGAATATGATATTCTCGACGGCGCGGCGGCATGGATGGAAAACCCGGACCCAGCACATCCACACGGGCTACTCGGCGCTTACATCCATTCCCAATGGACCTTTCCCGGCCAACGCTGGACCTCGACACGTGACGTGAAGACAATGGATTCGGTGGGTGAGGACTTATGGACGCTCGTCTTTCCGGACGCGGCGGGTCTGGCAGACTTTCTCCATAAGGAGCTGCGCGACGAACACAATTTGGGGGACCTTGTCCCTAAATCTCGCTCCAAAAAACCCTTCAGTCGCGAGTTCGAAACCGCCGTCGAGGCGCGTTGGAACGAGCTCTACGGAACAGGGCCCTTCGCGCTCAAGCACAAGCTGAGCATCGACTCCTACATCAACTGCCTCATGCGGGCGCATAACCTGGGCGCCGTAGACATCCTCGGATCGGTTACCTCCCTCACGAGTGGCTTTGATCCGGCATCGGCCAACGTTGTCGAATTCGACGCGACCGGTTGGTACGAATCCAGGATGTCGGACGCTGGGCGGACTCTTCCGGGACTGGGATCGGAACAGGACGCGGACATCCAGCTGCTACAGATCAACCAAGCCGGACCTGTGCTCTCGGGATACTGGCAAACCCGAACGACCGACCCAGGGACAGGCTACACCGTTGTCACGGATCATATTCTGGGTGCGACAGCGGAATCACGCCCGAGTGCCCTTGTCACGGTGCAGATTGGCGACACGGCGTACGATGCGGTTCGCCACGAATACCTCTTTGCACGCACCCCCGTGGGCACGGTGGATCCGCCGGTCACAGGGAGACTGATTCTCGAGGAAATCTACGAGCCAAATGTGCAGCCGGGCGACGACACGATCTTCGAAGTCGGCATGGATATCAACTACACCTTCCCGTCAGACGACCCACATGTCGGAGCGCCCGTCCGGTTCGTGCGGATCTCTCAAAAATCCCATCTCAGTCGGGAGGCCATCCTCAGCCTTTCTAATCAAACACAGGCAGGAATCGAAGCAACTCAAAGACGCTCGCTGCACTCGGCAGAGATCGTAGCCTGGGCGCAGATGCTGGACACGGTCATCCATCACGTTGACGAATACATTCACCTGTCGGATTCGGCCAACAAGGAAAGAGAGGCCCGTGCGGCGGACCAGGCCCTGCGGAGCGGCGCGGCCCGCTACATGGAGCTCGCCGCGGATGGCACGATCATCAACGAAAACGGACAAGTGTTGGTCCTTCGCGCGTTCGCCCAACACTATCTAGCCGGACGCACTCTCGCCAACGGTCCGGACTCCCGAACCGCTTTTGCCTGGTTGAATGAAATGTTGCTTGACCAAGACCCCGTCGCCGCGGGGATCGAAAAGGCTCTGGATCTCACCCAGACCATGCAGGCAGTAGGTGGGACAAGGCCCTGGACCTACAGATGGGTGGCGGAATTTTCTGGCGCTGCTTTCGACATTCCGGCGTTGCCGGCGGCGTTCGGTGGTTTTGGAGGCACTATTGAAATTACCAAGGTAGACCGTGTTTCGAAAACGAAAATCTGGTCGGAACTTTACACACCAAGCGCGGGCTTCGTCGGCAAGGGCCCCGGCATGGGCGTTGTGTTCCAGATGGCTTCCGACGGGGAGATCGTCTGGTCGATCGACTGGTCAGAGTACAATTTTGAAGGCAAGCTCGATTTCACGTCCGGTGGTGCCGACCTTGTAGTAGGAGGAGGTATCTCTCTTAGCGTGGGCTCGGTCACATTTTATGGCAACCGTGTCTTTGTGTTGCCAATGTCAGGCAACGCGTCCGGGATGACCCGTATGTCGGGATTTCACGCCGGAGCCGGCGCGTCTGTCGTTGCCGGGGCCATGACTCTCCGGAGTCAGGCAAATCCCACACCGATTACCGAAGAGGAGATTGCTGACTATCTGGGGCGGTCGGTCGCTGTCGATCACTTACTGGATGACGAGCTGCCCTTTTTTAATGTGGGTGTGACAACGCTCACGCCGGAGGGCTGGTTCACGTTGGCCCGAGCCTGTGCCGAGCACCGAGCGGCCCTTGAATCGCCGATGACTGATTTACACCTGACTGGGCATGCCTCGACGACGGCGGGGGACAATGTCAATCTGCCTCTCTCGGCAGAGCGCGCCGCATATACCTACGATGCCATGCGAGCGCTGCTGGGTCCTGCCTTTGGGGTCGCGGAAGCCAACACCTTCGTGGGGCACAGAGGAGAGTACGACGCCCTTCTGAATATTCCGGACAACACCGAGGATCCGAAATGGCGGAGGGTCGACGTATGGTTCGACGCCAGCATGTTGGTGAGGCTCTGATATGAGCGGCGATCCGATCACCAACACGCTCTCCGGCATCTTGCTGCCCTTGGATGACGCCCTCAGCAGAAGCGACGCGCTTCGGGCGCTGCTGCATTCGCTGGGCGTAGAGGTAGAGGTCGATGGCGCCTTGCGGCAACAGCTCGATGCGTTACTCGGCCTGGGTCCAGCGTTGTCTGATTTCGCGGCGGCACTCGATCCTTTCGACCCACCCGCGCTAACCTCCGCGGCTGGGCGCGTTTTCGAGTCGATCGACGATCTGAAGAATCTGAACCCCGCTGCGCTGTCCGAACTTCCAGCTCCCCTCAACGAAACGGCGACATGGTCTCGCATGGCCGATGATCTGCCCATTCAACTCTTCGCTTCGTGGATGAAGGACGCCGCGCCGGGCGTGCTTGCGTTCCTGGAAGCTGGCGGGGTTGTAACCCGCGAGCAACCGGGGCCGCGCAGCTGGAACCCCAGATTTACGGCCGACCTCTCGCTGCTCGGTGATCTAGTGACCGATCCTCTTGGACGGATTAGCGATAATCTCGGATGGGGACAAGACTTCCAAGCTGAGCGGCTGCAGGAAATCGTCAGAGTCATCGCGGGACGGTTCGGTCGAGTCCATTGGCAGCGTGTGCCACAACACCTTGTGGATGCGCACTATGGAGGCGTGCCACCGCTCTCTCACGAGGCTCGCGCGATCGTAACCGAAATCGGCCCGTTGACGTCGCTGGACTTGGCCGGTCGCGGTTCGATCCAACTGTCCGTCGTACCGGTGGGCGATCGCGCGCTGTCGCTTCCGACGGGTGTTTACGTTGGGCTCACGGGTTGGCACGTCCCGGCGGAAGCACAACTCTCTTCAGGTTGGAGGCTGACGACGCGCGGCCTGCCGGGCGAAACGACCGGGGCAATTATCTTGTGGCCTTCCGGAAACTCGTTTGAAGACCCGATCTCGGAAGACGGCGTGGGCCTGTCGTTGGTTCAAGATCCTCCGGCGCCGCAGCTGCTTCTCGGATCACGTGACGGCAGCTACTTCGAACTCGGCTCGACCGGCCTGTCGTTGGATATTCTTCCGGGCAGTGGCGGGGCGGAGCCCGAGCTCGTGGTGTCCATTACATTTGATGACTTCCGCGTGGCGTTGGGCGATGGCGCCTTTGGCAGTTTCTTGTCGTTCCTTTTTGGGGATGCGCTCGAACAGACATTTGATATCTCGATGTCTTTCTCGACCAAAAAGGGGTTTCGTCTGAATGGAGCCACCAACACCTCAATTGCTTTTCCCGCATTGATTCGTATTGGTCTGGTCACAATCCACGAACTGACCCTTGGACTGGACAAGACCGACGAAGGCGGTGTCGTCCTACGCTTCAGCGCCGCACTGGACTTTGGCCTTGGACCACTGCAGGGGTCGATCGAAGGCCTGGGATTGGACGCGGAGCTGCAACCGGATAGCGGCGGAAACCTTGGTCCAGTCGATCTCGCCCTGCGCATTGTCCCCCCAAGACGTGTCGACCTTCTGATCAATGCCGGAATCGTCAATGGCAGCGGCTTTGTTGAGTACTTCGAAGAGACCGGCCGCTACCTAGGTGGGTTGTCACTCGACATTCTGACAGTGGGTGTCGACGCCATCGTCATAGTCGATACGCGATTGCCGAACGATCCTAACGGCTGGGCTTTCTTCGCCAGTCTGACCGCGACTTTCCCCGGCATCCCATTGGGTTTCGGCTTCACGCTCGAAGGCGTCGGCGGACTTATAGCGCTCAACCGCTCGCTCGACGAGGAAGCGCTGGCAGTCGGGTTGCGCTCCGGTGCGGCCGATGACTTGCTGTTCCCGAACGATCCGGTCGGCGGCGCACTGGAGCTGGCCGCGCAGATCGACGAGTACTTCCCATTCACTGCCGACAATACGGTCGTCGGGCCGATCATCAAGATCGGCTGGGGCAGTCCAACGCTCATCACCGGCCAACTGGGCATAATTATCAGCATACCGGAAGGCCTGATCGCGGTCTTGGGTTCGGTCGAGGCGCTGTTGCCCACACCGAACCAGCCGCTAATAACGATCCGCATGGATTCCCTTGGCGTGATCGACATAGTCGGTGGAACCATGTCGCTGACCGCATCGCTCTACGATTCGCGGTTACTTGCCACGATCGACCTAAGTGGCGACATGGCGATGTTCCTCAGCACCACGTCACAGCCCTATTTCCTGTTGTCGGTCGGCGGTTTTCATCCCGGTTTCGAACCACCTTGCGTTGTGCCATCTTCGATGCACGACCTGCGGCACATGAGGGCGTCCATAGAGATTGCCTCGAATGTCGCGGTCAGTATTGAAACCTATTTCGCCATCACCTCGAATTCCGTGCAGTTCGGCGCGGCGGTCAACCTTGAAGCCTGGGTCAACGTCGGGTTGACGACCTATTCCGCCCACGGATGGTTTGCCTTTGACGTGTTGCTGGAATTCTCTCCCTTCCGAATCGAGGCAAGTATGGCGGCTGGCGTAGGCATCTACGCCAACAACCGCGAACTCATGGGCGTTAGCCTTAGTTTCCTGTTGGAAGGCCCAAAACCTTGGGCAGCCAACGGCAATGCTTCCTTCAAATTCTTCGGTATCAAGGTCGGTTTTTCCTTCGACGTCGGCGCAGGCGCCGGGTCCGAGCCACGGCCGGTTTGCTATCCGCTGGACGAGGCCTTTAGGGTGTTGGAATCACCTGCAGCTTGGGAAGAGACTGCCTCAGCTGATGGCTTGGGTGCAGGCCTGCTCTACACGGGCTCTGCGGACGCCGGCGACGATACGATCTGGGTCCGGCCTGATCATCAGCTCACGGTCCGCCAGAACGTGGCACCGCTGGAGCGCGAACTGGAGATCGTCGGTCAAGCGGTTCCCGAGCCAGGGCAATCTTACCTGACTATAACCGGCGCCGGTTTCGGTGACGCGACGATTGAAGAGCCGCAACCCGCCAACGACTGGTTCGCTCCAGCACAGTTCGAAGAGCTCGGCACCTCGCAACGGTTATCGCGCGACTCCTTCGAAGAAATGCAAGCCGGAGTGAGCTTCGGCAATCCCGACACAGTCATCTCCCTCCACGCGCATCTCACGAGCTCCGTCGTGACCGACTACGAGGAAGGCTCACTCGAGAACGCGATCGGGACAGGTGCAGCAGGCATGGCGCTCCGCCACCGTGCACCACCTGCCGAACCGATGTTTGTCATTCAACCGACCTCCTATACGGTCGCGCGAACCAGCACTGGCGGTGAAGCCGCGCAGGTGCTCCGGCAAGCCGGCGCTGCAACCGGAGGGGTTAACCAATACACGGCCTTGGCCGCGCGCCGGACACAGATTGATTCGGATCCGGCCGGGGCGTCACAGTTCGTGGTCGTGCCATCGACTGCGACTCAAGCGGCTCGGAAAGCAGTCTGATGAAGAAACCGCAACCTCAGCCAGAAACCCTGTACTTTCTGCCATGGATGCGGCGCGGGCTCGGGTTGACGCTGACCGGGCGGGACCCGGCCGATGGCACGGAATTGCCGCGCGCCGCGCCAGTGGAAGCCTGGGTTGAAATCAACGGCCAGCGGGCTTTCGCTCCTGTCTCACTACGTCCGGCGGATCATGTCACGGGCATCGACGCTGCCCAGATTATCCGGCGCTACCCGGCACCCTCTGCCGGCGAAGCGGAGTATGGCTACTTCCCGTTGATCGAGATCGCCGCACCGGACCTGCCATGGGTGGTCACCCCGATTGGCCCGGATGAGACCGGAAATCCAAACAAACCGGGGAAGTCCACCGGCAGGCTGCGGCCCTGGGTAATGCTGGTTTGTGTTGAAGAGGAAACAGCCGAACTGGTCGTCGCGGCCAACGGCAAACCTGCACGGTTGATTGTGCCGGTGGATCAGCTACCGAATCGGACCGAGACCCACGCCTGGGCGCATGTCCAATCCGCAGTGCCGCCCGAAGACGTCGTCCCGGCCCTATCGAACCAGCCCGGCGCCGTGATTGCCCGGGTCGTATGTCCACGCCGCCTGCAGCCGGACACGGCCTATCGTGCTGCGCTTATTGCGGCCTTCGCACGCAATGAGGATATCCTGGAACCGGCCTGGCCGGCGAGTGGGATCGCTAATCTATTGGTTTACGACACCTGGACCTTCAACACAGGCCAGGCGAGTTCCTTCGAGGCACTTTGCGATCGCCTTGGACCGGTCGCCGATCCCGAACTGCAATTCGGCATGACGCCAATGAATGTGCGTGACCTAGGACCCTTCGGGCCCTGGCCGAACAAGATCAAGAACACACTCGTCGACTATACGGGAGCGCTTTGGGACGTAGGCCTCACCCCCAAAAAACTCGAGCCGCCGGCCGACAATCAATTCGAGGACGCGGTTACTGCGCTGCTCAATCGTGGCGATGTTCGGCTGGAAATCGAGCCCGAATCACCGGACCCGGTCGTCACGCCGCCCTTTTTCGGCGCCTACGCGACCGGCGTACATCAGGTGCCGGAGAGTGAACCGAGGCGTGAGATCAGCTACTGGCAGCGCGACGTAAACCTCGATCCCAACCATCGCGCCGCAGCCGGGCTCGGCGCCAAGGTGGTGCGACGAAATCAGGAACGCTTCATGGCACAGGCGTGGCAGCAGGCAGGCCAGCTTCGCGAGACCAACCGCCAACTCTCGTTTGCGCGGCTGCAAATCGAGATCGGCCGAACCGCAAAGGCACGCATCGACCGGCTCGACGCGCATCAACAAGTCGCGCTCCTGCGGCCACAGCTCTCCTTTATCCGCGACGAGGACGGACAAGCGCCGCGCCGACTGCTAACTCGCAGCAGCATCCCTAACGCGCTCCTCAGTCCCGCCTTCCAGCGGTTGACCCGGCCGGGCAGCGTTGTGACCAAGGCGGCCGTTGGGCGGGTGCCGAGCTGGTCATCGGTCCGATCGGCCGTCGGAGACCTGTTTGGAAGGTCCAGCATTCGCCAAAAACTGGTTTTCGGCCAATCGGTCAGACCTGCGGGCATGAACGGTGTGATGCCGCCACCCGACACAGGAGGTGATCTGCCGGATGATCCGCCACCACCAGGCGACGGTTTGCGCCCGGCCCGGCCAGCCGCGGCGATCAGAGCATCCTTGGCGCTCGGCACTTCCGACCAGCTCGAACTCGAAGACGTGGCCGCAGTTGCCGCCGCCGGTGTAAAACCGCTCCCCTCCGCACGCAGCCGTATGGAGGCGCGGATCCCCGCCTTGACGAGTGTTTTTTCTGCGCTTGGCGTTGCCGTCGACGAGATGCCCAGCCAGATCCGGGTCGGGCCGAAAATCGACGAGGCCCTCGCCTGGTCGCTGATCGACTTTTCCGCCGACCTCCTTATGCCGGGTGCCGGTGTGTTTCCAGATAATGCCGTGCGAGTGGTCGAGACGAATACTGCTTACATTGCCGCCTTCTTGGCCGGCGCCAACACGGAGATGACCGAGGAATTGCTCTGGCGCGAGTATCCGGCCGCGCTGGGATCGACCACTTTCTGTCGCTTCTGGGACCGCCCAAACCGGGCCGATACCGACATTTTACCGATGGAGACCTGGCCCAAAAAAGGTAACTTGGAGAATCTCGGCACCTCGGGGTCCGGTGGGCAGGCACTCGTTGTGTTGGTTCGCGGCGATCTGATCCGCCACTACCCGACAGTAAGGATTTTGCTTTGGAACAAGCGTTTGGACCTGCAAATCATGCCGTCCTTCGGTGGATCGATTCCACCCGATATCCGCTTCCTCGCCTTCGAGGTGGAGAGCATAGATGAGGTGACAGCACCCGGATCGGATTGGGAGGTCGTGTTCGAGGAGCAGATCACCGAGCCACGGTTCGGCCTCGATACGACGGAGGATCCCAAACCTCTTGAAACCTGGAACGACTTGAGTTGGGAACATCTGTCCGGCCAGGGTGGGCCGGGGTCGCATCTGGTGATCACCGGCAGCTTCGCATCCGAATTGACACTGGAAGATACGACCTGGGGCCTCAATGCCGCGCATATGGCCCGCGCCACCTATCAGGCGCCATACCGCTACACCATGCCTATAACCCGGCTGCTTGGATAGCCCGCATGACCGAAGAAGCCATCTCGAATCTTGACCCGGCGCTGCCACTCACCCTGTTTCCTGTCCGGCTCGAGGCCCGCTACAACGCGACTCACCTCCTGGTGCGGATCTTTCCGGACGTAATCCACGCCGACGGGCATCGGCGCGGCTTGAACGAGCATGAGGTGACGATCGGCAAGCAGTACTGGACCTCACTCTGGAACCAGACAGATGCCGCAGTCATCAGCGAGGCGCGGCGCTGGCTTGGTGCTCAGACCGACCCGCACCGGGCGCTCTGGGTCTCGACGGCGACACGCCCGAGGAACCTCGGCACCAGGGACCAGAAACCGGTCTTCCCCAAGCTGACGGTCGACAACGAAACCGAGCCGGTCTTCGCGCGAATGCTGCCGGATGAATGGATGTTGCGGCTTTACGACACCGATATGACGCTCGTGCGCACGCAGTTCAGCAAGGCGGTTCGGCCCGACCTCCCTATGGCACCGACGCTGTCGGGCAACATGAAGGACAGCAAGCACCCCAAGACCGGTGATCCCTTGTCAGCGCCGGAATCGTTCCTTTATAGCCAGGAGCTTTTGTGGACGATCGACTTCGATCTTGCCGAATTGATCGGCATGGGCCTGCGCATTCCGCTCGCCAACGTACCAGACCCCGTCGGCGCCTTGGTCGTACTCGGCGTGCGTGCGGAGCGAGATCCAATTGCTGAGGGTAATGCGCTCGACGATTTGCTCACAGCGCAGTGGTACACGCGCGGTCTCGACCTTGTGCCCCAGGGCACGCCGACCAACAATAGCGACGCCGGGCGCTCTCAAGTCTCACTGTCGGATCCGGACCTTGAGGAGCTGTTTGAGCGCGAGACCTCGGAACGCGAACTGCCGCCCATCGGGCGGGCGGGGTTGATTTCTTTGAACCCTGCTTTGATGTACCGGCTGCCCTGCGCGGATTCCGCTTCGCTGGCGCTCGGGCGCGTGCGGACCGGTGCTCTGGACCGCACGGCCCATGCCGAGTGGGGCGAAGGCGCCGCCGCCTGGGCGATGAATGTCGCGCTCGGCTATGCGATCTTCGGGCGGTATCTCTCCGGTCCCTTCGGTAAACTCGACGGCGCGGCCGCGACCAGCGAATTCACCGGCAACTTCCGCGACTGGTACGTAGACTGGGTCCGCGGCGCCGGTCCCCTCCCGGTCCTGCGCGTCGGCGAACAGCCTTATGGTCTTCTGCCGATCACAAGCCGTCCAGCAGCCCGTTATCTCGCCCTTGATTTTGCCGACAACTTCGAGCACCAGCTGACACAATTCTTGGAAGTCTGGAAGGCATCGCTTCCGGTCCCGGCACTCGATCCCGACGCGACCGATGGGCGACCGGCGGAGTCCAGTCAGAGCGATGTCTTAGTGGTCGGCGAAGTGCTCGGCGCCGTACCGCACCCAATCGCCTTCAAATTGCGCGGTGCGACCAATCAGCTACCGGACGACATGGCTCGTTTCGATGAACTGATTGTTGAACTCGAACAGCTTATCGAAACAGACAAATTCAACGCAGATAATAACTTACGAAATCCACAGACGTCGCTGATCTACGAAGATTGGTGGAACAACAAGAAACGCTACGTCACTGGACTGCCGGGAGAGGACCCGCCGGTGCCAGTGCCGGGTATTGGTACGCAGATTGCCAACATCGGGTTTTACCGGGACCAAACGCTGATCTTCCAACCTCGGGCAGAGTACCCCTCCGTCGGCCTCACGATCGTGCAACTCATCGAAGACGACATTCTGCCGCTGCTTGAGCAGCACAGAGACACACCGGCGAACTTTCCAGAGGCGATTGATGATTGGCTTGGCCGACCTGGCCTCGGGTCCAATCAGAACGTCCGCTTGACCCGGACCATTTATGAGGAATCAACAGAAGATATCGCCGAACTCGTGGTGAGCAACGCTGGTGATGCAGCGGAGGTGCGCACATTCATTGCGGACGTGATTGCGAACCTGGACGACGCGGTCCAGAACAATAAGGCGCCGGACGAACGAGACACGCTCGTCGGCCCAGCCTCGCCGCTCCTCTGGCAACTGATCGACATCACCTGCCGCACGGTGCCAATCGACGAAATTGGCCCGGTCCGCGCGGGCCTGCTCGTGCTCAAACTTATGATCGACCACCCAACGGTTGCCGACCCGATCGGCGAGCTGGAGCGTTTGACGCGCGAAACGCTGGGATTGGCGATGTACCGCCTGGATGCCTGGGTGACGAGCAGAGCAGCCGAACGGCTTGCGAAGAAGCGTCAGCTCAAAGCCGGCGCGCAGATCGGCGGCTATGGGTGGCTGCTCGATTTGAAGCGGTCGGACAACCCAACTTCGCAGGGGTTCATTCACGCCCCTTCCCTGACCCATGCGGCCACGGCCGCCGTGCTGCGGTCGGGTTGGAGCGCCTATGGTACCGAGAGTGGCGAGACGCCGCTTTCGGTCGACCTTTCTTCCGGTCGCGTCCGTGGCGGGCAGTGGATTCTCGACGGCGTACGTAACGGCCAGGACCTTGCCGAACTGCTTGGCGCCCGATTTGAGTGCTATCTGCATGATCGGGAGCGCGATGTCTGGATCGAAACCGTACGCCGCAAAGCCTTGGAAGTGATGGGATCGGCCAGGCCGGCGAATGCTGTTGTCGACGGATTGCTGGTGGCCCGCGCCGCGTCCGACATGGATCAGACTGACCGAGAGACCAACTTATGGCAGGCACTGGAACAAGAGCTCGCGGCCGCCAAAGACGCCGATGAAGAGCAGGATGTCCGAGAAGCTCTCGAGGCCATCGCCGCAGATCTCGATTCCGTGGCTGACCTGATCCTGACGCAAAGCGTGCACGCGATTCTACAGGGCAACGCAGATGCCGCCGCAGCGACGATTGCGGTGGCCGGAGGTGGTGACGGTGCCGTGCCACCTGTTACGGTGACTGAGACACAAAGGGACGGCCGCCTGATCAGTCATAGGGTGGTCGCCATGTGGCCCGCCCAGTCAAACGACAAAGCTACGTCGGCATCGGGTGAACCGATCCCATCCCCGCTCCGACTTGCCGAACCGCGATTGTTTGACTGGCTCGAACTCCAGCTCCCGAAACCCCAACAGGTGATCGCGGACGTGACGGTGCGGGACAGCGACGGGGAGATCGTCCGCGCCGACACAATGACGTTGGAGGCGCTCGAGCTGACGATCTGCGAAGCAGCACTGTTAGCCGGAACGCGCGCGGAACAGGACCGGTCGCGGCTCGGGCGAATGCTCGCGGCGGCGGCTGTTGGGACGGCCGGAGAAGATGAGTCTGTTGAGGTCGATTTCACCGCGCCGGCTTCGTTAGAGGATGGTGTCTTCAGTGTTAACGAGTTCGGCCTGATTGCAGCTGCCTTGATTGACGCGCTGGGCCGGAGCCGGGCGCTGCAGAGCGATGACCTTGTGTTGCCGGGGGCCGACCCTGGTCCGCCTTTGGTCGATCGAGGCGAGCTGGAAACACGGGTGTCCGGTGTCGAGGAAATGCTCGTAGACATGATGAATGATCTGTCGCAGTCCGGCGCTAACTTACGGACAGCAGCGTTGCAGCGCGCCGGCGTGATCAAGGTCGCTGGAGCCGTGACCGTTTTGGAGTCCGGTGTCGATGATGAATCGGTCGGCCCGGTGATCGGCGCCTTGAAGAAACGTCTGAAACGGGGTGATTTGCCGGCTGACCCGGTCGATGCATTGATTGAGCGACTAAGAAGGTTGACCGGCGCCGTGGTGCCGATCCTTCCGGTGTTCGTGCTACCAGCCGATCCCGATCGTGCGACCTCGGCCAGATCCTCCATGCGGGCTCGGCAGGTGACCGCCGACGGCCATCGCTGGCTACGTCAAGTCAGCCGCGTGCGCAGGGATCTCGGCCCAATGATCAATTGGCTGTTGTTGAGCGAAACCACGCTTGGAGGTCCCGCAAGCAGGTTTGGTTTGGCACAGGTGCCTGAGACTGGCGGACCCTGGGCTGCTGTGGACGAGCCAAATGGACAGGGAAACCGTCTTAGCCTGTTTTCACTGACCGGGCCTGAAACGCTGGCGCTCGACGGTGAGCCGGTCGCCGGACTATTGATTGACAGCTGGACGGAAGCTATCCCGCGGCGTGATCAGCAGACCGGCATCGCCGTGCATTTCGACGCGCCAACTGCGCGGCCACCGCAGACCGTGCTGATTTCCGTGGTGGAGGACGACCCCGGCTTCGACGCCGACGAAATCGTGGATCAGCTGCTGCACACCATCGAGCAGGCAAAGAGCCGCGCGCTCGCACCAGGAAGGATCGGCGATCTTGGTCACTATCTGCCGGCAGTGTTTCTGCCCCCAAATGTTGGAGCCTAGCGATGGCCTTGACCTGGAAACGTCTCGAAGGCAGTGCGGTCGATCCCGAGATGACCGAAGGCATCAGTGCCCGTGTCGCAGACCCGTTGTGGCTCCTGGCTCGACAATGGCAAGTCGGTGAATTCCGCGGCGAGGACGCGGCAAGTCCCGTATTGATGACCGGAACAATCGTGTCAACACCGGTCTCGGAATACCGGGTTGGCGACAGGCCACCACACATTGTACCTCGGCAGGATGCGGGAATTCCTCTGGAAACTTTGGCAGAGCACGAGTCGGTAGCAGACGGTCCAGCGGCTCCGGCGATCCGGCTGGAAAGCGGTGCGGCGCTGCTTCGGGCTCTCTCTTTGGCTCGGTTGCCCAAAGGGTTTTTGCAGACGTTGCGCGATGCCTATGCTTTCACTGACCCGCTCGAGGATCCGCTCGACCCCGTTGGCGTCGCCCGGCTTCGGCTCCTGGCACGCAGGTCGATCGACGGAGCGCACGTGGTCACTGCGATTGAGGACGCGGGCGACGACCCTGCAGCTTTACCGGAAGTCGCTGCCCTCAGACAACGCACTGCCAAGCGGGCGGCCACGACGATCCGCGCTTGGCTCGATCAAGAGGCAGCAATCTTTCGTGCGCCGGCGCCGGACCTTCCCTCGGCCTGGTCGCCACGCCGTCTCGAATACAGCTTCGGCCTCGGTGCAGAGTTTCTGAACGGCAAGGTCGAATTACGCGCCCCGGAGTATCCGGGTGGCCGACTCGAATGGTATCACTTCGACGTTGATGCGATGTCTTCGCGACCCGGCGGGCTGGAACAGGTCCCAGGCCTGCAGTTGAAGAAACTCGACTCCCTGCCGACACCCCTGCAACTCGCCGGCATGCCGGCTGCGCGCTGGTGGGAGTTCGAGGACGGTGACGTCGATTTCGGCGATCTGGCGTCTGGTCCGGAAGATCTTGCGCGCTCGGTGATCGCGGCCTATGCGATGGTGGCGAGTGATGACTGGTTTATGCTGCCTTGCACGTTACCTTCAGGGTCGCTGTCGCGGGTTGTCTCATTGAAGGTTCTCGATGACTTCGGCACCTGGACGAAAATCGAATCCACCGCTGTCAACGATGGCACCGTCAGACCATGGCGCTGGTTCGAACTGCAGGGCGATGTGGGGCCGGAACGCGGTCTTGCACCCGTACTGTTCCTGCCACCAGTGGTCAACGCCGTGGAACAGGGACGGCCATTGGAATCGGTTGAGTTCCGCCGAGATGAGATGGCCAACATGGGTTGGGCTATCGAGCACCGGGTGGAAAGCGGGGCCGGCCGGCCAGTCGACCGCGAGGCCGGCAACCGTCCCGATACCGATGCCCACGACAGCGACGAGACCTGGCAGTATCGACTCAGCACCGATGTCTGGGACAATTGGGTGCCACTGGTACCCGTGCGCATCACGGCGGATTCGCCGCAGATCGTACTGCGACGCGGAACCATCGCGCTTGGAAAACCTTCCGACGCCCACCAAGCGAAGGGGCGTATCCTGGAGCCCGAAACGATCTTTGTGCTGAACGAGGAGGAAATCCCGGCCGGTGGCCTGCGGGTCACACGGCGCTATCAGCTCGCGCGCAGCGCCGATGGCGGCGTTCACCTGTGGGTCGGCCGGCGCAAGCGGCCATCAGGAGGCCCGATGCGGCGCACTCCACTTCGCTTCGACTCGCTTACCGGCTGGAGACAACCGAAAGCACTGACACCAAAATCAATCGAGTAACTTCATCTGGAACCGACTGGCGCACGCTGAAGCGTGATCTTCCAAATACAAATGCAGGCGTTTTCGTTGAGCGAAAAGCGGCATTTTTTTCTGAAGTTGAGCGCGCGCCGGATTCAGGCTGTCCCAGTCCCGAGTAAATCCGCTGCAACGAATTTCTTCGTCAGGGCACTAAAATTGAGGCGTTTCAACTTAAATCTCGACACCGCCGCAAAATGGTGCCGCCGTCGCCGGCTGCGAAAACGCCCAGGGCAGTGGTTGCCGAAACCGTGCGCAACCCTCCATCAAAACCAGTGGGCTCGGATTGCCAGTTCCGATCACCTAGGCTGAGAGCCGTACCACCCGCACCAACTGCAAACACGCCTTGTTCGCCTCCGGAGACGGCCAATAGATCCGCCCGCGCCCGCGCCGGAGTCAGGGTCCAGCGACGGCCGTCGAACTGTCCAATGGTGCCTGACAGACCGACGATGAAAATTCTATTGAGGGCATCGCCCCAGACGTCGAAGAGAAAGTTCTCAGTGCCGGCATGGAACTCGTCCCAGCGTTCGCCATTCCAGCGCAGGATCAGTCCAAAGTCACCGACCGCCAGCAGGTGCTCCGCATCGGTGCCCCAAAGACCATAGAGCGCAGATTTGGTACCGCTGATCATTCGTTGCCATTCTTTGCCGTCCCAGTGCAAAACCAGTCCTTCATCGCCGACTGCGAAGATGTCTTCCGGACCTGCCGCCCAGAGCGCCAGGATCGTGATGTCGACGTGCAGGTCGAAGTGTTTGCGCCAAGTCGTGCCGTCGAAGTGATGGATTTCGCCCAGCTGTCCGGCAGCGAAAAGCCCGCCGTCGCCGGCATCGCAAAGAGCATGAAGACCGATATCACCGGCAGGCGGCAAAGCCTCCCAAGCTTCCCCGTCGGAACGGAGCAGGATACCTTCTTCACCGAATGCATAGAGAGTTCGGCTGCCGGGCCGGCTCCACAATCCCCAGAGCTGCCGGTCGGATCCGCTCTCCATCCTTTCCCAATCTGAGCGGGCCTTGTCGCCGGCTATGCTGGGTGCGGCCAGTGCCTGATAGAAATCCGGCGCCGCTGTCATGGCCGTGCCGAAATCGCCAACAACAAGTGCCTCGCCGGTGGACAAGGGCACGACGCCCATCAGGTCGTGTGTCGTGTCGCATTCCAGGCGATCGACCCGGTCTCCTCTGATGAAATAGATGCGCCCCCTGTCACCGACCGCAAGCGCGCCGTTTCGGTATGCGGCCAGATCGCGGAGCCGCGGGAGGGGTTCCTGCGCCTCAAGCTTCTCGAAGCTGCCGTTCCGCCAGCGCAGCAGATCGCCGCGAAAGCCGTTGCTGTCGACGAAGTACCGCCCGCCTGCGATAAGCAGGTGTTCCGGACTCAAGGCCAGGATCGCTTGGAAGTTGCTTCGAACAGGGCATTGGAGGATTTGCCAGATTCCATCTCCGGAACTGGAGAGAAGAGTTCCGTCGGCACCGGCGGCGAACAAACGCCCGTCGACCCAGGTGACTGCGCGAAGATGGGCCTGAGTCCCGCTCTCTTCTCGGCACCACTGGCTGCCCCGGAAAGTCAGGATGGTCCCGTTGTCCCCAACCACCCAAAGGCAGCCCTCGGGATTGCCGGTGATGTCAAACAGTGGCGTGTTGTCCTCAACGGCGGCGTATTTGCCATTCTCTCCGATGACGCATCCACGCTGCGCATGCCAGTGCCCGCCATCGAAAGCCAAGATCGCACCCATCCAGCCGACCGCATAGAGTTGGTCGCGGGACAATCCCCAGACCGCATGGATCGGCACCGGGGCGAGGGCTGTCGCGCGCTGCCATTTGCCGCCCGCCAGATGAAAGATCGCGCCTTCATCTCCAACGACGAAAATTTCACTTTCCGACGCCCATCCCGACCAGAGAACGTCACCGGATCCAGCTGCCAGACCATCTATCTGCTGCCAGGGCTGCCGGCGCGGGTCGCTTTCTTTTTCACCCAAAAGGTCGCGGAAAAAACCTCGCCGGTCCTTCGTGGTTTCGACTGTCAGAAGACTCATGGCTGCTCTGCTTTCTGCAGCTTCGCACCTGCCTTGCCGTGAAGCCGCTGGGCTTCGCCCTCGAGCATGCTGGCAAGATCGTCACGCATAGCAGCTTGTTGACAAGGGTCGAGTTGGGAGAGCGCCTCTTCCAGTCCCTCAGCTTCGAGGTTTTCGGCAAAGACATCGTCGAGCGCGCGTGCGACCGCACCATCGAAGTCTTCTCTTCCCAGAGTGGCGCAGGCTTCGATCACCGGCGCGAAAGCCTTGGCGGCCGGGTTTTCGGGTTCGGATAGAATAAGCGGAAGTCCGTCGTCGGACGCGCTCGACAGCGAAAGCGTCATGGGGATTTGAGTGAGAGCCTGCACCTTCGCCGCCGACAGATTTGTTTTTAGAGCGGCATCCGGGAACAGCTGAAAGGTCCCGGCGCAGTGAGGGCATACAACCTCTGCCATGTTTTCCACCGCACCAAGCAGCGGCAAGCCGCGCTCCCGGCAAAACCGCGCCGCTTTCATGCTGTCCATCTGTGCAACGGCCTGCGGTGTCGTGACCAGCAGAGCCGAAACATTGGCACCTTCAAGCATATCGCAGAGCGTAATCAATTCGTTACCCGTGCCAGGCGGCATGTCGACAATCAGGAAATCCAGGGAACCCCAATCGAAGGACCCGATCAGGTGATGAATAAAGTCGTGCTTGTAAGCATCGCGCCAGACGACCGGTGTGTCGTCGCTTTCCAGCAGGAAGGCAAGAGATCCGACCTTGACTGGTTCCGGGATCGCCGGGTCAGCGAAGTCACACGTTGCCAGACCGCTGTCGGTGAGACGCACCTTGCTGCCGGCGAACCCAAAGAAGCGGCTTTGATTCGGTCCGTGAATATCTGCGTCCGCCACACCCACTGTGAAGCCGCGCTTGGCAAGGCCGCCGGCCAGGTTTGCCGACACGGTGCTTTTTCCCACGCCTCCCTTGTTGGCCAGCACAATGATGATCTGGTCGATTTCCGCCAGGCGCGCCTCGACCAGCACCCGGTTGTGATGCGGTTTGTCGAGCGCGCAGACGTCTTCCTGCGGGCAGAATTGACAGGCATGGCCGAGGCCGCAGTCTATGGCCGCAGGTTTATCATCCGTTTCAAAAAAGGATGTCTTTGAATCGCAGGCCATCGGTCTCTCCTTGTTGTCCATAGGCCCTAATGCGGCTTCTTCTACTGGGCGGCCAGATTCACAAGAATCCAGTCCTCAGAGACTCGCTTCAGTCCGTCGCGTTGGCCGTCACTGCCCTGCCAGAGTGCAAAGGCCATCGGGACCTGTTCGCGCTCAAGCGAAACCTGGTGTTCTCCGGCCGCTGCGATCGGCCTGGACATGACGACGACCCATTGATTGGCCAGGCTTTCCTTGCCGGTCATGTAGCGGCTGTCGCCGCTGACGGATTGTTCTTCCAGTCGGGTCGTGCTGCCCGGACCGCCGGCTGCCAGGTTTTCGACCTTGTTGGCGTCCGAGCGCCAGTACCAGATGTTCACCGGCTCGTCCGGTCCGCTGCCCATGATGTAAGAGGTTTCATCTCCACCGATCGCAAACTGCACCGCCGCGCCGTCCCGGAAGCGGTCAAGCAGAGTCGAAGTGTCTCGGGTTTCGTCGCGCCAGCGTAAGCGCACGTAAAACCGGTCTGAGGTTCGCGCGAGGCTGAAGTAGACATCGTGCCCGGGATCGTCTTCGTCGATCCGAAGCTCCACGGACTGATGGACTGGTGGTGCTGACGCGAGATGCATCCGGTATTCAGGCAAACGCTCCCAGATGATGTCATCTGGATCGTTGACCGAGCGCAGGTAGATACCGTCGGGAATGCGCGCCACAGCCACTTCATCGCCGGGTTCAAGCGCCTTAACGTTCGCCTCGATAATTGTATCTCCGGCGGCGAACGATACGCCGGCAAACGCGAGCGTGACGCAGGTTGCTGCGGTGAAACCGCTGGTCAGGGCCCATTTCATAGCCTTCTCCTCATCCCCATAAGTTCTGGTCGATAACGCGGGCCTTGCGCCCTTCCGCTCCCAGACCGGGATTGCTCCTTGCCGCGTCCGTATCGTGATAAGGACCGACACGTGCCTCCAACTCGGCGATCTGGCCACTGGCCCAATCCGGCAGTTCGCTGACAAGCTGCGCGAGGGTGCGATCCAGCTTGCCGGCGGGTCGTTCACGCAGACCCTCGGCAACGGTGTATAGCAAGGGGCTGAGATACCGCTGAAGGAAATCCCGCTGCGCCCGGCGGCTGTCGGCCGGATCCCGGCCACGCGCCAATGTGCGACTCTCCAGATGGGCCAGCACAGCCATGAATTCCAGCATGCTGGCTAGATGGTCAGGTTCGTCGTTGCGCCCTTCGTCGCCAGTCGCCGCTTGCAGGCCGAAGTGGCGATAGAAGGCGGAGATATTGAGCATGAACACCGGCCTCGACAGGCCTGCCAAAAGGCTTTCGTGGTCTCCCGCCAACAGGGAAGCGATAGGTTTACCCACCGGCCCATGCAGGAATGCCGTGATGTAACCTGCCTCCAGGTGGGCGAAATCCCGCGACGCGAGGGCTCGTGGCCAGGGCCGACCGGTGACCGTGCTCCAGGCGGTGTCAAATGCCTCATGAAAGCTGCCCTGTTCGATTGCGGATTGCAGCTCCGGCGTTGGATGGCCAAGGGCGATGGCGGACAGTCGCCAAATCGTCTCCTTTGCGGCTGCGCGCTCCGCCGAATTCCCACCGGGCAATGCCTGAGTTCGTTTCGTTGACACCGCTTCGGCCTCAGCTCAGCTTAAACATTTCGGCGTGCCGGTAGCCGATCAGAGTATCCATCAACTCGCTGTCCGCTCCATCGGCCTTTTTCTGCCGTTCCGCGGTCAGGGTGTCCAACGCCGCCTTGACGCCGTCGCCGAACAGGCCTTCCAGATAGTCGACCGGCACGCGGGACTCGGCCGTCGGCGCGCCGTCCTCGCCGATCTTCGGCGGCGACAGGGGCGGCACGTAGAAGACGTTTGGTTTGGTGCCCCATTCCGGGTGCAGCGGCAGCGCCACCTTGTACTTTTCCACCAGAAGATGGATCGGTCCGGCTTCGTCGTCGCGGTAGCCGATCCAGCGGATGCGGCCGACACACTGCTTCGCGCAGGCGGTGGGCAGGCCTTTTTCGATGCGCGGATAGCAGAAGATGCACTTTTCCGACTTCGAGATTTCTTCGTTGAAGTAGACCTTTTTGTAGGGACAGGCGCTGACGCAGTAGCGGTAACCGCGGCAACGCTCCTGATCGATCAGTACGATCCCGTCTTCCTGACGTTTATAAATCGCGTTGCGCGAGCAGGCAGCGAGACAGGCCGGGTTTTCACAGTGATTGCAAAGTCTTGGCAGATAGAAGTAGTAGCTGTTGGGATATTCGCCTTCACCCTGGTCTTCGTCCCAGTTTGCGCCCCAGGTGGGTTTTACGTTCGGGCGTAGCCACGGGTCGGTCCCCGTCATCAGAGCTTCTTCGTAGTTGTACTCCCAGGGAATGCCGTAGTCTTCGGCGCCCGGCTCCTTGCCGAGCCGCAGTGCGCCTTCTTCATCGAAGCCGCCACCCATCTCAGCGTAGTCGCGGGGGTAGCCCGTGCCTGGCATGGTCTCGACGTTGTTCCAATACATGAATTCCCGGCCGTTCCTGTTCGTCCACTGCAGCTTGCAGGCCGACGTGCAGGTGTGACAGCCGATACACTTATTGAGGTCCATGACCATGCTGAGCTGACGTTTCACAGCCATTTTATCTCTCCACCGATTCTTTGTTGGATCGCCAAATCACCTGTCGGCTTACGCCGGCTCGACATCGACACTGCTTTCGTGCGCCAGCTGGTTGGCATTGTACTTCCAGAGCTTGAAGCCGAGATGCCCCCAATCGCCGCAGAGTTCCAATGGTTGGATCAGTGTCGCCATGGTGTTGTTCATGGGCTTGCCCTGTTCGTACTGATGCGGCTCCCAACCATGCTCCATCATGATCGAGGTCTCGGGCAGACTGGGATAGAACTTGGCCTGGGCGAAGAACTCGCCGATCCCGTTGAAGATCCGAACTCGCCCCCCATCGACGATGCCGCGTGCGGCCGCCAGTTTCGGGCTGATGTAAATGTTGGGCTCGCCTCGCTGCAGGCGCATCATGAATTTATTGGATCGCCAGTTCGAATGAATGCCCCATCGGGTGTGCGGCGAATAGAAGGATAGCGGGTAGTTCGAGGCCTCCCGCCCCGCGTGATGTCGCGCTGTCGGGGTTGCGGCCCCGAGTTGCATGAAGCGCGGATGGTCGCAGTAAAAGGTGATGCGACCGGTCAAGGTATCGTAAGGCTTTTTCCCCTCGGTTTGTGAGAGGAAGGGATTGTAAGGCTCGGACGCGGGGATCGGCTGGTTCGCTCCGCCTTCTGCACTCATCACGAAGAACCCTCTTTCGGCACCTTCCTCGAGGGTGACGCCGCCGAATTCCGGACCGTTGTCGACAAGCCACTTGGTGGCGTCGTAGTCGGTGATCAGACTGCCGCCCATCGTGAAGTCGTCGTGGATGGTGTGCAGATCCCGGCTGACGTTGCCGTCCGGATAGGCACCGACGCCCCGTGCGACCGCCCGCTCCTGAATCTTCCGGGTCAGCAATTCCATGATGTCCCAATCGGGTTTTGCCTCGCCGATAGGGTCGACCGGCCGTGAGAAGACATTGACGAAGCGATGGTAGCCGACCGAACGAAGGTCCCAGGCTTCGTAGTGACTGGCCGCAGGCAGCAGATAGTCGGCCCACTGCGCGGTCGAATCCATTCGCACGTTGATGTCGACGAACAGCTCCTCGACCTCTTCCAGAATCCGCTCGCGGTATTTGTCGGCATGCTTGTTGCGGCGGAACTTGTTGTCGGCGATGGAGATCAAACCTTTCATGTCACCGTGGTAGGGCATCCAACCCTTATCCACCGACTCGTTGATCATGGTCTCCATCTCGTCGATATCGAAGCCGACACGCGCCTTGAGCTTTTCGTTGTCGAAGTGCTGCCGTGCGTGATCGATCATCTTGCCGCGCAGGAATTCGCCAAGCCCACCGGCTTCCAACCGGGGGAACTTCTTAAATCCGAAGAGGGCGAGTTCGAGCAGCTTGCCATGATTCCATTCTATCCAGGAGGTATCGAAACCGCCTGTCTTGCCGCCATGACCGGTCAGGGCCAGCATCAGGGACTGCGCCCAGCCGGTGTAGATGCCGTTGGAATAGCGGCCGATGTTGAAACCGGTCATCAAAATGGCTTTGCGCGCTGCCGCGAAGAGACGGGCTTCCTGCCGGACGGTGTCGGGGTGAATGCCGGTTTCGGCCTGGGTGTTTTCCGGTGTGAACTTTGCGGCTTCCGCCTTCACCTTTTCGAACACGGTCGTGACGGCGATGCCGTCGACCTGAAAACGGCCTTCGATTGCCGGATCGATCTCGCCCAGCTGAAGCGTTTTTTCTTCCGATCCCATGGAGCCCTTGACTGCGACAGCGGTACCGCTTTTCAAGTCCCAATGATAGAAGACCTGATCCGATCCTCCGTCCTTCAGATCCGCTTCGCGCAGCAGCTTGCCGTTGTCCTCGCGAACCAGTACGACAAGATCGGTCTGCTCCTTGACGAAGTCAGGCTTATGGAGTCCTTCTTCGATGATTACGTTCACGATGGACATGGCGAGGAAGGGGTCCGCGCCCTGCTTGATCGGCATCCAGAGATCTGCGTGGATCGAGGAGGGATTGTAGTCGGGCGCCACCGAGACCACCCGCGCGCCGTTGTACTTGGCTTCCCAAAGGTAATGGGCATCAGGAATGCGGGTCGCATTCGGATTGAACAGCGACAGCATGATGTAGTCCGCGTCGAACCAGGCGTCCGACGTGAAGCTCTCCAGGGGATTACCATAGGCAAGATGCGCGCCTGTGTTGAGGTCGCCAACATCGGTAAAGATATCTAGCTGCACACCGCCCACCAGCGAAGCAAAACGGTAAGGAGCGGCGAGACGCACCATCGACAGATTGCCAGAGCCGGTGTGTGTCATCAGCTTGCCGGGCCCGTGCTTTTCGAAGATGTCGATTACCTTATCGGCGATTTCTTCGGTGATCTCGTCCCAAGAAACTCTCTGCCACTTACCTTCGCCGCGTTTGCCAACCCGCTTCAGCGGGTAGCGCAGCCGGTCGCCCTCGTACATCGCTGCCGAGTGGATGGCACCCTTCTGGCAGCCGCGCGGGTTTGCATCGGGCACATTGGGATTGATTTGCGGATACTTTGCGAGCTGCTCTTCGCGCAGAACGATGCCGTCCTTGACGTAGACGTCGAAGGCACAGTTGCCCACACAGTTGATGCAGTGCGCCGCCTTGCCGACTTTGTCCCAGGTGAACTCGCGCCGATAGAGATCTTCCCAATCACGATAGGGATATTCCGCGTCCAGCGTATCTTCGATCGGCTCCAGACGATTGAGCGCCCAGGTATTGTTTGCGGCTAGCACACCGGCACCGGCGAGACTCGCCCCTTTCAGGAATTCCCGACGCTTTACCCTCAGCATTGCCTCTCTCCCCTTGGCCGTCCGTTCTCTGGCCGTTTTTTGAGGCCAGCCACCGCGGAACTTGGCGCGGCAACGGATCGCAATTCTTTGTCCTAAGCGTAGCGGGAAGTGGGACTGAGAAGGCTGCAGGTATGTTAAAAGTTGTAATGCAAATGTAAACGAACGGCGCTCCGCGATTGCCGCCAAGCGTGGAAAGTGCTGTAGTTACCGCAAGCAAGAATAACTGGGACGGGCCATGGTCGATCCCAGAGTACGATATTGAGGCTGATACACGGCTTTCTCTGAACCAGGGAAAAACGATCAGGCTCCAGGGAGGGTAAATGCCGTTTACTGCCCGGGAACAATCGATTGAGGCTGGTGCTGCCGATCAATGCCCAGCAAGTCTGCCAGACTTCTTGCGGAGTAAGCGCGAGCTCTTGGTGGACCAGGCGATCCAAGTCGCCAAGGATTACGGCTACGCCCAATATACCACGACAATCCGGGCCGCGTGGATCGAGGCCATCGATACGCTGACCGACTGTATCTCGACTTATCTAACAAGCGAGATGACTTCGCTCGATAGGCCTGAAGCGGAAATCGACTACCAAAGAGACCCTCGTTTTATCCAAATGCGAGAGGTGGCGCAGCGGCACAGATCACTCGGCGTGACGCTGCAGCTTTATCTCGGTCTCTTCAAGCACTTCCGGACACTTTATCTCGATGCCGCTGTCGAATTCTCAACCGACGCCGGCGCTGTGGCCGAGGCGCAAAACGGGCTGCAGGGTTTTTTCGACGCCGCTGAGTTGAGTATTGGCGCGGATTGGGCCGAAGCGACCGAAGATGAACGTCTGATGGAGCTGCAGGCCCGGGCGCGCAGTGTCACACTAGACAAGGATCGCTACTTCTCAGTCTTCGAAAGTCTGCGCGATCCGGCCTTTCTCCTGAACCGGCAGCGCCGGCTGATCAATGCCAATCAAGCGGCAGCGGAGCTGTTCGTCGGCGAAGCGGGCGCCGGCGAGATCGTCTATCTGACCTCGATGCGCGGCCGCAAAACACCGCTGGAGGAAGTGATCAATACGGCCTCTTCGGCAGATGATGGCGATGACGGTTCGGTGTGGCTGGACACGCGTCAGGGGCCGATGTGTTTCGATCTGCGCGAACGGGCAATCCACGATGCACTGGAAAACACCAGGCTCGGCTATGTCGTTATCCTTCACGACGTCACCCCCCATCAACGCGCGACGGAGGACGCTGTGCGGGCGCGGCGCGCAATGTCCCGTTTTCTTGCCACCATGAGCCACGAGATCCGCACACCCTTACACGGTGTTCTGGGCGCCACGGAGCTGCTGCGGGATGCCGAGACCGAACGGCACGCCGTCTATGTCGATGCGATTGAGACCGCGGGGCGGCACCTTCTGCAAACCCTGAACAAGGTTCTCGATTATTCGCGCCTGGAAGCGCGGCCGCCCGAACCGACACTGCAGGTTTGCCGCCTGCTGCACCGTTTCGAGGACTATTGCCATTTTGCCCTGGTTTGGGCGCGCCAGGCCAAGGTGCCGATGAGCTTCTCCGTTGCCGGAAATCTGCCGCAGTCGGTGTTAATCGATTGGGATATGACCCAACAGATACTGACGAATCTGGTCTCCAACGCCATTCGTAATGACAGCGGAGCCGGTGTGAAGATTACGGTCCGGCGTCGCAGAGGAGACGGCGACAGGCCGCTTCTGAGATTTGAAGTATTGGACAACGGCCCCGGCATAGCCCCCGACGTGGGGGATATACTTTTCGAGCCCTTTGCCGCCCGTAAACCGGGCGCGGGGAACGGCGGTGCGGGTCTGGGACTGGCTATTTCCCGGCGCTTGATCGAAGCGATGGGGGGGAGCATTGGGTTTCGCAATCGCCGGGCAGGTGGCGCCGCTTTCTGGTTCGATCTGCCTTATCGACGTGTAGAGGTGCGGGCCGCGCCCGACGACCCGCGGGTCACTGTCCTGGACGATGCTGCCCCGGATGATGCTGTCCCGACAACGCAGCGCTTAAGTTGCCTGCTGGTCGATGATGACCAGATCAGCCGGATGGTGACGGCTGACCAGCTTCGGCGGCGCGGCATGTCTGTCATGGAGGTAGAGACGTCTGCAGCTGCCCTTGCCTGCGCCAGGGAGACCGCGTTCGATGTATTCCTGGTCGACTACTATCTTTCAGACGGTGATGGGGCGACGCTTGTTGGCCGCTTGCGAAGTGACGGCATGGCGGGCGACGCACCGCGCTTCATTGCCCTGACGGCAAACGCCGATCTGGTCTCCAGAACGAATGGCAAAGGCCATCCCTTCGATGCGCTGCTTGCAAAGCCAGCCGCGGGCGATGCCCTGATCCGGGCGATCCTGCCCGAGGGCGGAGAGATCCCGGCACAGCGCCCGGAGACCCAGCCGCAGACGTCCGCAAACTGCCTCTCGGATCTATCGCCCCGGATCGTCGATGCCATGGCTGCAGCCTTCACGACCCAATGGGACGGTGAGGCCGGCAAGTTTCGTGCAGCTTTGGCGGATGGCGACCTTCATCGTCTCGCAGATCTTGCGCATCGTGTTGCGAGCAGCTGTGCCGTCATGGGAATTACGGATTTGGCGGCTATGCTGAGGGATCTGGAGTTCGAGTGCCGCCGCGGTCAGCAGCGGCCGGACCTTGGGGCTTGGCAGGTGCTTCTGGATCCTCACTTGCGGACGGCGCCAAAGCGGGCACGTGCGCTGGCTGCGGAGGTGAGCAGATGATTCCTCGACCGGCCCAGGCTCATCCGCCTTCCGTTGCCGTGCAGCAGCCCGACAGCATTTTGGTGGTCGACGACGATCAGGTTGTTCGCGTGCTTTTGCGGGAACTCCTCCTGGCGGAGGGCTATGCGGTTTCAGAGGCTGGCACGGCGGAACAGGCGGAGCGGCAGTTAAGGAAGAAGGCCTGGGATCTGGTGTTGCTGGATCGCCGTCTGCCAGATTGCGACGGCTTGCTCCTGCTGCAGACGATCAAGGATAAATGTGATTGCCCGGTGATCATTCTAAGTGTTCTGGACGACGAACACGACCGGACGCTGGGTTTGGGATTGGGAGCACAGGACTACATCACCAAACCCTTCAGTGCGACGGAGCTCTCCCTGCGGATCCGTAATCTTCTTCTGGCGCGCAATGCCTCTCCGCTGCCCCTGCCTTCACGCGAGATCGAATACGGATGCTTCCGGCTGATTCAAACCACCCGCAGGCTGATTGTGAGTGGCGTTGTCCATCAACTGACCCTGGCCGAAACCCGTCTTGCCGCGGTCTTTCTGACGCATCCCGGAGAAATTCTGGACAGGAACCTGCTGACCCAAAGCATCTGCCATCGCGAATGGTCTCACAACGACCGTTCCATCGATGTGCTGGTTGCCCGCCTTCGAAAGTACCTCGAGCCGAACCCGAAGTTCCCGCGCTGGATCGTCACAGTGCACGGCGCAGGCTATCTCTTCAATCCGGATGCCGACGTTGATTCAAGCATCAGCCCATAGGTGCTGCCGTCAGTGTCCGAACAAACCGGTTTGAGGCAGAGAAGGCTAGTTTCTCGCCTCCGCTGATAAAAAAACTGGCCCAGAACTTCGACAGTCGAGTTGAAACCAGAAGACCAAGAGAGATCGGCACTGCTTCGAGTGAGGAATGCACCTGCAATCTCAATAACCCCACAGAAAACTCGCATTTACCGGCTCGATAACGCGAATGACGAATGCAGCGTTTTATATCACCAGCATCAGCCCAGCGATTCCTCCCAACCTACCCTGCAATTTACAATAGTTTTTTTGTTCAACGCCATCTGATCCGCCATAAGACACTACGTAAGTTCCGTGCCCCAGCCTTGAACACATAGTGCACTTTGAGTGTTACCGCGTAAGTCGATCAGTAAATTCTCTCGAGCCGGTTTTGTCTTCATTGAGTTGACAGTACCGCGACGGCCATCGCTAATCTGGATGATGGCAACCGGCACATGAACTATGTTCAGAAATGGGATCTGATTTCATCGTCCGACCTGGCACTTAAGGACGGAAAACCGGAAACTATTCAAGGCCCCGGAGTGGGTTTTTGAAAGTGATGGGGACAATGTTGCCGGGGTGGCAAAGATGTTTACCGATACCAATCCTATTTGAGGTCAGATTAAACAATGGCGGACTTGTGATGAAAAGACATAACTACCTGAATGTCGGCGTACTTGGGGGAATGGGACCAGAAGCATCCGCCGCATTTTATCTTCGCATAATCAAATTATTTCAGAGCGAACTTCAAGCCAGGTTCAACTATGAATACCCCGAAATGTTGATCCACAACATTCCATCCCCAGACAATGTTGAGGGTGGTGTTGACATGGAGTTGTGTGAATATCTCGTCGACAGTGTAAACTTACTTGAAAAAGCTGGAATGCAGCTGCTGGCTATCCCCTGCAATACTGCTCACATACATATTGATGCCGTCATCAAAGCAGCAAATGTGCCTGTAATGAACATTCTTGAAGAAACAGCGAAGGCGATACAGCGTGCTGGCCTGAAAAATGTTCTGTTGCTTGGCACAAAAAACACTTTGAAGCATAGTATTTATCAATCGCACTTGGCGAATTACAATATTGAAGCACTGGTTCCCAATCTTCAGTGCCAGAAATTAATCACCCAGTCTATTGTCGCCGTCTGTAATGGAACAGTGAACGAGACAACCCGAAAAATAGTGCTGGATGTAATATCAAATTATCCGCAGGCTGAAGGGGTTGTTCTTGGCTGTACTGAAATTCCACTTATTGTCAGGCAGGAAGATATAGACATTCCATGTTTCGACACTGCGGAAATTTTGGCCCGGGCAACTTTTGAACAATGCCGAACTGCGCGACCCTGAGGGCACTGCCAGAATAAAGGAACTGGCATCCAGCGGCCTGAATGATTCCGTGTGATCGTAACATACTCCAGTCGACGACCGGAGGCGTTGAATGACGTCCGCGCCTTCAATAGGATACTCGATGTCGACGCTGTTTTATCGGGGGTTTTCTTGAACGACTTGGCCTATGAGCTTTGGGAAGCGAGACGCCTCGGGCACACCATTGACGCCACGAGAAATGACCTGCCAAAGACAAAGGCTGAAGCCTACGAAGTGCAGGAAGCCATCGTGGAACTAAGTGAGTTACCCCGATGCGGCTACAAGGTAGGCTCGACCAGCAAGGAGGCCCAGCGGCTCCTCTCGACAGACGAGCCCGGCCTGGGCGTTCTCCTAGCTCCCTTTGTTCACGAAAGTCCCGCCCGGATTAACATCGTTCCTGAGCAGATGCCTGCAGTGGAGGGGGAGTTCGTCTTTCGCATCGGTCGGGATCTTCCTTGGCGCACTGAGCAATACACCCTGGCTGAAATTGCTGATGCAATCGATGGCGTGACCGGTGCCATCGAGGTTGTGGGAACCCGCTTCTCAGGTGGACTTGAAGGCAAAGGAAGGTTGCTTACGACAGCGGACGGCGGCGTGAACATCGCGCTTGCCACAGGGAACTGGGTGAAATTCTGCGGACAGAATTTACGCGAGCATGGCGTCATGATGACGATCAACGGCGTCCCCGGGGGAACAGGAACGGGCAGCCGGGCATTGGGTGACCCGCTCAACGTCTTGTGTTGGCTCGTGAACCACCTGTCCAATCGCCGTGTAGGCCTTAGGGCCGGAGAAATTGTCGCGACTGGCACATGCACTGGCTTGGATCCAGTGCGGCCCGGGGACGTTGTTCATGCGGACTTTGGCATGCTCGGTACGGTCGTCATCGAGTTTGAACGGAACAATTGAAATCAAGGCCGTTCGCAAGACGATAGACTTATAGCGCCTATCTTGGCACACCCGGCGAGACACCGGCAGTGTGTCTTGCTAAAAAAATTGAATTAGCTGGATAGTCCGCTTTGGGGTGCGAATTGCCACCGGCTCTATGTCTCAAAAGCCCCAAACAGATCCAATTTAACGGGCAGCACCAAACGGCGGATTTGGGTTCAGCCACTGCTGTATCGATTCAGGCAGTTGTTCGAACCGAAGCCTATAGTTGTTTGGCGACGCGTACAGAGAGTGGCCGGGTTGCCGTGTTTCGTTGATCGTTCCCGCGGTGCCCACGCTGACGGCGCCTGGCGTCATGCCTCCAGGATTTCTATGTTGCCGTTCTGCCATTCCTGATGGAGCCAGCCGGGGGCGATGGTCCAACGATGATCGCTTTCGCCCGGGGCACGTGGCGGCTCACGCTCCAACGTATCGGGCCCGCGCGCCACGCTCAGAAAAAGCGACGACCGGATCCTGATGACCCAAAGCCTTTTGGCTTCGTTATTCGCGTGCCCCTGGGCGTAGCCTCGCAGGTGCGTGATCCAGAGATCTTGCAGCATCATACCGGTCCCGGTCCGGAGGTAATCGAGCAACGTCCTGAAGCCGCCGTGATAGGCGACCACCCACTGGTTGTCGCTTCTGGCCTGCGTGTCGAAGCTCTCTTCGGCCTCGGTGGCCTGCCCTGTCCTGTCAACGTGCTCAACCGCCTGGCGGATGAGCTCCGCCATGAGGTCCTTTCGTTTTTTCGCGTCGTCGGTCATTGCTTCAGTCTCCCTATTGAGGTCAACCTTGGTATCCATCGTCAGTACGGTCGAGGCGTCAAAATGGATCACTTTGTCGTTCAAGGGAGCGAAGCCGGAAAGGGGCGGTATCCTACGGTAACGAAACCGGAACATCGTGGTAGCGCGCTTAACAAGAAATCGGGCCCGAACCAGCTGTTCGCTGTGCTCCGCACCAATGGTGACAACACGGACAAACCAGCCATTGCCCTATTGTCTGCTTTAGGGTTTCTTGCCGGTAACACTCTGTTTTCAAAGGAACGGTTATGCCCGACAAAGAATACACGCTCACAATGGCCAGATATAACCTCTGGCAGAACGAAAGCCTGCTTGCAGCGGCTGACAGCCTATCTGCTGCCGAACGAGAGAAAGATCGGGGGTCATTCTTCGGCTCGATTCAGCAAACCCTCTCACATATTTACTGGGGCGACATGATTTGGCTGAGCAGATTTGCAGGAACGCAAGCGCCAGACGGCGGCATTCCGGAGTCTGTCGCTCTCATCGAGAGCTGGGACAAATTCCGCGACGATAGAAAGGTCTTTGATGAGCGGATCTTGCAATGGGCACATGAAGTTTCGCCGACTTGGTTCGAAGGTGACCTAGGCTGGTTTTCTGGCGCACTTGGCCGTGATGTTACAAAACCGAAAAAGATTCTGGTGATACAGCTGTTTAATCACCAGACGCACCATCGTGGGCAAATTCATGCGATGCTGACATCGGTTGGCGCAAAGCCAGATGATACGGACGTGCCATTCATGCCAGAGCGTTTTCTGCGCATGTGACTTCGGATTAAACACCCGAAACGCAGTCGCGTATCAACCCAGTTCCCGGTACAAAGCAAAAAAGGTGTCGTTGATCTGTTGATTCATCGATCTATGCAAAGTTCGAAGCGGTTCTTGATTTGCCTCAACGTATTTATAGCACGCAAGTGACGCGGGATGATCGTGAAACCGCATTTCGACCAGAATTGGAACTGGCGGTGGCCTGTTGTCATACCCACCATGGGGTAATCTTTCCCAAAGTCGCCACGAATGCACATGACCCTGTTGCCGTAGGTGCTCGCAAAAGCCGTCAAAGGCTTTTTTGAACGAAACTAGATCGTTCCCGGCTTGCAAATCAAAGGCTCCAAACATTGAGCAGTATTCGGGTCGTCGTTCAGTCATATCAAATCACAGTTTCTAGCCGGAGAGCGGTTCCTCATTTGCTTCCGCATAGGGACAGCAGTTCTCGGCTTCCTCCATATCGGTGAATTCAATCGATTTGTGTTATCCCGCACCGGGTGGTTGAGCATCATTCTCTCAATGCGGCTCAATTCGCACAAAGCGGGCCGAAGTGACCAAGCCCCGTGATCTCAATCGATCAAAAAAAGCTTTAAAGCGAGAACTGAATTGCTCATCGCTGGCATCTGATCTTCGACCGAATAGCCCATGCGACAACGTCGCGTTTGGGCTCAGTACTGGAAAGCAATTTGGGCCGTTGTCAGTAGTCCTCGCCAGCGTAGCGGTTCGGCTGACCGACGGCTTCCTGGCTTCCAATGAATTTGGCCCAATCGTTCCCCGGTTTCCAAATGCCGTCCATCAGCGTGTGAGCCTCCGCCTCGGAAATGCCTTGTCCAGTCTTGGCATAGCGATAGAAGAAAGCGGTAACGCGTGCATTGTAAATGCAATGCACGTGGATTTGTGTGTTGGGACAGCTTTCAATGGCGTCACAGAACTTTGCAAAATCTTCATCCGTCGGATTGCCGAATTCCACTGGAATGTAAATGTATTCCATACCAAGCGTCACGATCGTGCCTGCTTCATCCGCAAGTGCACCCTTGTTGTGATGAGGCCCGAGATTGATGACATGGGTTACGCCGAGGTCTCGGATTTCGGCGAGTTGTTCTTCTGTCGGCTGGCCCGACAAGGTGATCCTGTCATCGAGCCTTCTCCAGTTCAAGATGTCCGGTAAATCGCGCATCGCACTCTCCAATCATCAGGTATTCAGGGCGCGCATTCGAATCTGCACATTCGGGCGTCGGTCGACGAAGGTGGCGGACCTTTGTCGCAACATTCGTAATTCGGTTTAACTATCAACTTGAGGAAAACTTCATTCCGTAACCTGATAGACTAATAGAATTAGGCATGGCATGAATGACAACATGACCTCTTTTTCTGCCAATTCTCGTAATTCCGATAATGACCCCAGACAGGTGGTTTTTGTCGTATATCCCGACATTGTCCTGCTGGATCTTGTCGGCCCGCTGCAGGTTTTCTCTCATGCGCTCGACCCGGAAACCGGGGCAAATGGATATGAATGCGCAGTAACGTCCTTCGAAAGTGGCATGGTAGAAACCAATACCGTGATCTCTATCCCAAGCGAACCGATCTCCAGTTACCTAAAACGTCGAATCCACACACTTGTGGTCGTAGGAGGTGATGGTGCCAACACCGCCATGCGGGACAGGGCGTTGTTGGAAAAGATCTCGAAGCTTGCATCAACCGCACAGCGCGTCTGCTCGGTATGTTCGGGTGCCCTGGTTTTGGCGGCAACCGGCATTCTGGACGGTCGCAGGGCGGTTACACACTGGGATGATTGCAAAACGCTCGAAGAAGAATTTCCAGCTGTTCAGGTCGAAATTGACCCCATCTACATCAAGGATGGTCATGTGTGGACTTCGGCTGGCATAACTGCCGGAATGGATATGGCGTTGGCGATCGTGGCAGAAGATTTGGGACGGCCGACCGCACTTCAGGTCGCAAGATCAATGGTCACGCATATGGCCCGCTCCGGCGGTCAGTCCCAGTTCAGTCCCACTCTGAACCGACAGTTGTTGGATGCGACCGGGCGGTTCGAAAGCCTTCATCAGTGGATAGCGGAAAATCTTAAACTGAACCTTGGGGTCGCGGTTCTGGCCGGACGGGTGAATATGAGCGCCCGCAATTTTTCAAGACTCTATTCCAGACAGATGGGATTGACACCGGCAAAGGCAGTAGAAGCGATACGAACGGAAGCGGCCCGTAATCTGTTGGAGACAACTGATCTGGGCATGAAGCAGATTGCGGCGCAATGCGGCTTCAACGATGAAGAACGCATGCGCCGCGCCTTCATGCGCCTGCTAAACGTATCGCCGTCCGACTATAGGCAGGGGATCCGAGCAGCATAGGCCTGCAATTTCCTCTAACTGACATTTCATCAATGACCTCTTCGTCCGCGTAGTCGCCATTGGTGCGGCGGGCAGCGAACGGCTGGTTCGAGCTTGAACTACCGCATGCTGCGACGCGTTCGAATGGGCGTTTGTCGGAACAAGCAGACATCGCGGTCGACAAGACCAGTCGTCGCCCGACACTCCAAATTATGCGCTCAATTTCTGATTAGAGCGCCCTTCTAAATTTCGCAGAGACTTTTTTTGTAGTATCCGCGTCGAAACGAGGGCCTGCAATGAGGCAGAACGAGAGCTGTAGGGTTTGTAGTGAATTCTTAAGTGGTGCGGGCGCAAAACGCTCTGCCATTGAAGTGGGTAGCAAAGCTCGACAGAACCCTGCTTCCACGGCATCGCGGAGAGACGCAACGGTTGCCGCTTCCAATACGAGGTCGAAAGCACATGAGCTTTCCTTCAGATGGTGGAGCGCATGCTCTCTCAATACACAATCCGTGGTGAGAACACCAACACGTGCTGGTTCATCTCCATTCAGGGTGGAATTGAACCAGGCGATTTCCTCAGTCCAAAGTTCGCTTCCTTCGTTGGTGCCAGGTTCGCGAGCGACAATTGCCATATCCAATGTGCCTGCATTGACCCTTCGCCGAAGAACACGGCTGGGTTCCAGAGTTATGTTCGGCAAAACGCGCGGGAAATCTGTTTGGAAGATCGGCAATAGCTTCTGCAGCAATGTCGGTGCGTAATCGGTGGGGGCACCAAAGTTAAGCTGCCCTGATAGTTCATTTTCCCGCAGATCACCTAGAAGTTCATAGTTCAGGGTCAACAATCTCTGGCCTTTTTCTTTCAGAATTTCGCCCGCCGAGGTCAGGGAAATTCCCTGATTGCTTCGCTCCAGAACCCGTTTTCCAAGAATTTCCTCAAGCCGTTTGATTTGCTGGCTCACGGCTGCCGGTGTTTTGTACATCTGCTCGGCGGCGGGTTTAAATCCCTTTGCGTCGATCACCGTCAAAAACGTCTTGATCAGTGCCAGATCCAGGGCAGCGGGCATGATTAAGAATCCATTTATTATTGGTTAAAGTAGTTTAGTTTGTTTGAATTATCATTCATCGCCAGAATTGACCAGTCATGCTCCAAAAAGGTGAATCATGCTGGATCTCCCGCATATCATCGACGAGAAACGCGTACGTGCGTATCGGCTGAACCGTACGCGCGAACTGCTGGCGCAGTTCAAGATGGACGCCGCAGTGCTGTTTGACCCGCTGAACCTGCGTTATGCGACAGGATGTCGGAATATGCAGGTCTGGACCTCGCATCATTTGTCCCGCTACGTCTTTGTGACGGTCGAAGGGCCGATTGTCCTGTTCGACTATGGCGGGGCCAAGCATCTTTCGGACGACCTCGAAACCATTGACGAAACGCGCCCGGCAAGGAGTTGGGATTATTTCGGGTCAGGCAACCGTGCCGAGGAGCATGCGAACAAATGGGCGGACGAGATCGTCGACCTGCTGCATCGAACCTGCGGCCGTGGCGCGACCCTGGGCATTGACCGCGCTGACCTCTTGCCGACGCTGGCCATGCAACATCGCGGCATCAAAATGAAGGACGCTAAGGGTCCAATGGAATTGGCCCGCTCTATCAAGTCAATGGACGAAGTAGCGATCATCAGGAATTCGATGCAGGTCTGCACAGATGCAATTGCTCATATGCGTCAGTTTGCCGAACCGGGCGTGACCGAGAATTTCCTGCTGGCGAAGATGAACGAATACAATATGGGCCATGGAGGCGAATACCAGGAAACTCGCCTTCTGACTTCGGGGCATCACACAAACCCATGGTTCACCGAGACCACGGACAAGCTGATCGCAAACGGAGAAATGTTGGTTTTTGACAGCGACCTGATCGGCCCCGGCGGGGTATTCGCAGACCAAACGCGTGCCTTTGTCGTTGGCGACCGAAATCCGACCGATGAACAGCGTCTACTCTATGCTCATGCATTTGAGCAGATGCAGCACAACATGGCGCTGCTGCGTCCCGGCATGACATTCGAGGAATTTGGCGAGTTGTCATGGAAGATGCACGATATCTATGTGCCCAACCGCTATGCCGAGATGATTCACGGCATTGGATTCGGAGTGGAGTACCCGGTCATCTACTATCCTGAAGACCACGAGACCTGGCAGTACTCCGGCACTTTCATGGAAGGTATGACCGTTTGTGTCGAAAGTTATATTGGCCCAGTGGGTGGTGACGAAGGCGTAAAGCTTGAACAGCCAGTTCTGATTACGAACGACGGCCCCGTTTCTCTGACTGATTGTCCGTTCGAGGAAGACTACCTGTGAGAACTGAATATGACTATGTCATCGTCGGCGCCGGCACGGCGGGCTGTGTTCTGGCCCACCGGTTGAGCGAGGATGGCAGTTTCTCGGTGTTGTTGCTTGAACACGGCGGAGATGACCGCAACTGGATCATTCAGATGCCAGCCGGTTTGCGCTCGGCATTCAAACCGACCAGCAAGTACAATTACTGGTTCAAGACGACGCCCCAGAAATTCCTCAACAACCGCGAGATCGATCAGCCGCGAGGAAAGGCACTGGGCGGGTCGTCTTCGATTAACGGGATGACCTTTCTACGTGGAAACCCGCGCGATTATGATGATTGGGTCGAGGTCGAGGGCTGCGCAGGATGGTCTTTTGCCGACTGTCTGCCTTACTTCAAGAGGTTTGAGCGCCGCGATGGTCCCAGGAACGAATATCGCAACACCACGGGTATGGTGGGTGTTAAAACTCAACAAGAACTATCCACGCTCAACAATGCCTTTCTGGAGGCAGGCCAGCAGGCGGGTCACGCTCTGACGGAGGACGTAAACGGATATTCTCAGGAGGGCGTCAGCCGGTTTGAGATGTCGGTCGAAGGCGGCATTCGCAGCACCTCAGCGCGAGCCTATCTGCATTCCCAGCCAAAACGAAGGAATCTGGAGATCAAGACCGGCGTTAAGGTTTTGCGCGTGCTTGTCGAAAAAGGCCGTGCCGTAGGTGTCGAATTCGCCAAAGGCAGCAACAGGCACCATGTCCGCGCCAGCCGCGAAGTCATCCTGTCTGCCGGGGCATTTGGTACCCCGCAATTGTTAATGTTGTCTGGTGTTGGTCCCGAGGGGCATCTGAAAGCACATGACGTGCCGGTCGTGTTCAATGCTCCCAATGTGGGCGAGAACCTGCAAGATCACCTGGAAGCGCATATTCAGGTCGAAACTGTCAAGTCAGTTTCGCTCAACAAATACCTCAAGCCGCATTTGATGGTCTGGGCCGGAATGCAGTGGTTTGGCTGGAAGGGCGGCGTAGCAGCGGTGAATCAGTGCCACGTAGGTGCGTTCCTGCGCTCAACGCCTGAAACGACCCATCCAGATATCCAGTTCCATTTCTTCCCTATCCTCTTTGGGCCGAACTGGATACCCGATCCCGACAAGAACGGCTATCGCCTCGGGGCGGGACCCATGCGCCCCGAAAGTCGCGGCACGGTCAGGTTGGCCTCGGCCGATCCAAACGATGCGCCATTGATTGACCCGAACTATCTGGCAACGGACAGCGATTGGTTCGTCATGCGTGAAGGATTGAAACTGGGTCGTGAGCTGTTGTCGCAGCCCGCGTTCAAGGAGTTTCACCACCGCGAAGACTTGCCGGGCGTTCATGTGCGCACCGATGCCGAATGGTGTGACTTCATTCGCGAAGACGCGTCGTCGGCCTATCACCCCTGCGGGACCGCGCGGATGGGTGCAGACGGTGATGCGCGTGCCGTCGTCGACCTGAATCTGAAGTTCCGTGGAATAGACGCGCTGCGCATTGTCGATGCCTCGGTTATTCCCGCCGTGCCAAGTGCCAACATCAACGCCTGCGTCTTCATGATCGCAGAGAAAGCGGCCGACAAAATTCTGGACCGCGCCCCACTCCCGCCTGAGGTGGTGCCATACCACCGCGCCAACTGAAAGGACCCCGGTATGAGACTGAACGAACGCATTCTGGATTCTGATCAATTCAAGCGACGTAGGGCTACTGAAGACACCAAACGCAAAATCGCGAGTTGGGAGATTTGGGAATGTGCCGATCCCGCATTCAGCTATGACTATGACCGTACCGTTACGATGTATGTTCGCGAAGGTGTGGCCGTTCTGACCTTTTCGAATGGTGCCTCCGTAGATCTGCAACCCGGCGATACGCTGACTGTTCATAGCGGAGCCAGCGCAGATTGGGTCATCTCGGAACCCATTCGCAATAGCTACATGTATCACGACACATTCGCATCCGCGTCGAACCGCGGGACTCAAGTGAAGTGGCAGAACCAGTAACCAAATGAAGACTGCGCGCATGCATGCGCAATGGGAAGACGTCAAAAATGGAACCGTCTATTCTCGAGAACTTTGTTGAACGCGCCTGCTCCGCGGCAGCTTGTGAAAACCCCACAGCGGCCCTTCGGAGCCTGCTGGAGGAAAGTATCTCGGACAAAACAGCAATGGCCGAAGCAATTGCCAGGCAACCTGACGACGAGGTCCTGATCTTCGAAAACGAGACCTGTTCCATCTGGACATGCCGCTACCATTCTGATGTCGTGCTGCCTCCCCACGAGCACCTCATGACCGTGCATATTGCTGTGTACCGGGGAAATGAAGTTGAAATCCTATACCACCGCGACGCAGACCGCCTGCGCCATGCCAAGAACCGAGTGGTGTTGGAAGGAGAGGTCGTGAGCCTCGGGCCTGATGCCGTCCATGCAGTGACGGCAGAAGGCGACATGCCAAGCTATGCCATTCATATCTACGAAGGCGCGACCACGCAGGTGACACGCTCATTGTTTGACTGGACCAGCGGTGGCGAGATCGAATTCACAATGGCGAACTTCCACGCGATGCTCCGGAAACCTACAGACGTGGAAGAGCTTCAGTAGCAATTTGTCAAAAGCTGCACGAAGTTGTAACGGATGAACTCCCTGCAGACGATCAGGTCAGTTGATGCCGACGTGCTGTATATAAAGATGCGCAGATAGCTGCCACTGGAGTCTGGACAGCGAATTGGCGCTTTATCCGCAGTGTAGCCGGTCGTGCAAGTTGCAGCGAACGCGCACTTTCCGCCCGTTTCGTTCGGTTTAATACACTGCGGTTAACGTCGCAGAAGGACTCGAAGCAGTCACTAGCCCCCCATTGCCAACAGTGTTAAACCGCGGCACAACAGCCGGCCTCAAGGAAGCTCAGGTAGAAATTCCAGGATAACTTGTCTTTGGCACGAACCTGCATCAGACTCCTGATACAGATTCCGAAGAACCATTAATTACGCTCGTTGCGATTAGATCTTTTGTCTGTCGGAAACAATTTTGAAGGCGCCGCACCGTGCCAGCTTCCTCCAAGCGGCCAAGCAATGCCGCCCTGCATTTAAGTGTCACCCACGACCCGGGCAAATCGGAACTGTTTGGTTTGCTCATTTGCCTGGTGATTTGCCTCATTTTCGGCAGCTTCTTTGTTTACGAACTCATTCAGGATAACTACGGCCCCTACGACGACCCGAGCGAGGACGTCATCCCCCTTGCCGGCTTTTCCCTGGGGGCGTTGTTCTTTGCCGGTTGGAGCCTGCGGGTTTTCCTGGGTCGGCTGAAAAAGAAACGTATCTACCGTCTTGAGGAAGACGAAATCCTTTGCCTGGACGGGAGGGGCTTGCTCTGGCGCGAACCGAAAGAAAACTATCGCCAGGTTCGATGGCACGAGGAGACAAGGTCCTATCTCACAAAGTACGGCAGGAAATATTACACGGTACAGGTCATCACCCTCGATCATGTCGAACCGAGCCGCAGTTTCGAAATATTCGCCCATCAGGATTCACCGCAGTTGCAGGATGATTGTACGCGTTGGGCAGAGGCTTTGGGTTTGCCGGTCGTCCGGACGGAAGCGGGCCAGAGTGTCGAACGCGCCGCAGAGGAACTTCACAAGCCACTCACCGCGCTGGCGCGCGAAGGGAGGCTTCCGGCCGGTTTCGACGTTACGGAACCGCCGCCTCCTGGCGCGAAATGGGGTGAAGCCTCCGGTTTGCTCTGGGTGAAGCTTCGCCCCACGTTGGTTTTCGCCGTCGTCCTGGCACCACTCTTTGTCTTGGTCGGGACCAGCTCGGTCATTGAAGCCGGACAGTTCGTCGAAGAAGGAATGACATCGCTGATTTTCTCTCTTTCTCTCGCGCTGTTTTTGATCCTGGTTACAATGGGAGCACGTCAGACGCTTCGCATTACCCGCGCAGAAATTGTCATCGAGTATCGCCTTTTCGGTTTGAAGTTCTGGCAGCAGCGCCTGCCCTGCAACGCAGTGACGCGGATTACACGAAGCGATGTGCCTCTGTCGGATGGAGTCCTTGTCGAGGCTGACCAGAAGCGCCTCTACGTCCTGTTTTTAAACCGGAAAACAGCGCTCTGGCTGATAATCTTTTTGCAGGCTGCGATCGTCAAAACGGAAACCGGCTGACCATGGCTTCCCACAACGCCCACGTCATTCGCCTTACCGTCCTTGTGGCTCTGCTTCTCAGCCCACGGGTTCATGCCGATGCGCCGCCGAGGGCACCCGCCGACAAATCTCTGTGCGCGCCGAGCGGAATATTCTGCGCCCAGATGGACGTTGATCCCGCTGAAACCCGTATCGTCACCGGCCACCGGATTCTCTGGCGCATGCCGGGCTGGTACCGGGACGCCCACCTCGCCGACGACGGCGAACACTTCGTAGTCGGTTACCACGGGCGGAACCTGCTTCAGCAGGACTACAAGCCCGAAACCGTGATGATTACCTTTTGGCGGCGGGACGAAATTATCCGGCGCGTTACGCTGTCGGAGATTATTGAAGACGAATCCAACCTCAAGCCAACGGTCTCTCACTTCCTTTGGGGGCATAGCGTCGGCTTCGACTGTCAGGGACGCTTTGTCATCCACACCGTCGAAAACCGGCGCATCGCCTTTGATGCCGAAACCGGTGTCGCGATCGAGGTCCGGCAGGAAACTTACCCTGGGAACTGAACGCGCAGAGGAACTGAACGAGCAGTAGTTGCCCCGCCGAAGAAGCAACAACCCGCCTCCCCCTTGCCTACCCCTTATGCCAGGGACCGTGGTGCGCCCCTTCTTCACCGATACGTTCGAAGCTATGCGCACCGAAAAAGTCCCGCTGCGCCTGGATCATGTTGGCGGTCGAGCGGCTCGTGCGCATCATATCGAAGTAGGCGAGCCCCGATGACAAGGCAGGGGCCGGTAATCCCGCAAGCGCCGAGGCCGCAACGACCTCACGCAACGCCAGCTCGCTTCCCTTTAGACGCGCGGCAAAGAAATCCGAGAACATTAGATTGAGGGTCGGGTTTTTCGTCAGGGCCTCGGCCATGTCGTTGAGCATGCTTGAGCGGATAATACAGCCGGCCCGCCAGACCCGCGCGACTTCCGGCAGAGGAAGCGACCAGCCGTAGGCATCCGAGGCCGAAGCCAACAGCCCGAAGCCCTGGGCGTAGCAAACGATCTTCCCGGCGATCAGCGCGTTCTCCAAAGCATCGATGGTGAGCGCGTCCGGCGCGAGGGCGCGCGGGGCGGCACCGAAGATGGCTTCGCCGGCCTTCCGCTCCCCTAGCCTTGAAGAGAGATTGCGCGCGGCGACCGCCGCTTCGATCACCGTCGCGGGCGAAGCCAGATGCAGCGCCTCGATCGCCGTCCAGCGTCCGGTGCCCTTCTGGCCGGCACGGTCCAGTATCACGTCCAGCATAGGTTTTTCGCTTTGCGCGTCCCGGCAGCTTGAGACCTCGGCAGAGATTTCGATCAGGTAGGATTTCAGCGGACCTTTGTTCCAGCGGGCGAAGACCTCTCCGATTGCCGCCGCCGTCATGCCGAAGCCGTCGCGTAGGATGCCGTAGACCTCGGCGATCATCTGCATGTCGGCATATTCGATGCCGTTGTGGACCGACTTCACGAAGTGACCGGCACCACCTTCACCCATCCATTGGGCACAGGCCTGGCCGTCATGTTTCGCGGCGATCGCCCCCAAAATGTGCGACACGCGGTCCCAGGCTGGACGGGGGCCACCGCCCATGATGGAGGGGCCGTGGCGTGCACCTTCCTCACCACCGGAGACGCCGATCCCCAGGTAGGGTACGCCCGTCGCCTTGGCCTCGGCGGTCCGCCGGTTGGTGTCGTGGAAATTCGCATTGCCCGCGTCGATGATCAAGTCGTCGGGATCCAGCAGCTCCCGCAGAACCGCAATCTGCTGGTCCAAAATCTCCCCTGCCGGCAGCATCAAAATGATGGAGCGGGGGGGTTTTAGGGCTGAAACGAGGTCTTCCAGGACGTCACAAGGCACGATTTGCTGCGCCAACCCGCCCGATTGCGCATGAAACCTGCGCGTTGTCTCCACTGTGCGGTTGAAAACAGCAATCTTGAAGCCCTTTTCCGCGATATTAAGGGCAAGATTGGCCCCCATTGTCCCCAATCCGAGCAAGCCTATTACGGCGCTTTCCTTGTCGCTACTAGCCATTTTACCCCTTGAAATTCCCAACTGACGGAAGGCCGGTTGCCCCCCGACAACCTAATCAGGCAAGTACATCACGTCCATCGAAACAGACGCCGGAAGGCTCGATTGGGTCGGGCCCCAAAAAGGATCAGCGCTCGAAAGGGGTCGGCTCGACAAAGGGGAAGCGTGACAGGCCCTTGGTTTCCACCGCGCCGGAGTTTCGCACATAGCGGTGCTCGTCTCCGATCCGGCTTTGGTGCGCCCAGTTGGGCTCGCCGCCGGTCGCAGCCTGAATGAACATGCGCTCTTTCTGGCTCTGAATGCAAAGCGCGTAGATCTCATCGGGGTTCCAGCCCTCAAGCAGATCAGCGAGAAGCTGCTGCTCGAGTTCCAAAGTATCGGGGTTGCCGGCCAGATTGGTGAGTTCCAGGGGATCCCGGTCCAGATCGAACAGCATGCCGGGATGTCCGTGGGTATAGACATACTTGTAGTTATCACGGCGCAGCATCCGGCAGGGCGCGATCACACCTTCACCGGTGTATTCCGAAATAACCACGTTGTCCCACCGTGGGTCGTCACCCGTCATCAGGCGCATCAGAGAATGGCCGTCCAGAGGCGAGACCGGCTCCGGCGCGTTTCCTTCGGTCGCCACATCCATAAAGGTCGGCAAGAGATCGACCAGCGACACCAACTCGGAGACGCGGCCGGACCCAAGTGCGTTCGGAAGGGATTTCGGTGCGGAAATTATCAAGGGGACACGTGTCGAGGATTCAAAAAAACTCTGCTTGAACCACATGCCGCGCTCGCCAAGCATCTCCCCGTGGTCTGATGTAAACACGACCATCGTATTCTCATCCAGGCCGGTTTCGCGCAGAACCCCCATGATACGTCCGACTTTATCGTCGAGGTAGCTGCACATGCCGTAGTAGGCATGGCGCGCATTGCGCACGTGTTCTTCCTCGATGGTCAGTCGATCCTGCGCATGGGCGTAGTGAAGCCAGCGCGAGAAGGTGTCCAATTCCTCGACGGGAATGGGTGGAACCTTCGGCATGTCGATGGCGTCGTGATCGTAGAGATCCCAGTATTTCTGAGGCGTGATAAAGGGCGAATGCGGGTGGGTGAAGGACACCCAGTGCAGGAAAGGTTTATCGCTATTGAAGCGGGCCAGATCGTAGAGTTTTTGTATGCCGGCATGCTCGACTTCATCGTCGTAGTCGATCTGGAGACTGCGAGTACAGACCCCTGCCTCGACCACGGCGCGTGGAGAGATTCCGGTCGGGCGATAGCGTTCGCCCACGATCCAGTCAGGTGTCCAGGCGAAGTTGGAAGGGTAGACATCGGTGGTGATGCGTTCGTCGAAACCATGCACCTGGTCGGGCCCGATAAAGTGCATCTTGCCGCAAAGCACGGTGTGATATCCGGCATTACGCAGATAGTGCGCCAGGGTCGGCACCGAAGCCGGCATCTCGATAGCATTATCCCAGGCACCGATGGCATTTGCCAGTCGGCCTGCCATCATCGAGACACGTGACGGCACGCAGAGCGGAAAATTGCAATAGGCGTTTTCGAACACGACGCCGGTCTCTGCGAGCGCGTCCAGATGAGGCGTCTTGACCAGTGGATGTCCATAGGCCGACATCGCCATGGGGGTCATTTGATCGACTTGGATGACCAGGATGTTCGGGGTTTTCATCGGCGTCCTCTTGTCATTCGCCTTCAACAAATTACCAGCGGTTCATGTTCGTGGCCGCACTATGGAGAAAAAGGGGCCGGCATAAAGCCGGCCCCTCCGGGAGGCACAGGCCGCAAGTCACTTAATTGTCAAACCAAGACGTTCGGTGACCTCGCGGAAAGTCTCATACTGCGCCTTTACGAATTCGTGGGTATCGGTCGGGTTCATGATCGTCGGCACGGAACCGAGGCCCGCAGTCATCTTGTTCCAGGCTTTGTCTTCTCCGAGCCCCTGCAGCACGCCCGTCCACTTGGTGACGACGTCATCAGACAGATCCTTCGGTCCCCATAGGCCGCTCCAGCCAACAATGACCCCCAGACCCGGATGTCCCAACTCGCTAACGGTGGGCACATCCTTAATCGAGGCCACGCGTTTGTCGGTGGTCACTGCCAGGGCCCGAAGCTTGCCGGATTGGATATTACCGATAACACCGGACAGATTCTGGAAGAGCAGGTCGACATGGCCACCCACAACGGCAGCTGCCGCCTTCCCGCCGCCCTTGAAGGGAATATGCTTCAGCGACGAAGCCTCAACACCCAGATCGTCCTGCAGAACCACCATGGCAAGATGCAACAGCGTGCCGACACCAGCAGAAGCATAGCTTAACTTTTCGCCGCCTTTGATCGCAGCCTTAAGTTCATCGAAGGTCTGGTAGGGAGAATCCGCGTTGATGGTCAGCACGAAAGGGTTCTGTTCCAGCATGCCCAGAAAGGTGAAGTCGTCCCATTTGTAGGGGATCTTGCGATTGATCGCCGGCACCGCCGCTTGTGAACCGACGCGGGCAAGTAACAGCGTGTAGCCATCAGGACGTGATTTCGCGACAAAGGTCGAACCGGTGACACCGGCGGCTCCCGTGCGGTTCACGACGAGGATGCCGTTACCCAGCAGTCCTGGCGCAGTGGCCGAGAGTGTCCGCGCCGCGAGATCCGCTGCGCCGCCTGGCCCGTAGGGCGACACAAGCGTGACGGGTTTGGTGGGATATTCCGCTTGTGCGGCGGTGGTTAGGACAGTCGAAGCGGCAAACGCAGCCCCGGCAAATGTTTTCAAAAGACGGTTCATTCATACCTCCCAAAAGAACGTTTCCCCATTGCAGTGCCCCTGATCGTTATCAGCGACCCGTCCGAGCGGTCTCGATCGTTAATCGACACCTTTTCGGCACGGAGCCCTGGGGTCGCAACAGCCTTGCTTACCCGGCACATTAGCCGAAAACCTCAAGGTTTCTGCGCTTCTTGCGCTTTTTTCGTTGACTTATGAGAATTATTCAATCATATTTGCTTACAGTATGCAATTAAATAATGAACACAGGGAACACTGCCGTGTCGATCGTCGCTTTGGACTTCTCCCGCCAGGACGTTAAGCTGATCAACCGCCGACTGGTGTTATCCGAGATCATTCTGAACGGACCGCTGGCGCGCACCGAGATCTCGCAGCGCACAGGCCTGACCAACGCTTCGGTCTCGCGCATTTCACGGGAATTCATCGAGGCGGGTCTGGTAACCGAAGGTGAATCCCTCCCCGCCCCCAACCGGCCGGGGCGCCGCTTCGTAACCTTGGATGTAAACCCCAAGGGCGGATATGTCCTGGGCATCAGCATCAATGCTTTTCAGCAAACGATCACGCTCGCCGACGTTAAGAACCGTGCGGTTGCCCGGCGCGAACTGAGCCTAGCGGATTTCGCTGACCCGAATGACGTTCTTGCGCGCGTCGCAGAGGCTGCTCTGGATATCATCAGAGAGGCAGAGGTTCCAAAAGGCAGGATCTTCGGCGGCAGTATCGCCGTAGCCGGCGCCGTCAATCCGGACGCTGGAACCGTCCTCCACGCTTCGTCGATGGGTTGGAAAAACGTCGAAATCGGAAGTTTCCTGTCGCAGGCCCTCGAAATGCCGATCCATGTCGAGAGCATCCCCAACGCAGTGAACCTGGCGGAGACCCGTTTCGGCATCGGTCGCGGACATCACAGTGTCGTTCTCTTTAATGCCTCGCTCGGGATCGGCGGCAGCCTGTTGCTCGACAACCGCCTGCTGCGCGGCAAGGATTTTTCGGCTGGACTTGTCTACGACGTGGGACTGTGGCGCGACGCCAAAGGCCAGCGGCTGACCGTGAACGAAGTCGCCGGCGGCTGGGGTGTGCTGCGTCATATGGACGTCGGACGCCGCCCCTCGCCAGACGCACCGCTGCCCTCCGCCGCCAGCCTGATCGAGGCCATGGACGCTGCAAATGGTGGGAATGATTCCGCCCGAACAGCGCTGACCAAGGCTGGACAATCGCTCGCCGACCTGGTCGAGACAGTAACGGAAATTCTTCATCCCGAGATGGTCATTGTCTCGGGCCCGCTGGTCAACAGCCCACAATACGTCGAAGGCCTGCGTGCCGCGATTGACGGCATTTGGCCACGCGACTCGGAATTGGACCGGCTGCGCATCAGCGCCATGACCAGTCAGGCTGCGGCCCGTTGGCTCGCCATCAACGAGTTTCTTCTCTGCCGCGATATTGACCTTTCGCAATTGGACAGGACCCAAGTGGCATGATCAGCAATGCAAACCGTGAAATCGGACTGGGAGCCGCCATCGTCGCGCTGGCAATGCTGGGGCTGTTCGTCGCAATCCCCCTCGGCGTCGACGCTCCGGAAAACATCGAAGTCAGGCCCCTGGCACCCGACTTCTGGCCCTTCATCGTTCTGGTCTTTGCAGGGCTCGCCGGCGCCGTTGTCGTTCTGGAAGGCCTGTCGGATCGCAGACGGCAGACAGCCACCTCGCCGGTCATTGCGTCGAAGGACACAACGCCTGAAACCGAAGTTGTCGAACAAGACCGCCCTCCGGCAGAGGCCGCAGTTCGGGTCGTCGCGGCATTAGGGGCTATTTTTGCTCTCTACTTTGCCCTTCCCTACACTGGCATTGTCCTTGGAACCATGCTTCTGCTTCTGTTCATGATGCGCTTCACCGGCGAACGCCGCTGGCGCTACATCCTGCCGATCGCAATCCTGCTGCCAACATTGCTTTACGTCTTCTTCGTTTACGTCGCCAACGTGCCGATGCCGCTCGGCCTGTTCGAACAACTCCGTTGAGGCCGGGAGAACCGCCATGATCGAAAATCTGACCGAAGCCTTTTTCCTGTTCCTCAGCTTCGAAAACATCCTTGTCATTTTCATCGGTGTGCTGATCGGCACCATAATAGGCGCCATTCCCGGCATGACCACACCAATGGGGGTGGCCCTGGCACTGCCCTTTACCTTCACCATGCACCCGGTGACCGGCATCCTACTTCTGCTCGGCGTATACAAAGGCGGACTCTACGGCGGGTCCATCACCGCAATCCTGTTGAAAGCGCCGGGAACGCCGGCTGCATCCTGCACCGTGCTCGACGGCTTTCCGATGGCCCAACGCGGCGAGGCGCGGCGGGCACTTGACATGGCCCTTTACGCTTCCTGTTTCGCCGACTTCGTATCGAATCTGTCGCTCATACTACTGACCGGGTTTCTCGCGAGCTTTGCGCTGCGCTTCGGCCCGCCCGAATTCTTCACCCTGATCGTTTTCTCCCTGACCATTATATCCGGCGTCTCCGGGGACCGGCTTTCGAAGGGGATCGTCTCCGCTTGCCTTGGTCTGCTTCTGGCAACGATCGGACTGGACATCATTTACGGAACCGAGCGCTTTATCTTCGGCGAGTACGAGCTGATGTCCGGGCTCAATTTCATTCCGGTTCTAATCGGCCTCTTTGCATTGCCGGAGATCATCAACCACTATGCCAAGAAAAACGACGGCCACGTTTCGGTCGGCGCTCTGGGCAAAGTCGGTGCGACCTTCGCCGAGTTCCGCAGCTGCTTCAAATCGATCCTGCGCGGCAGCCTGATCGGCGTCGTACTCGGCGCCATCCCCGGCATCGGCGGTGCGCCCTCCGCCTTCCTGTCCTACAGCGAGGCGCGGCGGACATCGAAGAACAAAGAGAACTTCGGTAAGGGTGAGATCGAAGGGGTTGCCGCCGCCGAAGCCGGCAACAACGGGGTGGCCGGAGCGACCATGATCCCGTTGCTGGCATTGGGTGTGCCCGGCGATGTCATTACCGCGGTCATCCTCGGCGCCTTCATGATTCACGGCCTGAAACCCGGCCCCGTAATGTTCGAACAAAACCTGACGATGATCTACGCCATCTTTATCGGCATCATGCTCAGTTCAGCTTACCTCTTCGTCATCGGCAAATGCTCCATCCGCACCATCAGCCGCATATCAGACGTACCCAACAACCTGCTCTACCCAATCGTGCTGGTGCTCTGCATTTTCGGCGCCTATGCCGTCAACAACAGCCTGTTCGACATCCTTGTCATGTCCTGCATGGGGATCGTCGGGTTTACCATGCTGCGCCTGGAGGTCCCAGCCGCCCCCTTCCTGATCGCCTTTATCCTGGGTCCGTTGCTGGAGGATAATTTCCGCCAGTCATTGCTGCTCTCAGACGGCAGCTACGGTATCTTCTTCCACAACGCCATCTGCTGGGTGTTCTGGGCCCTCACGGCCCTCTCGATCTTCTTGGTCGTGCGTAGCCATATTCGGGACTCCCGGGCGAAAGCAAAGGCAAGCACAACCGCGGAAGCCGCCCGCACATGAACGGCCAGCAAAACACCGGTTCTGACCAGGGTCTGGGTAGCCTGCTCTTCTCCTTCGCCGTGATAACCGACACCCACCTTAATCAGGGAGAGGACGAGTGCAACTCGCCCTTTGAGGTTAACCGCTTGGCAAACCGGCGCATGCGTCATGTCGTGCGTGACCTCAACCAACGCGACCTGGCCTTCGTCATCAACGTCGGTGATCTGATCCATCCGGTGCCTGCGATTCCCGAACTCTACGAACAGGCAGCGGCACGCTTCCACGAACAGGTCGCCGACCTTCAGCACCAACTCCATCTGGTTCCCGGCAACCACGACATCGGCGACAAACCCAACGACTGGGCGCCCGCCGCCCAGATCTGCGATGCCTATGTCGCCCTCTGGGAAAAGCACTTTGGCGCGCATTACCATGCCTTCGATCATGGTGACTGCCACTTCGTCATCATCAACGCACAGATCATCAATTCAGGCCTCGCCTGCGAAGAGGAACAACGGCTGTGGCTGGAAAATGACCTGAAGGCCAATAGCGGCAAGCGTATCTTTCTCAATAGTCACTATCCGCCCTATTTCACGCGGCCCGATGAAGAGGAAAACTACGATAATATCGGCGAGCCCGGCCGCAGTTGGATGCTGAACCTGCTGAAGCAATACGACATCGAGGCGCTCTTCATCGGACATGTTCATAACTTCTGGTACAACCGTTACGCCAACACCGATTGCTACCTGCTGCCCTCCACCGCCTTTGTGCGACAGGACTACAGCGAGATGTTCCGGATCAAGCCGGGCCCTGACGACCAGGCCGGGCGCAATGACAAAGCCAAACTGGGCTATTTCGTCGTCCGGGTTTACGAAGGCGGCCATCTCTGCGACGTCATCCGGACCTACGGAAAAACCCTCGATCCCGGCACGCCCGAGCGCGCGGCGGTTCAAGGGGTAATGCCGGTTCATCCGCGCCTAAATCCTCACGCAGGCTTCGGCTTCGACATGCGCCAGAACTGGATGGAGATCGTTGAGATTCCTCCGACTGGCGGACTGGACGAATTCGACCGCAAGGAAGTGCGCAACGACTATCCGCTCATGGCACTCTGGGAGATGGGCGTTCGCAAACTCCGCGTCCCCCTGCGCGATCTTATGGTCACCGACGCCTGCGAACGCATGCGCATGCTGCGGGGCCAGGGTCACGAATTCACTCTGTTTTCCTTCGGTGTACCGAACACGCACACGACGAAGTTGATCCTCGACAACCAGGACATTTTTTCGGCCTGGGAAATCGGCGTGAATTGGGAGGTCTTTGAACGCATTGCCAGTGACATCGGCCAGATAGCGCGCCAAGCCGATCTACCGGTTTACCTGTCAAGACTGCGATCGATCGACGAGCTTCGCGAAGAAGCGGGACGCTATTACCACGTGATCAACCAGGGTTTCCTCGCTGAAGATTACGAACAAATGGAAGCCATTCTGGACCGCGAAGACATGACGGGCGCGTTGGACGGCTTCGTCTTCCGGCTCACTGCAAACCGCAGACCCTGGGAAGCGATTCAGGAAGCAGGTGCACTTGCGGCCGGATTGGGTGTCAAGGCCTCGGTACACCTTCGAATGTGTGGAGCGGATCCCGCCGAAGCCACTCAAGACGATGTCTGGGCAGGCAATCGCATCGCCGAAGCCCTCTTCGCATCCGTCGCACAGGATAACGTCTCCGTCTACGCCGATACCTTCATCGACAATGACAGAGGATACTTCGTCCGCAACGGTGTGCTCGACCGTCTGAACAACCCGCGGAAGGCTTTTCACATCGTGCGGCACCTGAACGCGGCTCTGAGCCAGGATCCGGGTCCTTTCACCGCCGGTTCCTGCAGTATTGTCGACGGCGGACGGGTTATGTCGATCAAGGGAATGCGATTTACGTTCTTACTTGCGGTCGCAGAAGCTTCCCGCTCGGAGATCAGGATCCCACTCCCCTCTTCCAGCAGAGTGCATTCGGTCGACCTGGGAACCGGAATCATACATCCCGTAAGTTACCCGTCTGAAGCCGGAGAAACTCTTATGCGGGTTCGCGACGACTTACCCATCCTGCTGCAAATCTAGCAGGAACCTTCCGCAATCCTTTGCCGTGCAATCAGTCTATCGACAGGTGGCCGCAGATTCATTTAACAAATTTGTTGAATGAATCTGCCCATATGCTACATTCAATAATTATGTTGATTGTATGTGAGGAGCACAATGGTGCGCCAATCCAGATCCGATATGGATGCCGTCTTCGGCGCTCTGGCCGATCCGACCCGGCGCGCAATTTTAACACGTCTTTCCCAAGGCGATGCTACGGTCAATGAGCTTGCAGAACCTCATGACATGTCACTGGCTGCAGTTTCCAGACACGTCCACGTCCTGGCCGACGTTGGGCTTATGAGCCGGATCAGGGAAGGCAAAAACATCCGTTGCCAGCTTAACGCCGCACCCTTGAGAGAAGCCACAAGCTGGCTGACCGGCTACCAACGCTTCTGGGACCAAAAGCTCGATGCATTAGGAGAATTTCTCGAGGGTGATGATGTCTAGAAACGATTCGGTGGAAAACCACGCCAGTCTGATTTCGGCGGAAAAGCTAATCGCACAACGGAGCTACAGGGCCACACCCGAAGCCGTATTCGACGCCTGGGTAAATCCTTCGTCCCTGGCAAAGTGGTTCGGCCCGCCCGGCTTTCGTGCGGAAGTATTGTCTCATGATCTGCGCGTCGGCGGCCTCTGGCGCTTTCTGATGAAGAATGACGGCGGCGACGCCTTTCATCACTTCGGAACCTTCATTGAAATCAGACCGCCACACAAATTGATCTTTAGCTGGGCATCAGAAGAACAGGTTGAAGGTTGGCGCGACGCGAACGGCAAGCCAACTCTCGTAACCGTCGAACTCGCGCCCTGCCAGATCGGAACTGAAGTGACCGTTACACACGAAAAGCTCGTTTCGGATTTTGCCCGCCAAGCTCTGTTCGGTGGCTGGAACGGTGGCCTCCTGTGTCTCGAAGATTTCCTGTTAAGTAAGGAGACGACGACATGAGCCCGAAGCTGTCCGGAGGCTGCGCTTGTGGTGCCGTGCGTTACAGTGCCAGCAGCGAAGTCGAGTTCGCCTTCCATTGCCATTGCCGTAAGTGTCAACGCGCCACCGGTGGCGGCCATTCCTCAGCCTTCGCCGTTCAGCGCAACGAGGTAAGATTGGCCGGCGAGATCAGGCAATACGAACAGACGATCGAGAACGGCACCGTCACCTGTTCCAGCTTCTGTCCGACCTGCGGCTCGCCGCTCTTCAGCAGCACGGCCCGCTTTCCCGAACGGCTGTACATTCACGCTGCAACGCTGGACGACCCGTCGCGCTTTGAACCGAAGTTCGTGGTCTTCGAGGAGGCCGCCCAGCCATGGGACCAGGTCAATCCAGAGCTTCTGACCGCAGGCAGGTAGATATTCTCAAACTTTATCAAGAACAAGAGCGCCAAACCACCTTTGAAGGATGATCAGGTCTTTGTCCAAATGGCGAGTTCATTGCCCGAAGGATCGGTAAAGTGGAACCGTCGACCGCCGGGAAACTCGTGCCGTTCAATGATGTCGCCTCCGGCTGCGGTGACGGCCTTCTCGGCCGCATCCAGGTCCTCCGCCAGAAGAATAACCAGGCTTCCGCCACGCGGCGGCGATGTATCCGCTTTACGAAAGCCGCCCTCGAGTCCTGAATTCGAGAAGGACATATACTCGTCGCCCCATTCTTCGAAATCCCAACCAAACGCGGCGCCGTAAAAGGCTTTCATGGCGCCAAAATCCAACGCCGGCATTTCCACATAATCGATTTTCATAACATACCTCATGTTCACTATTTGTTCTGATTATGCACGCCGGTTTTGCAAAAGCAAATGTCAAAGCCGCATCATTTGACCAAGCGCTGGAGAGCACAATGCTCAGGGACTTTTCTCTGTGCAAAAATCTGTAAACGGTAGCTCGAAGAGACCGATGTATCGGTCGTAAAACGCATCAACACGGCCTTTTAGAAAAACATATTGCGCCCCGGAAGGCCGTTGCTCACCTCCAATAGTATCGAAAACGATACTATATACGAAAATTCTGCCTTCTTGCGAAATCGAACCACGAGCTTATCGTTTCCTAAACGACAGTCATTCGTCGAAAGGAAAAGATATGACGCTGACACTACATACCGTTAGCGGTGCGCCTCGCGGATGGCGCGTCCTGCTCGGTTTCGCCTTCAAAGGCCTGGAATACAACACCCGCTATCTGCAAAGTTCAAAACGGGAGCACAAAATGCCGGCGTTCCTTGCCTTGAACCCGCGTGGAACGGTGCCGGTTGTCGAAGCCGGCGATCGGATTCTACGGGATTCGATTGGCATCCTTGCCTGGCTTGACCGGCAACACCCAGAAAATCCGCTGTTCGGTGAAACAGCGGAAGAAGCCGCCGAAATCTGGCAGATCGCATTGGAATGTTGCGACTATCTGCGAGATGCGATCACCGGCGTGCTCGCACCCGCCTTTACCGGCGACGGCAGCGTGCCGCCACTCGACAGCGACGAGATGATCGCGCTGAACACCGCAGCAAGAGTGCTCCATGACGAGTGCCGGTTCGTGGAAGACCTTCTCGCTGACCGCCCCTTCCTCGCAGGCAATGCGCCGAGCGCAGCAGATGCCGTCGCCTTTCCTGAAATTCGCCTGATCCAGCGAGCGGTCGAAACCAAGCCAAAGCTTATGTCGGCGCTTGGCTTTGCCAACCCGCCATTCAGCTATCCCAAGCTCGATGCCTGGAAGGCCCGCATCGAATCTCTGCCGGGTGTCGATAAAACTTTCCCTATCCACTGGAACGCATAGAGCCTGAAAAATGAAAATGAAAAAGCGCTTCCTTCACTGCGCCTGGCATGGCGCCGTTTTATTGTTCCTGTCATTGATCGTGGGCGGCCAGGCCACACCATCTGTGGCTCAGGAACTCGTCGACCTACCGCGCGATCTTGAAGTCGAATTGGCGCTGAGCGCGCTCCCCGAACGCCTGCAGCAGGATGCATTGGTCTATGTGCTGGACCCCGCGCGCGGCTATATTCTGCACCGCGAAGGAAATAACGGCTTCGCGACCTTCGTCGGGCGGACAAGCACCCGCTTCTACGGCTCGGATTGGTCTTATGCCTATCCGCGGGACCAGCTTATCCCCATGGCCTTCGACAGCGTGGGCGTACAACATCACATGCCCCCCTGGTTCGATCTGGCGGAAATGCGTGCCAAGGGTATCTCGCCCCAGGAAGCCAAAACGGATCTTAGAAACGGGTACCGCGACGGCCGCTACAGGGCGCCGTCCAAGGGCGGGCTGTCCTATATGCTGGCGCCGATCCACCGGGCCTACATGGCGCCGGAAACCTCCGACGAAATGATTACGGTGAGCATGCCGCATTACATGCCCTATGCCCCCTACGTCACCAGCGCGCAGCTCGGCAACGACACGCCGATGAACGGCGGTCCCTTCGTCCTGAACCACGGCGGCACGGACAGTGGTCCGCACGGTTACATGATGTTCATGCTGCCGACACCAAAAGCCGACGTCCTGCGGAAGAAGCATGCCGGCCTGCTCGAACGGCTCTGCGCGCTTCATGTGAACTGGTGTCTCGAGAAAAAGAAATAGGAACAGCAATCATGTCCATAGATAACTACGCCAGAACCATCACGGTCAGCGCCAGTCCGGCAGATGCCTATCACGCGCTGACTCAGGGCTTCGCAGAGTGGTGGACCACACCCGATCGCCCCATCAGAAAGCTCGGCGACAGGGCAAAGTTCACCTTTCCGCCGGGAAAATCCTATTGGACATTCGAGGCAAGCGAACTCGTTTCCGGAGAACGGGTCGAACTGACCTGCGTGGAAGCTCTGCATCTGCATGAGGGACAGCCAGCAGAAATCGAACAGGAATGGCTCGGCAGCAAGGCGCTCTGGCAGATCGGAACACGCAGCGGTGCGACCGAAATCGCTTTCGAACACGTCGGCCTCAATCCCCGCCTTCTTTGCTATGACATCTGCAGGCAGGGCTGGGATCTGTTCTTCGTCGACAGCCTGAAGAAATACCTCGATACCGGTGTCGGCAAACCTTATTGAGCGTGCCGTCTTTAACCGGATACAAGCAGTCCAAGGCCTGCAGGAGGCAGTGTTCGCGAGGCTCAACGCGTGCGGAGGAACCGGTGAACTCAAATTGTGCGACAGGCTCTAGATAAAATACGACGTCACAAAACGGCAGGCTCAAACGTCTTCTCTTTGACAGTGTAACGAACTGCCATGAAGGAGATAAAAATGGCGAGCGCAAACAGCATCAACTTTTACGAACAGGGTGCAGACATTCTGGGCGCTCTGGAAAGCGTGGAAGGCGTGATCGGAGAGCGGGGCATCGAGGTCGGACTTCACCATCTGATCCTGCTCCGCGCCTCTCAGGTCAACAAGTGCGGCTTCTGCGTGAAGATGCACACCCGGGACGCCCGGCGGGACGGAGAAACCGATAAACGTCTCGACCACCTGATCGTCTGGCGGCAGGTCGCCGATTTTACGTTGCGCGAGAAAGCGGCTTTCGCCTGGACCGAAGCGCTGACCGAGCTGGGGCAAACGCATGATCTGGCGGCCTTGCGGGGCGAGCTGAAAAAACATTTCTCGGACAATGAGATTTCGACTCTCACCTCGATGATCGCCATGATCAATCTCTGGAACCGCATTCAGATATCGAACCACTGATGACCCAGAACCTGGAAGCCAACAAGGTCTTCGAAGCAGCCAGGCCCATGCTTATGGGTCTGGCGTACCGGATCCTGGGCTCGGCCGCCGAAGCCGAAGACGTGGTGCAGGATACCCTCCTCGCCTGGATGAGTGCCGATCACGAAAAGGTCGACCGCGCCCGGAACTGGCTGGCCACGGTCTGTACACGCAAAGCGGTCGACACGCTGAGATCGGCGCGTCACGCACGGACGAACTATGTCGGCGCGTGGCTTCCGGAACCGATCCATACGCAGGTGCTCGACACACCGGAAAGCGAGGTCGCCCTGTCGGAAAGCATCACCACGGCTTTTCTTCTGGTGCTTGAGCGGCTGGCGCCCAAGGAGCGCGCGGCCTTTCTGCTGCGTGACGTCTTTGCCATGGATTACGGAGAAGTCGCCGAAAGCCTCGAGATCTCTGAACCGGCCTGCCGGAAGCTGGTTTCAAGAGCCCGGGCCAATGTCCGCCGCGGCAACAGCGCCCACAAGGTGCCACGCGCGCAGCAGGACGAACTCGTCGCTGCCTTCAATACGGCAATCACCGAAGGATCGACCGACCGCTTGGCAGGTCTCCTGTCGCACGACGCCACCCTGAGCGCCGACAGCGGCGGTAAGGTCGTCGCGATCCGTGAAACGCTGGAAGGCGCGACGGAGATCCTGGCCTTCGTCGAGAATGTCCTCTCGCCAGCCTGGCAAGCCGGAGAGGTTTTCCCCACGGAAATCAATTCGGGCCGGGCGCTCATCGTGCGCGAACAGGGATGCGCGGTCGCCGTCGTCTCCTTTGCCTACGACAGTGCTTTCAATGCTTCCGGCATCTTCATCATGCGCAATCCGGACAAGCTGGCACGCATCGATAAGTCTCTGCAGCTGACGCCACAGTCGTAGCTGCATTCGAAATCGCAATCGAGGCCGCGCCCGACGAGATCGGTCTGCACTGACGGGCAGGCGGCGGGTTCGCAGGGCTTCCTCTGACGATCTTGCGTCCGCCGCCACTCCCCTTTTTCGGATAGCGGACTTCAACCCGATCCCCGTGCGTGTTCGCCCGTCCTCGGGCAGATCCCTGCGCGAACAGGATTTCATCAAGATGAAAAAACGATCGAAGAACACCGAGACAAGAACGATGGTCCTCGTCTTCATGACGGTCTTCATCGGCTGGATAGGCTTCTCACTGCCCTACCCGGTCTTCAGCCACCTGTTCCTGGACCTCGACGGGTCACTGCTCGCGAATGACACGTCACCGCAGGCACGCACCCTGTTGCTCGGTGCCGCGATTGCGGTCTATCCGCTGGGACAGATTATCGGCGCACCACTTTTCGGACACTGGTCCGACCGCATTGGCCGCAAACCGGTGTTGAAAGCCGCGCTGCTGACGGCCGTCGCCGGCGGTGCTTTCCTCGCGGCAGGTGTTTCCGCTGATTCTCTGCCGCTATTGTTTCTGGGTCGCTTCGTCGCAGGTTTGGGCGAAGGCAATATCGCCATTGTCCAGTCGCTCGCCGCCGATGTCAGCAGTCCGGAAAGCAAGGCACGCAACTTTGCAGTGATCGGCATTGCCATGGATCTCGGGTTCGTCGTCGGACCGGTGTTAGGGGGAGTGCTTGCCGATCCTTCGCTGTCGGAGGCTTTCGGGTTTGCTTTTCCTTTCTGGACCGCCGCCGGACTTTTCGCGCTCAATGCGCTTGTCGTACCGCTCTTTTTGAACAGCGGCACTCGTACCAACCCCAGCTGTGTTACAGAGCCCACGCCCCCGCTGGTTCGCGCGGTCAGCGACCCGCTGATTGTCCGGCTACTGGTTCTGTCGTTCCTGACTTACTGGGCAGTTATGATCTTCTTCGACTTCTTTCCGGTCTTTTTCGTTCAGCTTTACGACACACCGCCGCGGGAGCTGGGGATAAACGCAGCTCTCCTATCGCTGCCCCTTATTCTTTCCGGCCTGGTCGTTGGCCGTATCGTCACGCGCTATGGACCCGGCACGACCGCGGCGGCTTCGTTCGTCCTCTTGTTTATCGGCATCGCGCTGTTTGTGCGGGCGACCTCGCAAACCGGCCATATCCTGCCCGCGATCCTGGTCTCCATCGGCATCAACTTCGGTCAAACGGCAACCTCTGTATTGGTTTCGGATGCCGCCTCAAAGGCTCAACAAGGTCAAATATTGGGGCTCTATCGCGCGATAACCGTTCTTGCAGGCGGTTTGGCGGCCGCCGTCGGCGGTTACTTTGCGTCTCTCTCGCCGCAGGCCCCCTTTATGACAGCCTTGGCCGCCGCAGGCATGGGCTTGGTCATGCTCATGGTGATGTCAAAAAAGGCCAGGCGTGCCAAAGCCTAGCTGCTGGCTGAAACAGGCGTATATCATCAGCTTGATGGCCAGCCCCTGCGTTGTGGCAACTGCGCCTGATTTCCGGCTCTCCCCAAAATCGGGAAAAGCGCACAGGCTCCAGCCTCTTATTCTGTATCCTCTCCGCAACCGCTGTCCGGTTCCGTCGAGCCTAACCCAACGTCCTCAATCTCCTTGGTACGGCGCCAAAAAACCTTATGAAGTTCCTGCATCGATGTCGTACCGCAATCCCGCACGACGGCACAGCGGTCAGCAAAGTCCGCAATGTCGGGAAAAGGACCGCCTTTTACGTCATCCGGCGCAATCATCTGCAAGCCTTTACATTGGTGGCAGATGCCCTTTTTGCTGACCAGGGCGCAAAGGCCCTCGTATTGTTCCTGCATCACGCTTCGGGCCGCCGTTAACCGATGGCGCAGAACCGAATCAGAGACCCCCAGCGCGGCAGCGGCCTCGCGCGCCGACATACCGACAACGTCACGCAATACCAAAGCGGCCAGCTCATCAGGTGGCAAAGACCGGCCAACGCAACTGAAGCAATAGGCAATATGTTCGCGAACTTCGTAGGAAAATTCCGGCGAAGCGTAGGACGCCATCACCTCGCCACTGAGATCTTCGGAGTTTGCGCAAAGATTGGCATAGGCAACCTGAGATTCCGCACGCCATCTCTTTTGTGCGCGGAGAAAATCGACCGCTGCCCTGGAAGCAATCGAAACCACCCAAGTGGAGAATCTCGCCTGCCCCTTAAAGCTACCAATTCCATTCCATGCCTTAGCGAGGGCTTCCTGCACAACATCGTCCGTATCCTCCGGATGCCCAATCATCTTTTGGACCACGCTGTACAGGCGTGATTTGCTGGGCCCGACTAACTCTTGGAACGCTTCGGCATCGCCGCTTTTCGCTCTCTGAACTAGTGATTTTTCCAACTCCTGCTCAGACATGACCGTCTCCTGTCTTTCGGTGGACATCTCTGCAGGCAACGCCGCCCGAAACAACCGCCGCAACGAAGAGAAGGATACCCGCGATCGCTTCCAGCCACCCCACAAACCCCGGCAAGAGCAGGAAAAAGACCAAACCCGTTTCCGTAAATCCCACCAACGTCGTGTTCAGCAGGAGTCCCGACTCACTGTTTTTCCAGTTTCGCCTGGCACCGACATAGACCACAACGGCACCGACCCAGACGAAACCATACGCCAGGCAACCAAGGATCGCACCGGCCAAGGCAGAATGGCCGTTCTCGGAACTGCTATAAAATGCGAAGCCCGCGTCGACGGACCCACTTAACGCAATGAGAACCGCACCTCCGCCAACAACATGCAGTAACCCCCAGAGAATAAAACAAAGTGCGCCGGACTTAGCGTAATTGATCATTGTAAGCTCCCCACAGATGATTGGATTGCGTTCGTGATCTTTAGACGCTCTCGGGGAAGATTTCCGCCAACGTATTGTTTTACCGAATAAATACACCCGGAAACGACGTCATTTCCTCGCAGGGTTCTGAATCGGCGTCGAACGCGAAATTGCGATCGATTGAGCGCGCACGGCGAAACTAAGTCTATATGTGGCTGCACAAAAAAGGAGAGATAGGTGGAATCCCCAACTATTTCTCAGGAATGGAAAATGCTTCTGTTTTGCAGGACATGGTTTCGCACCCCGACACCCTGCCCTTGTTTCTGCTTTCTTCTACCAAGGCCCGCCATTGTCGAGATCACACCTCATTTTCGCCGCCCTGTTGATCGGCCTCACCACCGGCTGCTTCTCTTTGCCTGCGCGCGCCGTCCTGATACAGGATTTAGGCAGCACCAAGACGAGCAGTGAATCCACGTTGTCGGCCGGCGACAGCCACGGCAGAATCACCAACCGGCACACCGTCGCATTTCACGCACCGCTTCCAGAACGGAGCGGTGTAAACCGCAGCCCAAAGAGCAGTGATCCCTGCGCCAGGGAACAGGGCTGGCTGGCGCAAGAAAGAAACGGCGAGGTTTTCTGCGGAACTCTCGCCGATTTCTATGCACCAAAGATTGTCTCCTATCCGCCGCCCCGATCGGCCAGCATAGCCGGCGGTTCCGGCCTGGCACTCCTGCTGTTGGGACTAGGTATACTCGGCCTTGCTGCGCGCCGGCCGGTCTGGATCTCCCGTCTTATCCGCTGATCTGCGAACACTGATCCGGATTACCAGCGAAGCGCCAACAGAACTCCACCTTTGTTTAGTTTAAAGGCGATGAGCCGTTGAAACAGGCTCGCTCTGCCAACTCACTTTTCTCTTCGCTGCAAACGAGCAACCATCAGTGTGTTTCCCTGCTGCTCAGCCAATCCGATCGCCGTGTTTCCGGCCGCATCCCGGATCGCGCGGTCGGCGCCTTTTGCCAACAGCAAGTCGACCTGTTTGCTGCGTCCAAAGAGAGCAGCCATCATCAGGGCCGTCTGCCCCGAGGCATTTGTGGCATTCACGTCGCAGCCAGTGGTCAGCAGACGTGCTGCCATCCTGTCGTCGCCCTTGAAAGCCGCTCCCATCTGGGCCGTGTTACCCCGGTGATCGGAAGAACAGGCATCCGCCCCGCGTTGAGACAGAAACTCGACTGTATCCATATGCCCGTTATAAGCCGCAAGAACGAAGGCCGTGTAACCGGCTTCGTTCCGGGCTTCCATATCGGCGCCTGCATCCAGAAGTTCGGTCAGAATATCGCTTCGGCCACTCCGTGCAGCGTCGAAGTAGATGGCCGAGATCTGTTCGGGAGTGAAGGACTGGTTTTCGGCTTTCACCGCCATCGGCAAAACGAAAGCCGCTAAGAAGACTGCAGCGAGGACTGCCTTGAAATGCTTCATGACAAAGTGCCTTTCGATAGGGTTTGACTGTGCCGGGGTGCGTTAAATTAGAAATGGCCGGGTCCGAACCGCCGCTCTCCGGACCCGGTTAAGGTTCAGGTCGCCCCTACTGGAGACTGGCCTGCTTCACCCTCTCAATATTCACATCAACGGCCTTTGCCAGCCGCTCGCCGAATTCGCGGTCGGCGGCATAGAAATGGCTGACCATCACTTCCTTGACCTCCTGACTGGTCACCTGGTTCAAATCACCCGCTAGATTGGAAATCAGGTTGTCCTGCTGCGCGGCCGTGAAGGCTCGATAAGCCTCGCCCGCCTGTTTGAAGGGTTGCGGTTTTTTGATAGCCAGCTGCTGAGTCAGGCCTGCCAGTGCATAGCGGCTCTGGCGCTTTGCATTATTATCGGCATAGGCGTTGTCGCCCTGCTTGCGCGAAGGCTGATAGTTGACGTCACCAGTCTTGGCAACGAAGTTCAGGCGGCCATCCTGCGTGTTGTTTCTGACGTCCGGCTTGGGTGCATTGATGGCGAGAGACTGATAGTTGGCGCCGATGCGATAGCGCTGCGTATCGGAATAGGAGAACAAACGGCCCTGCAAAAGACGGTCGGGAGAAGCTTCGATGCCAGGGACCATCACACCAGGTGAAAAAGCGGACATTTCGGTTGCCTGGAAAAAGTTCTCCGGCACACGGTTGAGCGTCATGGTGCCCAGTTTGACCTCTTCAACACCTGGCCAGATCTTCGTGGCGTCAAAGGGATTGAAATCCAGCTTCTCAATGTCTTCCGGTTTGAGGATCTGGGCGTAGAGATCCCACTTGGGAAAATTTCCGTCTGCAATGTTTTGATAGAGGTCCTTGGTCGCGAAGTTAAACTCCGCCGCCGCAGCTTCTTCTGCAGTCAGGGTCTTAACACCCTGTCGGCTTTTCCATTTGAACTTGGCAAAGACGTAATTGCCCTCGGCGTCAACCAGCTTCAAAGCATGCACGCCGTGTCCATCCATCTCACGCAGGGATGCCGGCGTTCCGAGATCCGAATAAACCAGGGTCAACATGTGTGTTGACTCGGGGATGTGCGAAAAGAAATCGAAGAAGCGATTGGGGTCCTGAACATTACTGACAGGAGACGGTTTCAAGGAATGCACCATGTCCGGAAACTTGATCGCATCGCGGATAAAGAAGACAGGCAGATTGTTGCCTACCAGATCCCAGTTACCTTCGTCGGTATAAAACTTCGTGGCAAACCCGCGGGGATCCCGCAGTGCTTCCGGAGAGCCCTTGGGGTGAATCACGGTGGAAAACCGCACGAAGACGGGTGTGGTTTTGCCCGTTTGAAACAGCGAGGCTTTGGTGTATTGGGAAAAATCGTGACTGGCCACGAATTCGCCATGAGCACCGGTACCACGCGCATGAACAACCCGCTCGGGAATCCGCTCCCGGTCGAAGCGCGCCAGCTTCTCAATGAGATGAAAGTCCTCGAGCAACACACCACCGAACGCACCGGCAGTTTTGGAGTTTTGGTTGTCGCCGATCGGTGCGCCGCTGTCCTGGGTCAGGTTGGGCAGGGCTTCGGCACCGGCCTGCCCCGGCATTGCGAACAGCATTCCTGCGGCGAGTAATCTGGATATCTGTTTGACGAACATGGCTCATCCATTTCCTGTTGGGATTATGGGGAGCGGCCAACGTTATGCGCCATCACTGGTAGAGTCTACTTTAATTCGACTAATTCTAAACAATATCACAGTTTATTGATTATAAATACTTTTAAAATATAATTAACTATACATTTTAATAATTGAAACCAGTGTAAGTAGAAATATCCTCCCGTGAACACAGCGATGATCACACTGGGTTTAAAGGCCAAATAACACTCTTTGGTTGCTTTTTCTTCACGCTATCCCGTGATCGTATTGAAAGAAATGGACCGCAATCACAATGCCATGTGATGAATTGTCGTTGACCGGAACGCCATTTCTATTACTGACCACGAGCTGCATAAGGAGCCGATTTTGTAGGAACAACGTCACGACGCCAGAGTCGAAAACATAGATTCATCGAAAAGGAATGACGCGAAAATTCTTTTATAATTACTCTTGATGGGTGCTGTTCATGTTGCGATCCGACCTGACGGTTTGTCTCACGTGCCAGTGGCGAGTGACCTCGGCAGCAATTTGGAAAGCAGGTGCGGCGAGAAGCGTTTTGCGGCAACCTCTCACACAAGAACAGGTGAGCGACAACAGCCGGATTTGCCCTCACGGTCGCCGAAAGCACCCGAACCTGCACCAGAACAAGCAATTTGGGGGTTAACGCGTCAAAAACACAATTTCAATTCAGGTGAGAACTACGCGAAGCGTTAATGCACGGATCGGGAGGATCTGACAGCTTTCCAACAGCAGCCGAGATAGGCGCGCGCAGGAGATGGCGGCAGGAAGGAATCGGCCACTCCTCCCAAGATCGAAGGCACAGACTTCTCATGGTTCCGATCTTGGGTCCCGCTAACTATCGACAAGCGAACGACTTCTCACCTCGCGGTAGGTATCTGTCGTTTCGTTGGCTTTCGCACTGTCGATGCCGAGGATGCCTAAGCGTCCTTAGACCGATCAATTGGGAAAAGACAATTCCATCACCTTCTCTATCCCCCAGAGACAGTGCATCAATATACAAAAAATAAAGCGATAATTTTCTCTATCATGAGTTTGAACTACGTAGAATCCCTAAGTTGTCTTCGGTCAGGAGCTCTATCGACTATGGCCTCCAAGAGCTTCGACACCCCCTGCACTGCCGGTGCAGAGGAAAGTCGTTGTCGAGAGGTATTGATGGATAAATATTGCCCGGGCCCACACGACATGAAATCGATGGACGCCATCATTGGCCATCAGATGAAATACATTCGTCAGGTGTTCAAAAAGACGCAAAAGGACGTCGCTGAACACCTCGGAATATCTTTTCAGCAACTCCAGAAGTACGAAACCGGATATAATAAAATTTCAGCCAGCCGCCTGCTCAAGGTGGCGCAGTTCTATAACATCGACATAAAGTATTTTTACAATCTGGATGATTCCATCTCCCGTAACCAGTCGACACCGGTCACGCTTTCCCTGAAGGAAATCCGACTCGTCCAGGCCTTCAACAGCATCGCGAATGAGGATCTGAAGGAAACAACCTTTCAACTGGTCCGCGCGGCCGCCTCGGTGAAGTAACCCGTTTTTTTAGATCCTCACCGTTTTTCATTGTTTCAAGGACGAACTTGAAACAGCACACCCGAAGGTTCAGCCATCAAACTGCTCCCGGGCGATGATATTCTCGACGAAATACCGCGCATTCTCTTCCATGGCAAAACGCTGCAGGGGGCCGAAGTACCAGGCCGGATCCAGCAGACGACGGTAACTGATCGTCAGAGCGATTTCCGTGAGTCCTTCGCCGAGATCGGTAAAACGGATCTCTGTCCCCTGGACTTCGAGATAGTTGGCCAGATAGCTGGTGTTTTCGATGACCCTGGTGCGTATGTCGCGCTCTCCCACATGCTCGATGAGCAGGCGCAAACGGCCACGATGGAGGTTGGTGAAAAACCAGCGCTTATAGACAAAGTCCAGTTCGTGGACGTCACCCGATGCCAGGGACCCAGCCCTGATGTCGACCGGCAACGGGAAGATGGAGAGAAACCAGTTGCGTGGCGCGTCGAACCGGATCGGCCGTGCCATGTTTTCCTTCAGCTGGCGGATATCAGTCTCAACCACGGCTACATGCGTCACCGCATTCAAACGCGGCAAGGATGTCGTCGGCACAACACCCTCCAGCGACAGAACCATGACAATCAGGGGAACAGCATAGACCCCCACACGGGATTTGCGCCGCCTGTCCCGCCTCTCGTTGTAATCCGCGTACACAAACCCGATCGTTATCGCTAGGTAATAGATCGGCATGAACATCAAGACGCAAATAAAGCCCTCGAAAAGCAGGGCCGAGGAGCCAAGCATCACGACGGTCGCATTTCGCAGATGGTTCAGGTAGCGGCCAAGAGCCGACTGGTTCTTCGAATACCCGATGAAATGATGGAGCATCAGGGAAATGACGAAGGGAAGACCGAGATAAAGCAGGGAGCTGTTTGCAAAACCGGATAAGAGAAGGCCCCGCGCCGTAAGCGTCGCTGCTCCGATCAAATATATCAGATAGATCCACTTTGGCGCTCTCGGTTGCAGCAGAGACACAACAGATTTCATGAACTTCTAGGTCTCCAAGAGAGCTATTCCTGAACGATCGCACAGGGCAACAGACAGATAGGTTCTCATCACACACCGCATTTTTTCTTCAGACATTGCCGACTCCAGCGAGCTGGAAGCGCGGCATGGATTAGAAGGCTTTCCTTCCAGCTTATCCATAGTTATTTTCCTAACAAGGAAAATATGAAAATACAAGTTAAATCGAAATACTGATTTGGAACAGCAACTTAATTGAAAAGATGGTGGACAACAGAATTGGCTTCCTGCCGCCCCGTCAGCGTGTCAGCCCTTCGGATAGCTGACCAGAGTCAGGATATTGCCGTCCGGATCAAAGAAATGAGCGGTCGTTCCGCCCCAATCCTGACGAACCGGCAGATCCTCGAACCGCACGCCGAGCTGCTGCAATCTCTCATAAGCTTGAAAGGCATCCGGAACCAGGAAGGATACACCAACGAAACGCCCCGTCAGGCTGCGGACTTCAAGATCACCCAGATCCAGGTGCTCCAGAACCAAGTCGCAGTTACCGGTCCCAAACACTGCAACGCTCTCGCCTTCATGCAGCAGGGCAAAGTTCAGAGTATCCCGGTAAAAACTCAGAGCCTCATCAAAGCGCTGAGAAAAAACCCGCACCGCCGCGACCGGACCCAGAAGAGCCTCCGGAAGTGCCGCTTCACTTCGCGACCCCGGGTCTTTCTTCGACTTCGTCTTTTTGGCCTTCTTGGCTTTCATCAATCCCCCTTGGCCGCAGGCCACACCACGGCCACTCCAACGCCGGCTCCATCGATCCTGCAAAAAGACCGAATGGGCTAGAACTTCAGTTTGCGGCCTTCGACCATGGAAAAGGGTGAGTGATACCCTTCCCCGACCCAGTAGTAACGGGTGCCATCGGTTGTGATGTCATAACAAGCCCAGCCACCGCGCGCCCAGAGTGAGCAATACTGGTTCTTGGCATCATCGACCCGCCATTTACCGGGATCCACCTGACCGCCACGCTCGACATAGTCGGTCCGCCCCGAAGCATCGAAATACTGTCGCGTGTCTCGTCCCCGGTTCTCGCCAAGTGCGGTCTGCCCCGTCAACAATGCCGTAATCTCAGCAGCCTCAAGCCTGCGTTCTTCCACGGCCCAGCCTGACGTACCCGACAGCACGCAGGCAACCGCGAGAAGCATCCCGGTCATCACAAACCAGCTTCTTACAGTTCGGCTTCGTGCATTTCCAAGCTGCATTCGCTGAATTCCCTTCAAACCGCCGTATCCAACTTGCATGACAGGGTGAACGCCCAATCCACGCCCCGAATCAGATCATCTTGCCAAACAGGAGGCCGAGGCGCGATCCTTAATGTCGCTTCGATTCGAAATTTGTGCAGGCCCATGTCCAATCCCCCCTCCAACGATCATTCCGCAGTGGCAGCAGCTCCGTTCTCTAATGCCGCCTCGCTTTCCAACAAGGAAGCCCGACGTATCGCCTTGACTGCTCAAGGCTTCGCGCCTGCAGAGCCCAAACGCAAACGGCACGACCGACGGCATCTGGATTTGGTTCTCGACAAGGTCGGCCTGCTGCAGATCGATTCCGTCAACGTACTGGCACGGGCACACTACTTGCCGCTTTTTTCCAGACTGGGTCCCTACGCAACGGACATCCTCGACAAAGCCGCTTTCGCGCCGGAAAAGCCTGGCGCGGCGAAAAAGAACCGCCGCCTGTTCGAATACTGGGCACATGAAGCTTCGCTGCTCCCTTTCGATGTCCAACCGCTTCTGCGATGGCGCATGGAGCGTGCCTACAATGGGGACGGGGTTTGGAAACGCATTGCCGAGTATGCCCGTGCCAACCCGGACCAGATCACATCCATTTTGAAACAGGTCACGGATCGAGGGCCGATCAAGGTTTCCGATCTCGACGAGAAAAAACTGCAGAACGGTCAAAAACGCGATCGCGCCTGGTGGGGTTGGGATGACTGCAAGCAGGTGATGGAGTGGCTGTTCTGGACCGGTCAGGTCACGGCTGCCGGACGGCAGAACTTCGAACGGCTCTACGATCTGCCGGAGCGCGTCTTGCCTGATCACGTCGCTGCAGCCCCGACACCCAGCCAGGACGAAGCCCAACGCGGCCTGCTTCGGATCGCATCCCGAGCCCTGGGCGTCGCCAGCGAACCTGACCTGCGTGATTATTTCCGCCTCAGCGCAGTCGATTCCAAACAGCGGGTCGCCGAACTCGCCGAAGCGGGCGACCTGATTCCGGTTACGATCGAGGGCTGGGATCAGCCTGCCTTCCTTGACCCATCTTTCACCGACTTGGACACCCTTCCCCGGCGCATCCATAGCCGCGCCCTGCTGTCGCCATTTGACTCCCTTGTCTGGGACCGTCCGCGCACCGAGCGGCTGTTCGGCTTCCGCTACCGTCTGGAGATCTACACGCCGGAGCACAAGCGCCGTCACGGCTATTATGTACTGCCCTTCCTGCTTGGCAACCAGCTGGTGGCGCGGGTCGACCTGAAGGCCGACCGGCAGTCAGGCTGTCTGAAGGTTCAGGCGAGTCACGCGGAAAAGGGCGCCAAACAAGGCGCAGTCGCAAGCGCGCTGTACCGGGAACTACAGTCCATGGCTCACTGGCTTGGTCTGGAGCGGATCGAAATTCGCAATCGCGGGGATCTCGCGGCAGCTTTGAAAGACGCTGCCGAAGTTCGCTCGAGTTAGAGGCCGCTGATCCAGAGTGGATTGCGTTTTTCTGGAATCGCTGAGCCTCAGAACTTGCGCCAGGGTCGCCGGGCGGGATCAGCAGCTTGCTGATTGAGAGGCGGCGCATTTTGAGTCCGTTTAAACGTAAAATGCCTAACGTCCTGGCAATTGACCCTCCAACTGCGCATTGAACTTAGCCGGATTGCCGCTGATAGTGCCTGCGCGCCTTCGCGCGGTTACCGCAGGTCTCCATTGAACACCAGCGCCGGCGCCTGTTCTTGCTCTCGTCCAGAAACAGCCAGCCGCAATCTGCAGATGGGCAGATTTTAATCCGCGCAAGTTCCTGCTGCGCCGTCAGGACGCCGACCGCGGACAGCGCGAGGATCTGCTCAAGCGATGTGTTTTTACTGAAAGATAGCTTACCCTGACGCGTTGCCAGCGGCGTCTCGTCTGCGCCGCTCTTGAGCACCCGGTTCAGGTGGGCCAGGTCCTTCTTCTTTGGCTTTTCACCCGTCATGGCCGCCAGGAAAACTCGGCGCAGGCATCCCCTGAACATAAGGATTGTTTCCGTCGTAGACAGTGCCTTGGGACCGCTTTGACTGCCCAAATCAACCGCCCGGCACCAGGTCGAGAGATCCTGGACATCACTCAGCTTTTCGTGAAGCACCTCTCCTTCGGCCGACCAGTCGGCAGTGTTCAGGAAATCCAGGCAGAGGCGGCCGCCTATAAGCCTGACGGGAGTGGAACGATAGCTCATGAAAAATTCTAACCTGTGTTCCGGTTGACGCTCATTGCCCAACAAAGTAATCTAACCACTATACCAGTTATATCGGATTGAATCGATGCTTAATGCTGAGACCCCCAAGGTCCAGTTGACGATGGCCGGCGTGATGAAGGGCGCAAAGGGCCTCGGGCCGATTTCGCTTTTCACGATTCCTTTCGGCATTGCCTTCGGCACCGCCGCCATCGAGCGCGGTGTTACGTCCGATCAGTCAATCGTCATGAGCCTTTCTGTCTTTTCAGCAGCGGCACAGTTTGCCGCTCTGGACTTCTGGGAAGGACCGCTGCCGGCGATTTCCCTGCTGCTGACGGTCCTCGCGGTCGGCACGCGGCTTATCCTCATGGGCGCAACACTGGCGCCCTGGCTCAATCGTTTGCCTCGCCCAAAACGCCTGCTTGCTCTTTCCGTCCTCAGCGACGTGAACTTCGCGGACAGCTATAGCGCCCTTCGCCGCGACGAGCGGGATATAGGCAGGCTTGCCGGGGGCGGACTGGCGCTCTGCACTTTTTGGGTTATCGGCACCGCTATCGGTGTCATCGCCGGCGCCAACCTCGGAGATTTAGGGCGCTTTGGGATCGATGTCGTAATGGTTGCCTTCTTTACGTCCATTGCGGTCGGGCAGTGGGAAGGCCTCAAGGATATTTTGCCTTCGATCGTCGCGGCGGCCGTTGCAGTCCTGGGCCTCACCTTGCTGCCACCGGGATGGAACATCGTTCTTGCCGCCGTCGCAGGCGGTATAGCAGGAGTCCTTTGGCATGAGCGCTGAAGCCAACGCCTATCTCACCATTTTCCTCATGGCCGCTGTGACCTACGGCACACGGATCGCCGGGGCGGAGTTGATGACCCTGATCCGCATCACGCCCCGGATCGAAGCCTTTCTGAAATCCATGGCGGTCTCGGTGATGGTTGCTATTGTCGCCTCTGCCGTAGCCCAAAGCGGATTTCGCGAAAACACTGCGACCCTTGTGGCAGCAGCCGTCATGGCGGTCACGCGCAGTTCCATCGCCGCCGTGACCGCGGGCATGGTTGTCGCTGCCGCCTGGAATTGGCTGGTGTGAACTTCGAATAGGCCCCTTTGCGATTGTCAGCTCACAGCTTTGATGGCATCCGCGATATGGAGCAAGGCCAGCCGCGTCGTTTCGTCGGCCGGAAACATCAGCTCGATTTTCAACTCGGCCAGTGCAATATCTTCGGCGGTACCGAACTGTGCGATGGTCGAAAAGAGCGATAGTGTTCCCTCACTTGCCAGATAGCGTGCGGGAACAACGGCCGGCAACACCCCTCGAAGTCCCGGTAGCTCATCACCGAGACCCCTGGCCAAGCGACGGGAAGCTGCATCTAAAACCTCGTCGCCGCCGAAATGACTGCTCTCTGTCTTGAGACGGATCATCATATGCGCCGCGACTTCCTGCCAGTTTTCGAACATGGCTTTCATCTTCTCGATATCTGTCAAGACTGAGAGCAGGCTGTCTCCCTCCGCCAGATCGATTGCACCTAGCAGAAAGCGCGCCGAATCGTTCACCTTGACCAGCGTCCAATGCCGATCGAGCGCCATGGCCGGATAGGGGTTATGACGCTCCAGGGTCCAATCGACGGCTGCGCGCACCTGTGTCATTTCGGCTTCGTCCAACTCCCGCTGCCGATAGGCCGGTGCCAGACCCGCTGCATTTAAAAGCGAATTGCGCGTCGACCGCGGCGCCTGCAAAACTTCACAGAGCTGCAGGACCATCGAGCGGCTTGGCTTTGCCCTCCCGGTTTCCAGAAAGGAAATATGCCTGGCCGAGACATTGGCGGTCAGGCCGAGTGCAAGCTGGCTCATGCGCCGCTGGTTGCGCCAGTCCTTCAACATGACTCCGAAGTTCTTGTCCATACTAAACCATCATTGCTGGGAAGCCGTTGCGTCATCATACGCACAAGCGCAGGCAAAACACTTACCTCCGAGGTAATTGAGAGTAATCCGGCACGGCGGCATGCTCCGATCATTCCAGACAATACGGGAGATCAGCTAATGCCCCACGAGAAAACAATGAACCGGCTTAAGATTGCGTCAGCCATCGTGATCGTTTTTGGTATCGCAATGGTGTCGGCCGCAATCCCGGCAACCTCGGCATCGACAGCGTTTCTGCTCGACCTGATCTTTTGGCCGCTCGACGGTCAGCAAAGCGCGGCACGACCGGAAGTCCACCTGCTCTTCGCGATTTCCGGCGGTATGCTGATGGGATGGGGCCTATTGCTCTGGCAGATTACGGCGCGCCTTTTCCCGCGGGATCCAGATCTTGCCCGCAGCCTCATTCTGACCAGTATCGGCACCTGGTTCGTCTTCGACAGTCTCGGTTCCGTCGTAGCAGGCGCTCCTCTGAACGCCGTCTTCAACATCGGCTTTCTGTTGCTTTATGTCGTTCCGCTCTGGCGGACCGCAAGACCGGCGCACGGCTGAAGGATTGCGAAAGGACAGATTCAGGCGGGAACTGGGCATATACGAGGCAGCCCGCTTCCCGCCTTTTTTAATTCATTCCGGCAAGCCGGCCTCTCGCAACAAGCCGACAAAGCGATCAAGATCTTGCGGATTTTTGAAGGGCGTGTAACGCGGCACATGTGCGAGCGAGAAACTCGGATTGACTTCCAACAGCGCCGGTACGACCTGACGCGCCTCATCGGTAAGTCCAAGCGCCGAATAGTTGGCGATCATCTGCAAATAGCCCGGCAGCGTTTCGACACCGGAATCGATCAGCCTTCGGAGCAGCGGAAGAGTCTCGCCATGGCGCCCTAGAAGATAGAGAGAACGGCTCCAGGGCAGCAGGTACCAGTCAGGGTGGTGCGGATTGAGGCGGACCGCCAGTTCGATGTTCGCCAGGCCTTCTTCAGGGCGATCCAGGAAATTCATCACCACGGCATAGAGCGCGCGCATATCGGCGGAATTCGGACCTAGCGCTACGGCGCGCTCCAGCGCCGTTAGAGCGCGGTCATGATTTCCCAGCCAGAGTTCCGCGCCGCCAAGCGCGCCGAAGCTCCAATAGTCGTTCCGGTCAGTCTCAATGGCTTTCTGCGCTTCCGCCCGCGCCTGTTTCAACCGCCCCAGGGGATCCGCTTGCTGGCCGAGAAACACCCGGTGAATATGCGCCCAGGCCATCGCCACATGCCCACGGGCATAGTGAGGATCGGCGGCAAGGGCGGCCTTGGCCGATTCCTCCGCCGCATCGATGTCGGCGCGCGTCAAACGGTACATCAATCCGAAGGCCCGCAGAGAATGGCTGTAAGCATCCATATCTGCCGGCTTCTGGCGCACCGACTGCTCAAGTCCCAACCCCATCAGCTTTGTCAGCAGCGTGCTGTAGATGGCTCCGGTCAATTCGTCTTGAACTTCGAAGACATCTTCGAGGCTGCGGTCGTAGCGTTCCGCCCAGATGTGGCGGTTCGTCTCGGCATCAATCAGTTGGGCAGTCAGCCGGACGCGGTTGCCAGCGCGCCGCACGCTGCCTTCAAGCACATAGCGCGCTCCCAGTTCGCGCCCGACATCCTTGATGTTCTTAACCTTGTCCTTGTAGACGAAGCTGGAATTCCGCGCGATTACGTAAAGATCCGGTTCGCGGGCCAGTTCCGTGATGATGTCTTCGGCCAGGCCGTCGGCAAAAAAGTCATCGCCGCTCCCACCCGACATGTTGTCGAAGGGCAGGATTGCTACTGAGGGTTTATCGACCGAGGAGCGCAGGGCGACCTTTCGCGCCGTCTGGAGCATGGCATCGGCCCCCGAACGGTCTGTCGACCATTGCCAGGCCCGGATTTTACGATCGATGTTTTTCAGCGCCAGCTCGCCCAAATCGGTAAAGCCAAGATCGACTTTCTTCAGCAGGCTTTGATAAACCATGTCGGAGACGCAGATGCCGCCGGGCGCCGATACGCTTTCCAACCGGGCGGCGACGTTGACCCCGTCTCCCAGAATGTCATCGCCATCGACGACGATGTCGCCCAGATTGATGCCGATACGATAGCTGATCCGCAGGTCATCGGGCACCTCGGCCTCTTGTGCCACCACCACCGCCTGGACATCGGCAGCACATTGCACCGCGTCCACCACGCTGCCGAATTCGACGAGCACGCCGTCACCGGTCGTCTTGACGATACGGCCGCCGAACTGCGCGATCTTCGGATCGATGACAGTTTCGCGAAGTGCTTTTTGACGCCTGATGGTCCCCGCTTCGTCGGCTGCCATCAGGCGGCTGTATCCGACCATGTCGGCGGCTAGAATCGCGGCTAAGCGACGTTCCATCCCATTTCTCCCCTATGCGGGAAGATAGCGGTGTAATGCTGTGGAATCTATGTGAAAAGATCGGATTCAACGGTCTTTCCTCTGCAGCGCCCACCAACGGTAGCGCTGTTTCGGCGCGTTCGTGGTTTTCGCGAATCTCTCCGCCTGAAAAAGCGAAACGAATCGGTCGTCGGACCCGCCGAGGTTTTACAGCCGCGGCGGACTTACACTAAGGAGCGTTGATAACGCCCCTTGGTATTATCCTCCGATAGACAGAAAGCAGACCTCGGGTGGGCAGTTGAAACGCAGAGGTATCCCGCTGGTGCCGAGGCCGCGCGACACGAAAAGATGTCGTCCATCTTCAACAACGTGGCCTGAGGTCCAGCGAAGCGGTGCCCGGCTGGAATTGACCAGGGGGCCAACAAACGGCAGCCGCACCTGTCCTCCATGGGTATGGCCACAGAGCGTGAGGTTTGGGCCGGTCGGTATATCGGCAAAGGTCGCCGGATCATGCGCCATGACCAGTTTCAGCGCGGCATCAGGTATAGGTTCCAGGGTCTTTCTGGCTTCGGGACGACGGGTTTGATCATCTGCCAGTCCAACGAGCCAGAAATCACCAGTCTGATCCTTGATCTCCAGGCTGTCGTTTTCCAGTACCGTAATACCTACAGCTTCAAGTGCCCGCCAGACGGCGCGGCCGTCGTAGATCCAGTCATGGTTTCCAAGGATCGCGTAGGTTCCCAGCCGGGCCTTCAGCGGGCCCAGGACATGTGCAATCACATCGGGCGGGATATGACCGCGACCGAAAATCTGGGTGTTTATGAAATCACCCAACAGCAGCACGATATCCGGCTGCCAATCATTGACTTCAGCAACGATCTTTTCGAAGCGTGCAATGTCGTTCGTGTGACTGCCCAGATGCGGATCGGCCAGCACCGCTGCTCTCAGGGGAGCCATCCGCGCCTCCCAGCCCGGCGGTGAGAGGGTGGCCTCTGTCCGTTGGTGTGCTTGAGCGTGAGAAAGAACAGTCAACCACCCCTTAGCTCCGCTCCGGTTCGTGAACGGCGACCGTGGTCTTAGATGACTGAACAAAGAGTGGGACACCAACTTTGCACCTTCCAGCTGTTACGAATCGAATTCATGCCCTAACCTCGCCACACGGCCCTAGTGTGGTGGACTCAACTCAGGGCCGTGTGACCGGCCTGAATTCCTGCGGGGAGATGTTGTCACCTTTGTGACGAGATCAAAGCAGAGTGATGAAGGTATTTTCGTCAGTCTTGCGGAATTGACGACCCAAAGTCACGAACAACAAGATAAGTCACAGAGAAGAATTGGTCGAAATGTTCCAAACCGCGAGAGAAGTCAGACGAACATTCCAGGCTTTCACAGCGGTCGCATTCGTTTCAAACTGCCTAGCCGGGCTTCTGGTGTTTAACGACGGGTTGTATCGACGATATCGCCGCCCGATCCAGCGCATTTTTTATAATAATTGTGATTGTTTTCACTCTCGTCACAATTCAGTTCCTGTTTATCCCCGCGGTATATCTTCGAAAGTGGTTTAGCACAGTCGTTGCAGCAACAATTCCGTCTGGCCTCGCCACTCTCTTGATCGCGACACTTTTCTATCGGAATGATGTCCAGGGTTTGATTGGCACGGCATTGCTTTCGGCTTCAATCTTCGCGACCTGGAGCGCTGCAAACCTTGCCGGGCTGAAGGTCCGCTTCAGAGAGGAAGCGGACCACTACTGACTTCGCTCGGCCAGTCATCAGCGAATGAAGGAAACTAAATTTTCTCAACCTCTTTCAAGAAGCAGCTCAATCTCTCCCATGTCCGCGTCCGTCAAGGGTCCGAATTCCGCAGCACCCAGGTTCTCCTCGACCTGCGCGACCGTGCGGACGCCGGGTATAGCGATCGTCCGTTCGCTGCGGGCCCAGATCCAGGCCAGAGCACCCTGCGCCGGCGTGCGTCCTTTGCTGGTCAGGATCTCCCGGATCACCTCCAGCCGTTCGCCCCATTCCGCCTTCGCACCGCCTCCTGTTTCGAAATAGGGCAGCCACGCCGGTGGTGTGGCGCGGATGTCGGTCGATGAAAGCCGGCTGCCGCTGGTAAACTTTCCGCTGAGGAACCCCATGGCCAGGGGCACCCGGGTCAAACCCGCACAGTTGTACGACTCACAGGCCTCGATCATTCCCGGCGCATCGGAAAAAACATTCAGATCGAACTGGACGGCAGGAACACGGTCGCGTTTGCAAAAGATCGCTGCTCGTTCCGGGTCGTCAGTGCTCCAGGCGAAGGATCGGATCAGACCGTCATCGCAAAGCGCATCAAGGGCATCGGCGACCGCTTCCGCCTGATCCAACGGCAAGTCCCCGGCATGAAGCTGATAAAGATCGATCCAGTCAGTCTGCAGGCGTTTCAACGAAGCTTCGCAGGCTTTGCGAATATAGGCGGGCGAAACATCGAGGCCCGTAAGCTCCTTCGTCGTTTCGTCATAGGTATTGCCAAACTTGGTGGCGATGAAGACCTGGCCTCTTTTATCCTTCAGGGCCTCTCCCAGAATACGCTCGCCGTGGCCGGCGCCATAGGCATCGGCCGTGTCGAACAGCTTCGCACCCAGATCGACGGCGCAGTGTAGAGCACGGATAGATTCCGCATCATCGACCGCGCCGTAGCCGAGCGGCGCACCGGTGGGATAGCGGCAAGCTTCACCGCTGAAAAAGGGACCGCCGATCGCCCAGGTGCCGATCCCCATAGGGCCGACTTTCGGGCCGGATTTACCGATACGGCGCTCTGAAAGTACCTGTCTCATTCCGTTTCCTTTCAAAAAAGCGAACTTCAGTCATAGGGCTGAATCCAACGTTCTTTTGCTAGGATCTGCGGAATTTCTTGATTCAAAAAGAACCGAAGTCGAAAAAACCGTTTCAAAATTGAAAGGCTTAGCAGGCGTCAGAACTCACGCGAACTTCAGTGTCTGCCCGATGCCGAGCTTCTTCGCCTTGGCCATCATAGCCCAGCCAAGCGCGATATCGGACGAGCTCAGGCCGCGGTGCCAGAAGAGGATGGTTTCCTCATCGCTTTCCCTGCCGGATTTCCTACCCGCAACGATCTGCCCCATCTCGGCGTGCAGGTTTTCCTCGGTGACCTTGCCTTCGTCTACATGACGCCGGAGTGACCCAAAGGGCCGGCCCGGCTTGCATTGACCCCAATCGTCGACCACCACCTTGTCCATGATATCGGTGAGCGAGAACTCGATGGCGCTCATGGTGCCATAAGGCACGACGAAAGCCCCCTTCTTCACCCATTCAGTCAGGAACAACGGCTGTGGCTCCGGCAGGCGGGAGGCCTCGACCATGATGTCCGCGCCTTCGAGACAATCCTGCCAGTTATCGGTCACGCGCACGGGCTTGCCCAGGTCCGCCTCCAGGCGTGCACCGAAAGCCTCCCTGCTCTCGGGCCGGCGCGAATGCACCCGGATCTCATCGAAGTCGAAGAGATGGTCCATCAGGCGCACGTTCCAATAGGCCGTGCCGCGTGCCCCGATGTGCCCCAGGATCTTACTGTCCTTGCGCGCCAGGTATTTGGCACCGATCGCGGTCATGGCACCGGTGCGCATGTCCGTAATGGCACTGGCGTCGATAACGGCCTTGGGCATTCCGTTTTCCGGATCGAAGAGGTTCAGGATCGCCATCTCCGACGGCAGGCCCTGTTTATAGTTGTCGACGAAATCGCCCACGACCTTCACCCCGGCAACCCCCAACGGCTTGACGTAACCGCGCAGCACGTTGAAGTGCCCCTTGTCGGAGGATTCCGGCACCAGATGCACACGCGGCTCGATGACCGTCTCCCCTTCGCCCTGTGCCCGCAGCGCCTCCTCCACCGCCGCAATGATCTCTGCGTCGGTCAACGCCAGCGCCTTGACGTCAGGGCCATTGATATAGGTGATGTCGATATCGGGCATCAGGATCCTTTCAGTTCATGGATCATATAGTCGGAACCCCAAGCGGTGGATTCCTAAAGGGTACCGCCGTCGGGCCAGAAGGACCAATGAGTGTTGGGCGGCTGGCTCGGGTTGTAGGCCTTTAAATCGCCCGTTTCCACTACCTGGGCCAATTGTTGGAAGGTGGGAGACTCGCTCGGCAAGCTCTCATCCGCAACATCTGGATGATGCCATTCTTCCAAGGTCAGAATCAGATTGAGCGCTGGATCTAAATGGTGACGGCACTCCTCCGGGCGCGCGAGAACGTAATCTCGGTGATGATGGGCAAGAAACCGGCACAATTCGAAAGTCTGAACCCGCGGCTGCTCCAACCGAATTCCGGCATCGGCATATGCACTTTTTCCCGGCAAAGGAACGGCCCGCCCACGTAAGGGTACAGTGGCACCGTTTTTGGAGACGAATTCAGGATCATCTAAATCTTGCCAGTCTCCTTCGTCAACAGGGAATATGACGTGAGATTCGTTAAAAGGATTAACGGCCAAAAAGCGATCGTAAGCATCGTGCCGAACAAAGTCATTGGCCGTACGTCGACCGCTTAGTTTGCTCGAAAAGCTGTAGATTTGCGTATCCGGAATCCCGGAGCGAGGAGAGAAACCAAAAATTTCAATGGTCATTGCCCAATCCAGCTCGGAACGAAGCAACGAGAGACGGGTTGCAGCCAGATAGACATAACCATTGTCGAGCATCGGAAAGGTGAACTGACCGCAACAGTCGTCCAGGATGCCGAGAATTTGAGCCGCCGTATGGTTCATCAAAATACCGCTGGTTTCACGATCGCACTCACATCGGATGGTAAGGATTGCTATGGTGTCACCGGGTTCCGGCTGTCCGCCAAGATGCGGCCGCCGATGGCAACGAAGCAAACACCAGCGGCGCGCTCAATCCAATGCTGGGCGTTGCGAAAGCGTTTGATCACCGGTGACGACGACATGAAGAGGCTGACGATCGCGTACCAGATCAGCGACGCCGTCACGACCAGTGCGATCATCAGACCCATCAGCCAGAGCGGCGTGGCCTCGGTGACGGCCGTCGCGAAGACGCTGGTAAAGAGCACCACCGCCTTGGGGTTCGTCAGTGTCACCAGAAAACCAAACAGCAGTGGATTACCGTGCGGCTTACCGGCGGTCGCGCCGTTCACGTTGACCAGTTGCGGTTTGGCGAAGATCAGCCGGATGCCGAGGTAGATCAGATAGCAGCCGCCCAGAACCCGCACCGTCCAGGCCAGCCATTGATATTCGACCAGGATCGCCGAGAGCCCCAGCAGGCTGAGAGAAGCGTAGAGACCGAGCCCGATGGAAACGCCCAGCGTGGTCAGAAGGCCTGCCGTGGTTCCCTTGGTCATGGACGATCGGACCACGGCCACAAAATCTGGCCCCGGCAGCATAAGTGCCGGAATGAAGATCGCAAAAACCGAGATCAGAACAACAATTTCACCCATGGCGGATACTCTACCTCTGACTGCATGACAGCCGTCATGAGATCATAAGCAGGGCAGCATTACAATTGAGCGAAACTCTTGCCTGAACAATTCTCTCAGGCGTTCTTCTGCATCTCAAAGGCGCCATTCAGATCCTGCATGGTCAGGGTCCCTGCCACCTCCAGATTCTCATCGAGGATCTCGAACAGCAGATCGCCATCCGCGCGGATGCTGTAAAGCACGATAGCGCCGTCCGCACCGCCGCCTTCGGTATGTGGGTCCGGGTCAGCAGGAGTCGAGGTATAGCGGCCCACTGGGCGCACATCCTTTAAGGTCCCGTCCGGCTCGTAGAAACGATGCTCACCCTGCAGGACCATGGTGTTGGTGTGCTGGATATGCCGGTGCATGAAAATTTTCTGGTTGGGCTCGTACTTTAGAATTGCATCGACGATCCGGCGATCGTTGTCGACATCGAGCACGGCAAAGACGAAATGCTTGAAGTCGCCGAGAGGGAACCAGGTGATGTTGCTGTCATCAAAACCGTAAGAGGAATAATCGGCGGCAGCGGAAGTTGACATGGGCTCTCTCCTGAAATTCAGGGTGTAACGCCTAGAGGATGAATGATTGACCTCACGACGAGATTAAACATCGCTTCACTACCCTGGGTAAATTGGTCAATGGTCTCAGCCATCCCGACTGTCGCAGCAATTCAGGCGGGCCGGCCAGTCGCCGGTATCAGTGGTCAAAGCAACCAAGCGTGGACCGCAAACCCCAGATTCACGATCGCCCCGGAGATCAACACGAAAAAAGTGGCCGCCATGCCGACCACGCGAAAGCGTAGATTCTCCGCCTCCTGCCCCACACCGAAAGCATGTACCGCCCGTGCCGCAATCAGGATCGCCCCCAACAGATGAACGTTCCAGGCCGGCGCGCCCTGTAGTTCGGCAAATCCGATCAGCAAGAGTGCCAGGGGTGTGTATTCGGTGAAGTTGGCCTGCACCCGCATAGCCCGGCGCAGAAGAAGATCCTCACCGTCTCCGATCGCCACCTTCTGCGACCGCCGCGCGCGGATGACGCGGATCGAAAGAAGGACCAATAGAAATGCGGCAAGGGACGCATAGAATGCCGTAATAGTGATTGAGGTGCCCGCTTCCGACATATCCGCTTCCCGACGCTGCTTTAACTCCGGAAACAAGAATATGGTAGAAAGCCCGAGAAAGCACAGGTCTCGTTTCGCATGCCCTTCCGGCCATCATAAGATCGCCCGGCATCTAATCGGAAAGGGAACATAATTTACCCTCGGAATTGCAGGCCTATGCCCGGCTCAACTGCCGGAATGCAGTCGGCAAAAACATATGCGTCGCCAGCGGCCTCGTCATTCCCTTCAAGTCGATGCCCTTCTTAACGCGCAGGGCTATCGTACGCTTGGATGCCGGCGCGCCTTTCGTTGGGCTCGGGGCCACCAGAGAGCAATCCCCGCTTTTCACCAACACTGCAAAAAGCGATCAGGCTCTGGACAGCAACATTATTGCTGCAGCATGAGGCGCGTGCCGTAACCCGCAAAAATCACTCCGGTCGCCCGCATGAGAACACGGCGCACCCGGGCATAAGTCCGTTGAAAAGGCGCGGTCGAACCTACCACGGCAACGATCGTGTACCAGACCAGAGAGATGGCGCAAACCAGAACCACGGCAAGGAGCGACAGGCCGACTGAAGCGTCTGCGGGCAGCGCCACGGCGAAGATAGAGGCGGCAAAGGCGGCCGTCTTCGGATTCGCAAGATTCGTCGAGAGGCCAAAAAGAAAGGCCCGGCCAACGCCACCCTCAACCGGCTGCACGCCGGCGCCTGGTTTATGCGCACTGCGCCAGAGTCCGATTCCGACCCAGATCAGGTAGGCACCACCAATCAGCTTGATTGCGGTCGCAGCAGAGGGAAAGACGGTGAAAAGTGCCTGCAGGCCAAAAAAGCCCGCCAAGGCCCAGGCCACGGTGCCCGCGACTGTCCCCAGGACGGCGGCCACGGCAGCACTACGGCCTTTTTCGACGGCAGTATGAATCACCGCAAAGAAATTCGGACCAGGCGTCATCGCGGCAATCAGCCACAGCAATGCCAATGACACAAAGCCCTCAATCATAGCGTCCATCCCTTTTCATATTGCCTGCCCGTGTCCAAAACTTAATCAGCCATCAGGACACATATCAGATCATCCTACGGGCGGAGTCTCCTCTTGAGGTACGCGAGATTGGTATGGCAGCTTTGCCGCAAGTGGATGTCGACCCGGCCGGGCAGGCATGAAAGAATGGCATTCGATTTCGACTCGATATCATTATTGACATTCCCTGCGAGGATTTCTTCATGCGCCTTCTCGTCTTTCAACACATCGACTGCGAGCATCCCGGCCAGCTGCGCGAATACCTTAAGCAGGACGGCATCGACTGGACGGCGGTCGAACTGGACGAAGGGGAAGCCATTCCGCCACTGGAGGACTACGACGTGCTCTGGGTCATGGGCGGCCCCATGGACGTCTGGGACGTAGAGCAAAATCCCTGGCTGGTCGCGGAAAAACAGGCCATCCGACGTTGGGTGCGCGATCTGAAGAAACCCTACCTCGGGCTCTGCCTTGGGCATCAGTTGCTGGCCGACGCTCTGGGCGGCACCTGTGGCCCGCAGCCCGTCCCGGAAATCGGTGTGCTGGAGGTTGTACTCACGGCGGAAGGTCTTGCCGATCCCCTGTTCGCGGGCATGCCGGCAAGTCAAAAGGCCCTGCAGTGGCACTCGGTGCAAGTGGCCCAGCCGCCGGAGGGTGCCGTCGTTCTGGCTGGCTCCGACGTCTGCCGGGTCCAGGCTATGCGGATCGGGCAGAACGCCTGGTCGATGCAATATCACGTCGAAGTCGAGCCTGATACCGTTACTAACTGGGGGGCGATCCCGGCGTATCGCAGCGCCTTAGAATCGACGTTAGGGGCTGGTGCGTTGGAGAAGCTTAAAGACGAAGCAGATGCCAATATGACCGGCTTCGTCGGCAACGCCGAAAAACTCTACCGCAACTTCATGACCGCGATTTCATAACGCGCGTCACACACTTCCTGCAGACGGCTTGTCGGGGGCCAGGGCTTTAAGGGCCGACACCATCTCACGCAGACCGAGATGCAGAGGTTTGTCGAGCCGAACCGCCACCGCAAGCTTTCGATGAAGCCTGGGGGACAGAGACCGGACCACGAGCGGCGCCGTGCCGCTTTGTCGGCTCTCAACCGCCATGCGCGGCAGTACGGCGCAGCCCAGACCGGCTGCGACCAGTTCCTTGATGGCCTCAACGCTGCCCAGCGCCATCACCGGCTTTAGTTCAACGCCGCTGCGTGCGAACCATTTATCGACGATGCGTCGGGTGTTCCCGCCTGGTTCGTAGAGTAGGACCGGGAGTTTGGCGAGCGCAGCAGCCGTCACTTTCTGCGGAAACCCCTTCTGCTCGGCCGGTGCAATGGCAACGAACTCGTCTTCCAGGACCGGCGTCACCTCAAGCATCCGTCCTGTCGCCGGGAGAGTCACGAAGCCGATGTCGATCCTATTCTCCTCCACGGATTTTAGGATATCCGCCGTATTTCCGGTACTGACCGTGATCTCCAGCGATGGAAAGCGTTGGCGCAGCCCACGCAGAATTGGCGGCAGCAGATAGATGCAGGCGCTGGCACCGGTCCCCAGGCGGACCCGCCCGATCGTACCGGTCGAATAGCGGGCGATATCGTTGAGCGCAGTTGTCACCGTGGCATCGATCGCTCGGGCATGGGCCAGGAGCTCGCTGCCCGCCGCCGTCGGCATGGCCCGGCGCCCGACCCGCTCTATCAAACGAACGCCCAGACGCTTTTCGAGTTGCCGGATCTGCAGGCTGATTGCCGGCTGCGATAGGTTCAAGCGCTCCGCCACCGCCGAAAAACTGCCAAGTTCGATGACCTCGACGAAGGCGCTGAGATGATCAAGATTCAATCCGCGCATACCAAAGTTTTCCTTATGGTTTGGATAGTTTTCCAAAGCTTTATGTATAGTACAATTAGCGGCAGAGTGACGGTCTCACAACAGCAATCGGTTACCTGGTGATCCAGCCCGACAGATTGGAAGCCCGCGTTATGACAGCCCCGACACCCCTCAATTACTTCAAGACCGCCCCCGACAGTCTCTGCGTTCGGAACTCGGCGGAGAGCGATATGCCCGCAATCCAGGGAATCTACGCCCACCACGTCCTGACCGGCCTCGCGAGCTTTGAAGAAACCCCGCCCGATACCGCAGAACTCGGGCAGCGCAGGGCCGTCATCCTGCGGCTGGGCCTGCCCTATTTGTCCGCCGAAATCGACGGCCGGGTGGTTGGCTACAGCTATGCCTCCCCCTACCGGCCGCGCCCGGCCTATCGCCACACCATCGAGAACAGCGTTTACATCGCCGAGGGCTTCGCCGGCCGCGGCATCGGCAAAGCGTTGCTTCGGGAATTGGTCGCGCGCTGCGAGACAGGGCCCTGGCGGCAGATGCTCGCGATCATCGGCGACAGCGGTAACGCCGGATCGATCGGTCTGCATCACAGCCTGGATTTCCGGCTGATCGGTACGCTGCGGGCCGTCGGCTTCAAACACGGACGCTGGCTCGATACCGTCCTGATGCAGCGAGAACTGGGCGCGGGCGGCAGCAGGCCACCGATGCCGCAGGCCTGATCCCGCGCTGTTCCGGATTGCAAAACCGTGATCACCCGAAGAACCGTCCTATGTCTCGGACTGTCCCAGCTCATCTGCTGGGGTGTTTCCTACTACCTCATCGCGGTCTTCGGTCCGCTGATTGTGGCCGACCTCGGATGGAGCGAAGCGCTCGTCTATGGCGGGCTTTCGGCGGCCATCGTCACAATGGGGCTGGCCTCCCCCATGACCGGCAAGCTGATCGACCGCCACGGCGGCCGCAAGGTTATGACCGCCGGATCGATCCTGACTGCGGTCGGCTGCGGTGCGCTGGCGCTGGCTGAAAGCCTTCCTTCTTACTTCGGCGCATGGCTTTGTCTCGGCTTTGCCATGCGGCTGACCCTGTACGATGCGGCTTTCGCGGCGCTCGCGCGGATCGGCGGGCTGAGCGCCAAGCAACCAATCGCCCAGATCACCCTGCTCGGCGGATTGGCCTCGACGATCTTCTGGCCCTTGGGTGCCTTCCTTGCCGAGCTGTTCGGGTGGCGCGGCGGTATGATGATCTATGCTGCGCTCGCCCTGATGACCCTGCCGCTGCATCTGGCCCTGCCAAGGCATCGACGGAACGACTGCAGACACAGTCCGAAAGTCCAGGACCGGGCGGAACTCCTGCTCTCTCAACACTTAACGCCCCGGCAACGCCCACTGCTTGCAGCCGGCCTCTATGGTGTGATGATGGCAGCGCTCACTGTTCTGAGTTCGGGCCTGTCCGCTCATATGATCGGTCTGCTGACCGGTCTCGGCCTGACGGCTTCGGCAGCCGTTTGGGTTGCGGCTCTCCGAGGGGCTGGACAGTCTTCGGCGCGGCTCTGTGAAGTGCTCTTTGGGCGCAGGCTTGATCCCCTCTCTCTCAATCTCGCAGCCACGTCTCTCTTGCCCGTCAGCTTTATCGCCGGCTTCTTTGGCAGCCAGTTTCTGGTGTCCGCCGCCGCACTTTGCTTTTTCTATGGTGCAGGAAACGGTCTCGCGACCATCACACGCGGGACCCTGCCACTCGTGCTGTTCGAGCAGCGCCTGTACGGCGCCGTAGTGGGATGGCTGCTGGTTCCGAGTTTCTTACTGGCCGCCGCCGCTCCCATCACCTACGCCCATGTGATGACACGTTTCGGCAGCCAGGGTGCGCTCTACCTTTCCATCGTGCTCGCGGCCACGGCCCTGACCGCCGCACTTATCCTGAACGGCCTGTTTCGGTCCCGGGCCCGCGTCCGGGCAGCGTAAGAACATGCCTCTTCACAAGGAGAACAGCTCTGAAGGTCCACCATCCTTAGGCAGTCAGGCGCGTGAGAATCTAAAGAAGCGTTTCGTAAGCGAAGAGCGCCGCCGCCCCACCGCTGTGCAGAAACACGACGGTATCGCGCGACGAGAAGGCCCCTTCGCGGATCCGCGCGATCAGACCCGCCATCGCCTTGCCGCTATAGACGGGATCCAGCAGAATCGCTTCTGATACGGCCAGCAGGCGGATCGCCTCCAGGGTTCCCTCGTTGGGAATACCGTAGCCGGGCAGGTAGAAGTTTTCATCACAGATCACGTCGTCAAGATCAGGCAGCGCAAGACCGAGCAGACCAAAGGTCTCGGCGAGCACCGGGCGCAGCTTCGCCTTCTGCACCTCTTCGGTTGCGCTGACATTGATGCCGGTCAGTGGAACCTTCGACTGCGCCAAGGCCAGACCGGCCAGCAGCCCGGCCTGGGTTCCGCCGCTTCCGGTCGCCATCCAGATATGGTCGGGCTCGAGCTCCTGCGCCTGGCATTGTTTGATCAGTTCCAGTGCGCAGTCGGCGTAGCCCAGGGCGCCGATCCCGCTTGAGCCGCCAACCGGAACAACGTAAGGGGTTCGGCCTTCCCGCCTTAACTCCTCGGCGCGCGCCTCCATGCGCGTCAACAAAGAGCCGTCACCCGGACAACGCTGCACGCCCGCCCCAAGAAGCCGGTCGAGCAGCAAATTGCCGTTCCGGTCGTAGTCACTGCTCGGCGTGCCGGGAACGGACTCGAGAAAAAGTTCGCAATCCAGGCCAAGCTTTGCGGCGGCAGCAGCCGTCTGGCGCGCGTGATTAGACTGCAGTCCGCCGGCGGTCAGGATGAAATCACACGCCTTTTCCAGCGCGTCCCCCATCAGGAACTCGAGTTTACGGGTCTTGTTACCCCCGCCCGCCAGGCCGGTGCAGTCATCGCGCTTTATATAGATCCTTGGTCCGCCAAGCATCTGACTCAATCGCGTCAAAGGTTCCAGTGGCGTCGGCAGGTGAGCCAGTTGAACGCGGGCAAAGGACGAGAGAGGCATGGATGAACCGGACACTCTTATTTACTTGGATGCGATGGCTGCCGCAGCACCGCCCATGACTGTCGCTCCGACCCGATTGGCGATCCGCATGGCACGCGGACTCTTCATCAGTTGGCGCGCCCGGCCCGCAAGCACAATGTAGCCAAGATCGATGGCGGCCAGGACGATCAGCATCGTCACCGTCAACTCAAGCCAGGCGACAAACGTGATTCCCGCCAGATCGATGATGGTCGGCAGCAGGGCGAGATAGAAGACCATGATCTTGGGATTGCCGAGGGTTACCGCCAGCCCGGCCAGGAACATGCGCAGCGCGGACTTGGGCCGCGTCGCAGAACTCTCCGCCTCGATATCAACCGGCGCGAACCACATCTTCCAGGCCAGATAGAGCAGGTAGGCCACGCCCAGGTACTTGAGGGCGATAAAGGCCCAATGCAGTGTTTCGGCCAGGGTCGCCAGCCCATAGACCGCCATGGTCAGCCAGATCGCCTCTCCGATCCACATGGCGGCCGCAAAGGGCAGCACGTCGCGCCAGCCCCGCGTCAGCACCCGCGACACCAGCGCGGCAATGCTGGGCCCGGGAGACCCGGCGGCGATCAGCAGGGCGCCGGCAAATACCACAAGAGCTGCGAGATCCATGGAAGCCTCTTCAGATTTTCCAGCAGGAAAGAATGATGACAGCCGGTATCATTCCACCACCGGCACACCGCCGTCCAGCACCGTCGCGAACCAGGCGCGGTCAATGTTCTGTCCGCAGAGGATCACGCCGGCCTTTTTGCCCTTCATGGTCCCGCGTTCCTGTATCAAACCGGCGAGCGGCGCAGCCCCAGCCCCCTCGGCAATGTTGTGGGTCGCGCAGTAGTAAAGGCGCATGGCATCCGCGATCTCGGCTTCGCTCAAGCGCAAGACACGCGCCGCGCCGCGGCAGACCACATCGACCGCCGCCGGATCGGGCGTTCGCACCGCCATACCGTCGGCGAAGGTCAGCGCAGCATTGGTGCTGACCGCCCGCCCGGCCTCGAAGGACAGCGCATAAGCCTCGGCGTGTTCCGAAACCACGCCGACAATCTCGGTCTTAAGGTTCAGCGCGTCGCGCGCGGCTATAAGGCCCGAAATGCCCGAGCCCAAGCCAATGGGCACATAGACCGCATCCAAGTCCGGCTGCGCCGTGAAAAGTTCCAGCGCATAGGTCCCCACACCCGTCACCAGGTCCCGGTGATAGGACGGCACGAATTCAAAGCCCTTTTCGTCGACCAGATCGGCGGCATGCCCTTTGGCTTCGTCGAAGTCCCGGCCCTGGATCACCAATTCGGCCCCGAAGGCGCGCATGGCGGCATTCTTTTCCACTGAGTTGCCGTGAGGCACGAAGATCTTACAGGGCAGGTCGACAGCACGGGCCGCGAAGGCAAGGCTCTGACCGTGATTTCCGCGCGTGGCGGAGACAATGCCCTTGACCTGTGGCCGCTCCCGTTTCAGGCGGTCCAGATAGACCAGTCCGCCGCGCACCTTGAAAGCGCCGGTGGGTGTGTGGTTCTCGTGCTTGACCCAGACTTCGGCCCCGACGGCCTCCGCCAGCAAAGGCCAGGCATAAGCCGCCGTCGGCGTCATGGCACGGTGAACCAGCGCCGCCGCCTGTTCCAGTTCTTCCCTCGATATCGCGTTTGCGGAAATCGAATTCATAGACTCCTCCTGCGCCGGGAGGATAGGGCAAGACGCCGGGGCTTGGTCAATTAAAACATTGTTCTGTTACAATCGGCTACGGCATCAGGCGACTATTCAGCGAGAGTATCACCCCGGTTTCAATGACAGCAGCCATTCCCTTCCTGGATCGGCGGACAGGCGACGTCGCCATAGGAGCAGAAGACGCAGCAGTCACCTTTCAGCGGCCTGAGCAGTTGGCCGCAGCCCTTGCAGTCATAAAAATACTGGCAGGCGTCTGTCGGCATTGTCTCGGTCTCGGCGTGACGGCAGAGCGGACAGACGATGGTGGACCTGAGTTCGATCATGACCTTCGCCGCTGGATTAACGCGTAGGCCGTGATCAAAAGAAAGATGAGCAGAGCAGGCAAAAGAACAATGTCCAGCCAGCCGATCAGCGAAGCGAGACCAACGGCAGTAAAGAGGACGACCAGGATCGGCGTGAAGCAGCAAAGCGCCAATAGAACGGAGCCAATGACGCCGGTGCGAAGCAGAGAGCCTTTAGCCATGCCTTCACTTTACCAGACTGCAGGCACCCGACCAATCACAGTCCCGTTGGCAAAAGAAGGGCGGGCCAAAGCCGCGGCAAAAACCCTCGGCTCTGGCCCTCCGTGTCTTACGAAGCCTGTTGCAGGGTCAGTGTCTGGATCTCTTCCTGCATCCAGGACATGCTTTCGTGAGTCAAGGGCAGTTGCAGGACGATCTCACCTGATTCGGCCGTCGCAACACGTGCCGTGACAGACTTGCTGAGCGCTTCGCAGCGCACCTCGACAGCCGTGCCCGCCGGCTTGGCAACACCCGGCGTGACCCGCAGATGTGTACTGGAAAGCTCAACGACAGTGCCATTGTGTTCCGCCCCATCGATCGTAAGACTTGCTGGCAGATTCACGCTGTGGCTGGCGAGGCTCACAGCATCGTCTTCGGACTCGGCACCACGCAGTGCCGACAAGAAGGAATCGACTTCTCCGCTCAGCGATGTTGCCTCGCTGTAGAGGCTGCTGGAACGCCCACCCAGTTCGTCGGCACGCTTGCCGGTCGACTGCGCCTGGTCGCGCATGCCACCGATCGACTGACTGACTTCGGCCGCACTGGCGGCAACTTCCGTAATGTTGCTGGAAATCTGCTGCGTGGTCGCTTCCTGCTCGGTGATGGCCGAAGAGATGACCGTTGAGAATTCATGCAGCTTGTTGATGATATCACCAATGGACTGGATCGATTCCGCCGAATTACCAGCCGCCTCCTGAATAGAGTTGACCTGGCTGCTGATCCGCTCTGTCGCCTTACCGGTCTGATTGGCCAGGGACTTCACCTCGCTGGCCACCACGGCAAAGCCCTTGCCGGCTTCACCGGCCCGCGCCGCCTCGATGGTTGCGTTGAGCGCCAGCAGGTTTGTCTGCTCGGCGATGTCGGTGATCAATTCGATGACCGCCCCGATCTCTTCCGCGGCCTTCTTTAGCTCCAGCACCTGCTGGGAAGACTTCTCGGCTTCCTTCTGTGCCTGATCGGCCACACCCATGGAGCCGCTGGACTGACGGGCGATCTCCTTGATGGATGCAACCATCTCCTCGGTTGCCGCACTCAAAGTTTGCGCATTTTCCGACGTCCGGTCCGACTCTTTCAACACGGTCCCCGAAAGATCCACCGTGGTGTCGGCCTCGCCGCGCATTCCTTCAGCGTTGTCTTTCATCGCAGAGGAGGAGTCCGAAATGATGTTAAAGATGCCACCGATGCTGGCACCGAAAATGCCGACGAGTTGATTGACTTCTTCCTGGCGTCGGTTGCGTGCAGCCTGCTGCTCTTTCGCCTCTGCTTCGGCGTCATGTCGGCGCTTGGCATTCTCGCGGAAGACTTCGAGCGTCTGCCCCATAGTCTCGACCTCGTCCCGGTACCAGGAATTGGGTGTCTCGACATCCAGCACGCCGTCGGCGAGGCGCTGGGCGGCGGCGGTCAAAGCGCGCAGCGGAAGGGCAACGGAAGCGAACAGCCAATAGCCCAGCGCCAGTCCGAGAATAATCGCAACGACGCTCACAATCGCCGTGACGACGAGGCCCTGCTGCTCGTGAGCCAGAGCCTGTTCGGTGGCGGCCCTGGTGAAGGCCGCCAGCTCCAGCAGCAACTCTTCCACCGCGTGATCGAGCTCTTCTTCCTCGGCCAGGATCTGTGTTTCCATCGCCGTCAGTTCGTCGTGGCTGGCGGCTTTGCCGGTATCAATCATCTCCAACACGTGGTGATCGAAATCCGCGTGCTGTTTCTCTATTTTCTTCAAACGCACCAGAACCGACTTGAATTCCTCGACCACGTGGGGATCACGGGAGTGGGTGATCGCGTGCTCGGCAATCTCCTCGCCCTCCTTGATTTCACCATCGACCTGATGTGCGAGCTTTTCGAACCGCTCGCGGATCTCGGCGAGATCGAAGCGGCTGTGGCCGCCGGCATGCTCCAGTTCCAACACCGCGATCGCCCGCTCGGTCAGGATTGTCTGTTCGAGCTGATGGATCGTAATCTTGCTGAGCAGCTCGGTGAGTGGAATATCCTCCTTCGCAATATCGGTGAGCTTATCACCGATCATCTTCATGGTGAGCACGCTGGTAAGCGACAGCACAGCCATCAGCAGCGTCATCGAGCTCAGCAGGACGACGATGCGGCCCGCAATGGTGAGGTTTTTGAGCTTACTCATTGTTCATTTCCCCTGTGATTCGGCAAACACGAGGCGTCGCCCAGGATCAAAAAGTTGGTGGTTTCGAAAATTTAAGCTTTAGAGTCTGCGGCTCACGCGGTTGCGACGTCCGCAATGCCGGGCCCCACAAGCTCATCGACGGCCTGCAGGAGGTCGCCGCGCGAGAAGGGTTTCGATAGAACCGCATCGGCCGTGCTGCGCGCCAGCATCAGCGCTTTCTCGGCGTTGACGGTCGCGCCACCGCCCGAGATCGCAAGGATCGGCAAAGTTTGCGACCGCGTCTTGAGTGCCAGAATCACCTCGGAACCATCAACCTTCGGCATGATGATATCGGTGATCACCAGATCGAAGGATTGTTCGCCAGCCTTCTGCAGGCCAACCTCACCATCTGCCGCTTCCACGACCTGATGTCCGGCGGTCGTCAGCACCGTAGTGAGCGAGGAACGCACACCATTCATGTCATCTATCAACAAGATCGTCGCCATTTTAACCTCACGCGTTTGAAGTGATCGGCACCAGGACCCGGAAGGTCGTTCCCTTGCCGGGCGTGCTGTGGGCGGCAATGCGGCCACCCCAGCGCTCAACGATGCCGTAAATCGTCGAAAGCCCCAGCCCAGTACCCTCGCCTGGCGCTTTCGTTGTATAAAAGGGTTCGAAAATATGCTTTAGCGTCTTTGACTCGATGCCATGACCATTGTCGGCAATCGAGATGACGACGTAGTTCTGCGGATCATCCGAATGCCCACTTCTTGCAGCTGGGTCTCCAGACAGCCAGAGGGTCACGACGATGCGGCCTTTGTCACGAGTGGCATCGGCAGCATTCTTGAAGAGATTGGTCATGACCTGGAGCAAGCCGGTCCGGTTGATCTTGATCTGTTTACCGTCCAACGGACCGCCAGGCTCGAAACCCTGCCGGTCAAAGACAATACTGGACGGCAGATATTCCGCGGCAAAATCCACTGCCTCGCCGATGATTGTGCGGGCGTCGTAGACAAGGTTGGAACTACTGTCCCGCCGTGCAAAGGACAGGACTTGATTGACCACGTCGCTGGCAAAGCGGGCGTTCTCAAAAATACCCTTGCTGCATTGGTTTAGCATGGCCGGATTCCGCGCGTCCTCGTCGGCCAATAGCTCTGCATAAAGCAGAATAGGCTGCAGCGCGTTATTGAGTTCATGGGCAACGCCACCGGCGACCCGCCCCAGCGTCTCGAGCTTCTGGCGCTCGTTTTCCATCCCGATCCGGTCGATCTCTTCGGTGATGTCGACCTGCATGCCTAAGTAAGCGCAGAGCTTACCAGCGTCGTCGTTAACGGGAGAGAGTTGGAAACGATTCCAGAAACGACTGCCATCCTTGCGGTAATTGAGTAGCAACACGGTCGAAGCAACGCCGCTTTTCAGCGTCTGGCGAATCTTGGCCACGCTTTCCGGGTCGGTTTCGGGACCTTGTAGAAAACGGCAATTCTGGCCGACAACCTCCCGGGCGTCATATCCGGTCATCGCCGTAAAGGCGTCGTTGGCATAGAGCAGGGGATGATCCGGCTGCCTGGCATCCGCGAGCGTCATTCCGAACGAGCTGGTCGCCGCTGCACGCAGCATCAGGGCCGCAGGCAAACCATCGGTTTCGGTCGCTTCGAAGGACATCCCAGAGATAGGCGCCATTTTTTCCTCAGACAACTATAGGTATTTAGACAAAAGCCTATAAAATACAACGAGTTACCCTTTTCTATCGAACCGCTGTTTACAAAACATTACTAGCCGTGTCTGCCGGCAGTACTTTAGTATTGAACACTTCGCGTAGAAAAATAGCTTGCGCCACTTAATCACACTTAAGTTATGGGTCTTCTTCATTTAAACAAATAAACATAGTGAAAACTAACTCTATGATATTGTTGAAAATAAGCTCTCGAACAAATACAAATACAGAAGAGATTTCTGGGCAAAACGGCGGCAACACTGCTGTCGGTTGTAGCGGGCAAAGAGCTGAAAATTTATCTGATTTTTTGGAATGAATGGCGTGGGAATACAGCCACCGCGGGATATTCCAAAGTAGAGCAATAGCTAGAAGACGCAAACATCGCGACCAGCATATTATGGTATGCCTGAATGCAACGAGACGCGCCTGATGTTCAAATGATCATGGGCACAATATTTGTAGTGACCAGATTTTAACTACACGCGCAGCGGAACCAGCGGCGCATAGAGAGGCCTGTTTCGGAAGTATAGGAGCGATCGCCCGGACTACGGCTTCTGGGAAAAGCGCTCAATTTCCGCAATGAACACTTCGGGCAAGGCGAGCCTCGCGGCCACGGCTGCAAGCTTTCTCGCGTAGTCCCGATTGGGGGCGCTCTCTTCCAGCCGCATTAGATTGTAACAAAGTGCCGGCACTGGCGTGCCTTCGGCGCTTTTGACCAGAACCGCCTCCGGCCGGTAGGCCGATACCGAAGCTCCCGAATAGAGACGTTCGATCTCGCCGGCCGGCAGTGCCATCATCATTCCCCACGCGGTTCGACCGGACGAAGGCACCAGAGTGGCCCTCTGTCCGATATGTAATGCGTAGCCGCTTAAAGAAGCCAAGACCGCTGGGCCCGGGTGATAACCCTCTGTCAGCAGGGCTTCGCGATCCATGAAGAGCCCGTAGAAAAACACTTCGAGTTTGCGTTCGCTCACGTTCTGCGCCCCCAGAAAACTATTGAGTGAAAAGAATTCGCTGTTGGGCGCACAGACACTACAGAGCCAGCCTTACGCTGGCGATAAAGAATTTGCTTCGCCTCCATGCGGGCCATCATGATACGTATTGCACACAGGACTTAGAATTCAGTATGCCAAATGTGGTATTTTATACTTCAATCTGAGGACGGCGGATTGTCGCAGCCCTGCAGGAAAACGTGCCTTGCCCGCCGCCTGTGCAATAATAGGGGCCATAGTAGTCAGCGATAACAGTCGGCCCAATAATGGGCATGTGGGCACCTGCCTCTTGCGGTCACGGCATGGGGTCACGATAGTTCGAGGGACATGACTCATATAGATATCTTCGGCGCTGCCCAACAGCCCGCCTACAGTTACCGGGACGACACAAGGGTTCCCACGTTCCCCGACGACAAACCGCTGATCGTATTCGACGGCGTCTGTATCTTTTGCAGTGGCTTTGCCAAGTTCATTCTGCGTCACGACCGAAAGAACCGACTTAACCTCTGTACGGCGCAGTCGAAGTTAGGTCACGCGCTCTATATCCACTATGGACTCGATCCGGAAAACTATGAGACCAACATCGTGATCCGCGACGGCCGCGCGCACTTCAAATCGGACGCCTTTTTCGAGGTGATGAAAATCCTGGGATCCGGCTGGCCGCTCCTGGCGTTTCTGCAGATTTTTCCGCGCCGTCCGCGCAACTGGCTCTACGACCGGATCGCCAGCAACCGCTACAAGCTCTTCGGGAAGGCGGACAGCTGCATCCTTTTGCCCCCTGAACACAAAGCCAAGATCCTCGATTACCTATGACTCTCTATCAAAGGGTGCTTGGGGAAAAATTCGCGATCTTGCCGGATGCCGTCAGGCGCGCGCATTCCTTCGAAGACCAGCAGATACTCGAAGGCGAAGCCGATGTGCTCTGCAGCGAAAGCCTTATCGGCCGATGTCTTCTCTGGCTGTTCGGCCTGCCCCGAGCGGGCAAGGGCCTGCGGACCCGTGTCCGGTTCCAACAGGAAGGCAACGGCGAACGCTGGGAGAGGAGCTTCGGCAGTGACAGCTTTTCCACCCGCCTGACGCCGCTCGAACAACAGCCGGGCTGCATCCTGGAGACCAAAGGCTTGGTCTCGGCAGTCGTCAGACTGCTGCCTGCCAGCGATGGACTGATATGGGAGGTCGAAGCCTTCCGCCTTCTCGAACTCCCTCTGCCTCAATTTCTGGCACCCAAAACGACGGCGACCGAGAGCGAAGCAAATGGCCGCTATCACTTCGACATGACCATCAGCCTGCCGGTGATCGGCCAGTTCATTACCTACCGGGGCTGGTTGAAACCTGCTTAGCGCCTGTCTCTCCGAATAACCAGCTTCAGACCGGACCAGACGTCATCCACGGCACAGACTTTGACATCGACGAGATCACCTTTCAGCGCGACGTCCCGGATCACATCCTCCGTCACCGTTGTCGGCACCATCGAAGCCTTCTTGGGCCAGGACACCCAGATCATGCCGTCGCGGGCGATCGCTTCCTCCAGACGGGGCAGCAGGCTTTGCAGCTCGGTCCGCTCGATGACAAATAGATGTATTAGGTCGAGCTCTGTCCCGGGCTCTGAAAGAAACACCACATTGTCCGGCAGGGGAGCGACAAGCGCCTGATAGTGGTCCGGCGCGTTCAGCACACAGGCACGCATCCCGGATTTATAGCCAAGCTTGCTGGCCAGGGGCGTTCCCGAATATCCCGACATGAATGCGTCTCGAATCAATACAGCCCGAACAAGTCTGTTATAGCAGAGTTCATCAGGTGGAGAGCCGTGGAATTGGAACTGCGGAATTGGAACTGCGGAATTGGCTCTGCGGAATTCACGCCGCGAATATCTAATCGACCGCCTGCATCGCCGTCGTCAGCAACTGCCGCAGCGCCGCAGTTTCGTCTCGCCCCATCGACTTCCGAAGTTCACGTTCGGCTTTCTGCCAGGCGGGGAAGGCCTGCTCGACCAGGACGCGCCCGGTTTCGGTGATTTCGACGGCGCGGCTGCGGCGGTCGGGGCCTGCATTGACCCTCAGCCATCCGGCCGTCTCCAACGGCTTCAAATTTCGCGTCAGTGTCGTGCGTTCCATGGCCAGCCGGTCGGCAAGATCGGTGATGCTCATACCGCCGCTGCGCAGAACGCTGGCCAAAAGAGAGTATTGGGTGAGCCGCAAGCCAAGTGGCTTGAGCGCCTGATCATAGGCGAGGGTCACGCGCCGGCTGGCACGCCGCAGCATTGCACAGGTGCAGTAACTGGCCCGGGGATCGTTGCCCGCGCCAAGAACAACTTCGCTTTCCTTTGGACCCACCGGGGGTTTCGCAGGAAGGCCGTCCTGTTCCAGCAGGCGCAGTGCCGTATCTCGAGCCTGCCGGCTTTCCTGAGTGCGTCCGGTCTTTCGGGTTCTCGTTCCCCGCCCTCGAGACTGCTTCTGAGCACCTGTCACTATCGTTGACCAATCAATGTATATACACTAGTGTAATTACACGAGTTTACATCGAACAACGCCGCTTGTCCATCGCCGACCCCTTAGCACTTTCGTAGCGCTGCAGGCCGTTCCCGCAATTTTTGCAATCTGGATGCCATAAATGACCTCTTCGACCTCCGAATCTGCCGGCTCTTTTTGGCGCACGCCGATCGTCGTGATTGTCATCGGCTGCCTGATCGCGATGGTCGGATTCGGCATCCGGTCGATTTTCGGACTGTTTCTGGAGCCGATGACCCTGGCAAACGGCTGGGACCGGGAGACCTTTGCGCTGGCCATGGCGATCCAAAACCTGCTTTGGGGCATCGGTGTTCCCATCGCAGGCGCGGTTGCGGACCGGTTCGGCCCCTCCAAGGTGCTCGCGTTCGGCGCGGTCGTCTACGGCCTGGGGGTCTGGGGCATGGCCTCGGCGGAGAGCGGTCTGGAACTACATCTCTTCGGCGGGCTCCTGACCGGGCTGGGCGTTGCCTTCACCGCCTTTTCCATTGCGATCGCCGCGATCGCCAAGGTCGTCGGGCCTGAGCGGCGGTCTCTCGCGCTGGGCCTGGGAACAGCAGCCGGGTCATTCGGCCAGGTCGTCTTTTCGCCTCTGGGGCAGGCCTTCATCGCCAATTTCGGCTGGCATTCCGCTTTGTTGATCCTGGCGGCCTCCGCCCTGCTGATCGTCCCCCTCGCGTTCGGGTTGCCCCACATCACGACCGGTAAAGGGGAAGCCCCGAGCGACCAGACATTGGGGAACGCACTGCGCGAGGCAAGCGAACACAAGGGTTTCGTGCTGCTGACCATTGGTTTTTTCGTCTGCGGCTTCCATGTCGCCTTCATCACAGTCCACTTTCCCGCCTATGTGCAGGACCTGGGGCTGGGCGCGGAGGTTGGTGCCTATTCCATTTCGCTGATCGGCCTGTTCAACATTGTCGGATCTTTCCTGTCCGGCGCTGCGGGACAGCGCTGGAGCAAAAAGTGCGGCCTGAGCGTGATTTACTTCGCGCGGGCCATCACCATCGGCGCTCTGTTACTGCTCCCAAAAACCGACGTCACGATCTATGCCTTCGCCGCGGTGATGGGCATTCTCTGGCTCTCGACCGTGCCGCTGACGACCGGGATCGTGGCCCAGGTTTTCGGCGTACGCTACATGGCCACTCTGTTCGGCATCGTGTTCTTCAGCCATCAGGTGGGCAGCTTTCTGGGCGTCTGGCTCGGCGGATATCTCTATGACACCATCGGAACCTACGATCCCGTCTGGTGGGCCGGAATCGTGCTGGGCTTGCTGGCGGCCGCGATTCATCTACCGATCGACGAGAACCCTCTGATCCGCAAGGCGCCGGCTCCCGCACAGTAAAATCAAGAGGGGTGACAGGCTGGTTCGATTGCGCTAAGAATCCCTCGCGCCGATTTGTCTCAGCTTGCGGGCGCTGAAGAAATGCAGCTAAACCGAGGGGCAAAACCCGCCCTTTTTCAGCCGACATTCCTTTCCCCGCAAAACCTCTGTTCAAGAGCTGTGTCTTTTGGCGCGATCGTAAACCGAGAGCCCGAGAGCAGCCATGAATGCGCCGAACATTTCGATCCCTCCATCGCCCCTCAATCCTGGCCATAAGCCCGAATCCGGATTAACCGAGAATGGCCAAGGGCTGGACGACGTCGCCCTGCTTTTCCCGGAGATGGAGGTCTTTCACGACCTGCGTATTTCGGGCGACGAAGACTGGCACCTTCTGTCGGCCGTCACGAATAGACTGGGAGGCCAGGGCGCAAGGATTGTGAGCCTGTCTCTGCGCAAAGGCGACGGCAGTCAAACCTGTATCAAGTGCCGGCTTGCCGGCCTGACGTCAAAACGGGTCAACGAGCTCGTCGGTCAGCTCGCACAGGAGGAACGAATCACTTCGGCCCGCGTCGAGCATGTGATTCTGAAGTCCTAGTGTGAATTCCAGTGGTGATAGTGGAGTCACCGGTACGCAAGCCGCCGGGTTGCCATCCAAATTGGAGTGGTTTGACGTGCTGGCTTCGTCGGGTAGGACCGCAGGATCGCTCAGCTCGTTCAAACGTACGGACTCTGCCGTGATCTTGGGTCTCTGAGGAGGCTTCGATCCATCACCGTCATTCATCCTCATCTCCCACGTCATCAAGTTAAAATAGCGCTCGCCTGAACAGTAATCCGGCATCGCAGTTCTGCGAAGCGCTTAGTGGCTCAGTGCCGGGAGGCAGTGTCCTCGTCGATCAACATCCGGGTCAGCCAGCCGGTCAGTTCCGCCTTGATTCCAGCATCGATCCGGCCTTCGAAACCGGCCTCGCCCGCCTTGACGGGTTTGAGATTGTGGCTGACCTCGGGCGCGATGAAGGCGGCACTGCCGTCATCCTTGCTCTGCAAAACCGCCGCCAGCGGCTGAAAGTCGCGTTCGGGCGAAACCTGCTGGTCCCGGCCACCGGCCAGCAGAAGCGCCGGTCCGGCGTAACCCTCCAGCGCTTTCGCCGGGTCAAGCTGCAGCAGCGGTTGAAAGTACAAACCGAGGTAACTGGGATAAAGCGCCTGTAGGCCCGCGGGGACATCATCCGGCACTTCGCCCGTGGCCAGGATCGCCGCCCGAATACGCTGATCCTCGGCCAGGAAGAAAGTCCGTTGCCGCGCCGTAGCGCCCTGGCGATCCAGCAGCCCGTTCAGTTGATCTCGCAGCACCGCGCCAAAGGGGCGCCCCGGTGTTGCCAGCAAAACCAGGGCGCGGGGTGAGACTTTGCGGCGTTGGGATATTTCCAGAGCGATGAGACCGCCTTCGCTATGGCCGGCGACACCAACCCGCTCGCCATCGATCTCCAGATCCGATGCCAGCCAGCGGTAACCCATCTCGGCATCGGCAACAAAATTCTCCCACGCCATGAAAGTCCGCAGTTCGGCGGGGCCCTGGGGTAGATCCTTGGCATTGGCATGCAGGCCGCGTTTATCGAAACGAAGCGAGGCGATGCCCTCTTCCGCAAGGTCGCGGGCTATCTGGCGCAGTAGATTTGTCCTGATCTCCGGCAGCTGATTACCGTCCCGGTCGGTCGGTCCGCTTCCCTGCAACAGCAGCATTGCCGGGAAAGGCGCCTCGTCCTCATCCTCAGGCAGGGTCAAAAGGCCGGCAAGCATGGCATCGCCTGCGCCCTTGAACATGACAAAGCGCTCGACCGGGCTCGCGGAAACTGCGAAGGATCCGGACAAGGTGAAAAACAAAACAGACCAGAGAACGGCCAGAAACCGGCGCATTTAGAACCCTACGGAAACAACAAGAAAGCGAGCAGAGAGATTCGCGGCCCACCCGGGAGACGCGGCGGCACGCCTTCGGCAACGGGGCTTAACACACTGATTTAGGGAGAAACTTCTCAGTCGCAATAGATAAAATGCACGATTGCCAAAGATAATTTACACGCGGACTGGTTGCAGCGTCTTCTCATGCGCATAGCGGTCACGGTTTTAATGTTCAATGGCGGGAAACCGCTCTAGGGCCAACTCCCGCGTAAAATTCGGTGTTATCTTCTGACGGCGGATCAACAGGCGAAAATAGATTGCAATAAGGAGAGCATCGATATCGAGGCCAACGTCCCGATGACTCACCCCTCGTGCGTCAGAGGGTGAGTCGTCGCTTGACCGGATCCGCCAAGATCGAGCGCAGTTTATGAATTCCCAACCTAGGTTGAGGGCTCCTATTCCTTGATGGCCTTGATCGTAATTTGGGCGACAAGATTATGAGTTCTGGGAACCACGTTCTGAACAGCGTCGCTTCGTCAGTCCAATTCTGGCAGAGGCACGATGCATCAGCACCGCTCCTGACTTCTTGCAAGAAAACATGATTTTGTCGTCAAGGTCGTCAAGGAATAGGAGTTCCAACCTAGGCTTCCATCTTCTGCGTCTCGGTTTCGAGCGCCTTGAAAGGTGCCGGCAAGCTGGCTTCAGCCTCGTGCATGTAATCGCGGGTCAAGGGCGCGGCGAGACACTCCTTCGAAAGCTGCACCTGCAGCACCATCGATGATCCCCTGCGGAAGGCCATCTCGGCGGAAATCAGATAGAATTCCCACATGCGGCAGAAGCGTTCATCATAGATCCCGGCAATTTCCTGCCGGTTGACCTCGAAGCGGTCCCGCCAGGCCTTTAGCGTGTCGGCATAGTGCATCCGCAAAACTTCGACATCCGTGACCCAGAGATAAGCCCGCTCAGTCGCGGCACAGACCTCTGACAGGGAAGGCGAATACCCGCCGGGGAAGATGTATTTGCGGATCCAGGGACCGGTCGTGCCCGGCGGCGACATATGCCCGATCGAATGGATCAGCGCCATGCCGTCGTCCGCCATCAGCAACTTCACCTTGGTAAAGAATTCGTCATAGTGGCCGACGCCGACATGCTCGAACATGCCGACCGAGACGATGCGGTCGTAGGGACCGTCAAGGTCGCGGTAGTCGCGCAACTCGAACTTCACCCGGTGATCCAGGCCCAGTTCCTTTGCACGCGCCTGCGCGACCTCCAACTGTTCCTTGGAAAGTGTCACGCCGGTCACCTCGACCTCGGCAAGACTGGCGAGATAAAGCGCCATGCCACCCCAGCCGCAGCCGATGTCGAGCACCTTCTGGCCATCCTCAAGCCTCAGCTTGGCAGCGATGTGACGCTTCTTGTTGGCCTGCGCCTCTTCCAGAGTATCCTCTGGCGTGCGGAAGTAAGCGCAGGAATACTGTAGGTCTTCATCCAGGAAGAGCTCGTAGAGCCGGCGCGAAAGGTCGTAGTGATGGGCGACGTTTTTCTGCGCTTTCTTGGCCGGATTGTGCTGCTGAAGCGTCCGGAAAGCCTTCCAGACCTTGCGTAGAACATTCTGCAGCGGATAACTGCCCAGGCTGTGCCGGTTCTTTCCAAAGAGAGTCAGAAGATCATAGACCCCACTGTCTTCAAAGGTCAGGGTCCCGTCGGTGTAGGCTTCACCGGTGTGCAGCTCCGGATTCTTGAAAATCTTGAAGGCCAGCGATTTGTCGTGAAAGCGCAGGGTCACAACGGGTTCGGTCTCGTCACCGAAACTATAGAACTTGCCGTCGGCGTCGTAGATACGCAGCGTGCCGGTGCGAATGAACTTTTTCAGCATATGAGACAGCAAAAACACGGCGATCGGCCCCCGGACAAAACGGATTCAATAAAGAGCCGCTAGATTAACGACTTCGCGGGTCTCTGCAAACGGATTGGGAATCGAAGTGAATTGCCGTTGTCCCTAGGAGACTATAACGTCACTCTATCGTGTAAGCTTTGGGCGAACACGCAGCTCATGAGCCTCGGTTCAACCAAGATTATTGCGCGGATATGTTCATTTACTTTTTTGGCCCTTCTATCATCGGGTTCCTTGTTGGACTGGTCCTAGCCGTCAACCATCGCGAAAACAGAAGTAAGTGTCTTAAAGCGGCTAAAAGGGAGTTGGCGGAGCTGATTAAAGGCAAAGAAAGCGAACTTCCAAGCCTTGCCGATGAGATTATCGAAATCTTTGAGCGTCACGATCATCAGCTTATCGAAAGATCACACACGGAAATCGCTTTCCGATATCCACCGCTGTTCGACGGCTGGGTCGCCCTGGGCGCCTATTGGGCGGCGATGGCGATGATGTCGTTGGGCGGAGTCGTTGCAGCCTATTTATCGGCCCTTCTTTTTTGTGGCTTCAATCAGAGAATCACGATGAGGCTGTATTAGCATCTCATCTTGGTATTACATCGCCCGGCGCAATGCCCCTATGCCTCAGCCTTCGCGAGACCGGGGTAGTAACAAAAACCGTACCATCCGGCTAACGCCTTGAGCTCTTCGAAGCCAAAGGCATCACGGAGATCGTTTCCGAGCAGCAGTTCCAGCAGTCTGGATCTTTCCGTATCCGAAAGGCTATGAAGGCCAAGTGCCTCAATATGCGTTTGCGAAGTCCCCTGCCGGGCAGCCGGATCAGGTACCGTACCCTGGTCCAGGAAAGCCAGGCATTCGTATAGTGCGTCTTCGCTCTCTATCACGCGTTCCAGCAGTGCCGGCCACTTCTCAGCCAGGACCAGCAGGCGTGCAAGCCGATCAACATCCCGGCCGCCCAGACTGCCGGAAGCCGTGAGATAGGTCTGCAGGCGGAAGCCGTTGATGAAGCGCTTCAGGCGCCGCGGGTTCTGAAAATGCCGGCTGCCGTAGTAGGTGGCGACCTGGATCACCAGAGAAGAGTCCCGAATCTGATCTTCGGGACGGAAGGCACTCATCGCACCGGCGGTCTCGAGTACGGATCTCACGATACCTTTTTCCGCGTCTTCCGGGAGTTTGGTCGTTCCGTCCTTCTGGAGATCGGGTTTGGCAACGCTTACCTGGGCGGTCGCCGGTAAATCGGGCTGCATGGCGGTGGCAATCAGCTGTCCGATCTCTTCGGGACCATAGTCGGGCAGGCTGAGCCTGGCCTGGATGATCTTTTCAAGAAACTTATAACCGCTGCCATGTTCCAGCCTGCCGTTACCGCTATCGACCGACTGCGCCAGTTCCTGTCTTTCCTTCTCGATCACATTGGCCACGATGTTCAGGTCCATCCCCAGAACGAAGATGCAGCTCTTTGAGACATCGGCAAGCTGAAGAGCCTCGACAATTTCACCCAGAACAGGGCCTTTACAGCGGTCCAGGTCGTCGACGAACACAACAACCTTCATGTTTGAAGGTACCGCGGCTGTCAGCCGCCGCATCTCATCCTCGAATTGGGACAATGTTCCAATCTTGTCCTTGAAGTCGGTCTTCTCAAGATAGTCCAGCAGGTTCAGTCCCAGCTTGTTCGCAAAACCGATGTAAAGCGCCGCAACACCGAGCAGAGCAGCTAGGCTAAGGGCCAGGTACCCCAGCCATCCCGCTATACCTGCAGAGTCAGATGAAGCCAGGGCGGTTAAAATGGCATTGAGAAGTGCGTAGTCTTTCTTGAGCGCCTCGAAAATGACCGGCCAGTCCAGAAAGAACATCAATCCCATGAGCAGCACGAACAGCACAGCGACAAAGACCCGAACCCCCAGGCCGAAATCCGCATTGCGCTTGATTTTTGCGATCAGCCGTGTGAGCCAGAACTGAAATCGCTGACCGGGCGTCAAGTTGTCCCGGATACAGCGCGCGACGTTGCCGACGAAAGCCGCCCAAACCTGTTCGGCCTCGCTGTACTTCCAGGGATTGAAGCGCGTAGTGGCAACGCGCATGCCGGTGCTTTGCGCCGTCTTGCGCAACTGGTCCTCGATCATGTTCATGAATGAGGTCTTGCCGCGCCCCCAGGGCGCATTGATCGCCAGCGCAAGCGGCGCACGGGTCTGTTCTGCTAAAAGAAAGCGCGCGACGGCCTCTACGTAGGGCTTAAATCCCAAGCGATCACCATCAATGGACTCCAGCGCCCGGTCGCTCAGCGCGACAGGTTTCGCGGTGAGGCCTTCTGTGTCTGTTTGCCCTGGTGTTTCTTCCTCATCCTGCTGGCCGCTGACAGAGTCTGACTTTTCTACTTCAGCTTCTTCGGCTTCGGAAGCGGATACCCCGGCTCGCTTTGCTTCGAAACTGTCGACAATATCCGGCTTCTCTCCGAAAAATGTGGCCTCAGTATCGGCTTCAGCGAACGACTCTGTTCCACGGGCACCCGTGTTTTCCAATTCCTGCTGAGAACGAAGCGCCTTGAGAGTACTCGGTCCCATAACGCCGTCAGCAAAAACTTGATGCCCTAACTTGGTCAATTGTTCTTGAAGATTGCGAACAGAGTCCGACCGGTCGAAGTCCGTACCAAACTTCCTTTGAGCCCAGGCCATAACCTGATCGCCGAGCATCCCGGTTCCCCTATCGGCAAACTTCGAAGCCGGTCCTGTTTGATCGGAATTGTCCACGGCACGCCCTCCCCATGGAATCCGCCCACTTGGCCCCATGCTTTTGGAAGTACCAGCATGGGCAGACGCTCGTCAAAAGGCGATTATAGCTCAGGGCTGGAGAAAAACGAAAAGCTGCCTGCGCAAGAAAATTCTACTTCGCCCGTTCGCCCTGCCCGTTCAACTTGGCGACGATATCAACCATCTCCGAAATGTTCTTTTCTTCATATCCCATGGTCTTGCCCAGCTTCAGAAGTTGCAGGGCCCCGTCCGACATGAAGGTCGCTGCGTCGTTGCGTGTCGCGAGGCGCTGATAGTAGCTGATATCTTTCAGGCAGTTGGACAACGCAAACTGATGGGCGTCAGGGTCGCCGTCGCAGACATATTTCGAGTAGTTCTGAAAATTGCCGCAGTTCATACCGGAATTGCTCACGATTTCGCGGAAGGTTTCCGGGGCCACGCCGATCTTTGATATCATCGAATAGCACTCGGACCAGATCGCCGCGTAGCCGATGGCAATCAGATTGTTGATCAGCTTGGTCGCATGGGCCGAACCGACCGGACCCTTTGCAGGAATGACAACGCTGGCCCAGGTCGACAGCAGCGGGGTCCACTGTTCAACCAGTTCCTCCGGCCCGCCGACATAGGTGGTCAGTTCACCGTCCCAGGCATGCGCAGGTGTCCGCGACAAGGGGGCATCAAAGAAAGTGATCCCCCGTGCGCCGAGTTCCGCATACAGGCGTTCGGTCAGATCCGGTTCGGACGTCGAGGTATCAATGATCGTCAGACCCTCACGCGCGCCAGCCAGAATACCGTCATCACGCCGCAGAAGATCCTCGACCTGGGGCGCCCCCGTCACGCAGAGCACGATCACGTCCGCCTGCTCGGCCATCCCTTTCGGCGTTGACACTTCACTGGCGCCACGGCCGATTAAATCGTCGACGGCCTCGCGCTTTCGGTGCGCCATAACCCGAAGAGGATAACCCTTTTCAACGACATTCTTGGCCATACCCCAGCCCATCAGGCCAACTCCGATAAAACCAACAACAGGTTTATCTGACATTGCGCGCTCCCATTTTTCAAAGATTTAGCGGTCTTCCTACAACAGCAGCCGCTTTAGGCAAAGAGGGGAACCCGCAGCAACCGCCGCGGATCGCAACAACGTGACACTTCTGCGACCCGCGGGCGTTTCTTCAGTCGTCGCGGAAGGTGCGCGCGAAGCTATCAAGCAAAGGCTTCATCAAATAGGAAATGACCTGCCGTTCGCCCGTTTTAATCAAGATCTCGGCGGGCATGCCGGGCACCAGTTTAAGATCACTGATCTTGCTCAGTTCGGCCTTGGGAATCGAAATCTGCGTCCGATAGAAAGAACTTTCGTTAGCTTCATCGTAAACACTGTCCGCAGAAATGTTGCGAACCTTGCCATTGATTTCCGGCGTCGTGTCCTGATTAAAGGCGGTCAGCCGGATGGTTGCATCCAGTCCCGCGCTGACCCGGTCGACGTCTGATGGCGGCACCTGTGCCATCAGCACTAGTTCATCGTCGGACGGGATGATGTTCATGATCGGCTCACCGGCGATGATGACGCCGCCCTTGGTGTGAACGCGCAAGTCCAGAATCCGGCCCGACTGCGGTGCGCGGATCTCTCCGCGTTCCATGCGGTCCTCGGCGGCGGCCCGCTGTTCAATCAGGGTATAGAGCTGAGCCTGAATCGTCGTGAGATCTCGGCTGACCTGCTCACGGAAGTCTTTATCGGCGCGGGCGATCTGCGCTTCGGCTTCATGGATCTGAGCCTTCAGACTCGCGATCTGCGCCCGTCCGCCGGCCCGCTGGCCCTCCAGACGCGCGATGCTCCGTTGCAGCTCCAGAACCCGGGTCACCGGAACCAGTTCTTTCTTCCGCAAGCGCTCCAAAACGATCAACTCGTTGCGTGACAACTCCAACTCCTTGGCAACGGAACCGCCTTGCTGCTTCAGGCCTTTGATCTGCTCGCTGAAAGCGGCAATCCGCTGACGCACGGACGCTGCTTCTGCGGCCCGCGCTTCACCCCGCGCAGCGAAAAGCTGATCCTGTGCCGACATCATCTCGGCCACTTCGGCTTCCGCCCGGCGCTCGGCAAGCTGCCGCGGATATTCAATCGTGTCCCTACCGGTCAACTCGGCAGTCAAGCGCGCCCGCTGCGCGGTCAGGTCGCTCTGCTGATTGACAACAATGGAGAGATTGGCCTGACTCAAGGTGTCGTCGAGACGCATCAGCAGTTGCCCGGCTTCTGCGTAATCGCCTTCCTTCACGAAGATTTTCCCAACGATCCCGCCCTCCAGATGCTGGACCGTCTTGCGGTTGCTTTCGACCGCCACCATACCAGGCGCGACCACCGCACCGTCGATCTTGGTTCCGATGGTCCAGCCTGCAATGCCGCCGAACATCAAGACGACGACAAGCAGTCCGAAAACAATCTGACCGGACATTCGGTCGGCCTGTACCGCCTTCACCGGCGGTTGGCCCGTTTTGAGTTCCGTGGTGAGCTGATTCATGACGCTCTCCTTTGCTGAGAAACAATTCTGGGTCCGCCGAGGGCGTTACCGCTTTTGACAGTCTTGCTGTCGCCGGCCGCACGATCGGCGAGTGCAGCGAAGACCTGAGCTTTGGGTCCGAAGGCCGCGACTTTTCCGCCATCGAGCACCAGGACCTTATCGGCTTGTGTGACGGCCGAGGGGCGATGCGCAATGACGACAACCGTCTGCCCGCGCTCCTTCATGCGTTTGATTGTCTGACTGAGCGCTTCCTCGCCAACCGCGTCGAGGCTGGCATTTGGCTCGTCCAGAACGACGAGTGCAGGATCGCCGAAAAGCGCGCGCGCCAGAGCGATCCGCTGCCGCTGGCCGCCGGAAAGGAGCCGGCCACCGGTTCCAACCATCGTGTTGTAACCGTCTGGAAGGCCCAGGATCATCTCATGGGCGCCGGCATTCATGGCAGCCGCCACGACACTGCTGTCGTCGGCTTCTTCGCTGAAGCGGGAGATGTTCTCCTGAACCGTACCGTTGAACAGCTCGACGTCCTGCGGCAGGTAACCGATATAGTGTCCCAACTGCTCCCGGTCCCATTGCCAAAGATCGGCGCTGTCCAAACGAACATGCCCGTGATCCGGTGGCCAGGCGCCGACCAGCAGGCGGGCAAGCGTCGATTTACCCGATGCACTCGGCCCGATGACGGCTAGGGCTTCACCGGCGTTGAGGTGGAACGAGATATTGGAGAGGATCAGAACGTTTCCATCTTTACCCGGAATCCCCGCGAACATTTTTTCAACGCTCAGCTTACCTTTCGGTGCAGGTAGCTGCGTGCGCTGTTCAACAGCAGGGATTTCGTTCAAAAGTTCTTTGGTCCTACGGTAGGCGCCGCGCGCGGCGATAAAGTGACGCCAGGAACCAATCGCCTGTTCAACCGGGGCCAGTCCACGCCCCATGATCAGAGAGGCCGCAATCATGCTGCCAGGGCTGATTTCTCCATTGATGGCAAGATAGGCGCCCGTGCCCAGGATCGCCGACTGCAGCATCAAGCGGAAGGTCCGCGACATGGAAGAGAGACTCGCCGAACGGTCGCTCGCCTTGCTCTGCAGTTGCAACGCCGAATGCTGCAATTTCTGCCAGCGGCGATAGATGCCCGGAAGCATATGCATGGAGGAAAGGACCTCTGCATTGCTGCGGCCGTCCGCGACGATTTCATTGCTTTCCGCGAGCACGCGCGTCGCCTTTGCAAGATTGCTTCGGGTCACAAACTCGTTGATCACGGCGAGCAACATCAGCAGGACAGCGCCACCGGTGGCAACCCAACCGAGCAGCGGATCCAGCAAGAATACGACACCGATGTAGATGGGTGTCCAAGGTGCATCGAACAGCGTACTGGGTCCGGTACCGGAGAGGAACTCGCGCAGGGTCTGAAGATCTCTGACACCGTCCTGCCCCCTGGTGCCGCGCAAAGCCGATTTTTTGATCTGGGCTTCGAAGACACGCTCGCTGAGCCTCAGGTTAATGCGGCTGCCGACCCGCACGAGAATCTTGGAGCGCACGGCCGAGAGCAATCCCATGATCACGAACAGGCCGGCAATTAGCAGAGAAAGCGATATCAACGTGTTTTCGCTCTGGCTGGTCAGCACGCGATCATAGACCAGCATCATGTAAAGCGGGCCGGTCAGCATGAGGAGGTTGATGACCAGACTGAAAACACCGGTCATGAAAAATCCGCTGCTGCAGCTTCGGAATGCAGCCTGGAGTTCGGAGGAACCGCGTCGGTTCTTGCTCATATCAGACCTCTGTTGCGAGGGTTTATTCAATAATCGAATGAAAGAAGATGGGCCCGGCCAAGATGCCGGGCCCATTTCATGATGCCTAGATGGCGACGTCGTCCTGGCTCAGTTCAGCTTCGGAAACGCCAACCAGCGTCACCGAGTCACCATTGCCAAGATCGATAACGACATCGTCTCCATCGTCCTCCGCCGCAGCCTGCACATCCGCGAAGGACGCGAAGCCGAAGGCGGTCAGGTCGAGTTCGTCACGGCCGGTCTCGAAGTCGAGAACCGTGTCATCCTCGGTGCCCGTCTCGAACACGAAGATGTCCGCACCGGAACCGCCTTCAAGGCGGTCGTTGCCCGTGCCACCGTTGATGATGTCATCACCCGTGCCGGCGCAAATGAAGTCGTTTCCTGCACCGCCATTGATGTTGTCATCGCCACGGCCACCTTCGAGCACGTCGTTGCCCGCGCCGCCGTTGATGTCGTCGTCACCACGGCCACCGTCGATAACGTCGTTACCGTCACCGCCTTCGACGTTATCGTCTCCACGGCCAGCATTGATGACATCGTCGCCGTCGCCACCGTCGAGCTCATCGTCGTCACGACCACCATTGATCTGATCGTTGCCGTCGCCACCATTGATAATGTCGTTGCCGCGTCCGCCATTGAGCTCATCGTCGGCAGCGCCGCCGTTGATCTCTTCGGCACCACGGCCGCCGTCCACGACAATCGGGTCGATCTCCACCGGTCCTTCACCAACAATGAAGCTCTCAGCGTTGAGATCTCCAACGTCGACGCCGATCAGAGTGATTTGATCGCCATTTCCCAGGTCGATAACCGTGTTGTCACCGTCCTGCTGAGCAGCGGCGATCACCGCATCTCCGTCAGCGAAGTTGAAGTCACTGACATCGATGAAGTCACCGGTCTCGACAAAGGTATCGAAGTCGAGAACCGTGTCCGAACCGGTACCCTGCTGGAACACGAAGGTATCGCGTCCACCACCGCCTTCGAGGCTGTCGTTGCCGGCTCCGCCATTGAGGATGTCAGCGCCGCCTTCATTGGCCACCCGATCCACCACAATGCGCAGTAGCTGCTCATTGCCGCCATTGCGGGTGAAGTCACCTTCGGTCTGATCGACGATCGTCCCGGCAGCCGTGGTTCCGCCCAGAATGTTCTGAGGCGTTCCATCGGGATTACCTTCGGAGCCGTTAAAACCGGGGTGAGACCCGACAACGCCACCTTCGGTCGTGCCTTGGTTGGCAGCCGTCTGGTTAAGGAATGCAGCCGCCACCTCGTTGTTCACCTCGGTGCCGGCGTCGAGAACGTCGTTGCCGAAGCGCTCGATGACCAACGGGCCCAGGAAGTTGCCGTTCTCGTCGAAGATCGCATCGGCGCGAGCATCGTCGGGAGAAGCAAGGAAAGCATCATTCGAAGGAATGATCATGGTTGCCCAGGTGAAGAAGCCCTGGCCGACCTGACTTGGGTCCACATCCAGAACAAAAGATGCTGTCTCGCCCGGATCGATCGGACCGGGTGCACCCGCGCCACCGATGATCGTGGCATCGACACCACCGTCACCGGCCTGTGCATTGAACTCGGCCGCAATGCCTTCGACGATACCATCTTCGGCCAAACGCTCGAGCCCCAGGCTGGCCTGTTCTCCGGCGCTGAAGAGGTCGAAGTTCTCGGCATTGTGGAAACCGAACCAGACCGGGGTCAGGAAGGTTCCACCTTCACCCAAGGTGTTGGTGACCGATACCCGGACGGCTGTTCCGGAGCCGACTTCGTCACCGCGCAGGACATCATTGCCGTCACCGCCCGAGAGTTCATCATTTCCGGCACCACCTGCGAGCAGGTTGTCTTCCGAGTTTCCGGAAAGCGAGTCATCGTTTTCCGAACCGGTCAGGTTTTCGATGCTCGTCAGGCTGTCCTGGACAGTGTTGCCGTTGACTTCATAAGAAGCCACGCCAGTTCCGTCGTCTTCCAAGGTCGCCGTCACAGCAACGCCGATGTCCTGGAAGTCAGCCGTGTCGACACCTTCACCACCGTCAAGGGCGTCGTTGCCGCCACCGCCTTGCAGAACGTCGTTGCCTTCACCACCGGAGAGGTCGTCGGCACCGCCGCGTCCTATCAGCAGATCGTCACCGTCATTGCCGCTCAGGGCGTTGTCACCACCGTCACCGAAAAGCTGATCGTCGTTCTGGGAGCCGTCGAGATTTTCGAAACCGTCGAACTGCTCGAAGACCGTCACACCAGGCGCCGGCTGATAGCTGGCCGTTCCGGCAGCAAGGTTGGCAACCACCGGAGTTCCGATGTTGATGAAGCTGTTGGTGTCAACGCCTTCGCCGCCGGAGAGGTCATCAACCCCACCACCGCCAGCGATAAAATCGTTGCCGGCACCACCGTCAATTGCGTTCGGCGCACCACCGTTAGCAATGATGGTGTCGTTGTTGGCCGAACCTTCCACGTTTTCGATGCCGGTGAAGGTATCGGTCACTGTGTTGCCGTTCACGATGTAGTCGGCGGAACCACTCCCGTCAGCATTCAAAGTGACATTAACGTCCACGCCGATGTCGCTGAAGCTGATGGTGTCGATCCCTTCGCCACCGTCGATGACATCATTGCCACCGCCGCCACGCAGCAGATCGTTTCCCTCGCCACCAAGCAGGTTGTCGCCACCGCGGCCGCCGCTCAGTTCATCGTCACCCTCCAGGCCGGAGAGTTCATTGGCTGCATCGTCACCGACGATGATGTCGGCGTCGTTGGAACCCACGACATTCTCGATGTTCGTGAGTTCGTCGGTTTCGCTCACGGCAACGATCCCCTCGGGACCGGCATCGCTTGCAATGTCGACGACCACGGCACCACCCAGTCCAACCGGCGCATTATGCAGGTGGATCGGGCTGAGCGTACCGTTGCCAATGTTGACCGGCAGCAGATCAGCCTGGTTCAGGCCGGAGACCGACAGCTCGGTCGTGTAACGAATGCTGCCGTCTTCCAAGAGCGTGAAAACGACGGAAGCTTCACCCGACGCATCTGTATCGACAGGAGCAGGTGTTTCCTGCGCACCATCCAGTGCAGCCGAGAACACAACCGTACCGAAGCCGAAGGCATCCCGATTGTCTTCCGCCAGGGCAAGTTGTCCACGCAATTCACCGCTCGGGAAGTCGCTCGTGTGGATGTTGAAATAGAGATTTCCGTCCACGCCTTCGCTGACAATCTCTGCCGGATTGATACCGCCATTGGGGTTTACCAACAGCAGGTTTTCAATGGTGGCAACGAAGCCGGTGTCGCGCACCGCTTCACCTGCCGCCAGATCGACAGATACACCGACATCGATGTCGTCAAAACGCGCGGTATCAATGCCGTCGCCGCCGTCCAGATCATCTTCACCCAGACCACCGGTCAGTTCGTCATCACCGGAGCCAGCGTCGATCACGTCGTCGCCGGATTCCCCGTCGACAACTTCGGACTGGCCTTCGGCTGATGAAACGAAATCATCGTCACCGCCACCAAGCCTGACCGTGCCGTTAACTTCACCGCCCTCGATCTCAACGTTGTCGTCGCCGGAACCAAGACGGACTTCTCCGCTGATTTCGCCTTCGGACTGTTCGAGGTTGGTCGAGCCTTCAGACTCGGTCGCATCGATCGCAACCGGCCCGCTGATGGACCCGCTGTTGAGAATGTCGGTCTCTTCGCCTGTGACTTTAACTCCGACTTCTCCGCCGGATAGCTGGCCTTCATTCGAGAGGGTTACGCCGTCACCCGTGACCTTGGCGCCGGTTTCGCCGGCTTCAACCGGACCTTCGGTGGTAACGTCAGCGTCATCGCCGGATACGAGAACGCCGATTTCATCGGCTCTGACGCGACCCACCGTAACTTCCGCTTCGTCTGCGGCAACGATGATGCCCGCCTCTTTATCGTCGTAAGCCATCAAAATGCTCCTTAAGAAAGTGTTAACGACGGGCAGACAACACCGCTCAAGGGGAGTTTTATTCATTTATTTTCAGTCACATAATTGTTAATCTGGATTGATTACTGATCTAAACAACTCAAGACTCCGTACAAGCGTTACAGAGTAAATTTCCTACAGCGTTTCGAGCGCTCCCCTGCCGCGCCCAACAGCACCCGTCAGACCAAACGCCATCGTGTGATCGCACAGCCGCACCTGCGGAGATCACGCTTGAACAGCCCCCACCACTTCAGCAATAACTATGAAACAGCGATGCGGCGCCCCTGCTTTTACGCAGGCTCATCGCGCAACGGGGTCTTCGTCCCAGCAGCGCCAGAGAGAGATCGTTCATGATTCAAGCAATCAGGAACATGAACCATCCCCTTACTGTAATGGTTAGAGGCTGGATCACGTTTCCACTGATGCAGTGGAAACGGTCGGGCTTTATAGGAAAAGCAAGTAACAGAGAGAGCGAAAGATCATGAACCAGGTTCAGTGGGGCATTGTCGGCTGTGGCGAAGTGACGGAAGTAAAGAGCGGTCCGGCACTGCAAAAGGCCGCGCGTTCAAGCGTGACGGCCGTCATGCGGCGCGATGGTGAAAAGGCCGCCGATTACGCCCGACGGCATGGGATCGGAAAGTCATATGATTCGGCGCAGGAACTCATCGACGATCCCGATGTGAACGCCGTCTACGTCGCGACACCCCCAGCCAGCCATTGTGAACTGACGCTTGCAGCCCTGAAGGCTGGTAAACCGGTTCTCGTCGAAAAGCCCATGTCTTTGTCCCTGAATGAAGGCAAGATCATGAGCGCGGCGGCCAGGGAAGCAGGACAATCCCTCGTGATCGCCTTCTACCGTCGCGCTCTGCCGCGTTTCGAACGGATGCGCGAAATCATCCAGGATGGGACGATTGGCGTTCCACGCTGCGTGTCGGTAGTTCACCGCATGAAACCGGACCACAAGTCTGCGGACAACTGGCGTCTGGACCCCAAAATCGGAGGCGGCGGCTATTTCGCCGACATGCAATCCCACACTATCGACTGGCTGAGCTATGTCTTCGGGCCGGCGAACAGCGTTCAGGCACAGGTACGGCGACAGAGTAGATCCCACGCCGCCGAGGACCTGGTTGCCTTCAGCCTGGGCTACGACGACGTGGTGGCATCCGGCCTCTGTACCTACAGCGTCAGCGAACAGGCGGAATCGGTCACCGTGCTCGGTGACAAAGGCTCCGTCTCGATGGGTTTCTTCCGTCCCAGCAAGATCACCCTGACAACAGCAGAGGGCGTGCAGGAACTCGATCTGCCGGATCCACCGCATGTGCATCAACCCTTTGTCGAAAAGATGGTTGCCCATCTGCTTGATGACGCAGCAAACCCCTGTTCCCCTGAAGTCGGCCTGCGGACCATGGGCGTGCTCGACCAAATTTATCAAGGTTTCGACGGAGGATAGGCGGGTATGGTCTCTGCGATCTATCTCGGTCACATTTCCAACAATATTGGCTGCGACTCTTAACGCACTGGCTCAGAGTTCGAGAGTGGTCGAGGCGTGTCCAAAGCAAAATTCAATAGTCACAGGCGACTGTTCGTGACCGGTGCCATGGCCGCGGCGGCAACGCTTGGCGTGGGGAGCTTTTATGCCTATGGACGTCCCCACTGGGTACCGTTAATGCGAAAAATTCAAGGCAGAGAAACTGTCACCTCGGTCATGCAGCGCTACGAAGAGTCAGCTCTCGAGCGCCTAGAGCCCTACTTTAAGAACGCCTCGGTTCCCCTCCCGCCTCGGAAAATTACCCTGCTGGCTTTGAAGCAAGAGCGAAAGCTCGAGCTTTGGGTGCAGGCTGACGACGAGTCATCCCCTGGCTCCTACACCTTTATAAGAGACTACGACATTCGCAAGGCAAGTGGTGTCGCGGGCCCGAAGCTGCGCGAGGGCGACCAGCAGGTGCCTGAAGGCTTTTATCAGATCGAAGGCCTTAATCCGAACAGCAGCTATCATCTGTCGATGAAACTCAACTATCCCAATCTCTTCGACCTCAAACATGCCGTGTCCGAGGGCAGAACCGAACCCGGCAGCAACATCTTCATCCACGGCAAAGCCAGCTCCGTAGGCTGCCTCGCCATGGGCGATGAACCCATCGAAGAACTCTTCGTACTTGCGGCAAAGGTTGGTCATGAAAACGTAAGGGTCGTGATTGCCCCCCGGGACCCGCGTCTCAAGGTCATCAAGGCCGATCCGAAAACCATGCCTGTCTGGACCCCGGAGCTTTACGAAGCGATCATCACAGAATTCCGGAAGTTCCCCCGCCCCATCTGATTCCCCCATTTTTTCGATCATGACACTTGAAACGTGATCCGTCTCTTGTAGGCTCGCGCGAAAGCTCCGGCTTGCAGCAAAGCCGGCGCCTGCATCAATGGGAGGCAATATGGCAAAGAATCTCGATCTCGATAGTATTGGGCCGCGTACCTGCGCCGTGCATGCCGGGGAGTTTCCGGATCCCGTCACCGGCGCATCCAGCCCAAACATCGTCATGTCGACGACCTTTGTCACGGACGGGCCTGAGGGCTTCTCGGCCTATGAGCTCGATGAGAACAGCCCATTCGTCTATACCCGCCTGGGCAACCCGACCGTCCGTCAGTTGGAGAACAAGCTCGCGGCATTGGAAGGGTCGGAGGCGGCACTTTGCTTCGCTTCCGGCATGGCAGCAGCGGCGGCGATTTTCATGACTTTGCTGTCCAACGGCGATCATGTGATCGTTTCAGACGTCTCCTATGCCGGTATCGCCGAGTTGGTGCGCGATACCCTGCCGCGCATGGGTGTGGAAGTGTCGCTGGTCAACACGGCCAAGATTGAAGATGTCGAGGATGCCATAAAAAGCAACACCAGGCTGATCTTCATCGATACACCCTGCAATCCCCTGCTGCGGCTGACCGATATTGCCGCGGTCGCGGCCATCGCCAAGACACAGGGTGCGCTGGTGGCTGTCGACAACACCTTCGCCACACCTATCGGCACAAAGCCGTTGTCACTCGGTGCCGACATCGTCATGCATTCGGCCAGCAAATTTCTCTGCGGTCATGGTGATGCCATCGGCGGCGCCGTTTGCGCTTCGTCTGAGATCGTCCGCAAGCTCTCGATCGAGGCAACCGTGCACTACGGCGGGATTCTCAGCCCCTTCAATGCCTGGCTGATCGCACGCGGCATCGCCACCCTCCCGCTTCGGCTCAAGGCGCACGAGGAAACCGCATTGGAAATCGCCGCTTTCCTGGAAAACCACCCGAGGGTCGAACGCGTGCTTTATCCCGGTCTCGAAAGCCATCCGCAGCACGAACTGGCAAGACGCCAAATGCAAAATTTCTCCAGCATGATGTCGTTTCAGGTGAAGGGCGGGGAAGCCGAAGGCGCGGCAATGGCGCGCCGCATGGCCGAAGAGCTTTCAATCATTCACTACGCCGTCTCACTCGGCCACCATCGCTCTCTCATCTGCTGGATGCCAACGGCAAGCCTATTGCAGACATCGTTCAGAATGGATGACGCCGGAGAAGGAGACTATCGGGCACTCGCAGGCGATGGGGTGTTCCGTTTTTCCATCGGCCTTGAAGATGCACAAGACCTCTGCCGGGATCTGGACAATGTGATGTGAGCCGCGATCCGGCTACATTTAGCGCAAGAGCGATGGTGAGGGAGACGTTCAAAATCATGAAACGCCTTTCAGGGAACCAATTCAGCTCCTAGCCTCGCATAAAAACGACGTCGATCTGCAATTGCCTACGGAGTGTCTTGGAAAAATTGGTCTCGACAATCATATGCGGTTCCATGCCGAGCCCGTGTAGGTCCTGCAAAAAGGAAAGATAGGTTTCCTCTCCTTTGTAGAGGGAGAACAACGACAGTTCCATCTGCACGCCCTTGACCACATTAAGAGTTTCCGGTGCCCCGTTAAGCACGCTTCGTTCAAAGCCCTGCGTGTCGATCTTCAGGAAAACACTCGCAGCCCCCTCCAAAAGACCGGGCAAAATGCTGTCGAGACGTCGTGACACGACAGTCAGCTTTTCGCGCACCTCGGTTTTCGGCAAGGCCTCCATCAAAGCATCGCTTGCCTCGAGCGCGCTGCTCATGTCGCTCGCTTCTGAAACATTCAGGGTAATCTCACCGTCACAGTCCCCAATTGCCATAGGCGGAGCAACCGTCCAGAGCGGATCCGCAGCCGCCGCCTGCTGCAATGCCGCGTAAGCCGAGGGAACCGGTTCAAAGGATAGAATACGCCCCCGGTAGCCGGCATCACGAAGGGAACGGCCGGTTTGCCCAACGTTTGCGCCGACATCCAAAAATAGATCAACGCTCGAGGAATTCAGGACCTGAACCAATTTTCCCGGCGTTGTCTTACTGATCTTCTTTTTAAAGAGACGGAAAGGCACTTGGATCCGCTCGCTTGAATTTGTTGCCGTGAGGAAGGTGACTCCTTCTCTCACGCCGGACCAGCAGCACTCAAGCCTTTCCTGCGTGAACTCATCGAGTTTCTCAGATGTACAACCGGATGGACTACCGACCTTTCCAAACGGGATCGCGTTTTTCGGCAAAAGCCCGTGCCCCCTCCAGGTTATCTTCACTGTCGTAGAGAACGTCGACCGTCGGGAACTGGCGCTTGGTGATCTTGTTCATGGCATCCTGGAAGGTCATGGCCTCGGCGGCGCGGGCGACTTCCTTGATGGAAGCGAAGACCAGGGGCGGACCGGCAGCCAGCATCCGGGCGGTTTCGCGTGCACGCTCCATCAATTTATCTGCTGGCAGAATCTCGTTCACCAACCCCCAGCGATGGGCTTCCTGGGCGTCCATCCAGCGGCCGGTGAACAGCAGATCCATTGCCACGTGATAGGGAATGCGTTTCGGCAGCTTCACGGTTGCGGCGTCTGCCAAGGTTCCGGCGCGGATTTCCGGCAGGGCGAAGGAGCTGTGCTCGCTGCAATAGATCATATCTGCCGAAAGCGCCAACTCGAACCCGCCTCCGACCGCCATCCCGTTGACCGCCGCAATCACTGGCTTGTTCAGGTCGCGCAGCTCCTGCAACCCGGCAAACCCGCCAACGCCATAATCGCCGTCCACGGCGTCACCCTCTGCGGCAGACTTCAGATCCCAACCGGCACAGAAAAATTTCTCACCTGCCGTGCTTACGATCGCCACCCGCAGGTCGGGATCGTCGCGAAATGCTTTGAAGGCCTCTCCCATTTCGCGGCTTGTCGCAAGATCGATGGCATTGGCCTTGGGCCGGTTCAACTCAACTTCCAGCACCGCCCCGTCGCGGCGCAGTTTAATCACATCGCCGTTGCACACATCGCTCATGCTTCTTCCTCTCTCATTCTCACCAGGGCATCGACAGCATAAGCGCCTTGCCCGACTTCACAGACCATCAGCGGATTTATCTCAAGCTCTTCCAGCCGAACCGCGTTGGCAAGAGCGAAGGTCTGGGTGGCTTCTATCGCATCAACAAGTGCCCGCCAGTCTGCAGCCGGCCGGCCGCGCCATCCGCATAACAAAGAGTGTATCTTCAAACCAGCCAAAGCCGCCTCGATGTCAACACGCGAAGCCGGCAGCATGAGGGTCGCCGTATCCTCCAGCAACTCGGCCAGAATACCGCCGGCACCAATCAGCAGGTGCAGCCCGAACACCGGGTCGCGGCGCACACCAACAATCAGCTCTGCCACAGGCTGCTCGATCATCCGCTCGACCAGAACCGCGTCGCCAAGCGGTAGCAGGCGCGCAAAAACTGTGCGAACTTCGGCCTCGCCTTTCGGGTTCAGGGCCACCGCACCGGCCTCGGTTTTGTGGGTGAGGTCCGCATTCACCGCTTTCATAGCGACGGAACCGAGTCTGGCAACGGCTTTAACCGCCGCGTCCGCATCCCGGCAAAGTTGGGAGTCAGGAACAGCGAGACCCTGCTCCGCCAAAGCGCGTTTCGAATGCGCTTCATCCCAGGCGAAGATTGCGCCGCCACTGACCGGTATGTCATGTACTGCAGCAGGCACCGCCTGCCCGATGAAGGCTGCAGCCGCAATGGCATTCAACGCTTCTTCCACGCCGAGGAACGGCAGAATGCCGCGTGCCATCATGGAGTTCGCACGTGCCTCAGGGAGGCATTCAGGCAGAGTCGCGATCACCGCTGCGCGCCCGCGGGTCTTCGCGGCGGCCGTGGCGAGCGCATCGACGGTGATTTCCCAGGAATCGGCCCTGCCCGCTTCGGGTTTCGGGAAATCAAGAACCAGGGCGGTCACTTCCTGCGGAGCCCGCATCACTGCCGTGAAGGTCTCGCTCAGACGATCACCATCGCCCCAGTCAAAGGTATGATAATCAAAGGGATTGGACACGGTAACCAATGGCTTTACAGTCCCGCGTATGCGGGCAATGTCTTCCTCGCAGAACGTCGGCATCGGAACGCCGAGGCGTTCCGCGCTATCCGCAATGATGGAAGCTTCGCCGCCGGAACAGGACATGGATACCAGATCCGCAGCCGGCAAAGCCCCCCAGAGATGCAAGAGCTTCAAACTTTCAAGAAACGCTGGGATCGACGACACCCGAGCCAATCCGAGGCGACGAAAAAACGCGTCCGCGACCGCATCGGATCCCGCGAGTGAGGCCGTATGAGAAAGCGTCATTTCCACCGCCTGCGCCGAGCTGCCGGACTTCATCACGACGAGGGGCTTGCCGCCCGCCCGGGCTGCGTGCGCGGCCTGCGCAAAAGCAGCGGCGTTTCCTACGCCCTCGATATGGAGGCCGATGGCGCTCACCCGTTCGTCGTCAGCCAGCGTGCGGATCACATCGGCCATGCCAATCATCGCCTGATTGCCAAGGGTCAGCATATAGGCAATGGGCAGGCCGCGACTTTGCATGGTCAGATTAATGGCAAGGTTCGAGGATTGAGTGACGATGGCGACGCCCCGCTCGACACGCTTGCCCCCGTGGACATCGGGCCAAAGCAAGGCGCCATCAAGGTAGTTGATCAGGCCGTAACAATTAGGCCCGATGATGGGCATGGATCCCGCGGCTTCGAGTAAGCGGTCCTGCAGTTCGGCACCTTCTGCGCCCGCTTCGGCAAAACCCGACGCAAAGCATACCGCTCCACCCGCGCCTTTGGCGCGCAAGGCCGCGACGATCTCAATCGTCAGCAGGCAGTTGACACCAACAAAGGCGACATCGGGCGCCGCCGGCAATTCTTCAATTGAGCGGAAACAGAATAACCCTTGCATTTCCCGTTTCTCAGGATGCACCGGCCAGATATCTCCGGCAAAATCCATGCGCCGGCACTGGTCGATCATTGCGTGAGCCCAGCTTCCGCCCAGTACGGCGATGCTGCGTGGCCGCAGAAGCCTGGTCAGATCATGCTGCTGAGTCGACGTCATAACGGCGCGAAACCTCAAGCACCAAGACGACGCAGAATATCCCGGCTGATGATGTGCCGTTGAATTTCGGACGTCCCATCCCAGATACGTTCGACTCGAGCATCGCGCCAGAAACGCGCCAGCGGCAGGTCGTCCATCAAACCCATACCGCCGTAGATTTGGATCGCCTCGTCAGTGACCCGCGCCAGCATCTCGCTGGCATAGAGCTTTGCAGAGGCAATCTCGCGGTTGGCCTCCAATCCTTCATCCAACCGCCAGGCCGACGCCAGGGTGAGCCAGTCGGCCGCATCGATTTCAGTGATCATGTCGGCCAGCTTGAAACTGACCCCCTGGAATTTGCCGATCTGCTGACCGAACTGTTTGCGCTCGGCCGCATAGGAGACGGCGTAGTCGTAAACCCGCCGTGCCCGGCCCACACACATGGTAGCCACGGTGATGCGGGTCGCATATAGCCAGGTGTTCATGACTTCGAAGCCGCCATCCACTTCGCCCAGCACCTGCCCCTGCGGCAAGCGGCAGTCGTCGAAGCTCAGGATCACATTGTCGTAGCCACTGTGCGACACCGAGTTGTAACCCGGACGCACTTCGAAACCGGGATGCCCGCGGTCAACCAGAAAACAGGTGATTCGCTTTTTCGGTCCCTTCGGCGTCTGATCTTCTCCGGTCGCGACAAAGACGATGAAAAAGTCAGCGTGCGTTCCGCCGGAAATGAAATGCTTGGTGCCGTTCACGATCCAGTCGTCGCCGTCCTTGCGTGCAAAGGTCTTCATTCCACGCACATCCGAGCCCGCATCAGGCTCGGTCATGGCTAAAGCATCCATCTTTTCACCGCGTACTGCAGGCAACAGATAACGCTCCTTCTGCTCGCCATCGCAGGCCATAAGAATATTCTGTGGCCGCCCCCAAAAGTGGTTGAGCGCCATTGATGCCCGGCCCAGTTCCCGCTCCAGCAGGGCAAAATCCAGATGACCAAGCCCGCCACCGCCAACTTCAAGCGGAAAGTTCGGCGCATAAAACCCCAGATCGATGACCTTGCGCTTGATCTCTTCCGCTATCTCGGTCGGAACCGCACCCAGTTTTTCCACCTGGTCCTCGTGGGGATACATTTCGCGCTCGACGAAGCTGCGCACGGTCTCCACGACCATCTGCTGCTCCTGGGTCAATCCGAATTGCATCTGCCCTCTCCTTCCGCGCTTAGCGCCCACTTCACCAAAGAGCGAACCCTGGTTCTAATGATCTTTTCATGCTTTACATTTTTCGAAGTTTTATTGATATTTTCCGAAATACCATGACAATCTTTTCCGCCACATCTCCTGATCGTGACCACCCGCTCGAGCTGGAGCTTCTGCTTCTGCCGGACACCTCCATGCTGCTGCTGGCCGCTATCGTCGAACCCCTGCGTGGTGCCAATCGCCTGATGGACCGCCAGGTTTACAACTGGCGCCTGTCGTCGCCTGATGGCATGCCAGTCACGACAATCTCCGGCTTCCCGATCTCTGTGTCCGGCTCCTTTGACCCGACAGCCAAGAGGGACGCATTAATCGTCATCGCCGGCTACAACATTGCCAGCCACGCCAGTCGCGATCTGATCGGGAAACTCCGGAAAGCCGGGCGCAAGCCGGCAGTCATCGGGGGCATCGAATCAGGTGCCTGGCTGTTGGCAATGGCGGGTTTGCTGGACGGCTACAAGGCAACCACACATTGGGAAGATCTGGAAGCTTTTGAGGCGCGGTTTCCCAAAGTGGTTCTCCAACGCGATCGTTTCGTCATCGACGGCAACCGCTTCACTACCGGTGGCGCAACCCCGGCGCTCGACATGGCATTGGAACTGATCCGCCGTCGTCAGGGACACGCCCTCGCAATGGATGTGGCGAGCCTCTTTATCTATGAGGACGCCAGCCTACCCAGCGACCCGCAACGCAGCATTTCCCTGGGGCAATTGGCAACGCGAGAACCGCGTGTGGCCACCGCTGTGCGCCTGATGGAAAGCCATATTGAGGATCCACTCACTGTTTCCCAGATCTCGGAGATCGTCGGTCTCAGCAGCCGCCGGCTGGAAACCCTGTTCAAAAGCGAACTTGGACAGGGCCCGCGCGCCTACTACCTGGCGCAGCGCCTTAACACCGCGCGGCGGCAACTTACCGCCGGTGCCGCAAGCGCCATCCAGATTGCCACCTCCTGCGGCTTCAACTCGGCAGCGGCCTTCTCACGGGCCTACCGCGCTCGCTACGGCGAAAGCCCCACCGATACGCGGCGCAAAGCCCGGCAGGCGCAGAGTTAAGATCCATATCAGGGCGGCGACACCAATGCGTGAGCTCAACTATTCTTCGTCGGACCTGCGCGAAACCTCTCGGTCTTGGTGCGGTTTCCACAGGTGTTCATCCGGCACCATCGGCGCCCCCGGCCCCGACCGTGATCGAGGAACAGGCCGGTACAGCGCCCGCACTCCTTAAGGCGTTGCAGGTCCTGAAGCGAGATCAAGTCCGAAACGGCCAGGGCAAGGCGCGCGCGTACAAGTTTGAGTCCAAACTCGGCTTCGCGAACGGACCACCGGAATGAGCCTTCGTTCAGATCGAGGAAGGATTGCGCAATCGCCCACCTGATCTCTCTGCTTAGCGCAGCCGTCTCCTCTTCATCGGGAGTCTGCTTAGCGGCAACCGAGCTGAGAACGCACCACGCCGACTCCCTAAAGCGATGCAACTTCGCCAGTTCGCCCTGTGCAGCTGCGTCATCATCCTGCCGCGCCAACAGCTTTGCTTCCTCGCAGCTCAAGATCTTCGCCGCAAGCGCCCAGTCCAGGACCGTCGCCCAATCGGGAATCCCGCTCAGGGCGCGTGTCTTCTCTACGTCATCGATTGTGTTGATGAAATCGAGCCCGGCATGACCGCCGAAGAATCCGAACTTTGTCCAGAAATGTTTATCCATAAAAAACCTATTTATAGAATAATAATGGTTACATCTAGAAAAAATTGTGCAACCTTTAACTATCCTATTAACGGTTACACAGGAAAACAACAATGCTACCTCTCGACAACCGCTTTCAGTTCAATGGCCAGTCCGTGGCCTGGGGATGCATCGGCCAAGGCGATCCCCTGGTAATGGTTCATGGATTTCCCTGGTCATCACAGGCCTGGCGGCACATTGCTCCGCATCTGACCGATCGCCGGTCAGTCTACTACTTCGATATGATCGGTTGCGGGCAGTCTGAAATATCAGAGGGGCAGAACGTATCGGCGGCCGTGCAGAACGATCTACTGGCGACCCTTCTGGATCACTGGTCGCTCGATTGCCCCGAAATGGTCGCGCACGACTTCGGCGGCTTGGCCGCATTGCGCGGACATTACGTCAACGGACTTAGGTATCGCAGGCTAACCCTCATCGACGCGGTCGCGGTTCTTCCTTCTGGATCCCCCTTCTTTGCACATGTCCGCGAGCATGAAGAGGCCTTCGCGCAACTCCCCGCTTATGCCCACGACGCGTTGTTCCGCGCCTACATACAACGGGCCGCCCATAAAAATCTCCGTGAGGAGGCCATAGAGATCTACGCGCAAGCCTACCAAGGGGAAATTGGGCAACCCGCGTTCTATCGGCAGATCGCCCAGTCGGACACCAGATACATTGAGGAACTTCAAGACCAGTACGGTCCCATGGACTGCAACGTCGACATCGTCTGGGGTGAGCAGGACAGCTTCATTCCTCTCAACCAGGGCGAACAGCTGGCGGCAGTGTTAGGCGCCAACAGCCTGACTCGCGTCGGCAACGCCGGACACATCCTTCAGGAAGATGCCCCGGAAGCCATTGTTGCTGCATTGCTGAGGGCGTGATCTGCAGCCAACATCTCGCCGGCGTACCACTTGGCAAATGCGGCGACATTGGCTTCCAGGTGCGGTGAAAATCGCCCCTGAACGGCAAACGGCGAATTCAAACCACGCTGCTGGTTTTCGAGCACAGGTATATCCTCTGCAATCGCCGCATCGAGGCGGTGATAATAGTGCTTTGCCCGGGCCTCAAAGTCCGGCCACTCCGTCACTTCCTGTGGAAAACAGATAGTCTGGGTGACACGGCAACTGCGCGCGTCGATCGGATTGGCTTCGTAGATCCACAAGGAGTCGCTGGCGGCTGCAAAAGTCATGTTTGGGAACAGCCAAGTATAGCGGACCCCTTTGCTGGCGGCGTCCTCAAGGCCAGACATGGCGGGCAGGGCGTGGTCCTGCTGATGCTCCAGCAGACCACCCGTGCCATCGGTTGCGCCGAACTGACTGGCGTAGGCACCGCGTGCCGGGCTTGCGACTTCGGGCCGGTTATAAACTCCGTCGATCGAATCCCGATGCACATAGGGCAGGTGATAATATTCGTTAAAGACGTCCAGGAAGCTCTTCCAGTTACAGCGCACCTCGAAGGAATGCCGGCGAGTCGGCACCAGATTATTCAAGGGCCAGGGCGAATGGATTTTCGCAAAATTCCCAAACTCTTCACTCAGCGATGGCGTCGCATCATTCAGACACACAAAGGCAAAGCCGCCCAACTCTGCCGCCCGAAACGCAGTCAGGCCGTAGTCGGCCTTGTCGAAACCCGCCGCATCCTCCATGTGCGGAACGCCTATCAAGCGACCGTCGAGCTTATAGCCCCAGCTGTGGAACGGGCACCTGATGTTGCGGCAGTTCCCCTCACCGTCCAGCAAACGCGCGCCGCGATGACGGCAACTGTTGGCAAAGGCCCGCAACACACCGTCCTTGCCGCGAATGACGATCAGCGGCACCCCGCCAACTTCGAGAGCCTCGTAGTCGCCCGCCGCCTTGAAGCGTCCGCTGTGACCAATCCCGATCCACTTGCGCCGGAAGAAAGTCTCGATCTCCGCCTGCAAGACCGCTTCCTCGGCGTAGCACTGCGGCGGCAGACAGAAAGCCTCGGCAGCCGGTGCGATGCAGTTTTGCAAATCTTTTGCGAGGGCATAGCTCTTCGGTGGGCCGGCGGCGAGGTCAGGGCGATGCAACATCTGGTCAATTCCCGAGCGATCAAGTTTGGATTCAGTGGTGCTTCCGCGCGGCGGCGGCCTTCGCATCGATTAACGGCATCCGGACGCCGGGCTGTTGTACAGCAGGGTCGTTGGCCCGCCGCGCAAAGACTTGTCTTACCAGTGGCCGGAAAAACTCGAGCGGAAGGTAGTCGTAGGTCGGGTCGAAACTGGCCTGATCCCAGCGTGCGCAAAATTCGACGCAGTCATTGAAGTAAGGATTGCCCCGATAGCGATCTCGAACATTTGGATCTTCGCCAAGTTTTTCCGCGTAATAAACTTTCTGGAAATCCGCATGGACCTCTACCGTCCAGACACACTGTTCCCGCAGAAAGGGCCTAAGCACCAGCGCGGCATATTCATCGTGATTGTAGGGCGCGTGAAGATCGCCAACGTCATGCAGCAAAGCCGCCACCACCCAGTCGGCATCTGCACCGTCCCACCAGGCCCTTGTCGCCGTCTGGAGCGAATGATCAAGCCGCGTCACCTTGAAGCCGGAAAATCCCTCTTCAAGTTGACTCAGGGACTCAAGCAGACGGTCGCCGACTTTGCCGGCATATTCGACATCACGGTCGCGCAGAAGCTCGTAGTCTTCCCGGTCGCCATGCTTCATCTGCGAAAACTTGACCGTTTCCATGGTTGGGCTCCGCCATTACTCAAGTCAGAAAATCGCCGACCTCCCGTGGCCGCTTTTGCTCATTGTTCCCGGCATGAAAGCCTCGCGCCGAACGCTGTGCGGCACAAACAATGAATCTGCAGCCATTGACAGTAGAGAATCTAATGGGTCACTTTTGTCAGATGAACCGCGCCCTGCCCCCACTCACCTGGTTTCGCGCATTCGAGGCCTCGGCACGTCATTTGAGTTTCACCCTGGCGGCTGGGGAGTTGAACGTCACACAGTCGGCGGTCAGTCAACATGTGCGGGCTCTGGAACAAAAGTTTGCAGTGATGCTTTTCGAACGCAAACCGCGCGGACTTGCCCTGACCGAAGCTGGGCGCAGGCTGTTGCCCTATGCTGCCAGTGCAGTGGACGAGCTTGCCAAAGCAACGGCGATGTTCCTGCCGCGCGTGCACGCAGAACGCCTCGACATTGCCTGTACGACGACCTTCGCGGTCGTCTGGCTGGTGCCGCGGCTGGAGCGATTTCGCCGGGCAAACCCCGATGTCACTCTGCGCCTGCTGAGCACCCTCTGGCCCGACGATTACCTGACGGAAAAAACCGACATCCAGATCAGGTTCGGCAGCCGCGCGCTGTTAAACGACGAACCGGCGCTCACAATCGAGGATAACATTATTCCCGTCTGCACGCCGGACCTTGCGCCTTCAATTGACCGCACAGATTCGCTTTGGGATTTGCCGATGATCGAAACCATCGGCGCCCTCTACAGTTGGGAGCGCTGGTCACAGGAGGCAGGTCTCCCCACGCCACCTGCGCCGAAATTCGTGGTGGATTCGATGATCCTGGCTAAAACGATGGCCGAATCCGGGGAAGGTGTGGCGTTGGCCAGCCGCTTCATCTGCCGCGACTCAATCAGCCAAGGTCAACTGATAGTTCCCATCGATCGTCCCGTAAGCAGCGACGACTGTTTTTCCGTTTCCCTGTCAGAATTCACCACGGAAAAACCAGCCGCGAAAGCGTTCTATGACTGGCTGCTGTCTGAGATTGGTGACGAGGCTTTCCTTGTCACGGCACTTGACTGACTGTTGCGGGGAAGCCCGGCAGAAAACCGGGCTTCCATCACAGGATGTGATTGCTGTTTTCGAATCAACAAAAAACGCCGATCGACCTCCATCTCACGCTAATGATCAGATAAAAAACGGCGAGCGCATTTGCCGGCTGGCTTCCTCCGCGACGCCTGCATCGAAAACTCGGGTATAAAAGGCTGCGTTCATTTTTGCGATCTGCGCCGGGAAGTCATTCAGTGCAAAGGCCTTGGCGTTTTCGATCGTGTCAAAGGCATCGATGCCGCCCAGCGTATTGGTGTGCAGTCCGCTGAGCCATGTCTTCGCCATCAGGCCAGGTTGTTGTTTTAAATGCGGATTGCGGTCTCGCCAGGGCGCTTTCTCGAAGGGTACGTTGATCTGAACTTCTGTATAGACGAAAGCACCGGGCTTGCTGTCGGGCGTCACGCCGAAATGCGGTGAGTCCATATCGCGGCTCGCCGCCTCAACAACCGCAGCATCGAAGATCCGTGTGTTATGGGCCGCCCCCACTTGCCGTGCTTCCTGCGGGAAGTATCCCGTGACGAAAGCCTGCGCGTTTTCGATGCTGTCAAAAGCATAGATCCCCCCGAGCGAGTTATTCCCCACTCCGGCCAGCCAGGTCTTGTTGAGCAGGCCCGGTTGCTTCAGCAACGCGGCGTTGATGTCACGCCAGGGTGCATCGGCGAAGGGAACTGAGATCTGAACTTCGGTATAAACAAAGGCTTTGGGGGACATCTTTTTCTCCTCTTGTGTCGACAGTGTTGCAGCCAAGCTCATCCGGCTGCCGATACCACTCGCCAGCAAGGCGCCAGCAGTTGCGCCGGCTGTCAGGCCTAGAGCCGCACGGCGGGTTACAGAGTTCTGGCTTGGGGTGGCAGAGGGACGATCTACGGAGCTCGCCGTGGGTTCATCGACTCTGCTCAATTGATCCTCGTGCATCTTCACGACCTCTCTCCAAACGGGCCGCCGAAACCGGCGGTATGTTGAATTTTGATGAAAACTTTAATATAACGATCGCTATATAAAAGCAGATAGATAACGATCGCTATGCTGTCAAGCATTAAATAACGATCGTTATATTAAAGAGGTGTGCGATGCGCTATAAGCCCGGCCAGAAGGAAGAGACGCGGCAAAGAATGCTGGAGGCCGCAAGCCGTGGGTTCCGAAGCCAGGGCTACGCCGGCATCGGTGTCGACGGCCTGGCCAAGGCGGCCGGCGTTACTTCAGGCGCCTTTTACGCGCACTTCGGATCAAAGGACGCCGCTTTCGAAGCAGCCTTGGTCCTTGGATTGGATGAGGTCATCGAAGGAATCCCGGCATTCCAGCGCGAACACGGCGCCGGCTGGATAGAAGCCTTTGCTGATTACTATCTCGGCAAAGCGCATCGCGACGACCACGCCTGCGGCTGTGCCATGACCGCCCTCACCCCGGAAGTGGTTCGTGGCAGCCGCGAGATGCAGACGCTTTATGAGGAAAAGATGATTAAGATCGCGAAGCTCATGGCGAGGGGACTGAGGGGCGGCTCAGAACAAGACCGCCTCGCCCGCGCCTGGTCGACGCTGTCTGTACTCATCGGAGGCCTGACGGTCAGCCGCGCAATGCCCGGCACAAACACATCTGAAAGAATTGCCGAGGCAATCAAGGCGGCAGCAATTCAGGCCGCAGGACGGACGCAGGAGTCCTGAAGGCCTAAGACCGGAAGGTTGGCAATAAAGCAGTCCCGTTTCTGACCACTAATCATGGTGTCGGGAGTTGAGTTGTCACAGCAGGACGACGCCTTGACGAAAACACGGATTTATCGAATAGCTGGCCGTCTTTGCCAGTCAGCAACAAGCTTTGAGTTGGCTTAAGGTTTTCCAAGCCGGCAGACGTTTCCGAATTTCCACAGCGATATCCAGACGTGAGGCCTCTTCGCAGCCAGGTTCTAAACCCGCTTGCCTGTTTTGAGGTTTAATTACAAACCCACAGGCCGGTCGAGTGTTTCACCGCCTTGCCGGCCTTTGCGCAGTTCCAAACCTTCACGCCTTGTTGGCCATAGTGATCGGCGTAGCTGACCACCTGTGTGCCCCCTGAGCCTTTGTAGAGAGTCTTCGACGCACTGACGAAGGGCACCATACGGGAGATGGCATCGGCCATGGAAATGCGGCCGCGGGACAAATCATTTGCGATCCGTTCGACTTTCTTCTCCGTCGACTTTCCGGGCTTGTTAAGCGCAAACACCGGTGGCCGGGCCTTTCCGCTGGCAAGGAAGGCCTGGCGCGCCAGAAGCGCGACAATCCATCCTTCGGCTTCAAAGCGAAGCAGTTTCTGCTGGTACTCGAACGCCCAGTCTTGCAGACGCTTCTTTGCCGGATCAGACAAACCTACGGATGTCGTTGCGTGAGCGATCTCCTCGAGAAGAATGCGCAGAAGAACATCCTCGCTCTCGGTCTGGAGCGTATTGGCTGAGAGCTTTATCTGATCGCTATCGGGTACGAACGCAGCCGGATAAGTGATGCCCAGGCAGGTCACGATCAGACCGCCACGGCGACTGAAATCATTGAACCTGCCTTTTACATCTGGGATCCCGGCAGTGCGCAACCTGTTCATTACGACAGTAAGCGCTTGCGGCACGTCCGGCGCACGGGTGCGAATATCGTAAATGCCGCACCCATTGCCGGACCACCCCGTGACCCGATAGCGGCTCTGGGCTTTACCCTTACCATCCGTGCAAGGCGCGCAAGTGATCCAACGGTCGAGCAGTGCCGACAGGATGAACTCGTCTTTGTTGGTCCTGTCGTCATCGAAGACCAAGAGCGTCAGCTTTTTGTTGCCTTTTGGCACCGGAATCCGGGCCGTGCAACTTCGCGCGTCCCGGCATACAGGCGCGCAGGCCTGTTGACCCGTATCCGGATCCTGAGCACAGATCTTGATATCCGGCAGGATATCCTTCGGATTGCCTAGAAAAATACTTCCGAGCCCCGTATCCCAAGGCAAGCCGTTCTTGCGCACTTCGCCCGGCTCGACCTCGACCGTGATCGTCTCGGCCAGGACTTCCGGCGCCGTCAACATCAAGACGGCAAAACAGATTGCCGCCTTTACACCCATTTTCATCGTCACTCCCCCAAATGCAGCATTCCCTCTGCAGCTCAGCAAGCCCGGCCGCGCTGTTACAGTGGATCAATCCTGATACATTTTGGACAAAATTGCGCGCGTTCCGGACAAACTGCGCGCCGTCCCTTCCCAATCGTCACGCTAGCTGACCAAATCAGTATGAGTTTACGACAGTAGACGCGCGCTGATCGGGTTTGAACGGCTGAACGCTCGTTGCAGCGCGTCGGTAACCATTGCGATTGAACCTCATCTGTACAGGAGCGTCAGAGATGGCATCCGTTACGCGGAGCAAAAAGCGAAGTATCGACGAGATCAACCCTAACTATGACGAAAAGCCGAGGGTCAGCAAACGACTTAAACTGGAGCCAAAAAGGATCGTAACCTGGAACCTTCAGGGTGCAGGTGGAGACGCGGCTAAACCTGCAGAGGTAAGGCGGTTAATGGGGGTTCCGGGAATAGATGCGATCTGTCTTCAAGAGTGCGGAGATCTGTATAACTGGAATGATGACGATTTGCCGTTTGGCTGGAAGATAGCCAAACACCGAAATTGGAATGCGGGTGGTGGAAACAACCGCTGTTCACTTGCAATTCTTGCCCGATCTGGCGCTCACCGGACAAAAACGATTGAGGCGACATGGGATCAGGGACGACCGATGATCGGTGCAAAGATCGATGGAGGGATATGGGTGTGGTGTGTGCACGCACCACATCATAGCCCGAACTACGTGTTATCAGCTGTCGGTGCTGCCAGATTAAATTCGTCAGACAGCGGAAAATGGATCTGCGCTGGTGATTTCAATCTGGAGCCTGGAAATGCGATGCCTTGCGATGGCGCCGCTGTAGTCAATTGCGGCAACAAAACACACCAGGGTGGATTAGAGCTCGACTACGCCTTCGTATCGACAAGCCATGCAATGAGACAGAATACCCTGCGCGGCAATGCTTTAATATCTGACCATTTTTGGGTTGAATTCTGGCTGAACAACAGGTGATGCGAAAAACAGCCTCTTCCGGTTGACCCGAAGCTAACAGCTGTTCCACGAGTTGGCGAAGTGCCGTCGGCAAGTCTTCGTATCTTGTGATACTGCTGGCGAGCCTTTTCGTTTTCCGCGTTTCCTCCACCTTGGCCAATTCCGCCAAAACCCAGAGAATACCGGCACTGTCCGACAAACCTGCACTGGGCCTGCTAAGGGCAGGTGAAATCGCTTTTCATGAGCGCGGCAAAAGGGCGGCGTTTCAGGTTGATTTGAAACGCCGCCCTGATTCTTTGCCGATGGCTTCCATCAGCATCCTGAGTGTCCCTAGGTTGAGGTCACTCAAGATAATCTGAGCGGATCACCGGGACGGACGCGAAGCCCTCTCCTTAGAGATCAACTCAGATCAAAACGATCCAGATCCATAACCTTGCCGAAAGCGGCGGCGAAGTCGTTTGCGAAATCCTGCTGCGCATCGTCACAGGCATAGACTTCCGCGATCGCACGGAGCTGGGAGTTCGAACCAAAGAGCAGGTCGACGGAGGTGGCGGTCCACTTGACGTCGCCAGTCGAACGGTCCTTGCCCTCGAAGACTCCTGCATCAGCGGCTGACTTTTCCCACTTCGTGCTCAAGTCGAGCAAGTTGACGAAGAAGTCGTTGCTCAATGTCTCTGGCTGTTTGGTAAAGACACCCTGTGCCGACTGTCCGCTGTTCGCATTCAGAGCGCGCAGACCACCGACAAGCACCGTCATCTCGGGTGCAGTCAGCGTCAGCAGGCTCGCCCGATCAATCAGCAGTTCCTCCGCCGAGCGGCCATTTCCGCTTCCGAAATAGTTGCGGAAACCGTCGGCGGTAGGCTCCAGTACAGCGAAAGACTCGGCGTCGGTCTGATCCTGCGTGGCGTCCGTGCGGCCTGGTGAGAAGGGAACCATCACATCGTTGCCGCCTTTCTTCGCTGCGCTCTCGACAGCTGCGCAGCCGCCCAGGACGATCATGTCGGCAAGGGAGACCTTCTTACCACCGGATTGGGAAGCGTTGAAGTCCTGCTGGATGCCTTCCAGCGCGGACAGAACGCCACCCAAGTCGGCCGGGTTATTGACCGTCCAATCCTTCTGCGGTGCCAGACGGACACGCGCACCGTTGGCGCCTCCGCGTTTGTCGGAGCCGCGGAAGGTGGAAGCCGAAGCCCAGGCGGCGGAGACCAGCTGGGAGACGGTCAGACCCGACGCCAGGATCTTGCCCTTGAGATCTGCGGCGTCCTGATCGTCGATCAGGTCATGGTCGACCGCGGGAAGCGGATCCTGCCAGAGCAGCTCTTCGGCCGGAACCTGAGCGCCCAGATAGCGGCTGAGTGGTCCCATGTCACGGTGGGTCAGCTTGTACCAGGCCTTGGCAAAGGCCTCGGCGAACTGGTCCGGATTCTCGTAGAAGCGCCGGGAGATCGGCTCGTAGATCGGGTCCATCTTCAACGCGAGGTCGGAGGTTAGCATCATGGGCGCATGACGCTTCGCCGGATCGTGTGCGTCCGGTACGGCATCCGCCAGGGCACCGTCCTTGGGTTTCCACTGCTTCGCGCCGCCGGGGCCTGTCTCCAGTTCCCATTCATACTCGAAGAGGTTTTCGAAGAAGTTGTTGTCCCACTTCGCCGGTTCAGTGGTCCAAGCGCCTTCCAGGCCGCTGGAGATCGTATCGACGCCCTTGCCGCTGCCGTAGCTGCTCTTCCAACCCAGGCCCTGATCCTCGATGCCGGCGCCCTCAGGCTCCGGGCCGACGTACTGGTCCGCATCGGCCGCACCGTGGGCCTTACCGAAGGTGTGCCCACCGGCAATGAGCGCGACGGTTTCCTCGTCATTCATCGCCATGCGCGCAAAGGTCTCGCGGATATCGCGGGCCGACGCGAGCGGATCCGGGTTTCCGTTCGGGCCTTGCGGATTCACGTAGATCAGGCCCATCTGAACGGCACCGAGCGGATTGTCGAGCTGCCGGTCGCCGCTGTAGCGCTTGTCGTCGAGCCAGACAGTCTCCGGCCCCCAGTAGATGTCTTCTTCCGGCTCCCAGACGTCTGCGCGGCCACCGCCGAACCCGAGGGTCTTGAAGCCCATGGTCTCCAGGGCGCGGTTGCCGGCGAAGATCATGAGGTCGGCCCAGGAGATCTTGCGGCCATACTTCTTTTTGACCGGCAGCAGCAGCAAGCGCGCCTTATCCAGGTTTACGTTGTCGGGCCAGCTGTTGAGGGGGGCAAAGCGCTGGGTGCCGGAGGCGCCCCCGCCGCGGCCGTCCTGGATACGGTAGGTGCCGGCGCTGTGCCAGGCCATGCGAATGAAGAGCGGACCGTAGTGGCCGTAGTCGGCCGGCCACCAGTCCTGCGACGTCTTCATCACTTCGTCGACGTCCTTGGCCAGGGCATCGAGGTCAAGGCTCTTGAATTCTTCGGCGTAGTCGAAGCTCTTGCCCATCGGGCTGACCTGAGGGGCGTTCTGGTTTAGAACCTTCAGGTTGACCTGGTTTGGCCACCAATGCTGGTTCGCCGTGCTGCCGGTCGCCAGGTGTTTGTGTGACCCGTGCATTACCGGGCATTTGCCTTCACTGCTTCCGCTCGATCCGTCCATGGTTTTCTCCAATCGTCTTCTGATGGTTTGCCCTGTTCGGATTGGAGCGCGACCCTTCTCGACAGATGGTGCCAAGAAGCTGAACCGCCCTCCAACCGTATGTTTTAGAGGCTGATTCAGGTTTCCCACTGCTTCAGTGAAAACCGATCAGGCTCCAACGCCGAATTCTGTCCGAGACCTCAGCCTAGAAACGCTGCCAACGAGGGGGATCCCCTGGAACTGCTCCCATTCTCGATCTCGGGCCCGCCTGCTCAGCGAACCTCTCCACATATTAGAACGTTTCTAAAAAAATAAACATTAGAATATTTCTAAAATGATCGAAATTCTCTATCGTCACGATAAATTGTTTGCATGACGGCTGTAGCTCGACGTTTTTGGCTCTCCTGAAGCGAAGGAACCACGCGAACCGCCATCGCCGACAAAGATTTCAGCCAGGGTCGGCTTGAGAGGAGTTGTCACGGGCGAGTTCGTTTTGAGCCATTCGTTTCGAGCAGGCCCGTTTCCGGCACCGCAGGCTCCGCTTCGTATCATTGATGTCGATCACTTGAAGCGCAAAGCAAGACCCGGCCCCATTTGACTCAGATATCCTACCCACTGCCGGCGAACAAAGACGCGGGCAGATTAATCACCGTACTGACCGAAGGCTTACCCAACAAATTCACCGACTGGATCGACGACTTATTGGCGGTACCCTGTCTGCCCGTTGCCAACCCCTGCCTATAGAAAGCCTGAAAGGATCCGGCTCTCGGCTCGCAACGTCACACGTTCCTAGCCGAGAGCCGGAGAAAGACGTCTCTATGACTCGTTATCAACGATCCTTGGTATTAGCATGTCTCAAAGCGGGTAGCTTTCAGGGCAGTCTCATGACCATCGGGCATTCCAAAGTACTCTTGCCGTATTTATGAAGCGAGCGTGACAACGACGCTTAGGCTGATACTCTGCGGGGGTATCAGATCATCAGATATCCCGCCGGATACGGGTGCATCCTTAAATGCCTTCGCCCATCTTTACATTCCACCCGCTGGAACACGCTTCTTTCGGCATCTTGGCCGACTTCACCGCGCAATCGCCGGCCACAGCTATCGACACCTTTATCGCCGCCGGCGAAGAGATCCGCACACGTTTTAACGCGGCAGGCGGGTTGATGCTGGTCAGGGGATTGCACGCCCTGGAGCAAATGCCCGAGGAATTTGTTCGCCTCTCCAGGGTCTTCGGACCGGAGGTCGAGAACTATCATGAGACCCTGACTTCGCCACGCTTCTTTCACGAGACCGTGCCGGAGATCCTCGTCCTGTCCAATCTACCACCCTGTAATCATCCACCGCCGCCGAAACCAACCGGGAGCGAGTCCGAAGGGCTGCCGGTGCAGTTTCCGCAGCAGAAGAACTGGCACACGGATCAGAGTTATAGGCGGCCGCCACCTGATATCACACTGCTGTACGGTGTCACGACACCACGGCGCGATCAGGGGCAAACGCTCTATGCAGACTGTACTGCAGCCTACGCTGCGCTGAATCCGGCATTGAAGGAGAAGATCCAGCATCTGAGCGGCATTCATGCACCGAGTTGGATCGGCCGCACGCCGGACGATGTCCGCGCGGGCGTGCAACCGAAAGACCTGTTGCCTCATCAACAGCCGCAACGCCAACCATTGATAAGGTTTCATCCAGATACCGGAAAGCCGGCAGTTTATATTTGCGAGGAGAAGCAGATGGATTTTGTCGAAGGGCCCATCGCGGGCCTGGAACCCGGTCCGGAAGGCGAAGGAGCTGAACTTTTGCGCTCGCTGTTGCGGCACGTCACAGGGCCTGACTTCACCTACGTCCATGAATGGGCGCCGGGCGATCTGGTGATCGGGGACAACCGCTCGCTGCTGCATGCCGCCACCTGGTACGACGCCGACTGCTATCCGCGACTGATGTGGCGCACCACGGTAATGGGCAATCCGGGCACGGAGTATGCAGGAGAGGCGAAGAGTTGGATTCCGCCTGAAGGCTATAGACTGATGGAAGGAATGGAGGATGCTTAAGCGAGCTGCAATTAGCAGTCAGCGGTCCTGCAATTTAGTGTAAGCTGTCTGCCATCACGCATGCACCTGCAGAGGGAATGTTGTCACCATGCTTCGTTTCGGTTTGGTAGTTGCACTCTTCCTCCCGCTCACCCTGACTCTGGCTCCCGACGCTGCACTGGCCAGCAAGTGCTTTGCCTATGTCGAACGGGAACCTGAACAGCAAACAGCAGGTCTTGTTCCCGTCGGCCTCTTGGACATTCAGGCGGCACCGGCAGTCGAGATCACCTTTGTCGCTCATTCGACTTTTCGCCTGAAGACTCCCGCAGGTGTGGTTATCGCGACTGACTACGCCGGCTATGCCGGGACCGGGTCAGTGCCGACGCTGGTCACCATGAACCACGCGCATGAAACACACTTTACCTCCTTTCCCGATCCGGCGATTGAGCACGTACTGCGCGGCTGGAACCCTCAAGGCGGGCCGGCCAAGCATGCCCTGACGGTCGCGGACGTCCACATCCGCAACGTGCCGACAGATATCCGCAGCTGGGACGGCGGCAGCGAAGCCTTCGGCAACTCGATTTTCATCTTCGAGGTTGCGGATCTCTGTATCGGTCACTTGGGGCATCTGCACCACAAACCTTCACCGGAGCAACTCGCCATGATCGGCCGCCTGGATGTGGTCTTTGCGCCGGTCGACGGCAGTTATACACTGGACTTGGTTTCCATGATCGAACTGCTGAAGGAACTGAGGACCAGTCTCGTAATTCCCATGCATTATTTCGGAAGTGAATCCCTGAAACTGTTCCTGCTGGGCATGGCCACGGATTTCGAGATCGACATCGCCAAGGAAGCGACCACGGAGATTTCGTTGACCTCCCTGCCCCGGCGGCCAACCGTTCTGGTGCTGCCGGGAAACTGACACGCCGCTGTTTCGCCAACTCCCAAGTTGTTGATTAGCCAAGCCGAAAATCTTTGATAGGTTTTGCATCTTCACGCCAAACCGCAGAGGAGTTCACCATGGCAAGACTGACGACAGCAGGGCGCCTCACCACACTTACAGCAGTGGCCATCCTGACAGCCGCGGCGCCATCGCTGGCACAGGACCGCGATTTTTCCAAGGTCGAGATCAAGACGGAGAAAGTCACAGATTCAATCTATGCCCTCTTTGGAGCCGGCGGTAATATCGGAGTTTCGGTCGGTAGCGACGGCGTCTTTATTATCGACGATCAGTATGCGCCCCTGAGTGACAAGATCCTGGCGGCCGTGCGCGAACTGAGCGATAAGCCGATCCGCTTTGTCATCAACACCCACTGGCACGGCGACCACACAGGCGGCAACGAAAACATCGGGCGTGAGGGCGCGGCCATTGTTGCACATGAGAACGTCCGCAAACGCCTGTTATCGCCGCAGACGATTCCGGCTTTCAACCGCACTTTCGAAGCAGCCCCTGCGGGAGCCTTGCCACAGGTCACCTATGTCGATGGCGTGACCCTGCATCTGAACGGCGAGCATGCGCGGATCGCTCATCTACCCAACGCACATACCGACGGTGACTCCTTCATTCATTTCACCGAGGCCAACGTCGTTCATACAGGTGATCTCTTCTTCAATGGCTTCTACCCCTTTATCGACGCCTGGAGTGGCGGCTCGATCGATGGCGTGATCGCGGCAGTCGACGTCATCCTCGGCATCGCCAATGACAAAACCAAAATCATTCCCGGTCATGGCCCCTTGGCCACCCGTACGGACCTGGTCGCCTACAGGGACATGCTGCAACGGGTGAACGATTTAGTCACGCAAGGCATCGCCGATGGTAAGTCGGCCGAAGAACTGGTCAAGTCGGGCGCCTTCACCGACATCGAAACCACCTGGGCGGACGGCTTCCTGAACACTGAAAAGTTCATCAGCATCGTTTACGAAGGCAAGCGCTCTTAATCAGAGACCCAAAGTGCAATCGGCTTTCGCTGTTCGGCTTGCGAACCTCTGCGTGCGTGATCATTGAGTGAGAGCACGGTCGCTCTTGCCTGGTACCGTCAAGAACGATCGTGCTCTGAAACCTTCGCGGATCGCATCCGCCATCGCGGTGACGGCGTCGCCCGCCATGTTCTTTCGCAGATACATGACGACGTTGGATGCATCGATATCACCAAAGCCATCGGCTGCAGTTAACTCACGGCAGCCGGCGGGAATGTTGCTGCGCGACAGCGGTGCAATCGCCAGTCCCGAGGAGACAGCGAGCTTAAGCCCGGCGCTGGTGTCGCTGCGATAGGCAGCCCTGTAACTATGCCCGCGGCGCTCCAAAGAGCGGATGGCGAAGTCCATGCACCAGCCGTCGTTCTGATACAATGCAACAGGCAGCGGAGACCGCTCGTGCATTCTGTGCACCTCCGATGTCGCCCAAACCGTGGGATCGACCATCAATACCTCTCCCCGTGGCGCCTTCGCCCACTCGAAGATCACGGCCAAATCCAGTTCGCCGCGTTCCAGCGCCTCCTTGTGCACGGAGGAGCAGCCATAGCGGACCATGATCTCTACATTGCTGTGCACCTTGCCAAAGGCGCCGAGCGCCCGCGACAGAACGGATGCGCCATACTCTTCGGGAATTCCTATGCGCACCTGCCCGTCAAGCGGCGGTGCAGTGAGCGAGGCCGCCGTTTCGTCGAGCAGGTCGACAATCCGCCGTGCATTTATGAGCAGCGAACGGCCTCTGCGCGTCAGCACGACGCCACGTGGGCCACGCTCAAAGAGCGGATCGCCGACCAATTCCTCGAGGCGTTTCATCTGCATGCTCACGGCAGATTGGGTCCGGCCGAGGGCATTGGCTGCGCGGGTAAAGTTCTCTGATTCAGCAACCGCGACGAAACTTCGCAGCAAATCGCTTTCGAGTTGAAGCGTCATTGATAGGCATTCCAAACATTGATGTCTGACATCATGGATATTCGTTGGTCAAATGTCAAAGTCATCCCCTAATTTAAATTCGATATGGGAATGGAGAGTGCCGTCATGACGATGATCACAGAGACATTTGGCCCTGCCGTGCAGGAAGAACGAAACGATCAACCAGACACACAGGACGTCAATTTACCGATCGCGCATGCCCCAAAAGAACTGCTGGAGAAGAAAGACGACCGCCTGTTGCGTGACGTCGGCCTGGCACGTGACAGCGCGTCCGGCGAAATTGCCCGTTTCTGGTCCGAGTGGTCGCGGCGGCGTGGTCCCGGGATGCTGTGAGGAGAGGAACCAGGTCTGCCGCGATGCCAATGTTGCCGAGGGTCCCGGTTTCGTCGAAAGCCGCAGTGCGGCAAATCGTGAAGAAATAGAGCGCAGTCTGGGCGAAATCCTATCTGATTCACGCGAATCCGTGTTCAACGCCTGCCTATCAAGCCAGATTGCAGGGAGAACGCGCCAAGCGGCGCAAAAATCCATTCATGGTTTGAACCTCACCCGCCAAGCACGATCCGATCTTGCGGGCAGGCGTTCGCGTATCTATGTTTTCAAGCGAAACGAAACCTCGGATTTGTGATCGCGCGCGGGCGAGTGCGCCGGATGCGCCAGAGGTTCGGCGTTCCCGAACACACGAGCTAATTTGCGGAAAACAAACATGTCGAGCACCCACAAAACCAAAGTCCTCATCATCGGATCCGGCGCTGCCGGCCTAACCGCCGCAATCTATGCTGCGCGCGCCAATCTCAGCCCGATGCTGGTGGCCGGCCTGCAGCCTGGCGGACAGCTGACCATCACCACAGATGTCGAAAACTATCCAGGCTTCGCCGACGTGATTCAGGGTCCCTGGCTGATGGACCAGATGCAGAAGCAGGCCGAGCATGTCGGCACACAGATCATTTCCGACCTGATCACGGAAGTGGATTTCTCGGCCCGCCCCTTCGTCTGCAAAGGCGACAGCGGCGACAGTTATATCGCGGACGCAGTCATCATCTCGACCGGGGCGCAGGCACGCTGGCTGGGCCTGCCGAGCGAGCAGCATTTTAATGGTCGTGGCGTTTCGGCCTGCGCAACGTGTGACGGCTTCTTCTATCGCAACAAACCGGTGGTCGTGGTCGGCGGCGGCAACAGCGCCGTCGAGGAATCGCTCTATCTGGCGGGCATCTGCTCCAAAGTAACGCTGGTCCACCGCCGTGACAGTCTGCGCGCAGAACAGATCGCCCAGGAACGGCTGTTCAAGCATCCGAAGATTGATGTGGTCTGGAACGCCGTGGTCGACGAGATTCTCGGCGGCGACGGACCGATGGACGGTGTGGATGCCGTGCGTTTGCGTTCGACCACCAGCGGCGAAACCAGCGACCTCCCGACCGAGGGCGTCTTCGTTGCGATCGGACACGATCCCGCGACAGCGGTCTTCGCAAACCAACTCGACATGGACGACGAGGGCTATATCCTCGCCGCACCCAACTCGACCGAAACCTCGGTGCCAGGTGTCTTCGCGGCAGGCGATTGCGTCGATAAGATCTATCGTCAGGCGGTGACGGCAGCCGGCCTTGGCTGTATGGCGGCCCTGCAGACGGAAAAGTTTCTGGCGGAGAATGAGGCCGAACAATCCGAAGCGGCCGAGTAAGGTCCAAGAACATCTGCATCTAATCTGACGCAGGCAATCAACTCAGTTTGCGGGTTGTAGTTTCAGAGCCTGATCGTTTTCACGGGAATGATGACGACCGTGAGTCAGGCTCTACGTGATTGTGTTTGAGATCGCTTCACGTTCTTGATTGTTTCCATTAAGAACGATCCTGCTCTGAAGAGCAGTCGAAATTTAACGCCGAACTTAACCTCATCTTAGGGGTCATGGCGGGAAATCTATCCTGTCTGTATAGTAAGGTGGGATAATAATGCGGGCCAAGCGGTTGGTCCGGATCACGCGGATTGGCAGATTCAGTCTGGCTTGTGATGGTGGATGAGAGAAGGGGGTGGCTATGGCAGCGGCAGGGGAAACGATGCGGAAAAGCGCGCTTGGTGCCTCCATCATGGACTGGGACAAGCTGCGCATCTTTCACGCAGTTGCGGAAGCCGGCAGCTTTACACATGCCGGCGAGCTGCTGAATCTCAGCCAATCGGCGGTCAGCCGGCAGATCAGCGCGCTTGAAGACAGCCTGAAAGTGGCGCTCTTTCATCGGCACGCCCGCGGCCTGATCCTTACCGAACAGGGTGAACTGCTCTATCGCACCGCGCACGACGTCTTTGGCAAACTCGCCATGACCGAAGCGCAGCTGACAGAAAGCAAGGACCGTCCTAAGGGGCCTCTGAAGATCACCACGACAGTGGCTTTCGGATCGACCTGGCTGGCACCGCGCATGCGTGAGTTTATGGAGGTCTATCCTGAGATCGAGGTGCAATTGCTCCTCGCCGACCGGGAACTGGATCTTTCCATGCGCGAAGCGGACGTTGCAGTCCGTCTGACCCCGCCGCGGCAGCCAGATCTGGTCCAGCGCCACCTGCTGACCGTCCATATGCACATCTATTCGTCGGTCGGCTACATCAAGAAGCACGGCATGCCGAAAAGCCCGGAAGATCTCGATGATCACCGAATCATCGTCTACGGCGAGGAAAACCGTCCACCGGTCCCCGACGTCAACTGGCTGCTGCGGATCGGCTATCAACAGGGGCAACTGCGGCGCCCGGCAATGACGGTTAACAACGTTTACGGCATCATGCAGGCGTTGCAATCAGGCGCGGGGCTGGGCGCATTGCCCGACTTCATGCCGCAAGGAAATAACGAACTGGTTCAGGTTCTGCCAGAAATCGAGGGGCCGCAATTCGATGCCTACTTCGTGTATGCCGAAGAAATGCGGGCTTCCAAACGGATCTCGGTGTTCCGTGACTTCCTGCTGCGTAAGGTCGCAGACTCAATCTTCTAGATATCGCTGCATGAAGCCATTGCGGACAATGCCTAGTAGAACCTGGACTTTCCTATGCCTCAATCACTCGGAGGCGAAGCCTGTGCCTGCTTTTCTATAGGCTTCACGGGGCGGACTGAATATGTCCAGAACGCGGGCACCGTCGCCACCCGCCTTGAATCCATGGGGGACCTCGCCGGGCGTGCGCCAAAAATCCCCGGCTTTCACCGGAAACGCCTGTTCACCTTGAAAGCGCACGCCGCTGCCTTCAAGAAGCACGCCCCATTGTTCTTCAGAATGGCTGTGAACCTGTCCTTCCGCGTTCGGCTCGAAGCTTACCACTGAGAGCATGGAGTGATCGCCCACGAATATTCGGGTCTTCAGTCCGGGCGCAAGATCGCGCTGCAGACCTTGCGCGAGGTCGTTTAAATTGTAGAACTCCTGTGCCACATCCATCGTAGTCTCCCCACTAAAGTTTTGTTTTTGCTTGAGTAAAATACGAGCACCTGCACGTCCTCGACCTGTCCAATGAAAGCAGCGAACCTGCCCCAGAGAGCGGGTGGATTAGCATACATCGGCCAGCGTCCGGAGTGCTTGATCTTGGTGGCACAAACCGAGCGCCTTAGCGATCTGGCTGGACTTCAGCCTTGCGGACTGCAACTTGTCGTCCCTTGATTGACTCTCGATAGAAAACGAAGAGACCGCCTCCGACGATAAGCAATATGCCTGCAACCGACACCAGATCCGGCCAATCGCCCCAGATTACAATGCCCCAAATAATGGCGAGCGGTAGTGCACTGTATTCGAAAGGCGCGATCGATGTCGCCTCGGCCAAACGATAAGCCTGTGAGATCATGTAACCGCCGATCGCCGCCAAACTGCCGCATAGAAGCATTAATAATGCGTCCTGTTGGCTCGGCATGACCCACGCGCGAAACAGGAATTCAAGACTCGGATTGCTGCTGCCGGCAAAACGGCCGTCACCAAGCGCCAGACCGATGGTCCCGCTCGCAATAACAAAGGTGAAATGGATATAAAATGCCAGGGTCGATGCTTTGTAGGTGATCCCGATTCGTCGCGTGATGATCTGCATTGACGCGTAGCAAAATGCCGCGAGGACCGGCAGCAACGCGATAACCTGGATCACACCGTCGCCGGGACGCAGCATAACAATCACGCCGGCCAAACCCATGATAACTGCACACCACCTGACCGGGCCAACCTTTTCCCCCAGAAAAGGCACTGATAATATTGTAATGAACAGCGGCCCGATGAAAAAGATTGCCATGGCCTCGGCCAGCTGCATGGTCGCCAGGGCCAGAAAATAGCTCATATTGGCGACTACCAGAAGAAGCCCCCGGCCGATCAGCGGCATCAGGTGTCTGGTTTTCAATCCCCCAAGACCGCTTTCGAAGTGAACAACCACCAGAGTCAGGGTCATGGCTATGCTGGCACGTGCCAAAACAATCTCATGGAGCGGATAGGTGCCGCTCATCCACTTGATAACTACATCCTGCGTCGATAGAGCCCAAGCTCCCAGGATGATGCAGATAATACCCTGAATCTGCCTGTCCGCGCGGATCCGGCTCAGCACTTGGTTCGTTTTCTGTCGCCCATCATTCCACCTCTTCTTAAATTTTTTCGGCAAACGACCGTTGCCATACGGCCTTTATGTGGCGTCGGGCCAAATCTCAACGCGAGAGACGGATCGGGGGTTTCTGCTTGGTTAAGATGATATCCCGCAAATGGGAGCCCCCCAAGCGTTTCAAGAGGCATCAATGCAACAGGCATGAGATTTCGCTGTTCACCTAGGGAGTGAGCAGAAAAAGCCGTTTTTTAACAATATGTTATAAGATATGCAGAAGCTGCATATCTCCACTGCCTAAATAGACATCGACACTTGGCGAGGAATGCTTATCTTCTACTCATCGATGTTGCGACGCAGCATCAACGAGTTTCCACCTCCCCCGGTGGACTCGTGTTTCCGGACCCCCCTGTCCGGAACTAGGGTCTTCGGACCCCACGTCTCCCAGACGTGAAGCCTCCCTGTTCAACTTGCCGGGAACTACGGTTCCCGGCATTTTTTTTGCCAATCGCCCTTTTAAACGAAATGACGGCCGTCAGGCAAGCCGCCCGTCAGCCGTCAGGTCTAAAAGTTCGTATCGATTGGATTCATGATCTCAAGCGTACTCTGTTCGACTAAATGAACAGGCGCTCGCCCTTCATACCGCTATAGAGGTCTGCAACGAACTCGCCGTAGCCGTTATAGAGCAGCGTGGGGACCCGCTCATCAAGACCCAGAACGCGCTCACTCGCCTGACTCCAGCGCGGGTGGCTAACCTCAGGGTTCACGTTGGCCCAGAACCCATATTCAGAACTTTGGATCTCTTCCCAGAAGGATACCGGGCGCTTGTCGGTGAATTCAAACTGCACAATGCCCTTCACGTGCTTAAAGCCGTATTTCCAGGGCACCGCCAGACGAAGAGGAGCACCGTTTTGCTTGGGAATGGGCTTGCCATAGAGGCCGGTCGCAATGAACGCAAGCTCGTTGGTCGCTTCTTCAATCGTCAGGCCTTCCACGTACGGCCAGGGATACCAGCTTGCCTTCTGGCCACTGGCCACAGAGTCATCCTGGAATGTCACCATCTTGAGGTACTTTGCCGAGCCAAGCGGCCGTGCAAGATCGACGAGAGCCTTAAGCGGAAAGCCACTGTAAGGCACCGCCATGGACCAGGCTTCGACGCAGCGGTGCCGATAAACGCGCTCCTCAAGCGGAACCTTCGCTAGCAGGTCATCGATTCCGATTTCCATCGGCGCTTCGACCATACCGTCGATCTTCACCGTCCAGGGCCGGATCGAAAGGGCTTGTGCCTTCTGCCAGATGTTCTTCGAAGAACCAAATTCGTAATAGTTGTTGTAGGTCGTCGCCAGCTCTTCAGACGTTTCGTCCCGGTCGAGACGGTAGCGCAGATTGCGCTGGACCGGGTAAAGCTTCGCGGATGGATCCTGCTCCACACTGTCGTCGCTCGCTGCCTGGGCGGTCTGTGTGCTTTCGCCGTCGCAACCTGATACCAAACCAGCGGTCGCCGCCAGGATCGGTCCCGCAGCCAGCCCCTTGATCAATCGCCGCCGGTTCAGGAAGGTCGATTCCGAGGTTACTGAAGACTCCGGTAACTCCCAGCCCTTTTTGATCTTGATCAGCATGATGCAGCACTCCGCAATTACGTTAACCAGCTAGATAGTCCGAAACCGCTTCACAGGCAAATCAAGGACCCGCGAGGTGGAAGTTCCATAGAAAAAGGCCCGGTTTTTGGCCGGGCCTTCTGTATAACAAGACTTTCTTTCGGGAGTGTTAGGCCAATCAGGCGATCATGCTGCGCAGCATCCAGGCGGTCTTTTCGTGAACCGCAAGACGGTCCGCCAACAGTCCCATGGTCACTTCATCATCACCGGCATCGGCAATCGGCAACACGCCGCGGGCGGTCTTTGCGACGGCCTCATGAGCTTCAACCAGTTGCTTGACCATTTCACTGGCATTGGGCACATCCTCGGACTCCTGAATTGAACTCAGCCGGGCAAAAGCGGCATAACTGCCGGGGGCTGGTTCTCCCAGAGCACGGATACGCTCGGCAATCTCATCTACGGCGGTCGCCAGCTCGGTGTAGTGCTCCTCGAACATGGCATGCAAGGACTGGAACATGGGTCCGGTCACGTTCCAGTGGAAGTTATGGGTCTTGAGGTACAGCGTGTAGCTGTCCGCCAACAGGTGCGACAAGCCTTTCGCAACATTCTTCCGTTCTTCCTCGGGTATACCCGTATTGATTTCCATGATCCTCTCCTCTCTCCAGCATCAAGGGGTTATCTAGATTTTTTAGAATCGTTCTAATTACATGAATGATATAGGGAGAGGTTTCCTGAATATCAAGCATTTTTAGAATCATTCTAATTTATTAAATCACGCAAAAATTATTAGTTAATTCAATACCCTGAAGGACTCCCCAAACAGAATTTGGCCGACGCGATGAAGTTAATCGATCGCATCGGCCAAAAGGTCGTCGTTTTGTTGGATGTTTGTCCTAATTTTCCATCAGTGTTCGATTTGCTGGGACTCCAGGACGCGGTCAGCGAGCTTACCGGTAAGTTCCTGCAAATGGTCAAACTGCGATTCGAAACTGCCGACACCGATGGTCAAAGAACGAAGTTCAATGATCAGATCGTGCAGTTCCGCCTGCGGCATGTGGCATTTGAATTCGTCCCAGCTTTCCCAGCCTGATTTGGCCTCGAAGCCAAGAATCTGACCCCTTCGACTGCTCACCAGGCCATGAACCCTGGCCGTAAATTCAGCCGGTACGGAGATCACCACCTCATAGATGGGCTCGAGTAAGACAGGACTGCACTGCGGAAAACCTTCGGACATCGCCAGACGCGCCGCCGATTTGAAGGCTTGGTCAGAACTGTCGACCGAGTGATGCTGTCCGTCCACCAGAGTGACCGAGACGTCAACAACTGGAAAGCCGAGCGGCCCACAGGTCAGATACTCTTTGGCACCTGCTTCGACTGCCGAGATATACTGCTTGGGCACTGATCCGCCAACGACCTTGTCGACAAACTCAAATCCTTCGCCACGGCGCATCGGCTTGATTTCAACCTGGACATCTCCAAACTGTCCGTGACCGCCGCTCTGGCGTTTGAAGCGCGAGCGCTGACTGACCTGTTTCTTGATCGTCTCTTTGTAAGCCGTCTGCGGTGAGGCCGCGTCAACTTCGACATTGTACCTGCTTTTCAGTCTGTCGATCACGATCTTCAGATGAATCTCGCCTTGCCCCCAAAGCAACATCTGGTGCGTATCGTGATTATGCTGCACCGAAAGAGTAGGATCCTCCTCGATCAACCTTGCAATGCTCGCAGACAGCTTCACGTCATCCTGTCTGTTTCTGGGCGTAATCGCCAGCGCATACACCGGCCTTGGAACCTCCGGCCAAATGATGTCTGGGTTTTCAGAAGGGCCGGCCAAGGTCAAGAGGTTACCGGTCTTTGCGTCTTGCAGGCGTCCAAGTGCCACCAATTCACCTTCGCGCGCGACTGTGATTTTTTGGCAGTCCCCACCCATCAGGGCGTACAGCCCTGAAGGTTTGACATCACCGATCATTGCCGTTTCGGTAACTTCACCACGCCAAATCCGTGCCACAGAAAGCTTGCCGGTGTGCTGCTGATTGATGGTCTTGATAACGCTGGCGCTTAAGCCGCCGTTCACGGGGATTCCCATGCGGTTGGCAGCAACACTCGGCGGCGGCACATCATGCCGGAGCGCCTTGAACAGGCGCGTGACGCCATTGCCGTGTTCGCCCGATCCCATGAAAACCGGGACGATAAGATCCTCGGCAAGGTCCTTCGAGAGTTGGTTATAGACTTCATCGGATCCCGGAACACGGTCCTCAAGCAACTGCTCAAGCAGATCGTCGTCAAAATCAGCCAGGGATTCGAGCATCTCCTGCCGGGCTTCGCCCTCGCGCGATTTAATATCTTCGGGAATCTCGATCAGATCGGATGGTCCACCTTCCTTATACCGATAGGCACGTTCGCTAACGAGATCGACAAATCCGGTGATGCGGTCATCGTCGCGGATCGGCACCTGGCGAAGGAGCAGCGGACGCGTGGAAATACTCTGTAAGGCTTCCATGACATCGCGGACGCGGGTTGAGGCCTTGTCCGTTTTGCCGATAAACAGCAAATGAGGAATCTGGTGGTCGTCAAGAAACTTGAACAGCGGGGCCATCGCAAGGACGCGGTCCACCTCGGGAGGAATTACGACAATCGCGACATCGGCGGCCATAAGCGCGCTCTGGCTCTCATATGCCAACTCGATCGAACCCGGACAGTCGATGAAAAACCATCGCTCCCCAAGGTATTCGCAATGCGCAAAGTTGGCTTCGACCCCCATGAGCCGGTCGCGGGCCTCGGCCGAGGCGTCGCCAACTGTGTTGCCTTCGGTGATGGAACCTTTTCGTCCGATCGCCCCTGCCGCATGCAGCAGAGCTTCCATAAGCGTTGTCTTGCCGCTCGTGTAAGGTCCGACGATAACGGCACAACGTGCCGGTTCAGCAGACTTAGACGTCATTTTGTCCTCCCTTTGGCGCCCTCGTGGTACGACCAAAACGGATGATTCCCATTTGCTTGGCTACGTCACCCCAAAGGATCAAAAGACCTCTGGGCAGATTCGCCTGTTGCTTGGGAATCAAGCATCAGGACCGGACCACTCCGCGCTGGTTATGGTTAACGGTGTTCGATAAACGTCCTCATGACTTTTTCGGTTGATTTGCCATGGTCCCAAAGAATCTCCGAATCATGCAACAAGAAATCTATCGCAACCGCATTTGTCTGCAGATGAACACAAGACCGGCCCATAAAAAAACCGCCCGGGCCAGCCAGGCCATGGGCGGTTTTCGCGTGTGACACCAGGAGCTTGGCGCTTCCGGCGACGAATCTTTTTGCTTCTGTCGTCAGCTCAGGGCTTCACAGGCCTTTTTGATACGGGCGCAAGCCTCGCGCAGCGCTTCGGTGGAGGTCGCGTAGGAAATCCGGAAATAGGGCGACAGGCCGAAGGCCTCACCTTGAACCACCGCAACCCCCTCCGATTCCAACAGGTAAGTCACGAAATCACCATCGGAGGCAATGGTCTTCCCATCAGGCGTCGTCTTGCCGATCGTCCCGGCACAGGAAGGATAGACGTAGAAGGCTCCTTCCGGCGTAGGGCAATGAAGTCCCGGACAGAGATTCAGCAGCTCGACGACCATATCCCGACGCTCGCGAAAGACCTCGTTGCGCTCACCAATGAAATCCTGTGTGCCGCTCAGAGCCTCGACGGCCGCTGCCTGGCTGACCGAAGAGGGGTTCGAAGTACTCTGAGACTGAATTTTCGACATCGCCTTGATCAGGGCTGCCGGACCAGCAGCATAACCGATCCGCCAGCCGGTCATGGCATAAGCCTTCGACACGCCATTGATGGTCAGGGTCCGCTCCTTGAGTTGCGGCTCCACCTGGGCCGGGGTGACGAACTCAAAGCCGTCGTAGACCAGATGTTCGTACATATCGTCGGTCATCACCATCACATGGGGGTGACGCAGCAGCACGTCGGTCAGCGCCTTCATCTCGTCGCGAGTGTAGGCGGCGCCGGTCGGGTTGGACGGCGAGTTCAGGATCAGCCACTTGGTCTTGTCAGTGATCGCCTCGTCCAGGTCTTCAGGGCGCAGCTTGAATCCGTTATTCTGGGAGCAGGGCACCGCAACGGGCTCGCCTTCCGCCAATAGAACCATGTCGGGATAGGACACCCAGAACGGCGCCGGAATGACGACTTCATCACCGGGATTCACCGTCGCCATCAAGGCATTGTAAAGCACCTGCTTGCCACCGGTGCCCACGGTGATCTGATCCGGGGTGTATTCCAGATCGTTCTCACGCTTGAACTTCTCGCAGATTGCAGCCTTCAGGGCCGGGGTACCGTCAACGGCCGTGTATTTGGTATCGCCAGCGCGAATTGCCGCAATCGCCGCTTCTTTGATGTTGTCGGGCGTATCGAAATCCGGCTCCCCTGCCCCAAGACCGATGACGTCACGGCCTGCGGCTTTCAGCTCGCGTGCCTTAGTGCTGACGGCAATCGTGGGAGAGGGTTTAATTCTTGCGAGGCGATCCGCAATCTGCGCCATGACCTGTGGCTCCCTGAAAAATTGAATTGGGGTCACAAAGTGCGTGATCCCGAGTGAACGATAATGCTTGGCGAACGTAATAAAGCATCCACGCCATAGCAACCGCGAAGCGGCACCGAAAGCAAAGTTTCAGCCAATGTTCAGGAATCCGACAGGATTTGTGGTGCACCGCAAAAAAGTATCGTGCAAGAGCCCTTGAGCCCCCTGCCGATAAAGCTGACGCAATGCTGACACCTTTGGAGGCGGGATGTCGCACGCGCCCCAATGATGCCACAAAGAACCTTGGAATCGCCCCCTTCCCGCTCTCTCTCCGCCGCCGGCGTCCGGTGTTATGGCGAAATAGAGATGTTTCCAGAACCTGGTGAAGGACAGTAGCCATGCCCGCGATCCAAGCTTTCAAGTTTTCCGCCCCTGTCGACGCCCGTGCAGTACCGGCCGGCATCATTCCGCCGCGCATCGCCGCAGGCTGCGGTAAGGCCTTGACCGTGGTCCTCTTTTCGCTTTTGACCGCAATGGCCCTCCTCATCGCGACCCTGGTGCTTCTACCGGCGCACAGCATCGCGGCTCGGGCGGCCGGGGTTCCCGCAACGCAGGCTCCGGGCCAGATGGAGGATGAGGTTCTCTACGGCCTGTTTTTTCCTTCCAGCCCCGATGGAATGGCCTTTGAAGCGCCTCAGTTAAGCAGCGACGTGCGCATCGACGTCACCGGGATGGTTGCGCGGGTTAATCTGCGCCAGCGTTTTACCAACCCATCGGACAGCTGGCAGGAAGGAATCTACGTCTTCCCCCTTCCCGAGCGCTCGGCGGTTGACCGGCTGGTGATGACTGTCGGTGACCGGGTGATCACGGGCCAGATCCTCGAAAAAGAGGACGCAAAACGGGCCTATGATGCTGCAGCGGCCGCAGGCAAGCGGGCCAGCCTCTTGTCGTCCGAACGGCCCAATGTCTTTGTGACCTCGGTCGCCAACATCGGACCCGGCGAAGAAATCATCATCGACATCGAATATCAGGATAGTGCGGTCTATCGCGACGGTACTTTCTCACTGCGCTTCCCTATGGTGGTCGCGCCCCGCTACACACCGCGCGACGACACCCCGCAGGACCGGCCGGAGACAGTTGACAATAGCGGGACTCAAACATTGCGTCCCGAGCCCGCAGTTTTCGAACCAGAGGCACGTGACGTCTTTGGGCCGGTCGGCAGCGAGACCAATCCTGTCACCTTGAGCATGCGCCTGGATCCGGGTTTTTCGCTGGCCAACCTGACAAGTCTCTACCATCCCGTCGATATCGAAACACTGGATGAGCGCCGGAAAGTCGTCACACTGCGCGACGGCTCGGTCCCGGCCAACAAGGATTTTGTCGTCGAATGGCGGCTTGCATCAAGCAACATGCCCCAGGCGGCGGTCTTCGTGGAGGAATTCGATGGTGAGAGCTATGTCATGATGATGGTGACGCCGCCTGTACAGGAGTCCCATCCTGAAAACCTGGAGGGCCTGGACAACCACCCAGCACTGCCCCCTATCCCCTCACGAGATATCGTCTTCGTGATCGACACATCTGGTTCGATGCACGGCGCCTCGATCGAACAGGCACGGGCCGCCTTATCCCTCGCCGTCTCCCGTCTGCAACCGCAAGACCGTTTCAACGTCATCCGATTTGACAATGAGACCTATAGCCTGTTCGACGGAATCGTTCCGGTAAACGCAGATACCCTCAGGCGCGCCCAGGCCTACGTAAACGCACTGGAAGCCGATGGCGGTACGGAAATGCGCCCGGCACTGCTTCAAGCCCTGGAGATGAACACCGACGCCGAAAGCTACGGTGCCGATGCTCAGTCAGACGGCCGGTTGCAACAGGTTGTCTTCCTGACTGACGGTGCGGTCGGCAACGAAGCCGAACTCTTTAAGCTGATCAATGAGAAACTCGATTCCACCCGGCTTTTCACCGTTGGTATCGGTTCGGCACCCAACAGTTACTTCATGCGCAAGGCCGCCGAGGCCGGACGTGGCACCTTCACCTATATCGGCGATCCGAACGAAGTTTCGCTCAAAATGTCTGAACTGCTTCGTAAACTGGAGCGGCCGGCCCTGACCGATATCACTCTCGGTTGGCCCGGCTCCGCCGGAAAAAAGATCGAGAGTTATCCTTCGATCATTCCCGATCTATACCAGGGTGAGCCGGTAGTGGTGATCGCGAAGGTCGGTGAAGTCGATCTGGAGGCCCTGAGCGGCCGGGTACTGGTCAGCGGCAGGCAGGGCATTGACTCCTGGCAACGCCGCGCGTCGCTGGAACAGCCGAGCCAAGCTCAGGGCGTCGCTTCCCTCTGGGCCCGTGCCAAGTTCGAGGAAATTACCGACGGCCTCTATCTCGGGCGCGATCCGGTGGCCGTCCGCATGGACGCGCTCGAAGTTGCCTTGGAGCATCAACTCGTCACCCGCTACACCAGCCTGGTTGCAATCGACGACGAACCGGCGCGGCCTGACGACGAAGCGTTGCAGAGCCATGAAGTACCGCGTGAACTGCCCGAAGGCTGGAGTCACGAAAAGGTCTTTGGCAGCGAGGAAAGTTTGCTTGAACCTGAGCCAGAGCCTGCCGCGCTGCCTGCACCACAGCCCGCAAAGAGTAAAATAATGCCCGCCCGCAAACTTCCGGCATCGATCGCAGGCATGGCACTGGCTGCAAAAGGCGAGGCAGTCCAGTTGCCCCAGACGGCTACGCCGGCGGCACTGAACGCGATGCTCGGGATTTTCTTCATACTGCTGGGCGGGCTGCTCTTCGTAGCAACCGGCCGCAGGAGCAACGGGTTTCGCGATCATGCGTAAGCCCTTCAACCTCAAAAGCGTATCGCGCCGAACGGCAACCGTCTTTCTTGCCTGTGCGATGATCGGGCTCGGAGTCTGGCAGATCGGACAAGCCGGCTATATCCATCTCAAGGCCAAGGTGGCGCAGGTTCTGGTTCAAGATGCCTGGGCTGAAACCCTCACGGGCCAGAGCCAGGTCCGTCCTTGGCCCTGGGCTGATACCTGGCCTGTCGCGCGCCTGCAAATCCCAGAACTAGACGTCGACCTGATGGTTCTCGCGGGGGCCAACGGGCCAGCACTGGCCTTTGGACCGGCCCATCTCGTCGGCACGGCAGCGCCCGGAACAGCCGGCCACAGCATCCTGGCCGGGCACCGCGACACTCACTTCGCATTTCTGCAAAAGGTTGAAGATGGTACTCAGATTCGAGTCCAATCGCCGGACGGCGCCTGGCGGGATTACAGCGTGACAGACCGGCAGGTCATTGACTCCCGCTATGCGCGCCTGGCATCAGGCAACGGTGAAGCCGCCTTAACCCTCGTGACCTGTTATCCCTTTGATACGGTTGTACCCGGCGGGCCCTTGAGGTACCTGGTTTCGGCCTTCGAACAGCAAGAAAGTGCATGGATGCCGCCCGATCTAAAATCCAGATTAGACAGCAAAGGTAGCACAAGCACACAACCCTTAGGAGAGCTCTGAAGCCCTAAGTCTTCACGCCGTATTAATAAGCTGTTCGTAAACTGACCTTTCCCAGTAACGCAGGCTGAATCCGCAATTTCGTGCAGGTTCAGCCCGTTTCGGCAGAGTAATTATGGCCAACACCCCTTCGCAGCTTCAGTCAGAGAAGCAGCTGCGCCAGGAACGCGATCGCTTTCTTGCGTTTGCGTTTTGTCGTGCCGATCTATTGCTCGAACTGACCACCGGTCGTGAAATCGTGTTTGCTAGCGGCGCCTGCCGGAGTGTTTTCGGGCTTTCGGCCGAGGACCTAACCGGACGCGATTTTCTGGAGCTCGTGATCGAACAGGATCACCCGGTCATCATCGAGACTCTCGCTGGCATGACTGGTGGCATCAGGCCCGAACCGATCAATATCACCTGCCGTGACACTGAAGATGCGAAGCGCGTTCTGTCTGTGACCGGATACTTCGTCGAAGACCTGCAAAGACACTATTTCCTCTCCTGCAAGATTCCAACCACCACAAGGGCAAGTTCACCTGCGGACGAACGCGAAGCTGGTGGCGCAATCATGCACGACACGGCCAGTTTCAGTCAGGTGATCGAAGGGAGCCTGGAAACAGCGGGCGAGCATAAATTGACCCTTCTCGATCTGGGCAACTATGCGGCGGTACTGGATCAACTGGACTCCTCCTCCCAGGAGGAACTGCACGAGACAATCAACAGCTATTTGCGCGCCAGTTCAGATAACGCAAATTCCGCCGCAGCCTTCGGCGAAGGGCGATTCGGCCTGGTCCATCGGCCGGAGTTGGACATTGAACATCTGAGTTTGGAAATCTCGGCCCAAGTAAAATCTGCTGATCCAAGCGGCCTTGGCATCGAGATCGAAAAAGCCAGTATCGTTCTTGCCGAGGCGGGTGTCGCTGGCGGCAACCCGGCCCAGGCCTTCGATTACATGGTGCGCCAGTTCGCCCGCGGCGGCGAAGACGGTATCAAACTCAACGATCTTCAGAATGGCCTGCCTGAAGTCCTGAACAGGATCCAGAAAACCGCGACCCAGGTCAGATCGGTGATTGCCGACGAATCTTTCAAGATGGCGTTCCAACCAATCGTAGATCTGACATCGCGCGAAATCCATCATTACGAACTCCTCGCCCGCATCGATGGCGAGATCGGCTCGCCGGCAAAGTTCATCGAGTCTGCAGAAGACCTCAGCCTGATCCGCGGATTCGATATGGCAGTCTGCCGCAAGGCCATAAGCTGGCTGCGCAAACAGGGCGATATGGCGGCGCAGCGCTCCGTCGCTGTAAACCTCTCGGCCCAATCGATCGGTGATGTGGCTTTCGTCGGGCACCTCAAGGAGCAACTGGTCGCGCTTGAAGACAACCGGCAGAATCTGCTGTTCGAGATCACCGAGTCCTCCCGCATGGAGAACCCGGAGGCTGCCAACAAGGCCATGCAGGACCTACGAATGGCCGGCCACCTGGTCTGCCTGGACGATTTCGGTGTTGGCGAAGCCTCGCTGCAATACCTTCGGCAGTTTCAGGTCGATATTCTGAAAATTGACGGCAGCTACGTCCGCGAATGCCTGAGCGACACGACCTCGGCTCATATTCTCAAGGCCATCGCGGAGCTTTGTTCGGACCTGGAGATCGACACAGTCGCGGAGATGGTCGAAGATCAGGAAACCTGTAAGTTTCTGATCAACTGCGGCATCACCTTCGGTCAGGGCTACTATTTTGGCCGGCCCTCGCAGGAGATACACGTATTTGAAGAATCCGAGAAACAGCGCCCGGTCGCCAGGCGCCGCGGCGCAACCGAATCCTGGGGCTAGGCTCCACCTTAGGTATTATGGCGCTTTACCGACCCCTCAAGAGAGCGGGCGGTCCTGCCCCGAGAGCGCGCTGATTTTGTGGGAAGCGAGTCAGTCAAGACTGGCCCTCGCCGCCGCCGCGAGTCATAAATACGATCATGAGCACAACACTGATCGAAGCCCTGCCCGACTCCTTTTCCAAGGCCGACTCCCGCCCCTTCCGGATCGATTCCGAATACGAACCGGCTGGAGATCAGCCCAAGGCGATCGAGGAGCTGACCCAAGGTTTTATCAACGGTGAGCGGGACCAGGTACTGCTCGGCGTCACGGGGTCCGGCAAGACCTTCACCATGGCTCATGCCATTCAAAACCTGCAGCGTCCGACGCTCGTGTTGGCCCACAACAAAACCCTCGCGGCTCAACTTTACTCGGAGATGAAATCCTTCTTCCCGGACAATGCGGTCGAGTATTTCGTCTCCTACTATGACTACTACCAGCCCGAAGCCTACGTCCCGCGCAGCGATACCTATATCGAGAAGGACTCCTCGGTCAACGAACAGATCGACCGCATGCGCCACTCGGCAACCCGCGCCCTGTTTGAGCGCGACGACGTTATCATCGTTGCCTCCGTGTCCTGCATCTATGGTATCGGCTCGCCCGAGACCTACGCGCAAATGATCATCAGCCTGAAGCCCGGACAGATGATCGACCGGCGCGAACTGCTGGCTTCTCTGGTCGAGCTGCATTACTCCCGCAACGACGTTGCCTTTGGGCGTGGGACCTTCCGGGTCAACGGCGATACCATCGAGATCTTTCCTGCTCACTACGAGGATCGGGCCTGGCGGGTCAGTCTGTTCGGTGACGAAATCGAATACATCCACGAATTCGACCCTCTGACCGGTCAGAAAACCGACGCGCTGGAACAGATCAAGGTCTATGCCAACAGTCACTATGTGACACCACGCCCGACGCTCCAGCAGGCAGTCAAGCAGATCAAAGCGGATCTCAAGACGCAGCTGGCGCATTTCCGTACCACTAACCAGCTTCTGGCGGCGGAACGCCTTGAACAGCGCACGACCTTCGACATGGAGATGATCGAGGCCACCGGCTCCTGCGCTGGCATCGAAAACTATTCGCGCTATCTGACCGGACGGGAACCCGGCGAACCGCCGCCGACCCTCTTCGAGTATTTGCCTGAAAACGCGATGATTTTCGTCGACGAGAGTCACGTCACCACGGGTCAGCTCCATGGCATGTACCGAGGCGACTTTGCGCGCAAATCGACGCTGGCCGAATACGGCTTCCGCCTGCCCTCCTGCATCGACAACCGGCCTCTGAAGTTCGAGGAATGGAACGCGATGCGGCCGCAATCGGTCTATGTTTCAGCGACCCCTGGCAAGTGGGAGCTTGAGCAAACCGGTGGCGTCTATGCAGAGCAGGTGATCCGGCCGACGGGCCTGATTGATCCGGTCTGCGAGATCAGGCCAACCGAAACCCAGGTCGACGACCTCATCGGCGAATGCCGCCTTGCGGTGGATGCGGGTTTACGGGTCCTGGTGACGACCCTGACCAAGCGCATGGCCGAAGATCTGACCGAGTATATGTACGAGGCCGGGATCAAGGTCCGCTACGTCCACTCGGACGTGGACACACTGGAACGCATCGAGATCATCCGCGATCTGCGTCTTGGTGTGTTCGATGTCCTGATCGGCATCAATCTGCTGCGCGAAGGGCTCGATATTCCTGAGTGCGGCCGGGTCTGTATCCTGGATGCGGACCGTGAGGGTTTTCTGCGCTCGACCACTTCGCTGATCCAAACGATCGGCCGCGCGGCCCGTAACGTCGATGGCAAGGTGATTCTTTACGCCGATGTCATGACCGACTCTTTAAAGGCGGCCTTGGGTGAAACCGATCGCAGGCGGGAAAAACAGCAGGCCTACAACGCGGCCCACGGCATCACGCCTGAATCTATCCGCAAACAGATTACCGATATTCTGCAGAGCGTATACGAAAGCGACCATGTGACCGTCGATACCGGCGATCAAACAACGCCGCACCTGATCGGCAACAACCTTAAGACCCACCTTGAAGACCTTAACAAACGCATGCGCGCCGCGGCCGCCGATCTGGAATTCGAGGAAGCCGCCCGTCTTAGAGATGAAATACGGCACCTGGAAAACAGCGAGCTTGAACTAACGTCCAAACACCCTAAGTCGGGAAGTGCAGACTTTACCGGTCGTATTGCTCGTGCCGACGCCGCGTCGAAGAGCCGGAAAAAGTCCAAGGGTAAAGCGCGCCGACGCTAAGCGGCTGCCAATAATATACGCTGCGAGCACACACAACCTGTGAACGCCAAGGACTTAGCCACTTCAAGCTTCACGTCCGAAGTTCACGGATAAGGGCGCGCCCATCCCCAGATCGGCTTACGTGTATCTACGGATATTGGGAGCTGCCAACTTCTCGTACAGTTATGCAACTTGGCGTTTTTGCCGGAATCATGGATGTGCCGCAGTTAACTCACTTTAACGATCATACCGCTATCAGGAAGTATGATGCGCTCCGTACACCGATCTGGGTGTTCGATGTCGAACGCCACGGGATGTGGTGGGCGAACAAAAGTGCATTGAAATTCTGGGATGCGGGCTCTCTCGAAGAACTCGTCTCACGGGATTATTCCGGTGATTCGGAGACCGTCCGGCTGCGACTGAGGCAGATCGTCGAAACGACCCTTGACGGCGATTCAGTGATGGAGACCTGGACTCTCTATCCAAAAGGCCATCCGACCACCGTCGTTTTGGACATGAAACCGGTCACTATCGAACAAGATATCCCGGCTATCCTCATAGAGGCGACTGCGCCAATCGATCTTCGCCGGGAACCTGAAGCTCTGCGGATCTTGGAGGCCGCGCGCTACACTCCACTCATGGTCAGTATTTTTTCGCTCGAGGGCGAATTGCTTGCTCAAAATCCAGCCGCCAGTGTCGCATACAATCTCCCGCAGGATGGGCAGGCGGGGACTTCAAGTGCGTTGGGCCAGCGCTTCATCAAACCGCAGGCCGTCGATGCACTGGTGAAATCTTGCCGGCGCGGACATCGGCATAGCGGCGACTTCCGGGTACGGACCTCGAAGGGCAAACGCTGGCATCACCTGGATGCCCGGCCCGCCCAGGATCCCATGACCGGCGATCGCTCGATTGTCATTACCGAGGAAGATATTTCGTCGCGAAAACGCGCGGAACGGCAGCTCGAGAGTCTAAATCAGACCCTGGAACGCCGGGTTCAGGAACGGACGCACGAACTAGATACTGCCCGTCTTGCGGCAATCCAGGCAAATCATGCCAAAAGCGACTTTCTGGCCACCATGAGCCATGAGCTGCGAACACCGCTCAATGCAATTATCGGTTTCACGGATCTGTTGCTCAATGGCGTTTACGGCGAGTTAAACGGCAGGCAGAGCGAAATTCTCGAGGACATCGGCGCCAGCGGCAACCATCTCTTCAATCTGATTTCTGACCTCCTGGACGCGTCGCGCATCGAGGCCGGACGCCTGGAGTTAAAAGAAACACAGGTCAACCTCAATGCCATCCTGGAAGAATGCACAACCGCGTTGGAGCCGGCTTGTAAAGGAAAGAACGTTAACATTACCCGGCAAGGATTGGATGCATCGACTGAACTGTACGCCGACCATACCCGCCTGAAGCAGATCTTGCTGAACCTGATCTCAAATGCAGTGAAATTTACGCCGGGTGGCGGAACCGTGAAGCTGCAGGTCGAACTTAACGCCCACAGAGATTATCTAATATTGAGCATCACCGATACAGGGATCGGTGTCCCAGAAGAAATGATCCCGGCCTTGTTCGAACCCTTTTCCCAGGCGAGCCCTGATCACAGCAGTTTGCAGCGCGGTGCCGGTCTTGGCCTCTACATCGCCAAGAGCCTGGTCCAGCTACATGACGGCGACATTTCCTTTCAGAGCCGCGTTGGCGAAGGCAGCTGCGTGACCGTATCCCTGCCTCAGGCAAGATTGATCGCAAGCTAGGGCGCGATCGTTCTTGACGAAATAGCGTCAAGAACGGGAATCGCCCTCACACTCTAAACCGGGACACCGCGATCAGGCGACGGGATCCTGAGGCTTCATTTCGAGAATATGCCGCCAACCTTCACCACTCGACATCAGACAGCTCTTGCCGCCTGGCTGCGTCATCAGCAAGGTCCAAGAGCCGGAAGGCCCGGAAAACACTTCAAGCAAGCGACCGTCGGCAGTGATTCCGTAAGCAGTGCGACCCTCGTGGTAGCGGTCTTTCAAGCTATCCAGGATGGCTTGACGCTCTCCACAGGAGACGGCCTGCGCGGATGCCGGCGTTGCTGCGACGGCACCGGAGACGAGCATCATCGCGAAAGCCCCCGGCATCGAAATCTTCTTCATCGCTTCAACAAAATTCGACATTGCATCCTCCACCTCGACCTTGCCGGATCCTTTCTTTGCACCGGCACGTCGGGTAATCAGTTGACTACAGGACCTCTCCCGTCTTGCTTTAGATATGGTTAATGCTTTAGCAACATCAATAAATAACGCAAACGTGATGTATAAAAACTCGCTGTTGGTTCTTCAATTTTTTGTGTCAGGGAATATATTTTTTACATATGCAAATGTTTTGTTTCCTGACAAATATCAGCGTTAAGAAAGACTTACGCGGAACGCGTTTCTTTTAAGCCAAAACAGATTCTGTGCATGACAGTTCACGAGAAAGAGTGACAAATTAATGGCTGCAAAGCCATCGGATTTAGTGACGCAGGTACAGGAATTGGTTCGCCTCTGTATATAGGCTTCAAGTCTATATATAGAGTTTGGTTGAGAATGGAGTGGAGAAACGCGTTGGGCGCGAGCGATGGCATTCTTGAAATGAGGGAGAATTAGCGGATGAGCGAAAAGATCGAAAAGACAGATGCTGAATGGCGTGCTCAGTTGAGCTCCGAACAGTATCACGTGACCCGACAAGCGGGTACAGAACGTCCTTTTCAAAACTTGTATCATGATAACAAAAACCCGGGCACCTATGCCTGCATCTGCTGCGACACACCGCTTTTCCGATCAGGTGAAAAATATGATTCCGGAACTGGATGGCCGTCGTTCTGGGCACCCGTTTCAGAGGAAGCCGTTGCAACGAAGGTTGACCGCAAGCTCTGGATGAAGCGGACCGAGGTCCTCTGCGCGCGCTGCGATGCCCACCTCGGACATGTTTTTGAAGATGGCCCCGCTCCCACAGGTTTGCGCTACTGCATGAACTCGGCATCGCTGAACCTGAAACCCGGCGATGGCGGAGATGATAACGCCTGAGAAACCCTCGACGGCTCAAGTCGAACGTTTCGAGCACTGCGCGCGAGATGAAGTAGGAGGGTGAGCGTGAATTCGCATAGCAGGGGTTACCAATACTGCAGAAATCCGATAAATATTGAAAATTCCGGGGGGAAGACGCATTTACCTATCCATTCCACCATCGACCTGATTATGCACCTCGATAAGGAACACCCTTAAGAGCGCGAAGGCGGTCCGTGCCGCGCACAACAGATTGGTTGACATGTTTTTTGCCATCACAGCCCTATCCGGCGGGTCGTACGTTCCCGCCCGCCCCAAGATCATGCGCCGGAAAAGGGTTTAGCCACTGTGACGCCATTAGCCTTTATGATGACCGGCGCCGGACTGCTGCTCCTTGCATTTGGCGGTGAGGTTCTGCTGCGCGGCGCCATCGGCGTGGCCAACAACCTCGGCCTGTCGCCCATGCTGATCGGCCTGACGGTTGTGGCTTTTGCGACGTCTATGCCTGAACTTGTGGTGACAATAACCGCCGGCCTGGAAGACGTTACAGATATCGGCGTCGGCAACGTGGTCGGATCCAATATCGCCAACATCCTTTTGATTCTGGGTGTGGCGGCCATCATCTCGCCGATCGCCACCAAACCAAAACTGGTGTTGCGGGACTGCCTTGCTGTCCTCGCAGCGACCGCGATGTTCGTGGGCTTCGCCTATTATGGCGAACTGTCTTTTTTACACGGCGTTGTCATGATTGCCGTTCTTATCGGCTATGTCTGGTACAGCTACCGTACTGATGCCTCCAGAAACGGAAGCGATGCGCCAGAGGACGTCCTGGCCGGGCTGGACGAAGAGGTTACAGAAGAAATCGAGAGTGCGCCGAAATCGGTGATGGTCGCGGTCTTGCTTGTGCTCGGTGGCATCACAGGCCTGGTTTTGGGGTCCGAACTACTGGTTCGGGGCGCGGTGCAGATCGCCCGCGCAGCTGGCGTCTCAGAAACGGTTATAGGCCTGACCCTGGTGGCCTTCGGAACTTCACTGCCTGAGCTCGCAACCTCCATCACCGCAGCCATACGCGGGCACACAGAAGTCGCCCTCGGCAATGCGCTGGGATCGAACCTCTTCAACATTCTACTGATCCTGGGTGTGCTGGCGATGGTGACGCCGTTTCATGTCGATGCGGCCGTTCTCGGCTTCGATGTCTGGATCATGGCGGCAGTCTCCTTAATGGTCGTTCCGCTGATCATGTTCCGGGGTCAGATTGGCCGCCGTTCCGGTCTGATCTTTTTGCTGCTCTATGGTCTCTACATTACTTATCAGTTCGGCGTGGTTCCGGCTGCAGTCTAACCGCAATGCCCCGTTGTGCCTGTTCTGGCGGCCAGTGCGCCACCAATTTTGACTGCAACTGGCAAGAGCGAAAATTGCCCTGTAACCCGCCAAATCAGAGTCCGGTCGCTTTTCGACGCAGACCCTATAATTTGCGTCGCGGCGGAACTTGTCATTACGCGCCCTCTTCTGCATGCTCGCGCCGATGAATGAACAGAAAGCCTTAAGCCATTCCACCAGCTATCCGCGCGCCGTGCTGATAACCGGTGCGGCAAAGCGCATAGGACGTGCGCTTGCATTGGATTTTGCCGCCCAGGGCTGGGCTGTCGCCGCGCACTACAACACCTCGGATGCGGAAGCTAAGGCACTGGTCGAGGAGATTACAGCGAACGGCGGCAGAGCGGTGGCCATTCAGGCCGACTTGGCGGACGAGCCAGCGGTGCAGGACCTGATTCCGAATGCGGTCGAGCAAATCGGTCCGCTGGGATGCCTGATTAACAACGCCTCGACCTTCGAATTGGATTCCATCGAGACAGCCTCAAGACAAAGCTGGGACCAGCATGTCGAACCCAACCTTCGTGCCCCGCTGGTTCTCATACAGAGCTTCGCGCAAGCACTTGCAACCGAGGTGACGCGAAACGGGCACGATCCGGAACCTTTGGGCGGAGTTGTCATCAACATGATCGATCAGCGGGTCTGGAATGAGACGCCGCACTATCTGAGTTACTCTCTCTCCAAAGCCGGCCTGTGGGCACTCACAAAAGCACTCGCGCTTGAGCTGGCACCCAGGATCCGTGTTAATGGTATCGGACCCGGCCCGGCCCTGCCCAATGCCAGGCAGAGCGATGTCGATTTCAAGGCACAGTGTTTGACCCTTCCTCTTGGAATCGGGACATCGCCAGAAGAAATATGCTCTGCCGCACGGTTTTTGCTGGCAGCAAAGTCGATGACAGGTCAGATGATTGCACTGGATGGCGGCGAACACCTTGGTTGGGCGCAGCCGGCCAAAGATCATAAATTTTTGGATTAATAACTGTAACCAAAGGAATCGCCATGTCGGCATCTACGCGCGTTGAGTCGAAACCCGAAGACTCCATGCTCGCTCAAACCGCGCTGACGTCGCAACGGATCGTGGTCCGCGACATGACTCTCACCTGCTGGATCGGATTGACCGACGAGGAGCGCGCACGCAGTCAACGCCTGCGTCTCAATCTTGAAATCGAGATTCAGCCCTCGGCACCGGACGACGACGAGATTTCCGAAGTGGTTCATTACGGACATCTGGTTACGCGAATCCGCCGCACCTGTTTGGACAGCAACGTCCGCCTTCTGGAAACACTGGCAGACCAGGTCATCGAAGCCTGTTTCTTCGACGAGCGTGTATCTGCCACGCGCGTTCGCATTGAAAAGCTTGATCGCTATCCAGATGTCGGCGGAATCGGCATTGAAATCGAGCGGCGGCGTAAAAGCTAATCGTGGCCGATACGGCGTCGTGGACAGGACTCGACACGACGAAGCGAAACATCAATGTCACAATTCGTTAACGTCATCGTAAAGACTCAATAGTGGGCCATAAACCCTTGCGAAAACGTAATCTATCATGTCGGAAGGTGAAAGTTTTGCACAACCCTTCCGAGGCCTCTTTTAAACCGAACGGAGTCAATGTCGATTTTTCTTTCGTTAAGGTTTCTTTACACTTGACTTAGTTTTTGTTTATAAATTTCAATAAGTTATATTTTTTTGCCTATTTTTTAGGCATACCAAGCAAGGGCTTGATTCCTCTAGGGCTAAGGCATCGCAACCTTCATATACGCACAGAGTTATCCACAGATTCCGTGGATATGTTGGTTAACGACAATTTAAGGCGTAAAAAACCCGCCAATGAGTACCCGCGTGGCTGGTTCCACATTTCTGTCACATCTATGTCACTATTGTCGGAGGAGCAATTTGGGCAGCCATTTATGCATCCGCTACCTTTCTTCGAAGGGCCTGGCAGGCGATACTACGGCGGCAACACTCATAACGGGCGATTGTGAATTTGGATGTGTGATGCGCCGACATATGACTTCGACAATCCCTGATATGGCTAAGCGATGGTGAGATCTTCCGGAAAGCGGCGCCGCAACGATCCATCACAGGGTGGTAAGCGCTCTGCCATGCCGAATCAGGACGCTCTTGACCGCGAGGCCCTGACGTCCGGCCTCTCGGAGCAGGCTGCGCCCTGGAATGTAGAGATCCGCCCAGGGCAAGCCGAGGTATCGGCAAACGATCCTGCTACATCACCGGAGGCCGCCCCTGTAGGATCGCAATCTGATTCCGAAGAGAACGTGGGCAACCGTCTGGAACGCGGCGCTGCCGTGATTGCAACGGCCGTCAAGACACTGCCGGGCGCGCCCGGCGTCTATCGCATGCTATCTGCCGAGGGCGACGCACTCTATGTCGGCAAGGCAAAGAATCTGAAAAAGCGGGTCAATTCTTATACCGGTGTCGGCAAACTGCCTTATCGCCTGAAACGCATGGTCTCGGAAACGGTGTCCATGGAGTTCGTTACCACCCACACCGAAGTCGAGGCGCTGCTTCTCGAAAGCAATCTGATCAAGCGCTTGATGCCGCGCTACAACGTGCTGTTGCGCGACGACAAGTCATTTCCCTATATATTCGTCACGGCCGACCGGGAAACGGCACAGATCACCAAACATCGCGGTGCTCAGAAGAGGGACGGCGACTATTTCGGCCCCTTCGCCGATGCCAAAGCGGTCAACATGACCATCACCGCCCTGGAGAAGGCGTTTCTGCTGCGCTCTTGCAGCGACGGGGTCTTCAACAACCGCAAGCGCCCCTGCCTGCTGTATCAAATCAAGCGCTGTTCCGCCCCCTGCGTCGATAGGATCACGCCCGAAGCCTATGGCGAACTCGTTGATCAAGCCCGTGCCTTCCTGTCGGGACGGTCACAACGGGTACAGCAGGACCTGGTCAAACAGATGGAAGCAGCATCCGAAGCCATGCATTTTGAGGTCGCAGCAGAGTACCGCGACCGCATTCGGGCGCTGGCCCATATACAGTCGCGCCAGGATGTAAACGTTGCAGGGATTGACGACGCCGACATCTTCGCCGCCCATGCCGATGCCGGGCAGATTTGCATCCAGGTGTTTTTCTTCCGGGCCGGGCGCAACTACGGCAACCGCGCCTATTTCCCAAGTCACGACAAGACACTCGAAATCGGCGCTGTTCTGTCATCGTTCCTGTCCCAGTTCTATGACAACAAGCCGATTCCAAAGCTTATCCTGACAAGCCATCAACCCACGGACCTCAAGCTCCTCAGCGAAGCCTTGTCGTTCCGCTCCGAGCATCGCGTCGAAATCGCGACCCCTCTGCGCGGAGCCAAACGGAAGATCATCGAGAACGCCCTGAAAAACGCCCAGCAGGCTCTCGCCCGCCGGCTGGCGGAAAGCGGTAGCCAGCGCCGGTTGCTCGAAGGCCTGGCCGAGGCGCTGGGACTGGAATCCACTCCTGAGCGGGTCGAGGTTTACGACAACAGTCACACCCAAGGCTCCAATGCTTATGGTGGGATGATCGTCGCCGGACTTGAAGGCTTTCTCAAATCCTCCTACCGGAAATTCTCGATCCGCGGCGCTGCCAATTCCCCGGCAAAAACCCCGGAAGCCAGTTCCGGAACCGAGGAAGAGAGCGTGGAAAACGAGAAGGCATCCTTGGGCGGTGCAGTAGAATCCCAAAATTTGGAAGCTTTCACCCCGGGTGACGACTACGCGATGATGCGCGAGGTGCTGCATCGCCGACTGACGCGGGTGATGAAGGAGGATCCTGAACGCCGCAGTGACCAATGGCCAGACCTGATCCTCCTCGACGGCGGCAAAGGACAGCTCACCGTCGGCCTTGAGGTCCTCGATGAACTCGGCATCGACGACATTGCTATTGCTGCCGTCGCCAAGGGACCAGAACGAAATGCCGGCCGGGAACGCATATTCCTGCCAAACAAGCCGTCCTTCATGCTCGGCCCCAGGGATCCGGTACTCTACTTCATTCAGCGCCTGCGCGATGAAGCGCACCGCTTCGCCATTGAGACGCACCGCAAAGGCCGCACAAAGAGCCGCCTGCGCTCTGTGCTGGACGATGTGCCGGGGATCGGCGCCAAGCGAAAGAAGGCGCTGCTTCTCCATTTCGGCAGTGCCGGTGCGGTCTCACGGGCAGGGCTGAGTGATCTCGAAGCGGTCGAGGGCATTAATAAGGCCGTTGCGCGTAAAATTTATGATCATTTCAACACCCTTGGATAATTGCCCTTTAGTCTCAGGCTGAAGGAGTTTAGCTTAGGCGCAATTCGCCTAATCGGTGAGTTGGGGTCGGGTAATCCCAGGACAGGACACCCGACACAAGAGTGCGGTCGTAATTGACTGAAGCAGTCAAGAACGTGAATCGCGCTCTCACTATATGATGAAGAGACTGATTCACGTTTTTCACCGAATCCAGTGAAAATCGTTCAGGCTCTAGCAGGATCGCACGACGTCGATGTTAACAACGCTGCCCAATCTTCTGACACTATCGCGCATCGTTTTGATTCCTGTGATGATCGGTCTGATGTACGTCGACACGCCGACAAATCGTTGGCTTGCCTGGGGTATCTTCACACTGGCCTGCGCAACTGATTGGCTTGACGGCTATCTGGCGCGCAACATGAACGATGAATCCTCACTTGGTCGATTTCTTGATCCCATTGCCGACAAGCTGCTGATTGCATCGGTTATTATCATGCTGACGGCAGTTGGCCGCATTGAAGACCTTGTGGTCATTCCAGCGATTATCATTCTCTGCCGTGAGCTCCTTGTATCGGGCCTGCGCGAGTACCTCGCGGAAATCAAGGTGGCGATGCCCGTCAGCAAGCTCGCAAAATGGAAAACTGTCATCCAGATGATCGCGCTGGGCACCTTGATCGTCGGTGATGCCGGGCCAGCCTCCTGGCCGGTGCAGAGTGCCGGTGAGTGGGGACTGTGGATCGCCGGGGCTCTGACCGTGGTGACCGGCTACGACTACATGGCCAGCGGCTTGAAGCATATGCTGGACAGCCGTCCCGGGGCGTAGCGGTATGGCCATGAAAGTCTTTGGGCTCGCCGGTTGGAGCGGCAGCGGGAAAACCACGCTGGTCTGCCAAGTTATCCCTGAGCTGGTGTCACGTGGATTGACGGTTTCGACCATCAAGCACGCACATCACAATTTCGACGTGGATAAACCGGGCAAGGACTCTTATGAACACCGCCAGGCTGGCGCCAACGAGGTGTTGATCTCGTCCGGCAAGCGCTGGGCTCTGATGCATGAGCTGCGAGAGGCCCCGGAACCAACCGTCGCGGATCTGGTCGGTAAGATGTCGCCCGTCGATCTGCTGCTGATCGAAGGCTTCAAAAAAGCGCCGCACCCAAAACTCGAAGTCCACCGCCCCTCCGTCGGCAAGCCGTTGCTTTGCACGGAGGATCCACACGTCGTCGCGATCGCCAGCGACGAAAAAGTGGAGGGGATCGATCTGCCGCAGCTGCATCTGAACGACGTCAAAGCAATTGCCGATTTCATCATCTCGCATTGCAGCCTGCCCGATGCATAGCCATCATATATGGAAGCAGGTGGAACCGACGGACCCGAAGAATTGGCAATCTGTCAGTAAGCTGTTCCATATCAAAGGGTTAAAGTATCTTTGACACGTCAAGAACGATGGAACTCTAAATCATGACAGCAGGGAATTGAGGCAGAGGCTCCGTGGCACAGCTATCTGATGACTGTTTTGCGCATGGCGGCCGCTTGATGCGGACCGATGAGGCGCTTGCTTTGCTTGCGGAAAAGCTCGACAGCGTGACGTCACCTGAATCTCTTGCAACAACCGATGCGCTTGGCCGGATCCTTCTGGAAGATGTTACGGCGCCGTCGAACATTCCTCCGCATGATAATTCTGCCGTCGACGGTTACGCGGTCTACTTCGACGACCTGAACCCGGACAGCACAACCCGCCTGCGTATTTCCGGCAGGCAAGCGGCCGGACAGCATCCGACCTCGCCACCTCAACGGGGAGAGGCTCTGCGTATTTTTACCGGTGCAGTGATGCCCCAGGGGCCCGACACAGTGATGATGCAGGAAGACTGCACGCTGGAGGACGGCTGGGTCGTCATTCCCGCCGGTATCAAGCGCGGTGCCAATCGTCGCGACGCCGGAGAAGACGTACGTGCGGGCAGCAGAGTCTTGCGGAAGGGACAGCGTTTGCGTGCGCAGGATCTGGGTCAGGCAGCAGCCGTGGGACGTGCGGAGCTGAAAGTCTCCTCCCCACTAAGAGTCGCACTGTTTTCGACCGGCGATGAGTTACGCGAACCAGGCTGCACCCTGGAAGCAGGCGCGATCCACGACTCCAACCGCTATACCCTTAACGGCCTTCTGAAATCTCTAGGCTGCCAGGTTTCGGATCTTGGAATCCTGAAGGACGACGCGGGCCTTATTGAATCGGCTCTCGCCCAGGCGGCGAACAGCCATGATGTCGTCGTCACGTCGGGCGGCGTTTCAGTCGGGGAAGAAGACCACGTCAAGCAAGCCATCGAGTCTCTGGGTGTGATGCACGCCTGGCGCCTGGCGATTAAGCCGGGGCGCCCCATTGCACTGGGTCAGATCGGCCGGGTGCCCTTTGTCGGCCTGCCGGGCAACCCCGTGGCCGTTTTGGTGACGTTCGTCGTGATCGTCCGTCCCATGCTGATGCGTCTGATGGGAGGCAGTGTGACGGCGCCGCAGAGATTTGCGGTCCGAGCCGATTTTTCCTACAGGAAAAAGAAAGACCGGCGTGAATGGCTTCGGGTGAACCTGCAGCCGGGCACGGACGGCGTCTTGCACGCACGGAAATTCCCACGTGACGGAGCCGGTATTCTCTCATCGCTCGTGGAATCCGAAGGCCTGGTCGAGTTGCCTGAGGAGATGACTCAGGTGGAGCCAGGTACGCTGGTGGACTATCTGCCGTTCAGTGAGGTAATTGGATGAAACTGCTGTATTTCGCGTGGCTCAAAACCAAAACAGGGGTCTCGGAGGAGACGGTGTCACCACCCTCCGAGGTCAAAACTGTCGCCGAACTGCTGGTCTGGCTTAAGCAACGCGGCCCAGGCTACGAGGACGCGCTTGCGGACATCGATGCCTTGCGTATCGCAGTGAACCAGGAATACGCCGACTTCACCGATCCGGTGGCTCCCGGCGATGAAGTCGCATTGTTTCCGCCCGTAACCGGCGGATAACACCGATGATCAGAGGATAGGCTCATGATACGTGTCCAGCGCGAGGACTTCGATCTCGGCACGGAGCTGCGTGCTCTGACGGAGGGCAATCACGCCATCGGCGGCCTGGCGAGTTTCGTCGGATTAGTGCGCGACATGGCCGGTGGCGAAAAAGTCGGCGCCATGACGTTGGAGCATTATCCCGGAATGACGGAAAAGATGCTCGGACGGATTGAGGCGGAAGCCCTGGAACGCTGGCAGCTCGATGCAAGCCTGATCATCCATCGCTATGGCCATCTGGAACCGGGAGATCAGATCGTACTGGTCGCGACCGCGAGCCCGCACCGTCAGGCCGCACTCGAAAGCTGTCATTTTCTAATCGATTGGCTGAAGACCAAGGCCCCATTCTGGAAGCTCGAGGATACACCCGACGGCGGAAAGTGGGTCGACGCGCGCGACAGTGACGACGAAGCGGCCGCCCGCTGGGCAAAATAAGCTGCCGCATTTATCTCTAAATAGAACGGCGCCCCGAATGGAGCGCCGCAATATTGAAAACCTGCACTTTAAAGCTGTAGTTAGCGGGCCGATTCTTGTGGTTCCCTGAGGCTGCGAAACCAATCAGACGTTATGCGGCACTGGCCGCAAATCCCGGTTGCTGAACCAATTCATCATAAGCGGTCAGAAGGTCGCGCGTGATGTCACCAGGTGTGAACTTGTAATCATCGATCTCGGCAACCGGGGTCACTTCAACGGCCGTTCCGGTCAGGAACACTTCCTGCGTATTCGCCAATTCCTCAGGCATGATAGCGCGCTCGATCACCTCATAGCCGCGCGCCTTTGCCAACTCGATGACCGTTCGGCGGGTAATACCGTCGAGGAAACAATCCGGCGTCGGCGTGTGGAGTTTGCCGTCCTGGATCAAAAAGATATTGGCGCCTGTCGCTTCAGCGATCTGACCACGATAATCAAGCATCAAGGCATCGTTAAAGCCCTTGGCCTCCGCCGCATGCTTGGAAAGCGTACAAATCATGTACAACCCGGCGGCCTTTGAACGGGTTGGCGCGGTGTCTGGTGCGGGGCGGCGCCAGTCAGCCAGTGTCATGCGAATACCCTTCAGACGGGCTTCCGGCGAGAAGTAGGCCGGCCATTCCCACGCCGCGACCGCAACATTGATTCGGCTGTTCTGGGCTGAGACTCCCATCATCTCACTGCCGCGCCAGGCGATTGGCCGGACATAACCGTCAACGATACCGTTCGCCTTCAGGACTTCGGTCGCTGCCTGATCGATCGCAGCAACGGAATAAGGCAGAGAAAAACCCAGGAGTTCCGCTGAGGCTTTTAATCGTTCGTGATGTTCGGTCATCTTGAAGACCCGGCCGCTATAGGCGCGTTCGCCCTCGAATACGGCGCTTGCATAGTGCAGTCCATGTGTCAGGACGTGCAGCTTAGCATCCTGCCAAGGAACCAGCTCGCCGTTAAACCAAATGACGCCGTCGCGAGCGTCGAAAGGGATCATGGACATTACGTTTCCGCCCTAATAAGTTCTTGTGCGCGCAAAGATAAGCTTGCTCAATTCGGTCTTCCGGTCGCCCAGAATCAGAAATCTATCTGTTCGGCGTCACCCAGACTCACTATGGTCAACATATCTTTGCGCTGAGTCTATGCATTTTGTTACTTTCTAACAAAACATCGAAGCAGTGTGTAACATTAGTAATTATATATGTCAATATGGCTGACGTAAAAAGCGGTGCGAACCCTCTCTTCCTTCGTGAAGAAGAATTGCGCCAGGCGATGGAACTCCTTTTCTTCTCCTACAGGGATTTCACGGCAGAGCCGGATCAGATCTTGTCGCACTACGGTTTCGGCCGTGCGCATCACAGGGTGATCTATTTCGTCGGCCGTCACCCCGCCATGACGGTGAGTGAACTGCTCGATATTCTGCGAATCACCAAACAGAGCCTCTCTCGCGTCTTGAGCCAGTTGGTGCGTGAAGATTTCATCCAGCAAAGACCGGGGACCGAGGACCGACGACAGCGCCTCCTCGAACTTACCGAGAAGGGCAAAAAGCTGGAATCGGAACTGATCGAAAACCAGCGGCGCCGAATCGCGCGCGCCTATCGCGCTGCAGGAGCGGATGCCGTCGCCGGTTTCCGCACGGTACTTTACAATCTGATGGACGAGGATGGTCGCAAGCGCTTCGACCACATCGAAACCCTTCAGCCCGCAACCGTCCGCCGATAGGCTGCCTCAAGTCGGCAGGAGCTATTGTGACGCGCATGTTCCCGGCGAAACCAGTCAAGAACGTGAAGCGCCCTCTAACTCTACAAGGAAAAGGCTGATTCACTTTTTTTGCCGATTCAGTGAATATCGATCAAACTGCAGAGTATCAATCGTCATACCGGGCACTGATAAATTCTCTAACTCTTTGAAGTGAGTAACTTATCGTCAGACAATTGATTATGGTTAACTATCGTTTGCCCTAGGCGGAGTCGCAAGAGTTACCTATAATTCTGCTTCATTTGGAAACGCGACAGTGATGGATGAGCCTGCACATATTCTGGTAGTCGATGACGACAAGCGGCTTCGGGAATTGCTGCGCAAATATCTCAGTGACCAGAATTTCCGTGTTACCACCGCAGGCGATGCCGGCGATGCACGGCAAAAACTGTCCGCCTTCACATTCGACATCATCGTCCTGGACATCATGATGCCGGGCGAAAATGGCCTGGAGTTGACCAGTTGGCTGCGAAGCTCGAACAAGGTCCCCATCTTGCTGCTCTCCGCTATGGGAGAATCCGAACATCGGATCTCCGGCCTCGAATCCGGCGCGGACGATTATCTGTCCAAACCCTTCGAACCAAGAGAGCTGGTACTTCGTCTCAACGCAATTCTCCGCCGCGTGGAGAGCACGGCGCCCCCGGTTTCAGGGGAAATTAATTTCGGTGGCTTCTGTTTCGATCTGGCGCGCGAGGAACTCAGACAGAACGACGAATACATTCGGCTGACGGCCGCAGAGGCCTCGCTATTGAAGGCGCTTGCGCGAAGCCCCGGCGTCCCGATCAGCCGCGAGGCTCTGACCTCGGAGAGCCCAATCAACGCCAATAGCAGAACCATCGACGTGCAGGTCACGCGGCTGCGGCGAAAAATCGAAACGGACCCCAAGTACCCGAGATATCTTCAGACGGTCCGCGGAACGGGCTATGTACTCATCCCTGATTGATTGTATATGAACCTTCGCATGCCAGACCCGGCGTCAAGCGATGACATTGGATGAAAAATGGCTTCTCAAGCAAACGTAGCCAACAGCGATATTACTGACGATCAACCGGGCGACAAGAGCACGGCCGCGGCAAAGTCTTCGTCGTTCAAGCGGATCATTCCGCGCACGCTGCTAAGCCGTTCACTTCTGATTATCGTCACGCCTCTTGTCCTGCTGCAGGTCGTTTCCACCTGGGTATTCTACGACCGCCACTACGATACGATCACCAAACGCCTATCCCAAGGCCTCGCCGGCGATATTGCAGTGGTAATCGAGCTAATCCAGCGCGACTCGGGCGACGTGCAGCGTGCACGCGCCTTTCGACTCGCCCGCCGCTCGTTCGCGCTTGAAATCGAACTTGAAAAGGGCGCTTTTCTTCCTGGTGACGCGAAGTCGCCCAGCTACGGTGTTCTAAACCGAAAGCTCAGTGAAGCCCTCGAAGACAGGTTCGGGTACCCATTTGTCATCGATACGGTCTCTCTGGAGGAACGGGTCAAAATCGATGTGCAGCTGCCGGATGGCGTCCTTCGCGTACTTGTACCCCGCAAACGACTTTTTTCCTCCACTACTTATATATTCATCATGTGGATGGTCGGGACGTCGGTCATCCTGTTCGGTGTCGCTGTCTTTTTCATGCGCAAACAGGTGACGCCCATCCAGCGATTGGCGCAGGCCGCCGAAAGCTTCGGCAAGGGCCGCGACGTCGAGGGCTTTAAACCGGAAGGTGCCGCAGAAGTCCGGCAGGCATCGGCCGCTTTTCTCCAAATGCGATCGCGAATTAAACGACAGGTTCAGCAACGCACCGACATGCTGTCCGGAGTCAGCCATGATCTGCGGACGCCATTGACCCGAATGAAACTACAATTGGCGATGTTCGACCAGTCAGGTGAAGTGGAAGACCTGAAGTCCGACGTCACGGAAATGGAGCGCATGATTGAGGGCTATCTCGCTTTTGCCCGGGGTGAAGGGACGGAGCAGCCTCAATCAACAGAAATCATGACCTTGCTGCGTGAAGTCGTGACACAGACAAGTCGGGACGGCGGGATTATCGACCTACACACTGAACAGGACGTCGTTCTACCGTTGCGCCGGGAAGCCACGAGACGCTGCTTTGCCAATCTTCTGGTCAACGCCCAACGATACGGCAAGCACGTGTCCGTGCGTGCGGGGCAGCGCGACCAAGCAGTAGAAATCACGGTAGACGACGACGGCCCCGGTATCCCGCCAGAGCGGCGCAAGGACGTTTTCAAGCCCTTCTTTAGACTCGATCAGTCACGAAATCAGGCAACGGGCGGGATCGGCTTGGGTCTCACGATCGCCCGCGACGTCATCCACAGTCACGGAGGCGAATTAAGCCTCGACGACGCGCCAGGCGGAGGTTTGCGCGCCCGAGTTCGCCTGCCGCTTTAGGTTACGATCTGCCAGAGTCCGCCCGAGTTACCGCCCCATGTGTCCGAAGCCGCAAGCTCGTCACTCGCTTTCGATCTCTACGCTTTCGGCAATTTCTGGATGAGCGATACCAGCGTGAATCGTCAGCATGACAATGCCCGCGTCGAAGTCGTTGCTCCCCTCGGTGGCGGCGGTAATTCGCGAGTATTGAGACCTGGCCAATTCTGCAGAGTTTGCCTCGATGAAGTCTTCATTTCCGAGAACACAAAACGCCAGTAGATCCGCAGCCGAAATCTGCAAGTCCGCGCGTTGTCTGTTTCGCTCTTCAGGATCATTTGAAGCCTCCACAGTCACCATGGTTTCGCGAATCCACTTGTTGATCGTAAACTTGGTCGCGTCGTTTACTGCCCGTGGATTGACACCTCTTTGACTCAGATGACGCTCAAGCGACCTCACTTCACGGCTTTTTCCGAACATCTCAGCGAAAAACGAAAACATCCTCGACCTGCTCCAACATGGTCAAATCCACCAGCGATAATGCCATGACGGGGCGTTTCATGTCATCCGAACCACGTAACCAATCTCGTCCATTGTGCGCTGTACCTGATGCACCGAAGAGTCCCATAAGCTTATGGAAACGAGCACGACGACACTTGGATGAAACGACCAAGAGCGTGAATCGACCGCTCCTTCAGGAAGGCGAAGTACGATTTACGCTCAAGGAATAGTATATCTCGATGTGGGAGTCGCGAAGCGCCGGTATCGCGGTCGCTTCAACTCACTTGGCTTTTGTGCAGCTGCGCAAATCGCAATGCTGCACGCGCGCTAGTTAGGCATAAGCTGCTGCGTCTTCCCTGTATTCAGTAGACGAACCGCCAAGCCCGCAATGTGCCGACCCAAGGAGCGCTCGTAACTACTGGTATAACGGAATTGTTGGCGCAACTGTTCTACCGCTTTGCGGTTTTGGATTTTGTTTTACGCGAGCGTTTATTGCTCTGGCCGAGACCAATCTCTTTCGCCAGATTACTGCGTCGCTTTGCATAGTTCGGTGCGACCATCGGATAGTCGGCCGGAAGATTCCAGCGTTCGCGATACTCTTCGGGAGTCATTCCGTACGCCGTACTCAAGTGCCGCTTCAGCATCTTCAGCTTCTTGCCGTCTTCCAAGCAAACAATAAAGTCAGGCTGTATCGACCGCTTAATTGAAACAGCTGGCTTCAGACGCTCCGGCTCAGGTTCCACGCCGGTACCACTTAAGGTGTCAAACACACTCGTGATCAAAGCTGGCAGTTCGCTTTTTCCGACACTATTGTTGCCCACATAAGACTGCACAATATGCGCAGTTAACCTAAGCAGTTCAGGCTTTTCCGCAGTTTCAGACATTCAAGTCTCCCGAATACAGTATTGACGCCAGTGATTTCAGTAACGCACCAAAGGCGAGAGTGTCGGCTCAATGAGGTAATTATAACAAAAACCAATTTTATCTAAGCACAACAAAAATCGCCCGCAATATATCCGACAACTGATCCTTAGTCATGTAAAAAGATAATGGTATTTTCAAATTCTTGAACGAAAGATCCAATAAGGCCAAAAGAAGAAAGCGTCTGCTCACGCATATTGGAAACATACAATAGATAGAAGAGTGCCTGTTACTTACAAGGTGAGCGGCGATTCCAGCAGTGGTAATTTTATGTCATTGCAGCTAGAGCAAGAATTCTCAACCGCTGACAGCATTGTCACAGCAGAAACTTCAAGACATTCGGCCGCCGTTTGGAATGATTCGGTCAGGTTCGAGCAACACGATATCACCGTTTTCATCGGGAAAACCGAGAACTAAAACTTCCGACATGAACTTGCCGATCTGCTTTGGCGGAAAGTTGACGACGGCTGCCACCTGCCGACCGGGCAGGCTTTCCAAACTATAGTGAACCGTAATTTGCGCAGAGGTTTTCTTGATTCCAACCTGGGGGCCGAAATCCACGAGGAGCTTAAAAGCTGGCCGACGGGCTTCGGGATATTCCTCTGCTTTGATGACAGTGCCGACGCGAACATCAACCCTCAAGAATTCGTCATAGCCGAGTACTTTGTCCTCGACTGTAGTATCTCCACCGGACATCGCTAAATCTCCCAAAATTTGATCAATTTTTTTGGGCCAGAGAAAGCCGGCACCAGTCTTTAATTTAAAGTGATAGAGAAAACGACTCGCCCCATCCTTTCCGGTCAAGAACGATCACCCTCCGATCCCCATTCGGACCGGGATGCGACGCTAACACCACAGCGGCGCGCACGACAAGTTGCTGCGAAGCGAGCAGTAGAAGCTGGAGTGAAAACTAAAGAGAAGCCGGCGGAGCGCTGCGGCCCTTGATAACGGCAGAGCTCGCTGCGGCGGCTTCACAGCTCGCACGAGAACCAGCCGCGACTTCGAAGTATTTGGAGATTAGGCAATGAAAAAGGGCCGCTTGAAATAGCGACCCCTGTTCAATCAAAAGCGAATAAAAGACGTAAAGTGGAGCTTACTTCTTTTTCGTTGCCTTGATCTGCGATTTCAGCTCTTCGAGCGAGTCCGAAACGCGCTGGTTCAAAACTTCTACAGCTTCCTGATTCGACTTCGCGCCCATCTCTGCAAGTTCGCGAACGTTGGAAAGCGTGCGCTCAAACGCCTCTTTAACCAGCTCAGCCTGCTTGGACATAACTTCGTCAGCAGTGCCGGCAGTCGAGAGAGACTGAACGGCGCGGGAAGCCTCTTCCACTGCCTGACGGACAATCTCGCCCTGGCGGTGCATCAGCGCCTGCGAACCTTCGAATGAAAGCCGGTTGGCCTGAACGATGGCTTCCATGTTGCGCTTCTGGCTTTCCATGATCGCAGCAGTGTCAACGCCGGGGACGGCGAACTGCTCGGTCAGCTTAGAAAGATCCGGAACCTCGAACTGTTTTGCGAACTTGGAAACGTCCATGAAGGCGTTAAAATCTCCATCGAGGAACGGGTTCCCCGTTTTTGCAGCATTGGCCATTGACCCAATTCCTTTTCATAGATTGTGATATTGTGCACTGCACAAATGTCTCTGATGACCGGAATATAAGCGCAAAATTTCTGACGTCAAGCATTTTGTTGCAGTGCAACATAATTGTATTACTCAATCGCATCGAAGTCAGGGCCGTCCGCTCCGATTGGGTGGAATCGGTCCGATCGCCTCGCAACCCACTCGTAAGGCCACCTGTCAGGCTGCGGCAGCTTCCGGCCGTTTTTTCGCGAAACGGCGGGCACAGCCGTCAATGCGGGTAAGGTAACGGTCCAGCGAGGCCATGGTCTTCGGCAGATCCTCAGCATCGTCCTTGAACCAGACCCGCAGGGTTGCAAGATAAACGCCCGCGAGCGCCTTGACCCGAACCATCCCACGGACGCCGCCGGCCGATAGCTGGGCCGCCTCTAGCATGCAAGCCATAGAACGGTGCAGGCGGCGAGCACTACAAGCAGCGGCAAGCGGGTCTCTGCCTTGATCATGTGCGATTGCTGCCAGCGCATCCTTATAAGGACCGAGTGCATCCAAGCGGCGCATGATGATATCGAACAGGCGATCCTTCGCCGGTTCATTACCAGTATCGCTGTCTTCTTCGGCAATGACTTTGGTGTCGATCATCCTGGCAAACCCCTTCAGAATGGCCTGCTTTGAAGGATAAACATCATAGACTTGGGACAACGGGAGCTTGGCTGCTTCGGCAATATCCGTCAGCGACAGTTCGCGCCAACCCTTCTCACGCGCCAGGTCCATCGCAGTATCGATAACATGTTGGGGAATATCCGCCTTCTTTACCATCGTATCCTCCGATAACCCTGTGCCTGCAGTTAATCACTCCGGCCAGGAGCAGGCATCCTATCTATCTGGTTTCGATCATAATGAGTTTCGAGCGCAGTATCGGCAAATTCTTGTTTTTTGCGCTCATCGCGACAACAAACCTCAGCTTAACACTACTCTTTCTTGATATCGACGATCGTTCCACCTGTCAGCCCCGCCAATTGCGCGGATTTTAACGGAAAAACCGCGTTCGGTGTGCCGGCCGCCGCCCAGATCGAATCATAGTTGAGAATATCCCGATCGATAAAGGTGACCGGCGCCTCCCGATGTGCGACGGGAGGAACGCCCCCGATCGCAAAACCCGTCTTTTCCCGAACAAAATCCGGATCCGCCCGCCCGATCTTTTCTCCCAACAACGCCGCAAGCCGTTTTTCGTCAACGCGGTTGGCACCACTGGCAATCACAAGAATCGATCGATTGCTCTCCTTCGCCCGGAAAATCAGCGACTTGGCAATCTGCGCCACTTCACAGCCGATCGCCTCAGCAGCTTCGGCCGCTGTCCGAGTACCTTCGGGAAACACGCGAACCTCAAAGTCTGCCCCCGATGTGCCAAGAGCTTCCTGCACGCGGCGGGAACTGGCTTTCAACTCCATTTACAGCTCCTTTAACGATAGGATTGGAGCGCGGTTTCAGAGGGTGCCTCAGGTGGGATCTTGGCGTCCAAGCTCCCGACTACGCTGTGTAGCCGCCGCAATGGCGCGGGTCATGAGGGGTTGCAGTCCATCTGCCGCCATTAGGACGTTGAGAGCCTCCAAAGTGGTCCCGGCAGGGCTGGTAACGTTTTTTCGCAGTTGGCTCGGGGACTCGCTGGCCTGATAAACCAGCTCGCCCGAACCGGCCACCGTCACGCGGGCGAGCCGTTGTGCCAGGTCGTCCGGCAGCCCCGCATCTATGGCGGCCTGAGCCAGACATTCGATCAATAAAAAAACATAAGCCGGCCCGCCACCGGAGACGGCAGTCACAGCATCGAGCAGCCCTTCGTCCTCAACCCATGCAGTCTCGCCAACCGTGGAAAGAAGCTGACTGCAGGTTTTCTTCTGCATCGCGGAAGCGGAGGCGTTGGCGCAGAGCACGGTCATCCCGCGGCTTACCGCGGCCGGGGTATTAGGCATCGCACGAACGATAGCGCTGTCATCGCCCAGGGCCGCCTGGAAGTAATCGATTGTCTTACCTGCGGCTATTGAGAGAAACACGGTGCCGGGATTAGACAATGTCCGGTATTCCCTGATCGTACCGTCCATCATCTGTGGCTTGATTGCCAATACAACAACGGCAGGGTCGTAATCCGCCACCAGATCCGACACCACACTGATAGCCGTCACGCCACGTGCGCGCAGTTGTTCGAGAAAGCTGGATTCAAAAGGCTCGATGATCGTGACTGCCTCGGGCTTAACACCTTGAGACAACCAACCCTCGAGCAATGCGCCGCCCATTTTGCCGCATCCAACCAGCAGCAGGGATCCGTCAATTTGCATAATTTACGCTCTTAAGCCGTAGATTTCGGACTTTGTATGGACAGCGCAAGCCCATCTCTTGAGAGAAGAACCTGAGATACCGTCTGGCTGTCGTACAGATTAGGCTTCGCCAACCGTTTCCATCAAGGCCGCCGCCAAGGCATTCTGAACCGATTGCCCGCCCCACACGACCATCTGGATAGCCGGGTAGAAACGCTCGCATTCGACAACTGCGGTATCGACCAGATCTTCCAGCTGCTCGACGCTTGCCGCCTGGAGGCCACGCAGTGGAACAGTATGACGGAACATTGCCGTGCCATCGTCGGAGAGCAGGTCGAAATGCCCCAGCCAGAGCTTTTCGTTCACGGAACCGATCAACTCGTAGACCGCAGACCGCTTGGTGTCCGGCACCCGCAGATCGAACTGGCAGGTAAAAATCACGGCGCTGACCTCGTGCTGCCACACAAAATACATGTGATAGTCGCACCAGCGCCCTGCCACCTCGACGGTAAGCTCTGAATCATTATGGCGATCGAAGCTCCAGTCATTCGCAATGACCAGTTCCTCGAGAATATCGAGAGGATTGTGAGAACTACCAATTACAGTCGTATGCGTGTCCATTGCAATGCAGTCCCCTAGCTGATGTGGCGGCTATCTGCCGTCCAGAGGTAGACCGCATTACACGTCTGTTACCGAAATATGGTTAAAGCGCGACTGCAAACTACCAAATGTAGCGTGCCATCTTCGATTCAGCGGCGCAATAGCTGAGTCGGCCTCGTCAGCGATTACATGCGATACTTCTGTGGATAACTATTCTGATTCTGAGGTAACGGCGCCATCTCCGGACGCGGTCGGCTTCGAAGCCGGTTTTTGAGTGGATTTAGCGCCCGGCTTGGCTTTCTGCTTAGCTTTCTTGGCAGAGGATGCACTTTTTTGGCGAACAGATCCGGAAGTCATCTCTTTTTCAGCGAGCAAAGCTTCCAGTTGTGCCAACCGTTCGCTAAGCACCTCCTGTTCGCTGCGCGCTTTGGCAGCCATAGCCTTCACAACTTCAAACTCTTCACGCGGGACAAGATCCATCTGTGCCAAGACGCGTTCGAGCTGCTCGCGCACACGAGCCTCGACTTCACCCCGTACGCCGGCAGCGACACCCATTGCGCCGGAAGTCACACGGGCGAGGTCATCCAAAAAACGGTTCTGAGTTTGCATGTCACAGGCTCACAGCAATAAAAACGATGTTGAATCCGGTTCGCCGCTGCGTACAAGATGTACGCTGGCAGAAAAACGTTATCCGCTTTGCCACAGACAGCGTTCCATCAGCACTATGACCAGTGAAGGCAGCGGGTTCAATTACTTCACAGCGAATGCCACCTTTTGCCGCAGTTTCATTCCCGGTTTTCGCTGGCGTTTTGGCAGAAGTGCCTGCGCAGCCAAAAAGCGCCCTTCTCTCACCCGCCTTGGCCTTATATAAGAGGAGCCGCGATTCTCAGGCCCTCGTGGGATCGCATACCGATCGCTGGCCCAGCAGGAGAAATCTTCAGTTATGATCCTCATTACCGGCGGTGCCGGTTTCATTGGCTCAAACCTCGTCGCAAGCCTCTCCGAACGCGGTGAGGGCGTCATCGTTTGCGACTGGCTTGGTCAAGGCGACAAGTGGCGCAACATTGCCAAAGCCGAAATCGAGGACGTGGTCCCACCGGAGCAGGTCGCCGATTATCTGGAGCAGCTCGACCAGCCCCTAACCGCGGTCATACATCTCGGCGCCATCTCGGCAACCACCGAAACCGACGGCGATGCCCTGATGGCCAATAATTTCCGCCTGTCGAAGTTCTATTGGAACTTCTGCACAGCAAAAAGAATACCTTTGATCTACGCCTCCTCTGCGGCGACTTATGGTGATGGAGCGCTCGGATTCCGCGACGATGCCTCGATCGATTCACTGGCCCGGCTGGAACCCTTGAACGGCTACGGCTGGAGTAAGCATCTTTTCGATCGCTGGGTTGTTCGTCAGTTGACGAACGGAGCCCATCATCCTCCACAATGGGCCGGCCTGAAATTCTTCAATGTCTACGGACCGAACGAATATCATAAGGGCGGTCAGGCCAGTGTCGCCTCTCACCTTTTCCGGCAGCTCAAAGCTGGAGAACCAGCAACACTCTTTCAATCGCACCATCCGGATTACGCCGACGGCGGTCAGCTCAGAGATTTTGTTTGGGTTGGTGATTGCGTCGACGTCATGTTGTGGTTGCTCGATAATCCCGAGGTCAATGGGCTGTTCAACCTGGGGACAGGCGCCGCCCGAAGTTTCGCCGATCTGGCCCGCGCCGTCTTTACCGCGCTCGAACAACCGGAAAACATCCGCTACGTGCCAACCCCTGAAGCGATCCGCGACAAATATCAATATTTCACCGAGGCAGATATGACGCGGTTGCGTTCCGCCGGTTACGACAAGGCCTTCACGACGCTGGAGGCCGGGGTCGAGAGCTATGTCTGTGATTTTCTCGCAACGCCGGATGCTTATCGATGACGCTGGCGCTTGCTTATCCCGATATCGGGCCTATCGCGTTTGAAATTGGGCCCCTTGTCATCCGCTGGTACGCACTGGCCTACATCGTCGGTCTGCTGCTTGCCTGGCGCTATTGCCGCTGGCTGACGGGGAAACCACCTAAGGCAGTCGAAGCCATCGCCTTCGATGACTTTCTCCTCTGGGCGACGTTTGGCGTCATCATCGGTGGTCGTCTGGGCTATGTGCTTTTCTACAAGCCCGCTTATTTCCTCTGGAACCCGGCGGAAATCCTCGTGATTTGGCAGGGAGGGATGAGCTTTCATGGGGGGCTGCTCGGGGTCATCGTCGCGATGTACCTCTTCACCCGCCGCCACGGCATCCGATTTTTCGCACTGACCGATATTGTGGCTTGCGCCGCCCCGATCGGCCTCCTCCTGGGGCGCATTGCAAATTTCGTCAATGGCGAACTCTACGGACGCGCCACGGATGCTGAGATCGGTATGATCTTTCCACAAGATCCGACCCAGTTGCCGCGGCACCCCAGCCAGCTCTATGAAGCCGGACTGGAAGGGCTGGTTCTCTTCCTCGTACTGTTCCTGTTGGTCCAGGGTTCGGCCCTGACACGCAGCGGATTGCTGTCCGGAACGTTTCTTATCGGCTACGGCCTTTCTCGGATCATCGTCGAGTTCTTTCGCGAACCGGACGACCATCTGGGCTTTCTCTTCGCAGGCGCCACCATGGGCCAACTGCTATCTCTTCCGATGATGCTTCTCGGGATCGGCCTCGCCATCTGGTCGCTTCGCCAAACAGGTCCGGTGCCGCGAGATGGCTCGACCGGATAACCTGCTCGCCGAATGGCTTGCCGCACAGATCCGCGAAGACGGCCCGATGACGGTTGCCGACTTTATGTCCGCAGCCCTGACGGCGCCGCAAGGCGGATACTACATGACGGGGGACCCCTTCGGGGCCGCGGGCGACTTCATTACGGCGCCAGAGATCAGTCAGATCTTCGGTGAGTTGATCGGTCTTTGGTGCGCCCAATGCTGGCAGGCCATGGGATCGCCCAAAGCAATCAATCTGGTCGAACTAGGCCCCGGCCGCGGCACACTCATGTCGGATGCTCTGCGCGCAGCAGCGGTTCTACCGGCATTTCGTGGTGCAATCCGCGTCCATCTCGTCGAAGCCAGTCCCAGCCTCAAGGAGAAGCAGCGGGATGTTCTGCACAACGTCGACGTTACCTGGCATCAGGACCTGACATCGCTTCCCGAGGAAGCCATGATCGTGATTGCAAATGAGTTTTTCGATGCTCTGCCGGTCCGACAGTTCGAACGCACCCTGCGGGCATGGCATGAGCGCCTCGTGACCCTTTCGCCGCTCTCGACAAAGAATGCCCCCGCTTTCGCCTTTACGACTGGTGCTGCCAGTAAAGAAGCAGTTGCAATGATCCCGCAAACGCTTCGCGACACACCGGTAGGCACCTTGGTCGAAATCTCGCCGGCCGTGACGCAGGTGGCAGGCAATCTGGCGCACCGCCTGTCCAGGTATGGTGGAGCGGCAGTCATCATCGACTATGGACGCGCGCAGCATCAAGCCGGCTGGTCGCTGCAGGCCTTGCGCAGCCATGAACGTCACGAACCGCTTATTGCACCAGGCGAGGCAGATCTGACGGCACATGTCGATTTTGCCGCCATCTCCAAGGCATCGAAAGAAGCTGGAGCCCGCGTCTGGGGACCGGTGACGCAGGCGGCGTTTCTGAACGCCATAGGTCTCCGCGAACGCGCGGACAGCCTTTGTGCCCAAGGCACGCCGGCGCAAGCGCGCGACATTGAAAACGGCGTTCAGCGCTTGATCGAGTCGACACAAATGGGTGATTTGTTCAAGGTTCTTGCCATCGGACACGCCGATCTTCCCACGCCTGCCGGCCTGCCGATTTCTTCCGCTGACAGAGGCGGGCGGGCATCATAGAGTGGCGTATCGTGGTGACACTTCGTCACCACGCCACCCTGTCGACCGCAATGCCATTCCAGGAGCGACTTTCGAGCCATGCTGACCATTGGGTCCCTGAACGAACAGCCGGGTATCCGGCACGGTTTCTTTACCCGCAACGGCGGTAGCAGCCAGGGAATCTACGCCTCGCTGAATTGCGGCTTCGGCGCGGACGACGACGCTGACAAGGTCGCCAGCAACCGGCAATCCGCCCTTACGATGTTGAATCCGAACGCATCCCACTTGTTATCTGTATATCAATACCACTCGGCCGAGGCGGTGGTGGTCGACACCCCCTGGTCGCCCGAAAACGCCCCGCGCGCCGATGCCATGGTCACCAACAAACCCAATCTTGCTTTGGGGATCCTGACCGCTGACTGTGTACCCGTGCTTTTCGCGGATGCCGAAGGCGGCGTGATCGGCGCAGCACATGCCGGCTGGCGTGGCGCCCTGACCGGCGTACTGGATGCGACAGTTGAAGCCATGGAAAAGCTGGAAGCTCAACGCGGGAGAATCACTGTCGGCATCGGCCCGGCTATTGAACAGCGTTCTTACGAAGTCGGCCCCGAATTTCCAGGCGCCTTTCTCGAAAAAGACAAGGAAAACGAAGCCTTCTTCTGTCCGGCACAGCGCGAAGGGCACTTTTTCTTCGACATTAAAGGCTATGTGGCGCGCAGATTGGCTCAGCTCGGGTTGCGGGACGTTCACGCCCTGCCCTGCGACACCTATGCCGAGGAAGAACGTTTCTTTAGCTATCGGCGCGCATGCCACAAAAATGAAACCGACGGCAGCGGCAAGATCGACTACGGCCGCGGGCTATCGGCCATCTGCCTCGCGCCCTGATCTAAACGGCCCTGTTAGGCAACCTTACCAAAATCATTGAAGTGAAGACGGAACACTCAAGATGCAGATTCATTTTTCAGAAGCCGAACTGTCCGAACGCCGGGCGCGTTGCTGTGAAGTCCTGCAAAAGCAAGGCCTCCACGGCTTACTGATCTTCCGTCAGGAAAGCATGTTCTATCTGACCGGATACGACACCTTCGGATATGTCTTTTTCCAGTGTCTCTACCTTGGGGCCGATGGCAAGATGACCCTGCTGACCCGCGCACCGGATCTGCGCCAGGCGCAGCACACCTCCGTCATCGACGATGTTCGGATCTGGGTTGACGGACCGGATGCAGAACCCGCCGAAGACCTTCGCGATGTTCTTGATGGACACGGCTGCCGCGGTAAGCGTCTTGGCGTCGAATATGAGGCCTACGGCCTAACGGCACGGAACGGAAAGCGCCTGGACTCCGCGTTAGACCAATTCTGTCACCTGAGCGATGCCTCGATGTTGGTCAGCGAACTTCGAGTCGTAAAAAGCGCTGCCGAAATCGAATACGTTAGGCGCGCTGCCGAACTTGCGGACGATGCCTGGGACGAAGCCATCGCTCTGACCCGGCCCGGAGCCGACGAAGCCCATATTCTGGCGGGGATGCAAGGCGCCGTCTTCAAGGGCGGCGGGGACTATCCAGGCAACGAGTTCATTATCGGGTCCGGACCGGGCGCTCTGTGCTGCCGCTACTTCACGGGACGCCGGGTGCTCGACGACCAGGATCAGCTGACGCTGGAGTGGGCTGGCGCCTACCGCCACTACCATGCCGCTATGATGCGGACCATTCCGATTGGCGAGGTTCCCGATCGCCAGCGAGAAATGCACGACGTGGCACGTGATGCCCTACTGGCGGTCGAGGAGGCCTTGCGGCCAGGCCTTACGATCGGAGACGCTTTCGACGCGCACAGCCGGGTTATGGACGCTGCCGGTTATGAAGCCCACCGCATGAATGCCTGCGGCTACTCCCTCGGCACGACCTTTTCGCCCAACTGGATGGACTGGCCCATGCTCTATCACGGCAACCCGGTGGAAACCCGGCCGGGCATGGTGATATTCGTGCACATGATCATTTTTGATAGCGAAAGGGGCCTCGCCATGACCCTTGGCCGGACCAGCCTGATCGGCGAAACGAGAGCAGAGCCGCTATCGCGGATGCCTCTGGATTTTATTTCTGCCTGACCTAGGTATAGAAAGCCACGACTTCCAACCGTAAACGGGGGAACAACAGATGCCCTACATGGTCATTTTTCTGGTCCTTTGTTTTCTGGGACTGATGGCAAGCTGTGCCCTGATGTAACGGATCCAGTTTCCGATGCCCTTCCTCCGACAGAACGAGCCCGCGACAGATAATCGACATCGAGCATCTGCCGGTAATATATACGGCGTCCCGGCGTCAGGTTTGACACAGGACCTTTACGTGGTGCTCGCGCAAGCATGATACGGGTCCGGCACATCTTCATAGCCTTATTGGCTGGCGCACTCGCCGCCTGTGGACCGCTCCCGCGTCCATTTCAGCACGAAGCCGGGGAAAATAATGCACTCCTGACATTGAAAGACGGGACCGGCATCGTCGTTCTGCAGCCGGAATCCGAGTTGGTACCCGACCCTTCGGCCTGGGCGGAAGCCATGGCGGAGGCCCTTAGAGCCCGCGATGTTCCGGCGTCAACTAATCATGCAAATGCCGGCAGCCGGTATCTCTTGAGTCACGTCACCGAAGTCAGCGACGGTTCCCGGGCAAAATCCATTTCAGTACTCTGGGACCTTTACGCACCTGACGGCAAGCTGGCCGGCACCTATGCCCAGGAAATGAGACTGTCTCGCGAGGCATTCCAACAGTCGTCGGTGGCCGATACCCAGCGCGTGATAGAGCAAGCAGCAGACAAACTTGCAGCGCTAGCAGGGACGAGACCTCGCGCAACCCGCAGCATTCCTGGGTTCCCGGACGCCAAAATCCATGTTGCCCCCTTCGGCGACGTTCCCGGAGATGCGGCAATCAGCCTGCGCAATGCGATCGTGGCTGAGTTAACCGACAGCCGGCTTCCGTTGGCCGGCAAGGCCAGTGCCGATGATCTTTTGCTTTTATGCGACATTTCGCTTGGTCCAATCCAGGAAGGCCGACAAAAAGCGACCATCTCCTGGACTTTACGCGCTGTCAGAGACAGTGAAGAACTGGGCGTAGTCGATCAAAGCAACTTTGTGCCTGCCGGAAGTCTCGACGGTGTCTGGGGCCCGACGGCGCGTGATATTGCGCGCGGCGCGCGCGAAGGCCTCCTGGATCTCATCGGCCAGCTCCAATCGGGCCGACAGGCGCAAAAGTTGCCCTAAAACGCTCTTTTGGCCACTTCAGGTGGGGAATTTAACGCCCCCTGCAATGCTTCGTTAACCAAACCATTTTTTTATTCAAACTTTATTGCAATTAAGCGACGCGAAGGCCGTTTACAGAGCGGGGGCACGTTGATAAGTTCCGCTCGTCTCAGGGCTGGGCGGCGGAAGCGGATCTGATCCGGTCGGGGCGACTTGATTTGGCTCGAAAGAACCGAAAAGCCGGGTCGCTCGCGCGGGGCTTTAGAGCGCGATCAATCCTGGCTGAAGCAGTCAAGATCGTGGATCGCCTCTGAGATGTAGATTAGAGGCTGCTTAACGTTTGTCTTTGCTATGAAGAAAAACAATCAGCCTCTAGTGGGCGGGACCAAGTAGAGAAGGCCGAGACGTCCGGCAATGGACTTTATTGCCGCACAGAGCCGGGGAAACTGGAATGAAAATCCTTACTGGCAACAGCAATCGGCCTTTGGCCGAGGCTATTTCGGCGTTCTTGAACCTGCCGCTTACCAAGGCAAGCGTCCGTCGATTTTCCGACATGGAAGTCTTTGTTGAAATTCAGGAAAACGTCCGCGGCGAGGATGTTTTTGTGATCCAGCCGACCTCCTATCCGGCGAACGACAATCTGATGGAGCTGCTGGTTGCGCTGGATGCCCTTAAACGCGGTTCTGCGCGGCGCGCGACAGCGGTGATTCCCTACTACGGTTACGCCCGTCAGGACCGGAAGTCAGGGCCAAGAACACCGATTTCGGCCAAACTGGTTGCCAACCTGATCACTTCGGCCGGCGCAGACCGCGTCCTCACCATGGATCTGCACGCCGGTCAGATTCAAGGCTTCTTCGACATTCCGACCGACAATCTCTTTGCGGCGCCCGTCTTCACCAAGGATATCATGGAGCGCTACAACGGCCGGCGATTGACCATCGTTTCGCCCGATGTCGGCGGTGTTGTCCGGGCACGCGCCATCGCCAAACGACTTGACGCTGACCTTGCAATTGTGGATAAGCGCCGCGAGAAAGCTGGCGTTTCCGAGGTTATGAACATTATCGGCGACGTGAAAGACAGCACCTGCATTCTGGTCGACGACATTGTCGATTCGGCCGGCACGCTGTGCAATGCCGCCGTCGCACTGATGGATTCCGGCGCTGATTCGGTGTCGGCCTACGTCACACACGGCGTGCTGTCGGGTGGCGCCGTTGCCCGTGTTTCCGCCTCACCGCTGGAGGAGCTTGTCATGACAGACTCCATTCAGGCGACGGAAGCGGTGCGGGTTGCGCAGAACATTCGCCAGATTTCGATCGCTCCGTTGCTTGGCGACGCCATGCAGCGTATCAGCGATGAACGCTCGGTTTCGAGCTTGTTTGATTTGCCGGCCTCAAGTTAGAGCGGCCAGAAAGATCAGCCGTTCAATACCATGGACGGCGCCCGGCAGCAGCACCCCTGGAGGCTGCGTCGGCCCTAAGCGGCGGGAATGATCTCGCCGTTAATTTTGCTTAAGGAGCAATGCAATGAGTGACGTACTAAATCTCGTCGCAGAACGAAGGGAGCGGGCCGGAAAGGGGGCCGCCCGTGCTGCCCGCCGTGCTGGACGTATTCCCGGTGTGATCTATGGCGCAAAAAAGGACCCGGTTATGATTAACCTGGACCCCAAGGCGCTGAACAAGGAACTGAACAAGGCCGGCTTCTTTGCCACGCTTTTCGATGTTGAAATCGAAGGCAAGAAAGAACGCGCCCTGCCCCGTGACGTCCAGTACGACCCGGTTACTGATCGCGCGATCCATATCGATCTGCTACGTGTGTCGGCAGCTACCGCAGTTACCGTCAACGTCCCCGTCAACTTCATCAACGACGACCTGAGCCCCGGCCTTATCAAGGGCGGTGTCCTGAATGTGGTTCGCTACGAGATCGAATTGAACTGTCGTGCGGATGCTATTCCTCAGGAACTCGAGCTGGATCTAAGTTCGCTGGATCTGGGTGATTCCGCTCACTTCTCGATGATCAGTCTGCCTGACGGTGTAGAACCGACCATCACGGATCGTGACTTCACCGTAGCGACCATTGCCGCACCGAGCGCCATCAAGTCTGAAGCCGCTGAGGCTCAGGAAGGCGAAGAGGGTGAAGGTGAAGGTGAAGAGGCTGCAGAGGCAGCAGAGGACGAGGCGGCCAGCGAGGAGTAATGCCTCGCGATCTCTTTGGGAATCTCGTCAAATCAGAGTGCGATCGTTCTTGATTGAAGCCGTCAAGAATGTGGACCGCTCTCTAACACACCAAAATGGAGTCTGATTCAGCCAAATGTGATCAGACTCCAAAGCGAAGGACCCCATGTTGCTGTTAGTGGGCCTGGGTAATCCCGGCCAGCGTTACGCAAACAACAGGCACAACATTGGATTTATGGCGGTGGACGAAATGGTCCACCGCCATTCCTTTGGACCTTGGCGCTCGAAATTTCAGGGGATGGTTTCGGAAGGCCGGATTGGAAACGAGAAGGTTCTGATCCTCAAACCCGAGACCTATATGAACGAGTCCGGGCGAGCCGTCGGCGAAGCACTGCGCTTCTACAAGCTTCAGCCCGAACAGATGTTTGTCATTTACGATGAAATCGATCTGGTTCCCGGGAAAATAAAGGTTAAAAAAGGCGGCGGTGCTGGTGGGCACAACGGCCTGCGCAGCATCGACGCCCATATTGGCCAAGATTATTGGCGGGTGCGTTTGGGGGTCGGCCACCCTGGCGACAAAGCGTTGGTTCACAGCCATGTCCTTGGTGACTTCAGCAAGGCCGATCAAGCCTGGCGCGATAAGTTACTGGATGTGGTCGCGGCGGAGGTCTCTTTGTTGATCAAGGGCGATAACGGCAGTTTTATGTCGCGCGTCGCCCACGTCATGAACCCTCCGAGACCAAAACCGCCAAAACCGGCTCCACAAAAGCCAGAGTTGGTAAAACCCGCTGACACAACGGCTCAAAAAACAAACACCGGGCTCCAAGCGGACGCAGACAACGAACCGGCATCGAAGCCTTAGAGCGAAGTCAGATTCAATGGCTGAGTGTGCTGTCGGGATTGGTGGAATATCGAATTTCCCCCTACCCCAAACCAATGGAAACGAACGCAATGGGATTTAACTGCGGTATTGTGGGCCTGCCGAACGTTGGCAAATCCACACTTTTCAACGCCTTGACCGAGACCGCAGCAGCGGAAGCGGCAAATTACCCCTTCTGCACGATCGAGCCCAATGTTGGCCGGGTCTCGGTGCCGGATCCACGCCTCTACGCGATCGCCAAGATCGGCAAGTCGGCCAAGATCATTCCAACTCAGTTGGAATTTGTCGATATCGCCGGTCTGGTGAAAGGTGCGTCAAAGGGCGAAGGCCTCGGCAATCAGTTTCTCGCAAATATCCGTGAAGTCGACGCCATCGTGCACGTTCTTCGCTGTTTCGACGGCGAGGTTACGCATGTCGATGGTTCGGTCGATCCCATCCGCGACGCCGAAACGGTGGAAACCGAGCTGATGCTGGCCGACCTGGAAAGCGTCGAGCGCCAGCTCGACAGCAGCGCGAAGCGTGCCAAGGGCGGCGATAAGGAAGCCAAAGACCGGCTCGCCGTGCTCGGCCCGGTCGCGGAAGCCCTGCGCGACGGACGCCCTGCCCGCAGTGTAGAAATTTCCAAAGAGCTGCGACCCGTCTTCCGGCAGCTTCAACTGCTGTCGGCAAAGCCCGTTCTCTATGTCGCCAATGTGGAAGAAGATACGGCAGCTAGCGGTAATGACTACTCTGCCAAGGTTATTACCCGCGCCGCCGAAGAAGGCGGTGCCTGCGTCATCATCTCCGCCGCGATCGAAGCAGAGGTCGCGGCGCTTTCAGACGACGAGGAAAAAGCCGAATTCCTGGAGACTCTGGGCCTTACGGAAACCGGCCTAACGCGCATCATCCGCGCAGGTCACGAATTGCTCGACCTACTGACGTTTTTCACGGTTGGTCCCAAGGAAGCCCGCGCCTGGACCGTACAGCGCGGCGCTAAAGCCCCCAATGCCGCCGGCGTGATTCACACTGATTTCGAACGCGGCTTCATCCGGGCGGAGACCATCGCCTATCCGGACTTTGTGGCGAACGGTGGCGAACAGGGCGCCAAGGATGCCGGCAAAATGCGGCAGGAAGGCAAAGAATATCTGGTCGCCGACGGCGACATCTTCCATTTCCGCTTCAATGTTTGACCGATAGCGAGATTGGTTTTAGCGGAAGCGATCACGAACGGGAATCAGCCTCCAACAATATGGAACAGAGGGTGCATCGAGATCTACAATAGTTCAGTGAAACACGGACAGCTTCTGATCTTCTGCACACAGGCACAAAAAAGGCCGCTCTTTCAGGAGCGGCCTTTTTCTATAGATCTGTCGGATCTTAATGCAGATCAGCCCAGCACTTACGTTTTGCGGCATAAAGCACGCCCGAGAAAATAAGGAGGAAGATGATGACCTTAATCCCCATCTGCTTCCGATCGTCCAGCGCCGGTTCGGCAGTCCACATCAAAAAGGCCGCAACGTCAGCAGCGTGATTTTCCAGAGTGGCCGGCGTACCGTCAGCATATTCCACCGCTTCGTCACCCAACGGCGCCGCCATGGCAATCCCGTAGCCAGGGAAATAGGCGTTAAAGCTTGAGGTGTCGGGGAGTCCCAGATCCTCGACGCTCTCAACGCGATTGTAGTCAGTCAGCCCAATTTCTTCCGCCCGCTTTCGATTCTTTTCCGTTTCAATCTCGAAGATCTGCTGCAACACAGATTCGGGAACGTCCTCCTCGTACCCCATCAGCATTGCCTTGAGGTAATCGGGGCCGGCGGCGCGTGCTTTCGCCATCAAAGACAGATCCGGCGGCACAGATCCGCCATTCGATGCTGCCGCTGCCTTTGCGTTGGGGAATGGATTCGGGAAATAGTCCGAAGGCCGTGCTGGCCGATCAAACATCTCACCCTCATCATCGGGACCATCGGTCACGTCGTACTCGGCGGCGATCGCTTTGACCTCATCCTCATTGTACCCCAGTTCGGCCAGGTTACGGAAGGCAATGAGATCCATCGCGTGACAGCCAGCACAGACTTCCTTGTAGACCTGATAGCCACGTTGCAACTGTGCCTGATCAAAGGTTCCAAAGATGCCCGAGAACGACCAAGTGGACTTTGGTGCTTGAATGCCCTCCGCCGCCTGCGCAGCACCAAGGCTCATAGCGACCGCTGCGGCAGCGGCAGCAAATACCAGCTTCTTCATCATGCCTTCTCCATCGGCTTTGCTGCTGCGTTGCTCCAAACTTCTCCACCGCCCAGGACCGGTTCCGCAATCGAGGCCGGTAAAGGCTTCGGTCGTTCGATAACCCCCAGCAACGGTAGAAGGACGAGGAAGTGAAAGAAGTAATAAGCAGTCGCTACTCGACTAATGTACAGCGGTGCACCTTCAGGTGCTTCTTGACCGGCCCAGCCAAGTGCGACGCAGGCAATCAGAAGAACCCAGAAGAACCATTTGTACACCGGCCGGAACTTACAGCTGCGTACCGGCGAACGGTCCAGCCATGGCAGGATGAAGAGAATGCCGATCGAGGCAAACATCAACACCACCCCAAGAAGCTTATCCGGAACAGATCGCAGAATTGCGTAGAACGGCAGGAAGTACCATTCGGGCACGATATGCGCCGGTGTCGAAAGCGGGTTCGCTGGGATGTAGTTGTCAGGGTGCCCCAGGAAGTTCGGCGCGAAGAACAGGAAGACGCTAAAGATCAAAAGGAAAACACCAACGCCGAAGGCATCCTTCACCGTGTAGTAGGGATGGAACGGAATCTTGTCCTGCGGTCCCTTGGCGTCGATGCCCAGTGGATTGTTCGAGCCGAAGCGATGCAGCGCCCAAATATGCAGAATGACCACACCGACGATGACGAAGGGCAGAAGATAGTGCAGGGCGAAGAAGCGATTCAAAGTTGGATTATTGACCGAAAATCCACCCCAGAGCCAAGTGACGATGCTCTCTCCGACCAGCGGGATCGCCGAGAAGAGGTTGGTGATCACGGTCGCGCCCCAGAAGCTCATCTGACCCCAGGGAAGCACATACCCCATGAAGGCCGTGGCCATCATCAGCAGAAAGATGACGACGCCGAGAATCCAGAGAATCTCGCGGGGTGCTTTGTAGGAGCCGTAGTACAGTCCCCGGAAGATGTGAATGATCACGGCAATGAAAAAGAACGACGCCATGTTCATGTGGATGTAGCGAATCAGCCAGCCGCCGTTCACGTCGCGCATGATGCGCTCTACCGAGTCGAAGGCGTAGTCAACGTGCGGCGTGTACTGCATTGCCAGCACAATCCCGGTCACAATCATCACGACCAGCGCAAGCCCGGCCAGGGAACCGAAGTTCCACCAGTAGTTCAGATTTCGTGGCGCTGGGTAATCGACCAGCGTGTCGTTAGTCAGCGAAAAGATCGGTAGGCGGTGATCGATCCACTTGATGATGGCATTGTTTGTTTGAAACGGCTGCCCACTACTCATGGTCTCGTTCCCCCTCAACCAATCTTGATGGTGGTGTCGTCGAGGAACTCGACGGGCGGCACCGGCAGGTTCAGCGGCGCGGGGCCTTTGCGGATACGGCCCGAAGTATCGTAATGAGAGCCGTGGCAAGGACAGAACCAGCCGTCGTATTCGCCTTTTTCATCACCAGTCTTCTGCCCCAGAGGCACGCAACCCAAATGGGTGCAGTTACCGCCAACGATCAGCCATTCCGGCTTTACTACGCGGTCTGCATCGGTTTGCGGATCCGGCAATTCGTTAATCGCCACATCGTTCGCGGCCGCAATTTCGTCTTCCGTGCGATGCCGGATGAAAACCGGTTTATCTCGCCAGACCACAGTCACGCTCTGCCCGACCTCGATCGGTGTCAGATCCACCTCGGTCGAAGAAAGCGCCAGCACATCAGCCGACGGATTCATGGAATTAATCAGCGGCCAGGCGAAGGCGCCGGTACCGACCGCCCCCATGGCGCCTGCTACCAGATAAAGGAAGTCGCGGCGGGTTTCTTCCCCATCCGGCGAATGCTGTGAGGCATGAGCGCTGTCTGCTGCCATGTTAAATTCCCTCTTAAGGTCACCTCTCGGGCGTTTTCAGCCCGTTATATTGTGGCGTATCTCGCACGTTACGTAAAAGAACACCACTAATACTATTGCTAAGCCCCCAGGCGAAGATGCGACACCCTGTCGCACCAACCCCTTGCCGAATCGTACTTTGGCAGGGATATAGATGAAAACCTAACATAAGGCAAAGGCGGTGACGCCTTTAAAAGTGGGAAAATCTTTCAATGCGTCTTGCGCTCTTTCAACCCGATATACCGCAAAATACCGGGACACTCCTGCGCCTCGCCGCCTGCACCGGGCTGGCAGTGGATATAATCGAGCCCTGTGGCTTCATCCTGGACGACAAACGTCTTCGCCGCGCCGGAATGGATTACCTTGAAGGCGTCGATATGACGCGTCACATATCCTGGCAACGCTTCCTCGAAGAACCCCGTGGACGTATCGTTCTCTTGACCACAAAGGCCGACACGCCTTACACCGAATTCGACTTTGCCGCGGACGATTGCCTGTTGGTTGGACGGGAAAGCGCAGGTGTACCACCGGAGGTTCATGAGCGGGCCGATGCGCAGCTCGTGGTGCCGATGAAGGCCGGGTTCAGGTCTTTGAACGTGGCCGTCTGCGCCGCCATGGTGGTGGGCGAGGCCTTGAGGCAGGTTGCGTTAAAATAGACCGATTGCTTTAAGGCCAATTTATTTAAGACAGACCGGCGGATTTCCAAAAGGATCATCATGACCTCAACGACCGAACAGCGACAAGATCTTGCAACCGTCTGGTTCAGACAACTTCGCGACGAAATCTGCAGTGCTTTTGAACAGATCGAAGACGATCTGCTTGGCACAAATGCCGGACAACTTGCTGAACAGGCGCCGGGTCGCTTCGAGCGCAAAACCTGGCTGCGTGAACAGGAGGGTGAAACCGGCGATTTCGGTGGCGGCGAGATGTCACTGATGCGTGGCCGCGTGTTCGAGAAGGTCGGCGTCAATATTTCGACGGTCAAGGGTGAGTTCTCGAAAGAGTTCCGCGCGCAGATGCCCGGCGCAGAGGAAGACCCCAGGTTCTGGGCCAGCGGGATCTCGCTGGTTGCGCATATGCATTCGCCAATGGTGCCCGCCATTCACATGAACACCCGCTTCATCGTTACTACAAAATCCTGGTTCGGTGGGGGTAGCGACCTCAACCCCATGTACCCGGACGAACAAGACACCGCCGAATTCCACGACCGTCTCAAAGTCGCCTGTGATAAACACGATCCGGAGTACTATCCACGCTTCAAGGAATGGTGCGACGAGTACTTCTTCATTCCGCACCGCAACGAAGCACGGGGTGTAGGCGGCATTTTCTACGACAATCTAGATAGCGGTGACTGGAACGCCGACTTCGCCTTCACCCAGGACGTTGGACGGGCTTTTCTGGATATCTACCCACTGCTGGTACGACGGCATATGGAACGCCCCTGGAGCGACGAGCAACGCAGGCATCAGCTTTTTCGCCGTGGGCGCTATGCGGAATTTAACCTGGTTTACGATCGCGGAACTCAATTTGGTCTGAAAACCGGCGGCAATGTTGAGGCAATCCTGATGTCACTTCCCCCTGAGGCTGCCTGGCCGTAAGAGCCGTTTGAACTATCGCTTCCGGGTGTTTGACAGTTCTAATTTCAGTTGCTTAAGGCAGTCCTCGCGCTGAGGCTCGAAATCTGCCTTCCGCCACCAAATCTCTACGCGGTCCAGAGCATCGCCGAGTTGAGGTCCCGTCTCAAAGCCGATTTTAAGAGCATCCCGCCCGCGCAAATGAAAGACAGGATGTTCCCAAGCTTGGCCGACGGCAAGATTGGCATTCAAAGCATCAAGGTCCGGATTTAAATGACCAGCGTTGGTCACTGCCCAATCCAGGCGTAGGATATCGCCTGTCAAGCCAACACCCAGATCGTAGAGTGCCTGGCGGATAACTCCGACATCGCTACCTACTTTTGGCGGATAATCACTGAGATCATCCCCTGCCGTTCGCACGGCCACCAAGCGGTCGGTTTGGGCACGTGAGAATCGGAGACGTTCGGCAACCGCTGCAGCCTCCCGCGCACCACCGTCGAGAAGAGCTGCCAACCGGAGCAACGCGTCAGGAACCTCCTCAACCTTCATTAAAGCCTTAAGGATTGCAGTATCGTTCCGGGCTTCAGGCAATAGGATCGCTGTCACGCCGGCATTAAGCATCGACGCCAGAGTCGACAAAGGATCGCCCGTCGAAAGCAACCGCAGTAGTTCAACTCGCACACGCTCACCCGAAAGGCTCGTAAGATTTGGTGCCAGCTGTTTCGCTGCGGCCAAGCCCTCCCCATCCAGTTCGCCCGCACCATAAAATGCGTGAAAGCGAAAGAACCGGAGCAGCCTGAGATAATCTTCGGTTATCCGTTCACTCGCGTTGCCGACAAATCTGACCCTGCCATTGCGAAGGTCTTCGAGGCCGTCGAAAGGATCGAACAAGGTACCGTCCGACCGGCAGGACAAGGCGTTGATGGTCAAGTCCCGCCGCGCCGCGTCACGCACCCAATCGTCCGTATAGGCCACTTTTGCGCGCCGGCCATCGGTTTCGACATCTTCCCGAAGGGTTGTTACTTCATAGCTTTCGCCGTGGGAAATGGCGGTTACCGTTCCGTGGTCGATGCCAGTGGGGATTGCCTTTAGCCCGGCCGATTCAAGCAGATAGACAACCTTTTCCGGCCGATCGGGTGTCGCCAAGTCAATATCCTTAATCGGGAAACCCTTGATCGCATCCCGGACACATCCACCGACGAAGCGGACTTCGCTCCCATTGGCTTCCAGCGCCTTCAGCAATGCAGAGGTTGCGCGAGAGGTCATCCAGGGCTGCAGGGGAAGCCGGTCTTGCGATTGCATCTTACTCATGTCACGCCCCGGAGCCTGCCTCGTTCAGTCATCCGGCGGTCGCGCATTTATCGAAATCACTCCACAGGTCCGGCCGGGATAATCTCGCCATCGACATAAGCCGGCGGACGAACCTTAACGTCCCGATCATGATCAAAAAGGACACCGATGGCGATAATTCCGCCCGTCGCAATAACCAGACCTGAGAGAACCAGCATTAGCCAGGGGGTCATCGCTTCTGATGAAGCGGCACCTTCCAAACGACGTTTCGTCTTGGCGTAGAGCAGATACAGCAAAAATGGGATCAGAAAGAGAAGAAGAGCAACGAATATCCTAGTCAGCATGCCGCAAAACCTCCGTCAGATTAACGAGCATGCCCGCCGTTGCTCCCCAGATGTAATAGTTATCATAGGGGAAAACGTAAAAATGCCGCAGCGCCCCTTGGAACATCCGGCTTTGACGCTGCTGGCTCGCAGGATCAAGAATGAAGCCAAGCGGGACTTCGAACACTTCGGCAACCTCAAAATCATCAGGTTTCAGGTCGAATGGCGGCCTGACCAATCCGACCAGCGGCGATATTTCAAACCCGGTCCGCGTCACATAGGTGTCCAGCTGGCCAACCAGACGGATATGCTCCCGAGCCAAGCCAATTTCTTCTTCTGTTTCCCGCAAGGCGGTGGATTCGGGTCCATTGTCCCCGGGGTCCACCCGGCCACCGGGAAAAGAAATCTGACCGGCGTGATCATGCAGATGAGCTGTCCGTTTGGTCAGTAGTACGGTCAGGCCTTCGCTGCGTTCAACGATGGGAATCAGAACGGCGGCCTGGGTAAGCTTTTCTGCAGGCTCATACATGTCCGGATTAAGGTCATGGTCACCTCGCGGCCGGTCACCGGGTCGCAGAGAAGCCGATGGGACAAGCAATGACTGAGAAGTACGCCGACCAGGACTTCCAAGGCCATCAAAGCGCCGAAGGATTTCGGTGGCGGTCACGTGTAGTTTGGCCGATTCAGCGTTCACGCAGCGTCATCCAGCGGAAAAAAGCTACCGCTGCTCCACAGGCCGAAACGTTTGCCTTGCTCCATGGTCTCCTCAATGGCGAGTTCCGCCAATCCATAATAAACCGACCGGAGAATCAGGGCCTCCAGGCGGTCCCGAACCAAAATATAGGGCCTCGGCTCACCGGTTTCACTATCTACGGCGATCCTTAACGGATGTTCGGAGTCCAGTTCGACCCAGGTGTCCACATTGGTGCGAAAGCGCAGGGCTTGATCTTTTCCGCTTCCCGATACGGAAAACTCTACAGCCGTAAAGGGCGCGTCCTCGACGATAACCCGCCCGCGTTCGACCGGCGTAACCAGCCAGTACTCGCCATCGTCTTCGCGCCTGAGAACCGTGGAAAAGAGTTTTACCAACGGCTTACGCCCAATTGGCGAGCCTTGGTGGAACCAAGTGCCGTCGCGGGCTATTCGAATGTCGAAATCACCGCAAAATGGAAGACTTGGCGTCATCGTCGACGGATTCGGGGCGTCAGACGACTGGTCAGGCGCATCAGAAACACCTATCTTTTGAGTATCATCGGTTGGTCGTGTCGTATCCGAGGTCATAACCTGCCGTCCTGAAGCCTGATGTCCGGTATCATAGACCCGGGCCGCATCAAGTGGGAGTCGAACAGAGTGGCAGCCAACCCTTCAGTCCCTACCGACATCGCGACAGCGGAACAACTTGCCGAAGACATCGACGCACTTGGGCACCGACTGCACTCTGCGCGAGAGAGTATTGGACGAGTCATTTTCGGGCAACAGGATGTCGTCGACCGCACTCTGATTACTCTTTTGGCCGGTGGTCACGCACTTTTGATCGGCGTACCTGGACTGGCCAAAACCAGGCTGGTGGAAACATTAGGCACGGTCTTCGGATTGGACGACAAACGCGTTCAGTGCACCCCCGATCTGATGCCAGCGGATATCCTGGGATCTGAAGTCCTCGAGGAAAGCGAAAGCGGTAAACGCTCCTTCCGCTTCATCCCGGGCCCGGTGTTCGGCCAGTTGCTGATGGCAGACGAGATCAACCGTGCCAGTCCGCGTACCCAATCAGCGTTGCTGCAGGCCATGCAGGAACGTCAGGTCACCGTCGCGGGTGTTCCCCACGACCTGCCGCGCCCGTTCCATGTTCTGGCAACCCAGAACCCACTGGAACAGGAAGGCACCTACCCTCTGCCCGAAGCCCAGCTGGACCGCTTTATTATGGAAATCGATGTCGGGTACCCGGATCTGGAGGCCGAACGGCAGATGTTGTTGGCGACGACAGGCGCCGAAACCGTTGAAGCAACCGGTATCATGAGTGCAGACGAACTGCTTTCCGCCCAAAGAGTTGTGCGGCGCGTCCCCGTCGCTGACGGAATTGTCGATGCGGTTTTGGCATTGGTTCGTGACGGCCGCCCCGAATCCAGCTCAATCCCCGAACTGGGCGAGCAGATCGCCTGGGGTCCGGGCCCGCGTGCCAGTCAGGCACTAATGCTCGCCATCCGGGCCCGCGCCGTACTAGACGGGCGGCTCTCTCCCTCGATGGATGACGTGGTCGAGCTCGCGGCGCCTGTTTTACGTCACAGAATGAGCCTGAATTTCACCGCCCGCGCCGACGGCGTCTCGATCGACGATGTCATCGCGCGGCTGATTGCCCGCTTCAAATAGAGCCCTCGAGGCCTGAATAGGAGACCGACGCTGGCCATCACGCCGAGAGTGAGACTGCCAATCCAGCAAAGAGCAGAGCAGATTGCATCCGCTTTGCCGCCGCTTTTGGTCGAGGCAGAACATGTGGCAACCACTGTAGCCCAAGGTGTGCACGGTCGCCGTCGCGTTGGTCAGGGCGAGACCTTTTGGCAATTCCGCCGCTATGAAACAGGAGATTCCCCTCAATCAATCGATTGGCGTCAATCCGCCAAGTCCGATCGCGTGTTCGTTCGTGAAATGGAATGGGAGGCGGCGCAGTCCGTCTGGATCTGGCGTGACACCTCGCCATCGATGTCCTGGACCTCCTCGCCCGAACTACCCGAAAAGCGACGACGCGCCGATATTCTGGCCCTCGCTCTCTCCGTTCTGTTGATCCGGGGTGGCGAATTCGTCACCTTCCTTGGCTCCGACCTCCGGCCTTCTAACGGGAAAACGACTTTGGAGCGCCTGGCAAAAGTCATCGACCGCGGTGATCGAGAAAACAACGGTCTGCCGCCGGTCCTGCCCCTGCCCCGCTTCGCTCAGGTTGTGATGATCGGCGACTTCCTCTCGCCTCTGGACGAAATCGAAGATGCCGCCCGAAGCTACGCCGCGCGTGGCGTAAAGGGACACTTGCTTCAGGTTCTCGATCCTGCCGAAGAGCTTCTGCCCTACGACGGCAGAACACGCTTCGAAGGACTGGAAGGCGAGCAATCCTGGTTGTTGTCACGCGTGGAATCCGTGCGCGAGCCCTATCGCAAGCGTTTCAAGGCGCAATGCGAAGGCCTGGGTGAAATCGCGCGCCGCCTGGATTGGGGCTATTCGGCGCATCGAACCGACAAATCACCCAACACAGCCTTGTTAGCGCTTTATCTGGCCATGACCCAGGACCGGGGGCGCTAATATGCTTGATCTCGGTCTTCTCGCCTTCACCCAACCCTGGCTGCTTGCAACTCTCATCGGCCTGCCCCTCATTTGGTTTCTACTGCGAGTGACGCCGCCGGCACCAAAAACGCTCGCCTTTCCAGCCGTTCGGCTGCTGCTTGGGCTGGACCCGCCCGAAGAAACACCGGCACGAACGCCGCTATGGCTGATCCTCTTGCGCATGCTGATCATCTTGCTGATCATTTTCGGCCTCGCCCAACCCCTGATAAATCCCGCGGCGCAGCTGCCCGGCAATGGTCCTGTCGTCCTGGTCATCGATAACGGCTGGGCGGCTGCAAAAAACTGGGATGGCAAGGTCAACGCAATGGTCGAAGTGATCGACCGCGCAGAACGCGAAGACCGAGCCGTCGTGCTGCTGCGGACTGCCAAACGGTCACCGGAAAGCCGTGCTGACCTCTCGCCCCTGCTGCCGGCTGGCGAGGCGAGGGAGTTGGCGCAGGGCATTCAGCCCCATCCCTGGCAGGTCGACCGGCTCGCTGCACTAGAGACTCTCGAATCCCAGGATCTCGAAGGTTCCGCCTATATTGTATGGCTGTCCGACGGATTGGCGGATGCTGACAGCAACGCCTTCGCAGAAAGATTGCAGGCCTTCGGAGACGTAACGGTTTTGCAAGATCAGGCCGGCGCTTTGGCAAAGATTGTTCGGAAGCCCGGCGATGATGGCCTGGAGTTGGTGGTTCCGGTTGAACGGGCTTCAAGCGAAGGTATCGAAAATCTGACCCTGACCGCGTTGGCTGAGGGTGGCACGATCGTGGCGCGTGAAGCGGTCGCATTCCAATCGGGTGACAAAACGGCTGAACTCAGACTGCGGCTACCCACGGAGCTGCGAAACCGGGTAACCCAACTTTCCCTTGAGAGCGAAAGCTCTGCGGCTGCCACTTATCTGCTTGACGAATCCTCCCGGCGTCGTCCGGTTGGCCTGGTCACCGCGGGAAGTGCACAGCAATCCCAACCCCTGCTCAGCGAAGTTTACTACCTTCAGCGGGCGCTGGAGCCCTACAGTGAGGTCAGACAGGGCAGCATTGACGAACTCCTCGCCCGCAAACTTGCGGTGCTCGCTCTCCCCGACATCGGTAACTTGACGACTGATGAAAGCGATCGGCTCGGCAACTGGGTCGAGAGCGGCGGCCTGCTGCTGCGATTTGCTGGTCCCAGGATGGCGGCGGACAACGATGACGATCTGCTCCCGGTCCGGCTGCGCGGCGGCGACCGCATCCTGGGCGGCGCGCTCACCTGGGACAGTCCTGCGACGCTTTCCGACTTCGCGGCTGGGACTCCTTTCGCCGGCTTGGATATAGCCGGTGAAGTCACCGTGGAGCGTCAGGTTCTGGCCGAACCTTCGTTGGAGCTTGGCGAAAAAACCTGGGCCCGCCTGAGTGACGGCACGCCACTCATCACCGCTGATCCGCGCGATAAAGGTTGGGTAGTTTTGGTCCACACTACCGCAAATACGGACTGGTCGAACCTCGCACTGTCCGGGTTGTTCGTGGACATGCTCCGGCGGATCGTTGCGGTCAGCCAAGGCGTGGCCGACGGCAATGCAAACAGCATTCCGCTGCCGCCGCTAGAAGTCATGAATGGATTCGGAAGGCTTGTGTCACCAGGCGCGAGCGTTATGCCGTTACCCGCCGCAACTCAACCCGAGACGGCTGATACGCCAGATACTGCGGCTCCGGCCGGCGGTGTTGCCGTTGATCCGAATCACCCCCCAGGTTTTTACGGTGAAGACGCGAAGCAGAGAATCGCCCACAACCTTGCCAATCATCTGCCCGCACTCGAACCTCTTGGCGTAATTAGTGGTGTCGAGGCGGCATCATACAGTAAGAGTGAGGAGATTGATCTGAAGCCCTGGTTGCTGCTGGCCGCCCTGATTCTTGCACTCGCTGATATGCTGTTGTCACTCTTTATGCGTGGCCTTGTGCGCCCCCAGATGCCCTCCGCGGCAACTGCGATCGCTGTGAGCCTCGGCATCGCGTCCGGCGGCCTTCTTGCCGGCGACGCACGCGCACAGAGTCTCGTCGATGAAGGCCGCGCGTTGGAAGCCACTTTGGAAACCCGCCTGGCCTTCGTGCTCACGGGAGCGGAACGCGTGGATGGCATCAGCGAAGCGGGCCTGCAGGGTTTGACCCGCATCCTGCGCCGCCGGACGTCGGTCGAGGCCGGCGCCCCGCTGGGCGTAAACATCGAGCGTGACGAGCTTGCTTTCTTTCCACTGCTCTACTGGCCCATAACGACCGATCAGCGAAGCCCCAGCCCGGACGCGGTCCGCAAGCTGAACGATTACCTGAATAACGGCGGAACGATTCTCTTTGATTTACGCGACCCAAGCGCGACGGCTCGCATTCAAGGGCAGCAGAGCCAGACCAACCTGGCTCTGCAGAGACTGACCTCGGATGTAAACATCCCCTCGCTGGAACCGGTGCCGCCGGAACACGTGCTGCGCAAATCCTTTTATCTGATGCAGGAGTTTCCGGGTCGCTACGCCGGCGGAAACCTCTGGATCGAGACCAGCGAAAGTCAGGCAAATGACGGTGTAGCGCGGGTGATCGTCGGCAGTAACGACTGGGCGGGAGCCTGGGCGATCACCGATCTGGGGCGGCCCATCCTGCCTGTGGTTCCCGGCAAGGAAGCACAGCGGGAAATGGCCTATCGCTTCGGTGTCAATCTGGTGATGTATGCACTGACCGGCAATTACAAGGCGGATCAGGTGCATATTCCCTTCATTCTGGAGCGCCTCGGCCAATGAACGCCGTCTCGATACATTGGGCACCGCTGTTGCCATGGGAGCTCCTGGCTGCTGTCGGCGCTCTGTCGGTCTTACTGGTGACTTTCAGTCTGTTCCGACGGGCCAAGGGCAGCATTTGGCGCGTTCTTGCGCTTGGTGGACTGTTACTTGCTCTCGCCAATCCCTCGGCAGTCGAAGAGCAGCGTGCCTCCCTCAATGACATTGTCTTTGTCGTGGTCGATGAAAGCCAAAGCCAGGGTATCGGCCCGCGACCGCAGCAAACCGAAGCTGCTCTCGCTCACACGCTGGAGAAGCTCGAGGCACTTGAAGGCACCGAAGTCCGCGTAATCCGGGCGGGCGCGGACGCCATTGGGATCGAACAGGACGGCACCAAGCTCTTTTCCGCACTGGGTGAAGCCCTCTCAAGTGTCTCGCGACAACAGGTTTCCGGTGTCATCGTCATGAGCGACGGCCAGATCCATGATGTGCCGGAAAACCTCTCTGCGCTCGGCATCGAAGCGCCGGTACACCTGCTGCTCAGCGGCGAAGAACGCGAATTCGACCGGCGGCTGAGCGTTGTCCAAGCGCCCGGCTTCGGGATTGTGGGTCAGCCGCAGAGTCTCAGGCTGATCGTGGAAGACATCGGCAGCAGTCAGCCGAACGGACTTGTCGAACTGAAAATCCGCCAGGACGGGCAAGAAGCACGGAGCGTGCGCGTTCCCGTCGGCATCGAGCAGGAGATTGCATTCGAGCTGGAGCACCGCGGTCCGAGCGTGCTGGAAATCGAGGCGTCCACCCTCGCCGGTGAACTGTCCCTGGCCAATAATCGCACCGCCGTTTCCGTTGACGGCGTGCGCGACCGGCTGCGTGTTCTGCTGGTGTCGGGTGAACCCCATGCAGGTGAGCGCGCCTGGCGCAACATCCTGAAATCTGATCCCTCGGTAGATCTCGTCCATTTCACCATCCTGCGGCCACCGGAAAAGCAAGACGGCACACCGATCCGGGAGCTTTCCCTGATCGCCTTTCCCACACGGGAGCTCTTCGAACTCAAACTCGATGAGTTCGATCTGGTGATTTTCGACCGCTACCGCCGCAGGGGCGTCCTGCCATCGATCTATCTCGACAATATTGCGCGCTACGTGGAGCGAGGCGGGGCGCTGCTGGAGGCCGTCGGCCCAACCTTCGCCACCCCTCTGTCGCTTTACCGCACACCGCTGGGCCGCATCCTGCCAGTCGAACCCACCGGCGATATTCAAGAGGCCGCCTACCGTCCCAAAATCACCGAACTGGGTGAACGTCACCCGGTTACGGCGACTCTCGGTGGACGCAAAGCCAACGACCCGCCGGAATGGGGACAGTGGTTCCGGCATATCAGCGGTGATTCTCTGCGCGGCTCGATCGTGATGAGCGGGCTCGACGATCGCCCTCTACTCGTTCTCGATCGCGTCGGCGAAGGCCGGGTTGCCCAGTTCATGAGCGACCATATGTGGCTCTGGTCGCGCGGCTTCGACGGCGGTGGCCCTCAGGCCGAACTTCTGCGCCGTATCTCTCATTGGCTGATGAAGGAACCCGAGCTGGAGGAAGAAGACCTTCGCGCAAGTGTGGTCGATGGGCGCCTTCAGATTACGCGCCGGTCGCTTGTGATCGACAATCCGGAGATCGATGTCGCCTTTCCCTCTGGCAAGCAGCAGAAAGTCACGCTGGAACCGGGAGACGACGGCGTCGCCCGTGCGTCGATCGATGCGGAAGAGGCCGGCCTTTACCGGATCACAGACGGCGTTCTCTCTGCGGTAACGGCTGCCGGCCCCCTCAACCCGCGTGAATTCGAGAATGCCCTTTCCAGCGCCGGTCCAATGCAAGCTCTGATGAAAGATAGCGGCGGCACCGCGATCCGCCTGGCCAAGAACAACACGCCGGGCCTACGTAAGGTCAGACCGAGCAGAGATCAGTTCGGAACGACGTGGCTCGGTATCCGGGATGCGCAAGGCTACGTTGTAACCGGCGTGAACCAGGTCCCGCTGCTGCCGGCGATCGCCCTGCTGCTTCTGTTGGTCGGCGGCGCCATCGCAGCTTGGTTCCGCGAAGGTCACTGAGACCCGTAGATTCGGTTAAGCGACATCCGAACTGGCTGAAGGTTCGATTTCCGGTGCCCGCTCAATCACGCCCCGAATCCCTTCGATGGCCCCAGCGACCAGCTCCAGCACCTGAAATCTCTCCGGATCGACAGGCCCAGGCAGAATCAGGCCGTTGGGACATGCCGGTATGAAACCATAAGGCGCATAATATGCAGGTTCACCCACGACCAGGCACAACCGATGGCCCTGCTGTTTCGCCGCTTTAAGCCCCCAAGCCACCAAAGCCCGCCCCATGCCTTGGCCCTGATATCGTGGTTCGACAGCCAAGGGGCCAAGTAGAATTGCAGGTTCTCCGGAAATCGACACCGCCCAGAAACGCAACGAAGCGATGAGCTCTCCTTGGCCGCCTTCGGCGATAAAAGACAGGCCTTCAACGGCCGGCAAGCCCTCACGGAGACGATAGACCGTCTTTTCCTGCCGCTCGGATCCGAAGGTCCGGTCCAGCAGATCCTCGATCATAGGTTCCGCATATCCCGGTTGCGGAGAAATTTTAAAAGGAATTTGCGATGAAGCGTTTGAGAAAGTCTCGAAGGTCATTTGTCTGCATCCCTCTGACCGCCAGCGGCGGTTGATCAACGAAAGTCGTTCGTTTGGGACCGCTGTCTTTCGTTGCTTTCCGGCTCTAAATCGCAGGAATTAGCGCAGAATCGCGACAGAACGGCGCCCTGTGCGCAAAGCGCACTGGCGTCGGCATCGTCGTCGCAATTTTCCGCTAAGGGACATCTAAATCAAACCTTAGTTTTCGCTCTCATTTCTCGATTATCACACCTCGCAAAAAAGTCCAAGCGCTTTGATCCAGGCAATTTCGAGGATTCGGCCCGCATCCAGTGTGTGATGTCCTTGACGAAAACAGTCGGGAACGATCGCACTCCAGCTAATTGGAAGAGTGTCCGAAACACGATTTGCACTAAAACCCTTAAAAAGGTCGAAGCATCTGAAATGCCGTATTCAGGCCTGGGTAGGCCGGAACGCAGGCACCGCTTCCATCAATCCCGCACATAGAATCAGTGCACACCCAAGCAATTCTCGTAAGCCAAGAGGTTCCGAGGCGAGCAAAGACGAACTAAGTGCCGCAGCAACGACCTCTAGCAACAGCAGGATTGCAACGCGGCCCGGATCCAGCAGCGCAGCCCCCCAGAGCAGCAGAGCTGTGGTCGGCAGCAGAAAAATCAGTGCAACAGCCAAAGCCACCGCCACCAGTGATCCAACATCCTTCGAAGGCGGCGGTGTGTCGGTTAAAACAACAAAGAGCAGCGCGGCGCCCGCAGCCACGAAGACAGACACAAAGGTCTTATCAAGCTCCCGCACCGAACCGTGCATCCGGGTTGTGGTCGCCGCGAGGGCAAAACAGACACCCGAGAGGAGCGCCATAACATCGGCGAGAGAATAAGCTGCAGACACAGTATCGGATGCTAAGAGGTCGAGTTGTAGGATGACAGCGGCCCCGGCCAATCCCAGCGCGATCGCAATCCATCGTGTCAAAGGGATCGGCGCTCCTAACATGAACCGTCCCATGAAACTGGCCCATACCGGCGAAAGGTAGAACAGCAGAACCACGCGGATGACGTTGCCGTTGATGACGGCATGATTCCACAGCACCATGGTGACGCCGAGGGGAACGCCTATCGCCAGGAGTGGTAAAATCTGATCGGAGAGCCCGCGCCGACGCCAGACGAACGGCCCGAGCGTCAGCGACGCAAGACCGAAAATCATAAAACTGGCCCAGTCCCCCCTTAGGCCGTGGTCATCAAGCCAACGCAACGGGATCCACCAAAGGCCCCAAAGCACCGCTGATGTCGCCACCGCAAAGCCGGGCAGCAATGACCTGTCAAGCTTCACTCCCAAATGCCTGCATCCCAATAGGGGGCATCACCGAATCGTTCGACCAGAAAATCGACAAAAACCCGCACTTTGGGCGAGAGGTTGCGGTTGGCCGGAAACACGGCATGGACAGAGGATTCATCGCCGACCTGATAGGGCTCAAACAGTCTAACCAGCCGGCCACTGCGCAAACTGTCTCCAGCAATGAAGCTGGGCTGAATTGCGATCCCGCAACCGGCAAGCAATGCAGCCTGTATGACGTCACCGTTGTTGGCTGTAAACCTTCCTCTCACGTTCACTTTGTGGCGTCCTGCGTCATCTCGAAAGTGCCAGGTACCGGGCGTCTTGGAGTAGCTGTAGCCAAGGCAATTGTGCCGCTTCAGATCGTCCGGTTGGCGCGGTGTTCCGTGTTTTTTTAGATACGATGGCGCAGCGCAGGCAACAAGACGATTGGGCGCAAGCCGCCTCGCGATCAGGCTGGAATCCAGCATGCGGGTGATTCGTACGCCGACATCGAACCCCTCATCAATCAAATCGACCACCCGATCGTTCAGAACCATCTGCACATTCAATTCGGGGAAACGCTCCAGAAACTCCGGCAAGGCCGGCCCCAAGTGCATAATTCCGAAAGACATAGGGGCATTGACCTTAAGCTCACCGCGCGGCGCTGAGGCCAGATGAGACACAGCCTCTTTGGCCGATTCCGCTTCTGTAAGAACCCGCTGGCATCCTTCGTAGAAGGCCGCCCCCGCTTCCGTCAGTGATAAACGTCGGGTTGTCCGGTTGAGCAGGCGCACACCCAGGCGGTCTTCCAGCCGGCTAACCTGTTTGGAAACCGACGATTTGCTGACGCCGAGATCCCGGGCCGCCTTGGAAAACCCTCCGGCTTCGATCACGCGGGCGAAGATGGCCATGCTGGCCAGATCATCGATCATATCGTTTCCTCAGAGAAACAAACTAATTCCACGTGAACATATAACGCGTCCTTGGGAAACACACCATCTCTGCGTAGAGATGTGAGGTCAGGATCATGAGGGGCATGAATTCCCGCTTCAACATCGGATTACAGCGCACCAGGAAGGGAACGAAGAACGTGATTGACGTTGCCGAATTCAACCGTCTCGGCCGATTTGAAAATGACTGGCTCACTGCACGCCATCACTTCAGCTTTGGTTCATACTTCGATCCCAGCAGAAACGGCGTCGGCCCGCTGATCGTATGGAACGACGACGCCATTGCACCGGGCACCGGATTCGATCTCCACGGGCACCGGGACATGGAAATCATCACCTACGTCCGCAGCGGCGCAATCACGCATCAGGACCATTTAGGGAACCAGGGCCGGACCGAAGCAGGTGACGTTCAAGTCATGACCGCCGGTAAAGGCATCATGCATGCAGAATACAATCGCGAAGATGAGGAGACGACGCTGTTTCAGATTTGGATACGCCCGGCCATCGACAATCTTCAACCTCGATGGGACCAGAGCCGCTTTCCAAAGTCCGATCGTGCCGGAATTCTAGTGCCGCTTGCTTCCGGACGCAGCCGGCACCAAGGCGCACTCGAGATCCATCAGGATGCCGCCCTGCTCGGCGCAACGCTCACAAAAGGCCAAAGCCTTCGGTACGACCTTGGTCAGAATCGTCAAGGCTATCTGGTTGCCGCCAGCGGTGAGGCAGTCATCAACGGCACCCCTGTTCAAATGCGCGACGGGGCAGCGATCCGGCAAGAAGACCACGTGGATATAGAGGCCGTAGTGGACACGGAGATTCTCTTGGCTGATCTGCCAGCAAACTAAAGGCATTGGCAGGCCCTTGGCGTTATCCGACTGACAATTAACCAAAAATCTGCTTTGCGAGCAGACAAAAGCGTGCATAAAGAGGAAGCAAGAAATGGGTCTTCTGGTAGACGGTGTATGGCATGACCAATGGTATGACACGGCCAAAAGCGGCGGGCGTTTTCAACGCAACGAATCGATCTTCCGCAATTGGGTCACGGCCGATGGCACGGCGGGGCCGAGCGGTAGGGATGGTTTCGAAGCGGAAGCAGGCCGCTATCATCTTTATGTCTCGCTGGCTTGTCCCTGGGCACATCGGACCCTGATCTTTCGGGCACTCAAAAAACTCGAAGACGTGATCACCGTATCGGTCGTGCATTGGCACATGGGCGAACAGGGATGGGTATTCCAGGAAGGCCGCGGCTGCACGGCGGATGCAATCGGTGGCGCGAAGCACCTTCACGAAGTCTACACACGAGCCCTCTCCGACTACAGTGGACGGGTCACCGTTCCGATTCTATGGGATAAGAAAACCGGCACCATCGTCAGCAATGAATCGTCCGAAATCATCCGAATGCTGAACACCGCGTTTGATGCCTGGGGAGATGCTGCGATTGATTTCTATCCGGAGGATCTGCGGCAGGAGATTGAGGCGGTCAACGAGCGCGTCTATCACACGGTGAATAACGGCGTCTACAAATGTGGTTTTGCGACCTCTCAGGAAGCTTACGAAGAGGCGTTCGCAGCGCTCTTCGATTCTATGTCCTGGCTGGAAGACCGTCTTTCGCAGCAGCGCTATCTGACCGGCAATAGAATTACCGAAGCAGATTGGCGGCTCTTCACCACTATGGTTCGTTTCGATCCCGTCTATTTCGGACACTTCAAATGCAACCGGCAACGATTGGTGGATTTGCCCAATCTCTGGGGTCATACCCGTGAACTTTTTCAAATTCCCGGGGTTGCCGGAACGGTGGATTTCCATCACATCAAGCATCACTACTACGGCAGCCACGTAAGCGTGAATCCAACCGGTGTCGTTCCCCTGGGGCCCGATATCGACTTCCTTGCGCAGCACGGACGGGAACCCCTGACCGTCTAACAGTCGGTCGCCACCTCGGTTCGATAACAGATAACTTTCTGGCGTCCACACAATCCGCACAGCTACACTGCAAGAGTCCGAACGTTTTTCACTGGATCAGAGAAAAATGTGAATGCAACTCCGCTCAAGATGAATGGAGGGCGTTTCATGTTCTTGATTACATTAATGACAAACGATCGCACTCTGCGAGTTAATCACAGGCGGTGTTACGCGTGCCGGCACGAAATCTAGTCTGTATTCTATTCCTGTTTGCTATGGCGACCTTCGCCTCGCCGGTGCTTGTAGCCTCTTCAACCTACGCGGCGGATCCCCACGAACCCTTTGCAGCCAACGCAACGAGATGGAGCCGTCTGCTCGATTCTGCTCAGCAAGAAATCGCACGAAATAGCATCCCCAAGGAAAGGCTCAACCAGATTCGGACGAACCTGTCCAACATCCGGGTGGAAGCCGAAACACTCCGCGATGAAACCAACGACAATATTGAGCCTCTCCGTCGTCGCCTCAAAGCACTTGGTCCCCCGCCAGAAGAGGCAGAGCCGGCGGAACCCGCCGCAATCGCTGCACAGCGCACGCAGATTCTGACCGACATTTCGCTCCAGGAAGCCAAGCTGAAACAAATCGAGCTGACTTTGTCGCGAGTCACCGAGGCGGAAACTCTTGCAATCGCTGTCGTGCGCGAGCGCAGGATCGCCGGCTTTCTGACGCTTTCGCCCTTCCCGCTAGCACCTTCGACAGTGGAAAAAGCGGTTCCCGAATTCTTCGAGATGCTTCGCCTGATTGCCACTTCGCCGGCGATCTGGTGGGGCACCCTCACGGAAGAGGAACGCCAGAGCTTTTTGTTCTTCAGGCTGGCCGTCCGTATTTCCATAGCAATCGCTATCGGCTGGGTCGTACGCCGCCTGCTGCTGCGATGGTTTGGACGCGATGCGTCTCTTCAGAACCCGTCGTATGCCCGGCGCCTGACAGGCGCCATTGGTGAAGGTCTCGCCAACGGTGTCGTCCCGGCGTTGATTCTTGCCGCATTTCTGCCCAGGGTGCTGGGCGAACAATCAGTGCTCAGCGGGTTGCTCCAAGCCATATCCGTCATCTTTTGCATCGCGGCTATTTTTGTCATCTTGGCCAGCGCCTTACCCCGGGCGGTTCTCGCACCGAATCTTCCCAACTGGCGTTTGCTACCGGTTACACCACAAAATGCGCGCTACATCAGCCGTGTTACCATCGTTCTGGCGATCATCTTTGCGATTGACGCCTTCTTCGTCGAGCTCCAGCCGGCACTCCGCCAGTTCGCCGACTATCAGGCTTCGGATGAACAGGCTTCACTGTACCTCTTCGTCACCAACATTCTGGAAGCCATCGGCGTCCTAAGCCTGTGTCGTGCCGCCGTCTGGCAGGCAGATCCTTCGGCCCCGGGCATAACCGCAACTGAAATAAAGCCGTCCAGCCCGAGCCCCTGGCGCGTCTGGTGGATCATCCGTTATCTGGCGGCAGCTCTGGCCGCGATCACCCTTTTGAGCTCGCTGTTCGGATACCTTGTTCTCGGCGCTCAACTGATCAACAACCTTGTCGTCAGCGGCGCCATTATCGGCGGGCTGTTTTTGGTCCGGGGGCTGGGCCGCGAGATCATTGGCGCAATTTTGCGCACCGAACTGGTCCGCATCAGTCTCGGTATTCCGCATCCCACGAGAAAACTTCTGAAGTTCTGGATTCGAGCGGCCTTCGACTTCGTGGTCTTCATTACTGGCTTTATCCTGATCTCGCCGCTTTGGGGCTTGCCTTTCGAAGATGTCGCCCGCCTGGTTGTGAGCGTCCTAAAAGGCGTTCAGATCGGCAGCGTCACTATCTCTCCTGGTGATGTCCTTGCGGCCATAGCCGTCTTCCTTGTCGTCCTGCTGGTCACCCGCTTCATCCAGCGCCTGCTGTCGGAACAGGTACTACCAAATACCAGAATGGACTCGGGGGTTCAGAACTCCCTGACCGCCGGAACCGGCTATATCGGGTTGATCGCAGCGGCGACCCTCGCCATCACGACTCTGGGACTCGACCTTTCCAACATCGCGATCATCGCGGGCGCCTTGTCGGTTGGTATCGGATTTGGCCTTCAAAACATTGTGAACAACTTCGTCTCTGGACTGATCCTGTTGATCGAACGACCGATCAAAGTGGGTGACTGGATCGTCATCGCGGGACACGAGGGATTCGTCAAAAGAATCAAGGTGCGCGCCACCGAGATTGAGACCTTTCAGCGTGCGTCGATCATTATTCCCAACAGCGAACTCGTTGCCAATGCCGTTACCAATTGGACGCACAAAGACCGTTACGGCCGCGTCGAAGTCGCGGTTGGAGTCGCTTACGGCTCCGACATTGATAAAGTGATGGATATCCTGATGGCATGCCTGCGCGGCCATGAAAGAATATTAACCTGGCCCGAACCCCAGGTGGTTTTTCAGGACTTCGCGGACTCGTCTCTGAACTTTGAAGCGCGCGGCTTCATCGCACAGGTTGAATGGCGCGTTATCGTCGCGAGCGAGTTACGCGTGTCGATCAATCGGGCTTTTGCAGAGGCCGCGATTGAAATTCCGTTCCCGCAACGCGATATCAACATTAAGGATATCGATCGATTGGAAAAAGCCCTTATCAATCGTGGAGAGAATCCGTCGCCGCAATCCACTTCGTAAAGGCATTAGTTGACTCTGCGTTGAAAATATCGGATCAGCCATGATAGGCATTCGATGATATAACCCAACTGTCCAATTTTTTTTGCTATTGTTGTTTGTGCTCACTGCCGGCGTAGACCGGACCCTATTTGTAAGTGAGGATTTTTTTGATGGTAAGCTTGCCACTTGATATCTGGAGCAGCGACGACGAGCCGCGGCTTGGTGTTGTGCTGGATGAGATCTGGACCCTTCTGGAAGAAGGCGTTTCCGATCGACGCCACGGCTTCCATACACCGGTTGCTGCGACCATGCGCGACTCGGCCGGCGCGGCAATGCGCACTGTCGTTCTTCGGCATGTCGATCGGGAATCACGTTGTCTGCACTTCCATACGGACATCCGCAGCCAGAAAGTCGACGACCTCAAAAAGGATCCGAGGATATCGTTTCTTTTTTATGATCGCGGTGCACAAACCCAGCTTCGGGTCGACGCCATCGCAACAGTTTCCCACGATGACACCGTTGCCGCAGAAGCTTGGAAAAAGCTTACGCCGGACTGCCGCCGGGAGTATCTTGTTTCCGAGCATCCCGGCAAACCGAGTGCCTGGCCGACCTCCGGTCTATCTCCCGAACTTCAGGACAGAGATCCGACCTTGGAAGAATCGGAAAAAGGCTACCCGGAATTTGCCGTAATTTCCGCGACTTTCAGCCATTTGGAGTGGCTGTATGTCTGCCACGAAGGCCATCGGCGAGCCCGCTTCGATTGGTCAAAAGGCGAATTGGATACGACCTGGCTGGTTCCCTGACTCCCCCGAGTCCGGTCGTTTTACGCCGGACAGGCGAAAAACGCGAACCAAGCTCTTGTTCAAGAAATTCAAGCGCAATCGTATTCCAAGTTGGAGACTGACAGCGCTCCGAAGCGCGGCTACGGCATTAGGTCAATTGACTGATGCCACTGACACTACATGACTCCGTCCAAGAATCACTTCAATTCGGTGTCATAGATTTGCAGAAGTTCGCCGGCCTCCGAACTATCGCAGCCTTTTGCTTCAACCAGTTTACGTGCATCTTTTTGAGCCGCGAGTAGGAGCGACAGCCGCTTGGCACCAACCTCGTGATTGACCTTTTTGTTGATGATCTCGCCCATGCGATCGTATTCGCCATCGGAAAATCCAATCTGACGGCACTGTTTGGTCACTTCGATCGCCTGTTGATAACGGCTGAACTGCTGTTCGGCATTCTCGTCTGCCACCACAGGGTCGAAAACGCCCTGCAACAGCAGCAAAGCAGCTGCGAAGGTAAGTGTTAAGGTCGGATTCTGCATATTTCCTCCAGCAAGCCTATCACTGCAACTAGGTATCAGAACGAGGAGTGTGGTTCAGTCAAAAACGCAGCCTCTTCCGCCGTCGCATCGCGGCCGAGTATGAGATTGCGATGGGGAAACCGACCAAAACGCGCGATGATATCCCGGTGCATGAGCGCATAATCGTACCAAGTAGGGTCCTCGTCGAGTGCCTTTGTCAGTACGAGGCATTCTTCCTGGTCCTGCAGGTCTTCGCTGTGCTCGAGCGGAAGGTATAGAAAAAGACGTTCCGTTTGGCTCAGATCGTGCTGCAGTCCTAGGCTGAGCGCGTGACGGACGACATCACGCGCCCTGGCATCTGTTGCAAAGGCTCGAGGATCGTCACGAAACAGATTCCGGGGCGCCTGATCGAGCAGAATACAGAGTGCAAGGCAGCCTCGTGCGCTAGACATCCAATCATCCAGGCGTCCGTCGTTTGCCAGCTCATAGCCCGAAAGCAGCGTGCGGCGAACCGCATCATCAAACGCCGGGTCTTTAACGAACCAGCGATCAGACATGCCTTCGCCAAACCAAAAGTCCAGAACGTCGTCAACCGTGACCACTCGTCCTCCCTCTTCACAGCAAGAGACTTACACCGTTACCGGCATAGTCTGCCTTCGGAAGACAGGGAAATCCACGAAAAGGATTACGAGGTCACAAACAGCAACAGCAAACGCTGTGATGACGAAATAGCCAATTACGAACAGTAGCCATCCAGCCCCTGGATGCACCATTCGATTTCGTCGGCACGCTTATTTTGGTCCCCCACGTCATCAAACGACTCTTCACTATTTCGGCCCAGGCGCTCTGCAAAGTCACGAAGCCTCTCCGCGAGGAAACGATAATTGGGTTCAATCGCCATGGTTTCGAAGTCCCGGATAGGTCAGCAGATGACTTCTGATACCGGCTGGCTGTGAAGGACTCATGACAGCAGTACGAAATGTGGGTGACAGTCCATTGCGCAGAGTGCGGGTTGTTTCACGAAGACGTGACGGGGATCGCGCTGGGCAGACATTACATTTTCGACAGACGCGATGTCTCCGGACGGCGGAAACACGATAAACGGAGAACCTCCATGCTACGCAGAACCTCAACAGCCCTTCTTACCGGTGCGCTCATTTTGGCGACGGCTTTTCCTGCGGCCGCGCGCTTCAACGAATGCCTGCCCGAGGTTGAGCATAAACTTGCCGAACTGGGGGTCGACGAATCTACCATCAGGCAAATTTCCATCCTGCCTCGGCGGCAACCAGGTCAATCCGTCAATACGATCGTCGGGTATGATGCTACGGTAAGTTTCAAGAATTGCCGTGGCCATCTCGCGATAGACATGAACCGGGCCTGCCACGTCCGGCAGGTATACAGCCGCAACGAATGCAGCTTTCCGGGCGTTCCTTCTTACTGAGAAGAGCCGATCACCCCCATGTCAATCTGGCGGCTGATGATTTCCGCGAAGGCATGAAAATCGGCTTTGCGCATTGAACTGCGCCGCCAGAGCAACCCAATCTGCCGACTCGGTTGCGGCTCTTCAAATCGTCGAATTTCAAGGCCACTGTCGGCGCGCAGTTCGACGTTCAGCGCCAGAGACGGCATCAGCGTGAGCCCTAATCCGTTGGCAACCATCTGGACCAGCGTATTGAGGCTTGTCGCGCCAAAGTCTGCAACATTTCCCGCACCGGACAAGGCACAGACCTGGAGGGCATGATCCCGCAGGCAGTGACCGTCATCCAGGAGCAGGAGCTGCTGCTCGATCAGATCCGTCTCGCTGACTTTTTGCCGTTCGGTCAGCACATGTCCCGCGGGCATGGCAAGCACAAAGGGGTCCTCGAACAGAGGCATCGACTGAAGATCGGCACCTGCAACGGGCAAGGCCAGCAAAACCAGATCAATCTGTCCGGCCCGCAGCTGTGTAACCAGTTCAGCGGTCTTGTCCTCACGCAGGTACAGCTCGACCTTGGGAAACAGGCTCCTGACCCGCGGCAGCAAGGCCGGCAGGACGTAGGGGCCGACCGTTGGGATAACCCCCAGGCGAAGTGTCCCGCTGAGTGGCGGCGCCTGATCACGCACAGACTCCCGCAATGACTCGACGTCCGCGAGAATTCCACGCGCCCGTGCCACCACATCGCGGCCGATTGGGGTCAGGATCACCTTGCGCTGGCTTCTTTCCACCAGTTGGGCGCCAAGCCCCTCCTCAAGCTGCTGAATCTGCGCGCTTAAAGCCGGCTGGGAGACGTTACAGGCCTCAGCCGCACGGCGAAAATGCAGGGCATCGGCGACAGCCACCAGATACTGGAGTTGGCGGAAAGAGACCATTGATAGTTTTTTCCTATCGAAATGCAAATTTATCTATATTAGAGATTATAATTAGAATGATTATAATACAACTCATCAAATGCCTCAGCGCCCTGAAGGGGGTGATGACAGCGGGTTCCTAAACATCGCACGACCACAAGCGGAGAAAGAAATGAGCGACAAAAAACTGACAACGGCTGCAGGCGCGCCGGTTCCCGACAACCAAAACACGATGACTGCTGGCCGCCGAGGCCCTGCTTTACTGCAGGATGTCTGGTTCCTGGAAAAGCTCGCACATTTCGATCGGGAAGTGATACCCGAGCGCCGCATGCACGCCAAAGGCTCCGGCGCCTACGGCACCTTTACGGTGACCAACGACATTACGAAGTACACTCGCGCCAAGATTTTCTCCCAGCTTGGCAAGAAAACCGACATGTTCCTGCGTTTCTCCACGGTTGCGGGCGAGCGCGGTGCGGCTGACGCCGAACGGGACATCCGCGGATTTGCCGCCAAGTTCTACACCGACGAAGGAAACTGGGACCTCGTAGGCAACAACACACCGGTTTTCTTCCTCCGGGACCCCCTGAAGTTCCCGGATTTGAACCACGCCGTTAAACGCGACCCGCGTACCAATATGCGCAGCGCAGACAACAATTGGGATTTCTGGACCCTGCTACCTGAAGCTTTGCACCAGGTGACGATTGTCATGAGCGAACGCGGTATTCCGAAAACCTACCGTCACATGGACGGTTTCGGCAGCCATACCTTCAGCTTCATCAATGCAGACAACGAACGCTTCTGGGTCAAATTTCATTTCAAAACCCAGCAGGGCATCCAGAACCTCACCGACGAAGAATCTGCACAGGTCATCGCGCAAGATCGTGAGAGCCATCAGCGGGATCTCTTCGACAGTATCGAAAACGGCGATTTTCCAAAGTGGACCCTGTCAGTACAGGTCATGCCCGAAGCCGACGCTGACAGCTATCACGTCAATCCTTTCGATCTGACGAAAGTCTGGCCACATGGTGATTACCCGCTGATCGAAGTCGGCGAGATGGAACTCAACCGCAATCCAGACAATTACTTCGCCGATGTCGAGCAGGTCGCTTTCAACCCGGCAAACGTGGTTCCAGGTATCGGTTTTTCCCCGGATAAGATGCTGCAGGGCCGCCTCTTCTCCTACGGTGACGCACAACGCTATCGCCTTGGCGTGAATCATGGGCACATTCCGGTCAATGCACCGCGCTGCCCCTTCCATTCCTATCACCGTGACGGCCAGATGCGCATGGACGGTAATGCCGGCGCCCGGATCGGGTATGAGCCGAACAGCAAGGGCGAATGGGCCGAACAACCTGACTTCTCCGAGCCGCCACTCCGAGTCGACGATCACGCCGACCGCTGGAACCACCGCGAGGATGACGACTATTACTCGCAACCTCGCGCACTCTTCAAATTGATGAGTGACGAGCAGCGCAGCATCTTATTTGGGAACACGGCCAGATCCGTTGGTGGCGCAAGCCTGGAGATCCAATACCGCCACATCCAGAATTGCTACAAGGCGGACCCCGCCTATGGCGAGGGCGTCGCAAAAGCTCTGGGTCTCTCGATCGACGAAGTAATCGCGGCCTGAGTTACAGCCACCAAAACCTCGGCCCTGGGGCCTTCAGAACCCCCTCAAGCCGAGGCTGTCTAGGGCAGCGTCCTGAACCCACCGCTGCCTTAGTCTCTGGGCGCCGCCCTCTGCGTTTTAAGCGCAGGGGGCGGCGTTTTGAGTCAAGAACAACCACTTCCTTCCATGATGCGGAATGCCTCTTGCAGCGGTGGTGGTTCCCGCTTAACACAACGCGGCAGATTTAACTGAGGAGCAGCAGATGGCAGACCAGCGTATCTGGACAGTGTACCTGTCCGGTGAGATTCACACAGATTGGCGGGACCAGATCGGCAAGGGTGTTGAAGAAGCCGGTTTGCCGGTCGAACTCGTATCTCCGGTAACCGACCATGCCAGCAGCGACGACTGTGGCGCCGAAATCCTTGGCGCCGAGACGTCCACTTTTTGGCACGATCACAAAGGCGCCAAGGTCAACGCGATGCGCACGCGGACCCTGATGGACAGTGCCGATCTGGCGGTCGTCCGCTTCGGCGACAAATATCGTCAATGGAACGCCGCTTTCGATGCAGGCTATGCTACAGCCCAGTCCATTCCTTACATCACGCTGCATGATGCGGCCCTGAATCATGCCTTGAAGGAAGTCGACGGCGCAGCCATGGCGGTCGCCGAACACCCCGAACAGGTAGTGCGCTTGTTACGCTATGTAATTCAAGGTCAACTCTAATCAACGGCGAAAAAATTTCTGTAAACGGCCCCGAAAAACAACATACAAAAAATCGTAAATTATTGATATAATTTCGGTTTTCAGATTTATACGGCCTACTGCAGGTAGCACCGCGAACAGAGCTTCAGCAGAAGCATCATAAATCTTTATTTACCTCCGCGCGGATACACTCCCAGCCTCACGCTTTCCGAGGAGGTCGGGCGATGTCCCGAGACAGGAGTGAGCCGGCCACCGGCAAAGCTCTCAAGGCTGGGTTCTGGACGCTGCGCAAGGCACTATTCTGCCTTGCGTTGTTGCTGTCTCTTGGTGCTATTGCTAACGAAATATGGTTAACCAAAGCTTACGAACGCTTCGCGCTCAGCACATTGACGGACGCCCAGGAAGATATGGTGCGCGCGGCGATCGACGATCGCATCCGCTTGGGATACTTGGAACGCGTTCGGCCTTTCGTCAGTCAATTCGCACGAGATCCGGCCCTCATTGAGGCGATAAGAACCAAAGACAGCAATGAAATCATCAGGGCCGCCAATGCGGTTCATTTCGTTCCTATGTTTCGTTTTGAACGTCTGCGGCTGTTGAACGTTGTTATCTATACGACCGAGATGAAAATGCTGGAGTCTTCACTCGAAGGCGGCAGCGACACCATAGGTACCCGCCCCGGTGCCGTAGAACTCATTCTCTCAAGGCCAAAGGCGGAGCAACGCAAACCGACGGGATACTACTGGAAGACGAACAACGGTCGACCTGTGCACAGCCTGATCGTGCCGATCGGCGGGTTCAAAGTTCGAGCCTTCGCAGAATTCGTCGTCGACCCGCGCTACCTGCTCAGCGGTCTTGGAAAACACCTCGGCGGACACTTCACCTTTAAAGACATGGGCGGTTATCTCCTAATCAACGAGGCAATCAGCGATCTTCCGGCCGAAGTGCCCGAGTTGGACGAGGCCGAGTCTTTGCCGCCCGGTCATCCAAAGAGCGTCGACACTAATTTAGTGGCCGTCGTGCTCAAAGACTCTCTCAACGAGGATTGGGCTGTTGCTGAGTTCGGCCGTGACATTAGTGATTTTTCGGGCAACGTATCCTCGCTCACAATGCTGACGCTGCAGTTGACCATATTGGCTTTGTTGTCTTTTTGGGCGCTGGGCTGGTACATGCTGCACCGCTCAATTTTTTCCAAGATCAAGCAGATTTCCTCCGCACTTTTTGCCATCAGCAACGAACAAACCGAGATTGATATTCCCCGGACAGGACGAGATGAGCTCCTGACCATCGCCACGGCACTTTCGATCCTGCGCGACAAAACCAGAACCGCCATCACGACCCGCCACGAGTTGGCCGTCGCAAAAAATGCCGCGGAAGAAGCAAACCGGGCCAAGTCGGAATTCCTGGCGACTATGAGTCACGAAATCAGAACGCCTATGAACGGTGTTCTCGGCATGACCGGACTTTTGCTGGAGAGCGATCTCGATGATGAGCAGCGACAACAGGCTGACACAATAAACCGGTCCGGCGAAGCCCTGCTCAGCATCATCAACGATATCTTGGACGTCTCCAAGATCGAGGCAGGCAAGCTGGAACTCGAAGACATCGATTTCGATCTCCTGACGACCGTCGAATCGACTCTGGAGCTTTTATCTGCAAGAGCCCACGTCAAGGGGATTGAGATTGCATCTTACGTTGAACCAAATGTCCCAATCGCTTTGATCGGAGATCCTGGCCGCCTGCGCCAAATCCTGCTCAATCTTGCCGGCAACGCGATCAAATTTACCCAGCAAGGCGGTGTCAGCATTGAAGTTTCCGCACAAGGCATCAGTGACGATGATGTCGAACTGATGTTCAAACTGCGCGATACTGGTATCGGGATACCTCAAGATTCCCTGCCTACCTTGTTCGACAAATTCACTCAGGCCGATACCTCTATGACACGGCGCTTTGGCGGAACGGGTCTGGGCCTTGCGATTTGTAAGGAGATGGTCTCGATGATGTCCGGCGAGATTGGTGCCGAGAGTGAGGTTGGAACGGGTAGTACCTTCTGGTTCACGGCACTCTTGAAACGCCAGAAAAATGATATCGGCGACAAACGTTGTCAGGTCTCGTCACTTCTGGCGGGCCGGCGCATCCTCGCGGTCGACGATAATGAAGTGAACCGCCTTGTCTTCGAGAAGCAGTTTGCAGCCTTCCGGATCGATGGCGCGGTTGCTCCAGACGCGGTGACGGCGCTCGACATGATCGCCACGTCCAAGGGCGCTGGAACCTACGACGCGATCATCATCGATCATATGATGCCAGACATGGACGGCGTCGAGCTTGCAAGCCGAATTCGAGAGATCCCAGGTTACCGCTCAGTAAAGTTGGTACTTTCGTCGTCTTCGGGGCAGGTAGGGACCGATGGACGCGCAAGGGAGCTTGGTTTCAATGCCGCCATGCCAAAGCCACTCGGCTACGGCGCTATGGCCGGCTGCATAGGGCCTCTGTTCGGCAGCGAGCGGCAAGCCGATCCGGATCTGGACGAAGACGGTATGCTTGAATTGTCCGCTTCCAGCAGCCTGCGTGTTCTGGTCGTTGAAGACAATCAAATCAACTTGATGCTCGCCACGACAATCCTCAAAAAGGCGGGGCACAGCGCCGATGGCGCAAGCAACGGGCTGGAAGCCTTATCATCGATTCGCAACCGGCCGTACGATCTGATCCTCATGGATATGATGATGCCCGAAATGGATGGGCTGGACGCAACGCGGGCAATTCGGCAACTCACTGGGTCGCGGTCGGAAATCCCCATTATCGCAATGACGGCAAACGCGATGAAGGGCGATCGAGAAAAGTGTCTCCAGGCAGGAATGAACGATTATCTTTCAAAGCCTATCGACAAGGTGAAATTATTCGAAAAGATCGACCATTGGTGCGGCGAAGGCGATCCCTTCGATCGCGGTGGTGTTGACAGCTTCGATAGCAACGACATCGCTTTCGAAGACGACGAAGAAGAGACAAAGCTGTCGGACTACACTGATCCGCTTTCGCCGGAAGCCAGAAAGGCTCTCGAAGGTCTTCACGAATCTCTCGACAGTTTGCAGAAAACGATGCGCGCGGGATAACCAGCTCACCTCTCTCAACGTCAGACGGCGGCGGCACGACTCAATATCTGTGGGCCTCGCCCGGACAGTGATGTAACTTCCCTTTTTCGTGCAAAGGGAGGAACTGCATGGTTGCCGTCATATCGGGCATTCTGGACGAACAGCAGGTAAAAACCACGCTCCAGCAGATGGCTGCGGCCCCGTTTGTCGACGGACGCATGAGCGCGGGCCCTTTAGGCCAGGACATCAAGCGCAACACCCAGATGTCGAACAGCCATGCAGCCTACAAACCCCTTGTACAAAGCGTCATGAATCAGATTTCGGCCAATCCGGAATTCAATGTGACCGCCATACCCAAACGAATTCTGCCACCGATTTTCAGCATTTACGACAAGGAGATGCACTACGGCTCTCATGTCGACGCCTCGCTGATGGGGCCCTATCCAGGGATGCGTACCGATCTTTCAATGACAATTTTCCTGAGCGATCCGCAAAGCTACAAGGGCGGCGAGCTGGTAATGGAGACGGTATTCGGCGAACAGCAATACAAACTCAAGGCCGGCGACGCCGTCGTCTACCCCACCCACTATGTGCATCACGTCAATCCGGTCCGCTCCGGCCGCCGCGCTGCAATCGTGACCTGGGTCGAATCAATGGTGCGGGACCCCGCCAAGCGCGAAATCCTTGGAGAGCTGGCGGACGTCACAAAATGGCTCGCAGAGAATCATCCGGAGTCGGACCAGTTTAAGACAGCCGAAAAAAGCCGCCTGAACCTGCTGCGCATGTGGGCCGACACTTGAGAGATTGGCTCAGTTTGCAAAGCCGGCGATGCATTCGCTCATAGACCAGGTTCAGCTGGGCTGACCCTGGTCATCACTGATTCGTCAGAGGACTGCAAGAAAACTGCAATAAGTCGGTTGTAAGGTGTCTTCATCGCTGTCCACCAGCGCTTCAGTGCCGCGGACCGGAGTGATGAATTTAAGGTAGCTCCGGAACCCGCTGCACAGAAAAGCCCGACCAATTTGCAGTCCGCGACACACCCCGTATCGTCGCGGGCTGCTTTTGTCGCACGCTGGCCAGCGTCCAGGCGTAATTTAGGCCAAGGTCGCCCAAAGAGAACAACCGTCCGGGATGGCAGAATCGGGATTGAAGTTGGCTGGGGCGGCAGGATTCGAACCTGCGCATGGCGATACCAAAAACCGCTGCCTTACCGCTTGGCTACGCCCCATCGTCGAATGCGCGCACAAAATAGCGATGAAGTTCCAATTCCGCAACGCCCCTCTTGGCAAAAACCTCGTCTTTTTTCTTGTCGAATAAGGCGTTTAGCCATGAAAAACAGGGTACCGCCTCACCTGCTGGTGCAATTCGCCCCGCAATTTAATGCCGAATGGTTGTATCTCGCTACAAGCATTGCCGACACGCGTCCGATTATGCTTCACTGGCGTTGGATATCACATTGATTCGGCGAGATATGAGCGAGCAATCAGACAAGCCCGCCAAAACAAATAAGACAAATACGACCGACTCCGCATCCGATGCCAAGACCGGAGAGACCGCAGCCAAGACTTCGAACAGAGAAGCAACGGTCAAGGCTGGCAAAGCACGCGAGACGGCAGCGGACACGCGCGCGTCCGACAGTTCCTCGCTAGATATCCCATCTTCGAAGGACACACTCTCCGGCGCTACTGGCAGGGATGCCGCGAAATCGAAGACGGCAGGTAAACGCCAACCAAACAAGAAGACCGCTGAAAAAGGCCTCTTTGAAACTTCCGGACCGGAACCGGAGGCTGCGCCCGTGAAGTCTTCCCGGAAGACTACTGCACCCAACGACAGCGCCGCGAAACCACAGGCGCACGAAAGTCGGGCCGCATCGAGCACATCCTCGTTGAGTACGCAGAAAAGCACCACCGGAAAGCAGCGGTCTGACGAAAAGGAAGGTGCCAAGTCGTCAAAGCCAGCCCTGGTCGGTAAAAACGGTAAAAACGGCAAAAAGACTCTAGATGCCAAGAAACCAAATGCAGGATCGCCCAAGGAGTCGTCAACAGCCGCCAAATCCAAACTAGGCACCAAACAAAAAGTCGGTACGCGGATGACTTCCGGTGGCGATCCAACAATCGAACGCAAACCTGCTCTAACAACAACAACCCCGATCCGTAAGCGCAAGTCGGATGGCGGTGGCAGCGTCTCTGTGCTGGTCGCCTTGCTGTTTGTTCTGGTAGCGGCCGGATACTACTTCCTGACCCAGACCGGAGCCTTGAACTTTGATGAGGACGAGAACGCAACATCCGTCGCCTTATCGGAAGATCAGACATTGGACCAGGAGAATTCCGGGACGCCAAGTGAAACAGAGGTAGCGGAAACCGCTGCCTCTGAACCGGGCACTTCTCAGGTGGTGTCCGACGAATCTGGCAAACCGTCAGGGGAAGCCGCCGAAGAACCTGCGATCGAAACCGCCGCTCCGGCCCCAGAAGCAGCCCCCAATTCCTCGACGACTGAGCCCACACCCGCGGAGAACAAATCCGCAGAAACAACCGAGACTGCAGAAACCGAGGCCGTTGCAACAGCTGGTGATTCGACACAATCCGAAGTCAGTGCATCGCTTCCCGCAGTCCCCACGACCTCCGCGCTGGCCGAGGCGGCACAGGATGCAGTGCCACAGGACGTTGCGGAGCTTGCACCCCAAGACAACGTTGCGGCCAGCGGCGATACGGTCGTCGGCACTGTCTCCGAACTAGCTGACACAGCTGATACAAAGGTCCAGACCACCATGGCCAGGACCGAAACGCCGGACAATATCGAGACTGCGCCAGACGTTCCCACCGAGTTGACCAAGGCAACGTTGGTCGAAATCGAGGAACTGTTGATCCGTCTTCAGATCGATCCCGGCCAACCTGACGGAATCATCGATAATCAGGCCACTACGGCCATCCGCCTGTATCAAGAAATTGCCGGTCTGCCGGTTGACGGCCAGGCAACACCTGAACTGCTGGTCGAATTGCGCGAAGTCGTGGAATTACTGTCGAACGAATAACCCATAGGATTGATCCGACATATTTTCTCTGAATGAGACTTCTGTCGTTCTAGCTCCTAGCTTTTGGGCCGGTCGATCAATCCATCCGCAACCCACCACGCGGGGTGCCTTGCCCGGATTATACGGGCGGAAGCGGCAGCTTCGTCGGGAGAGGCGAAAAGCCCGAAACAGCTGGCACCACTGCCGGACATACGCGCCAACAAACACTCTGAAATCAGTCTCAGCTCCGACAGACAATCGGCGATCTCAGGAACCAGCTCAATGGCCGGTATCTCCAGATCGTTGACACTGGCGGCAAGCTTCTTGAGGAGACCTTCCCGATCATCAATGCCTAATGTCGGGTTGTCCGCTCTCGGTGGCGAAATTCGGCCATCGAGAGCGGCAAAAACACTTGGGGTCGACAGCCCAACCCGTGGATTGATAAGAACCAGCCATAAGGGCGGAAACGCCTTCAGCGGCTTGATCACTTCTCCAATACCAGTCAGATAACAGGGGATACCTGCCAGACACACAGGCAGGTCAGCGCCGAGAGTCAATCCAAGGCCCGCAAGTTGCGCGGTGCCGATATCAATCCCCCAAAGTTCCGAAAGTCCGGACAGGGTTGCCGCCGCGTCGGCAGATCCACCACCCAGCCCGGCCGCCACGGGCAGGTTCTTAGTGAGCGTGATGCGGGCACCCTGCTCACTCTTCGCATATTTCCGAAGCAACTCCGCAGCCCGCAGCACCAGATTGTTCTGCAGCGGCTCGTCGCGGAGTTGGCTGGCGTAAGGTCCCTCAACCCGCAATGTGATGTCAGACGCCGACTCAAAGGTCAAAACGTCGCCGATCGAGCAGAAGGCAATTAAACTCTCGAGTTCATGATAGCCATCGGCACGGCGTCCAATCACACGAAGATCCAGATTGACCTTGGCTGCTGCAAGGCGCGTGATCATGGTTTCGACACAGACCCGCTCGAGCTTCCAAACACCCTAACGGTATGAAACGGTGGCTGAGTCACGCGAAACGGATAAAGCCCTTAAATATCGTTGGACGCGTTCAGACCCCGGGCGACCTTGCCCTGAAGCTCAGGAATCTGGTCTTCTTCCGGCTTCAGGCTGAGCGCGCGACGCCATTGGAATCTGGCCTCCTTCAACCGGCCGACACGCCAATAGGCGTCGCCGAGATGATCGTTGATCACAGAGTCCTGCGGCCGTAATTCAACGGCTTGCTCCAGGTAACCGACAGCGTTCTTATACTCGCCCATGCGGTAGAGAACCCATCCCAGACTGTCGACGATGTAGCCGTCCTCCGGGCGTAGCTCGACGGCACGGACGAGCATCTGGCGCGCCTCAGTGAGGTTCTGCTTCTTCTCCACCCAGGAATAAGCAAGATAGTTCATGACGAAAGGCTGTTCGGGCTCCAACTCCAGAGCCTTCAGGAAGTCGGCTTCCGCCCGGACCCAGTTCTTCGAACGCTCCAAAGCGATGCCGCGGAAATACAGCAGCGTCCAATGTTGCGCCTCCAGTTCGCCAAGGCGCTTGGCGGCACGGTCATAGGCTTTAACTGCAGCCTCGAAGCGTTCTTCGCCACGAAGCAGATTGCCAAGTCGGAACAGGGGTTCGAAGCGCTCGGGGTCTACAGAGGCTAAAGATTCCAGTTCGCTAACCGCGTCATCGACCCTGCCAAGCCGTTCCAGTTCCTCGGCAATACGTAAACGTGTCGTCCAGGAAAACGGCGAATCGGTCGGGACATCCCGATAAACAGCGATTGCTTCATCACCACGCTGCTGCGACTGCAAGACTTCGCCCAACAGAACATTCGCCACCAGGAAATCTGGTTTCAGACGCAGAGCTTGATGCACGTGGACCAACGCAGCATCCTCTGCACGCTCCTGCGAGAGAAGACCAGCGATATTGAACAGTACCTCGGCGATTCCATCCTTGGCATCATTCAGTTCCGGTTTTGCGACCACACCATTGTCGAGCTGTTGGAGTATCGGTTCCATCAGTGTTGAATTTGGCCGACGGGCGAGGAAAGCCTGATAGAGCTCACGCGCTTTCTCGGGCTTTCCTGTGCGTTCGTAGAAATTCCCTACCAGCCAGACGAGCCGGAGAGTCGGATCACCGACGCTTGTCAGAATTTCCTGATACGCGGCTTCCGCTTCCGCGCTTGCCCCCATGACGTCATTGATCAGTGCCAAGTGAAGTTTATAGAGAACGCTGAAACCTTTGTTCTCCTTGAGAACGCCGAGACGCTGCAGCGCAGCTTCACGATCCCCGCGCGCCACCTGAGTCCAGGCCTGAATCATCGGTCCCGTCAGGGTGTTGAGGCCGCGCGAAGGCAGGTCGGAAATGATCTTATCGGCGCCTTCCCAATCATCGCGCGACGCGGCATCGACCGCGAGCACCAGATTGGCAATGCCGTGTGTCGGTTCCAACTCAACCAGGCTTTCGGCGAGCTCCGTTGCCTTCTTGTAGCGGCCGTCGGCGGCTGTCAGCGCGAAACTGCGGCGTAAAAGCTGTGGATTGTTTGGATCGAACCGCAAGGCATAAAGCATGAAATCGGTCGCTGCGGACACATCCCGCTCATAACCGGCGACGATACCAGCGAGATAGGCACCATACGGCGATACGAACGGAGACTGCGTGAGAGCGTCACTGCCGGAACCAGAGTTCGCCGCGAGAATAATCCGGTTGGATACCGCATCTGTCTGCGGTTCGGCTTGCGACTGCGTTGCTTCGCCCCCCGCGCAGGCGGCAGCCACAAAGCCCATCGCCGCGACCTGCATCATGCGGCCTAACCGCCATCTTCCGGACCTCCCGCTCCTTGCAGATCCGCTCAAGGCAGACCCTACATAGGCTCTGGTCACGGAACCGGATTTCCCGTCAACACAAACCGGTCGGTCTGTGTTCGGGTGCGTCTCTGGGCGTAGATCGAATAGGTATCGCGTCAAATCGCTCTCCTGAACAACGGACAGAGAGTGTACCCGAGTCACACCATCGGCCACAACGGCGCAGAATCCGGGCGCTTTGTTATAGCCTTTACATCAAGGTGCCGGGGCTCCCGACGTTTAACCACAATGTCGACTGCTCTGACTGGCCTTTCCACGGATGCCAATCGCGTCATAAGAAAACTGGCCTATTCTCCTGAAATAGGGTTAAGAGGCTCAAAATGTCAGGCAACAAAGTGTCAAATAGAGTTAATCTCGAAATTGTGATCTCTTTTCCGAAAAATATAGTCGAAAGCTGCCCAATTTCGAGGTCTGACCGGAAAAATTTTAACGAATAGAATGATGTTAACCACCAAGCTTATCGTTAATGGCCGGATTCACTTTAGCGGTTTATCACCAAAACCACTGGGATAGGCCAAAGCGGCTTCCAGAGCAGCCAAACCTTCTCTCGTGTAATCAGCGCTTGGGCGCGGCTCCAACACGAAGTGTTCCGATGCCGGCGCACGCCCGCTGATCAGGGTGGCGGAATCCCGCCCCGCTCTGCAGTAGGTATTGCTGGAAATGAAACGCATTACGAAACCAACACGATCGCAACTGCTCCGATTGGGCTGCCCGCCATGTACCAAATCCACATGGTGAACGGAAAAGTAACCGGGTTCCAACTCAACCTCGATGGCGGTCGTTTCGTCGATCAAACCATCCAATTTATGTTCAAAGGAAACCAGATTGCCCGCATCTGCCGTCCGCTCGCCGTCGCTATAGGCATCGTGCGGCGATCCTTCGATGTCGAGCCGACCGATTTGCCCATCGCTGTGACTGCCGGGCAACACGACCAAGGGCCCCATCTCTCCCTTTGACGCTGTGAGCGCGAGCCAAACGCTAACCACCTCGTTGGTCGAGAGATCCCAGTACGGCGAATCCTGGTGCCAACCCACGTATGTGCCTTTTCCTGCGGCTTTGACAAAGAAGTCGGACTCCCAAAGCAATATATCCGGGCCGATCGCCGCTTCCACGGCCGCAACCACGACAGGATGCCTGACAATGCCGTCGAGCCAGGTGGAGACCAAATGAGGTTTGATAAAGGCTTCGCGTCCCCGTCGGGCCTTCACTTCTGTCTGAAAGCTGCAATAGCGATCATAGAGTTTTGCGGCCTCATCGGGTTCATAGAGCTGAACGGGCCAATGGATCCCTGTGGCGTCGTATAGAGCTTTGTCCATCTTTCCGGCCTTTCCGCAATCAGATGCTGTGTCCATCAAAATCACGTAGAATGAAAAAGTTGGACGATCAACAAACATATGTTACCTGTCGAATTCAGGACGTGCTGATCAACGGGAGGAGTATTGGAAATGCCTCAACACATCGCGCGCCCCAGAACACAGCCGGAAATTCGCGTGTATCGTCGTCAGGCGCTGTTGCGCGCCGCTTTGGAAGCCGTTGCGCAGCATGATATTGCCGGCGCTACGGTTGATCGGATCTGCCGGCTTGCAGGGGCGTCACGCGGTCTGATCGGGCACTACTTTTCCGGCAAGGAAGAATTGCTGGTCGCCACACTGAAGGCCTGGTTCGATGAAGGTCTCGAGAAGAAAAGAGAGGTGATTGCCGCAGCCGACCTTGAGCCGCATGAAAAGCTGCGGCGGATAGTTCGCCTCAGCTTCACGCCGCCCACCTATCGGCCAGCAGTGATCGGCGCCATGCAGGCCTTTGTAAATGCCAGCCGCTCGATGCCAGCCTATCGGGAGCCACTCAAGCGTTTCAGCCAGTCCTGGCAAGCCTTGACGGCCCCTCTGTTCAATGAAGCTGCCAAGTTACGAGGATGCCGCTGCGACGCAGAGCAGGCCGCTGTCGGTCTACTAATGCTGTTAGACGGTCTGTGGGGCAGCTTGGCGGTCGGCAAGGACAATATGACGGTCGAACGGGCGATCAAGATCTGTGACGATTACCTCGAAAGCTGTCTATGCGACAATAGAGCCCCAGAATAGCTCTGTAGCGCCGGCAGTAAGAAAAAGAGCACCGGTGAAAAACAGCGGTGCTCTTCTCGTTCAATCTGCAGCGAAGTGCCTACATGTTCGGATAATTCGGTCCGCCGCCACCTTCCGGTGTGACCCAGTTAATGTTCTGTGTCGGATCCTTGATATCACAGGTCTTACAGTGCACACAATTCTGAGCGTTGATCTGCAGTCTCGGGTTGGATCCGTCATCCTCGCGCACAATTTCGTAGACGCCTGCAGGGCAAAACCGCTGCTCAGGAGCATCATAGATCGCCAGGTTATGGTCGACCGGAACACTGGCGTCCTTGAGGGTTAGATGGACCGGCTGGTCTTCCTCATGGTTGGTGTTCGAGATAAAGACCGAAGACAGGCGGTCGAACGAAATGACTCCGTCCGGCTTAGGATACTCGATCTTTGGCATCTCCGCCGCCGGGCGCAGACATTCATGATCGGCGTGCTTGTAATGGAAAGTCCAGGGTGCCTTGCCGCCGAGGATCTTGAGATCGAGCCCGCCGTAGATCATTGAGCCATAGAGGCCCCACTTGTTGAAGGCCGGACGGAAATTCCGGGCCTTATGGAGCTCCTCGTAGACCCAGGAACCTTCGAACTTGGTCACGTAGCTATCGAGGACCGGTGCCGGTGTTTCCTCTTCGCCAACGGCCGTCAAGGCCTCGAAAGCCGCTTCGGCGGCGAGCATGCCGCTCTTCATGGCATTATGACTGCCTTTGATTTTGGGCACGTTCAGGAAGCCCGCGGAACACCCGATCAAAGCACCGCCGGGGAATACCAGACGCGGCAAAGATTGCAACCCACCTTCATTCAATGCGCGGGCGCCGTAAGAGATGCGCTTTCCGCCCTCCAGCATTTCGCGGATGGCGGGGTGGGTCTTGAAGCGCTGGAATTCTTCGAAGGGCGAGAGATGCGGGTTCTCGTAGTCGAGGCCGACCACATAGCCCACATAGGCCTGATTGTTATCCAGGTGGTAAATGAAGGACCCACCCCAGGTGCTGGTGTTCATGGGCCAGCCCGCGGTATGGATGACCGTGCCCTCCTTGTGCTTCTCCGGATCCAGCTGCCAGAGCTCCTTAAGACCGATACCATAGGTCTGGGGATCACAGTCGGCGCGCAGGTCGAAGCGTTCGAACAGGGTCTTGGTCAGCGAACCGCGGCAGCCTTCGCCAAACAGGACGTATTTGCCGTGCAGTTCCATGCCTTGCTGGTAGGTTGTCTTTTGCTCGCCGTCTTTGCCCACACCCATGTCGCCGGTCGCGACGCCTTTCACCCGGCCATCCTCGTGATAGACGACCTCGGAGGCAGCAAAGCCGGGATAGATCTCAACGCCCAACGCCTCGGCCTGTTCGCCCAGCCAACGGCAGACGTTGCCGAGGGACACGATGTAATTGCCGTGATTCTGAAGTTGCGGAGGCAACAGGCCGACCGGCACCGACATTTTGCCCTTCTCGGTCAGAACCATGAACTTTTCGTCCGCGACCGGAATGTTCAAGGGCGCGCCCTGCTCCTTCCAATCGGGAAACAGCTCGTCCATGGCCCGTGGCTCCAGAACGGCACCGGAAAGTATGTGGGCGCCCACTTCGGACCCCTTTTCCAGGACGCAGACCGAAATTTCCCTACCCGACTCAGCCGACAACTGACGGAGTTTAATCGCCGCCGACAATCCGGCAGGACCGGCGCCTACGATGACGACGTCATACTCCATGAACTCACGTTCCATTAATCCGCTCCTCCATCGTGCAGATCTGGCGGCGGTCCGCCCGCGTCAGTCTGCCCATTGTCGTTTCTCCGCCAAATTGGCGACCACCCATATCGCGCATTACGTCACCTTCTTGACGCATACGTCAATTTAGAAACTTTGCGCCCTTCGCAGTCCGGTCCACCAATCGCCAAATGCGCAATAGCTACCTGCCTTCCAAAGCTTCTTCCAATCGAAGCCCTGAAACACAAGCACAATTTATCTTCATCCTAACGCCGGGTTTGTAGACCCCGACCACAAAGACGTCCTATATCAAAGAAATTCGACAATCTCCAAGACTCCGCGTTTCGGAACGCGTCGTGTTTTGGTAGTTTCACGCCATGGTCACGACTCCACCCCCAGATTCTTCACAAAATTCGGAAGCGCTTTCTGCTCTCCAGTGGCTGATCGACGCCGGCGCCGACGAAACGATCGGGGAGGAGGCGATCGATCGTACAGCCGCACCGATACCGCCACAAGCAGCAGCACAACAAAGAACCGCAACAGCTCCGCCGGTGCAGGCGGTGGAGCAGACCAACGCGAAAGGCCGGTTCCAGGAGGCGCCGCAACCGCCGCTTTGGCAGCCCAGCGCAGGCAACCTTTCCTCAACCGAAGACACTCTCGTCAACGCCCGAAAACAGGCGCGCGAAGCAACGACGGTCGAGGAACTGCGTACCGCTGTCGCCGCGTTTGAAGGTTGCCCCCTAAAGCAGACGGCCATGAACCTTTGTTTTGCAGATGGTAATCCGCAGGCTCGTGTCATGCTGATCGGTGAAGCACCCGGTGCCCAGGAGGACCGGCAGGGGCTGCCTTTCGTCGGTGCCAGCGGCCAGTTGCTGGATCAGATGCTGTCTTACATCGGCCTGGACCGAACCTCGGTCTATATCACCAACCTGCTGTTCTGGCGGCCACCGGGCAACAGAACCCCAACCGCCGGCGAAATAGCTTCCTGTTTGCCGTTTGTTGAACGTCACGTGGAACTGGTCAACCCCAGCCATATCGTGATGGTGGGCGGCATTTCGGCAAAAACCCTACTGGATCGCCGGGAAGGCATCCTGAAGCTACGCGGCCACTGGGGACACTATCAGACCGCGGGGCTGGATCGGCCGATCCCGGCGCTTGCGACGCTGCATCCTGCCTATCTTCTTCGGCAACCTGCGCAGAAACGCCTGGCCTGGAGGGACCTCCTCTCGCTGGCGCATGCCATGGAGTCGGGCGAGGATCCAGTCATCGAGGTTAAGGAGCGGTAACCTTAACCCCTTCTTTATCCATATAGTTTAAGCCGTTTATTGCAGTCCTGTGCTGCATTGATTAACCTTTAACGGCATCTTCGGGGGTCTCTTGAATCTGTCCGTAAACTTTCGCGTTTCGACGCTTTGCCGCGCCGGCGCAACACTCGGTTTATCCTCACGCTCGAGTGTTGGCCTCTGCACGGCTGCGGCCCTGCTGGTCCTCGGCGGACTTTTAGTATCAACGGATGTGACTATTTCGCTCGCCAGCAGCGCCCAAGCAGCAGAGCAGGCGAAGACACGCGGCACCACTCAGGTTTCTGTGGCAGCTCCGGTGCAGCCGATGCCCCAAGCTTTACAGCCCCAGACCCCACCGAAAGTACTGACTGAAGATGACGCGAAGCTCTATCGCGATATTTTCAAATTGCAGAAAGCCGGAAAGTGGCGCCAGGCGGACAAAAAGATCGCGCAATTGAGCGATCAACGGCTTATGGGGCATATCCTGGCCCAGCGCTACCTGCACCCCACCGCCTATCGTTCCAAATACAAGGAACTCAGCAGCTGGCTGAAGGCCTATGCCGACCACCCGCAGGCTCCAAGACTCTATAAGCTTGCCCTGAAGCGTCGGCCAAAGAACTACCGGATGCCGACCCCACCTCAGGTTCGCCGGGCCGAACCTCGCTCGGCAGCTCTCGGCACAACGACCACAAAGGCTAAAAAGCGCTTCTACAAACTGCCCAGAAAAAAACTGAGCCGTGCCAACCGACGTGCCGCGAACAGCTTGAAACGCCAGATCCGCCGCAATGCCTTGCGGACCCGGCTGAGCGTCACCGAAAAACTGCTGACCGGAAAAAAGGCGAAGCGCCTTCTTCATCGTGCCGAAATCGATGACGGTTATACAAAGATCGCAGCCGCTTGGTTCTATTACGGCGATGATCAAAAAGCCTACAAACTGGCGAGCGCCGCTGCTGCCCGTTCAAGGCTCCATGTACCGATCGCTGATTGGATCGCGGGCCTCGCGGCTTGGCGTCTCGGCGAATTTCAAAAAGCCGGCGAACACTTCGAGTATCTGGCCACAGCAGAGCGTGCTTCGGGTTGGAACACCGCCGCCGGAGCTTATTGGGCGGCGCGCGTTAACCTGAAACTCCGCAAGCCCGCCGACATGAGCCGCTGGCTGAATCTCGCCTCAGCTTACCCGCGCACCTTCTACGGCCTGCTGGCACGCCGCGCCCTGGGCCGGGATCTGGAGTTCACCTCCCATCTGGAGGAAATCGACACTGCCGAGCTGGCCAGGCTGCAGGCAATACCGGAAGGTGGACGCGCACTCGCATTGGCGCAAATCAACCGCTGGGACGACGCCCAGGGCGAACTCATGCGGCTCGTCGAAGCGAATGATCCGAACCTGACAGAAGCTCTGTTGACGCTGTCCGAGTTGGTCGGGCTGCCGAACCTCGCCTACAAACTAGGGTCGCGCCTCGCCCGCTATCAAACCAATGGTGCCGACAGCGACGCAATCGATGCCGCACTCTATCCAATTCCACCCTGGAGTCCCGAAGGCGGCTTCAAGCTGGACCGCGCCCTCATCTATGCGGTGATGCGCCAGGAGTCTTCCTTCAACCCTCGCGCCAAGAGCCCAGATGGTGCGCGGGGTCTACTGCAATTAATGCCGGCCACAGCGGGTTACATCTCGAAGCAGAGCTTCCGTGGCAAGAAGAAGCGCAAACTCTACGAGCCGACGCTGAATATGAAACTGGGACAGAATTACATCGCCTATCTGCTCAAGCACAATTTTGTGCAGGGCGACCTGTTCCGGCTGACCACCGCTTACAACGGCGGTCCGGGCAATCTCAACAAATGGCAGCGGCGGATGGATTTCAACAACGACCCATTGCTGTTCATCGAGAGCCTGCCGTCGCGCGAAACCCGCTTGTTCGTCGAGCGCGTGCTGGCCAATCTCTGGATTTACCGCACGCGTCTGGGTCAGGACACCCCTTCGCTAGAAGCCATTGCCGCAGGCGACTGGCCGCAGTATGAATCCCTCGACAGCAACCGAACGAGGGTGGCCAGTACAGGTGCAGGAGCCCGTACCGGCCAACAGTAACTATGGCGCGCATCGACGAGAGCATTCCTTTTCTTCCCGTCAACATCGCAGTTCTTACGGTCTCAGACAGCCGAACTCTGGAAGACGACAAGTCCGGTCGAGTCCTCTGTGAGATGATCGAAGACGACAAGCACAAAGTCGCCAAACGCGAGATCATTCGTGACGATTACGATGCGATTGTGGCAAGACTCAGGGCCTATTGTGCCGATCCAGGTATCGATGTGGTGATCACGACCGGCGGCACCGGGGTGACAGGCCGCGATACAACACCGGAAGCGATGAAGGCCGTGCTTGACAAGGAAATCGAAGGATTCGGCGAGCTGTTCCGCTGGTTGAGCTACCAAAAGATCGGCACCTCAACCATCCAAAGCCGGGCGCTTGGCGGTGTCGCCGACGGCACCTATCTCTTCGCACTGCCGGGTTCGCCCTCTGCCTGTAAGGATGGTTGGGGCGAGATTCTCAGGTTCCAGCTGGATTCCCGGCACAAGCCCTGCAATCTTGTTGAACTGATGCCGCGCCTTAAGGAACACCTAAAAGCCGCCGGCTGATCTTCTGTTTATGATCTTCGAGATCAGCTCCGGAATCCACATCGTCCAGCTGCTCCAACAGCCCATAAGACGCCCCGCGCAGACCGGACAGAGTGTCGGAGAGAGTCTGCGGACTAGACCAGCGAACGCCTGCGAAGGGTAAAGGGGCTTTAAGGCAGGGCCGTCGCGTGGCCCCAACCAGCCAATAGCCGCCGTCGGCAGCGGGACCAAACACCCAATTTCGCCTGCCAAGTAGCCTGAATGCCTGTTCCAGATGCGTCACTTCGATGTCTGGGATATCCGATCCGACAATGACGACCGGTCCCGTTGGCAGAGTCTGCAAAGGCCGCCCCATCCGCTGTCCGAGATCTCCCCTGCCCTGCGGAATGACTTTCACTCCGTTGGGGATTCCTGCCACTTTTAACGCGGCCTGATCCGGGGTGATCGCAAGACACACACGCCAGCGACGATCGCGCTGCAAACGCCGCAGCAAGCCATAAAGGGTCTGACGATAGAACCGCCAGGCGGCGATGTCACCGATATCACGTGCCAAACGCCGTTTGCCGACACCGACCTGCGGCAAGCGCCCCATCACCACAACCGTCCCGAGATAGCGCCGGCCCATTGCGCTAATACAACCGGGTCAGCAGGCGCGGCGGTGCGCCCAGGCTGAAGAGCGTCAAAAGAGTAAGATTGCGCAGTGGCCTCATCCACCAGCCGTCCCGGCGGTAACGAGCCGCCGACGTCGTTGCTGTTGCAGGCAGGCAGAGAATACGCTTGCGCCCGATCCGCCGCACAATATCGACATCCTCCATGAGCGGATAGGAACTGAAGCCTCCCAGGTTCCGGTAAAACGCCTTGTGGATGAGGAGGCCCTGATCGCCATAAGGAAGTCCCAAAACACGGTTTCGCCATCGGGTTATCCGCTCAACCCGGCGCGCGCGCGGATCAGGATCATCGAGCGCAAACTGGAAGACTGCGGCCCGTTTCTGATTGGCAGGCTCTTGAATGAAAGCCGTGACCACCTGTTCCCAGGCATCTTCCAACAGAGTGTCTGCATGCAGAAACAACAGCCATTCACCACGTGCTTGCTCGCCACCAATCGCCAGCTGCCCGCCGCGGCTGGCAGGCGCCTCCAGAACGCGAGCGTTCAACGATGCCGCCACAGCCGTTGTCGCATCATTAGAGCCGCCGTCGACAACGATGACCTCCAGCGCGAGCGAACCTTCACCCGGCGTGTTGAGCGCCGCGATTGTCCGCCGAAGTGCGTCACCCGAGTTCAAGGTCGGGATCACAACTGAGAGAGGCGCCGTCATTCCGCTTATGCCACATAGTCATTGCGTCCTTCCGGCTTTATCCTGCGCAACACCTTTTGTCCACTCTCCGGACCTTGCTTCCTGTCACATCACCGTTAGTTTGTTCGCGATCAACCATCCTGGAAAAACATGACCGTCACAGCCCACCTTCCCGCCCTCCTCGCCAAACTCCAGGAAGTCGACGGCTTTTCAACAACGAACCTGCAGTCGCTGCGGCCACTCGAAGTTAAGGGCCTTGCCCATGATCACGTCGAGGTTGCGGACCATGGCGTTCTGCTGCGAGTCCCCAAGCAGAGCCAATTCGCGATGGCCGCATCCGACAATCTGTCATATCAGGCCGCCTGCTTTCGAAGGGTGAGCGAGTCAGGACATGCCCCGAAACTCGAGGCCGTTATCGAACCCTGTGAGAGCGTTCCCATGGGCGCGCTGCTGGTCGAAATGATCGACGGGCGACCACCGTCACTGCCGAAAGACCTGGGCGCAATGGCGGAATGCATGGCCAAGGTGCACGCCCTCGAATTGCCCGATTCTGAAAATCGGCCACCACTCGCCAATCACCGCGATCCAGTCGCCGGCGCCATGGCGGAAATCGGACAGCAGGCTGAATTCCTGGACAGTGCCGAGCTGTCGGACAAAGCCCGCCGGGAGATCGAGGAAGAACTGGCCTGGGCTCGTGATTTTGCCAGCGACTGCCGGGATCGCCTCCAGCCGCAGACCTTGGTTCTAACCGATACCCATCCCGGTAATTTTCTGATCGATAAAGAAGGCCGCGCCATCATCGTCGATCTCGAAAAAGCGCTGTACGGATCACCGGGGACCGATCTCGCCCACGCCACGATCTATTCCTCGACCACCTGGGACACGGACGTCTGGGCCGATCTCTCAATCGATGAGGTCGCCGGCTATTACCAGCGTTACCTGGAGACCATACCTGACGGGCTCGCAGAATCGCTGCGGCCCTGGATGGTCCCGTTGCGGCGGATCACCATGCTGCGCGCTATCACCTGGTGCGCCAAATGGCGGGTCCTGCAAAACCGCAGCCGGACCCACGACAAGCACAAGGCAGCTTCAACCGAAGACTGGTCGGCAGAAAACAACACAGCAGAGCTGATCGCACACGTCGCTGGACGCGTCGACGAGTATCTGCAGGCCGAAACCCTGCAGCGCATGCGTGCCGAATGGTTAGGAACACCGTCTCTTTACGATTTTCTGTAGCCCTGGCACCAAACTTCGTACAGAGTTCGCGCTCCAAAAATCAACTTCGGCCTATGGGTGGAAGTCGAACGAGAATCGGCATTAATCACAAAGAGACCGCAAAGCATGGCAACACTTCTTGCACGCAATGCGGCCCTCCTGGCCACTTTCGGTCCCGAAAACACCGAAATAAACAACGGCGGGCTTTTCATTCGAGATGGCGTCATTGAGGCGCTCGGGCCAACGGAAGATTTGCCGGAAACGGCCGACAGGGTGATCAATTTAAGCGGTCACGTCGTACTTCCGGGACTGATCAACACCCACCATCATCTATATCAGACCCTCACACGCGTAATTCCCGCTGCGCAGGATGCTTTGCTGTTCGACTGGCTCAAGGCTCTCTATCCGCTTTGGGGACGCTTGACCCCCTCCGCTGTAAAGACTGCGACGCAAACGGGAATCGCCGAGCTATTGCTGTCCGGCTGCACTGCGACCAGCGACCATCTTTACCTATTCCCCAACGGTGTACGTCTCGACGATACGATCGAGGCGGCATTGGAAACCGGTATCCGCTTTCACGCCACCCGCGGCAGTATGAGCATTGGAGAATCCAAAGGCGGCTTGCCACCGGACTTCCTGGTCGAAGAGGAAACCGACATCCTGCGTGACTGTCAGCGTGTCGTGGAGAGTTTTCACGATGCCTCCGACTACGCGCATATCCAGGTTGCGCTTGCCCCCTGCTCACCCTTTTCGGTCAGCCGGGATCTGATGCGCGAAACCGCCGTGATGGCACGCAGTTACGGTGTCAGACTACACACGCATTTGGCGGAGAACGCACAGGATATCATCTATTCCGAGGAAAATTTCGGCCAGCGACCAGGAGACTATGCCGAAGCCTTGGGCTGGGTCGGTGACGACGTCTGGCATGCCCACTGCGTTCAACTGGATGAGAGCGAAATCCAGCTCTTTGCGCGGACCGGTACGGCCATTGCGCACTGCCCCTGTTCGAACATGCGCCTCGGATCGGGAATTGCTCCGCTCCGCCGCATGCTGGATGCCGGTGTGCCGGTCGGATTAGGAGTGGACGGATCCGCCTCTAACGACGGCGCTGATCTGCTCGGTGAGGCGCGCCAGGCGATGCTTTTGCAGCGGGTACGCGAAGGGGCAGCAGGTCTAAGCGCCCGCGAGGCGCTCAAAGTCGCGACCGCGGGCGGCGCCCGTGCCCTGGGTCGTCGAGACCTGGGATATCTGGCCCCCGGCATGGCCGGTGACTTCGCGGCTTTTTCGACTGAAAGCACTGCAATGGCGGGGGCAGGCAGCGATCCACTGGCTGCGCTGGTCTTCTGCGGGCCGCATCGGGCCAGCTACACAGTGATTGGCGGTCGTGTCGTCGTCGATCAGGGTGAGATAACATCACTTCACCTGCCCAACCTGCTTCAAAAGCACCGGGCAGCCGCAGCAGATCTCCTGCGGGACGAAGCTCGTTAGGAGACGGGCTCCAGGCGCAGGACGGAACCTTCTGAATCGTCGATCAGCAAATAGAGGAAACCGTCCGGGCCCTGCCGTACATCGCGCACCCGCTCGTCTAAATCGACCAGCAGGCGTTCCTGATGCACGACCCGCGTGCCCACCAGTTCCATGCGAACCAACGCGCGGGCCGAGAGGCCGCCCGCGAAGAGATTTCCGCTCCATTTTGGGAAGGCGTCGCCATTGTAGAAGGACAAACCTGAGGGCGATATCGAGGGGACCCAATAGGTGGCAGGCTGGGTCATGCCGGCTTTTTCAGTTCCTTCGCCAATCGAAAATCCGGCATAGCTGCGGCCGTAGGTAATCACCGGCCAACCATAGTTGGCTCCCGCTTCGATCACGTTCAGTTCGTCGCCGCCGCGCGGTCCGTGCTCGACGGCCCAGATTCGGCCTGTATCCGGCTGTAAAGCCAGACCCTGTGGGTTTCGATGGCCCCAAGAATAGATCTCCGGTCTGGCCGATGCGTTACCAGTAAAAGGATTGTTTTCAGGCACTCTGCCTTCAGGCGTCACACGGATCACCTTGCCGGCGTGGTCGTTCAGGTCCTGAGCCCGGTCGGGGTCACCTCGCTCACCGGACGTGATATAGAGCAGTCCGTCGGCACCGAACAACAAGCGGGATCCAAAATGCCGCCCACCGCCTGACTTGCGCGCAACTGCGAAGATCTTTTCGACATCGACCAGCCGTTCGTTTTCCAGACGTCCGCGTACGACTACCGTGCCGGCACCACCGTCGCCCTCTCCCGAGTACGAAAGGTAAATTAGACGGTTCTCTTGGAACGCGGGATGCAGCGCAACGTCCAGTAGACCGCCTTGCCCGTCTTCGACCACATCAGGCACTCCGGGAATCACGCTCGGTGCTTCGCCCTCCTTAATAATATTCAGGCGTCCAGGCCGCTCTGTCACCAGCATCGAACCGTCAGGCAGAAAAGCCAGACCCCAAGGGTGTTCAAGTTCTTCAGCCAGCGTAACGATTCGAAAGTCGTGCTTCTCGCTTTCGATAGTGTCCGCGGCGACCGGACCATAAAAAATCGTCGCAGCCACGATGATGCCAACTGAGGCAGACGTAACAGACAGCCGTTTGGTCCCGCGCCCACCCAAAAAACCCGCTCGCATGTTCAAAAGCCCTCCAAGCATCACCTGTTTAAGCAAAACAGCAGAACTTTCGATATAGTATCAAACTGTGGAATGACCAGAGAGCCGGCTCTTTGCGGCGGATCGCATTCCGCTCAGGAAAATGCTGCGAAATTATTCCTCTGGAATGCCATCCAGACGAAACTGCCACCAGCTCAGAAGACAATCGCCATAGTCCGGGCTTACGATCCCGTCCAGAAGGAAACGCGCCTTGATCCGCGACTGAACGACGAGCAGGGGCTGATCAGAAGCCTCTACCATGTCGGCTTCAATCCAATCGCATGGGCTGAAACTCTCGTAGCGGAAAAAAGTGGCTGCCGCCGCAATCGCGAGCAGCCCAACAACAACTACGAGATACTTCATTCCCTATTGATCCCAATTCCGTTAGGCGAAACAGCGTACTTAACAGATCTACCGTTAAGAGTCTGGTCCTGAATTGAAATCCGCTGTCTACAGCAAAACCTCCATCCAGCTGTACTGCCCTTCGAAGCTTGCGATCAGGGTTGAACCCTGTTGCCTTACGGCGCTGTCAGCCTGCAAAGAACCAGATTTCATCAATCCGAGGGTTTGAAATCATAAGCAATTAGCGACTGCCATTTAATCAAGGCAGAGGCCAAACCCATATTGCGCATCTAGAACGGGAACGGTCAGTGACAGGAATTCCACATCATCATCAAACTTTTGCAACAATGCCGAGAAGCAAAACTATATCGAATGCCTGTGAACAGTAATTTTTTTGAGCAACGATTTCCTTACGCTTCCTTAGTTTCGCGAAGTACAAATTATCAACTATAAGTAAATAATAATTAATGCTGCTTTGTAGAATGTGTGCATTTTGTTATGATCGGTCCACTATTCTTTGCCATCGAGGAGATTTCCTCGCCGGGGACGATTGAGATCATGAACCTGCCAATGACTAGCTTCGACCAAGCTGAGTTACTTGCGGTTGCAAATAAAGTCCCCGCACCAATTGCCAGTCCTACTGCACACCTATGTTGCCGCATCGACACCGGGCAGCCACGCGGCTCGGTGATGCACTGGGCATCTATGCTCTGACGGGCAACATCGATGAACACAAGTGAACGGCATAACGGAGGGCGCACGAAGTCGAGCGACGAACTGCCCTCGAATCGTCCAATTACTCAATGACCGCTAACATTATGACAGTGGTTTGTGTCACGACCCCACGCGGCTGAAAAAAGTCGTTCTGCGAAAAACACATGACTCCGAATATGTGCGAAGCATTGACGCGGAAGATACAAAGTGGCGAGGAATCCGGGAGTGGAGAAGGATGACGCAACAGCGATTACTTGTCGTCGATGACGACCCGGACTTCTGCGAATACGTACGTACGGTGGCTGAGCAGAAAAACTACACTGTAGAGACGATCCAAAATCCTCTCGATTTTAAGGAACTGTTTCAATCCTTCAATCCGGCCGTGATTGTTCTGGACCTTGTGATGCCCGAAATGGACGGAATCGAGATTATTCGCTGGCTCGCATCCAAGGATCGCCCGGTCCATGTCGTGCTGGTGACCGGTTACGACCCGCGTTACGTTTTGATGGCCGACAAGCTCGCTATGGACCGTTCGGAAAACCTGAAAATAAGTCCGATCGAGAAGCCGCTCCATGTCAACACTTTAGTCCGCATTCTGCAACAGCCGAACAATTGAACACACTAAAGCATATAGGGCAGCTATGGCACTAATTCTAAAGCTGCTCCGCATGCAGGGTCTTGCTCCAAATGTAATCCTGGTTGAGCCCGGTCAGGAGCTAAAATATTCGCTGATCCGGCTTCGGCCGATGTGACATCTGTGTCATGAGCGAAGATGCTCGTCCTCACAAACTTTGGCAGGGACATATTATAAATGTCGCGAGAGCCGCCGATGGAGAACCACCCTATGTCGTCCGGTAGTATGCCCGAACTTCCACCTGCAATGCTCGAGCCTCAAACGGGTCCCGCTTGGAACCAGGGCATCTCATTTAAACTGGCACGAACGTCAATAATCATCGCATTTATGCTGGGACTTGTTCTGAGCTCGGTTCAAGTTGCACACGATTATTACAATCAAATCGGCGACCTTAACATTGTGGTTCAACGCATTCTGCGTGTAGCCAAGGCACCGGCTCGGAGGGCTGCTTACGAACTGAACGGTCGTTTAGCTCAAGAGGTGGTGGACGGCTTGCTCGAGTACGACTTTGTAGTGAACGCGGCAATCGTCGAAGTCTCGTCCGGGGTTATGGCAGAAAAGTCGCGCCCGAAAACCGAAAACGATTCGGGCTGGATGCTGTCCACTCTATTTCACGGTACTTTGGAATACTCCGAAGCATTGCTCGATGCACCTCTGCTTCAGGATAACGAGCCCACACCCATCGGCCATTTAGAATTGACCGTTGATCGATTAGTTGCGCTGGATCCGTTTTTTCATCGATCAACTCTGGTCATCATTTCTGGTGTCGTTCGCAGCATGATATTGGCGGGTCTTCTGTGGGCAGTATTCTACTTCCTGATCAGTCGGTCGCTGGTCGAACTCGTAACCAACATGAGACGCATCGACCCAGAGGCACCGAAGGAAATCAATCTTTCAACTTACACAGCGCACAAGGGAGACGAAATTGCCCTCCTGACCGAATCTTTCAATGCTTTGTTGAACATGATCGACATGCACCTGCAAAAGGTAAATATGTCGGAACGAGCACTTAAGGAAAGCGAATCGCGTTTTAGAGATGTCGCCGAAGCCGCTTCGGACTGGTTTTGGGAGACCGATCGCGATGGACGGTTTTCTTATGTATCCGACCGTTTTTTTTCGATTGTGGGAATAGAGCAGGAAGACTTTATTGGAAGGTCGCCGGCGGTACTAGAGAACCCCGAGACATCAGAGACCGGCTGGCTTGAATTCAGCCACATCGTCGTCCGGAATTGGCCGTTCCGTGATCACCGATGTCGTAAAATGGGTTCCAAAGGTCAGTCGCACTGGTTCACGATCAGTGGAAAACCGACCTTTGATGAGACCGGTGCGCTCAGCGGTTATCGGGGTACAGGCAGCGACATTACCAACGAAACCAATTCTGAAAATCGCATGCGCCAAGCACAAAAGATGGAAGCAGTCGGGCAACTCACGGGAGGAATAGCCCACGATTTTAACAATTTACTCGCCGTGATCTTGGGCAATTTGGAACTGCTGTTGGAGCAATGGCAAGGCAAGGATTCACGTCGTGACCTGATCACGCGTGCGCTTGGCGCTGTTGAACGGGGTGCGAGTTTGACTCAACGCCTCCTCGCATTCTCGAGAAAGCAGCCTCTCGATCCAAGTCCAGTCAATGCGAACAGCCTCGTTGCTGGAATGGACGACTTAATTCGGCGGACACTCGGCGAGCACATTGAGATTGAACTGGTTACTGCAGGAGGACTATGGCTTTGTGACGTCGATGGTTCTCAACTTGAGAATGCTCTGCTCAATCTGGCCATCAATGCTAGGGACGCGATGCCCGACGGAGGTAAGCTGACCATCGAGACAGGAAATGCCCGACTTGACGATGATTATGCGGATCAGGCAGTCGACCTACAGCCCGGCCAATATGTGTTGGTAGCAGTGACTGATACAGGCTGCGGGATGCCTCAAGACATTCTGGATCATATTTTCGAGCCCTTCTTCACGACAAAGGAAATTGGCAAAGGAAGCGGTCTAGGATTGAGCATGGTTTATGGCTTTGCCAAACAATCTGGAGGGCATCTCACGACCTATAGCGAGGTAGGTGAAGGCACAACATTCAAGCTCTACCTGCCACGATCTCAAGCCTCCAAAACGTTAGACCTGCGAGATGCTGCTGAAGACTTTGCCTCCTTGGTCGGTAACGAAAGAGTCCTTGTCGTCGAAGACGACGTCGAAGTTCGCCGGCTAACCACAACAATCCTGTCAAATTCAGGTTATCGAGTGACCGCGGCTTCAAATGGTCAGGAAGCGCTCAACTTGCTTGACTCGGGATTCACTCCTGAACTTCTGCTGACCGATGCCGTGCTTCCGGGTGGAATGAGCGGCGGTGAACTTGCCGGTGAAATGAAGCAGCGGATCCCCACGCTACGGATATTGTTCATGTCCGGCTATACAGAGAACTCCATCGTCCATCGCGGGCGTTTGGATCCCAATACAAATTTGCTGCAGAAACCTTTTCGAAAACGCGACCTTTTAAGAAAAATCCGGAGCGCGTTGGAACACTCAATCTAGACAATAATCATCATCTCTAAGCAAGCTAACCAAGTATGCTACGATAGCATAAACAACAAAGGTAACATCAGTGTAGCTCGCTCAATTTAAGGCGCGAGCCAGACACATTCGCAGAGCCCCTCACTCGTCAACGAACAGGGGCAGAATATAGCGAGATTGCCAGTAAAGGTGCCGCCCACATAAAGGAAAAACACAAATGATCTGGTCTTCAAGAAAGGCATTGTGGTGTGTTTGTGTGTTACTAATGTCCACGACAGCGCACGCTGAACAGTTGACGTTCACCACCGGTGACTGGCGACCCTATATTTTTGAGGAAAACGGAACCGTAGATCCGAAGATGTCGGGTTTCAGCGTCGAAATCGTCAACTCTGTCTTCGCTAATTTAGGTCACCAAGTTATCTATAAGACCGCTCCCTTTCTTCGCCAGATCCAAGAGGTCGAAAGGGGTAAATTTACGGCGTTGGTCGGTGTGTATCAGGAGGAAGCCCCCAATCTTGTTTTTCCTAAAGAACCGATTGGAATGACCCGTAATTGCTTCTACACAAAACCCGAACAAACTTGGCAATACGAAAACCTGAAAAGCCTTCCCTCTGTCAGATTCGCGACAATTAGCGGATACGTATATGGAGAAATTGACGACTACGTAGAAGCCAACGATGAAAGAGTAATCAAACTCACCGGCCGCGAATCGGAGATGATGATGCGGTTAACCGAATTGGTGGATATCGACCGAGTGGCGGCGTTTGTACAGGATGTCGCAGTGGCAGAATATTTTTTCAAGATCAAAGGATTGGAGGGCCGCTATAAAAAGGCGGGGTGCTTGCCGTTCATTGAAACCATGATTGGATTTTCTCCTAAAGATCCTCGCACTGCAGACTTTGTTCCGGAATTTGATATTCAGGTGGCAAAGCTGCGCGACTCTGGAGAAATGGAAAGGATCCTGAACAAATATGGCGTTACCGATTGGAAGTAAGGATTATTGGCTCATAAACCGGTGGGCTGACATCGCCCGCTGTCAGCCAAAAGGATAAGGAAATCTGTGGGATTGTACCCTCAGATGGCTGACGACTGACATTCGGCCAGGAAAGTTACCGGCCTTAAAAGAAGACCTTGTCGCAAACCAAAAGGCGTTGAAGGACACCCGCGGACGACGCCTCGTCCCCAATAAGTTACTTTTTCATCAGGCAAGATTAGAACCAGTAGTCTCAACTGCTCACATTATTCGCGCCTGATATCATCCACAGCCGTTATCTTTTTGTGCTTCAAGCCTATTGAGCCATCAAATTGATTCCAAATGAAAAGATCATGATCTAGACTCACCCAATGCAGGATCACGTCGGCGACATCACCGGAATAGCAATCGTTGCCGTCGCGGCACTCGCTTTTGGAATTGGTATGCGGCGGCTCGGTCAGCCGGCGGTTCTTGGTTACATCCTTGCCGGAGCCATCTTGGGACCATCAGCCGTTGGGGTCGTTGAAAACCGCGACGCAATCCGAACGCTTGCGGAGCTTGGTGTTCTGACCCTGCTTTTTGCCATTGGCATGGAGCTTTCGCTCCGCGGTATTCGCGAAGTCTGGAAAGTCGCGCTGATTACCACGCTTCTGCAGATTACCGTGGGATTGGGCGGGATGTTCGCGCTGGGCGCTTTCCTGGGGTGGTCCTACGAGTTAAGCGTCGTTATCGGCTTTGTGGTCGCCCTGTCGAGCACTGCGGTCGCGGTCAAAATGCTTGAGGAAATCGGCGAGCTGCGAACGCGTGTCGGCCAGGTCACCATAGGAATTCTGGTCGCACAGGACCTTGCGGTGGTGCCCATGATGTTGATCGTCGGATCCTTCGGCGGCGACACGGGGCTAGGGCTCGACGCCATCATCAAGGTTGTTCTGTCAATCGCGTTCCTGGCACTCCTGATCGTTTATCTCAGTCGCCGGCAGAGAATCCGCCTTCCTTTCGTCAAATCGATTGGCGGTGACGTCGACTTGACCCCTCTGGCCAGTCTGGCATTTTGTTTTGGCGCAGCCGCACTCTCGGGTCTGATGGGTCTTTCGCCGGCGTATGGCGCTTTTCTGGCTGGACTGGTGATCGGCAATTCGACCAGCCGCCGAGTCCTGCACCGCCACACTGCACCGATCCAAAGCATCCTGCTGATGGTGTTTTTTCTCTCGATAGGATTGCTGATCGACTTCAATTACTTGATCGATAACATCGGGACGGTGCTGCTGATCGTCACGTTCGTTGCGATCTTCAAGACTGCGCTAAATATCATTTTAATAGGTGTTTTGGGCGAAAACTGGCCGCGCGCATTTCTTTCAGGGGCGTTGCTGGCCCAGCTTGGAGAATTTTCCTTCATTCTGGCGGCGCTTGGCCTTCGGTCCGGCGCCTTGACCGATGAAGATCACCGCCTCATTGTCGCGGTCACGGTGGTGTCGCTGCTGGGCAGCCCTTTCTGGCTCGAATCAGCCCGCCGGCTGCATCGGATCACCCTTCTGGGGATTACCTCCGGACGCGAAACCGTGCGTCTGACCTATGGCAAGGAGCTCTTGGCCCTGTTCAAATCGACCCGCCGGGCCGAGCATGCGATGATCAATATGGCCAGCGGCGCGACTCGTTGGGTCGGCGACATCACACCACGCAGGGAACGTCCCAGGGGGGTGCGGGGCTCGGAAGACCAGGATCGGCCACCGAGAGATTGAGATCGGGACAGCAGTGAAAAGCCCGCCCCATTGACTCCAACGATCCAAAGCGAAGATTTCAACAGCGGAACAAGCCTGTGGCCGAGAACAGCATCCGGCAAGACCAACTCAATGCAGCCAAGTCATCGCATCGCAGCGGCGACCTGAAAGCTGCGCTTGCGGGTTATCGCAGTTGCTTGAAGGCGGCGCCGCAACAGCTGGAAATCTGTAACCTTGCCGCAGAAGCCGCATTCGGCTTGAAGGACTTCGAAACGGCCGCCGAATTGCTAGGACGAGTTGCCAGGGCGCAGCCGAAAAACGCCCAAGCCCAGTTCAACCACGGCATCGCCTGTAAGGAACTTGGAGACCTCACGGCGGCGATGGCGGCGCTCCAGCATGCAGTCCGGATCAAATCCGACTATGCAGCGGCGCAATTCCAACTTGGCGTAGTCAGAACCAGCCTGGGTTACCGTGATCAGGCGGTCGAAGCCTATCGCCGAGCCATTGATCTGGAACCCGGCAATGTTGAAGCCCTCTCAAACTGTGCCGTCGTCCTGAAGGACCTGCGCCGCTTCAACGATTCTCTCGCGCTGTACCGCCGTGCGATCGCACTCCAGCCCAAGCACGCCGGTCTCAATTACAACTTCGGCCTCGCGCTCGAGATGACCGATCGTATCGAGCACGCTGCGGCAGCCTTTCGAACGGCCATCGAGATCAATCCGAACCTCACTCTCGCTCACTCAAGCCTGGCACGCTGTTTGGGTCGACTGGGCCAGCATGACGACTCGATCAGAAGCTACCGCATTGCACTCGCTCAGAAGCCCACCTCGGCCGATCTGGAATCGAAACTCGGCCTGGCTCTTCAGGCGACTGCTGCTTTCGAGGAGGGCGTTGCGGCCCACCAGCGTGCGATCACACTAGCGCCGGACTCAGAAGTCTGTTTCTGCGCGCTTGGCGAGACCCTGACTGCCGCCGGACGTTACGAAGAAGCCCTCGAGGCCTTTGATCGCGCAATCACATTGAAGCCCGATTATCACGAAGCTATTTCGAAGAAAGGGCTCGCACTCGAAGAACTTGGCCGTGCTTCTGAGATCGTCGACGATCTGAAGCTGGCTTTGGAGAAGCAGCCAGATGCCGCCGATCTTGCCATGAGTCTGGCGCGTGGTCTTTTGCAAAGCGGGAATGCATCTGGCGCGATCGATGTCTGTGATCGCTGTCTGGAACACCATCCCGGATTAACGACAGCACTGGCTTATCGAGCCTTGGCGCTACACGAGGCAGGACGAGTGGAGGATAGCCGCGCTCTCGTCGATCTCGAAGGCCTCATTCTGCCGCTGGTCATTCCCAAACCGGCAGGCTTCCCAAGCATGAATGCGTTCAACACCGCCTTGACTGAACACATCCTTGCCCATCCCACATTAATGCGCGATCCACCGGGACACGCCACAAAGGCCGGCCGACACACCGGGGAGCTCTTGATTGAACCCAAAGGCCCGGTTGCCGAGTTGGAGAAGGCGATCAACAGCGCCGCGCGGCTCTATATGCAGCAGCATCCCAAGATCATCGGCCACCCGTTTCTCGAGCGCCAACCCAAACGCTGGACTCTGAATGTCTGGTCAGTCGTGCTGGAGGCACAGGGCCATCAGATCCCCCATATTCATCCCGCTGCCTGGCTCAGTGGCGTGTACTACGCCAAAATTCCCGAGATCGTGACGCGCTCGGGCAATAACCACGCCGGCTGGATCGAATTTGGCGAACCGGCCGCGAACTTAAACTGTAAAGCCCAACCCGAATTGCGTGACGTGCAGCCCGAGGAGGGTCTGATGGTGCTGTTTCCAGCCTACTTCTATCACCGGACCCTGCCATTCGAGACCGAAGGAACCCGGATCAGCATCGCCTTCGATATTCTGCCCTTCAGCGAGAGCTGAACCGCAATGCCTGATTTTTCGTTTGAACAGGAATTGGTCCGAGAACTCGGGAACAACAATGCCAAGCTACGGATCATCGGTGTAGATGAAGTCGGGCGCGGCCCCTGGGCCGGACCCGTGGTCGCTGCGGCGGCTTGGCTGGATCAGGAGACCCTGCCCCAGGACCTTGCCAACCGTCTCGATGATTCAAAGAAGCTATCCAAGCGGGCGCGCGAAGAGATCTTTGACAGAATCCACGAACTTGCGTCCTCGGGAAAGGCGATAGTCGCGCTGGGGCGGGCGGAGGTCGAAGAGATCGACAGTCTCAATATTCTCGGAGCGAGTCTTCTGGCCATGTCCCGGGCTGTCGAACAACTCCCCTTTGTCCCGCACGGCGCTTTGGTCGATGGCAACAAACTGCCCGATCTACCCTGTCCCGCACGCAGCGTGATTAAGGGTGACGGCCGCAGCTTGAGCATCGCCGCTGCCTCGATTGTCGCAAAGGTTACCCGCGATCGTCACATGGCCGAGCTTGCCCTCAACCATCCGGGATATGGCTGGGAACGCAATCAGGGTTATGGCACCGCGGAGCATCGCGCAGGTATCGCACGTCTTGGAATCACAGCTGCTCACAGACGTTCTTTTAGACCAATCCGTGAAGCAGAGTAATTAACCATTTGAGACTCAAGACTCTTGACGCCGAGTCTCTGGTGACTCAGGATGCGGTTTTTCGGACGGAGTATTGGTCGGGTGGAACTGGACGTCGTAAAAGTCGGTGACTGCGTAAAGCTCATGAATGACTTGCCGGAAGGTTCGGTCGACATGATTTTCGCAGACCCCCCCTACAACCTTCAGCTCGCTGGCGATCTGGTGCGTCCTGACAATTCGAAGGTCGATGCGGTCGACGACGACTGGGACAAGTTCGACAGCTTCAAGATCTACGACCGCTTTACCCGTGACTGGCTGCGAGCGGCGCGCCGGATCCTAAAGGATAACGGGACGCTCTGGGTGATCGGCAGCTATCACAACATCTTCCGTGTCGGCGCCAGCCTGCAGGATCTGGACTACTGGATCCTGAACGACGTCATCTGGCGCAAGTCCAACCCTATGCCGAATTTCCGCGGTCGCCGTTTCACCAACGCCCACGAGACCATGATCTGGGCCGTAAAGGACAAGGACGCTCGCTACACCTTCAACTACGAAGCCATGAAAGCCCTGAACGATGATTTGCAGATGCGCAGCGATTGGCTGATTCCGATCTGCACGGGGCATGAGCGGCTAAGGGACGAAGCCGGCGAGAAAGCCCATCCGACCCAGAAACCTGAGGCACTCCTGCACAGGGTGATCCTGTCATCGACCAAACCGGGCGAGATCATTCTGGACCCCTTTTTCGGCAGCGGGACCACCGGCGCGGTCGCGCGGCGCCTGGGCCGGCGCTTCATCGGGCTGGACCGGGACGAAAACTACGCACGGCTGGCCCGCAAGCGCGTTTCACAAGTTAAACCGGTCGACGACGTTAATCTGGTGGACACCCCCTCAAAGCGCGAACAGCCCCGCATCCCATTCGGTTGGCTGGTCGAGCGCGGTCTCCTGGAACCGGGCACTATGCTTTACGGGCCCGGCAAGCGTTTCAATGCGAAAGTGCGAGCCGACGGCACTCTGATCACCCGCGACTTCAAGGGTTCTATCCATCAGGTGGGCGCACACGTTCAAGGCGCGCCCGCGTGCAACGGCTGGCAATTTTGGAACATCAATGTCGAGGGCAAGCTCTTGCCGATCGACGTGTTGCGGCAGAAACTGCGTTCGGAGATGAACTGACCGGCGCTGGGCCGGGGCCCGGGATCGGGGCAGGACCGGGGCATGAGCCCACCCGGAAATGCAGGCCGCACCAAAGGGAAAAGCGATGCTTCAGGACAGTTCCAAAGCTGAACGAATGGAGGCTATCGCCCTTGTCACCCTGCGGCTGGGGCTAGCGTGGTTCCTCTTTGTCTGGGCAGTCAACAAGCTCCTGGCACCGGTTCAGTATCAAAAGATCTGGGGATATTTCCACGGCATCGAGATCGGCGCCACGCTGCCATACATTATGGGCACGGCCCAGATCATCATCTGTCTTGCAATCGCCATCGGCCTCTGGAGAAAGTACAGCTACGCGCTCGGCTTTGTCATGCACGCCGTCACTGTGGCCGTCATTTTGCCGGGACTGCTCGCGCCCTTCGTGATCGAGAACGGTTTTCCGACCAATCGCAACCAATCGATTGCCGTCGCCGCGCTCGCCGGCTTTGCGGCGCTTTGGTTGCTGCGCCATCGGGATCACTGGTCGCTGGATGTCTGGCTGGCTAAAAAAAACGAACATGACATCAGCCTCTCATGATAGGAACGAGAGGCTGATGATTGCGTCAAACTGGTTCAGTGAAAGATGACCTTGCTTCAGATCAGTGTTCGACGACCTTGCGGTAGAGATGCCAGGTCGAGTGCCCCAACACCGGCATGACCACGGCGAGCCCGACAAAGAACGGAATGGACCCGACAACCAATGATCCCGCAACGATCATTCCCCATACCGCCATGGTTACGGGGTTAACGGTCACCGCCTTGATCGAAGTTTGAATCGCCACGACCGCACCGACATCTCTGTCGAGCAGCATCGGGAACGAGACAACACTGATAGCCAGAACTGCGACGGCAAAGCAGAATCCCACACCGCAACCGACGACGATCAGTGTCCATCCAGCTGATGTCGTAAGCACCTGACTGATGAACTGACCCACGGACTCCGGAGCGACACCGCCAAAAGCCAGCTCATATATCGCCAACGCTGTGGCCAGCCACACAAGGAAGATAACCATCAGGAGGGCGCCGAGCGCGATGATTGATCCAATTGACGGCGAGTGGCGAATATCGAATGCATTTTTCCAGGCGACTTCAAGTCCCTTCTCCCGGCGACGGCTCAGTTCATACAAACCGATCGCTGCCAGCGGTCCAATCAAGGCAAAACCCGAAATAAGCGGGAAGACGAGAGGTAAAATATCGTAGCCGGCCGCGAGGCGGGCCGACAGGACACCAACAATAGGATAAATGAGAACGAGAAGAACAATGTGGCTAGGCTTCTCTTTGAAATCACTGAGACCTTTTGCCAAGACTTCCTTGAGATCAACCACCTGGATATTACGGACAACCGGATGGTCTGCGGCGGCCTCCCGGTCAGCAAGCGCCCCTGTTTTAGCCATATTCATCCCTCCTGAACCTTAGAGCGCGAACCTTCTTGATTAACTCAATCACGGACAGGATTCGCCCTCTAACTCATTGAACGAGAGGCTGATTCGCGTTTTTTGGTTCAAAAAACGATCAGACTCTAGGCTCAAGCGGAAGCGGCACTTGATGGAATACACGGCGCGGCCAGTTCGACCGCCGATCAGAGAGGAGCACCCAGTTAAGATGCTGATCAGAGAGGGGCGGTCAGTCCGGCCAAAGTCGAGGGCCGCTATCCGCTTATCTAAACCAACTCTATGCTGAATATTCGAATTTGTCACCTCACCTCTGATTTATCGATCACTTCAGACTATTGCGCGCAGACAGCTTGATTGCTTTGACAAATCTTAAATCCCGCGGTCCAACTCTATGATCTGGAATCTGATCGTTTTCAGAGACTTTGACGAAAAATTTCAGACTCTAGAAATTCAATGCACCATCGATTATCGCGGCAACGAGCAGCAGTCCGAGTTGTACAAAGGACGCACGAAAGTTCGCCCTGGCGGCTTTCGGACCTGGCTCACGCACCAGTTCGACGCTTTTGATGATGAAATAGCTGCCACCCGCCACAGCACCGGCGAGATACACATACCCCATCCCAAAAAACACCGGCAGCAGGGAGAATCCGGCGAGTGCGACCGTATGCGCCAGGATGATCCACGCGGCGGTCGCATCACCGACGACAACCGGCAACATCGGAACGCCGGCGCGTGCGTAGTCCTCGCGAAGCACGGTTGCCAAGCTCCAGAAGTGCGGCGGCGTCCAAAGGAATAGAACAAGAGCGAGAATAATCGAACTCGCCGCAAGATGCGGTGTCACCGCAGCCGCGCCTGCCAGAACAGCAAAGCTACCCGCCAGGCCGCCGATCACAATGTTCCAGACGCTACGTTGTTTGAGCCAGATCGTGTAAACTACTCCATAAAAAAATGCGCCCAGAAAAACATAGAGCGCGACATGAGCGTTTAGGACCCAAGCGGCAAGAGCGACCGAGAAGACTAAAATCCCAACAATGCAGGAAAGCCAAGCCCAGCCGGTCTTGAATACCCCGGTTACGAAAGGCCGATTGCGCGTCCGATGCATGCGTGCATCAAGATCACGCTCAGCATATTGATTGAAAGCGCCCGCGCTTGCCGACGAAAGAAAGACCGCGAAGGCTAGGACCGCAATCTCCTCCGGCGACAACGAAGTGCCCGGAGTCGCCGCCATACCCGCAATCGCACAGAGGGTAATAGCTACGCCGATGCGCAGCTTGAAGACATTTGAAATCCGCCTCAGCGCTGTGACCATCAGATCGACCACCACTCACCGTTCGGACCTGAATTGGCTTGATATTCCCGCCAATCGCTGTCCGTCTTTTCGTTGCATGGTAACACAAAGCGAGCGAAGGATCGACAGGACGGCGCAACGAGCGAGTCCAAACAATGATCAGCGCCCAAGATTCGAAATAACGAATTGTCTTTATTGCAAAAAAACTAATGTTCGAGTTCATCTGGACTTGATCGAATTTTGAGTGGCATGCGACCGGACAGGATCTGTGCGCCTATCCTTTGTGCTCAAAATACCTGCAAAATACTCAAAGGAATCGCACTCTGTATTTTGGAGTCGAATGATCAAATTCGTAGACTTCTATTTATCCAAAAAGTCATCAAAGATCATGATCACAATCAACCTAGAAAAATCGACTCGAAACTCAGCGCCTAGACCAATTTGAATATTTGCCCTACTATAGGACCCAGAGCCTAAAATTCAGTTCGTTGGTATTCGTGTCTTGTAACGTTGGGCGTGGGGACTTGTGCGAATGGTTGTGGCAGTCATACTGATTCTGATCGTTGTCGGTTCAGTCGTATTTCATTTCATGAGTCCCTGGTGGTGGACGCCAATTGCGTCCAACTGGGGTTACATAGACGACACGATCATCATTACCTTTTGGATTACCGGCACCGTTTTTGTCGCCGTCATCCTCTTCATGGCTTACTGTGTGCTCAAGTTCCAGCACAAGGAAGGCCGCCGTGCGACCTACGAACCGGAAAACAAGAAGCTGGAATGGTGGCTGACCGGGCTCACCGCAATTGGTGTCGCTGGCATGCTGGCCCCGGGCCTCTTCGTGTGGAATCAGTATGTTTCGGTTCCCGAAGACGCAGACGTCGTCGAAGTTTTGGGGCAGCAGTGGCAGTGGAGCTATCGCTATCCTGGAGAAGACGGCGTACTGGGCACGTCTGACGCCCGCTTGATCGATTCAGATAATCCTTTCGGCGTAAATCCGAACGACCCCAACGGCCAAGACGATATCCTTGTGGAAGGTGACGATCTGCATCTGCCGATCGACCGCCCAGTGAAGATGCTGCTCCGTTCGATCGACGTCCTGCATGATTTTTACGTGCCGCAGTTCCGCGCCAAGATGGATCTTGTGCCCGGCGCGGTAACATTTTTCTGGCTGACTCCGACACGCACCGGCGCATTCGATATCCTCTGCGCAGAACTCTGCGGGACCGGCCACCACATCATGCGTGGCACAGTCATAGTCGACAACGCGGCCGAATACGACGAATGGATGTCCGAGCAAGAAACCTTTGCTGAGCTGGCGGCTCGCGCGAAGGCTGAAGAAAAACAGCAAGCCGGACTCGGCACGCCAACCGGGGATGGCTTTGAGAAAAAGGTTAGTTTGGTTGTGAACGAGGATACCGCGAAACCCATCCAGTAAAGCCTAACAAAAACAAGCGAAGAGGGTGTTTTGATGGCCAATATCGCACCTACCGATGCTGGTTACGTGCCGCCTGCTGAAGTCGAAGATACCGAACTTCACGATCCGCAGAGCTTCATTACCAAGTACATTTGGAGCCAGGATCACAAGGTCATAGCGATCCAGTATTCTATGACGGCGCTCGCTGTCGGAATGGTGGCGCTGGTGTTGTCCTGGCTGATGCGCTTGCAGCTGGGTTTCCCGGAAACCTTTTCCTTCATCGATGAGGCAGATTACTACCAGTTCATCACCATGCATGGGATGATCATGGTGATTTACCTGCTGACCGCGCTCTTCCTCGGCGGATTCGGCAACTACCTCATACCGCTGATGGTCGGCGCGCGGGACATGGTTTTCCCCTATCTCAATATGTTGAGTTTCTGGGTCTACCTGCTGGCCGTTCTGGTGTTGATGGCGAGCTTCTTCGTGCCGGGAGGACCCACCGGTGCCGGGTGGACCCTCTATCCACCCCAAGCCATTCTCTCGGGTACGCCTGGCCAAGAATACGGCATCGTCCTGATGCTGGCATCGCTGGTGATCTTCATCGTCGCCTTCACAATGGGCGGGCTGAATTACGTAACCACCGCACTGCAGGGTCGGACACGTGGCATGACCCTGATGCGCCTGCCTTTAACGGTCTGGGGTATCGTTACTGCATCAATCCTCGGTCTACTGGCTTTTCCCGCCCTCTTCGTCGGCGGCGTCATGATGCTGCTCGACAAGGTACTGGGCACAAGCTTTTTCATGCCGACCATTGTCGAGCTGGGTGAGCAACTCGAATACGGCGGCGGAAGCCCGCTGCTGTTTCAGCACCTTTTCTGGTTCTTTGGTCACCCGGAAGTCTACATCGTTGCCCTGCCGGCTTTCGGGATTGTCTCCGATCTGCTCGCGACCCATGCCAGGAAAAGCATCTTCGGGTACCGCATGATGGTCTGGGCGATACTCGCGATCGGCGGACTGAGCTTCGTCGTCTGGGCTCACCACATGTTCGTCAGCGGTATGAACCCTTACTTTGGATTCTTCTTTGCCACGACGACGCTGATCATCGCGGTGCCCACGGCCATCAAAGTCTACAACTGGGTACTCACGCTGTGGCAAGCCGACATACATTTGACACTGCCGATGCTGTTTTCGATCGGCTTTATCGTCACCTTCGTGAATGGCGGTATCACCGGATTGTTCCTGGGTAATGTCGTTGTCGATGTTCCGCTATCGGATACCATGTTCGTCGTCGCGCACTTTCACATGGTGATGGGCGTGGCCCCGATCCTAGTGATCTTCGGTGCGATTTATCATTGGTATCCGCTGATGACCGGGCGCATGCTGAACGAGGGGATGGGCCAGTTCCATTTCTGGGTGACCTTCCTGGGCGCCTATCTCATCTATTTTCCGATGCACTATCTGGGTTTCATCGGTGTTCCGCGCCGATACTACGAACTCGGCGACACCACCTTCATTCCAGAATCGGCAGAAACCCTGAACGCCTTTATCACCGTGGCCGCATTGGTTGTTGGCTTCGCACAACTGGTATTTCTGTACAACATGATTCACAGCTTCATGAAAGGCAGGAAATCGTCACAGAACCCGTGGAGTTCGGCCAGCCTGGAATGGCAGACACCTCAAAAACCGCCCGTGCACGGCAACTGGGGGCCAAGTCTTCCAATCGTCTACCGCTGGGCCTACGACTACAGTGTGCCGGGTGCCGGGCGTGATTACGTGCCGCAAAACCTGCCACCTGACCAGGTCGGCGACACCGACGATCCACAGCCTATCGGCGGAGGGCCCGTCCCAGCCGGACAGGCAGCTGGCGTGATGGAAGCGAACAAGTGACGATCTTTCACCAGATTGTTGACAAACCCTGGCTCCCGCTATCGGATCAGGTTGAGCAACTTCACAGCGGCAGATCCTTTCATCTGCCGCAGAAGAAGCTTGCTCTCCGGTTCTTCTTTGCGGTCGGCACGGTCATATTCTCGCTGCTGACGGTGTCTTATGCCGAGCGCATGGCTTACGAGGTCTGGCGGCCGCTGCCCGAGACCTGGTTGCTGTGGTCAAACGCGGCGGTCCTGCTGTTCAGTTCAGTCGCCTTTCAAAGGGCGACCGTTTGTGCGCGGCGCGGCGAGACACCCAGCGTTCAAAAAGCGCTCTACGCCGGTGGGTTTTTCACCCTTCTGTTTCTTGCCGGCCAACTGCTGTCCTGGCACCAGCTGCAGACGGGAAATGCGCTCGACCCAAGAAACCCGGCCAACGAATTTTTCATTCTGATCACCGGTCTGCACGGACTTCATCTACTGGGCGGGCTTGTGGTCTGGGGCCGGACCGTCCTCAAGCTGCGGCGTGGATCCAATCCGGCCGTCATCTGCCGAAGTGTAGAGCTCTGCACCGCGTACTGGCATTTTCTGTTCATTATCTGGCTGGCTCTGTTCGGCCTGTTGTTTTTCCCGGGGGGATCTTTACCGATCATTTGCCGGGCATTTTAAGCCTAACCCGCTGTCGCTGGTCTAAAGAGGATTAGAGCATATGGCACAGTCTGCGTCATCGAACACCGGAGCCGGCCTCACGCTTGAGGAAGGCTGGCAGGGCGCGGTCTCCGATTGGTCTTCGGATCAACGCGCCTTTAAGAAAGTTCCATGGGGCAAGGCGCTGATGTGGATCTTCCTGCTCAGCGACACCTTCGTCTTCAGTTGCTTCCTTATCGGCTATATGACCGTGCGCAATTCGACGACGGTGGCCTGGCCCAACCCGAGCGAGGTTTTTGCCCTTCACGTCGGCGGCGTCGAGGTTCCCCTGCTTCTGATCGCGATCATGACCTTCATCCTGATCAGCAGCAGCGGCACCATGGCCATGGCGGTGAATTTCGGTTATCGCCAAAATCGCAAGGTAACCTTTTACCTAATGTTCGCGACCGCATTGTTGGGATTGTCCTTCGTCGGTATGCAGGCTTTTGAGTGGACCAAGCTGATTGTCGAGGAAGGTGTGCGGCCCTGGGGCAATCCCTTCGGCGCCGCCCAATTCGGCTCAACCTTCTTCATGATCACGGGCTTTCACGGCCTGCATGTTTCGGGCGGCGTGATCTACCTGTTTTACATAGCCTTCAAGGTCCTGCGGGGCGACTGCGACAGGAAAGGCAACTACGAGATCGTCGAGATTGCCGGACTCTACTGGCACTTCGTAGACCTGGTCTGGGTCTTCATCTTCGCATTCTTCTATCTTTGGTAGGAAAGACACGTCATGGCCCACGCAGATGCTAAGCCGCAGGGAACGGCAACGACGGAAGGCCAACAGCATCCGATCGGCATATACTTCAAGATCTGGGGATTGTTGTTCGTCCTGAGCGCCTTGTCCTACATGGTCGATTACATGCAGTTCGAAGGCTATCTTAGGTGGTTCCTCATCCTCGTCTTCATGCTGCTGAAGGCCGGACTCATAATTGCCGTCTTTATGCATATGATTTGGGAACGTTTGGCGATCGTCTATGCGATCCTGGTGCCGCCTTCGGTCTTGCTTGTGTTCGTTGCGCTTATGACATTGGAATCCGACCATACCTGGTTTACGCGGATCACCTTCTTTGCACAGGGATCATAGCGAAGCACCGGTTACGCCGTCTGCTTCAAGGCCAGCTTGATGATCTTGCGCATGACGCTGGGCAGTGCCTCGTTTGCCAAACCTTCGAGCGGCACCCATTTGCTTTCGGGCAATGCCTCGGTATCACGGGCAACCTGACCGGCCCAGACGTCGATCTCGAAATGGAAATGTGTGAAGGTGTGCCGCACCATACCAGGCAGTTCGCGCCATTCTGCGGCGTAGGGTGAGTGACTCATGGCCTCGCCCTCGCTCCAGGTGTCTTCCCTCCAGGGAGTCGAGGGGATCTCCATCATTCCACCCAGCAATCCTTCGGGTGCACGACGCCGCAGAAGGATACTCCCGTCCGGCCGCTGAGCCCAGAAAGCCACAGCCCGACGGGTTGGGCGTTCGGGCTTTGGCGCCTTGCGCGGCAAGGTCTCTGCAATTCCTTCGGTCCGCGCCTGACAAGGCTCGGATAGCGGACAGAGCATGCACTTCGGCGATCTGGGCACACAGATCGTCGCGCCGAGATCCATCATAGCCTGGGCAAAATCACCCGGCCGTTCCTGCGGTGTCAGCGATGCCGCGCGACGCTTCATCTCCGGCTTTACGGCAGGCAATGGGTCGGCCAGAGCAAAGAGCCGCGAAATGACGCGCTCCACATTGCCGTCTACGACCGTGGCAGGCCGGTCAAACGCGATCGCCGCAATTGCCGCGGCCGTGTAGGGTCCGACACCAGGCAGCTTGAGCAGCCCGTCCTCGGTATCCGGGAAGCGTCCACCCAAGTCGTTCCTGATAAATCGGGCACACTTATGGAGATTACGAGCTCTGGCGTAGTAGCCGAGGCCGGCCCAGGCAGTCAAAACATCGTCGAGCGACGCAACCGCCAAATCCTCCACCCTAGGCCAACGCTCGGTGAAATTCCTGAAATAGGGCTCGACCGCAGCAACCGTGGTCTGCTGAAGCATAATTTCGCTGAGCCAGACTTTATAAGGGTCGGCCAGCTGGTTGTTCTGGCCGGGTTCGCCTTTGCGGGTGCCGGCGGCCTTACAGGGTGGAATGCGCCAAGGCAGCTCCCGTGCGTGAACGTCGTACCACCGCAAAAGCTTCGGCGCGAACATGGCGCCGTCTTGCCCTGCAGTCTTACGGAGCTTAATGGGCGTGGGTCCGGAATTGCTATCGCGTGTGGTGTTTGTCATACCCGGCACTATACTAACAAGAGACTTGTAGAAAACAGCCGTGCTGACCGCGCCACCTGCAACCGCTTAACTCAAAGAATCCTTACCCAAGAAAAGCCAAATGAACAGCAATCACAAGCAGGAAAGCGGCAAGGCAGGCGCGAAGCGGGCTGTTATGAAGGCCAAACGTCGTGGCGGCGCCCCCAAAGCCCTCGCTCAAGCTCTTCCCGCAATAACAAAAAAGATCCTCGGTAAGCGCGGGTTTGCTGAAGGCAGCCTTATCAATGATTGGAGCTCGATCGTCGGTGAGGATATCGCCCGCCGCTGCATTCCTAAGCATCTAGCCTTCAAGCGCAGCAGTGAGCGGCGCGAGGGAACGCTGACCTTACGGGTGGAAAGCGGCTTCGCAACCGAACTGGTTTACCTCGAACAGCAGCTCCTGGAGCGTATCAACGCGCATTTTGGCTATCGGGCTGTCGCCAGGTTCAAGTTGCAGCAAGGCCCCGTGCTCGACGGTGGGAAACAGCCCGGCCAAAGGGCCAAAATCCTGAGCGATACGGACAAATCTGCGCTGGAGGTGAAAGTCTCGGACATTGAGGACGAGGATCTGCGCAAGGCTCTTGCTGACCTCGGTGCAGCCGTTTTCGGCCGACCCCAAAAGTAACTTGAAGCCTCTAAATTTCATCGCCAAGACCATCGCGATCTAAGAGTCTTCAAACTTGGCAATTCGGACCCATTTCCAATTAAGTGACGCGGACTCGCAGATCTCTGCTGGACAGATGGCATGTGAACGCCCAAATACCGCCATATTGTCACGTTCGACTACGGCGGGGATCGTCCAAAACAGGACGCTTGTCGAATCGGATTGGCGTCACTAGCATACACAACATATGGTGGGTGGATGATGAATAGACGGAAGATACTGACGACGACGGCGGCCGTTTCTGCGCTTGCGGTGGGGAGTTCCTTTGGATTGCGGGTCTCTTCTGCCCGTGCAGAGGATGTTACGCTTTACGAAGACGACCGCATTATCGGCCAGGCGGATGCGCCGATTACGATCGTCGAATATGCATCTCTGACCTGCCCGCATTGTGCAGCCTTTCACGCCAACACCTATCCGGAGATCAAGAAGCAGTGGATTGACACCGGCAAAGCCAAGTTGGTGTTCCGCCACTTCCCACTCGACGGCCTTGGTTTGCGTGCCGCCGCCGTCAGTAACTGCCTCGAAGGCGACCGTCATTTCGGCTTTATCGAAATCCTGATGAAGTCCATGCAGCAATGGGCGCGATCTTCGGATCCGGTCAAGGCATTGGCGCAGATCTCGGCGCTTGCGGGCATCAATCAGGAACAGTTCGATAAGTGTTTCAACGATGAAGCTGAAATGAACAAGATTCTCGAGCGCCGGCAGGACGCAGCCAACACTTATAACGTCAATTCCACACCAAGTTTCTTGATCAATGGCCAACTCCAGAGCGGCGCGTTGGACTACAAGCGTTTTGACGAGCTTTTACAGAACGAGGCCTGATACTTAGGGTCTGAAAGGGTGCGGGCGGACAAACCGGTCCGCTTCGCACCAGCGAGTTCGGGGGAATAATCCGGGCGTGGTGCAATTTAAGAAGCTCCACCTGAGCGGTTTTAAATCGTTTGTCGATCCGACCGATCTGTTGATCGAGCGCGGAATGACGGGAGTCGTGGGCCCGAACGGCTGCGGCAAGTCGAATCTTGTCGAAGCCTTGCGCTGGGTCATGGGCGAGACCTCAGCCAAGAAAATGCGCGGCAGCGAGATGGACGATGTCATCTTTGCCGGCTCTGCAACACGCCCTGCCCGCAATGTCGCCGAAGTTTGTCTGTCGCTGAACAACCAGGACCGTAAAGCTCCAGCGATGTTCAATGACTCCGACGAATTGGAAGTCATCCGGCGCATCACCCGAGGTGGCGGCTCAAACTACAAAGTTAACGGCAAAGACGTTCGCGCCCGTGACGTCCAATTGCTCTTTGCCGATGCCGCCAGCGGCGCACACTCTACGGCGCTGGTCAGTCAGGGCCGGGTTGGCGAGATCATCAATGCCAAGCCAACCAACCGCCGGGCAATCCTGGAGGAAGCTGCAGGCATTACCGGGCTGCACTCGCGGCGGCACGAAGCGGAATTGCGCCTAAAGGCCGCTGAAACCAATCTCGAACGCCTTGACGATGTCATCGTTACGCTGGAAGCCCAGCTTGCCAGCCTAAAAAAGCAAGCGCGCCAAGCCTCACGTTATCGCAACATTGCCGATCACATAAGGCGGAACGAAGCGATTCTCTTCCATCTGGATGCAAAGTCCGCACGCCAGGAAGTCGAAGATAGTAAAACCAAACTTCGAGCCTGCGAGCTTGCGGTCGGCCATGCCACCCAAAAAACAGCAGCCCTTTCAAGTGCTCAGGTCGATGTCGTTGCCGCAATGCCAAAATTGCGCCAGGATGAAGCAGAGGCCGCGGCCGCTCTCCAACGTCTCCTGGTCGATCGTGAGAATCTTGACCGCGAGGTGAACCAGGCGAAGAACGCCAAGGCCGAAGCCGAACAACGGCTACAGCAACTGGAAGCGGACCGGGAGCGGGCAGCGTCCCTGGATCGCGATGCCGCCGCCGCACAAGATCGTCTGGAGCAGGAGCGCAGTGAACTGCTTGCTGCCGCCGAAGGCGAGAAAGACGCGCACAAGAACGCCGAGAAACAGCGCAATGCGACCGCTGAACAGGTAGCGGCAAGCGAACAGGTCCTGGGTGACCTTTCTCAACGGGTCGCCGGCGACGAGGCCAACGCGACGGCGCTAAAGCGGACCATCGCCGATCTGACCAGCCGCTACGAACGCGTTAAACAGCAGGCCGAAAGCATCGCAAAGCAACGCGATAGCCTGCAGGTGGCTCGTGAAGCCGATAATGAACTCAGTATCGCCGAAGCAACCCTGGCTGAAGCTGAAGAGCTGATGAAAAGTTGCCGCGCCGATGCTGAGGCGTGCGAACAGCGGCTCGCAGCAGCCAGATCTGCCGAATCGACGGCGCGGGAAGCCTACCAAGGCAAAGAAAATCTGCGCACCAAGCTGGATGCCGAGATGGCAGCCCTGTCGGCCGTGCTTTCGGTCGATGGCGACGAAGGCCGCGTGCCTGTCGTCGACAAAATTTCAGTGGCAACAGGTTACGAGAAGGCTTTTGGCGCCTCTTTGGGCGATGACCTATCCGCCTCGACCGATCAGGATGCGGCCGTGCATTGGGCTGAGCTGCCGCCTCTGAGCGAGCCCCCCAAACTGCCTCAAGGCGTCGAACCTCTGCTCTCCAAAGTTACCAATCCTGGGCCCCTGGCGCGCCGTCTCACCCAAATTGGCGTGGTCGAAAATGCCGCGGACGGCGAAAAACGTCAGCGGAACCTTGCCGTGGGCCAACGCCTGGTCACCGCTGAAGGCGATCTCTGGCGCTGGGATGGCCTGATCATCAAAGCGGACGCCCCAAGCGCAGCTGCGATCCGTCTGGAACAGCGTAACCGGCTCAAGGTACTCAAGTCCGGCTATGACGAAGCGGTGCAGGCCAGCGAAGCAGCAAAGCTCCAACACCGTGATACCCGTGAGGTCCTGGAGCGAGAACAGACAGGCGAGCGCGAGGCCCGCAAGGCGTTAAACGCCTCCTTCAACAGCGTCAATCTTGCCCGGACCCGCCAGGCGGATCTGGCTAAGAAATCGGCGACGGTTACTTCGCGGCTTGCAGCGTTGGATGAGTCGGCTGGCCGTATAGAGGGCGACCTTAAGGACGCCACTGATGCTCTCGCGTCCGCACAAAGCGACCAGAAAGCCCTGCCGGACCTCGAAACCGAGCGCTCAAAACTGTCGGAACTGCGTGCGGATCTGGCGGAAAAGCGCGCGCGCCTGGCCGAGCAGCATTCCCTGGTCGAGCGCTTACTGCGTGAGGCGGAAGCCCGCGCCCAGCGGCTGCTTTCAATCGAGAACGAGAAGAAAACCTGGATTCGCAGGGCTGAAGAATCAGGTGTGCATATCGCCGACCTCGCACAACGACACCAGCGCGCGCAGCAGGAGATCGAAGTCTGGGCGGCCAAGCCGGTTGAGCTTGAAGGCAAGCGCGACGCCCTAGTCAACTTGATCGAAAAGGCGGAGGAAAAACGCAAAGCGGCGGCGGACATCCTCGCCAAAGGCGAAACCCGTCAGGCAGAGGCTGACAGGATCCTTAAAGAAGCTGAGCAGTCCCTGGCCGGCGCCAGAGAGGACCGGGTACGGGCCGAATCGGCAGTCGCGCAAGCCAATCTCGGGTTGGAAACAATCATCGAACGGACCCGCGAACGCCTTGGCTGCGGTCTGGATGAAGTTCTGGAGATTGCGGAACTCGATCCCAGCCAGGACCTGCCGGCACGTGACGACATCGAAAACAAGCTGAGCCGTTTGAGCCGGGAACGCGAAAACATAGGTCCAGTGAACCTGCGCGCCGAAGCAGAAGCCCGTGAATTGGACGAGCAGATCGTTGGGATGCAGAACGAGCGCAACGATCTGATTGCCGCCATTGCGCGCCTGCGACAGGGCATCGCGAGCCTCAACAAAGAAGGCCGCGAACGCCTTCTGGCGGCCTTTGAGGTCGTCGACGCCCACTTTTCCGAACTCTTCGTACGCCTGTTCGGCGGTGGCCGGGCACATCTGAAGCTGACCGAAGCCGATGACCCGCTTCAGGCCGGCCTCGAGATCATGGCCAGCCCGCCCGGCAAGCGTCTTCAGATCATGTCTCTGCTTTCCGGCGGGGAACAGGCATTGACCGCATTATCTCTTCTTTTTGCGGTCTTTTTGACGAATCCCGCCCCAATCTGTGTCCTCGATGAGGTCGATGCCCCGCTGGACGATGCCAACGTCGACCGCTTTTGTTCGCTGGTTGAGGAACTTACCCAGAACTCCTCTACACGTTTCCTGGTCATTTCCCACCACCGGATGACCATGGCCCGAGTCGACCGTCTATTCGGCGTTACGATGAGTGAGCGTGGAATCAGTCAACTGGTTTCCGTCGATCTCGAAGCCGCCGAAGGCTTTCGAGAGACTGCTTAATCAGCCCCACACAGGCCAACAATATCATTATAATTCAACATGTTATCCCCTCAGGGATTCATCCTTGACAGCCCCCAAGAGCAAACCGTATGTTTCGCGCGCCTTTCGGGGTGCAGCACAGGCTGGCGATGGCGGTTTACAAGGCGCCTGCGAATGACAGAGCCCGACGATCGATCGTCATTGAAGCAACTGGATGAGCGACTCAAGGCCGCGCGTTCACGTCACGACCGGAGCCGGGGAAACGATAGTACCGGCAAGGGCGCGACGAGCAACATAGGCGTTGGTTTCAGGATCGCGGTCGAGTTGATTGCAGCCCTGGCAGTTGGTGTCGGAATCGGGATCGCTCTCGATAGCTGGCTGGGTACGAAACCTTGGATGTTGATCACCTTCTTCATCCTGGGTTGTGGCGCGGGTTTTACGAATTTGATTCGTGTCGCGCGGGAACTTGATAGGAAAACGCGTCTTGCCAAACAGTCCAAGGACCTCGGCAAGGGGCATGAGGGGTAGAGGGGAGCAGTCGTGGCGGCAGGCGAAAAGCACAGCCCGGTCGATCAGTTTAAAGTCACGTCGCTGAGCGGAGAACCGACCAGCTTCGGTGGCATTGACGTTTCTTTCACAAACTCTTCCGCAGCAATGCTGGTCACAGTATTGACCATCACTTTGTTCCTGGTCTTCTCCATGCGCGGCCGCGCGCTGATCCCAGGTCGCTGGCAGAGCTGCGCCGAAATCTGCTACGAAATTGTCGCCAATATGCTGCGCGACAACGTTGGATCCGAAGGACGGAAGTACTTCCCCTTCGTGTTCACAATTTTCATGTTCGTCCTGTTCGGCAACTTTATCGGTCTGATTCCAGGATCCTTCACCTTCACCAGCCATATCATTGTGACCTTCATCATGGCGGCGGTGATTTTCGTTGGAGTTACCGTCATCGGCTTTGCGCGCCACGGACTCGGCTACTTCCGGATGTTCTTTCCGCATGGCGCACCGGCCTGGACGGCTGTTATTTTGGTGCCGATCGAGCTGGTTTCCTATCTTTCGCGCCCGGTCAGCCTGTCTGTCCGGTTGTTCGCGAACATGGTTGTCGGCCATGTGCTCTTAAAGGTTATCGCCGGTTTCGTTATCGCGCTCGGTTTCTTCGGCATCGTGCCGCTGGCTTTCCTGGTCGGCATCACTGCTCTGGAGTTCCTGGTGGCTGCGCTGCAAGCCTATATCTTCACTATCCTCACCTGTATCTACCTGCACGACGCCATTCATATGCACTAGGCGCGGCTGGTAGATCTCACAAGTCGTCACGGTTAATTCAAACCAATTTAATCCAACCTCATTCAGCGTTTAAGGGAGCTGGAACATGGAAGCGGAAGCTGCAAAACTAATCGGTGCCGGTCTGGCCACCATGGGTATGATCGGTGCCGGTGTCGGTGTCGGTAACGTCTGGGCCAACTACTTCTCGGCCATTGCCCGTAACCCAGCCGCCAAGGACGAAATCGGCGCCAGCATCTGGATCGGCTTTGCCGTGACAGAAGCTATCGCTCTGTTCTCGCTTCTTGTCGCACTTATGGTGCTGTTCGGTTAAGGCGAATTGGGGCTCGTCGGACGCTTCCTCCGGGAAGCTTCCAACGCCCCTGGCGCCCGTAACTTGAGGCGCATTCGTTTTATCCATCACCAGGTAGTCAGGGCGCGTTGATCCATGCCCCAATTTGATCCGTCTTCATTTTCAAGCCAGGCTTTCTGGCTGATTGTGATGTTCGTCGTTCTTTACCTGCTTATGTCCAAAATCGCCTTACCGCGTATCGCTGAGGTGTTGGAGGAACGGCAGGACAAGATCGACGACGACTTGGCCAAAGCCGAAAAGCTCAAAACCGAAGCGGAGCAGGTTCTGGCCGAGTACGAGAAGGCAATCGCCGATGCGCGGTCTTCTGCTACCGCTGCTTTGAAGGAAGCCGCCGCTGAAATGGCGGCCGAAGCTGCTAAGCGGGAAGAGGCTTTCGGTGTCGAACTTGCCGGCAAAATCTCCGAAGCTGAGGGGCGTATCGCCACGGCGCGTAATGAGGCCTTGCAGAATTTGACTGTAGTCGCCACCGAGGTGACGGCAGCTGCAACGGACCGCTTAATCGGCGCCAAGCTGGATGATGCGACCGTGCGCAAAGCTGTCGACGACGCCATGGGAGATCCCAGCTGATGTTCGAAAGCGAAGTCTTTTGGGTAGCGGTTGCGACCGTTATCTTCCTAGCACTGGCCTACAAGATGGGCTGGAAATCGGCAATGGACGGCCTGGATGCCCGCGGAAACAAGATCCGCAAGGACATCGAAGACGCCCAGACACTGCGCGAGGAAGCTCAAAAAACCCTGGCCGAGTACAAGCGCAAACAGCGCGATGCCCTAGCCGAAGCTGAAGAGATCATCGAGCACGCCAAAACGGAATCCCTGCGTCTCCGGGTACAGGCTCAGGCCGACCTTGAAGCGTCTCTGGTCCGCCGCGAGCAGCTTGCCATGGAAAAGATCGCGCAAGCTGAGGCTTCAGCCATGGCTGAAGTTCGCGACAAGGCAGTCGACGTTGCCGTTGCGGCAACCGAGCAGTTGTTGCGGTCCAATCTCGATGCTGCACAGTCCGGGGCGATTATGGATCGTGCAATCGGTGAGCTTTCGGAAAAGCTGCACTGAACAAACCAACGTCGATCTAGTTATTAAAAAGCCCCCGGCCGATCGGTCGGGGGCTTTTTCTTTTTAAGCGGAATTCTGGCGATCCGAGCCTTTGCCCTGTTGGTTTACCGCGCGTTTCTTTCAACCTTACGAAAATTTAATCTACACGACAGGCGATGGTAACGCCGCCTGCCTACTTGCTGAACATAAGACAATTCGAGGCGCTTCATCCCCTGACAGTGCGCGATCGGCCTTGACGGAAACAGTCAAGAACGTGAATCGCCCTCTGTCAAATTGAGAAAGAGCCTGCAGCAAGAAGGGAAACCAGATGATCTATAGTGCGAAAACGAGGCTGAATAACCACTACTCAATTCCTCCCACCCGGTACAGTCATGCTCGGAAAGCTATCACTGCTGGCGCCGTGACGGCTGTTCTAATGACATCCGCAAGCATTGCATATGCGCGCCCCGCGCCGGAAAGCTTCGCCGATCTCGTCGAAGAGGTTTCACCGGCCGTCGTCAACATTGCAACCATAACTGAACGCGACACCGGCACGAAGGGGTCTTCACCGGAGGGGCGTAACTTCCAGTCTCCCTTTCCGGAAGGCCATCCCTTCAACGACTTCTTCGAAAAGTTTACGGAACCGCGCCAATTCGGGAACCGGTCAGGCCCAAATCATCCCCAAGCACCAAGCCGGAAGGTATCAGGTGCCGGATCCGGATTCATCATCGACGCCGAAGGTTACGTGGTCACGAACAGCCATGTCGTGAACGAAGCCGACAAGATCAAAATAACACTGCGCGATGGGCAGAGTTATGACGCCGAACTGATCGGCGAGGACCCAACGACGGATTTGGCATTGCTGAAAATCGAGACCGACACCGCCCTGCCCTTCGTAGAATTTGGAAATTCGGATACGGCAAGAGTCGGTGATTGGGTCTTGACTGTCGGCAATCCCTTTGGCCTCGGAGGTTCGGTGACAGCCGGGATCATCTCTGCGCGTGGTCGTGACCTGCCGGGCGGGACATTGATCGACTTTCTCCAGCTCGACGCACCGATCAATCCCGGCAATTCAGGGGGGCCGGCCTTTAATTCCAACTCCAAGGTTATCGGGGTGAATACGGCAATCTTTTCGCCCAACGGCGGTAATGTGGGGATTGGTTTTGCCATTCCCGCCAAACTTGCGGCAGCGGTCATCGATGATCTGCGCGACGACGGTAAGGTCGATCGAAGCTGGCTTGGGGTTCGCATCCAGGGTGTAACCGAAGATATCGCGAAAGGTTTCGGGCTCGAAAACAGCAGCGGCGCACTGGTCGCGGCAGTGGAAGATGGCAGCCCGGCAGCGTCAGCCGACTTGCAGCGTGGCGACATCATCCTGCAATGGGGCGATACGACAATCGGCTCGGTGAACGACCTGCCCCGCGCCGTCGCCTTCACGCCGGTTGGAAAGACTCTTGAAATCAAGGTTTGGCGCGAGAAGGAAATCGAAATTCTGTCCGTCACGACGGCAGCACCGGCCGAGCGTGAGGCACTCGCTTCAGCTGAAAAGACGAAACCTGAAAACAGGCAGCATAAGTTCGAGGACACCGGCATTACGCTGAGCGACCTGACGCCTGATCTGCGGACCCGTTTTCATGTGGATGAAGAAGCCGCAGGTGTTCTGGTCATCGAAGTCGAAGCAGGAAGCGAAGCCGAGGAGAAAGGTGTCCAGCCTGGAGACGTGATCCTCAGTGTCGGATTGGATCCTGTTGCATCTGTGGAAGAACTGGCTTCCGAAATTCAGAGTCTTCAAGACGAAAAGGTCACGGTCGTTACTCTCGGTGTGCAGCGAAACGATCAGGAAAGTTTCGTGGCCTTGAAGCTCAGCGCTGCCTAAAACACGCCATTCTCGAAGATACCCCACCCCGGCAAACGTGAATACCCCGCCCCCGCCGGGGTGAGGTCGGCGGGTCCGATACGACATCCCCTCCGAATCGGACCCGCCTCCTTTTTTTGCCTCGCTTGGGCAGCCGGTGTGAAGCCCGCCTCCAACATGCAAGACTTGTTATCCAGGGTTAATGTACAAAGCTATAAAGAGCGACCGTGGCACCAGGCTTTCTATCGAAGACCAGAAAACGTGAAGAACCATGCGCATTTTGATAATTGAAGATGATGGCCAGACCTCCGCTTACGTCTCCAAGGGATTGACGGAGTGCGGTTATCTCGTCGATATCGCAAGCAACGGCAAAGAAGGGCTGGTCCGCGCGGTCAGCGAAGACTATGACCTGGCCATCATCGACCGCATGTTGCCGGAATTGGATGGCCTCTCAATCGTCGAAACACTGCGCCGGGCGAACAAGGACACGCCAATCATCTTTCTTAGTGCCCTGGGCGGCGTGAGCGACCGGGTGAAGGGACTGCGCAGCGGCGGTGACGATTATCTCGTAAAACCCTTTGCTTTCTCGGAACTACTCGCGCGGGTCGAAGCTCTTCTCCGGCGTCCGGCCAGCCGGGCTGTCGAGACGAACCTGCGTGTCGCCGATCTAGAGATGAACCTACTGGCCCGCCAGATCACCCGCTGCGGGCAAACGATCGAGCTCCAACCCCGTGAATTCAGGCTGCTCGAATATCTGATGCGTCACGCCGGACAGGTTGTGACCAGGACTATGTTGCTCGAGAACGTGTGGGATTATCTTTTCGACCCGCAAACCAATGTCATCGATGTGCACATAAGCCGCCTGCGGCAAAAGATCGACAAAAATTTCGAACCGGCTTTGCTGCATACCGTGCGCGGCGCCGGCTACTCACTGCGCGGGCCGGATTGACGGCCGTGGCCAATACCCGCCCGACGGCAAGCTCTCATAACCGTAGGCTGTTTCACTCGCGGATCTTCCGCCTCGCCCTGATCTACCTCTGCCTCTTTACTGCGTCGGTGCTTGGCCTCCTGGGTTTCATCTATTGGTCGGCGACCGAATCTGTCACACGCCAGATCGACAGCACTATTGACGCTGAAATCACTGGTCTGGCAGAGCAGTACAATCAGCGTGGCCTAGTCGGTTTGATCCAGGCAATCGAACGCCGTGCCGGCAAAGCCGGCGAAACACGCGGACTCTACATCCTTGCCGACAAGGCTTTCGAGCCACTAGCCGGCAATCTTTCCCGCTGGCCCGACGAACTGCCGGATCAGGAAGGCTGGGTAACCTTTCGGCTCGAATATCCCGACGATGATGGCGGCAGCGCAAATTTCGGTCGGGCCAGAGTCTTCGACCTGGGCAAGGGAATTCACTTGTTGGTCGGTCACGATATTCAGGAGCGAAGCCGTATCGCGTCCTCAATTCGTGGCACACTGATCTGGAGCGTCGTTGTCACAATCGGAGTATCGCTTGTCGGCGGAATTCTGATGAGCCGCTCGCTCCTGCGGCAGATCGATACCATCAACGAGACCAGCCGCGAAATCATGGCCGGCGACATGAGCCGGCGTATTCCAATCGGTAAGCGGGGCGACGAAATCGACGAAGTTGCGGGCAATCTGAACGCTATGCTGGATCAGATTGAGCGCCTGTTGGCAGGTATGAGTGAGATCTCCGACAACATTGCCCACGATCTTCGCACACCCATTTCCCGGCTGCGGACAGGCCTTGAATCCGCCTTGATCGGCCAGCCTGATCCGGAAGGTTACCGTGAAGCCGTGCGCAAAGCGATCGAGGAAGCGGACAACATCTTAAAGACTTTCAATGCCCTACTGAGTATCGCACAGGCCGAGGCAGGAGCGACCGAGGCGCAGTTTGAAAGTGTCGATCTCGACGCCCTGTTGCAGGATGTCAGCGAACTTTACGAACCGCTGGCCGAGGAACAGGATATCAAACTCAAACTGGATCTCGCACAGAGCGCCAGGCTCGACGGCGACCGAAATCTGTTGTTCCAGGCAGTCGCGAACCTGGTCGACAATGCCTTGAAGTTCTCGCCGAAAAACAGCGTCGTAACCATTTCCCTGCTGGGCGGATTGGAGGACAATCAAAAACCGGATATTAGCAAGATCGTCGTTGCCGATCAGGGTCCAGGCATTCCCGATCAATCCGACCGCAAACGGGTGCTGGAGCGCTTTCACCGCCTTGAGGCCAGCCGCAGTACGCCCGGGAACGGTCTCGGCCTGAGTTTGGTTGCAGCGGTTGCCAAGCTCCACGGTGGGACATTGGAGTTGGACGATAACGCACCGGGGCTGCGGGCCACCCTCTCCTTACCTCAATCCTGAGGGCGCAGTGGAACCAGCTGTGTCGCGGGACGATGTAGTATCTGGCTTTGGCATCACGCTCACGTCGTCCGGAGCGATCGCTCCTTACCCGCCGGGCCAGACGTGGCGCAGGGCCAGGCGCGTCATGATATCTAACGCCGGCGAATGCCGCCGTCCGGCGACAGTGACCAGCGATATGGTCCGCGAAACCGACGGCTCACTGACCGGACGCATGGCAATACCCGGCATGGTCGGCAGGAATTCGGGCATGACGCAGCAGCCGAGCCGGGCCAACACCATTGCCTGAATCCAATCTTCACGCTCGGAGGAATAGCGCACGTTGACCTCGTGCTCTCGCTTTTCGTCAAGGGCGTTGAAGTGGTCCGAAAACTCGCAATGGACGCGCACCAGATAGTCTTCCTGATCCAGCTCCCTGAGCGGGATACTGTCCATCTGCTCAAAGCGGTGACCTTTGCCGAAGGCGATGGTGTAGCGTTCGGAATAGAGCGGCATGACACGCAGCCGGTCAGGAAGATCCGGCAGGCCGATCAGGCCGATGTCCAGGTCACCCTCCAAGAGCGATTCGACGAGCTGACGGCCCGCCGCTTCCCGGATATTGAGATCTAATGAAGGTACTTCGGCGCGCAGCTGGCTTATAAAACCGACCATTTGCGAGGGGCCGATGGTGGACATCACGCCGAGATTGACCGTGGTCCTCTCGCTCAACTTATAATCCCCGGCATCGGCCTTAGCGGCCTCCGTTGCCGTATAGATGGTCTCCAAATGCGGTTTCATCAGCTGCCCCAGATCCGTCAGCTGAGTCTGATTGCGTTCGCGGCGAAAGAGCTCACCGCCCAGTTCGTCCTCCAGTTTCTTAATTGCTTTGGTCAGTGACGGCTGGGCAACGCTGCAGGCTTCCGCGGCGCGCGTGAAGTTCTGTGCCTCGCAAATCGCGAGAAAATAGCGCACCTGATGCATTTCCATAGCCAATGCCTCACGAAAATAGGCCGAGTCCTCACAGGATCGTGAAAATTTGTGCAATTTCAAGACGTTTTATAGCCGCCAGCTATGAATCATATAGCTGATCGATATTTCAAACAGCGGCCACAGCCCCTTATCTCAATCCTGTCACTGAAAGACAGTGTGAAAAACGAACGGCGCTCATCGCGCAGAATTTTGGAGACTTGAAGCATGTCCAAGAGCTTTTTCGCAGGTTCCCTTCTCGCCGCCGGCATGATGGCCACCGCCGCCATAGCGCCCTCCCAGGCCGCCGGCGATGCGCAGATTATCGAGTTGACGCAGACCGCTTGCCAATTCGTAGAGGTCGAAGGCAAGGATCACGGCTACAGCTCCAACAGCAAAGCGGATTGCAACGAAATCAACGACAGGACCGGAGATGCGCGTCTGGCAAACTCCGAGATCCTGAAACTCAAGCCCGGAAAATATATCTTCCGCGTCAAGAACGAGAACGTCCCCTATGCGCTCGGCTTCTGGGTGCGCGGTGACGGCCTTCTCAATCGCGCCACACTGCCAAGCGTTTCGGGTGGCGGGCTGACAACTGGTACGACCAAGGATTACGAAATCACGCTGAAGGCCGGCGAGTACGTCTTCTCCTGCCCTCTGAATCCGACCCCCGATTACAAACTGGTCGTCGAAGGTTAAGCGCGCGCGACCAACGCTGACGCGAGAACAACGCATCGATTAGGAGACGTTGAAATGTCCAAGAAACAGGTAATCAAAGCCGATATCGCAATCATCGGTGCAGGCTCCGGCGGGCTGAGCGTCGCGGCAGGCGCCACACAGATGGGCGCGAAGGTCGTGTTGATCGAAAAAGGCAAGATGGGTGGTGATTGCCTGAACTACGGCTGCGTTCCGTCCAAGGCAATGATCGCCGCCGGAGAAGCTGCCGAGACGGTACGAACATCCGGAAAGTTCGGCGTCAACGGGCATGAGCCGGAGATCGATTTCGCAAAGGTCACGGCCCACGTTCACGATGTCATCGGCGGCATCGCCCCCCATGATTCGGTCGAGCGCTTTGAGGGCTTGGGCGTCAAGGTTATTCAGGCGGCCGGCCGCTTCATCAGTAAGAACGAGATCGAAGCAGGCGATTACGTCATCAAGGCACGGCGCTTCGTCGTCTCCACTGGGTCGTCGGCCTTCGTACCGCCAATCCCTGGCATTAACGATGTTCCCTTTCTCACCAATGAGACGGTCTTCAATCTCACGGATCGTCCGGAACACCTGATCGTCGTTGGAGGTGGTCCGATCGGTATCGAAATGGCCCAGGCTCATCGCCGGCTCGGCGCCAAGGTCACCGTTGTCGAAGGTCTTTCCATCATGGGCAACGACGATCCTGAGGCCGTTGAGGTCGTGCGCGAACGCCTGATCGCGGAGGGAATAGAGCTTCGCGAACAAGCGAAGGTGGAAAGCGTAATCAGCGAAGGCAATGGCGTCTCCGTTCTGGTCAGCCACGAAGGCAAGAGCCAGCGTGTCGACGGATCGCACCTTCTGCTCGCCGTCGGGCGCCGTCCCAATGTCGCCAACCTCGGGCTGGAAGAAGCGGATATCGATTATTCGCCACGCGGCATTGAGGTCGACAAGCGGTTACGGACATCCAATAAACGCGTTTTCGCAATCGGCGACGTCGCAGGCAGCTACCAGTTCACTCATATGGCCGGATATCACGCCGGTATCGTCATCCGAAATGCCATGTTCAACTTACCGTCCAAGGTGGACGAAAAGGCTGTGCCCTGGGTGACCTACACCGACCCGGAGCTGGCACATGTCGGTCTGAGCGAAGCCGCTGCGATGGAACAGGGCGTTGAGTTCAAGGCCGTCAAATTCGGTTTCGACGAAAACGACCGGGCACGGGCCGAACGCGCGACAGAAGGTTTCATCAAGGCCGTCATCGGCAAGAAAGGCAAAATCCTGGGTGCCACCATCGTGGGACGGCACGCTGGTGAATTGATCCTGCCTTGGGTGCTTGCGGTCCAAAAAGGCCTGAAGGCTTCCGACATGGCCGGGATCATCGCACCCTACCCGACTCTCGGCGAAGTCTCCAAACGCGTAGCTGGCGCCTACTACACGCCCGCTTTGTTCTCCGACCGCACCAAGACGGTAGTCGGCCTGATTCAACGGTTACCGTGATCGCCTGAAACACAGACGACGACACATAGCCAAACAAAGACAACAAGGAACAAAAAATGAGTAGCACGACGGTCAACGATCCACGCCGCGGTTTTGTGCAAAAGGCGCGCCGCTTAGCGCCGATTGCCGTAATCCTCGCTGCCATCTTCGGGGCCTTTGCACTGGGTCTCGACGACTACCTCAGCTTCGAGGCGCTTCGTGACAATCGCGAAATCTTGATGGCCTTTACCGCAGACAACGTGATCGCCGCCGTCGCCATCTTCATCGGCATCTACGCTGTGTCGACGGCGCTGTCTCTGCCGGGCGGTGCGGTTCTAAGCATCGCCGGTGGTTTCCTTTTCGGCAGTTTTCTGGGCACGCTTTGGGTCGTACTCGGCGCAACGATCGGTGCGGTCGGAATCTTTCTCGCGGCGCGAACCGCGCTGGGCGATATTTTAAAAGCCAAGGCCGGACCCTGGCTGATGAAAATGGAGGCCGGTTTCCAGGAAAACGCTCTCAGTTATCTGCTGGTTCTTCGCCTTGTGCCCTTATTTCCCTTCGTCGTGGTGAACCTCGTGCCGGCCTTTTTGGGCGTTAGTCTTCGGACCTTTACCCTCGCAACCTTCATCGGGATTATTCCAGGTTCCTTCGTCTTTGCTTCGATCGGCGCCGGTCTGGGCAGCGTTTTCGATCGAGGCGACAGTTTTTCACCAACCGGCATCCTGACACCGGAGGTCATCGTGGCCCTCTTGGGACTGTCGGTTCTGTCACTGGTCCCCGTGGTCTACAAAAGAATCAAAACCAGCCGGAAAGCGTCTTAGAAGCAAAGCCTTCTCTAGGTCCTTTTCACAGATTACCCCTTGGTTTTGATGGGCCCCGCCATAGTTTCTCTGGCGGGGCCCTTAATTCATCCAAAGGGTCCGCAACGTCACGGCGGAACATGATCAGTATTCAATCTTTCGATGGCCCTTTGAACGTTGCAGTTATCGGCGCTTCAGGTGGTATCGGCAGCGCGGTCGTCTCGGCCCTGGAAGACGCGACAAATGTCGCGCGCATCTTCGCGTTTTCCCGGCAGATTCGGAACTACGGTAACGCGTCGAAAGTCACAGCGGGTCAGCTTGACCTTCTTCGCGAAGAAAGTATCTCGAACGCAGCCAAAAGCCTTAAGAGTTCCGCGCCGTTGCATTTGGTTTTCCTTGCGAGCGGACTGCTTCATCAAAGCACAGAGATGCAACCTGAGAAGACGTGGAACAACCTTGATCCCACAGCAATGGAGCACGCTTTCAAAATCAACAGCATCGGTCCCGCGCTCGTGGCAAAACACTTCCTGCCTTTGCTCGCGAAGAACCAAAAATCGGTCTTCGCAGCACTCTCGGCGCGGGTGGGAAGTATCTCGGATAATGGACTGGGAGGCTGGTACAGCTACCGCGCATCAAAATCAGCCCTCAATATGCTCCTAAAGACCTTCGCTATCGAGCTGGCCCGCCAGAATGCCTCGGCTCTCTGTGTCGGCCTGCACCCTGGAACCGTCGATACGCGACTTTCAAAACCCTTTCAGCGCGGCGTGCCTCCGGGAAAGCTCTTCACGCCTGCCGAATCCGCCGCATACTTACTCAGCGTCATTGGTGAACTTGGACCAGAGGATAGCGGTAAAGTGTTCGCCTGGGATGGTTCTGAAGTTCCAGCGTAAAGATCGATTTCGAATTACGATTCATTCGAAATAATTCAATAAATTCAATTACTTTAACTGGTATTTCCTAATTTCGCAGGCACTGCTTCCCTTCCGCTCTGCAGAATTGTATTGAATTTCATTTTATTTATAAGTATACGTATGATTAACTTCTCGGTGATAGCCCGAACGTAATTGAGAGTCAGGCAGACGCTCTGGTTTGGAGCAATGGGAACATCCGGCGTTGAAGCGAACGCGGATTAGATGCTCTCGTTTTCTTAAAGCAAGTCAGGTTGCCTGCGACTCATTTTTCGACGTAGTGCAGCTTGATCCATAGCGTAGCCACAGGTCATTTCAATTCTCGGATATGACAAGGTGATCGCAACAAACCCATTCGAAATGACAGGCAGTCGCTGCGTTTTACACATAGTCGGCGTGCAACGTTCGTTATTCGATCATCAATCGGTTTCGACGAAGAAATCGTGATCCTTCATCCGGATTACGCACGACTTCGCAACGGCTCTGCTTTGCCCCGAAACCCTGATTCAAGGAGTGCAATCATGCCAGAAGATACCGTCTTGGAAGACGTCGTCCAGACCTCCGCCGCCCTCGAAAAGATCGCAGAAGACGAGGTCGCCTTTCAACTCCTCGTCCAATCCTTCCGTGCGCAAGATCACGAGGGTTTCAGAAAGCTGCTGGACCGCTTCGGAATCCTCGACCGCTGCAGCCTGGTCTGCAAGTGGCTTTGTTCCAAGCACTGCGCGCTCATCTGTCTCGAGCTCTGCGGGCCTCCGCCCAAAGAGCCGCCACAGCTGGATCTGCGCGAATTCGGTGAAATCATCACAAAGATCACATCCGACAAAGACGTTCTGGAACGCCTTGCCGGCGCCGTGATCGAGCGCGACGAAATTTCCTTCCGCAAGCTTATCGAAAAGCTGGGTTACGAACGCTATTGCTATTACATCTGTCACTGGATCTGCTCGGTCCGCTGCGACCTGGTATGCCGGATCCTCTGCAATCCGGATCGGCCCATCTACATCATCGGCTGTATGCATCTCGTACCGGCCCTGCAACAGGCCGGACGGGCGATCGCGCGCCTGATCGCCAACCGCGAAGCCGTGGCGGCTGTAGAAAAGGCCGTTCTCGCCCGCGACTGCGACAGCGTCCGCATCATTCTGGAGCGTGCCGGTCTTCAGGGTGTGTGTCACTGGATCTGCCTTTGGATCTGCACCTGGCGTTGCGTCCGCATCTGTTTCCGCTTCTGTCGGCCTTTCCCGCATGTTGAGATCAAGGATGTGAACCCTGAGATCCACGCTTTTGCACAGGCGGTCGTAAAACTGCGCAGCCGGCCGAAACTGCTGGCCAGCTTGGTTGCCGCCGTCGAAAAGGAAGACGAGGAGAGTTACGCTAAGCTCGTAAAGCAGCTTGGCCTTGAGATCTTCTGCCATCAGCTTTGCTACTGGCTCTGTGCCCTGGTCTGCCGGCGTTTCTGTCTCTGCGTCTGCCCGCCACCCCTGCCGCGGCCATGGTTCACCCACGTTGGGCACTTCCATATCTACGGTGACATCGATGCCGGCAACGGCCTCACTAACAAGGCGGTGCTCGGCCACGGTGGCCCGGACTACGGTTTTCACAATTGCCTCGAGCTGCGTGGTTTCTGTCCTGCGGAATCACCAACGGCACCTGGTGTCCAGATGCGTTACCGCTTCCTTTACGAGCGCAACGGCACCCGTACACCGCTGGTCGGCAGTTTGTTGTGTTCGGTGATCGTCGGCAGCCGGACAATTTTCTGGGACGTCAACGGCACCGGGTTGGAAGAGACCTTCCAGACCGTGATGATTTCGGGATCCGGTGCGACCGTAGATCCGACCCCGCCACCGGCCGTACCGCCGGGCACACCTTGGGGACCACCGCCGACTCACGTTGTCGTACCTGACGCGGACGGCTGGATCGAAGTCGACCCGGCAGCTCTCGGAGATGGATTTAACGGGGCCCTGATCGGTTTCCGGACCAACACGGCCTTCCCTGACGGTAACCCGGTACCGGGCGTTGCGGCTGGTACTCAGGTTCCCGCTGCAAATCTCAAGAACGGTGTCGATGTGGCAATCGTCTTCGAGGCAACACGCGTCGGCGGACCGATATCACCGCCGGATTACAGCAACGAGCTCAGCCGTATCCACATCAACAATTGGAACGAGGTAACGCTGCTCGACCTGTTGCAGTTCCATAGCGGCGGTGGCGATGCCTGCTCACCGCTGTTCAGCGATCTGGACATCGAGTACACCACGGACCACGAAATGATGGCTGCCTGGAGCTTAGGTATCACCACGGCAGCACCCGTGGTCATCCCGCCACTTCCGAGCGGCACGGATACAAGGGGCGGCGGTGTTAACACGGCCTTCGGTACCCATCACGAGGATATCTCGAGTTGGCCGAGCTGTTCCTACACGGTGACACTCTCGACGCGGCGTGCTTTGACGACCGGGTTGACTGACGACGACACCGATACGATCAGAAAGACCTTCTGCATAGGCGCCAGAGGCTGATAAAGCTTCAGTGCAACGAAAGGGCCCGCCGGATCTGATCCGGCGGGCCCTAGTTTTTTCTTGTCGCTCGTTTTTTGAAGCCTATTCGGCAGCGTCGCGGTAACTCTCGATCGACGGACAGGCGCAGGCAAGGTTACGGTCGCCATAGACGTTGTCGACCCGGCCCACCGGCGGCCAATACTTGGTGGTACGAAGCGACTCGACCGGGTAGACCGCCGTTTCACGGCTGTAAGCCCGGTTCCATTCGCCTGATACAAGATCTTCGGCCGTATGAGGGGCGTGCGCCAGCGCACTGTCCTCATGAGCCACTTTACCGCTTTCGATCTCGGCAATCTCTGCACGGATTGCCAGCATCGCGTCGCAGAATCGATCGACCTCATGCTTCGATTCCGATTCCGTCGGCTCGATCATGAGCGTCCCCGCAACCGGGAACGACATTGTCGGTGCATGGAAGCCGTAATCGATCAGGCGCTTGGCCACGTCGTCGACGGTGACTCCGGTCTGATCCTTGATGGGGCGCAGATCGACGATGCACTCATGAGCAACCATGCCGTTGGCACCCTTGTAGAGAACCGGGAAATGTTCACCCAGGCGTTTCGCCATGTAGTTCGCACTGAGAATAGCGGCTTCAGTGGCTTTGCGAAGACCGTTGGCGCCCATCAGCGCAATGTAGGCCCAGGAAATCGGCAAGATCCCGGCCGAGCCCCAAGGCGCCGCAGAGACCGCGCCAACACCTTCGGCCGGCCCTGCTTCCGCCACCAGCGAATGGTTCGGCAAGAATGGCGCAAGATGCGCACCGACACCGATCGGGCCGACACCCGGACCGCCACCGCCATGCGGGATACAGAAGGTCTTGTGAAGATTGAGATGGGAAACATCGGATCCGAACTTACCCGGCTTCGCGACACCCACCATGGCGTTGAGATTGGCGCCGTCCAGGTAAACCTGTCCACCGTTGTCATGAATGATCTCGCAGATCTCGGTGATACGAGCTTCGAACACGCCATGGGTCGAAGGATAAGTCACCATCAATGCTGCAAGGCGCTCTGAATGCTCCTCGGCCCGGGCTCTCAGATCCTCGACATCGACATTGCCGTCACTGTCGCAGTTGGTGACAATCACCTTCATGCCTGCCATGGCCGCGCTAGCCGGATTGGTGCCGTGGGCCGACGACGGGATCAGGCAGATGTCACGCTGGGGATCGCCACGGCTTTCGTGGTACTTTTTGATCGCCAGAAGACCCGAGTATTCACCCTGGGAGCCTGCGTTCGGTTGCAGAGAAACCGCATCGTAACCAGTGATTTCAGCGAGCATATCCTCGAGCTCTTTAATCAGCTCGAGATACCCGGTCGCCTGATCCATCGGCACGAACGGATGGATGGCTCCAAACTCCGGCCAGGTGATGGGGATCATCTCGGTGGTGGCGTTGAGCTTCATGGTGCAGGAGCCAAGCGGGATCATGGCGCGGTCAAGCGCAATGTCCTTGTCCGCCAACAGCCGCAGATATCGCAGCATCTCGGTTTCGGCTTGATAGCGGTTGAACACCTCATGGGTCAGGATCGCTGAAGTGCGCCGAAGTTCGGCTGGCAGGGCATCCGGGGTCCCGCCGTCGAGACTGGCAACGCTCGGCCCATCCTCTCCTGCGCCGAAAACCCGCCAGAGAGTCGCCACGTCGACGGCAGACGTGGTCTCATCCAACGAGATGCCAAGCGTGTCGCCATCGACTTCACGCAGATTGATTGCATTCTGACGGGCCTGCGCCGCAATCTCTGCAGCACGCCCTGGAACCTTCAGGGTGATCGTGTCAAAGAAGTGCTTCGTCACCACTTCAACACCGATCTGACCAAGACCTGCGGCCAGAATCGCGGTCAAGCGATGGACGCGCTTTGCAATCGTCTTCAGGCCTTCCGGGCCATGATAGACCGCGTACATGCCGGCAATTACCGCAAGCAGCACCTGCGCAGTGCAGATGTTACTCGTCGCCTTTTCACGGCGGATATGCTGTTCACGGGTCTGCAGTGCGAGCCGAAGTGCCGGCCGGCCACTCGAATCGACTGAAACACCGACAAGGCGACCCGGCACTGAGCGTTTGTGTTTGTCACGCACCGCCATGTAACCGGCGTGCGGTCCGCCGAAACCAAGCGGTACGCCGAAGCGCTGCGAGGTTCCGACCACGACGTCGGCACCCAATTCGCCGGGTGGTGTCAGCAAGGTCAGGCTGAGCAGGTCCGCAGAGACGGCAACCATCGCGCCGCGCGACTGAAAATCGGCGATGATGGAGCGATCGTCATGAACCTCGCCGGAACTTCCCGGATACTGCAATAGCACTGCGAAAACGTCGGCATCGCGATCAGCACCACGCGGATCGCCGACTACAACCTCAATCTCCAAAGCCGAAGAACGGGTTCGGATGACATCGATTGTCTGCGGATGACAGTCGGAGTCGACCAGGAAGCGCTTGCTTTTACTCTTCCCAACCCGTTGGCAGAAGGTCATGGCCTCTGCTGCGGCCGTCGCCTCATCGAGCAATGAAGAATTTGCAAGCTCCATGCCCGTCAGATCCGCGATCATGGTCTGAAAGTTTAGAATGGCCTCCAGCCTGCCCTGCGAAATCTCTGCCTGGTAGGGCGTATAGGCGGTGTACCAGGCCGGATTTTCCAGAACGTTGCGCAAAATCACCGTTGGCGTGTGGCAATTGTGATAACCCATTCCGATCAAGGACTTATAGACCTTGTTCTTATCGGCGATCTCCCGAATGCGCGCGAGCACTGCGGTTTCCGTCTGACTTTGGCTCAAAGCCAGCGGCGCGTCGCTCCTAATCGTATCGGGAGCCGCCTGCCGGATCAGGTCGTCCAGTGATTCGATACCCAAATAAGTCAGCATCTCAGCGATCTGGGCGTCGTCAGGCCCGATATGCCGTCGAAGGAAGTCGTCCTGCTGCTCTAATTCGCCGAGCGAAGTTACCGCATCAGCCATGTGCTTATATCCTCTATCGTCTTGTTAACGACATGCCACCGATCAGCCGATCTGGCCGGACCTCCCAAGGTCAACGGCGCCGATGCGATCGGGATGGAACCCGCCGGGTGACGGCCGGTCAATCGGCCGCGCTCCCGGTTGTCTGTTCAGTTTTTACGACTATTGCTACGACTGGGATTCAACGAAAGCCTTGTAGGCTGCTTCGTCCATCAGTTCGTCCAGCTGCCCCGCATTGGTGATCTTCATCTTGAAGAACCAGCCTTCGCCCTCTGGATCGCTGTTGACCGCCGCCGGATCATCGGCCAGTCCGCCATTGCTTTCGACAACCTCACCATCGATCGGAGCATACAATTCGCTCGCTGCCTTGACCGATTCGACGACAGCCACTTCGCCACCCTTTTCGACGGCGGTGCCAGCCTCCGGCACCTCGACATAGACAACATCACCGAGCTGCTGTTGGGCAAAGGTGGTAATGCCAACTGTTGCGACGTCCCCCTCGATACGTACCCATTCGTGGTCGTCGCTGAACTTAACTTCACTCATTGATCTATTCCCCTTTTTAAAACGATCCGCAAAACTATCCGCGGTAAAAGCTGTGCGCCACAATCGGCATTTTCACGACTTCGCACGGTCGCGGTTTACCCCGCACCATGGCTTGGACAACTGTTCCAGCCGGTGCAAAGGCGGTCTCCAGGTAACCCATGGCCACTGGTCCTCCTGCGGTCGGACCAAAGCCTCCTGAAGTAATTTTTCCGATAACACGACCGCTGTCATCGGTCAGTTCCGTCCCCTCCCGGCAAGGCGCACGCCCTTCCGGCAATATGCCTACGCGTTTGCGGGACACACCGTCGGCAAGTTGGCCATGAATGACTTCGGCGCCCGGGAAACCGCCTTCGGCTCGCCTGCGCTTTTGGATCGCCCAGGTCAGGCCGGCTTCAATGGGGCTCGTCGTCGCGTCGATATCGTTACCGTAGAGACAAAGACCGGCCTCCAGGCGCAACGAATCGCGGGCGCCCAGGCCGGAAACCGAAACGGCGTCGTGTTCCAGCAACTTTCTGGCAAAGGCCTCCGCCTGATCAGATGCCATGGCGATTTCGTAACCGTCTTCACCACTGTAACCCGAACGGCTGACCCGGCAGTCCACGCCGGCAAGCGTCATGTCAATTGTCGACATAAAGGACATGGTGGTTGCCTCAGATGCCCATTGACCGAGCACCTCCGCGGATTTCGGCCCCTGTAGAGCCAGCAGGGAGAGGCCGTCCAGGATCTCGAGCTTAACGTCGCCTTTCAAGCCGGCGCGAAGATGCGCAATATCTGCGTCCTTACAGGCGGCATTGATAACCAGGATCAGGCAATCCTCGGCCTGTGTAATCATCAGGTCGTCTAAAATGCCGCCGGTTTCGTTGGTGAAAAAGCTGTAGCGCGTGTTGCCGACGGCGAGATTCGTAATGTCGGTCGGTACCAGCGCCTCAAGCGCAGCTATGCGGTCAGCACCGGTCAAGCGGACCTGGCCCATATGTGAAACATCGAACAAGGCCGCAGACTCTCGAGCCTGCTGATGCTCAACGATGATGCCGCGGTTTTCATACTGCACAGGCAAGGCATAGCCGGCGAAAGGCACCATCTTTCCGCCAAGCTCAACATGAAGCGCATAAAGCGCGGTTTTCTTAATTTCGGAGTCTTGATCTGTCACGGATCGGTCCTTCAACATGGGGCCACAGTCCATATCCGCCAATAACCGGCAGCTATGGCCCCCTCTGTCTTAGAACCTGAGAGATTCACCACGTCATAGGTCGCAATCATTGGACACTATGTCGTAGTTTACTCCTTCGGTGCAGCACGGTCGTCGGAACGACAGACTGCTTTCCAGAGTTACCTTCCCTTAGCGGTCCGCTGTGCCTGAGAGTTTCCGGGGCGGTTGCTCCTTCGGCGTCGATACCATCATCTGGGACGGTTCGAACTCTCCCGCTAGGGATAATCGGTCAATGCTTTGTCCGGCATAGCACCGGTCATTACCTCACCTTCAACCTAGCGGCTTTATTCGGAATGTCAACTCAGCGCGAAACACTAAGCCGTGACTAATTGGAAGCTGCATCTACGCTCGCCTTCAACCACTTTAAAACAAAGGAGAATTAGCGTTGTCAAGCGCGGCGCGCTTGCCGGTCGCAGCAGCTCTTCGCCAAACCTGTCCAATCGGTTTTAACGATTTTGCCGATTGTATTGCAGCTCTTCCGGAGTCAGCCGAATGCCGATATAGACGAGATAGTCTTCTCCGTCGCGGCCGGGCCGCAATGGAATATTGGGGAAAACCTCTTCAAGGGCGGCCACCCGGGTCCGGTTTCCTTCGAAAGGAATCGTCAGTTCGAACTCCTCCCGCGCCAAAATTTCGCGGTCGCGCGTCGCAACGGCGACGAAGTAGCGAAAGGATGCCGCCCGTTCCCGGTCCGCCGGGCCGCGCGCGACGATGAAACGGATCCCGAGCGCACTCTCGATCAGATCGTCATCATACTCACAGACAAGCTGGGCCTCATCGACATCGAGCTCGAAGAGAACGTCGGTCAAATCACGGCCGTTGCCCTGGAACTTGACCAACCGGTCGGCGTCCTTGAGCACCACAGCCGCAGGACAGACCGGCGGCAATTCATCATCAGTCGCGCAGGCTGCAAGCAGAAACGGCAACAGCGCCAAGGCCGAAATCCGAAGCAAACCCGCAACACGCAGGGCCGAAAAATTCAAATGCATGGAGTCAATCAGACCAGCTGGATCAAAGATCGTTGTGAGTGCCGTCGCAAAACGGCTTGCCATCCGTTGCCTTGCAGCCACAGAAGAACACGTTGTCCGCCTTTTCCGCCTTAAACTTAACGGGTGTGATATCGGTTCCGGAATGCGAACCATCACAAAAGGGCTGTTTTTTGCTCAATCCGCAAGCGCACCAAAAATATGTACGGCCGGCCTCTACGGTGACTTCGTAGGGCGCTTTTTGTGCGGGAACGGGGTCAGTCATGAAATTTCCTCTCGGATAGTCACTTCGCGAAACAGCATTCGTCGGAATCCGGACAGTTTTCGGGGAGTCCACCTGAAATCTTTCTGGACTTTAGGGAACCGCTGGGACAAGTACAAGGGTATGGGCGATGTTCTACCTGTACTCCCCGTCCGGTGAGTTTGCGGGACAAGGAACCGGCCCGGCCCGACGAATGTGTAGATCAAAAATGACGAAGCGAGCGGCACTCGATATCCTATTGGCCAACCCCCGCGGTTTTTGCGCCGGAGTGGACCGTGCGATCGACATCGTCGAGCGCGCCATCGAGAAGTACGGCGCGCCGGTTTACGTGCGACATGAAATCGTTCACAACCGCTATGTCGTTGAAACACTTGAGTCTCAAGGCGCCGTTTTCGTGGAAGAACTTGACGAAGTCCCAGAGGACGTCCCCGTCATCTTCTCCGCCCACGGCGTCCCCAAGGAGGTCCCGGCGGAAGCACAGCGACGCAACATGATCTACGTTGACGCCACCTGCCCGCTGGTCAGTAAAGTACACCGCGAGGCCGAGACACATCAAAGGGCCGGGCGACAGATTATCCTGATCGGGCATGCAGGGCACCCCGAGGTGATCGGGACCATGGGGCAGCTCCCCGAAGGGTCGATGCTGCTGGTTGAAAGGCTCGAGGACGTAGCTGCACTTGAGGTTCAAGATCCCGAGAACCTGGCCTACATCACGCAGACCACGCTTTCCGTCGACGATACAGCAGAAATCGTGACCTCGCTGCGGCAGCATTTTCCTAAGATCGAGGGTCCCCGGAAAGAGGATATCTGCTACGCCACCACCAACCGGCAGCAGGCCGTCAAGGCAATCGCTCAAAGCTGCGACGCTCTTCTGGTCGTCGGTGCGCCGAACTCGTCGAATTCGCGCCGCCTTGTCGAAGTCGCCTTCAATCATGGCTGCGAACGGGCTGCGCTGGTCCAACGCGCCGAAGACATCGACTGGGCGCAGTTAAGCGATGTGAAACGCCTGGGAATTACAGCCGGAGCGTCGGCACCGGAAGTCCTGGTTGATGAAGTCATTCAGGCCATCGAGGCGCGTTTCGAAGTCTCGATCGAAGAGGTTTCTGTGACCGAGGAAGATGTTATCTTCAAGGTCCCCAGATCACTTCTCGATCCCGCCGAAACAGTCTGATCCGGATCCTCAATGGCTGTTTACACCGAAGTTTCGGACGAAGACCTGGAAGCTTTTCTTGCGGAGTACGATCTCGGCGAAATGCTCTCGCTGAAAGGCATCGCGGAAGGCGTCGAGAATTCCAATTTCCTGCTGCACACAACAACCGGCAGCTACATTCTGACGCTCTATGAGAAACGTGTTGATCCAAAAGATCTCCCCTACTTCATTGGCTTGATGGAGCATCTCTGCGAACAGGGCGTCGACTGTCCCCTCCCCATTCATGGCAAGGACGGAGAGAGTCTGCGCAGGCTATGCGACCGGCCGGCAGCTATCATTTCCTTTCTCGAAGGCATGTCGCCACGCCGGATTCAGCCCTATCATTGCCGTGCACTCGGGGGTGGTCTGGCACGCATGCATCTGGCAAGTGCCAGCTTCGAAATGGCACGCCCGAACACCTTGTCGGTTTCATCCTGGCGCCCCCTTTTCGATCTGAGCAAGGAGCGCGCGCACGAAGTTCATCCGGGTCTCGCCGAAGAACTGGAACGGGAGCTGGAACACCTGGAGGCGAACTGGCCCGGCGATCTTCCGGCCGGAGTTATCCATGCCGACCTTTTCACCGATAATGTCTTTTTTCTGGGTGAAGATCTCTCGGGTGTCATTGACTTCTATTTCGCCTGTAACGATGCCTTTGCCTATGACCTGGCCATCTGCCTAAATGCCTGGTGCTTCGAGCCTGATACTAGTTTCAACATCACCAAAGCCCAGTTGATGCTAAAGAGCTATCGCGAACTTCGGCCCTGCACCAAGGCTGAGGTAGACGCTCTGCCGATCCTTGCGCGCGGCAGTGCCATGCGGTTTTTGCTCACCCGCCTCTACGACTGGCTAAACCATCCGGAAGGCGCGTTCGTTAAGCCGAAGGATCCAATGGAATACTGGAAAAAGCTTCAGTTTCACCAACGGGTCAACGGTCCGGGCGCCTACGGTATCGACCTGTAACCCAAACCCAAGGTTTGAAACATCAGATGGATAGAGTGGAGATATTCACCGACGGCGCCTGCTCGGGCAATCCTGGTCCCGGCGGCTGGGGTGCCATCCTGCGCTACAAGGGAACCGAAAAGGAAATCTTCGGCGGCGAGGGAGACACGACCAACAACCGCATGGAAATGATGGCCGCCATATCGGCATTGGAAGCATTGACGCGTCCATCGAAAGTCGATCTGACAACCGACAGCAGCTACGTGAAAGATGGCATCACCAAGTGGATTCACGGCTGGAAGAAGCGCGGCTGGAAAACCGCCGACAAGAAGCCGGTGAAAAACATGGATCTCTGGCAGCGTCTGGAAGAAGCTCTGGCCCGTCACGACGTCGAATGGCATTGGGTCAAGGGGCATGCCGGGCACGCAGAAAACGAGCGCGCCGATGAACTTGCACGACAAGGTGTAGAACAATACCGCTGAACAGTTATCGTCGTCTTTGGGTTTAGGAAAAACGATAAGACTCTAAGGCACTCAATCCTCAGACGATTTTTCTCTTTGGGTAGCTTTTTCGTCGAAGTTCGTCGTCAAGACATCTTCCAAAAAAGTGGCCGACAACTCTGACCTGCCGCTTACCTTGGCCTTGCCGTAGATGCTTGTCGCCTGATGACGCACAGTCTTTTCCTTTACATCGCGCAGAGCACCAATCTCCGCGAAAGAAAAACCCTTAAGAAGAAGCCAAGCGACGTCAAACTCCGCAGGCGTAAGCTGCCACGACCGAAAACACTGCTCAACATGCTTGCTGAGTTCGCCTGAAAGCCGCTCAACCTGCTCTCGCTCGCGGCGCAAAGCCTGACGCAGCTCTACCCCGGCTTGAATTTCCAACCAGAGGAGCCAGACCAAGCCTAAAGTTGCGGCAAATTCGAAGATGTGGTGAATCTCGAACTGGCCGGGAAAATTTGTGAACTCTTCATAGAGGTCAGCCGAGAATGCGATGATGGCAACAGCCAAAACAGCAGTGCGCATTTGGTTGTTGCTCAGGGGCAAATCGCAATTCCTCCAGCCCGCTCTCGTTTGTGTCCAACGCTAAAAAGCGACGCAGTAATGGCCGCCTTTGACCCAACACCGGTAGAAGCGCGCGACAAGCGATGTAGCACCAAAAGACCCGCCTTTCCGGGCACACCCAACCTCTACATATCGGTGCCGGGCAACATCCGCAAGCGCTAGAAGCCAACGGCTTTCTCATTGCTAACGAGCCGATGCATGCGTGGTGGCACGAATGTGGCAATTCGAGATGTAATTCAGAGCATCGATCCCTCAAATTCTATCGGACAAACCTCTCATTCCAGCCAATCAAACCTCCTAAACACCTGAATTAGGCGCTTTGTCCCCTCGGCTGACACCTCTGCAAGGGTTTATTGCTCGTTGTGGCGCAGCGCAGGAATTTGAGGAGACAGCTTGATGGCACGTCCGAACAACGCAATACCGCAGAAAATTGACGCCCCGACCTTTCTATTGCATTGGTTACTGGTGCTGACTCTGTTGGTCAGTCTGGCGACTGGGCTTCGCATTGCCGCCGATACCGAGCAATCCAGCTGGGCTCAGGCGATTTCAGGGTTGTTGCCTCAAGGCGAGATCATCGGTTGGCATATCTGAGCAGCATTCGCGCTATTGGCTCTCTCTGCCAGCTATATCCTGTTTCTCCTTCAGGCCCGCCTCACCCAACGCGTGATCCTAAGTGAAACCTGGGTGCACAGCTTGCGGCAAGGTAATTGGCGGCAACGCTGGTCGGCGATCAACACCGCCCTCTATTGGATCGCATTTGCGAGCATTTTTTTCGCAGGCCTAACGGGTATTCTGCTGTATCTGGCGCCGGGTCTATTTCCCTACCAGACAGTGACAAGCGTTCATCAGGGCGCTGCTTGGACACTTCTCGCCTACTCCTTCGTCCACTTTGTCGCGCAGTTTCTTATGGGCGGGCTGCATCAACTTCTGAAGATTTTCTCCCCGCGCCGCGCTTATGGTGCCGCAGCAGTGACCGCTCTATTCGCGGCCGCTGGCACTGCCGCCGCCTTCTACGGCCTGGAACTCAGTACTGCACAAAGCCTCAAGGTCGTTAAGACCAACACACCACCAAAGCTCGACGGCATTCCGGACGATCCAGTGTGGGAACAAGCCGGCAGAGTCGAGATCATGACAGTGCGGGGAGCGAACCTGCCTGGTGGCGAGACCCCAGTGACGATCAGCGCTGCACACGACGGGAGCGACTTCTTCGCTCTCTTCGAATGGCGCGACAGCACACGCAGCCACAAACACCTGCCTCTCGTGAAGACCCAGGCAGGCTGGACGGTCCTGCAGCGGGAATTTGGAATCCAGGATGAAGATGACTACTACGAGGATAAGTTCGGGGTCATGTTGGCCTATAGCTCCCAATTGGCCGGTGCAGGTACGGCCCATTTGGGCGATCGTCCCCTACCCGGAAAACCCGGACCAGCCGGCGGACGCGGCCTCCACTACACAACCGACGGCTCTATCGTCGATGTCTGGCATTGGAAGTCCGTGCGCTCGGGATCGAGCGTTATGAATCAAATCGACGACAATCATTTCGGCCCACCGCTGGAGCCCAACCCAAAGAAACGCCGCTACACTGGCGGCTATACCCAGGATCCAAAGTCGGCTGGCGGGTTTAAGATGAACTGGGAATCTTTCAAAGAGGGAGTGATCCAACCCCTGCGCCTGCCAAAAGACCCGGGCTATCTCAAACGTTTCGCAGGCGTGGATCGAAACCCCGATGCCGGCGATGACGTGTCACTCTTCCTCCCGCTGGATCAAACGGTACCCTATGACGAAGCCCAGGATATTTATCCTGTCGGTACCATCATGCCGTCGGTTTTGGTCGCTGGGCCGTTCGAAGGAGACCGCGGCGACGTCCAGGCAGTTGCACGCTGGCAGGACGGCTGGTGGCGCATGGAGGTTCGGCGCAAGTTGGACACCGGTTCGAAGTATGACGTGGCATTGGTTGCGCAACAGCCGGTTTACCTCTGGGTAGCAACCTTCGATCACTCTCAGACCCGTCATTCACAACATCTCCACCCTGTTGAACTTGTCCTGGAGTAAGGCGGATGCTTGTGGTGCACATTCGCGACTGGCCGACACCGGTCCAATTTCGCCGAGGGACAATTCTTGATGCAGCCTTGAGCGGTGGCGTACCGGTCCCCTATCAATGCCGCAGTGGGCAGTGCGGCAGCTGCAAATGCCAACTGCTCGAGGGTGAGATTGAGCATGACGCCTATCTGCCTGAGGCGCTAAGTGAACGCGAGAGATCGAACGGCTGGGTACTTGCCTGCCGCGCCCGGCCGAAAACCGATATAAAAATCGATTGCAAAGGTAGGTTGGAACGTGAAGAACCGGTGCCGATCCGAGTGCGGGCAAGGGTCGAACGGCGCGAACGGCTGACAAACGACATCATCCGCCTCGTACTCGCACAGGAGGACTCGTCGTTGCTTTTTAAAGCGGGCCAGTTCGTAAAGCTCCGATTCGCCGGCTTGCCGCCCCGGAGCTATTCCATGGCCAGCTTGTCGGGACACAATCATCTTGAGTTCTACATACGGGAGATTGCTGACGGCAGAGTCAGTACGCACGTGGCCCGGCATCTTTCAATTGGCGATCCTGTCGCCATCGAAGGCCCCTACGGTGCAGCCTATCTGCGGTCTTCCTGCACGAAGGTGATCATTGCAGCCGCAGGGGGTAGCGGTCTCGCCCCGATCCTGGCGATTGCGCGCGAAGCAACACGAAACCTGATGCCCTGCCCGCTCCATCTATATTTTGGAGTCAGGCGTGAGTCCGACCTGTTCGCACTTTCTGCTCTGGCCGAACTGGCTGAACGAAATTCTCGCTTGTCGCTTCATATCGTTTTATCGGACCAGGCTGATGGCAATACCGCGTTTCGAACGGGTTTCCCAAACGAAGCAATCTCACTCGACTTTACCGATTTATCTCAAGCGCAGGTCTACTCTGCCGGCCCGCCTCCAATGGTTTCCGCGGTTGCACGAACCGCTCTGGCCTTGGGTGCCCAGACCGAACACATCTACAGCGACCCTTTCACGAACGATCAGGCAGCGATCGAACCTCCCGCGACAAGCATGATTACACGCGGGCTGAAGCTGCTGAGCCGAACACTCGGTCGTTGAGCGGCTGGGCAAAGAAAAACGACGGCTCCCTATGGAACCGCCGTTCATCAGCAGTCAGACCAGAAAGCCTGACAACATCAAAGCAAGTCGGCTTAGAGAGCTGCCATAACTGCTTCTGCGCTTGAGACTTCGAAGGCACCGGGCTGCTCAACGTTCAGGGTCGTGACTTTGCCGTCTTCGACAATCATGGCATAGCGCTGCGAACGCGTGCCCATACCGAACCCGCTGGCATCGAAATCAAGACCGATCGCCTTGGAGAATTCGGCATTGCCGTCGGCCAGCATAAGCACCGAACCATCAGCACCATGTTCCTTACCCCAGGACCCCATGACAAAGGCATCATTCACGGACAGGCAGGCGATGGTATCGACACCCTTTGCCTTGATCGCATCTGCATTGGAAACGAAGCCCGGCAGGTGCGATGCCGAACAGGTCGGCGTGTAAGCGCCGGGAAGAGCAAAAAGGACAACCTTCTTGCCAGCGGCGAACAACTCGTCCGTCGACATATCGTCGAGGCCGCTGTCGGTCTTATGTTTGAGCGTTACGCTCGGAATGCTATCGCCCACCTGAATAGCCATGTTGTTCTTCCCTTCTCTGGAATGTCACTTGCAACTGCACACAGATTGAACCCATGTGCGCGAATATCGGTTGGAAAGCAAAGATAAAGCCGCAGGCGGCCTTTTCCAAGCAGGTCGTTATGACAATTTCACTATGTGGGAGAACGAATTTTGTGTCCTGGCACCAGGTTGGAAATCAGGTCTCGCTGCTCTCCTGATAAAGACGGGCAACAGCAGAAAAATCTTCGGCGCCGAAACCCTTCGCCTGACCTTCTTTGAAACGATCGATCACCTGGTCGAGAAGCGGCGTGCTCATACCGATATCCGCAGCAAGATCTTGTGCCAACCCGGCATCCTTGGTCATAAGGTCGAGCATGAAGAGGGGCGAAAAATCACCTTCACGCATGCGCGGCACTCGTTTCTCGAAGTATTTCGAATAGGCAAATCCACCTGCGTTGCAAACCACGTCGTAAAAGCAATCCAAGTCGGTATCGGTTGCCCTGCAAAGCGCAACGGCTTCCGCAACGGCAACGGCGTTGGCGGCCACGAGTGTTTGATGTATCAGCTTGATTCGATTGGCCGAACCGGCAGGACCGGCATACTTTGTAAAGCGACCGAGCAGATCGAGTAGAGGTTGGATCCGCTCCAGCCCCTCAGATTCGCCACCAACAACGAAACCGATCTCACCGCTTTCCGCCTGAGGGATCGAGCCGAGCATCGAGGCATCCATATGGTGGGCTTCGCGTTTCAGTGCCGCGGCAGCAATTTTGCTGGTAACGAAGGAGCTCACCGTCGAACAATCCACCGTCACCTGGCCGGCTGACAGCGCATCGACGATACCACCGTCCTCTAGGTAGACAGCCTCGACAATCTGATTGTTCGGAAGACAGGTAAAAACGACCTTGGCCGATGCGACAACATCCGAAACGCTATCAACAGCCGTCACGCCTTCCAGTTCAGCGGCTCGCCGGGACTGATCGGGATTTACATCCCAGACCGTCATGGGCACGCCGTGTTTCGCCAGTACAGCTGTCATGGGAAACCCCATGGCGCCGACTCCGATGAAGCCTGATTCGATCACGATGGAGCGCCCCCTTTTTTCCCGCAACGAGACCAGAGCCTGATTCACGCTCTTGATTGTTTCTCCAAGAGCGATCGACCTCTAGTGAATTCCGTCGATTGCAATTAGATGACAATCAATGAATCCGATAATGCATACATTATACTGGGGTTTTGGGAAAATAACTAGAACAGGATTCGCGCATTCTGCTGATCCGGTAAAATCAAGCGACCTTTGGAATCAACTGGTGTTACCATATCGCAGAAAGCGAGACCGTTACCTCGACTGGTCTACTGCGATACCTCTCCCGAGGCCAACTTTGAACTTTCACCCGATGCCTTTTCAATGGCTTCGCGTACAGCCTCAATTGTCAGAAGTTCTGGAAGAGCAACACCTTCGGGCGCGCCCGGACCATAGATCGCGTTGAAGGGGATGCCGTAGCGGCCGAAGCTGGCGAGGTAAGCGGTTATCGACTCGTCGGGCAGGGTCCAGTCGCCGCGCATGGCCACGGTCGTCTCCTGGTCCAAGATCGCTTGAACCTCTTCAGTATCGATCACGAGTTTCTTGTTCACTTGGCAGGTAATGCACCAATCGGCTGTCACATCGACAAAGACAAGGGTGCCTTGCGAGACGAGGAGCGCAATCGCACTTTGATCGAGCGGACGCCAGCTATCCAGCACCACCTCTGCCTTTGGCGCTTCGGCGAAGCTGCGCGGCAACGCAAATACACCGAATGCCAGCGCCAAAGCGGCGATTGATACCAGCGCACCACCAGCCCGCGCCGGACCTCGTCCAAGCCACAGCACCACGCCCATGATGACCAGCAGGGCTGCGGCGATCCCTGCCGCGAGCGTGCCGATTTGACTGGCAAGTACCGTCAGGAGCCAGATTGCCGTAGCCAGCAGGGCAAGGCCGAGAACACGTCTCAGCGTTACCATCCACGCACCCGGTTTGGGCAGACTGCTGGCCAGGCCAGGCATAGTCGCAACCAGCAGGAAGGGTGCGGCGAGACCAATGCCGAGCATAGTGAAAATCAGGAATATCTCGGAGGCACCGCGTGCCAGGGCAAAGCTGACAGCGGTTCCCAGAAAGGGCGCCGAACAAGGGGTCGCCAAAAGCGTCGCGAAGGCGCCGCTGCCAAAATGGTTTGCGAGATTGCGAAACCCCGAAGGCTCGGTACCGCTCTGAGGGGCCGGGCGTCCGAGAACATCAGCCAAAGCAGACGGCAGACCGATCTCGAAAAAACCCATCAGGTTAAACGCAAAGAGAGAGACGACAAGTGTAATTGCGGTGAGAAACAACGGCTGCTGAAACTGAATCCCCCAGCCAACAGCCGCACCGCCGGACTTCAGGGCCACCGCAACTGCAGCAAGGACCAGGAAAGACGTGATAATGCCGGCGGCGGAGGCAAGGAAGCCAGCCCTTACGTCACGACGGCTACGCCCGCCCTGCTCGACGACCGACAGCAGTTTGATGGAGAGGACGGGCAGCACACATGGCATCAGGTTCAGGATCAGGCCGCCGAGAAAAGCGAAACCTAAGATCGGAAGCAGTGTTAAAAAGTCGAATTCCGCGACACCAGCTGCCATGCTTTGGAACCGGGCAATGGCCACCTGCTCCATCCCACTGTTGCCATCGGTCACAGTGACCGTCAGGCGTTTTCCCTCGATCACGCCCTCCGCAAGTGCAGTCTTGCCAATCGCGGCCAGCAGCGTCACCGTCTTGCCGCCATCGCTTAACTCAACAACGGGCTTGCCGAACGTAAAGCCCGGCGGCCCTTCCAACAGGAGATCCGGTTGGGAAAACGGAGTATTGGCCCGCGCAATCACCTCGAGTGACGGCGAATCCATTTCACCAACCAAAGATGCTGAGCCGAGTGTCCAACCCGCGCGGCTGCCATCATCAGGAACGAGCGCGGTGTAACTGTCGATCAGAAAACCTTCCGGCGAGCGGCTGTCAGGTCCCGCTGCCAGGTCGAGGGAGATTTCTTGATTGTGGGGAATGCAGATTTCGTCACAAACCAGATAGTTGATTTGTCCGCGTAGCTTCAAAGCTTCTCCAGCGCGCTCGACTTTGGCCGTGATGGGAAAAACAACCTCGTCGCCATAGCCGAAGGTCTCCAACCCAAAAAGCGAGAATCGATGCGGGACCGGCCAAAACTGCGAAAGCTCTGCCAGGTTGTCCGATGCTGACCAGTCGGTCATCGGTGGGAAGCCGGCATCCCCCGGTGAACGCCAGTAAATCTTCCAGCCGGGTTCCAGCTTGAAGTGAAGGCCTAGTTGTATCTCGCCGCTACTGCCAGCCGTAGCACCGGAAGACAGCAACCGCACGGACGCCTGATCGTTCTTCGCCCAAGGACCGGCTGCCGCCAATCCTGCGGCAGAATCGGCAATCGCGATGGGAATTGCCAAGGCCAAAATCGCGCAGAACTGGGCAAATCGCCGGTATAGGTGCGTTAACGGCAAGATTCTTTACATCCCTATTGAAACCATGTGAGATAATATAGGTGTGGATAGAGGTTCTGCACGCGTAACATTATCGTGTTGATGATTTGTTCGCGACTGCGAGCTTTGGCCGCAGGGTAGAGCCTGATTGGTTTTCTTTGAATGAAGGAAAGTTGTGGGTCAGTCTCAAGCTTAACAAGCAGGAGGATGATCTACATTCTTGATTGTTCCAATCGAGAACGACCGCACCCATAGTAAACGACGCGCAGGGCAGTAACCACTTGCGCTTCAACCTTTTTTGAGCGCTTAGGACCGATGAGCGAAGCTAGCGACGAAACCTCCCTTACGGGTCAACTTCTCATTGCCATGCCGCAGATGATGGACCCGAGATTTACGCGCACCGTCATATATGTTTGCGCGCATAACGATAACGGCGCCATGGGGCTGGTTATCAACCGGCTGGTCGGCGCCATCACCTTTCCAGATTTGCTGGAACAGCTTGGCGTGGCGCGCGGTGATGCTTCCGATGAGATCAAGGTGCACTTCGGCGGGCCAGTCGAATCAGCGCGCGGCTTTGTTCTGCACTCAGGTGAGTACATTCAGGACTCCAGTCTCCAGGTCGACGACGCGGTGGCGTTGACCGCGACAATCGACATCCTGCAAGACATGGCCAATGGTAACGGCCCGCGCCGCAGCCTGCTCGCACTGGGTTACGCCGGTTGGGGACCTGGTCAACTGGATGGAGAAATCCAAGCGAATGGCTGGCTGAATGCCAGCGCCGATGAAGATCTGATCTTTGACACCAGTCTGGATGACAAGTGGGAACGGGCAATTGGGAAACTTGGCATCGACGTCTCGATGCTTTCCGGCGAAGCAGGTCACGCCTGACCTCTTGTCCCCAAGATCCACTCCAATCTTATGAGATTGAGTGAATAGGACTCAAGATTGAGGATTCATATTCCTAGCTGGTCCAGCCGACCGGGTCGGAACTGCGTTGGCGCTGATCGTCCCTCAAAACCGCGAAAAGCACATGATCCTGCCATTGCGCATTGATCCGAAGATACTGCCGTGCGTAGCCTTCTTCGGAAAATCCGACTTTCTGTAACAAGCCCTGACTGGCTTCATTGATGGGTAGGCAAGCTGCTTCCAAACGATGAAGCCCAAGCTGGTCAAATCCATAATCCAGAACCGCGACCAAGGCCTCGCTCATAAAGCCCTGGCGTGCATGGCGCCTTCCGATCCAGTAACCGAGGCTCGCACACTGGGCGACACCCCGGCGCAGATTTGACATCGTAATCCCACCCAGCAGAGCATCATCTTCACCGCGAAATACAAAAAAACTGTATCCCACGCCTTGTCGCCATTCGCTGCCGTACTGACGCAGACGGCGTCGAAAGGCACCACGCGTCAGGGCGTCATAAGACCAAGTTGGCTCCCAGGGAGTCAAAAAATCCCTGCTCTGAGCCCGCACATCCGCCCAGGCCCGCCAATCGCTTGATTGCGGTGCCCGCAGGTAGACCCGTTGATTGATAAGGCGTAGCGACTTGGCATCCTGGGCACGGAAGTTCGACAACAGCACCGCTCTTCACCTCAGCCGGCTGACAATTTGATCAAAAGGCATAACTTCGCCGATCGGCCCCATGGTTGCTGCAGTCGGTGCCGATGCTATCATACGCCGCGCCAAATCAGCGATCCGAGTGCTGTCGACTGCCGAAATCTTTTCCACAATCTCAGCGGCACCGACCGGACGGCCGTAGACCAGGAGTTGCTGCGCAAGCTGCTCGCAGCGGGAACCGCTGCTCTCCCGGCTCATCAGGATTGAAGCCTTAAGCTGCGCGGCCGCGCGCGAAACTTCGTCTTCGCCGACACCTTCACAGAGCTTAAGCAGTTCGTCGCATATTACCGGCACCATCTCCGCTGCCTCGGCTTCGCCGGTACCGGCGTAAATTCCGAAAACCCCGTCATCACGATAAGACGAAGCAAAGGAGTAGATGGAGTACACAAGTCCCCGCTTTTCGCGAATTTCCTGGAACAGCCGTGATGACATGCCACCGCCGAAAAGCGTCGAAAGCAACAAAGCGGCATAGTAGTCAGGATCGTGATAATCGACGGCTTGGAATCCCAGCAGGAAGTGTACCTGCTCCAGGTCTCGGCTCTCCCGAAAATTTCCGCCCTTATAGTCGGCTTTTTCCTCGTCCAGGGAAGTGCCGGACCCCAGGCCGCCGAAGTGTGCTTCGACCAGATCAACGAACTTTCGGTGATCGACCTTTCCGGCAGCGGCGATCACCATGTTCTCCGCGCCGTAATGATTTGTCATATAGTCGCGCAGGGTGTCGCGCTGGAAGCCACCGACAATTTCACTGGTGCCGAGGACCGGGCGCCCCAAGGCTTGCGCCGGATAGGCGGTCTCCTGGAAATGGTCGAATATAATATCGTCCGGCGTATCAGCGGCCTGTCCAATCTCCTGCAAGACCACCGCCCGTTCACGCTGCAGTTCTTCCTGATCGAAAATTGAGGACTGAAGGATGTCGCCGATGATATCGACGGCTAATGGCACGTCTTCAGCCAGGACCCGTGCATAAAAAGCGGTGTTTTCACGGCTGGTATAGGCGTTCAGATGCCCGCCGACAGCCTCGATCTCTTCCGCGATCGCATAGGCAGACCGGCGTTTCGTGCCTTTGAAGGCCATATGTTCGAGCATATGGGCAACGCCGTTCACCGCCGCCGGTTCATGACGTGTGCCGACACCGACCCAGGCGCCGAGCGACGCGGTCTCCACCGTATCGATCCGATCGGTTGCGACCCGCAAGCCGTTGGAAAGCGTAGAAACCTCAATACTCATGCCGACTTCTCCGACGAAACTGCCGCTCCCTGGTTGGACGGCCAGCGATTGCTCTCCACAAAAGACATGAGTTGAGCCAGATCGTTCGGCAGGCTGGTCAGGCGCTCATCGCGCTCATAAAGATCAGAGAGGCCATCCGGCAGTTCCGGCCTGATACCGCAAGCGCGTTCGACCGCATCGGGAAACTTCGCAGGATGGGCAGTGGCCATCGCGACCATGACCGGAACGTCGTCCCGGCGTTTGGCGCGGGCGGCAGCAATACCGATTGCCGAATGTGGATCGATCACCTCACCTGTCGTGCGATGCAAACGCGCAACTTCGGCAAGGGTCATTTCATCGTCCAGGCGATAACCGTCGAACAAGCGCTGTGCACGTTGTAAGCGATCGGACGCCAACTCGAACCGGCCGGTGGAGCGGAAGTTGGACAGGGTCTCTGTAACTGCTGCGCCGTCCTGATCAAGAAGGTCAAATAGCAGGCGTTCGAAGTTGCTGGACACCTGAATATCCATGGAGGGCGACAGACTCGCTTCAACGGGCAGCATATCCATCGTACCGGTCTCGAAGAATCGGGTTAGAATATCATTCCGGTTCGAACCCACAATCAATTGCGAAACCGGCAAACCCATGCGGCCCGCAGCGTAGGCCGCAAAAACATTACCGAAGTTGCCGGTCGGCACAGAAAATCCGATGGGACGGTCAGGGGCACCCAGGGCAACGCCAGCCGCAAAATAATAGACGATCTGAGCCATGATGCGGGCCCAGTTGATTGAATTGACCGCCGACAACGAAACCCGGTCACGAAATTCGCCATCGTTAAACATGGCTTTTACTGCATCTTGGCAGTCGTCAAAGTTACCATCCAAGGCAATATTGTAGACGTTCGCCGCCTGCACAGTCGTCATCTGGCGGCGCTGAACTTCCGAAACCCGGCCTTGGGGATGCAGAATGAAGATGTCGATCTGGGAACGATCACGGCAGGCTTCGATGGCCGCCGAACCGGTGTCGCCCGAAGTCGCGCCGACAATCGTCACGCGCTCCCCGCGGCGGGTTAAAATATAGTCAAACAGACGCCCGAGTAACTGAAGCGCGAAGTCCTTAAAGGCCAGGGTCGGCCCATGAAACAGCTCCATGACCCAGAGGTCGGAATCAAGCTGTTTCAACGGCGCCACCGCGGCATGCCCAAAATCCGCATAAGCGTCGTCAATCAGGCCCTTCAGGTCATCCTCCGGAATGCTGTCGCCGACAAAAGGACGGATGATATGAAATGCCAGGTCCGGATAATTCATGCCGACGAAGGAGCGAATCTCCTTGGCTGAAAAGCTTGGCCAGCTCTCAGGCAGATACAGACCACCGTCCCGTGCCAATCCGGCAAGCAGCACATCATCGAACTTCAGGATCGGGGCATTTCCCCGCGTGGAGCGATACATCATCGGCGTTTACTCAAAAGATGGAGGAACAATTTAGACGCGGGCTGGGTCATCAGCAAGCCCGGCCAACGCCCATTCCCCACTGTAACGGCCGCTGCTGGACGATCCGCGGCAGCGACCCAGGGTTTGTGGGATAACAGTCAGTTAAGGTACCGGCTCGTCAGATGCGCTTTGAAGATCTCGGCATCGAGACCCTTGCCTGTCGCCTGTTCCAACAGTTCATCCGTGCTCAGCAATGAACCCTTGCCATGAACGTTTTCGCCCAGCCAGGCCATCAAGCGGCTGAAATCCCCCTTGGCAATGTCAGCGGGGATTTCCGGTTCAGCCGTCTTGGCGGCGGCAAAGAGCTGCGCTGCCGCCATGGCGCCAAGCGTATAGGTTGGGAAATAACCCCATGCGCCATCGTACCAGTGAATATCCTGAAGACAGCCCAGACGATCGTCGGGTGGCGTGATGCCAAGCAATTCCTGCAGGCCGTCATTCCACGCCGCGGGCAGATCGGCCAGCGACATCTCATCCGCAATCAACGCCTTTTCCAAGCGATAACGCAAAATCACATGGGCAGGATAGGTCACTTCATCAGCGTCGACTCGAATGAAATCCGGCTTCACCCGATTGTAAATCGCAAGAAGATTGGCCGGTTCCCAGGCCGACCCCTGACCGCTGAACGCGTCGCGCGCTAGCGGAGCGGCAAAGGTCATGAACTCGGAGCTGCGGCAGGCCTGCATCTCGATCAGCAACGATTGGCTCTCATGAACAGCCATGCCCCGCGCCTCACCCACGGGCTGCAACCGCCAGTCTTGCGGCAGGCCGCGCTCGTACAGCGCATGCCCGGTTTCATGCAAGACACCCATCAGGGCCTTCATAAAATCTTCGCTGTCGTAGCGCGTGGTAATGCGGACATCGTCCGGGACGCCGCCACAAAAAGGATGAAGGCTGACGTCTAACCGGCCATGTTCAAAGTCGAAGCCCACAGCCTGCATCATCTTGCGGGCCAACGATTCCTGAGCATCCAGGGCGAAGGGACCAGCGACCGCGATGGGTTGTGGCTTATCCGACTGACGATCCAGAACATCGGAGAGAAAGTTCGGCAGGAATGCGGCCAATTCATCGAAGATCAGATCGATTTTCTGAGAGGCACCACCGGGCTCGTATTGATCCAACAGAGCATCATAGAGAGAGCAGCCAAAAACTTCCGACTTGGCAGCAGCCGCTTCCCGGGAAAGATTGAGAACTTCGGTCATCGCCGGCAGGACGGCGGCAAAGTCGCTCTTCGGCCGTGCATCTCGCCAAACCATCTCGCAATTCTTGCCGGCTTTGGTCATGGCTTCGACCAGCCGCGAATCCAGGGCCGTCGCGTGGCGCCAGCGCCGGCGCATCTCGCGTAGATTCGCCCGCCGCCAAGTATCTTTTTGCCCGTCTAGCTCCTGTCCGTCTAACTCCTGTTCGGCCGCACCGAAGATCTCGGTCATTTCAGGAGCGGCCAGAAGTTCGTGGCAGGTCACGCTCAAAACAGCCAGCTGTTCGGTGCGCGCCTGGGCACCGCCCGCCGGCATCATAGTCGCCATATCCCAGTGCAGCATACCCGCGGCTTCACTTAGAGCATGCAAACGGCGAAAACGCTGTTGCAGGGTTTCATACGCGGTCATCGAACAGGTCTCGCTCCCGGTGCTGTTAATCTCATTGTGTTCTCAGATGAAGGCGCTCTGCGGAGCGTGTCCATGGCTGGTTACTCTTCTTCCGGCCGGAAATGGTAGACGAAGTAGACAGCAGCCAGAATCAATGCCAGCGCATACCAGGTCAGCACGTACTGAAAATGGTCGTTGCGCAACGTAATTCTGGTCTGCCCGCCAATCGGGTATCCCCCTGCATTTTCCGCCGGTCCCGCATCCAAGTAAGCCGTCTGGATCATATTTTCTAGGCCGGTTGCGACCGCCATGGCTTCGAAATCGACGTAGAACCAGAAGTTTTTGGCCGGGTCGTTATCCGGTCGAATGAAGTCGTAGCCCTTCCAGCCGCCCAAACGAAGCAATCCGTCAACGGTGCCATCTCCCTGGATCTGACCTTCACTTCGGGTTTCTGGATCGCGTTTCTCGCTCGGCACCCAGCCCCGGTCGATCAGCAGGACGCGCCCATCCGACATCTGGAAAGGGGTAACGATATGCTGCCCCACATTGCCGTTCAGAGAGCGGGCCGCGAGGTAGAGTTCCTTGTCGTGCAGGAAACGGCCCGTCACTTCGACATGAAAGAATTCCTTTTCCGCGGGCACATCGAGGACTTCGGAAACGGGAACAACGGGCGCATGCGCCCGCTCCTGACGCAGCTCGATTTGCTCTTGCTTCCACTGCAATCGCTGGACCTGCCAGGTCCCCAGACCGAGCAAAATAATTAGGGCCGGAATTGTGACGGCTGTTGCCCAGAAACTGGGCCGGAACCGGCGCTTGCCGCCGAAGGAACTCTCAGGTGCTGACATGAAAACTCAATCGTAGTCGATACTGCCGGAATCGCTGGCTTTGTGCTTGAACTGCAAAGCGATCATCAAGCCTTTCAGCGGGCGCAGCAGGCCGATTGCGCCGCCCAGGATAACTGCGGGCCAGATTGCCATATGGACCCACATGGGTGGTTCGGCCTTGGCTTCAAGCAGCAGAGCCATCGGTACCACCAGGAAACCGAGAATAAAAATAATAAAGACAGCGGGGCCATCACCGCTGTCCGACTTCTCAAGATCCACTCCGCAAACCGAACAGCTCTTCGCCACAGTCAGAAAACCGTCGAACAGCTTACCCTGGCCGCACCTGGGACAGCGGCAGGCCAGCCCGGTTTTGACTGGCGACGGTGATCCATAATCCTTGTTGTCCGCCATGGAGCACTCTCGGGGTTAGTTAGGAATCAAAAGGGGCGGCGCAAATTTTCGACCGCCCCCCCGATTGCGTCAAAAGCCCCTTGTTCGGCGCCGGTAGCGCGGATCAGCCGCCCCACCAGTAGACACAGGCGAAGAGGAAAAGCCAGACGACGTCGACGAAATGCCAGTACCATGCAGCAGCTTCGAAACCGAAGTGGTGATCTGGCGTGAAATGGCCTTTCACTGCACGTACCCAGCATACTGCGAGAAAAATAGTCCCTATTATCACGTGAAAGCCGTGAAAACCGGTCGCCATGTAGAAGGTCGAGGGGTAGATGCCGTCGGTAAAGCTGAAGGCAGCGTGGCTGTACTCGAATGCCTGCAGAGCGGTGAAGAAGACACCCAATATGACCGTTATTCCCAGCCCGGCGAGAAGCCCGCGGCGGTCGCCTTCCTGCAATGCGTGGTGTGCCCAGGTAACGGTACAGCCCGACAGCAGCAGGATCAGGGTGTTAAGGAACGGGAGATCAAAAGCTTCGAAGGTTACGACACCTTCGGGAGGCCACATGAAGCCGGTGGCTTCCTTCGGAAACAGCGAAGCGTCGAAGTATGCCCAGAAGAATGCGGCAAAGAACATCACTTCAGAAGCGATGAAGAGGATCATGCCGTAGCGCAGGCCGATCTGAACGATCGGAGTGTGGTGTCCCTGGAAGGTCGCTTCATTGACCACCTGAGCCCACCAGCCGTACATGGTCACAAGCACCATTGCGAAGCCGACGGCGACAAGCCACGGCGTAATGTCGTGCATCAGCAGCACCAGCCCAACGGCCAGAATGCCGGCCGAAATAGCGCCGATCAGAGGCCAGGGGCTAGGATCGACCAGATGGTAGGGATGTTGCTGTTCGTGGGCTGCGCTCATGATCTTCCTCTTAGCACCTCACGCCGATCTTACGATACGGCGTCCGTTAAGCAAAACTGCTTCGCCTTCACTAATTCACCTCGGTCGCGGAACCCGATCCGCTTCCAAGCCTGTTTTCCGTCGTCTTCTGTTCTTCTTCCGCCGACTCGTCCAGATCGTCAAGATCGCGGAAAAAGGTGTACGACAAGGTAATGGTATTCACATCATCCAAGTTCGGGTCGTCGAGAATAGCGGGATCGACGAAGAAACTCACCGGCATATCCAGTTCCTGGCCAGGCTCCAAGCGCTGCTCCGTAAAGCAGAAGCAAGCGACTTTGCTGAAGTACTGCCCGGCCTTTAAAGGCGTAACATTGAAGGTCGCCGTTCCGGTAACAGCGCGCCCTCCGACATTCTTGGCACGATAGAAGGCAAGGCGGTTTTCACCAACCTTAACCTGCACTTCCCGCTGCACCGGACCAAAGCGCCAGGGCAGCTTGTCGTTCACATCCGCATTGAAGCGCACGGCTATGACGCGTTCGCTGACTTCAGCCGGGGCCACATCGGCGACCTGTGTGGTTCCCCCCCAGCCCGTCACCTGGCAAAAGAGGCGGTAGAGCGGCACCGTCGCAAAAGACAAACCGATCATACCGAACACGACACCGCCCAGAACAAGCGCTGTGCGCGCGTTCTTGCGCCCTTTACCTGTTGTCTGCAGCTTGTCGTCAGCCACTGTACATTCCCATGCGAACAATCGACACGAAGTAAACCAACACGATGAAAGCGACCAGTGCCGCAAGAAGAGTCCAGTTCTTCGCCTTCTGCCGGCGATGCACTTCGCTCCGTTCCTCTTTCTCAAGCATCGCCATCACCCTCCCAGCCCAATCTGCATGCTTCCATTAAACCCGAGATTCGAGAGAACACCGGGGGCGCGGTCAAGCATCAGGAGCGCAAAGAGCGCAAAGAGATAGACGATGGAAAAGCCGAACATTTGTTTGGCGTAACGAACGCCGTCATCGCGCAAGACCTTCACGGCAAGATGGAGGAATCGCAATCCCAGGAGTGTCGCGGCGAGACCATAAACAATTCCCGCTGTCCCCAGAACGCTGGGCAACAAGGTAATCGGCACCAGCACGAGAGTATAAAGCAGCATCTGGCGTTTGGTCGCCGCAATACCCGCAACGACGGGCAGCATCGGCACACCGGCCTTGGCATAGTCACCTTCACGAAACAAAGCCAGCGCCCAAAAGTGGGGCGGCGTCCACATGAAGATGATCAGAAACAAAATGGAAGACTGAAGATCCACGGAGCCAGTCACTGCCGCCCAGCCGATCATCGGCGGAAAGGCGCCAGCAGCGCCACCGATCACGATGTTATGCGGCGTACTGCGTTTCAGCCACATAGTGTAGACAAAGACGTAAAACCCGCTGGCGAAGGCAAGGAGTACCGCAGCTGTCCAATTGACGGCAAGTCCCATCAGCATCACTGAGAACAGGGTGAGAGTAACGCCGAAGCTCAGTGCCTCGTCCGGAGATACTCTGCCCATCGGAAGTGGCCGGGATTTGGTACGTTCCATGATCGCATCGATATCGCGATCATACCACATATTGATGGCACCCGCGGCACCTGCACTGACGGCGATGCAAAGCACCGCGACCGCCGCAAGAAACGGATGCAGATGGCCTGGTGCCGCAATCAGGCCTGCGAGTCCTGTGAAGACCACGAGAGACATCACGCGCGGTTTCAGCAGCGCTATAAAGTCACCGACACGGGCACCGTCCGCAAGAACGACGCCCGTTGTCTCAGCCTTGATGTCAATCGACGTATCCGTCACGGCACTGACTTACCTGTTCTCACAAGCCGCCGGCCCAACGGGCCAGCGGCGTTCACTGAATGAGTTACTTGATTTGCGGCAACTCGTTGAAGGTATGGAACGGCGGCGGTGAGGGCACCGTCCACTCGAGCGTCGTCGCTCCTTCTCCCCAGGGATTGGCCTGGGCTTTCCGGCCTGCCGCGAGCGTGTAAAGCAGGATTACGACAAAGAAGACCGAGCCAGCGAAGGATATGTAGGAACCGATCGACGAAACATAGTTCCAGCCGGCGAAAGCTTCCGGGTAATCGATATAGCGGCGCGGCATCCCCTGCAGCCCCAGGAAGTGCTGCGGGAAGAAGGTCAGGTTCACGCCGATAAAGGTGACCCAGAAATGCAGCTTGCCCGCCCACTCGGGATACTGCCGCCCGGACATCTTGCCCAGCCAGTAATACATCGCTGCGAAGATCGCGAAGACGGCTCCCAGGCTCAGCACATAGTGGAAATGCGCCACCACATAGTAGGTGTCATGCAGCGCCAGATCGATGCCGGCATTCGCCAGCACAACGCCGGTCACGCCGCCAACCGTAAAGAGGAAGATAAAGCCGATCGCCCAGAGCATTGGCGTGTCAAACCGCAGCGAGCCGCCCCACATGGTCGCGATCCAGGAAAAGATCTTGATGCCGGTCGGCACCGCGATCACCAGGGTCGCCGCGGTGAAGTAGGCCCGGGTATCGACGGACATGCCCACGGTGAACATGTGATGCGCCCAAACCACAAAGCCGACGAAGCCGATAGAAACCATGGCATAAGCCATACCCAGGTAACCGAAAATCGGCTTACGGCTGAAGGTCGAGACGATGTGGCTGATGATGCCGAAGGCCGGCAGGATCATGATGTAAACTTCGGGGTGACCGAAGAACCAGAAAAGATGCTGGAACAGGATCGGATCACCGCCACCGGCAGGATCGAAGAAGGTCGTGCCGAAGTTACGGTCGGTCAGCAGCATGGTGATCGCGCCACCGAGAACCGGCACCGCCAGAAGCAGCAGGAAGGCAGTGATCAGCATCGACCAGACAAACAGCGGCATCTTGTGCAGTGTCATGCCCGGCGCGCGCATGTTGAAGATAGTCGTGATGAAGTTGACCGCACCCAGGATCGAAGACGCACCCGCCAGGTGGAGCGAGAAAATCGCCATGTCGACCGACGGCCCGCCATGTCCTAGCTTTGCGGACAATGGCGGATAGACCGTCCACCCCGTCCCTGCCCCCTGATCGACGAAGGCCGAACCAAGCAGCAGGCCGAAAGCCGGAACCAGGAGCCAGAAAGAGATATTGTTCATGCGGGGGAAGGCCATATCAGGCGCGCCGATCATCAACGGCACGAACCAGTTGCCGAACCCGCCGATCAAAGCCGGCATGACCACGAAGAACACCATGATCAAACCATGGGCCGTGATCACCACATTCCAGAACTGGCCGGGATCGGCAGCGGAGCCGAACATATCGCTGACGCCGGGGTTCTGAAGCTCGGCACGCATCATGACAGAGAAGACGCCGCCGATCAGACCGGCGATGATCGCGAACAGCAGATAAAGCGTCCCGATGTCCTTGTGATTCGTTGAGCAAAACCAGCGTACAAAAAATCCGGGCTTGTGATCGTGATGATCGTCGTGGCCGTGGGCCGCGGTCGTTTCGTTAGCCATATCTTCCACCTCTCTAGGGCTCGTCGCGCGGCTTGTTTACTGGGCGCCGATTTCGTTCATGTTCTGGTTCACAGGATCGGCAGCGTTCTCACCGCCCTCGGGCCCGGACTGGGCTACACGAACCGTCGGCGCCGGTCCATCGACCCTCGCGAATTCTTCCTTAGCCGTTTCCACCCACGCCGCATACTCCTCCTTGGAGACGATCGTGAACATGATCGGCATGTAGGAATGACGCGTGCCACAGATCTCGGAACACTGACCGTAAAAGGTGCCGGTGCGGTCAAAGTAGACGGCCGTCTCATTGATCCGGCCCGGAACCGCATCGATCTTGCGTTGTTGGGTCGGCATGGCGAAAGCATGAAGTACGTCACCTGCCGTAACCAGAACCCTGATCTTCGTATCGACCGGAAGAACGACCGCGTTATCGGTCTGCAGCAAATACGGCTGTCCGTCCTCTAGATCCTCTTTTTCCACCATGTAGGCGTCAAAGGTGAAATTGCCGTGGTCCGGATACTCATACGACCAATACCACTGCTTTCCGATCGCTTTGATCGTCATCTCGGCATCGTCGACTTTTTCCTGGTTATAGAGCAGGCGGAAAGACGGGATCGCGATGACCACCAGGATGATGACCGGCACCGCGGTCCAGATCACTTCGATCAGCGTGTTATGAGTCGTTTTGGAAGGATTGGGGTTACGCTTTTCCGAGAAACGGAACATGACGTAAAGAAGAAGGATCAGAACGAAAACCGTTATCGCGGTAATAATGACCAGCAGCTCAGTGTGGAAGAGCTCAATCTCATTTGCGTTCGGCGACGTCGGATTCTGGAAACCCAAACCCCAGTTTTTCAGGCCGTTGAGATCTGCGGGTTCAGCGAGCACTGTGCCCGAAACAATCGCGGCCATGCTCGCAACCAAGGCGAAAACGCCGGCGATGAGAGCTCCACGCTTCAAAAACGCCATGTAATTCTATCCTGTCTTCTATCGGGTAAGGTACCCATGATCGATCTGGCAACCCCGGCACCCAAGTAATCGAATCCCCTCGCCGGTGCCCCCTAGCTTGGTTGCGCGGCAACCTAACGCAGCCTGTCCGTCCCGACAAGCCTCGGAAACGGGTCTTTAGTCGCAGAAACCTCGGTATTTCCGGTTGCGGGTCTTATACTCAGTTTATTAAGGATTGGGCACTATGCGACGTAATGTCGCAAACTAAGTTGGGGTGCTCAGGATTTTGTTGGCGAAACAGGGCGAAAATCACCTGTTTTCGCTGGCTTTCAGCCCCCTCGATAACTAGGTGTATAGACGACTTAGCACGCTGCTGATCCGCGTCCCGCCTGGTAAGGCCTCAGGGACGCAACAGCCAAGCTTGAACACGGAGTTTCTTGATGAGCCATGTTGCCGATACGGACGATATCTTTTACGCCCGCGCCGGGCTTGACCGTAACCGTCTCGAATCGATCGTCGACGATGCCCTGACCGGCGCCGACGACGGAGAGCTTTATCTTGAATATTGCCAGTCCGAAGGCTTGGCATTTGATGACGGGAAGCTCAAGAGCGCGAGCTTCGATACGACCCAGGGCTTCGGTTTGCGTGGCATTTCAGGCGAAGCCGCGGGTTATGCGCACGCCAGCGAGCTGTCCGAAGCAGCCATAAAACGCGCGGCGGAGACGGTCAAAACGGTCAACGCGGGCCATGGCGGTACCATGGCCGAGGCACCGCAGGGCACCAACGCCAAGCTCTACAGCGATATCAATCCGCTGAACGAGGTCGCCTTTGACGCTAAAGTCAAACTTCTGGCGGACATCGACGCTTATGCGCGCGCTAAGGACCCGAGGATCGTCCAAGTTAGCGCCTCGTTGTCCGGTGAGTGGAGTGCGGTTCAGATTTTACGGACGGGCGGCGAACGCATGGCCGACATCCGTCCACTGGTGCGCCTGAACATCTCCGTCGTGGTAGCCGAAGGCGACCGCATGGAAAGTGGCGGCTACGGCGGCGGCGGACGTTTCGCATACGACAGCCTGCTCGAACCTTCCTATTGGCAAGGCGGTGTCGACGAGGCTTTGCGACGCGCACTTGTAAATCTCGAATCCGTCGCTGCACCTGCAGGTGAAATGCAGGTCGTTCTGGGTTCCGGCTGGCCCGGCATTCTGTTGCACGAAGCCGTCGGGCATGGCCTCGAAGGGGATTTCAACCGCAAGAAAACCTCCGCCTTTTCCGGACTGATCGGTGAACGGGTTGCCGCTCCGGGCGTCACCGTCGTGGACGACGGCACCATGATGGACCGACGCGGGTCGCTTACGATCGACGACGAAGGCACACCAACCCAGTCCACCACCCTGATCGAGGACGGTATCCTGGTTGGCTATATGCAGGATCGGCAAAATGCCCGGCTGATGGGCATGACTCCAACCGGAAACGGACGCCGTCAAAGCTACGCCCACATCCCCATGCCACGCATGACCAATACAGTCATGCTTGCGGGCGAGCGTGACCCCGGCGAAATCCTGACATCGGTGAAAGACGGCCTCTACGCAGCGAATTTCGGCGGTGGGCAGGTCGATATCGTTTCAGGCAAGTTCGTCTTCTCCTGCACCGAAGCTTATATGATCGAAAACGGAAAACTCGGCGCACCGGTGAAAGGCGCGACGCTGATCGGCAATGGGCCTGACGTCATGAAGAAGATCTCCATGATCGGAAACGATCTGGCGCTCGATGACGGCGTAGGCACCTGCGGTAAGGAAGGGCAAGGCGTCCCGGTCGGCGTCGGCCAGCCATCAATCCTGATCGATGGCATTACCGTCGGCGGGACCGCGGCCTGACACTGCGGAAGCAAGATCGAGCAGTTCGCCAAAATAGAAGTAATTCTACTTTTGGGCGCCGCTGTTAATGGCTTCTTAAGACATCGGGACGCAGGATATAGTCATAGTCTCCTAAACACCCTCGCTAATAGAGAGCCGCAGTTTCCCCCGACTGCGGCTCTCTTTCCCTTTTGAGCGGACCGCACCCTGCACCGATTCAGTGAAAACCAATCAGACTCTAAGGTACGGGTTTGCGAAGGTTTAATAGGCGTACTGTTCGAACAAGGGGTCGATTCGCCCGCCCCACTCGCCATGGAACTGTTCCAGTTGCTCGTCCGCGGGCGTTTTTCCACTCTCGGCAACCTTCTTGAGCGGTGCCACGAAGTGCGTTTCATCCAGCAAGCTGCTGTCGAGCCGATTGCGGTGTCTCAAGCCCTGCTCCGCCAAAGCCACCATTTGCTGCGCGACTTCGCGAACACTTGAGTTTTGGAACGGCGTCGCCAAAGCCTGGCGCGGCACCTCGGCGCGAAGGTAGTCGTGATCTTCCATGGTCCAGTTCTTGACCATGTCCCAGGCTGCGTCGAGTGTTTCCTGGTCGTAGAGCAAGCCGACCCAAAGCGCGGGAAGGCCGCAAAGCGAGCGCCAGGGACCGCCATCTGCACCACGCATTTCGATGAATTTCTTCAGTCGGACTTCCGGGAACAGGGTCGTAAGATGATCGGCCCAATCGCCCATGGTCGGCAGCTCACCCTTCCGCCCGGGAAGATTACCCGCCATGAAGTCGCGGAACGACTGTCCGCTGACATCAACATAGGTGCCGTTGCGGTAAATGAAGTACATTGGAACATCGAGAACATAGTCGACATAACGCTCGAAGCTCATGTCCTCGTCAAACACGAAGCTGGGCACGCCACAGCGATCCGGATCGGTGTCGGTCCAGATATGGCTACGATAGCTCAGGAAGCCATTCGGCTTTCCATCGGTAAAGGGCGAGTTGGCAAAGAGCGCTGTAGCTATCGGCTGAAGAGCAAGGCTTGTTCTGAACTTCTTGACCATGTCGGCTTCGGACTCGAAATCCAGATTTACCTGAACCGTGCAGGTTCTCAGCATCATGTCGAGACCAAGGTTACCCTTCTTCGGCATGTAGGAACCCATGATCTTGTAACGGCCTTTGGGCATCCAGCTGATGTCACTCCGGCCCCATTTGGGCTGAAAGCCCACACCGAGCATATGTACGCCGAGCGGTTCAGCCACCTCTTTGACCTGCGCCAGATGGGTATGAACCTCATCGCAGGTCTGATGGATATTTTCGAGCGGCGCGCCCGACAGTTCGAACTGCCCCCCTGGTTCCAATGTGATGCTGCAGCCATCCTTGGTGAGCGCGACCGGATTGCTGCCTTCGCAAATCTTCTGCCAGCCGAAACGATCGCTCAGGCCTTCGAGAAGCGCGCCGATTCCAGCCTCTCCGTCATAGGGAAGCGGCCGCAAATCGCGTGTGTTGAAGGCGAACTTCTCGTGTTCGGTCCCAATGCGCCAATTGCTCCGCGGCTTGCAGCCAGCGGCGAGATACTCGACCAGCTGAGACTTACTGGTGATCGGAGGGTTATCGGCGCCGGTGGCGACGGATTCGGGTTGCGCGGACATTAACTTCCCCAGCTGATAAATCGATTCGCGGCCGAGCCACGATCCTGCAGCACATTGTTACGCTTTAGCCGTCAATCAAGCATCCGTTCGATGCGGCGGCCGTTTTTCCCAATCGCCAAGCACAGCCTGCCAACAGGCAAGCGCCGCTACGGCAGCGGTATCGGCCCTGAGGATACGTGGTCCAAGGCCGACAGACGTAACAAAGGGCAGTTTTGTTAAGGCGTCAAGTTCACCTTTAGTAAAGCCTCCCTCAGGACCGGTCATCACGGCCCACGGCGCCCTGCCCGCTTGGCTGTCTTCAGCACGAACTTCGTGCAAGGCGTCGGCGACCGGCTGCGCCACCCCCGATTCCGCGCAGAGCAGCATCCGCCGATCAGCTGGCCAGCTATCAATAAGTGCGTCGAGCGAAATCACGTCTCGAACCGCCGGCAGGCTCATGCGCTCGCACTGCTCGGCTGCTTCGCGCGCGTTGGCGGCAAGCCGTTCGCTGTTGACCCGGGAGACGTCTGTGTAGCGGGTAAACACCGGTTGTAGGAGCGAACAGCCGAGCTCGACAGCTTTTTCAGCGACAAAGTCGAGGCGTGCCCGCTTGATTGGCGCAAATACCAGCCAGAGATCGGGTTCTGGCTCTGGCCTTCGGCGCAATTCGATCACCTCCAGCGAGCACCAGCCTTTCCCGATGCCATCGATGCGGGCCGACCATTCGCCATCCCGACCGTTGAAGACCGCGAGCATCGCCCCAGGCTTCAGGCGCAGGACCGAACGCAGAAAGTGCGATGCGGCGTGGTCAAGCCCGACAGCCGTTCCCGATTCAAGTGGTGCGTCAATATGCAGTCTGGTCTCAATTTTCGCGGCCATGGTACTACCGGCTTTCCTATGGGCTTTTCGTGAGCTCGCAGGGGGAGTAAAGAATAGGCCATGCGCAGCACAGGAAACGCAACGGTGAATGACACGACGATCAAAAGCGATATCGTCCGAAGCCACTGGACCTTGCGCCTGACACCCAAATCCGTCTGGCCCTACATCAAGCTCGCCCGGCTCGACCGGCCGATCGGTGTCTGGCTTTTGCTGTTTCCCTGCTGGTGGAGCCTTGCCATGGCGGTCTCGGTGCCGGGCACCGACCTGCCCTACGGAACGTTCCTGTGGCTGCTGTTGCTGTTCGGTGCCGGCGCCCTGGTTATGCGCGGCGCGGGCTGCACCTTTAACGATATCGTGGACCGTGACTTCGACATCAAGGTCGCACGCACGTCCGACCGCCCCATCCCCAGCGGTCAGGTCACGACACGACAGGCCATTGCGTTCCTGGGCCTGCAGCTGTTTATCGGCCTGATCATCCTGCTTCAGTTCAATTTCTACGCGGTGGCCGTCGGCGTGGCGTCACTGCTGCTGGTCTTCACCTATCCGTTCATGAAGCGGATCACCTATTGGCCGCAGGCCTGGCTGGGACTGACCTTCAATTGGGGCGCGCTGGTTGGTTGGGCCGTCGTTCAAGCCGGGCTGGACTGGCCAGCCCTGATCCTTTATGCGGCCGGAATCGCCTGGACTCTGGGTTACGATACTATCTACGCCCACCAGGACAAGGAAGACGATGCGCTGATCGGTGTGAAGTCCACCGCGCTCAAGTTCGGCAACGCGACCAAACCATGGCTTTGGCTGTTTTATGCGCTTACCAGCTTAATGTTGGCCGCAGCCGGGACCAGCCTGGAACTTCCCTGGCCCTACTGGCTCGCACTGGCAGCCGTCAGCGCACATTTTTGCTGGCAGATCGTGACCCTGGATATGGATGACCCGCATGATTGCCTAAGCAAGTTTAAGTCAAACAGGCAGGTGGGATGGATCCTGTTCGTCGGCCTGCTCGTTTCCAACGGCATTTAGATCCGGCAGCGGACAGAAAATCGGTATGCTGCCCGATCTTACCAAAGAAACGCAGTTCGTGCGTGCGAACACGGCGCTCCTGACCGCACCGCTGATCCCGGAAATCCGTCTTTTTCTCGCGAGCGAGATCTCGCCCATCTGGCAGGCAACAGAAGAAGAGCTCGCCGCAAAGAATCTGCCACCGCCCTTTTGGGCATTTGCCTGGGCGGGTGGTCAGGCCCTGGCAAGATACCTGTTGGATCACCCGGCGAAAGTTTCAGGAAAACGCGTCCTGGATTTTGCCTCTGGTTCAGGCCTTCAAGCCATCGCAGCCATGCAGTCCGGCGCAAGCCGCGTTGAGGCCGTCGACATCGATCGCTTTGCGGTTGCCGCCCTTTGTCTGAACGCCAAAGAGAACGGTGTAAAAATCGACGTCGCCCTTGAAGACTATATCGGACGCGAAAATGCCGGTTGGGATCTCGTTCTTGCCGGTGACGTTTGCTACGAGGAACCCATGGCGAGCCGGACAATCACCTGGCTTAGGATGCTGGCCGCAAGCGGCGCCACAGTGCTTCTGGGCGATCCGAGCCGGAGTTATCTGCCCAAATCCGGCCTGGAACGGGTGATTTCCTACGCAGTGAAAACCACCCGTGAACTCGAGGACACAGATGTCCGCAATGCCATAGTTTGGCAGGTGTCAGCTGAGGCCTGACTGAGTTTGGGTCAGCGGATCAGTTCGGATACGTAAGGCGGAAGAGCAAAAGCCCCCTGATGAACCTCCGGCGAATAGTATCGTGCTTCCACGGGATCGGATTTGAACCGAGACTCGAGCTCGGTCAGCGCGGTTGTCCGCAAGTCCGGATTATCCGTCGCCCAGCCGAACGCCATAGGTCCACCGACATAGGTCGGGACGGTCGCCAGGTAGCAGGTGGCGTCGTCGAACAGTCCCCGGAAAAACGAGACTGACGAAGTCAGCTCCTCACCCTGCATGAAGGGAACGCCATTCTGTGTCACCAGGATACCGCCTTCGGTGAGACAGCCGCGGCAGTCTCGATAGAAGGTTTCGGTAAAGAGGACCGCGCCCGGACCGATGGGATCCGTGGAATCTATGATCACCAGATCGTAGCGCTCTTCGCAGTTCGCCACGAAGTCGCGCCCGTCGGCAATCACCAGATCGGTCCTGGGATCATCGAAGGCACCGTTTGAAATCGAAGGCAGGTGAGTCGTGCAGAGATCGACGACACTGCGGTCGATCTCCACCATGGTGACTTTTTCGATCGCAGAGTGCTTAAGCGCCTCTTCCAGCATTCCGCCGTCGCCGCCGCCGATGATCAGCACCTTTCGGACAGCGCCGTGGGCATAGATCGGCAGATGCGTTAACATCTCGTGATAGATGAACTCGTCTTTCTCGGTCGTCTGCATGACGCCGTCCAGCGCCATGACCCGCCCGAAGGTCTCGTTCTCGAAGATCACCAAATGCTGATGTTCGGTCTGGCTGTCGAAGAGAATCCTGTCGATCTTCAGTTTGACGTGCAGATCGTCGTGCAGGGTTTCTTCAACCCAGCCGCTCATACCTCGCGGCCCCGGCGGTGCTCCTCCACCTTGACCCGATCAGGCTGAAACGCCTTGCGCAGGACTTCCACCGCCTTGTGCGGTTGTGCGTCACCGCACATGAAGACGTCCAGCGCCGCGTAGCCGCACTCCGGCCAGCTGTGGATGGAGATATGGGATTCGGCGAGAACCGCGACACCCGACACGCCGCCATTGGGCGTGAAATGATGCAGGTGGATATGCAGCAGGGTCGCACCGGCGGCCGTCACGCATTCACGCAGCGTCTCTTCGACGTATTCGAGGTCGTCGAGGCGCTCGGCCTGCATCAGGTCGATAATCAGGTGCGTTCCCGCGAAGCGTTCGCCATCGCGTTCGATAAAGAAGTCCTTGCGGTCTTCATTGTCGTTTTGAGCGTGTGTATCAGGCAATGCCTGGCACTCGAAAGTTAAGTCTTCCGTTTGGGTGGTGCTTGAAACGTCGTCCAAGTCCATCCCCAATTGGAAGAGGGCGTGTACATTGGACATAGTCCGTCCTCCCCAACCAGTAGATGACCCAGGCAATGCCAGGAGCGGCGGATATAGAGAGAGCTGCGGCGAAAAGCAATCAAATTCTTTGCGCTCACCCGCATGCCATCCATGCAATCAGAGCAGGCTGAGGTCATTGTTGGCGGAAATACTCACGCCTGCCGGTGAACTCGAGGCCTTGAGCCTCAAATTCTAACCCTCCGTCGACAGAAAGGAATCTAGCTGTCAGAGGGTCGCGGATCCAGAAATTCGAAATGAGGCGCCTCGAGCGGAACCGCATCAGCGCGTAGGGCATCGATGGTCGAGCGGCGAAATTGCGGATCGGCGATGACGTCCAGGATGACATCATCAAGCGCACGATCGGGGTATAAACGGCTCCGGACGGATTCGAGGGCATCAAGCTGGCTCAGAGCAGGAAAACGCCGTGCCGCAGCCGGTATCGCGGCGATTCCGGCCGGCAGGTTTTGCACCCGCAGGCAACCGGCACTGCTCAAATAAACGAAAACACTCTCCAAGGGCGGCAAAGGTCCAGCGGGCTGTTCCAGTTTTACAGCCCGCAGGCGGCCGAAACGGTAAATTTCACCTCCCAGCTCGGTGTCGTGCATACGCTGCAACTGAGGTTCGTTCAGCCAGGTGATGAAGATCTCGACGACCGCCCCCGGTGCGTGCTGTAGATTGGCCGCAACCGCGCCGTAGCGGGTCATATGTGCCGAATAAACCACTTCATAGTCGTGCAGCCGGGTGAGTGTAACGGGGATTTCCTCGACACCGGATGCCGACGAAGGAGTCGCGGTTTCTTGAGAACCGGATAGCCCTGTGTACTTGCGCGCCAGCTGTTCGGGGGCGCGGTTCGAGCCGTGAGCGATAACAGGAGTGCGGCCTTCAAAGGAATTTTCCGGCCAATGGAGTGGGGGCGACAGTTCAGCAGCGCCGCGGCGGAACAGATAGGACGACGACGGCGCTGCGTAGGGGTAACCCTTCGCGAGTTCGAGCCGCGCAGCCTTACCGCTTGGTAAAGGCCAAGGCAAAATCAGGATCTAATGTTCAGTCGGTGCAGAGCGGCGGTGCGTCGGGGTCGATGCGTTCGATACGATAGCGGGTCGCACAGTCGTCAACCGTCAGCCACGCTCGTTTCGCCCACTCTTCCTTTGCCGCTTCGTAATTCCCAAACGGCCCGATCCACTGTTCGTCGCCACCCACTGCATCCTGAAACCGGGTATCGACGTACTCGCCACCAACTACGTAAAATTGCGCCATGTCTTCTTCTCAGACGTTGCTTCGCCTATTTGGTCCGGCACGGTCTAGCCGACGTAAACCGTCGTCTCTCACCATAACCTCATGGAATCTTATTCCAATTCACATATTTGTAATAGTAACAAATAAACCCTTCATGAACCTTTCTGCCTTGAAAAAAAAACATACCTCGATTATTGCTTTCTTCTGTAGATTGCCCCCGTAGCCGAAAAATTTCGCCAGGGCAAAATCCCCATAAGTCAAAAGCTTACGGCACGACCCTGAGTTGACGGGTAATTTATCGCCCGGCGCTAGTGCTCATCCCGGACTTTACCATTATTATTTCAGCTCTTCTTTAGGCGTAATGAGGGCGGAAATACGGCGGATTTTGGGCAAAAACCGAGTGAAAATAGCGACTTAAACTCAACTCTTCCGCGTCCGAGCCGCCCCTGACAGCAATCCCTTCTCAGTCAAACGCTTTCGCGCACGCACGGATGCCGGTAATATCCCGCCTGCAATGGTACCGCCGAAAGCGGCACATGAAGTGAATTTCCACAGCCCGTCTTCCTGGGCCGTATCTAGAGAGAGTGCATATGCCGTTTGATATCCCGGCCTTTTCCATCTTCGTCATCGTTGTCGTGGTTTTCGCGCTCATCCTCATTTTCATGGGGGTCAAATCCGTTCCGCAGGGCATGGAGTACACCGTCGAGCGCTTTGGCCGCTATACCAAGACCCTCACGCCCGGGCTTAATCTCATCGTTCCGGTTATCGACAAAGTCGGTGCTGAACTGAACATGATGGAAACGGTCATGGACGTCCCGTCCCAGGAAGTCATCACCAAAGACAATGCGGTGGTCCAGGTTGACGGCGTCGTCTTCTATCAGGTCCTGGATGCGGCAAATGCGGCCTATCAGGTACGGAACCTCGAGCGCGCGATCCTCAATCTGACCATGACCAACGTCAGAACCGTCATGGGGTCCATGGACCTCGACGAACTGCTCTCAAAGCGCGACAAAATCAATGCGGAGCTGTTGACCGTAGTCGACGACGCGACCGAACCCTGGGGGGTCAAGGTTACCAGAATCGAGATCAAGGACATCACGCCGCCCAGCGATCTGGTGGATTCCATGGCGCGCCAGATGAAGGCTGAGCGTGAAAAGCGCGCGACAATCCTGGAAGCCGAAGGCGAGCGGCAAGGCCAGATCCTCAAGGCCGAGGGTGCCAAGCAAGCCGCGGTTCTGGAAGCCGAAGGCCGCCGGGAGGCCGCTTTCAAGGATGCGGAAGCCAGAGAGCGTGAGGCCGAGGCGGAAGCCAAGGCGACGGAAGTGGTTTCTTCCGCGATCGCCGAGGGCGATGTCAATGCCATCAACTACTTCGTGGCGCAGCGCTATGTCGACGCTCTGGGGCAGTTCGCCAATTCGCCCAACCAGAAGACATTCTTTCTGCCTGTCGACGCGGCCGGAGTTATCGGGGCAATCGGCGGTATCGCGGAAATCGCTAAAGATTCCCTTGCCGAGCGAGAAGCCAAGAAGGAAGAACGCCGCCGCGGCCCGTGGGACAATGAAGGCGGTGAAGGATGATCGGCTTCGACCAAATCGAATTCTGGCACTGGTGGATCGCCGCGGTCGCTTTTGCGGCCATCGAGGTCTTCGCCCCCAGTGCCGCCTTTATCTGGATGGGTGTGTCGGCAGCGATCGTCGGCTTTGTTCTGATGCTGTTTCCGGGTATCGACTGGGAATATCAGCTCCTGGTCTTCGCCGTATTGTCGGTCGCCTCGGTCGCAATTTGGCGGATTTACAGAAGCCGCAATCCCGCCAAGGCCATCGCCCCCAATCTTAATCGCCGCGGAACCCAGTACGTGGACCGCAGCTTCACGATCGATGACGCCATCGTCGACGGGCATGCCAAGCTGAAGATTGACGGTGTTATCTGGAAAATTCGCGGCGGCGACCTACCGGCCGGAAGCAAGGTGCGCGTCACGGCCATTGAAGGCACTGTACTGCTCGTCGAGCCCGACTAGACCATGCCTCCATAAACTGCGCCGGGTACCGCCGGATTGTACCTGTCCGCAAGGATTCGAACCTCTATGCCATATAATTCGCTCCGCGATTTCATCGACCGGCTTGAAGAGACTGGCCGCCTGACCCGTGTCTCGGCCCCTGTCTGCGCCGAGCTGGAGATAACCGAGATCCAGACCCGCTTGCTGGCCGAAGGCGGCCCTGCTGTCCTGTTCGAGAACGTCCAGCGCGCCGACGGTTCTCCCTATGACATGCCTGTTCTGGCAAACCTCTTTGGGACGGTTGAACGGGTGGCCTGGGGTATCGAACGCGAGCCGGACCAATTGCGCGAGGTCGGTGATACCCTTGCGTTCCTGCGCCAACCCGAACCGCCCGGCAGCCTCAAGGAAGCGTGGGATTCCCTGCCCCTGCTGAAGACCGTTATGGCGATGAAGCCAAAGACCGTCTCCACTGCGCCTTGTCAGGAAGTGGTGCTTCAGGGAGATGATATTGATCTTTCGCAGATCCCTATCCAGACTTGCTGGCCCGGCGAGCCGGCACCACTGATCACCTGGCCCTTGGTGGTGACGAAGGGTCCGGGCAAGGGCAAAACCGACGATTTCAATCTTGGCATCTACAGGATGCAGGTGCTTGGCCGGAACCGGACCTTGATGCGCTGGCTCAAGCACAGAGGGGGCGCCCAACACCATCAGCGCTGGAAGAGCGAAAAGACCGAGCCTCTTCCGGCGGCAGTGGTGATCGGCGCGGATCCTGGAACCATCATCGCGGCAGTAACCCCGGTGCCCGACACCCTGTCAGAATATCACTTTGCAGGATTGCTGCGTGGCCAGAAGGTCGAACTGGTGGACTGCAAAACCGTCCCCCTGAAGGTCCCAGCCCAGGCTGAGATCGTGCTCGAAGGTCATGTCAGCCTGGACGACTACGGTGACGAAGGCCCCTACGGCGACCATACGGGGTACTACAATTCGGTCGAATCTTTTCCGGTCTTTACCGTGACCGCCATAACCATGCGCCGTAAGCCGATCTACCTAAGCACCTTTACCGGGCGTCCACCCGACGAGCCCTCGATACTGGGAGAGGCTTTGAACGAGGTCTTCATTCCCCTGCTACAGCAGCAGTTCCCTGAAATCGTCGACTTCTGGCTGCCGCCGGAGGGCTGCAGCTACCGTGTCGCTGTCGTATCCATGAAGAAAGCCTATCCCGGTCATGCCAAGCGGGTCATGCTCGGCGTTTGGTCCTATCTGCGCCAGTTCATGTACACCAAGTGGGTGATCGTCGTGGACCACGATATCGATGCCCGGGACTGGAAAGACGTGATCTGGGCCGTCTCAACCCGCATGGATCCGGCGCGCGATATCACCGTTATCGAAAACACCCCTATCGATTACCTAGACTTCGCCTCACCGGAAAGCGGACTGGGATCCAAAATCGGCTTGGACGCGACCGACAAATGGCCGCCAGAGACAAAGCGGGAATGGGGAACACAAATACTTATGTCCGAAAAAGTAGTCGACAAAGTCAACCATCGCTGGTCCGAATATGGTCTTCCCGGCTCGGGGAAATCAATCTGGAAATAAAAATACGTTTGCATCAAGTTAATCAAAAAGCGAGTATTTGGCGCGTTGGAGGGTTGGGGCTTCAACACTTCGGCTTAGGCCAAACTTGTTAGAATGTTCAAAACTTTGTCTCCAAACGGTTCTGATAAAACGAAATCCGATCGCCCTGAGAGCGAAACAGCCACCGAAAGCTTTTTGGTCGCAAAGCCGGGTATTGCCGAGACCCGTATCGCGAACTGCACGCCATCCGTAGCCGCTACGCTGGCGCTTCGCTCGAGCATTAATCGGCAAGCGTTGGATTATTGGATCAAGATAAGGGACTCACGTCCAATGCCGTCCCGTGCGGACCTTGACCCGCTCGACATTCGGGACCTTCTGCCGAATGTCGTGCTCCTTGACGTCGCAAATGATCCTCTGGACTTCCGATATCGGCTGATCGGTACGAAAATCGTGTCCCAGCTCAACAACGACCACACCGGAAAATGGATGTCGGAGATTCCGCACCAGAAGCCACCGAGCACCATCTGGTCCAGCTGCGAGACCGTATCGAAACAGAAAATCCCAATGACCACTGAAATCCCTTATACAGGCAGGAACAAGGATTTTGCGGTCTCGGAAGACATTTTGATGCCGCTTTCTGCCGATGGAGTCACAGTCAACATGCTGTTTGTCGTCATCGATTTCTTCAGGCGATCCGTCGAAGACCTCTGAAGGTGCGTTCCCCGCGATTGCCGGGAAGCGGAGACCAGTGCCTGGGGCTTATCCTGTCCAGGATTTTCCAAGCTGCCGCTTTACCATCTGGCCCGTGGACCAGAAAGCTTGACCTAGTGAGAAAAGGCGGCAATGTTAGCGCCATGACAAATTTCGGATCGGACAACATCCTACGACTTATTAACCCGGCCTCCTAAAGGGAGAGTCGGGAAAGATCACGTACGATCTTCGTCCAAGTCGTTAACAGGTTGTCCATAGGTCCAAGCGTCATGTCCGCTCATTTTAGTTTCCCTCAGTCCTGCTCTCCAACGTCTGCGCGCGTTAAGCCCGCCTGCGCGGCGCCCGTTTGCATCTCACTCCTGCATCGGCTTCTTGAGCACCGACTTATTAACGGTCGCCGGGCCTAGCGGCGCCCCGGTGGCTGGAGCTTCCATCCGCAAATAGATAAACAAGCCATAAGACCAAGATATAACCTAACGCCGGCTGCTGCGGCTCGCGCAAGGCGCAAGCGCCACCGGCAATTGGAGAGAGACCCAAGTCATGAACCGCATGCCGATCGAAAAATACCGACCGTTCCAACCGGTCAACCTGCCGGACCGCCAGTGGCCGGGCAAAGCGATCACCAAGGCCCCTATCTGGTGCAGCGTCGATCTGCGCGACGGCAACCAGGCGCTGATCGAACCCATGGACCCGGCGAGAAAGCGCCGCATGTTTCACATGCTGGTCGAAATGGGCTTCAAGGAGATCGAAGTCGGGTTTCCCTCAGCCTCTCAGACCGATTTCGACTTCGTGCGTGAACTCATCGAAGAGGACCTGATCCCGGACGACGTCACGATCCAGGTCCTGACCCAGGCACGTGATCACTTGATCGAACGCACTTTCGAATCCATCAAGGGCGCAAAACGGGCAATCGTTCATCTCTATAACTCGACTTCAACTCTGCAGCGGCGCGTCGTTTTCGGGTTAGATCGCCAGGGTATCATCGATATCGCCGTGGAAGGTGCGAAGCTGGTCAAAAAGCTGATGGCGACCGTGCCTGAAACAGAGATCATCCATCAGTACTCGCCAGAAAGCTTCACCGGCACCGAGTTGGACTTTGCCGTCGAAGTTTGCGAAGCGGTTATGGATGTCTGGCAGCCGACGCCTGAGAAAAAGGTCATCCTCAATCTGCCTGCGACCGTCGAGATGGCGACACCTAACATCTACGCGGATCAGATCGAGTGGTTCAGTCGCAACATCAAGAACCGTGAAAGCATCACTTTGAGTCTGCATCCGCACAACGACCGCGGAACCGGTGTGGCTGCGGCCGAACTGGGTTTTGTCGCCGGTGCAGACCGCATCGAAGGAACCTTGTTCGGGAATGGAGAGCGGACAGGCAATGTCGATGTCGTCAATATCGCCTTGAACATGTTCACCCAGGGAGTAGATCCGGAACTGGATGTCAGCAATATCGACGAATTGCGCGAAACCGCCGAATACTGCAATCAGCTCCCCGTACATCCCCGTCATCCTTATGCCGGTGATCTGGTGTACACGGCCTTCTCGGGATCACATCAGGACGCGATCAAAAAGGGCATGTCGGCGATGAAGCAAAGCAACAGCGGCGTCTGGGAGGTTCCTTACCTGCCTATCGATCCGCAGGACGTCGGCCGCAACTACGAAGCCATCATTCGGATCAACAGCCAGTCAGGCAAAGGCGGTGTCGCCTACATTCTGCAAAGCGAGTATCACCTGGAGCTGCCGCGCGGCCTGCAGGTGGAGTTCACGCAGCGCATCCAGGAAGATGCCGACAACACCGGCAAGGAAATCAGCCCGGAGCACATCTGGCAGAGTTTCCAGGACACCTATCTCTCGTCGAAAGGGCCGATCGAATTCGTCGATCATCGCTCCGTTCCGGATGCCCATGCCTCGGAACAGCGTGTTTTGACGGCGACCTTGAAGATCAAAGGCGAGGAGCGGGAAATCACCGGTCAGGGCAATGGCCCCATCGCAGCCTACACCAACGCCCTGAAAACAGAAATCGGCATCGAAATATCGGTGCTGAACTACTATGAGCATTCCACCGGCAGCAGCTCGGACGCAACGGCCGTCGCCTATGTCGAGGTTGAAACCGGAGAAGGCCACAAAATCTGGGGTGTCGGCCGGCACCCGAACATTGTGAAAGCGTCTCTCATGGCTGTCACCAGTGCAGCCAATCAGGCCAGCGGGATGTCGAACTGACCGACTGGGCTCTAGCAAAGGCTGAACAGCGGGGAGCAAGGCAAATGGAGTTTCTCACCGCGGCAGCTTTTACCGGAAAAATGTGGCTGGGATGCCTGGGCGGTCGCCGAAATCGATGGTGCGACCGTCCGGCTCCATTGGACCGATGAAGCTGATACCAAGGAGCGTTGATAATGACTCATAGAGACGTCATTGCACGTATTCTGGTTATTGAGCGCAAGGGCAGTGTTTAGCACTCTTGCTTCAAATTCGGATCGCCTCACTATAAGCTCGTCCCTTCGGAACATGCTCTGGCGAAAAAAGCTACAGGATAGTATGGAGCAAACTCTAAAGAGCGACACACCCCGTATATGTCTTCACCCTCTCACCTATGAAGACGCCCGGAATTTTGCCCTGCTCCTGGGCGGCGACCGAAAATCGATCTCGATGATGGTCCGGATGCCGCATCCCTGCACACCGCAATCCGCCAAAAACTGGATAGCAGACCACTCGGCACCAGGTTCCTGCACTTTCGGGATCGTTAGAAAAAGCGATAAAGACTTTCTCGGCGTCATCGGGCTCAATACCGATGAATCGGTGCCCGAACTGGGTTACTGGGTCGGCCGCCCCTACTGGTCTCACGGCTATGCCACGGAAGCCGTCAAAGCGATCGAAAGTGTCGCCGAAGCGCTTGGAATTGATCGATTGGCCGCCGAAACCTTTGTCAGCAATCACGCCTCTCAGCGTGTGTTGAGCAAAGCCGGCTATGATCACAAGGGTGTTTTCGACAGAAACTTCCCGACGCTGCGGGGCCAGGATGCCGTCTATCGCTACGAGAAGCGCCTGCACAACTGCTAAGGCACGCCTCGAAGTCGCAGCGCTTTATGCAAATCCATAACACCGAATAGATTGCGTTGTAGCGACCGTTGCACATATATGAGCAGTCAAGACTAACTACACGCCACCGCCCTTCCAGTTCAGGATCTCTTTCATGACCACCGATAGCGAAGCCCTCAATCTGCTCGAAGACCTGATCAAAAAGGCCAAAGCTCTCGGCGCAGACGCCGCAGATGCACTGGTGTTCGAATCGGCTGCTCTTTCCCACTCTCAACGCCTCGGTCAAACCGAACGAATGGAACGGGAAGAAAGCAGGGACCTGGGTTTGCGCGTGTTCAAAGGACAACGGCAGGCCATGGTGTCCTCGACCGATATGGCGGATGAAACTCTTTCGGCACTTGCAGAGCGTGCCGTCGCGATGGCCGGCCAGGTTCCGGAAGACGAATACTGTGGCTTGGCTGATCCAGAACTTCTGGCCACCACTATCCCGGAGATCGATCTCTACGACGCGGAAGAGCCCACACCCGAGACCCTGATCGAACGAGCGCGCCTTTGCGAGGAAGCGGCCATGGCGGTTTCAGGCGTCACTAATTCGGAAGGCGCCGAGGCGGGATGGGGTTCGACCCATGTCGCACTTGCCACAAGCACAGGCTTCGCCGCCAGCTATGCCTCTTCCGGTCATTCGGTTGGCATCGCCGTCCTCGCCGGCGAAGGCAGCGGAATGGAACGAGATTACGATTTCTCCAGCGCGGTCTATGGATCGGACCTGGAAGCCTCAGACGCGATCGGTCGAAAAGCCGGTGAAAAGGCGGTTCGGAGACTGAACCCGCAAAAACCCGCAACGGGCCACGCAAGTGTGGTTTTCGATCCTCGGACTTCGGGCGGGCTGCTCCGCCATCTTGCGGGCGCCATCAATGGTGCAGGCATCGCGCGCGGAACCAGCTTTTTGAAAGACAAGCTCGATGCCCAGATCTTCGCTGAAGGGATTACGATTGTCGACGATCCGCACCGACCGCGCGGGCTGAGTTCCAAGCCCTTCGACGGCGAAGGAGTCGCCAACAAACGCCGCTCCATTGTGGAAAACGGCCGCCTCACGACCTGGATTATGGACTTACGTTCTTCCCGGCAACTGGGCCTCGCCACCACCGGCCATGCGTCGCGCGGCACCTCAAGCCCGCCAAGTCCGTCCACCACCAACCTGCACATGGAGGCCGGATCTCAGTCGCCCGACGAACTGATCGCCGATATCTCCAGCGGCATCTATGTCACAGAACTCATGGGCATGGGCGTGAACGGTGTCACCGGCGATTACAGCCGCGGTGCAGCTGGCTTTTGGATCGAGAACGGCGTTATCACCCACGCCGTCTCGGAGGCGACCATTGCAGGTAATCTGAAGGACATGTTCCTGAACTTGACCCCTGCAAACGACCTCGTCTTTCGCTATGGAACCAATGCGCCAACCCTGCGGATCGAAGGTATGACCATCGCGGGGGCTTGAGCAGGTCAAGCCCGAAGCGCCGAAACCTGAAGAAAAAAGGGTCTGAAAAGCAGAGAGGTCCGATTTTTCGAAGGTTTAATTGTTCGGGGACCTCGGGCGCAAGACACCTGTTTCTTTAAGTGCTTTCCACCATCGAATACTGCCTGCAGAACGTCTTTCGGGAAGCCGGTCACCAAAAACGATTGCCCCTGCAGGCTGGTGTCGGTCCGCAAGGAAAACGGACACGCCCTTTAATTCCGTCAGTATGAAACAACAACCGACCCGGCGCTGCCGGATAATGGATCAGTCATGACGCCACAAGCCATCCCAATACAACAGGAAATCGTCAGATCGTCGGCGCTCAAGGGTATCATCCTCTATGTTCTGGCGATGGCAATCGTGCCCTTCATGGACGGTATCGCCAAGCACCTGAGTACGGAGATGTCAGTCCTGCAGGTTAGTTGGGCAAGATACTTCGCTCACTTTGCGATCCTGCTGCCAATCGTTCTGATCAAACACAAACCCAAAGCGCTATTGCCCAGGCGGCCGCTTCTTCAAGTGGTGCGGGGCGCGCTTCTTCTGATCTCGACCGTTTGTTTTTTCTGGGCAATTTCACTTATGCCCCTGGCCGATGCACTGGCCATCATCTTTGTCTCGCCGCTCGTGGTCACCGCACTCTCTCCTTGGTTGCTGGGCGAAACGGTGGGTCTGCGCCGCTGGAGTGCGGTGCTGGTCGGCTTTCTCGGTGCCTGCATCATTATCCGCCCTGGTCCCGAAATGTTCGGCAGCGGCGCACCCTTCGCACTCGCAGCCGGAGTCTGCTATGCCTTCTATCTCATCTCGACACGACGTCTGGCCGGCAGCGCGCCCCCTTCAATCACCCTTTTCTACACAGCACTTGTTGGGGCCGTGGTGCTTTCTTTCGTCGTTCCCTTCACCTGGATCACACCAAACCTGGAGCAGATCTTTCTGATCGCTGCGTTAGGCATAATTGCGGCAACCGGGCATCTGCTGGTTATCAAGGCGTTCGACATGGCGCCCGCGTCCCTGCTTGCGCCTTATGGCTATTCAGAGATTGTCATGGCGACCGCCGTCGGATTTTTGGCTTTCGGTGATTTTCCCGACTCCTGGACCTGGGCCGGCGTTGCCATCGTGATCGCGAGCGGGGTTTACGTGTCTTTCCGTGAACGTAAAGTCAAAGCAACAGTCACTTAACAGCGCGCCAGAATGCGATCGTTCTTGATTAAAACGATTAAGAACGTCAATCGCCCTCTAACCATAAGAAGAAGAGTCTGATTTACGTTTATACTAAAACAGTAAAAAACGATCAGACTCTAGTGCTGCGCTTGCGGCGCATGGTAAGGTCCGCGCGACATTTATCTTGAACAGGCGAACTTTGACCGAAACATCTTTAGCGGCCGACAAACCGGCGAAAGTCAAGCTGGCACTGGATGCGACCACCAAGGTGCTTTTGGGGCGTCTGATCCGTGTATATGTAAAGCCGCAGGTTTCGCGGATTGTCATGGCCGTGATTTGCATGGCCATCGTCGCCGCCTGCACAGCCGCGTTCCCGCAGCTTATTAAGCCGATCATCAACGAGATTTTCGTCAGTAAGAACGAAGATGCGCTGATTCCCATCGCCATTGCCTGTCTTGTGGTGTTCGCGGCCAAAGGCATCGCGGACTATGCCCAAACCGTGCTGATGAGTTTCGTCGGGCACCGAATCGTGGCCGACATACAGACCCAGCTTTTCAAGCGCTTGATCGATGCACCCTTGGCCTTCTTTCACAGCGTCGCACCAGGTGTTCTGATCGCGCGTTTTATCAACGATGCCAATCTGTTGCGCTCCGCTGTCTCCACCTCTCTGACATCAATCGGCAAAGACAGCCTGACACTGATCGGCCTGACATCGGTGATGTTCTACGAGGATTGGCAGCTATCGGCGCTGGCTCTGTTTGCCTTTCCGACCGCGATCCTGCCGATCCTCCGGGTCGGACGCCGGATGCGCAAGGTTGCCGGCAATACGCAGGTCCAAGTCGGCAACCTGACCACCGTATTGGACGAGGCTTTCCAGGGGATCCGCTACGTTAAAGCCTACTGCATGGAGACCTACGAAACCCGGCGCGCCGGCAACACCATCGACGAGGTCTTTTCCCTGAACCTCAAGGCCGCACGAACCCGCGCCACCCTGCGCCCAGTCATGGAAATTCTCTCCGGTCTCGCGATCGTCGCCGTGCTGCTGTACGGCGGCAATCAGGTTATTGACGATGTACGGGACCCAGGGTCGTTCTTTGCTTTTGTTTTCGCGCTTCTACTGGCCTATGAACCGGTCAAGAAACTGGCCAGGCTGCACGTGAACCTCCAGGAAGGCATGGCCGCCGCGCAACGGCTGTTTTCGCTGCTGGACGAGGAAGAAACCATCGTTGAGCAGCCGAATGCGAAAGCGCTCGTTCTTTCCGGCGGCGAAATTGTCTTCGACAAAGTCGATTTCAGCTACGACCCCGAAGCGCCAGCGCTGCACGAGCTGTCCCTGAGGGTGCCCGCGGGCAAGACCGTTGCCCTGGTTGGACCCTCGGGTGCCGGCAAATCGACCCTACTCAACCTCATTCCGCGGTTCTACGACGTGAACAACGGGCAGGTGACAATCGACGGCCAAGACATATGCGATGTCACCCTCCGCAGCCTGCGCAACTCCATCGCCCTGGTCAGCCAGGAAGTGCTGCTGTTCGATGACACGGTGCGCGCCAACATTGCCTATGGACGGCCCGAGGCAAGTGACGAGGAGATCATTGCTGCCGCCCGGCATGCCGGTGCTCATGACTTTATCGAGGAGTTGCCCGACGGATATGCCACCGACGTCGGACCGCGGGGCAGCAAACTCTCCGGAGGGCAGCGTCAACGCATCGCCATCGCCCGGGCGATGGTTCGGGATGCATCCATTTTGCTGTTGGATGAGGCCACCTCAGCCCTCGACAGCGAATCCGAGCGCAAGGTGCAGTCGGCGCTCAGTACACTGATGTCGGGAAAGACCACAGTGGTGATCGCGCACCGGCTCTCGACGGTGGTCGAAGCGGACATCATCTACGTCATGGACGGCGGCCGGGTGATCGAAAGCGGCGGACATGCGGAACTGTTGGCCAAAGGTGGCGCCTATGCAAAGCTCTACGCCCTGCAGTTCGCTGAACAGAGCGAGGAGCCCGACGACTCCGGCGAGCTGAGAATCCAAGCTTAGCAGGATTGTTTATTCGCCGTTATGCGCCTCTCCAAGCGATTTTTCAAATCCAGCACAGTCCAGGCTCTTATTGCGGCACTCGCCGCCGGCTATGTGACGTTGGTCACCCGGACCGTACGCTGGACGGTTCAGGAGTCTGAAGTATCCAAAGCCCTTCGCTTGGGCAATCAACCCTTTATCGCCTGCTTCTGGCACGGCAGGATGCTGTACCTGCGCCGTGCATGGAACCGCGAGCGGCCGTGCCATGTGCTGATCTCGGCGCACAGCGATGGTGTCCTGATCTCGCGGGCGATTGCACGATTGGGCGTTTCGACCATCAAAGGCTCAAGCAAAAAGGGCGGTATGTCGGCTTTACGGGCAATGCAGCGGATACTGGAACAGGGCGACATTGTTGGGATTACCCCGGACGGCCCCCGGGGACCGAGAATGCGCGCGAAATCCGGGTCCATCAAACTGGCACAGCTGTCGGGCATGCCCATTCTACCCATCACCGGTAACACCTCGCGAAGAAGGATCTTCAAATCCTGGGACCGTTTCTGCCTGCCCCTGCCCTTCGCCCGCGGCGTCATAATGGTCGGCGATCCCATAACGCTCACTTCAAACGCCGATGACACGGAATTGGAAAGCTGCCGGCAAAACCTGGAAGAAAGCCTGAACAGGCTGACCGCCGAAGCCGACCGGCATTTTGGCCAGATCACGATCGAGCCCGCCGATGCGCGCCCCTGAATTCTGGGCAGAGGACGGACTCCTTTCTCGCCTCCTGTCACCGCTGGCCTTTCTCTATGCATTAGGCGGTGCGTTGCGGAACCGTTTCACAACACCGCAGAAATCGAGCATACCCGTCATCTGTATCGGCAATCTTGTCGCCGGCGGTGCCGGCAAGACACCGGTTGCTCTCGACGTGATCAGCCGCCTGCGGTCGCGTGGCCTGTGTGTTCACGCGCTGACACGCGGATACGGCGGGACCGAAAAAGGTCCGACAAAGGTCGCACTGGGCCGTCACAGCGCAGCAGACGTGGGAGACGAGGCTTTGCTCCTTGCTGAAAAAGCAACCACATGGGTCTCCGCCGACCGGCCCTCAGGCGCTAAGGCTGCGGCAGCTGACGGTGCCGACATCATCGTCATGGACGACGGTTTCCAAAACCCTTCTTTGGAAAAAGATCTTTCATTGGTCGTGATCGACAGTGGGTTCGGCCTGGGAAACGGCCGCGTGATGCCGGCCGGACCCCTGCGTGAACCGGCGAAGCGTGGTCTGGCACGGGCCGATGCCGTCATCCTGCTTGGCAACGAAAATGCAGCATTACAACAAAAACTTACTGAAGAATTTGACCGCCCGCTGCTGCAGGCTGGGCTGGCGCCCAAAGCCAGCGCTGAAAATCGGGCAAAGCAGGCGGTTTTCGCCTTTGCCGGGATTGGGCGTCCGGAGAAGTTTTACGCAACTCTGCGGGATTTATCACTGGAGGTCTTAGAAACACGAGACTTTCCCGACCATCACCCTTATACCGACAGCGAGATCGACGAACTGCTCGAACGGGCAGCCGCGTTGAACGCCATCGCAATTACCACGGAAAAGGACACCGTGCGCCTTTCACCTCAATACCGTTCCAGGATCGCAACCCTGCCCATCGAAATCTCCTGGCAGAATTCGAGCGACGTTGACGTGCTGATCGGGCCATTTGTAAAGGGATCCTCCGTCAGTGGCTAAATTGCGATCGAACAAGCGGTTCCAGAAGTTCGTCAAACACCCCTTCGAAGCTGCCGGCCTTTTCGTGACGCTCGGCCTGTTCCGCCTGTTCCCGGTCGATGTCGCATCGAATTTTGGCGGCTGGCTCGGGCGCATGGTGGGGCCGCGCCTGGGGATTTCACGGCGTGCGCGCAGAAATCTGCGGCTTGCCTTTCCCGACAAGACGCCTCTGGAGATCGAAAAGATCGTCGCCGGGATGTGGGACAATCTGGGCCGGGTGCTGTTTGAATATCCCCATCTCGATCAGATCACGGCACGCGAAGCCGGACGGGTCGAGGTTGTCGGAGCCGACCATGTCTACGGGGCAGCAGAGTCGGATCGCGGCTCGATCCTGGCGGCCGGACACCTGGCAAACTGGGAAGTCATGGCCTTCGTCGCCGGTCAGCATGGCGTAGACCTTACGATCATCGTCCGGGAGCCGAACAATCCCTATGTACAGCCTGCCGTCGACCGGCTGCGCGGATCATCCGGCGGAAAGCGGATTTCCAAGGGATCCGACGGCGCGCGCCAGGCGCTGCAGCTCTTAAAGCGCGGCGGTGTACTGGGCATTCTTTTCGATCAGAAAATGAACGACGGTATTCCGGTCTCCTTTTTCGGCCATACCGCCATGACTCCGGCAGCACCCGCGCAGCTGGGCCTCAGGTTCGGCTGCAACATTATCCCGGTCCGTACAGAACGTCTCGGCGCGGGGCGGTTTAGAATGACCTGTTACCCGCCGATTGAGCATCCGGACAGCGGTAACCGGAAGGAAGACATTTCATCGGCAATGGAGAGTCTCAACAGAAGCCTCGAGACCTGGATCGCGGAAAAGCCTGAGGATTGGCTTTGGCTGCACCGTCGCTGGCCACAGAAAACCTACGACTCCATGAGCCCTGAAAGCTGAATAGCCGGCACAACAGGGCTAGTTCGTGGCAGGCATGGGTCCGACCAGGAGCTGCGGGTCGATGCGCTCGTCAAACCAATTGATCCGCCAGTCCAGGTGAGGGCCGCTTGAACGGCCGGTGCTGCCCAGCTTGCCGATTTCAGTGCCTTGTTTGATTTCCTGACCGACCTCGACGGAAACCGCGTCCATATGAAGGAAGGCGGAGGTCAGCCCATGCCCGTGATCAAGAATGACGGTGCCGCCACTGTAATAGAGGTCCTTCTCGGCGAGGGTGACCACACCATCTGCCGGCGCGGCAATCGGCGTTCCCCTGGGCGCCGCGATATCGACGCCGAAGTGCGGCCGCTTCGGTTCGCCGTTGAAAATTCGCTGGCTGCCATACACGCCTGAGATCCGGCCGATCGCCGGCCAGACGAACCCGGTTTCGAACAGAGGCTCCGGGTGATCGATGGCGCGGACGCGGGCGATCTCGGCATTTTCCTTTTTGATCCGTTCCAGCACCTCTTGCGGCGGCGAGACATACTTCTTCGCCACTCCGTCGATACGTTGGATGTCATAGGTCCGTGCCTTGACGGGCAACAGGCGGGCTTCTTTGGAGCCGTCCGGATAGGTGACGTTGAGTTCGATCTCGGCCTCCGCGTCTCGGCCGAATCCGACGATAAAGCGCCCGTTGTCCGAGACCCGCAATGTCCGATCACCGATCCGCACTTCCGCCCCCGGAGGCACGCTCCCGATGATCAAGCCACCCTGAACGAGGTCGCCATCAAGAACCAGATCCCCCGCAGCAGAGGCGGGGCCGGAAAATGCCAACATCAGCACAAACGCCAGAATGCTATTACTCAACTTTGTCCAATTCATAACAAAGATCCTTGAGGGTCGTCTTTTACCGGGTTGTTGTCCTGAGGCTTAGTCCGCTTGGCCTTTGCGGCATCGGAGCCCTTGCCCGCGGCAGGCCCCGTCCCCGAAGAATCCGCAGTGGAAGGTTTGCCTGCGAACGTCGAAACCTGACCGTCATGAAACTCGATATCCAGCTTCATGCCGTCGGAAACTTCAGCTGCGCGCATCACGGCGCCGACGCTGCCTCGCACCACGGCAAAGCCGCGCTGTAACACATTCTTATAGGAAACACTCTCGAGCACGCGGTTGAGTTCGGTAACGGCGCGCCGCCGCTCCAGGATCAGATCGCGCCCGGAATCGCCAAGGCGCCGCGCGGCGTCGACCCGCTGGAAAGCCTGGCGAAAGGGCTCGACCAGACGCGGGCGAAGGGACTGCAGCCGCTCGCTCTGGGCAGTAAGCTGCTGGCGTGACAGGCGGATTTGCTGACGCGGATGGGGGAGTTGTGCCGCCAGCTCCACCAGAGCGCCGCGCCGGTATGCGACCAGATTGCCCATCGCATTGGAGAGACGTTCCGCCGAATCGTCCAGGCGCTGCGCTTTTTCTTCGAGCAGTCGTTTCGGGTCCGGCAAGCCGCGCCCCAGACCTTCGACCGCCATGCGGCGCTCGGCAAGAAACCGGCCGGCACCACTCAGCAGACGCCGCTCCAGATCAAGGGTCTGTGCCGTCAGCTCGGCCCGCACGGGCACGGCGATTTCCGCTGCGGCCGTCGGAGTTGGCGCACGGCGATCCGACGCAAAATCGATCAGGGTCGTGTCGGTTTCATGTCCGACTGCCGAGATCAGAGGGATCTGGGACTCCGCGGCAGCACGGACCACCACTTCTTCGTTGAAAGCCCAAAGGTCTTCCAGGCTTCCACCTCCGCGCGCGACAATCAGCACATCGGGCCGTGGGACAGCGCCCTCCAGGGGAAAGCCGTTGAAGCCGCGGATAGCCGCAGCGACCTGTTCCGCCGCCGTATCGCCCTGCACGACAACCGGCCAAACCAGTACCCGTCGCGGAAACCGGTCCGACAGGCGGTGCATGATGTCGCGAATAACGGCCCCGGTCGGCGAAGTAACCACGCCGATGACCTTGGGCAGAAAGGGTAGTTTGCGTTTGCGTTCAGCGTCGAACAGGCCTTCGGCGGCCAGTTTGCGTTTGCGGTCCTCCAGCAGCTTCAGCAGGGCGCCCGCGCCCGCCAGCTCCATTCCGTCAATGACGATTTGATATTTGGAGCGCCCGGGATAGCTGGTCAGTCGCCCCGTGGCGATAACCTCCATCCCGTCTTCGGGCTGCATACCCAGGCGGCCGGCAACACCGCGCCAGCAGACTCCGTCCAGCACCGCCGATTCGTCTTTCAATGCCATGTAAAGATGGCCTGACGCCGCCCGTTTGAAGCCGGAGATTTCCCCGCGCACCCGGACCCGCTCGAAGCTGGTCTCCAGGGTCCGCTTTACTGCCTGGGAGATTTCGGAGACCGAAAACTCCGGCAGGTTGCCCGGTCCGGGTGGTTCTCCTGGAACCCGCCCGCCGCCGTCTGTAGAAAAGTCGCTCATTGCGTCGGCATCCTATGCTAAAAAGCCGCGCCCGGTGAAGGACGACTCGGGCTAAGAGGGAAGTTTTTTGATGAAAGTTCTTGTAATCGGTTCCGGCGGGCGTGAACACGCACTTTGTTGGTCTCTTGCGAAGTCGCCGCTCTGCAGCGAGTTGTATTGCGCGCCGGGCAATGCAGGGATCGCTTCGGTTGCGACCTGCGTAGCGATCGGCGCTGACGACTTAGAGGCTATCGCCAATTATTGTGGCGAAAACAAGATCGATTTTGTTGTTGTCGGCCCGGAAGGACCACTGGTTTTAGGCCTGGTCGACCGCCTGACTGCGCTTGGTGTAAAAACCTTTGGCCCCTCGGCGGCTGCAGCCGCGCTCGAAGGCTCCAAAGGCTTCATGAAGGATATCTGTGCCAAGTACGGCATACCGACCGCTGCCTACGGCCGCTTTCGCGATCCCGCATCGGCCAAGGATTTTATCCGTACTCAAGGCGCGCCCATCGTCGTCAAGACCGACGGGCTGGCCGCCGGCAAGGGTGTGATCATCGCGGAGACGATTGAGGAAGCAGAGCAGGCTGTCGATGCTGCCATGACCGATGCGGTTTTCGGCGAAGCCGGCGCCGAATTGGTGATTGAGGAATTCATGACCGGCGAGGAGGCCAGCTTTTTCGTCCTGACCGACGGCGTCTCGGCGCTGGCTCTGGCCTCCGCCCAAGATCATAAGCGCGTGGGCGAAGGCGATACCGGTCTTAACACCGGCGGCATGGGCGCCTATTCCCCCGCGCCGGTGCTGACCGCCGAGATGGAACAACGGGTTCTGGAAGAAATCGTCCAGCCGACCATCGATGGACTGCATTCCGAAGGCAAACCTTTCCGCGGGGTGCTCTTCGCTGGGCTGATGCTCACCGCCGAGGGCCCCAAACTGATCGAATACAACGTCCGTTTCGGAGATCCCGAATGTCAGGTGCTGATGCTGCGGCTCCAGTCGGACCTTCTGCCTGCTTTAATCGCAGCCTGTGACGGCAACATCGATCAAGTGAAGCTTCAGTGGCACGACGAAACAGCGCTGACAGTTGTCATGGCAGCACAAGGCTATCCCGGCAGCTACGCCAAGGGCGATGCGATTGGCGGCCTGTCCGCTGCCGGATCTGAAGAAGGTGTGGTGGTTTTTCACGCGGGGACGAAAATAGGAGAAGACGGCGCGGTTCTTGCCAACGGCGGACGCGTCCTCAACGTCACGGCCAAGGCGCCGGCTATTGCTGCGGCGCAAGGCCGCGCCTACGCCGCCGTCGATCGTATTGACTGGCCCGGCGGCTTTTGCAGACGTGATATCGGTTGGCGTGAGATAAAGCGAGGCTAGAGTAGATCTGGTTTAGCCGAGCGTTGTAACTCGCGGTCTCGGTCCGGCTATTCCTTCGCTGCGGCTAATTTACCCCGGATGGAATCGGCCCAGACAACGTGACCCGGCTCCTTGCCGCCCAGAATCGACATCATCAGCGCTTCGTTATCGGATATATTTTCAAATGCCCGCATCACGCCGGACGGACAGCAGATACCGTCGAGGTATCCAAGCTCAACGCTTTCTTCGCCCTGGTCACCCCAGAACACCTTCCAGCGTCCTGTCAGGCAAACGAAGGTTTCCTCGCTGTCGTGCGAATGCAGGGCCGCACCATTACCGGGATTGGCACGAATGAAATCGATGTGATAGTTCTCCGCCTGCTCGACCTGGGAACTCAGGTTCTCGTCAGACGTCCCGCCGCCTAACGCCCCCATCAAAATCCGGCTATGCCCCGGCACGACCGCATCGATGAAGGCGATATCCGAGTGCGGAAGTTCATTGAAACGAAAAACCCGTCCGAGCATGTCTTCCTGCGCCATGGGTCGGGTTTTTCCAAAGTAGGCACCAACCTTTTCATCATACTCGACGTCTCGTTCCAGTCTCATCGCTTCTTCCTTACCTTTCACATCCATCGAAAATTGCAACAAAGTCTCAACCAGACCATCTGGATTGGTGAGCATCATTTCATGTCCACCGGTGAGCGCCGTCACGCACCAAGCGTCATCATCGAAAAAACGGTCGACAAAAATTTGATAAGGCTGTGGTTGGCGGTCACTGGCGTAGAGGTAAAGCTTCGGCCCGGCAAAGCCCGACGCCTCCAATGTCACCTTGTCCGTAAAGGCCTTGAGCGGCTGGTCCGTGAGCCGCCTGGAAAGATAGTCGATCGTATTGCGGTCTCGAATAGCGAATTGTGCCGGGTCGGGAGGTGGAATGCGCCAACCCTCGCCGCGCTCCCTGGCCGCGGACAGGAAGTTATCGCGCGCTAACGCCGGAATAAGGTCCAATAAGGCTTCACCATCCTCTGGCACAACAGCTTCGATGTAGACAACACCTGCAAGCCGCGCTGCACAACGACCTTCCAGCACCCGGCCGATCATACCGCCATAGGAGTGCAGCACCAGCACAACATCTCGAAGGTCCTCATCCCTCAACAAGCCTTCGATATCGGCAACATGATCGGCCAAGCCGGTCGCACGCGTGAGATCTTCAGCCCCTGCGCCCAGGCCCGAAAGGGTTGGCGCAAATGCCCTGTGGCCGGCTGATTCCAAAGCGTTTACGACTTCCGACCAGCACCAGCCACCATGCCAGGCGCCATGCACGAGAACAAAATCTTGTGCCGGCAGTGTCACCGCGCGGACCATAGGCGTTCAGACGCAATCTCTGCGCCCTGCGCAAGCGACTTCAGCTTGGCAAAAGCAACGTCAGCATCAACCAATCCATCGCCGGCAAAAGTCGAGAAGCCGCAATCCGAACCTGCAATGACCCGGTCCCGGCCAACGATGGCGGCAAAGGTTTCGATGCGCTGCGCGACCAGTTCGGGGTGCTCAATAAAATTCGAGGTCGAATCGATACAGCCCGGAGCAAGTATCTTTTCCTCGGGAATCTTTACATCCCGGAAAACGGTCCATTCATGGGCATGGCGCGGGTTGGAGGCTTCGAACAGAAGTGTTTGCGGCCGTGCCTTCAGCACGACATGGATAATCTTTTCCAAAGGGATATCCTTGTGATGCGGCCCCTCGTAATTTCCCCAGCAGAGGTGCATGCGCAATCGCTCAGGCGGCAAGCCTTCGAGCGCATGATTCAGCGCCTCGATCTGTTCTTCTGCATGTTTCAGGAAGGTCGCATCGTCTTCCTTTTGAAAGATCGTGTGACGGCCCATAGCAAGATCGGGACAGTCAATCTGCAGCATGAATCCCGCCTCCACGATGGCGGTGTATTCTTCGCGCATGGCAGCGGCCAGAGCTTCCAGATAACTTTGATGATTTCCGTAGAAACGATCAGGCTGAAACACCGCGATCACACCCGGCGATGCTGCGTTCATGAAAGCCCCAATCGGCCTGTGAGAATCCACTGCACTCTTAAAGGCAGAGAGGTCGGCCTTGAGTGGCTCACGGTCTTTGACCGCAATTTCGCCTGTACAGCAGGGCCGCGGCAAGGGCAGAGCATTCTTGCGCCATTCGCCAAGCATCTTGGCGAAACCTGGGAATTCAGCAAGGTCCGCGCCCGGGATACGCTCGCTGTCTCCCGAGAATCCGGTCAGGCGGTCCTTGATGTAGTTGGCATACCCGATTTTCGAAAATTCACCATCCGAAACGACGTCAACACCACAGGCGACCTGCCGTCCAACCACCGCATCCACGGCCTTCGCGACCGCTTGATTGAATTCCTCAAGACGCACGATCTCGCCGCGTTCTTTCGCAAGAAGCAGGTCGCAGACATGATCGGGACGAGGAAGAGAGCCGACATGGGTTGTTAGGATCCTGTCATTACTGTTCACGGCATTGCCCCCTCAACCCTTGACCGAGCCGGCCGTCAAGCCGCTGATGATCTGACGTGCGGCGAAAAAGGTGAAGAGCAAAGGTGGAATGACGATCAAGGTGCCCATAGCCATGATGCGCCCCCACTCCACACCGGTGTCGGTGATAAAACCCGCAGCGCCAACAGGGAGAGTCCGCGTTTTCCGGCCCGTCAGCAAAAGCGCCAGGATGAATTCGTTCCAGGCGATACGGAACGTAAATATTCCGGCGACCGCGTAACCCGACTTCATCATGGGAAACAGAACTTTGAAGAAGACCTGCAGAGGTGACGCGCCATCGACAACCGCTGCCTCCTCCAATTCGACCGGGATCTGTTTGTAGAATCCGAAGAGAAGCCAAATCGCAAAGGGAAGATTAAGCGCCGTATAAAAGAAAATCAGGACTGCCAGATCGGCGTTCAGACTAAGCGTCACCACCATGGCGAACGCCGGCACCGCCAGCACGGCAGGCGGTACCATGCGCACCAGCAGAGTTGCATTAGCGACGAAACGGCGGCCCTTGAATTCAAGACGCGCGAGAGCATAGGCACAGAGACCACCGAGAAAGAGCGTCAGAAAGGTCGAGATCGTCGCCACGATGACCGAGTTGATAAAGTAACGGTCGAACTTTCCCCGGGTCAGGATGTAATCGTAGTTCTCCATGGTTGGGAAAAAGAAAAACCAGACCGGCTTTGCATCGAAAATCAGGACTTCGTTCTTGAACGAAGTCGAGATCATGACCCAGATCGGTGTCAGGCAGATGATGGCGAGAATCACCAAACCTGCATAATGGCTCCAAACTCTCGAAGGACTGTCGATGCGCTGCATGCTGGTCACGCTTTCATATGCCGGAACAAACTCATATGTCGGATTTGTCCTTCATGGGATTGCCGACGACGAGGATCCCGAGGCTCAGGATAAACACGATGAGGATCAAAAGAACCGAGATGGCCGAGGCATAGCCCAAAAGCTGTGCATCGAAGGCCCGGTTATAGATGTGCAGCGACAACAGCTCCGTCGCGCGCCCCGGCCCGCCGCCAGTCAGGATGTACATGACCTCCATCGCCCGGAAGACATCAATCAGACGCATCAGGAGGGCGATCAAGAGGATCGAGCGGATCATGGGGAGCTTGACCAGAAAGATCTGCTGCCACCAGTTGGCCCCGTCGATACGGCTGGCCTCCAGCACCTCCGAAGGTAGAGCCTGCAGGCCCGCGATCACGATGATGAAGATGAAGGGTGTCCACTGCCAGATGTCGGTGAAAACAATGGCGAAGAACGCAAGTTCTGCATCGCCCAGCCAGACCTGTGGCTCAATGCCGATAAAGCCGAGGTAGTAGTTGATCCAGCCGACCCGGGCGTCGAAGAGATAGCGCCAGATCAGACCGACCACCACGGGAGAGACCATCAACGGCAGGATAAAGATGGTTCTAAAGATGCTGGCTCCCCGGATCGGCTTTTCCAGAAGCAGTGCGAGCGAGACGCCAATGACCATTTCGATCAGGATGGTCCAGAAACCAAAGCGAAAGGTCACCCAGATGGATTCACGGACATCTGGGTCGCTCAGTAACCGAATGTAGTTATCAAAGCCGACATTATCCGCTTTCGCGAATTTGGTTCCGATCTTCCAATCGAAGAAACTGAGGTAGAAGGCATCGGCGACGGGATACATCAATCCCGCAATCATAACGATGGCTGCCGGCAAGACGAAGAAGTACGGCGTCAGTGTCCTGCCGCCGGGACGCGGTTTGGGTACCGCTATGTCCGTTTCCTCCGCCACCAATGACTCCGAGAAATTCTATATCGTAGTTTACCTGGACCAGGTCGACGCAAGGACGCTGCCTCACGCCGACCGGCCAGGAGGAATGATGAGACGCCAGGCTTACTGCCGGTACTTGGCCCAAGCGTAATAGCCTTCCCGTTCCATGATCGCGCGGGCCTTTTCGTTGGCCTCATCCATGATCGGTTGGATCGGGTCGTCGGTGGTGATGACCTTGGTCAGCGCCTGGCCGAGCACGTCGATGTTGAGCTCATTCCACTCGGGGATCAGGGGACGCCAATCCGGGTCGGCACAGGGAAGCTGTTCGGCCACCACTGGATATTCCGGAAACTGTTTCACGAATTCGGGATTGTTCAAGGTCGATATCCGGACCGGATCGCCCCCCAGTTCTACCATCCGCTTATCGCCGGCTTTGGATGTCATATACTGGGCGAAGAGAAACGCGGCTTCCTTGTTGAGGGAGTTCGCAGGGATGCCCATGGCGAAGCCGCCCGTCTCGGACCCGCAACGCGAGCCGACTGGGTGAAGCGCAAAGCCAACTTTGCCATCGACCTTGGAGAGTTTCGGGTTCCGCGACATGGCGGCGATCTTCAGGCTGTCGATGTACATGGCCGCATCGCCCTGCAGGAAGGCAGCGGACATCTCCGAGAAACCATAAGAGGGAATGCCTGTCGGGCCGGTGTTGGAGATTGTGCGCAGAACCTCGGCCGCCTTGACTGCCTCGGGACTGTTGATCACCGGATTCCACTGATCGTCAAAGATCTTACCGCCGAGTGGCGCCAGGTGAAGCAACCAGGCCGCAGTCACCTGGTGACCGGTCTTGCCGCGTGAGGTCAGGGCGCCCATACCCTTTTTGTCCTTGATCATTTGGGCCGCGGCGATCAGTTCGTCGTAGGTCTCCGGCGGCTCAAGACCGAGTTCCTCGAAGACGTCCTTCCGATAAGCCAGGATCGAGGTCTCTGCGCCGAAGGGAACGCCGTAAAGCGCACCCGATTTGCCGGGCATGTAGCCCTTGGTACCACCAACGACGCCGCCGTTCTGCAGATAGGCGTCGGCGATATCATTGATGTCATATTCCGGATCCACCAGCGCGCCGTTGGTGAAGAACTGGCTCAAAGGTGTCAGGAGGCCCTTGGAGACATACTCACCCTTCCACATGACAACCCAGGAAACGATATCGTACTCGCCTTCGTCCTTAGACATCTCGAGGATCTGCCGATCACGCAGCTTGAGGTACTGCAGTGCATCGATTTCGACCTCGATACCGGTTTCCTCGGTGAATTCCTCAACCAAGGTTTCGGCCGCCTTGAAATGGCTGAGCGCAGGCCAGCTGACAACGATGGTCGTCCCCTTGTATTTTTCATAAGGATTGGCGAATGCCGAACCGGCCAGCGCCGACAAGGCGACGGCTGTCGCCGTACCCAACACGGTTGCTTTTCCAAACCACTGTTTCATTGTTTTCCTCCCATGACCCTGTTTGTCCATGCTTCTGGTTTGTAACGACTTACGTAACGATGCGGCCCTCTGTAGGAAGCCGGTTAAAGTGCCTGTCCGCTTTCGCGGTCAAACAGGTAAAGTCTGTCGGTATCGAAATAGTAGGTGCCGGATTCCATCGGCGAGGCGTCGGGCCCCACCTCGACCGCAGCCGTGAAGTGCTTGCCGCCAACGGACGCAGCCAGGAACTGACTCGAGCCGATGTATTCCGCGACATCAACGGCGAGCTCGATAGGCGCAAATGCCCCGTTGCCGCGGTCAGCCGCAGAGAAGTGCTCAGGCCGCAGACCCAGCGTAATGTCCCGAGATGTCGCGGCAGTCGCGCGTTCCTGCAAGCGGCCGGGAACCGGCAGTTCGAAACCCTGCCCCTTCACCGACAAAGCGCCTTCGTTGCGTGTCAGCTCCGCGTCGACCAGATTCATGGAAGGCGAGCCGATGAAGCCGGCAACGAAAAGATTGGCGGGCGCTGTATAGACTTCGCGCGGGCTGCCGATTTGCTGAATAATGCCGTCCTTCATAATCACGATCCGGTCGGCCATGGTCATCGCTTCGATCTGATCATGGGTGACGTAGACCATCGTGCGTTCGAGCTTCTTATGCAGGATCGCAAGCTCCGTGCGCATTGTGGCCCGCAGCTTGGCATCGAGATTGGAGAGAGGCTCGTCGAAGAGGAAACAATAGGCGTCGCGCACAATGGAACGTCCCATTGCAACCCGCTGGCGCTGTCCACCGGACAGATCCTTGGGCTTGCGCGCCAGATAGGGGGTCAGTTCTAGCATCTCTGCCGCAACCCGCACCCGCTCATCGATCTCGGCGCGCGGCACACGTGCGAGCCGCAGGGCGAAAGACATATTGCCGGCGACATCCATATGCGGGTAGAGCGCATAAGATTGAAACACCATGGCGATGTCGCGGGCCTTGGGCTGTGCGTAGGTGACATCCTTTCCGGCAATAAAGATTTCACCCGCGGATACTGCTTCGAGACCGGCAATCATCCGCAGCGTGGTGGACTTGCCGCAGCCGGAGGGCCCCACGATCACGACGAACTCGCCTTCATCGATCTGAAGATTGAGTTTCGGAATCACGACGACGTCGCCAAAGGCTTTCACGACATCTTTCAGTACAACGCCAGACACCTGCGCCGTCTCCCTCCCGCTATTTCTTTCCTGTGCAATTCGCCTTTGTTGAGGGGTTGCGGCTGCGCGCAAACCCGAGGCCATTACACCAGTTCGCCGCATTCTTACTGTTCAGTGCGGCTGCATTTTGTTATCGATAACACTATTCAAGAATGAGAATCAACGTATAATGTCATACGCTAACATTTTCGGCCGACAAACACCATGAGCGAAAAAAAGCCCGTAAAACGGCGCACGCGCCGATCCCAAGGATCAGGCACCTTGAGTGAGGTGGCGCAAGCCGCACAGGTCAGTGAGATGACCGTGTCACGGGTTCTGCGGCGAAAGGACAAGGTTGCGGACAAGACGCGCGACCATGTTCTCAAAGTCATCCAGGATCTCGGTTACGTGCCCAACAGGCTGGCCGGCGCCCTCGCCTCCTCGAGCTCCAACCAGCTGGCGGTGATCATTCCTTCCCTGCGTAACATCGTCTTTCCCGAGGTACTCTCCGGGATCACCGACCGGCTGGATGAGGCAGGCTATCAGGCTGTCATCGGGATCTCCGACTACAACCAGGAGCGTGAGGCGTCGCTGATCGAGGCCATGATGTCCTGGCGTCCGGCAGGGATTATCGTCACCAACACCCGGCACAGCGAACAAGCCACGAAAGTGCTCCGCGTCACCAAGAGTCCGGTCGTGGAGATGATGGACCTGACGGGTTCGCCCATCGACATGTGTGTTGGTCTCGACCACCATAAGGCGGGGCGCGAGATGGCGCGGCATCTGGTCGCCAAAGGCTATCGAAACATCGGCTATCTCGGTTGCGACCTAATCAAGGATGCGGCCGCCGGAAAACGTTATGCCGGTTTCTGCGATGCCCTGCGCGACGCCGGACTTTGCATCGCAACCAGCCTGACGGTGGATGAGCCCTCCGGGGTCGGCCTCGGTCGCCACCACATGTCGGCTCTCCTGGCAAAAGTGCCGCAGGGGCAGAAGCTCGACGCGGTATATTTTTCCAACGATGCCGTCGCGGTCGGCGCGCAGATGTACTGCATGGCCGAAGATATCCGAACACCAGAAGACCTCGCTCTCGCCGGTTTCAGTGGCCTGGAAATCGGTCAGGCCATGCCGATCCCCCTCACCACGATCCGCTCGAAGCGCTACCACGTCGGCTGGCTGAGTGCGGATTATGTTGTCAGGCGCTTGCGCGGCGAAGATCCGCCGCGCGTGACCGACGCGGGCTTTGAACTCATCGAAGGTGCGACGGCCTGACGAACACTGGTCCGTCAGGGTTTTCCCCCGCTGTTTCCCGGGTGGTTTTTATCAGGTCCCCAGATCGCCTGATAAGTATCTTTGCGCAACCCCAGACGTTCGAAAACGACAAACAGGATCCAGAGCGCGAGCGTAAAAACCACGGCCAACCCGAAGATCATCTCGGACCAGCCGATCATGAGCATCCCAGTTGCGATGGCCGCAAAGGCCAGGCCCATGGCCAGATAGCCGCCGCATTTGTGCCAGGCTTCAAAGGAAAGGCGCCGCCCGGTCATGTCGTAGTGATCGCCACGCCAACTTGAGGTGTCATCCGGAGTCGCATTCCGGTCGGTCGGTCCGCCCTTGCTGCCACGAAGCCAGCCGCTCAGGACCTGGCCACAGGCAAGAATTACGGCAGCAAGTCCGAGGATGCCATGGATCGAAAGCCCGAGTTCACCGCTCTCCGAGACAGCGATATAGACCGCGATCAGCATCAGTACGACACCGCTGTACTGGGTGAATTGATGCAGTTTCCACCAGGCCTGATTGTCCAGTTGCCGCGGCCAATCCTGTCGGGGAAGGACCTTGAAAAAGCGGGCCGCCAGAACTCCGATTGGGATCAAAACCAGCCATGCAAACAGCATGACAAGCGCGTGAATGACGAGGGGCTCCAAAGGTCGGCTCCGGCACAACTTAGGCAAATCGCGCTGCTGGCATAACCGACCTTGGTGGCCTTTGCCAAGCCTGTTGCGTGCAGAGGTTCACCAAAAACGTGCAGCCGGCCGAGGTCTAACGAATTGTTTTTTCTAACCTTTTGGATCTTGAAAACGCTCACGAGGGATCTCGGCAATCGCCGTGATTTCGACCAAGAGGTTCGGATCATACAAACGCGAGACTTCGACAGTCGTCGTCACCGGGTAAGGCTTTATGAAAAATCTTTTTCGCACCTCACCAGCCAGCATGAAAGCTTCAATGTCAGTGACGTACTGAGTCAGCGAGACGATATCGGCCGTCGTTCCACCGACATAGTCGAGCACCTTGGCAATGTTGCTCAGAGTTTGGCCAAGCTGCGCCTGCATATCGCCAGTTCCCACGATCTCGCCAGCCGGATTCAACGAAACCTGCCCCTTCAGGTAAACGATGCGACCCTCGCCTTGAACGACCCCCATCGAAAACGCGCCAAAGGGCGACCAGACATCGGGTGGATTAAAGCTGTCGATCATCGCAGTCAGATCCTCATACCAATGAAAAACGGGGCGTCCGATGTTACCGCCGGGCCTGGAAAAACGCGCGCAGCACCTCGGCACAGGCGGTTTCTTCGAGGCCGCCGATCACCTCAGGCGCATGATGGCAGGTAGGCTGTTCGAAGATGCGGGGGCCATGATCAACGCCGCCGCCTTTGGGGTCGTAAGCGCCGAAATAAACCCGGCGCAGGCGCGCGAAGGAAATCGCCGTCGCACACATGGGACAGGGCTCAAGCGTGACGTAAAGATCCGCCTGCTCCAGCCGCGTCCGACCCAGGCGCGCAGCCGCCTCGCGAATGACCAGAAGTTCCGCATGCGCGGTCGGGTCGTGCTGCGTCTCGACCAGGTTGTGCCCTTCAGCCAGGACCGCTCCGCTACCGCCATCGATCAGAACAGCGCCGACCGGCACTTCACCCGCCGCAACAGCCGTACGTGCCAGTTCAAGCGCCCTGCGCATAGGGCTTTCACGTTCGTTCGCCATGCGCGGACCCTGCAGTTTCATGGAAAAACGGTCAAGCAAGATCTCGTCGTTTATCGGCCGCTATCACCCGCGAAAAGATCACGCAGACAGTTGAAGGAACTGCTCCAGCCTTGTCGGTGCTGATCGCGAACCGCAGTGTCGGCAAAGCCCTCCTGCGTGAAACTCAGTTCACAGCCGTCGTCCCGCTCGAGAAATTCCAGGGTAATAAGGGTCTCCGGTCCCGGTCCATCCGGCGTGTCCCATGCCCAGGTGAAGGCCAGCTTCTCCGGAGGCACGATTTCCTTGTAGACACCGCCGACACAGTTGTGCTCGCAGTTGGCGCCCTGCATGCAGGTGCGCCAGGAGCCGCCGACCCGCAAGTCAATGCGGCATTCCGGAATAGTGACACCCTCCGGCCCCCACCAGCGCACGAGCACCGCCGGGTCGGTAAAAGCCTCGAAAAGAGTCTCTCGGGTCGCGTCAAAAATGCGCGACAGACGCAGAACGCGATCCTCGTTCCGCATGTCCGGCGCAGGTGCCAGTGCGTCACTTGCGGGGTTTTCCATTGCCTCTCTCCATCGCAGTGGGATCCAAGCTTGCTTTCTCGGCGCGCAATTGAATCTCGCGTGCCCGGTCCAGATAACGCGCTAGCTGATCGAACTGCCGTTCCCAGAATTTTCGGTGCTGGCCGATCCACTTATCGACCGCCATCAGAGGCTCCGGCTGCAGGCTGCAGCGGCGCCACTGCGCGTCGGTCTGACGCCGGACCAGACCCGCTTTCTCCAGGACTTTCAGGTGACGGGAGATCGCCGGCGCCGAGATATCGAAGGGGGCCGCGAGCTCTCCCACCGGTGCAGCGCCTTTCGTGAGGCGCTCAAGGATGGCGCGGCGGGTTGGGTCTGCCAAAGCGGCAAAGGTTTGGCTCAAGGGGTCGATCGCTGGCATTGATTAACGCTTTATTTAATTAACGTTAGTGTTAATTAATGCCTTTTGGCGACCCGGTCAATCCGGCAAGGAAAGGTAGGGTCCGAAAAAGCGCAAAAATGAGAGGCACTGCTTTAAGCGAGCTATTGCTCCGCCCCTGTGCCGCGCCTACATTCGCGCCATGTCACGAATTTCCACATCTAACCGGCCTCTTGTCGGCCTCACACTGGATTCAGAAGCGGCGGGAGGCTGGTCGAAATTCCCGTGGTACGCGCTGCGTCAGAATTATTGTGACGCAGTCGTGAAAGCGGGCGGGCTGCCGGTCGCCTTGCCTCATGAGCCGGATTTGGCTGAAAGCTATCTGCAGCAACTCGACGGCTTGATCGTCACGGGAGGAGCGTTTGATGTCGATCCCGCAATCTTCGGTGCGAACGCGCGCCACGCGACAGTATCGACCAAGACCCGCCGCACCGACTTCGAACTCGCCATCGCGCGCGGGGCGCTCGACCGCGACCTTCCCGTTTTGGGCATCTGCGGGGGACAGCAACTGTTGAACGTTGTCTTGGGTGGCGCACTGATTCAGCATATTCCGGGCGAGGTTGAACGGCCCCTGGCGCATGAGCAACCCAACCCGCGCGACCAAGCGGGACATGACGTCACTTTGGTCGCGGGAACGCTGTTGCATTCCATCTGCCGAGCCGAGACCCTTGCGGTGAATTCAGCGCATCACCAGGCCGTTAAATCGGTAGGGGCCGGAGTCCTGGTCAATGCCACGGCGAACGACGGTGTCATTGAAGGGATCGAAGCGCCAGGCTACCGCTTCTGCCTGGGTGTTCAATGGCATCCTGAATTTTCCATTTCCAGCGGCGACGATGCCATCCTCAAAGCCTTCGTGACTGCTGCCGATACGAACGCAGTAACGGCACAACACCAGAATCGAGTCACTCATGCCTGACGACAGATCGGGAAAGACCGCACGGAAGAAGGTTGCTCCGAGACAGGCTCTTTCCGGAAAGCCGGCGCGTAAAAAAAACACGCACGTACAGGCTAATAAACCTGTAACGGAAGGCACGTACAAAGCACCGAAGAAGCAGACTGCGGCCATGCGCGCCAAGCCAGCACATACACCAACCGAAAAAGAGAACGCCTCAAAGGGCGAGCGCATTGCGAAGATCATCGCACGCGCCGGTCTCTGTTCGCGACGTGATGCCGAACGCTGGATCGCTGAAGGACGTGTTCAGCTTGACGGCAAGACGCTGGAGACCGCTGCCGTCGTGGTCACGCCCGGGCAGTCTATTGTTGTCGACGGTCAACCCTTGCCGGCGGCCGAACAGGCGCGGGTCTGGCGTTTCCATAAGTCGAAGGGCGTCATCACCACGCGCAAGGACCCGGAAGGCCGACCGACGGTTTTCGACGGATTGCCCAAGGACCTGCCGCGTCTGGAGCCCGTCGGCCGCCTCGACTACAATTCCGAAGGCCTCCTGCTCTTCACCAACGACGGTGAATTGAAACGCCGCCTTGAACTCCCCTCCACCGGATGGTCACGGCGCTACCGGGTCAGGGTCCACGGCAAAGTCGACCCGGCGCAGATGAAAGCACTGGAGAAGGGTATCACCGTCGAGGGCGTCAATTACGGCCCTATCCAGGCCCGGCTCGAACACCAAGCGGCAAGCAACGCCTGGATCGCAATGACTTTGCGCGAAGGCAAGAACCGTGAGATCCGCCGGATCTGCGAACATCTCGGGCTGGTCGTCAACCGCCTGATCCGGGTCTCCTACGGCCCCTTTCCGCTCGGCGATCTGGAGCCCGGAAAGATCGAAGCCATCCCCGCCCGCATTTTGCGGGATCAACTGGGGCTGACAGGCGCAGACGCGGATGACGCATCGAAATTGCCCGAGAAACGCCCATCGGGCCGAAAACCCAGTAGAAGCAAAGCGGGCATTTCCGCCAAAACCGGCAAAGAAAAGAGCACCGTACCCAGTCGCCGTAAGACGGCTTCAGCGCTTGCAAGTGCCCGTCCACGCAAAGGTGCAACGGACCTCACCGACATAACGGTCAAAAAGCCGAAGAGAGCCGGCGGCAAAAACCTGACCTCCAAGCCGGGGAAGGCCAGCACTCCACACTCACGGCCCGCAAAAGCAGCCGCAAAGAAAACCGCGCCTGGACGCGCTGCGGCACCTTCGGTTTCCCCTAAACGTGGAGGCAAGAATGCGAATCGTCGGCGGACGTCATAGAGGGCGGCCTCTGGATGCGCCGGATGGTCTGACCGTCCGCCCCACGGCAGACCGCACTCGGGAATCCATGTTCAACATCCTTTGCCAGGGCAAGCTCGCCGATGGTAATCCGCTGGTTGATGCCCGGGTACTCGATGCCTTTGCGGGCACCGGTGCTCTGGGTTTGGAAGCGCTCTCGCGCGGCGCTGCCAAAGTAACCTTTCTGGAGAATCAGGCGGCCTCCTTGAAAGCTTGCCGGGCCAACATCAAAGCGCTCAACGAAGAAGATTCAAGCGAGATCCTACAGGGCGATGTACTGCGCCCACCGCCTGCCCGCGAAGCCTGCTCGATCGTTCTGATGGACCCGCCCTACAACCAGGATCTGCCGCATCCGGCGATCGTCGCTCTGAACGAGGCGGGCTGGATTGCGCCGTCGGCTATTGTTGCGGTCGAGCTCATGGCGCAGGAGAGCTTTACTCCGCCAGACGGATTTGAAGAGCTGGACAATCGCAAATACGGCAAGGCCCGGGTCATATTTCTGCGTCGGATCTAAGCCGCGCCCGTGGCCCCGCCTGCGAGAATCTGCCGCCGCAGGCGCTCGGCAAGAACAAACACCAGCGCCATGAAGAACGCGCCGGCGATGTAGGGCCAATCGGGTCCAATTCTCTGGAACAGAAACCCGGCCCACAGCGGCCCAATGACCCGTGCCAGGCTGCTGGCCGCCTGTCCCATGCCGAGGGCCACCCCGGCGATCTCCGGGCGGCTCAGTTTGGTGATCAGGCTCTGGATTGACGGATTGCCCAGGCCGAAACCGGCCGCAAGGCAAGCAATGGCAACCAAGAGCTGGACCAAACCCGTCGCGCTTGGCACCAGCGCCATACCACCGCCCAACAGGATCGCTGAAAAAACCACAAGGCGCGCCTCGCCGAAACGGCGGGTCAATGGTCCAAGCAGGCCAGCCTGAAAGATAACCGCGATGACACCCGCGAAAGCAAAGAGGTAACCGACCTCCCGCGCGTCCCAGCCGAAGGCGATATCTGCCCAGAGCGCCAAGGTCGATTCCATATGAGCAAACACGAAACCCACTAAAAACAAAATGGCCGTTACGAGCGCAAGATGCGGATAATGGAGCGCACGGAGAGTTGTGATCATGCGTTCATACAACGAGCGCCCCAGGGCTTCCTTGCGCGCGGCCTCGGTCTCCTCTGCACGTTCTTCACGGGATTTAACCCTGTGGGATTCAGGCAGAAAAAACAGTGCGAAGAAAAAGGCTGTCATCGAGAGGCTGGCGGAAAGCAGAGGGGGGAAGAAGTAATCCGGTCCGCTTGCCGCCTCATCGAACAGCATGGCCGTCACGTTCAATTCGGACAGATAGCCACCGAAGCTTGCGCCGACAATGAAGCTGAGCGCGAAAGCCGCCCCCAGTAGACCCATGCCCTTGGCCCGGCGTTCCGGAGTGGTGATATCCGCCACGTAGGCCGGTGCGGCTGATAGATCGCCGCTGAGCGCGCCCGCCAGGGCACGTGCCGCGACCAATACCCAAAAAGACTGCGCGAAAGCCAGCATCAGGAACGCAGTGGTCGTCGCCGCGAAGCTGATCAAAAGGACGGGTTTACGGCCCCATCGATCGCTCGCACGCCCCCAGAGCGGTGCCGCAAAGAGCTGCATGAGGGAATAGCTGGCGATCATGGCTGTGACCTCCAACGGCGATGCGTCAAAGCGCAAGGCCATGAAGGTCAGCAGAGGAACGATCAGGCCGAACCCAAGCAGGTCGATGAAAATGCAGGTAAAAAGACGCCCCATAGACGGTTAACGACGCCCGAAGAGTTTTTCGATATCGGCAAGCTGCAGCTCGACATAAGTCGGTCGGCCGTGATTGCACTGGCCCGAATGGGGCGTGGCTTCCATCTGCCGTAGCAGAGCGTTCATTTCATCCCCATTGAGTTTACGCCCCGCACGCACCGAGCCGTGGCAGGCCATGGTCCCGCAGACATGTTCCAGCTTTTCGCGCAACGCCAGCGCTTCGCCAAGTTCCGCCAATTCATCGGCCAGATCGCGCAACAAACCCTGCACGTCGACCTCGCCCAGCAAGGCAGGCACCTCGCGTACTACGACAGCCCCGGGACCAAAGGCTTCCAGATGAAGACCGAGTTCCGCCAGTTCTTCGGCGCGCGCGGTAAGACGCTGCACCGACACTTCTTCAAGTTCGATCACTTCCGGGATCAGCAGCATCTGACGCGCGACACCAGCCTCGGCCAATTGCGCTTTCATGCGCTCATACACCAGCCGTTCATGGGCCGCGTGCTGGTCGACAATGACGATGCCGTTACGCGTCTGTGCGACCACGTAGGTTCCATGAACCTGCGCGCGTGCGGCACCAAGTGGATAAGCTTCCAGGCTTTCCGCTTCGGTGCCGTCAGTCGAACGCGGATCGTAAGCCTCCTCACCGGCAAAGGTGCCGGCACCCGGACCCGCCGACGCCGGGTTATTGGCTTGAGGCGCCCCTTCGAAGCCCGGTAGAGGGGCATGATAGCCCCTGGCCGCTTCCGCCATACCCGCAGGAAGACGTGCGCTGGGCTGCCAGCCGTAGCTTCCCTGAAACGCACGCGGTTCGGTTCCATCCGCTTCGCCCTGGCGAAAGGCTCCCAGCGCCGCTGTGGCAACTGTGGTCGAAGCCCGATGACCGGCGGCGGCCAGCGCATGCTTGCAGGCCCCGACAATCAACCCGCGCACCAACCCCGCTTCGCGAAAGCGCACTTCGGTTTTGGCCGGATGAACGTTCACATCCACCAGCTCGGCCGGGAGATCGACAAAGAGAGCCACCAGCGCATGACGGTCGCGTGCCAGGAAATCCTGATAGGCACCGCGCACCGCACCGTGCAGCAGCTTGTCTCGAACCGGCCGGCCGTTGACGAAGAGATACTGATGCTGCGCGTTGCCCCGGTTCAGGGTCGGCAGACCGATGTAGCCGGACAGGCGCACACCTTCCCGCTCCGCCTCGATGGGAAGAGCGTTTTCCGAGAATTCGTGCCCCATGACGGCTGCCAGCCGCTTCAGGCGGCTTTCGAAGAGGTCGCCTTCGGCGGGCGCGAGACGGATGATCCGCCGGGACTCGTCCGATAAAGTAAAACCAATGTCGGGATGGGCCATGGCCAGGCGGTTGATCGCATCCTGCGCGTGGTTGATTTCGGTGCGCGCCGTCTTCAGGAATTTCAGGCGCGCCGGGGTTGCATAGAACAGATCCCGCACTTCGATCCGGGTGCCCGGTGCCTGCGCCGCCGGAGCGGCCGGCAGCACTTGACCGCCTTCGACAGTAAGGCTCCAGCCGTCCTCGCTACCGGGGAGGCGGCTGCTGACCGTCATGCGCGAGACGGCACCGATCGAGGGCAGGGCTTCGCCACGGAAACCCAGGGTTTTGATGTCGACCAGATCGTCGGCCGGCAGCTTGGAAGTCGCATGGCGTTCGACCGCCAGCGTCAGCTCTTCGGCGGTCATGCCACACCCGTCATCTGCGACCGAGAGGAACGCGCGGCCCCCGTCTCGCATCACAACGTCGATATGGCGCGCGCCGGCGTCAATGGCGTTTTCGACCAGTTCCTTGACCGCCGCCGCCGGCCGTTCGATGACCTCGCCCGCCGCAATCTGATTGACCAGCGTATTGGGCAGGCGGCGAAGAACCCGCTTCGGCAAGCCTGTCTCCGCGCCTTTGCCAAGGCTTGATTGGATATCTTGGTCGGCTGTGGTCATCACATCGCTTTTTATCGAGACCGCTGTGCGAATCGCGCTGCAGCTGAATGACCTCAAACTAACAGGGAAGCACGCCGTCAGAAAGGCGTTTGGGCAAAAGGGGCACCCCCGTCGAGAAGACATCGATCGTCGAAAAATTACGCCGCCAAATACAGTTCGGGCCGGCGTGGGATACACACCGGCCCGAAAAGACTTCGATGGTTTCTGCTTCGCTGAACTTAGGAGGCGCCATCCGGAGCAGGCCGGGTGGCTTTGACGTTTTCGGGGCGTCCGACGACGACCACGGTCAAGGCCTCCGGCTTGAAGAGTTCACGGGCCACACGCTGCGCCTGCTCCAAAGTCACGGCCTCGATATAGCTGTTGCGCATATCGAGATAGTCGATGCCCAGGCCTTGAATCTGCATCCCCAGCATCATGCCCGCAATCCGGTCCGACCCGGACAGGCGAAGCGGAAAAGACCCGGTGAGAAAAGTCTTTGCATCGGCCAGGTCTTCAGCGCTCAATCCCGCATCCGCCATACGTTTCCATTCCGCGCGCAGAATATCCAGGGTTTCAGAAACCCGGGCGTTTTGTGTCGCCACACCACCGCCGATCAAGGATGCATGGTCCAACGGATTCAGATAGCTGTAGACTGAATAGGCCAGACCACGTTTTTCACGAATCTCTTCGTACAGCCGCGATGACATCCCGCCACCGCCGAGTACGTAGTTGACCACATAGGCAGCATAGTAATCCGGATCGCTGCGCTTGATGCCCTGATGTCCGAAGGACACAACACTTTGCGGCAGGTTTTTATCGACCACAACCAGATCACCGGTTCCCATGACTTCCGTATCGGGAATCGGCGGAAGGCTGGAAGTTTTTCTCAATCCACCAAAGGTCCGGTCCAACAGGGTCGCGAGCTCCTCTGGGGTGAGGTCGCCAACCACCGCGATCTTTAGGCGGTCCAATGCAAAGCGCTCACGCACCAGCGCCTGCATATCTTCGACGGTAATTGCCGGTACGCTCTCCATTGTACCTTCGGTCGCCTGACCGTAAGGGTGGTCACCAAAGAACAGTGCACGAAGCGTCTTTCCGGCGATTGCGTCGGGCGATTCTTTCCTCTGCGCAAGGCCGACCATGATCTGGCTGCGAATACGGGCAACCGCTTCTTCGTCAAACCGCGGCGAGGTCAAGGCAAGCCGCATCAGATTGAAAGCCAGGTCCTTGGTTTCCGTAAGGCTGCGCAGGGAGCCCGAGAACTCATCCCGGCCGGCATCGAAACTCAGCCCGATCGAATTTTCGTCCATGAGGCCGCGAAAGCCTTGGGAATCCAGCTCACCGGCACCTTCATCAATCAATGCGGCCGTCATTCCCGAGAGACCGGCTTTATCGGCCGGGTCCTGCGCCGCTCCGCCCTTAAAGGCGAATTCCATGGCAATGATCGGGTTCCGATGATCCTGCACCAGCCAGGCTTCGATACCGCCAGGGCTGACAACCCGTTCGATTTCGACAGCGTTAGCGGGAGCGGCGGTCAAGAAGACCACGGCGACGCTGACTGCCAGGCTGGAAACAACATTTTTCATCATTGGCATCACCGAAGGCTTCGAAAAAGAGGAGAGGTTCATGTAACTGTCCCGCATTACGATGTCGGCTTCGGCAGAAGAAGACCGGTCACGGAGCTTTCGTCCCGGAAGACGGCGCGTGCTGCTGCCAGGACCTGCTCGACCGTGACCTTATCGATCAGATCGGGCCAGTTTTCGATCTCTTCGATCGTCCGGCCGGTTGCCAGAGACATGCCGATGATGCGCGGCGCCGTGCCCAGGTCGTCACGAACATAAACCGAACCGGCTCGCTTGCGCCGTTTCGCCGATGCCAGTTCCTTGGGCGTGATGCCGTTCTCGAGAACTTTGGCGATCTCGGCACGCACGGCTGCCTCGAGGGTCTCAACTTCCACACCGGGTTGCGGCGAGGCATAGAAGCTGAAATCAGTGAGGTCTAGCGAACTCGCGCTGTAATTGCTGCCGACGGAAACCGCCAGTTTCTTCTCGACCACCAGCGTCTTGTAGAGTCGGCTCGTGGAGCCGCCGCTCAGCACCTCGTCAAGAACCTGCAGAGCATAAGCGTGCTCGGTCGCACCCCTGCGATAGCTGGGGGCAAGATAGTTAATAGCGAGGGTCGGCTGTCGAACGCGGGCGCTCTTGTGAATAACACGGCGCGCGGAGGTTTGCGGCGGCTCTTCAATACGGATGCGTTCCGGTACGGGCTTCGCAGGAATGACGCCATAGTATTTTTCGGCGAGAGGACGCACCTCCGCCGCAGTTACATCGCCGGCGACGATCAGGATCGCGTTATTGGGCGCATACCACTTTCGGTAAAATGCCAACGCCGTCTTGGTGTTCAGCGCTTTGATTTCGTGTTGCCAGCCAATGACGGGCAGACGGTAGGGGTGATTCAGATAAAGCGCCGCCCGCATGGTTTCGAACAGTTTGGCGCTGGGATTGTTGTCGGTCCTGCTCCGGCGCTCTTCGACCACCACATCACGCTCCGGCAGAACCACCTCATCGGTCAGGACCAGATTGGTCATCCGGTCCGCCTCGTGCTTCATCATGGTTTCCAGGCGGTCGCTCGCGACGGTCTGGAAGTAAGCCGTGTAATCCTGGCTGGTAAATGCGTTTTCCCGTCCGCCATTGAGTTGAATGATGCGCGAAAATTCCCCGGGACCAAGAGTCTTGGTGCCTTTGAACATCAGGTGTTCCAGGAAGTGGGCATTACCGGATTCGCCGGCGGATTCATCCGCAGCGCCGACTTTGTACCAGACCATGTGGGTGACGATCGGCGCCCTGTGATTTGGCACCACGACGACCTGCATGCCGTTGTCCAGCGTAAAGGTCTCAGAATCAAAGACACTAGCGTCTGCTGTTGCCTGGAACCAGGCAGATCCGCCAAAGACGATCGCCGCCAAGGCAAGGATATGAAGATTGGAGAGGAAGCGGAGAGACGTCGTGCGTGAAAAAAGATGCATGTCTTTTCCGGGAAAAAAGCGAACCAAAGGGCGAGTACGACTGAAACCAGAGTAACGAATTATGGTTAATATGGCGTTTACTTTGGTGACCTCAAGCCGTTCCGCGAACAGGCGGGCATCACATATGCTTGATTTTTGTCACAGACTCCCGCGCGACACGCAATTTTGCACCGGGTAAAGCCTTCGAGACTCTCACCCATCACCCTGGCCAAAAGGCATCAAGCCCCGAGCGTTATGCAGGTATCCTTCCGAGTCCGAAATCTCCAAAATCCGACCGGAGTCTAGAAAATTCCTTCGAGAAAGGCTTCATCCTCGCGCACGATCGTTGGCGTTTGCCCCGACGTCACCGACTTACCCAGCGCGGCATTCTCGCGGATGCGTTGCGACTCACCCTCGGCGTCGATAACCTCACCCGCTGGCGGTTGGTCTTTCCAGAACACGAGGTCGTTGATAAAGCTCTCATTTTCCTCGTTCAGACGGCCGGTCTCGCGATCCACGATCTGACGAATATCAGGCTCGGCCTTGTCCGCACCAGCGGCCATGAGCAGAGACCTCTCGCCGATAGAACGGCCGTCGGCAGGGATCCGCTCATCCAGTGACACGCCTGCTGTTTCCGCCCGGAACACAGCCCGCTTGGCCCGGTCTTGCGCCGAACCTTCCTGTGGACGAACGCTACCCGGCTCCGGCGGGCGCAGAGTAAACTCCGGCGGCAGACTCAATGGTGCCCGCGAAACCACGCGAAATTCATCCGGCGACTGTTTGTTCAGTCCCAGCTCGGAACGGACATTTTCGCAGGCGGACAGCAACAGGGCCGCGCCAGCCAAGCAAAAAATGCTAAAGAAATTTGTTCGAAACATCATGTTCCTCCCGCTAGAGCTTCCTGCATCAAACCTGACGCAGTTAAGATGCTCCAACCCATCAATGTAGAGCAAATGACCGCCAGACAACCAAAGCAGATTGTGCGTCGTTTGCTCTAGAGTCTGATCGTTTTTCACTGAACCAGTGGAAAACGTCAATCAGCCTCACCTTCATATAGTGAGAGGGCGATTTACGTTCGTGACCGTTTACATCAAGAACAATCGCACTCTAGCCCTTACCTTTTACCCTCACTGACGTAACCAAACAAGCTAGCAAACATCAAGACGGCTACACCCAGGGTAATGGCCATATCCGCGACATTGAAGGCCGGCCAGTGCCATCCGGCAAAATGAAAGTCCAGAAAGTCGACCACAACGCCAATGCGAATCCGGTCGATCACATTCCCGATCGCCCCGCCGACCACCAGTCCGACGGCAACGGCGTTGATCCTGTGGTCCTGTCCGCGCAGCCAGATCAGCAGTCCGACAACGATTGCGGCAGCCACCGCGCTCAACACATAGGGCATCCAGGTCGTGTCGTTTCCGAACAGGCCGAAGCTTACCCCCCGGTTGAACGCCAGAACGATATTGAAAAAGCCTGTGATCTCAAAGGTCTGCACCGGCTGCATAACGACCTCCAGGATCAACCACTTGGTGAGCTGATCCAGGACGACCACTATCGTGGCCAAGACGGCGGTAAGCTTGTACATCAGGCGCTATCCAACCGTCGTTTTATTGAGCTGCAGCGCCATAGTGCTGCACGGCATCGGCGCAGCGGCCACAGGTGCCCGGCGCCCCCTCAAATGTCCCGACTTCGGGAAGCGTTTTCCAGCAGCGCTCGCACTTCTCGCCTTCAGCCATCTCCACACTGACACCCACGCCGGACACCTCATCCAGAGTAAAGGCGCCATCCGCCGGCGTTCCTTCCACCAGAGTCAGGTCCGACGTGATGGCGACATCCATCATGTCGACGCCGCGTACGGCTTCCATCAGCTCCGGGCGGTCAATTGTCACGACGGGTTTTGCCTGAAGGCTGGATCCGATGCGCTTACCAGCGCGTTCCAGTTCAATCGCACCGGTCACCACGCGGCGGACCTCGCGAACCGCAGACCATTTCTGCGCCAGGGCCGCATCATGCCACTCGGCGGGAACCTCAGGGAACAGCCGCAAGTGAACACTTTCTTCCGGCCCGGTGCCGCGCGCCAACCAGGCTTCTTCGGCCGTAAAGCAGAGGATCGGCGCCAGCCAGGTCACCAGACAGTTAAAGGCTTGATCGATCACTGTCCGGCACGCCCGCCGCCGCAGGGCGTCCGAGCGGTCACAGTAGAGAGCGTCCTTGCGGATATCGAAGTAGAAGGCCGAGAGATCGACGGCGCAGAAATTATGCAGGTTCTTATAGATGTTATGGAAATCGAACTCAGTGCAGCCCTTGCGCACCACGACATCCAGTTCCTGTAGCCTATGCTGCACCCAGCGCTCCAGCTCCGGCATCTGTTCGGCCGGAAGGCGCTCTTCCTCTGAAAATCCTTCCAGCGCACCCAACATGAAGCGCAGGGTGTTGCGCAGGCGGCGATAGGCATCCACCTGATAGCGAAGGATCTTCGGACCGACCCGCAGATCTGCGGTGTAGTCGGACGCCACGACCCAGAGGCGGATGATGTCGGCACCGCTCTCGTTCATAACATCCTGCGGTTCGACGCCGTTCCCAAGGGACTTGGACATCTTGCGGCCCTTCTCGTCCAGCAGGAAGCCGTGAGTGAGGACCGCATCATAGGGCGCGCGGCCCCGGGTGCCTGAGGATTCCAGCAGCGACGACTGGAACCAGCCGCGATGCTGATCGGAGCCCTCCAGATAAAGCGATGCCGGCCATTGCAGCTCCGGCCGGGCTTCCAGCACGAAACTATGGGTACAGCCTGAATCGAACCAGACTTCGACCACGTCGGTGATCTGCTCGTAGTCCTCGATCTTGTAATCGTCACCCAGGAAACGCGAAGGATCGCTGTTGAACCAGGCGTCGCCGCCTTCCAGCGCAAAAGCCTCGGCCACGCGTTCGATAACGGCGGCATCGCGCAGCGGTTCTCCCGTCGCCTTTTCGACGAAGATCGGCAGCGGTACACCCCAAAGCCGCTGGCGGGACACACACCAGTCGGGACGGTCCGCCACCATCGACAGCAGCCGGGTACGGCCGGATGCCGGTACGAAGCTGGTGGATTCGATCGCCTCAACCGCATTCTTCTGCAGGTTGTTGGTGTCCATCGAAATGAACCACTGCGGCGTATTCCGGAAGATCAGGGGCGCCTTTGATCGCCAGGAATGCGGATAGCTGTGGCGCAGACTGCCCTTTGCGATCAGCGAGCCGGCCTCCATCAGAGCGCCGATCACCTTGCCGTTGGCGTCGCCTTCCTTGCCTTCACTTGTATAGACAACCGTGCCGGCGAAGAGCGGAACATGCGCGAAGAAGCTGCCGTCCGCATCGACGGTCTGTGGAATTTCCAGACCGTTCGCCTTGCCGAGCTCAAAGTCATCGGCACCGTGTCCCGGCGCAATGTGCACGAAACCGGTGCCTGCCTCTGTCGTGACGAAGTCGCCGTTGAGAACCGGCGCACCGGCATCGTAACCGGCAGCAGCCAGCGGATGATCGCAGCGCAACCCCAGGAGTTCGGAGCCGACGCCCTGCCAGAAGACTTCGTGCTCGGTGATCTCGCACTTTTCGGCAAAAGCGTCATAAAGTTCTTTGGCCAGCAGCAGTTTCTCGCCAACCTTGGCGCGGCTGTTCTCGCCGACAGCCTTGACCTCGATGCCGATGTAATCGAAATCCGGTCCACAGGCGACCGCGCGGTTGCCGGGGATCGTCCAGGGGGTCGTGGTCCAGATCACCACGGCGGCGCCCTTCAGGACATCGGGGCCTTCTACGACCGGGAAACGGACCCAGATAGTCGGCGACTTGTGATCGTGATACTCGACCTCGGCGTCCGCGAGAGCGGTTTTCTCGACCACGGACCAGAGCACCGGTTTGGCACCGGCATAGAGGCCGCCATTCAGCAAAAACTTGCCGATCTCGCGCACGATCCGGGCTTCGGCATCGAAGCTCATGGTCGTGTAGGGGCGTTCCCAGTCCCCTTCGACCCCGAGGCGTTTAAACTCCTCGGTCTGAATCTTGACCCATTTTTCGGCGAATTCCCGGCATTCGCGGCGGAACTCGACGACCGGAACCTCGTCCTTGTCCTGCCCCCGCGCCCGATAGCCTTCCTCGATCTTCCATTCGATCGGCAGTCCGTGACAGTCCCAACCCGGGACGTAGTGCGCGTCCTTACCCAACATTTGTTGAGAACGGTTGACCACGTCCTTCAGCACTTTATTGAGCGCATGCCCCATGTGCAGGTGACCGTTGGCATAGGGTGGCCCGTCGTGAAGAATGAACTTCTCGCGGCCTTTCGAGTCCTCGCGCAGCCGCTTGAAGAGGCCGATTTCCTCCCAGCGCGCAAGAATTTCAGGCTCACGCTGCGGCAAGCCGGCGCGCATCGGGAAATCCGTGCGCGGAAGAAATACAGTTGATTTGTAGTCAACGCTCATCGCGAGACTCTTCCATGTTGCATCATCGAAATTAACCTGCCTGCTCGGGCGGCAAACCGGGCTTTTCCAGGATTTAAGCTGGATAAACCGCCAGAATGCGGCGCGCCTGTTCGCAGTCGGAGGTGATTTGTGCCTTTAAACTGTCCAGGCCGTCAAACTTCTTTTCCCCGCGCAGAAATTCGATGAGCTGAACCCGCAGGAAGCGCCCGTAGAGATCTTCGTCAAAATCGAAGAGATGAACCTCGAGTTGGACCCTGCTGCCCTCGACCGTCGGCCGCCGCCCAAGGTTCGCGACCCCATCGACCCAGTTGTATATACCACTTCCGTCGTCCCCGCCCTTCATGCCGGCCCGGACGGCGTAGACGCCCAGGTTGGGGTGCATATAGGCCTCCATGGAAAGGTTCGCGGTCGGCACGCCGATCGTCCGCCCCCGCTTGTCGCCATGCAGAACCATACCGTCGACTTCCCAGGGTCGGCCAAGCAAGGCCGCAGCCCCCGAAAGATCACCTGCCAGAAGGCATTCGCGGATCCGGGACGAAGAATAAACCTGCTGATCGCCGGTCTTGACCGCCTCGGTCACGGTGACTCCAAAGCCGAGATCGGCGCCGCGCCGGGTCAGCAAAGCCGCATCACCACCGCGTTTATGACCAAAACAGAAATCCCAACCGACCACGATATGGCGCGCGCCCAAGTCGCTCTGCAGCACGCCGGTCATAAAATCCTCGGCGCTGCGTTTCGAGAAATCCGGGGTAAAATCCAACACGAAGACATGATCGACCCCGACGGATTTTAGGGCCTCGACCTTGGCCGGCAAGGGGGTGAGGCGAAAAGTCGGCAAGTCCGGTTTGAAGACAGAGCGCGGGTGCGGCTCGAAGGTCAGAACGGCAAGCGACGTGTCCAGCCGATCGGCAATCGCCCGCGCCTGCGCCAAAACCGCCTGATGTCCCAGATGCACGCCGTCAAAGTTCCCGATCGCGACAACCGCACCACGAGCCTCTGCCGGAACACTGCTGGAACTGTGAAATATCGTCATTCGCCTTGCCCGCCTCCGGTTACCGCCCCGGATTGCCATAAACCCACCGAAACCGCCACTGATTTAGCCGAACGGATCTAGATTTAACCCTGATCCGTCCGAAGATTCGCCGATCACCGCGAACCTCCGGCCGACCATAGCGCGGCGAAAGGGGCTTTGGGTAGGCAGCTCTTCCTTGGAGAAAGCTTGAAGGCGAACCAGGCTCTGGGGACAAGACCCTCGGGTCCTCCCTAGAGGCGAACTCCCCTTAACCGCTAGGGAAAGCCAGATTGGCGCAAAGTACTGGCCGCTATTGCTGCAGACAGACCCTAACTTGAATTCGGATATTAGGCGGCGCGCTACGCCGCCTTGCGGCTCACCATCAGCATGGCATCGCCGTCAATAACGACCTTGTCGCCGACACTGCAGACCGTATCGAAGACGACGCGGTTTTTTTCGCCGATGATTTCACGAATGGTCACTCGTGCCGTGACCGTATCGCCTGATTTGACCGCAGCTTTGAAGCGCAGGTTTTGGCTCATGTATATACAACCGGGCCCGGGAAGCTTGGTGCCGAAAACCGTGGACACGAAACTCGCCGACAACATCCCATGGGCGATACGATCACCGAACATGGTCTGCGTGGCAAAACTCTCGTCCAGATGTACAGGATTGGTGTCTCCGGAAACCCCTGCAAACATCACAATATCAGCGTCAGTCACCGTTTTCGCGAACACCGCCGTCATGCCGACGGTCAGATCTTCCATGTAGTAGCCGTGCTTCTCGAGCATAGTCTCATCCACCGTTCTGGCAGCTTCCGCTGCACCCTCACAAAAAACGAAAGATTATTATCAAAATCTTTTATGTAGTGTAATTTTCGAAACACAATCTAGTACAAGACGTAACAAGGCTGCAACAAGCTTTTCGCACCTGCACAATTATTTTGCGATAAACTAAATTACCGAACGGTCAGTCACAAATTGCCGACGCGCGAAACACTTGATACTGATGCCTGACCGGCAAGAAAGATACGGGTAAGGCCTGGAGCGCGCTTAACTGCAGGCCACAGGCCTCATTGCACCAGTATATTAGCGCTGACGATCCATTAAACAGGCTTGGTCGGGCTCTGTACTTCCTACAGCTTCAGCCATTCAAGCCAGCGATTTCAATAAGAACAAACCGGCAGGGTTCTCTGCCCGCACATCTCAGTTCAAATAGACTGTTGGACGTACTGCATTGCAACAAAGCGTCCATTGCGCCCAGTTCATACCTGCGGCCTTCGACCCTATCAGACACCTGCACCGTCGTTTCTTCCAAGGACAAGATCAGCAGAGCCGTTGCCGAACCTGACAGCGTCATGCCGGCCGGATTGGACTCGCACAAGCGTACGGAGCCACGCAGCCTGTGCCGCGCGAACATCAGGTTCAGGTTCTTGACCGGACCGTCACTCAGACGCCCTGTCAGAGTGCGTTCCCCGGGGAAATAGGTCGGTGCGTGAGGCACTACACGATCGCAGGTTCCCGCTGGGCGCGCATCAAGCTCAAGCCCCTTGCCCTCAACGACAGTGAGAATACGGCCGAAACCGGGAAAGGCGGAAAAGCCGGCGTCTTCGCTCATGCTCGCAAGGCTGACCCGCCAGTCAAAGTCGCCCACCGCCAGATCCGTATCTGCCGGAAAAACCGCGATTTCAGCGGTTTCACCGTGGCCGGATCTCCAGGGCGTGGTCTTCCAGTCAGACGGTCGGATCAGTTTCATCGGACGATTGAACCCGAGGTGCGTTAATCGGCAGTGAGTTCATCCAGACGCGCCTTCGCGGCGGCATCAAAGCCGACAACCACCTCACCGGCCAACTCAAAGACCGGGCGCTTGATCAGCGTGGGATTGTCCAGCAACAGGCGCTTTATTTTTAGCTCGTCGAGGTTCTCGCGCTCGGCTTCCGGCAGCTTGCGCCACGTGGTGCCACGCCGATTCAGAAGTTTTTCCCATCCGGCGGCGTCCAGCCACTGGACTACGGATTCTTCGCGCAATCCATCGACACGCAGGTCGTGAAAGCTATGCTCACGCCCTTGCTCCTTGAGCGCCTTCAAGGCGTTTCGACAGGTATCGCAATTCTTGATGCCGTAGACAGTGATCATTTCTCAGACCTTGCAGGTGGTTGGATTCGCGTGGCTAAGCGTCTTGATGAACGCGGGAGCATTCCGTAAGTGCTCCGAAGATTCAAGATCCCATTCGAACGTCACCAAGTAGATCTGAATAACCTAACCGTGCCGAAATCTCGGCTGTATGGCGCAACAACGCCCGCCAATAAAAACGACGATCATCGCGCAGGCGGAAGAGAGGGACTGAAACGCTCACCGCAGCGACCGGCCCACCGGAAACATCCCTGATAGCCGCCCCGAAACAAACGATATCCTTTTCGTTCTCCTGATCGTCGTAGGCATAGCCCAATTCATCTGCCCTGATCATGAAACGCTTTAGACGATCACGATCGGTGTTCGTTTGATCCGTCACCGCATCAAGCGGGAGCCGATCCAGAAGGGCAAGGGCGTCTTCATGCGGCATTGCGGAAAGATAGGCTTTGCCGACCGAGCTGGAATGAAACGGAACCGGCGTTCCGATCGTTGATGCCATGCGCACGACTTCGCGGCTTTCGATCTTGTCGATGTAGATCATCTGCTCGCGGTTCCGGACCGCCAGATGCACCGTTTCACCGGTGTCGTCCCGAAGCATCTCTAGCGATGGACGGGCCAGACTTCGCAAATCCATCTGGGCAAGCGCCTTGTGCGCCAGTCCAACCAAACGGGCTCCGAGCCTATAGCGTTTATCGCTCGTCTGCTGGATCAGCCCTTCTGCTTCCAGAGACGCCAGAATGCGGTAGAGCGTCGGGCGCGTCAGATCGCACAGCTTCAGGAGGTCGGATACGGACGGCGAGTCCCGCTCGGAGATCAACTGCAGGACAGCGATGCTCCGTGAAAAACTCTGCGTCCCAAGAATTCTATTGTTCACCGTCAAGACTTCCATCCGCCGACGTACTGGAGCGATTCAATACAGTTTTCGAAAAAGGCAGGACTGTGCCGCCTGAACTCATTGACAAAAGGCAGGCATTCTTTCAACTTATCATAAATTAGACGTATGTCCATATATTGGACAATTTGAACAACAAAAGCACAGCATGTCCAGCAACGATCACAAGCTTCAGAAACGCCGCACAGCATTTGTCACCGGTGGGACCAGCGGAATCGGTCTGGCGCTGGCGCAAGGTTTTGCACAGGCCGGCTACAAGGTTGCGGCAGCAGGTCTTGGTGACTTGCCCGACGGAACCGAGAGCATCACGTTTCACAGCCTCGATGTCTGCGACCAGAATTCGATAGAACAACTGATATCCGGTTGCGAACGGCTTGATGTCGTGATCAACGCGGCAGGGGTAATTCGCCGCGGCGAGGAACTTGATCCGGAGGTTTTCTCTTCGGTCGTCAACATCAACCTGAACGGTGCGATGCGGGTTTGCGCCGAATCCCGGACGAAACTTGCCGAGAGCCAAGGCTGCATCATCAACATCGCATCGATGCTTAGTTACTTTGGCGGTGGCCTGGTGCCCGGATATGCCGCGTCCAAAGGCGGTATTGCCCAGCTCACCAAGTCGCTCGCGATCGCCTATGCGAAGGACTCGATCCGGGTAAACGCCCTGGCCCCCGGCTGGATCGCCACGCCGCTCACTCACGACCTTCGAGGCGACGAAGAACGCAATGCCGCCATCATGGGACGCACGCCGATGGCGCGCTGGGGCAAGCCGGAAGAATTGATCGGACCCGCGCTGTTTCTGGCGGGTGATGCCGCATCCTACATTACCGGTACTTTGCTGAACGTTGATGGTGGCTACGCCGCAATGTGACCGTCCGGTCGGGAAAGAAAGTCCGCCCGCCCAAAAAAAAATCATTTTGAATAGAGAGACCGAACCCATGCCTCTTGCCGAAAAAGATGAAACAGCACGCATACCCTACCAATTGCCCATGCCGCCGGACGCCCTGCCCGAGATCATCGTTCCCGATGCAAATTCAGAGGACGAACGGCTTTGGGTAAAGCAGGCCGAGAACGTCTATTTCCGGCCGCTTTGCCTCAATGTGTCCCAGGGCTACTGGGTGACTTTACTGAAGGTCAGAAAATCCGGTGTACTGTCGCGCCACCGTCATGCCAACGCTGTACATGGTTTCGTCCTGAAAGGCCGCTGGCATTATCTTGAACACGACTGGGAGGCCCGGGAAGGCAGCTACGTCTACGAGCCGCCGGGTGAAACGCACACCCTGATCGTGCCCGACGATGTTGAAGAGATGATCACCTTTTTTCAGGTCAACGGCGTGATGTATTACGTCGACCCTTACGGCAAACATCTCGGATACGAAGACGTCTTCACCAAAATCGACATGTGCCGTGCGCACTATGAAGAGGTCGGTCTGGGCGCCGACTACGTTCAGCAGTTCATTCGTTAGACGGATGACGCAGATGCCAGACGTGAGCTACGGATTTGAAGGCCGTGTCGCAGTGGTCACCGGAGGTGCAAACGGCATCGGTGCCGCGATCGCCAGGAAACTCCATAACGCCGGTGCAACGGTGGTCGTGTGGGACCTGGAGGAACCTGAAGCCCTGGGCTTCGAACATGATTTCTACGATGTCGACGTCACGGATTTAACTGCAATAGAAACGGCCGTTGCCCAGACGCTTTCCCGTCATGGCCGTATCGATTTCCTCAGCCACAATGCCGGTTTTTCAGGCCCCACCGTCCCTGTGGCCGCCTACTCCGCAGACAAATGGCAGGCCGTAATCGACGTGAACCTGGTCGGGACCTTCAAGATCTGCCGCGCGGTCGTGCCTGTGATGCAAAATCAGGGCTTTGGACGGATTGTGAACATGGCCTCGCTCGCAGGAAAAGAAGGCACCCCCAACGCCTCCGCCTACAGCGCAGCCAAAGCGGGCGTGATGGCGTTCACAAAATCACTGGGTAAGGAGCTTGCGGGCACCGATATTCGGGTCAACTGCATTGCCCCGGCAGCCATTCGTACAGCGATCCTGGATCAAATGACTCCGGAACATGTGCAGACCATGATCGACAAATCGCCGATGAAACGGCTTGGAGAATCCGACGAAGCCGCAGAGCTGGTGTTGTGGCTCTGCTCGACCGCCTGCAGTTTTAATAGCGGTGCCGTATTCGATCTGTCAGGCGGCCGGGCCACATATTAGACTCAGGTCTTCAGCCATTGGACCCGCTTGTAAAACCAAGCACCAAACCCACATTCAACAATCAGTAACTAGGCCGCCACAAAACCAGCACTGGACTTTTGCACCCGAAGCATGATTCAACTTAAGACATTGGATACAATGCGATTCGCAGCTCGGAATTTGCAGCACTGGGCCATTGATTTGTTTCTACAACGACTAAAATTTCCGCAAACCTTCGCCGCCGTACGCGACTTCGCCGGCCTCGAAGCCCGTCATCAAGATGGAACGCAAAGCGATATGAAACGGAGCCGCAACAAGGCGAACTGGGTGTTCTTTCGACAATGGTTGCGCAACCCCTTTGCAATCGGCGCGGTCATGCCGAGCGGTCGTGAATTGGCAAGGGCCATGGCGAAAGCCAGCGACAGCGAATCCGGCCGTCTCGTCATCGAACTAGGCGGCGGGACCGGGAGCATCACACAGGCCCTGTTGGACAGCGGTCTTCCTCCTGAGCAGCTCGTTGTCATCGAACGCGACCGTCGGCTTTACCGGGTACTGGCGGCACGCTTTCCGCAAGTGCGGATTCTCAATATGGACGCCGTGAAAGCACTGAAAACACTTGGCGTTGAATATCGTGGCGATGTGGGCTCAATTGTCTCCGGTCTGCCGCTGCTCTCGATGCCACCCGAGTTTCAGGAAACGCTATTAGAAGAAAGCTTCCGGTTGGTTGGCCGGGACGGCGACTTCATTCAGTTTACCTATGGACCGGTATCACCGGTCTCGCAAAGACGGCTTGCAGCATTGGGATTGCGTGCACAAAAAGTTTCGCGCGCGCGCCTGAATATTCCGCCAGCATCCGTCTGGCGCTTTCTCCGCACAAGCGATTGGCTGCGCGCTTCGAGAGAAGCCGCCCAGCAAAAACGCAACGGAAACCGGGAAGCCACTGCGGCCTAGAACGGGTCATGTTTTCTGGGAACCACAACTTGGTTTCGTCAAAACATGCGAATCCGCCACAACTCATATGGTCGGAGTCGGTTCACCGGGCCGACGGGATCACCCGGAGTGATTGCGCCTAATCCGGAACTCCTCTCGTGCGGTGAAACGCAGAAGCGTCTGAATGAACCGCCAGCGCTACAACTCGCCATCAGATTGCTGTTGCAAGCGATAGTCCGCCGGCGACAACCCGAACGCATCCCGGAAAGCCCGGCTGAAATAGCTTCGGCTGTCATAACCGACCTGTTCCGCCACCGTCTTGACCGGAATGTCCGAATTTGTCAGCAGCTGCGCGGCCTGCACCAGGCGCAGTTCGCGCACCAGATCCATCGGGCCACGGCCGAAGGTGTTTTTGAAACGTTCGGCGAAACTCGAACGGCTCATTCCGGCGCGCTCCGCCAATGCATCGAGCGAATGGGCGGCTTCGGGGTTGCCGAAGATATAGCCGGTCGCCGCCCATAGGCGCTCGTCCTGAGCCGCCGCCATCCAGGGAATGTGACATTGCCCGCCGACACAATGCTCGCGCAGGAGCATGATGAGCAGCTGTTGCATCAAGGCCCTGATCAGCGCACGGCTGCCGGGCCTGGGAGACGCAAATTCATTGAGAATCTGGGTGAGCGCATGACCTAACCCCTCATTATGCGCGAGATCGGTCACAATCGGTTCATGCAGATAATTAAAGACGCCCTCAACATCCCGGTAACTCGCCCGGATCCTGCCGCAGGTCACCAGGACTCCCTCTTCGCCATCACCCGCGCTCCGGTGCGCCCAACCCGGTTCCAACGGCATGCAATGCGGTAGTACGGCCCCGCCCTGTCCGCCGGCACGTAGTCGGTGCGGTACCGCAGGCGGAATAATGACGACCGTGCCCGCCTTTGCCGAGATATCCGGCCAGGCGGCGACACGAAACGCACCTGTGCCGGCGATCACATAATGGAGTGTCGCCCGATCCTGGCAACCGACCTCGAGTCTGCCTTCGCCGCGCACTTCACAAAGCGCAAAAGGCTCGACGTCCACGACCAGCCCGTCAAGTACGCGATCCAGACTCAACACCCTGACGCCCCCTTTTTTCTCAGCCCCAACTCCGAATGGCTATTCCAAGAGTCCAACCCCCCGAGGGCTAATCCTCAAAGATCGCGCCCCCGGGCGACGCCATCTTGCGTCACACGCCACGCCCCACTCTACGATCAAGCAGATTGAGACTGCATTCAAGCCGGCTTGGACGATCGGGCACAGCTTAGCGACCAAAAGGCACCTGGCAGTCATTAGCTTTGAGGTATCACTTTCACCAAGAGGAGGACACCCAATGTCATGCTGCGATCATCACTCGGACGAGGAAAAAAAACTCGGCCGCCGGGACATGCTGAAAGCAAGCGCCGTAGCCGCGACTGCAGTCGCCGCGTCCGCCGGCTTCGCAACCGCAGCCCAGGCCGGCGATAAAAGCGCTTATGCCGATCCGGCAGAAGGCGCGCTGCCCGCAACCGATGTTGCCATCTCCCTGAACGACACGGCACTGGTGGTCATTGATCCTCAGATCGACTTCCTGAGTCCGAAGGGCGTGACCTGGAAGGTCGTGGGGGAAAGCGTCACCGAGCACAACACGGTTCCCAATATCGGCCGCTTGTTCAAGGCTGCCAAAGACTCCGGCATGACGGTCGCGATCTCGCCGCACTATTACTATCCAACCGATCATGGCTGGAAGTTCGAAGGCCCACTGGAAAAGCTGATGCACTCGATCGGCATGTTTGACCGCAAAGGTCCGCTCGATCTGACCGATTTCGACGGCTCGGGCGCTGACTTCATGCCCGAGTTCAAGGAATACATCAACGACGGCAAGACCATTATCGCCAGCCCGCACAAAGTCTACGGACCAGAGGTCAACGACCTGAGCCTTCAATTACGAAAATCGGGTGTGAGCAAGGTCATCCTGGCGGGCATGTCGGCCAACCTCTGCGTCCAGGCGCATCTCTACGAACTGCTGGAACAGGGCTACGAAGTCGCCGTGGTCCGTGACGCGACCGCGGGCGCAAAGTTGCCGGAAGGCGACGGCTATCTCGCCGCGCTGATCAATTTCCGCTACGTCGCCAATGCACTTTGGTCGACCGATGACGCCGTTAAGCGGATCCAGAACGCCGGCGCCTAAATCCGGAACCTGAACGTTTCATTTTAACTGAAACAATCACGCCAGTAGCCAAGCGGAGGTAAGCCCACGCAGGCTAGCAACATAGAATTGATGGTAGAACTTGGGGGTGTGCGGTAGCGCACACCCTCCTTTTTGCCCGCAACATTTCCTTGGAAACACTGCATCGCGATGCGGCAAGCCATGAACAAGAACGCGCTCAGGCGTTGAGGGCCTGGCCATGCTGCTGTTCCGGCTGGACCGAAATCTGGTCCTTATTGGTCGCTACGATCGATCTCGGAGAGTTGTTCAATCGGTCCCAATGGGCATGGGTCACACCCTGCGCCATCAGGGCGGCCTTCACTTCCCGCCAGATCTCGGGGGTAACTTGACCGTTGCCGCCGATCAATTCCGCCCAGTCGCCCCGGCGATTTATTGTGCATGAGAAGTCGTATTCATCGCCATGTTCGGCGAAGTTTCTTCCGGCTCTGATGACCCCGGTCACCCATTCAATCTCTGCTGCCATCTTCTACTCTGAGTCTCTCGAATTCATTTCTTGATCCCATGACGCCCTTTGCGCCGATCCAATGCTCCGGTCTCCACCCCGTCTCCCAACCGGAAAGGCCGGAGAGAACTCATACACTGCCATCTTGCCGTGGCTTCAGTACCCGAGCCGTCGAGAGTGTTTTCCAGAACGGGAAGTAGTTTGCATTGCGGTTATTAACCAAGGCTTTCCGCAGCAGTGGCAATCTTGTGTCAAGACGCTTCGCAGCCCTTAAATCCCGGCACGAAATTTCTATCAGATCAGCCGAATTCCGTCGGAAAGCGTAGGTTTCTTGAGGCAAATGAAACTCTATCCGGCCTGTAGCGCCTGACGCCCTTAAAATAACCGATCCCTGACACGAAACATATTTCTACAAACAAACACCACCACCGTGAATAATATATGACGCTTTATGTTCGCCTATATTGTGCAGAACCTAAGATTATTTATGTCATAGTAATGATATTTATGGTTCTTGTGTTAATTAACGGATATTCGATTCTGTTTATTGATTTTATCTCGGAATAAAAGCCTAATACTTCTTGAATTTACGCCAATACACTACAGCGGATCTTTCGATTGAAGATTTTCTGAACCTTTTGTGTTGGCCGCGCGACATAACCACGGGGCATTGAAGGCATAGGTTCATTTTAGCGCTCTGCGAAGGGGGGAAGATTCTTCGCCGTCTGCTGGTTTCCGAGGCCGTTTCATCGCCTCCCCTTGTCGAACTTTCGAGACAGGTCGGACACATCTCAAATGCTGCAAGGAGGCAGTATGTTTAATCTCGCGAAAAATTTCGCACCCCTGCGTAAAGGCAGACCTGCCAGAAACTGCCTGGGTGCGTTGGCAGCTGCGCTGCCTTTGGTCTTAATGACGATCCCAGGCGCCGACGCGGCCCTTATTACCGAATGGAACTACCGCGTGGATTCGGCGTTTACCGACTTTTCACCTGCAGGCGTCGTCCCTTCGGCGGGAAATCCCGAGCTTGCAAACAGTCCGACCGTCCTGTCCTGGGGTGATGGATCGGTCGGACCGTCATCGCTTTCGGTTGACCCTTCGATCACCGATCCACCCAACGTGGTGACCAACGGCGGGTCGGTCAACGGGGCAAGTCTGGTCCATCAGAATAATCCGATTTCCGGTGTCACCTTAACCTCCGCCACTTTGTTCTCGCAGATCACACTAACCTCGTTCCTGCCCGATAATTCGACGGTGGAAATCAGATCGCGGGAGTTTGACATCAGCTTCTTCGAATCCGGCAACACCGGCGATTGCGGCTTTGTCTCGACATCTTCCTGTGACGACATTTTCATCGTCAATAATCCGGAGGCGCTGGTGCAGGTCTTCCAGATCGAAGACTTCATCTACACGCTGACCATCGACGGCGAAGGCCTGGGCCAGCTCGCGGACGATGCCTGTCTGACCGCGGGCGCAGCAATAGGCTGCGTCGGCTTCCTGACTCTCGAAGGCCTGACCAATACGCTGCAAACCACCTTTTCCATCACGGCCCAAGCGGTGGGTGTCGCAGAGCCTGCGACCCTGGCCCTTTTCGGCTTTTCACTGGCTGGCCTGGGTTTCGCCACCAGGCATGGCAGAAAATCCGTATCCACGAAAGCCACTCTATAACAGCGCAACGTGGATAGAGTGCCCCTTGACGGCGGTTCCTGACGGAACCGCCGTTTTTTTTTGCCGCAGGCGCTGACCACACTCGATCGTGTCGTCCCGCTTTACTGGACGGGTGACGGCCCGAGTTGAGCGTCAACCGGCAATGGGCTCTTGAGGCAAGTCTTCAATCGGGACAAAGCACCCAACTTATCGAGACGCGCCTGCATCTCATCCAATCGCGCCTTTTCCTCTTCTTTTCTGTCGATTGCCAAAGCCGCGGGAGGGAAAAGGACACCGGACAGATATCCAGCCGTCTGTTCCTCTTTCCGCGTGCTGGTAATCTGGCGCTCGAGAACGCCATAGCGGTTATTGATGCCAGCTTTTTCCGCCGCAATCTCTCCGCAGGTCGCTTTGAGGTCGGCCTGATCGAAATCCGCCTCCGAAAGCTCTGCCTGTGGATTTACCGAAGCATAGTCCGCCGGCAGTTCGGGCGCAGATCGCGCGCAGGCCGCCAAGCCCAGGCACGCGATCACGGCGACCTTACTCTTCAAACGCAATAGCACGACCATTTCCGTCCAACGAGCCCCAGCTAGCAAGTCCCACGCCCACAGTGCCGTAGCGCACCAGGATTACGGCGTCGGCCCCAAGCTCCGCGGCTTCTTCACGCAACTCTTCATCGACCAGGGCAGGCGTTGGGTCGGGATGGAACAGGGTGGTCTTGTTGACCGTTACATTGATGTCTCCAAGGACACGGTAAGGCCGGTCCTCGATATCATCCTTGGTCACCAGAATGTCTGCCGGATTTGTTTTCTCGGCTGGCGCCGCCTTAGCTTCTGCCTTTGTCCCTGAATCTTTAGCTGTTGTACCGGCAGCTTCCGGTGCTGGCTCAACCTTTGCCGTCGACCAGGTGGAACAGCCAGACACTGCGAGTGCAGCTACGATAACAAGTACATGGTGAATTTTAAGCATAGTTCCTCATTGATGGTGTCAGTTGATTGAAGGTGAAATTTACGCCGAATGTAATTCTCACTAGGGGTGTAACACACAAGCTACTTCATTTCCGTTTAAAAGTCATAGACCATACTTCTATACGTTGTTTTTTACTGCAATTTTGAGCGACAGGAGGAAAGAGGAATTGAAAGCACCAAAATCCTCCACTTGAGATTGGCGCCCACAACGGACATTCCCTATGATCGGCTCTTCGAGGCGGACAAGGCTGGAACTGGCCGCGGACTGGGGAGCACAGGCGCAGAGTGACGGAAACGCAGGACATCGTTGTCGGTCTGACGGCCGTGGTTCTTGCCGTTACGGACGAAGTTCCACGGGTCCTTGTTGTCCGGCGGCTCAGCCACCCCCTGTCGACCCCGGCGCAGCGCGGCTCTGAAAGTTCGCAGGTCGACAGCCCGGATACCCTGCCCTTTGGCCCGTTCGATCCGACGCGCCACCGCACGCTTGAGCTCGGTCTGCGGCATTGGGTTGAGGAGCAAACCGGACTGGACCTTCGCTATGTGGAGCAGCTCTATACCTTCGGTGATCAATACCGGGATCTGCCGGAGTTGCAGGGCGGCCCACGCGTTGTATCGATCGCCTATCTGGCGCTGACCCACGAATCCGACGTGGCAGGCAGTGGCGAGGCCGACTGGCAGGACTGGTACCGCTTTCTCCCTTGGGAAGACTGCCGCGACGGCACGCCAAAGGTGGTCGAAAAGGTGATCCGCCCGGCTCTGCGGCGCTGGATCCGGCAAGCCGGGGACCGATCTCAACGCAGTCAGCGTGAGGAGCGCGTTTCCGTCTGCTTCGGGTTGAAGGCGCCCGCCGAGCTCGACCGCATTCGCACGCTTGAGCGCTATGAGTTGCTCTATGAAGTCGGGCTGGTGCTCGAGGCTCACCGGGATCACCAACAATTGCAGCTGCTGAATGGCAGCGACGACATCCCACCGGATCCAGAGTTAGTGGAGACCGCGCGGCAGCTCAGTCCGCCCCTGGCGCTCGACAACCGCCGCATCCTGGCAACTGCGCTCAGCCGGATCCGCGGAAAGCTCGCCTATCGGCCCGTGGTCTTTGAACTGCTGCCCAAGGACTTCACACTTCTGCAGCTGCAGCGTGTGGTCGAAGCCCTGGCGGGCGTGCGCCTGCATAAACAGAATTTCCGCCGGATGCTCTTTACCGGCGAATTGGTCGAACCGACGGGGCGCCGGGATGCCAGCGGCCGCGGCCGGCCCGCAGAGCTCTATCGCTTCCGCCGCGAGGTCATGCGTGAACGCTCTGCGGTCGGCGTCGGCCTTCCCAACCTGCGCGCCGCCGAATAAGCCTCTGGTCGCAACGTCTCGGCATCACGGTGCCGATCCCATGAAGGCCGCGGCGGAAACATCGCTGCGCGTCCGGTTCCTCCATGATATTTACCGCGTGAAGATCACCGGGTGAGGATTATCGGGTAACGCTCACCGCGTAACACCCACCAGTGAAATACGATGCCGGGTGTCCCCGATGCCTCATCTGCTGTCTGGCGACATTCACCCGGTGGCCAACGCATGGCTCCATTGAATGTCTCCTATCCCCTTGAGCGGCCCTTAACTGAGTAACGGCGACCTAGTGCCTGTCGACCGGCAAGTCATCCCCTCTGAACCCTCCGGCAGTTTTCTTTGAAACAGATTTTTCTTGATTATGCTCGTTTAGAGTATATATATTGCTCGAAATGAGCATAAATACTTTTAGAACCCTCGGAGAAGAATCATGACTACCGCCCTGTCCAGCCAGGCCACCGCAGCGACAGCCCCTGCGCCTCTCGACAGCGCCGCGCTTTACGAACGGGTCAAACGGGTCATCCCGCCCATGGAATGGCCGCAGCACGCCGGTCTGGTCGCCGACGTCCTGAAGCTGAAACGGGAGCGCAATGCGGTCGTACTCGCCCATAACTACCAGACCCCGGAAATCTACCACTGCGTCTCCGATATCGTTGGTGATTCCCTAGCGCTTGCGCGACGGGCGACGGAGAGCGATGCCGAGGTGATCGTGATGGCCGGGGTCCATTTCATGGCCGAGACGGTGAAGCTGCTCAATCCGGAAAAGACCGTGCTGATCCCCGATGCCAAAGCCGGTTGCTCGCTCGCCACGGCGATCACCGGCGCCGACGTGGAACGCCTGAGAACAGCGCACCCGGGCGTGCCCGTCGTGACCTACGTCAACACCACCGCCGAGGTAAAAGCCGCCGCCGACATCTGCTGCACTTCCGGCAACGCGGTGAAGATCGTCGAATCCCTGGGCTGCGACGAAGTGATCTTTATTCCGGATGAGTATCTGGCCAGCTACGTCGCCAGGCAGACCAAGGTGAAGGTGATCAGCTGGCACGGCCACTGCGAGGTGCACGAGCGCTTCACCGGCGAGGAGATCCAGCGCTACCGCGAGAACCTCGATGATGTGGTGATCGTCGCCCATCCCGAGTGCCCGCCGGACGTGCTCGATGCATCGGATTTCGTGGGCTCGACCGCGGAGATGATCAGCTACGTCAAGCGCGAGCAGCCGAAGCGCGTGGTCATGCTGACCGAATGTTCCATGAGCGATAACGTCGCCGCCGAAGTGCCCGAGGTGGAGTTCACCCGCCCCTGCAACCTCTGCCCCCACATGAAGCGCATCACCCTGGACAATATCCGCCAGGCACTGCTGACGCTTGAGCCGCGGGTCGAAGTACCCGAGGCCATCGCGGAGAAAGCGCGCGCCTCGGTCCAACGCATGCTGGCGGTGCGCTGACCTCCCGATGATAAAAGGTCCTCACATCACGCGCATCGAGACACCCGTCGTCATCGTCGGCTCAGGTGCCGCCGGCCTCGCCTGCGCGCTGGCATTGGCGCCCACGCCGGTCACGGTTCTGACCAAGACTCCACAGGCCGCCAGCGGCTCCAGTCCATTGGCCCAGGGCGGCATTGCCGCAGCATTAGGGGCCGGTGACTCGGCGGAGCGGCACGGCGAAGACACGCTGGCGGCCGGTGCCGGTCTGTCCGACCGAGACCGGGTTCGGCACCTAGTCTGGGAGGGAATTCCCGCGGTCAAGGATCTGATCGCCCGCGGCTTTCCCGCCGACCGCGACGCGAACCACCGCCTGAAGCTGGGCCGCGAAGCCGCCCACAGCCTGCCCCGGATCCTCCATGCCGACGGCGACAGCACCGGCCGAGCGCTCGTCGAAACTCTCCTGGCACAAGTTACATGCTGCCCTTCCATCACGATCGCGACTTCGGCCCTGGCCATCGACCTGCTGTGCGAGGACAGCCGGGTCACCGGGCTGCTCACCTATCAGAAGGACCAAGGTTGGATCCGTTACCGGACGCGTGCTGTGGTTCTGGCGAGTGGCGGCAGCGGCGCGCTCTGGCTGGAGACCACAAACGCAGCCGGCGCCACGGGCGACGGCCTCGCCCTGGCCTCCCGCGCCGGTGCCGAATTGAGCGACCTGGAGTTCATGCAGTTCCACCCCACGGCCTTGCTGCCTAAGGATCGGAACGGTGGCCAGCGGCTGGACCTGATGACCGAGGCCTTGCGCGGTGCCGGAGCCCGCCTGCTCGACGACGCGGGCGTGCCTTTCATGACGGCGGAACATCCGCTGGTCGATCTGGCTCCCCGCGATGTGGTCGCACGGGCAATCGGGCGGCGGCGATTGCAGGGGCAAAATATCACGCTCGATCTGCGGCCTGCGCTGGACTCGGCGGGCGAGAATGCTTTTCCGCAATGCCTCGCTCTCTGCCGCGCGGCGGGATACGAGCCAACCCGAACCCCGGTGCCGGTGGCCCCCGCCGCGCACTATCACATGGGCGGCATTCGCACGGATGCGGACGGCCGTAGCTCGGTCTCGGGCCTCTGGGCCTGTGGCGAGGCGGCGGCAACCGGTGTGCACGGCGCCAACCGTCTGGCCAGCAACTCCCTGCTCGAATCCCTGGTCTTCGCACGGCGGGTCGCGGCGGCCCTGCGTTCAGACGGCGAAGCCGTAGCCGAGCGTTCAGGCGGCGAAACCGTAGCCGAAGCGGCTGTTCCCGACATTCCTCTCCCGAAGATGCCAACAGGCCAGGTAAATAAGCTCGCCGACCTGACCCATCAAATCCGCAGCGCCATGTCGCGCCACGCCGGCCTCGTGCGCGATCCGCAGGGTTTGTCGAAAGCAGTGACAAAGCTGGGCAGACTCCAAACCGAATTCAATAGCCTGCAGTGTACAGTCAGCAACAGCAGGCAACCGGGTTTCGACGACCTGCAGCGGTGGAGTGAACTGCGTAACAGCCTGCTGGCCGCCCGTTTGATCCTGCAAACTGCCCTCCGCCGTGAGGAGAGCCGCGGCGCGCATTTTCGGGCCGACCTGCCCGCGCCCAATCCCGTCTGGGCCCATCATCAGATCCTGACCCTCACCGACTTGATCTGATCCAAATTGCCTCCCGTAACGAAACCGGAACCCAACCCGATGACCACGCCTCCTTTCACACCCATCTCGCCATTGCAATATGACGCCGTCATCGCGCGCGCCCTGGATGAAGACCTGGGTCTGGCGGGCGACATCACCACCAACGCCCTGATCCCCGCCGACGCCAAGATCGAGGCCTGGCTCGCCGCCCGGCAGTCCGGCCGGATCGCCGGCCTGCCCATCGCGCTGGAAGCCTTCCGTAAGCTCGACCCTGACGTCACGGTGCAGATCGCCCAGCCCGACGGCGCGGATGTGGAGCCGGGCTCGGTCATCGCTATCCTGCGCGGCCCGGCCCGTGCGATCCTGACCGGCGAGCGCACCGCGCTCAACATCCTGGCCCACCTCTCCGGCATCGCCACGGCAACCCGCGAAGCAGTCAAAGAGATCGACGGCACCGCCACCCGCATTGCCTGCACCCGCAAGACAACCCCCGGCCTGCGCGCCTTGGAAAAATACGCCGTGCGCGTCGGTGGCGGAACCAACCACCGCTTCGGCCTGTTCGATGCGGTCCTGATCAAGGACAACCACATCGCGGCAGCCTGTGGGCTGCGCCTGGCCATCGAGCGCGCCCGAACATCTCTGGGTCACATGGTGAAAATCGAAGTGGAGGTGGATAACCTGGCGCAGCTGCGCGAGGCGATGGAGATCGGCGTCGACGCCGTCCTGCTGGACAACATGAAGCCGGATACGCTTAAGGACGCCGTAAAGTTGGTCTCGGGCCGCGCCGTTACTGAGGCGTCCGGCGGCCTGCGCCCCGGCAAACTGCGAGGCTATGCAGAGGCCGGCGTCGACCTGCTGTCGCTGGGCTGGCTGACCCATAGCACAGCGTCATTGGATGTCGGGTTGGATATGGGGTGAACACGCTGACGCACCGTCTAGAGGAGGAGGCCGAACGCTGGTCTAGCCGCGACGTACTTCCTACCACGCTGATCGCCTCCGAACGCACCGGCCGCTCATACAGCGATCACGCTTTTGGGCACGTTTTCCGCGATGTCCGCACCTCGGCGGTAGAGGAACGGCCTGAAATGTCTGAGCTATGGTTCATGCGCCTGCGGCATACAGCCGTCGCGCGGTTGGGCGAAGCCGGCGTCAACGTCCCGCAGATCGCGTCCATTACCGGTCACACGCTAAAGACGTGCTATGACATCCTCGAGCGTGACAATGTGCGAACAGACAAAACGGCAGTCTCCGCCTTCCTACAATGGTTGGAATCGAAAGCGCACGACTGACACCCGGTATCGCTTGAAACCGTCAATTGCCATACACACATATTTTTTTATGGTTGATGGGCTCGTACTGGTCATGGATTTAATTGCACTCTTCGTCACCACGACAGGAACGGTGATTACCGTGAATCGTAACCAAGAAAAACAAGGCATTGCAGGTGTGCGTGTCGTTTACGGTAGAAAAAACTGAATTTTTTGTGCACTAAAATCCAGTAACGATCGACCGTGATCGCGCCACCCAGCCTCTGACAGAAGGCCTCCACCGCCGACTGAGCAACTTGATCACCCCAGGCGAAGCGAGAGAAATCGACCTCGACCGACAGGACCTTGCTACGATCTTCGATCCCGATCAGGTTCAAGAGCCACCTCGCATCCCCCTTCACTATCGCGGCACCGACAACGAAGACTGATCGCGCAACTAAAGAACGATCTACACCCACACTCATACGACTTGGCGCGGAACGTTCCACTTACAAAAGTCACTTAAACTCGAACGGTACTTCCGGATCGACCCGAAAACCATTCAAGTAATTCGTGTTAAGTTGTTTGCGGGGATTGCGCTAAACGCTTGAAACTAGATGGTGCCCCCGGCCTGACTCGAACAGGCACGCCCGTGAAGGCAACAGATTTTGAGTCTGCCGCGTCTACCAATTCCGCCACGGGGGCTTATGCGGCGGCATGATAGTCATGGAGGCGAGCTTGGCAATAGGGCAATGCGGTGCTTGGAAGAAATATTGTGCCGGGGGTGTAAGCGGGAATCTTCGCTGACATGGATTTAAGGCGGTCACGGCCTGCGGAGCGCAGAGACCATCGCGTCGCGGTCTCACGTTGGATGCTCGGTCAGCGGGAGGGCGATTGGACTCAGATTGGACTCTTGGTTGAGTCGCGGCATGGGCCCGGCGGAATGCGCGATCGGGAGACAATGGACTCGCCAATCGAGACCCGGTCATTGGCAATTGGTCTCACAGGCGTGGTGCGAATTTCAGTAGCTCTCTCACCACAAGTTGAGGTACAACTTAGTTAAAGGCTGTGGATTGTTGTGCAACATTTTCGGTATTTCAGTGACTTAGCCAGAGAAACCTCAGGGGATAGCCCTGGGAACAGGGAAGAGTTTTCTGATATGCCGGTTGGACGGCGCCATGGATATAATTTGAGGCAGTGCGGTCGTTACTTGATTGATAGAATACAGAAACCTCCAAAGGGACCCTGACGACGGATACAGGCCGTGGATCGGGAGCCGGATGGGGGTGCGAGTAATAGAGCGCCCATATTGGAGCTGTGTAGTAGAATGAACACCCATCGCAATTCTGATCGGATGGACACGACCCACCGAGAAGTCACTGCAGTGGTGAAGTGGTTTAATCCGACAAAGGGCTTTGGCTTCGTTCAGCTTAGCGATGGTTCTCCGGATGCGTTTCTTCACATTTCGGCCGTAGAGCGCGCCGGCCATCGCGATCTTCCTGACGGCACGACCCTGGTCTGTGATCTTTCCGCAGGTCAGAAAGGTCCGCAGGTCGCGCACATTCATCACATCGAATCCATGCCCGATGCACCGCCGCGCAGCAGCGGTGGCGGCGGTTATGGCGGCGGCGGCGGTTACGGCGGCGGTGGTGGCGGCTTTGAAGATACCGGAAACGACGAAGTGGTCGAAGGTTCCGTGAAGTTCTTCAATTCCGAAAAAGGCTTCGGCTTTGTCGCACCGGACAACGGCGGTAAAGACGTCTTCGTGTCGGCACGGACCTTGGAACGTGCGGGCGTGATGAGCCTGGAACCCGAAGCCCGGGTCCGGATGACGACGCGCATGGGGCAAAAAGGCCCGATGGCGTCCAGCGTCGAACTGCTTTAAGCGCCTTTCGCCTCTCAGGAGGCGGCCTAAAAGTGATTTAGGTGGCGTTACGGGGATCCATCCCCGGTCTTCTTCAGTCTCCAGGTAGGAGTGTTTGTTTTCGTGCCAAGATTCGGCGCGGTGCCACAGGAATGACCTGAAGAACCAAGCGCGTTGGGCTAGTCATGCCGGTGCTGTGCGCACAAAAAAACACTTAATCTATCTTGGCGTCTCCGGACGCCTTTTTTATTGCCCGCAGGTTTGAATGCCGCTCCTGGCCAATCGCCACGGGAACGCCTGCAGGCTGATCACCGGTCTATTGCTGCAGAAGCAGATTGCGTAACGGGTCTGTCACTGTAAGGGGCCAGCCTCAGGCTCTTCGTCAAGCGAGAGCGGCGAGACATTGCAGGGCCCGGCCTGATGATGAACCATCCGCCATTCACCCATCTCGCGGGCAAACACGTTGGTGGCGACCAGCACGCTGTCGCCAACCTTTTCGTAACAGACCACGAAGGCGGAATCCCGGCTGCAGACAAAGGCCTGCGCCCCGTGGCAGGAGACATCCGGCGCATCGGGGTTGGTCAGGATTGCCTTCCAGGAATCCAGCACCTCCTCGCGACCCGCAATGGCGGGCCAGCCGGGGTGCGCACAGGCAACTGGGAGCCGGTCAGCCCAGAGCCGCGCCATCATGGTGAGATCACGCTGCCGAAACACATGATAAAAGCTCTCGTTCAAGAACAGGACTTCGGCTTCGGCGTTCATGTTCCATCTCCCAGGCGAAAGACCAAGGTCCCTAACGATGGGCGAAAAGCCCGGTCATCACCGGAAGATCGCCGGGAAACAGCATAACAAAAAAACCGCTCCAGGTGGCTCAACCTTCTCACAGGCATTCGATCTTTTCGTCTGGAACTCGCTACGACGGGCCTGAAGACAAATCCTGGAGCTGTCGCCTCCTAACACCAAGGAGCGCTGGTAAAGTCGAATGGAAGCTCCGAAATGATGCCGGAACACAGCACACAACAGCTGTGACGGCGGCAATGGCTTCGTGCGCAAACCTTGAGCCGCCGCATAGGGATGCCGATCAAGCCGGCAGTTTCAAGTCAGACTGCCGCCACCTGCTTCTCCGACTTTTTCTTCGCCTCATGCTTGGCTTTCGCCTCGGCCTGATGGCGGGCCTTGGCCACGGCGGCGCGCGCGGAATCGTTCAACTCGAACATCTCCAAATGTTCTTCTGCAGCCTCGGCTTCCTCCACCGGTGTCAAGGCGACGTCCGTATAGGATTTGGAGGCGGGGTCGTTCTGGATCCGTTTGCGCATGCGGTTGATGCGCAGAACATAAAGCGCGAGCGCTGAATATTTGATCACGGTCTCGAGCAGGTATTTCGGATAGAAGGTCAGCGGGTTTTCCAGCGGCAGGGTTGAGCGCCGTTGGCGTCTAACCTTGCGCCGGACGTAGCCGCATTGCTGCGGATGCACCCGCTCGTAGCGCATGGCACTGCTGAGCTGGAGCGCATTGATCATCACCGCATGAGGTTTGATGCCACTCGCCACGGCGCGGCGCATCATGCGTTCGATATGCTCTTCGGTGTAATATAGGTCCCAGGCTTCGCGGTAGATCGAATCCCACTCCTCCGGCGACATCAGAGGATGCGCGGTAGTTACGTGCTCCAGGTCGTACTTGTTCATATCAGGGTCCATCCAGACGCCCATGTCGGTCAGGACCTTGTGATCCTCGGAACCCGGCAGCGGGGTCAGGTTGGTAAAGCCCAGGAGGTCGACCGGCAATTCCTTCTGAATGATCTCGATATCGCGGCGGATCGTCTCCGGCGTATCGACCGGGAATCCGAGGATATAGCCTGCGTAACTGATAATCCCGTGCGCCCGCCACTTCTGCAGCATGGTGCGGTATTCGGTGATGCGGTTCTGGCCCTTTTTTGCGATTTCCAGATTGGCCGGATTGATGTTCTCCAGTCCGATGAAAACCCGTTTGCAGCCCGCGCGCTCGGCCTTTTCGATGAAGTTCTTGGTCTTATGGGCCAGAACATCAACCTGAATGATGAAACGGATGGGGATCCCCTCGTTCTCCCGCAACTCGATCATGCGGTCGAAGATGGCTTCCCAGTTGCGGTTGCGCGCAAAGTTGTCATCGCTGATGAAATAACGCGTGATGCCCTGGGCGTAGTTCACGCGAATGATCTTTTCGATATCATCTGCCGAGCGATAGCGCGATACCCGTCCTTGCACATTGATGATAGTGCAGAAACTGCATTGGAAAGGACAGCCACGCCCGGCGTCAAAGCTTGCGTTGGAGCCGTCGTATTTATGCACGAACTGGTCGGGGAGGAAGGGCGTAAGCTGGTCCTGCAGCGACGGCAAAGTGCTCATATAGTTATAGATCGGCTTCAGCTTGCCCTGGTCGGCGTCAGTCAAAACCTCGGCGAAGTGCTCCTCCGCCTCGCCGGCGAATATCGAGATACCGAGATCGATGGCTTCCTGTATGTCGGCGGGGAGTTCCTTCAACATAGAGAGGCAGCCGCTGACATGAAATCCGCCGATCGCGACCTGAATGCCCTCTTTGCGAAGCTGGCGGGCCATATCCATAGCGCGCGGGAACTGGTTGGATTGCACACCCACCATACAGACCAGGCCACGGTTGCCGTTGGCCTTCATCCGCCGCGCCATCTTCTTGATGGGGATGACCGTGTTGACCTCATCATAAGGGTTGACGACGATTTCGGTGTCGTCGCCGAGCGCCCCGTCTTCGGACATGGCCTGACCGATGGCATAGAGGCATGCGAGGGAATTGGAGGGGATCCAGGCCTTGAACCACTGGATCACATAACCATCGTCGTCATAGTGTGACGGCTTGATCAGTTCGAGGTAAAACTTCTTCCGGTTATCTGCAGCGGCTGCCTGCATATCGTCCCCCAACGACTGCTCAGGCGTAACACCTTTCGACTTAGGCTGGCCTGACGGTGAAAATCACACAAACAAAGGCTTTTCCTGCTTCGGGTATACAGGAATCCGCGACTCTGGTCTAGAAATCAAACCTCTATCGGATGTTGCCGCCCCTGAGACTTGGAAGTAGCCGCCAGTGGGTTGCTGCGATTGCTTCACCCAATCTTAAAGACGGTGGGCTATTTACGGCGTCTCGGCGAGGAATCCGGGGGATGGAACCGCATTGGTTGCCCGCAGGCTGTGCAACTGCTAAACGGGGCCAACTGCTGAACCGGCCCAACTGCTAAACCGGTAAGACAGCCGCGGCACGTGATGCCGTTTCGAATTTGAGGATCAATTCCGGTCTGTCGGCGACCGGCCAGGGGGACTTCCAAGAGTGCTGCGACGGCTTTATGACTGGACCATGGACCTGGCCGCGCATCGCCATGCCCTGCTGGCATTGGGCGCCGTGTCCTTTATCGAATCTTCGGTTTTTCCGATCCCGCCCGACGTTCTCATTATCCCCATGGTGCTCGCAGCCCGCGACCGGGCTTGGCTGATTGCCCTGATCGCGACCGTGACCTCGGTATTTGGCGGTCTCGCAGGTTATGCCATCGGGGCATTCCTTTTCGATACTGTGGGGCAGTCGATCCTGGAATTCTACGGCAAGGAAGACGCCTACATCCGATTCCAGTCTCTTTACAGCGAATGGGGCGCCTGGATCGTGGCGGCGGCTGGCTTCACGCCGATCCCCTATAAGGTCTTCACCATTGCCAGTGGCGCACTCAGCCTCGATCCGGCGGTGTTCACCTTTGCCTCGGCCCTGTCGCGCGGAGCCCGCTTTTTCATGCTGGCCGCGCTTCTTTGGTACTTCGGGCCGCCGATCAAAAATTTCATCGACCGGCATCTTCCGATCTTGGCGACGCTGTTCTTCATCAGTTTGTTCGCCGGATTTATCGCGATCCGCTATCTCTTTTAGCTCAAGCTGGCTTCATTCCAGCTGCAACCCGCCGCCCGCTACCTTTTGAAGCAGGCGGTCAAGAAGGCTGGGCAATTGAACGACTTAGCGCTATATCTGACCTGTTGATCCTAACGTCTGATTGGTTTTCACTAAGCCAGCGAAAAACGTGAATCAGCCGCGATTAATCACAGTGCCGGAGTCCGAATGTCCGTCCTTGCCGAGCAAGACCCGCTGTTCAAAAACCCAAGGCTGATCCCTGCCGCCATTGTGTTGGTCTGCCTTGCCGCGCTTGGAAGCGCCTTCGCATCGGAAATCTGGGGCGGCCTTGACCCCTGTGTTCTGTGCATATATCAGCGCTACGCCTACGGCGCAGCCATGATTTTCGGCATTGGCGCATTCGTCGTCGCCGACCGGCCGAAGCTCAGGCGGATGGAGATTCTGCTGGCCGCCCTGGCATTCCTGGCTGGTGCCGGCATCGCAATGTTCCATGTCGGGGTCGAGCAGCAATGGTGGCAGGGGACGGAATCCTGCTACGCGCCGGCCGTCGACTTCAACGCCTCGATCGACGACCTGCGTCAGCAGCTCCTGGCCAAGAAACCAGCGACCTGCGATCAGGTCGCCTGGTCCCTGGGCGGCATTTCCATTGCCGGCTATAATGTGATCGCATCTCTTATCTTTGCTGCCGGCTGCCTGTGGGCTGGCCGCCGCGCCGGCACTTAGTAAAACCGGGAAAGAGACCGATGAAAGATCAGGAACACGCGAACGATCTGGCGAATGCCTCCCCCGATAGGGATGCGACACCAAAGCGGCTGCGCCGCCTGCCCGGCGACCTGACCCGGAAAGACGAACTGGCGCGGATGATCCGCGTGGATCAGGCAGGCGAATATGGGGCACGCCGGATCTACGAGGGTCAGCTGGCGGTGATGGGCCGGAACCATCCCAACAGCGAAACCGTCAGGCACATGCACCAGCAGGAGCTCCGGCATTTGGAGACCTTCGACCGGCTGGTGAGCGAACGCCGTGTGCGCCCGACAGCTCTACAGCCTGTCTGGCACATCGCGGGCTTCGCCCTGGGGGCTGCGACAGCCATGATGGGTGACAAGGCAGCCATGGCCTGTACGGTGGCCGTCGAAGAAGTGATCGACGAACACTACGCCAAACAGTCAGAACGCCTTGACGATGACGAGGCGGATCTTCGCGATACCATTGAAGAGTTTCAGGCCGAAGAGCTCGAACACCGAGACACGGCATTGGAACACGGCGCGGAACAGGCGCCCGGTTACGAAGCCCTGAGCGCAGCCGTCAAAACCGGCTCCCGGCTCGCCATCTGGCTGTCGGAACGGCTCTGAAAACGCACAGTGAAAGAAGGTGGGCCCTGCAATAGCGGCCTGAGCGTTCTTTATTAGGATTCCAGTTCCGAATCCCAGTAAAGAAAGTCGTTCCAGCTCTCATGGAGATAGTTGGGCGGAAAGGCCCGGCCGTTCTGTTGGAGCTCGTAGGTGGTCGGCGCTTCGACCGGCCGCAACAGTTTCATACCGCAATTCCCCAGCAACTGGTTGCCTTTGGCGAGATTGCAGTCCTGACAGGCTGTGACCACATTGTCCCAGGTCGTGCGGCCACCTCGGGAACGGGGAATCACGTGATCGAAGGTTAAATCCTCGGACGGCAGATGGTCGCCGCAGTATTGGCAGAGAAATCCATCACGCAGAAAGACATTAAATCGAGTAAAGGCAGGCCTCCGGTCGAGATGGACGTATTCCTTGAGGGAAATCACGCTTGGAAGCTTCATCTCGAAGCTGGGAGAACGAACCGTATGTTCGTATTCCGAGATGATGTTTACGCGTCCCAGGAATGCGGCCTTTACCGAATCCTGCCATGACCAAAGAGACAAGGGAAAATAACTCAACGGGCGGAAGTCCGCATTGAGCACCAATGCCGGAAAAGCATTAGCCGTACTACCCACGCTGTGCACCTCCTTCTGTATTACTACATAGTGTGCTTTCGCGTTTTTTCGCCGGATATCCAGCGACGCTCTAGTTCTTGATAGCTGACCTAGGAAGGATACACAACATATTGTGGCTAAAGGGTGAAAATCTTCACCGACATGACATACGGCGGTCAGCCTGACCCTAGATTTCTCTCGCCAATAAAAGCCCCGAGCCCTTTGACTTCTATGAAGAAAGGCTGTTTCACGCCTGTCGCTGTTTCAAGAGAAAACAGTCAGATTCTATGCATTATCGCCGGGAAGAAGGCTTCCAAGGCTCTCCATCAGAAAGCCTATCCCCATACGCAGACCGTTTTCGTCAATCCCGTGGGCAAGCCCGGGAACCATCTGGGAGTAGACTGTCACATTCTGGGCCAATAGAGCTGTCTCGGCGGCAGCAAGCGCCTGCGGCGGCACGACATCATCATCCTCACCGTGAACCAGCAGGACTGGTGGGCGACTCTTCAGTTCATCGTCCAGAAAACCCGGCGCGATCAATGCGCCCGAATAACCGATCACCGCCGCACAGGCATTGGGACGCCGCAGTGCAACATGCAGCGCCATCATGGTGCCTTGAGAGAATCCGAGCAGAACCAATTTATCGTCAGCCAGGCCGTGTGCCTTTAATTCATCGTCGATGAAGGCGTCGAGCACGGGTGCCGCCGCGCGCACGCCGGCCAGAATTACCTCTGGATCGCGGTCCTTAAGGCTAAACCATTGATGCCCCATGGGTGCCATATCACAGGGATCCGGCGCATTGGGGGCGACGAAGGCTGCGTTCGGAAAGGTCTGTGCCAGAAGTGGCGTTAGGCCGAAGAGGTCGTTTCCATCGGCGCCGAGACCGTGCAGCATGACGATCAGGTGTTCGGCCTCATTGCCCGACGCAGGTGTCGCACGCGGTCCATCAAGTTTGTTCGCAACTGCCATAATGGCGGAATCCTTCGATAATCCAGCATCCGTCATAGCCGATTCGTAGCGCGTCGTCACCTTTAACGAAATTCGGCGCGATCTTGGCACGCCACAGGAATGCCCGAGAAGCAATGCCGAGTGGGAGCTTATGCCGTCGTCCGGTTCTAGAATCCGCCCTCGGGAACGCCGGGATGCCGATAGAGGTGCCAGAGGAAACGAGCCGCTGCACTGCGGTAGGGCCGCCAAGCGTCAGCCAGCGCGATCATGGTTTCGCCGACCGGACGCTCGGGCAATCCCTTGAGCTTCTGTGCTGCCACCTGCACCGCAAGATCGCCCGCCGGCCAGACATCGGGACGTTGCAAAGCAAAGAGAAGATAAACTTCAGCCGTCCAACGGCCGATCCCTTTGGCCTGAATCAGCGCCTCGATTGCGGTCTCGTCCTCGAGATCTGCAATCCCGGTCAGATCAATCCGCCCGGATAGAATATCCTCGGCCAACGCTCGCCCGTATCTCTGCTTCGGACGGCTCAGCCCGATCTTCTTTTGCGTTTCATCATCCAGAGCCAGAAACCCCTCTGCCGTAACAGGCCGCAATTCCCTATCGAGCCGGCTGATGATAGCGCCGGCCGCCTGGGCCGAGACCTGCTGGGCAGCCATGATCCGGATCAGTCCGGCAAAGCCCGGTTCATGCCGACGCATCGGCGGCAGGCCGCAGGCCTCGTAGGCAACCGCAATATCGCTGTCCCGCTCGGCCAAAGCCTCCAACGCCGGTCGGAGGGATTCGTCGCCGGAAACTGCGTTCACCGAGCCTGGCAGCTGTTCATTCGAAGGCGTAGAAGACCGTCTTTTGGGCGTGGCGGATGAAGGTGTTGCGCTGTTCATCGCTGGACATTATCGGAGATCTGCCGGAAAGTCCGCCAACTCTTGAAACCAGGTCCCGAAACAGCCAGCAATGTCGGCAGCTCCCGTCACCACCCGCTTTGCCCCCTCGCCGAGCGGACATCTGCATCTCGGCCATGCCTTTTCAGCATTGTTCTCGGAACGAGCCGCGCGGCAACAGGGCGGAGCATTTCTGCTTCGTATCGAGGATATCGACACGACCCGCTGTCGCCCAAAGTTTGCGCAAGACATGATCGAAGACCTGGAATGGCTCGGCCTCACATGGGACGGCGCCCCCTTGTATCAGTCGTCGCGAAACAGAGACTACGCGCAAGCTCTCGAGCGCCTCACCGACCTGAACGTCCTCTACCCCTGCTTTTGCACGCGGGCTGACATTAAGGCAGAGATCGCCGAATCTGCCGCCGCACCCCACGGTCCCGACGGACCGCTTTATCCGGGTTTATGCCGCGGACTGTCAGATAACGAACGAGAAGCGCGCCGCGCCAGGGGCGTTCCCCATGCGCTCCGTCTCGACGTTGGACGCGCGATGGCAATCGCGGGGCCACTGAAATGGTTCGATCAGGGTAAAGGAGAGATTGTCGCGCAGCCCGAGATCTTTGGCGATGTGGTACTGGCGCGAAAGGACATCGCCACCAGCTATCATTTGGCCGTAACACTGGACGACGCCTTTCAACAAATTACGCTCGTGACCCGCGGTGAAGACCTCTTTGCCGCCACCCATGTCCATCGATTGTTGCAGGCGTTGCTCGAACTGCCGGTGCCGCAGTGGCATCATCACGCCCTTCTTGAGGACGATAGCGGACGCCGACTCGCCAAACGGCACGCGGCGCTTTCACTGCGGCAGCTGCGAACGGACGGAAAAAGCCCTGAAGAATTGCGGAGAATGGCCGGCTGTTAGAACTTGGCCGTTTTTTCATGAACATGATCAAGAACGGCCGCACTCCAGCATCTGACCGCTATCAGCCCACGCCACCTCTGCGCAAGCCTTCGACAATGTGCATGTAGTCCGGATCATCCGGGCCGAGATAACCATGCCTCAGCAGGAAGTCTATGATCACCAGATTGACGTTGAACTTGAAGTCCTCGGTCTCGCGAATACGCTCGATCACCTGGTCCAACGGCCAGAGATAGAAATCGTCGACTTCACCGTCCGTATTACGCGGAACAAAGTCAGCCGGCAGATCGAGATCGTAGCAGAACGCCACGTCGTCGCGCAGCCCGTCGGTCCATTCGCAAAGATAGGAGACCAGTCCGGCAGGCTTGGCCTGCTCGGCGAGAAGCCGTGGAATATCGGCCTCCTCGGCGCATTCCTTGATCAGATTCTCCCTGATGGTCAGGCCATGAGGCTGCCCGCCGGCCACGATATGATCGAGTTTGCCCGGCGCCGAGGGTTTATTCATGGCTCGAAGGCCAATCCACATGAAAGGCTGCCCGTCACGCTGCGTGACACCATTGACGTGAACACCAAAGCTGCGAATGCCAAAGGGGGCCGCCGCGCATCTATCGATGGTCATGACAGGTGTGTCGCCCCAGCGCCGCAGCAAGGGATAGTTCTCGCCGCGCCACTCGGGCAGATCACCGCTCTCGACCAAACGCAGCACGGCCTCTCCGACCGCTTCGCTGCGGCTGTCGAACCCATCCAGGCGGGACGAAAGACTTACCTGTGCGGCACCGACGTCGAAGATGCCGGGAAAGTCCGCAAGCCGCGCCGCGAGACCGCCGGTGATATAGCCGAAGGACGTGCCTTCAATGACAAACGGGCGATAGTCAGAGGGATTCCAGCGATGGCAGGCTCTGATCCGGTCAAGCAAGCTCACGCGTCGTTATCCTTTCAAACGATCCGGTCACGCATGCGGTTCCCGGACCCTGTTCACTCTGACGGTGATTACTCTGCCGCAAAGGCCCGCTTCTCCGATGTCAGAACGGTCTCGACGCCGTAAACCTGCCGCAGGCAGCGGGCAACATAGTCGGCCGTCTTACTATCGAGTCCCCCTACCTGAAGATCGATCGAGAGGTCACGGTTGGCGGGTCCGGTCACGTCGCTGTGCCAACGGTTGGGCACCAGATTACGTTTGGCAAAGAGTTCCAACACCCGGGGCATGACACCAGGTTCGGCAACGGCATGGATGGAAAAACAATGGACGGCTTTACCGGTGGCCAGATTGGCACTTCCGGCTGGAACGGCAAAACTGTCAGGTGCGGAAAATAAAGGCTGTGCAGACATCACAGTCATCCTCAAAAACGGTTGTGTCGCAAAAATCGAAAGGTCCCGGTCGCCCACTTGGCGCCGGGTCGCTAATTCGAATTGCGAAACCACTGAGGTACTGTGTTGTCATAACTTCTAACACTAGCCGCAGGCTGACCAGGGGGTCAAGTCGTGTAAATCGGCAGTCAGGGACCATATTTCGAAAACAGAAGGAATTGACCCCAAACGGGTGTTTGTTCACAGAGCTGTTACTTGCCCGTATTTCGATCTTAGGCACTGTTCACATTGTGTTTTTAGACCAACTCAAAGGAAGCTGCGATGAAATATCAGCCGCTCAAAACCCTTACAGGGATTGCGCTTGCCGCCACTTTTTTAACGACTGCTGCTGTATCCGCGAATGCTGCAGAATTTAAGGTCGATCCCTCACACTCGTTCATCGAGTTCAAGACCAAGCATCTTGGTTACAGCTGGCTGCCCGGCCGCTTCAATACTATTGAAGGGACGATGACCTACGACCCTGCCGCCGGACCCTCCAGTCAGAAGATCAACCTGACCATCGACACCGCCAGCATCGACACCAATCACGCCGAACGCGACAAGCACCTGCGCAGTGCCGACTTCTTTGACGTGGAAAAATATCCGACGGCGACCTTTGCCAGCACGGGCTATGACGGCGACGCAAACGGCGGCACTCTCACGGGCGATCTCACCCTGCACGGCGTCACCAAGTCGATCTCCTTCGAGATCCAGAAGATCGGTGAAGGCGACGACCCCTGGGGCGGTTATCGCGCCGGTTTCTCGGGTAGCTACACGCTCGTACGCAAGGATTTCGAAATGGGTTACAACCTCGGTCCGGCTGCCGAGGAGGTCGAACTCGATCTGCTAATTGAGGCAATCCGCCAGTAAAAGGGCTTATTTCCCAAATGCTGAGCAATACAGCCAATGGCTATGGGCTGGTGAGCAAACTGCTTCACTGGCTCATAGCCTGTTGTATTATCGGCTTGATCGGCCTGGGCTGGTGGATGGTGGGTCTCAGCTACTACGACACCTGGTATCACCGCGGTCTCGAACTGCACCGGGCGATCGGCATTGTCGTGCTGCTCATGGCAACTGTCTTCGTCGTTTGGAAAATACTCTCCCCTTCACCGGGTCTTCAAAATGAACTGAAGCCCTGGGAAAAACTGGGTGCGCGAGTCGCGCACATTCTCCTGCTGGCCGCGATGTTCGTCATTCCGCTGTCGGGCTATGTGATATCGACATCCTCCGAAAGCGGATTTACCTTCTTCGATCTCTTCGAAATTCCTGCCATTCTACCGAAGTCGGAATCTTCCAGAGATCTCGCCATCGCCGTCCACTACTACATCGCCTACGGACTTGTGGCGGTGGTCGCCGTTCATGCCGGCGCCGCGATCAAGCATCAGCTCATCGACAAGCATGGCACCTTACGGCGCATGCTCTTTTGAGAGGGCGCCGCGGGTAGATTCGATCCGGCGAGAACTTTCAGAAGCCGATAGAACGGCAATTCGACCCATTCAGGCCGGAAAAACACTTTCCACCCAGAGAAACAATCGCGCGTGAAGTCGCCGCATCGTTTCCAGAATGTCATTTTAATGTCACAGGGCTCCATCGGCCTGCGCAAGTGCCGCGCGCCCAAACCATGAGACCAGGCGCTCCAGCGCCCTCGCTTGCGAACCAGGCGGGACTTACAGTTCGAGTAGAGTCTTCAGGACGACAAATCGACCTGTGGGATCCCCCCTAACAAGGATCGCCCCTAGTCCAGCACCTTCGGCCAGTTGCTATCGCCCTTGACGATATTACCGGCAACATCGGTCTCCCACCGGCGTTGAACGCTGTGGCTGTAGTTTAGATACAGTTTGCCGTCGACGATCCGCCAGGCGGTTGGATCGGTTGAAGCCGTATACCCCTGAGAGACCGCCCAGGCACAATAACCGCCGTACTGCGGCGCGAAGGCTTCAGGGTCTTGCATGAAGATCTCCTGGTTCGCTGAACTGGCAAAGCGCCAGGTCACCCCGTTCCACTCGAACTCGTGATCCGAACTGCCCTCGACAGGCTTTCCCTCATTGAAATAGGCCACGGGATCGTAACCGCTAACGGCGAGCGAGCTGAAGGTGGTGGTATAGACAGGATCCTTCGCAGCGGCAGGCGTCGAAAGCTGCGGCAGTGCCGCGGCGAAGACTAGAGCTGCAAGGGCGACAAGACGGACCATCATGGCAAAACACTCCTCGAAACACGATGAACGGCGGTTTGCGTTTAACCAATACATCGCCTTCTCGTTCTTGGCGAAATCATATCTGCTCAAACAAATGTGACCGATCCGGAGCCTCCGATACAAACAGGCTCGGGCCTGGTACTGATCCGATTACGCCGCTTCCTGTGTCGTGCGCTCAACAATGTCCAGGATGTCCGAGAGGATAGCTGTCAGATCAAAATCCTTCGGCGTATAGACAGCCGCAACCCCTGCCGCTTTCAAAGTCGCCTCGTCTTCCGGCGGAATAATTCCTCCTGCCACGACCGGCACGTCGATCAAGCCGGAGGCGGTCATGCCCTTCATAACGTCACTCACCAGCGGGACATGCGAACCGGACAGGATTGAAAGGCCGACAACGTGGACGCCTTCCTCCAGCGCCGCGTTCACGATCTGGGCTGGCGTCAGTCTGATCCCCTCATAGACCACCTCAAAACCGGCATCCCTAGCGCGGACAGCGATTTGCTCCGCCCCGTTGGAGTGCCCGTCGAGGCCAGGCTTACCGACAAGCATCTTGATACGTCGGCCAAGACGTTCGGACAGGCCGGCCACACGGCTACGCAGAGACTCCAGACTGTCGCCCCCCTGGACCGCCACGGCCCGGCCGACACCCGTGGGCGCGCGGTATTCCCCGTAAACCTCGCGCAGCGCCGCCGCCCATTCACCGGTGGTGACGCCGGCATGGGCACAGGCAATGGAGGGCTCCATGACGTTGCCCTCCGCGCCTGCAGCCTGTTTCAGGGCAGCAAGGCTGTGCTCCACCGCCGAAGCGTCGCGGGCCGTGCGCCATTCCTGAAGACGGGCAATCTGCCCCGCTTCGGCATCACTGTCGCTGACCATATAACCGCCGTCGCCGCCCTCGGTCAGGGGCGAAGGTTCGGATTCCGTGTAGCGATTGACACCAATGACGGCCTGTTCCCCGCTTTCGATTGCGTTGAAACGGGCCGTGGCACTTTCGACCAGGCGCTCCTTCATGTAGGAGCTGTCCACTGCCGCAACGGCACCCCCCAACTCTTCGATGCGCTCAAGCTCCTCGCGAGCCTCCGCCATCAATGCCTCAACCTTCGCCTCAACCACGGTCGATCCGTTAAAGAGGTCGTCATACTCCAGCAGGTCGGTCTCGAAAGCGACGATCTGCTGTAAACGAAGCGACCACTGCTGATCCCACGGCCGCGGCAAACCAAGCGCTTCGTTCCAGGCAGGAAGCTGCACTGCCCGGGCGCGGGCGTCTTTAGAAAGCACCACAGCAAGCATTTCGATCAGAATGCGATAGACGTTGTTTTCCGGCTGCTGCTCGGTCAGGCCCAGGGAATTAACCTGCACGCCGTACCGGAAACGCCGGTATTTTTCTTCCTCAACGCCATAGCGCGTCCGGCAAATCTCGTCCCAGAGGCGTGTAAACGCGCGCATTTTGCAGAGTTCGGTGACAAAACGAACGCCGGCATTGACGAAAAAGCTGATCCGGCCAACGACCTTTGCAAAGTCCTCCGATGGTACCTGACCGGAAGCCTTTACCTCATCCAGTACCGCGATCGCGGTGGCCAGGGCGAAAGCCAGTTCCTGAACCGGTGTCGCACCGGCTTCCTGAAGGTGATAAGAGCAGACGTTCATCGGATTCCAGCGCGGCGATTCCCGGTAGGTGTAGGCGATCACGTCGGTGATCAGCTTCATGGAGGGCTTGGGTGGAAAGATATAGGTCCCGCGGGAAAGATATTCCTTGATCAGATCGTTCTGCGTGGTGCCTGACAGATCGGCCCGGGCCACACCCTGGGTTTCGGCACAAGCCGTATAGAGCGCCAGCAGCCAGGGCGCCGTCGCATTGATGGTCATAGAGGTGTTCATGCGGTCCAGCGGAATCTCCGCGAACAGGGTCTGCATGTCCCCCAGATGCGAGACCGGGACACCAACCTTGCCGACTTCGCCACGGGCCAGTTCATGATCCGAGTCGTACCCGGTTTGCGTCGGCAGATCGAAGGCGATCGAGAGACCGGTCTGTCCGCGCGCAAGATTCTTCCGGTACAGCGCGTTCGAAGCGGCTGCCGTGGAGTGCCCGGCATAGGTCCGGAACAGCCACGGCCGATCGCGCTGGCCTTGGGCAGGTATTTCGGACGGAGAGGCAGGCGGGGTCTTTGCTGCATCTGCTTCCTGCATGTGATCTGGTCGTTTCTCACTCATGCTTTCTACTCCAACCGCATCATCATCATTCTATTTTTACATAGTTAACGACAGAAAATTTCATTAATCATCGATAAATCGCAAAATTAAAATATTTTGTGCATTGCAAAAGATCCAAACTGGCGATAAATGTCAAGGCAATCCGGTGGCCGGTGAAGAGATTTTGTGGCAAGATACAGCCTACTCTTTCTGCGCCGCCGCAATAGAAGACCAAGGCAACTCCAACTTTGACTCTACTATAACAGGGCCAAAGCAACGGGAAACCAAGGGTAGATTAAGGTGAATGCCGAAACCGCGGGGTTTCTGATTTTCAGAATTCACGGTGATCGGAAACGACGAGGTAGATAACGCGATACCGGATTAACCCGGTCCAAACGACAGAGCGGTAGAGTTCGCTCGGCAAAACGATCGAAGGATCCCTTCGATGACTGTGGCCAGAGTTGAACCCGATGAACCCGCAAAGGATGGACGCGGAGGATCCGGACCACTTGGGAGAGAGGTCATGACCGACAGCGCTGAAGTGATGCAAGTTAAGCCCGGGCACGGACAAGAGAAGAAAGATCTCTACGAGATCGGCGAAATCCCCCCGCTCGGTCATGTGCCGAAACAGATGTACGCCTGGACGATCCGGCGCGAACGCCAAGGCAAGCCGGAACAAGCCATGCAGGTCGAGGCCGTTGACGTCCCCGAGCTCGACAGCCATGAAGTCTTGATCATGGTGATGGCCGCCGGCGTGAACTACAACGGCGTTTGGGCGGGCCTCGGCATTCCGGTCTCGGTCTTCGACGTCCACAAAGCCGACTATCATATCGCCGGGTCCGACGCGTCCGGCATCGTTTGGGCCGTCGGTTCCAAGGTGACACGCTGGAAAGTCGGCGACGAAGTCGTGGTGCATTGCAATCAGGACGACGGCGACGACGAGGAGTGCAACGGCGGCGACCCGATGTTTTCAACTTCCCAGCGGATCTGGGGTTATGAGACCCCGGATGGCTCCTTCGCACAGTTCTGTGCGGTTCAGTCACAGCAGGTTATGGCCCGTCCCAAGCATCTGACCTGGGAAGAAAGCGGCTGCTACGTGCTGACGCTGGCCACTGCCTACCGCATGCTCTTCGGCCACCGCCCGCATATCCTGCGGCCCGGCCACAATGTTCTGGTCTGGGGCGCCTCCGGCGGCCTCGGCTCCATGGCAATCCAGTTGATCGCAGCGGCCGGTGCCAACGCCATCGGCGTGATTTCCGACGAGAGCAAACGCGATTTCGTGCTTTCACTCGGCGCGCGCGGCGTGATCAACCGGAAGGACTTCGATTGCTGGGGCCGGCTGCCGGAAGTCGGCGATCAGGCCGCCTACAGCGCCTATATGAAGGAATGCCGCAAGTTCGGTAAGGCGATCTGGGAAATCACCGGCAAGGGTAACGACGTCGATTTCGTGTTCGAGCACCCCGGCGAGCAGACCTTCCCGGTCAGCTGTTTCGTGGTCAAACGCGGCGGCATGGTGGTGTTCTGTGCTGGTACCACGGGCTACAACATCACCTTTGACGCCCGCTTCGTCTGGATGCGCCAGAAGCGTATTCAAGGCAGCCACTTCGCCAATTTGAAGCAGTCCTCCCAGTCGAACAAGCTGATGATCGAACGGCGGATTGACCCCTGCATGTCGGAGGTCTTTTCCTGGCACGACATTCCGCGGGCGCACACCAAGATGATGAATAACCAGCACAAGCCCGGCAACATGGCGGTTCTGGTTCAGGCCAAACGCCCGGGCGCACGGACCCTGGAAGATGCCGTCGAAGACTAAGATCGAAACCTTCAGACTCGCATCGTTGCCGGAGGAAGTTCCCTTCGCGTCGGCGGTGCGGGTCAAGGATACGGTTTACGTTTCCGGCCAGATCGGCCATCGGCCAGGCGAAATGCGGCTGGTCGATGGCGGGTTCGAAGCGGAAGCGACGCAAGCGATGGACTATATGCGCGAGTCGCTGGAGATCGCGGGCAGCTCTCTCGAGCGGGTCATCAAATGCACCGTATACTTCGCCGACATTAAGGATTTTCGGAGCTTCAGCGCAATCTACCGGCGTTACTTTCCGAACCACCTGCCGGCTCGCTCAGGGATGGAAGTTCAAGGGCTGGCCCTTGGCGCGCAAATAGAAATCGAATGCATCGCACTGGTTGAATGATCGTCGGTGCATCAGATGATCACGGCACCACGGTCGCTGGACAGCCTGTGATCTGATGAGATCAGAAGAAGGACAAGTTTCATGCCCCAGACGGCCGCCAAGGATTGGACCACGACGGACAGCGTTTTTCTTCCGGACCTCATAGCGCTCTGCAGCGATGCACTGACATCTGCCGAAACCCTTCGGGATCAGGCGCGTGCCTCCGTATCCACCCTGGTTATGGGCGGCAACGGAAAACCGGATCCGGCCTTGCTGGAGCGCGAGCAGTTTGCGGTTCACGGATTTGCCTGGCTTTGCACCTACACCGCCGCTCTACGCGAAATGCTGAGCTGGGCCCAGCGGCTCGAGAACGCCGGCACCTTGCGCGATCTTGAAAAGCTGATGCTACAGGCCGCATTCGGCGAGTACCTCAGCCAGATACGTGGTGGAATCGCCCTGAGCCAGGTGGAGATTCTGCGCTTAGCCGACTTAGGCCTCCCGCCCCAGGCGGAAGAAACCTTCGACAATGCGAGCGTACGGAAGCTCATTTCGGGTGGCAATACTTCCGCTGTCCGGCAGCAGCTTGCCGAATTGATGAGCGAAGGCAGTGCGAATGGCGATCTCGGCAATCCTGCGCTCGACGACGAAACCCTGGATATGATCCGCGACCAGTTTCATAAGTTCGCCGACGATCACATGGATGCCGCGCACGAGTGGCATTTGAAGGATGAGCTGATCCCGCTGTCAGTGGTCAACCAACTCGCGGAGCTTGGTGTTTTCGGCCTGACCGTGCCCGAGGAGTTCGGCGGACTGGGTCTTGGTAAACTTTCAATGTGCGTTGTCACCGAAGAGCTGTCGCGCGGCTATATCGGCCTCGGCTCTCTCGGCACGCGTTCGGAAATTGCCGCCGAGCTGATCCGCCTTGGCGGCACGGAAGAACAGAAAACGAAGTGGCTCCCCGCGATCGCCTCAGGCGAGATTCTGCCCACGGCCGTCTTTACCGAGCCTAATACGGGCTCCGATCTGGGATCCCTGCGGACCCGGGCCGTGCGTGACGGCGAGATCTATCGCATCAAGGGAAACAAGACCTGGATCACCCATGCCGCACGCAGCGACATCATGACCCTGCTCGCGCGGACCAATCCGGAAGAGGCCGGTTACAAGGGCCTCTCCATGTTCATTGCCGAGAAACCACGCGGTGACGAGGCCGATCCCTTCCCGGCCCCCGGCATGACCGGCGGCGAGATCAAGGTCTTGGGTTACCGGGGCATGAAGGAATACGAGCTCGGCTTCGACGATTTCGAAGTCAAGGCGGAGAACCTGCTTGGCGGCGACGAGGGCGAAGGTTTCAAACAGCTGATGGCAACCTTCGAATCCGCCCGTATCCAGACTGCGGCGCGGGCCGTCGGTGTCGCACAGTGCGCGTTGGAACTGGGCATGACTTACGCAAAGGACAGGGTCCAGTTCGGAAAAGCGATCTATGGCTTCCCGCGTGTCTCCGGCAAGCTGGCCTGGATGACGGTCGAAACAATGATCGCCCGGCAGTTGACCTATGCCTCGGCGCGGGAAAAGGATTCTGACCGGCGCTGCGACATCGAGGCCGGGATGGCGAAACTGCTGGCAGCACGGGTGGCCTGGTCGAATGCGGACAACGCACTACAAATCCATGGCGGCAACGGCTACGCCGAAGAGTACAAGATCAGCCGCGTGCTCTGCGACGCGCGGATCCTCAACATCTTCGAAGGTGCGGCGGAAATTCAGGCACAGGTGATCGCACGCGGCCTTCTGGCCGGCCGAAATTAGAGGATAGCGGCCCCTAATAACGATACAGACTAACTGAGCAACTTTGTCGCGGGAGATCTTGTCAGGACAGACTGGCCGGGACAGACGGCGCGGGATATATCTTGTCCATGACGACTCTCTTCAACATTTTGATGGTGCTGGCACTGCTTGCGGTTCTCGGTGCCCTGGGCGGCGGTCTCTACTCCATGGCGCGGGGCGGCGACTACAACAAGAAAAACGCCAACAAGTTCATGCGGTGGCGGGTCATTCTGCAGGGTGTCGCGCTCATTATCCTCGCGGTGGGGCTTTACGTTACCCGAGGCTAACATCGCACAACCGACAAAAACCTAGTCGATAAGGAAATCGGCGGCAGGAGGAGTCTTCGGTGGTTCAACTGACACGCATCTACACCAAGGGCGGTGATAAAGGGAAAACCTCTCTCAGCAGTGGATCCCGGGTTCATAAGCACGACCCGCGCGTGGCCGCCTACGGCACCGTGGATGAGACCAACGCCACGGTCGGCCTGGTCCGCCTGCATAGCGATGGCGATGTCGATCAGATACTGTCACGGGTTCAGAACGATCTTTTCGATCTGGGGGCGGATCTGGCGACACCGGAGGTCGAAAACCCCGAATATCCGCCACTGCGCATTACGGCAGAGCAGGTCGAACGCCTGGAACAGGAGATCGACCGGATCAACGCTAACCTGGCGCCGCTGAAGTCGTTTATTCTGCCCGGCGGCTCACCTGCCGCAGCACACCTGCATCTGGCCCGCACCGTGTCGCGCAGGGCCGAACGCGAAATCACCGCGCTCGCGGAAAACGACAGCATCAACCCTGAGGCGATTCGCTACATCAACCGCCTGTCGGACCTGCTTTTTGTGCTCTGCCGCCATGTCAACGACGACGGTGCCAAAGATATTCTCTGGGTCCCGGGCGCGAATCGATAACAAAGGGTCGCAAATCCGGCAAAATTTGCACTGCAGAGAGCCTTCGTGAACCCGCGGAAACACTAGGTCAGAACTGATGTTTTCAGGTCGTTGACAGCCATGAAGGGGACACTTAATGTGCAGCCGCACAAAAAGCCGGGAAGCCGGAAATATAAAGGCCGGCAGCCTTGTGGGATGACACGGCATTTGACGTGAAAGCCCCGGTACTGGATCAACAACATACGACCGCGAGTGTTCAATGAAGGTTCTTGTTCCGATTAAACGCGTTATCGACGCGAACGTTAAGGTCCGCGTCAAAGCGGATGAGAGCGGTGTCGAACTGACAAACGTCAAAATGGCGATGAATCCATTTTGTGAGATTGCGGTCGAGGAAGCGGTTCGCCTGAAAGAGGCCGGAACCGCATCCGAAGTCATCGTCGTCTCTGCCGGCATCGCACAGTCGCAGGAGACCCTGCGAACCGGACTGGCCATGGGTGCCGACCGGGCCATTCTGATCCAGACCGACGTTCCGCTCGAGCCGCTGGCGGTTGCCAAGCTGCTGAAAGCGGTTGCCGACAAGGAAGAGCCGGGGCTGCTTCTGCTCGGCAAGCAGGCGATCGATGGCGATAACAATCAGACGGCACAGATGATTTCCGCGCTGCTGGGCTGGTCCCAAGCCACCTTCGCTTCGAAGGTCGCGATCGACGGTGACAAGCTGAACGTCACACGTGAAGTCGACGGCGGCCTTGAAAACATCAACCTCAACATGCCGGCCGTTGTCAGCGTCGATCTTCGCCTGAACGAGCCGCGCTATGCTTCGCTGCCGAACATCATGAAGGCCAAGAAAAAGCCGCTTGAGTCCCTGACTCCGGAAGATCTGGGTGTCGACGTGACCCCGCGGGTCGAGACGGTCAAGGTCTGCGAACCGCCTGCACGCAAAGCCGGCGTGAAGGTTGCGAGCGTCGCGGAGCTGGTGGACAAACTAAAGAACGAAGCGAAGGTAATCTGATGAGCATTCTGGTTATTGCAGAGCACGAAAACGCAGCTCTGAAGCCGGCCGTCCTGAACGCCGTGACGGCGGCTGTCGAACTTGCCGGGCATGCCGGCGGCGAAATCCACCTGCTGGTCGCCGGTGAAAACGCCGGCGCTGTTGCCAGCGAAGCCGCTCAGGTTGCCGGTGTCGCCAAGGTGCTTCATGCCGAGGGCGCCGAGTACGCACACGGTCTCGCAGAGAACGTGGCGCCTTTGATTGTCAAGCTGGCCGCAGATTACAGTCACGTCCTCGCAGCAGCCACGACCTTCGGCAAGAACGTCCTGCCGCGGGCGGCAGCCCTGCTGGACGTGCAGCAGATCTCCGACATTTCCGCCGTCGAGTCAGCCGACACCTTCGTGCGCCCGATTTACGCGGGTAACGCCATGGCGACCGTGCGCTCCACGGATTCGGTCAAGCTGATCACCGTTCGCGGTACGGCATTCGATGCCGCAGCAGCGGAAGGCGGTTCCGCTGCAGTCGAAACCGTCGACGCGACCGGCGATACCGGTCTGTCACGCTTTATCGGGCAGGAACTGACCAAGTCGGAACGTCCGGAACTGACCACGGCCGGGATTGTGATCTCGGGCGGGCGCGGTATGCAGAGCGGCGACAACTTCGCCATGTTGGAGAAGGTCGCTGACAAGCTGGGCGCCGCGATCGGCGCTTCGCGCGCGGCGGTCGATGCCGGCTTCGTCCCCAACGATTACCAGGTCGGCCAGACCGGCAAGGTGGTTGCGCCCGATCTTTATCTGGCGATCGGCATCTCCGGTGCGATCCAGCATCTGGCGGGCATGAAGGACTCCAAGGTCATCGTGGCCATCAACAAGGACGAAGAGGCACCAATCTTCCAGGTTGCCGATTACGGCCTGGTTGCCGACCTGTTTCAGGCGGTGCCGGAACTTGAAGCAGCCCTTGACGGTTAACGCCGCCGGACTACAGTTGCGCTGTCAGCCGAGATTTTCGAACCAAGGCTGACAGCGCGGCAAAAACATCGAACGCGACAGTAGCAACGGAACAAAAGACCGGACCCACTCATGGCAGAAGTAGACATTCAGGGCATTAAGTCCATCGGCGTCCTTGGCGCTGGCCAGATGGGCGCAGGTATCGCCCAAGTCTTTTCCCTGGCGGGTTATGGCGTCAAATTGACGGATATCAGCGACGAAAAGCTGGCCGGAGCCGTCGAGACGATCGAACACCACATGCGGCGCCAGGTCGCTAAAGGCCGTACGAAACCGGAAGAGGTCGAGGCTGCTCTCGCCAAGATCGAAACCGCCACCGACTACAGTATCTTCGCCGATTGCGATGTGGTGATCGAAGCGGCGACAGAGAACGAGGAGCTCAAGCGGGAGATCTTCAAAGAGCTCTGTCCGGTCTTAAAGCCGGAAGCGATCCTCTGCTCCAACACCTCTTCCATCTCGATCACGCGTCTGGCCTCAGTCACCGACCGCCCGGCACAGTTCATGGGCATGCACTTCATGAACCCGGTGCCGGTCATGCAACTGGTCGAACTGATCCGCGGAATCGCCACCGAAGAATCCACCTTCTCGACGATCCGGACCCTCACCCAGGCGCTGGGCAAGACGACCGCGTCGGCTGAGGATTTCCCGGCCTTCATCGTTAACCGCGTCCTGATGCCGATGATCAACGAGGCGGTTTACACTCTTTATGAGGGCGTCGGTTCGGTCGATGCCATCGATACCGCCATGCGTCTTGGCGCCAACCATCCGATGGGGCCGCTGGAACTGGCCGACTTTATTGGCCTGGACACCTGCCTGGCGATCATGTCGGTCCTTTACGAGGGCTTGGCCGACACCAAGTACCGTCCTTGCCCGCTGTTGGTGAAGTACGTCGAAGCCGGCTGGGTCGGACAGAAAGCCGGTCGCGGTTTCTACGACTACTCAGGCGACGTACCGGTCCCAACGCGCTAGGTCTCGCCGCACTAGGTCTCGCCGCACTAGACTGCGGTCGTTTTTCACCGAGCCAATAGTAAGCGGTCAGGCTCCGGACTAGAGCCGGGTTGAACGGGCGCGTCATGCACGATCTGTTGCCTTGCGGATCAACCCTAACCTCATGACCCGGTCCAGAAAGCTGAGTTTTCTTGCGCGGCGAGGCTCGCTGTCGAGCGTGATCTGCAGCCACGGGTCGGTCTACTGGGATTCGTTGAACTTCTCGTAGATCACCGATCCCGTCATCAGATCCAGATGCGCGCCGCCACCATTCTTGAAGAGCGTCACGGCATCTGAGCCGCTCCGCCCCGCACCGCCATTGCAGAGATCGTAAAGATCGCCTCTGACGTCCTCTTCCTTAATGACGCCGGATGCGAGGGGGATAGCAAGTTCACCGATGTCTTCAAAAGTCGTGTCGCGGGAATCGACGAAAACCTCGGCCTTTCGCATCAGTGCGTCATCCGCCTCGCGCATGTCGGGACGGTAGGCGCCGATCAGATCCACGTGGGTGCCCGGCTGGACCCACTCCCCCTTAAGAATGGGTGACGTGGTCATGGTCGCCGAGGAAACGATATCGGCAGATGCCACGGCTTCGGCAAGATCCGGCATCACCTCGACATTGAAATCCTGAGCGGCCAGATCACGCGCAAGGTCCTCAGCCTTCATCACATTGCGATTCCAGATGGCAAAGGAATTCAAGGCGGGAAAGACTTCGCGATAGGCGGCGAACAGCGTCCGTGCGACCGTACCGGCGCCCACGACCAGCAAACGCCGGGAATCCGTCCGTGCCAGAAAACGCGCACCGAGAACGGAGTCGCCGGCCGTCTTCCACTTGGTCACCAGTACCCCGTCCAACACCGCCTTAACCTGTCCGGTTTCTCCGTCGAACAGCAGCATGGCACCATGGATCGAGGGCAAGGGCGGTGTACGCGCGTTGTTGTCCGGAAAGACCGTCATGGACTTGAGCGCCAGTCCCAATCCCTTGATCCAGGCGCCACGATTAAGCAGAGCGCGATCTTGATCTCTGAGTAATAGGTCCCCGACCTGCGCCTTCTGAAATCGGTGCCCCGCCTCCAGAGCGTCGGCAATTTCCGTCCAGCTCAATCTGTGATCGATATCGTCGAAGCCGATGTTCTGCATGCCGTTACGCCTATTACAATCAGGAAGCGGGGACCCTGAGGACGCCAGTGCGTATGGCGACTCGGGGCCGCAGTCATTTTAAGCGATATCTTACAGGTTTCGCGAGATGCTCATTCCATTTCAGGCACTAACGCGATGAGAGAGACAGCAAAGTTATGCGGTCTTGGACAGCTTCGGCAGGTATCGACGTTCCGCAGGAAGGCTAATCGTCACAGTGGTTCCTTCGTCAAGGGCCGACTCGATAGACAGGGCACCCCCGTGGCCTTCGACATAGGCCTTGGCCAATGTCAGCCCGAGTCCCGACCCCTCATAGGTCCGCTGCAGGCTGCTGTCTGCCTGCCCGAAAGCCTTGAGACAGGTCTCGATCTGCTCGGCCGGAATACCTATGCCACTGTCCGACACGGACAAAAGAGCATCACCGTTATCACCGACAGAGAGCGACAGCGTAACCTGCCCTTCTTCTTTGTTGAACTTGATTGCGTTCGATAAGATCGAGCCCAGCGCCTGCTTCATCAATCGTTCGTCAGCGACGAAGAAAATATTTTCTTCGGGAGGTTCGATCGTCAGAGAAAGCCCGGCCTCCTCTGCGCGTTCACGCGACAGAGATCCCAGGCGCGCCATGAGGTCGCCAAGATCGATTTCTTCTTCACGCAGCTCCAGCTTTCCGTCTTCGATGCGTGCAAAATCCAGTACGTCGGTCACTGTGGCCAGCAATCGCGCGCCGCCGTCATAAATATCCTTGCTGTATTCCACGTAGTTGGGCGACCCCAGCGGCCCAAAGAGCTCGTTCTGCATGACCTCCGCGAACCCCATCACTGCGTTCAACGGGGTCTTGAGTTCGTGGCTCATGTTAGCGAGGAATTCAGTCTTGGCCCGGTTTGCCAGTTCGGCCTTTTGCTTGGCCGCCTTCAACTCCCGCTCCCGTCGCCGCGCACGCTTCTCAGCCTTCACGCGCCGGTCGATGTCCCGCATCAGAAGGATCAGGCCACCGCCGTGCTCCTCCTCCAATCGGGTCACCGCCATATCCGCATGGAACGCCCGGCCGGTCGTCCGCCTGCAGAGAATATGCATCGGATAACCTGATAGAGCGGCCTGCTCCAATACCTGTTCGAAGTCGGCACAGCCGGTTAGTTTCGAAGGTATATAGAACGCGTCCATCTTCAGGCCCGAGGATTTTGCCCGTGAAACCCGGAAGATCCGAACCGCGGCGTTGTTGATACTGCTGATTTCGCAATTTTTGTCGATCGTAATCAACGCATCAAAAGCATTTTCGGCCACGTTGGCCATCATGGCCTGGGACCGCAGTCGCGCCAGGCGCTCTGCAACGACCTTGAGCCCGAGTTCCCTGAACCGGATCAAGACAATGAAGGTGCCGGTCAAGAACGCCCCTACGATCAGTGGCGCGACGGGAAGCAGCAATCCCAGTTGGGACTGAATGACAAGCGCAGTCACGAACGCAACAACATCCAACGCCATGTTCGCAGCAAACGCTTTGTCAGGCCGCAACCGCCAAGTCAGGAAGGCAACGCCGGTCGTCATGCCCAGCAACAGAACAATCGTCAGGAAGATGGGCACCGGTTGCAGTGCCCGCCCTTGAATTAAGGACTGCGCTGCAAGCATCTGCACAAAGACACCCGGCAGAGATCTGTGAAGCGGCGTCGCGACATTGTCGCCGAGTTCAACCGCCGTCGCGCCGACAAGAATGGTTTTCCCAGTCAACAAAGCCGGATCCACCACGCCACCTGCAACGTCGGAAAAAGAATATCGCTGGATCGAACCCGGTCGGATGCCGTAGTCGATCCACAGGTTTCCTACCGGATCGCCTGTATCCACCGCAGTCTGAGGCAGCCGCGCAACACTGCTTGGAATTGAAGGAATGACTGACCCATTCCAGGCCTGCGCGGCCGGTAATCGCCAGATGAGCCCATCGTTTTCCGGGAAGACGTTTGCCGCCGCAATCTCACTGTGCTGGGCAAACCGCGGCAAGGGCCCGACATCGACGAACACGCCTTCCGACTCGCTCCATTGGCGGAAGGCAGCCAGCACAGTTCGTCCGCTGCGCCGGGCAAGGGCATTTTCCAAAGCCGCGTCTTCGGCCTCGCTGCTGGCAAGGCTGAAATCGACATCAAAAACGATTGTACCTGCGTCCGCTGCCGTCAGACGATCGATCAGCAAAGCGTGAAGCGATCGCTTCCAGGGCCAGGTACCGATCTGGCGTAAACTTTTTGGATCTATTTCGACAATAACGAAGCCGCTATCCGCGTCGCGCTGACTGAGTTTAAAGCGCTGCTCCATCAGGGGCCGCTCGACGAATTCGAGCGCCCCTGTGACAAATACAAGAATTGTGATTAAAGCAGCGGCAAGGCTACTGGCGAGCCTCGAAAACATCAGGCGCCAACAACGTCCAGCAAACTAGGCTCTGCCACCGTTACCGCCGCCACCGCCGCCGCCATTGCCGCCGCCATTGCCGCCGCCATTGCCGCCGCCGTTGCCGTTGCCATTACCACCAGCGTTGCCGCCGCCGTTACCACCGCCGTTGCCGCCGCCATTACCGCCACCATTACCGCCACCGTTGCCGCCGCCGTTGTCACTGCCACCACCGTTGTCGCTGCCGCCGCCATTGTCGCTGCCACCGCCATTGCCGCCGCCGTTACCACCGCCGTTGTCGCTACCGCCGCCGTTATCGCTGCCGCCGCCATTGCCGCCGCCGTTACCACCACCGTTGTCGCTGCCGCCACCATTTCCGCCGCCGTTGCCGTTACCATTGCCGCCGGCATTGTTGTTTCCCGCTCCGGCGTTAGAATTACCGCTTGCAGCGGCACCGTTGCTGTTGGCACTGGAGTTCGATACGCCGTTGCTGTTGCTGGAGCTTGATGAACTTGAGCTGCTTGATGAACTTGAGCTGCTTGACGAGCTGGAACTGCTTGATGAACTGGACGACACACCCGCTTCGCTGGCGGCTGCACTTGCCGACATTCCTGCCGTCACGTCTGCCGTGCTGCCATCGCGCGAGTCGGTAACAGAGACATTGCCGTGATCGACACTCACCTCCGCTGACTGTTCGTCAACGTCGACGCTAAACCCGGTGCCTTTAACGACGGCAACAAGATAAGGCGTCTTGACTGAAAAGGTGCCGGATTTGCGCTTTTGAACCGAATAGCCCACCTTGCCTTCGGCCTGACTGACCACGGTTGTTGCATCAGCGTCGTTTTCGGGGGAAATGTTGACGACCGACTCGGGTCCCAGCTCAATCTTGTCGAAGCCGTGTACGACCACCGCGTGAGCCGTCGCAAAGGTCCGAATTTCGATTTTCGCGGGAAGTTTCTGATTCTTGTAGAGCGTCTCCCAATCGGCACCACCCTGCGCAGGGCGCCACTGAGTCTTGCCTTCCACGAACAACACCGACCAATATTCAGGCGACTTTGCAGTTGAAGATTCAGGCATCGAGAAAAAGAATGCCGACAGGCCGGCGAATACAATCACTCCGGCAAGAATAGAATTCCTGAAACCACTCAAAGTATATTTAACGCCGAACATGTTTTTCTCCCACAACCTGGCAACCCCATAAAAGAAAAAAACTTTTCTTTCAGGTCACAATTATGACAGAGAAAAATTAAGCAAACGTTTTCTATTCCTAAAATACCATTTATTTAATTCTAATCGTAATTTTTTTATTCGTAAATTATTGTTGAAATAAATAAGAAAACAACTTTTCCAAGAACAGTATTGGTTAACGCTCCATCTTATATTGACGCTGGTGATGTGTGGAGGAGTCACATGGGTAAGGGCAAGCGTCAGGCCAGCCACAGAGAAAGACGAAACTCTCGCTGGGAAAAGCGAACTGAGCTCGGATGAGGTTCAACAGCTATGGCCGCCCGGGAGTCAGATCGTTTTCCGATACAGTTGAATTCGCGAATCATTCTCTCGATCATATAGCTAGAGCGTGTTCATTCTTGATAAATTCAGTCGAAAACGAACACGCTCTAGCTGTAAAAACGAGACAACTGTTCTCTTCCTGTATTGTATTGAGTTCAGTCTTAACGATAGACAGCGCAAAATAGAAGTGTCTGAGGCGCACCACGCAGCGCGCCAAGGGATACCTCGAAAACGAGCCTCCACGAGACATCTTAGAGAAGATGAACGCCGATCAATAGTTACACCTAGCTGCCGGCGCCGGAGCGCCAATCAGCCCAGCTCACCGTTGAGTTGCGGTGGCTTTTTGGCGCTGCGCTGCAATCGTCAAGCCTGCCAGACCGAGCAATAGAAGTGCAAGCGTACCGGGCTCGGGAATTTGAGTGGTCGTACCGCCTACCAGCTTCCAGACCGTCACATGAGAAATGTTCGGAGTGTTGCCGCCACCGTTGACCAGGCCCTCCGTGGTCCAGGGGCCGGTTGTCAGGCCCTCGATATTGTAGATAGAGAAATCGTTCGAGGCCTTGACCGTAAGTAGATAGAGTTCCTCGACGCCAGTGTAAGTCCAGGTCCCGGATGACGAGCCAGCGCCGGTGATGCTGAGGCCTCGAGAGGGATTGTCGTCGCTTTTGGCCGCTTCCATGACGTCGATGAAAGATCCAAAAACGTCGAAGAGCGCAGCTTCAACGACGTTTTCCTTATCATTCCCGTTGTTCGGAACCGTGACTGGACCTGATGGGCCTGTCAGATTTTGCCCCGCAAAGACTCGACACGCCAAGTCTGTCGCCGTATCGCAACCAATCATCGGCGTCGCCGGCATGGGCATCGCACTGACCGAAGTCGACATCATCGCGATTCCGCCGAGAATCGCTGAAAAAACCACCGAGAGTATACGCATTACGCCGTCCCCATATTAAAGTTCATGCTTTGAGCATGATTTTGTTAATTCTGGCTCATAAACACGCAATGTTCGTGCCAATCCCATGACCACGCTGTTTCCATTCACCTTTTTATCAGGGAGCCAAACCTGGTCATATAAGGGATAGTCCGCGTGTTAATTGGACCGACAGATCTAAAAAGGAAACTTTGTTTGTTTTCAATAAGTTAATTGATTACCACTTACCGGTGTGTAAAATTTATCGACAAATGACTTACGCCTCCATGCCGAGGTTCCCAGAATTCACAAGGCCATAGAGTCGCCTCAATTCCTCAACAGGCTTTGATAACATTTGGGTGCTAAAAGAAACGCTGTGCCCAGCTTGGTTAGCGCAAAATAGGAACAAATTTCATGCCAGAGCCTCAAGCCAAAGGACGCGGCAATCTCCGGTTCAGTCAGACTGGACATAGTCAGATTGGCCACATTCAGACTGGCCATATTCAGACTGGCCGCAAACTTCTGGCCGCAGGCATCGCAATCGCGGTTTCTGGCATTTGGGCGCTCGCGCCAAGCCTAGCCTACGCCGATCCCCCGCCCTGGGCACCTGCCCATGGCTACTACAAGAACGGCAAGGGCAAGGGGAAGGGGAAGCATAAAGGCAAGAAGAAAGGGAAACATAAGGTCGAACAGCACGACAGCTACGTCGCCCCCTTCGATCTGAACATCGGCACCTGCAATCGTGAACTTTTGGGCAGCGTCCTCGGCGGTGCCGTAGGTGGTGCAGCGGGAACACAGGTCGGAAAAGGCAGTGGAAAGACTGTCGCGATCATCGGCGGTACGATCGTCGGCTACCTGATTGGTGGTGCCATCGGTCGCTATATGGATCAGATCGACCAGAACTGTATTGGCCAGTCGCTGGAACATTCCCCGGACGGCCAAACCATCGCCTGGGAGAACCCCAATGACAACGGACGTTACAGGGTAAAACCTACCAGAACCTATCAAACCTCTAATGGCGGATATTGCCGGGAATATACAACGACCTCGGTCATCGGCGGAAAATCGCAAACACTTTACGGCACGGCCTGTAGACAACCCGACGGTTCGTGGAAGCTCGTAAACTAGAGCTGGGGATCTACCAGTCCGACGCACCGTCTGCAGACGCAGCCTCTCCTGAGCAATTGACCCGCGCCCAGCCGTAATAGGCTTCTACGGGTTCGCTGGTCTGATCGTTGTCGCTGAATAAGGCAAAGGCCTGAAGGCCTTCCGCCGGCGGGTGACCGAAGGCGCGCGTGAAATCCTCGAGGATATTGCGGTGCTCAACCACCCAGGCAGCAGGGGGTGAAGCCTGGTCGCCGGCCGGACTTGTAACGCGGACGGCGATGCTTTTCACGACGCCGGAAAGATAGGGATTGTCGATCACCTCATCCGGCTGAACGTGATCGGTAGTCCAGACGTATCGAAGCGTCGGGACCGGGTCGGGATCGGAATAGAGTCCGGGATCACCGAACAGCAGAAACAGTGAGGCGGCTACATCGTCACTCTGTTTGTCGTGCAGATTGACGCTCTGTTGTATCTTGGTCGCAGCCCAGGCCCATTCGATTTCGGGACAAGCCACAGGGTCGATGTCGACCGCACGGATCAGTCCGGACGCAGACTCCTGCCCGCGCGCTCGAATGGCCACCGCCTCATCGAAGATCGTCAACTGATAGTCGGTCTGCCCCCGCATACGCATGTGGAACCAGTCGTCCTGAATGCTGGTCGCAGCCTGGAACAGATAATTCGAAGTTCCCTCTGCCTCAGACGCAATCTCGTTTGCAGCATCGGGGAGACCGCCGTCATGCGTTTCCTGGGATGCACAGGCGCCGAGGAGGAGGAGCGGCAGGAAACAAAGGGTCCGTGGCGACAAAGACGGGACGGTAAACGGCACGATGACTCAGCCCGAGCTGGCAGGCATCGGCTGATCCAAGTAAAATTGCATCAACGCCTTGGCTTCGGGCGAATCCCACTCCGCAGGACCTTGCAGAATGCCGATAATCCGGTTGCGGCGATCAACCAGCAACGAGGTCGGCAAGCCTCTGACCTCGAACTGCCGGGATGCCGTGCCCTTGGGATCCAGGTAGATCCCCATGGCATCTAGATCCAGCTTTTCATAGAAGGGCTTTACGATGTCCAGGCCACGCCGGTCTTGGGATATGGCAACGATCCGAAAGCCCTGGGGAGCGAGCTCCGCCTGCAAGCGGTTGAGGGCTGGCATCTCTGCGACACAGGGGGCGCACCAGGTCGCCCAGAAATTCACCAATACGACCTCGCCTTTGAAATCCCGCAGGGTCGTACGTCCTTCGGAAGCGTCCGAAAATGCCGTCGGCGGTGCTGGTATCGGCGGTTCGAAGAGAGTAAAGTTCCCGCCGAAATCGCCCGCCAGGGGCGGTTCGCTGTTCTGCGCGGCGGTGGAAAAACCGGTGGCGATCCCAGTGGCAAACACTGCGACACCAAGTAACGCCGCAGCCAATCTGCGAAACCGCACCCCTATGGCGATGTTTTTTTGCATAACGAATCAGGTCCACCCAGTCATATGACCTCAGAAAAAACTCCGGCAGCCGGGCATACCGGCGGCGCCGCTACCTCTTCCGACAATGCCCCGGCCACGACCGATTCCCCCAGTGCGAACAAGATGTGGGGCGGGCGCTTCTCCATGGGCCCGGCCGAGGTCATGGAACAGATCAACGCGTCGATTTCCTTCGACCAGCGGCTTTACGCCCAGGACATCCAGGGATCCAGAGCGCACTGTAACATGTTGATCGCCCAGAACATCGTCTCCCAGGAAGATGGCGATGCGATCCTTAAAGGTCTAGACACGATTTTGCGAGAGATCGAAGCGGGCAGCTTTACCTTCAGCGCAGCCCTCGAAGACATTCACATGAATGTCGAAGCGCGGTTGCGCGAGTTGATCGGCGACGCCGCCGGCCGCCTGCACACGGGGCGCTCGCGGAATGATCAGGTCGCGGTGGATATTCGCCTCTGGGTCCGCGACAGCCTCGATCAACTCGACGCCAAGCTGGCCGAGCTACAGGAATCCCTGATCGACAAGGCGGAGACTTACGCAGACAGCGTCATGCCAGGCTATACGCACCTGCAGGCTGCACAGCCGGTGACCTTTGGCCATCATCTGCTGAGCTACGTCGAAATGCTTGGACGGGACCGCAGCCGTGTTGCCGATTGCCGGACAAGACTGAACGAGTGTCCTCTGGGAGCGGCCGCTCTGGCAGGCACGTCCTTTCCCATCGACCGGCATGCGACAGCACAGGCACTCGGCTTTGACCGCCCGACCGCCAACTCCATCGATTCCGTGTCGGACCGGGACTTCGCCCTCGAATACCTCTCGATCGGCTCGATCCTCGCGATCCATCTTTCGCGCTTCGCCGAAGAGCTCGTGATCTGGTGCAGCGAAGGTTTCCGTTTCGTCGATCTTTCGGACGCCTTCACCACCGGCAGTTCGATCATGCCGCAGAAGAAAAATCCCGATGCCGCGGAACTGGTGCGCGGCAAGGCGGGCCGGGTGATTGGCTCACTCAACACCCTGCTGATGGTCATGAAGGGTCTGCCGCTGACCTATGGCAAGGACATGCAGGAAGACAAAGAACCCTTGTTCGACGCTACTGACACCCTGGCGCTATGCGTCGCAGCCACAACCGGCATGGTGCGGGACCTGACCGCTAACGAAGCCCGCCTGAAGGCCGCGACGGCCGCTGGCTTCCTGACCGCGACGGACCTCGCCGATTGGCTGGTGCGCGTCCTCAACCTGCCGTTCCGCGACGCCCACCACATCACCGGTACGATCGTTCAACGCGCCGAAGCCGCGGGCTGTGATATCAGTGATCTGCCGCTTGCCGATATGCAGGCCGTCGAACCGCGCATCACTGAGGCCATCTTCGAGGTTCTGACGGTTGAAAGCTCGGTTGCCAGCCGTACCAGCCATGGCGGCACCGCACCGAACCGGGTGCGCGAAGCCGCCACCGAAGCTAGAAGGCGCTTCCTATAGGGTTCCGGTCGCCTTGAGGCCTGGACCAGAGCCTTTGACCAGGCGCCCCTTAAAACTAGGCGCCCTTTGACTAGATGGGCCGGCATCAATATCGTGTTGCAGCGGCGGGCTCAAAAGGGGTGTTCCGCAGTGTAGAGGATTGCGCGTTTCACCGGCGAAACGCTTGGAGACCATAATGAAGGTGAAATCACTGACACGGCGTAGCGTCGTGCTGACCCTGGTTGCGGCCGCCGGCCTCGCCGGTTGCGGTAAGAAAGGCGATTTAGCGCCGCCGGAGGGCGAGGAAGATCTCTACACCTATCCCGGAACCTACCCCAAACCTTCGTCACAGGTTCCCGGAGTCAACAAAGAGCGCACGCCGCAAAATACCACGCCGGACAATATCTCGATCTTCCCGGATTCACGCACGAAGACAAAAACCTACTAAAATCGCCGGACAACCGCATATTGTGTAGTCTGAAACCTGCAATCCGCGTCTCTGCGAGAGCGGCATCTTGTAGATTCCAGGTGATGATCCAGCGAAGGGTTGGTCACAGCGAGCAGAACTGAAGCGAAGCCTTATGACATTCTTTCCTTATCGAAACGGCCGCCTGCACATCGAGGATGTATCCCTCGACGAACTTGCCGCGCGGGTTGGTACACCGTTTTTCTGTTATTCCGCCGCAGCTATGGAATCAGCCTACACAAGCTTCGTGCGTGCGCTGGGTGATCTGCCAGCGACCGTTTGCTACGCGCTGAAAGCCAACTCGAACCAGGCGGTGATCCGGACTTTTGCGCAGCTGGGCGCCGGTGCCGACGTCGTATCTGAAGGCGAGCTTCGCCGTGCGCTCGCTGCAGGCGTGCCTGCAAGCAAAGTCGTCTTCGCAGGTGTCGGCAAGCAGCCTTCGGAGATGGCGACTGCGCTCGATGCCGGTATCCTGCAGTTCAATGTGGAATCCCTGCCGGAGCTGGAAGCTCTTTCGCGTATCGCACAGGAAAAGGGGGTACGTGCACCAGTCGCCCTGCGCATCAACCCGGATGTGGATGCGCTGACCCATGCGAAAATCTCGACCGGGAAGGCGGAAAACAAGTTCGGGATCGATATTCCCAGCCTTCGGGGCTTCCTGGACTCAGCAGCGCAGCTGCCGGGCGTTCGGATCGAAGGCCTGGCGGTCCACATCGGTTCCCAGATTACCGACGTCAATCCCTATCGCATGGCTTTCGAGCGGCTGGTTGCGCTCTTCACAGAGCTGCGGGACGCCGGCTGGCCTTTGGAGCGCCTGGACATGGGCGGCGGCCTGGGCATCGCCTACGAGGGCGATGCCGCTCCGGATATTGCCCGCTACGCGGAAATTGTACGGGAAACCACAAAGGGCCTCGATGCCAAGCTGATTTTTGAACCGGGCCGTTTCCTGACCGGAAACGCAGGTTTGCTGGTCACGCGAACCGTTTATGTGAAACATGGGACGGCACGGCGTTTCGCGATCGTCGATGCCGCCATGAACGACCTCATCCGACCGACCCTTTACGACGCCTGGCATGACATTCTGCCGGTCGCTCAGTTCGCTGCCGGCGCAGACCGCGAACCTTATGATATTGTCGGTCCAATATGCGAAAGCAGCGATATCTTTGCCGAGCAAAGAGAGCTTCCGCCGGTTGCTGCAGACGACCTGCTCGCGATTTGTTCATCGGGAGCCTATGGCGCTGTCATGTCATCGAGTTATAATTCCAGACCTCCGGCACCGGAAATTCTGGTGCGGGGCAATGATTACGCGGTGATCCGCCCCCGAATCGACTATGATGAGTTGATCGGTCAGGATAGGCTGCCGGATTGGCTGGATGACGGACAACAAAGCTCCGAACCGCGCGGAGCCGCCTAGATTTGAGAATTGGGCCAGATACAGAAGTGAACCGCCCGTTGTAAGGTAAACCGTTCTGAACATTGATTGAAGGCGGTGCGAAGCGGGACGAAAGTGCACGAGACTGCGAAGCAGGCTCTCGTGTTTAGGTAAGTTGGGGGAAGTTAGAGCTAACGACGCGAGGACGCGCAGGTGGTAGATCGAGAACACCCTAGCTTTGGACCAAATACGGCCGACCGCGACAGGCGCGCAATGGCTTTTGCCCGTGGCAGAGCCGCCAATGCGATAGCCATGTCATCGCGCCTCACCCTCGAATTGGGGCTCGCCAGAGCCGCATTGGTCTGGGAACGTTTCTGGCCCGCGATCTGGCCGCTTTCGGGGATCGCCGGTTTGTTTCTCGTTATTGCCCTGTTTGATCTCCTTCCCACCTTGCCCACATGGATCCATGGCGGTGCCCTTGCCATCTTGGGTTTGGCGGCCTTTTGGGGGCTCTGGCATTTTTTCCGCAGCTTTCGGTTGCCCGGCGAGAAAGAGACCCGGCGCCGCCTTGAGCAGGATTCGGGGCTACAGCATCGCCCTCTAACCTCTTTGGATGACCGCCTGACCAAGGGCGACGGAACAACACGTGCACTTTGGGCGCTGCACCGCTCGCGCCTGGTGGCGCAAAGCGGCTCATTCAAAGCCAAACCGCCCCGGCCCCGGTTCGCAGCACTCGATCCCTTTGCGTTACGCTGTGGATTGGCCGTCGTTCTCACGGTGGCCCTTGTAATCGGTGCCGGTGATTGGCAACAGAGACTTGCGCGCGCCGTCACACCCCAGCTATCGGGCGGTGCACTCAGCCAGGACATCAGCTTCGATGTCTGGATCAATCCACCGGGTTATACCCGCCGCGCGCCACAGTTTCTTGCCCCCGCAAGCGCCGCGAATGCGTTGCTGAACATTCCAGCCGGAAGTCAAATTCTGGCGCAGGTGCAGGGTCCGGCGGAAGACCCTGAACTGCTGTTGGGGCCCGATGCAACCAGGTTCGACAGCGCCGGCGTCGACTTCTTCAAGGTCTCGGCTCAGATCAATGGCGGAGATCGCATTGCCATTGTCCAGAACGGCCGCACTCTGGCGGAATGGCCTATGGCGGTGGTTTCCGATGCAGCACCCACCATCGCCTATCTGACGGCGCCCAGCCGAAGCGAACGCGCCGCACTCCGGCTACAATATCAAGCCAGCGACGACTATGGAGTGGACAAGGTCCGGGCTCAGGTGCAGCGGCTCGACAAACCCGAGACGCCGCCCTTCCATCTTGAGCTCGCGCTGCCCAAGTCAAGCGCAAGCGAGCTGGATGCCACGAGCTATCATGATTTAACACCGCATCCCTGGGCCGGCTTGGCGGTGGAGATAACACTGATCGCGGAAGATGCGCTTGGACAGCAAGGTCAGAGCGAAGCGCTGCGCACCGTACTTCCTGAGCGGATCTTCAATCACCCGGTTGCCCGTGCCCTGGTCGAACTGCGCAAAGAACTGACCCTCGCGCCCGAGGAACGCTTTCCGATCGTTCGGGCACTCCGCAATATCTATCAACGGCCCGATCACTTTCACCATGATGTCGTTGTTGCTCTGGCGGTGATTACTGCCGAACGCCGGCTGATACATGATGCACGGCCAGAAATTATTCCAAGCGTACAGCAACTGCTTTGGGATACGGCATTGCGCCTGGAAGAAGGCGAGTTAGCCATTGCAGAACGTGATATCAGAAACCTGCAGAAGGCACTTCAGGAGGCTCTCGCCCGCGGCGCCGACGCGGCAGAAATCGAAGCCCTTCTTGATAAACTGCAAGAAGCACTTGATCGCTTTGTCGAGGCTATGAACGAGCAGATGCGCGAACAGCTGTCCCAGGGCATGGAACCTCAACCGCTGCCGCCCGATGCGCAACTATTGGACAGCAGCGATCTCAACGATCTCATCGAAAAAGCCCGAGAATTGGCCCGCAACGGCTCGACCGAAGCTGCCCAAGAGCTGTTGGCACAACTGCAGGAAATCCTTGAAAACATGCGCGCCGGAAACTTCGCCGAGCAGATGAACAAGGCCATGCAGGATGCTCATGGCATGATGCAGGAGATGGAAGATATGGTCCGGCGTCAGCAGGAACTGCTGGACCGCAGCTATGAGCGCGAACAACGGGAAAGCCAGGATAAAAAAGGCAAAGACGGCGATCAGAGGGCCCGTGAGCGCAGTGACGATGCCGGTTCCCAGGAAAAGCTGCGCAAAGACCTGGGTGAAATGATGCGGCAACTGGGCGAAGCGCTGGGTGAAATCCCGCGCTCTCTTGGCCGGGCGGAACAGTCCATGCGTGATGCGCGCGATGCCTTGAACGGCGGCAAAGAAGGTCAAAACCCTGTTCAGCCCCAGTCGCGGTCGCTCGATCAGCTACAGCAAGGCATGAAATCAATGGCCGAAAGCTTCATGCAGCAGATGGGCCAGCAGGCCGAACGCGGCAGCGGGACTGTCGGCGCACAGCCTGGCCGGAGTTCCGACCCCTTTGGACGCGAGACCGGGCGCGGCGGCATCAACGATGCCCGTAACGGCGTGAAGATTCCCGAGGAAGGCGACATCGTCCGCACACGGGAGATTTTGCAGGAACTTCGCCGCCGCAGAGGCGAACGCCAACGACCTGCGGGTGAGCTCGAATACATCGACCGCCTGCTGCGTCAATTCTGACTGGGGAAACCCCCTAGCCTTCAGGAGATACGACGGTCAGGGCAAAGATTCGCCTGACCGGTGCCGCGCCCGGCTGTGTAAATCACACACCGTTTTTTGTGGTTGGAGGGCAATTCTCGTTCTTGATTAGAGCAATCAAGAACAATCACATTCTAGTGGCAGGCGACTTTACTGTCTGCCATCACCTCGTCGGCTGTGGCGCAAATCTGCTTCAAGGTGAAAGGCTTCGTAATCACACGGCAGATCAGCTCATCGAGATTGTGCGCGCGCTGGCGCTCGGCCGAATAACCCGTCATCAGCAGGATCGGCAGTTCGGGGTAATCCTTGGTCACCTTCAAGGCCAAGGCAATACCATCCAACTCCGGCATGACGATGTCGGTAATCAACAGATCGAAGCTGTCGGACCCGAGCCGCTCCAATGCCTGCACGCCGTCGTCCGCCGTCGTAACTTTATGTCCTTTGTGGGTCAGCGCCCGGGCAACGAAGCTTTGCACCGCCCGGTCGTCTTCAGCCACTAAAATCCGAGCCATCACTCTACCTTGCGTTCAACTTAGAACCGAGACTTTCCGATCTAAAGCAAGATCGCCTTCTAACCATAAGAATGAGCATCTGATTTCTTCGCTTTGTCTCAAAGCGAACCGTTAACCATCTCTCGTTCCATAGATTAGAGCACACAGAAAACCGCGTTCTACTCAGCGCACATATTGCGGTAATTAAGATTAATATGGGGTTAACGAACTGGTCAGGCAGCGTCATTCCAGGATCTACTGCCGGGAAGCCAAAGGTGACGTCATCCTTTCAACTCTAGCCCCGATCGACCGGTTTTGTTGGCGGCTCTCGACAAAGTTAACCAGCGCAACGGCATTCATACTCAAAATTTCGGGTAGGAACTCAAAACCATAATGATGGCGACTGTTGCCCTAGTCCGCACATCGGAGAACAGGTGCCGTGGAAACGGCGAGCAGGAATAATCGATGTACGAAAAACTAAAACACGGCGATCTCTTGAACATGACGGCCGATGTCGTCTCGGCGCACGTCTCAGGCAACGTTGTTTCCGTAAACGAACTGCCGCAGCTCCTTCGCGACACCTACCATGCTCTTGCAACAGCCGGATCATCATCCGTTGGAACGCCGGAACGCCCGGTTCCTGCCGTTCCGATCAAGAAATCTGTGACACCGGACTACATCATATGTCTTGAGGACGGTAAAAAACTCCGAGTCCTCAAACGCTATCTGATGAGGAGCTTCGGCATGTCGGTCGAAGACTACCGCGAACGCTGGAACCTGCCGGACGACTACCCCGTTGTTGCGCCCAAATATTCTTCGGAGCGTCGCAGGCTCGCAAAGGAAATCGGTCTGGGTATCAAGTTCCGGCGCCCTAGCAAGAAACCCTGATCCTGCGGGTGCGATCATATACCGAGTGGGAGGATCTCCGCTTCTGTTCCACCGTCCAGGTTCTGATCACAGTTCGCGGCAAGTGCGGTAGTTGCTAGGCCGCGCGCGTCGACCCAGGCACTTAGACCGCTTATTGGATGGTGACCTATTCAGAATAATGAGGTCGCAAAAAATCAGCGCGGCAGGATTACTGCTTGGTTGCTGTCGGTAGAATACTTGGTTCGTTCTCTGCCGTCTCGGCTGAAACGAAAATGATCGATATACCGATGCTCTGCCGGCCCCAGCTGTCCCCGATTGATGTTTCGAACGAAACATCACCGTTCAGCCCGACCTTCGCTGTTTCGGCTTCAAAGTACCAGCGGGCCAGAATATTGGCATCAACGTCAGTGATCGTGGCCCGCAATGTCGGCACGGGTTGCTCTTGATCTGTTTCGTTAACGACGACACCTTCAACGACGATCATTGGTTCGCCGGCAACGCGTTTGCGGCTTTTCAAGAGCTTGTCTGCAGGAATTGAGAGGCCCTCGCCTGGGACGCCCGCCACTTCCTCGTGACCGTCCTGATCACTATGGGCCTTGAGGCCAACCAGATCGTAAAGCTTTTGAAACCTTGGCTCGAACGCCACGATCTGACTCTGGCCAAAGTAGAATCCAAGAACGAGCAGAACAAAAACAACGAGGAAAATACTCCATCCCAAGACCGCAAATCTTCGATCTCCGTCATCCAGGACATCTTCATCGTCCGATTCGAAAAGCTTGGGGCCACGGACTGGAGGCGGAGTATCCGCTGCTGTTTCCTCTTCCTGCATCGGCGGAGGCACTTCGACAGCTTCCGGTTCTGGCGCAGCTTGCACCGCCTCGGTTGGTTCGGCAGCAGCAGACTCAGGTTCCGCAATAGGCTCAGGGGCGGCAGCTTCAGGAACGGCAGCAACGGGCGCGGTAGCGGCCTCTGGCATCTGATGCCAGCGATGGGCGCACTCGCCGCACTTCACTTTGCGTCCACGCGTGCCGAGCAACGACTCGTCAAGGGCAAAGCTGGTGTCACAGGACGGACAGGTAACGATCATTTAACCGCCTTAGTCCCTTCAGCTTCTTTCTCGGGGGAATCCAGACTTGCCACGCACCACTGCCTTTATCTGTCGCTTTGGCGCCATTCTCCGCGCCATTCCGTTCAGGCATCGGTCTAGCGTAAAACGGTTAATCTTATATGAGCCACTTGATGGCAACGCAAGTCGGGCGCTCAACGCTTTACCTCGGTGCGACCGCTGTGCCATTCTCGGCACTAGAGTGCGATCGTTCTTGATTGAGGCAATCACGGACGTGAATCGTCCTCTAACCATATGATTGAGAGGCTGATTCACGTTTCACTTTGGTTCGAAGTAAAACGGTCAGACTCCGGCATCTCCTCATAGGATCGCTTGTACCTTGGTTCGCTTTCAGGACGTTTCACTGCGCTATGGGGCGGGCCCTGAAATCCTTGATCGCGTGTCATTGGATCTGGCGCCCGGTTCTTTCCACTTCGTGATCGGCGCGAGCGGCGCGGGAAAGTCTTCGCTTCTCAAGATGATGTATCTTGCGCAGCGGCCGACCAGCGGGCGCATCAGCCTGTTCGGGCGCGATGTATCATCCCTCTCACGTCACGATGCGGCACTGCTCCGGCGCAGGATCGGTGTTGTATTCCAGGACTTTAGACTTCTCGATCATCTAAGCACTTTGGATAATGTCGCCCTGCCCCTCAAGGTCAGCGGACAGCGCTCGGAAGAAATCAGAAAGGATGTCGTCGAACTGCTGACATGGGTCGGTTTAGCCGATCATCTGGATGCAAAACCCGCCACTCTCTCGGGCGGCCAGCAACAGCGCGTCGCCATCGCACGAGCGGTCGTTTCCCGCCCAAGCCTGCTGCTCGCCGACGAACCTACCGGCAATGTCGACAACCGAATTGCCGAACGCCTGCTCTACCTCTTCGAAGAGCTCAACAAGCGCGGTACGACCATTGTCGTTGCAACACATAACGAAGCTCTCATATCCCGCTTTCGCTATCCGGTTATCCGGCTCGTGCGCGGTGAAGTGCGGCTGGAGCACGCGGAAACGCTAATTCGCACCAGTGACATGCCCGGATATGAAGCCTCGGGCTCCACTACATCGGGCGGCGCCTCGAGACTTCGCGGCAGTCCGGAAAGCGCTGGCTAAGATGCTGTTGCGCAAGTCCGTCGTCCCGCTAAATCGCGATTCAACCGGCCGTTTTCTACCATGGCTAGTCGCAGTGATGGTCTATCTGGCCGCGCTCGCACTGGTCAGCGCCATGGCGATGAGCAAGATCGTGACCCGCTGGGACCACGGACTGTCGGGCCAAATCACGGTTCAACTTCCGGTCAGCGAGAGTGAGCTGTCAGATGCCGAAGTCGATGCGCGCAGAGAGAGCGTCATCAGGCTCCTGCTCCAGAGCCCGGGAGTTTTATCCGCCAATCATATGGGCGCCGAGGAAACAGCAGCGTTGCTTGAACCCTGGTTGGGACAAAGCTCGGGTCTTTCGGAACTTCCTCTGCCGGAGCTGATTGCCGTTGAGATCGATCAGGTTGCACCGCCCGACACGGCCAGCTTAACCGCACGGGTCGAAGAAATTGTCCCCGGGGCGACGATCGACGACCACCAGCGCTGGCTGGGGAATTTACTCAGTCTGGCCCGTTCAATCGAGATCGTAGCGGCTCTGGTCGTGCTGCTGGTTGGTTTGTCAGCGGTCATCATGGTCGTCTTTGTCACGCGCATGGGCCTCGCCGTGCACTATCAAATCGTCGAGCTGCTACATCTGATCGGTGCGCAAGACGGTTACATCGCCCGCGAATTCCAAATTCATTCGCTAAAGCTTGGATTCTTCGGCGGACTGGTCGGCGTCACCCTGGCCGCCGTTACTATTATCGGTATCAGCCAGCTGTTGGGACGTGCCGGGACTGCATTGCTGCCGGAACTGACCCTGGCACCCATCGAATGGGCAATCCTCAGCTTACTTCCCTTCGCCGCGGCGTTGGTCGCAATGGTAACAGCACGATTTACGGTTTTGCGCACACTGGCGCGTATCCCATAATATTGGCTGCCTGCATGCGAGTGGATGTAACGCTCTAACATATTGAACAAGAGGCTGTTTCGCGCTTCACTACACGTCGGAACGGTACAAACAGTCTCCAGGATAGAGGGCAAATGAAAGGGGCAACAAAACGTTTTTCGCAGCGCCGCGGCCGGCGTTGGATCGCGTTTTTCGCCATTTTCACCTTTGCCTGCAGCCTGGTGTGGGCCGGTGGATTGCTGTGGTTTTCCTCGACCCTGCCGAAAACCGTCACCGATCCTTTGCGCAAGACCGACGCCATCGTCGTGCTGACGGGTGGAAGCGGCCGCTTGGAACAAGGCTTTGACCTGATCACGCGTCAACGCGCCAAGAAGCTGTTCGTTTCCGGGGTTCATCAGGGCGTCGAAGTCGAAGAACTACTCAAAATCTTTCAACGCAGCCCGAGCGGGGTGACATGCTGCATGACCCTCGGACGCGCTGTCGATACGGTGGGGAACGCCGCTGAAACCGGCGAGTGGATGACTGAACAGGGCTTCAGTTCGCTTCGTCTGGTGACTGCCGCTTATCACATGCCGCGCAGCCTGGTCGAGTTCAATCGGGTGATGCCGGACATTCAGATCATCCCCAATCCGGTGTTTCCAACGCACGTCAAGCAGCGTGACTGGTGGCGTTGGCCGGGCAGCGCGGGCCTGATTATCACCGAATACAACAAATTCCTTGTGGCATTGCTGCGAAGCTACATTATCCCTGCATGAACATGATCGTCCTACGCTCCTTTATCTTCAACGCGCTGTTTTTCGGATGGAGCACCATCTATCTGACAGTCTGTTTGCCGATATTGCTGTTGCCTCCACGTGCGAGTTCCCAAGTCGGTAAGATCTGGACCCGCACGACCTTTGCGCTTCTCAAGTTCATCTGCAAGCTGGACTATGAGGTCATCGGGCTCGAGAATTTGCCCGATGCGCCCTTCATCGTTGCGTCCAAGCATCAGTCGGCCTGGGAGACGATGGTCTTCAGCGTCCTGCTCGACCACCCTTGTTTCATTATGAAACGCGAGTTGAACTGGATCCCCCTCTTCGGTTGGTTCACCGCACGCTCTGGCGCCATCGGTATTGATCGATCCGGCGGCGCTTCGGAGTTAAAGCGGCTGATCGCGCTTTCACGAGAAATCGTTGCCGAAAAGCGCCCAATCATTATCTTCCCTGAGGGCACCCGGGTTCCTCCGACCCAGCAGATCCCCTATCAGCCGGGTGTTGCCGCACTTTACGGTCAGCTCAAAATCCCGGTCGTCCCCGTGGCTCTCAATTCAGGCTATTTTTGGCGCCGGCGGGCTTTTGCCAAGCGGCCCGGCAAAGTCACCCTGGAATTCCTTCCGGCCATTCCGCCCGGCCTGCCACGCAAGGAGTTTTTGCCACGGCTGGTCGACAGTATCGAAAGCGCCTGCACCAGACTCCCCGTTCCAGTTCACCACGATTCACCCTTCGGCCCTCAATCAACGGATACGGCTGAGGCGACGGATAAAGCTGGCGCGACAGATAATGTTCTGGAAACTGCAGCTGCAGTTCCGGGCGAACCCAAAGATTAACGCTAATATCGGAAACACACCTTGGCACAACGTCTCTGCAGAAGCTGTGGTTCGGCACTGGATGTAGACCAGGATGTCTGCCAGTCCTGCGGTACCAACAATCCTTTGGTCAAACCTTGGTATACTTATCCTCTCGGCGCTTTGATCGTGGCGGTGCTCGCTTACCTTCTGATCGATTTCGACGATCTGAGGAAGCTGATCGAGTAGCGACCTATCCCATCTCCAAGGCATGTAAATTGCGTGCGATCGATTTCACTGAAGCAGTGAAAACGCGAACCGCCATCAAGATCATAGAGATTCGCTTTCACGCGCATCCACTTCTGCCAGCAATGCTGAGAGATAATCGTCGTGAAGACCGAGAGCCGCCAGGTGATGAACCGTGTTTTGCAGATAGTCGCGGCAGGTGCCACGCTGTCCACGTCCTTGCACAACCAATTGAACCAAGTCCTCCTGGGGAAGACGTCCTGCGTACTGCTCGTGCCCGGGATCCGCGACAAAGGTAATTGCGGACACCGTACCGCCGTCAGTCGAGACATCGTGCCAGCCCGGCAGATATACGCCGGTCACCATTTCGCGCTCATCAAGATACTGCATGACTTCGGTTGCTTCTGCGGCCGGAACCCGGAACACCAATCCCTCGCAGTCTCCGCCTTGATCAAGCCCTAACACCAAGCCAGGGCATTCCGGCGTGCCGCGATAACGGTGCGAGTAGACACAAAAATGACGATGGTAGCCCTTTAACAGCCCGGATCTGACTTCGACATGCGGAAAGCCAGGGTTCCAGATCAGCGACCCGTAGCCAAACACCCAGAAATCCTGTCCTTCGGGGGGAAGCAGCGCCTGATTCCAGTCTTTCATCCGATCCAATACCTAACGAATCCCGCTCAATAGTCCGTCCGCAGCCGGTCAGTAAGACCATCCGGCGCGGGCATTTCCCAGCTGCACCTCCGAGTACAAGACATCTTATCTAGACAAACAGCCTGCCGAAAGGCTGGACAAGTCCGGGTCGCGCACCGAAGTTAGGAAAACCTGAGATCCGGACCGCTGTCGGCGCCAGGGATCAAAAACGAACCGCGTCCTCGCCTTTTGAAATCGAGTCTGAGAATCGAGCTGTATGACAACGACACCCTCTATAAGCCTAAAAAGCCCTGGCAGACGTCTCTTTCTTACTTTGGCTGGCGGAACCCTTATCCTGGCATTGCTCGCGACCGCTTACTGGCACTGGGCCGCAGGACAGATTGTTACCGGGCTCGAGAACTGGCGGCATCAGCAAATTGCCCGTGGCTTCGTCGTCAATTACGGCAAGCTGGAGCTTTCCGGCTATCCCTTCTCATTTGACCTTTCACTCTCGTCGCCAGCGATATCGGCGCCTGATGGACGCTTTTGGCAGGGGCCGCCAATGAGAGGGCACGCCGCGCTTTGGGATCCTTTTACAATCGACGCCGATGCGGCCGGCACTCACCTTTTCGGCGGGCTCAAGCACATTGGCGAGCTTACCGGCCTCGCGAAACAGGCCTGGCTACAAATCCATCTCGCCTTTAACGGTTCGGTCGATCATGCCGTAACTTCCATCGCCGGATTCGACATACTTCATCAAGAAGCCCAGGTTCTCAGCGTGGAGAGGCTCGACGCCGTGCTTGGCCCCCTGCGGCTGGCAGACGAAGGTCAACTTCAGGAACTGGATTTTGATGGCTCGGCGCAGGGGATCGTCTTACCAAATGACGGTGGAACCCCGCTCGGCAAAGAGGTCGAATCTCTATCTCTGACGGCGACGCTCCGCGGCCCTTTACCCGCCATGGATATTCGCAAAGCCCTGCCCATTTGGCGGGAGGCAGGCGGCGAGGCGATTGTGCACAGCGCCGACATCGCCTGGGGTCCGCTTACGCTTCATGCGCAGGGTGGGGCCACTCTCGATGCCTTGATGCGCCCGGAAGGTCAGTTCGGCACCCGGATATCAGGCCTGACCGATGTGCTTGACGCTCTTGTTGCACGTGGTCAAATCAAGCGTACGCAGGCCGGCCTTTTGAGCTTCGCCTTGCTGTCCCTGGGGGGCGGCAATACGCAACAAGTCGCACTACCGATCACCATGAAGAACGGCCTTTTGAGCGCCGGTCCCGTGCCAATCGCACCGCTTAAGCCTCTCATACGCTAACCCCGGCGGGGCAGCGGCCTTTAATCGTCAGCCTTCGGCTCTCTAGGATCGAAGCTGCCCGCCTGATGGGCCTCGACGACGCCCTGGCGGATTTCACGTGTCCGCAGGAATAACGCTTCAAGGGTATCCCCTTCGCCCCAGCGGATCGCCCTCTGCAATGCCGTAATGTCTTCGCTGAAACGCTGTAGCATTTCCAGCACCGCTTCGCGGTTGTTGAGAAACACGTCACGCCACATCACCGGATCGGAACCGGCAATCCGGGTAAAGTCGCGAAAGCCGCCCGCGGAAAACTTGATCACTTCGGCGCGTTCACTGGCCTCAAGGTCGGTTGCCGTTCCGACAATCGTATAGGCAATCAGGTGAGGCAAATGCGACGTGATCGCCAAAACCTTGTCGTGGTGGGCGGGCTCCATGAGCTCGACCATACTGCCACAGCGGCGCCAGAGCTCACTGACCGCCTCGACCGCGCGATGGTCGGCGCCGGGCGGCGGGGTCAGAATGCACCAGCGTCCGTCGAAGAGCTCTGCAAAGCCGGCGTCCGGCCCTGACTTTTCGGTACCTGCGATGGGATGCCCTGGAACGAAATGAACCCCATCGGGCAGATATTGATCGACGTCCCGGATCACCGCCTGCTTAACCGAACCCACGTCGGTAACGACAACACCTGCCTTCAGATGTGGTCCGATCACCGAAGCTATTCCGTCGTACGCTCCGACCGGCGAACAAAGAATAACGAGATCCGCGCCCTCGACCGCCTCTGCAAGATCACTGTGAACGCTATCTGCAAGGCCGAGTTCCGCTACCCGGTCGAGCGTCGATTGGGAACGCGCCGCAACAGCGATCTGTTTGACGATGTTACGGCTCCGAAAAGCCCGCGCCAGAGAAGAACCGATCAGGCCGACACCGATAAGGGTCACCTTTTCGAAAAGGAATTCACTGTTCGATTGACCAACCATTTTAGCAGCCTGCGTTTCGCGAGTTCGGTTACACAATTTATTCTTCCGCCCCGAAAAACCGGATCGGGTGAAAAAAACTCACTCAAAAAATCAATTTCGTTTAAGAACGTATCAGGACAGGAACTTGTCCAGCGCCTCAACGACGCTTCTGGTCTCGTCTTCGGTCCCAATTGTAAACCGGAGATAATCCGGTAATCCGTACCCACCCATACCCCGCACCAGGATACCACGGGTCTTCAGGTAGGATAACGCCGCGGCAGCGGACTTTTCTTCGGGTCCGGGGAAGCGCACCAGGGAAAAATTACCCACACAGTCCCCCGGTTCGGCACCCAATTTGGCCACCTCTTCATTGAACCATGCCAGCCACTTCGCATTGTGTTTTCGCGAGTATTCGACGTAGGACTTGTCTTCGATTGCGGCCACACCCGCCGCTTGTGCAGCCAGGCTAACGTTGAAGGGTCCACGCAGCCGGTTGAGGACATCGACGACAGCCAGCGGACAATAGGCCCAGCCTAGACGCAGGGATGCAAGCCCGTGAATCTTGGAGAAGGTCCGCGTCATGACGACATTCTGCGATTCACCAACCAATTCCGCACCCGCGCTGTAGTCGTCGGCCGCGACATACTCGGCATAGGCCGCATCTATCACCAGCAGTACCGATTCCGGCAGTCCTCGCCGCAGACGGCGCAACTCATCGGCTGAGATATAGGTCCCGGTGGGATTGTTCGGATTGGCCACGAAGACCAGTTTTGTCCGGGACGTCGTCTGGGCAAGAATCTCATCGACGTCGGTCGTTAAATTATGTTCCGGTGAAGCCACCGGCGTCGCTCCGACCGCCTTGGCCGAAATCGGGTACATGAGGAACCCGTGCTCGCTATAGAGCACCTCGTCGCCCGGTCCGGCGTAGGCACGCACCAGGAGGGAAATGAGCTCGTCCGATCCTGCTCCACACACGATTCGGTCCTGGTCCAGGCCTTCGCTCGTGGCGATCGCCGTCCTCAGATCGTTCGAGCCACCATCAGGGTAGCGATGCAGTTCACCTTGAAGATCCTTATAGGCTTCAATGGCCTTTGGGCTCGGCCCGAGCGGATTTTCATTCGAAGCCAGGCGTATTATCCGGTTCACACCCTCTGCAGAGGCGTCGCCGCCGACATAAGGCGCAATATCCAGAATTCCTGGGCGAGGCTTTAATGGAGAAGTCATCGGCTTTTCGGTCACGCAGATTGGCTAGGTTCCGCAGCAGCATCGCTGTCCGCGGCTGGAGCCTTCAGAATTTCAGTTTCGCTCTTCAGCGATGCTGTGGCACCCCCGTTATCCGCACCAAGATCCAAGGGAACGGCATAGCCACCGGCCGCCCAGACCCAGGCGATCTTGCGTTCATTTTCTTCCTTCAAGGCTACCAGGCGGGAATCGTCCGGGGCCACATATCCAACCACCTCGACCAGATGCATCGGCGAGCCCGGCTCACGGTCTGGAGTCTGCACGTCAGCAGTTTCCATCCCGACATTCGCGAAAAGCGTCCGCATGCCGCTCCGAGACATCTCTTCCGCGGTCTCAACGATGATGTAGCTTCGGTCATCACCGGTATCTTCTTGAGGCACGAAGCTGATGGTTAGTGCCTCGACCCGATTCCGGCTGGAAGCGTCGGTCTTGGTGAAGGGGAGTTTAGCCGTAATACGAGGAGAATCTTCAAAATCGCGCGCCAGATGGCGCCACCAGTTCTCGCTGTCTTCGGACTGCGGGACAGGCAAAACACCGGCCGTCGCCCGCCGGTCGGATACGGCACGCATGACACCGGAGACCGTACCGTAACTCGAAATAGGCGTCAGTGCGCCAAAATGATCGCGTGCCAGAGTGTAGAGCTCAGGATCGTGTTCGGGGGCATAGACCGCAATGCTCAAATCACCCTGCAGAGTCGTCGCGCTAGAAAAAATCTCCCGCCAGACCCGAATAACCGCTGCTTTGGGCAAAATACCCCTGTGTCGAGCAACAAGACGCCTCAAAACCTGAGCTTCACGGCCGGGCCGCAGGTACACGGCCCCCTTGCCCTTGGCCTTCCCAACCTGCTGAGCGATTTCCGTACGGCGGATCAGCAGATCGTGGAGTTCCGTATCGATTTCATCGATTTGAGCACGAAGCTTGCCCAGAGTATCTTCTGTATCTGACATGGGACCTATTGTCGAAGCGACTGGCGAGCCAAAAGAAATAGTCGCAGCACTGCACAAAAGCAAAGGAAACATCGCGCAGGAAAGCGTTGACAGGATGGCGTTTGAGCCAATAGCTGCGCACGCCCTCCTGAACTCTCATCGATTTTCACTGATATAGCTAAAAACGACCAGACTGTATTTTAGTGTCTTCGGAAGTGATTTCCATCTAACAAGTTGAAGTAAATCAATTTTCTCACCAGATTGGGCCGGGTGACAGCGGGCAGAGGATCACATGACCCTAAGGCCGAGGTTAGGGGGCCAACCTCGGAACCTCCAGCAGTCATGCCTTTAACTGTGGTCGCGCCGGGCTACTTGAGGAATCGAAACGACGCGTGGGCGGCGAACTTTTGGGCGTTGCCGTGCCGGGCTGGCCGCATAGAGCTGCTTTCCCGCTTCGATCATCACAACACCTGAGAAGGTCGGAAAAAAACGGCCGCCCATCCGCTCCCATGCCGGCGCTGAACGAAGCAAAGTGTTGGAGCGCGTTGGCGGAACGTAGAGTGCACGACCGCTGCGCATCGGCATGAAGAGATTCTGCCGTAACAGCCGCGATAGTTGTGCCTGACTGTAGGGATGCCCCCAACCCAGAGGCGTACGGTCGCTACGCGCCCAGATACCGCGCCGGTTGGGCGCCACGACAAGCAGGCGCCCTTCGCCGGTCAGAACCCGCCATACTTCGTGCAGCATATCGCGCAAATACTCTGTACTCTCGACGCCATGAACCAAGAGGACTCGGTCCACCGAGTAGTCGGGCAGAGGCAGTTCCGTTTCGTCAACCAGTGATACAACGCAAGGGCCTTCGGGCGGCCAATGATGCACACCCTGCGATGCCGGCATGAAAGCGATCAGCCGCTCGCATTCCTCCTTGAATACCCGCAGATAGGGCGTCGAATAACCTAATCCCAACAGACTCTGTCCGTGCAAATCCGGCCACATCGAACGCACGCCACGCCGCACCATATGCCGCGCGACCTGCCCGACCTTGGACTCGTAAAACTCTCGTAAATCAACAACATCCGTCCACATAAGGCCGGAACGATAGCACAGTTACAAAAAATGCTATAGCCGCGATCCATCCCTGCAAAAGCCATCGTTTTGAATTGCATGCCTGCTCAGGTCGCTTAATCTACTGGCCGAACGCACGGACCGTGTTCACCAACATTCTATCACTGGAGATTCCCGCGCTATGCAGCTGCGTCACGCCGCCACCTCGCCTTATGCCCGAAAAGCACGCGTTCTCGCCCATGAAGCCGGTCTGACCGATCGAATCGAACTGATCGACACCAATCCCTACGAACAGGGATCAGATCTCCGCAGCATCAATCCACTCAGCACGGTACCGGTCCTGATCACAGATGACGGTATGGCCATCTGTGATTCGCCGGTCATCTGCCAATACCTCGATAGTCTGCACGACGGTGCGAAGTTTTCACCGGAATCAGGAAAATCGCGATTTGAAGATCTGAACCTAGAGGCGCTGGCAGACGGCCTGCTGGACGCGTCTTTGTCCCGCATGTCTGAAATTCGACTCCGGCCGGAGGAGTTTCAGTGGAACGGTCACCACAAACGCATGCGTGCCAAGGTCAGCCGCACGCTTGACCTATTTGAGCAGATGGTCACCGACGGCAGTCTTCCAACCATTGCCCTGGACGACCGCCCCTCCATCGGGATCATCACCGTCGGCTGTGCACTCGGGTATCTGGATCTCCGCTTCGCTGCCGACAACTGGCGCGATGGCCGACCGGCACTGACTGTCTGGTACGAAACCTTCAGTGCCCGTCCCTCCATGCAGGAGACACGCCCGCCAGAGGCCTGAATGCGAAGAGGAAAGGCAGCGATATGAACAAATCCGTTACCGCAGAGGACATCATCAAAAAGCTGGGCCTCCTGCCCCACCCTGAAGGCGGACACTTTATCGAAACCTATCGCCACGCCGCTGAAAATGGCGGGCGTGGCGATCAGACGGCAATCTATTACCTTCTCGGCGCCGGCGAGCGATCCCATTGGCATCGGGTCGATGCAGTCGAAATCTGGCATTGGTATGCCGGGGCCGCTTTGGACTTGGGCATCTCGGAAGATGGCACTTCGACCAGGACGGAACGGCTGGGTAACGATCTGATTGCAGGCGAGAAACCGCAAGTCATCATCCCGGCTCAAGCCTGGCAGAGCGCCGAATCCTACGGTGATTGGACCTTGGTGGGCTGCACCGTCGCACCGGCATTTGAATTTGAAGGCTTCGAGCTTGCTGCGCCCGACTGGAAACCCAGTTAGGACCATTCACGGATGCTGGATGGCGGCTTTGATCGAAGGATGCGATCGCAGCACCCATGGCAACCGAAAAGCAAGACGCCCCGTAGAGTCGGTTCCTTCAGCCTGAGCGAAGTGAAACCGGCGAGCCATTGGTGCGGCTCTCTGGTTGTCTAAGGCTTGGTCGATCACAATCTTCCGCGCGGCCCTTCAGAGTTCGCAAAGACACCTACCACGTGTCGCCTAGATATAATGCCGATAGTATTTTGCCTGCCATCTTTTCAGAAATCTGAAACCCAACCGTCACGCAATCCCACTACACAAAGTTTCATTAAGCCGTTAGCATGCGACTGGGTGAGGAAGCTCTCTCGGGGGAATATCGGCGAAAAATGGCGTGCCATGCTTTGGCGAAGCCTGGGTGTTCGGGAGTCCGAAACCAGGAACACCTCGCACGGCAGGCCGATAATTTGTCAGGGAGAGAGCCGTGTCCTCACGTTCCGATCAGAGTCTTCGATCCAAATGCAGAACAAAGACACCAAAGCTACGCCGCTTCCGGAAAAACCTGACAGCAGCCACATCGGTGTTCGCGCTTTTGCTGTCGCAAACGACGGCACATGCCGTCCCCATGGATCTGTTTTTCTCCGAATACATCGAAGGCTCTTCGAACAATAAGGCGCTGGAGATCTACAACGGAACCGGTAGCGCTATCGATCTGGATGCCGGGCTCTATGATGTTCAGTTCTACTTCAACGGAAATTCGAATCCTGGGTCAACGATCGCTCTCAACGGCAACGTAGCAAGCATGGATGTCTTCGTCGTCGCGGATAACAACGCCAACGCCGCCATCCTGTCACAGGCTGACCAGACCCCGACTAACAGTTTTTTCAATGGCGACGACGCAATTGTTCTGCGCAAGAATGGGACCATCATTGATTCCATCGGCCAGATCGGCGTCGATCCAGGCACCCAATGGGGCTCCGGCCTGACCTCGACGCAAAACAACACTCTACGCCGTAACGCCGACACGATGGTCGGCGACACGGATACCTCGAATGCCTTCGACCCCGCCACCGAATGGACCGGTTTCGCGCAAGACAGCGTCGATCAGCTCGGCACCTTTCCAGATGCTGCGCCGCCCCCGGTTGCCGAGCGCAAGATTTACGAAATTCAGGGTGAGAATCATGTATCGGCTTTCGATGGTGAAGCGGTCAAAACCACCGGTATCGTGACGGCCCTGGCATCCAACGGTTTCTACGTCCAAGACCCGGATGGCGACGGCAACGACGCGACCTCTGACGGTGTCTTTGTCTTTACCGGCGGCGCACCGAGCGTCGCAGTCGGCGACGATGTCGAGGTGACAGGTTCCGTGTCCGAATTCACACCGGGCGGCGCAGCATCGGGCAACACCTCGATCACCCAGATTTCCTCGCTACAGTCGGTCACGACGAGCAGCAGCGGCAACAGCCTACCTGCCAGCACTATTATCGGCAGCAGCGGCCGGGTACCGCCCACAGAGACCATTGAGACAGGTGACTTCAATTCCTCCTTCGACCCGGCGACCGACGGCATCGATTTCTACGAAAGCCTGGAGGGAATGATCGTCACGGTCGAGGACGCCCAGGCGGTCTCACCTACGAACCGTTTCGGCGAAATCACCACCGTCGCCAATCAGGGTGCCAATGCGACCAACCAGGGCTCTCCCGGACTGAACAGCCGCGGCGGCATCAATCTGGACGAAAATGATGCCAATCCGGAACGCCTGCAGATCGATGATGGGCTGCTTCCAAGCAATTCACCAACCGTGAACACCGGCGATAAATTGGGCGACGTGACCGGGGTCATCAGCTACAGCTTTGGCAACTACGAACTGCTACCTACTGAAGAATTCACCCCCACCGATGGCGGTTTGACCAGGGAAGTCACCAATCTGGTCGGCACAGAAGACCAGCTTACCGTGGCAAGTTATAACGTCCTAAACCTGGATCCGGGCGACGGCGACCAGCGATTCGCCGACATAGCCGGTCAGATCGTCAGCAATTTGCTTTCACCCGACATCGTCGGTCTCCAGGAAGTTCAGGACAATACCGGTCCGACCAACGACGGCGTGACCTCTGCGAGTGAGACCGCCCAGCTCTTGATCGACGCGATCGCAGCGGCCGGTGGCCCAACCTATACCTACGTCGAAATCCCGCCTGAGGACGGACAGGATGGCGGACAGCCCGGTGGCAACATCCGGGTTGGTTACCTTTACAACGATGACCGGGTGGATCTGGCGGAGGCCTCCGTCGAGCGGATACTCGACACGGACGGCGACGACGCTTTTACCGCGACCCGCAAATCCCTCGCTGCAAAATTCATTTTTAACGGCGAAGAAGTCACCATCATCAACAATCATCTTTCCTCAAAGGGTGGCAGCACACCCCTGTTCGGCACCACCCAGCCTTCGACCAACGGTCGTGTCGACAATCGGACGGCACAGGTTGGTGTCTTGCTCGACTTTATTCAGGAAGTATTCAACGCCGATCCCGACGCAAACATCATTGCGTTAGGCGACTTCAACGAGTTCCTCTGGGAACTGCCGCTCGAGCTACTGTCTCAGGTCCTTACCGACCTATTGACCCTGCTTGATCTGGACGACCAATACACCTTCAATTTCCAGGGCAATTCACAGGCGCTCGATCACTTCTTCGTCTCGGCCAACCTGCTTGGCCTTGCGTTGCCGGAAATAGATATCCTGCATATTAATACGGAATTCGCCGATCAGGCCAGCGATCACGATCCCATCGTGTCGCGATTCAGTTTTGGTCAGGTCGTCGCCAGCGTCCCCGAACCGGGCACACTGGCGTTGATGCTGTTCGGATTGGTGGCCTTTGGTTTGGTGCGCCGGCGTGATCTTGCGCAGACAAAGCTCCAGCAGCAATAACCCTACAATTCCAAAAGAACGGCGGTGGTCCAGAATTGGGTCGCCGTCGTTGTTTTTCCACGCTCGCTTCATTTCCAATCATCAGAGTAGACTGTCAGGGTTGATGAAACTCATCCGACAACAACTCAGTAGAGACAGCAACGGCATGTCAATTTTCAGAGGTTTCAAATGGGCGGGCAATTTGGTGCTGGCCGTTTTCCTGTTTGCACCGATCAGCGTACCCAGGGCGGCGGACGATACGCAAAACTTTGCGGTTAAAGGCGCAGGGTTGGCGAACTGCGGTGCCTACATCGAGGCGCGGCAACAGAATGCGCCGGCCTTCTACCAGTTTGGCGGCTGGATCAACGGCTATCTGACCGCCCTGAATCAGCTGACACCCGAGACCTACGATCTCGCGCCCTGGCAATCCTCGGATCTGCTTGCCGGAGTGATTTTACGTAATTGCCGGGAAAATCCTGAGCAGCGTTTCGTCAAGACGGTCGCGGCCATGGTTTCGTCCTTAAATGAACAAAGGCTGCTGACAAAATCTCCGCTGGTCGAAGCACGGGTCGGCGCGACACGGATCCGGATCTACCAGGAACAACTCCGCCGTACGCAGGAGAAACTCGCCGAGAGCGGGCTCTATGCCGGCCAACCGGACGGCCTCTTCGATCAGCGGACCGAAGATGCCTTACGCGCCTATCAGCAGGCCGGCAGGCTTGCTGAAACCGGGTTGCCCGATCAGGCGACGTTGCTCGCGATGTTCTACTAACGGCAAAGCGGATATTCTTAAAAAAGCGGCGCTGCTCTTCCTGCAACACCGCTTCTTTCTTGCCAAATTCAGCCTGTTAAGGGCTGATCAAGCCATGTACTGCCCACCGTTAGCAGTCAGAGTCGCTCCGGTAATGAATCCGGAGCTATCCGACGCAAGGAAAGCGACACAGTCTGCGATCTCTTCCGGCTCGCCCAGGCGTCCGACCGGGATCTGTGGGATGATCTTGGTGTTCAACACTTCTTCCGGCACAGCGCGGACCATTTCCGTCCCGATGTACCCTGGCGCCACGACGTTAACCGTAATCCCCTTAGCAGCATTCTCTTGCGCTACCGCCTTGGAGAAGCCGACGACGCCGGCCTTCGCAGCAGAATAGTTTGCCTGACCGAATTGGCCTTTCTGCCCGTTAATCGACGATATGCTGATCACCCGGCCAAAGCCGCGCTCACGCATGCCCTCGATCACGTTGCGTGTCATATTAAACAGCGAATCCAAGTTGGTGCTGATGACGGCGCTCCACTTTTCAGGCGTCATCTTATGCAGCGTCGTATCGCGGGTGATACCCGCATTGTTGACCAGCACATCCACGGGACCGACTTCCGCTTCGACTGCCGCGACACCGTCCTTGCAGGCGTCGAAGTCGGACACGTCCCATTTAAATACGGGAATGCCATGTTCCTCTTTAAACTTTGCGGCCGCTTCGTCATTGCCGCCATAGGTCGCGGCCACCGAATAGCCGGCTTTTTTTAGTCCGATCGCAATAGCTGCCCCGATACCTCGAGTTCCGCCCGTCACCAACGCCACACGCGCCATATCTCCGTCCCCTCATTACTGCGCTGCACAATTCCGCAAAGCGGAAAAACGATATCGATTGTATGAAAGCATGTATTCCCGTTTCATCCAACCGGAGAAGCCGAAAATTTACCAAAAAAACGCCTGTTTCCTGCTGATTTTTGGTTGCTCGCGCCACAAACGAAAAACGGACCGCCCGAGAGGGGCGGCCCGTCATCAAAATACACACTGCGGGCGCTCATGCTGCACCCGCTAGAATGCTACAGTAAGCTTGGTCAGTCGCGCTCAACACACATGGCGATACCCATGCCGCCACCGATGCAAAGAGTCGCGAGACCCTTCTTGGCATCGCGCTTCTGCATCTCGTGCAGCAGTGTGACCAGGACACGTGCGCCGGAAGCACCGATCGGGTGACCGATTGCAATCGCGCCGCCATTGACGTTGACCTTGTCCGTATCCCAACCGAGATCCTTGTTTACCGCCAGGGCCTGAGCAGCAAAGGCTTCGTTTGCTTCGACCAGGTCGAGATCGTCGACCGACCAGCCGGCTTTCTCCAGAGCCTTGCGGCTCGACGGGATCGGGCCGGTGCCCATGATTGCAGGATCGACACCCTCGGTTGCCCAGGAGACGATGCGTGCCAGCGGCGTAACGCCGCGCTTGGCAGCTTCGTCAGAGGACATAAGAACGACAGCTGCAGCACCGTCGTTGATTCCCGAAGCATTACCGGCGGTCACGGTGCCTTCCTTGTCAAAGGCGGGACGCAGTTTGCCCAGGCTCTCAGCGGTCGTGCCGTGTTTGGGATACTCGTCTTTGTCGATAACGATATCGCCCTTGCGGGTCGAGATCGTGACTGGTGCGATTTCATCGTCGAAACGGCCGGAACTCTGTGCCGCTTCCGCTTTCTGCTGCGACGCAGCCGCGAAAGCATCCTGCTGATCCCGGGTCAACTGCCATTGCTTGGCGACGTTCTCGGCAGTATTGCCCATGTGATATCCGTTGAAGGCACACCAGAGGCCATCGCGAATCATGCTGTCGACAAACTTGAGGTCGCCCATCTTCTGGCCATTGCGCAGATGCGCCACATGCGGTGCCTGGCTCATGCTCTCCTGACCGCCTGCGACCACGATGTCGGCATCGCCGCACTTGATTGCCTGGTAACCAAGGGCAACGGTCCGAAGGCCGGAGCCACAAAGCTGATTGACCTGGTAAGCGGTCTTTTCGACTGGGATACCGGCATTGACCGCGGCCTGACGCGCCGGGTTCTGTCCGGCGCCGCCGGAAAGGATTTGGCCCAAAATCGCTTCATCCACATCATCCGGGGCAATTGACGCCCGGCTGATCGCTTCCTTGATCGCAACCGTCCCCAAAAAGGATGCCGGAACACCGGAAAGTCCGCCGTTGAACGAACCGACAGGCGTCCGTGCCGCGCCCGCAATCACCACATCAGTCATACTGAGATCCTCCCTTGTAGGCGCCCGGTCATGTGTCACCCTGAGATCAGGGTCCGAGACCAAGCATCCGATCCAACGTCAGCCGGTCCGCCGAGAAGCGGTTTAGCTGCACTGCAAAACACTTTTTAAGATATAACGACGCCCGCCCCTCCGGTGCAAGTAATGCTTGGGGCCAAAGGCAATAAAGACGCCCTGAAAGCTCTCTTGACGCGGCCTAGTGCCTCAAAGCAGTCATCCAACACGCCAATGGCCGCCATAGCTCGTCGACAGCCTGCTGCCCGACAATCATGCCAATATGCCCAGAGGATGGACGCAGTATCTCGACCTTTTTTAGTGCAGTGCACAGCGCAAGCGCCGAGTCCGGCGGCACTATCCTGTCCTGCGTCGGCACAGCAGCAAGGCAAGGAAGTTCAAGCTCTTCGGGAACAACTGTTTTTCCGGCGATTTGCCAAGTGTTTGTGCCTGGCCGATTTTGCTGGTACCAGCCCTCCAGACACTCGCGTGCGACCGGTGCCGCCAAAGGTACGCCGTCGTTGATCCAGTCTTCGACGGCCACAAACTTCTGCGCTGCGAATCCAGCCGGATCGAGTCTGGAAAAAGTCACGAATTTCCGCGGAACCACCATGGGTTCGAGAATAGTGAAGAGGCTCTGCAGAGCATCCACCGGCAAATGTCCGAGCTGAGATGCCAGTGGCAGGTAAGAACTGTTCACCATCGCCATCTGGTCAATCGAGACACCTGATCCTGCGGTATGAAAATTCCAGGGTGTCGCCAGCAACGCGAGACCGGCCAGATCCTTTTCGCGGCGCTGCGCCAGGGCCAACGCCAAGAGTCCGCCCATGCAGTATCCCATCAACACCGGCGGCCTGCCACCAGTCTGCGTCAGCACATGATCCAGCGCCCGGTCCAGATAACCTGCAATGTAATTCGTAAGGGAGAAGCTTTCCTCGATCTCGTTCGGCGCTCCCCAGTCGAGCAGATAAGGACGGAAGCCCTGCGACGAGAGCCATCTCATCAAGCTGCTCTGTTCGGTCAAATCTAGGACATAGGAGCGGTTGACCAGCGAAGGCACGACCAGGATTGCTGTTTCCTTCTTCCCGGCTCGGGCGGTATCTCGGCTCCCCGTCTGCAGCGTACCGAAGTCGAGTAAACGGGTTGAGCCCTCTTCCCAACAGATTGGCGGATCGGTGAGTGCGCGACGATAAGGATGAGCGCGGTAAGTCTCAATACCCGCCAGGAATGCAGATAAGCGGCCGCGGACCTCCTGTGTTAAAGATTGTGTGAAATCGGAGAGATCATGGGCTTCGATCTCGTTCAGAAGCTGCTGAAAATTAGCCGGGCTTTCGCTTTTTGGGCGCTGCGGCCGTGCCTCCCCGGCTCTCAAGAACGGTAAGCCGCTCTTCAACAGTGGCAAGCCGGCGCAAGAGCTCGTCCATGTCATGTAGGCTGTCGCCAGATGGAGGGGCAGCGGTCGTGGACCCAGGCGATGAGGATTCTCTGCTGCGCTCATCCTTCTTTCGACTCCCTTCGGCCGCCGTGGCCGAACACCCGGTTTGTCCTGCAGCCTTCTCAGCCGCAGCGATCATCATAGCCTGCCAACGCATCCAGGCCTCCCAAGGCGCCGGCACCGATCCTGAATCATCGGCCGGAAAGCCTGTGTCCTTCAAAACCTGTAACCAACCGCCTTGATCTGAAAACTCCATCGCAAGGCCCGGCGCCTGGTCCTGCCAGAGGTCAAGGAAGCGTCTTGCCAAGTCATCGATATCGGTTGGTTCTGTCATCCGCCGGCAATATAAAGCGCCAGCCTATGAAATGTCACTATTGCAGCGGCTGCAGCCGCTGGGACAATTCTATGCACGACATCGACAAGAGACCGATCCGTTTTCTCAATATCCGGAGAACAAGCCGTACCGGTCTCGCTTTCATATAATCAAAGGGCAACACGCGCTCATAACTGGTTCCATCAAGAGCTATCGCACTCTGGATATCCGATGCGCGGGTTATGGTTAAATTACTAGACATTGACAGACCTTATCGCGCCGCAGCAATATCGCAGTGCAGCTTTAAAGAAAACTCAGATGTTTGACTGCTTGGACAGGGCTTACCGGTTGAGCCGAAACGAAAGGCAATAACGTGTCGGCGAAAAAGACAAACGGCGAGAATGGGCCGATTACAATCAAGAAATACGCTAATCGCCGGCTGTACAATACGGCGACGAGCAGCTACGTCACTCTCGATCACCTCTGCCAGATGGTTCAAGAGGACATCGATTTCGTCGTCTACGACGCCAAGAGCGGCGACGACATTACACGTGCCGTACTGACCCAGATTATCGTTGAGGAAGAAGCCAAGGGGCAGAACCTCCTGCCGATCAACTTTCTGCGCCAGCTGATCGGATTTTACGGCGACAATATGCAGTGGATGGTACCGCGCTACCTCGAACACATGATGGAAGGCTTCGCCACGAATCAGGAGAAGCTGCGCCAGTCCATGCAGGAAACCTTTGGGGGTATATTCCCCTTCGGCAATCTCGAGGAAATGGGCAAGCAGAACATGGCGATGTTCGAAAACGCCATGAAGCTGTGGACGCCTCCGGGCGCAGCTACACCTTCTGATGACGAAGCCGCCGGTGAAACGCCTCAAAGCAAAGCCGAGGCCGATGTCTCTGCTGCTGAATCACTGGACGATCTGAAAACCAAGGTCGAAGAGCTGCAAAAGCAGCTCGAGGTGATCAGCAAGTCCGAGAAACCGGACAAGTAAGCGCTGCACGGACTGGCGAGCTCCGTTGCTTTCCAGGCACCAGGTAACGATTCACTCTCCTATGGGAAAGCAAACCGCTACAAAGCAGTAGTTTAATGGTTCACGCCGAGATTTTGCTCCCAGCCGCTTATGGCTTTTTGGCCTGGCTGTCTGCGATCAGAGAGACCATTTCGAACATGACGGCATTCGCGACCATCGAGGTGATGCGATTCGGGCTGTCCCTCGTCGGCATGAGACAGACGACGTCTCCACCAATGACATTCAATCCACGCACTGCATGCATCAGCCGGATTGCCTGGGCAACCGTAAAACCGGTGGAACCTGCTTCAATGTTCGCCACACCAGGCGCGACCGTTGGATCCAGGCAATCCAGATCGAAGGTAATGTAGACTGGACGATCGCCGATCCGGTTCCGAATGATGTCGATACAGCTTTCCTGGCCAATCTCTTCATAACGGTCCATCGTAATAACCTCGTAACCCAGGTCATAACTCGGTTTCAGCCAGTTTAAGGTTCGTGGATTGCCGCGAATACCGACCTGGACGCTGCGCGATGCATCGACATGGCCCTCGCGCACGAGGTATGCCGCCCAATGTGCGGCGGATTTTTTGGCACCCAGGAAATGCTCCATATGCTGGAAGGTGTCCGTATGGGCATCGAAGTGCAGAATGGAGGCCTTTTCACCGCCCGTAAGTTTAGAATTTGCCCCGCCCAGCGCCTGGAGAATTCCGCCTGTGATCGAGTGGTCGCCGCCGATGGAAACGGGCCGAGCGCCGGCCGCATCGATCTCTCGGTAAAACTCCGTAATGTGCTCGATCGACCGTTCATTGTTATTGCCTTCGGGCAGCGGCACGTCGCCCAGATCATGAATACGACAACTCTGCCAGGGATCGATCTCAAACTTCATATGGACCCGCCGTCCCAATGCCGAGATGTCCCGGACGGCGCGCGGCCCGAGGTGCTGGTCACGCTCCGTCGTACCGTTCCCGGTGCTGTGAGGCACGCCCACCAATGCGATATCACTGTTATCGGGCGTCTCGGCGTAAGGGCAGCGGAACAGCGTGGGAATTCCCCACCAATAAAGCCCTTCCATAAAGACCTTGTGGTTGCGCGACACTTCGCGATTGCCTGCGTCATCTGTCATCAAATGCCCTCCCCAGAGCTCTGTCGTTTTTCGCAGCATCAATGCAAAACTGCATCAACGCCGGTTCCATTGACTTAAGAGAAACTCGCGTTCTAGGAATCGTCCGTCTGGAACCACAGGTCTCTAGGATTCCAATCGCCCGATCAGCCAGAGAAAAAATCGGCCAGTTCGAAACCTCTGCAATTAAAATCGTTGTGCATTGAAGGTTCCAGCGATTTAAATTGAACGCTAGATCGAAAAAAACTCATGACGAGTGTGCTATGTACCGGTATCTGCCATCCCTCAACGCTTTGCGCGCCTTTGAAGCCGCCTCGCGCCACGGAAACTTCACGCGCGCTGCTGAGGAACTCTGCGTGACGCAGGGTGCCGTCAGCAGACAGGTCAAAAATCTTGAGGAATACTTTGACGCCAAGCTCTTCTCTCGTGGCGCAAATTCTTTGAACCTGACCGATGCGGGTCGGTCTCTCGCTCCGTCTATCACTGAAGCACTGTCAAATCTGGACCGGGCAGCCGGCGCACTTCTGCGCGACAGGAATGTCCTGCGCCTTCAGGTCATGCCGACCTTCGCCGTACGCTGGTTGATGCCACGGTTGCCCGAGTTTTCAAAGGCGCACCCCAGAATCGACGTAAGGGTCACCATCGCATTGCATCCCGCCCGGCTCGATACCGACAGCTTCGATGCTGGAATTCTCTACGGTGACGGGTCCTGGCAGGATACTGAAAGCTATTGCCTGTCCCGGGAATGCCTTGCTCCGGTCTGCGCAGCCGATTGGGCCGATTCCCATCCGGCGTTTAACAAGCCGGAAGATTTTGGCCAGACCACGTTGCTTCATACCACAACGGACCGCCGGGACTGGCCCTGGTGGCTGAAAGCTGTCGGCGCGGATGGCCTGTCGGGCGACAAGGGACCCGCCTTTGAAACCCTGGATATGGCGGTCCGTGCAGCGGAAGCCGGCCACGGCATTGCGCTGGGCGATCTGTCGCTGATTGCGGAAGATCTCAATCAAGGCAAGTTGAGGCTGGCTATGCCGCCCCCTCTCTATACCGGAAGAGGTGTGTATTTCGTGCTGCCCAGCCAGGGCAGACACAATGACGCCTTGATAACATTGTGCGACTGGCTGCTGGAAACTGCGCCGGTCAAGACATGTCCGGAACGGTCATTCATCTGATGAAGTTCAACGGAAGGCCCCGATACGAAGCAACCGACTCTATTTCTGAGACTGACCGGTTGCAGGCAGTGGAACCAGTATGGCGGCTGACATATCCTGCTGGGCCGATTGCCCGGCCGCAGCACCTTCGCTGACGAGAGTCCGACCGGCACGCGAACTGCGATCAATCGTCTGCCAGGAAGGCTGGAGCTCCGGCTTGCCGAAGAAGTAGCCCTGAAGAAGATCGACACCTTCGGATTTCAGAAAATCGGAATCGTCCTGAGTCTCGACACATTCGGCAACCGTCGTCAGGTCCAAGGCTTTCGCAAGCGATAGCAGATTACGTACGAAAAGCTGATTGTCGGGCGAAGCCTGGATGTCACGGACAAACGAACCGTCGATCTTTACGATGTCGACCGGTAAGGTTTTGAGGTGATGAAAGGTAGTGTAGCCGGCGCCGAAATCGTCAATGGCCACCCGGCAACCCAAGGCACGCACGGATTCGACAAACCGGGCCGATTCGTCGTTGTCGTAGAGGGCAGCTGTCTCTGTGATTTCCACGATCATGCGCTCGGCGACCTGACGCTTATCTCTCAGTCGCGACTGCAGGCTCCGCAGCCAGGAACGATCCGCGACCGTGAGCCCGGAGATATTGAACGCCAACACCACATCGCGATTCAGCTCCAGATCCTGCAGCACCAGATCTAGCACCAAGCGATCCACGGCGCGCATCAAACCGAGCTTTTCCACGACGGGGATAAAACGGCCGGCGGGAACGAGACTGCCATCCGGGGCATACATGCGCAGCAAGCATTCGTAACACGACGTTTCGCCGTTTTGCGCCTCAACCAGCGGCTGATAGGCCAACGCAAGACGATCTTCTTTGATGGCCTCACGGACCTCGGTGCCGATACCGACGGAATTCCGGTATTCGCTTCGTTGTTCCTCGGTCATTTCGTAGGCATGGACGCAGTCTCTGCCTTTCGCCTTGGCATCCAGCAGAGCGCTCTCGGCGTGGGTTATAATATCCAGGCTATTCTGACCGGCCGAAGGATAGCTTGCGACCCCTGCTGAGGCGGAAACGTGAAGGCGGCCCGCGTCGATATCGACGAACAGGCTGCGTATGGTGCTGAGGACGCGGTCGGCGACGACGTCGGCGTCTCCTTCGTCACGCCCTTCGAGCACGATGCCAAAGCGATCACCGCCCAAACGGCCGACCGTATCGCTCATACGCAGGCAATCGTCGAGGCAGCGGGCGACATCAACGAGGATTGCATCGCCCGAATCGCAGCCATAGGCCGTATTGACCATGCCGAGCTTGTCGATACCGATGACAACGAAGGCGCCTGATTTGCCGGCACGCTCAGCACGCGCCATGGATTGTTCCAGCGCTTCGCGAAGCCTCAATTTATTAAAATGGCCTGTAAGCTCGTCGTAGTTGACGAGATACTCCAAGCGCGCCTCAGTCTGCTTGCGTCGATCGATATGCCGCAGGGTACCCTGCATGCGTTCAGGCACGCCCGAAGCCGACAATTCAACGCTGCCGCGGTCATGAATCCAACGAGAGCTGCCATTCTCCATGCGGATACGGTACTCAACATCGTACTCCGTCAGGCCGGCAAGATGTTCGGTTAGCGCCCGCATCCGCGGTGGCAAGTCCTCGGGACTAAGCTTCGCACTCCAGTCATCCCCGGAAATCGGCAGTGAATCGGATGAAGCGCCGAACACGTCGGCAGCTCGCCCGGTCCAGCGGATTGTATCCGCCGCCAGGTCCCAATCGTAGAGGACGTCTCCTGAAGCATCGATGGCCGAACGCAAACGCCCGATCTCATCCAAAAGATGCCGTGTCGATTCCGACCGTGTCACGGTCTTGCTCTCCTAGCTAAAGCTCCCGCGTTCCTACATGGAATGGGGCACATCCACCTCAATAACCTGGGCAATAAGGCTTAGCAGGCTATGGATACCGTAGCCGCCTTAAGGAACAGTGAATAAAGATTGATCTCGATAGTGTGTTTTCCCATCTATTTTCATATAAACATGTGTAAATTCTAGGAAATATCACGAAATACAACAGCTTTTATTATTAACAAATATGGTTAATCCAACACATCACAAAATTTTTATTTAATTTACATAAAATTAGATATAGATTGTAGGCAGGAGTAGGTTAGACCGAATCCCGTGGACGGAATGAACGAGCTTATCAAAATCAGCCCCAATCCGGCAAAAGTGACAGTGGCACGCCCCTTGGGCCGAGCCCTGTCAAATAGCGGATCACGGCCGGTTGAAGCGGTTCCCCCGGTGGTTCTGGATAATGACGCTGCTCTGGGCTTTTTGCGGGAAAGGTCCCGTCAGACCGGATCGGGCCGGGGCGAAGCAGATCAAACGGACAGGCGCCTGCCGAGGGGTGAGCAGGCGCGTGCGGGAGAAACCGGGTCTCCTGCGCAGCGGCGCGCGGATGCCTACGACGACAGTCGAAACAAAGCATCAGGCACCCGACACCAGTTCCCCAGCAAACCCAGTCTGTCAGCCGCATCGAACACCGGGTTCGTTGCACACCTAATGGCTCAACATGAGGACGGCCAGACAAACGCCTCGTCATCTTTTCAGAGGCAGGAACTCATAGAGAGATACGGCAGATCGAGCGAAGCTTATCGGCGCGCAGGCGCGGAACCAGCCTATTACGGCCAGGCGTCGCAGGTCGTACGCGTCGCGGTCTGAACCTTTTGGTTCCAACCAACTTCACAAAGAACGCCGAACAGCTAAAACCTCGCATTCGGCAATCGAGGTCTCCACTTGAGTCCGCAGTCTTACTGCCTCGGGCAAGAAAAAGATTTTTCGACCGGCTCTGCCGATAATATCCTGGATAGCGATCAGGACCATCGGGGCTCTCGACCTTTATAGGCTTACGAAAAGCTGGTGATCATGGTAACGCCGGTTTCAGTGAAGTTTCCCATCTGCTCCAGAATCTTTGCACCTTCGGTCAGGTCGACACTCCTTGTGATAAGTTTTGAAGGATCAACCCTTCCGCTCGTCACCATACTCATCATGTTCGCAAAGGTATGGCCGGCCATTGCATGACTGCCGACAATCTCCAGTTCATGTGCGATAACGCGATCCATTGGAATAGGCGGGTTGTTCTCACCGCCAAGTAACAGGCCAACCTGAACATGGCGGCCTTGCCTGCGGAGAGATAGGATCGAGTTGATACAAGTCTCCGGACTGCCGAGCGCGTCGATGGAGACATGCGCACCACCCGCAGCAATATCGCGTACTGCCTCCGGCACTTCATTGCTTTCCCGCGCATTAATGGTGTGGACGGCTCCGGCGGCACGGGCCAGTGCGAGCTGGTCGTCGCTGATATCCACCGCAATAACATTCGCCCCCATCGCCGCTGCAATCATTACCGACGAAAGGCCGACCCCACCGCAGCCGTGAACCACAACCCACTGTCCGGGTTCGACCGATCCCTGTTGAACAACGACCCGGAAGGCTGTTGTGAAACGGCAACCTATGCTGCCTCCGACCTCAAACGAGAGGCTCTCTGGAAGTTCTACCAGGTTGGCGTCCGCATAGGGGATGGCTACGTATTCTGCGAAAGCACCCCAACCGGTGAATCCAGGCTGATACTGATCCGGGCAAACCTGATGTTGACCGGCGTGGCAGAAACCACACTTGCCACAGCCTGAGACCACGGGAACAATTGCACGCATTCCCGGCCGCCAGTTCCGAACGCCAGCACCGACCGCCTCTACGACACCCGAGCATTCATGACCGGGGACATGTGGCAGTGATTTAATATCCGGGTCATGTCCCATCCAGGCATGCCAATCACTTCTACAGACTCCATTCGCCATCACACGGATGACTACGCCATCGACCGGCGGTGAGGGATCAGGCGCAGTCTCGACGTCAATCGGCCCCATGAATTCGTGAAACATTGCTGCGCGCATCTTATCCCTCTCTGATCACCTGATCTGAATTACTCAACCGGCAAACCCAGGGCCGCACGAAGGCGCCCTTTATTGATTGCGCCGTCACGGAGTGCCATGACTTTTGGTTTGTTTCCCCCGGCTATCTTCACCACCGCGACGCTGGGGCTGTCCCGCAGGCTATGCAACCGGGGCGCCAGAGTCTCAACGTCATCCATCGTCGTAAGCGTTCGAGCATCTTCAAGGCCACAGCTTGCCGCAATCTTGGCCAAATCGGCACCAAAGGCGGCATGCGTTTCCTGGGAACCGGTCTCACCGTAAAGTCCGTTGTCGAGGACGACCACGCTGAGGTTGCCCGGGTTCTGCAGAGCCAGCGTCGCGAAAGATCCCATACCCATGAGCATTTCGCCGTCTCCAGTCACGACAATAACGGGTATGTCCGGTTGGGCGAGCGCGAGCCCCAGTCCGATCATCGCCGCACCACCCATCGCGCCCCAGAGATAGAAATTACGGTCGTGATCTCCGACATCTGCAACATCGTAGGTCGCTGCGCCGAGCGCGGAAACGACTATCGCGTTGCTCCTGCCGCGCAAAAGCGCGGCGACCACGGCACGGCGATCGAGGCGGTCCTTGATCTTGTCTGTCATTTCGTAAAGTCCTTCGCGCCAATCAGACTTTGTGACAGCAGAACGGCACAGGGCGTTCCTCCGAGAAAAGCCATGGACGCCGCCGAACGCACGGTTTGTACGACTTCTTCCGGCCTGTCCGCCCGCATTACCGTGACACCCATCAGCGAGAGACAATCTCCGACAACCGAGCCCATCGGCACTTGCCAGGGATTGAACTCACCCCACTCGCCGCGCATGGTTATGAGTGTCAGGAACGGAAACTTGCAGTGCTTGATCAGCGACAGCATGTTGATGCAATTGCCAACTCCGCTGGACTGCATCAAGAGAACACTGCGCGCACCGCCTAGCCAGGCACCTGCACTTTGCGCCACGCCTTCTTCTTCCGTCGTGAGGGAAATAGCTGCGATCGACTCGTCCGCCTGAAAGCGCTCGATCAAGCGCACATGGCCACCGTCGGGCACGTAGGACGCCTGCGTCAATTCAAAGGATTTCAGAACGTCGAATATCCCGTCAGCCCAATCCTGCCGGGAGTCATCCGGCAACGAGGTGTCTGTGGAGCTGTCAGCCATGCGTGCGTCTTCCTTGGTGTGAGCCGAATCGGGCCTTGCAGATTAATTCGATTCTAAGGTTTCACAAAAACAGAATATAGAGATATCTTCCATCTCAATAATAGATAGATCAGCAATGGACCTAAAGCAGCTTAAGACATTTATCCGGGTTTCGGACGCAGGCTCTCTTAGCTCAGCGGCGGACCGTTTGCGCATTGCACAATCCGCTCTATCACGCCAGATCAAGCTGCTTGAAACTGAGGTCGGCGCCCCCCTGTTCGACCGCCATGCGCGGGGCATGAGCCTGACCTTTCACGGACAGGAACTTTACAAACGCATTTCCCCCCTAATCCGGCAGTTTGAGCAATCGATCGACGACGTGCGCTCGCTGGGTGAAACCATCACCGGCCATGTTTCCTTTGGCTTGATGCCGACGACAAGCGCCAAGCTGGCCGATCGTCTGGTCAGCAGGGTTGCACAGGAGCAACCCGGAATTTTTCTTCGGTTAGTTGAAGGCTACGCCGGACATTTGGTGGAATGGCTGCAACGCGATGAGATTGATGGAACCTTGCTCTATGGTCCGGCGGACAGTCTGCATTTGAGAGCAACACCGCTGTTTACTGAAGATCTCGCATTGATCAGTCCGGCGATATGGCCCGAGCAAGTCGGCGTTCCAGTAAAGTTCGAATCTGCCGCAGCTTTGCCGCTGGCACTGCCTAGCCAATCACATGGTCTGCGGTCGGTGGTGGAGGTCGCGGCAAGAAAAGCCGATTGTCATTTAAATGTTTGTGCAGAGGGTGACTCATTTCGCGTTCTGAAATCGCTGGTCCTGCGCGGTCTCTATCATACGATCCTGCCTTTTTCAGCCGTACAGGAAGAAGCCGAGGCGGGGCTCGTGAAAACCAATCCACTGACCAGGCCGAATGTCACGCGACAGATCGTCTTGGCGCGTCCGTCCCACCGGGCGGATACCATCGCGACCCAAGCCGTGGTCAACATCCTTTTGGACGAAATTGCTGCGATGATCCGAACAAGAGACTGGGTCGCGCTGCCGGAAGAATATCTTCTTCAACGAAATCTCTGATACCACCTATTGAATGGCCAGTTGTGTCTCCGTGACATTTAGAGGGCAAGAATGTGTGTCATCGCGGGCACGCGATTCGCGGCTCCGCAACTATAAATTTGGTTTTGGCAAACACCTCACACGCCGTTTTATTCAGTCAATTCTGAGAACATCATTTTGATTTGAGTTTAATTCAAAACGCTCACCACACCGATAGGATCATCTGGCCCGCGTTATTTCTCATTTGGAGCCAGAGCCATGACATTACAAGCCAGTATAAAACTGTCGAACGCTGAGACTGTTCAAGCCGAAAAGCTGTCCAAATACATACAAATCGATCTCGCCAGCGAGAACGAAACGACACAGAATGCGCTCGCGGGTCTGTCGGTAAATGACCGCGTGCTGTTTCAGCGCTTCGGGGTCGGACCGGTCGCCGAACCTTCTCACCGCTCCATCCATGGGGCCATCGAAGCTCAGGTAAAGACCGCTCCTAAATCCATCGCCGCGCGGCACCTGGGCTCGCGCATCACCTACGGTGCATTGAACCGACAGGCAAACCATCTCGCGGCGAAAATGGCTGAGCAGGGAGTAGGACCCGGAGATGCGGTTTGCCTGTTCCTGCGGCGTTCGATCCCGATGCTGATCGGTATTCTGGCAAGCTTGAAGCTCGGCGCCTGTTATGTCCCGCAGGACGTCGCCGTCGCACCCGACGAACAGTTGCGGCATATAGCAAAGGCTGTGAAAGCCAAAGTAATCCTGACACTCGAATGCTTCGAAGATCAGATGCCGCGGCTTGCAGGAGTGACGACGATTGCGATCGAAGCGGCCGTACGTGAACCGAGATCATTGCAGCCGCCATCCGTGGAAGTTCTGCCCGACGACCGCTGTTTCATCCTCTTCACTTCGGGAACAACCGGAACGCCGAACGGAGTGCAGGTAACCCACAGGAATCTCTGCAACATATTGCTGACCGAACCCGGCTCGCTTGGTATCAAGCCGGGCACCAAAGTGGCCCATATCCTCTCAATCGCCTTTGACATGGCGGCCTGGGAAATCCTCGGTTGTCTGTCCCACGGCGGCACGCTTGTCATCCGGGGCACCGATATCGAGGAGGCCGTCCGGCAGGCCGACGTCGTGATCGCAACGCCCTCCGTGCTTGGAAAATGCGTGGCGGAAAATTGCCGCAACGTCAAGACCGTGGCGGTGGCGGGCGAGCCCTGCCCCCGCCCGCTGGCCGATTCCTGGGCCGCCTTCGCGACCTTTTACAATTCCTGCGGGCCTACCGAGACCACGATTGTCAATACGATGTTGCCTCACTCTCCGGAGGCCGCACGCCTCACCATCGGCGTTCCGACACCGAACAACACGGTCTATATCCTTGACGAGGATCTGAGGCCCCTGCCGATCGGTGAAGTCGGCGAGATGTGGGCGGGTGGTGACTGCGTCACCGCCGGTTATCTCGATAACCCACTGCTCACGGCCGAACGCTACCTCGCGGACCCATTCCTTGGTGGCGGACGGATGATGTTCCGGACACGCGACCTCGGCCGCTGGACCCCGGAAGGCGCCCTCGAGCATTTCGGGCGCACCGACGATCAGGTCAAGATCCGGGGTTTCAGGGTTGAACTCGACTCGGTTTCCAATGCGCTGGAAAAGACGGAAGACTGTCTGCAAGCGGTTACCTTGAAGCTGGACGACCGAAACCTCGCGGCCTTTGTCCGTCCCGCCTCCGTAAATTCGGCGGGCGCCCGAGCGCAGATCGAAAAAGCCTTGCCCTACTATTGCATGCCATCGGTTCTTCTTGCTCTGGAGGCTTTTCCAATGACGAGCCGAGGTAAGATCGACAAGCGCAAATTGCTGTCCATTGCGAAGTCGGAGACCCAGCCCGACGACAAATCCAAATTTAGTTCCGGCGCCAAAGCCACCGGCAAAAGGCAGGTGGCGTGATGTCAGACCTCACGAGCAACCTAAACCGGCTGTCCGTTCCGGAAACACCCAGACCGAACGCCCTGCGGCGCCTGTTTGCGCACCCTCACCTCTCCCAGTACCGACGCCTGGCAACGCTGGTAATTGTTGCCAACCTCCTGTATCTGGCGATGGGCCTGCACGATGGGATCTTCTGGACCCACAAAGGCCCGGCCCTTGCACAATTGTCCAATCTTGCCGTCGCCAACCTGACGTTCGCAATCCTGATCCGGCAACAATACGTGATCAATTTCCTATTTTGGGCGGCAACCCGGGTGCCAACTTCCTGGCCGCTCTCGATACGCTGGACCTTGGGAAAGGTCTTCCATTTCGGCGGTCTCCACAGCGGCGGAGCGACCATGGGAAGCCTTTGGGTGGCTTTCTTTTGCGGTGCGGCTCTTTGGGAGCTGTCGAATGATTCACCGAGGGTTTCAATCGAATTGGGTGCGGTATCCGCCGCGCTCGTTGCGCTGCTCATCGTCATGCTGGTTACGGCCCTCAGCCCTTTGCGCGCAAAATTCCATAACATGTTCGAACGCGTGCACCGCTTCGGAGGGTGGGCAGCTCTGGCATTATTTTGGGCTCAATCGCTTCTGTTCATACGCGGTCAAGGCGTTTCAACCTTTGAAACACCGGCCTTCTGGGCGCTCTGCATGATCACCTTCAGCATCGCATTGCCTTGGCTGCGCCTGAAGAAAGTTCCCGTCGAGATCGTCAAACCCTCGGACCATGCAGTTGCCGTGCGCTTCAATTACGGTGACGATGCCTTTCCAGGATCTTCCAACGCGATCAGCCGGAATCCACTGCTGGAATGGCACTCCTTTGCCTCCATTCCGGCACCGGGCGAAAGGGGTTACCGCCTGATCATTTCGCGGGCGGGCGACTGGACGGGAAAATTCATCGACGACTGTCCCTCTCATGTCTGGGTCAAGGGCATCACGACCTCGGGTGTTGCCAGAATCGAGGTTTTGTTCAAACGCGTGGTTTACGTCGCAACCGGCAGCGGCATCGGACCGGTCCTGCCTCACTTGCTGGCGCAACAACTACCGATCCATCTGATCTGGGCCACCAGAAGCCCGCGCAAAACCTATGGCGACGCCATCGTCGACGAGATCCTCCGCGCCTGCCCGGACGCCCACATCTGGGACACCGACAGCCACGGCAAACCCGATCTCGCGGCCTTGTCGCTACAGGCCTGTCGTTCTTTCGATGCGGAGGCAGTAATCTGCATTTCAAACCAGAAACTGACCCGTCACGTGGTCGCCGAAATGGAACGCCGGGGTATCCCCGCTTTCGGCGCTATCTGGGATTCCTGAAACTGGAGGCTTCAACAATGACCGAGACTATTATACTCGAGCGCGCCGGTCGCGTCGTGACCGTACGGTTAAACCGGCCGAAAGCTCTGAACGCATTGAACAGCACCGTCATGCGCGAATTGACAACGGAACTGTCCCGACTTGATGAAGACCCGGGCGTTGGCTGTTTTGTCATCACCGGTTCCGAACGGGCCTTTGCCGCCGGCGCCGACATTTCTGAAATGCAGCCCAAAGGTTACGTCGACATGGTGGAGGCGGATTTCTTTGCGGGCTGGGAGGCCTTTAACCGCTTGCGCACGCCGAAGGTCGCGGCAGTCTCCGGTTACGCTTTGGGCGGCGGCTGCGAACTGGCCATGATGTGCGACATGATCTTTGCCGCCGACAGTACAAAGTTCGGGCAACCTGAAATCAAACTGGGCGTAATCCCAGGCATCGGCGGCTCGCAGCGCTTGCCGCGGCTGGTTGGCCGTGCTCTCGCGATGGATATGATCTTGACCGGACGCATGATCGATGCCGAAGAAGCCCTGCGCGCTGGTTTGGTGTCCCGAGTAATCCCAGCGGACTCCTTGATCGAAGAAGCCCAGTCGGCAGCTCAGACAATCGCAAATTATTCCAAGCCAGCCGTCATGGTGGCCAGGGAAGCGGTCGCCCGCGCCGAGGAAAGCTCATTGAACGAAGGGATTCTTTTCGAACGAAGGGTCTTTCACGCACTGTTTGCAACTAACGATCAGAAGGAAGGTATGGCCGCCTTCCTTGAAAAGCGGCCGCCCGCGTTCGAAGGAAGGTGAGCATCGGGTATTCTGCCAACGAATTCTTCATCTGATCAGTCAGTTTGTCGTCGTATTTTGATCTTTATCAACGCCCGCAAGCGTTAAAGAGCTTTGAATGGGTTAAGTCGAACAACCCTTTCAAAGCTCTAAGATCAAAGGAGAGTCAGATGTCAAAGACAGGCCGAGCGTCAGCCTTCGTGATTGTAGCAGCATCGTTGTTGCTGTTGAGCGGCTGTGCCAACCAATCCGAAATCACGACATTGCGGAGCGAAGTGACGGCGGCAACGGAAACCGCACGCATGGCCGAAGAACGCGCCGCCTCGGCAGAACAGCGTGCGACAAAGGCAGAACAGCGTGCGGCAGCAGCGGAGCAACAGGCAACAGCAGCAGAACAACGTGCAGCAACGGCCGAGGAACAGGCCCGCGCGGCAAATGCAAAGGCCGACCGGACCTTTAAGCAGTCGCTGACAAAATAGCTTGGGCAAGATCATGAAACGCGATCGCCCTTGATTTCAACGACCAAGGGTCTGAACCAGTCTCAAACCATATGTCCCAGAGACTGATTCACGTTCTTCATTGATCTAGCAAAACGATCAAACTCTAGCTGATGTCAGCTATCATTAGGCTCCGTGATCCGGATAGGGATGCCACGTCGTTCCATTGATACACGCCGGATCACGGACCAATTCAATCGATCGCTTTGCGCTTTCGCGGCAGCAAGAACAGTCTCAGCTGTTTTCGGTATTGCGTAAGGCGTCAACCGTCCGGTTGCCGCCAGGGCGTCGATCTGAATGGCCGTCGGATGGACCTCCAGATAGAGTTCCCCGTTAACCCAACCCACTTTGACCGGTTGATCGATGATCCTAACCGGGATCCCCACCTCCACCAGCTCGAACAATTCGGAGATGTCGGCAGGATACATTCGGATGCAACCGTGACTGACTCTGCGCCCAATGCCGTAAGGCCGATTGGTTCCGTGGATGATGTAGCCTGTCCAAGCGAGATTTAACGCATGATTACCGAGTGGATTTTGCGGACCTGGAGGCACTATCTCTGGCAGGTCCGGGTTTTCCTGCCGGATCGATTCAGGCGGTATCCAACTTGGATTGGTGCGTTTTTTGATCACGGTTGTCTGGCCGGTCGGCGTCTCATTGTGCATGCTTCCGATGCCAATGGGATAGGTGCGAAGCTGGCCACCGCTGTCTGGGAAATAATACAAGCGAAGCTCCGGCAGATTGACCACGATGCCCTGGTGCTTCGTCTCCGGCAACAAATGAGAGTGCGGTAGCACGATACTTATGCCCGGCGGTGGCAGCCAGGGATCGACGCCGGGATTCGCCAATAGCAGCTCGACATATCCGAGATCGTTGGCGACAGCTACGTCCAGCAAGGTTTCGCCGTCGGCAATCACGTAGTTGCTTTGTTTGCCGATGAGAGCGGGAACGTCGGCAGCCTTTAAAATAGGCTGTGTCAAGATCGTACCGGCGAAAACTGCCAGCGCCACAAACATACCTGATCGACGTTTACTGCGGATTCTCGATTGCTCCGTCATGCACCGCAATGATCATTCCTCACACTATCAAGAATCCGACGAGCCAGTATGTCCGGTTCAGCGTTACTCTCGATGCGTTGCCACGAGACTTCACCCAGATTGTAACCGAGTTGCAGCTCGACGATTTTTTGAGTCGCATCGGAAACGTCATTCCTGCGAACCGCGACCCGCGATTTTAAAACATCACCGGGGGCAGACAGCCAAAAACACCACGGCCGTATCGACATATCCGACGCAACGGTTTCGAAGGAGCGGCGCTTCGCCTGCACAGAAAACACGGCGTCAACGACAACACTGCAACCAAGCTTCAGAATGTCGCGTGCGCGTTTTTCTAAAACTTCGTAGACTTGAGCACTCGCCCACTCGCTGTAGGCCGAGCGAGGCAACCGCTGGGTCTCTGCGACGCCAATGAGTTCCTTCCGAATAACATCGCTGTTCAGATGTATCGCCCCAGGCGCTGCCCCAAGTTCCGGCGCCAAAGCGCGGGCGAGACACGATTTTCCGCTCCCGGACAGCCCCCCGACGGCGATACAGGTAGGCTGCACCCGTGTCAAAAATCGGACGGCATGACAAAAGTAGGTTGTCGCCTCTTCAGACCGCCCCTGCGCAGCCGAGACCTTGGCCCGGACCGACGCGCGAACGGAAAGGAACAACGGCAAGAGTGGCAGGGCCGAGTAGTCGCCAGTGATCGCTAAATAGCGATTGAAAACAACGTTGGCTTCACGCCTGCAGCCGCGTTCCCAGAGATCCATTATCAGGAACGCCAGATCATAAAAGACGTCGACTGTGGCAATCCGGTCGTCAAATTCGATGGCATCGAACAACACGGGCTTCTGATCGATAATGACGATGTTGGCGAGATGAAGGTCCCCATGACAATGCCGGACCTTGCCACGTTCCTGCCGCTCGGCGAACAAGGATGCATGTGCTTCGACAACGGCAAGGGATTTAGCGGTCAAGTCCAACGATTGCTCGCGTGGAAATAGCGACTGATATTCGTCGAAAGCCAGGTCGTTTCCGTGGATAATCGCTCGAAAGCTCTTTGCGTTATCGAAACCTGTTGCCAGCGGATCCACCGAGCCGTGAAAGGCGGCAATGGCCTCGGCCAGATCCTTGAGTAAAGCGTCATTCAATTCGTGGCGCGCCACCATTCGGTCGAGCATTTTTTCGCGATCGAAGCGTATCATCTCTATGACCCACTCCACGACGGCGCTTGGATCCTGATCTGCGTCGCCACGATCAATGTACAGTTGTCCATTCGCACGCCGCCGAATAGCCCAGACGCCCAAATAGAGCGCCGGCGCCGTCCTGCGGTTGACCTCTAGTTCATGCAGGCAAGCAGCGTGGCGTCTCGGCAAAGTCGAGAAATCCAGATAGGGGTACTTGACAGCACGTTTGATCTTGTAGGCACGGTCACCGACCAAAAAAACGACAGCGGCATGAGTATCTATCCGCTCGACATCAGAACCCCAAGGTTGGCAAAACGCAGTCGAAGCCAAAAATTCTTCGACCTCGGATTGATCCTCCATCCGATGCGTATTTTTGAGCTCACCGCAGGCCTTGCGGCTCGCATTACCCGCAACGGCAGAATGGGCGTAATTCGACCGTTCATCCCTGCTGTGAGATGCCGAGAATTTCATGGTCAATCGCCCTTTCTAGGCTGCCGACATATCGCTGGTCTGTCCGACTTTCGGGGCTTTGATATCGGTCAGGCGCGGTAAGTCCCCGCTTGTGAGCGTTTCTCTTTCCAAGAGCCGAGCTGCGCCTTCGTCTAGTTGCCGGCGATAGGTCGTTAAAACCTCTCTCGCACGTTTCAAGGCGTGATCCGTCAGCTCTCGAATGCAACGGTCGATATTGCGGGCAGTCTCTTCACTGTATTCGCGGCGTTCCGAATTACCGATCACACCTTCACCAAGAAACGCCTGTTGCCGCATTTCGTAAGTCACCTGGCCAAGCTTTTCTGACATGCCGAACCGGGTCACCATGTGGCGCGCAATTTCGCTGGCCTTCTCCAGATCGTCGGCTGCGCCGGTCGACACTTCTTCGAAGACGATCTGCTCGGCTGCCCGACCACCCAAAAGTACCGCCATCTTGTTTTCCAGTTCGCTTTGGGTCACGAGAAAGCGATCTTCCGTCGGGCGCTGCATGGTATAGCCGAGAGCTCCGACACCGCGCGGGATGATCGATATCTTGTGCACCGGATCCATCCCAGGTAAGGCCGTCGCGACCAATGCGTGACCCATTTCATGAAAAGCGACGACCTTGCGTTCGTGTGGATTGAGCAGGCGGCTTTTCTTCTCAAGCCCGCCGACGATCCGTTCGATCGCCGCCGTGAAGTGCTCCATGGCAACAGCACCGGCGCCGCGCCGGGTCGCCAGAATTGCGGCTTCGTTCACCAGATTTGCGAGATCCGCGCCGGAAAATCCAGGTGTCAGCGCGGCGATGTTCTGCAAGTTGACGTCTTCGGCTAGTTCGATACCCTGAACATGCACTTCCAGGATTGCCGCGCGCCCGGGCTTGTCCGGCCGGTCCACTAAAACCTGCCGGTCGAAACGCCCGGCACGCAACAGAGCCGGGTCCAGGATCTCTGGCCGGTTCGTTGCGGCAAGGAGAACAATTCCCTGACGCGGGTCGAACCCATCGAGTTCCGACAAGAGCTGATTAAGCGTTTGTTCTTTTTCGTCGTGGCCGCCGCCAAAGCCACCAACGCTACGCGCCCGTCCGAGCGCGTCAAGTTCATCGATGAAGATGATACAGGGTGCTGCTTTCTGTGCCTGCTCGAATAGATCCCGGACCCTTGCGGCCCCAACTCCGACGAACATCTCGACAAATTCCGAACCGCTAATGGAAAAGAATGGAACACCCGCCTCTCCCGCGACTGCTCGCGCCAGAAGAGTCTTGCCGGTACCTGGCGGTCCTACGAGCAGGATACCCTTGGGGATTCTTGCGCCGAGCCGGCCGTACTGGTCCGGATGCTTCAGGAATTCGACGATTTCCTCCAGTTCGTCCTTCGCCTCGTCAACCCCTGCAACATCGTTGAAGGACACTTTAATATCGGTCTCGACGTAGACCTTTGCCTTACTCTTGCCGACCGACATCATGCCGCCGAAACCCTGCTTCTCAGCAAACCTCCGAATCACGAACATCCAGATCGCAACGAAGAAAAGCACCGGCAGGATCCACGACAACAAATCCCGGAAAAATGTGCTTTCGATGACACCGCTATAGACAACTCCGTACTTGTTAAGTTGTTCGGTGAGCTCAGCATCCACTCGCGTTGTCTTGAATTTCTTAAGCGGTTCTACTGATGATCCGCGAAGCGTACCCTGAATGCTGTCTTGTGTGATGGCAACTTCCGCAACCTTGCCATCTTCCAACAGCTGTTCGAATTCACTGTATGGAATCTGCTGGACCTCGCGCGCATTGATCCACCAACTCTGAAACAACAGGATCACCCATACGGCAACAACCGCGTAGATGATGTTGAGCCGTGTTTTCTTATCCATGTCCGCTGCGTTCCTGCTCCAACTTTCAAACAGGCTGGTTCTCGAAACCTGAGGGCAGCCTATGTCGGGGATGCGTCGTCTTGCTATGACCTGGATCAAGTGCCTTAAGGACAGAACGCAAAGGCAAAAGGCAGATCCACTCTTCAACCTGCGAAATTGAGCGACATCAATGTCCATACACAGACGATGAGGCTGAATAGCGTGAACATGGGACCAAGGGAGTGGAATCGACGTGATGAGTGATACTGCCGCAAGACTTATCGACATCGACGCCTACACGCCGGCACAGGTGGCGCTGCGCGTAGAAAACGCCGGTGTCGCCAAAGCCAAACTTCCCACGATACCGACTCTCATTCTGGCGGCCCTCGCCGGCGCATTCATCGCATTTGGGGCAATGTTCTACACCTTGGTGGTCACCGGAAGTCAGTTGGGCTTCGGGCCGACACGGCTGCTGGGCGGCATGGCCTTTTCACTCGGACTTATTCTTGTGGTCGTCGCAGGCGCCGAGCTCTTCACGGGCAACAATCTGATTGTCATGGCTTGGGCCGATCGCCGCATCACGCTCGCCCAGATGCTACGCAATTGGGGGCTGGTGTATTTCGGAAACTTTGCGGGTGCAGCGGGTACTGCGTTCTTGTTTGCCTTATCGGGCATTTTCGATGCTAACAGTAGTGCAGTGGGAACAACCGCCGCCTCGATCGCTGCAAGCAAACTTCAGTTGGATCCCGGGGAAGCCCTGGTTCGTGGAATTCTCTGTAACGCCTTGGTCTGCCTGGCAGTTTGGCTATGTTTTGCCGCCCGTAGCGTGACCGATAAGGTTCTGGCAATCCTCTTCCCCATCTCCGCTTTCGTCGGCCTCGGGTTCGAACACTCCGTCGCAAACATGTATGTCATTCCCGTCGCGATGATGTCCGGATATCTCGAAGCCGATCTCATCGGTCTGGCACTCAACCTCTCGATCGTCACCCTGGGAAACGTCCTGGGCGGATCGGTTCTGGTAGCCTTGATTTACTGGCTCATCTACCGGCGCGACTGGACGCATTGAGGCGTGCCGCATCCTTTAAACCCGGTTCTGGTCAATGGCCGGTTCGGCGATCCGGCCCTTTATCTAGGGTTCAAACACGAAAAGCGGGCGTTGCTGATAGACGCCGGAGACCTGACATCTTTGCGGGCATCTCAGTTGCGCATCATTTCCGACCTTTTCATCTCTCACACCCACATGGATCACTTCGTTGGCTTCGATCATTTATTGAAGAGCCAACTCGATCTCGACAAAGAACTTCGGATATACGGTCCCACTGGCATCATAGATAAAGTTGGTCACAAGCTTGCGGCTTACAGCTGGAACCTTGATGCACCAAAGTCATCTGCACTGCGCATCATCGTCATGGAAATCAATTCAGGCGACAGCGCACGCCGCACTCACTTCGCTATTCAAGACAGATTCGAACGTGGCAATATCAAAAGGTTGGCACTCGACGACAGTCGGTTGCTGGAAGACCACGACGTCATCGTCGATTGCGCCTTGCTGGATCACAAGCTCCCCTGCCTGGCTTTTGCCATTCGCGAACAAGCTTCGTGGCATATCGATGATAGTAAGCTTGCCGCACTGGATTTGCCGGGCGGTCCCTGGCTGTTCCGCTTGAAAGAGGCACTCCGGCAGCAGTTACCACCAGACACATCTATCCTCATCGACGAGTCACGAGGTGCATGCAGGCTTGGTGATCTCGTTGACGCAGTCATTGTGGCAAATCCGGGCCGCAAAATCTGTTACGTGACCGACTGTCAGTTCAATGATTGGAACGCTGCTCAAATTGAAAAGCTGGCTGACCATGCCGACGTCCTCTTCATTGAAGCGAAGTTTGCCGCCTCAGACAGTGCGCTTGCTCATTCCCGTTATCATCTGACCACTGCTCAGGCCGGCCGGCTTGCCGCCAGTGCCGGGGCAATCAGCATCGAGCCTTTTCATTTTTCGCGGCGCTACCGCGGTCAGGAACGGCGCATGCTCCGTGAGGTAGAATCCGCCTACCACGACAGAAAATTTCAACGATGTGAACAGCAGGAAGTTAGGAAGGAGCGCCAATGACTCTTTCTCTCAAGTTTTGCGGTGCCGCCGGAACGGTCACTGGTTCTTGTTTTTGGCTACGCTGTGGCGGGCATCAGATCTTGATCGATTGCGGTCTGTTCCAGGGTTCCAAAACTTTAAAATCGCTCAATTATGACGACTTTCCCTTCGAACCCAAAGACATCGACTGTGTCCTGCTCACGCACGCCCATATCGATCATAGCGGTCTTATTCCCCGCTTGATCCGCCAGGGTTTCGCCGGTCCGGTCTATGCCACGGCGGGCACCCGTGACCTCCTGACCTACATGCTTCCCGACAGCGGTCACATTCAGGAGATGGAAGTCAAGCACCTGAACCGGCGCCGTCGGCAACGTGCGCATCGACCTATAGTGCCGATTTACACCCATGCGGATGCCGAAAAGGCTTTAAACAGTCTGCGCGCTCTCGCGTACGAGCAATGGCATGAGATCGCTCCCGGCGCAAAACTGCGGTTTTGGAACGCCGGGCACATACTCGGCGCAGCTTCCATCGAACTCGAGCTCGCCGACGACGCATCAGATGGCAGAAAACACCGGTTGCTGTTTTCCGGCGACATCGGACCGGATCACAAACTCTTCCACCCGGACCCGGACGGGCCGACCGGTTTGGATTACGTGATCTGCGAGGCGACCTACGGCGGAAGAAACCGGACCGACATTCCGGTGGCGGAACGCCGTCGCATATTGGCTCAGGAAGTCACCGATGCATTGAACAAAGACGGTGTTCTCCTGATTCCTTCCTTCGCCGTCGAACGGACTCAGGAACTGCTCGCTGATCTCGCCATATTGATCAGCCGGGGCGTGTTGCCTCACGTGCCGGTGTTCCTGGATTCGCCGTTGGCAATACGGGCCACGAAAGTCTTCGAAGACCACGCCGAAAACCTGGAGGATATTTCTGAGCAGGGCGCCATCTTCAGTCACCCCGCTTTCCACTTCACGGAAACCGTCGATCAAAGCAAAGCAATCGCCCGCTACAGCGGCGGCGTCATCGTCATCGCTGCAAGCGGCATGTGTGATGCCGGCCGCATTCGCCATCATCTCAAACATTTCCTCAGCAATAAGAAAACCACCGTTCTGATTGTAGGCTATCAAGCACCCGGGACTCTTGGCAGGTTGCTGCTTGAAGGCACGTCAGCCGTCAGGATCCAAGGGAGCGACATCAGGGTGAAAGCGCGCATACGTTCGCTGGATTTTTATTCGGGGCACGCCGACGGGAACGGCCTCATCGACTGGATCAGAATGCGTTTGCCCATCACGCGGGGGCTTTTTCTGGTCCACGGCGAACAGACTAGTTTGAACGCCTTGAAGGAAGGTGTGACGGAGAAAGACCTGCCAGCGGACAGCGTGATCATCCCAAAACTAGACGATGAATTCGATCTCAGCGGCCATGGTGCGAAACTGATTAAAGGCGCCGCGCCGCGCCGTCTCGCAGTCGAAGCAGTGAACAAGCTGGATTGGCACAATCGGCTCGCCGCCTTTTCGCTGGACCTACGTGGACAATTGGAAGCAGCAGGCGACGATACCGCGCGTGAGGCAATCCTGGCGAGATTGGCGAAATCTCTGGCGTCCAATCCATCTCAATAGTGATAGAGCGGAATGATCAAGTCTCGTCGGTGACCAGCCGGGACAGTTCCTCCGCCGCCTCGCGTAACCTGGGCAGATGGCTGGAAGCCTCCTTCATCGCCATACGCTGCACAGGTGCATGAAAGGCGATAGTCGACAAAAGCCGGCCACTTTGATCGTTGATCGGTACAGCGAGCGCGATCATGCCTTCCATGAACTCTTGATTGTCCTGTGCGTAACCGCTGCGGCGCACGGCATTGATTTCCTCGCGCAGGTGATCATGGTTCGTAATCGTGCGCGGCGTATGTTGCTCAAACGTCGTATGCTGCAGATAGCCGTCGATTTGAGTGTCGTTTAACGTGCTGAGGTAGAGCTTGCCGCTGGCAGTGCAATAGAGCGGCACGCGGCTACTGACCGGCAGCCGGATCCGAAGGGGCCATTTGGTCTCCACCCTTTCGAGATAGAGCATTTCATCACGGTCTGGAATAGCAAGATTACACGTTTCTCCGACATCTTCGGCCAGGGCCGTCATAGCGGCCAGCCGTGCCGCGCGGAGACTGCGGGCGGAGAGGACTTCTGCAGCCAAAGCTCTGAGTCTCGCACCCGGCGTATAGCTTTTCCCGTCCAGGTTCCGCTGCAAAAATCCTTCTTCTTCCAGAGTGGTGAAGAGCCGGTGAATCGTCGGTTTGGGCAGGCCCAGATGTTGATTTATCTCTGAGGGCGTTACCGGAACACCCTGCCTTGCAACCTCCTCAACGACCAGGAGGAGGCGCAAGACGGTGGGGATGCTGTCCGGCTTCTCTTTCTGTTCAGCCGTCATCACAGCAATACCTCTGGATCAGCCCCCCACCTTGGGTAGCAGGGCTGTCGAAAGCTCTGGAACAAGCGCCACAAAGATCCAGACACTTATCAAAGCGACGAGATACGGAACCGTATAACGTAAGAGTTTGAAATAGGGCACGCCGGTCACGCCGCTCGCCACGTAGAGATTCAGGCCATAGGGTGGCGTAATGAATCCGATCGATCCGCCGACCAGGAACACGACCGCAAAGTGGATGGGATCCACACCGATTGAGTGCGCGATGGGTGCGAGGATCGGCGCCAGAATGATGGTGTTCGGCAGGCTCTCCAGTACCATCCCGGCAACGAATACGATAATCATCGCTGTAAAGAGAATGGCGTAATAACCGCCCATTCCGGTGACAAACTCCTGGATGGCTTCCCGTGCGCCCAAAAGCGAAAGAATTTGCTGCATCACGACCGATACCGCGATCAGTGGCGCGAGGATGCCGGTAATCTGAGCGGAACGAATCACGATCCCGGGAATCTCGGTCAGAGTGAAACCTTCAACCAGGGCCATCTCGCCGTAGCTTTTTTCCTCCGGCGAGCGGTCGGGATCGCGTTCTCCCATCATCCGATAGAGAGGAAGGGAGATCAGACCCACGATAATACAGAATCCGACGGTAACACCGGCCGCTTCCGTCGGCGAAAACTTACCAGTATAGATTCCCCATAACACCAGGCCGATCGCAAAAAAGCCCAACCAGGCGCCAAAGGCCGTCTTAAGAACCCGAACCAGCTTCAGCTGAATCAGGTGACCCCAACCGTTCAACGTGCAGACGAGCCAGCAGGCCACCTGCATGCCGATCACCATCAACAGGCCGGGAATGATACCGCCGACGAAGAGTTCCGAAATCGGCAGGTTCATAAGGAACCCGTACACGATGAAGATGATGGATGGCGGAATGATGATCCCGACCGTGCCGCCGGCGGCAGCCGTGGCAGCGGCAAAGCGTTCGTCGTAGCCACCCTTGACCATCTCGGGATGCATCATGGCACCAATCGTCGCGGTCGTTGCGGAGTTGGAACCGGAAATCGCGGCAAAGAGTCCGCAAGCCCCGAGGCTAGCCATCGCCAAACCACCACGGAGCCATCCCAGGCAAGCATAGGCAAAGTCGGAAAGCCTGCGTGCAATGCCAGACTTATTGATCAGATCACCGGTCAGAATGAAAAGCGGCATGGCGAGAAGCGCAAAGCCATCGGTAAAGACATCCGAAAGCGCAACGCCGATATTATCGAGGGTCAGACCAAGCACAAAACTCGCGCCTATGACCCAAAAGCCGATCACGAGAAATATTGGCACACCGAGCATAAAGAAGACGGTGACGCCGATTGAGATTATGAGTATCCAGTTGCCGTCAGTCATTGCCGCCTCCTAATCGCTTATCATCGCGGTTTGTTGAACAACGGGTTCGCCAGAGCGGAACCGCGATACGTCTTCGATAAGGTTCTCGATGACTCGCGCGCTCAGCATCAACCAGCTGGCCGGGACACAGGCGTAGAACCACCACTGCAAGATATTGTCCGTGCCCAGCAGGATTTGAAAATTCGCTGCCGAGTTGGCGGTCTGCTTAAGTGTCGTGACGATGACGATCAAGGCGAAGATCAACCAAAGAACAGCGTCCAGACACACGCAAAACAGTTGACCGGTCGGGCGCATACCTGCGCGAAACTCCGAGAACGAAAGGTGCGAGCGCAAGCGCGTGTTATAGGCGCAACCGACCCACGTCATGATTAGGAAGAGATAAGGTGGCAGGGTCGTTGACCACGGTGCCTGTACTTGAAAGACGAAACGTCTGATGACCTCGACAAAGATGACCATCGCAATCACCAGATAGCTCGTGATCAAAATGGTTCGCTCCAGGTGACGATCCAGGATCGGAACGACCTGAAGTATCTTCATAACGATAAATCCGCCGACAAGAACAACGAATATACCCAATATATAGGCTGCAGAATGATTCAACGAATCTGCGAACATCCACGAATCCCCGGATAGGATTGCGTCGAATATCGCACCGGCACCCTCAAAAAACGATGACATGCTCGATCCCTCCCGCCATCAGACTTTTGTCTGTTATTCTTATAGAAGCTAAAAGGACGCCACGCCCCGCAGTAACATCTGCAGGGCGCGGCAATAATTTTTAGATCAGGCTTTCCACCAGCGCCGTGGTTCGACGTTCTCGGGCAGCATGTCGGCAGGGACTTCGCGGGCAATCCGGTGAATCTCGGTGTAGGTATCAATACCACCGGCCCAGCCGTTAAGCCGCTCGCGCCACTGTGCCCAAGGCTCCGGATTGAATTCCGGCGAACACATTTCTTCGGCCATCTTGATTTGATCAGCCGGCAGGAACGCCGGACGAACATTATGTTCCGCAAACAGCGTGCCCGGCATCTGAGGATCGGAGAAACCGACGGTCTTGACCAGTGCCGCTTCGTTGGCGGCCTGTACATGGACCTGCGCCAGGTATGACGACTCCAGGACAGCGTCCTGCAGATGTCCTTCAAGGCCGTCAAAGACCTTCGCTGACATGGAGGTATGTTCGGTACCGCAGAAGAACTTCAGATCAACAGCCTGAGACACCACCGGCGACATGTTGGCGTAGGCAACCGCAGATGCCCAGGTTTCGGCACCGTCGATCAGACCCTGCTTCAGGCCGTCGAGGGTTTCTTCCCAGGCAATCGGAACCGGGTTCAGATTCAAGATCTGCATCGCGATGCGGCCAAGCTGCGTACCCGTGACGCGGTTTTTGGTTCCGAACAGCGTTTCCAGCTTGTCCACCGTCGGCTTGTCTTCCCACTTCAGACCCAGCTGGATACCGCGCAATTCGCAATGGCTGAACAGGAACTTCAAACCGTGACGCTTCTCGAGGGGATCACGCAGGATCCGCTGGCTTTCCGGGCTGTAGAGGAAGTGATACTGAGACGCCCGGCCCGGGAACATGAAGGCATAGTCCAGAACGTTCAGATAAGGTGCACCGCCCGCTGAGTTCTGCGTCGAAGCCGCATAGATATCGACGATTCCCTGTTGGGTCTTCTTCACGCAGGACAGCTGGCCGCAGAGCTGGTTATCACCGATGAATTCGATGCGAATCTCGCCGTCTGTTCGAGATTCCAAATCACGGGCGAACTCCAAGGCACCCGCACGTTCGATCAGCAGATTTCGCGCGTTGAAACCCGAAGCACCGAACTTCAGCGTGTGCTTCGCCTCCTTCGCAAAACGCTTTTCGTAAGTTGACTCGGCAGCCCGGGCGAGGCCGGACAGCGTCATGGCGCCGCCGAAGCTGGCAGCAGCCATAAGAGTCGATGACATACCGTATTGTCCGGCAACCCGGAATAGGTCCCGTCGTGAGATTCCATTGAGCTTATCGGAAACAGTCACTTTATCCTCCCTTGCAATTAAGTGCGCTTTATGAGACTTATGGTCTCAAAAATTACACATCTTGCACAAAAAGGCAAGCCAATCATTAAGGCCACATGATCGGGAGGAGGACGACGATGCAGGAAATGGAAGCAGACTTTGTAGTCGTAGGCGCTGGTTCGGCCGGCTGCGTGTTGGCCAACCGGCTGAGCGCCGACTCAAAACACCGCGTAGTCCTGCTGGAAGCAGGCGGTCGCGACTGGAATCCCTGGATCCACATTCCGGTCGGGTACTTCAAGACGATGCACAATCCAAGCGTCGATTGGTGCTACAAGACCGAGCCTGATCCGGGCCTGAACGGACGCCAACTCGATTGGCCAAGAGGTAAAGTTCTAGGCGGCTCAAGCTCTCTCAATGGACTTCTTTATGTGCGCGGTCAGCAGGAAGACTATGAACGCTGGCGGCAGATGGGGAACCCCGGCTGGGGCTGGGACGATATACTGCCTCTTTTCAAAAAAGCAGAGGATCAGGAGCGCGGCGAAGACGACTATCATGGCGTCGGTGGCCCCTTGTCCGTCTCCAACATGCGTCTAAGCCGTCCGATCTGCGACTCCTGGGTCGCCGCCGCCCAAAATGCAGGTTATGCCTACAACGACGACTACAACGGGGCTCAGCAGGAAGGCGTGGGCTATTTTCAGCTGACCACACGTAATGGACGGCGCTGCAGTTCCGCGGTGGCGTATCTCCACCCAGTCAAAAACCGCCCCAACCTGCAGATCATTACCAAAGCGATGACTGCGCGCATTGTGATCGAAGACAAGCGTGCCGTCGGCGTCGCCTATATAGACGCCGATGGAAAAGAGCAGGTGGTCCGGGCAAAGAAAGAGGTGATCCTGTCATCCGGTGCAATCGGCTCGCCGCAGATTCTCATGCTGTCTGGCATTGGCGAAGCTGAACAACTCAAGTCAAACGGTCTCGAGGTTCTGGCCGACCTTCCCGGAGTCGGTAAAAACCTGCAGGATCATCTGCAGGCGCGGCTCGTATACAAATGCAAAGAACCAACCTTGAATGACGAAGTCCGTAGTTACTTCGATCAAATGCGCATTGGCCTGAAGTACATTCTGTTCCGTGCCGGACCGATGACCATGGCCGCGAGCCTTGCAACCGGATTCCTTAAGACGCGGGATGAAGTGGCGACGCCCGACATTCAGTTCCACATTCAACCCTGGTCCGCGGACAGTCCTGGCGAAGGGGTTCACCCCTTCTCAGCCTTTACCGCGTCGGTCTGTCAACTGCGCCCGGAAAGCCGCGGAGAGATCAAGTTAAACGGGCCGGACCCAAAGACCTATCCGGCGATCCACCCAAATTACCTCGCGACAGAAACTGATCGCAGAACCATCGTCGACGGCATTAAGATCGCCATTAACATCGCGGAACAGCAACCTCTAGCCGGCAAGATCGCCGAGCAGTTCCGGCCAGGCCCCGACGAAACCAGCGACGAGCAGTTGCTGGAATGGGCAAAGAACAATGCGACAACGATCTACCACCCCACGGGCACCTGCAAAATGGGACAGGATCCGCAAGCCGTTGTCGACGCGCGCCTGCGTGTCCACGGCATTGCCGGCCTTCGGATCGCCGACTGCTCGATCATGCCTGAGATCGTGTCGGGTAACACCAATGCACCTGCGATCATGATCGGAGAGAAAGCGTCGGAAATGATTCTGGAAGACACGCGGGTCACCGCCCACTGATGCAATCTAATTTGGACGACAAGAAGGGATTTTAGCAATGAAGATGACGACGGAAGAAGCCTTTGTGAAGGTATTGCAGATGCATGGCATT
>NZ_CAMZOF010000004.1 GCF_947331435.1 Pelagibius sp. Alg239-R121 | reverse complement strand
TTCGTCCCGACAAAACTGTCGGAATAGCAGCAGAAAATCCACTTATCTCAACTGTTCAGATTTGCCGAACCACCTCTAAGAGCGAATGCCCAGAAAAGAATACACTTATTGTTGGCAGCTCGTTAATCGAATAATCAAGCTCAAATCATCGTCGGAAAATAAACAACAGCGCAAGGGCGCGACACTTGCGCGACACATATCGTACTTACGCTACTTGGGGATATGACTTAAGTCATTGAGATAATGGTGGGCTGTATAGGATTCGAACCTATGACCCGCTGATTAAGAGTCAGCTGCTCTACCAACTGAGCTAACAGCCCCAAGAGGCGCGGTAATAGCAAGTCCCTGCGGCTTTGTCGAGGGGTTCGGTGCGGAAAATACGCGCGGTTTCTGATTTCTGGAGGATGGACATTGATTTTCGCAAAAGACACGGACCGCGCACGAAACTGTCCGCCGTGCGCCCATCTGCCCTAAAGCTCCTCCGTCACCCCGCGGCGGGAGATGAAAGTATCGCGGTGGACATACACCGAGATTACCAGCCCAAGTCCTACCATGACCGTCAGCATGGCGGTGCCACCGTAGGAGATCAGCGGCAAGGGCACGCCGACGACCGGGATCAGACCCATGACCATGGCAATGTTGATGAAGACGTAGAGGAAGAGGTTGGTGGTCAATCCAATGGCCAGCAGGCGGCCGAACTGATTGCGAGTGCGCAGGGCGATGGCAATGCCGTAGACGATCAGCAGGATGTAAAGGCCCATCAGTCCAAGCCCGCCGACCATACCGAATTCCTCCGCCAGCATGGTGAAGATAAAGTCCGTCTGCTTTTCAGGCAGAAAGTTCAGGTGGCTTTGCGAGCCGAGCAGGAAACCCTTGCCAAACATGCCGCCGGAACCCAGCGCGATCATAGCCTGCATGATGTGATAGCCGGTACCGAGCGGATCGGTTTCCGGGTTCATGAAGGTCATGACCCGGGCCCGCTGATAGTCATGCAGCAGTTGCCAGCCGATCGGGATCGCCGCCAACCCTGCGGCACCAACGATGGCGAATTTCCACAGGCGCACACCGGCACAGAAGAAGACGGCCCCGGCCGCCAAAGCCAGCATCACCGTTGTGCCCAGATCAGGTTGTTTCAGGACCAGCGCTGCCGGCGCTGCCACCAGGGCGAGCGGCAGCAGCAGATAGGTTGGACGGCCGATATCCTCGACCGAAACACCATTGAAATAGCGCGCCAAAGCCAGAATCAGGCAAACCTTCATGATTTCTGAGGGCTGCAGCTGAATGACCTTAAGGTCGATCCAACGCTGCGCCCCCATACCCACAGTGCCCATCACCTCGACCGCGACCAGCAGAATCAGGGCGATGATGTAGAGTGCATAGGCATAGCGGAACCAGAAGCGGATATCGATCAGGGCCACCGCCAGCATCACCAGCAGTCCCAACCCGAAACGCATTGCCTGACGCGATGCCCAGGGATTGATGTTGCCGTTACCCGCCGAAAACAGCATGGCAAAGCCGACCGAGAAGATCAGCACCACCAGAAACACCATGCCCCAGTTGATTGACCAGATCTTCTGCCCCAAGGTCAGGCCCGCACTGCGCGACATGCTGCTGAAACGTCCGGCCATCTCAGGTCTCCTGACCAGGCGCCTGGGCCTGAAGTTGGAATGCCGGCGCGCCCGAAGGGTCACGGCGCTGGGTTTCTGTCAGGATATCGCGGACGATCGGCGCCGCGGTACTGGAGCCGCCCCCACCATGTTCCACAACCACCGCACAGGCATAGCGCGGGTTGTGGACAGGTGCGAAGCCCACGAAAAGAGCGTGATCCCGGCGGCGCCAGGGCAGATCCTCGTTCTTGAAGACGCCGGCCGCACGTTCAGCGAGGGTAATACGACGGACCTGCGAGGTTCCGGTCTTGCCCGCCATCTCCCAGCCTTCATCCTTGATCCGGGCCTTGTAAGCCGTCCCGCGGCGATTGTTGGTGACCGCATCCATAGCGTTGTGGATCACTCTCAGATGCTCAGCCGGGATGCCAAGAGGTTCAAATACCGGATCCGGCTCGGCAATACCGCCCGCTTCATCATTGAAACCACGGGTCAGGCGTGGAGTCACCTTCAGGCCACCCGAGGCAAGCCGGGCAACCATGGTGGCAAGCTGCATGGGCGTAGCCAGAACAAACCCCTGCCCGATAGCGGCAATCAGGGTCTCGCCGCCCTGCCAGGGTTCGCCGACATTGGCCAGCTTCCAGGCTTTGGTGGGAATGACGCCGCTTCGCTCGCCCGGAAGGTCGACCCCAACCGGTTGGCCCAGTCCCAGACGATTCGCCATGGCAGCGATCTTGTCGACCCCGATGCGCCGGGCGATGTCGTAAAAATAGACGTCGCAGGAGTGCTGTATACCGCGGGTCAGATCGACCCAGCCGTGACCACCACGCTTCCAGCAGTGAAACTTGGAATTGCCGAGGCGCATGGAACCCGGACAGAAGACCGAGTGCTGTGCACCGATCCCCTCTTTCATGGCCGCAAGCGCAACGATCATCTTGAAGGTCGATCCCGGCGCGTAGGCCCCGGCGATCGCCTTATTGGTCAGGGGTGCAAGATGATCGTTGATCAGGCCGTTCCATTCGCGCGTCGACAGACCCCGGTTGAAGGCCGAAGGGTCGTAACTGGGCACGGAACCCAGCGCCAGAACGTCGCCGTTTTTGATATCAAGTACAACTGATGCCGCCGACTGCTGGCTCATCAAGCGCTGCTGAACATAGGTCTGCAGGCCGACATCAACGGTCAAAACCGCATCGCGTCCGGGCTTGCCCTCGTCACGTGAGAGCTCGCGGATCACGCGGCCGTAGGCGTTGACCTCCAGATGACTGTTGCCCTGCTTGCCTCGCAAAACCAGGTCGTGCTGCTTCTCCAGCCCATTCTTGCCGATACGAAAGCCAGGAAGCTCGAGCAGTGGATCACCAGTCAGATCTCGCTCCGACACGGCGGCAACATATCCAAGAGTGTGCGCAATTGCCGATCCGTAAGGATAGGATCTTGTCTGTCCCACCTCGATGCTGGCACCGGAAAGATCAGCGGCATTGACGGAAATCGTGCTGACTTCCTCCCAAGACAGATTATCACGCACGGTCACGGGCACGAACGCGCGCTTGCGCTTCACTTCTCGGAGCACCCTTTTGAAGTCGTGCTCCGACAGGGAGATGATATTGCCCAAAGCATCCAGAGTCGCTTCGACATTGGGAGTCTGTTCGCGGACCAGGACCAAGCGGTAATTCTGCTCATTGACCGCCAATTCGACACCGAAGCGATCCAGAATCCGGCCGCGCGGCGGCGGCAGAACCCTCAGATTGATACGATTGTCTTCGGCGAGAGTCTTATAGGTATCGGACTTCAGGATCTGCAGGTAGTACATACGGCCGGCCAGGGTCGAGAACAGCAGCGCCTGCCCACCGGCCAGAAACAGCGCACGACGCGAAAAGGTCTTCGATTTTGTACTATCGTCGTGATTTTGTGCCATTACCCGTTAAGTCCGTACCGCCTTCAATGAGACTGCCCAGGCCTGGGCGCTCAAAAGAAATCATTAGGTTTTCGGCGTACCTGCCGCTTGATCTATCTGCATCCCGGCGTATCTGCCACCGGTCCTGAAAGGTCTACCCTCGCAGTCTTCAGCGCAGAAACAGCCGTTGTCCGTGAACGAACAGCCAGGTAAAGCCAGGATAGACCGCCAGTGTCATCAGATACTGGAAAGTCGCCGGGCGGTGTTCCACCAGAGTCGCTGTCGACAGGCTTGTCAACAGCCACATCACGAAGAACGCCAGCACCGCAACCAGCGCGAAGATACTCCATATGACGACAAAGGACGCGCTGGTAAAGAAGCGCGCCTGCGATATCACCAGATGGCGCACGAGAAGCAACGCAATTGAGCCCACGCCCAGCATCGCACCGCTCAACAGGTCCTGCGTGACCCCAATCGCGAAGACCGCCCAGATCGGCATGAGGTCAGGCCGGTGAATGGTCCAGTAATAGACCGCGATCAGCGATAAAGATGGAATGATTGGGGCGAGATCGGGAATGCGCAGCGGCACCATAGAGGCAAGTATCAGAAGCAAGGTCGCCGTAACCGGAAACATGCTTCGGGCAATGGCATCCAAGCGCTGCCATAGACTTAGTTTCACCGCGTCGGCTCCATAACCGCTTTGCCGGCATCTGCTGCGGGCGTTTTGGCTTCAGCAGCCTCCTTAGCCTGAACACCGGCCTTTGCGAGGCCGTCTTCGGCAGACGTCAGAATGCGGGGCAGTTCATAGTCAACGAGGCGCAGAAATTCGAGATGTGACCAATCGACATAGGGCTCGACCCGCACCTCGTTCTCACGGACTTCAGTGACCACACCGATTGGTAAACCGCTCGGGAAGGCACCGCCATGACCGGACGTAACGACCCGGTCACCCACACGAATCTGAACGCCGGGGCTGAAATAGAGCAGTTCGGGCATCGGCGAGTTATCGCCTGCCAGCACGGCCCGGTCCCGTGACTGACCGACCAGAACCGGCACACGGCTGTTCATATCGGTCACCAGGAGAATTCTTGCGGCACGCCGGCCGGTTTCCGCAACCCTTCCTGCCAGGCCTTTACCGGTTAAAGCCGCCTGCCCTTTGGCCACGCCGTCGCGAGTACCGGCACTCACCAGCACGGAACGCACAAAGGCGCCGCCCTGATCGCCGATGACGCGGGCGGTGATATAGCGGGTCCGGGGCTCGATGGTCAGTTCATTGAGATCGCGCAGCAAGCGGTTTTCGTCTTCAAGCCGTTGCGCGGCAGCGCGCCACTGAAGCAGACGCTCGTTCTCTTGGCGAAGTGCCTCGTTGGTCGCGCGAACTTCCATCAATTCACGCGCATTGACGATAGCGTCCGACACCGTTGCGACAGGACTGGTTGCAAGCTCCAATATTGGCGCGACCGCGTCGTTCACAGCCGTACGAACCCGCTCTACAGCCGGTGTATCGGCTCGACCCAGGATGAGGAGGACAATTGCGAGGGCAAAAAAAACGATAAAAGCAGAGCGCTGTGCCCAAGCCCTGAGGGGCGTAGCTAAGCCGAGTACATTACCCGAACGTTTGTTCACAACGGCTCCCAATCGCCAAACGGTCCCTATAGGGTCCGCCGATAAGCATCTGATTCTTTATAACAAGGTTAAAATATTAAACCTAATAAATAAAGAAACTATTGACGTTTAGTCATTGGCAATCAGGACGTTACGAAGCACTTTCATTTCCTCGAGGCAACGACCGGTTCCAAGTGCCACACAGCTCAGGGGATCGTCGGCGATCGAGACCGGCAAGCCGGTCGAGGCACGCAACACGTAATCTAGATTCGTCAACAACCCGCCACCGCCGGTCAGGACGATTCCCTTGTCAACGATATCGGCAGCAAGTTCCGGCTTGGTATGTTCCAGCGCGACTTTTACGGCCTCGACAATAGCGCCAACCGGCTCGGCCAGTGATTCGGCGATCTGGCGCTCGGAAATCACCAGTTCCTTAGGCACGCCGTTCATCAGATCGCGGCCTTTGATCTCCATGGTACGGCCTTCGCCGTCTTCCGGCGGACAGGCTGATCCGATGTCTTTCTTGATGCGTTCAGCGGAAGCTTCACCGACCAACAGGTTATGATTGCGGCGGATGTAGGCGATGATCGCCTCGTCCATCTTGTCGCCGCCGACACGCACGGAGCGGGAATATACGATACCGCCCAGCGAAAGCACGGCCACTTCGGTCGTACCGCCGCCAATGTCGACCACCATTGAACCGGTCGGTTCGGTGACCGGCAGGCCGGCGCCGATTGCTGCGGCCATGGGCTCCTCAATAAGGAATACCCGGCGCGCGCCGGCGCTCTCGGCGGATTCCTGAATGGCGCGGCGCTCGACAGCTGTCGATCCGGAGGGCACACAGATGATAACTTCGGGACTGGCGAAACTGCCACGATTGTGCACCTTGCGGATGAAGTGCTTGATCATTTCCTCGGCAACATCGAAATCGGCGATGACACCGTCGCGCAGAGGTCGGATGGCTTCAATGTTACCCGGCGTACGGCCCAGCATCATCTTGGCTTCATCACCGACGGCCAGAACCTGTTTCTTGCCCTTGTATTCGGTCGTAGCGACCACCGAAGGTTCATTCAGAACGATGCCGCGTCCCTTGACGTAGACGAGCGTGTTCGCGGTTCCGAGATCGATTGCCATGTCGGCCGAGAACATGCCGAGCAAACGGGAAAACATGAAAGCTTCAACCCTTCACAAATGAGAAAGTTGCAAGAAAAGCCGGAACCGAAGCGCGCTGTACAGCGGCGCAACGAAGCATCTGAATACTCGCCGCGGCTGAACTGAAATGCATTGTCGTCACCACAGTCTTGTCACCACGTTGCGTTCTTTCGAATGAGTCCGACATCAAAGAGAAACTCGCCCCGAGAATCCGGGGAAACCGGTGTATTACCTACTCTATTAACCTTACAGAAAATGGTTAACAAGATCTAACTGGACAAACAGAAAATCGCTCTTTCTGCAAGCCGCAGGCACTTTTGATATCGCCGCGGCGTGAGTTATCAGGGAGCAAGCAAAAACAAGCGCTTCGACGCGGCCTTTTGAGATTTACGTTGCGGCGACAAAAAAAGGCCGGCTGAAGCGCAGCCGGCCTTTCGTCGAAGCGGCGAGTCGCCGACTCGAAGTCAGTTCTTTTCTTTGTCGACAAGCTTGTTCTCAGCGATCCACGGCATCATCGCCCGCAAACGAGAGCCGACCTCTTCTATCGAATGCTCAGCATTGCGACGACGCGTCGCCTTGAAGCTCGGCTGGCCTGCCTGACACTCCTGTACCCAGTTGCGGGTGAAACGGCCTGACTGAATGTCTTCGAGCACACGCTTCATTTCCGCTTTGGTCTCGGAAGTAATGATCCGCGGCCCCGTCACGTAGTCGCCGTACTCAGCCGTGTTGGAGATCGAGTAGCGCATGTTGGCCATACCGCCCTCGTACATCAGATCTACGATCAGCTTCACTTCGTGCAGGCACTCGAAATAGGCCATCTCAGGAGCATAGCCGGCTTCGGTCAGGGTCTCGTAACCAGCCTTGATAAGCTCGGTCAGACCACCGCAAAGCACAACCTGCTCACCAAAGAGGTCCGTTTCACACTCTTCCTGGAAAGTGGTCTCGATCACACCCGCGCGGCCGCCACCGATCGCCGATGCATAGGATAGTGCGATTTCCTGCGCGTTACCCGACGCATTCTGCTCGACCGCGATCAGGCAGGGCACGCCGCCACCACGAAGATACTCGGAGCGCACGGTGTGGCCCGGCCCCTTCGGTGCGATCATGAAGACGTCGATGTCCTCGCGGGCTTCAATCAGATTGAAGTGAATATTCAGGCCATGAGCGAAAGCCAAAGCGGTTCCTTCGCGCATATTCGGAGCCAGATCGTTCTGATAAATTCCAGCCTGCAGTTCATCCGGCGTCAGCATCATGACGACATCGGCCCAAGCAGCGGCATCAGCCGGCGTCATGACTTCGAGGCCGGCAGCTTCGGCTTTCTTGGCTGTTGCGGAGCCAGCACGCAGTGCAACGCGGACGTCAGCAACACCACTGTCTTTCAGATTGTTTGCGTGGGCATGGCCCTGGCTGCCGTAACCGACGATGACAACCTTCTTACCTTTGATCAAATTTACGTCGGCATCACGGTCATAATAGACTCGCATGGCGTTTTCCTTCCGTTTCTTCCTGTCTGTCTCTTTGGCTTACCCTTCGCGCGATTCCGGAGGCCCGGAACTCTGCACGACGGAAACTTCGGTAAATTCTCTTTTTCGCGACAGCCGGCGGTGGCCTATCGCGTTGCGCGGCCTATGTCAAAGACCTTTCGGTCCGCGGGATATAGCGACCACGCCGGTCCGGCTGACATCGACCAGTCCAAGCGGCTGCATCAGATCGATAAAGACGTCCAGCTTGTCGCTCTTTCCGGTCATCTCGAACACGAAGTGATCGTGGCTGGAATCGACCACCCGGGCGCGGAAAATATCTGCGATCCGCAGGGATTCGACGCGTTTTTCTCCCGTTCCCGCGACCTTGACCAACGCCAGTTCACGTTCGACGGCCGGGCCTTCATTGGTCAGGTCGCTGATCCGGTGTACCGGCACCAAACGGTCCAGCTGTGCCTTGATCTGCTCGAGAATCTGTGGCGTCCCCGAGGTGACGACCGTGATGCGTGAAAAGCTCTTACGCTGATCGACTTCGCTGACGGTCAAACTTTCGATGTTGTATCCGCGCCCGGAGAAGAGACCGATAACACGGGCCAACACACCAGGCTCATTGTCCACCAGCACCGCAATGGTGCGTTTTTCGATATTGGTTTCTTTCGGCGACATTGGCCGCATTCCGTTCATTGCAAGAAAAGCTGAAATTGAGAAGTCTGTGACTCGTGAGGTGCCTGGAGATATCGGAGCTCAATAAGGTTCGCCTGCGTCTATCCCCGACCGCTTCCGCGCCCGCTTTCACCGCCGCCCGGCAAGAGCGACCGGATCAAACCAGGCGAGAGCGGCGAATAGCGAGTGGCCCCAGCGCTCAGACGAGGACCATTCCCTCCTCGGAAATCGGCTTGGCCGCCTTATCCTCCGGGCCCATCAGCATTTGGTTATGTGCCGCGCCCGAAGGAATCATCGGGAAGACGTTTTCGTCCTGAACAACCGCGCAGTCGAAAACAACCGGCCGCGGCGTGTCGATCATCTCCATGATCATCCCGTCCAGGTCGGCCGCATCTTCGCAGCGCATGCCAACCATGCCAAAGGAGTCCGCCAATTTGACGAAGTCCGGCAGCGACGCCGAATAACTCTCGGAATAGCGCGCACCATGCAGCAGCTCCTGCCACTGGCGGACCATGCCCATCCACTGATTGTTCACGATGAAAACCTTCACCGGCAGATTATATTGCGCGATGCAGGAAAGCTCCTGAATGTTCATGAGAATCGAGGCTTCCCCTGCCACGTCGATGACCAGGGAATCGCGATGTGCCCGCTGCACACCCATAGCAGCCGGCAGACCGTAGCCCATGGTGCCGAGACCACCGGACGTCATCCAGCGCTTGGGCTCCTCGAACTTGAAGTACTGTGCCGCCCACATCTGATGCTGTCCCACCTCGGTGGTGATGTAGGTATCGCGATCCTTGGTCAGTTCATAGAGGCGTTGGATCGCGTACTGCGGTTTGATCAACTTACCCTTTTGTGTGTAGGCGAGACAGTCCTTGGAACGCCACTCGTCGATCTGCGCCCACCAGGCCTTCAGGGCTTTTTGGTCGAGAGTGTAATCGCCCTTGTCCCAGGCCTCGATCATCGCCTCCAACACCCGCGCCGCGTCGCCGATGATCGGCAGGTCGACCATGATGTTCTTGTTGATCGAACTTGGATCGATATCGACGTGGATCTTGGTGGAATTGGGTGAAAATTCGTCCAAACGGCCAGTCACCCGATCATCAAAGCGAGCCCCGATATTGATCATGACATCGCAGTTGTACATGGCCAGGTTAGCCTCGTAGGTGCCATGCATGCCCAGCATGCCGAGGAACTGCGGGTCGCTGGCTGGAAAACCGCCGAGTCCCATAAGTGTATTGGTACAGGGTACGCCGAGTTTGCGCACGAAACGGGTCAAAAGCTCCGATCCACGGTCTCCGGCGTTGATCACACCACCGCCGGTATAGAAGACCGGCCGCTTGGCCCCCGCGATCAGCTTAACCGCCTGCTCGATCCGATTGGGTTCCGCATCGATCTGCGGCTTATAGCTTCTGTGCTTGATCTCTTCCGGCGGAACATAGCAGTCGCTCTTACCCTGCAGAATATCCTTGGGAAGGTCGATCACGACAGGACCAGGACGGCCGTTCTGCGCAACGTAGAAGGCTTCGTGCATCACGCGCGGCAGGTTCTCGATCTCCTTCACCAGATAATTGTGCTTGGTGCAGGGCCGGGTGATGCCGGTGGTATCGGCTTCCTGGAACGCATCGTTGCCGATCAGATGAGTCGGCACCTGGCCGGTCAGGCAGACAATCGGGATGGAATCCATGAGGGCATCGGTCAACCCGGTCACCGCATTGGTGGCACCAGGTCCGGAAGTCACCAGCACCACACCAACTTTACCGGTCGAGCGGGCATAGCCCTCGGCCGCGTGTACCGCACCGCCTTCCTGGCGAACCAGGATATGTTCGATGTTGTTCTGCTGAAAAAGCGCATCGTAGATCGGTAGGACAGCGCCGCCTGGATATCCGAAAATGACCTCGACACCCTGATCCACCAGGGACTTGATCACCATCTCCGCGCCGCTCAACTGCTCCGATGCCATTTCCTGAATCCTTTAAATCGGCATGTTCAAAATTTGCCCCGCCAATCCGACTTACCGGGTTGCCCGTTCGCACAAATAAATCTGCAAATCTTGGCGCTTGGCAAAGCAAAGCCTTTCAACGCCACGCTTATGGCGAAGAGGCGCGCACCCTAACCGGTCATCAGGGCAGGGTCAACAGATACTGACGAATAATGTTAAATATTTTTGGCCTTAAACTTTCCGAATATTGCGTTTTGAAGACGTTTTCAGCAGCATACTGATGCCTCAACCATGTCATCTGGCGTTTTGCGTAACGCCGCGTTTCCTGCTGCGCCTTGGAAACTGCGGTTTCCAAGCTGGTCTCTCCCTTCAGATGGGCGCTAAATGCCCGAACGCCGATCGCCTTCATGACCGGGAGCCCCGGGTCGAAGCCCAAAGCCAACAAACTTTCGACCTCTTGAATCGCCCCTTCTGAGACCATTGCTGCGAAACGCGCATCACAGCGCGCGTAGAGCGCTTCACGTTCGGGAATCACGGCCAATTTCAAGAGTGACAGTTGAGGATCTGAGACTGCGGTGTTATCGGCTTGCTCGGCCTGCCAGCCAGCAAGCGACTGTCCGGTCGCGGCAAAGACCTCCGAGGCCCGCAAGAGGCGCTGTGTATCACCGACATTCAGGCGCGCCGCCATATTGGGATCGCACTCTGCCAGCTCCGCATAGAAAGCCTCGGGCCCTATGGCATCGAAATGTGCGCGGGTGTCTAGGCGAACCTGCTCCGGTATTTCCGGCACCGGCGCCAGGCCCTCTTCGAGTGTCCGCAGATAAAGCCCGGTTCCGCCCACCACGATCGGCAGTTTGCCCGCAGCAAAGGCCGCCTCGATTTCCGCCAGCGCCAGCTCACGCCAGCGTGCTGCCGAACAACGCTCGGCGCCAGACAACACGCCGTAAAGCCGGTGCGGCGCTTTTGCCAGTTCGGACGCGCCAGGCCGGGCAGTGATAATGCTGAGTTCGCGGTAAACCTGCATGGAATCCGCATTGATCACCACACCGCCGAAGGCCGCAGCAGCATCCGCGGCAAGCCCCGACTTACCACTCGCGGTGGGTCCGCTCACCAGGACGACCGGCCGTCGTGCAAGCGCACCGGAAACCGCTTCGGCAGCTTCGCTCAGTTCGGATTCGAGTCTTTCATCAGGCTCGATACTTTGATCAGGCTCGGCGGTCATGTCTCCTGCACGCGTCGGTGTTGGGTTCTACTGAGGTATCAAGTCCGCGGAGGCAGTGCAATCGGCCTAGTTTGCCGGATCAGAAAGCTTCGCGCTTGAACTCCTCCGGATGCAGACGCTATATCCGCCTCCATGTCCAATGTTCTTACCTTGGTCGCAGGGTCCGATGCGGCGCCACTTCTAACATCAAGCCTTGAACCGCTTCGGCAGATGCTGTCTGCGGCCGGTGCGTCAGTCCACGATGCCGATTGGCTGGCACCAGGGGTCGCCTGCGATCTGGCATTCGAGGGAATAGACATCCCGCATGCCCGTGAAACAACAGCAGGCATTCTATCCGAGCTCTCCGCCGATCATGCGTTTCAGAAAGCCGATGGCAGACGCAAATCGCTTTTGGTCGCTGACATGGAATCGACCATCATCGCGCAGGAGATGATCGACGAACTCGCCGTTATCCTCGGTATCGGCTCCAAGATTGCCGAAATCACAACGCGCGCCATGGCCGGCGAATTGGCCTTCGAAGACTCCCTGCGGAGCCGGGTGGCATTGCTGAAAGACCTGCCCGAAACCCAACTGCAGGAGGTCAGCAAACTAATGACCCTGAACCCCGGTGCGAGGACATTGGTGCAGACCATGCGGACACACGGGGCCTATACGGCCCTGGTGTCAGGGGGTTTTACCTTCTTCACGGCACAGATACGCGATGCCTGCGGCTTTCATGAAGACCGGGCCAACAGCTTGCTGATTGAAGAAGGAAGACTGACCGGTGCCGTGGCTGAGCCGATCCTGGGTCGTGAAGCCAAGCAGGCATCGCTTGAGGAGATTGCTGGGCAACGCGGCCTGAACAACTCTGCTGTCTGCGCGGTTGGTGACGGCGCCAACGATCTCGCAATGCTATCTGTAGCCGGACTGGGCGCCGCCTATCACGGCAAGGCAGTGGTCCGCGAAGCGGCGGAGTTTCAGATTGATCACGGCGATCTATCGACCCTGCTCTATTTTCAGGGTTACCGTCCGGAAGAATTTAAATGCTGAGGCTCAAAACGAGCATTCTCTTTTCCTGCAGTCTCCTTGAGCAGAGAGACGTCCTTTTCGGAACGCAAAAAACCCGGCAGTAAAACCACCGGGTTTTTCACGAAGTTCAGTAGACCGGATCCTGTTTAGTCGAAACCGCCGTATGATTTCGTCAAAGCATATGAACCCGCTCTGAAGAGTCTGATGGCTCGAATTGGAACCGATCTGACTCTCGCTTGCCAGTTAAGCAGCGACAGGCTTCATCAGCTTGTCGGTCATGACGTTCACGCGATCCTGGATCGGGGTCATGGCTTCGTTGGCAACCTTAACAGACAGCTCGGTCAGCTTCGCGCTTTCGGCCATTGCAGTGTCGAAGCTGCTCTTGGTGAAAGAAGTCTGCATGTCGACAGCTTCGCGGAAGGTTTTGACGCCGAGCAGCTGCTTGGAAACAGCAACCTGCGCGTCGAGCGAGGACTGAGCAAAGCTCATCCATGCCTTGCTGAGATCTTCGAAACCCTTGGCGACGATGTTGCCGCTCTGGACATAAGCGTCGATGTTGTCTTTGCCCAGCGTTGCGATTTCGTCATAACCCTGGAATACGGCGCTGGAAGTGCGCTCGACCTGCTCTTTGGTCATGGCAACAGCCTGCTCGTAACCCTTGGCAGCAGCTTCAGAACCAGCCTTAACAACCGATTCAACAACGTCCTTGCTGGCAGAAACCGCAGCTTCAACCGGTTTGATCGCTTCATTCGCAGTGGTCGAAGCGGTCGTCTTCTTAACAGCCATCTCTAAAACTCCTAAGATCTGAGGTCTGATCACTCTAATTCGAACTCCGAACAGAGCACGATCAGTCTCATAATTGATAAGTTAGAGGGCGATTCGCGATCTTGACCACTCAACGCAAGACCGATCGCACTCTATAAAAAGCACGGACTCAACGCCGTGCGTTTAACTCCAACCGTGCGAAGGCGATCGCCCGGTTCATCTCGTCAAAACTCAAAATGTTGCAGCGCAACACAAACCGTAAGATAGTTAATGTGTTTCTTGTGTCAAGAGTTATTTTGCACTGCAGCATTATGAACTGAAAACGCCAAAAACCAACGGGTGGAAAGGCCATAATAGACTGAATTTGGTTACAGTTTTTTAACCATAAACCAGCAAAATCTCGCACTTGCAGCAAAATTGGCTGCGTGAGAAACTTCCAACTCATCATTTTTTGGACTCGACGGACGCCGACTGTACGTTCATTCCTTGTGGCGCCAAGTGTTGCGTGACGGCGTTTGGTCCAGCGGCGAGTCCTTTCGAAGCGCCGAAGGCAGAGACGGAACTCTTCGTGAGATTGTGGATTAAAATATGACCTATTGCCTGGCCATCAAGGTGAAAGAAGGCCTTCTGCTGCTCGCCGACGGTCGCATCACAAGCGGCAATCAGGTGACCAATGCCAGTAAGGTCTCTCTCCACGGCCCGGCACCGGATGTCGCCGCCAACGATTCGGGGGCGGCGCGTGCTCATGACCAGTTCTTTGGCGTCATGACGTCGGGCTTAAGGTCCCTGCGGGATAAGACACTTGCCTACCTCGACCGCGACCTGAGATCACCAGACGGACCAACAGCATCCAGCATGCTTGAGGCTGTGGATCTCTATTGCAAAAGCCTACGTCAGGTCGCTGAGGAAGATCGCACCGCAATTTCCGAATCCGAACTGAGTTTCAATCTTCACGCAATTGTCTCCGGTCAATTGGCGAATGACCCGGAACCGACCGCCTACCTGGTTTATCCTGAGGGTAACTGGATCGAGATCGGCAAGCGTACGCCCTATCTTTCAATCGGCTCGACAGCCTATGGCAAGCCGATCCTGGACCGTGCACTCACCCAGGACACTTCGATGCTGACAGCCCTGAAGCTCGCCTACCTGTCCTTCGACTCGACGCGACTCTCGGCGGCAGACGTCGGTTTCCCCCTGGACGTCCTGACTCTGGCGGGTGAAGAGCGAGTCTGGCGCCAGGCTCACTACGACTACGATGATCTGCGCGAGCAGCGCATTTGGTGGAATGAACACCTGAAAAAGCTGGCCGACGAAATGCCAGACGGTCCCTGGGCTGAACGCCTCGTACCCGGGCACGACTCCAAGCGTCTTTCACTGGTGTCAGACGACTAAACACATGGCTCCGCGCTCAATCGGCGCCGGCGGGCAGATCAGCGCCCACGCATCCTAATCCGCGCTTCTGCGATTTCCGACAGCCGTGGCCCCTGCCACTCTGGCCGGGCAGTTGTCGCAACGACTGTCATGTCCAGCCCTTCAGTCGCACGCACCGGCAAGCCCTCGACCGTCAAATCATCCAGACAAGATGCATTGACGCTGTAGTGGTCAGGTTGCGCCCGTTTCCTGTGAAAGGTGTAGATGCCGCAGACCGAACAGAAGAAGTGCTGCGCAACCTGAGTGTTCCACTTGTAAAGGGATAGCTTGTCCTCACCGGCAATCAGCGTGAACTTCGACTCATGCACTTTGGTCATCAGCGCATTCTTCTTGCGACACAGCGAGCAGTCACAGGTAACCAGTTCCCTGATCTCAGCTTCTGCCTCGATCTCGAAACGAACTTCGCCGCAATGGCAAGATCCGCGATAAAGAGTCATAGCCGATCACTCCTACCGTGCGGTTGCCGCATTAAATCTTGCCCGCCGCACCCTTCAGACCATTGTCCCCCACTTCAACATTGAAGGTGGGGTTGTAGTCGCGGCGGTCCGGATGGGAGTCATTTGCCTGAATGCGTTCTGCCGCCGCTATTTCGCGTGGTGGATTGACCGGCACGCCGGTTTCATCGAGCGCAAACAAAACCTTGGGAAAGGATAACTCCTCGAACCGCGGTGACGGATAACGCCAAGCATTGAAGACAAAGACGCCATCGTAGCAAATGTTTGACAGCCAATAGAACTCACCGGAAAACAGCCGCAAACCCTCTGATGTCGCTTTACCGGCGCCGCTGGCCTCGAAGGCATTCTCCAATTCGGTCAACTCCTGCTGCGTCAACCGCCTGTTGGACTTGTTCCAGGCACTGTTCTTAAAGGGATTGACCGCATCAAGGTTGTTCAGATTGATCCCACTGCCTTCCTGCACTCTGGCTGTGAGCTGTGCCCCACCGGCGCCGTCATTGACCAATTCATAGCTGCGAATCTGTTCGTCGTAGCGGCCATTATAGATCAGGCGATATTCGAAACCGGAGCCTGGTTGGCAACGGGCACGGACATCATCGCCGTTCAGATAACTGAACCAGGTCGCTTTCTGGGTGAGTGGCTGATCGATATCACCGCGGTAGGTACACGCCGACAGAACACCAAGAAGTAGCACCGTGGTAACGCCGAATGAGCCCGAAATGACTCTGCGCAACGGCGCATTTTTACGTCTCATGACTGGAACGCCTCCAGAGTTTGAATGTCTAAAATATGAGGAGAATTTTAACCACATTTCAAGGCCATCGGCATTATCCTTCTGGACAGGGAGTCGTCGATTCCCTAAAGTTCATGTAGAATCATAGGCGTATACTCGACTCTTAGGGGTTAACCTTTGAATTGTGGCAGAACAGTCAGTAATATCAGACTCTTGGGGATAGGCGTGCGGCGGCTTTTCGGGTTCTTGGTTATTGCGGTTTCGCTGATTGCCGTGGCTGACACGGCCAAAGCTCGCTATGCATCCATCGTTATCGATGCCGAAACCGGGCAGGTTTTGCATGGCGCGAATCAGGATACGCGCAACTATCCCGCGTCCCTCACGAAGATGATGACGCTGTACATGGCGTTCGAAGCGTTGGAAAACGGGACGCTTACACTCGACAAAAAACTCAAGGTTTCCCGCCGTGCGGCAGGGATGCCGCCCTCCAAACTGGGTCTCAAGGCCGGCAAGACGATTCGCGCTAAAGACGTCATCCTGGCGCTGGTCACAAAGTCTGCCAATGATGCCGCTGTGGTGATGGCCGAGGCGCTGGGCGGCAAAGAAACCCAGTTCGCCCGCATGATGACGAAAAAGGCGCGGGCTCTGGGGATGAAACGGACATCATTCCGCAATGCTTCTGGCCTTCCGAACCGCGGCCAGCTGAGCACAGCCCGGGATATGTCGAAACTGGCGCAGGCACTGCTTCGCGACTTTCCTTCTTATTACAGCTACTTCTCGACCAAGTCCTTCACCTATGCAGGTCGGACCTACCGAAACCACAATAAGTTGCTGAAGAACTATAAAGGCACGGACGGCATCAAGACCGGTTACATCAGGGCGTCCGGCTTTAATCTGGTCGCTTCGGTCAAACGCAATAACCGTCGGCTGATCGCGGTTGTCTTTGGCGGACGGACCTCCCGCTCCCGGGACCGCCACATCAAAAAGCTTCTCGATCGTGGCTTTACCAAGCTGGCCGAAATCCGGATTGCCGGCACACCGCCGGTCCCTCGCCGCAAACCGGTTTCTTCGCAATACGCGCTGAACGCTTCAGATAAAAATTTGACACCGGCGGTCAGTCCAGTGAGCGGTATTCCGATCGTCACCTCAGCCGGAGAACCGCTTTCCCCGACCCAGCAGGCAAGCCTCGGTACGGTTGAGCAAGGCTCCGCAAACGCCGCCTTCTCATCGGGCAACTGGGGTGTTCAAGTCGGTGCCTTCAGTAGAGCGGCACCCGCCCAGCAGGCGGCCACCCTCGCGGCTCACAGCGTCCCACAGATACTGAGTTCGAAGCCGATTTCGGTTCTGTCGGTCGACGGCCTGAAAGGCACGCTTTTTCGGGCACGCGTTGGTGACCTGAATGAAACAAGCGCCCGCGAAGCCTGCCGTCAGCTGACCTTCATGTCCTTCAACTGCGTCGTGGTTCCGCCGGGCAGCAGCTAAGTCTTGATATAAGAACTGCAATAACCCTGGTCGCTTCATCCTGCTGCCAGGGTTATTGCATTGGAGGTCTGCATTCCTTTTGAGACCCGAATTCCGATCGAGACGGGAATCGGTTCATTGCAGTTTGCGGTTTCCGGAAACGAGAGGCCTCAATGTTTGCATTCGCAATAGGGCAGCATGCTGATTGCGAGGCGGATGGTTTTGAATCAACCCAAACGCAAACTGCTTTAGCGGCGACGGCGCGAGGCAAAACCAAGTCCCGCCAGGCTGAACGAAAACAGCACGAGACTGCCAGGCTCAGTGACCGCAACGATGCTCTGACCGGAACGGCCAAGGTATTGGAGGCTCACCGTATCGATAAAGCCGCCCAGGGTGTTTTCCGTGCCCTCGGCCCGGAAAGACAGCCGCCGTGTCGCATTGTCCTCACCAACAAAGAAAGAAACTGAGCGCTTGATCCAGCCGTTCGCTCCCGCTCCATCTGCCGTGTCGAGCAGGTTCGAGAAGAGCTCACCGCCGTCGAAGTAAACGCCGATGGTGTTATCATTCTGCGACCCGGTACGAGGCTGATAAAAGTACTCGAGTAGATAGTTTCCCGGCTCAAGACCCGTAAGATTACGCGTCATCGCCGAGTTCGAGAGCGCCGGGTTTCCACTCCCGCCGCGGCTGATGTCGCTGTCCAGCTCGATGTACTGATTGCCAGAATGTGCCTGAACAACAACACCGGAGGTCTGGATCTCGATACCGGTGCCCTGGGTCGCGGTCCATTCGCCCCCAGAAATCTGCTGATAGACCTGCCAGTTCATATTGTTGACAGGGGTCTCGAAATTGTCGGTAAAGATCACACCCGCTTCAGCACTTGCGCTGAAGCAGATCGCGGTCAAGGCACTCAAAACAAACTGTTTCATCTATCCTCGCAGTAAATTCGCTACTTGCGTTTGAGACGGCGCGTCTCAATTCGAGGCCATGACAGCAGTTTTCGTGCCAGAAAATTTATTCTTTGTTTAACAGGGAATTAACAATTCTATTATAGTAAACAAAAGGTTAACTGTAAAATTACCTGACGCTTTCGCACCTGCACTCAAAAAACTTGTCAGAATATCCGACAGCATTACTGACCTGTATTGCTGGATATCAGACGGCAGGGCTCGCAAGCCGCAGCGACTTCAACAAGGAACCTTGTAGTTGGCAGCCATACACCGGCAAATTCGGCGTGACCGGGAGGTACCGCCGCAATTCGCCGGATCCGCAATCACATCAAAAGTCAGGGACATCCAGACCACTGGCGGCGATCTGTTCTGCGACTGCCTGCTTAAGGCGCACAAGACCCTCATCATCCGCCGCTTCACAACGCGCCACCAGCACATCTTGGGTGTTTGACGCCCGCAACAACCACCAGCCGTCGGCCGTACGGACGCGGACACCATCGATGTCGTTCACGTCCGCGCCGTTGGCCGCCAGGCGGCTTTTCACTTCAGCGATCACGGGCACCTTCCGCTCTTCTGAACAGGGAAAGCGGATCTCCGGCGTGTTGACCACCTGTGGCAGAGAATCACGGTAGGCCGCGAGACTTTGGTCGGAATGGCTCACGATGTTGAGCAGGCGCACTGCAGCATAGAGGGCATCGTCGAAACCATAGAAGCGGTCGGCGAAAAAGAGATGTGCCGACATCTCACCGGCAAAGGGTGCATTGGTCTCGATCATCTTGGTCTTGATCAGAGAGTGGCCGGTTTTCCACATCACCGGCTTACCGCCGGCGCGCGCGATCTCGTCAAACAACACCTGGCTGGCCTTGACGTCCGCGATGATCGTGCTGCCGGGATGCTCCTTCAGAACATCGCGGGCAAGCAGCAACATGATTTGATCACCCCAGAGCACCCTGCCCTGTCCGTCTATCAACCCGATCCGGTCCCCGTCGCCGTCGAAGGCTATGCCGAGATCGCAGTTCCCCTCAGCCACTGCAGCCTGAAGCTGCACAAGATTTTCAGGCACCGTCGGATCCGGGTGATGGGCCGGAAAGGTTCCGTCAATCTCTTCGTTCAGCAGTTTATGTTGCCCGGGGATCTTTTTGCAAAGCGCAGTCATGACCTCCCCGGCAGCACCGTTGCCCGCATCCCAGGCAATCGATAGTGACTTCGGCCCCATATCCAGGTCCACCAGCAGGCGGTTCAGATAAGCATCGAACATTGGCTGATCTTCAGCCTGCCCCGCTCCGGACTCGAAATCGCCTGCGGCCGCAATCCGGCTCATCACCTGGATCTCTTCACCAAAGAAGGATTTCTTACCCAGCATAATCTTGAAGCCGTTGTAATTCGGCGGGTTGTGCGAACCGGTCACCATGATTCCGCCGTCGGCATCCAGTTCGTAAACCGAAAAATACAACATGGGTGTCGGCCCACGGCCGACCCGTATCGCGGTGATGCCACTGGCGCGCAGTCCTTCAACCAAACCGGCTTCCATCTCCGGTGAAGACAAGCGGCCGTCATAGCCGACGCAGACACGGCTGCCGCCCTTGCGCGCGACGATCGTCCCGAAAGCCCGCCCGATCGCACGGGCATCGTCCGAAGACAAAGTTTCGCCGACCACGCCGCGCACATCGTATTCGCGCAGGATCGTGGTGTTGAAGTTATGGCTGGTCGTCATGGCTTAGCCTCCCGCGCTGTCCAGGCGGCCTGGACGGCCAACAGATGTATAGTCGAAACCTGCGCCCGCCATTTCACTCGGATTGTAAATGTTCCGCAGATCGACCATGGCCGGCGTGCGCATCAATGTTTTGACCCGATCGAGATCAAGGCCGCGGAACTCGTTCCACTCGGTAATGATCACGAGCACATCAGCGTCGGGCATGGTGTCATAGGCGTTTTCGCACCAGGTCACGTCAGAGATAACCTTTTTGGCCTCCTCGATACCTTCGGGATCGTAAACCCGCACCGCGGCCCCTGCCGCCCGCAAAGCCGGGACGATATCGATGCTGGGTGCATCGCGCATATCGTCCGTGTTCGGCTTGAAGGTCAACCCCAGGACAGCTACGGTCTTGCCTTCGAGTGAGCCGCCACAGTGAGCAAGCACCTTTTCTGCCATTCGTTTCTTCCGCTTGTCGTTGATGTCGACAACCGTTTCCACGATGCGTACGGGTGCTCCCTTTTCCTGGGCCGTATGCGCCAATGCAGTTGTATCCTTGGGAAAGCAGGACCCGCCGTAACCAGGACCGGGATGAAGAAACTTGCGCCCGATCCGTCCATCGAGGCCGATGCCCTTTGCCACGTCATGCACGTCGGCACCGACCTTTTCGCAAAGATCCGCGATTTCATTGATAAAGGTGATCTTGACCGCGAGAAAAGCGTTCGCGGAGTATTTGATCAGCTCGGAGGTTTCCAGCTCAGTAAAGAGGATCGGGGTCTCAATCAGATAGAGGGGCCGGTAGAGTTCGCGTAGAACTTCCTGCGCCCGCGGCTCCAGCGTACCGATGACCACGCGGTCCGGCCGCATGAAGTCGTTGATGGCGGCCCCTTCGCGCAGAAATTCGGGATTCGAAGCGACATCGAAGTCGGCGTCGGGGCGGGTTTCGCGGATGATCTGAGCCACTTCGCGGCCGGTCCCCACAGGCACGGTGGATTTGGTCACAACGACCGTGTAGCCATCCATTACCTCGGCCACTTCCTTCGCGGCCTGGCGCACGAAGGTCAGGTCCGCCTGTCCGTCACCGGCCCTTGAGGGCGTGCCGACTGCGATAAACACCGCATCGGCGCCCTGAACTGCGGCCGCGAGGTCCGTGGTAAAGGAAAGGCGCCCGGCAGCGACGTTGTTCGCCACCAGCTTATCAAGGCCGGGTTCGAAAATCGGAATTTCACCGGCCAGAAGCTTGCCGATCTTACTTTGATCTTTATCGACGCAGACGACATTGGTGCCGAATTCCGAAAAACAAGCTCCCGAAACCAGGCCAACATAGCCGGTTCCGATCATTGCGATACGCATAAACGAATATCTCCGCTAACAACGGTCTGTTGAGTTAATCTGCCGAAACCGCAGCTTCTGCACCGGGCGCATAGCGGCTCAGGATGTCCGCCATATCGTTACCCAGATCCGGTCGGGCCAGTGCAAAGGCGATATTGGCTTCCAGGAACCCCGCCTTGCTGCCGCAGTCAAAACGCGTGCCGCTGAAACGCAGGCCATGGAAAGGAATGCGGCCGATCGTCCGCGCCATGGCATCGGTCAGTTGAATCTCGTTACCGGCACCACGTTCCTGGCGTTCGAGCTCATCGAAGACCTCGGGCTGCAGGATGTAGCGGCCAATGATCGAGAGTGTCGAGGGAGCAACTTCGGGCGCCGGTTTTTCGACCAGTCCCTTCGCCTCAGCGAGCTGGCCGTTATCGCTGACGACATCCAAAATGCCATAGCGATTGGTGTGTTCTCTTGGAATATCCATGACGGCAACCAGATTGCCGCCAACAGGTTCGTGGGCTTCGACCATTTGCTTCAGACAAGGCGTCCTGGCTTGAACCAAGTCGTCCGCCAGCAGCACGGCGAAGGGCTCATTCCCGACCAGATTACGCGCGCACCACACGGCGTGTCCCAGGCCCAGAGGCTCCTGCTGGCGTGTGTAACAGACCTTACCCGGCGCTGCGAGCAGTTCAGCGATCTGCTCCAATTCAGCGGTCTTGCCACGGCCCGAGAGCGTATCTTCGAGCTCGTGGCTGCGGTCGAAGTGATCCTCGATACAGGCCTTGCCGCGCCCGGTCACGAAGATGAATTCCTCGATCCCCGCATCGCGAGCTTCCTCGACTGCATACTGAATCAATGGCTTATCGACCACCGGCAGCATTTCTTTCGGCATGGCCTTGGTCGCGGGAAGAAATCGCGTTCCCAGTCCACCAACAGGGAAAATCGCCTTGCGCACCCTAGCATTCATCGGTTTGAGAGCCTTTGGATTAAGTGAATGTTGAGATGAAATTTTGCCGTAGCATTAATGTGAAACGTTGTAATGCCATAGCGTTAATAACGTGACAACAGGCCGAACCAGACTATTGCAGGAAGATTAATATCGAAGAGGGGAAAAAATTAATCCTTTAGCAGCAGATCCTTGGCCCGGTTGATCTGAGCTGCAAGAAAATTGGAACCGCCGTGATCAGGATGGATCTTTTGGAGAAGCCGTTTGTGCGCCTCGCGGACTTCTTCCTTCGACGCCCCTGGCTTAAGCCCGAGAACTTCATAGGCTTGCTGACGTGTCATCGCTTCACTCGGCGTGTCCTCATTCGTGCGCCTGCCGCTGCTGCTGCCCCAGCCACTGCGGCTTTTCCGACGATGACCGCTCTCCTTCTGGGCTGAATCATCGTATCCAGAGCTCTCTTCGGCGGAGTCTCCCGGCCAATCGGGTCCGAGTCGGCGATTGAGATAACTCTCGAGCACCGAGGCGGATTGTGCATCGACAACGATTTCATTCCAGAGGTCCATTAACTCCTCTCGGGTCAATTCATCGAGACCACGCCCGGCGAAGGCGCCGTCGAGAACATCACCACTCAAATCTCCACTGTCATGATCCAGGGTCATGCGGAAATACCTGGTCACAACCTCCGAGGTCTGCCCCGGTTGCGGCCCCATGGCTGCACGGACTCGGTTCTTCAATGCACGAAAGCGGGCGAAAAACATCAAGATCACGGGCGCGAGTGCAAGCAGCAAAGCAATCCGTCCAGTCAGAACGATCAGGATCAGTATCGCCACCGCCACAACGATGACCACGCGTGGCACCGTCTTTGCCAGGGCTTTCGGATCGGCACTGCTGTACCACTTCGCCAAAAGCAGCAGACCGACAAGACTGCATAAACCGAGAAAAAAATAACCGATCACTTTTGGATCACTTTGCTTGGCCAGATCACTTTATTTGATGCGTCAGCTGCAAAACGGGACCACCCGCTCTGCGTCCGTAGTCGACCAGCGCCCGGCGTCCTCCGGCCGCATAGACCGCCACAGCGGCCAGAAGGTCCCTCAGTTGGCGAGCGCTGGAAGCGTCGAAAGAACAGTAGGCGCCCCCCGACAAACGTGCAATCTGCTGGAAGGCACCGGCTGCGATTGGGTCGAGTCCCTCATGGAACATGAAGCAGGGCACGCCCAGAACCCCGAGTTCGCCCGCCAGATGCCCCAGATGGTCGATATCTTCTTCGACCGCGTCGCCGACAAAGACCAGAGCGCCGACCTTCTTTTTCTTGGTTTCACCGATGGCCCGGTTGAGCACTTTGCCGATCTGCGTGTGACCGGCGAAGCAGGAAACCGACGTCATGCGCCGGAGCAGCTCATCGGCATTGGCAATCCAGCTCGACGCCTTGCATTCGCCGAAACCGCGGTAAAAAACCAGTTGAATTTCCAATCCACCTAGAGCGCTGGTTTCCTTAAACATCTCAGCTTGAATATGGCAGGCTTGGTCCCAGGTCGGCTGGCGGCTCGCCGTAGCGTCCATGGCGAAGATCAAACGCCCGCGTCCACCCTCCGGCGCCGGTGCCGTGGATTGAGCGACCTTTCGCAGGAACGCGTCGACTTCTGCCCCCGAAGACTGGGTGACATCAGACGTGTTTTGCCTCGCTTCCGGCGATCGACCGTCACCAGAGCGACTCGGTATATTTTTGTCACCGGCCATAATCAGGATTCCCTATCACTATTTACGTAGGTTCACCCAACAGAGATTCCAGGGGTAGCTAAGCTTCGCTTACGGCCTTCGCCTCTTCCAAAACAGCTGCTCTACTGCTATCGGCTCCGGCTGCAGCTGCCTGTGTCATCGGCGTGGCGCCGGCCGCAACACCCACCGAATCGACTGAACTCGCCGGTTGAGCTTCGACATTTCCAGGTAAATTCAGAACGTCGAGCAGCTGGCGAAGCTCCTGACGGGCCGCAACATGGCTCAGGCTCATGGAGACATCGCCGGTCGCATCACCGAGATCCAGCAGCGTCAATCCCTTGGGAAAGAGCTCGCGGAATACGACACGTTCACCAAATCCAGGCGCGATTCGAAAGCGAAGGCGTTTCGAGAGCTGCTCCAGCAGTTGCCCGATATCCTTCTTATTCCGCGCATTGATGTGAGATAGACGATTTCGCATGACGACCCAGTCCATGGGCGGCAACCGATCCATCGCCCGCTTCTGGCGTTGTTCCCAGACCATCTGACTGTAAACGCTGGGTGAAAGGTAATATTCGTCACCGTCCAGCTCGACCCGGCCAAGCATATCCATGTCGAGGAAACTGTCGTTCAGAGGCGTCACCAAGGTGTCGGCCATAATGTGGCCGAGGCGCGAGAGGCTACTGTCGCTTCCGGGGGTGTCGATCACGATGAAATCGCGGTCGTCCAGCGCCGCCCAGGCGGTCTGCAGGCTCTGTTTTTCCTCCTGCTCGGCAACCTCCTGTATGTCACGGGTCGAACCGTAGATCCGCCGGTGTTCCGGGCACTCGAGATTCATTCCGGTCGCCTCGATGTAGGCCAGACGGTTTTCCACATAGCGCGAAAAACTGCCCTGACGGGCATCCAGGTCGATCGTACCCACCCGAAACCCACGTTTCAGCAGCGATACAGTGAGGTGCATGGCCGTGGTCGACTTCCCCGACCCGCCCTTTTCATTGCCAACAACGATCACATGTGGCCGTCGGCCGCCGTGCCGATATTTCATACGACCTCTATCCAGACAGCGGTGTCGTGGAACACGGCCCCTCCCCGCGGGGGACCGGGATCGGCGGACACCAATGCGTTAATACCAACACCGCCCTCGAAAGCCGAGTTCGGCCAAATGCTCTCCACCACGACAACGTCGGGCTGCAGTCCGTCGAAGCAGGCCACATGCAGTGTTATGGTCGCCAGGTCGTTACCGAGCCGCACCTTGTCACCGTCCATAATCCCCAGGTGCGAACAGGTTTCGGGATGGACCAAAAGTGTCGGCCGCTGTTCGCGCTTCAGCGAGCCAGGGGTTTCCGTGAACGACGTGTTGAGAAAGGTCCGCGCCGGCGCCGCTACCAATCGGAAGGGTTTATCGGGCTTCGTGGTATCGATCGCGTCCATGAAACCGGGCAGGCGCGGCATTTCAGTATGATCCACACCGATGGCCGCCCAATCCGCCTTGAAATGGAACCGCCCGTCGTCGTTGCCGAAGCCATCCTTGAAGTGTGCCGTGTCGAAATCCAACGCACAGTCCCACCAGCGGGCATCGTACATAGTCTGTGCGTCGGGCAGGCTGGAAGCTCTCAGGGTCGAATCGATAAGTTCCCACTCAGACATCTCGAAGCCCGGGTGCTGCGCGCCCAATCGCTCGGCCAATGCACAGATCACCTGGTGATTGCTGCGGCATTCGCCAAAGGGCTCGATCACTGGCCGGGCAATCTGCAAATGCGTATGCCCACCGCCGCGGTAAATGTCGTCGTGTTCCAGGAAGGTGGTCGCCGGCAAGACGATATCCGCCATGGCCGCCGTATCCGTCATGAACTGCTCATGCACACAGACGAAGAGGTCATCGCGTTCAAAGCCCTGTCTGACCTTCAGGCTTTCCGGGCAAACCACCATCGGATTGGTGTTTTGAATAAAGAGTGCGGTGACGGGAGGTCCGTCCTTGAGATCACGCGGGTCGCCGCAAAGAACCGGCCCCAGCCGAGATTGATCGAAGATCCGTACTGACGGATCAAGTGCATCGAGTCCCTCGATCAAGGTTGCGTCGATCGGGAAAATTCCACCGTTCGAGTAGAGCGCGCCGCCCCCCTCATACTGCCAGGCGCCGGTTACGATCGGCAGACAGGTCGCCGCATGCAGACTCGCCGCACCATTTCGCGATCGAGAAAAGCCGTAGCCAATGCGGATGAAGGCCTTCTTGTTCGCGCCGAACAGGCGCGCGAACCCGACGATCTCATCAACCGTCAGGCCGGTGATCTCAGCAGCCCATTCCGGCGTGCGCTGGGCGAAATGCTCTTCCAGCTCGTGATCCCAATCGGACAAGCGCGTAAGATAGTCCCTGTCTGCAAGACCCTCCGCCAGCATCACGTTGATCGCTGCGGCAGCCAGTGCGCCATCGGTTCCCGGTTTCGGTGCCAGGTGCAGGTCCGCCTGCTCCGCCGTCCCCGTCCGGTAGGGGTCGATCACTACCAACTTGGCGCCACGGGTTTTCCGCGCCTTAGCCACATGGGTCATGACATTGACCTGGGTCGAAACCGGATTGCCACCCCAGATTACGATCAGATCGGAATGCGCCATTTCCCGGGGGTCGAGGCCGCGTTTGACCCCAGCGCCTGCCAGCCAGCCGGCATCTGCAAGGGTATGGCAGATGGTTGAGTATTGCCGCGAATAACCCTTGGCATGCCGCAGGCGCTCAATACCGTCGCGCTGCACCAACCCCATGGTCCCGGCATAGAAGTAGGGCCAGACCGTTTCAGCGCCGAGACACTGTTCCGCCTGCAGCAGGTTTTCAGCAACCTCGTCGAGAGCCTGGTCCCAGGAAATTTCTTCAAAGGCATCACGCCCAAGGCCTTTTTTGCCAACCCGGCGCAACGGCTTGTCGAGACGCTCCGGATGATGGACGCGTTCGGCGTAGCGTGCGACCTTGGCGCAGATCACGCCTGCAGTGTAGCTGTTGTCTTTGGCACCGCGCACCTTGCCGATACGGGTTGCCGACAGCTGCTCGACCTCCAGAGCACAGGTGCTCGGACAGTCATGCGGACAGGTCGACTGCACGAATGGCGGTTTGACGGCACTGTCTAACGGCATAGCCTGCAGGTTGCTCCCTAGAGGTCGGCCCGGCTTGATTGAAACAACCAAGAAGGTGAATCGCCCTCTACCTATGTGTCTCAGAGGCTGATTCGCATTTTTCACCGAATCAGCGAAAAATGATCAGACTCTAGTGGAATCGGCGCTTACTTTAACTGTAGGTTTCGCCCGCTTCAATCGGGGTTCGATGCAGGGAAACAAAGCGCTTTAAGCCTATTGCAGAGAAATATCAGAGATGCCTTCTAAGCCCTTCAAGTCGCGGGAACTTGCCAAGCGATAGAGAGTGTACAAACGAGGATAAAAAAGTTCATGCTGACGCCGGGTAGTAGCTACGATGAAGTGCGAAAAAGCCTCGATTGGTCGATTCCTAAGATCTTTAATATCGGTGTCCAGGTGTGCGACAAGTGGGCCGATTCGGGGCGTTTGGCGCTGATATTCAAGACTGCCGAGGGCCAGGTCGAGAACTACAGCTTTGGCGACCTGAAAACCCTCTCGAACAAGCTCGCCAATGTCCTAAATGACCTCGGTTTGGAGCGTGGCGAGCGGGTCGGCATCCTGCTGCCTCAGGCACCGGAAACCGCAATCACTCATATCGCCGCTTACAAGATGGGTGCGATCGCGATTCCGCTTTTCACTCTGTTCGGCGAAGAAGCACTTGAATACCGCCTCTCCGATTCGGGGGCACAGGTCGTTGTGACCGACAGGGCCGGCGCAGCCAAGCTCGCGCTGCTTCGCGAGCGGCTTCCCGTGCTCAGTCATGTGCTCTGTATCGATGATCTCTCGGAAGGCGATAGCAACGGCCTGCTCGACTTCCATGCCCTTCTGGAGCCGGCCAGTTCAGATTTCACGCCAGTCGAAACTCTGGCTGAGGACCCAGCCCTGATCATCTACACGTCCGGAACGACTGGACCGCCCAAAGGCGCACTCCATGCCCATCGCGTGCTGCTGGGGCACCTGCCGGGTGTCGAATTCCCGCATGAATTCTTTCCGCAGGCAGACGATCTCTTTTGGACTCCCGCGGACTGGGCCTGGATCGGCGGCCTGCTGGATGTCCTGTTACCAGCCTGGTATCACGGCGTACCGGTCCTGGCGCATCGCTTTGCCAAGTTCGAACCTGAAGCCGCTTTCTCCCTGATGGCAGAGTTCAAAGTCCGCAATGCCTTTATGCCGCCCACAGCCCTCAAAATGATGCGCTCGGTGGAAAGGCCACGGGAGCGTTGGGACTGTGATTTACGCTCGATCGGCAGCGGAGGCGAATCCCTTGGCGAGGAACTGTTGGCCTGGGGCCGCGAAACCTTCGGCCTCACGATCAACGAATTTTATGGCCAGACCGAGTGCAATCTGGTGGTTGGCAACTGCGCCGGTCTTATGCCGGTGAAGCCCGGTGCTATGGGCCGCGCGGTTCCCGGGCACGAGGTCGCCATTGTCGACGACGCGGGCACACCCCTGCCCCAGGGCGAGGAAGGTAATATCGGAATCCAACGCCCCGACCCTGTCATGTTCCTGCGATACTGGAACAACCCCGAGGCAACTGAGAAAAAATTTGTCGGTGACTGGCTGCTGACCGGCGACCGGGGCCGCCTGGACGAGGACGGCTATTTCCACTTCGTCGGGCGCGACGACGACGTGATCACCAGCGGCGGCTACCGCATCGGCCCAGGCGAGATCGAGGACTGTCTGATCAAGCACCCCGCCATTGCCATGGCGGCAGCCGTAGGTATCCCCGATCCGCTACGCACCGAACGGGTCAAGGCCTTCGTCGTACTCAATCCTGGCTTCGAGGGCGGCGACGATCTGGCCAGGGAAATTCAAGCCTTCGTCAAGATTCGCCTCGCGGCGCACGAATACCCTCGCGATGTGGCTTTTGTCGAAAATCTCCCCATGACCACCACCGGAAAAATCATTCGCCGGGAACTGCGCGAACGTGAAGTCAAGAAAGGCGCAACGTGAAGCGGGTCTGTTTCATTGGTGCCTCTACGGTCGAAGGCATGGGGGACGAAACTGGCCTGGGCTGGCCCGGCCGGCTTGCTGCCCTGGAACGGGAGGCCGGCAACAACCTTGTTGCCTATAACCTGGGCGTCCGCGGCCAAACCCTGCGGGAAATAGGCGTTCGTGCAGTAGCGGAGTGTTCGGCCCGCATCCAAGATCGTAAAACCGATCTCATCGTCCTTGGCACCGGCATGAACGACCTCGCCCGCATCGGCACCGGCGCCTTCCGCACGCCACAACGGCGTACACTGGAAGACTTCACGAGTTTGGTCGAAGGGCTTGCCGATCTGGCACCGCTTCTTGTCGTGGGCCCCTTCCCCGTCTGCGAGGCCAAGATGCCTTTTCTTTCCACCGTCAGCGGAATGAAATTCGATTTTCGCAACAGCGACATTGACGAAGCGACATGGAGTTACACCAAAATCTGTTCGGAACGGGGGGTACCATATCTCGACCTCTTCCGGACCTTGGTAAACGAGCCCGACTACATGGATGGCCTGGAAGCGAACGATGGACTCCACAGCAATGGGGAGGGTTATCAGGTTATCGCCAAAGGCATCTCAAAATGGGAAGCTTGGCAATGGGAGAGGCATCCATCGCGGTCTTCACAATCGGCGTATTGAAGTTCCTATTTGATGCACACGTGCCGAGTGATTGATCAAATCGTAGGAGGGATCCTTTCATGTCTGCGGCACTCTATAGACGCTCCAACGCAAGTGACGCTGAGACGCTGTTCGAGCTCACCGCAAAATCGGTCAGCGAGCTTTCACCGGCATTCTATTCCGCGGAGGTAGTGGAAACCTGGATGGCGGGCCGCAGCCCGGAGACCTATCGTGACGACTGCGCGAACGAAGCTGTTACGATCGCCGAAATCAATGACAAACCGGCTGGCTTCAGCCACGCCGTTCCCGGTGAAGTTGTTCGGCTCTTTGTTGACGTTAAATACACGGGTTTTGGTATTGGCGCGGAACTCATGCGCCGAGCGCTGCGCGACGCGCTTCCGACCGGATCCGGCCTCGTTAAGATCGACGCCACATTGAATGCGGCTCCATTTTACCGCAAATGGGGCTTCACCGAGGTCGGACGATCTGTGTTTCCAAACCGTGGGCCGAAGTTACCAGTGATCGATACTATCGTTGTGGAACAGATTTTTGACTGACTTCCAGTAAGAAAAACCCGCAGTGCGACGCTCGATCGACGCCAGGTGACATCGCGACGGCAGGACGCTGTGCTTTCACCGTTCAGGCTGGCGGCGCCTCCGAGTCTACTGGAGTGACAGGCACGAGGATCGGGCAGTCCTTGCAGGCGCGGCTGTCGCAAAGGCGGCAGATTCGCAGCTTGTGCGAATCGTCCCGCGAGACGCCATTCAGTAACTTCCCGAGAAGCGTCCCAAGTGTCTTCTGCTCGCCTGCAGACAAGCGGGATACAAGCGGCGCGAGGGCAGCCTCACGATCCTGCAGGATTTCCGCTCGGACGGTTTTTCCCTGCGCGGTAAGATAAAGCGCGACCCCCCGTTTGTCGCGCGCAGCGCTGCGCCGCTCCACAAGCCCGTCCTCGAGTAAACGGTCAATGAGTCTGACGGTCCCAGTATGCGTCAGACCGAGCAAACGGCTGAGCGCATCGTTCGAGAGGCCAGGCTGATGGCCGATGGCATTCAGTGCCGCCGGAGCTTCACCAGCGCGCCCGGACCGCTTTTCGACACTCTGTTTGAGCTCGTCATGCAGGCCGAGTACAGCGGCTCCGAGCAGGTTGGCAGTGCGCAGGGTTTCTTTTGTCATAAGAAAAATATGTGACTCACACACTTGAATAGCAAGTTGAAGATTATATATGTGACACACACACATTTATGAACAGTGAGATATCAACATGGCGGTTCAGTCACGCAGCCAGAACATATCTGACTTTTGTTCATGTCGTCGTCGAAGACATCCACCCTATTCCAGCGGAGACAGAGCTATGATCACCTCCACCCGACGCCAGGTTCTCGGCAGCATCGCAAGCGCCACCACAATTACTCTTGCTTCCCTCGCGAAGGCGCAGGCTGCTGCGCCGACAAACAACTTAACCGCCCGCAACCCCGCCCCTGCAGTCGCTGCAGGAGAGACCTTCTCGGGCACATGGCCCTTCAAGGCCCGATACAGCGAGGTCGCCGACTTTCCGATGCACTATATCGATGAGGGTGCGGGATCCGACACCCTGCTTCTGCTGCATGGCGAACCGACCTGGAGTTACCTCTTTCGAAATCAAATTCCGTTGTGGGCACAGAAGGCCCGTGTCATCGCCGTCGATCACATGGGGTTTGGCAAGAGCGCAACGCCAAACCACAGAACCTACTGGCTGCAGGACCATATCGACAACCTTGAGCGCTTCGTGCTGGCCAAGGATCTTCGTGACCTGACGCTGGTCATGCACGACTTCGGTGGGCCGGTCGGGATGGGGCTCGCGATCCGGCATCCGTGGCGAATCAAACGGATCGTGTCTGTCAATGGCCCGACACCCCTCGGGCAGCCGGACCTGATTGACCGGCTGACTGCGAATACCGCAACCTCTCCGTGGTTTCAGTGGATCTCAAAGGCAAACGCGGACGGAACCCTCGAAACCGTACTCGGTCAACTCGACTACAACATTCTGTCGACCCTCAAGCTCAACGGATTCGAGCGGAACGAAATCATTACCGATTCCTGGCTGACGGCTTATCGCGCACCCTTCCCTACGCCTCGGCATGCAGCGGGCGCAATCGGCTGGGCAAAAGGCTTCGCGACGGGCGCGCACAAGTTCGAAATCCCGGACACGGCTGTTGCCGCTGAATTATCAAAGAAACCGGCGTTAGCCCTATGGGGCGACGCTGACCGGACGCTACAAGCCGATCAGTTCCTGCCGCTGTTCCGTCAGGCTTTTCCTGGGGGCGAGGTGCGGCATCTTTCCGGCGTGGGGCACTACAGCCCCGAAGATGCACCGGTCGTTGTCGGCAGGCTTGTCTCGCGCTTCCTTCGCACGAGTTAAAATGTCCTGGCTATATTGAACTTAATGACCGTTGTCGTTTTTTTGCAGATGCCGTGAAAACGACTAAACCCTACCTCCCCAACAGCGGCATCATCAGTGAGAAGAGCTCCGCCTGCGATGAGATCGTGCATTTTTTGTAGAGCTGTTTCCGGAAGACCTTCACGGTCTGAGGACTGATTCCCAGGCGCAGGCCGATGGAGGTGGAGGAATGGCCGCGCAGGATCAGCAACGCCACCACCGCCTGTCGCCCACTCAAGGACACGCCGTGTTCGGCCTTGGCAGCATCGATCAGGCGTTGGGCGACCTCGGATTCCTTGAAATCACCACTCGAACTCAGGCTCGACCAATGAACCTCGGCGAGGCCGACTGCGATCGGGGCGATGCGCTGAGCAGTCTCAATCTCCCGGTTCGAGAACTTGCGGTTTGAGGTCGAATCCCGCCCCAGGCAGACATGCAGAGACACGCCCTTGCCCGGATAGGAGATAAAAGTCAGCTCGTCGATCAGCGTCGTGCAGCGATAATAGATGGTGTAGTAGGGATTCCGGTGAAACTGGTCGGGCGCAATGTCCCTCAGCCTGTAGACTCCCCTGGGAGCGCGTTTCACATGCAGTTCGTGAAAGGGATCCAGCAGGTAAGCACCACCGATATAGACGTTCTCCAGCTCGGAATAAACCCGGGGGTCAGCCGCCTGGGTATAGATCACCGAGGGCGCCCGGTCCTGGAAGTAGGCCAGGATCGTGACATTATCGATGTCCAAACAGCGGTTGAGCCAGTCGTGCAGCCTGCTTTCGAAAAGATCGCCGTTCAGAGCGGCGATTGCAGCCCCGAGGCTCGCCTCCGCAGCGTTCGGCAGCTTCTTCATAACCATACCACTTTGGGGGTATATACCCCTTCCAACAAGTGAAGATAGACTGATCTACAATATCAGGGGGTATCTCGAAAGAGATAAAGCGAGTCATTGCTGCAGAGAACACAAGACACGACCGTTGCGGTCGACATTGACAGGGTTACAAAAAACTACGGAGCCTTCACGGCGCTGTCGGGTGTGTCTCTGGATATTCGCGACAACGAGTTTTTCACACTGCTAGGTCCCTCCGGCTGTGGGAAAACCACGCTGCTGCGCAGTATTGCCGGCTTTGAGGAGATCTCCGACGGTGCAATCCGGCTCTACGGCGACGACATTGCCGGCCTGCCACCGCATCAGCGGCCCGTAAACACGGTCTTTCAGCAATACGCCCTCTTTCCACATATGACGGTCGCGCAGAATGTTATGTTTGGGCTGCTGCGCCTGCGTAAATCGGACAGCGAAGCTCAGACACGCTGCGCCGAGGTTCTGGAACTCGTCCAGCTCTCGCCCTTTGCCCAGCGCTATCCTAATCAACTCTCCGGTGGTCAGCAGCAACGGGTTGCCCTGGCGCGCGCCCTCGCGCCCAAGCCAAAACTGCTGTTGCTGGACGAACCGCTCTCGGCTCTTGATCTAAAACTGCGCCAGGCCGTCCGGGTTGAGCTCAAACAGATTCAAAAAGAAACCGGCATCACTTTCATCTTCGTCACCCATGACCAGGAAGAAGCCCTGACCATGTCGGACCGCATTGCCGTCATGTCGGCGGGTGAAGTGCAGCAGGTCGGTACACCGCGTGACGTTTACGAGGCGCCGAGAAACCGCTTCGTTGCCGACTTCATTGGCGAAACCAATCTATTGGATGTTTCTGTCACCTCCGTCGCCGACGGACAGGCACTCTGTGTCCTGCCCGGCGGGCGGGAAATCATCTGTCCCGCGGCCGCCGTCGTGGATCCGGGCCCTGGTCATCTTTCAGTTCGTCCTGAGCGGATGACCTTGACGGCACCGGCAGATGCATTGCTGAGCGGCCGCGTTGAGAACCACGTTTATCTCGGCACAGACATGCAGGTGATGGTGCGTCTGGAGGACAACGAGGTTCTTACGCTGCGGGTCCAAAATTCGGACGCCGTTTCGGTTCCCGACATCGGAACACAGGTTGGGATTGCTTTGGAAGCGGGCGCCGCCCGCCTGCTGGCCGACTGATGGCGGGCGGAATGGCGAGCGCTTCAAACAGCGCAGGGATCTACAAAGGGCGCGCTGGGCTGCTGATCCTGCCAAGCTGGCTGGTGATCGGATTTTTCCTGCTGCTACCGGTCTGCATGATGCTGATCTACTCCTTTCTGACCAAGGAGTTCCGGGGCGGCGTCATCTGGGAGTTTTCGCTCGCCGCCTACGATCAGTTCTTCTTCAACCGCGGCCTCTTTGGGGACGAGCCGCCGAAGATCGAATGGACCTATATTACAATCTTCTGGCGGTCTTTGTGGCAAGCAGGCCTGGCCACGGCTTTTTGTCTCGTCATCGGGTTCCCCACCGCCTGGTTCATCGCAACGCGCGTACCGCGCCATCGCACCGTCTGGCTCCTGCTGATTACAATCCCCTACTGGGTGAACCTGCTGATCCGCACGGTCTCCATGAAATTCCTGATCCGCGATACCGGGCCCCTCAATGAGTTCCTGCTTTGGCTGGGCATGATCGGTGAGCCGATCCACCTGATCAACACCAACCTAGCCGTCCAGCTCGGGCTGTTTTATTCCTACCTGCCCTTCATGGTCCTGCCGATCTACGCCAGTGCAGAACGCTACAACTTTGCGCTCTCGGAGGCGGCCGCTGATCTTTATGCCGGACGCTGGACCATCCTGCGGCTGATTATACTGCCTGCCGTCAAGCCAGGCATCATCGCCGGTTCGATCCTTGTCTTCGTGCCAAGCCTTGGAGCCTTTCTCGCGCCCGACCTGCTCGGCGGAGCCAAGACCTTCATGATCGGCTCGTTGATCGAAGAACAGTTCAAGGGCAATGCTGGCAACTGGCCCTTCGGCGCGGCGGTCTCAATGATCTTATTGAGCATCGTCATGACAGTGCTGATCTTTTACGCCCGCAATCAGACCCGGCGGGAGGCACTCTGATGTCGAAGGTTGCTGACATGCGACGCTTCCCCGGTTTCCTGCAGTTAACCCTGCTCTGCCTTCTAGTTCTCTACGCCCCTTTGATGGTGGTGATGGCCTACTCCTTCAACGACAACACCTCAATCACGATCTGGGGCGGCTTTTCCCTGCGCTGGTACGAAGATGTCTTTTTCGGGGTAGAAGCACCGAAGTTCAAACAGGCTGCGCTGAACTCTCTTACCATCGCCGTGATGGCCGCAACTTGCGCCACCGTCATCGCCGTCTCATCGGCGGTCGCCATGATGCGGGCTCGCCGATTGCGGGGCCGGACAGCCAGTTTCGCCTTGATCAATCTGCCGCTGATGGTGCCCGAGATCGTGACCGCCGTCGCCAGTCTGATCTTTTTCTCCGCCATCGGTTTCACCACCGGCTACGCAACCATTCTGGTCGCACACATCGTCTTCTGCATCCCCTTCGCCTACCTGCCGATCGCGGCGCGCATGCAGTCAATTGAGGACACTTACGAACAGGCGGCGATGGACCTCTATGCCACACCGGCGCAGGCCTTTCGGCTGGTTCTGCTGCCATTGATGATGCCTGGTATTTTTTCCGGCTTCCTGCTGGCTTTCATCATTTCGCTCGACGATTTCCTGATCACGAACTTCGTCAAGGGTGCCGGGATCGAGACCCTTCCGACGGCTATCTTTGGATCGGTTAAACAGGGCATCAAGCCCAACATAATGGCAATTTCCACCCTGCTGCTTCTGGTTTCCGTGGGATTTGTCACCCTCTCCTATCTGGCCAGCCGGATGGGGCAGAACAAAACCAAGACGTAAAAATCTCAACAAAAAAGACCTTAACAACAGTGGAGCACGTCATGAAAACCCTACTCAAATGCGCTGTCGCGGCAATCGCCCTGACCGGTTTTTCCGGTTTGGCACAGGCCGAGGGCAAACTCTCAATCTATCACTGGTTCGAGTACATCCCACAGGAGCTGCTGGACAAGTTCGCCAAAGAGTATGACGTCGAGGTGACCATGGACACCTTCGATTCCAACGAAGCCATGCTGGCCGCGCTGAAGGCCGGTAAAATGGGCAGTTATGATGTTTCGGTTCCCGGCGATTACATGGTCGAAATCATGGCTGACGAAGGCCTGCTCGACACTTTCGAGCCGAGTGAACTGAGTAATTACGGCAACATCCAGCCGCAATGGCTTGACGTCAGTTTCGACCCGGGCCGCAAAAGCTCGATCCCCTATCAATGGGGCTCGACCAGCTTTTCCGTGAACCGCGATAAATTTAAAGGTGACATCAACACCACCAAGCTCCTGTTCGAACCACCCGCGGAACTCAGCGGCAAAATCAACGTGCTGGACACCCAAGGTGAGCTTTTGACCCTGGCCTCCATTCATCTGGGCATTCCGCAGTGCACGTCAGACCGCGAACAGCTCAAAGCGCTGAACAAGCTGGTGCAGGACGCCAAGACGCATTGGGCGTCCTTTGGCTCGGATACGGCCAAGGACGTGCTGGTCAGTGGCGACGCGGACTTAGGCATGATCTGGAGCGGCTTCTCAGCCAAGGCACGCAATGAAGGCGCCAATATCGAGTATGCCTATCCCAAGGAAGGCTATATCGTCTGGATGGACAACGTGGTCCTGTTGAAGGATGCACCCAACCGCGAAAACGCGCTGAAGTTTATGAACTTCCTGCTGGAGCCGGAAAACGCCGCCGCAGTCACCAACTTTGCCCAGTACACCGCGGGCGTCACCGGGACGGAGCCGCATCTCTCCGACGAAGTGAAGAACTCTCCTGAATCAAATCCGCCGGCGCAGCCCGTAGGCGTCTTCGTGCAGGCCTGCCCACAGGAAGTCCAGGTGCTGTATGACGCCATCTGGACCAATCTTAAGAAGTAGCCGCGAAAATCGCCAAGCAGAGACAGCAGATGAAGCTCGCGCTCTATCAGGGCCCCTCGCCCTCTGGCAATCTGGAAGCCGCTTTCGAGACCATCGAAGGCAAGCTCCTGGCTGCCGCGGCGGCCGGCGCCGATATGGTAGTGTTTCCCGAGCTGTTTCTGCCTGGCTACAATCAGCGCCAACTGCACCCTTCCCTGGCTCAGCCACAAGGCGGCCCGTGGGAGGCGCAGCTGGCGGTTTTGGCGAAATCCACAGGCTGCGGACTCACCATCGGCTGGGCCGAACGGGACGGCGCGCAGCTTTACAATGCTGCCAGCACTTTCGATAGGCATGGCCGCAGGCTAGCGCACTATCGCAAACTTCAGCTCTTCGGCGAGATGGAGCAGTCGGTCTTCATACCAGGTGCAGACTACGAGCTCTTTGATCTCGATGGTATCCGGGCCGGGCTCTTGATCTGTTACGACGTCGAGTTCGCCCCGCACTGCGGAGCATTGAAGAAACGCGGCGCCGAACTGCTCCTGGTGCCGACCGCCAATCCGGCCGGCTTTGAGCACGTCTCCGATGTCCTGCTGCCGGCACGGGCTGTAGAGACCAATATGACTATTGCCTATGCAAACTATTGCGGCAGCGATAGCGGACTAACCTTCGGTGGCAGTTCCATCCTGCTCGGTCCGGACGGCGGCATTCTTGTCAAGGCCGGTAAGACCGAAGCGCTTTTGATCGCGGATCTGGATGGATGCGCCGACATCGATCCCACCCGCATCAGCACACAATATCATGATTTCAGGGAGGCTCCGGGCAGACATGACCAGCTTTAATCCAACACTCAGCACCGACGAGATTCTGACCAAGGACGCACACCTGATCCAGTCTTTCGCAAATCTGGATGCGCTCAAGCAGAACAGCACCCGCACTGCCATCGTCCGCGGCAAAGGCGCCTATGTCTACGACAGCGAAGGCAACGAACTGATCGATGGGATTGGGGGCCTTTGGTGCGTGAATGTCGGGCACGGGCGCGAAGAGATTATCGATGCCGTCACAGCGCAGCTCAAGCAGCTCGATTACTACTCGACCTTCTACAACTTCACGCACCCTGCTGCCGCGCAGCTCGCTGAGAAGCTCACGTCACTCGCACCGGGACATTTGAACAGCGTCTACTTCAGCAACTCCGGTTCGGTCGCCAACGATACGGCCGTGCGGATGCTGCACCACTACAACAACCGCCTGGGCCGCCCGAACAAAAAGAAAGTGCTGTCGCGCGTCGGCGCCTATCACGGTTCCACACATCTGGCCATGGCAATGACCACACCGCTCTACAGCGAGGGCTGGGACACCGCCGCGGAGGGACTGGTGCACCACCTCAAGTGCCCTAATGCCTACCGCGAAGCCGGTGAGATGACCGAGGCCGAATTCTTGGACGCTCTCGCCGATGATATGCGCCAGACGATCGAAAGCCTCGGCGCGGAAAACATTGCCTGCTTCGTTGCAGAACCGGTCATGGGTGCCGGCGGTGTGATCGTGCCTCCAACGGGGTACCACAAGAAGATGGCCGCCATCTGCGCGGACAACGACATCAAGTTTATTGCCGATGAGGTCGTGACCGCCTTCGGACGCCTCGGTCACATGTTCGCGTCCAAGGACCTCTACGACAGCCAGCCCGATATCATCAATACGGCAAAGGGCCTCACCTCCGGCTACCAGCCCTTGGCCGCAACCATCGTCTCAGACGAGATCTACGACGTGATCTCCGCCCCTGGTGGCATGTTTCTGCACGGCATGACCTACTCCGGCCATCCGGCCGCGGCCGCGGCCGCTCTTGCCAACATCGCGATCATGGAGCGCGAAGGCCTGCCGCAGCAGGTGCAAACGACAGGCAAGGTTTTCGAGAATACCCTGCGCGGACTGGAAGACTTGGATATCGTCGGCGAAGTGCGCGGCAGCCACTTCATGATGGGCATCGAGTTCGTAAAGAACAAGGACACCAAGGAGGTCTTCGCCGAGGAGCATCAGGTTGGAACACGCATTGCCCAGGCGGCTCAAAAACGCGGCCTGATCGCCCGCCCGCTCGGCAACATCGCCATCCTCTCGCCGACGCTTATTCTGACTGAAGAAGAGATCGCCAAGATCGGTGGCATTCTGCGCGAGAGTATTGAGGAGGTCACGCAGACGCTGAATTTGGATTGAAAAGGGGAGTTGCCGATCCCCCGGTTTCGGGACAGTGTCACTGGGTGAAATGAAACGATCAGATTTCAGGAGCCCGCAGGATGCAGATTGATCTGACTGACGACAGAAAGGCTCTTTTCAGAGGCCAACTTCAATCGCTGTTTCGGGAAGATTTCGACGAAGAGTTATCAGACTTCCGCGCCAACGAAATTCTCGACCTCGCCATAAAAACACTGTGCCCCGACGTCTACAATCAGGCCGTGCAAGACGTGCGCGCCCATCTGCAGGTCAAGCTCGACGATCTGAACGGAGAGGTCTATGTCGACGGCTAGAGTGCATTCGGCCGGCCATCGCCATGCTTACGCGAGCTCGGCCATTTCACCGAGAATCCAATCGCGAAACTTTCTTATCTTTGGCGCGTTACGGCGGTTTTCCGGATAGGCCAGCCAGTAAGAGTAGCCGTCATCGCAGATGAGATCGAACGGCTGTACAAGCTGTCCTCGCTGCAGGGCATCGCGGCAGAGAGCAGGCGTGAGAATACCGACTCCCTGCCCCGCGATGGCGGCGTTCGCCTCGAGGATCTGCGAACCGAACTTCAAGCCTGGGCGGGCCGGAATCTGGGCATGTGAAATCCCGGCAGCTGCAAACCACTGCTGCCACCAGGGATCCGACGGTTCGATGATCGGGAGCTGCAATAGATCGGAGGGTTCCCGAAGGCCACCGGCTTGTTCGGCAAGGGCGGGACTCAGCATGGGCGTAAAGGTTGAGCGTATGAGTTCGTGGCACTTCAACCCGGGCCATTCGCCTCTGCCCGAGCGGATCGCCAAGTCAAGATCTTCAGATGCGAAGTCGGCGAGCGACTGATTAACTTCCACACGCATGGCAATTGACGGATTGTCGATTTGAAAACGGCCCAGCCGCTGAGCGAGGATGTTGGTCGCAAAAGTCGGGATCACGCTGATGACCAGCGTCTCATCGCTCTGCCCTTTGGCATCGGCGAAAGCATCGCGCAGAAGGTCAAGCGCTTCACTTGCCCGGCGCGAGAACCGCCGCCCCACATCCGTAAGCTCAACGCCCCGCGCATAGCGCAGGAAGAGCGGCGAACCGACCCGCTCTTCCAAAACCTTGATTTGATAGCTTACCGCCGCCTGGGTCATCCCAAGCTCTTCAGCAGCTTTGGTGAAAGTCCCGTGACGGGCGGCGGCTTCAAAGGCTCTGGTTGCGGCCAGCGGAGGGAGGTGAGAGCGCATAAGGTATAAAAACTCCTTATACCTTATAGCCGACATTCGATTGGAAGACAAACCCGCGATGCGACATCTCTAAGGAAGCAAGTATCGTGAGGAGTACGAACCCATGACCAAGGAGAAATCGCAGAACAGTTCCGCGAGTTTGTTGAATAAACTGGCTCGCTACCTTGTCTCCAGGAAATCTGAATCCTGTCGGAAAAAACAGGCAAGGTTGACGAAGATCCACGTACGTTCGTTACCTGAGCACACGAGACGGGACATTGGTTGGTTTGATGGATAGCTATTGAAGCAACGCTGCACCGCCGCCTGCTGAATGGCAGAATTCAGACGGACACCCGCTGCCATTATCAGCGATGCGACCAGTTGTCCGGATCATCCGAATCGTTTGGCGACAGTCCAATCTCATCGCCCTCAGTGTTGATCCCAAGCCCCAATACCGTCCGGTTGGCATATGCGAAGTAGGCCACCACCTGGTTGACTTCCAGGATCTCGCCATCGTCCAAGCCAGACTCACGCAGCGCCGCTATAGCAGTTTCGTCCATACTGGTCGGATCGACGCTCAGGACACGAGCATAGCGGGCAGCCGCCAGTTCCCGGCCCGTCAGCGCTTCCTCCGGCCGCTCTGCTTCAAGCGCGGCGCGGATCGCGTTACCCCGCGCTTCATCGCCGAGCAAACGCTGCAGGCCTTGAAAGTGATGCTCGACGCAGTAGCTGCAGCCGTTCAGCAGACTGACATAGACGCCCAACGTCTCCAGAAGTGATTTCGGCAGGCTGTTGGCCGAGTGATGCAGCACGTTCTTATAGAGTGCCATATGACCCTCCATCGAGTGCGGCCGCAGGCTGTGCGCCATCATGATGTTGTCGACGTTGTCATCCGGACCCTTGACCCGGTCATAGAGTTTACGCAAGCGGCCGGCGGCCTCTCGGTAGGGAATGGTCGTGATCCAGGTCATAAGAAAGCTCTAAAGTTCGTGTTTGATGCAAACGGCGCATTGAGACCATCCTGGGCGAGATGGAGTCATCACATCACGGAAGAAAGCCCACGCTTGGTTCAGCCAGGACGGAACGGCTAATCCCCGGCGACCTTGTCGGAAATCGCCTGCTCAAAGTCTTTATATTTGTCGTCCGTTACGTTCATCGTAATGATCAGCGCCATGCTGTGACGGATGGTCCCAAGCTGCTTTGAAGAGGATGCCGGCAGAGGAATGTTATTCCCACGGCAATAGCCCACAAGGGCTGAGAGGACTTCTTCTTCCGTCCAATCAAGAAGAATATGATCAGTCTCGCGATCCGGCGCGATGGTGATGGTAACTTTGACGCCAGGCCGGCTGTCCTGCGTGATACTGTGAATAGTGCCGGACGGTAAGGCTTCACCCTTCTTTTGGTGTGACGTTATCAACGCCCTGGAAAGTTCCTGGGTCGTGAAGATGACATAGCGAACCTCCGCTACCATGGACCCTGCTCCCGTAACAAACGCTTCATCCCGTATCCCCAGATTTTATTCGTATTTTGATTTCGTCCTAAAGCAATAATATGCAGCATAGTAGCGCCACTCTTTGGAGAAATCCCTTTCAAGCCGATTTTGACACAAACAACAAGTAATTTGATCAAGTTCAGGCAGGAAAGAAAATCGAATATTCCCTCAAGGATTGAAAATGCAAATTGACTACTACCTCTCCCTCATCTCGCCTTACTGCTACCTCGGTGGAGAACAGCTCGCCGACATTGCGAAAAAGCATGGCGCGACGGTCAACGTCAAACCGATCGACCTATCGCAAGTATTCCCCAAGACTGGCGGTTTACCTCTGGCAAAGCGGGCACCCGAGCGACAGGCTTACCGTTTCGTCGAACTTGCACGTTGGAGCAAGCATCTTGCGATGCCCCTAAACCTGAAACCCCGTTTCTTTCCCGCGGCAGAGGGCGTCGCTGCCCGTATGGTGCTCGCCATGAGCAAGACGGGCGGAGATTCACTTCGGCTGGCCAACGCCTTTGGTCGGGCTGTCTGGGCCGAGGAACGCGACATCGCCGATTCGCAATGCCTGTTGGACGTCGCGCGAGACTGTGACCTCGACGGCACCGCGTTGCTCGAAGCAGCAGCACGGACCGAGCTCGAAGTCCAAATTGAAGCGCTCACTCGCGAAGCTGTCGAACGGGGTGTTTTCGGCGTACCAAGCTATCAGTTCAACGGTGAGTTGTTCTGGGGTCAGGATCGCCTCTCATTTCTGGATAGAGCATTGAGCACCGCTTGAGCTCTGTCAGGATTATTCCCACATCTACCCAGATGGCTTTATTGTTACTGACAGGGACGCGAATTTCGGTCTAAATCGTCGCCTTAAACTTTTCGCTTTCACGGCATCTCAAAATTCATTGCCAGACAAGAGGCATTGCACTTTACCTCATGGTCGAACTCGCTCCACATGAACCCGCTGCTGTCGAAGTGGTTCGCGCCCACGGGCGTTCGCCGTTTTTCCTGACGTGCGATCATGCCAGCAAGCGAATTCCAGAGTCACTCAGTGGCCTCGGACTGCCGGATCATGAAATTGACCGCCACATCGGTTGGGATATCGGCGCCGCCGCTGTTGCCCATTCGATTTCCGAGGCCTTCGACGCCACTCTCGTTCTTCAAGGCTACTCGCGGCTGGTCATCGACTGTAACCGTCAGCCGCACGTGGAGTCCTCGATTCCCGCCGTCAGTGAAGCGACCGAGGTGCCCGGAAACGTCGGCCTAGACGCCGAAGCTGCAGCACAGCGGAAAAAAACGATCTTTGCCCCTTACCACACTGAAATTTCGGCGCGGCTGGAAGAACGGCACGCGCGGCAGCAACGCAGCGTTCTGGTCGCCCTGCACAGTTTTACGCCGGTTTATCATGGCGCCAGCCGCCCCTGGCAAATCGGTATCCAGTATAATAGGGAGCCGGGATTGAGCCGCTGCATGATTGCAGAGCTATCCACGGACGAGAGCCTGTGCATCGGAGACAATCAACCCTATTCGGTCAGCGACAAGACCGACTACACCATTCCCGTTCACGCAGAAGGACGGGGCTTGCCACATCTTCTCATTGAACTACGCCACGACCTGATCGCAGACGAAGCCGGGCAAAGCTTCTGGGCACAGCGCCTGATCGAAACGCTGCCCGCCGCACTGGCTCGTTTCGACGACCAGACCGCAAACAGCGGCTAACCGCCAAGATCAGCCCGTAAAATGAAACACGACAGACAAAGGCGCAAACGAAACGCCTGTACCCCGGGGGAATTGAGATGAATCCGAGAAACGTAAAAACAGCAGCCGACGCGCGCGCCATCGTCGAGGAACGCGGCTTCGATCACGTCAAAGTCGGTATTTTTGACGTCGACGGCGTTTTGCGCGGCAAATACATGTCAAAAGACAAATTCTTTTCGGCATTGGACAGCGGTTTTGGCTTCTGTGACGTCATCATCGGTTGGGATTCGAATGACCAGCTCTATGACAATGTCTCGATCACCGGCTGGGACACGGCTTATCCGGACGCGATGGTTCGTGTTGTTCCCGAGAGCTGCCGCGAACTGCCCATGGAGGACGGCATGCTGCTGTTCCTGGCTGAATTCACGGATCGGGCTGAAGACGTCTGTCCGCGGGGAACGCTGCGCCGCGTCCTGGAACGCGCAGATGCCATGGGACTGTCTGCCACCGCCGCCTGCGAATTCGAATTCTTCCTATTCGAGGAAACGCCCGAATCCGTTCGCGAAAAAAACTACCGCAACATGACCAACATCACGCCGGGCTTCTTCGGCTACTCCATGCTGCGCAATTCGGTCCATGCGGAATTCTACGAGGACCTCCTGAACATGTGCCAGGAGATGGACATGCCGATCGAAGGCCTGCATACGGAAACCGGTCCCGGTGTCCTGGAAGCCGCCATCGGCCACGACGACGCCTTGGAGGCCGCAGACAAAGCCGCGCTGTTCAAGACCTACACCAAGATCCTGGCGCAACGCCGCGGCTGGATGGCGACCTTCATGGCCAAGTGGTCGCCGGACTGGCCGGGACAGTCCGGACACATCCACATCTCCCTTAAAGGCAAAAAAGGCAAACCGGTTTTCCATGACCCGAAGAAGCCGCATAACATCAGCGATACCATGCGTCACTTCATCGGCGGACAGCAGGCATTGATGCCGGAGCTGCTTTCCATGATCGCCCCGACGGTCAACAGCTTCACGCGTCTCATCCCAGGTTTCTGGGCGCCGACCGACGCGGGTTGGGGAATCGAAAACCGAACCTGTGCCCTGCGAGCGATCCCAGGCAGCCCGAAGTCACAGCGGGTCGAGTACCGGCTGGCTGCCGCCGACATCAATCCCTACATCGCAGTCGCCGGCGCACTCGCCTCAGGCCTCTGGGGCATCGAGAATAAGATCGAGCCCGATGCCCCGATCCAAGGCAATGCCTACGAGCACAAGTTTCCGGCCAAGCGGAAACTGCCCGCCACCCTGATGGAAGCTGCCGGGCGCCTGCGCAAGTCCAAGGCAGCGCGTGAACTCTTCGGCGATGTCTTCGTCGACCATTACGCTGCAACCCGAGAGTGGGAAGAACGCGAATTCCGTAAAGCCATCACCGATTGGGAAATGCAGCGCTACTTCGAAATCATCTGATCCGAGACATTGGTATCAGACGAAACTTTTTAGCAAGCGTTGCGCTTAGTATAGAGAAGCAGAATGACCTTTCAGGGAAAAACGGCTGTCGTCACCGGCGCGGGCGGCGGTATGGGGCTCGCAATCACGCAGGGTTTGCTCGCTGAAGGGGCAATGGTCACGGCCATCGACGTCAAGCCTTGCCCAGCAGAGCTCCTGCAGGAGGGCGGCAGCTTTCAGTTCCTGGCAGGCGATCTGACGGACGATGCCTTTGTTGCAGATGCCATGCAACGGGCCTTTGACCAGCAAGGCAGCCTGGACTGCCTGGTCAATGCCGCAGGGGTGTTGTGGTTCGACCGCGATGTCTCCATGGTCGAGATAGACCTGGACGTCTGGGACAAGGTTCTCGAGATCGACCTGAAAACTATAGTGCACACAACCCGTCACGCAGTGCCCCTGATGAAGAAATCGCAGAGCGGCGCCATGGTCCATATCGCGAGCACCCAGGCCCTGCGTGGCGACGACAAACCGCAGGATGCCTACCAGGCCTCGAAAGCCGCAATCCTTTCTCTCTCCAAATCCCTCGCAATTCAATTCGCGGGGGATGGCATCCGATCGAACTGCGTGGTACCCGGCCCCTGCGAATCGCCCATGCAGGCTCGCTGGGTCGGCAATCCCGACAGTAAGAAGGCGACTGCGGGGGTGATCCCTCTCGGGCGGGTTGGTCAGCCACAGGATATTGCCGATGCGGTTCTGTTCCTGCTTTCTGACAAAGCGAGTTACATCACGGGAACCGATTTAATTGTGGACGGCGGCCTGACGGCGCGGCCTTAGTACCTGCAGCGCTGCCCGCAGTCTTGATATGCGTGGGTATTTTGCTAAAATTCTACGCAAAATCAGTTAGTTAAACTTTGATCGATTAATCGGTAATTAACACCCCTTCCCCTTTAATTACCCGATCATTAAAGACTTACTGAGCGAGAACCCGCGCCATGCCCAGGCTTTCGTCTATTCGACAGGGAGAAACCGACAGTCCCGCGGTGTCCGTGCCAACACGGATGCCAAGGTTCGGATTAATTGGCACCCGGTTTGCGACAATAGCCGTCGGCGCCCTGCTTACCCTGTCCTGCACGAGCACGCCGGAAAAACCGATTTCCGCCGACAGCAAGATCTACAAATCCGGCACTCTGGTTCAGGATTGCGTCGATTGCCCCAAGATGGTCGTGGTGGCGCCCGGAACCTTTGAAATGGGCTCGCGCCGCGGTGAAACGGACGAAAAACCGAGGCATGAAGTCACACTCCGCCACGGCTTTGCAGTCGGTCTCTACGAAGTCACATTTCAGGAATGGTCGACCTGCGTCGAGGAAGGCGGTTGCCGCCATACACCAAACGACGAGAACTGGGGCCGGCAACAGCGGCCACTGGTCAATGTCTCCTGGCATGACGCACAGAGCTATATCACCTGGCTAAACAAAAAGACCGGCATGGACTATCGCTTACTGAGTGAGGCCGAGTGGGAATACGCCGCCCGGGCCCAGTCGGATGCTATCGATCTGTCAGGACTGGACATTGGCAACTGCCGGTACTGTTATGCTGAAAACACTCGCAGTTCCGGCATGACCGTTCCTGTCGGTCAGCATCCGGCCAACGACTTCCGGCTCCACGATATGCTGGGCAACGTTTGGGAGTGGGTCGAAGACTGTTATGTTCCAACCTACCGCGGTGCCCCGGCGAATGGCGCCGCACGGTCAGAAGGAAGCTGCCAAGCCCACAGCATTCGCGGCGGCTCCTGGAAGAGCTTCTACGGTCAGACCCGTGCCGCCAATCGCGGGCGTGCGGAGCCTGACGTCCGAAGGAACGACATCGGTTTTCGGGTCGCGCGAACAGTCCTGCTCAAAAACGGCAGGGAAACCGCGCAGGCGACCCCAAAGGCTGCAATCATAAAGTAACGGGCATCTTTGCTTCCCGCGTCAGCTCGGGCATAATTCCAGCCCTCAATTGGGCAGGCTGACACGGGAGGTGCAAGCCATGACGGCAAGCCAGCTACGCAGCGGGGCATGCCTCTGCAACGCAGTAACGTTTGATATTACAGTCCCTGAGGCCGTCTACAATATCTGTCATTGCGGTATGTGCCGAAAATGGACCGCCGGTCCCTTGATGGCTGTTCACTGTCCCGGAAAACCAATTTTCACGAACCAAGAAGGCTTGGCTTGGTATCAAGGTACGGATTGGGCGCAACGCGGTTTCTGCGCACGCTGCGGCAGCAGCCTGTTCTGGCGGTTGGCCGAAAACCCGGACGCAATGACAATCGTGTCGGCGGAGAGTTTCGATTTCTCCGAGGATCTGAAGCTGGGCCGGCATATCTACATCGACGCCAAGCCGGAACGCTACGACTTCAGGGACGACTGCCCTCGGGTTACCGAAGCCGAACTCTTAGCCGAATTAGGCATTACGCCTGGGAGCGATTGAAGAGTGTTTCGAGGCCGGCCAGCAGGTCCACGGGCGATTCCACGACGGCGTCGGGTTTTGCCGCTTTCAGTTCACCCGGCTCGGCATAACCGTAGCTGACGGCGAGCACCTTCAGACCAACGCGACGCGCCCCCTCGACGTCGTGCTTTCGGTCGCCGACCATCGTGGCCTGTTCCGGCAAAATCCCTTCACTCAGTAGGATAAATTCGAGCAGGTCGCCTTTATTGCTGCGGGTACCATCCAGCTCCGAGCCATAAATCCCCTGGAACCAACGCGCCAGATCGAAATGCTCAAGGATGGGTTTTGCAAAGACCCGAGGCTTCGAGGTCGCGAGGAACAGACGGTATCCGGCATCCGTGAGTTCTTCCAGCACGCCAGGGATACCATCGTAGACCTGGTTTTCGAGCATCCCAATATCGGCAAAGCGCTCCCGGTACAGCCGCAAAGCCTCCTTTGCCTCGGTTTCGATCGCCACATCAGTTCGCCTCTCATTCGTCTTGTAGCCTTGTTCTGCCAGCAATCGCTCAAACGACTGCAGCAGAGGCGGTCCGATGCACCAGGCCAGTTCCCCTGCCGGCGGCGCAGAGCGGCCAAGCTCCTCAAGAGCGAAGCGGACAGAGCGCGTGATCCCTTCGAATGGATCCGTCAGAGTGCCGTCCAGATCAAACAAGATAACCAGATGCTTTTGAGCTTGAGAGGCCATTGTCACCTTGCTCCAATCCCAATTAAAACCACTGGATTCGCCTGTTCAAACCAGTTGAACCACAGCACAGGTTTCAACCCTGCACGACTTCCCTTGCAGCATCTTGTTTCACCTCTATAAAGTCACTCGGAATTTGTCAGGAGATAGAGGAATTATGGCTGACAGCCTCAAGTGTGTTTCGCCGGTCGACGGCAGCGTTTACGTGGAACGCCCGCTGGCACAATCAAGCGATATAGCGTCGGCGCTGGAAAAGGCTAAAGCCGCCCAGGCTTCCTGGAAATTCACGCCCCTTTCTGAACGGCAGGCGCTTCTGACAAAAGCAATCGACGCCTTCGTGGCAAAGCGAGACGAGATCGCTGAGGAAATCACCTGGCAGATGGGGCGGCCGCTGAGTCAGTCGCCGGGAGAAGTCGCGGGCTTCGAGGAGCGTGCACGCCACATGATTGCGATTGGGCCGGAGGTTCTGGCGGACGTCGCCGTCGAACCAAAAGAAGGCTTCACCCGCTTCATCCGCCGCGATCCCCTGGGTGTGGTCTTTATCGTCGCTCCCTGGAATTTCCCTTATTTGACGGCGGTCAATTCGGTCATCCCGGCTTTGATGGCCGGCAATGCGGTGATCTTGAAGCACTCAGCGCAAACCCCACTCTGCGCCGAGCGCTTTGCCGAAGCCTTCACGGCAGCGGGTCTGCCCGACGGGTTGTTTCAGTTTCTGCACCTTGGACACAGCGATGCTTTAAAGTTGATTGGCAGCGAGGGAATTGACTTCGTCGCCTTCACCGGTTCGGTCAACGCCGGCCGGGCTGTTCAGGAAGCAGGCGCTCAGCGCTTTATCGGGATGGGCTTGGAACTCGGGGGCAAGGATCCCGCCTACGTCCGGCCCGACGTCAAGCTTGAACATGCCGTCGAAACCCTGGTCGACGGCGCCTTCTTCAACAGTGGGCAGTCCTGTTGCGGGATCGAGCGCATCTACATCCATTCGGATGTCTACGATCGCTTTGTCGAAGGCTACGCAGACCTGGCACGCGGTTACCGGTTGGGCAACCCGCTGGAGGGCGAAACCAATCTCGGGCCGATGGTCCGTGCCTCAGCCGCCGACTTCGTGCGCGGCCAGACTGTCGAAGCCATTTCCAAAGGTGCCAGCGCCCTGATTGATACAACGGCATTCGCCATGGACCGCGAGGGGACGCCCTATCTTGCGCCGCAGGTTTTGACCGATGTGGATCACTCCATGCGCGTGATGACCGAGGAAAGCTTCGGGCCTGTTGTAGGGCTGATGAAGGTAGCCTCCGACGAAGAAGCCATAGGCCTGATGAACGACAGTGATTTCGGCCTGACCGCCTCCATTTGGACCACGGACGAGGACTCGGCGCTGACCATCGGAGACCGTATCGAGACCGGCACCTGGTTCATGAACCGCTGCGACTATCTGGATCCTGCACTGGCCTGGACCGGCGTGAAGGATTCAGGACGCGGATGCAGCCTGTCTCAGGTTGGCTACGAGCAACTGACCCGGCCAAAGTCCTTTCACCTGCGGACTGCCGTCTAGTAAACAATCGAAACAACCATCCGTCCCCGGTTCACCGGCGACCGAATTTTAAGAGCGATCGAACCATGACTGACACCAACGCGAGCTTTAAAGCCAACTGGAGCTATCCGACCCAGATCCTCTTCGGCCCTGGCCGGATCAAGAACCTAGGGGCTGCCTGCCGCAGCCTTGGCATGAGCAAGCCGCTGTTGGTCACGGACCCCGGCCTCGCGGCGTTACCGATGGTCACGGATGCGATTGCGGCCAACGCTGCTGATGGCCTGCCGACGGGTCTGTTCAGCGACGTCAAACCCAACCCAATCGGCAAGAACGTCGAAGACGGCGTCGCGGCCTTTAATGCGGGCGGGCACGACGGCGTCATCGCCTGGGGCGGCGGCAGCGGCCTGGACGCCGCCAAAGCCATCGCCTTCATGTCGGGCCAGACCCGGCCGATCTGGGACTTTGAAGATGTCGGCGACAACTGGAAGCGTGCCGACAGCGAAAAGATTGCGCCGATCGTTGCAGTGCCGACGACTGCAGGCACGGGTTCGGAAGTCGGGCGTGCCTCTGTGATCCTCGACGAAGCGAACCATACTAAGAAGGTCATCTTCCATCCGCAGTTCCTGCCCGGCGTGGTGATCTCAGACCCCGAGCTCACAGTAGGATTACCTCCACATATCACCGCGGCGACGGGTATGGACGCACTTGCCCATTGTCTGGAAGCCTATTGCGCGCCCGGTTATCACCCCATGGCCGAAGGCATTGCTGTCGAAGGAATGCGTCTGGTCAAGGATTGGCTGCCGACTGCCGTCGCCGAAGGCACCAATATCGAAGCTCGCGCCCATATGCTCTCCGCTGCCAGCATGGGTGCAACCGCCTTTCAGAAAGGTCTGGGCGCAATCCACTCCCTCAGCCATCCGATCGGCGCGCTCTATGATACTCATCACGGCCTGACCAACGCCGTTGTCATGCCTTATGTACTGAAGTTCAACCGACCCGCCATTGAAACCAAGATTACCCGCCTGGCCGCCTGGCTGGAGCTCCCGGATCCATCTTTTGACTCCTTCATGGTATGGGTTCTGAAGATGCGCAGTGACTTGAAGATCCAGCACAGCCTCGCAGAGATCGGGGTTGGCACCGATCGGATCGATGAGATCGCCGAGATGGCCGTTGTCGACCCGACAGCTCCGGGCAACCCGATCCCCCTGGAAGTGCCGGCACTCAAGGCTATGCTGGAATCATCGATTTCGGGCCAATTGTAAGGTCCAAGGAATTTGACGACCCGGCGAATTACGCAGAGTCGCGAAATAATATTTCAAAATTTGGAGAGCGGCGGATGGCGAGGAAAAGCCTTCGTCGCTTTTCTTTTTCACAAATAACGGCATCTATTCCGAAACATCTTTCCGGCCTCAATACTTCTTTTCCAAACTCTTCTCGCTGCACTGCAACAGATTTATTTCTCTCATCAACAGCAGAAACATTATTTCAGAGATGTGATTCTAATCAACACTTTCGAAAAGCGATTTCAACGACTGCATTTGCATAATAACTATCTGTTTATTCTCCATATTTTTACGTTGAATACCTATTTTTAAGACATAACACTTACAATAGCGGCAAACGAACAGGGATGTTTGAAGCGCTGCTTCGGCCAGCATCGGCCGACAGAAAACTCAAGCGGGGATCAAACGCTCCCGCTGCTGAACAGGCCACAGTTGAGGATCGCCATGACGCCCTTTTCCCATCCTGAGTTCGACGGTCACGAAGAAGTCGCCTTTTGCAATGACGCGGAAAGCGGACTGAAAGCCATCATCGCCATTCACAACACGAACCGTGGCCCTGCCCTCGGCGGTTGCCGCATGTGGCCTTACGACAGTGATGACGACGCATTGACGGATGCTTTACGTCTGTCTCGCGGGATGACCTATAAGTCGGCGCTTGCCGGCCTGGATCTGGGCGGCGGCAAGTCTGTGATCATCGGCAACCCCAAGACCATGAAGTCCGATGCCCTGTTCCGAGCCATGGGACGCTTTGTCGACAGCCTGGGCGGCCGCTATTGCGTGGCTGAAGACGTGGGTATTTCTGTCGCCGATGTCCAAATGATGGCCAAGGAAACCGAATTTTTTGCCGGCACACCTGAACGAGGTGCCGGCGATCCCTCCCCCTCAACCGCCTACGGCGTCTATATGGGAATCCGGGCCGCTGTCGCGCACCGCCTCAACCGCGCATCGGTGTCGGGTCTAACCGTTGCTGTCCAGGGACTTGGCAGCGTGGGGTGGAATCTCTGCCGCTATCTTGCCGATGACGGCGCCAAACTGATCGTCACCGATATTGATCAGGCAGCCATCACGCGTGCCGTAGAGACTTTTGGAGCAACAGCGGTCGCAACAGATGCCATCTACGCTGTGGAAGCGGATGTCTTCGCCCCCTGCGCCCTGGGTGCAATCATCAATGATGCAACGCTGAAAGTTCTTAGGGTCCCTGTTATTGCCGGATCTTCAAACAATCAGCTCGCCGAGCCCCGTCACGGTGTCGAGCTGCACAAGCGTGGCGTCCTCTACGCCCCGGACTATGTGATCAACGCTGGCGGCGTGATCAACATCAGCCACGAAGGACCTGACTACAATCAGGAAAAGGCCTTCGCTCATGTCGCGAAGATCCATGACACTCTGCGGGAGATCTTCAAGCGCTCTCAAGTGTCAGGGGTCCCAACCTTCGAGGCGGCGGATCGCATCGCGGAAGAGCGCTTCCAGAAGCAACCTCTGACGTCATCGGCCGCTTAAAGACAGAGCGTATTATGCAGAAAAGCCTGACTCTGGCTATGTGCCTTAGGCAATATTCTCGATTTTGTCGCTGCTCTGCTCGTGAATGACGACACGATCGCGGCCGCCTTCCTTGGCTTCGTACAGCGCTTCGTCAGCCCGGTTCAGAATAACGTCGGTTTTCTCTTCACCTTTGCAGACTTCGGTCAAGCCCATGCTGACGGTAAAGCGAAGAACATCCTCATCCGTATCAACCTCGGTCTCGCGAATGGCAGTAAGCAAACGTTCGCAAAATATCTTTGCACCCGTAACCTCGGTTTCAGGCAAGAGGATCGCGAACTCTTCGCCCCCCAGCCGTCCGACGCAATCGACGTCCCTGACCTCACCAGACATGAGATTGGAGAGGCGTTTCAAGACCCGGTCACCGACTTCGTGTCCATAGGTGTCATTAACCGATTTGAAGTGATCGGCATCGACCATCGCAACGGAAAAGGGCCGCCCATAACGTTGGCAGCGCGCGATCTCTTCGCGTAACTTATCCAGAAAATGGCGGCGATTGGCGAGGCCGGTCAGCGAATCTGTCGTTGCCAGAACAAGAAGGCGCTCATTGGCCTCCGCCAGTTCAAGCTGTCGGGCACGCAGTTGGAGCATGTTGTTGGCACGCGCTATCAGTTCCAGATCATCGACCGGCTTGCGTAAGAAATCGTTGGCGCCAGCTTCCAGCGCCGAATAAAGCGCTTCCTTCTGCTCGGCAGCTGTAATCACGACAACCGGAATATCGATCAATCCCTCGATTTTGCGAAAATGCTGCAGAAACTCGGTACCGTCCATCTCCGGCATGAGGTAGTCGAGCATCACCAGGTCTGGTATGTGCTCCGCGCACCAACTGAGGGCTTCCACCGGGTCGGTGAAGGTGAAAGCCTCGACATCCTCCAGACGCCTGGTATAGCCCTTTAGCAGAAGGGCGTTCGGTAAAACGTCATCAATGATCGCAATCTTTCGCATCTGCTTTCCACCTCGTTGGTCCGGCAATAGGTAGCTCGGACAACCCTTAAGCCGATTTCAGCTGATCGATCTCAACCTGGGTCTGGGTCAAGGTCTCCTCGAGATCGACGAGCTTTTGCGACACCGTATCGATATCGGGACTCTCGACCTCGATTTCGCGCGCGATGGTGAGCAGACGCATGGCACCGAAGTTGCTCGCCATTCCCTTGATAGAGTGGGCGGCCCGCTGCGCATTCTCCAGATCACCTGCAGTGATGGATTCCTTGATTTGAGCCAGCGACTTTGAGGCTTCGGCCGGCACACAGGCGAGGGCTTCGTGCAAGCCTTCGTCACCGAGTGCTTCGCGCAACTCGTTGAATTTGTCATGATCGAAAATCGGAAGTTCGCTTATCACGTCGGTATCCTTTTCTTCAACAGCGATGGTTTCAGACACCACCCCCATCGGCTCTTCACGCGAGTCATTCACAGCAATTGGCTCTGGCCGTTGCACTACAGCAGACGGGTCGTGCCGCAATTCTTGAGTCGTCTCCTGTTGAGTGCTCTCATGGATCTCAGCAGGTGCCGCGCCGGTATTCACTGGTTCCTTGTCGCGCGCGGTCTCATCATCACGAGCCTTCGCCACCCTCGCCAGGGCCGCGAAGAGTTGTCGTGGATCGATGGGCTTAGTGACATAATCGTTCATCCCCGCAGCCAGGTATTCTTCACGGTGACCGGCCATCGCATTTGCTGTAAGGGCCACGATGGGTGTTTCAGATAGCGGTGGCGCGAGCTTGCGGATCTCCATCGTGGCGGTGGGTCCATCCATTTCCGGCATCTGGATGTCCATCAGCACAAGGTCGAAGACGGCCTCCTGAACCGCAGCAACGGCCTCAGCGCCATTGTTGACCACTTCGACCTCGTGTCCGACCTTGGTCAGCATGGTCCGTGCCACAAGCTGGTTCACGGTATTGTCTTCCGCGATCAGAATCTTCAGCTTGAGAGGACCGTCATCTCCCTCCTGGGAATCCTCTGTCCGCGGCTGTTCAACCGGCGCTTCGCCGATCGCGCTGCGGATCGTGAACCAGAAGGTACTGCCCTGCCCAAGCTCACTGTGAAGACCCACGCCGCCGCCCATTATTTGTGCGAGTTGCCTGCAAATTACCAAGCCAAGGCCGCTGCCGCCGAAACGGCGCGTCGTTGAGCTGTCGGCCTGGGAAAAGCGCGCGAAGAGCTTACTCTGCGCCTCTTTTGGTATGCCAATTCCCGTGTCTTTGACGTCAACTCTGAGTTCAACTTCCTCTTCAACCATCTTAAAGGTCGCTATAACGCGAACCCCGCCCTTCTCAGTGAACTTCACAGCATTACCGATCAGGTTGAATAGAATCTGCCGAAGCCGGGTCGGATCGCCACGCAACCAGGTCGGCAGGTCAGCGGTTCCTTCTGTCGCCAGGGTCAGCCCAACATCGGCAGCTTTTGAGGACAGCAGAGAAACCACACCGTCGATCACCTGCTCGGGGCTGTAATCCACCGATTCAAGATCGATACGGCCTTCTTCCAGTTTCGAATAGTCGAGAATGTCATCGATGATCGACAGAAGGCTTTCCGCTGAATCCCTGGCCAGCTTGGTGTACTTGCGCTGATCGTCGGTCAAGCTGGTATCCGACAGAATACCGATCATACCAAGTACGCCATTCATAGGCGTGCGGATCTCGTGACTCATTGTAGCCAGGAATTGTGATTTTGCCTTGTTGGCCGCGTTGGCTTCGTCTCGCGCGACAGAAAGCTCCTCCGCAAGCGCGATTTGCTTCACTGCCTCCGCTTCAACCCGTTCCCGTGCGTCCTGAAGTTCATCCAGCCGCCTATTCAATTCCGCCTGTGTGTCGAGCATTGCAGCTTCACGCGCATTGCGCTCCAGAAGGCTGCGATGCACGAAAAACGACCAAGCCAGACCGACAAGAAGCAAAAGAGCAGCGATCCCCATGAATATATACGATCCGACATCGCGGAATTCTGCGTCCTTCGGCGTCATATCGACGTAGACTTCAATGGCACCGCGAAACACACCGGCAGTCATGACCGGTACATAAGCTTCGCTGACGACAGTCCGGTCTTCGCCAAACGCTTCGCTCTCCTCGATCTTGACGAAGGTTTCTCCTTTTTGCACCTGTGCGATGAAATACGGCTTGGTATTCACCTTACCCAGATCCTCTGAGCGCGATGCCACGGTAATCGTGCCGTCAGGACCGAACATTTTATAGCGGAATACACCACCTGCTTGGGTGGCGAAATTCAGGACCTGTGCGGTCTCCTGTGATACTTCGCCGGAACTGAGAATACTTTCGAGATCGTGAATATGGGTCGCGAGAAACATGGCCCACTGTTTAGCGGACCGCAGCCCTTGTTCCTTGAGCAGGTGTATGCGGGCCTGATCGTTCAAAAACCAAGTCGTCGACAAAGCCGCAACCGCGACAAGCAACAGCGCGAAAAGCAGGTTTCTATCATCTTTTCTGCTGAGGGCTCTGAACATGGACCACGCTGCGGGGATTTCCGCTGTTAAGGAATTGTAAAGAAGGCGGCTCCGGCTTCTGGAACCCTCTAGTTGCCTTGAATTCCTACCACCGTTTGCATTGACTTTTAGTAAACGCAGTTGCATTCCGCGTCGGGATTTCAACGGTGACGGAATATGACGTTGTCTGTTTCGACTTGAGAATTGACAGGCCTTTTCGTGCTCCCGAACCCATACCATTCAAGGTTTCGCACCGGAAATTGGAGCTAAAGCACTGTTCGCAGAGAGCCTGCAACCTGTTGTATCCTGTTACAGAACGACGGTGTTTTTCGCATAAGCAGGGGTGAATTGGGCTCCGCCTGCACACCGGAACAGTTCAGCAATATCAGATTTTAGATTTTTGCGGCGCGGCGGAAGTCAGTTCACGCAGTCGTCGGCTTCCGTCGAGACAAGCAGCGCCCTAGCGATCGCATCGGCGCCTGCCTTCAGCATAGGAATGATTTATCTCCTGAGCTGAGAAACGCTCTATTGAGATAAATGCAAATTTTAGAGAAGACTTAGGTGCAGCAGCCTTCCGGTCGTTGAAGAGCCGGGTACAGGCACACCAATCCTGTTCAAGCATTCAAACCGAATGGTTGAAGGAACACGAGAGTCTGAGCGTTTTGACCGAATAAGTAAAAACGCAAACCAGTCTCTGATTCACATTGTGAGAACGCAGTTCACATTCCTGATTGCTTCTATCAAGAATGGTCGCACTCTGGTAGCAGACCGCAAGGCCGCGTTCCGCCTTGTGCTTTCGCAAAATCCAACCTCAACCAGGATTGTGATCTGGAAGCACAAAGGCGAAACCGCAAACGATGTCTCAGGCTAATCAACCGCTACCAAGTTCTCAGCGGAGGCTTTGCCGTTCTGTCCTGGGACGAGCTCGTATTCGACCTTCTGACCTTCGCGAAGACCCGACATACCTGCACGTTCCACAGCGGAAATGTGCACGAATGCGTCCTTGGAACCGTCATCAGGTTCGATGAACCCATAACCTTTCGTGGGGTTGAACCACTTAACCGTTCCTGTCGTCATTTTCTGTCCTTTCAACCAATAACGATCCCACCGGCGACCTCGTGCCGCACTGCGGGTTTAGGCATCACGATTTCTCGAGGGGTAACGCGGCTGCGCGCAAAGGCGTCGAGGAGGACACGCCAGGAGAATGTGTAACCGAATTAATTTTTTCGCCCGTTTCGCATAAAAGTGCAAGCAAATTCAACACTTACACACCAAAGACTTCCAGAGCAAATGCACACAAAAACTTCGCACATCCATGATGTTCGTGACGTATTTCCATCCGCACCAACTCTGAGTAGCAGCTTACACTCGCAACCTCGAATTGCAACAGTATATCGGACCTGTCTACCGAAATTCTCAGCTTTTTGGAGCCTGCAAGACGTCTGCTCTGGCAAGGCGGAATTCTCAGACCTTCCAGTCTTTTAGATCGACATCAAAGACGCATTACCGCCCGCCGCCGTGGTATCAGTCGTCACGGTCCGTTCCGTGGCATAGCGGTGCAGATAGTGCGGCCCACCGGCCTTGGGTCCGGTTCCAGACAATCCTTCGCCACCGAAGGGTTGGACACCGACGACAGCACCAATAGTGTTGCGGTTGACGTAGGCATTACCGACCCGCAAGCGCTTCAGAACGTGATCCACGGTCGAATCGATCCTGCTGTGAATCCCAAAGGTCAGCCCGTAGCCCGCCGCATTGATGCTGTCGATGACATCATCCAGACGCTCCGCCTGAAAGCGGACAACATGCAGAACGGGTCCGAAAACCTCTCTTTTCAGCTGATCGATAGAGTCGATTTCGAATGCCGCCGGCGCGACGAAGGTGCCATGGGCTGTCTCAGCGGAAAGTGGCGTCCGGTGCAACAGGCGCGCCCCCTTGGTCATGCGCGCGATATGCGCTTCGAGGTTCGTTTTCGCCTCGCCGTCAATGACCGGCCCCACATCCGTCGCGAGGCGCGCGGGGTCACCGACGACCAATTCGTCCATAGCGCCCGACAGCATCGTGATGACTTTATCGGCGATATCGCGCTGCAGGAACAGGACACGCAGTGCAGAACAGCGCTGCCCGGCACTTTGGAAAGACGACGCGACCACATCGTTGACCACCTGCTCCGGCAGGGCCGTGGAATCGACGATCATGCCGTTCTGCCCGCCGGTTTCGGCGATTAAAGGCACGATGGCTCCATCGCGCGTCGCCAGCGTCTGGTTGATCAGCCGTGCCGTCTCTGTCGATCCCGTGAAGGCAACGCCGGATATCCGTTGATCCCGCACCAGTTGTGCACCGACTGTCGCACCATCGCCTGGCAAAAGGTGCACGATATCGCCTGGCACGCCGGCCCGGTGCATCAACTTGACGGCTTCGGTTGCTATGATCCCGGTCTGTTCGGCGGGCTTGGCAATAACGGCATTACCGGCCGCCAAGGCGGCGGATATCTGACCGACGAAGATCGCCAGGGGAAAATTCCACGGCGAAATGCAAAGGAACACGCCCCGCCCATGCAAGGAAATCTCGTTGGTCTCGCCAGTGGGCCCGGGCAAGCGCTTAGGCGCGCCGAAATCCTCACAGGCGCGCGCGGCATAGTAACGGCAAAAATCGACCGCCTCGCGTATTTCGGCAATAGCATCCGCGATCGTCTTCCCGGCCTCTCGAACGCAAAGCGCCATGAGATTGGCTTGATTGCTTTCCAGTAAATCGGCCAGTCGGCGCAGGCAGTCCGCGCGTTCGGCAGCCGGCGTTGAATTCCAGGCAGGGGCCGCCCTGCTGGCACGCGCCAGGGCCGTTTCGATGTCTTCGGGTGTCGACCAGCGCAGCTCACCTACTTTGCTACGCAAGTCGGCAGGATTGTGAACCGGTCGGGCCTCCCCCCCGGTTTCACGACCGGCCACCAAGGGACCACCGCTCCAGCCGCGGTCCGCCATGCGTGCCATCGCCTGTCCTAACGGTGCCAGATCCTGCGGGGCAGTCAGGTCCAAACCGGCCGAGTTTGCGCGCTCTCGACCATAAAGACCGACCGGCAAAGGGATCTTGGGATGCGGCAGGATGTCGAGGCGACGGGCTGCCATAAGCGGATCGGCGATGATCTCGTCAATCGGCAGTTTTTCATCCTGAATGCGGTTCACGAAGGAAGAGTTCGCTCCATTCTCCAACAACCGCCGGACCAGATAAGCCAGCAAATCCTCATGGCTGCCGACCGGCGCATAGATCCGGACCGGACGGTTCATCTTCGACGGACCGACGATCTGCGCATAGAGCGCTTCACCCATGCCGTGCAGACGTTGGAATTCGTAATCTTCAGAGCCCCCTGCCAGCTCGATGATAGCAGCCACCGTATGTGCATTGTGGGTTGCAAACTGAGGATAGAAGGCCGCAGGGTCAGCGAACAGCCGTTTGACACAGGCCAGGTAGGAGACATCGGTTGAAAGCTTGCGGGTGTAGACCGGATAGCCCTTAAGGCCTTCGGTCTGTGCCAGCTTCACCTCCGTATCCCAATAGGCCCCCTTGACCAGCCGGACCATGAAGCGGCGCCCGTGCCGGGCCGCGACGGACGCCAACCAGTCCAAAACAAAGGGCGCGCGTTTCTGGTAGGCCTGCACAGCCAGTCCGAACCCGTCCCATCCGGCGAGATCGGGATCGCCGGCAAGCGCCTCAATCACATCGAGCGACAGATCGAGCCGGTCGGCTTCCTCCGCGTCCACAGTCAGACCGATGCCGAACCGCGCAGCATCTGCTGCAAGCGCCTTTAAACGCGGCACCACCTCAGACATCACTCGGTCACGCTGAGCAAATTCGTACCGCGGGTGCAGAGCCGAGAGCTTTACCGAAATACCCGGCGCGTCCTGAACTCCCTTACCGGCTGCAACAGCGCCGATTGCCGCGATCGCATTCTTATAAGATTCGAAGTAGCGGTCGGCATCCGGCATTGTCCGGGCACCCTCGCCGAGCATGTCATAGGAATAACGATAGCCGCGCGCCTCATCCGGTTTGGCCCGGGTGACAGCCTCCTTGATGCTGCGGCCCATAACGAACTGCTGCCCCAGGATCCGCATTGCGCGGGTGATGGCGGTTCGGATGACCGGCTCACCGCTACGATGGACCAGTCGGCGCAGAACACCACCGAAGTCCTTGGTTTCCTCATCCTCCAGCTTGACCACCCGTCCCGTCAGCATCAGCGCCCAGGTCGAAGCATTGACGAAGATCGAATCACTGTGGCCCAGATGCGCATGCCAATCGGCGGTCGCGATCTTATCCTTGATCAGCTTGTCGAGCGTATGCGCGTCCGGAACCCTCAGCAACGCCTCGGCCAAACACATCAGCACCACACCTTCTTTGCTCGACAGCTCGAACTCATGCATGAAGGCGTCGATCCCACCCTGCCCGATGCGCGACCGGCGCACCTCACCGACCAGTGCCCGGGCACGCTCGGCAATGCGGTCGTGCGCATCGTGCGGCAATTCGACTTCGCTCAGCAGACGGCGTACCACCCCGGCTTCGTCGGCACGATAAGCGTCATGAATTGCCGTTCGAAGATCGGATGTTTGCGCCAACACCGGGTCGATGATCATTTTCTTGGTCCTCTAAGCTAACAAGGTAGAAACGCTATAATCAGGACGTTTATTAACTGAATCTCAGAAGAATGTGCTTCTGTTTTTGGCGTTTAGCCGAGATAATGAACTGCACATTTACCTATTATCAGCAGAATCCACTATGAATCAGATCACACACAAGACTTTGGACAGAATTGACCGGAGGATCCTGGCAACACTTCAGGATAACGGCAGGATCTCCAATGTCGAACTGGCCCGCGCAGTGAACCTGAGTCCGACCCCCTGCCTGGAGCGGGTCCGGCGCCTGGAGTCCGCAGGATACATTGAAGGATACAGCGCTCGGCTGTCGGCTGAAAAGCTCGGCGTGGGACTAACGGTCTTCGTACAGTTGACTTTGGACCGGACGAAACCAGACGTCTTTGACCGCTTCCGTGAAGCGGTGGCTGAAATTCCCGAGATTGCGGAATGCCATATGGTGGCCGGCGGCTTCGATTACCTCATAAAAATCCGCACCAGCGATATGAACGCCTACCGCCTTATGCTCGGCAACAAACTTGCCGCCCTGAAGTCGGTTCAGAACACCCATAGTTACGTCGTGATGGAAGAAGTCAAAAACGACCGCAGTTTACGGGTTCCGGAAACGCCTTAAATTCACGAGAGCGCAAGCGGCCAGTAAACGGCGTCACAGCGGCCAAAGCACCCGATCCGTGGCGGCGGTACCGTTATAGCCGTAGAAATAGAAGGACCAATCGTCTGCTTTGGTACTTGCCGCCCATTTCACCTTGTTCATGGTAAAGCCCAGCCGGGCTTTGGTGCCGAGCACAAAACCCATATAACCTTCATAGGTCTGCGCACCGGCAACTCCTGGCGTGGCCGCGTAAACCAGGCGTGCGACGTCCGTCGGCGCGGCGTAGAGTCCCTTGATGGCGTTCACATAGCCGAGCTTGGTCAGCATGTTGTTGTCCTTCTGTAACGGGCTCATTGCCGTCCAATCCGTCCCCGTATTGGCGTTGGCATGAACGAGCACGGTCGTACCACCCGATTCAAAAGCCCACACAGTGCAGGCCGACAACGGTCCGGTTAGAACGAGCTGCGCATTCGGGTCGATCTCCATATAAGTCACGCCGCTCGGCTGCCACGGCAAAAAGCCATAGGACTTGTTGCTGTCCGGCGCCACTTTCACCATGCCGCCGCCGCGATCCACCTTGCACTGGGCATTCGCCCAGGTAATCACTTCGGTATTGGGCAGTCCCGCTCCGGTCAACTTGGGGCGAAACTTACCACTGTCGCCGATCGACCAGTGGTCTTCGAGCAGCCATGTCGGCTGCATTGAGAGAAGGGAACCGATCGTCATAAAGAAATACCCCCATTTACCGAGTGTCTTCGCCGCATCGATTGCATTGGCCAGAGCAGACCGAACGCCCCGCTGACTATAGGGCGCCTAATTTTGCAGCACAATTGTCGCGCAGCTCAAAGCTAAGGATTGATCACCGTTTTACCAACGAGACTTATGTCTGCAGACATCCTCAAGCCAAAGCGATAGCATTTCACCCTTCCCCCGCCTTTTGGAGACTTTAAGTGACCCGGGAATATAGCTGGCCGGAAGGCCATTGGAACTGGCCCGTCCCGCTCAGGCACAAACATGGTGTTCGGTCGGGCGACATGATCTTCACCGGCGGTCAGGTCGACATGGATGCGCAGGGACAGGTCCGGAACCCGGGCGATGTGACGCTGCAGTGTGACAACGCAATGGCCTATCTCGCTACTGTCCTGCAGGATCTCGGTACGGATTTGGACGATCTGGTGAAGCTGGTCGTCTACTTTGTCGGCGACGCGTCTGTCGAAGCCGGGATCCTACATCAGATTGGTGCGATGATCGGACAGGAGGCGAAACCAGCCATCAGCACCATCCCCATGCCGGAACTCTGTTACCCCGGGCTTGCCATCGAGATCGAAGGTATTGCCATGCGCTCGCAGTCAGGCGGCCGTATGACACGCCGCTGTTTCCGCCCCGACAATATGCCACTGCTGCCACCGGCCTTTTCCCATGCAATTCACTGTGGCGATATGATCTTCACCAGCGACATCTCTGCGGTATCCCCTGAAGGCAACATTGAAGCTGTAGGCGACATCGTCGAGCAAACCCGGCGCATGATGGATCGCCTTTGCAGCCTGCTATCGGCCATCGGCGCCGACGCGCAGGATGTGCTCAAGCTGAATGCATTCTACGTTGGCGACGGCACGGCCGAAGACTGGGCGACCTCGGCTAGAATCCGTGCAGGCTACTTTCCCGATCCCGGACCAGCCGCGACCGGAATTCCGGTCAGGGAATTCGCCCAACCGGGGCTTATGACCAAGATCGCTGTGACGGCCATGCGTGGCACCAACGGGGAGCACCTGGAAAAACACTACGCCTGGCCCAAGGGACATTGGGACTGGACAACTCCCTTGCCTTACAAGCACGGCAATCTCTGCGGTAAAATGATCCACCTCGGCGGCCAGGTGTCGCTCGACAGTTCTGCGAATGTCGTCGACCCAGACGATATGCCGGCCCAGACCCGGCGCGCCATGGACAACATCGCAAAGGTTCTGGCGGAACTGGGCGCCTCCCTGGACGACGTCGTCAAAGTCACAACCTTCTACCAGGGTTCAGCCTCGGCGGAAGCTCTACATGAAAACCTGTTGATCCGCTCCAATTCCTATCGCGAGCCCGGTCCGGCAACGACCGGCATTCCCGTGCCCGCGCTGGTCTACGCGCAGATGGTGATCGAGATCGAAGTCATCGCGATGTTGGAGGCGTGAAGGGCGATTACGATTGACAATACGTTATTTTGTTACCATGGTAACATTATGACGAAATCAATCGAACGCGTTCAGACCGGTGTCCGGGTCGAGAAACGAACCCTGAAGGTGCTTAAGGGGCTCGCGGAGCATCTCGATCTCTCGCTTGGCGATTTGCTTGAGGGGATGGCGCTGCACTGTTTTGAAAACCTGCCGCCCTTCTCCAATGAAACCCTCAAAAAGATCGAACAGCTCAAGTCTGTCTATGACCTTGATCTGAAGGCGTCGGATAGCCACAGCCTTCGTGAAACAGGAGACAAAGCATGAGTAAGAGCTACTCGGAACTCACCCAGTCCTTTGAACGGCGCAGCATCGACCCCAGTATCTTCCGACATGGCGATCATGTCGGCGTCGCGTATGAAATGCTGTGCAAATACGACTTCATGGACGCCACAATGAAGTATGGCGAATGCCTGAACATGATTGCCACCAAGGCCGGTGCGGCCAAAAAATTCAATACGACGATCACGGTCGCCTTCATGAGTCTGATTGCCGAGCGCATGAAAAAGTCCGAGCACACCGGCTACGAGGATTTCATAACGCAGAACCAGGACCTCCTGTCCAAGGACGTTCTCAAGCAATGGTACTCGGCGGAGCGTCTGAAGTCGGATCTGGCGCGTAGTGTCTTCCTCATGCCCGATGCCTGTAACGAATCCCGCGCCAACGAAGCCAGCACCAGCGCGCTTGGAGCTACGGCCGGCTAGCGCGCAAACCAGTTTGGTGATGATCAGATGCTGCCTATGGCGGGCATCCAAGACGATCAGCCAACGGCGATTGACCATCTGGACAATCACCGCACCGAAAGGCAGTCTTTCTGCCTATGACAAAAGATGACCAGAGCTCGATTCCAGACACCGGACGAATCCAGGGCGGGTTCGCCGATTTGGTCGACTATCAATTGCATGTCTGGCGTGAGGATTATGCCGAAGTGGTTCTTGATGTCCGGCCACAGCACCTGAACCGCAGTGGTGTTCTGCACGGTGGCGCCGTTTCAACCCTGATCGACACGGCCTGCGGCTACGCGGGGTGTTATTGCACGGTCGAAGGCAACTTCCGTCGCGCTCTGACTCTGTCTCTGGAGACGCAGTTCATTGGTGCGATCACCGAGGGAAAGCGGGTGACGGTTATCGGACGCAAGACCGGCGGCGGGCGTTCGATTTTCTTCAGCACGGCCGAAGTTCGCGACCAGAACGGTACGCTGCTCGCCCAGGGCACAGGGACCTTCAAATACCGCCGAGGCAGCGAAAATCCGGAAGGCGTACCGGCAGAAGCGCCAAAGCCTCTCCGCGCCCGGAGCGAGAAACATTAATCTCTTTCACTAAGAACTGTATTCCTGCCAAGTGATATCTAGATTGCTCAGAGCCGCCAAATACTCGTCTCGACTAACAAAACCGATACAAGGATGAGCTCCTGTCTGTTTCACTTCATCACGCGCAAGATTCTTTGCCAATAGAATAGCAGGCACACAAGGAATGTAAGGCCCATCGCCTGAACAGGCCGTTAGCTCGAATGTTATGGTTTTATAATTATCGTCATGGCCGTTACCTGATAGTTGCATGTGAAAACCGCTGTTTGCACTACCCAGCCAGTCAAACAGATAAGAAGTCTTGAGCATTAAGGGAGCGGCCTTCTCCAATCGGCGGATGAAGCCAATACGCACCAGCCATGACATCATCCACAAAGCAATGTGGATGAAGGGTATCTCTAGACCTGCATAAAACCGAACATTTTTAAGTTCAGGATAATACCTGGGAAATAAGTTAAGGTCCGGTACTTCGCAGTTGCCTAAAAAACGCCAACCTAATTCTCTATACTTGCGAAGGTGTAGATTCTGCCACCCAAAAACCTTTTTCATCTCGCCATTAAGCAGCGTTTTAAAAGGCTTTCCTGTGTAGCTAAGAATGGCGGAAGTCGTTGCTAAGCCACGCGTAGTCTTTTGTGCCGTTGTTATACCATAGTCGAGATCTTCAAGCGTTTTGAATTCTTTTCTGTAATGTTCAACCAACGCTGATGTTAAGCAGGGAACTGAACTGGCGCCACTGACAACAAGAATGTTTTTCTCCTGTGCCTTTGTATTTAATTTCGTGATGCCACTCACAAATACTCGACCATCCGCTAAATCAATGTAATGACACCCGTATTCAATACAGGCCTCTGCTACGCCATATCCCTGTGCTTGAAAAGGTCCGGAGGTATGAACCACAATATCGGGCCTGATGGCCCCTAGTGCCTCTGTAATACCTATGTTTATATCGAGCGTGTATGCTTCAGGTTTATGAACTGAATCTAATTCAGAAATTAGCTTATTAGCTTTATCGCTCGACCTGCCTGCGACAATAACTTGAATGTTATCATCTTGCGCCAATTTCTTCGTAATGAAACTGCCGAAATTGCCGTAACCCCCAATAACGAGCACGCGTTTATTCATACTTCCTTCGTTACCTGAAATTTATCACACCTTACTTCCATTCCATTTAAGCCCTTGGGAGTTATGAAGTTCATGCAATACTCTGCAACAGAAAGCAATTCTCAGAATAACTCAGCTATTGCGCAGTGAAGTTGGGTGATTCCTTGGCAAGGAATGCGCGGATGCCTTCGCGGTAATCTTCGCTGTCGCAAATCTCGAAGGGTGCGGCCCAGTCCTTGTCCTGCAGGTCCGAAGGGGCCGCGGCTTTGCGTGAAAAGATCTTGTGTGCCCGCGCCACCAGAGGGGCTCCGGCGGCTATGCGGCCAGCCGTCGCCTGAACCTCGGCCTCCAGCGCACCGTCCTCGACAACCCGTGTGATCAGACCCTTCGCGCAGGCCTCTTCGGCGTCGAAAATCCGGCCTTCCAGCAACAGTTCCAACACCGTGGGCCGCCCCACTGCCTCAACCAGCGCAATCATGGCCGCGTAGGGCAGAGCATTGCCGATCCGGTTAATGGGAATCCCGATCCGTCCGGACCGTCCCGAAATCCGCAGATCACAATGAATGGCCAATTCCAGGCCGCCGCCGACACAGGCTCCACGAATCATGGCGAGGGTCGGATGCGGACAGTCCCGTACCGCATCGGTTGCCCGGTCCATCGTTTCCGCATAGGCCTCCGCCTGTTTGGCGCTGAACCGGACTTTCGAGAATTCGGCAATATCGGCACCGGCGGCAAAGGCCTTGTCACCGGCGCCGCGCAACACAACGCAACGCAAGCCGTCGTCGCCATTGAGATCCGCCATAACGTCCCCAAGCGCCGACCACATTTCCAGATTGAAGGCATTGCGCCGTTCCGGCCGATTGAGGGTTATGGTGGCTATCGCGCCGTCACGCTGCAAAAGAACGGTGTCTGACATCGGCGTTTCCCTGCTAAATCTTGCCTACAATTCAAACTGCCGCCCGGGGATAACAGGTGGCCGGCAATGGCAGTTCGGAGGTTGTTCGGCCTCTCAGGACAGGGTACGATTTTGCACTGCACAAGAGCAAGATGCGACGACACAGACGGCTCACCTCAACATCGGCCCCAATCACCAGAAAGCAGTTGAATGGTCTCGAAACCCAGGACGGCAGGCACCCGCAAGAGTAAAACGCAAGCCGGAAAGACACCGCCAAAACCCGCATATGCCAAACCCTCCGCTGCGAAAAATTCCAAGGCGAAAGCTTCCAAAGCAAAAGCTTCCAAATCGAACGCCAGCGCCGCTAAGTCTTCTTCATCGCGCCGGCAGGGCGCGGCACCTGCGCCCCACAACCCTTGCTCGCCCTGGCCTCAGGGTCAGGATGTAAAGCGGATCAATGTTGCGCTGCAGGGCGGCGGTGCCCACGGTGCCCTGACCTGGGGCGTGCTGGATCGCCTTCTGGAAGACGACGGCATTTCGATCGAAGGAATTTCGGGCACCAGTGCCGGCGCAGTGAACGGCGTTCTGCTGGCCTATGGCATCACGGCCGGCGACAGGGCCTTCACCCGCGACCTTCTGCGCCGGTTTTGGCGGCGCATCTCCGAGATCGCCGCAACCTCGCCTCTCCAGCCGACACCCTTCGACCGCATGCTCGGCATTGGCCGCATGGATTACTCTCCTGCCTTTATGGCGCTGGATATCATGTCGCGCCTCTTCTCTCCCTACCAGTTCAACGCTCTGGCGCTAAACCCCTTGCGGGATACGCTGGACGAATTTGTCGATTTCGAGGTCGTGAAGCACTGCAAGGAAGTGAAGCTCTTCGTCAGTGCCACCAGCGTCAAACGCGGCCGGGTCAAGATCTTCGGCCTGGAAGAACTCTCGCTCGATGCGGTCATGGCGTCTGCCTGCCTGCCCTTCCTGCAGCCAGCCGTGGAGATCGATGGCGAACCCTATTGGGACGGCGGCTATATGGGGAATCCGGCGATATTTCCGCTGATCTATCATACGGACAGCCGGGACGTGTTGCTGATTCAGCTCAACCCGATCAACATCCAGCACACGCCGAAAACGGCCCAGGAAATTCTCGACCGGCTGAACACCCTGACCTTCAATTCCAGCCTGATGCGCGAGATGCGCGCCATCAAGTTCGTCACCGACATCATTGACGACGGGTTCGACGATGAGGGCAGATTGAAACGCATGTTAATGCATGTGATCGATGCAGAAGACGTGATGGACGACCTGGGTGTTTCCAGCAAGCTCAACGCTGATTGGGAGTTCCTTCAATACCTCCACAAAATCGGCTATGAGCGCACCGAGATCTGGCTCAGCGAGAATCGCGACGCCCTGGGCGAGCGCTCCACCATGGATATCGAAGAGATGTATCTGTGACCGCTGCCGATCCGTTCCTCTTCAAATTCAGCGCGGCAATTCTGACCGAGGAACTGTACTACGATGTAGACGTCCCCTACGGGGCTTTTGCACTCAAAGCCTCCACAAACGATATCGAACTAACCCGCGATGTCGATCCGACAAGCTATCGCCTACCCTCCGGCGCCAGTGTGACAGTATGGCAGAACACCAATGGTCGTCTTGAGCTTTTTCGATCCAGTGTGACCGGCCAGCTTTATGAGGGTGCTTACGTCGATGGTTGCGAGGCCGCGATATGGCGCTTCCAAGCGCTGCGCGACGACATTTCCCTAAAATCTCAATGCACTTGGACATCACTGCCCGACAAGGCTGACGGTGGACCTGACGCAGGACAAAACCTCGATGCCTTAACATGGGACATCGGCTCAACGCGCGTTTCTCTTGGAACAGAAGATGATGAATGCCTGAAAGAATTCGCGAGACAGGGGAGATTACCCGCTAGATGGGAATCCTTGATCAGCTCAGACACTGTGCGCTATCGAACTGACGGCTTACAAGTGGTGTTGCCCGAACTCGAATTTGGTGAAGAATGCGAAATCATATTCTTGGTGGCCTGGAATATCCCGCCGAACGACGATGACGCCTCCACCTGGGCTTCCGTCAAAACTGGTGCAACCGTCATTCTGGAGCGGGCTGGGTGTCGTTAATGTTGCAGGGACAGGATGACCCATTTGGATTCGACAATGAACAGCCGGAAACGGCGTTGCCCGAAGGCCGATGAGCAGATAAACAAGGGCCGCAGAAATTCGGTCTGGGAAGCCAGGATCGCAACAAGGAAAGTCACAGGAATGACGACGGAAATGACAGGCGAAGGCGCTCCGGCGACTGAGGCAGCGCGGACGACGGCGCGTATTCTGATGGAGATCGAAGCGGTTCTCTTTCGTCCCGACGATCCTTTCACCTTTACCTCCGGCCGGGTCAGCCCCGTCTATGTCGACTGCCGAAAGATCATTTCCTTTCCCCGCGCCCGCGCCCAGCTGATGGACGCGGCTGTTGAAATGATAACGCGCGAAATCGGCTACGAATCTCTGGAAGCCATCGCAGGGGGCGAGACGGCAGGCATTCCTTTCGCGGCCTGGATCGCCGAACGCCTGAGCCTGCCCATGCTTTACGTGCGCAAAAAGCCCAAAGGCTTTGGGCGTGACGCGCAGATCGAGGGCGCCATGAAGGAAGGCGACCGTATCCTGCTGGTCGAGGATCTGGCCACCGACGGCGGCTCGAAACTGAACTTCGTCGAGGCTTTGCGGACCGCGGGCGCCCAGGTCGCGGACACCTTCGTCGTTTTCCATTACGGTATCTTCCCCAAGGGCATCCAGGACCTCGCCGACAAGGGGGTCCGCCTGCACGCCCTCGCCACCTGGTGGGATGCCCTGGCAGTCGCGGAAGAACAGGGTTACCTGAACGCCGAAGGCCTGGAACAGGTGCGCGCTTTTCTCAAGGATCCGAACGGCTGGTCGGCGGCACGCGGCGGCAAGGCTGACTGACCGGCAGCAGGATTCCCCGCCCGGCTCGATCACAAGCCCGAGCACAAAACCGAAAAGCCCCTGCCCCGCAGGCGCTTTTGTGTCTAAACTCCCGCCATTCGAATTTGTAACGGGACGCAGACTCTATGCGGCGACTTCTCACAGCCATTGGCGCTCTTATCTATAGCGCTGCAAGCCTGCCCGCTTTTGCCGCCGAAACCCTCACGATTGGCATTACACAGTACCCTGCCAGTTTTCATCCCACGCTCGCCTCCATGCTGGCACAACGTTACGTGGAGGGACTCACGCTTCGCCCCGTCACCGCGTACGACCAGGACTGGAAACTGGTGTGCATGCTTTGTACTGATCTGCCGACAATTGAAAACGGCGGGGCGCAGCGCGAAAGCTACCAACAGGACGGCGAGACCAAGGAAGGTATGGCCGTCACCTACAGCCTGCATCCGGACGCGACCTGGGGCGACGGCACGCCTGTGACCAGCGACGACATGCTCTTCACCTGGCAGATGGGCCGTGACGAACGCTCCGGCGCAGTATCGCTGGAAGCCTTTCAGCGTATCCGCTCGATCGACATTGTCGACGACAAGACCTTCACACTGCATCTGGATCGGATCACCTACAGCTACAACGCCTTTTCACTGGCTCTGTTGCCTGCCCACATCGAACGCCCGATCTTTGAGGCAAATCCGTCCGAGTACCGCAACCGCACCGCCTTCGACCGCGACCCTTTCAATCCCGGTTTGGCTTTCGGCCCCTATCGTCTGGTCGCGACGGAACAAGGGGCAACGATGGAATTCCTTCCCAACCCGACCTGGTGGGGCCCTAAACCGGCGTTCGACAAGATCATCGTACGGGCAATTGAAAACACTGCGGCCCTGGAAGCGAACCTGCTGTCCGGTGCGGTTGATACCATCGCCGGCGAGCTGGGGCTCACACTCGATCAGGCACTAGCCTTTGAAAAGCGCAATGGCGGCAAGTTCGATATGGTCTACAAGTCGGGCCTGATCTACGAACACATTGATCTCAACCTCGACAACCCGGTTCTGACCGACAAGCGCGTGCGTAAAGCGCTGGTCATGGCCTTGGACCGCAAGACCATCAGCGAACAGCTGTTCCAGGGTCGCCAGCCGGTTGCAGACGCCTCCGTCAGCCCGCTGGATTCGATACACAGCCCGGAGACGCTGCAGTACGCCTATAATCCAGCCAAAGCCAAGGCGCTGCTTGACGAAGCCGGCTGGTCCGTGATGAAGCGGGGCCTGCGCCACAACGCGGCCGGTGAACGCCTGACACTCGAAATCATGACGACCGCCGGCAACCGGTCGAGAGAGCTGGTTCAGCAGGTCCTGCAGAGCCAATGGCGCCAGATCGGCATCGACGTCACCATTCGAAACCAGCCCGCACGGGTCTTTTTCGGCGAAACAGTAAGCCGGCGAAAATTTTCCGCCATGGCTATGTTCGCGTGGATCTCCGCGCCTGAAAGCGTCCCGCTGACCACTCTGAAGTCCGATCAGGTTCCGATGGAAGCAAACGGCTGGTCGGGTCAGAACTACACCGGCTTCAAAAATGCCGAGATGGACCAGCTGATCGACGGCATTGAACGCGAGCTGGATTTCGAGAAACGCAAAGCACTCTGGGCACAACTCCAGTCACTCTACGTGGAAGAGCTTCCCGTGATCCCTCTCTATTGGCGCGCCAACGCATTTCCCCTCCCCAAGTGGCTCAAAGGCGTGCGCCCGACCGGGCATCAACTGACCACCACCCTCTGGATCGAAGAATGGCGCGTCGAAGGGCGAAACTGAAACGCGGCGGTCAACGGGTATGATCAAAGTCATCCTGAGCAGGCTGGGCGAATCGGCAGTGGTCCTGCTGGTGATGTCCTTCGTCATCTACGCCCTGATCGGGCTGATGCCAGGCGATCCGATCGACATCATGGTCAGCTCTGATCCCAATTTGACCGCAGCGGATGCCGCACGTTTGCGCGCTCTACATGGCCTGGACCGTCCGATCGTCGACCGTTATTTCTCCTGGTTGTCGGCCGCCCTGCAGGGTGATTTCGGTTACTCCCGCATCACCAATCAGCCGGTGCTGGAGGTTCTCGTTCCCAGGCTCGGCAATACGGTGCTGTTGATGGGCTGCAGCTTCGTGCTGGCACTGGTCCTCGCCTTGCCCGCGGGCATCCTCGCAGCACTGGTTCCACGCTCAATGTGGGACCACGCGATCAATCTAACGGCTTTTGCCGGTATTTCGGTGCCGCCCTTTTGGTTGGCCATTCTCCTGATCATTCTCTTTTCGGTTATCCTGGGGTGGCTGCCGGCGGGCGGTATGGGAGCTGCCGATGCCGACTTCTCGACCAGGCTCTCCCACCTCGTGCTACCGGTTTTAACTTTAACGCTGGCGACGCTGGGGGGTTTGATCCGCTTCATGCGCGCGGCCATGATCGAAGCGCTGCGTCAGGATTATGTTCGGACGGCTCACGCCAAGGGCCTGCACCCGATTCAGGTCGTGCTTGGCCATGCACTCCGCAACGCCATGATCCCGGTGACGACCATCCTCGCCTTAAACTTCGGCAGCCTTTTTTCGGGGGCCCTGATCACCGAAACCATGTTCGGCTATCTGGGTATGGGCAAAGCCATTTATGACGCGATTTTGGGCAATGACTATAATCTCGCGCTCGTCGGCCTGCTGTTCGCCACATTAACCACCCTGCTGGCAAACCTGCTCGCCGATCTGGCCTACTCCTGGTTGGACCCTCGAGTCTCACTGGCATAAGCGATTAATTTTACCAAATTTGCCCACCAATTATTAACCACTGTCAGCCCATACTCTCCATCATTCGCGGCCAACCTCAGGATGAAATAGAGCCCCCCGCTTATGTTTTGGAAGCCCAAACCGACAGTTCAGCGCAGACGGCACCCCAGAAGTGACATTCCCCTGGAGATTCGCTTCGGAAACGAAGTGGTATCAACCGTCAACTGGAGTTTAGGCGGGTTTCTGATCAAAACCGGTACCCATCGTCACAAAGGCACCCGGCATCGTATTCAGCTTGAAGTTCATGACGTGGCAACAGGCAAAGCCTGGGCTAACGCCGAATGTATCCGCAGCTACGGCGGCCGCAGCGCCTTCCGTTTCAAGGATCTTTCAAAACCGGCTTACCGCGCCCTGCGCCAGATGATCGCAGAGAAACAGGCGGCGTAATCCCCCTGTTGCCCAGCCAAGCGGCGCAGAGTCTCTCTTCCTCTATTTTGCAGGTGCGTCCGGCATCGTCTCGGCAATAGACCTGCGCTTGGAAACTTCGGCAAACCAGCCACTCAGCTTTGGATAGCTGCCACGCCAGTTTCTCTCATCGTAGCGAAAATCCATGTATCCGAGCGCGCAGGCGAGCCCAATCTGCGCAATATTCAGCAGATCCGGGTTCGGGTCCCCGCAAGATTCCGGATTTGCTTCGAAGCATTCCAGCCCGGTGTTGACCTTGTTCCATTGATCCTGGGTCCAGGCGTCCCAGCGAAACTCCTCAGGCCGCAACCAGGTCTCGTACCGGATCAGGACCGCCGCGTCGCAAATTCCATTCGCCAACGCATGATCCCGCAACATCGTCCATCGCGCTTCCCCACCGCCCGGCAGGATACGCCCGCCGCCTGCGCGCGCATCGAGATATTCACAAATCACGCCGGAATCGTAGAGAACCGACCCGTCGGTGCGAACCAGCGCGGGAATCTTGCGTAGAGGGTTCCCCTTCTGGGCATAATCCTTGTTCTCCATACCTGGCGCGACCGCAATCGGAATAAGCTCCAGCTCGTCGATCAAGCCGAGTTCAATCGCGGCAATATGAACTTTGCGTACGAAGGGGGATGGCGGTGCATGAAAGAGTTTCATTGCAATCTCTCGCTAGCATTAAAGGAAACACCGAGGCTTGATCGAACCGAAACCCTGGTGGGAACGGCACGCAGCCCTGCATGATGCAGCAGATTGCCGCTGCAGGTACAGCGATATCCTGACAGGCGGTGGCTGCGTGGGGTAGTATGCCGATACCAGAGTCGGATTGTTCCCGGATTTAACTCTTTATGTCGGTCCCGCCCCTCGACACCTCTCCCAATCAGCTCGCCTCCGCCGCAGCCCTGGCGGTCGGCCCGGCCCGTTCGGTCCGCGCGCTGCTGTTCCGCCGCTTTCTGCGGCATCACCTGGCCCTCGTCAGTCTCGCGGTTCTTGTTACACTCGGCGGCCTAGCCGCAGCGGCGCCGTTGGTCGAGGCTTTACTGGGAGTGGACGCCAATTACGTAAACCTGCTTGCCCTCAAACAAACGCCTTCTTTGGCACATCCCCTGGGCACCGACGAACTGGGGCGCGACCTCCTGGTTCGGCTGCTCTATGGCGGACAAATCTCACTGTTGGTTGCTATCATCACAGCGCTTATTTCCGCGGTGATCGGAACGGTTATAGGAGTCATCGCCGGCTATTACGGCGGGCCGCTGGATACGTTGCTGATGCGGTTCACGGACGGCGTAATCGCCCTGCCTTTGCTTCCGCTGCTGATCGTACTTGCGGCTGTGGACCTGTCGAAAACCGGCCTCCCGGACAGCATCGTTGCGTCAGACAATGTCAGTCTCTACCGGATCGTCATTCTGATTTCTCTCGTGGGCTGGACGACCGTCGCGCGCCTGGTGCGCGGCGCCACCCTCAGCATGAAGACACGGGAATTCGTGCGCGCGGCACTGGGCCTGGGCGCCGGTGCTCCCAGAATCATGATGGTACACATCCTGCCGAACGTGATTTCCCCGGTGATCGTCGCGACGACACTTTCGATCGGAAACATCATCCTGCTGGAATCAGTGTTGAGCTTCCTGGGTCTTGGGATCCAACCGCCTATCCCTAGCTGGGGTAACATGCTGACCAATGCTCAGGAACTGATCTGGGACGCACCGATGCTCGCCATGTGGCCCGGCCTGATGATCTTCATCACCGTCATCGCCTTCAATTTCCTGGGCGATGGCTTGCAGGACGCGTTGGACCCGAGGGCGGTCGAGAAGAATTAACACTCGACCGTTCGATATTGCATCAAGCGAGACGGACTTCGTTACAGCCCCAACTGCGCCGGCAATGCCATCATATCGGTGATGATTTCGGCGCCATCCCGCACCAACCGTGTGTCATGACCGGTGGGGTCGTAGCCGAACACTCTCATTCCTGCCGCCCGTGCCGCCTGAACGCCCAGCGGACTATCCTCGACGACTACGCAACGCGCGGGTTCGTGGCCCATCGAACGCGCAGCATGCAAAAAGAGGTCGGGATGCGGTTTGCCGCGCTCGACCTCGTATGCAGAGAAAATCCGGCCTTCAAAACGCGGTTGCAAGCCGGTGACCTTTAGCGTCACCGCCATCTTTTGTTGCGGCCCTTGAGAGGCTACGCAATGCGGCATGCCCTGTTCAACCAGTAGATCTAGCAATTCATGGACACCGGGTATTGCTTGCAGGTCCCGTTCGAACACAACATCGGTCCGCGCCCGCAGATCACTCAGCCAGTTGCCCGGTACAGGCTGGCCTGTCTTTTCCTCAATGGCCGCCAGGACGCTGTCGAGGTGAGAGCCTTTGAAATGCCTTAAGCAATAGTCCGTGGAGACAGGCCAGCCCAGCGCAGTAATCTCCTCCGCCATGACCGCATTGGCGATAGTCTCACTGTCAACCAGTACGCCATCGCAATCGAAGATCACGAGATCAGGTATCTGTTGCCTTTCACCGAAGGATTTGTCGCTTGTCATCCAGCCCGCGGCAAGGTCGTTTCAACCAGCTTCGCCCAATAGCTCGCACCGATGACCGAGATCTCGTCATTGAAATCATAAAGCGGGTTATGGACTGAACAGCCGCCGGGCTGGCCGTCGGCACCGTTCCCGAGCCAGATGTAGCAGCCGGGCTTTTTCTGCAGCATATAGGCAAAATCCTCTGAGCCCATCAGTGGCGGCATACCGACTTCGACATTGTTGTCCCCGACCACCTGAGCGGCGACCTCGGCGGCGATGTCGGTTTCCAGCGAAGTATTTACCACCGCTGGATAGCGGCGCTCATAACGCATCTTCATGCTAGCGCCTTGAGACTCACAGATTCCCTTGGCGATCCGTTCGATGTCGACTTCGGTTTGCGCCTGAATATCGGCATTGAAGCTACGCACGGTGCCACGGATCACTGCTTCCTGGGGGATAACGTTCCAGGTATCGCCCGCGTGAACCTGAGTCACGCTCACGACCACTGATTCCAGAGGATCCACGCGGCGTGAAGCAATACTTTGCAGTGCCGTCACAATTTGCGAAGTAACCAGAATCGCATCGACGCCAAGATGCGGCATCGCGGCATGTGCCCCAACGCCCTCCACCGTCACTTCGAAGATATCAAACGCAGCCATAGCGGGACCAACCCGCATACCGACCTGTCCTGTGGGGATACCCGGCATGTTATGCAGGCCGTATACCGCCTCGACCGGGAACTTGTCGAACAAGCCTTCCTCGACCATTACGCGGCCACCGCCTTCATTTTCCTCGGCGGGCTGAAAGATGAAGTTGACGGTCCCGTCAAAATTCTTCGTTTCCGCCAAGTAGCGGGCTGCACCCAGCAGCATGGCTGTGTGGCCGTCATGTCCGCAGCCGTGCATCTTGCCTTCATTCGTTGAACGATGATCAAACTCGTTCAGTTCGGTCAGGTGCAGCGCGTCCATATCTGCGCGCAAACCAATGGCGCGTCCGCCCTTCTTACTTCCATGCAACACGCCGACAACGCCGGTGGTCGCCAGACCACGATGCACTTCGATGCCCCATTCGTTCAGCTTCTCGGCGACGAAATCCGACGTGCGGACTTCCTCGAATGCTGTTTCCGGGTGGGCGTGCAGATCGCGGCGCCAGCCTTTTATGTCTTCATGGAATTCTGCGATACGATTGATAACAGCCATTCTTCGACTCTCTGCTTATTGGATGTAAATCTATTGCGAATGCCGCGCGGCTTCGTCATCGGCAACCTGAAGGCCTTCGCGGGACAGGTTCTCTAGCTTGGGCATCAGTTCGAGTAGATGCCGTGTATAATCATGACCAGGAGCCTCGAACAGCTGTTCGGTCTCGGCGATCTCGCAGATCTTACCATTGCGCATCACCGCGACCCGGTCGCACATCTGACGGATTACCGGCAGATCATGACTGATGAACAGCATGGTTAGTCCAAGTTCGTCCTGCAGATCTTTAAGAAGGTTCAGAATTTGCGCCTGGATCGAGACATCCAATGCCGAGGTCGGTTCATCGCAAATCAGGAAACGCGGCCGTGTCGCGAGTGCCCGCGCAATGGAAATACGCTGACGTTGTCCGCCGGAAAATTCATGAGGAAAACGCTTCGCGGCCGCCCGGCCGAGCCCCACGTGCTCCAGCAGGTCTTCGACGATTTCGACAACTTCGGCCCTTGAGGACGCAAGTTTATGAAAGCGGATCGGTTCCGCTACAATGTCGAGCACCCGCATACGCGAATTGAGCGATGAAAAGGGATCCTGAAAGATCATCTGCATTTGCTGGCGATAGGGCCGCAATTCTTTCTCGTCTTTGATCGCCGTCAGCTCGCCACCTGCGAAGTGAATACTGCCAGCGACCGGTCGATAGAGGCCCGCAATGCTGCGCGCGACCGTCGATTTGCCGCTGCCGCTTTCGCCGACCAAACCAAAGGTCTCGCCATCGCGGATCTCAAAGGAAACGTTATCGACAGCGGTAAACAGCTTCCGCCGGCTCGGGAAGATTGAACGTTCCGTCACGAACTTCATGGTCAGCGATTCGACCCGCACGAGCGTCCCGTCCGTCGACTTGCCAAAATTCTGCGCCTGCCCGAGCCAATGGGTCGAGACGTCGAAATCGCTACGCTCCGGTTCCGGCCCTTCGATGTAGTTGACCATGGGGAAGCGGTCGAGACGCAGATCGGCGCGCGGCACCGCGGAGATGAGACTCTTGGTGTAGGGATGCTCCGGCGCAGAGAGGATTTTCGTCGTTGGCCCCTTTTCGACGATCTTTCCGCGATACATAACCGCGACGTTATCGGTGATGTCGGCGATGACACCCATATCGTGGGTGATGATAACCATTCCCACCTGGCGCTGTTTGCACAGGCTGCGGATCAGATCGAGAATCTGCGCCTGGATCGAGACATCCAATGCCGTGGTCGGTTCGTCCGCTACGATCAATTCCGGCTCACCGCAGAGGGCCAAAGCGATCACCACACGTTGGCGCATACCGCCCGAGAACTGATGTGGGTAGTGCTTAACGCGCACCTCTGGTTCTGGAATTCCCACCTGATCCAGCAGCTCGATCGCGCGTGCCGTCGCCTCGACTTCGTTCAGATCAAGATGCGTCTGGATCGTCTCGACCAGTTGGTCTTCGACTGTGTAGAGCGGATTGAGACTGGTCAGCGGGTCCTGAAAGATCATTCCGATCCGCCGGCCACGGATGGCCCGCATCTTTTCGTAGGGCAGATTTTCGATGGCCGAGCCGTCCAGGGCGATATGGCCTTCGGCGACACGCCCTGGTGGTTCCAGCAAATCGATCACGGCATTGCCGATGGTCGACTTGCCGGCACCGGATTCTCCGACCAAGCCGTATATTTCGCCTGGCTCCAGCTCCAGATGGATATTTTCGACCGCAACGAAGGTGTCCAGACGACCTGGAAACTCGACTTTCAGGTCGTCGATCTTCAAGAGCGTCATAGGATCACCGCAGTTTCGGATTGAGGGCGTCACGCAGCCAGTCGCCCAGGAGATTTACGGCAAGCACCAGAACCGCCAAGGCGACGCCGGGGAAGATCGTGATCCACCATTCGCCCGAAAACAGGAAGTCGTTGCCAATGCGGATCAAGGTCCCGAGTGACGGTTCTGTCGGCGGCACGCCAACTCCCAGAAAGCTCAAGGTTGCCTCGGTAATGATCGCCAGCGCCAGATTGATGGTCGCAATCACCAGCAAGGGGCCAGTGACATTTGGCAGGATATGACGGAACACGATCAGGAAAGGCGGCAACCCGGTGACCCGCGCCGCCTCCACGTATTCTTTGCCTTTTTCCACCAAGGTCGAACTGCGCACGGTTCTGGCGTATTGCACCCAGAAGGACAGACCGATCGCCAGGATCATGACATAGACCGCGAGTTCGTCATGAGTCTTGGCATCAAGTGCGCCGCGGAAGATCCCGTCGATCAGCAGCGCAATTAGGATCGCCGGAAAGCTCAGCTGAATCTCAGCGGCACGCATGATGAAAGAATCCAGGAACCCGCCGGCATACCCGCTGATCAACCCGAGGCTGACTCCCAGTACCATGGCGAACAACACGCTGGCAAAGCCCACGAAAAGAGATACCCGCGCGCCGTGCATGATGGCCGAGAGCATGTCCCGCCCCTGATCGTCGGTCCCCAGCAGAAATCGGGAATCGCCGTCTTCCATCCAGACCGGTGGTGTCAGGGAATCGATCAGACTGATACTTGCCAGATCGAGCGTATTGTGCGGTGCCAGGATCGGCGAAAAGGTTGCGCCAATGATCATGACCGCGCTGACCACGGCCGCGACCATGACCATCTTGGAGCTGCGGAAGGAATGATAGATATCGCTGTTAACCGCGCGCTGAAGAAGATCCAGGGCCCGTGCCGTTGTGGTAATCGACATGCCTTAGCGCCCCTTAATTCGTGCTGTCGACCCGCAAACGCGGATCGACGACGTAGTAGAGCATGTCAACAATCAGGTTGATCATGACGAAGAAGAAGGCAATCAACATCAAGTAGGCTGCCATGATTGGGATATCCACGACCTGGATCGCCTGCAGGAACATCAGCCCCATACCCGGCCATTGGAACACGGTTTCGGTTATGATCGCGAAGGCGATGAGCGAGCCGAGCTGTAGACCCGCGATGGTGATCACCGGTACCAGAGTGTTCTTTAAAGCATGGCCGAAGTTGATTGCCCGGCTGGGAAGACCCCGGGCGCGCGCGAACTTGATATAGTCACTGCGCAGTACCTCGAGCATCTCCGAACGCACAAGCCGCATGATCAGGGTCATCTGAAACAGTCCCAGTGTGACCGCCGGCATGATAATCGCTTTCCAACCGGTTGCGGTCAGCAATCCGGTTGACCAAAAACCCAAGTCCACGACCTCGCCTCGGCCGAAAGAGGGCAACCACTGCAATTGTACGGAAAAGATAAAAATCAGAAGAATACCGATCAGGAAGGTCGGCAGGGAAACACCGACCAGCGAGACCGTCATGAATATCTTGGATACCAGTGAATTGCGATGAAGGCCGGTATGAACTCCCATGGGAACCCCGACCGCCAGGGTGAAAATCGCCGAAATCAAGCTCAGTTCGAGAGTCGCCGGCAGCCGGTCGAGAATCAAACCCGAAACCGCACGCTTGTGCTGGTAGGATTGTCCGAACTCAAACTGAAGTGCATTGCCGATAAAGCGCGCGAACTGCGCGTACAAAGGATCATTTAATCCCAGCCGATCCCGCAGAGCCTCCCGGTCTGCAGCGGAGGTATCGATGCCCACCATCTGATTGACCGGATCGCCGAGGAAATTGAACATCGTAAAGGCCAGCATCGCGACCAAAAACATTACGATGAAAGATTGAAAAAACCGCTTGAGGATAAAGCCGATCATAAGAACCTGGATCTAAATCCATTGCCGCGCCGAACGCGGATCAGTCGCAGGAACAAAGAGTCCGGCCTTTCGGGTCACTCCACGTTGTAAAATTTACAGATCGCGGATCCAGGCCCGAAAGGCCGGGGTTTTTAGCGAAGAGTCGAAGCTATCACTTCACATTGACGAAATGCAGCATGAACTGATTGTCGGCACGCTGCACGAGATCCACAGAGTCTTTCTTAGCCCATGCCAGGCCCTGCTGATGAAGCGGGATATACCCGATATCGGCGGCGAGCATGTCATATGCGGCTTCGATCTTACTGTCGCGTGTCGCCGGATCGGTTTCGACCAGCACTTCATCGGTCAACTTGTCGAGTTCCGCGTTACAGTAGCCGCCCAGATTGAATTTGGCTCGGCCAACTGCGTCATCACGGCAAGACAGCAGGTTGTACATGACGTTCCAGCTGTCGAAGCTGCCCGGCGTCCAGCCCAGCAGATAGAAGCTGGTGTCGTACCCCAGCACCTTTTTAAAGTACTGCGCCTTCGGCTGTGCCAGAAGATTGACTTTCACGCCGACCTTGGCAAGCATTGCGACAACGGCCTGACAAATCGCCTCGTCATTAACGTAGCGATTGTTCGGACAGTCCATGCCCAACTCGAAACCATCCGGATAGCCGGCGTCGGCCAGCAGCGCTTTCGAGGCCTCGGGGTCGTAACCGATCCGCTCGTACTTGGACGACTTCGAGAACAGGAACGGCGACACCATGATGGCCGACGGCGTCGAGAGGTTACGCATGATTTTCTTGCGGATCGTCTCGATATCGATGGCCTTATAGAACGCCTCGCGCACCCGTTTGTCCTTGAGCGGGTTCTTGCCCTTAACGCTGGAGTAAAGCAGTTCGTCGCGCGACTGGTCCATCCCCAGGAAGATGGTGCGCAGTTCCGGACCTGTCAGGGTCACGGTACCGCTATTGGAGTCGATACGTTTGATATCCTGTACGGGGACCGGATACATCATGTCGATTTCACCGGACAGCAATGCTGCCACACGGGTCGCGTCGGATGAGATCGGTGTAAAAATACCCTCGGTGACGTTGTGCTTTGCTTCGCCCCACCAGTCCGCATTCGGCTTGAACACCGTTCTGACATCGGTTTCGCGGCTTTCAACCGTAAAGGGGCCAGTTCCGTTGGCATTAAAGGCAGCGAAATTCTCGCTGTCCTTAGTCACGTCGGTCGGAGCGGCCGCATTGTGTTCTTCTGACCATTCCTTATCCATGATCAAGACGTTGTCCCATTCGTAATAAACGATGGGATTCGGCTTGGTCGTGATGAAATCGACGGTATGGTCGTCAACCTTAACGACCTTGGTGTCTGGCGCCACCTTGGTCTTTATGTCCGATCCATCCATGCGGATACGGTCGAAGGTGAAAACCACGTCATCGGCGTTGAAATCGTTGCCGTTGTGGAATTTAACACCTTTGCGCAGGGTGAAGCGCCAGTGATTGGGATCCAAAAGCTCCCAGCTTTCCGCAAGGCTTGGTTCGATTTGAAGATCAGGTCCGCGCCGGACCAGGCCTTCGTAAACGTTGCTCAGGAACCCAAGCGTAAAAGTCTCGTTCAGAGTATGCGGGTCAAGCGATTGAGCATCGCCTTGAAATGCCCATTTGAACGTTTTTGCCTGCGCGCCCGATGCAACGCAGAGTGCCGCTACACTAGCAACGGCAATGAGGCTACGTCGTAAGCCCATCTCTAAACCCCCTGTTGGTTATATTTCGATCGTTAGTTGTTTGTGAAGTATACGCCGGATCCCAAACCATAAGCCTCTTGCGGACCCTGGCCAACTTCTGTTAGCGGTCAGCGTAGTACGGTGTTGCACGAGGAAACAAGCTTCTAGGTGTAAAACCGTCGTGATTCTGAGATTAGAGGCCGCACAAAGCACGTATACCGACGATAGTTCAGATGCTTTTTGCCAAATAGACTCGATACTGAGGACGCCGCGCCGCCGGCGTAGAGCTTTTGGAGAGTTCGATGACTTCATTGCCTAATTCGACCGCCAGCCGTGACATCGCGTATCACCTGCACCCCTACACCAATGCCCGAAAACATGAGGCTGAGGGCCCTTTGGTCATCGTGAAGGGTAAAGGTGTTCACGTCTACGACGAGCAGGGTCAGGCCTATATCGAAGGCATGGCAGGTCTGTGGAGCACATCTCTCGGGTTCGGCGAAGAACGCCTTGTGGAGGCCGCGACGAAGCAGTTGCGCGAGTTACCTTACTATCACACTTTCAATCACAAGGTGTCGACACCGAGTGTCGATCTGGCAGAAAAGCTGATCGAGATTGCGCCGGTGAAGATGTCCAAGGTCGCCTTTGCCAATTCGGGGTCGGAAGCCAACGACAGTGTCGTCAAATTTGTCTGGTACTACAACAATGCGCTGGGCCGCCCCGAAAAGAAGAAAATCATCAGCCGGATTAAGGGCTACCACGGCGTTACCGTGGCTTCTGGCAGCCTCACCGGCTTACCGGCAAATCACGCGGACTTCGACCTGCCGATCGCGAACATCCTGCACACGAGCTGTCCTCATCACTACCGCTTTGGGTTGGAAGGCGAGAATGAGGAAGATTTCGCGACGCGGATGGCCGCAGATCTGGAAAAAATGATCCTTGATGAAGGCCCCGATACGGTCGCGGCCTTCATCGCCGAACCTGTCATGGGTGCCGGGGGCGTTATCGTTCCACCGGCGACCTATTGGGCCAAGGTTCAGGCGGTTCTGACAAAATATGACGTCCTGCTGATCGCCGACGAGGTCATCTGTGGTTTCGGACGTACCGGACAGTCATTCGGTTCGGTCACCTTTGACATCAAGCCCGACATTATGGTTTTGGCCAAAGCTCTGAGTTCCTCCTATCTGCCGATTTCCGCCGTTATGATTGCAGACAAGGTTTATCAGGCGATTGCAGACAACTCTGCAAAGATCGGGACCTTCGGCCACGGCTACACCTATGCGGGCAACCCGGTGAGTGCCGCAGTGGCCCTTGAGACCCTGAAAATCTATGAAGAGCGCAACCTCTTCGATCACGCGGGCCGGGTCGGCGCGCAGCTTCAGGCCGGTCTCAGAAAGTTTGCCGAACGCCCCTTCGTTGGCGAAGTGCGTGGTGTCGGCCTGATCGGCGCGATCGAATTGGTCGCCGACAAAGCCACCAAAGCGACATTCGATCCGGTCGGGAAGGTGGGCGCTTACCTGGTAACCCGTGCACAGGCACACGGGGTCATTCTAAGGAACCTTGGCGACAGCATCGCTTTTTCGCCGCCGCTGATCATCACAGAAGACCAGGTAACCGATATGCTCGCGCGTTTCGCAAAGGCGCTGGAGGAAACGGAAGACCTGATGGCGCAAGAGGCTGCTGCTTCTACCGACTAGGCTATTTCGAAAGTCTGCGCAAAAGGTGCAGACGGCTAGAACAAAAGTGCGTCGAAGTCTGCCGCTGCCGGGCACAGCCTATTGCCGTGGGGATATCCTGGATGACCCGGCCGGCGTGCGCGGAACGGGGCGGCACGCCCCGCCAGTTGTAACGTCTTCGTGAGAACTGCGACCATCGGACACGGAGACACTAAAAGAAAAGCCCTGTATTTCTACATAGAGTGTATGATTTTTTAACGCGGCCACAGATTTATGGTTAAAAAAACTGCGGCACGCTGGATTGCTGTGCAAATTTAGAGAGCGATCAGCTTCTTGGCAGAGATCGGCCGGCGGAGGCTCGCCAAAAGCTGTAAGAGTTGTTCGGGTACTTAGGAACCAAGATCATGGACTATGAAGGCTTCTTCGCGGATTCAGTTTCAGGCCTGAAGACAGAGGGCCGTTATCGGGTCTTTGCTGACCTGGAACGTCGGGCCGGCCAGTTTCCCAAGGCGACACGTCACCGCCACGACGGACAGGATAGCGTCACGGTCTGGTGTTCCAACGATTACCTGGGCATGGGCCAGCACCCCGATGTGCTCGCCGCTTTCCACGACGCTCTGGATCGTTGCGGCGCAGGTGCCGGCGGCACGCGCAATATTTCCGGTACGAACCATTACCATGTCCTGCTCGAGCGAGAGCTTGCAGACCTGCATGCCAAGGAAGCCGCGCTGCTGTTCACGTCCGGCTATGTTTCCAATTGGGCTGCATTGGGTACCCTGGCAAGCCGGCTACCCAACTGCGTTGTACTCTCGGATGCTTTTAATCACGCCTCCATGATCGAAGGGATTCGGCACAGCCGCGCAGAGCGAAAAATTTTCAAACACAGCGATCCTGAGGACCTCGATCGCCTGCTCAGCGAGATCGAGCCGGAGCGGCCCAAACTCGTCGCCTTCGAATCTGTCTATTCGATGGATGGCGACATCGCCCCGATCGCCGAACTCTGCGATGTAGCAGACAAGCACGGTGCCATGACCTATCTGGACGAAGTGCACGCTGTCGGACTCTACGGTCCGCGCGGCGGCGGCGTTGCGGAACGCGAAGGTGTCATGGATCGCCTGACCGTTATTGAGGGAACGCTGGGCAAGGCCTTCGGCGTTTTCGGCGGCTATATCGCGGCTTCCGGCGCCCTGGTCGACTTCGTCAGGAGCTTTGCGTCCGGCTTTATCTTTACCACCGCCCTGCCCCCGGCAGTCGCGGCCGGTGCCTGTGCAAGCATCAAGCATCTTAAGACAAGCAACAGCGAGCGCGAGCGCCATCAGGAACGCGCGGCGACCGTAAAAGCCCGCCTGCTTGCTGCCGGCTTACCCGTGATGCCCTCCGAAAGCCATATCGTTCCCGTGGCGGTCGGTGATCCGGTTCTCTGTCGCCGCGTGACGGATACGCTGCTGGAAAATTACGGCATTTATGTGCAGCCTATCAATTACCCCACTGTGCCGCGCGGCACTGAAAGGCTACGCCTCACCCCTTCGCCGCTGCATAGCGATCAGGATATCGACAGCCTGGTGGAGGCTCTGCTTTATATCTGGCAGGACCTGAAACTCGACCGCGCTGCCTGAGTTTATCCATACCCGGTTCTGATCGGAGTGAACGGCGTCCATTGCGGGTCGCTTGAACTGGTGTGCGTGGTGCTACCACTGGCAACATCTCAATAGTCATATTTACAATTTTTGTGAATTTCACGAGTTGAATCGCAACTTTATCAAGTGGTTATTACACTCGCCAATGTAAGCATCAATAAAGCTCATTACAGATTTCCTTAATAAATCTCGCCTTTTTTTGCGATATTCCGGCAAAAATAGCGGTTTATCGAAGCTGCTCTTTTGAATGAGACTTGCGGAACACATATTGCGTCGCAAAAAAGCTCAGTATAAGGGGTGACAATCAACCTTCATTTGTCGTAGCGTAGCCGCAACAGAGCGGGAGCACAGTGGCAAGAGACCACTGGCAACTCGCATAAATATCAGCAGGGACAGGGCTGAATGGTGGCGGATAACGAAGAAATCCTCGTACGATTCGAGGAGGTCCAGAAAAGCTATGACGGCGAAATTCTTGTCGTCAAAAACCTAAATCTTGATATCGCTAAAGGTGAATTTCTGACCATGTTGGGGCCATCTGGCTCCGGCAAAACCACATGCCTAATGATGCTCGCGGGCTTCGAGACGGCAACTCACGGTAAAATTATTCTGGATGGTAACTCCATCAACAACGTGCCGCCGCACAAGCGCGACATCGGCATGGTGTTTCAGAATTACGCCCTCTTCCCCCACATGACGGTTGCGGAGAATCTGGCATATCCGCTGGTCGTCCGGAAGATGAGCAAGGACGACATTGAAACGCGTGTTCAGCGCGCGCTGGATATGGTTCAGCTCGGCGGATTCGCGGGACGGCGGCCGGCACAGTTGTCCGGTGGTCAGGCCCAGCGAGTCGCGGTCGCCCGCGCGCTTGTGTTTGAGCCCAAACTTGTTTTGATGGACGAGCCTCTCGGTGCGCTCGACAAGCAACTGCGTGAGCAGATGCAATATGAAATCAAGCACATCCACGACAACCTGGGGGTCACCGTCGTCTACGTGACCCACGACCAGTCGGAAGCGTTGACCATGTCGGACAGGGTCGCCGTCTTCAACGATGGCGTAATCCAGCAGTTGGCGCCGCCTGACCAGCTTTATGAACTGCCCGAAAACTCCTTCGTTGCGCAGTTCATCGGCGAGAACAACAAGCTTTCAGGCAAGGTGACAGCGACGAACGGCTCGACCTGCACCGTTGAGGTGGATGGCAGTGGCGAGGTCAAGGCCGTGCCGATCAACATCGATGGCATCGGCAGCCGCTCTTCCCTGTCGTTGCGCCCCGAGCGGGTGATGGTCAATCCGACGGACGGCAGTTGCCCGAACGTATTCGACGCGAGAGTCGAAGAACTGATTTATCTTGGAGATCACATGCGCACCCGTGTTTCGGTTTGCGGTCATGATGACTTCATCGTCAAGGTTCCGAACTCCGCCGGCCATGTCCATCTTCGACCGGGTGAAACGGTGAAGGTCGGCTGGCAGGCCGAGGATTGCAGAGCATTGGATGCCTAGTGCGGCGGCGCAGTTACCTGAGGCAGGCCCCGCCGAGCATTGATATGCCCGGAAACCGGACAAGGTATTCAGATAACAATAAGAAAAAATCCCGCGGTAACCGGTAACGAAGAACCGCAACTTCCGACACTTTGTTCGAGTAGTGCGAAACTAAGGCTTAATAATGGGAGAAGTCGAGTTATGAAAACAATCATCAAGTACACGGGCGCTGCCGTTGTGGCGCTCTCGGCTGCAGTTTATGCGGCCGGGCCAGCCGCTGCAGCGGATGCCCTGACTATCGTGTCATGGGGTGGCGCCTACACCAAGAGTCAGGTCGAGGCCTACCACAAGCCTTTCACGGCAAAAACCGGTACGCCAATCAATTCCGAGGATTACAACGGCGGTTTGGCTCAGGTCCGCGCTCAGGTTGAAGCAGGCAACGTTACCTGGAACCTGGTCGATGTCGAGCTGTCCGACGCCATCCGCGGCTGCGACGAAGGTATCCTGGAGCCAATCGATCATTCGATCCTTCCAGCCGCACCCGACGGCACGCCGGCAACCGAAGACTTCATCGAAAACACTCTGACCGAGTGTGCGGTCGGTGAAATCGTCTGGTCGACGGTCTTTGCCTTCGATGCCTCCAAGTATCCGGATGCAAAGCCGACTGCTATTGGCGATCTTTTCGACACCGCTAAGTTCCCAGGCAAGCGTGGCCTTCGCAAAAGCCCGAAAGTGAACCTGGAATGGGCCTTGATGGCCGACGGCGTGCCTCTTGAGCAGGTCTACGAAGTTCTCGGAACACCAGAGGGTGTCGACCGTGCCTTCGCCAAGCTTGACACCATCAAAGACGATGTCATCTGGTGGGAAGCCGGTGCGCAGCCGCCGCAGATGCTGGCCGACGGTGAAGTCTCCATTGCTTCGGCATACAACGGCCGTCTGTTCAACGCGATCTTCACCGAGAAGAAGCCGTTCGAAATCATTTGGGACGGCCAGGTCTGGGATCTTGATCTCTGGGTGATCCCGAAGGGCGCAAAGAACATGGAGGCCACCCTGGACTTCGTGAAGTTCTCAACCGACACCCAGCGTCTGGCTGATCAGTCCAAGTGGATCTCTTACGGCCCGGTCCGGAAGTCCTCCTTCCCGCTGGTTGCGGAAGATATGCAGCCGCACATGCCGACGGCTCCGGATAACTTCAAGACCGCGCTCCAGAACGATTACGAGTTCTGGGCCGATCATACGGATGAACTGAACGAGCGCTTCGCGGCCTGGCTGGCGAAGTAATCCGACGGGAAACGTCCTATTGGATCGGCGGGAGGCTTGAGATTTGATCTCTGAGCCTCCCGCCAGTCCCAAGGCGGGAAAACCCGCCAAAAACTAAAAACGCTGAATACAGAACAGATTTAGCCAGAGTTGTTTGGCCAGGGGGATTTGGATGGCACAGGTCGAAGCTAGCGGCCCGATGTTGGATGCGGCAGGTGTACCGCTGAAGGCAAGTCTGGCTCGCGCAGAACGCCGGAACCGGTTGAAGGCTCTCGGTCTCGTGTTTCCTCTGCTCGCATTCATCCTCATTACTTTCGTTTACCCCATCGCGTTGATGGTCTTCCGTGGCGTCGATAACCCAACCGTCAGTACGATTCTTCCGAAGACCGCAGAGATCCTTCGGGCCTGGGATGGCAATGGCCTCCCCGGAGATGAAGCGTTTGTATCCCTGGCTGGTGAATTTGCCTTCGCCAGCAAAGAACGGACGCTTGGCAAGGTCGCGACACGGCTTAATTACGAGCTGGCCGGTTCGCGCAGCTTGGTCACCAAGTCAGGCCGCAAGCTCAAAAAGCTGGAAGCACCAACCAAAGAAGATCTTGTCGAGATCGACAAGCGCTGGAGCCAGCCTGAAACCTGGTCGGTCCTGAAGCGCCTCGCAGAACCCTACACCTTCGCCTATTACCTGGCGGCAATCGACAAGACTTACGACGTTGACGGTACGGTCGTGGATCAACCCGAATCCCGCCAAATCTATGTGGCGCTCTTTATGCGGACCCTTTGGGTCAGCCTGCTGATCACCGGCCTATGTGTGCTGCTCGCCTACCCCATCGCCTACCTGATGGCCATACTGCCGACCAAGACCAGCAATCTGCTGATGATCATGGTGCTGCTGCCCTTCTGGACCTCGCTGCTGGTCAGGACATCCTCCTGGATCGTATTGCTGCAGACGGAGGGCGTGCTCAACGACATTCTGGTTTGGACCGGCATCATCGGCGAAGACGGCCGCATTCAGATGATCTACAACATGACCGGCACGGTCGTCGCCATGGTGCACATTCTATTGCCCTTTATGGTCCTGCCGCTTTTCTCCGTGATGAAGACCATCTCGCCAACCTACATGCGGGCCGCCAAATCTCTTGGCGCAACGCCTGCCAGAGCCTTCTGGACGGTTTATTTCCCGCAAACCGTCCCCGGAATCGGCGCGGGTTCGATCCTCGTCTTCATCCTGGCCATTGGCTACTACATCACGCCGGCTCTGGTCGGCGGACGGACCGGACAATTGATCAGTAACTTCATCGCTTACCATATGCAGCAGTCGCTGAACTGGGGACTGGCGGCCGCGCTTGGCGGAATCCTGCTGGCCGGTGTCCTGGCGCTCTACTGGATCTACAACCGCCTTGTCGGCATCGACAACATGAAGTTGGGATAATCACAGATGGCAACTGCACTCCCTCCCTATGTCGGTCCCCTCGGCAAAGCCTGGCACTATGGTTTCCGGTTTATCTGTGCCCTGATCTTTCTATTCCTGATCCTGCCGATTCTGGTGATCATTCCGCTGTCCTTCAATGCGGAGCCCTATTTCACCTTCAGCGAAGGCATGCTGGCATTCGAACCCGAGGCCTATTCCACACGCTGGTACAAGGACATCATCGATAACGAGCAGTGGCTGTTTTCGATCAAAAACAGCTTCATTGTCGCCTTCTTCGCGACCTTTCTGGCAACCGGGCTGGGAACATTGGCCGCGCTCGGCCTGAGTCGTTCGCACCTGCCCGGGCGTAGCGCAATCATGGGCATTCTGATCTCACCGATGATCGTCCCCCTGATCATCTCGGCAGCCGGCATGTATTTCTTTTACTCCGGCGTTTGCATTCCACCGGAATGGTCCTTTGGAATGCTTGAGGAGAAAGCCTGCCTGACTCAGAGCTTCCCGGGCGTCATCCTCGCGCATGCTGCCCTCGGAACCCCCTTCGTGGTTATCACGGTGACGGCAACCCTCGTTGGCTTTGACCACAGTCTGACTCGGGCGTCGGCAAGTCTGGGCGCGACACCCACGACGACTTTCTTCAAGATCATCGTGCCGCTGATCCTGCCTGGCGTGATCTCCGGTGGCCTCTTCGCCTTTATCACCTCCTTTGACGAAGTCGTGGTGGTTCTCTTTATTTCCGGTTTCGAGCAGCGCACGGTTCCGCGTCAGATGTGGGCCGGTATCCGCGAGCAGATCAGCCCGACGATCCTGGCGGTGGCAACAATGCTTATCCTCTTTTCGGTGGCGCTGATGACGGTGCTTGAGCTTTTGCGTCGAAGGAACGATCGCCTGCGCGGAGTTCAGGAAACCTGATCCGGAGCCCGGATGCGACCAATCTGCCCAAAGCCGATCGAAAGATCGGGGCATTCAGACAAAAAGGGAGGCAATGCCTCCCTTTTCTTTTGCGCTTTCCGGAGGCATCGAAATGCCGAACACCGCGGTAAATCGGAATCAACACAGCATTCTTAATTGCGAATGCGTCTCAATAACAAATACTGGACAAAAGCCTCGTAAGCGATTATCTTCCTGCTACCTACAGAGGACACCTGCCGATGTATCGCGACAACAGTCTGGTTCCAACCGAGGCCGTAAGGCTCCTCGCCTTGGGCTGCCTGACCGAAGCACCAATGACCTATGCGGCGCTGGCGCAGGAGGTCAAGCAGTTCACCGGTTACATCATCGGGCCGTCACTGGATCTGGTCGGCACGCCGCTTGAAGTCCTCAAAGTTGAGCGCTTGATCGAACCGCTTAAGGGTGCCCCCTCTCCGGTTGGCGAGTTGCTTGGTGTGACAAGCGACGGGATGGAGGAAATTTACCGCCTCATGAAGTCGAATTCCCGCGCGCCGGTCAACGATGTCAGCAAACTGATCATCGCCTTGAAGATGCGCTTTCTGCATCTCCTTCCGCAAGACGACCAACTGATTCAGATCGATATCCTGCATGAGATCTCACAGCGCCAGTTGGATCGATCGACAAATCTGAGAGCTCAACACGACAAAGATCTAGGCTATCTGAGCCAATGGCTCGATCACGATATCGATCAGGCGCGTGGCCATCTGAACTGGCTTGCGGAACTCCGTTCGCGGATCGCCTGAAACCTCAAAAGCCGGCCCTTTTTGGGGGCAGAATCCTACTAAAATATATAAAACGCTGGCTTTAAGTGCTGCAGCAGGCACTCGCCGCAGCCCTCATTTCTGACCACCCGTAGATTCCTTAGATCGTCAGTACAGGTGCTGACCGCCCGTAACGAAGATCTCCGTCCCTGTGACATAGCCGAAATCGGCAGTACAAAGCTGGAAAACCGCGGAGGCAACTTCCGAAGGCTCGCCCATGCGCTGCATGGGGATCCGAGGGATCAGAGCCTCATATTCTTCGCCAACCATCGAGGTTTCAATCTCACCTGGGGCGACAGCGTTAACCCGGACACCGAGACCGGCCAATTCAACGGCCAGTTCTCGCGTCAGGGCGGAGAGTGCGGCCTTGGAAGTTGAATAGGCAGATCCGGCGAAGGGATGCACGCCGTGGCCGGCGATCGAGGTAATGTTTACGACACTCCCGGTGCCCCGGCCCAGATGCGCCGCAAAGCCGCGCGCCAGCATTAAGGGGGCGAAGAAATTAAGTTCGAAGACTTCCCGCCAAGTCCCCACATCGCCATTCAAGCAGCCAAGGCGCTCCTGAAAGGGAGTCTTGGGCGATACAGCGGCGTTATTCACGAGGGCGTGCAGCGGGCCATCGCCCAGCAGACCTGTCGCCTCTTCCACAAAGGAATCTGTGCTGCCGGGTTCGGCCAGATCGGCGGTAATATGGTGGGTCCAGTTGGGGTCGCGTTGACATTCCATGGGAATGACTTCGCGCGAACAGGTGATGACTCTCCAACCCTCATCGCTGAAGCGTTTGACGGTCGCATGGCCGATCCCGCGGCTAGCGCCGGTCAGGATCATGGTTTTCCGATCTGGATCTGCTGTCATGGGCGAATATTACCCAATCCACTGGCAACCGCCAGTCCAGACCGCGCCCCGATCAGTCTTTCTGTTTTTTGACGCGAAATACGGTTCGTTTCCGCCCGGAATCTTCGCGATCCACCACCGATACGTCTGCAACCCATCAATCAGGCAGAAACCGCCAATGCCGGATTGACCTTCACGACTTTAAAAGTCCGCATCGCCCCATCCTGCTCGTGGACGGACACATACTCTCCTTGCCGAAAAACGTGATGGTCGAATTTGAAACCGGCTTCATCATCCCCCGGTTCATTGACACCAACGCCATTGAAGGTTGCTCGGTTGTCGGCATCACCCGCTGAGATATCGTAGTGAAATACCCAAGACCGTCCCTTGGTGTGGATGAGGTGCCCTGACTGATCGTCCTCGCCGGCCCAGAAACGCCGCACCGTGCAGTGGCGGCGGTCCTTGCGCCAAGTCTCTGCATCGATATGGCCCTCCGGCGTCAAAGGCGCCGTAAATTCATAACCGTGCAATGCGCTCCCTTGCGGAAAGTCGTGATCGCGTGCCAGTTCCATGCGTACTTTTGTCAGTGTCATGCCGTCATCCTCGATCTCATTGGTTTCGTCTTTATCTGGATACAGGTGGCATCGACCGCCATGAAAACAGCCACTGTCCAAACCAGTTTCTAAAATTGCCGTCTCAGGCACAGGCCACAGCTTGCATCAAGCCGATTAAATCCCGCCGCCACCCAAGCCTCCGGAGTGCGATCAGACTCTAATGCGCAAGGAACACCGGAAGCCGTGCATCGCTCAACACGCTGCGGGTCACGCCGCCAAGCACCATTTCCCTGAAGCGGCTGTGGCCGTAGGCGCCCATCACCAGAAGAGTTGCTCCGGCTTTTCCGACCTCGGCCAGAATTGCCTCCCCGGTCGGTTCTTCCCCCGGGATGAATGCCCAGGTTTTTGCCTCTATGCCCTGACCGGCGAGATAATTTGTAAGCTCGCTTGGTTCGGACTTGACCGAAGTCTCCCGCGCCGTCACCACGACAACACGCTCTGCCTGCATTATCAGCGGAAGGGCGATTGCCACGGCGCGCGAAGCTTCCCTTGAGCCGTCCCAGGCGATCGCAACAGTCTCAAGCGCGCGTTCGGGAGGTGCTCCCGAAACCAGCATTACCGGCCGTCCCGTATCGAACAGCGCAGCATCAAGCGTTTGCGACAGGTCAAGATCACTGTCAACGGCCGGCCGGGCCAGAATCGTCAGGTCCGCCAAACCGCCGCGGCGGGAGACTTCGTCGGCCTCAACACCCACGACATGCGTGAAACTGACGTTAAAACTTCCGTGCTTCAACGGTTCCGTAGGCTCAACCACCGGCAGGCCCTTGCGGACACAGAGTTCGTCAAAAACGCGGGAGGCCTGCTCCCGCCGGGTTTGCGCTGTCTCACGCAGACTATCGATCATCTGGGTGACCACCGTACCGGACATGCCATCGCCGAGTATGGGAATCGAGGCCTCTGCGTCCATTTCGACATGCAGAACATCGACACGGCAGGAATAGCGCTGCCCCAAATCCAATGCTGTAGCGAGTGCATGCTCAGCAGATGGCGTTCCATCTACAATAACGAGCACCTTCGACAGGCCCATTGCGCTCTCCAATTCATCCCTGAGGTTGTCATGAAGGCATTTTATGGCGAAGCCGTTGTTCTCAATATGACCTAAATCAAGGCAATTTACGAGGCCTCATTGAGGTTTGCTGAAAGCATCACCCGGTTGATCCATGTCCAGATTTTCCGGAACGCCATGGCGTTCTTCTATGCCATGGGGGTCTTGGTGAAACAGGATTTCCGCCTGTGGATAGGCCTCCTCGAGCTGCACCTCGATCCGGTCGGTCACTGCGTGTGCAGCGGCCAACGACATGTCTCCGTCCAGTTCAACGTGGCATTGAACGAAAATCTGGCGGCCAGAAGAACGGGTGCGGAGATCGTGCAGACCACAAACCTCTTCGTTGGCGAGAATGATCCGACTGATCTTCGTTCGTTCATCGTCGGCCAGTTCCCGGTCCATCAGCATGTCGAGCGACGAACGCATCAGCTTCCAGGCGTTCCAAAGGATGTACACGCCGATCCCCAGCCCGAACAATGGATCGGCCAGCAGCCAGCCGAATTGCGCGACCAGAAGCAGCGCCACGATAACGCTGGCGTTGACCAGCACGTCGACTGAAAAATGAAGGGCGTCGGCCTCGATAACCAGTGAGCCGGTCTCGCGAATCACATATTTTTGAAACTGCAGCAGCGCAAGTGTCGCGGCGATGGAAAAGACCATGACGGCGATGCCGACGGTGGTTGCCTCTATGGGGCGCGGGTCCAGAAAACGCTGACTCACTTCAAGCAGCAGAAATACCGCCGAACCGCCAATGAAAGCGGACTGACCCAACGCGGCAAGGGGTTCGGCTTTACCGTGACCGAAGCGATGATCGTGGTCCGCCGGTGTCAGTGCGGCCCTGATCGCCAGAAGGTTGATCACCGAGGCGGCAACATCAAGCAGCGAATCCACCAAAGTAGACAGCAGACTAACTGAATGCGTGAGCCACCAGGCCCCCAGTTTTAGCACCACCAGACCGGCAGCGGTCACGACAGAAGCATAGGTCGCCGCCCGCAGCAGCCGCGCCGTCCGCTCGCTCGCGGTCACGGTATCAGGGTCGTCCGACGCCGGTCCTTCACGCTGCGGCTCTGCCATTCAGTTTGAACCCAATTCAAATGCGGCGGTTACGGATAGAGACGTTCCGTTGTCCAGCCTTCTCCGCTTCGCGAGTAAACCAGCCGGTCGTGAAGACGGAAAGCGCCATCCTGCCAGAACTCGATCCGGCGGGGCATGACCCTGAAGCCAGACCAGTAATCAGGCCGGGGAACGCTACCCACTGCATGCTTTGCGGCATAAAGTGCGACGCGCTTCTCCAGTTCGAAGCGCCCTTCAAGCGGCCGCGATTGCTGGCTCGCCCAGGCACCAATCTGGCTTTGACGCGGCCGGCTGGAAAAATAGGCGTCGGCCTCCTCTCCGGCGACGACTTCAACTTCACCTTCAATACGAACACAACGCCGTAACGATTTCCAATGAAACAACAAAGCAGCCTTGGGCTTCGTTAAAAGCTGTTCCCCTTTCCGGCTCTCGAAGTTTGTGTAGAAAACAAAACCGCGTGGATCGACGCCCTTTAGCAACACCATGCGCGAACTGGGCATGCCATCTGCCCCGACACTCGACAGGCTCATAGCACTCGGATCGTTTGGCTCGCTCGCTTCGGCCTCTTTCAGCCAGGCTTCAAACAGCTCGAATGGATCTGCGGGTGTTGTATCTCGGATCATATCTCGCTTTCTTTTCTGCCTGTAAAAGCCCTTAACCGGGTGGCCCGCGCATTCTTCGATTGAAGCAGCAGCCGAGCATTGCCATATCCGCGACGAAGCTTAAAGCGTCACACGACCGGAATACAGCATCTTAGCCGGTTCGCGTCCAATCGAGGTTTAAACGGTTCACCTAAGGGGTTTATCCGCATTAAGCCCGCAGAGGCTCTTCGCGGTCGCCGCGCTGCAAAGGGATGATTTTCCCGAAGACAGGCGGTAGACTCACACCGGCAACTGCTGTATCGCGGCATCTTAGACTGAAAGAGTAGACATATGCGTACCAGAACCACAGTTATGGCCCTGACTCTCGTGCTCTTGACCGCTGCCTGCGAGAACGGTGACGGCCCGGGAACAAAGCAAACGATTGGTGGCATTCTCGGTGGTGTCGGCGGAGCCGTTGTGGGCGCCCAGGTCGGCAGTGGCAGCGGACAGCTTGTCGCAACGGCAGCAGGCGCTTTACTCGGCGCGCTCGTCGGCAGCGAGATTGGCAAATCGTTGGACAACGCCGACAAAGAAAAGGCGGAACAGGCCTACACTCAGGCAACGACCGCGCCAATTGGACAGGAAATCACCTGGGACAACCCGGACAGTGGAAATTCCGGCACTGTCACGGCTACCCGCGAAGGCACGACGGAAAACGGTAACTATTGCCGCGAGTTTCAACAGGAAGTCACCATCGGTGGTAAGGAAGAAACCGCCTACGGTGTCGCCTGCAGGCAACCGGACGGATCCTGGCAAATCCAATCGTAACGCCCGCCGGCTACTGCAAACTGTGCAAGCACGGATTGCATAGCGGCATGGGTCATAACAGAGATTGCGCCCAGAGAATCCTGGGCTGCGAAACGGTGCACAACGGCGACAACAGGTAATGAAAGACCCATATAAAACACTGAACGTTGCGAAAACGGCCAGCGCTGAAGAGATCAAGGCTGCCTATCGCAAACTTGCCAAAAAGCTCCACCCCGACCTCAATCCCGGGAACGACGCCATCGAACAGCAGTTCAAGGAGGTGTCGCAGGCGTATGGCATTCTGGGCGATGCGGAAAAACGCGGTAAATTCGACGCGGGTCAGATCGACGGCTCAGGGCAGGAGACTCCCTGGAAAGGCGGCTACTACCGTCAACGTGCGGACGATGGGGGAAAATACAGCCGTTACGACTTCGGTGACGACATCGACGTTGGCGATATCTTTTCCGACCTCTTCGGTGGCAGGGGGCGCAAACAGGCCCACTCGGTCCGGCGCAAGGGAGAGGATGTTTCCTACGCGGTCGACGTTGATTTTCTGGAAGCAGCCGCGGGGGCAACCAAGCGCATTCGCCTGGGCGAGGGCAAGACGCTGGATATTCGTATTCCTCCAGGAACCGAAAACGGACAAAGCCTTCGCCTCAAGGGTCAGGGCATGGCGGGAATCGGCGGCGCCCCCAACGGGGACGCGATGATCGAGGTTTCGGTCCGCAGTCATCCGCATTTTTCCCGCGAAGGCGCCGACATAACTCTCGACCTTCCCGTTTCGCTGCAAGAAGCCGTTCTGGGCGCAGCCATCACGGTGCCGACGGTCGCCGGAAAGGTCACCATGAAGATCCCGCCGGGTTCCAATTCAGGCAGCACGTTGCGTTTGAAGGGCAAAGGGGTTCCGGGCCGTGGGGGTAAGGCGGCTGGTGATCAGTTCGTCAAACTGCGGGTCATGCTGCCGGACACGCCGGACGAGGAGCTGCAGCGCTTCGTCGAAACCTGGTCGAAAAACAATCAATATGATCCACGCGGAAAAGCTGACTTGGGGTAAGCCGTCTTATGCCGGCCTCTCAGGCATGGTTCGGAGCACAAGAGAGCTTGTTTCCGCAGCGGATAAAATGAAAGTACGGGGCGAAAGATGGTCAAAACGGTAGACGATCTGGTCAACGAGTTCGATGTTTCAGCATCGGAGATTACCATTTGGATCGAACAGAACTGGGTGCTTCCGAGCGAGCAGGACGGCGAGTATCATTTTGACGAAGACGATTTCGCACGTGTCCGCCTGATCGCCGAATTGCGGCGCGATATCGGGGTGAACGAGGAAGCCATGCCCGTTGTCCTCCGCCTGCTCGATCAGGTTTATGGCTTGCGCCGGGCGCTTGAGCAACTCAACAACGCGATCCAGGAACTTCCCGAAGACGCCAGGGAAATGCTTGAGGAAAGCCTACGCGGGTCGCCCGAAACTTAACGGCTCGACAACCGGGTCCATAGATAACAACTCGGCCAGAGGCTGTTCCGTCAACTTGTCTCCGCGCCGGCTCAGCGCCTCGATGATTTCACCCACGTTTTCCGGCCAACCCTCACCAGGATCCAGGGTCAGATCCAGAGAAACCATTAAATCCTTCAGCTTTGCGCAGCTTAAATCACGCGAAAGCACCCAATTCGCCCCCGAGGTACGTGAAACGAACCCGTTGCTGCGCAGCCCATGCAGGACATCGGCCAACTCGTCGAAACCTGCCGGAAAGCCGGTTACCAGGTTAAGCTCGCGCACCTTACGCCCGTCCTGTGCCGCCCTGTGTAATCTGGCCAGGATCGACAGTCCAAGGGCTAGCCGGGCGCCAGGGGCGCCGGAGATCTCTCCACGGCGCGAGTTTGCACGCCATTCCGGCAAGGAAGCCGCGATCTCAGCACCGAATAGGATCACTGCCCAGGAGAGATACATCCAGACCAGGAAAATGGGAACGGCCGCCAAAGCACCGTATAGCGCCTGGTAGGACGGGAAATGGGTGAGATACAGCGCGAAGCCCTTTTTAAGCACTTCGAACAGGAAGGCCGCGACCACGGCACCAAAGAGCGCATGGCGTACGCGCACCGGCCGGTAAGGCACGACGATATAAAGCAGGGTGAAAGCACCGGCAGAAAGGACTGCCGGCAAAAACCGTGTCACATCGAAGAACAATGAAGAGGTATAGCCGTCAATACCCGACCATTCGACCATGGCGAAACCAATGCTCGACAACGACAGAGACGCCCCGATCAGCAGCGGCCCCAGAGTCAATAAGGCCCAATAAACGAGCAGCTTGAGGAACAGTGAACGTTGGTCCGCCGCCCGCCAGATCGCATTGAAGGCGCTTGTAATAGTGGACAGGAGCAAAAGCGCCGTGGCCGCCAACGCGACGACACCGATTCCGGTGGTCTGGGTGGCATTTTCGATGAAGGACGTCAGCTGATCGCTGATCTCGATCCCGGCATCGGGCAGGAAGTTACTGAAGACCATGCTTTGCAGCTCGGTGCGGGCGGTCGAAAAAGTTGGGAATGCAGAGAGCACCGTGAGCGCGATCGTCAAAAGCGGTACCATCGCCAAAAGCGAGGAATAGCTCAGAGCTGCCGCGGAGCGCGGACAGCTGTCTTTGAGGAAGCGTCTGCCTGCATAAAGCGCCACGCTCGGTAGATCCCGAAGGGTTTTGACCGGCCGCAAGCTGGTCATGGAGTGCAAAGTCCTGAGCGGATTGAATCGCTCCGACATGGATCATCCAATTCACAATTTGTGTATGACTGTTTCACCTTAGCACGGTAAATCCTAATTTCCGTTCATTCAATTGACCTTAGCCCCCTCGAAAGCCTACAAGGACCGCAGAAAAGCGGCTGTTCGACGCCTTTGACCCGCCGGGGCATTGGTGTAGGATGCGGCCTCTCTCAAGAGTAGTGTTACAGTGAGGAAATGAATGTCTGATTCGCAACCGATCATGGCCGGCAAACGCGGGCTCGTCATGGGCGTGGCGAACGATCGATCGATCGCCTGGGGTATCGCGGCGCAGGCACATGCGCATGGTGCGGAGTTGGCCTTTACCTATCAGGGCGATGCCCTGGCCAAACGGGTCAAACCGCTCGCAGAATCGGTTGGATCCGACATCGTCCTGCAGTGCGACGTTACCGACGACGCCAGCGTCGACGCGGTCTTCACGGCGCTCGAAGAAAAATGGGGCAAAATTGACTTTGTCATCCATGCAATCGCTTACGCGGATAAGGAAGAGCTGAAGGGCCGTTACGTTGATACCAGCCGCGAAGGCTTCCTGCGCAGCCTGGATATCTCCTGCTATTCCTTTACGGCAATCGCACAGCGTGCCCTGCCTCTGATGAACGAGGGCGGTAGCCTGTTGACGCTGACCTACTACGGCGCAGAGCAAGTCATGCCGCACTACAATGTCATGGGCGTTGCCAAAGCGGCTTTGGAATCGAGCGTGCGTTACCTCGCCGCGGATCTCGGTGCCCAGGGTATCCGCGTTAATGCAATCTCCGCCGGGCCAATCAAGACCCTCGCAGCTTCGGGGATCGGCGATTTCCGCCACATTCTGAAGTGGAACGAGTACAACTCGCCGCTCCGTCAGAACGTGTCGATTGAACAGGTCGGCGGCGCGGGACTCTATCTGTTGTCGGATCTGTCCAGCGGCGTGACCGGTGAAATTCACCATGTGGATTCGGGCTATCATGTTGTCGGCATGATGGCGGTCGACGCTGCGCCACAGCTCGCGGACTTGCTGTCCAACTTCAACCCGCAATCCTGACCCACTCCCATGCCCGGTAACGCCTTCGGCGAAAGCTTCCGCTTCACCACTTGGGGTGAAAGCCACGGTCCTGCCATCGGCTGCGTGATCGACGGTGTGCCGCCGCTTGTGCCGCTTCAGGAGTCCGACCTGCAAGGTTGGCTGAACGCGCGCAAACCCGGACAGTCGCGCTTTACCACTCAACGCCAGGAAGCCGACGAGGTCAAAATTCTCTCAGGCGTCTTTGAAGGTGTGACGACGGGAACCCCGGTTTCTCTGGTCATCGAGAACACAGATCAGCGCTCAAAGGACTACAGCGAGATCAAGGACAAGTTCCGCCCGGGTCACGCCGACTACACTTACTGGACCAAGTACGGTGTGCGCGACTATCGGGGCGGAGGGCGCTCTTCGGCCCGCGAGACCGCCATGCGTGTGGCCGCGGGAGGTGTCGCCCGCAAAGTCTTGGATCATGTCCTGAAGGACGGCGTGAGCATCCGTGGAGCCCTTGTGCAGATGGGTCCGCACCTCATCGACCGGGATAAATGGGATTGGGTCGAAACCGGCAACAATCCTTTCTGGTGCCCCGATGCAGGAGCCGCCGCTGAGTGGGCCGATATCCTCGATACTGCCCGAAAGAGCGGGTCTTCTCTGGGGGCCGTGGTCGAGGTAGTGGCCAGCGGCGTTCCCGCGGGGCTGGGCGAGCCGGTCTACGACAAGCTGGACGCGGACCTGGCCAAAGCCATGATGAGCATCAATGCGGTCAAGGGTGTCGAGATCGGCGCCGGTTTCGCCAGTGCTGCGTTCTCCGGTGAGGAAAACGCCGACGAGATGCGCATGGACGGCAACAGGATCGCTTTCTCTTCGAACCAGGCCGGCGGCGTCTTAGGCGGCATCAGCAGTGGCCAGGATGTGGTCGTCCGCTTTGCGGTCAAGCCGACCAGCTCGATCCTCAGCCCCCGCAAGACGGTCGATATCTTTGGCAAGGACACCGAGATCTTCACCAAAGGCCGGCACGATCCCTGTGTGGGGATCCGTGCGGTTCCGGTCGGCGAGGCGATGATGGCCGTGGTGCTGGCCGATCACCTGCTGCGCAACCGCGCGCAGTGTGGATGATCGCCGGCAAGACCGGCCGCTCTCAAAAAATTAGTTTCGTTTGAAACAAGCCACCAACTCGACGTGACCCGACCAAGGGAACTGGTCGACAGGAGTGACTTCGGTCAGCTCATAACCACTATCAACCAAAATCCGAGCATCACGCCCAAAAGTATTGGGATTGCAGGAAACTGCAATGACTGTGGCTATGCTCGAATCCCCAAGCTCAAGCGCCTGATCCCGCGCACCGGCCCGCGGCGGATCAAAGACCACGCAATCGCCACCTTCCAATTCATCGGCACCGACCGGCTGGCGCATCAGGTCGCGCTGTTCGACAGTTATCCGGTTGGCGAGATCCGCACGCCGTGCCGCAGACCAAAGAGCTGCGACCGAGCGCTCGTCGCCTTCGACCGCATGGACCCGCGCCCGGGCAGCCAAGGGAAAGGTGAAGGTTCCCGCCCCGGAAAATAGGTCGGCAATGGTCTCCGCAGCCTTGGGCACGAAGCTCATGACGAGATCGGTTAAAGTCCGCTCGCCCTCGACACTGGGTTGCAGGAAACCGCCCGGCACCGGCTCCACAGCAATACCGCCAAAGGAGACCTGCGGACCTCGCCGCACGCTCAGCGGTTCACTCTCTTCATCCGGGTGCTGCCAGGACAGGCGCGCCAGATCTTGGGCTTCGGCGAAAGCCGCCCAGTTTTCACGCGCCTGAAGATCCAGGTTCGCCGCCGAGGAGATCAGAAGGTCGAGACCAGTCTGCGTTTCCGTGACCACGATATCTGCCTGTTCCCTCTCGGCCAGTGCCGCCGACAGGGCAGCGCGTAACGGTGCGATCAATGCCCTCAAGCCGGGTGTAACCAGGAGGCAGGTTTCGAGATCAACAATGAAACGGCTTTCCCGGCCGTTAAAGCCAAGCCGCAGTTTCTTGCCCTGCTTGAGAGCCCGCAGCGACATACGTCGCCGGCTGCCGGGCGCCGTTTGAATCAGGGGCGCAACAATGTCGGCAGAGAATCCGCGCCGCTCGAGTCCCTGAACCACGAGATCACGTTTCCATTCGCCATATGGCGCCGGATCGAGATGCTGCACTGTGCAGCCGCCGCAGGGTCCGAAATGCGGGCAGGGTGGGTCGACACGGCCTGAGCCGGTCTCCAGCAGCTCGACAACTTCGGCCTTCAGCCCGCCGCCCCGCTCGCCTTGGATCCGTGCAATCACCCGATCGCCCGGAAGGGTCATCGGAAGGAACACCGGGCGCCCATCGAGCTGTGTCACGCCATCTCCGCGTGCCCCCAATGTCTCGACGGTCAGTTCCATCTGCCGTCCACCGCCGCGCCGCGTTTTCCGCCGCATTGCCTAAACTTCCTTGTTGTATCGCGCGCACCGTCATCTCAGGCGCCTCGTCAAAGCTGGCGCAGATTAGCCATTCCCTCCGGGGACGCAAGAGACGCGAAGACACAACTTAACAGGTGCCACTCCCAAAGGCGGTTGTGATAGTTTGCTCTTTGAGAACATCCAGCTTCAGGAATCTTTCTTTGATATCGGCGAAAACAATCAGCCAGCACTCAGGCACAAGGCTTCCGGTCGGCGCGGGAACCGCGAGAGAAGGTAGCAGGACACGTGAAACCAGTTATCAGCGCCGCATTCATCTGGGCACTGCTCACAGGAACGGCAGTGGCAGAAAGTAATCGTATCGACCAGATACGCCCGGATGCTCCGGAGCTGGCGGCACATGGCCCGCACGCGATCGGCGTTCGGACCGTCGAGGTGGTCAATCCGGATCAGATCGACATTCTTTCGGTTCAGACCGGTCAGGCGCTACCCCGATACGATCGCGCCCTGACTCTGGAGGTCTGGTATCCGGCCGCGCTTGCTGAAAACGAAGACCAGGGAAGCAGTTATGAGGTTTTCCTCAGAGATGGCAAGACCCAGGTCGAACTCCAGGGCAAGGCCGTCCGTGACGCCCCTCCCCTGACCACAGGCGGATCCTGGCCGCTGGTGCTGATCTCACACGGCTATCCCGGCAACCGCTTCTTGATGAGCCATCTTGGTGAGAATCTGGCAACAAAGGGTTACGTCACGGTCTCCATCGATCACACCGACAGCACCTACCGCGACAAGGCGGCTTTCGGCAGCACTTTGGTCAACCGTCCTCGCGATGTTTCCTTTGTGCTAAGTGAAATCAGCCGCTTCGCCGTCGAAGAAGGGCATTTCCTCGCAGGTATCGTCGATACGTCGAAAACCGGCCTGATCGGTTACTCCATGGGCGGCTACGGCGCCATCATCACCGCGGGTGGCGGCGTTACCGGAAAAAGCATCGACTACGACTGGGGGGCGCCTGCCAGAACGCTGAGCGCCCATCAGGCCGGCAGCGAGAGCCACGAAGCTCAGGTGGACCCCAGGATCAAGGCGGTCGTCCCCATCGCTCCCTGGGGAATGACCAGGGGCTTCTGGGATGCACAGGGACTGGCCGGGATGCGGATACCCGCTTTCTTTATGGCGGGCAACCAGGACGAAGTTTCCGGATACGAGGACGGTGTCCGGGCAATCTTCGAGCAAAGCATCAATGCGGAACGCTATCTGCTGACCTTCGATCATGCCGGCCACAATGCAGCCGCACCGATCCCGGCGCCTGTCGAATCCTGGCAGCCGGTCGAGAATCTGGAATTCGCGCCCTTCAGGCATTACGCCGACCCGGTTTGGGACACGCTGCGCATGAACAATATCGCCCAGCATTTCGTGACCGCCTTTTTCGGCAAACACCTCAAGAGTGATGCCGGATTGGCCGACTATCTTAAACTCGTTATTGATCCGAAAGACGGCGTACACGCCCTTAACGACGACGGCACGCCCAAGCCCGAACACAGCTATTGGAAAGGCTTCGCGGAAGGCACGGCGCGCGGTCTCACGCTGCACCACAGGATACCCGGCCGAAATTAGAGTCCTGCCTTAGAGCTTCATAAAATCGATAAAGATCCTCAGGAGTTCAAGGCGTGCATTCTCTCTCGGGAAGTAGAGATAGAAGCCCGGCCGCTCGGTGACATAGGCGTCGAGCACGGATTCCAACCCTCCCGCTTCCAGCTCCTCCAGAACCTCTGCGCGGAAGTTCTGCCCGATCCCCAAACCGTCCCGGGCCGCATTCATGATCGCTTCGAAGCTGTTGACGATCAAACCGCCCGACACATCGACCGTATATTCGCCGTCGGGCCCGACGAAGCACCAGTCATAGAGTCTTTTGGAATTGATGTAGCGGTAACGGATGCAGTTGTGGTTCAGCAGATCCTGCGGCTGTTCCGGGCGGCCGTGTTTTTCGAAATAGGCGGGCGCTGAAAAATAGGCGCCCTTCAAAGGCGGCGTCAAGCGCACGGCAATCATGTCTTCGTTAATGCTGCCGCCGAGCCGGACACCGGCGTGGAACCGTTCGGCGATAATGTCGACGAAGGCCTCATTGAAGGAAAGGTCGAGTTGAATCTCAGGGTACGCCTGCTGAAAGGCCGCAAGTTTCGGCGCAATCGACAGACGGTACGCGCCGTAGGGCAGCGTGAGCCGCAAGTTGCCCTTTTTTGCTCCGCCGACGCCGCGCGCATCCTCCAACGCCTCATGAAGATGCATCATTGCGGGCGCGGCCTTTTTCAGCAGAGCCCGGCCGGCATCGGTTAACTGGACCGAGCGGGTCGTCCGCGCGTAGAGACCGACACCGATCTGCTCCTCAAAGGCCTTCAGGTGATGACTGACGACTGGTGGCCGCACGCCAATGGCCGTTGCAGCCGCCCGCAGCGAACCATGCTCCGCAACAGCTAAAAACACCTCCAGGCCAGCGATCGGTAGTTTTCTCATTATTCGTTTTTATCAAATTCTCTATACTATTTATACCATCTATATAAAACAATTGAAGTGATCTATCCATGCTTTCGTTGAGGTGGGAGTAGCAGCATGGATAGAGACGAAGGGCGACAGAAACAGGTCTTTTTGGGCATCGTCGCGATTGTGGCGACGGTCTTTCTGATGTCTTTCACCGACGCCCTGGTGAAATACGTCAGCGCCGACTTTCCCCTCTGGCAGCTCTACGTGATCCGTTCCTTCATGGCGATAACGATTCTCGCTGGTATTCAGCTGTTTGGCCGCCGCCAAAGAGGGGCCCGGCCCAAGTTCATCGCCTGGGTCACGCTGCGTTCCCTGCTGCTGGCGATGATGTATCTGGCAATCTACGCCGCAATCCCTGTGCTGGAGCTCTCCGTCATCGCCGCCGCCCTCTATACCGCTCCAATATTCATCGCCCTCCTCTCGGCCTGGTGGATTGGCGAACCTGTGGGATTGCGGCGTTGGCTGGCTGTGATTTTTGGCTTTGCCGGTGTGATCGTGATCCTGCGCCCCGGCGGCGAAGCCTTCTCGCTGCTGGCGCTGATCCCGGTCATCGCCGGCCTTTGCTATGCCCTTGCAGCCATCATCACCCGCAGCAAATGCGCCGACGAGTCTCCCATGACCCTCTCTCTGGCACTGAACTTCGCGCTGCTTGCCGTCGGTCTGATTGCAACAGCAGCACTCGCCATCTGGCAGCCGCTTGAAGCAGGCGGAAATTACCCGTTCCTTTTCGGGGCCTGGGTGGCGGTGACTCCGGAAGACTGGATCTTTCTAACCCTGCTAGCCACTCTGATCGTCGTCATTTCCATCGGCTTTGCCAAAGCCTACCAGCTCGGCCCGCCGGTGATCATCGCCACCTTCGACTACGCCTATCTTGGCTTTGCAGCGCTCTGGGGTTTCGTGCTCTTTGCAGAGATTCCCGATGGGGTTACGCTCGCCGGTATCGCCATGATCGCCACCGCGGGCCTGATTGTCGTGGCCGCGCCGAAATAAAAACCGTGCCGCCTGACAGCGCCGGGGTCAGCGTAACAACTCGTTTTCATGTAAACGGATCAATTCCCCTTAACCCACCACCGCCGCGTCGTCTTCGTCGCTGGGCGCGTCCTCGACCTTGCGGCGGAGGAAATCGATGTGCAGGCGCAGGGTGTAGGCGCTGGCGGCAAAACCGGCCGGTACCGAGACCTGTTCGACCGACTGCTCGATCTGATCAAGGCGCGCGGTGGCATCTTCGCGGGAGATCGCGTCGGCGCGCAGCTTGTCGTCCAGGGCCTGCAGGTCCTTATACCAGCGGTTCACCTTGGAGCGCATACGCCAGCTGTATGTCGGCGGCAGCACCTTGAACAGTGGATAGAGCAGCGTCAGCAGCGGCAACAGCAGGATCTTGAGACGGTCGATCAGATTGGCCGCCCAGAAAGAAAGATAACGCTGTAGGAACGGGGGGCCTTCGTCATAGAAGCGCTGGGCCGCCGGCTCCAGGGGATAGGTCACGAAATTGCCGGTGGGAAAGGCGCTCGGTTTCTCCAGGCGTCCGCCACCGCGATGCACATCACGCATGGTCAGCAGCAGCAGATCGGCCAGCGCCGGATGAAGGGCCGGCGAGGTGACGATTGTTGCGGTCGGAGCCAGCAAGACCTTGTCTTCCGCGGGCAGATTTACTGCCAGATCGACCGTTCCCTTCGGCAAGAGGACTTTTGACAGATAGTCATTGCGCCGGACGTAGGCGTCGGCACGCTCGAAACTCATCAGTGCGATACCGGGCGCAGCAAGCAGGGTCCGAATGCGTGGCGAAGTCGCCGAGGTCACGAAGACGGCTGCATCAACGGCGTCCGACAACAGCGCTTTTTCAGCCGACGCACCACCGATCGGAACCAGATCAGCGGTTTCATCTGTAATGCCGTTGTCGGCCAGCAGCGCGAGTGCAACCGCGCGGGTGCCGCTGCCGTCGGCACCGACAGCTACACGCAGGCCGGCGAGTTCGGTCAGACGCCGGGGTTGCCCTTCGGCCCGGACGAAAACCCAGAGTGGCTCGTAGTAAACGCTGCCCAGCGAGGTCAGTTCAGGATAATCCTCTGGCCTGCCGATCCCGCTTTGCATGAAAGCAACAGGCACCTCGGCCTTGTCGTCGGCAAGAAGCGCCAGGTTCTCGCTGGACCCTGCCGAGGTCTTCAAGACCAGCTCGATCCCTTCTTCGCGAAAGCGTTCCGCATAAAGCTTTCCGAAGGCATGATAGGCACCGCTTTCCGACCCGGTTGCCATAACAATCCGATCGGGCGGCGGCGGTCCGACGAACTGATAGGCTACGACGAAACCGGCGATCACCAATACCAGCGCAGGTGCAATGATGGCGATCTGTGCCCAGAGGCTTTGAAAAAGCCGGCGGCGCTTATCCCCGTTCTTATGGCTTCCCTGCTTATCGCCTTGCGTTCCCGCAGCCATTCGGCCTCACTTCCCCCAAATACCGGCGCGACCCGTTACGTTCGATGAGATCCGAACCTCCCCAGATTCGGCCTCCCTTTTTGTAAAAGGTCTCATCTCAGTTGAATCCGAGCAAGGTTTCGTTGGGAAATCAGGTTGGTTTGAGCGTCATCGCGCGTGCGGTACGAGTGAATTGTGGCTCGCTTCAGCTTCAGGTGTGGCCACTAGCCGCGCCGTCGGCAAAAAGGCGCTCGCCCTGTTCGTCAATGATCTGCTGACCCTTGCGGATGCTGTAGGTCTCAGCTTCTTCGCGCGAAGAAAACAGGTCGGCCCGAATGAAGACGCGTTCCAGATCGCCATCGTCGCCCGGCTTGATGATCACACCCGCCAAGCGCCACTGGTTATCGGCTTTCTCTGGTGCCGCACGGATTTTCAAGCCCTCATAGTCAACCGCTTCGCTGCGCTGAGGAGCAGTGTTGTCTTCGGGTGGCTTGCCGGTCAAACCGCCAAGTATGCGGGAAAGGAAAGATGCCATGGACCTAATCTATCACGTCACGGCGTCTCTGCAATCGTCTCGAATAGATCGTGGAATTCAGATCCAGCGCCGCACCCTGGCTTTGTACTGCAGGTAAGCCTCGCCGAACTTGCTCTCCAGATAGACTTCTTCCCGACCGATGACGTAAAGGCGGATCACGATCAGGCAGGGAACGAGAAGAACGAGTGCCGCAATACTCGAAGCCGCCAAGGCCAAGCCTGTATAGACAAGTGCCATGGCCAGATAGATCGGGTTGCGGCTGTATCCGTAAATCCCGTCGTCGATGATCGCCGTGGTCGGCTTCCAGGGTTCGATATTAGTCCCGGCCCGCCTGTGGCGAGGCGCACTGGCGATCATCAGCACGAGTCCGACAAGACTAAATATTCCGCCCGCCACCATCCAGGCTGTACTGGCCAGTCCGCCTGCGATCCAAGATGAATCGACCGCGAGCCCTGCCAGGAGCGGAATCAGAAAGATCAGCGGCGGTGGAAAGCGAACGCCAGCGTGATCTGTCGAACTGTTTTCCTCATCGCCGGACATGTCTATGCCCCTCCACCGTGATCGTGACGCGGCAAGCCGTCATTGATATCGGCCCAGGGTAGCCGTTCCGCGAAATGCACGTGAAAGTCCGGCTCGAAATCCCCCGGATTTTCGAGGCTGGCAGCGTAAAAGTGGATTTCATCGGGGTAACGGTCACTCTCATAGGCCATCGGCGTCCCGCAATTTGCGCAAAAAAGGCGCCGGACGCCGGGGGAGGACTCGTAGACAGCCGGCACTGCACCGGTAAAGCGCGAGGTCTTACAGGGCACGCCCATAAAGGTTGAAAAGGCGGACGAGGTATTGCGCCGACAGCTTTCGCAGTGGCAATGCCCACGCCAGTTCTCGGGGCCGTCGTACTCAAAGGAAACCTGTCCACAGAGGCAGTGGCCTCGCTTTTTCGACATCGCACTTACTCCCGGCAATTCGAATTCCGGTGGCCTTTCCGGAACTCGCGGCGTGATTGTAGACTGTAACGAACGGTGGCTTTTTGCTATCTGTGATTCCAGGATTCAGGATACCGCGAAAGGCGGCGCAATGACATCAGAGGATACGCAGTCAGTCACCCGGTCGTCATCGCTGGCGCTGGTCGAGATCACCGCCAAGACCGTTCGGAAGATTACGGCGTTGAAGGTCGCACCATCGCAACAGCGTTTCGTTGCAAACAATGCAACTTCGATCGCTGAGGCCTACTTCGAAAGGGGCGCCTGGTTCCGGGCCATCCATGCCGACGACACGCCCGTCGGATTCGTGATGCTGTTCGATCCGAGTCTTTCTGGCGCAAAGCCCCTGGAAAATGGCAAGGCGAGCGATATCTGGCTCTGGCGCTATATGATCGCCGAACCCTTCCAACGACACGGCTTCGGCCGCAGCTGCCTGGATCTGATCGTCGAACACGCCCGCAGCCGCCCAGGCATGACCGACCTGCTCGCCAGCTACGTTCCTGGCCCTGGATGCCCGCGGGATTTCTATCTGAGGTACGGCTTTACCGAGACCGGCCGAACCTGTGCGGAAGGCAGTGAGAACGAAATATCGCTGCCGCTTTAAGGCCGCTCTAATAGGGCCCTGGACCGCATCAAATTTTGTCTAACTTAGTTAGAATGGATTTGCTGGTGCGACAGATCGCCAAGAGCGATTCCGTCTACACCAGATCTACTCTAAGCGACCACGGCGACAACGCCCCAGGCGATGAAGGCATAACGGGCCGCCTTTGCGAAAACCACGATCGCAATAAAAGGCAGAAAGTTTGTTCGCAGAACGCCGGCAACCAAGGTAATCGGATCGCCGATCAATGGCATCCATGACAGCGTCAGCGACCAGATTCCCCAACGGCGGTACCAGGCCTCGGCCCGGGCAAACTCGTCCTCGTTGACCGGAAACCATTTCCGGTCCCGGTAGCGGGAAAAGAACCGCCCCAAGGCCCAGTTGACGACGGACCCCAGGCAGTTTCCCAATGTCGCAACCACTATCAGAAGAACCGGCCCTTCGCGCGCCCAGGCGCCGCCGTCTGCTGCCAACAGGCCGATCAACACGGCTTCGGAACTGCCGGGCAACAGGGTAGCCGAGGTAAAGGCGCTGACAAACAAGAGCCAGAGCGACGCCGCCATCACATTACTGCCGTCACTTAAGCACCACTCCTGTTTCGCGCCGTTTCCTATTGATCCGCCGGTTTTGTCAGGATGTGCGAAGAGCTGGGTCGGAGCAAGTCGACTGTCGAAATTAACGTTGCCGCCAGCCTTCACGCGACACTATATAGCTAGGCGAAGATAGTGACCGCCCATACCACCGCTAGCGTCAACTCCGCTGCGGGCATCAATGACAGGAACAGATCTGAAACCATGAAGGTTATTCTCTTTCTCTTGAAGTGCGTCGTGGGACTCTTCGCGACGCTGGGCTTCGCGCTGGTCCTGGTGATCGGCTTTTCCCTGTCCACGGTGCGCGATGACATCGCCCGCTTCGACTACGGGCCGGAGCCCCTGCCCGAGCGCATTGTTCTGCAGTTGGATCTAGCCAACGGCGTCAGCGAAGCCAGCCCCCAGTCGCCCTTTGGACGCGCTTCACAAGGACGCGGGATGGCTCTGCGCGATCTTGTCGATGCCCTTTCGCGTGCCAGCAGCGACCCACGTGTTGCAGGTGTGATCGCAAGGGTCGGGCGTGGTTCGCTTGGCATTTCCCAGGTTCAGGAATTGCGCGACGCGATCGCCGACTTCCGGGCGACCGGAAAATTCTCGGTTGCCTTCGCCGAATCCTTTGGCGAGGGCGGTAACGGAACCCTGCATTATTATCTCGCATCGTCTTTCGAAGAACTCTGGCTGCAGCCCTCAGGTGATGTGGACATCACCGGCATTCGAATTGAGAGTCCTTTTATCCGCGGGCTCCTTGACGAATATGGGGTAAAGCCGCGTATCGGTCAGCGCGAGGAGTATAAGGGCGCGGCTGGTTTTCTGACTGACAGGGCAATGTCCGCACCGGTCCGCCGCAATCTGCAGCAGCTTGTGGATTCCTGGCTGACGCAAATCGTGGAAGGTGTTGCTGATACACGTGGCCTGGATCAAGACGACACGCGCGCTCTGATCGATCGCGCCCCCCTGTCCGCCGCGGACGCGAAGGACGCAGGTCTCGTCAGCCAGTTGGGCTATTGGGATGCCGTCCTCGAATCGGTGTTGCCAGGAGAAGAATCAGGCTCGGTCAACATCCGCGATTACTACGCAGCCCTTGAAAGGGAGTCGTCGGAAGGCCCGATCATCGCCCTTGTCCACGGCGTCGGTGCAATCGCGCTGGCGGAAAGCGATGACGGCGCCTTCGGCAGTTCGGAGATCATGGGATCGGACACGATAGCCGACGCGCTGAGCACTGCAATCGACGACCCCAATGTAGCGGCGATTGTCTTTCGGGTCGACAGCCCCGGCGGATCCTACGTAGCCTCGGACACCATATGGCGCGAAGTCGTGCGAGCGCGCGAAGCCGGCAAGCCGGTGATCGTCAGCATGGGTGGCCTTGCAGCCTCAGGCGGTTACTTCGTATCGGCCGCCGCCGAGCGGATCGTTGCCAATCCGGCCACCATCACAGGCTCGATCGGCGTCGTATCAGGTAAGGTCGTGCTCGACGATCTCTGGAGCGGTTTCGATATTGCCTGGGACGGCGTCCAGGCCGGCCGTAACGCCGACATCTGGAACGGTAACCGGGATTTCACCAGCCAACAGTGGCAGTTGCTGCAAACTTCGCTCGACCGGGTTTACGCCGATTTCACCCAAAAGGTCGCCGAGGGGCGCGGTTTGCCTCTAAGTCAGATCATGACCTCGGCAAAAGGTCAGGTCTGGACCGGGCGTGATGCCAAAGACTTGGGCCTGGTTGACGAACTGGGTGGTTTCGCTACGGCCTTAAAGCTGGCACGCAACGCGGCCGGCTTGACTGAAGGCCAACCCCACCAGCTGAAGGTTCTGCCAGAAGGCTCTTCGTTTGAAGATCTGATCCGCGACATGCTGGCGGGCGATTTTAGCGGTCCGGGAATCAACGGGCTGGTACGCAGCCTCGCGCGTTTTGCGCAGGTCGTCGCGCCCTTTTTGGAAGCGGTAGAAAGTGTCACAGCGGATCCGCGTAGCCGCACGTTGGAAGCACCGCAACTGCGCGTCACTCAGTAGCTTGCTGGAACGGAATTGGTTGGGGCCGGTTATGCCGCAGTTCGGCGGGCCGCAATCAAAAACTCGACGTTACCCTCTGGCCCCTTGATCGGGCTTTCGGTGATTCCCGTCACCGACCAGTCCGGCAGGGATTCGACCCACGCCCGAATCTCGTCGCAGACCTGCTGATGGAGTTCGGGGTCACGAACAACGCCGCCCTTGCCGACCAGTGCCTTGCCGACCTCGAACTGCGGTTTGATCAGGGCGAGTAACCGTGCATTCGGCTTTGTAAGGGCGAGCGCCGCCGGCAACACGGTCCGCAGACCAATGAAGCTGGCATCGCAGACGACCAGATCGACCGGTTCGCTGATCTGTTCTTCCGTAAGGTGGCGGGCATTGCAGCGCTCAAGGACGACGACGCGTGGGTCCTGGCGCAGTTTCCAGGCGAGCTGGCCATGCCCGACATCCACTGCAAAGACCTTCTCGGCACCGCCGCTCAGCAGTACGTCTGTAAAGCCGCCGGTCGATGCCCCTACGTCCAAGGCGATCATCCCGTTTGGATCGATCTCGAAGGTCTCCAGACCCTTGACCAGCTTTAGGCCTCCACGGCTGACCCAGGGATGATCCTGGCCTTTGAGTTCCAAGGCAGCATCGTCGGCGAGGGTCTGGCCCGGTTTATCGATGCGGCGCGTCTCGCTGTAAACCAGCCCGGCCATGATCAGCGCCTGGGCGCGGCTGCGGCTCTCCACCAACCCGCGCTCCACCAGCAGCTGGTCTACCCGTTGCTTGCGAACTTTGCTCATGTGGTCTGCTGTAGTGCATTTTCGAACAGCACGACAACGGAAAACAACGACCGCAAGGTCTTCTCTCTTGTTTCAATCTTTTTTTGTTTGTGTAAATATGATTAATCGAAACCAGCGGGGCAGCGATGAATGAGTGAAGTGATCCGGGTCGCCTGTAAGACCTATCGCGGCGATCTTGCTGCAGTCCGCAAGAATTTTGCTCTCAGCCGGGCTGGACAGGATGTCTGTATCCGTCTCGAATGTGCCATCCCGGATACGCCTGTCCAAGACGCGATCGAGGTCTTTGTCAGCCGGCGGGACATCTATCTGATCGGCCTGAGAAACGAGCATGCCGGCATCAAGTTTGTGGACAGCAATCCGATCATCGATAACGTCGACTTCACCAGAACCCTGTCCTTCAGTCCGAACTATTCAATCCTGGGTGCCTGGAGCGAGGACTTTGCCTACCGGGGGATCTGGCCGTTCCACAATGCGATCGCCAAGCTGGCGGCCGTGACGAAGGATTCAACTTTCGGTCCGGCGGAAAGCAAGGCTCTGATCCTGGTAATCTTTATGGTCTCGGAGGCCCTGCGTTTCTGGACTCTCGACAAAGCCGTTGCGGAAGCGATCTGCGGCACCAGCCTGTTCCGTTTCGTCGACTGGAAAGACAGGGTGAATAATTGGGATAACCTGTCCAAGGGTGATCAAAGCGGTGCCCTGGACGGCGTCATCCTGCCGTCGCTGTAGATACGGTCAGGCCGTCGCCAGAGCGACTTTTTCACGGTAATCCAACGCGCTGCCCAGGCGTGCGAAACGCCACAGCAAAGCCACCGCAACAGCCGTCAGGCCCACCGCAAGACCAATCCAGATCCCGAGCCCGCCAAGCCCCTGGACGAAGCCCAGGTAATAGCTGGTTCCAAATCCAACGAACCAATAGCCGATCGCCGAAATAATCATGGGCATGGCTGTATCCTTGAGGCCGCGTAGAGATCCCGCACCGACAATCTGAAGCCCGTCGACAATCTGGAACAGCGCCGCGATGCCCAAAAAGGAGACCGCAAGTGCAATGGGTTCAGCGTTCTGCGGCAGAGCCGGGTCCAGAAACAGGCTGATCAGCGCACCCGGGAAAAACCAGAACAGCATCGCAGAGGCCATGCAGAAGACCGCAGATAGCCCAAAGGATGACCAGCCCGCCCGCCACACGGCTTCCGCATTACGGCGCCCGGCGGCAAGCCCGACCCGGATGGTCGCCGCGTGGGACACTCCTAGTGGAACCATGAAGGCGACGGCCGCACATTGCAGCGCAATGGCATGCCCGGCAGTGGCCGAGACACTGATCAAGCCCATCATGAAAGCGGCAACCGCGAACATACCGGTCTCGGACACAACGGAAACACCGATCGGCAGGCCGACCTTCAGGATCGAAACGAAAATCGTCCAGTCGGGCTTCCAGAAACGCACGATGATCGCAAAGCGCTTCATGCGCCGGTCCATCGATACAAAGGTGAGCATCACCGCAAACATGGCAAAGTTCACGATGGAAGTCGTAATCCCGGCCCCCAGCAGACCGAGCGCCGGGAAACCGAACTTGCCGAACATCAGTGCGTAGTTACCCAGTGCGTTAGCGAAAACGCCGAACAGGGTCACAAAGAGGATCGAACGCGGCCGTGACAGCGCCGAAACGAAGCAGCGCAGAACGATCAGCCAGAGCGCCGGCAGCAAGCCCCAAACGGCGGCCTGAAGATAGAGCTCTGCGAGTTCGGCATTGATCTCACTCTGACCAAAGGCATGAAAGAAGGGCCGGACATTGTAGATGACAACGCCGAAGGGAATGACCACCAGAATAGCGACCCAGAAACCCTGGCGGACCGTCCGGCGAACCGTGCGGTACTGGCGGGCCCCCAGAGCCTGAGCACAGATCGGCGCGACGGCTGTTAGAAGACCAAGGCCAAAAAAGAAAAAGGGCGTGTAAAAGGAACTCGCCAGGGTACCCGCCGCCAACTCCTGCGGTCCCAGCCAGCCCATCATCAAAACGTCGGTCGTATGGATTGCGATTACCGCCAGCTGGGTAAGTACCAACGGCAGCGCCAGGACAGAGGTCGCCCGGACCTCGTCCCACCAGGGGGCGAAGCTGCCTTTGGCCCCAACGCTCCGATCAGCGCGGCCGGATTTGTCCAAACTTGCAACCATGCGCAGCACTATGCCGGAAAGAACAAGCAGACTGAAGAGTTGAAAACGCAGAGCCGCTATGCGTGATTCCCGCCATCACCGCACACCGCACCGGCTTGATCGATCAACCGTGCAACTGCCCGAGTGTCAGAGAGTCGACTGGAGCCGTACCGACTGTGCTTCCTCTTCAAGCCCCAGGGCCTGCAGCGCGGCGGCAACGATCGCCGTTGCGTCAACGCCACCGACTTTACGCTGCACGTCGGGCTTGTCGTGATCGATAAACTGGTCGGGCAGATGGAGCGGACGGAACTTAAGTCCCTGATCGAAGAGGTTCGCCGAGATCATGCAATGCATCACCTGGGTCGCAAAACCACCGACGGCACCTTCCTCGACGGTGATCAGGACTTCATGCTCGCGGGCGAGCCTGAGCACCAGATCCTCATCGAGCGGTTTGGCGAAGCGTGCATCCGCGACCGTCGTCGAGAGCCCTCGGGCCGCTAGATCATCGGCGGCCTTCAGTGCGTCCTGCAGGCGCGTACCATAAGACAGCACTGCGACTTTAGTTCCCTCGCGCAGCACCCGGCCCTTGCCAATGGCCAGCGGGGTTCCGCGTGCAGGCATTTCCAGACCGGTCGCCTCCCCCCGTGGAAAGCGGAAGGCGGAAGGCGCGTCATCGATTTGTGCTGCAGTCGCCACCATATCCATGAGCTCGACTTCATCGGCGGCCGCCATCAGCACCACGCCGGGCAGGCAGCCTAGATAGGTGATATCGTAGCTGCCTTGATGTGTGACCCCATCGGCACCGACCATGCCCGCACGGTCGATGGCAAAGCGCACCGGCAGCTTCTGGATGGCAACATCGTGAACCACCTGGTCGTAGGCACGCTGCAGGAATGTCGAATAGATAGCGGCAAAAGGTTTGAAGCCTTCACAGGCCAGCCCGGCGCAGAAGGTCACGGCATGCTGCTCGGCAATCCCAACGTCGAAGGTGCGGTCCGGAAATTCCTGCCCGAAAAGATTAAGTCCGGTACCCGAAGGCATAGCCGCTGTTACCGCGACAATCTTGTCGTCCTGCTCCGCTTCGGCGATCAGTGCTTTGGCAAAGACGTTCTGGTAAGCCGGTGCCTTGGGCGTCGGCTTCGCCTGCTTGCCCGTCACCACGTCGAAGGTTGCCACGCCGTGATACTTATCGGCTGATTGCTCGGCAGGTTCGTAGCCTTTGCCCTTCTGGGTCACCGCGTGGATCAGAACGGGGCCGTCGTGATCGCTGTCGCGCACGTTCTTCAGGACCGGCAGAAGGTGGTCCAGATTGTGGCCATCGATCGGACCGATGTAAAAGAACCCCATTTCCTCGAACAGAGTCCCGCCGGTCAGCATACCGCGGGCATATTCCTCGGCCCGCCTGGCGGCATTTTCCAGCGGCTTGGGAAATTTTTTCGCCACTTCCTTGGCCAGACTGCGCACCGAATGGAAGGATCCGGAGGAAATCAGCTTCGAAAGGTAAGCACTCATGGCACCGACCGGCGGCGCGATGGACATATCGTTGTCGTTCAGGATCACGATCAAGCGGCTGTTCATGGCGCCGGCATTGTTCATGGCTTCGTAGGCCATACCGGCCGACATGGAGCCGTCACCGATCACCGCAATGACATCATTCGAACGCCCGGCGAGATCCCGGCCGACGGCATAACCTAAACCAGCCGAAATTGAAGTCGAGCTGTGGGCCGCACCGAAGGGGTCGAACGCACTTTCCTTGCGGCTGGTGAAACCGGAGAGGCCGCCGGGCTGCCGCAGACTGCGAATACGGTCACGCCGGCCCGTCAGGATCTTATGGGGATAGCACTGGTGCCCGACATCCCAGATGAGCTTGTCATCGGGCGTATTGAAAATGTAGTGCACGGCGACGGTCAGTTCGACAACACCAAGACCCGCGCCCAGATGACCGCCGGTCACAGAGACCGCGTTGATCATCTCCACGCGCAGCTCGTCCGCCAGCTGGCGCAGCTGATCTTCATCAATCTGCCGCAACTCGTCCGGTGTCGACACACTATCGAGCAGCGGTGTCTGTCTGTTGTGACCGATCTGGCTCACTTCTCTACCTCGTTACCCAGAAGCTTGTTATCCTCCAGGCGGTTATGCGCTTATGCTACACAACTGGAACAGAAAGGCTCCAGAAACTGTAACTTCGCAGGATTACCGGGTCCGTTCCAGCACGAATGTCGCCGTTTTACGCAGAATATCGGCACGATCTCCAAAGACATCGAGGCTGTCGCACGCCTGCGCAACGAGACCCGATGCCATTTCGCGCGCGCCCTCAATACCAAGCTGTCCGACGAAGGTCGCCTTTCCCGCGGCCATATCCTGGCCCGTGGGTTTGCCCAATGCTTCCGGCGTCGACTCGCTGTCCAGCAAATCGTCCACGATTTGAAAGGCCAAACCCAAGCTCGTGGCGTAATCCCGCAGCGCCTGACGCGCCTGCGGCTCGGCCTGTGCCAGGATTGCACCCGCCTGACAGGAGAAGACAATAAGCGCGCCGGTTTTAAGTTCCTGCAGCGTGGTAATACCCGCCAGATCAAGCTGGTCGCGGATCGGTGAAAGATCGATCATCTGACCACCGACCATACCAGCAGCACCTGACGCGGCGGCCAAACCGCCAACAAGCTCGCAGCGGACCGCAGGATCCGGGTGGCCGCCAGAGCCGGCAAGAACCGCAAAGGCTTCCGTCAGCAGACCGTCGCCTGCCAAAATCGCAGTCGCATCATCGAATTTCACATGCACGGTCGGATGACCGCGCCGCAGATCGCTGTCATCCATGGCCGGAAGATCGTCGTGGATCAAACTGTAGCAATGGATCATCTCGACCGCCGCTGCCGTATCCAGTGCCGCGGCCTCGCTCAGTCCGAACAGCTGGGCCGATTCCACGACCAGGAAAGGCCGGAGGCGCTTGCCGCCGCTCAGGGCCGAATAGCGCATGGCCTCCACCACCCGCCCGCGCGGTCCTTCGACCAGCGGCAGCAACGCATCCAAACGTCGGGTCACCGACTCTGCGCGTGCTGTAAGACGTGACATCAAAGGTGTCATAGGGCCGGACCCTGGAGGCGAAGCGGAGAGGTCTCAGCCGACATCAAACGCTTCGGTCTTAATCTCGCCACCTGGCGAGAGGCTGATCTTCTCGACCTTTTCCTGGGCGTCACGCAGTTTGCTCTCGCAATGTGCCTTAAGCTCGGCGCCCCGCTGATAGGACGCAATGGCGTCATCGAGCTTCCCGTCGCCCCGCTCCAGGGCGCCCACGATATGACGCAGTTCTTCCAGCGCCTCTTCAAAGGACATCTTCTGCACATCCGCAGGGATTGTTTGAGTAGCGTTTTCCGCCATCGTTTTGTCCTTAACCTCTCATCCTCGGGGGCCGTGGAACCGGCCCAACCTGTCTGGAACATCTTATCAGCAGATAAACGATTCTGATTGTCTATCGCTTTCACTAGTCCTAATCGCTGTCATCTCGGCGCGCAATGGCAAGCCTGAAGAACCAGCTCTAATGCCGCTTCGATCCTTTTCGTCTATGCCCTAAGCCGCCATCAGACTCCTGACGTGAGCAGCCGTCGAACTTGCCAGAGCCGCGAGATTATATCCGCCTTCAAGAGTGGAGACGATCCGTCCCGCACAGGCGTGACGCGCAACCGCGACCAATTCGTCCGTCGCCCAGACATAGTCCTCCTCCAGAAGTTCAAGATTAGCCAAGGGATCATCTCTATGAGCATCGAATCCGGCGGAAATCAGGATGAAATCTGGGTCAAAGCGTGTCAGAGCCGGTAGAACCCTCGTCCGCATTGCATTACGGAATTCTTCGGAACCCGCGCTCGGCGAAAGCACAGCATTACAAATGTTGGTCGCTACGCCACGTTCCTGCGGCGCGCCGGTCCCGGGATACAACGGAGACTGATGGGTGGAAGCGTAGAAGAGATCCGGGTCGTTCCAAAAACTTGCCTGGGTTCCATTGCCATGATGCACGTCGAAATCGATCACGGCGATCCTGTGGCAGCGGTGCACTTCGCGGGCATGGAGCGCTCCGACGGCGACGTTGTTGAACAGACAGAAACCCATGGCCTGATCCGGCTCCGCATGATGTCCAGGTGGCCGGACCGCACAAAATGCATTGTCGGCCTCCCCTGTCATCACCGCATCCACCGCGGCACAGAGCGCGCCCGCCGCCCGCAGAGCCGCTTCGCCTGAACCCGGCGAAAGGATGGTATCGCCGTCTATACCGCGCCATCCACTCTCCGGAACCGCAGCCAGGAGGCTGTCAACATAGGGTTGCGGATGAACCCGTGCAATCTGCTCGACCTCGGCACGGGGCGCGTCACGACGCTCTAGGGCTTCAAACTCGGGTGCAGCCAGAGCCTTCAGCACGGCCTCAAGCCGTCCCGGGCACTCCGGATGCATTTCGCCCGGGTCATGGCGAACGCAGGCCTCATGGCTGTACAGCAGCGTTGTCATCACAGGTCCTCCCAAAAAAACTCTGACCGGTAGCCCCTAGAGGCGCCGGTTTCTAATCATTTAGAACTCGGTCGTCCCATGCCGGATCACGTTGAGACACGAAGCAGCCTCTTCATTCTGCGCTTTGAAGGCGATTCATATAATTGACCAACTCCATCGAGAACGATCCTACTCTAGGTCATAACAATCCGGTGACCGCCTCGACAAGGCCAACCCAACGGACTGGGCGGAAAAGCCGCACTTCTTCAGGCTCTAGACACCTTTTGGCGATGAATGGGTGGGCCGAAGGCAACCGTGAATAGGCGGTATGGATTCACGATTTGTACCTGTGGTGACATTGACAGCAGGCGACAAATGGCCAAATGTCCAGGGTACACTATATAGTTTAGCCACTTGAGAAGACTCTTAGAGAACACTGTGCGGGCCCCGGTGGAAGGTTCGCGCATGCCGGGGTGGAGGATATCCTGCTTAGTCGTCGCGCATTTGGAGTTGGGTTGAAAAGCAGGACACGGCTGCTGACCGGTCTGATCATAACTGCCTGCGCACTATTTGCCCTGCTGTCCCCGGCCATAGCTCAGGATGCGCCCCTGGTGCGGGTCGATCTCGTCCGGGTGGAGCCTTTATCTCAAACCGCTGCCGTCATTGGACGCCTTGTTGCACGTCAGGCCGGAGACGTATCGGCGCGGATCAACGGCCCCGTAGAGCGTTTCGATGTGGAAATCGGCGACCGGGTCGAGGCCGGGCAGGTTCTCGCCGCGCTCAACAACAGCTATTTGGTAGCGCAGCGTGACCTTGCGAAAGGCGAACTAGCGGGTGCCCAGGCCAACCTGAAAACCAGAAAAGCCCGACTCACCCTGGCAAAACAGACTTTGGCCCGACTGGAAAGGCTTAAGAAATCGGCTGCTTTTAATCAGTCACGCTTCGAAGACGCGCGACAGGAAGTTGTCATTGCACAAGCGGAAGTCGCCCAGGCCGAAGCAGCGATCCTGAGCCGGTCCGCCGACAAGCGCGCAGCCGACATCAATCTGGGCTATGCAACTATAACCGCTCCCTACAGTGGCGTTATCACCCGCCGCATGACCGAGGCCGGCGCCTACGTTCAAACTGGTCAGGCGGTGGTGCAGATGGTCGCCGACCGGTCGCTTGAAATCGAGGCGGACGTTCCTTTCCGTTTCGTCAGCGGCCTGACACCCGGTACGAAAGTGCGGGTCGCGCTCGACGATTCGACGACACACGAAGCTTGGGTCCGCGCCATGGTGCCGAACGAGAACCCTTTGACCCGCACGCGCGCCGTACGGTTCAACGCCCGCTTCGATCATTCCGAAAGCCCTCTGGCGAACGAACAAAGCGTGACGGTCTATGTCCCGATCGGGGCGCGACGAGATGTCTTGACCGTCCACAAGGATGCGGTGATCAAGCGCCCCGAAGGTGCGATCGTCTACGTGGCCGACGGTGAAACCGCCAAGCTGCAGCCGGTTGATCTGGGCGTTGCCGTCGGCAATCGTCTGGTGGTCGAACGCGGATTGAAAGAGGGTCAAAAAGTGGTTGTGCGCGGAAATGAGCGCTTGCGGCCCGGGCAATCGATCAGGGTCGACGGAGCCAGCTGATGAACCTGATCAAGCTCTCCATCGAGCGGCCGATCGCAGTCATCTCGGCTGTGCTGATGGTTGTCATGTTCGGCTTGGTAGCTCTTCAGTCCATCCCAATCCAGCTGGCGCCCGATGTTAACCGGCCCGTCATCACCGTAAAGACTTTCTGGCCGGGCGCGGCACCAGCGGAAATCGAACGCAACATCGTCAACCGCCAGGAGGAGGTTCTCAAAGGTCTGGAAAGTGTCGAAACGATCTCGAGCAGTTCAAGTCAGGGCAGTGCTTCTGTCACTCTTGAATTCAAAATCGGCACCAATATGGACCGGGCTCTCCTGCTGGTCTCCAACCGCTTGGATCAAGTCACCGGCTACCCGGAAGAAGCCGACGAACCAAGCCTGAATACCGCCGGCAGTGAGGACTCGCCCATTGCCTGGTTTATCATTACCCGGGTCGATGGGAACGATCGGCCAATCCATGAATACGGTGACTTCCTGAACGATGTGGTTAAGGAGCGCATTGAGCGTGTGACCGGCATCAGCGAGGTAGATATCTACGGCGAGGCGTCACAAGAAATCGAAATTATCGTCGAACCGGAGCTACTGGCCCGCTATGGGATGACCGTTAGCGAAGTCGTGACGGCTCTGCGGCGCGCCAACGCCTCCGTCAGCGCAGGCAACGTCGATGAGGGCAAACGCCGTTACATCGTGCGCACCGAGGGTGAACTCGACACCGTTGCCAAGATCAACGACGTGGTGATCCGCTCGGACAGCGGTGGCGATGCGGGCCGCCTTGCGAGAGTCACGGTGGGTGATATCGCGGAAGTGCGCTTTGGCTACACCGACCCTTCGTCCAGCATCCGCATGTTGGGACAACAAGCCATCGCCTTGCCCGCCAAGCGGGAAACCGGAGCTAACGTTATCGAGACCATGCGCGGTGTACGCGAGGCGGTTGACGAGCTGAAGCGGACGGTGATCCCAGACTCCGGGCTCAAAATGAGGCAGGTTTACGACGAAACCGTCTACATCAATTCGTCAATCGAGCTGGTCCAGCAAAACATATGGGTCGGCGGTGCGCTGGCGGCGCTTATACTCCTGGTATTCCTGCGATCTCCCCGCGCCACACTAGTGATTTCCGTAGCCATACCGGTCTCGGTAATCGGATCCTTCGTCGCTATGGCGGCGCTCGGCCGTTCGATCAATGTGATTTCACTGGCTGGACTCGCCTTCGCCGTCGGTATGGTTGTTGATGCGGCCATCGTCGTCCTCGAAAACATCTATCGCATGCGCGAATCTGGCAAACCTACGGCGATTGCGGCTTATCAGGGCGCGCAGCAGGTCTGGGGTGCGATCCTGGTCTCCGCCCTAACAACGGTGATGGTCTTCATTCCGATTCTGGTTATGCAGTTGGAGGTCGGTCAGCTCTTCCGTGACATTGCGGTTGCAATCTCGGTTTCGGTCCTCTTGTCACTGGTCGTGTCGATCACGGTCCTCCCCGCGCTCGCGAACCGCCTGCTCGGCGGCGCGGGCCATGGCCGGGAACCGGATTTCAACCGAGTGCCCCTTCCCGGTATCGACCATTTCGCTTCGGCCTTCGTCGCCATGGTGTTGGGTTTTACCCGGGGTGTGGTCCGAAATCCGGCGATCGCATTCCTGGTAGTGGCCGTGGTCACAGGAAGTGCCTCCTTTGCGGCCTGGAAATTCCTTCCAGAGCTAGAATACCTACCAGAGGGCAATCGGAATTTGGTCTTCGGCCGGATGATCCCACCACCAGGTTACAACCTGGAGACCACAACCGATATTGCGGAAACTATCGAAGCGGCGACACGGCCACTCTGGGCCAGTGAAACCGGCGCAGAGTCCGAAGAGGGCCAACCGCCGAAAATGGAACGCTTCTTCTTTGTCGCCCGCCGCTCCTTCACCTTTCTCGGCGCAGTCTCGGTTGACCCGCAACGCGCCAGCGACCTAGTTCCTGTTTTGCGGGACCTCCTTCAGCAAGAACCTGGCACCTTCGGCTTTGTTAGCCAGCCCTCGCTTTTTGGGCGTGGGATCGGTGGCGGACGCAAAATCGAGCTGGATATCACGGGACCTGATCTGGAGACTATACTCGGCGTTGCACAGCGTGCGACCATCAAGATGTTGACTGTTCTACCGCTCGCAGACGGCAATCAATTCAGACCAAGGCCCGGCCTGGAATTGGGCGCGCCCGAGGTCAGAGTAATCCCGGATCGCGTGCGCTTGGCCGACAATGGTGTCACCGCGCGCGAGCTTGGCGAGGCGGTGGACACATTCAACGATGGTCTGCGTGTCGCCGAAATCACGGTCGGCAACAAACGCCTCGACATGATGCTGCAGGGGCCCGACAAGAACGTCACAGAAACCCAAGGCATCGGCAATCTGCCTGTGGTCACCTCAGACGGTCAGATCATTCCTGTCACGTCACTCGCTAACGTCATCCTGACCAGCGGCCCGACCCAAATCCGCCACCGGGAAAACTTCCGCGCCGTTACACTGGAGCTACGCCCCTCACCCAACGTTCCGTTAGAAACCGCGCTGGAAGTAATCCAGAAGGACGTGATCGACGCCGTTCTCGCGGAAGGCGTGCCACCGGGTATCCGATTGGGCATGTCGGGAACAGCCGACAAGCTGTCGCAGACCTGGGCCGCGATGATCCTGGATCTCGCCCTGGCTTTGGCAATCGTCTACCTGGTGATGGCAGTCCTTTTTGAGAGCTTTCTCTATCCCCTGATCATTCTGCTTTCGGTGCCGGTCGCCGCGGCAGGCGGTGTCGGTGGCCTGGTCATCCTCAATCTGTACGGTGGCAATCAGTCCCTCGACATGCTGACCCTGCTGGGCTTCGTCATTCTGGTCGGGATCGTGGTCAACAACGCGATCCTGCTGGTGCATCAAACCCTGTTCCACATACGCGACGAGAACTACCCGCCGCACGATGCCATCATCGAAGCGACCCGCAACCGGATCCGGCCGATCTTCATGTCGACCTTGACCAGTGTCGTCGGGATGTTGCCGTTGGTGGTATTCCCGGGCGCAGGGTCCGAGCTCTATCGCGGTCTTGGTTCCGTAGTGGTCGGTGGCCTCTCCCTCTCAGCCGTTCTGACCCTGCTTTTAATCCCGCCCATGCTGGCGATCCTGGTCGGCCCGATCGAGCGGCGCCGTCGCAGCCGGCTCCCTCAGGCGGAACTGGCAGCCGGCGAATAGCGGCCGACTTCCTTGCGCCACAGTCGGCGGCGTTCACAACAGCCGAACATTTTTGCTAAGCTGCCTGCTATCCACCACTAACGGCTGCTTCTCAGCCAGCACATCCAGGGATTCGCAACAATGTCCCAATCCGAGGCTCTAGAGGGCGCGGGCAAGTCCGCGCGCATTCTGATCCGTAACGCGACGATCCTTTCCATGGATACCGCCGTCGGCAATTTCCAGCGTGCGTCGATCCTGGTCGAGGGCGATCAAATCATGGCAGTCGGGCTCGGTACCGCGCCAGACATCGAATTCGGCAGCACCCAAGTTATCGATGCGGAAGGCATGATTGCCTTGCCGGGCTTCATCGATGCCCACCGGCATGTCTGGCAAAGCCCCCTGTCCATGGCGGCGGCGGACGCGGACCTCAACAGCTATTTTGCAGCAGTGCCCGGAAAGCTCGCGCCCGTCTATGAGGCGGACGACCTGCGGACCGCGAACCACATCGGCGCCTTGCAGGCGCTCAACGCAGGGGTAACGACGATCTTCGACTGGTGCCACGTTTTGCACAGTCCTGCACATGCCGACGCCGCAATCGAGGGGCTCCTGGACAGCGGCATCCGCGCCATCTTCGGCTATGGCTTCCCCAACACAGAGACTGCCTGGTCCATGGACAGCGAACGGCCTGTACCTAACGACATTCGCCGAGTCCGGCGTGAACGGCTGACATCGGACGACGCTCTCGTCACCATGGCCATGGCGGCACGTGGCCCGGAACAGTCGACGATCGAAGTCACAAAACACGATATGGGGGTGGCACGGGACTTGGATCTCCTGATCAGCCTGCACGCCGGCAATGGTGCCTTCGGCCTGCCCTACCGCTCCGTCGAACGCATGTACGAAGAAGAGCTGCTTGGAGCGGACGTACAGTATGTCCACTGCAATTCCCTGACTGACGAGAGCATTCAGCGGATCGCCGACAGCGGCGGGCGTATGGTGTCAACACCCGCAATCGAAATGCAGATGCAGTTCGGGTATCCGGCATCCACGCGTTTTCTCGCTGCCGGGATCCGTCCCGGCCTGGGCGCCGACGTTGTGACGTCGACCGGCTGCAGTCTTTTCCCGCAGATGGCGAGCGCCTTCCAGGCTGCACGGCTCCAGGAGTTGGAGCAGGGCACGCCCGAAATCTCGACATACGATGTTCTAAGCTTTGCAACAGTCGACGGCGCGGAATCAGTGGGCCTGGCTTCGAAGACCGGCAGCCTGACGCCCGGGAAGCAGGCGGATATCGTTCTGCTGCGCCCACCTGCCCTCACCGTCATGAACGATCCCATCGGCTTTACCGTCCTTGGCGCCTCAACTGACTGCGTGGACACGGTTGTCGTGGCGGGAGAGATTAAGAAACGCGACGGCGCGCTCTGCGGTATTGAAGCCGGCCAGCTTCAGATGACGCTCGAATCCTGCCGCGACCGATTGTTTGAGAGATCGGGATTCCAGCCACCATCGTCCAGCTTCAGATAGGGACTGCTGGCAAAGCCGCTCAGCCCCCTTTGCGAATCCGAAAGCTGTAGACCCCGTCTGCCTCCTGGGTTTCCAAGAGTGCATCGCCCGTGGTCTCGCAAAAGGCCTTGAAATCCTGAACCGAACTGGGATCAGTCGCCTCGACTTCCAGGATCTCGCCGGCTGCCATTGGTTTCATCGCCTTACGGGCTCGCAGAACCGGCAACGGGCATTTCAATCCCTTGGTGTCGAGCTGGATCGCACTCATCTTTTGACCGTCTCCTTCATCGTTTCAGACCGGTTCAGCGTATCTGGCCACGCCAGCGCAGACCGGCAATCATCAAAGCGAGCCAGGCAAGCAGGAACGCCATGCCGCCCAGTGGCACAACAGCACCGAGAAACCGCAGGCCTGTCAAGGCCATGATGTAGAGCGTCCCGGAGAAGAAAATACAGCCAAACAGAAAGCCGGACTGAATGAATGGAACATAGCGCAGGGCCGGCTGAGGTCCCGAGCCCTGTGAAGCTTCAAACAGGCTCACAGCGAGTAGAGCAACGGCATGGACCAGACCATAGCGTGACGCCGTTTCAATCCATTCCAAAGCCCCTGGAACCACCCGCCCTTCCAGGCCGTGTGCGGCAAAAGCGCCCATCCCAACCGCCAGGAACGCGTTCAATGCGGCGGCGAAGATCCAGAAACGGGTCATATCTTCTCCATGAAAATCAGATTGTTGGCCGGGAACGCGGCTTCCGGCGGCTCCAAGTCATATAGAAGATGAGTTGTCGGACAGCGACCTGCAAGCGTCGAATTCCAGCTACCCGACTTCAACAATAGCTGCTGTAATCCATATTGAAATGGCACTCGGCGCCTCCGACATAACAGCGACACAAAAATCTGGGTTCCAGTCTTCATCTATGTCCGTCCGACACCCCCTCTTCGCCTCTCCGCCTGCCGAGATCGCGCCTTATCTGGAACGACTGCGCAGTGTCGATGCACTCGGCATGCCGTTACTGACCGAGACAGGGCGTCTATCACTGTTGAAAGCTGCCGAAGCCCTCCCCTATCGGCAGGCCAAACCTTACATGGGCGCGCCGGGTAAAGAGGTTCAGCAGGATTTTGAGATCTGTATGGAGTTCGATGGCAATGACAGCTTTAGCCTGCTGGCCGACAACCTCGCGGACCAACTGCGCGCGGCTGCATCTCTGCTACCCGATCCACCGTTGACGGACGCATTGACCTTTAACGATATCGCGGTCCAGCGCTATCTCCCAGGAAGCGCCGGAATCACCCCACACCGCGATTTCCTTCAGTTCCGGCAGGTTGTGATTTTGATTATTCTGGCCGGTCAGGGCCGATTTTTTGCCTGCGACAACCGCGAAGGCCTGAATGCGGCAGAGGTTCCTGTGAAACCGGGCGACGCCTTGCTGATGCAGGCGCCTGACTTCGGTGGCCAAAACCGCCAACCTTTTCACTTCCTGCGCGATATCACGGAACGGCGGGTGATCGTCGGCCTGCGTTACGACGTGAAAAAGGCCCCGGCCCAATCGAACGCCGAAGCAAGCTGACTTCGGGGCTTACTTTTCTATTTTAGTCGCCTGTGGCCATAGCAATCATGTGCAGGCAAGTCAGCGCAACTGTGGCTGCAAGATGCGCCGTCATGTCTGCCGGATCGAGTGGCGGACAGACCGTGTTGATATCGGCGCCCACGATCTTCATGCCCGCAAGACTGCGCAGTAAGGCCAGGCCCTGATAGGCCGTCGGCCCGCCCCAGGTCGGTTCACACACCCCCGGTGCGCAGGAGGCATCGAAGAAATCCATGTCCCAGCAGAGGTAGACCGGCCGCGCGCCCAGTTCTTCCTTGATCTGGGCCATACGTGCCAGGCCATCCTGCGCAATCATCTCCATGTCGACGATCCGGTAACCGAGCTGCCCGGCAAAGTCGGCGAGACCGGTCTTGGAGACCGGACCGCGACAGCCAATGTGGAACGAGGCCCGGGTATCGATAAGGCCTTCCTGCGCGGCACAGGTAAAGGTAGTCGCAGTAGTGTGGCGTTCCGCTTCAATGGGATAGGCGTCGGTATGGGCATCAAAATGCAGCACGGCAAGATCCGGATACCGCGTCTCCATAGCCCTGAGCTGCGGTAACGTCACTGCTCCGTCACCGCCGATGGCCAGAGGCACGGCTCCCGCATCGAGAATGTGCGCCGTCGCCCGTTCCATAGCACCAAATGACGGCTCGATGCGACCCGAGGTGACCACGGCATCTCCACAGTCAACCAATCCAAGCTCCGTAAGAGGATCGCGTTCGGAATAGCCGAAGAGCCGGCGGTCAAGCGCCAGGGACTGTTGCCGGATCGCGGTTGGCCCATGCCGTGCCCCGATGCGCTGTGCATTGGTTCCGCAATCGAAGGGCAGGCCCAGCACGGCTGCTTTGGCTCCCGTCAGTTCATGTCTGTTGGGGACTCCCATAAAACCCTGCGTTGGGAGAAAAACGTCTGGAGCTTCCATCATATTACCGCACTTATAGCTTTGCCTTCGTCAAGGCATGGTAGTGCATTCACGGGCGCTTTCGAAGCAGATTGCGGAAACAGGCTCCGGCATGAGCAGTGTTCTGAGACCCGGCGTGATTAGCGGGGCAAGATTCCGGAGCAGCATCCTTTCTTTCGGCCACGCAGCAGTATGAGTTTCTTAGAAATCCTTTGTTAGTTGGGCCAAACGTCCTTTAGAGACGGCGGCTCATTCTGCGTTGAATGTTTGATTTCGACTGAGATGCACAAGCCCCTTCTGTACAGTGCCAACTTTGTTCATCTTTGGTTGATTTTCCCCGTGAACATGTTACCTCCATTTGGTGAAATTCAGCGGGTTTTCCTTCCCTCTGAAACCTTCGGAAAAAATAATCATACGCCCACGGTGCAAGGCGGCTTGCCAGAGGCTCAATGTGGGCTTAATTTGCGCGCCGCTTTCATTGGGACAGCGCTTGCAAGGGCTGCCTCCACCAGGCCCTCATCAGGATCTCAGAGCCACGCCTATGTCCAATCGTCTCACAGAGCTGCTTAGTCAGCGTCAATGGCTGCTCGCCGACGGCGCCACCGGAACCAACTTCTTTGCCGCAGGTCTTCAGACCGGTGATGCACCGGAAATGTGGAACGTCGAGCAGCCGGAGAAAGTCCGGGAACTGCAGCAGGCTTTCGTCGATGCCGGGTCGGACATCATCCTGACCAACACCTTTGGTGGTACGCGAAACAGACTGAAGCTTCACAAAGCACAGGACCGGGTTCGGGAAATCAACCTGGCGGCGGCGGAGATCAGCTGTTCGGTCGCGCGCTCTGCGGACCGCGAAGTGATCGTGGCAGGCTCCATGGGGCCGACCGGCGACCTCTTCATCCCGCTGGGCGAACTCTCGATGGAAGACGGCATCGCCGCCTTCACCGAACAGGCGGAAGCCCTGGCCGCAGGCGGTGTGGACGTCCTCTGGATCGAAACCATTTCTGCCATTGAAGAAATGCAGGCTGCCGTGACCGCTGCGGCGACCACCGGTCTTCCGATTGTCTGCACCTTCAGCTTCGACACCAACGGCCGCACCATGATGGGGGTCACACCGGGTCAGGTGGCGACACTGATGCAGGGTCTGCCGATCACACCGATCGGATATGGTGGAAACTGCGGCGTCGGTGCTGCCGAACTGGTTGCCGCGATCACCAACATGTCCGAAACCGCACAACCTGGAGATGTTTTGATCGCGAAAAGCAACTGCGGCATCCCTGAATATGTCGACGGCGCGATCCGCTACAACGGTACACCTGAACTGATGGCCGAATATGTCCGTACTGTCGCGGACGCCGGTGCAAGGATCATCGGCGGATGCTGCGGCACTTCGCCGGATCACCTGCGTTCCATGCGCAATGCCCTGGATAACCACGTGAAAGGCGACAAGCCGGATCTGGCCACCATCATCGCCCGTCTGGGCCAGATCTCGACCGGTGCCGAGGAGCAGAACCGTGTCGGTCCTTTAGGAGAGAATCCTTCGAAACAGGCCGCGAGCCGTGGTCGTCGACGGGGCCGCGACCCCAAACGCAAGGCGGCAGACGACGGCTCCTTTCCCGGCGGGGCGTAACACAGCCCCCAGCGATTGAGCCGGCGTGAATTGTCGGGCGTTTATGGCAGGCGCACCTCTTCAGGTACAAAGAAGAGGTGGTCCTGATCTTCTTTCGCCAGGTGGCAACCAACGCAGTACTCGACTTTTTGTGCCCCACGACCATTGGTTTCACCAAAAAGCCTGCCGTCAGCCATGATCATCACGTAGCGCCAGTCGCCGCTCACGCGATTGAAGCCTGCGGGCATTTTTTCCATAAGGAACAGGGGACCGATGTCGACGACGCCATCCTTGGTTACGGAAAAACTGTCTTTCGCGAGAACCGATCCAACCGGGAAGATTCCGGCCTCCTCGTAGCGGCCATAGTCTTTGGCAACTTCATTGGCGTAGTTGTTGACGTAGCGTGCACCGTGAGTTGCCGAACGGTAGGGCGCCGTATTGTAAAGCCCCCAGTCACGATATGGGGGAGAAAAGTCGCTCTGCCCCGCGCCATAGGCCAGGTAGATGTCGTCGATCATTTCGCCGTAAATACGGCTTGCTTCTTCTATCGAGAGACGCGCCGTATTTTTCACACGAAAATGCCGGCGGGGCTTTTCAGGATCTCCACTGATCTGTGCAACCTGCGTGATGGAACGCCAAGCATCGCTGTCCTGATCAGCAACGACGGGTCCGGGGATCAGCACAAAGAGGGAAAGAATTGCGGCCGCAAGCGCATTTCGGCTGGGAGGTTTCAGCATTCGTAAAGACTCCTCGACGACTAATCACGACGAGCCTCACCATCTTCGACGGAATTCTCTATCAAGGGGCAAACGTAATGAACCCTGACATACTCCAATCGTCCAGCAACTCACGATCTCGCAGACATGAGTCTAGCACCCGGCATGTTCACGCCTCTGTCACAACTTTGTGACACGCTAAAGTTGAGCAGGTCATCAGCGAGCATTCCGCAGCGGCGGACTCAAGCCTGTTTTGAGCCTGGGCAAGGTCTTCACCGAGTGTTTGACGGGGCATTCGCCAGGCTCATGGCAGGCATGTCATGCCGTCGGTTGTGCGGAGGTTCCGTCTGACTATCTTTGCCCCGCTGACAGACAGAGCGATCAACAGGAGGAAACAAAGCAAAAATGAAGTCGAAGCCCAGCCGCAAGAACACCGAAGACTCAAAAGCCGATACCTGGAATTACACGGAAGCCTTTGCCGAGATGATCCGGCTGAATAAGCAGGGCGACAAGGTTTACGTCCTCAAGAAAATCAATCACAGCGCATTCAAGGTTGTCCCCCGGCCGCAGTTGAGCTTGAAAAAGGCTCCTGCCGCGTAACGCGGACACAAAAAACGATCTAAGAGCCGGTCGTTTTTCACTGAACCGATTAAAAGCGAGAATCGGCCTCTAAGCTGTAACGTTTGAGGGCGTGTTTTCGCTATTCTTCAAGCGAATCGAGCAGGCTTTCCAGTTCGATGATGCTTGGAAGCACGTGGTCGGCATGCTGATCGAGTTCGTCTTTCAGGGACGTGCCGGTCAGAACCCCGACCACCAAGCCTGCGTTCCCTGCACGCCCCATCTCGAGGTCATGGAGATTGTCACCAACCACCATGACCTGTGGCGCCTGCAAACCGGTGGTGTGGCAAAAGCCGTGAACAAGACCAGGACCGGGTTTGGTGCCATGACCGGAATCATAGCCGGCAAGAAAATCAAACATGGCGTTGACGCCAAAACGCCCCAGGCTCCGCAGCGCTCCTTTCTCACTGTCGTTCGTGCCGACACCAATGAACAGTCCGCGCCGTTTCAGATTAGCCAGGAAGGGAACAAGATCTGTGACCGATACGGCTGACTCGCGGCCGTGGCGTTCAAATATTTCATCGATCACTGTGATCAGAACCTCCGCCGGCTTCTGAAAACGGTGCCCGTTCAGGGCCAGCGACCAGCACTGAGCAATCTCCCAGTTGCTGCCCGCCGCAAGGGCTGAACCCGATCGCACGCGGTCTGCCTGCGCGTCGTAACCGCCGGCCAGCAGCAATCGATGTCCCAAGGCATCATCGCCCTGAGCGACAGCCAGGGCGGCCTCCCGATTGGCCGGCATCCAGGTGGCATAGTAGTCCAACAGCGTCCCGTCCTTATCGAACAGGATTCCTTTGATCGCCATAACGGCTCCGATGTTAAAATCTGGTTGTTTTACTGAGACTCACAGTGAGACCCGTCGCAGTTTCTTGTTAAATAGCTAGAAGAGCAAGCGGCGTTCTTAAATGCATCAGCATCTGATCTGCCCTGTGCCTGACTTTGATTGTTAAAAGGCCTTTTCGATCAGTGGCCGCCAGCCGGAAGCCAGAACCTTAGGGCCCATCCGCCTCATCAGTTGATTGCGCAGAAAGACCAGAGGTTGGGATTTTAGGCGGGCAAGTCCCATGCGCTTAAGGGATTGGTGCTGCACCCACTGAGCCCTGGGCTTTCTCCGTTCCTGATAGAGAGATAAGGCCAGGTGAAGATCGGGCTCGGCGCGAAGCGATTCCGCCAGCACCAACGCATCCTCCATCGCCATGGTTGCGCCCTGCGCCATGGTGGGAAGCGTTCCGTGTGCCGCGTCTCCGACCAACACAGCCGGTCCCTGGTGCCACTGGTCAACCAGCATCTGCGCCAGCACGCCGGGAAGGATCGGTGCGTCCTGTTCCAAACGCGCGAGCAGCTTCGGTACGGCACCTCCGTACATCGAGAACGCGGACTGCAGAATGTCTGCGCCTTGCTTCACCATTGTTCCATCGGGATCGGCGATGGAGGCAAAAACATAGGCGCAATCCGCACTTACCGGCATCACGAGCAGGACGGATCCACTGCCGATCATAAAGTGCGGCTCAGCCTGACCCGGCGGCAACGGGGTCAACCAGCGCCAGCAGGAGAATCCAGCAGAAACCGGAGCGAGCTCCTTCCCCCAAAGTAAAGCCCGGAGCGAAGAATTGATGCCATCCGCACCGACCACGAGATCGTATTCGGATCTGTCGCCGTCATTGAAAGTCACGGCCGCTGGATTCTTCGCGCTCTTATCCGATGTAGAGATCTCTGAGATCTCGCGACCAAAAATAACCTTGAGATCAGGCAATGCTCTGCGGAGAATTTCGTGAAAGCCGGCTCGTTCCGTAGCCTGAAAGACTGGCCAACTGCCATCCCGCAAATCCAGGTCGAACAGCCGCGCCGCCCGATGGTCAAGGTACCGGATGCGTGGAAAGGCAAAGGAGATCGCCGCGACTTGACCGGCAATCCCCAAACGCTCCATAGATGCCACCGCATTGCCGGGTAGATGCAGGCCTGCACCTTCCGCACGCCACCCGTCCGCCTTCTCGATCAGTTCGATCTCGTGTCCATCGCCACGCAAGGCCAACGCTGTCGACAGGCCCGATATTCCGCCGCCGCAGATCAGAATGCGCATCTACGATTGCCTCTCTGGCTCAGCTTGACCGCACAATGATTGGCGAGCTGTTTGAGTCGACCACATCCCACGTGCGAAGCTTACTCTGCCACGCCGTCCACATCATGATCGGCCATCGACGCCTGGCGCAAGATACCGTGATAGATCTCTTCATCGCCGACAACGCCCAACACCTTGCCTTCGTCTGTCATGACGACGGGACAACCGGTCGCCTTGCGAATCTCAATCGCCGTCCGCATAGAGAGCGAGGGTGGAGCTGCAACCAGCATGCCATCATGATAGGCCTCCGGTGCCATCGCCTCATCGTAGTTCTTGAGTACTGCTGGTGCGCCGCCGCAGGTAACCTGGGCCAGGCCGCCCTCCGCGTCCAGGCGCGCCCGAAAATAGCTCTGCGGATCGAGAATGAAGTCCTCGCCGTCACGCCGCAAACCCTGCAACGGCGTCATCAGGGATTCACCCCGCAACACATTAATCGGGTTCATATGAGCAACGAACTCTGCGACGTATTCATTGGCGGGCTTCAGCACGATTTCCTCGGGTTCGCCATACTGGACGATCCGGCCGCCTTCCATGATCGCGATGTGCGTGCCGATCTTGAGGGCTTCATCCAGATCATGGCTGACGAAGATGATTGTCTTCTTGAGTTTGCGTTGCAGTTCCAGCAACTCGTCCTGAAGATGATCCCGGATCAGCGGGTCGAGCGCCGAAAAAGGTTCGTCCATCAAAAGGATGTCGGCATCAGTCGCGAAGGCTCGAGCAAGGCCGACCCGCTGCTGCATACCGCCCGAAAGCTCGTGACCGAACTTATCTTTCCAGCGATCCAGTCCGACCATCTCCAACTTCTCGGCAACGATTTCATCGCGCAGCCCCTTGGCCATACCCTGGAGTTCCAGACCGAAAGCAACGTTCTCCTGAACCGTCCGCCAGGGCAGCAGCGCGAATTGCTGAAACACCATGGCAACCTTGTGCATGCGCAGCTCTCGCAGGGTCGCTGAGTCGCAGGACGTAACGTCGACCCGCCGTTCACCGTCATTGACCCAGACGTGACCGCGGGTCACCTTGTTGAGACCGTTGACCGCGCGCAGCAGGGTGGACTTACCCGATCCGGACAGGCCCATCAGCACGCAGATTTCACCCTCTTCGATAGCAATCGATGCGCCGGCAACGCCGAGAATGTTGCCGGTTTTCTCCTGGATTGAATCCCGGTTTTCGCCGGAATCCAGAAGCGGCAGCGCCTGTTCCGGCTTTTTGCCGAAGATGATGTCGACATTCTTAAACTCGACAACGGAGGAAGACGGACTTGAAGTCATTGGTTACTTCCCTCCACCGTTTTTGTTGCGCTGACGGCAGAAGCGGTCCAGCAAAATCGCGATGATCACGATCGCCAGTCCTGCTTCAAACCCCTTGGAGATGTTGACCGTGTTCAGGGCCCGCACGACAGGTTTGCCAAGACCGTCGGCGCCCACCAGTGCAGCAATCACGACCATTGAAAGCGAGAGCATAATGCACTGAGTCAAGCCTGCCATGATGGTCGGCATGGCATGGGGTATCTCAACTTTCCAAAGCAACTGCTGCTTGGTCGCGCCAAAGGACTCGCCTGCCTCGACCAAGGCCTTGGGGACCGACGAGACCCCCAGATAGGTCAGACGGATCGGTGCGGGGATTGCGAAGATAACCGTCGAGATAAGTCCGGGCACGACGCCCAGTCCAAACAGCGTCAGCGTTGGGATCAAATAGACGAAGGTCGGAATCGTCTGCATAAGGTCCAGCACCGGCCGGATCGCCGTGTAGAGACCGGGACGATGGGCAGCCGCAATTCCCACCGGCACGCCGGCGACCATGGAGAAAGCCGTGGCACAGACCACCAGCGCAATCGTCTCGAGTGTATCTTCCCAGTAACCCAGGTTAACGATGAACAACAGCGAGAGTATGACGGCCACAACCAGGGGGATCGAACGCTGCAGCCAATAGGCCAAGGCAGCAATCAGGGCAATCAGGGCCAATGGATGGCACCACTGCAAAATATCGATCAGGCCTTCGATCGTGAAGCCCAAAACGTCGGAAATGAAATCAAAGAGCCAGGCGAAATGCTCATTCAGCAGATCCACCAGCCACTCAATCGTCTTGCCGAGTGGAATCTTATTCTCAGTGAGCCATTCCATGACGCCCCCTATACTTGCTTCCACGCAAGATCAGCAGCAATGCCGAGTATGTTTGGATATTCATGATGGCCGCAGAGACAACGTCCCTGCGGCCATCATGCTTTGAAAGACCCGGATTAGAGGCCGAGATGCGCCTTAACCGCGCCGAGGCCCTCACCGCCATCCATGGTCGACACATCGGCGAGCCAGGTATCAAGAATGCCTGCATTCGCCTTCAACCACGCCTTGGCCGCATCGTCGGGCTCTTCGCCGCCATCTAGAATTGCGCCCATGATCTCGTTCTCCATGGCCAGCGAGAACTTCTGATTGGTCAGCAATTTGCCGACATTGGGACAATCGGATGCATAGCCCTTGCGCACGTTGGTATAGACGGTGGCGCCGCCGAAGTTGGGGCCGAAGACATCGTCACCGCCAGACAGATAGGCCAGATCGAAGTTCGCGTTCATGGGGTGCGGCTCCCAGCCGAGGAACACGACAGCGTCTTTTTTCCGTGCGCTGCGCTTGACCTGCGCCAGCATCCCCTGCTCCGAGGACTCGACGACTTCAAACCCTTTAAGATCGAATGTGTTGTTGTCGATCATCCCCTGGATCAGACGATTGCCGTCGTTGCCCGGCTCAATCCCGTAGATCTTGCCGTCTAGTTCGTCCTTGAATTTCGCAATGTCGGCAAAATCCTTGAGGCCCTTGTCGGCAAGATACTTTGGAACTGCAAGGGTGTACTTGGCGCCTTCCAGGTTCACGCCCAGAACTTCCACCGACCCTTCATCACGGTACTTTGCGAGATCGCCTTCCATCGTCGGCATCCAGTTACCGAGGAAGATATCGACGTCGCCGTTTTTCAAACTTGCGTAGGTCACCGGCACTGACAGCAGCTGTACCTTCGGCTCGTAACCCAAACCTTCCAGCACCACGGAGGTCGCGGCGGTCGTTGCCGTGATGTCGGTCCAACCAACGTCAGAGAAGTTGACGACCTTGCAGCTTGCCGGATCGGCAGCAACCGCCGGCGACGCGAGCAACGCACCACTTAGCGCCACAGCCGAGACGGCGCTCACGGCCAGCATGTGTTTCAATTTCATCATTCCAGTCTCCCATTTTTGTTTCTTGATCCCAGAGTCAATACGGCAGCGACACTGCCTCTGCCGGAACGGTCTCTTCAGGGCCTCAGGTTCAACTTTACGACGTCCCTTCAGGCTTGTCCCGCGTGGCAGTGCACGGCAGGGACGAAGCCGGAGGCAGCGCCTGCTCAAGATCATTTTGCTTCGGGCCATCCCGGCGACGTAAATCCACCGGTCATCGGCCAGCCAATAGCAAGAAGTCTTTCCCCGTTAGCCCCATTGGCGGTCATTCCACCTTCGTTAGAGCAACTCTTGCTTATTTTAATTGAACGTTCAATAAAAATAAAATAGACCAGATTGAAACTGCGGGAGATACTTGATCTCACGCTGAGATGCGGCTCTGGACGGAGAATTGGAATGCCCAAGGTTGGAATGGAGGAAATCAGGCGGCGTCAGTTGATCGACGCCACGATTGCCTCGATCCACGAGGACGGCTTTGGCGCTACGACAATCGCCCGGATCAGCCGGCGCGCCGGTCTATCTTCCGGCATTGTCGCTCATTATTTCAAGGACAAAGCCGGGTTGTTGGAAGCGACCTGGCGATCAGTTGCAGAAGACCTGCGCATCGAGACCGTGCGACGGCTCCGTGAAGCGAAGACACCGGAAGAACGCATCCTCGCCGTTATCGACGCCAATTTCGCACCTTCTCAATTCGTGCCTGAGGTGGTCTCGGTCTGGCTGTCCTACTGGGCGCTGGTGCCGCAAACCCCCAATCTCAAGCGCGTTCATGCCATCAACGAGCGGCGCATGATCAGCAATTTTCAACACGCCCTGAAACCGCATCTGCCCGAAGACCGGGTGAAAGCGGTCGCCACCGGCCTCGCTGCCCTGATTGAAGGTCTCTGGCTGCGTTGCGCACTTTCTTCCGGCGGCGTCACGCCCGAAGAAGCCGCCGACATCGCGCGGACCTATGCGACCGACCAGTTCAAGAAACACGCCGCGCCGCATAACGGGCGGCTTCAGACAATCTCGTAACTTGACCGGCTTCAGGTTGCGGTTTTTGGATCGATTGACATGACGACTTTGCCTGAACAGCAGCTCTACATCGGCGGCACCTATCGCGATGCCGTCTCCGGTGAGAGATTTGAGAGCATCAACCCCGCCAACGGCGAAGTCATCTGCAAGGTGCAAATCGCCGGCCAGCAGGATGTCAATGCAGCGGTGACCGCTGCACAAAAAGGCTTTGGGATTTGGTCCGCAATGACCGGGGCGGAGCGCGGCCGGGTCCTCAATACTGCGGCCCGCCTGTTGAAGGAACGTAACCGGGAACTTGCTGAGCTGGAGGTCCTGGACAGCGGCAAGCCAATCCAGGAAGCCGAAGTCGTCGACGTCATCTCCGGTGCCGACTGCGTCGAGTACTACGCCGGACTGGCCGCAAGCATCAAAGGCGAGCACATCGACCTCGGCTCGGCCTTTGCCTATACCCGCCGCGAACCGCTGGGGGTCTGTGCCGGAATCGGCGCCTGGAACTACCCGATCCAGATCGCCTGCTGGAAGTCCGCACCAGCCCTCGCCTGCGGTAATGCCATGATCTTCAAGCCCGCCGAGCTGACCCCCCTCACCGCCCTGAAGCTCGCAGAGATCTACAGCGAAGCCGGCCTGCCCGATGGCGTATTCAATGTCGTGCAGGGTTTCGGATCGACCGGACAGATGCTGACCAGACATCCCGGCATTGCGAAGGTGTCGCTGACCGGCGAAGTCGGCACCGGAAAGCGCGTGATGGCGGATGCCGCCGCGACCTTAAAGCAGGTCACCCTGGAACTGGGCGGCAAGTCGCCACTCATTGTCTTTGAGGACGCAGACCTCGACAATGCGGTTTCGGCTGCTCTGATGGCGAACTTCTATACCCAGGGCGAAATCTGCTCTAACGGAACCCGGGTCTTCGTCCAGGCAGACATCCTGGAAGCTTTTCAAGAAAAGCTGACAGCGCGGGTTTCCCGCATGAAGATCGGCGATCCCATGGACCCGGACACCCATGTGGGTGCTTTGATCTCCCGCGAGCACGCCGAGAAGGTGTTGTCCTATATTGAGATCGGCCGGAACGAGGGTGCCAAGATCATCGCCGGCGGCGGCCGCCCTGCAGACCCAGCGTTGGCAACCGGCAACTTCGTCGAGCCTACGGTTTTCGCCGACTGCAAGGACGACATGCAGATCGTGCGCGAGGAGATCTTCGGCCCGGTCATGGCACTACTGTCGTTCGAGGAGGAAGCCGAGGTCGTTGCCCGCGCCAACGACACAGAATTCGGACTCTCCGCAGGCGTATTCACCCGCGACCTGGCGCGCGCCCACCGGGTCATCGCGAAGCTCGAAGCCGGAACCTGCTGGATCAACAACTACAACATAACGCCCATCGAGATGCCTTTTGGCGGCTACAAACAGTCCGGCCTGGGCCGGGAAAACGGATCCGCCGCCGTTGAGCACTACACACAGATCAAAAGCGTCTATGTCGAGCTGGGCGATGTTGAGGCGCCGTATTGACTCCAAACTTGAGACTGGACCTCATAGAGGTCTCCCGCTTCGAAGACGCCCGTGCCGTCCGAATCGAACATTGGCTGGCCGGTGAGCTGCACCAGCCACGGGCGGATCAAGACGTCGTTCTTTTCGGCGGCGCAATTTATCCGCCGGGGCTGCTGTTGCTGTCCGGCGCCGGTAAGCGGACGATCTAAGAGTTCTGGACATATCCGTGGTCGCCGACCTGTCGGGCGTCGGCGGCAACATCAACGCACTGACCATCATGATTGGCGAGAAGGCTCCTGATATTATTCTGAGCAACACACTTCTCGAACCTTCCAACGCTCCAGTCTATAAAGCGGAGAACGACGAGACGGCGCAACGTTGATCCACACGGAGTCGGCCGTCTCGAATTGACCGTCCCGGCGCAGCATCACGTGTCGGGGGCATCCAGTGAGTCTCTTTTGGAGGAAGTTGTGACGGAAGCCTTTGAATTACATCCTCGGTTAGTGGCCGACACCTTCACAATTGCCCAATGGCCGCTGTGTGAGGTGCTCCTGAGCAACGACGCCAATTACCCTTGGCTGATCCTGGTTCCCAGGAAGCCGGGTCTAAAGGATTATGACGATCTCTCTCCAGCAGATATGGCAAGGATCGGCGAGGAAATCCGAGTGGCCTCTCAAGCTCTGCGGTCCCTCTATCAACCCGATAAACTAAATGTTGCAGCGTTAGGCAATCAGGTCCCGCAACTGCACATCCATGTCATTGCACGCTTTCACAGCGATGTTGCCTGGCCGAATCCAATCTGGGGGGTGGTCCCCGCCAAGCCCTATTCAGGCATTGATGACGAGAGGGTGGTCGCGCTCAAGGAAGCTTTGCTTGGAGCGGTGGAAACTTAGGAAGGCTTAAGATCCGCCAACGATCGAAGGGTTCAGAACGAACAGCGCGCCTGCCTTCTTGAGCCGTGTTTCGAAACCCGGATCGTCAAAATGCGCAATGACGACGGTCTCGAAAGCGCTGTCGCTAACGATCTTGCCCTTCGCGCGGGCAATGGAGTCTGAAATCTGATCAGGGGTCATATCCGGGCGGAACACAACCGCAAACTGACCGCGGTCACTCTGGGGGATGAGTGTAAGACCAAACACGCCAATGCAGGTGATTGCCAGTAGAAAGGCGATGGGGATGATGGCCTTCCATGACAACATCGGGCGCTGCGGCGTAAGTTCGAGTACGGTCATACCTAACGGTCCAAGGTTAACTGTCGGTCCCTATTAACTACCCGAAATCGATTTAAAAACCATAAACAACAAGATGATATCTTCGATCTTAAGGTTACCCCGATCAGGCTTTTCCGCTCACGATCTTTAACTTTGGCGGAGAAGGGCCGATAACCTGAACTTTTTTTGGTTAAAAGGCCTTGATACCTCGGGTTGATGCTGAGATTTAAAGCGCTCTTCAATCTGATCGATTTCTAGCAATTCAGCAAAAAACAATCAGATTGAAGCTATAGAACCCACGGAAAGCTCACATGTCCGATTTACTTGATCTTCGCCCTGATGTTGCCGACGCGCTCAGAGAAAACCGGCCAGTGGTCGCCCTCGAATCGACGATCATCTCTCATGGCATGCCCTACCCGACCAATCTGGAGGTTGCGCGGCGGGTTGAAGAAATTGTTCGGGAGTCTGGCGCGGTTCCGGCCACAATCGGACTGCTTGAGGGCCGGATCAAGGTTGGCTTGACGGAGGAGGAGTTAAGTCTCTTTGCACAGGCGCAGGATGTGGCAAAGGTCAGCACCCGCGACCTGGGGCTTGTGCTTGCGGCTGGCACCAAAGGGGCGACGACGGTTGCAGCCACCATGATCGCATCGGATTTGGCTGGTATCAGGGTCTTCGTGACCGGCGGACTGGGTGGCGTTCATCGCGGCGCAGAGCAAACTTACGACATCTCAGCCGATTTGACCGAGCTTGGGCGGCGCCGGGTTGCCGTGGTTTGCGCCGGGGCCAAGGCGATTCTTGATCTGCCGAAAACGCTTGAGGTTCTGGAGACCGGCGGGGTGCCGGTGATCGGCTATGACACACAGGAATTTCCAGCCTTTTACAGCCAGACTTCGGGCTTAACCCTCTCCGCTTCGGTTGAAACGGCTCAGCAAGCGGCATTGGCGATGAAATCTCACTGGGAACTTGGGCTTCAAAGCGGTCTGGTGCTCGCTAACCCGCTTCCGGAAGCCGATGCTTTAGATGAAGACGAGGTGGAAGCTTATATCGGACAGGCCCTGGCCGAAGCGGATGCCGCAAATGTCAGTGGCAAGGATGTCACCCCGTTTCTGCTGCAACGCCTGGGAGAACTCAGCAAGGGCAGAACGCTGAAAGCCAACATAGCGCTGGTCGAGAACAACGCCCGGCTTGGCGGGAATCTTGCCGTCGCCTTCGCTAACTTGAAGGCTTAAGCACCAAACCGGGCTGGCTACCGAGGCCCAAAGACTAACCGTTTACCAATGCGGCAAGATTACATTATCGATCGCATGGATGACTCCGTTGGAGCTTTCAATGTCAGTCTCGACCGCTTCGGCTGAATCAATCAGCAATTCGTTATAGCGGCCTTCAATTTGAATCTCATCGCCCTGAAGGGACTCAATATGCGTTACACGTCCCTCCAGACTGCCGGACTGGAAGCGTCCTTTCGCAAGATGATACTCGACAAGCCGCACCAGCTGCGTCCGGTTTTCCGGCTGCAACAGGGCGTCCACCGATCCTTCGGGAAGGCGGCTGAAAGCCTCGTCGGTTGGGGCAAAGACTGTATAGGGGCCTTCCTCAGTCAGGCGCTCTTTAAGGCCGGCCGCTTCAATCGCAGACACCCAGATGTCGAATTTACCCGCCGATTCAGCGGTTTCCATTAAGTTTTCCGCTCGCGCAGCGCCGCCCATCACAGCTAGCGTCAGGGCGAGCGACACCAGCGCGACGAATCGCGTTTTCACCCGCATAACTATTTCTCCCAAAAGGGGACCTCGTCACAAAAAGGCCTAACCGCAGCGTCTTGGACGGGTCGTATCTATGGCATATCGCCACTCATAGGAATCAAGTGGTTTCATCTGACTGTGTTGCAACTGTTTGGCGCGATAAATGCGCGTTTCTCACCGTAATGTGAGCACACTCATTTCCAGTTGATTGGCAGTCCGCGAGATTACACCAGCCAAATTTAATAGAGCGTAATAGTGTTTTAGTACAACGCATTAACTATTTTTCTTAATAAACGACACGAGTAAGAAATCTTAAACAGCCCTGCGTTAAATCAGCGACTCGCCGAAAGACATCGGTTTGAATCAAAAAATATCCTAAAAGCCGTGACCCTATGTGATCGGATCCAGGCCTCGCAGCGTATAGTCAATAGAGCGCGGTCGTCGTTGACGGAAACGCTTTAATCGATCGCGCTCTAAGACAATCGCTTTGGTAACAGTTTATGCAGAATCTCTTCGCAGCAGATCGCCGGCAGGTCCGATGCTTCAGCCTACCTGATGCCCCAACCCTTTCCAATTTCATCCCGACCGGCCTGACGCGCGAACAAGTTGCCTGCTCGATTTCCACAGTCGTCTCGACGCGGGTATCGTCATGAAAATTGCGGTTGTCGGAAGCGGGATATCAGGTCTGGGCGCAGCGTGGGCTCTGGCTCAGGAACACCGGGTCGTCGTTTATGAGCAAAGCGATCGTCTCGGCGGCCACGCCCATACCGTCACGCTTGAACTTCCGGACCCGCGCACGGACGGCGTCTCTGAGCTCGACATAGACATCGGCTTCATCGTCTACAACAAATTGAATTACCCGCAGCTGGTCCACCTCTTCAATGCGTTGAAGGTACCGACAGAAGCAAGCGACATGTCCTTTGCGGTCTCGCTTGGAAATGGTGATTTTGAATACGAAGGCAGCCTGGCTGGCCTGATCGCCCAGCCTCAAAACTTACTGAAAGCAAGTTACTGGCGCATGCTGAAAGACCTGCGGCGTTTTTACCGCGAGGCGCCAGCTCTTCTGAACGGAGACGACGAAATTGGGATTTCGCTGGGAGACTACCTGAAGCAAAACGCATACGGTCCGGAATTCGTGAAAGGGCACCTCCTTCCCATGGGTGCGGCGATCTGGTCGACACCACCGGAACAGATGCTCGACTATCCGGTTAAAAGCTTCGTGGCCTTCTGTGAGAATCACCGTTTGCTCTCCTACACAGGCCGGCCGCAATGGCGAACCGTGAGCGGTGGAAGTAAAAGCTACGTAGCGCGTGTTGAGAAGAGTCTCGACGGTGAGATCAGATTAAATACCGCCGTGACGGCATTGCGGCGTCATAGCGGTGGCGTAAGCCTCCGCGATTCGTCTGGGCGGGAAGAGAACTTCGATCAGGTCGTCTTGGCCTGCCACGCGGATCAGGCGCTCTCGATTCTGAGTGGCGACGCGGATGCGCAGGAGCGCGATATCCTCTCGGCCTTCCGCTACAGCGACAATCGCGTTGTCCTTCATGGCGACAAAACCCTTATGCCCAAGCGCAAGCGGGCTTGGGCGAGTTGGAACTATTTGTCTGGCAAGCCTCTGGGTGAGCTGGAAGACTTGAGCTTGACCTACTGGATGAACCGGCTCCAGGGTATCGATCCTCAGTTTCCCGTTTTCGTCACCTTAAACCCGGGCGATCGCTCGATTTCCGGCCCGGTGCACCAGGATCTCATCTTCAAACATCCGTTGTTCGATCGTGGCGCATTGCAAGCGCAGCAGCGACTGAAGGGAATCCAGGGCCGGAGCGGCATTTGGTTCTGCGGCAGCTACTTCGGTCACGGATTCCATGAAGACGGTTTGCAATCCGGATTGACAGTAGCCGCAGCCCTTGGCTCGCCGGCCCCTTGGTTCGACCGGGTCACGCCCAGGAGCGTCGCGGCCCGACATGCCACACCGTCGCAGCCAGTCGATCTGGGAACCGTGATGGCTGCGGAGTGATGTTTCGATGGGCAAGGCGAAGATAAACTTATGACCAGCGAAACTATCGCAACCTGCCTTTACTTCGGGCGCGTCATGCACAAAAGGCTAAGGCCTTTTAGCCATCGGTTCAGCTATCGCACATTCGCAATGCTGATCGATCTCGAGGAGCTTCCGCTTCTCGATCGGAAATTGAGATTTTTCTCGCACAACAAACCAAACGTCTTTTCTTTTTTTGACAAGGATCACGGGCAGCGCGACGGAACACCGCCGCGCGAATGGCTTGACGGTCAACTGGCGGCGCGGGGTATCGACCTTGAGGGTGGACAGGTGCAGGTTCTCTGCATGCCGCGGATGCTGGGCTACGTCTTCAATCCACTCTCAATCTGGTTTTGCCGGCACCGGACCGGCAACCTCAAGGCAATTGTGTACGAAGTCAGAAACACTTTCGGCGAACACCACACCTACGTCGAAGCTGTTGATGCCAAATGGCAGGAAGGAGATGCGCTGCTTCAGAGTTGCGACAAAGCATTCTACGTATCCCCCTTCATCGACATGAAGGCCCGTTACAACTTTCGGCTCAAGACACCGTCGAAATCCTTGTCGGTCGTTATCCGCCAGCAAATTCCCGAGGGCGAGTTGCTGATCGCAACGCAGAACGGCACAAGGTCAAGATTGACGTCGCTCCGACTGCTCTCAACGCTGGTTCGCTATCCGCTCATGACCTTCAAAGTCACAGGCGCGATTCATTGGCAGGCCCTGCGGTTATGGCTCAAAGGCGCGCGCCTCCAACCGCGTCCTGGCAAAGCCGCGGAAGCAGGGTCGACGGCAAACTCCATACAAAACGATAGAGAAATCCCGCCAGACAGCGCGAGGCATACCGTCACATCGGCGCCCGCGTCCCTGGCAGGCGAGTGAAGGACGAGGGACAAGACATTGGGGCTGTACAAGAAAATAACCTACAAGCAGATACACAAACTGCTGAATCTGTTGGGCTCGACCCTTCATAAGGGTTCGATCCTGATCTATTTGCCGGACGGCAGCACGACGCGGTTTGCAGCCGATTTGACCGGCCCGAATGCCGAGATCCATATCACCTCGCAGCGTTTCTTTTCTCATCTGGTGATGGGTGGGCACCTCGGTTTTGCCGATGCCTTTGTGGCCGGGGAGTTTCACACCCCGAACCTTGTCACCCTGCTGGAGTTCGGCGAAGCAAACCAGGAGGCCTGGGATGAGGTCTTGGTTGGACGCCCACTGCCGAGATTGATGAGCCGCATTCAGCATCTCCTTAATTTCAATTCCAGAAACGGCTCACGGCGGAACATTTCCCAACACTACGATCTGGGGAACAATTTTTACCGGAATTGGTTGGACGAAAGTCTGACTTATTCCTCAGCAATCTTCGCGAAACCCGACGAGCCACTGGATACCGCACAGTCCAACAAGTACCGCCATCTGGCAGAAATGGCGCACGTCGGCAAGGGTCAGCATGTTCTGGAGATCGGCTGCGGGTGGGGTGGCTTTGCCAGCTATCTGGCCCGCGAGCACGACTGTAAGGTTACTGCGGTGACCATTTCTGATGAGCAGTACAAGTTCGCCAGGCAACGCATTCAGGCCGACGGCCTTAACGAACGGGTCGAAATTCTGCGCAGAGACTATCGCGACATTGAGGGAAGCTTCGACCGGGTGCTCTCGATCGAGATGCTCGAAGCCGTCGGCGTGAGATACTGGCCCATCTTTTTCGATAAGCTTCGCAACAGCCTCAAACCCGGAGGTGTTGCCGCGCTGCAAGTGATTACCATTGCCGACCATGCCTGGGACGACTACAGCCGAAACACCGAGTTCATTCAACGTCACATCTTTCCCGGCGGCATGCTGCCGTCACCGGAAATCATCGCACAACAATCTGCCCGCGCGGGACTCGAGTATCGAAACGAAAATGGATTCGGCTGGCACTATGCCGAAACCCTACGGCGCTGGCGGTATAGCTTTGACGCTGCTTGGCCAAGCATCGCGAGCTTGGGATTCGACGAACATTTTCGCCGCCTTTGGACCTATTATCTTGCCTACTGCGAAGCGGGATTTAACGTGGGGCGGATTGACGTCAAACAGTTTGCGCTCCAGCGTCCAACTTAAAGATTTCTGAGCTCTACAGCTCTGAAGGAGCGGATGTTGACTACCGGAAAGCGAATCTATGCGGCTCCATGGTCGTCAAAGTCAATGACCACCATGATCATGTCGATGTTTGATCCATCCGTGGCCAGCGGCAGAGCCAGACGCTGATAACTGATAAAGTTCTTTTCCGGTATCGGCATTGCAACCTGGGAAAGGTTCGGGCGCGCAGTTGTTACCAACTCTACGTAATCGTGGAGGTGTTCGCCCAGCAGTTCCGGTTCATAAACGTCGTCAAACCAGCTGCCCGTCGCATCGCGGCCATAGCGGCCGACAATGCCAGTACCGATCAAGCGGTGACGAAAACGATATTGATCTCCGTCCTTTAGAACATCGACAAGATTCAACCAGGGTAGAACGGAAGGCACTTCCAGCGGATCGATTGCATCACGCCCAGGCAGCAAACCTTCAGAAAACTTGGAGCGCCAATAGCGGTAGGCTTCTTGATGCAACGGGCTTCGGAGCCGCGACCATATGTCGTCACCTTCACACATAAAACTCTTCGCCAGCCCCCATTTGAACCCCGACATGCCCGGCCGTAGAATGTCATACTACTGTATGCAGCCTTGTACGCTAGCTTGTCAATGCCTTTGCTGCTAATGCGAGTAGAAGATCAATTGATCAAATTTAAATCCATCCTTTGTGCAACCGCATCACACTGAAGAGAGAAGGCGCACAAAACGACTTTTGGAGATATTGGTTCGGCATCATGGATTTTGGGCTTGTTGCAAATCTCACGGTTCCCGCTTCGAGCATCGCGTAACGGGAGGTCGAGTCGAAGCCAAACGACCAAGCTGCGCTCCAACTGTTTCTATTCAGCAGCCGATCCCGTCCCTCCTTCACATGCTTGTTGCACTAACTTTTTGGATCCTTATCGATCACTTAATTACATTAAAAGGCAATTGTGGCGAAGATAAATTTCCGCATGACGGGTACAGGGAGTGGGTTCGGTGATCGACTTCAGCGCGGTTGTTGTTGAATAAATCGAGTGGGAATACTGAATCGCCCCGCTATTGAAAATTCGCTCGCACCGCATCAAGAGCGAAGTCTTCCCATAATCTCGGACTTTTCAGCCGTCCGGCTGCCCGTGCCGTTGAACCGGCAATAGACGGCGCGTCAAGGCAAAGAACAAAGGATAGGGAAGCAATCGCAGAGCTTTCAGGATGTAAGCGAGGCGGCGTGGAAAAATCACTTCGAAGCGCCGCGACTCCAGCCCCGCGACCATCGCCCGTGCCGCATCGTCAACATTCATGAGGAACGGCATGGGAAAGGGATTCCTGTCGGTCAGAGGCGTCTTCACAAATCCCGGGTTTATCAATTGCAGTTTGATGCTCAGTCGGTCGCATTCCGGCTTCAACGCTTCAGCCATGTTAATCAGTCCAGCCTTGGTCGCGCCATACCCCGCAGAGGTCGGAAGCCCCATATAGCCGGCGACCGACGAGACCAGGGCAAGATGCCCCCTGCCCCTTGCGATCATTTCCGGCAGCACCGCCTCCAGACAATTTACGCAGCCCATCACGTTCAGATCGATAAGCGCACGCACATCTTCGGCCGAAAAATCCCGTGCCATGACTTCGCGATGGGTACCGGCGTTGAGCAGCGCAAGCCCGATCGGGCCGAAGTCCGACTCTATTTCTGTTCGTGTTGCTGCAACCGCATCGTGGTCCGTTACATCAATCGGATAGACTCTGATCTCGCCCGTTTCATTCGCCAACTCTTGCGCCAAGACCTCCAACGTTTCACGCCGGCGAGCCGACGCCGCCACCCGATAACCACGGGATACGAGAAGAGATGCAACGGCGCGGCCAATACCTGAGCTGGCGCCCGTAATCCAGATGCAGTCGCGTCCTTCGACCAATCGATCATTCAAGCTCAAATCCTTTCCCGACGCAGGCCAAATTTGCACCAAACTGATCCCCGCGCGGTTGCCCGTAACGAGAACCAACGCAGGTTTACTCCAAGCTGTACGCCTGAAGATCACGATTGGATCGGTGCGTCCAGTGTCGAAAACGAAGAGAGAATTATTCCCTCACATGACTGTCGTATTTCCGAAGCATACGAATTCTACAAGGGGTCTCGAACTCACCCAAGTCGAGTGACCAAAATAACATCTGCCCGTCATACGAGGAGCCGGCCACCCGCCGGCGCGATTTTAAGGACGGCGTTCTGCCTCGGGCTTTCATGGTCGTGGTGACCAAGCAGGATGGCTGCGTGATCGGCGTTTAACCACTTCGCAATAACCTACGTAAGGGGCGGTCGAAATCAATCGGCCGCCCTTTTTTTTTACGTTTGACGCAAACAGGCTCGAAAAAAACAATCATCCGGCATGATGAGGAAAGCGGGTTAACGAGCTTGAAACAATGACTGCGGCACAATAACTGCTGAAGGTAATAGCAGCTTGCGCTATAACTCTGCGAGGCGCTTCAAGCTTTTATGGTAGCTGAACGAAATATGTCCTTCCAATCGCGATTTTTCCCGAAAGCCATGCTTCCCGCGGTAGCACTCGCCGGGCTCCTCGCACTTCCCTCCAAACCGGCGGAAACACATCCTCACGTTTGGATTGATGTGGTGGTCAAACCGCAGTTCGAAGACGGCAAGATCGTCGCCTTCGCAGTCGACTGGACTTTCGACCAACTCTACTCCTTTCTGGTCGTCGACGATTTCGACAGCGACAAGAACGGCACGCTTGATGATGAGGAACTGGAGTCCCTGGCCAAGGCGAGCCGGGATACTCTTGGATCAACGGGCTACTTTATCCGGATTATGGCCGACAACGACCCGGTCCAGGATATCGAGTTTGAGAAGCTTACCGCCAGTTCGTTCCTGGAGCGGATCAGCTACCACTTCACCGCACGTCTCAAGCAACCGCTCGACATCCGTACGCAAAATGTCACTTTTGCCACTTACGACGAGACCTACTACATCGAAATCACGCTAAACCAAGATGACCCTGTGCGTTTCGAGGGCGACTGGCCCCGCGCCTGCAGCTACCGGATCGGCCGGGACGAAGTGAACAAAATCTACTTCGATCTGGTTGCCCCGACCATCGTGAGTTTTCCCTGCCCCACCTCCTAAAGCCAGCTGATCGTTTTTATGGCCCTGCACCTCCGTCTTCTGGCAATAACCCTGCTCTGCTGCTGCCTGTGGGCAGCCACAGAGATGACAATCTCCCAACCCCTAGCTGCGCAGACGCTCGAGAGCAGTGAGAAAGAATCAGCCACTAAGCCCGCCCTGCCCGGTCTCGTCCCGCAGCGAACGGCTCAGGAAGCGCCCGGAGCGCTCGAAGGTCTGATCCTGCAGGTTCGGCGAAAGCAACAGGAACTGCAGCGAGATTTGACCAAGCTGATCCGGGAGCTGAAAAGCGACGGCGGTGGACGGGCCTTCTGGCTCCTTCTGTTCGCTTCCTTCACCTACGGCGTCTTTCACGCGGCTGGTCCCGGGCACGGCAAGATGGTGATCTCTTCTTATCTGCTGGCCAGCGAAGACCGGCTCAAGCGCGGTATCAAACTAACCTTCGCCTCCTCCACCGCCCAGGCAATCTCGGCGATTCTGCTGGTCGGCCTTTTGGCGATTGTCTTCGACCTCTCGCGACTCGAGGTAACCAACCAAACCCAGACCCTGGAACTGATCAGTTATGGCCTCGTGATTGCAATCGGCCTTTGGATGCTGAACGGTGCCATCCGGGGCAAGGGTTGCGGGCATGACCATGGGGTCAACAATCACGGAGATCACGGCCACGGAGAGCACAGCCATGGAGCAGCCGGACTCGGGGTGGACGGTCTCGGGGCGGACGGTCATCACGAACACAGCGCCGCCTGCAGGCATAGCGACACCCCACGCCCAAAGACGGATAGCACAGGTCTCCGGCAGTACCTGGGCATCATCCTGGCGGTCGGCATCCGGCCCTGCAGCGGCGCGGTGATCGTGCTGCTTTTCACACTTGCCCAGGGTCTGTTGTTAAGCGGGATCGCGGCCACCTTTGCCATGGCCCTGGGCACCGCCATCACGGTCTCGGCCCTGGCAATACTCAGCGTTGGCTCGCGCAAGATCGCACTTAGCCTGGCCAGTAGCGGCTCCCGCTGGCAGCGTCCGGTCCAGATCGGACTTTCTGTCCTCGGCTCTTTGCTGGTCATCGGCACCGGCGCCATCCTGTTGCTCGCAACCCTGGACCAGACAACCTTGCTCTGACGCCGGCCCTGGCCTTCAGCCGGTCCAAAATAAAAACCCCCGCCACCGGACGGGGGTTTTCGCGCTCCGACTAGGCTCGGCCACAGCCAAGCCCGAAGCAGAGTTTAGAACAAGCCTTCCACCAGGCCTTCGCTATTAAGGCGGATCGAGTTGGCGGCGGGAACCCGTGGCAGACCCGGCATGGTCATGATCTCACCGGTCACCACGACCACGAATCCTGCCCCTGCCGACAAGCGCACTTCACGCACCGGCACCGTGTGGCCGCTGGGTGCGCCCTTCAGGTTCGGGTCCGTCGAGAAGCTGTATTGGGTCTTCGCCATGCAAACCGGCAGATCGCCGTAACCGGCATCCTGGAGATCCTGAAATTGCTTACGGATTTTCTGGTCGGCCATAATGTCGTCTGCACCGTAGAGCTGGGTGGCGATGGTCTTGACCTTGTCCCACAGCGGCATGTCATCGTCGTAGATCGGTGCGAACTGATCAACACCGGCTTCCACCAGTTCCACCACATGCTTGGCGAGTTCTTCGGTGCCCGCGCTGCCGTTCGCCCAGTGGCTGGCGACGATGGCATGTGACCCGAGCTCACGCGCAACATCCTGAACCACGGACAGCTCGGCTTCGGTATCATTGATGAACTGGTTGATGGCAACCACGACCGGTACACTAAAGGATTTCACATTGCGGATATGCCGTGCCAGGTTGCTGCAGCCCGCCCGGACGGCCTCGACGTTTTCCTCGCCCAGAGCGTCCTTGGCCACGCCGCCGTGCATTTTTAGCGCCCGTACCGTTGCCACGATGACCGCTGCGTTCGGATGCAGGCCGGCCTTGCGGCATTTGATGTCGAAGAATTTCTCAGCGCCAAGATCCGCGCCAAAACCTGCCTCGGTGACGACATAATCGGCCAGTTTCAGGCCGGTCTTTGTCGCGATTACCGAGTTACAGCCATGCGCGATGTTCGCAAAGGGGCCGCCGTGAATAAAGGCCGGGTTATTCTCCAGAGTTTGGACGATATTCGGCGAGAGAGCTTCCTTCAGGAGGACGGTCATCGGGCCAGCCGCGCTGAGATCGCGCGCGTAGACGGGCTTGCGCTCACGGGTGTAGGCAACGACGATCTTGCCCAGGCGTTCTTCGAGATCTTCCAGATCGGTGGCAAGGCAGAAGATTGCCATCACCTCGGAGGCAACGGTGATGTCAAAGCCGTCTTCGCGCGGGAAGCCGTTCGAGACACCGCCAAGCGAGGAGTTGATCGCACGCAGGGAGCGGTCGTTCATATCGACCACACGGCGCCAGGCAACACGGCGGGTGTCGATTCCCAGGGCATTGCCCCAGTAAATGTGATTGTCGATCAAGGCAGACAGCAGGTTGTGCGCGGCGCCGATCGCGTGAAAATCACCGGTGAAATGGAGGTTGATGTCTTCCATGGGAACGACCTGGGCATAACCGCCGCCGGCCGCGCCACCTTTGACGCCAAAACAGGGACCGAGCGAAGGTTCACGCAGGCAGATCGCGGTGCGTTTGCCGATCCGGTTCAGGCCGTCACCCAAACCGACGGTCGTGGTGGTCTTTCCTTCGCCCGCAGGGGTTGGTGTAATGGCGGTCACCAGAATCAGCTTGCCGTCCGGACGGTCCTGAACCGATTTGATGAATTCGGCTGAGATTTTACCCTTGGTTGGACCGTACTGCAGGATGTGCTCGCTCGGAATGTCGAGTTTCGCACCGATCTCTGCAACCGGTTTCATCGTGGCTTCGCGGGCAATCTCAATGTCGCTCTTGGGCATGCGTTCGTTTCCCCAGTGTAAGTGTTGTCAGGCCAATATTGCTCGGACCGGCCAAGGCCGGTCTTGGAGAGTGTGTATTCATGGAAATCGCTCGATAGCGAGAGGGCGGCAGACCGTCCTTGTGATAATTTCGCCCTTCGGCGAACCGTCACCGCAATTTCCCGCAGAAGCTATCTTGGCAGGAGCGGTCACAATATCCTGATACCGACGATATCCGGTTCACTTTACGTCATGCATCTGCCTCTAATCCGGGAACCGCGTATTCCTGCGGGATCGACGGCAAATGCATGCAAATTCGGCCAGCACGGCCACCATTCCCGGCGGTGATGCAATGCGCAATGTACAAGGGGGGAGCCTCTGTAAGGAAAACAGCGCTCGAAATCCCAAAATCGTCTATCCTTTTGCGCTGTGACTTAAATGCGACCCGGAAATATCTCTATGCGGACACTGTCCCTACGAAGTCTTCTTTGTCTCGGAATTCTCTCCTGCCTTCCGTCATGGCCGCCTGCCGCTTCTGAAGCGGCGGCGGCCGAAAACGTAGCTTTAGAACTGGTACTGGCAATCGATGTCTCGTCCAGCGTGAACAAGAGCGAATACGCTCTGCAGATGTCCGGGTTTGCGGAAGCATTCCGCCATCCGGCCGTGGTCACGGTTATCGAAAGCCTCGGCAGCCAGGGCATCGTCGTGACGCTGGTGCAGTGGTCTGGCGCCGACACCTATGTCCAGGCGATCGACTGGACCCGGATCAATGGTAAAGCGTCAGCCGAAGCTTTCGCGGCCCAGGTCGAGACGGCACCGCGCCTCATCGAGGGCGGTGCGACGGCGATCGGCGACGCCATGCTCTTTGCCAGAGCCCTGTTGGAGCTAAACGACTTTGTGGGGACCCGGCGCACTGTCGATGTCTCAGGCGATGGAGTCGCAAACCAAGGTAAACAGCCTGCCGTCGCACGGGCAGTCCTCAATGCGGAAGATATTACCGTCAACGGCTTGGCAATCCTGAACGAGGAACCCAGACTTGGTGCCTACTACCGCGCCGGCGTGGTCGGAGGACCGAACGCCTTTTTGATCACAGCGACCGATTTCGAGGACTTCGCAAGAGCGATCCGGATCAAGCTTGTGACTGAGATCGATGGCCCTCTTATCTCAGAGAATGCCGACGAGATTGAACTCGCATCAGGTGACGAATTAACCGGGGAGGAACCGGCCGGGATTAGCCGAGAACCGCTAAGCGCTGCGCGACACCTCTCTCCCGAATCCAGCAATCACGAGACCATCAAATAGGAACACAATGCACGTCGTCATTTTTGAACTGGAGCCAAAGGCAGGGCTTCGTGAAGACTACCTGGCCATCGCGGCAGGTTTGCGTGAAGAACTTGAAAAGGTCGACGGCTTCATCTCGGTCGAGCGTTTCTCCAGTCTGACGCTGGAGGGTAAACTTCTCTCCATCTCTTTTTGGCGCGATGCGGACGCTGTGACGGCATGGCGGCAGGACCGGAAACACAGAAAGGCCCAGGCCAAGGGACGTGGCGAGCTTTTTGCTGATTATCGCCTGACCGTTGCGCAGGTTGAACGGCAATACGGCCTGACGGATCGGGCGCAGGCTCCCGGGAACAGTGAAACGACCTAGCGGAGCCAAGTTCGGAGGCACAATGGTACAAGACTTGTTGAAACGAGTTTGGGTTTTTGCCGGCGCGACCTACCTTTCCGCGATTCTGAGCCTGCTGCCGGCGACCCCCGGCGCGGCCAACGGCCTCTCGGTCCCTGCCGACGTCATCGCGATCTATGAAAGCGATACGGTTCTGGTGGATGCGTACCCCTGGCCCGGGATGACGTTACGGGTGGTGGTGCAGCTCGCCAGCCTAGATGTGCCTAGATCGCCAGGCCTCTGTCAGACCGAATCCAAACTGGCAGCCGACGCCCGGCGTTTCACCGAGCGGGAAATCGGCAGTCTGATTTCACTCAACGGCGTTCGCGACGGCAATGATGCCGGCAGCGTCAAAGCCAACATCACGACTCAGTCCGGCAAGGATCTCGCACAGCTGCTCACGGGGGCCAACTTCGCCCGTCCCCATGACGGAGGCGAGACCCTAGGCTGGTGCCCTTAGAGTCTTTCATGTTTTGACGGAACCGGCCTTTGGTTTGGAGCGATTTGCGTTTTCTTGAAAACACAAGTCCTCAAAAATTGCGTTCGAGATCAGCATATTGCTGAGCGGGAAGCCGCGGATTTTCGGTCCGTTTAAACGCAAATTGCTTTAGAAACTCAGGGCGCATTCATCGACGGAGACGTAGATCCGTTGAAAATACACCGGGCGGTTTTCGTTGGAATAGGCCTTGGCGTGAATCTCGAAAAAGCTGCCTTTCGGTGTTAACCGGAATGTCTCAGCGGTTTCCCGGTCGAGAGATACGGTCTTGACCAAATGAGTTGCGCCAGCCGTTACGATGCCGAATTTCTCTTCCAGATAGGGGCGGATATTGGTCATATCCAGCTCATCGGTATTGACCTCCATCAGACCTGGAACTGTTGACTCGTCGATGAACATCTCGGCGCCTACGTGCGTCCCGTCCGACATGATGTAGCTACGGCGGATACGGATAAATCGTTCGCAATCGGTGATGTACTCGGCCCAATCGCCGTGCTGATCGACGATATCGAGGTGGATTTCCAACCTTGAAATACGCAGTGGTGTCCCATCGCTCTTTGAGACAAAGCGAAAGTGCCAAACCGAACTGGCCAACGGCTCGGTCGAAGCAACCCGACTGCCATCACCACGCCTGCGGACGATAACACCCAACTGCTGCAACTGACGTAAAGCCGCCTGTGTGGTGCCGAGACTCACACGCAGAAGTTCAGTCAGGCGCTTCTCGGACGGCAGAATGTCGCCGGGCGAAAGGTCTCCTGAATGGATGGCATTCATGATCGCCAGCCGGACGGCGGTTCGCTTGGTCCGGCCGCCCACCGCTATAGTTTCTGTCATCTCATTCGACAGAACCTGCTCGATACGGTCACCCTGATTTGCGATCTCAGATGACGCTTTCGCCTTCTTCGACGCTATCGAAACCCGCCTTGCCATAGACTGCTTTTCCAGACCGACCGCACCAGAACGAAGATCGTAAGGGCCAAAAACACAAGCGCGATCGGACTCTCTAAAACGACCCCCAAGTCGGACTTATACAGCAACAACGACTGACGCAACGAGGTTTCGAACATGCCGCCCAGGAGAAAACCGATCACGAGGCAGACAACGGAAAAATTGGTGCGGCGCATGACCAATCCTACGCCTGCAAAGACCAGCATGACTGCGACATCGAAGAGGGATTGGCCGGGCAGGTAGACGCCGACGATACAAAGCACGATGACCGGTGGCAGGATCAACGTCTTTGGGGTCCGCGCGATCAGGGCCCAGACCGGAATACCGAGCTTCCCGATGATCAGATGCACGGCATTTGCCATGAGCATAGATGCGAAGAGGGCGTAAATCAGATCCCCATGCATGGTCATCATGAAGGGACCCGGCACGATGCCGTGAATGATAAAGGCGCCGATTAAAAGCGCCGCGGCGATGTTCCCGGGGATGCCGAGGGCAATGGTTGGGACCAGATTCGCGCCGACAACCGCACTGTTGGCAGCTTCGGTCGCAATGATCCCTGCTGGATTGCCTTTGCCGAAACTGTCCGGTTCAGGCGAAGCACGGCGAGCCGCACCATAGCTGAGAAAGGCGGCGAGCGTGACTCCCAGGCCCGGGAGCATACCAACGCCCGAACCGATCAGTGCCGAACGCCCGATCGTTTTCCAGTGCCCGAAAAATTCGCGAGCGGGGAGCGCCGTGTCCGCCTGGGGTAACTTTTCTCCTGCCACGGCGGCAGGTTCGCGGCCACCGTACCAAAGATCGAACAACTGCTCGACAATAGATGCTAGCGCCAGAGCTCCGATCGCAACGGCTGTCAGCGGCAGACCATCGTAGAGATTGACTTCTTCGAACGTCATCCGGGCGGTGCTGTCGACCGGATCCAGTCCGATGGTCGATAAAAAAACACCCAGGAAGATCGCAATGAAGCCCTTCAGGGGCGAGTCTCCCGATATTCCGGCCAGGAGCGCAAAGGCGAACAGCAGAATGGTCGTGTATTCCAGCGGTCCAAACTGCAACGCGATGGCGGCGAAGGGAACCACCAGGGCGATGAGCAGAAGATCGGATATGGTATCGCCCGTAACCGAAGCGTAGAGCGCAAACTTCATCGCTCTTTGAGCTTCGCCCCTTTTTGCCATGGGATAGCCGTCCAGGGCTGAGGCCGCGGCTTCGGGCGTGCCCGGAGAGTTGAGAAGGATCGCGGGTATTGCGCCACCCGAAGTACCGCCCTTGTTCACACCCACAAGAAACGCGATGGCGGCCAGCGGCGACATATAGAAAGTCACCGGGATCAGCACAGCCAGAGCAGTAACGCTGCCCAGGCCGGGAACGGCACCGATAACGATCCCGAGCGCAATACCGGCGGCGATAAAAGCAAGATTGGTGACGGTCATGGCGTCACCGAAGCCGGTTATGAGCTGCTCGATCATCTGAACATTCCCATCGGGCCTCCGCTATGGCAGCCGAACTGTAAAGACAATCCAGGCAATCTGCTCAACGGCCAGAGGAAACAGCGTCGCGAGCAACAACAGGTGCCACCAGGTTCTGCTGCCGCCAATGAACATCCAGACCGCGGTGAGAATGGCCGCCGTCGCCAGAAAGCCAACGGTCGAAAGCCCCAGAACCGTAATTCCGCCGGCCACTGCCCAAACGACGACCTCGACAAACACTACGAGCGACCTCTCCGCCTTGGCCAAGCGTCGGAAGCGTCTTAACCGAATGACGACGAACAGCAACGAGAGGAGGAGAACGGTCCAGGCCGCAAGGCTGGGGAAAAAGTCAGGCGAGATGTCGTGCTCGCTTGCCGACGGCAAGGTGTTTTGCGGAATAAGCCACAGCAAGGCGAATACCGACACCGCCACCAAAAACAAACCGGTGGCGGTGTCGGCGTGAGAAGTTTCCTCAGCGCTTGTCTGCTCGGGCCGAACTGACAGATCTTTCACCGGGACGCCTTAGGCTATTGGGTCTTCTCCACCACGGTTTTCAAGCCGGCAAGTGTTTGCGCAATGTCTTTCGCGAGCGCATCGGACCCAACGAACTTGACCGGAAACTTGAGCTTGTTCGTGACCAGGTCCGAAAAATCCGCATCGGAGGACGCCCGTTCCATGGCGCTTTCAAGTTTTGCAACAACGTCGGCGGGCGTGCCTTTTGGGACGACGATGACGGCCTGGCTGGGCATTGAGATGCCGTAGAGCTCGGCAATCGACGGCGTGTCGGGCGAGGCCAGAAGGCGCGTCCCGTTCATCGACGCCAGTACCTTCATTTCACTCCCATAGCGGTTATGGATACCACCGCTCCAGGCAAAGTCGATCTTGCCGCCGAGCAGAAACGGAACCATCTCACCGCCGCCCTTCGTTGGGATACCGGTCCAGGTCACCCCCTCGAGGCCGCCGATATAGTTGATGTAGGCACGGGACATCGCACTCTGATCGGCATAATTCAGGCCATTCTCTTTGGCATGAGCGATCAATTCCTGAAGCGTGTTAAAGGGGGCATCCGCCTTGGCGACGATCGCCTGCTGATACTCCGTGATCTGACCTACATAGACAAAGCTGTCCAGATCGAACTCGACTTTCTGAGTCAATGGTGGCCAGAGCAGCGACGTAGATGCGGCAAAGAGCAAAGTGTGACCATCCGCTGCAGCAGCCGCAACCTCGGTTGCGCCGACCGCACCGCCTGCGCCCGGGCGCGTCTTCACGATCACCTTAGCCCCGAGCTCCTTAGCAAGTGCCTTGGAATACACGCGCGCCATTGTCTCGGTACTGCCACCCGCTTTGTAGGGGATGACAAGCGTAACTGGTTTCTCCGGGTATTCGGCTTGAACCTGGGTGGTGCCGGTCACGCCGGCAATTCCAGCCAGTGCCGCCACGGAAAACGCAAATCCGCGGCTCATGACGCCGCGCCGCGTTAATCCACGAAGAATTTGCCCGCGTAGGGCGGATGAAAATTTCATGATGTCCTCCTGTTCGGCTCGGCATCTTTGAGAGCGCCGTTCGTGATTTGCAAAACTATATAGTTTTTGACAAACTGTCTATAGGAACGATTCTGCAGCGGACACTGCAATGCGTCTCGAACATGAAGAGACACCAAAACTCGTCTGACGGACCGCGGCGCTTCTGCGGAGGAAATCAGAGAGTGAGCAAGAGGTAAGGACCGAAATGGCAAGCAATCTGGATGGACCAGTTTCCGAGACCGTAATGGGTGAGGTTTGGCCGGCGGCCCAACCCGGCGAGGATCCGGTACTCTATGGCCATGCGCGGCTCGAGCCCAATAATCCGGTTGAGGTCAGAAGCCTTCAAACCTTTCGTCTGACGTACCAGGTGGGCCGCTACGGATTGGACGATACAGGCGCTATTCGCATCGTTTTCCGCGCGCTTGGAGATTGGGGGCGCATGCAGACGACAGATCCGCAAGCGGACAATTACGTCACGGCCACGACCAGTAACGGGGTGCCGCTGAACGTAGAATACAGCCGCTACGGCATATCGCCACGACCGCGTTGGAAGACACTTACGGTCCGTGTCATGGGCGGTTTCCTGCGTGAAGGCGACAGGATTACGGTCGTATTTGGTGACACCTCGGGTGGGTCGAGGGGGATGGTAATGCAGACCTTTGTCGAAGCCGGCTTTGAGTTCAAGGTTCTGGCCGATGTCTGTGCCGTCGGGCATTTCGTGCCGATTCCCGAGACACTTGCGATCGCGGTGATTCCCAGCAAGGCAGCCGTCTGGCGTGCCGTACTCCCCAGCCTCCGGCGGCCCGGAGAGAGCTTTCGCTTTGGCTTGAAGGCGGAGGACATTTGGGGCAATCCAACTGACAAGGCATCCGGTCGCTTTACCTTCAAATCGACCCTTCCGGTTTCCGGACTGCCGTCGGAGTATGTTTACGAAAAGGGCAAGAAATCGGTCAGCTTTGAGAACCTGAGCGTATCGCAGGAAGGCATCTTGCGGATAACTGTCCTGGACCAGGATGCAGCGACAGTCGCTGAATCCCACCCCCTTATCGTACGAAAGGGTGAGGTCTCAGGATACTGGGGAGACCTGCATGGCCAAAGCGGCGAGTCGATCGGCGTCACCACATCGCGCCAGTATTTCGACTTCGCCCGCAACAAGGCCTTTCTTGATGTCACCGGCCATCAGGCCAACGACTTCCAGGTCAATAATGCCTTTTGGAAATATCTGAACGAACTGACGGCGGAATACAACGAGGAGGGAACTTTCGTCACTTTTCCCGGTTACGAATGGTCCGGCAATACGGCAGTTGGCGGAGATCGGAATGTCTTCTTCCGGGATGAAGGCCGGCAGATCCGGCGCTCCTCCCACGCCTTGCTCACCGATCGGTCTGACCTTGATACCGACGCGCCCGACGCGGCCAAGTTGTTTCAGAGTCTTGAAGGCGAGAATGCGGTGGTCTATGCGCATGTCGGTGGGCGCTACGCCGACATCGGTTTTGCCCACGACCCTAAGTTCGAAACCGCAATGGAAATTCATTCGGCTTGGGGAACTTTTGAATGGCTGCTGACGGACGGCTTTCCGCTTGGTCATCGCAGCGGCGTGGTTTGTAACAGCGACGGCCATAAGGGACGACCCGGCGCGAGCTATCCGGGCGCTTCGACATTCGGTGCCTATGGCGGCTTAACTTGTTTCTTGACCCAAGAACTCTCAAGGGACGCGATCTTCGATTGCCTCCGGCGCCGCCATCACTACGGCACGACCGGAACGCGTCTTCATATGGATGTTCGTGTTTCCCTGCCGGGCGGAGGCGTGCTCTTTGACCAGGACCCTAAAGTCTTTAACGATACCCCTTCGAAACCGGTCAATCATGTCATGATGGGCGATATCGTTCAAACCGACGACGAAGCCGTGACACTGAGCCTTGAAGTCATTGCGCAGGCGCCGATCGAACGGATTGAAATCCGAAACGGAACCGAGGTTCTTCAGACTCTTAGACCCTATGACGAGGCGGATTTGGGTGATCGCATTCGCGTTCTCTGGAGCGGAGCCGAATATCGCGGACGGGGACGCGACAGCCTGTGGGAAGGCCACGCCAGCTTCCAAGGCGCCACCATCGGCAGGATGGAAAAGATCAATGCCTGGAATCATGAACGGCTGTTGGAGATAAGCGCGAAAGATACCGTCACCTTTGAGGCTGTGACGACAGGAAACTATGGCGGTTTCGATGTCTGGCTGGATAAGGCCGGGGAAGGTACGGCCGAAATCGTCACCAACCACGGCACTCTCGCGCTGCCCTATCCAGAAATCGGATTGGAAGATCACATCATGGAAGCCGGCGGATTGGAGCGCAGGATAAAGCTGTTTCGGCTGCCGGAGATGCTTGAAACGCGCCAGATGACCGAGACGGTCACCATCCCTCTTAACCCTGTCGGTGACAATCCGCTCTGGATTTCGGTGTATACAGAGGATGGCTTTCAGGCCTGGAGCAGCCCGGTTTTTGCTTATCGCAAAGACTCAGAACCCGTTTAAATCGAGGCACTGGGACACAAGGCGGAGTCACTAAAAGTCGAGCTGCCCTAACCAGCGGCTACCTCGGCCAGTACAAATTCCCGGAAAGCCTGGACCTTGGGCTTCTTCAATGCGTCGGTAGGCATGGCCAGGTAGTATCCGATACTGGACTCAAGGCAAAGGTCAAAGGGCCGCACGAGCCTGCCCGAGGCAAGATCATCGCCGATCAGTGAAATTCGGCCAAGCGCGACACCGCGGCCTGAGGCGACGGCTTCGATCAACACCGACGGATCGTCGATGATGGTGCCCCGGCGCGGCTCGACATCACCGACGCCGGCCAGCGTCAGCCAGGATACCCAATCCTCATGATTGTCTTCGTGTAAGAGAGTGTGGTGTTTCAGGTCCGATGGGTTTCGCAAAGGGTTCGGCCCCTCCAGCAGAGCCGGACTGCAGACCGGAGCCATATCGATATCCAGCAGGAACTCAGTCGTAAGTCCCGGCCACTTTCCATTGCCGGCCCGTATGGCCACGTCGATCTCATCGGCGACGAAATCTACCAGTTGCAGGGAATGATGCAGCCGCAGATCGATCTCAGGATGAAGATGCCAGAACCGCCCCAGCCGCTTGACCAACCACTTGGAAGAAAAGGCCGGAGTCAATGACACCGATAGATTTGTATCGTCGGCGCCGCGCTGCAGATCCCGGATGGTGACCGCGATCCGGTCAAAGGATTCGCTGAGTATCGGCAACAGCTTTTGCCCCTCTTCCGTCAATACCAGCTTCCGTGTCAGGCGGTGAAACAGCTTGAAACCCAGCTGCTCCTCCAGGGATTTCACCTGATGACTGACCGCAGCCTGGGTCACGTTCAACTCCGCGGCGGCTTTGGTAAAGCTCAGACTACGGGCACCCGCCTCGAAAGAGCGTAGCGCATTCAGGGGCGGCAGGCGGCGCATTTCATCCTCGATCCATATACAAAAAAACTAATCCATCGATTAAAATTGATCGTTTGTCGATCCCTCTACATTCAATCAAATAATATGCACAGAAGGAATTTAAACGAGATTTTGCAATCTCTCATGGATGAGGAAATTTATACCATGGATCTCATTTTCCGCAGCATGTCCCACGCCGCAGGTGTGGAAATACCCGCCAATCACTATTTACCTTGGGAAAAGGCGAAGCAGTCATCCTCAGTTCGGCCCGGTCTCTACCAGGGCTCAACATTAGGTTTGAGAAAAAAAGCCGTTTCGATATTTGGCAAGGCCCTGGGACTTCTCGGGCACCGCCTGGTTCGGGCCGGAGGTGCGCTGGTCTCGTCTTAAGCTTAAAACCCTATGAAGACAGCTGGCGCGTTCAACTGAACGGAAAAATGAAGGGGATCGCGGCCACACTAAGCCAATCATGACGCAACAGTAACCACTACTGTTCTCGTGGCCAGGACACTATTGATGGAACCTAACCGCTTGGCGGAAGAACCCCTAGCTCTTAAGCCATTGGTCCAGAAATCCACCCAACCAGTCCTCGAGCGGCGCGTCATGCCGCTTGCTGTCGGCGATCTGCCGTTCAGCCGAATGGGCGCCGGGCTCTACAAGCATATGCCCCGCCTCCTTAATCCAGCGCTGCGAGATCTCCGGTGTGACTTCCGGATGGAATTGGATGCCGTAAATGTTTTCACTCAACCGATAAGCCTGATTGGGAAAGACCGAACCGCTCACCAACAGCTCGGCACCCTCGGGGAGCTCGAAACCCTCTTTGTGCCACTGGTAGACATGTAAAGGCGCGCCGAGAAACCCGTTGGCGGCTTGCGTAGGCTGCACTTCTACATAACCGATTTCATGGGCTCCCTCTGGATGCCGCGACACCTTGGCACCGAGGCTGCGGGCCAGCAACTGGGCGCCAAGACAGATGCCCAGATAAGGCTTTTCAGCGGCCACCCAGCGGCCAACCCAGTCGATTTCCTGGGCAATGTAGGGTGTTTCCCGATCGTCGTTGGCGCTCTCCGGACCGCCGTAAACCACGGCACCGACATAGTCGGAAATCGCGGCGGGATCCGGCAGGCTGTCGCCACGCCCTGGAGAAACCCAGTGCACTTCATAGCCACGCTCAGACAGCATTCGCGAGGCGCGGTCGTCGCGCTTTCCGACGGGATGATCGATCAGGATTATCTTTTTCGTCACTCGGTTCTCTCCAAATATCGACGCGGTCGCAAAGATACATCTTCCCTCAGAGATTCCCACCAAAGCCTAAACGTCTGCACTTCACTTCTTTGAAAGCGTGCGATCAGGGTTTTGGACGGGCAGTCAAAAAGGCCCGCATATGAAAAGCAGCCTGTTCCGGTTCGTAACGGGAGGAGACACCGATCGGACAGGCCCGGCGGGCCCGGCATCCCAGCTCCATACAGTCCGCGCCGGCCGGTGTCGCAAGATGGGTGGCACAGGCCGGCACGTCGTAACCGTTTCCTGAGAAAGCGGCGACCGGGCAGCTCGAGAGGCAAGGCTGATCCAGGCAGGTCTCACAGGGCGATGTCTCACCTGTGGCTGATGGAATATCGATCCGCACGTCGAAGCAAAGCGCGCCCCGGTAGGCGTGCCACAGCCCGTGTGTTTGATGGATCAGAACGCCGAGGGGTGACGGCCAGAGTGGTTCGGATCTTTGAGCCCAAAGCTGAAAGGGGAAATAAGGCGGTCCGCCAAAGGGAAAAGCCGCTTCGGCATTCAGGTTGTCGGCCAACGCCGAGATAACGCGAAGGCTCCAGCGGTCCATCGGGCCCAGAGCGCCGGCGGTATCCTGATCGGCGGAGGTTTGATCGCTGGAGGTTTGATCACTGGAGGTTTGATCACTGGAGGTTTGACCGGGAACTCCGGGGTCCCCCTGACCCTCGGGAGAGACCCGGAAAGCCTGCCACATCCCATCACCAGCGTTTCCCAGCAACAATATCGTCGACGGCCGACGGCCGTTTGCAAGCAGCGGGACGGTATCGTCAGTGTCTGGATGAAATCCACCCCGGAGCAGCAAACCCTGCTGCGCAGCCGCCTGCCGGATCTCCTCAAGCTGCATCGTCGTCTGTATCCTGCTCTCCGCTGGGCGCTTCCCCATCGAACCACTCGATGACATGATCTTCAAGATCCGCATCCTCGACTTCAGTTTCCGGAACCACACGGTTGAGCACGGACATACCCGCCCGATGGACTGAATCCGGGTCGCCGCTGACCAATGGATGCCAGTCTTCGAGAGGCTTGCCTTCCGCCAGTAGCCGGTAAGCACAGGTCGCAGGCATAAAAGCGAGAGAACCGATGTTCTCGGGCGTCAAGGCCACGCAATCAGGGACATAGCGAGTGCGCTGCTCGTATTGACTGCAGCGGCAGGTGCCAAGGTCCAATAGCTTGCAGGTCACGTCGGTTGCGATGATATCACCGCTGTCCTCGTCTTCGAGCTTGATAAGACAGCATTTACCGCAGCCGTCGCAGAGCGACTCCCACTCATCCCTGGTCAAATCGTCCAGGGCTTTGTGGCGCCAAAAGGGTGTATCTGAAGTCATTGGTGGCTGATACACCCACGCAGGCAATTGCACAAGAATTGCCAGTACACCTTATCACCACAGTCATCTTTCACCTTGCCAAGGAATGCCGGAGCGGCAGGGTTCAAAGATCGCATCTCCACATTCCGACCAGCTTCGTAGAGGCCGCCGAACGGACGATTGACCTGCTGCGAAATCCGGAATAGAAGTTGTATATACAACTTTGGGAACGATACTATGACTGACAACGGGTCCTTCTTGCTTTCGCCGGGTCAACTCACCCTGGACGACCTCCGCAGCTTCTGGTCGGGCAGCCAAGCCCTCACGCTGGATCCGGCCTGCGCCGATGCGATCGATGCTTCGGCCGAAACCGTCGCGGCGGTGCTGCGCGAAGGCCGCACGGTCTATGGCGTCAATACCGGCTTCGGCGTGCTCGCTAAGACTTCGATCCCAAACGACCAAGTCACTGAACTACAGCGCCGCCTGGTGCTTTCCCATAGCGCCGGCGTCGGCGCCCCGCTTTCGGACCGGGTTGTGCGGCTGATCCTCCTGCTTAAGATCAATGCTCTGGCGCGCGGCTTCTCCGGCATACGGCGAGAAGTGATCGATCGCCTGATCGCGTTGTTTAATGCCGGAGCCTATCCGGTGATCCCTGCCAAGGGTTCCGTCGGCGCATCGGGCGATCTGGCTCCTCTGGCCCACCTCTCGGGTGTGCTTTTGGGGGTCGGCGAGGTGAGCCTCAAGGGACGCATCCTGGAGGCCGGCGAGGCCTTGGCCCAGTTGGGTATTGCGCCGGTGGAGCTGGCTGCAAAAGAAGGATTGGCCCTGTTGAACGGCACTCAGGTCTCGACGGCGCTTGCGCTTGAAGGTCTATTCCTTAGCGAAAGGCTGTTCGAGTCCGCCATCGTTGCCGGCGCCATGTCGGTCGATGCCGCGCTTGGCAGCGACACGCCTTTTGATCCGCGCATTCACGAATTACGCGGACAACCAGGCCAGATCGAGGTTGCGGCGCAGCTTCGCGAACTTCTTGCCGGCAGCCAGATCCGGGGCTCGCATCTGGCCTGCGACCGGGTACAGGATCCCTATTCCCTGCGCTGTCAGCCACAGGTTATGGGTGCCGCGCAGGATGTCATGCGGCAGGCAAGCCAGATGCTCACGCGCGAGGCCAATGCCGTCTCCGACAATCCTCTCGTCTTTTCCGAGGCCGGCGATATCCTCTCGGGCGGCAACTTTCACGCGGAACCGGTGGCCCTGGCAGCCGACATGCTGGCCCTCGCCATCGCAGAGATCGGCGCAATCTCCGAACGCCGGATCGCTCTGCTGACGGATGCGACGATGTCCAGCCTGCCGGCCTTTCTCGTGGCCGAGCCCGGCCTGAATTCAGGCTTCATGATCGCCCATGTCACGGCGGCTGCTCTGGCAAGTGAAAACAAGGGTTTAGCTCACCCCACCTCGGTCGACAGCCTGCCGACTTCAGCCAATCAGGAAGACCATGTCAGTATGGCCACCCATGGTGCCAGACGCCTTGGAGACATGGCCGAAAACACCGGTCACATCGTCTCGACGGAACTGCTCGCCGCCGCGCAGGGCCTTGACCTGCGCCAACCTCTGGTAAGCAGCCCAAAACTGGCGAAATATCTGCAGCTGATACGCAAATCGGTGCCATTTTTGGACAATGATCGACAGATCGGAAGAGATATCGAAACAATTCAAAGACTTATACTCTCCAACAGCTTTTGCCTATGATTTAAAGTTGTGGTAATATGATTAATTATCAATTTTTGATACCAGTAATGGGATGTCTTGGCTCTTACTCGTAGACGCTCGCCATAGTTGAGGCTATATTTCCACCAATAGGGAATAGACTCGGTCTAATATAAATACCAATATTTGACTGGGATTCTTTCCCTGAACGATGGAAATCGGATACCGAAGGTAAGTAAATTGAGTATTTTGCCGGCGTCAATTGAAGATAAATCTGAAGATTCGCAGGAGCAGTTTGTGCTTGACCAACAGATCAGCCACTTGCTGCGTCGCGCTCACCAGCGCGCGTCTGCGATTTTCTTGTCGATTCTGGGCGAACACCAGATCACTCCCACCCAGTTCTTTGCGATGGCAAGGCTGCATGAAAAAGGCCAGCTGTCGCAGAATAAGCTCGGGCGCTATGCCGCCATGGATCCAGCAACGATTCAGGGCGTCATCCGCCGTTTACACGAGCGCGGCATGATTGAACGCATCCCGGATTCTACGGACCGTCGACGGATGGTCTTGAGTCTCTCGCCGCTTGGACACAAAACAGTGGAAGAGCTTCTGGCTGGCGCGAAGCGTGTGGACAATGAGATTTTGGGGCCATTGTCCGACGACGAGCGTGCACAGTTCCTGAATCTGGTGAAAAAGGTCGTCTAAATCGCGACCGCTCAGCGCTGAGGCCCGATAATGGGTAGGCGCGTGGTCAAGAAGCGTGGAGCCGCACCGGAACGGTAGCGGCTCCAAACGCTATTTCATGCTTTACCCCACAGCAGAGGTGCGCTAGCTGATAGCGCAATGAGCAAAAGCTCGGCCAACAGCAGCGGCAATTCACCTGCCGTTAGCAGGCACGAGTGCTCGACACCCTGTCTGTTTCTTTGTGTCTCTCTTGCTTCGGTTGCTTTTTATCAGCCAGGGCGCGACGACACGGCGGTTCGGATGACGCTGTAACCTCGGGTTTAGAGTAGATTAGCACCATGACAAACGCCGCAATCGATACCGACGTCATCATTATCGGCGCAGGGCCGGTCGGCCTGTTCGCCGTCTTTGAACTCGGCCTGCTCGACCTCAAGTGTCACTTGATCGACATCCTGGACCGGCCAGGCGGACAATGTGCGGAGCTCTATCCGGAAAAACCCATCTACGACATCCCGGCCCTGCCGATGTGCACCGGTCAAGAACTGACCGACCGGCTTATGGAGCAGATCACGCCCTTCTCGCCGGAGTTCCATTTCTCCCAGATGGCCGAAAAGCTGGAGAAAATGGACGACGGCCGCTGGCGCCTGACCACCGATGCCGAAACCGTACTGCAGGCGCCTGTCGTGGTGGTCGCAGCTGGTGGCGGCAGTTTCGTGCCAAAGAAACCGCCGATCAAGGGCATCGAAGACTTCGAAGGTACTTCAGTGCATTATGCAGTACGCAAGATGGAACAGTTCCGCGGAAAGAACATCCTAATTGCCGGCGGCGGCGACTCCGCATTGGACTGGACGGTCAACCTGCAACCCCTGGCCGAAAAGATGGCCCTGGTGCATCGCCGCGACGAATTTCGCGCCGCCCCGGATTCGGTCAATAAAATGCGCAGCTTGGTCGCCGACGGTGAAATGAACCTGCATATCGCGCAGGTCGCCGCCCTGCACGGTGAAAACGGTCAGCTGGAAGCTGTCACTCTGAAAAACAAGGAACAAGGCGAGTTCCAGGTCGAGTGCGATACGCTGCTGGCTTTTTACGGCCTGACCATGAAGCTGGGCCCCGTCGCCGAATTCGGCCTCAATCTCCATGAGAACCTGATTCCGGTCGACACCGAGAAATTCGAGACCAGCGAGCCTGGAATCTTCGCTATCGGGGATATCAACCATTATCCGGGCAAGCTGAAACTGATCCTTTCCGGCTTCCATGAAGGCGCCCTGATGTCCCAGCAGGCCTTTCGGATCATCCACCCCGATCAGAAGCTGCGCTTTCAGTACACGACCTCCAGCTCCAGCCTGCAGAAGAAGTTGGGCGTTTCCTGATCTTCGGCAAGCCGCAGAACGCAGCCTCTTTTGCCTAGCGAATCAGTTCGGTTCTTCGAGCCTGTTGACGAGGTAGAATGATCGTTCTACCATTTCTTTTATGACAGAGCTGAAAGACAAAATCGCCGCCCGGCTTTCATCGAGCTTTGCAACCAAAGGCTTCTCCGAGCCGGGAATTGATATTCTGCGCCGCGATGCGGGCGTCAGCCTGCGCACTCTGTACAAATACTTCCCCTCGCGCGAAGAAATGGTTAGCGGCGCTTTGGAGCACCGCCATCAAAGCTACCTGCAGCATCTCGCAGGCGACGATGAAAACGGCGACGACATTCTGGAGATGTTTCATCGCCTGGGCGTCTGGCTGGAAGGCAGCGGCAACAATGGCTGCCTTTTTCTCAACGCCTATGCCGCGCATCCGGAGAACGCTCCACTTCGTGACCTAGTTGCCAGACATAAATCTGCAGTACGGAAGAAGTTTTTGGAGCGTTTGCGGGCTGCCGCGCCGGACCGTGATCAGTCTCACCTCCGCTCGCTCGCCGACGCTTTGGCGATCATTCACGAAGGCCAGACAATGACGGCAATCGTCAATGGCCCCCAAAAGGCCACGGAGACAGCCGTTGCTTTGGCCAGGGTTTTACTGACCTCGGAAGGAATTCTATGACTGCTGTTCCCGAAACCATGGCCGCAGTGCTGCTCACCGGGCATGGCGGGCTCGACAAGCTGGACTATCGTGAAGACGTTCCCGTGCCGCGACCCAAGGCTGACGAGGTGCTGATTCGCATTGCGGCAGCAGGCGTGAACAACACCGATATCAATACCCGCACCGCCTGGTATTCGAAAGCCGTCGACCAAGGCACGAACAGCGGTGGCGGCAGCGGCTTTGATCAGGCGGATGACGCGGATGCCAGTTGGTCGGGAACCCCCCTCTCCTTTCCGCGCATTCAGGGGGCCGACGTCTGCGGTATCATTGCCGCCGTCGGCGATGACGTGGACCGCGCCCGGGTCGGCGAACGGGTGCTGGTACGCAATATGCTGCGCCACTACGTCGATTACCGCCCCTATGAATGCTGGACCATCGGCTCGGAAATGGATGGCGGCTTCGCGCAGTTCGCCGTCGCACCATCTCGAGAAACTCACGCGGTGAACTGCGACTGGTCGGACGACGAACTGGCGTCGATCCCCTGCGCCTATTCCACCGCGGAAAACATGCTGCATCGGGCACGGGTGGGCGTTGAACGCGTTGTGGCGGAACGAGTACTGGTCTCCGGCGCATCAGGCGGCGTCGGTTCTGCGGCCGTGCAGTTGGCCAAACGACGTGGTGCTGAGGTGATCGCAATTGCCGCGCAAACCAAGGCCGAGGAGGTATTGACGCTGGGTGCGGACCGCGTGCTTGACCGCAACGCAGATCTGCTCACCGAATTGGGCCGGGAATCCATCGACGTCGTGATCGACCTTGTCGCCGGGGAAAGCTGGCCCGTGTTCCTGGAGCTTCTGGTGCGTGGCGGGCGTTATGCCACGGCTGGCGCCATCGCCGGCCCCTTGGCGCAAATCGATGTGCGCACACTCTATCTGAAAGACCTGACGCTGTTCGGCTGCACCTTCCAGGAAGACGAGGTCTTTGCAAACCTCATCTCTTATATCGAACGCGGCGAGATCCGTCCTCTTGTTGCGAAGACTTATCCGCTTGCCGAAATCGCGCAGGCGCAGGAGGATTTCCTGGCCAAGAAACACACCGGCAAACTGGTCCTCATTCCCCCAGCGGTGAAGCCGTGAAGATCGCAAAGATTGAACTCTATCAGATCGACCTACCCTACTCGGGCGGACTCTACAAACTGTCGGGTGGACGGGAATACCGCAGCTTCGACGCCTCCATCGTGCGGGTCATCACCGACGATGGAACCGAGGGCTGGGGCGAGAGCACGCCCTTTGGAAGCTCGTACATAGCGGCCCACGCCGGCGGCACCCGGGCCGGTATTGCCGAGATCGCACCACACCTTCTTGGCCGGGACCCGCGTCAGCTCGACCGGATCAATGAAGCCATGGACGAAGCCCTGCTGGGTCACAATCATGCCAAAACCGCAATCGATGTCGCCTGCTGGGATGTTTTCGGCAAATCCGTCGGTATGCCGGTCTGCGATCTTCTGGGCGGGCGTACGGAATTTCGAATGCCGACGATCTCCTCGATCTATTCCGGCACGCCAGAGGATATGCGGGCTCGCGTTGCCGATCATCGCGCGCGCGGCTACAGGGGTCACTCGGTCAAAATCGGCGCGCTCGACAGCGAAGGTGGCCCTGCTTTGGATGCGGAACGCATCACGGCCTGTCTGGCCGACCGCCAGCCGGGTGAGTTCTTTCTCGTCGATGCCAACGGCGGACTGATCCCGGAAACGGCCCTGCGCTTGCTGCGCTTGCTACCGGCTGGTCTCGATTTCGTACTGGAAGCTCCCTGCGCCACCTGGCGCGAGACCCTTTCGTTGCGCCAACGCTGCAGCGTACCGATCATTCTGGACGAACTCGCTCAGACGGATGAAGACATCTTGCGGCTGGTGGCGATGGATGTTGCGGATGGAATCGGACTGAAGATATCCAAAAACGGTGGCCTCACCCACGGCCGGCGGCATCGTGATATTTGCCTCGCGGCAGGATTGAGCATCAGCGTACAGGACACGGTGGGTTCTGCAATCGCGTTCGCCGGCATTGTGCATCTGGGTCAGACCGTGCCCGAACAAAGCCTGCGTTGTATTCTGGATTGCCGGGATATGGTTTCAATCGAAACCGCCGCTTTCGACGCCCCGGTCGAACACGGCGGCGTCCTTGCGCCCAAGCTGCCCGGTCTGGGTGTCACACCTGATCTCAGCGTCTTGGGCGCACCAAAAGAAACTTACGATTAAGATCTAATTGTCCACTAACCACCTGATTAACAGAAGAATTCACGTTTTTCTGGTTCAGGAAAAAACGCTCAGACTTCAGGCATAGGTTCTGAGAAGCGCCCTTCCCTGGCGCGTTTGACCGTCCCGTCGAATTCAGCCTGGCTCTGTGCCTGATCGAGCGCTTGCCCGAGCGCCTCGATCCGCAGGCCATCGGTCTGCGGTGCTGGAAAACCGGCATGCTGGAGACCTTCATATCTTGACTTCAGTGCCTTTTTCTTACGGACTTGATGCGGCTGCAGATCGTCGAACTGCCGTGGCGTAATGGCATCTCCCAGGATGAGGTCCCCGGACGCGGCAGCAGCTTCAACCAAGGCCTCCCCCGCAGGCGACCGGACGATGATTCCGTTGAAACCGGCATCTTCACCAGTGGGACCGCCGCCCGGCCAGACATCAGCCGCGGCAACGTCGCTTGCCTCGCCCAATGCATCGGGGCAGAGCTTGCAGCGGGTCTCCAACTGCCACCCTGCCTCGTCTGCCCAAAGATCCAGGTAGGTCTTTTCGAAAGCCCGGCCATCGCGTGTCTCCACGCGGGTCAGGCCAGGGTTGCCATATCCCCGATAGCGAAAAACACTGACCTCCTGCTCTTCGATTCCGAACTCGCGCAAAAGCTCCTGCGATTTTTTCAGCCGCGATTGTCCGCCGCAGACCATCGCCAGCCGGTAGATGCAGAGGGCATCGACCCGAGGATCACTCTTCGAAAGATTATGTACAGCGTTCAGATCGCAAGGTTTGGCAACGACCGCGAAGGGTTCACTCCGCTCGAGCGCGCTCATGAAACCCGCCAACGGGGCCACAGGGCCGTACCGCGAGCCCGCGCCCGAAACCACGTCATAGGGCGTCCTGCTGATTGTCCAGCGGCTGCGCATGGGCTGATCGGGGTCGGCAACGACGTGCAGGACGAAAGCGACCTTGCCCGACTTGACGAGATGCAGTGCCAGCGCCGTCAGCGCTCCCCCGGTGGCGGCCCGAAAGCGCACGTCCTGATGACCGGCCCAGGCATAGCGCATACTGCTGTGCTGCCCCCAGATAGGATCGGGCTCACTCTCGCCGAACGCGCGCGGACTGACGGTCACACCAGGACAGGCGGACAGAAGCCGGGCTTGTTCTTCCCCGGTGAAGTCATCCGCGGGGGTCGGGCGCAATGATCCGTAGTCGGTCATCACCATGCGAACGCGTCCACGCGTCACGGCTTCACAAAGACCGCAGTTGATACAGAGGCCGCTGGTGACGACCTCAGAGATGCTCGTAGCTGTTTTATTGCTCATGCGGCCAGCACCCTCAATTTTTCATGAATTCGACAGGCGCTGGTCAAATGATGATGCAACGCCGCTGGCCGAAACCCTCTATCGCAAGACCGCCCGGGTCAACGATGACCTGTTTTCACTGGTGCCTTTCCAGATACGCAATAATTTGGTCAGCCAGTACTTCAGGAGCGATTTCGCCGCTTTTTAGGACGAGCTCCGCATTTTCGGGAATCTCGTAATCGGAATCGATACCGGTGAAATTCTTAAGCTCACCGGCGCGGGCTTTCTTGTAGAGGCCCTTGGGGTCCCGTTGTTCGCAGATCTCGATCGGCGTATCGACAAAGACTTCGATGAACTCGCCCTCCTCCATCAGCGCACGCGCCATTTGCCGCTCGGACCGGAACGGTGAAATGAAGGAGGCCAGCACGATGAGTCCGGCATCCACCATCAGCTTGGCGACCTCCGCGACCCGGCGGATGTTCTCCACGCGGTCCTGATCGGTAAAGCCGAGGTCCTTGTTCAGACCGTGACGGACGTTATCGCCATCGAGCAGGTAGGTGCGCCGGCCCATGGCATGAAGTTTCTGCTCGAGACGGTCGGCGACGGTCGACTTTCCCGAACCTGACAAACCGGTAAACCACAACACACGCGGTTTTTGCGCATTGATCGCTGATCGTGCAGCCTTGTCGATCTTCATGTCGTGCCATTCGATATTGCTGGCACGCCGAAGCGCAAAATCGACCATCCCTGCAGCAACCGTGGCGTTGGTGAACTTGTCGACCAGGATAAAGGCACCGGTCTGGCGATTGTCGCTATAAGCGTCGAAGGCGACAGCCTGGTCGACCGCTATTTTGCAGTAGCCCACTTCGTTTAAACCCAGGGTTTTGGCTGCGAGATGGTCCAGTGTATTTACATCGATTTGATGGACCAGATCGGTCACGCGAGCGACGGCCTGGCCGCAAACAAAGCGCGCTACGTAAGTGCGCTCGGGGAGCATCGCTTCGTTGTCCATCCAGATGACATGCGCGGCAAATTGATCGACCACTTCCGGCGGAGCCTCCGGATCGGCCAGAAGGTCACCGCGGCTGATATCGATTTCGTCTTCCAACAGGACCGTTACCGCCTGCCCGGCGACTGCTTGTTCAAGATCACCCGCTGGGCCGACAATCCGTTTCACCCTGGACGCCTTACCGGAAAGACTGGCCAGAATTTGTCCGCCAACCGAAACGCTGCCGGACGAGACCGTGCCGCTAAACCCGCGGAAGTCTTGACTGGGGCGGTTGACCCACTGCACGGGCAGCCGGAAGGACTTCGCGGCCTCGACACTTGAGCGGTCGTCATGAACTTCGATCTCTTCCAGGAGAGTCATGAGCGAGGGACCGCTGTACCAGCCCATTTCACTGCCCGCAGCAAATACATTCTCTCCAGTCAAAGCGGAGAGCGGGATGGCGTGAACGTCGTCAAGTTTCAGTTGTCGCGCGAACGCAAGATAGTCTTCGACGATCGTTTCAAACCTGGAGGAATCGTACTTCACCAGATCCATCTTGTTCACCGCCAGAATGACGTGACGGATGCCGAGCAGGGAAACAATGTAGGAATGACGCCGCGTTTGGGTCAGTACGCCTTTTCGGGCATCGATCAGGATGACCGCCAGATCGGCGGTCGAAGCGCCGGTTGCCATGTTGCGGGTGTATTGTTCGTGGCCTGGTGTATCGGCGGCTATGAACTTGCGCTTGTCGGTTTCGAAGTAACGGTAGGCAACATCGATAGTGATGCCCTGTTCGCGTTCAGCCTGCAGTCCGTCCACGAGCAAAGCGAGGTCGACTTCGTCGCCTTGGGTACCGTACTTCTTGCTTTCGCCCTCGGTGGCGGAGAGCTGATCCTCGAACACGGTCTTGGAATCGTACAGCAGGCGGCCGAGAAGGGTCGATTTCCCGTCGTCGACCGACCCGCAGGTAATGAAGCGCAGTTGATCCTTGGCGTCCTGCGCAGAGAGGAAGCTCTCAATGTCGACTGTGTCAGACATGGCCATCAGAAATAGCCTTCCTGTTTCTTCTTTTCCATGGACCCGATCTGATCCTGATCGATCACGCGCCCCTGCCGTTCCGACGCCCGGCTTTGCAGCAGCTCCAGGATGATCTCAGATACGGTGGAGGCCGTGGATTCCATCGCACCGGTGAGCGGATAGCAGCCCAGGGTGCGGAAACGGACCAGCTTGTCCTCCGGAACTTCGCCGGGCTCCAGCGGCAGTCGATCGTCATCCACCATCACCAGAACTCCGTCGCGCGTCACCACGGGCCGAGGGGCGGCAAAATACAGCGGTACCAAGGGGATTTCTTCGCGGTGGATGTATTGCCAGACGTCAAGCTCGGTCCAGTTGGACAGCGGGAAGACGCGGACGCTCTCGCCCGGTGCGACGCGGGTGTTGTAGAGGTTCCAGAGTTCCGGGCGCTGGGCTTTTGGATCCCAGCGATGGGCTTTTGAGCGGAAGGAAAATACCCGTTCCTTGGCGCGGGATTTTTCCTCGTCACGCCGTGCACCGCCGAATGCGGCGTCAAAGCCATGTGCATCCAGCGCCTGCTTCAGGCCTTCGGTTTTCATGACGTCAGTGTGAAGCTTGGAGCCGTGGGAGATGGGACCTATACCCCGCGCGACGCCATCCTGATTGACGTGCACGATCAGATCGAGGCCAAGCCGTGCAGTCATTTCATCCCGGAAGGCGATCATCTCCCGGAACTTCCACGTCGTATCCACGTGCAGCAGCGGAAAAGGCGGCTTGCCCGGCGCAAAGGCTTTCATGGCCAAATGCAGCATCACGGCAGAATCCTTGCCGATCGAATAGAGCATGACCGGGTTGCGGAACTCGGCCGCCACTTCGCGGATAATGTGGATGCTTTCAGCTTCCAACCGATCCAGGTGAGAGAGAGACTGCATGGCACTCGCGTTTGTTTTTCCTACCGGCTCGTGACCACAGATGCCTTCAGCCGGTGCGCATGCAGGTGCTTATAATGGGGCAGACTGTCTTCATAAACCTCTTTCACCCGGTCAGGCAGGCTGCCGATCTCGACGTACCTGCGCTTTTGCGGCTTCAGACCGTCTGAGTTCCGCAAGTTCGCATGAAAGGACCCGCCGTCCCACCAACTGACTTCATCGCGCGCACCGGGTTCCCAGCTCAACGCCTCAGAAATGAAGGGAATGCCCACCGCACGACACCAAGACTGCACCATGCTTCTCGGGTCTTCCAGCAGATCGTCACTGTCGAGCACAGGTGGAGCCGCCCCAAACTTGTCACAGAGCCGGTCGAACAAGGCGCGCTGTTCGACGAAGCCCACCTCCTTGGGATGGAAGTCCGGCCACTTGCTATACATGGAGGAGATTGTCTTAGCCGGATCGCGGATCAGAAAGGAATGGTCGAAGAGCAGGAGCAACTCATCACTCCAGAGATGGTCGACGTAATGCGGGAAGTCCTTGGAGAAGACCGGCCCCTCCTCGGCCAACGCTTTTATATTGTGCAGCACGGAGTCCAGTGTGAGGCCCGGCGTACGAAGACTGTCGTCAGTTACGCGCGGCCAAAGTGGCTCTTCACCCTGATACCAGGCCTCGCCGAAAGGTTCATGAAGGCATTCCATATCACCTCGCTGGCGCATCATCCATTCAAAGGCGGTCGAAGTGGAACGAGGCACGGCCCAGAGTACGAAGATTTTATTCATCTCGAGGTTCCCCTAGTTGCACGCCCCTTTGAGAAGCGTCGACAGCAGCCGGCCCTGTGCACGCCTAGGCGCCAAACCGAGTGTCTTGAAAATACGCCAGTAGAGTGCGCTGTCGGATGAGACGATTGGCCTGCCGACCAGCGCCTCAAGCTCAACTTCGCGCGCGACCATGCGCTCTGGCAGGCCGTCAGCACGCCGGAAGTTCGGCATGCCGTTGACCACGTAGGCATCTACATCAGGCGCCTGCTCGGCCAGCCGCTGCATCGAGCGCGCGGCCGCCTCGCCTGGGAAGATCCAGGACAGGTCATTGACCTCCTGCTGCGTTTCATAGAGCCCGAGGTCGACGAAATTGCCGAAATAGACAAGGTTGAATCCAGCCTGTCTGAGGAACCGGGCGATGCCGTCGCGCCAATCCGGCCAATAATAAACCGAATTGAGCGCAATCTTCTCCGCGCCCAGCTCCCGAAGGCCATCGACCAGACACAGACCAGCCATGTGAAATGGAGTCTCGTAGGTGTCACCGATCCGATCGCAGAATCCGCGAATTTCGTCGGGCGTGGTGCCGGAGGCATGTACCCAATTCGTGCCGACCTGGCCGCAGACGTCGGCACCGTTGTTTGCCATGCATTCCACAAACTCCTCCAGCAGGTGGAAGTTATGCTTCCGCTGGCTCAGTTCGTGTGCGTAACCGGGAACGTGCAGCATACGTCCATGTGCGCCAACCGTCTCCGGCGCAATGCGCAAAAAATCGGTCGGCGCAGCATCGAAGTCGTGTGGCGGTGAGGTAAACCCCACCTGATGAGGGAAAAGCTTTTTGCCCGGGTTCTTCCAGCGTTCCGGTTTAGCGTAAGTTGACACCTTCAACCCCTGTTTCCAGTTACCGTCATACAGATCGTTTTAGGTATAGACTGCACTCGCCCAACCATCTTGTATAATGCTATCGAAGCATAAATGAGATATCATTTCTGATATGAATAAGCGGCGCTTCTCCGTCCCCTCGACCAGCGCGCTGGTCGCCTTCGAAAGTGCCGCTCGACACGGCAACTTCAGCCGCGCCGCACAAGAACTCAATACCTCGCAGTCGGCCGTCAGCCGGCATATCGCGGATCTGGAGGGCCGGCTGGGCGCAAGGCTCTTCGATCGGCATAAGAAAGGTGTGATTCTTAACGCCCAGGGCTCTTATTTCCAGCAGGCGGTCATTTCGGGCTTGGACAGGATTCAAGCCGCGGCGGCGGTCATCTCGAACTGGACAGAAGGCGACGAAATTACCATCGCCTGCACGCACGAGATTTCACACCTCTTTCTCATGCCCCGCTACGAAGCCCTGGAGGCAGCGCTGGGCCGGGAAGTCCAGATCCGGATCATGACCCACGAGTACGACACGCTGGGCCTTCACCTGGAGTCCCGCATCGATGTGACATTTGCTTATGAGTTCCTGGACAAGGCGCCATCGGATTACGTGCAGGTCTTCCAGGAAGCGGTCCAACCGGTCTGCGCGCCAACCTTCGCCAAGGAGCATCATGCAGTACTGTGCCAGCCGGTTTCAAGTTGGAGCGGTCTGCCGTTTCTGCAGCTCACGAAACGCAACCAGGGTTGGGCGACCTGGGAAGATTGGCTTGCCAGCACTGACACGGCAGGCCTTGCGCCCGAATTCATCCGCTTTGACAACTACGTCTATTTGTTGGAGGCAGCGGCAAGCGGGCGCGGTCTCGCGCTCGGATGGCGTGGCTTGATTGAACGGCATCTTTCCTCAGGCACGCTGGTCCCTGTTTCGGACTGTTATGTTTCCTTTGACCGGGCGCTCTATGCTGTCCTGACGCCAAGAGGCCGAAACCGTCGCGCCGCAATCGCCTGCCTGGACTTTCTGGCGAAAGCGTAAGCGCGGGATTCCCGTCCATCGCCAAAATCAAGATCCTGCGCATTTGTCCGGCCCCGCTTCTGTGGGCTATTCCGCCCGATTTCAGGCAGCAGCTGTTCGGAAAGCCTTAACCGCGGCAGTCAAATAGTATCTACTCAGCCACTCATTCAAACCTAAATTAATTTTTCGAAGGCTGTCTGCTCATGTACCCCGCGTCGGTTAGACTTTTTACACAACTCCTGCCGTTCGTCGCTCTGGCTATTGTGGGCGAACTCGCCATTCAGATCGCCAAGGAAAAAATGTCGAGCGGAAGTGGCTTAACCTTCGTCTCAGTACTTATCTGGGCCTACCTCGCTTTTTATGCGCACGCCTCTCTTCTGTTGCCGGACAACCGAGATAAGGCAGAGGACAACAAACGCGTATTCGGCTTCGCGCTAAGGACTTTCGGACTGGGCTTCTTGATGATGATTCCAGTCGTCATAGGCGTAATTGCTGTGTTTTCACAGGTCTTTACCGCCACAGCTACAGCTGGCAGTGAGATCACTGCGTTCGTCGAAATTGGAATCCTGCTGGCCGTCTGCTTCCTGATCGTCTTCGGCCTGCTCGGAACACTTCTCCCCGCCTTCGTCGCCGACAGGGGACGTGGTTTCAGCGTGGCATTTTCGAGAGGCATTTCGCAGTTCCTCTGGACCAGCGGCCATTTTCTCGCCGGTCCGGTTCTCCTCTTTGCCGTGTCCTACGCGATTTCTATCGGTGGGCTCTATGCCATGGATCCGCACATCGACCTGCTGAACGCGTCCTATATCCCAAACATCCCGTTATTCCTGATTCTCATCGTCGCGTATGTGATTCAGGCCCTGGGCACTGTGATGATTGCCTGGGTACTCTCCACTGCGTTTCTACGTGCCGAGGGTCCGGCATAGGTGCCTGTCCGTCGGGGGCGCGATGTGAGGCCCTGACGACGCCAGCTTCAGGATGACGGATTACGCGTAATGCCGGCCAAAGCGATTGCCGAGAAACAGGTCCAAATCGGCCTGCTCCTGTTTCACCAATCCCTGCCCTGGCAGACTACCGTCGCGCACCAGGTCCACCATGGCACAGATCCCAGCGGCAGTGGTCAGTTGGATGGCGCTCCAGCGCTGTCCTCCCATTTCATTGCCATAGACGTTCTTGGCGTAGGACTCCTGGGTCAGGCGGCCGTTCTGCATGCCGCTGACGGTGACGAAGATCACGATCACATCCTGTGGCGTTGCGGGAACCGAGGTTTCCAGAACACTCTTCAGCAGATCACGGTGCGATGAGAGCCCCAAATCGTTCAGCAGAAGCTTGATGATTGCGTTATGACCGGGATAGCGGACGGTCTTGTAGTTCAGGTCCCGCACCTTACCGGCATAGCTCTCGCAGAGCGTCCCCAAGCCCCCCGAGGTATTGAAGGCCTCGTAGGTCACACCGTCCAGGGCAAATTCCTCTAGACCTTCGAGCGGCAACACTTCGCGCATCTCGCCCTCGTGGATGGCCTCACAGGGATTGCAGTACTCGTTAATCAGACCTTCGGTGCTCCAGGTCATGTTGTACTTCAACGCGTTGGAAGGATACTGCGGCAGAGCCCCGACACGCATGCGGATTTCGTGGATCTCATCGAAGCGTTTAGCGAGATCATTGGCGACGATCGAGATATAGCCCGGTGCCAACCCACACTGTGGCACAAAGACCGAACCGGCGCCCTCGGAAAGCCCTTTGACACAACGTGTGCTGGCCACGTCCTCGGTCAGATCGAAATAGCCGGCGCCACAATCCTTGGCGGCTTCCGCGACCACCGGAGTCAGACTGAAGGGTCCGGCATTTAGAACGACATCGTGGCCGGTAATGGCTTCGCGCATGGCGCGGCCATCTGTAACGTCAAGGCAACGGGTCGAGATCTTGCCGTTCCAGGTGCCCTTGAGGCGATCGAGTGCCTGCCCATCCCGATCAGCAATGGTTACGGCGTAATCGTTGGTTCCGCAGAGCAGCGCGGTTATAGCCTCACCAATCTTGCCACCGCCGACAATGAGCGAGCGGGTGGTCTGGTCGTTAGACATTGAAGAGCCGGTCATTTTGACACCTCTGGAAGCGAGAGCGGAAATCATGCCTTATCAGAGCCCAGTATTCTGTCGAAATGAAGTAGGCAATCTGTCAAAATGACGATAAAATCAAGGCAATTTAACGACGGTAACCATAAATATGCCAATAGATGAAAAAGACCTTAAGCTCTTGGAGTTGTTGAAAAACAATGCACGGGAGCCAACGTCTTCCATTGCCAGAAAGCTTGGCGTTTCCCGCTCGACAATACAAAGCCGGATTGAGCGGCTCGAGCGCAGCGGCATAATCAATGGCTACACACTGCGGATGAGTGATGAATACGAACGCAGCCGGATCAAGGCTCATGTCATGATTTCAGTCGCGCCCAAACTCTCCAGCCGGGTCGCGCACAGCTTGCAGGCTGTAACGGAATTGACCGCTCTCTACGCGGTCAGTGGTCCCTACGATCTCATCGCCGTTCTTTCGAGCGAAACAACCGAGCGAATCGACGCGCTGCTCGACGAAATCGGCGCCCTGCCCGGCATCCGCAAAACCACCTCGTCGATCATTCTCTCGACCAAGTTTTCCCGCTGAGAGTCTACCCGACGATATCGATCCACCAGAGGGCAGCCTCTACTTTATAGGGTGACAGTGCAATCGCTAGAAGCTGACCCCGCTTCAGGCAGCCTCGCGCTGGAGAATCCGCTGGGCCGGAAAGACGACCGATATCGACGTTCCTTTGCCGGGCTCGCTATCGATCTTGAACACCGCACCGTGAAGCTCGGCAAGACGCTTGCACAGCGGCAGGCCCAGACCGGTGCCTTCATGTTCACGGCTGACCGTGCTATCGACCTGGCCGAACGGCTTCAGGACCTTCGGAATGTCCGAGGCTGCGATACCGATTCCCGTGTCCTCGACCACCAGCTTGATCCGTCCGCGATAGTTTTGCGCAAAGACACGGATCGTCCCATCGGCTGGCGTGAACTTTACGGCGTTGCTCAGTAAATTGATCAGGATCTGCTTGATCCGGCGCTCATCCGCCATCAGGGGCGGCAATCCGGCCGGCAGCTCGTTGATCAAGGTCACATTGGCCAACTCGGCACGGCTGCGGACCATGGCAAGGCAGTGCTCCGCCGTGGCAGCCAGATCCAGAGGTTCGTCATGCAATTCGATCTTGTCGGCCTCGGCTTTGGAAAGATCGAGAATGTCGTTGATCAGATCGAGCAGATGAAGCCCGGATGATTTGATATCGTCGGCGTAACTTTTGTATCGTTTGTTGCCCAATGGACCGAGCATTTCCATCGACAGGAATTCGGAAAATCCGATCACTGCATTCAGTGGTGTCCGGAGTTCATGGCTCATCACAGCCAGGAAATCAGACTTTGCACGGTTTGCGACCTCGGCATGCTCCTTGGTCTCCACCAGTTCGCTTTCGACGCGCTTCTGTTCTGAGATATCCGTGTGTACGCCGACGTGATACAGCACGGCACCGTCGTCGTCGAACACCGGGTTGACGACCAGGCGGCTCCAGAACTTCGACGAATCCTTGCGGTAGTTCATAATATCTACGCGCACCGGATTATGCGTCTTGAGCCCGCGCTGCAGGGTCTCCAGAGTCGCAGGATCGGTTTCCGGCCCCTGGAGAAACCAGCAGTTTTTGCCCAGCACATCGCCCGGCTCATAACCGGTCAAACGGGTGAAGGCGGGATTGACAAAGATGGTCGGATCGCCGGGGCGCTGTGGATCCGAAATGATGACGCCGGCTTCCGTCGCAGTGACGGCGGCGGCCAAGCGCGTATTCTCCGCAGCCAGCAACATCAGTTCTTTTTCACGCCGTTTGAAAGGCGTGATGTCGCTGTAGAGGCTGATGGTATCACCCTCGGGCGTACGGAAATGTTCGGCCCGGATCCAGCGGTCGCCGTCCAAACGGATTTCATGACTCTCGTTTTTCGCGCGCAGCCGTGCCTGCTTTGCCACCCAGGATCTGGGGTGTTTTGATGCTTCCAGGTTTCGGCCAGCCTTGGCATGGAGCATGGCGATGTCCGTGAAGCTGGCGCCGGGCTGCACCAGTTTCTCCATCCCAGGGAAGAAGAGCTCGCGGAAGCGCCTGTTGCAGAGGATCAGGCGTTCATTGGAATCGAACAGTGTAACGCCGTCCGAACTGCTCTCGATCGCCCGCGTCAGGCGCGCTTGTGCGGCTGCGGCATGCTCGGCAACCATACGCTCCACGGTAATATCCGTACCGGTACCCCGATATCCCAGGAAAAGCCCGTCTGCGTCGAAGCGTGGTTTGCCACTCAGCTTAATCCATCGCAGATGACCGTCCGACAGGTCGATCCGATAGGTAAACTCCCTGAACCCGGCGTAGCGGGCCAGGTCTTCCATGTGGGTCTGGGCGGCCGCGGGATCGATTGCCGGATCGAGCACCTCGAACACCTTGTGGCCGATGAAACTTGAGGGGTCCATGCCTGTGGCATCGCGCACCCGGTCGGAAACATAGGTGAAACTGAGGTCTGCGCCCATTTCCCAGAACCAGTCGGAAGCGGCGTTGGCGATGTCGCGCAGGCGTTCCTCGCTGTCGCTCACCGCTTGCAGCATGGCTTCGCGATTTCGCGCCTCTCGAACCACTGACCGTCCGATCAGAAAGGTTGCAAGCTGCAGGGCCAGACAGGCCGCGGCGGCAAAAATCCAGGATGTCAGGAAGCGCTTACGCCAGATCAGCGAGATATCATCGGCAGATAGGGTCGCAACCAGGATCTGGCTGAAGTGGTCCAGCGCCTTCCAGGTCACGACTTCAGGCTTAAGACCGCCATCGTCATCCGCAAAAACCTTGCTGCCCGAAGCTCTTTCCGCATCGGAAACCACATCGAACAGCATTTCGATGTCCAGAGAAGTATCGTCGCTGCCATCCGGTTGCGGCCTCTGAACCCACAGTCGGCCTTCTTCAGTCACCAGCGTCAGCTTGGCGCCCGTCGGCAGAACCAGGCCGGACCACCATTCCAGCAGAGAACGAATCGGAAAACTCGCGGCGACGAACTTCGCGGATTCGCCATAACGCGTCTGACGGGCGATGGTCGCGAACCAGGTGCCGTCGATGTTGTAGGGAGTGCTTAGGACCGTGCGGCGTTCCTCTGTGGCCTGAGCGAGCACCGACATCAGCTCACTGTGGCCAGGCAAGGGAATCGCCGCCCATTGTTCGCCGACCCGCCCGTCCGACTCGAGGATGGCAGCCTGACGCCAATGGCCGAGAATCTGCGTCAGAGACTCGCTGGGCAGCGGTTTGGAGGATTGCTCATTGACGAGGCTGCCCCATTCGATCTCCCGCAGAACGGCCTCGTGATCGGCAAAAAACAAACCGACCGGGATGGCAGCATCATCCAGCGCCGCTTTGAGTTGATGCCGAACCTCACGCCGGACTTCGTGATAAGTCGTAAAGGCCCAGCCGCCGAGCACGACACAGGACAGCAGGAACAAAACAAGAGAGAACAGGTCGAAACTGCGCCGCAAGTTCCGATCACTGTGTTTAGCTGCACTTAGCGCCGCCCACTTGGGCGTCCATAAAAACGGCCAGCGAAGCTTTGTTTTCCATCGTGGATCCGCTGTCCGGCTAAAGCTCTCTCGGCTTAACCACATCCGGCGAAATCCTGTACCCAGTTGCCCAAACATAATTCTTGTCATCCACGGTCTTGTGACCAATCCAGTCCCCCCTAACCGGCTGTATCCCTAAAATCAGCGCCCGATATCAGCCGTTAGACTTCCATTAAGGTTAACGAACAGACCATAGATGCGTGAAAAAAGAGTTAATATTTACGAAGCTTTAAGCAGGATCAGAGGTCCTTTCGACAAGGCTTTGCACCCGCTTTTGGCCGTCTGGACCTCACCGGCCCATCCGCCTGAAACCAGCCTCCTCAAAGCTTCCCGCAGCCCGCTTCAAAGGGCTCACCAGAACAATGTTTCATGCTTTGTCGCAATTCAGACAGCAGTTGTCGCGAGAGACGAAGCTCAAGGCCCCTCATTCCATGGAAATGTGCATTGGGACTGGCCTTAATGAGGCCCTTGAGGTTCGCCCTGTATTTCAAGAGTCGGCGGCGCGGTAAGCGGCGGCGCGTGTACGGGTGCGATAGCAGACGCGATTAAGGATTAAAGACATGTCGGACGATGACGATCTCGACCTTCGGACCCTTGATGACGATGAACTCGTCAAACAGATGCACGACGATCTCTACGATGGCTTGAAGGAAGAGATCGAAGAAGGCGTCAACATCCTGCTCGAGCGGAACTGGACCCCTTACGACGTCCTGACTCAGGCGCTCGTCGAAGGCATGCGGATCGTCGGCATCGACTTCCGCGATGGCATCCTCTTTGTCCCTGAGGTTCTGCTGGCGGCCAACGCCATGAAGGGCGGAATGTTCATTCTGCGCCCGCTGCTGGCCGAAACCGGGGCGCCCAAGCTGGGCAAAATGGTCATCGGAACGGTCAAGGGCGACATTCACGACATCGGCAAGAATCTGGTCTCCATGATGATGGAAGGTGCGGGCTTCGACGTCATCGACATCGGCATCAACAATCCGGTCGAGAATTATCTGGCCGCGATCGAAGAGCACGAGCCGGATATCCTTGGTATGTCTGCTCTGCTGACCACCACCATGCCCTACATGAAGGTCGTCATCGACACCCTGAAGGAAAAGGGCATGCGGGACGATTATGTGGTCCTGGTTGGTGGTGCACCGCTGAATGAAGCCTTCGGGGAAGCCATTGGTGCGGACGCTTACTGCCGTGATGCGGCTGTCGCGGTGGAAACAGCCAAGGAGTTCATGGCCCGTAAACACAACCAGCTCAGCAAATAGGCCTGAGGCGAACGGACGGACTCGGGAAGCTGGCGAAGACAAAGGGATAACAGGTCCGGCAAAAAGACTGCCGGGCTCAAAATCAGGAACAGCACTGCTGCAGCCTGATGTAACCCCGGATGGATCTAATGCAGAACGGAACGACGGAGGAGACGACCCAACGCACATTGCTGATCGCCTGTGGCGCTCTGGCACGCGAAGTCGTCGATCTGATCCGGCTGAACCATTGGACCCACCTGAGCGTGACTTGCCTGCCCGCGATCTGGCACAACACGCCGCAGAAGATTCCCGAGGGCGTTCGTAAGAAAATCCGCGACAATCGGGACAGCTACGAGAAGATCCTGGTGCTGTACGGCGACTGTGGAACCGGCGGCGACCTGGACCGGGTTTTGGAAGAGGAAGGGGCAGAGCGGATCGACGGCCCGCACTGCTATGCCTTCTACAGTGGTGTCACCGGGTTCAATGAACAGGCCGACGCCGATCCAACCTGTTTCTATCTGACCGATTACCTGGTCCGGCATTTCGACCGCCTGATCATCGAGGGCATGGGTATCGACCGGCATCCTGAACTCCTGCCGATGTATTTCGGCAACTACACCAAACTGGTCTATCTGGCACAAACGGTGGACGCCGATCTGCAGGCCGAAGCCGAGGTCGCGGCACAGAAGATCAATCTGGGCTACGAATACCGCTTTACCGGTTACGGCGAACTGGACAGTTTCATCCGGCAGACTCATTAGGTTGGCGCTCGTCGTGAGCCCACGAAGAAAGAACAGAGAATGGCAAAGTTAACAGTCGTTTACTGGCGCGACATTCCAGCCCAGGTCATCGTGAAGGCTGGGCGCAAGAACGCAAAACGGCAACTCGACGAACGCTTCGAGAAAGCGATAGACCGGGCGGCCATGCGCGCGAAGCTGCGCGACAGCGATTCCTATCTGGAACATTGGCGCCGAGCCGAGCCGAGTGAGGTGAGCGATGATCTTGAGGTAGAAGCCACGCGAGCGGCCGACGCCCTTGAAAGCGCCTACACCGAAGACCGCCTGAAAGAACTGGTCACCAGCGGTGGCCTCGAACCAACATCAGCAGATTCTTGAGCTAAGGATATCGCCATGAACGCTTTCAGCGCCGCGCCCGCTGCTAAAGTCACCAGTCTGAACGGGGCCGACACCATGAAGCAACAGATCATCGATTTCGTGACCGGGTTCACGATCGAGACCACGCCGGGCTCGGCGCTCAAGATTCCCGACTACCGCGATCACCTCCGGCCGGGTGCCAAGGTCGCGGTAACCTTTTTGCCCGGCTCGGACTTCGCCGACACCATCGCGACCTCGAAGCGGCTGAAGGAAGAAGGTTTTCAACCCTTGCCACATTTCGCGGCCCGCTCGATCGTCAGCGCTGCGGTGATGGAAGAGAACCTCAAAAAACTCCAGGATGAGGTCGGCGTTGAAGAAGTGGTCGCCCTCGGCGGTGCTGTGGATACGCCCCTCGGTGCGTTCGAGTCATCGATGGACCTGCTGGAAACCGGTCTGTTCGACAAGTACGGCATTCGCGAAATCGGCGTCGCGGGCCACCCGGAAGGCAGTCCCGACATCTCCGAACATGGCTTAAAAGAAGCCATCACCTGGAAGAACGCCTTTGCGGAGCGCACGGGCGCGAAGCTCTATATTGCCACCCAGTTCTGCTTCGAAGCCGCGCCGATCATCGCCTGGGACCGTGCGATTCAGTCCGAGGGCAACAAGCTGCCGGTACACATTGGCGTGCCCGGTCTGGCGACCATCAAGACGCTCCTGAACCACGCCAAGGCCTGCGGCGTCGGCCCTTCCATGCGGGTTCTGACCCGTCAGGCGAAGAATATTGCCAAGCTGATGACCGTCAACGCGCCTGACAAACTGGTCATGGACCTGGCCCAGTATCACGCCGAAGACCCCAACTGCGGCATTGCCCGGGTGCATATGTATCCGCTCGGCGGCCTGCGTAAGTCGGCGGCCTGGACCTATGCAGTGGCGGACGGCGAATTCGTCATGGATCCCAAAGGCAAAGGCTTCAAGGTCACACGGGATATCTCTTAAGCCGGAAGCGGCTCAGGCATAGGCACATACTATCCTGAGCCGCACTTTTCCCGTCTTAGCACCCTAATTTGGCGGTCAAAATCACGACAGTGCGCTTTTAAGCCATCCGGTGTCGCGGGTGTGACAGCCGCATCTGCTATGATCACAGCTAATCGCGAGAGCATGATCGTTCTTGAGGGAATCAGTCAGGAACGTGAATCACTCTCTACTTTAACAGGTTAGAGGCTGATTCACGTTTTTCACTTTTCAAATGAAAAACGATCAGGCTCTAGGCTTCCGGAACCAATACGGAAACACAAACCACAGACAGCAGGCGCGGACAACAGCGGACACCGCGGCCCTTTGCCAGGAGTTAAAACACCATGTCACGCACCGTTGTCAGCTCGCATTCGAAGGAACTTGTGATCGGCTTTGATCAGCCCTTCTGCATCATCGGCGAGCGCATCAATCCAACGGGCCGCAAGGCACTTGCCGCGGAAATGGCCGCCGGTGACTTCAGCCGCGTCGAAACCGACTGTTTGGCGCAGGTCGCCGCAGGTGCGCACATGCTGGATGTAAACGCAGGAATTCCGCTGGCCGACGAGCCTGCAATTCTGGCGGAGACTGTCAAGCTGGTGCAGTCCCTGACCGACCTGCCTCTCTCGATCGACTCCTCCATCGTCGAAGCGCTGGAAAGCGGTCTGAGTGTCTATCAGGGCAAAGCTCTGGTGAACTCGGTGACGGGCGAAGACGAGCAGATGGAACGCGTTCTGCCGCTGGTCAAGAAGTACGGCGCCGCCGTTGTCGCGATCTCTAACGACGAAACTGGCATCTCAATGGATCCGGATGTCCGTTTCGCCGTCGCCAAAAAGATCGTCGAGCGTGCCGCCGACCACGGCATTCCCAAGGAAGACGTGGTTGTCGATCCGCTGGTCATGCCGATCGGCGCCTTGGGCACCGCGGGCCAGCAGGCCTTCGCCATCGTCCGCAAACTGCGCGAGGAGCTGGGCGTCAACACCACCTGCGGCGCCTCCAACGTGAGCTTCGGCCTGCCGAACCGCCACGCCATGAACGCCTTCTTCCTGGCCATGGCCTCCGGCGCCGGTATGACCTCCGCGATCATGAACCCGCTGCATGAGGAAGAGCTGACGGGCATCATGGCGGCCGACGTGCTGTTGGGCCACGACAAGGATTGCCGTGCCTGGATCAAGAAATTCCGGGCACCCGCCGCGGAAGGGGCCGAGGCCGAAGGCGCTGGACGGCGTGAGCGCCGTCGTCGGAGAGGCTGATCCCGGCGCCAGCGCCGGCGTCGATGGGGCTAAGTCCCCGGCAAGGGTTGGAGCTCGAAAAGCTGTTGGATAGGGACTGCGCTGGTGTCAAAAAGCGCAGTCCATGCCGTCAGGAGACAAGTCAAGGCGCCGAATCAACCATTAGGCTATTCTGAGATTGCAAATCCTCTTGAACCCGGGCAGGTATGTCAGAAGCACTTGAAGAGGCTAGCGGCGCTACTCTGGAACACCAGCCAGCCGCCGCAGAAACAGACGTAACGGGGACGGCGGACAAGGTGGCACAAGAGGCACTGGTCGTATTCACCCCTTCCGGACGCCGCGGACACTTTGCCGTCGGCACACCGGTCCTCAAGGCCGCGCGCAGTTTGGGCGTCGATATCGATTCGGTCTGCGGCGGCCGCGGCATCTGCGGGCGCTGTCAGGTTCAGCCGGAAATCGGCGATTTCGCCAAACACGGCATCCAGAGCCGGGCCGAGAACGTCTCGGAAAGCAACGAGGTCGAGGCGCGCTACAGCAAGAAGCGCGGCATGAAGGCCGACCGGCGCCTCTCCTGCCAGAGCCTGATCCAGGGCGATCTGGTGGTCGACGTCCCCGCCGACAGCCAGGTTCACAAACAGGTCGTGCGCAAGCGCGCCGAAGTCCGCGACATCGAACTCGACCCGGCCATGCGGCTGCACTATGTCGAGGTCGAAGAGCCCGACATGCATAACCCCACCGGCGATCTGGAACGTCTGATCGCTGCCTTGAAAGGCCAGTGGGGCCTGACCGATCTGGAATGCGATCTGCGCACTCTGCAAGGCTTGCAGCAGGCCTTGCGCAAGGGCAACTGGAAGGTCACGGTCGCCGTGCACCGCAGCCAGGTCATCACCGCCATCTGGCCTGGATTTCAGGGCAACGCCTACGGGATGGCCGTCGATGTGGGTTCCACCACCATCGCCGCGCACCTCTGTGACCTCCAGACCGGTGAAGTCCTGGCGTCTTCCGGCATCATGAACCCGCAGATCCGCTTCGGCGAAGACCTGATGAGCCGGGTTTCCTATGTCATGATGAATCCGGGCGGCGACAAGGCAATGACGGCCGCCGTGCGCGACGCGCTCAATGCGCTGACCGAAGCAGTCGCCGAAGAAGCACAGATTGACCGTACCCACATTCTGAATGCCACCTTCGTCGGCAATCCGATCATGCATCACCTGCTGCTCGGCATGGACCCGACGGAGTTGGGCGGCGCGCCCTTCGCGCTTGCTGCCAACTCCGGCATGACCTTGTGGGCCACCGAGCTGGAACTGAACATCAACCAGGATGGCCGGGTCTACGTGCTCCCTTGCATTGCGGGACATGTGGGCGCCGACACGGCGGGCGTCATCCTCTCCGAGCACCCGCATCTGGCCGAGGAAATCACCCTGGTGGTCGATGTCGGCACCAACGCCGAGATCGTACTGGGGAATAAAGAGCGCCTGCTGGCCTGCTCCTCCCCCACCGGACCGGCCTTCGAAGGCGCGCAGATCTCCTGCGGCCAGCGTGCCGCGCCCGGCGCCATTGAGCGCGTGCGCATCGACCCTGAAACGCTCGAGCCAAGATTCAGGGTGATCGGCAGCGACCTCTGGTCCGACGAACCCGGTTTCGCTCTCGAGACCAAAAAGACCGGCGTCACCGGCGTCTGCGGCTCCGGCATCATCGAAGTACTGGCCGAGATGTTCCTGGCCGGCATCCTGCTGACCGACGGCACCATCAACGGCGCGATGGCCGCCAAGACTCCCCGCATCCAACCCGACGGCCGCACCTTCTCCTACCTGCTGCACGAAGGCGACGGGAACGGCGACGGCGAGCCTGAACTGCGCATCACCCAGAACGACGTGCGCGCCATCCAGCTTGGCAAAGCCGCCCTCTACGCCGGTATCCGCCTGCTGATGGACCGCCTTGACATCGAACAGGTCGAGCGCATCATGCTGGCGGGCGCCTTCGGCAGCCATATCGACGTCAAATACGCCATGATCCTGGGCATGATCCCCGACTGCCCCCTGGACAAGGTCCACTCCGCCGGCAACGCGGCGGGCACCGGCGCGCGCATCGCCCTGCTGAACCAGAAAAGCCGCGACGACATCGAAACAGTGGTCAAAAAAGTCGAGAAGATCGAAACCGCCGTCGAAGCCAAGTTCCAAGACCATTTCGTGCAAGCCATGGGTATCCCGCATACGACGGCAGTGTTCCCGCATCTGGCGGCGGCGGTGGAACTGCCCGCGCCGAGTGTGAAGGCTGCGCCGGAGGGCGATGATGATGGGGGAAGACGGCGGCGGAGAAGACGGGGTTAGGGAAAGCGCACTATCGAAGCAGCATACTCTGCATAGTTTCGACGGATTTGCTCGGTATTGGCGCGTTCCGACCAAATCATCTCGCGGGTTACGAGTTCTTCATAATCGTCGTTCTATCCTCTAAGCCATGGATAAGAATGAGATATACACTGTGATGGCGCGGAATTGCGAACCCGCAATCATGCTCCACCGGCCCTACCCGCTCACCAGCGCGCATAAAGGGCACAGCTACCTGGGTGGTACTCCGAAGCTTCCGCAGTCGCTTGAATGGCCCCGCACATCTTCAGGGGTTCCACTTCATTTCCTAGCGCAGATCTACTGCGCCGAATTGCCCTCCAGCCAAGGGCTACTCCCGGACAGCGGCTTGCTATTCTTTTTTGCAAAAATCGATGAAGACATGGATTGGGACAACGAACCGCTTCATGACGCCTGCCGAGTGCTCTTTGTTCCGGACGCAGCCGAGACGTCGACTCCCGCCCCTTCCGACCTGCCGAAAATACAAGGTGGCTGGTCAGCGTTCGAAAAGAACTTCGTACTCCCCAGCGATCCCGTTTATTGCAGCTATCCCAAATGGCCTGTCGGTTTCTTTAGTATCGACTCCTGGCCCGATGCCTCCGCGTTCCCGGGTCATCACTATTTGGACAACCCATTTCGGGAATACCAGACCGCCATTGACCAGGCCCGCAGCGCCGAAGCAGACAGAGCCACCGGCCTACCACCTCTACCCGAAAAGGTATCCTACGTGGATTCCAGCCAGTTGATGGACGTCGGCCCCAAAGATAAGGACTCGGATACGCTGCCCGCCGCCGCCTTCGATCCCCCCTTCCCACAGCTATGGCTGATGATCGATCGCGTGGCTCGAATCGTCGCCACTTGGTCGGCAGAGTCCGCGCGCCGGGTCCGCGACGCGGATGATGCGCTCATCGCCGCATACAATACGCTTCGCCAAGACGCGGTCAGATGGGCCGCGGTTGCCAAGGCCGCCGGCCTGCTCACACAACCTGACGCCGGGCAACAGCGCCGCTTCACTGACTGGATGCGTGCGCTCCGCCATCATGACCATCGTCAAATCGGTACAAACGTCGGATCTCTTTATGCAAAGGGACTGATCAGCGCCATTCAATACATAGCGCAACGCCCCGACTTAACCGCATACATCCCGAAATTTTATCTGCAGGCCTACGCAAAAGAATTTTTGCCAAACCGGTACCAACGATCTCCGGGGTACCCAAACCGCGTATCGCACCAGATGTTGGGCAATGCACACTCTGCACAACAGGCCAATCCAGTTGATCGCGAAGAGGTTCTTCTTCTCCAGCTCATCAGCGACCCGGGCGTCAACTTCATGTTCTGCGATATGGGCGAGGCTGAGTTCTGGATCAATAAAGACGACCTCGCCAACCGCCACTTCGACCGTGTCCGCGCGACGACCTGCGGCGGCTGACATTTAGGGTAACGATCAATGGCCCGAATCTGGATTGCTGCCCTATTCTAATTACGCCAATTTACATTCTAAAAGTTGGGACATTGCCATTACTCTGACACTTATAAATATCGCGTGTTTTGTTTCGCTCATCGTGACAGCGTCTACATGGTCCATCGCCGTCGATTGGCGGCCAGGGGTTGAGACGGGCTTCGTTATCCGCGAGCCCTACATCTGGTGGGCGGTCTTATCGCTCCTTGGCGCGGTTGGCTTGTGTCTCTATCGAAGAAAATGGCTGAAAAGGCGATCAAGGTAATCGTCGTCAGACAAGACGACGCCCCGTCGTGTGTGCACTGCTTTTCGCAAAAAACAAGCGGGCCCCGACCCCCACATCGAAGCCCGCCCGCATCTCTCTTGCCGTTACGCCTGCTGCGACTTCCCTAAGATCGCGTTCATTGGCGACTTCAACAGCCCATCCAGCCTAAAGGCCTTTCCGCCCTGATAGGCATAAATCAGCCAGCAGGCCGCCAGGAAGGCGAACTCGCGTTTGATGGCGTTCAGGTTGTTCCACAAGGTCGCGTCGAAGCTGAGCTTACCCACGCTGTACCAGGCGATCACCGCGAAGGCGGCGATGGCGGCGAGACGGGTGGCGTGGCCGCTGGCGAGGACGAAGCCGATCAGCACCAGAAGGATCGGGATGTCGACGAAGCTCTTGATGTGGCCATAGCCCGCGAAGAAACCGCCGACGATGAACACAGCCGCCACCGACAGCCGCAACAGCAGACCGAAGTTGTTCCAGTTCGCCTGCTCCGGTGCCATGCCCCGGTTCAGGAAGCGCTGGTCAACGGAATAGGAGCCCGAGCCCAGGGCGAAGAGGATGAAGCACATCCCCGACAGGCCGATGTCGCGGATCTGCACCAGCAGCGCCGGTGAGAAGTGGGAGCTGACTTCTGTCTCCAGTCCGGACACCGTGACCACCGGCAATGCGATCACGAAGGTCCAGAGCAGGAAGGCATAGGTGAAGCTCAGAGCCCGCACGAAGACACCCGCCAGCAGCGCAACACCGGAGAGCAGTTCGAAGCTTGAGAGCAGCGTCAGGAAGACCAGCGGCGTCAGTATGTAGAAACGAGGTCAGGTCCCGTTTTGCGCGCGAAATCAACATGGAATTCACCAACCCAGTGCACAAGCATGCGAAGCTTCACTCGAACCTCCTCCTCGCATTCGTCGAAAGTCTGCACTGCCCTATTCGGAGGGTTTACGCACAAAGAGCCGCTCTACACCATTGGGCTCCCAGGGAGCGTTGGCGTCGGCCTCACAATTTCATTTGATGACTTACAAATCAGATTGACTTATACTAGCTATAGGCGCATTTCCTCACGAAGCGCGCGCTTTCAACGCTTGTGCAAACTTACCGATGGCTGTTGGTTCGTAACAGATGTTGGAGATGCATATTCCAGTCTTACCCACCCGCGCCGAAATCGCATTAACGTCCACCTTTTCTCTTTTTCTTCACACCAAACTCGTTTCTCGAAAATACATATAGGGGAACACTGAAATGGCTAGATTTCTACTTGCGGCATTGGCGGCAGCAACACTGACCGTCGTCGCGTCTTCCCATGCCAAGGCACAGAGCTGCACGCCGCAGAGCTTCGACGGGGCCTGGAACGGTGAAGTAACGCTCTGCCAAAACTGGGACGCAGAGGAGCAACAGAGGTTCTGGTTCACGGCGCAGGGTTCCCTGATCATTCCCTACGACTGGTTTCTGTTCCTGGAGCAGGCGGACAGCACCACCCTGTTCCGGGACGGCGGGCATATGGATGGATTGCGGTACCTTCCGCAGAAGCCGACGGACCTAAATCCGGACGGCCTGCCGATCGGCTTTACCAAAGACGTGACGCGGAGAAGAAAACCCTACTACGCGATATCGAAGTCATGGCTGGGAATTACCTGCGCCGCCTGCCACACAAATCAGATCGAAGTGACCGCTGGCGGAGAGACGCAACGGATACTGATCGACGGCGGACCGACGCTGGGAGACTTCGAGGGCTTTGCGGACTCACTGGTCGATGCCTTGGATGCGACCGCCGCCGACAGCGCGAAGTTCGACCGCTTTGCGGCGGCCGTTCTGGCAAAGCAGGACGTGCGGGCCAGCAGCTTCCGAAAGCGAAGCCTGAAAGGCCGGCTCGAACAGGTCACGGAAATCAGGCGAGCCTGGAATGCCCGCAACAAGGGACAGCATCCCTACGGTTTCGGACGTTTGGACGCCATCGGTGCCATCTTTAACGAGGTGGCCGCAGTACCGCTCGATCTACCCAACAACCACCATCCCGCGGACGCTCCGGTCAGCTACCCCTTCCTGTGGGATACGCCGCACTACGACCGGGTTCAATGGAACGGCAGTGTCGAGAACGAAGGCACCGGCGCCCTGGCGCGCAACATCGGCGAAGTACTGGGCGTGTTCGGCGCTCTCCAGTACGCCAGGCCCTTCGGCAACCGCACATCGGTCGATATCAGAAAGCTCGGTGAACTCGAGGGGCTGATCGCCACGCTGAAATCGCCGCAGTGGCCCGAAGCGATTCTGGGGGAAATCGACAGGCGGCCGGAAATTCAGGACAAGGGGCGCATGGCATTCGATCAGTACTGCCGTGATTGCCACAAACCCACCAATACGGCCGGCGCCAGCATCCCCTTCAAGGCGAAGATGATGACGGTCGCCAAGACCGGAACCGACCCGCGGATGGCTGTGAACTTTGCGACCAGGATGAACGAAACAGGCAAGCTCGAAGGCAAACCGGCTCAGTACCTCAGGCTCTTAAGCGACGGGAAGAAACTTAAGGACCCGAAGGACAACGGCATCAACCTGCTGAGTTACGCCGTGGGCGGAACGATCGTCCACGAGTTGATCTTCGACCTGCCCGCGACATTGAAGGCCATTAAGGCCGGCAGAATCGAAGAACGCCTGGCATCCGATAACCGGAAAGAACAGCAACTGACCAAACGAAGTATCAGAGGCGTGCCGACGAGAGAAGCCATCGCGGCCTATCTCGACAAGCCGGACAGCGGTCCTGGATGCGATCCGACGAAGGAAGCCTGTTACAAAGGCCGGTCTCTGAACGGTATCTGGGCCACCGCGCCGTACCTGCACAATGGCTCCGTCCGCACCATGCGCGAGTTGCTGCTGCCTGCCAGAATGCGCGCGGAAAAATTTATGGTCGGTAGCCGCGAATACGACGCCGAGAACATGGGCTTCAAGGACGCCGGCGGCTTCGAGCTGGACACGAGCCTGGACGGCAACAAGAAGGATGGCCACGAAGGCCCCGAGTACGGTAGCGAAGAACTTCTGAATGATCCTGAGTTGCTCAATGCGCTTCTTGAATACCTGAAGACGCTGTAGTTTTGGAAAAGAGCGCCCGGTGCTTACAGGTCGAAGCCCCGGGCGCTCGGCAACTCCCGGGCTTGAAGTAGAAACAAGCGCCGATACAGCGCACGACCATCGAACCATCTATCGCAGATATCGATCAAACTACGTCCCATTCCTTTCCAGTTTTTGCTTGATTCCCCCGCGCCTCAACCTGCCCTAAGACGTGCCGACTTGATGCAGGTCATGGTTCCCCTGCCCCGCCCCCTCCAAGATCTCCACCAGCTCGGGAGTTCGGGAGCGTAGTGCGCTTTTGCCTCTCTCGGTCAGTAACCATTGAGCCCGAGCACATCACAGCCGGCAAAGAAAGGGAAGCGCGATGCTGGAAATCAATCCGGAGACGGTCTGTTTCCTGATCCTCAAAGCCCATCAGTACGACGTGAAGGCGGAACCGGCGGTTCTTGGCGACAGTGCTCATCCGATTGACGACGAGGTGCTGGAGGATCTGGACGCGCGCGCGGGAGATGCCGTCGTCGCGGACCCAATCTACGAAGAGATGAAAAGTTTCATCGAAGACATGAACGAGGACGCGCAGATCGACGTGGTGGCGCTGATGTGGCTCGGCCGCGACGGCGTCTCCGCCGACGATTGGCGGCAGGTCCGCGCCGAGGCGGCGCGTGCCCGCAACGAGCACAGTGCCGAATACCTTCTGGGCACGCCGCTGCTGGCCGACTATCTCTCGGAAGGTCTTAACTGTCTTGGTTACGATTGCGAAGACTATCGGAGATGACGCGACGGGAAAGTTCCACGACCTCGAAAGCGACGACCCGGCGTCATACCCTGAAGGTAGCCGTGGCCATCCTCTGTTGTCCGATGTCGGCCGCGAGAGCTACGAGCACAACGAGGGGCGATCAGGTCACGAACGTCAATGCCAGTGCCGCACACGGCATGTTCCGTTTCGAGCCAGACCTCGTGCGGCTATCTCCCGGCGATAAACCGGTGTTTCTTAACAGCCGCAGCGACCATACCGTACACACGGTGCCCGAGCTCTGGCCGGAGGATGTACCGCCGGTCGCGGTCGCGCACAAGCCCGAGTCCAACCTGTCGTTTGAACGTGAAGGACTCTATGGCTTCCACTGCCGCCGACACGGCCAATACGGCATGGTCATGCTCGTGGTGGTCGGCCCGCCGACGGAGAGGGAAACGCTGAGAGAGGCAGTCGGAACCATGCGCGCCAATCCCCGCGAACGCAGCGCCTTCCTGAACCTGCTGGGTCGTTATGTCCTTACTGGACTCACCGCTCGTCAAGCGAAGAGATTGACGACGCCGATGCATTCTTCATTATAGCGCGTTGGCGAACTGGGCCGCCGACATTGGAGAAAGTCAAAACCGTGAGAGGACAGCTTGGGTAGTTTCGCCTTATGGCACTGGATGATCGTATTATCTCCCCTCGCTCTGATCGCTTTGGCTGTCGCCGTCTATAAGAGCAACCGGCTCGTGATGCAGCGCGAATTCCTCTTTTGGACGCTCGGTCTTTTGGCTGCGGTCGGCCTGCTTGCGGCCGGCTCAACGGTGGCGAGGAGTATCGTGGCGGGGCCTGTTGGGGCGATCGCTTTTTACCTTTATAGTTTCTTCTATTATCAACGCGTCGCCGGACGCGCGGTCGACGCAGGCTTTGGCAAGGGCATTGCGTTCGCCGCAATGATCCCGCTGATCGGTATCGTTTGCCTGCTGGTTCTCCTCTTTGCTCGCACGAAGGAGGTGTCTGCCATAGACGCACCACCGCCCGCAAGCGACGCGCCATGGCGAAACAAGTAGTCTGAAACACCAGATGATCTCACAGCCCCGAAGCGAATTCTTCACGGAGTTCGCGACAGAAGTTTGAGCTTCCTCTTCGGTAATGCAATCCAACTACCGGGCGTTTCGAACTCAGACTCGCCCAATGCCTCGAACCCAATAGACGCCGCTACTTTCATTCGATAGCGGTCCGTGATCCATCATAACGGCCACAGAAGCACCCCACGTCAGACACTCTCTCGCCCAGTCCGTGACACAAACCGGCGCAAAAACAACCTCCATCGACCTTGGCCAAGCATTAATGCCTGCATGGCCGCAATTTTCGTTAAGGGGGCACCGCTATGAATAACGGGCAAAAAACGACAGCTTTCCTCTCGCACCACGCAGCGGTGATTAAAATCGCGCTCCTGGGTTTGATGGTCGTGATTATGCTGATCCCACTCGAATATGTGCGCTCGGTGATTACAGAGCGTGCTTTCCTGAGTAAGTCGGTCACGCACGAACTGGGGGAAAGCTGGGGTCGGGCGCAAACCCTCGCCGGGCCGATCCTGCTGCTGCCTATCGAAGAATCTTATGTGGTCAAAGTTAAAAGCCCGGACTACACCGAGGAAAAACCTCTATATCTCGATGAAACCCGATGGCACCGGCGTAATCTTTACATTCTGCCAGACGCTCAAAAGATCACGGCGGATCTCACCAGTCAGACCCGCAAACGCGGGATATACGAAGCGCTGCTCTACACGGCGGATGCCAAGGCTCGGGGCAGCTTCCGGATCCCGGCAGCCGAAACGCTCCCCATCGAAGAGGGAGCGCGCGTGCACTGGGCGCAAGCCAAGCTGCTTGTTCATCTCTCCGATCTTCGCGGCAGCGCCAATGCACCAACGCTTCTTTGGGGCAATGAAGAGCTTCTGTTCGACGTGCGCAGTGACAAATTGCACCAGAGTCTTCCCGGCGATCTGAACTGGATTCAAGCCCCCCTGCCCAAACTCGCGCCGCAATCCGCGCCGATCGACTTCGCCTTCGACGTCAAACTGAAGGGCAGCAGCGCACTGGGCTTTATTCCCCTGGGACGGGAAAGCAACTTTGCATTAACCGGCGACTGGCCGCACCCGAGCTTTTCCGGTGCGCAACTGCCCGTCTCCAACGAGGTGCGCGATGATGGATTCTCAGCACAATGGCAGATCTCTCATCTTGCACGCGGTCTGCCGCAGGTCCTGCGTGACGACAACGACGGCGCCAAGATCCTGGTGCAGCAGATTCACAGGAACGCCGTATCAACCAGATTGCTGAACCCGGTAGACTTTTACCGGATGAGCGAACGCTCGGCGAAGTACGGCCTGCTCTTCATTATCGTCACCTTCGGCACGCTGTTTGTCTTCGAAGCCATGGGCAAACGCCGTCTGCACGCGGTGCAGTATCTGATGGTTGGCGCGGCCGTCACCCTCTTCTTTCTGCTGCAGGTCTCCCTGGCGGAAGTGATTGGTTTCGCCAGCGCATTCGGCCTTGCGGCCTTGGCCTGTGTTGCTCTGGTCACACTCTACGCCGCCAAGATCAACGCCAGCCGCATGCGCGGACTTCTGCTCGGCGGACTGCTTTCCGGCGTATACGGCTATCTCTTCTTCACGCTGCAGGCGGAAGACCAGGCAATGCTCATGGGAAGCCTTCTTCTCCTCATCCTGCTGGCAACCGCCATGTACACGACCCGGAACTTTGACTGGTACGCGCTTGGCGAACGCCTGGTGCCTCAGAGCCCGGCCCAAGGCAATACAGAACAAAGCGCTGGCGTTTGGGGGAATAGGAAACCCAACACCAGCGAACCGGATTCAACGGCAAAACTTTAGAGAAATGAATCAGCCAATTGCCCGTCCCAACCGCATGACCCCATAACCCGCAAAACAAAGCGAGAGACCCGAAGCGAACGTGCGGACCTGGTTCCAGATCTGCCACCTTGGTGAATAGTTCTCCCAGATCCGGGTTGCAGCACCCGGGTCGATGGGAATTTCGAGCAGAGCCAAAGCTTCGTTCATCGGGACGTTGACAAGCATGGTCAAGAGCATGCCGCCGACGAAATAGATCACTCCCGCCGCCGCGAAAAGCCAACAGACATCACGGCATTTAGCGCAAAAAGCCAGGACAGCCGTCAGAATCAGCACAACAGGCGTGCCGAAGAAGGCAGGTGCAAAGACCGCATTGCGAACAGAAGCATTCATCGCCTGCATCGCGGCAATGGCGACTTTGGGGTCTATGGCATCCAATCCCCACATGGTCGAGCAGACCCAGGCATAGAAAAATCCGAAGATCGCGCCGCTCAAAATCAAACCTGTGAAGGCGGAAAGACGGAGAGCAGTGGACATATCCAACTCCAAGTTTGTGCGATTGCCAAAAAATGTCCGGCGCGCGACTCAAGTTCCGTTTTTAGCTGGAAGCTATATCCGTAATCATATGTACGTCTAGACATATCCGTAATTACATGTACGGTTAGAGTCAAGCAAAACTTGGAGAAGAGAATGCGCAGCTCTGCACGGGCGGACCGTCAGGAAAAGATCGAAAAGGCAGCTTACGAATTGCTTGAAACAAAGGGCTACGCAGGCACCTCGATGCTGAGTATCGCAACACTGGCGAAAGCATCGAACGAAACCCTTTACCGCTGGTATGGCGACAAGCAGGGGCTCTTCAAGGCAATGGTCGCACGCAACGCACAGGATGTTAATGCCTTGCTTGAGGAAGAATTGCGAATTGAGCGCGCACCGCTAAAAACGTTGCGCGTGCTTGGACCCAAGCTACTGAGCCTGGTAGTCGGGTCGCGCGCGGTCGCATTGAACCGCGCGGCAGCGGCCGATCCAAGCGGCGAACTCGGCGCAGCCCTGACCGAGGCGGGACGAAGCTCGATTGTGCCCCTCATCGCACAGGTGTTTCAGAGGGCAAAGAAGTCGAACCTGTTCCCTGGGATCACGGTCAAGGATGCTGTTGAGTTGTATATCAACCTTCTAATCGGTGATCTGCAGATCAGGCGCGTTATCGGTGCAATACCCGCGCTGAGCGATGCCGAGATCAAAAAGCGCTCCGAGAGATCCCTGAAAGCCTTGCAGAGAATCTCCGCGGGTTAAGCCACGCCCCTGGACAAATATGGCGGTTACACCCCTTTCGCCACTTCTGAACGGGCAATCAAGAAATCTGTACGACCGGTGCTATCGACGAGAGCCGACCACATTATCTTTAATGAGGGCTCATGGGTTCTGTTGAAGCAATGCAATAGGCTTGTTCTCAGACGCCCTTTATCGCGCAAAGGATTTTGCAATTTCGGTAGTTACTCAAAGAATGAAGCGCCTCAGCATACTCTTCTCCGCTGGCTTTTCGGCACTGGCATGCCTCGCTGTAGCGTTGGCGGCGACAATGCCGGATGCCTCCTGGGCGACGTCGCCGGTCGAGACCAATCACTCCACTTCGGGCCCTCAAATTGCCGGTTTGCGATTGGGCATGACACGCCTGCAGTTCCTGGAGATCTATCCGGACGCGGAATGGTCGCTCGAGACGCCTCAGATCCATTGTCACGGACGACCGCTTTCCAGCGATTTCGTGGAACGCGGTCAGGCCGGTTGGAACAGTGGACACGAATGGCTGTCCGTGAAGTTTCACCGCGTGGGAAACAGCTTGCGGCTGAACAGCATTGAATATCGAAACCCCATTGATTTTGATGCAGAGGGTTTTGAAGCCCTCCGCAATCAATTAGACCTGCGCTTCGGTACCCACAGCCGTTTGCTGATTCCCGCGAAACTGGATGCCGCAAGGCTGCTTGTCGGATTCGAATGGTCAGAGTCGAAAAACTACAACATGACCTACAGAATCCATCACGATACGCACGGTAGCGGAAATGAACTCTTTGCCACATACCGCCTGACGGACTGGTTTCCGGGATCAAGCGTGCAGGAATCCGGCGATCGCCAACAGCGAAGCGTTTACGCAAAACTACGGAACACTTGCACCGCATCCCGCCGCAAATAGCGAATGCACATGCTAGTAATTGACGCGGAAAACGAACGAAGACACCCGGTTCAATCATTTCTGAACGCCTGATCAAGAAATCTGTACGCCTGGTTCTATGGCCAAATGCCGCAGCCACTATCTTTGAAATATCGTCCGTTCGACCGAGTCGGGTCCGAGAACAGGCGAAATAAGTTCAGGAAATGAAGGTGTTTACGATGAAAGCAAAGTTCTCGCTTATCGGCGCGTCACTCCTAGGCGCATTGGCGCTGGCGGCCTGCGAAGTAATCAACACGGCCGATGCCGATGCCGGAGATACGGTGGTCGAGAAACCCCAATTCACCGCTGACGGCCAACTTGTGCGCCCAGAAAACTATTACGAGTGGATTTATGTTGGCAGCCCGCTGACCCCGAATGCCTTGAACGGCGGAGAGGCAGGCTTCCCCGAGTTTCACAACGTCTATATCCAGCCAAGCGCCTACAAGATCTATAAGAAGACCGGTGTCTTTCCCGAAGGCACAATCTTTTACAAGGAGCTTCAACTGGTTCTTCGGTCCGATCACGAAGACGGATCGGCAAACGAAGCTTCCGGCCGCGGTTATTTCCCTGGTGCGTTTAACGGTGCCGACGTCGCGGTAAAGGACAGCGCACGCTTCCCCGATACCAACGGTTGGGGTTACTTCAACTTCGGACATCATGCGCCCCCGCTCGCCAAAACAGCGAAGGCACTTCCCGCCGAGGCTTGTGCGGCCTGTCACATCGCAAGTGCGACAAAAGACATGGTCTTCACTAAGTTCTACACGCGTTTGCAATAGGCCCTATTGTTGACAGGTTCGGACTTTTCGAACGTGTCAGCGGTAGGTCGCTGACATTGCAACACCGTTATCGTTCAAGATTTCGTTCGAACGCGGAAGATAAGAAGTTGGAGGGAAGCAGATTTGCTTCCCTCTTATTTTGTGGACGCTCTCGAAACGCGGACTCAATTAAAAAAATTTGTTTCGTTCCACGCAGCAATCCGGCAACACGTTGAAGGGGTGCGAGAGCCGAGATTATCACGGAATCAAACCACGGCCTGTAACGACAGACCGGGCGCGGCAGCCACATCACCCTCACAAAACACCAAGCATCTCTCAATTTTTCGCGAATTCACCGCGAGTGCCTTTCACGAAAAGTGAGGCTACGCGCGGTATCAGCCGTACAATAGGTAACGGGCATCAAAGCGATGAAAAATTGGAATTTCGGTTTTCGTCCATTCGTCCCCATCTTTGTCACGGCCTGATGGGCAGCTCATAGATAAAGGTTCCATGAGGTCAAAAACGGGGACTGGAGTGTTATCTTTCCCGATTGTCGAAATCGTGAAAGACAATCACTCTATTTTGTTGGAAGAGGAACTGTAACCTGATCGCTTTAGCTAGAGTCAAAGCAAATCAATCAGGTTCTGGAGTGCGATCGCTTTTGGCAGAACGGGTCAGGCGCGTGAATCGCACGCTTATTGTTTGGGAGTGAGTCTGAGTAACGTTTTTCGCTCATGCGGGCAAAAACGATCAGGCTCTTGAGGAGTGCTATATGTCTGGGATGATTCCTGAATTTGTGATTCAGGCACTCACGGCGCTTGCCGCGATCTTCATTTTCGCTGTTGGTGCCGGCGTGCTAACGCTTATCGTGCTTTATGTTCTGGATGTGAGCCAGACCAAGCAGGCGATCCGGCGAAACTATCCAATCATCGGCCGGTTCCGTTATTTCTTCGAACATGTGGGAACTTTCTTCCGGCAGTACTTTTTTGCCATGGACCGGGAGGAGATGCCCTTCAACCGGGAGCAGCGCAGCTACGTATACCGCGCCGCCAAAAACGTCGATACGACGATTGCTTTTGGTTCGACCCGCGACCTCAAACCGACCGGGACGATCATGTTCGTCAACTGCCCCTTTCCCACTCTGGAGCGCGATGCCGGCGAAACGTCGGAGGTGACGATCGGCCCCTTCTGCAAGCAACCCTATTCAACCAGCAGCCTCTTCAATGTTTCAGGCATGAGCTTCGGCGCGATTTCTCAAGTCGCCGTTAAAGCCCTGTCACACGGCGCGGCCAAGGCCGGTGCCTGGATGAACACCGGCGAAGGCGGTCTCTCGCCCTATCACCTGGAGGGAGGCTGCGATATCGTATTCCAGATCGGCACTGCCAAGTACGGCGTGCGTGACGAACAGGGAGGCCTCAGCGACGAAAAATTGCGTGACGTCGCCGCTCATTCCCAGGTCAAGATGTTCGAAATCAAGATGAGCCAGGGCGCAAAGCCGGGCAAAGGCGGCATCCTGCCCGGCGGCAAGGTTACCCCGGAAATCGCTAAGATCCGAGGCATTCCGGCCGGCCAGGATTCCATCAGTCCAAACCGCCATCCGGAAGTCGACAATCCGGGGCAACTGCTCGATCTTATTGCGCAGGTGCGTTCGGTGACCGGAAAACCAGTCGGCTTCAAAGCAGTGATCGGCGCCTACGGCTGGCTGGATTCACTCTGTGCCGAAATTCAGCGACGCGGCGTGGAGTCCGCGCCTGACTTTATCACCATCGACAGCGCAGACGGTGGCACCGGCGCAGCCCCATCCAGCCTGATGGACTATGTGGGTCTGCCGATCTCCGAAAGCCTGCCCATGGTGGTCGACCGGTTGGTGGCGCATAATCTGCGTGACCGGGTTAAGGTCATAGTTTCGGGCAAGCTTATTACGCCAGCCGACGTCGCGTGGGCGCTCTGTGTTGGTGCAGATTTCATCACCTCCGCCCGGGGATTCATGTTCGCGCTAGGCTGCATCCAGGCGCTCCAATGCAACAAGAACACCTGCCCGACGGGGATAACGACACACGATCCACGTCTCCAAAAGGGTCTAGACCCAGCGGACAAGGCAGTCAGGGTCCAGCACTACATTAAAAACATGGTGCATGAAGTCGAGGTGATTGCTCATTCCTGCGGTGTGCCGGAACCACGCCGTCTGCGCCGTTTCCACGCGCGCATGGTCGGCGCCAACGGGCGGTCTCTACCGATCAACGAAATCTATCCGGATAACGAACCCGGAGCGGCGCTTGAATCGCCGGCTGTACAATGACGCGTGAAACTAACGTGCCTGAACTGAGCGTGACGGCGCCCTTCGACGGGTCCGAGATCGCCCGTCTGGCAGTGGCCGGTCCGGCAGAAATCGAAGTTGCTTTAAGCAGAGCAGCTGCTATGTACCGCGACCGCGATCAATGGCTGGCGTTGTCCGATCGGATTGAGGTCCTGCGCCGTGCTGCCGACATCATGAGCGGGGAAGCCGAAGCGCTCGCGCTTAAGGCGGCGCAGGAAGGCGGTAAGCCGCTGGTAGATTCCAGAGTCGAGGTGGCACGCGCAATCGACAGCCTGCATGTTTGTATCGAGACTCTGCGCAGTGATGCCGGGCACGTAATCCCGATGAACGTCAACGCCGCGTCAAGCGGCCGGATCGCGATGACGCGGCATGAGCCGATTGGCGTTGTGGTCGCCGTCAGTGCCTTCAATCACCCGCTCAACCTGATTGCACACCAGGTGGCGCCGGCTGTGGCGGCAGGCTGTCCGGTGATCGTCAAACCATCTGAGGACACCCCCCTCTCCTGCCTGCGGTTCGTAGAGATTCTTCACGAAGCAGGGTTGCCGCAGGACTGGTGCCGTGCCTTGGTAATTAACGATGTTGCCGTGGCCGAAGCGTTGGTTACGGATCCACGCGTCGGTTTCTTCAGCTTCATCGGCAGCGCCCGGGTCGGCTGGCATCTGCGCTCGAAACTGGCCCCGGGTACACGCTGCGCTTTGGAGCACGGCGGCGCGGCGCCCGTCATTCTGGCGCAGGACGCCGATGTGGACACAGCCCTGCAATCGATCTTAAAGGGCGGGTTTTATCATGCCGGTCAGGTCTGCGTATCGGTGCAGCGTGTCTTCGTCGACCGCCACATCGCGCGGGGCTTTGCCATGCGCCTTGGAGCGGAAGCATCGAAACTGACCGTCGGCGATCCGACCAATGCCGAGAGTGATGTCGGCCCGCTCATTCGCCCTGGCGAAGTGGACCGCGTCCAGGACTGGGTCCGTGAGGCGGTCAATGCCGGAGCAGAATTACTGGCCGGCGGCGAAAAACTTAGCGACAGCTGCTACACACCGACAGTCCTCTTCGACCCGCCCGCGGATGTGCGAATCTCATCGGCGGAAATTTTCGGTCCGGTGGTGGCCATCTATCCCTACGACGATATCGAAGACGCCTTTACGCGGGCCAACTCGCTGGACTACTCCTTTCAAGCTGCGGTCTTCGCGCGCAACCTCGACACAATCATGCGGGCCTATGCAAGGCTGGATGCCTCTGCCGTGATGGTGAACGACCATACGGCGTTTCGCGTGGACTGGATGCCCTTCGCCGGACTGAAGCAGTCGGGCCTTGGTGTCGGCGGGGTCCCGCACACACTACGCGACATGCAAATCGAAAAGATGCTGGTAATCCGCTCGCCCGAACTTTGAGCACGGCGGCCACAAGGGAGACAGAATAATGAAAGCTTCAGACCTCTTCGTAAAATGCCTGGAAGCCGAGGGCGTGGAACGCATTTTCGGCGTACCTGGAGAAGAGAATGCCGATTTTATGATTTCGCTCTTGGAATCAAAGATCGAATTCGTGCTTTGCCGGCACGAACAGGCCGCCGCCTTCATGGCCGATGCCTACGGCCGGCTTACCGGTAAGGCGGGCGTCTGTCTGGCGACCCTGGGTCCTGGGGCTACCAATCTAGTCACCGGCGTTGCAGACGCGAATATGGACCGTGCACCACTGGTCGCAATCATCGGCCAGGGATCCACGGCGCGCCTGCACAAGGAAAGCCATCAGAACATGGACGCCATTGCCATGTTCGAACCGATCACCAAGTGGGCTTCGACAATCAACAACGAGCAGACGATCCCCGAGATCACCCGCAAAGCCTTCAAAATCGCACAGACCGAAAAACCTGGCGCGACGGTCATTGAGCTGCCCGAGGACGTCGCCAAGCGTGACGTGGAACTGCAACCCATGCCTATGGTCAAGACGCGCCGCCCGGCCGCCGACTGGAAAGCGGTCGCCGCAGCTGTGGATTTGATCGGCGAGGCAAAAACGCCCCTGATCCTGGCTGGCAATGGCGCTGTACGTAAACGCTCGGCCAAGCAGGTCAGACGGCTTGCAAGCAAAGCCGGAATCCCTGTGGTAAACACCTTCATGGGCAAGGGCGCCGTACCCCTGGACGATCCCCACTGTCTCTTCACCATTGGGCTGCAGGGCAAAGATCATGTCCTGAAAGCCTTCGGCGAAGCCGACCTGATCATCTCGATCGGTTACGACCTTGTCGAATACGCCCCTGAGTTTTGGAACAAGAGCCGCGACAAAAAAATTATCCACATCGATTACGATCCGGCAGAGATCGACGAGGCCTATCCGGTAAATGTGGATATCGTGGCCGATGTGGCGGATGCGGTTTGGCAGATCAACGAAGCGCTCAACGCCCGCTTCGAGGGACGTTTGCCTCTCCATGAAATCGGCAGTTGGAGCGGCCTGCGCACAACGATCTACGAGGATCTGATGGCGCAGGAAAACGACGCCGCCTACCCCATGAAGCCGCAACGCATGATCTCGGACATTCGTAAGGCCCTGGGAGCCAGTGATATCCTCTTATCCGACGTCGGCGCGCATAAGATGTGGATCAGCCGCTACTACCAGTGCTACGAAGAAAACACCTGCCTCATCTCCAACGGCTTCTGTTCCATGGGCTTCGCCTTGCCGGGGGCAATCGGCGCGACCTACGCGCATCCCGATGTCAACGTGGTGGCCGTCTGTGGCGACGCCGGTTTCCTCATGAACGTGCAGGATCTGGAAACCGCGGTCCGCGAAAAACGCAAGCTTGTCTGCATTGTCTGGCTCGACGGCGAATATGGGCTGATCAAGTGGAAACAGCAGAATCACTTCGATGGAAAACACTCACCGCTTGCTTTCTCGAACCCGAATTTTGAGATGCTCGCCGGCTCGTTCGGGATGTGGGGCCGACACGTCAAAACCGCCGATGACTTCATGCCGGTGCTGACTGAAGCCCTCGCTCACGATGGACCAAGCCTGATTACGGTTGATGTCGATTACGAAGAAAACCAGAAGCTCACCAAACGTCTGGGCGAGATCGAGTTGCCGATCTGAGCGCGTCGAACATCTATAACTCCTAATCACCGGAGATGATTATTGTTTAAAAAGTATGCTGCCGTCGCCTTTGTGGCCGGCACAATCGGCTTTGTGGCCGGAAACGCCTTCTGGTATCTGGCCAGCCCGCTTTGGATTGATGAGGTCGTCAGCGAAGATTTTGCCGGCGCGGGATCATCGCAAATCCTGGGCAGCGGCAACTTCAAGGACGCTGACGGCGCTCACCGGGGCACGGGCGAAGCCACCCTTTATCAGACAAGCGACGGCAGCAGAACACTCCGGTTCACCGGTTTCGAAGTGACCAACGGTCCCGATTTGAAAGTCTGGCTGGTCGCTAAGGCGGATGTTGCTTCTGCGGGGGATGTTACCGGCAGCCAAACCCTGTCACTAGGTCCGCTCAGGGGCAATATTGGTGATCAAAACTACAGCATTCCCGCCGATGCTGATCTCTCCAGGTACCAATCGGTCGTGATCTGGTGCGAACAGTTCGGGGTGCTGTTCTCAGCCGCTGCTTTAGGCAAGTGATCCAAATTCTGCAATCAGAAAATCGAGTCTTGGCAAGCCGGCCCCAAGAGCGTCTTATCTCCAGGTCACGTCGGATCAGGAGAGGTAGCATCGGCATGGAGCCACAGATCTTAAGACCGGAAAAAACCACGAACCCACTGCAAATGTTAATCCGATACAAGGTCTGGGCCAGTGGGATCGCGTTTGACACCGTCGCTGGTCTTCCCGAAGAAGAGCTCATCAAGGAACGGCAAACCACCTTTAAGACGATTCTTCACACCCTCAATCATATCTACGTTGTGGAAGACATCTTTCGGGCGCATCTGGAAGGCCGGCAGCATGGCTACGCAGCGCGCAACACCGAGACCTCACCAACACTGCCGGCGCTTCGTGAGGCAAGCAGGAACATGGGGCGGTGGTACATCGATCTTGCTGACTCGTTGACGGAAGACGAACTGTCCGAGATCATCGAATTCGAGTTTGTTGGTGGTGGCGCCGGTGCGATGGCTCGGATGGAGATCCTCTATCACATCGTTAATCACGCGACGTATCATCATGGTTTTGTCAGTGACATGCTTTATCAGGTCCCCGTCAGACAACCAGCCAACGATTTGCCGGTGTTTCTGCGCGACGTCTGGAACAAGAACTAAAGCCAAAATTCGTCCGATACTGTCTTAGAATTTTGCGAATAGTAAATTCGGCCTTTATGAGTTTAAGTCGTTGGATCAGTAGTTCAAAAACGATCGACGAAGGAACTGCCTGCGGATCGATATCCTGGACAAGCAGCAGAATCTGTTCGTATTGGACGACAAAGTGGTCGGCGTATTCCACATCGAACTTCCTGGATAAAATCTTGAAGGAAGCAATCGCCTCTTCAAGTCCGCCGATCAGCGACGCCTTTTTTACCTCAAGTCTGAATACGCGACTTTGCTGAACACGCTCTCTTCTACCCAGTATACGTGGGTGAGTTTGCTGTCTATTCATCAATGCTGTCTCTATCCATGCCAATAACATGCGTATCAGTTTTGTGGAGCGCCGCTTTCCAGGGCTCCAGCGATGTTTCCGCTCGGCTCTCTAGAACGAGGGTTAAAGCCTCTCAATAAACACGTCTTTCGTTTTTTGCCGTAGAATCGGGGTTTTGAGACACTCGGTGAATTTCAGCCATGCCGACCTTCATCCGGTATCTTTTGTGACCCCGATCGTCAGGCGGCATTCTGCTCCTGTTGTGACAGGAGACTGCCAATAAGGGCGCGGGTTTCCTCGTCGCCCTCAAAACTGATGTGCACGCCCCTAGACGAACATTCCACAACCGTTGCCAGGATCTTCTTCGATAGATTGCCAATTTCCACGTTTATGCTCTGTCCGGTCGAGAGTTCACCCTCGCAGTTGATCAACGCTCCGCCGAGAGAAAGGTCGTTTGCCTGTCCCCGACGACTGATACCGTCGGCGTCGAGTGTAATCGGCCAACTGCCGGCCTGCCGCGCATCCTTGCGCCGGTTGCCGACGGCAGACTCGCGAAGCTCCTTAAGAACGTCACCCATCTGCTTATCCAAATGATCGATGTTGGTCAGGGTTCCTTTCGCACCGGTCATCACGTTCGTCGAATGATCACTCACTGCCTTAGTGTCCTCAGCAACATCGGATATCTGCCCGGTCACTTCGGTCATATGGCGAACAGTGGATTGAACGGATTCACTGATCTCTTGTGTTGCCTGACTCTGCTGCTCCACCGCTTCGGAGATGGTGTCGGAAATCGTATTGACCTCTTTGATCGTTTCTGTGATCAGGCGGATCGCTTGCACGGCCCCCTCGGTTTCAGTGCGAATGGCGCCGATTTGACTGCCGATTTCTTCTGTAGCCTTGGCGGTCTGATTGGCGAGGTTTTTGACCTCAGAAGCAACCACGGCAAAGCCCTTGCCCGCATCGCCGGCCCGCGCGGCTTCAATAGTAGCGTTCAACGCCAACAGGTTTGTCTGTTCCGCGATATCCTGAATCAAATTGATCACGTCACCGATCTTTTGGGCCGCATCTGCCAATCCTCCAACAGTTTCGTCGGTTCGGTTCGCCTCATCAGCTGCTTTTTGAACAATAGTCGAGGACTGACCCACCTGACGCGTGATCTCACTGATGGACGCACTCAATTCCTCGGCGGCAGAGGCCACGGTCTGGATGCTCTCGTTCGCCTGGCTGGCGCCATCAGAGACAGTGGATGCTCGCTGGTTCAGGCGGCCAACGATCTCGGTCATCTCGGTTGAGGTTTCTTTCATTCCTTCAGCTTGCGTAGTCGTGCTCGAAACTGCGGCCTTCACTTCCTTGTCGAGTCGTTCGGAGATGGTCAGAAGCTCCGTCTTCAACTTTTCATCGCTGGCCCGTTTCCGCTCTTCCTCCTCATCCTTCATGCGGTCGACTTCCTTGGCATTGGCCTTGAAAACCTCGACGGCCTCCGCCATGTCGCCGATTTCATCCTGACGGCCGACGGAGGGCACCTCCGTCTCAAGGTCACCGCCCGCAAGTTTCTTCATGGCGGTTGTCATGCCGTTGATAGGAACCGTCACTCTGAAGATCACAACCCAAGCTGACACAGCACCGACCGCCAAGATAACAGCGAGAAGAACAGCCTCGAATATGAGCGTGTTGGTGGCATCGCTCTTCGACGTTTCTGCAAGCGAACCTGTTGCGACACTCACTGTCGACTGAATCTTCAATAGGCTGTCGATTGCAGCTGTTGCAGTGGCGACCCACTCTGGACCGTTCATGGGATAGGCCGACGTCGACGTCGCCTCGGCGTAACGTTCCTCGCGGATACTTTGGTAGATTTCGAAAAAGCTCGTTCGCACCTGCGACATCCGCAGCTTGATCTGAGCAGGCAGCGATGGGTTGCGGGCATCGAGTTGAGCTGCGTCCCAGGCGCTCTCAACGCGGCCGCGATATCTGGACAGGACCTGTAGTTGCGCATCGGTAATTGGAACGCGAGCGCCGATGATACCGCCCATGATGGCGCGTTCGCGCCCGGCATATTCGGCCATTGCCCAAACGTCGTGGCGCAGCGATACGAAGACGCCAAGCAGCGGATCTACTTCGGCAAAATGCTCGACCGCACCCAGCATCAGGTTCTGACTCTGAACGATCAAACGGGACGCTGCAGGCACCCAAGCCAAAGGGAGATCCTTGGGTCGTTGAGACTTATTTTGTGCAAGAGCATCATCCACCTGACTGCGTAGAGCGGCTATCTGGGTATAGGCTTCCTTCACCTCGGCAATCAATTTGTCTTTGCCGTCAAAGTTCCGCCAGTTCGACAGCTGCGTGATGGCCGCCTCAAAGGCTTGATCAGCAGCCTGCCGTCGGGACTCAATTTTCTTCAGAGCTCCGTCACTTGCCGGTGCCGCGGATTGAAGAGCACCGTTAGTAACCCCACGCTCAACCGCCCAGTTTCCGGCAGCCTTCATCAGATTATCGGTTAATTCTTGTCCCTCGAGGCCGACTCCATGCGTACGCCAGGTGTTGGAAACCACAGAATCCAGCACTAACAGTGTATCAATGGCCGCCGTTGCGGCATCAATCCATTCAAGCGCCGTCATATCGTAAGCAGCGCTATAGGTGCCGGCTTTGTAGACGGCATCGCGCGTCGCCTGATAAGAGCCGAAGAAATTGGCTTCGGCCTCCCGAATAGCTTCGGCGATGGCTGCCGGCGTTCCCGGCGCATCCGAAACACTGCGCACGCTATCCCATGCCGCCTCAACCTGTCCGCGAAAACCACTGAGTTTGCGAAGCTGCGCGGCCGTCATGCGTTTTTCACCAGCAACCAATCCACCAATGATCGCGCGCTCCCGGCCGGCATACTCGGACATGACCCAGGAGAAGTGTTTCAGCATGGCGAGTTGACCGATCTGATCACCACCCGTCTGAACTCTGGAAATCGCAACCCGCAAATCCTTGCTTTGCATAATCAGACCGGTCATGTTCGGGACCCAGCCACTCAGAACATCAGTACTGCGGTTCACTTTTTCCCGACTCAGAGCCACATCGACATTTTCTCGGAAAGCGACCACGGATTTGTAGGCTGCTTCCACCTCTTGACCCAGCACCTGCTGGTCCGCATAGAGGTCGCCGGTTTGGATCTTATCCAGGGCCTCCAAAAAAGCCGTATCGGCTGACTGGCGTCGCGCGCTGATCTTGTTTTTGACTTCATCGGAGGCAGGCTTTGCGTTAGCTAGTGCCGCGTTGGTAACACCTCGCTCCACGGCCCAGTTACCGGCTGAGGTGACAAGCAAATCAGCTAGTGCGTTGCTGTCCGAAATCTGTTCTGCAAGATGCCGGTCGCTGATCGCGGAAAACATCGCCGTAGTGGCAAAGGATGCTACTGCAACAATCAAAATTGAACAGATCGCGATCAAGCTGTTGCGGATGGTAAAAAGGCGTGCGGACTTCATAACTATTTTCCCGAGAGAAACAAGATAAGTTTACACCTTAAGAAAACTTCGCTTTCGAATGGTTAAAACCACTATCTATTTACAAGAATATCCATTTTTACTCACAACTATTCCGAATCATTTGCCACCCTCGGTAATTTTTCTATTGAATTTACAATTATATAACTTCGTGAAACTACCACTGGTAGTAAGTGCATTAACCCGCTGTAAACAAGTTTCCGCTTCGCTGATGTGAATTCGGACGCAAGAACCGGATGGCGAACAGGTTCGAGCAAGTGCATCACCCTCTCAGAAGTTCTTAATCTGATGAGGAAAACATGACGCAACTTGAGAACAAGATTGTCATCATCACCGGCGCCAGCAGCGGCATCGGTCATGCGGCGGCAAAGCTTTTCGCAGAGGAAGGCGCCAAGCTGGTTGTCGGTGCGCGGCGGCAAGTCGAACTTGACACGCTGGTCGGCGAGATCCGCGCGTCCGGCGGACAGGCTATCGCGCTCGCCGGTGACGTACGGGAGGAAGCCTATGCAAAAGCCCTGGTCGGACTGGCGCATACAGAATTCGGTGGCCTGGATGTTGGCTTCAACAACGCCGGCCAGCTTGGTGACTTGGGTGAGGCACCCGGGATCACATTGGCCAGTTGGCAGGAAACACTGGAGACAAACCTGACCAGCGCCTTCCTTGGTGCAAAATACCAACTGCCTGCCATGCTCGAGCGTGGCAGCGGCTCACTGATTTTCACCTCTTCCTTTGTCGGCTATACGGTGGGTATGCCGGGCATGGCTGCGTACGCCGCCAGCAAGTCGGGCATGGTTGGCCTTACCAAGGTCCTGGCGGCGGAATACGGGCCGCGAGGCATCCGTGCAAACGCCCTTTTGCCCGGTGGTACCAATACGGAGATGGCGCGGGCTCACTCCAATACCCCCGAGGCAAGGGAATTCGTGTGCGGCCTTCACGCCTTGAAACGGATCGCTAGGCCCGAGGAAATCGCCCAAACGGCTCTCTACTTGGCGTCGGACGCTTCCAGCTTTACCACAGGGCAGGCGATTCTTGTGGATGGTGGAGTGTCGATCAACCGAACCTGACTTCATTACGCAGAGAATGGGGGGCATGGCCGCTGGCAATGGCGATGCCTCGCCACCTTAACCGCCGCAGACCACGACCTTCTGCCGGTCACAGGCGGCAGTACGATGAGGGTAGACGGCATGATAATCTGCGTCTTCCCATAGAGAGAGCAACACATCGGTACTGGGAAAGGCTCCCACTACAACGAGGTCCCAATCCTCGACTTCTCCCACAAAGTTTGCCTCGAAGGGCGACACCAGCAGAAACCTGCCACCGACCTTCTCCATCGTAGGAATACTAACGGCGGCATAACGATCAAACGCATCTTTGCCGCTCCCAGGAACATTCGGTGCGATTGCCTCGTCCCTGTAAAGCGCCTGCTCACGCAATTTGAAAAAATTCACCAGCGTTACCGGACCGTCGGCCGGCCGGCTCATGATATGCCGCCACTGTTTCTGGGTCGGACTGCTGCCATCCGCGCCATCGCCATACCAGGCCACCAGACGACCCAAGCGGTCTTCGAAATTCCTGTTTGCGTTCACATCGAACTCCGTTAAATTTGACATGCGTAAAATTAAACTGGAATTTTTACACGTGTCAAATCTAAAACGCTCGGAACGCACCCGACTTGAAATTCTCGATGCCGCGTGGGATTTGATCGCCCAGCGCGGGGCCGCCGTTTCCATGTCGGAAATCGCAGCAGCCGTTGGCATGACACGGCAGTCGGTTTACGTGCATTTCGGCTCGCGTGGCGGCCTCTTAATGGCTTTGGTCCGCCGCGCCGACGAGCGCTTTTTCATCTGGGAGGGTTTCGCATCAGCAATGGAGGAAGCCGACCCTGCCGAGCGTCTCGACGCCGTTCTTGCAGTCTGGTTGGATTTCGTTCCCAAGATTCACCCGGTCGCCACCGATCTCATCCGCCTGCGTGCCACCGACGAAGACGCGGCAGGCGCCTGGAGCGACCGCATGTCCGAACTGCTGAAATTTTACCGCGGATTGGTTAGCGGCCTAAAAAAGGAAGACGCTCTCGCCGCCCATTGGAGCATCCCACGTGCGACGGACTATCTCTGGGCCAGCTCCTCGGTCCAGGCCTGGGATCTCCTTGTGCGGGATCGAGGCTGGAGTGAAGCGAGTGCCGGTAAAACCATCCGCAGCACAATTGCCGGCGCCCTGCTCAAGTGACATTGGAGCCGAGCAACACCCGGTTCGAACTACATGAAATCGAGACCTACAGCGTTTTGCATTTTTCTGGAACCGCAAGACCTCAAAAATTGCGTTCGCAATCAGCAGCGTGCTTGTTTCGAGGCAGCGAACTTTTTAAATCAGCCTTAAGCGCAAACTGCTTTAAGCAGGCTGAGGTCGCAGCCTGAAGCGGCTGGCCAGTAGCCAAAAGGCGATACCCATATTCAACATATTCCAGGCAATACCGTTCAGAAAGGCGGCTTCGTAGGATCCGGTCAGATCGTATATCTCGCCAGACAGCCAGCCGCCAAGCGCCATCCCCGCGACCGTCGCCATCAACACCAGACTGACGCGAGAACCTGCCTCTCGGGCCGGGAAATAGTCACGCACGACCAGGGCATAGCTTGGCACGATGCCTCCTTGCGACAGTCCGAACAATGCTGAGATTACGTAGAGCGACGCAAGGCCGTCGAAAGGCAGATAAAAGATCAGGGCAATGCACTGCAGGGTCGAACCCAGGATCAGCGTGCCGACCCCGCCGATCCGATCCGCGATCAGGCCCGAGGCCAAACGGCTGACCACGCCCAAACCAAGCATAATCGAGAGCATTTCCGCTCCACGCGCCGGGCCGTACCCTAGATCAGCACAATAGGCCACCATATGAACCTGGGGCATCGCCATGGCAACGCAGCAGGCAACACCGGCCAGCACCAGAACGGCTTGCAGCTTGGCGGGCGAGAGCGGCATTTTATGTTGGAGGATACCCCTTGCCGCAGCCTGGCTTTCAGCCGCCTCCAGGTCCGGGCGGCGACGGAGCATGAAGGCCAGCGGCAGCATGGTCACCAGACAGATCGCACCGACACCCAGATGAGTCTGACGCCAGCCGACGGTTTCGATACCGTACTGTAAAATCGGTGGCCAGATCGTGCCGGAGAGGTAATTGCCGCTGGCTACGATAGCGACGGCAATTCCGCGGCGTTTGTAGAACCAGTGAGAAACGTCCGCGACCAGCGGCGCAAATGTTGCTGAACTGCCCAGCATCCCGATCAACAGAGCCTGCGCGACAATGAAAACCCAGTAGTCAGAGGCAGCCGCCGTGGCGAAATAACCCAGAGCCAGCATCAGCGTGCCAACGATCAGGGGCGGAAAGATGCCGAAACGATCTGCCACACGCCCCATCATGATGCCGCCGATGGCAAAACCAATCAGCGTTGCAGTGTAGGGCAACGAGGCACCGCCCCGATCGATCCCGAATTCCGCCTGGATTGCAGGCAAAACCACCACGCTTGACCAGAGCCCGACACCACCAACCGTACTCAACGCCAGTGCAACGGCAAGGCGACGCCAGGAAGCTGCGCTGTCGGGTATGATCTGCAAAAGGTCGTTGGCAGGCGTTGTCATTCGTTTGGCCGGAGTCCCAGTTAAAAATGGGCAGTCTCCTCACTAACCGAGCAAAGGGCTGACATCAATGGTCACAGCGGTATGGCTGCTATGCGTTTGCCCTACCAGGCCATTGGCGCCCGATCGCGGAAGAACCCGCCGCTCGGCCCATCATCAGGCAAAGTCGCGAGCCAAAGCGCTGTATCCGCTCCCTCCTCCGGCGAGCGATTTGCGCCCGCCCCGCCCATTCTGGTTTTAACCCAACCGGGACACATCGCGTTGATTTTTACGTTTTCCGGCAACTCACGGGACAGCGCGAGGGTCAGCGCGTTTAGACCGGCCTTTGCAACACCGTAAGCGCCGGGTCCGCCCAAGCCCTGGGAGAAAGCGCCCCAGTCTGAAGACATATTGACGATCCTGCCATAACCTTGGTGGATCATCGCCGGCGTCACGGCACGGATGAGGTGATAAGGCCCGTCAAGCATGACTGCCAAGGAGGCACGATACTCCTGCGGACTTTCTAAAAGCGGACGATCGAAGAGAACACCGGCATTGTTGACCAGCACGTCGACGTCACCCAGTTGCTCGATAGCGCCCACAATTGTCGCAGGATCGGCAACGTCGAGCTGAACCGCTTCAGCGCCGAGGGACTCGGCGGCATCCGCTCCGGCACTGGCGCTTCGGGAACCAATCACGACCCTATAATTCAACTTGGTCAGACCAGCGGCGATCGCATAGCCAATACCGCGATTGCCACCTGTGACAAGAGCCGTTTGGGTCATTGCTAAATTCCTTCTTTTTTCAGGATCTTTACGCGCCAATATGGGGTTTGGGGGCAGAACGCGCCACCTTCAACAAACGACCATCTGAACAACACCTTTTGGTCAAATTCCTGCTCCAGGAGTAAATCTGAGGCGTTATGCCGAACGCGGATGTCAGCTTTTCGCAACTCTTGTCCCACAGTTTTTGATGGATCGAATAGTGCTTCGACTGATCCTCGGCCCATTTAACGCTCATTTCACGCCAATCGAAATGGCAGGCGCGGTTGTCGCCATTGTCGCACTGACCCTCCTCACACAAGTCGGCGGCCTCGTCTTGTGGTTTACCTTGGGCATCGATGCAATCATCAGTCGGCGCCGCTATAACGCCCGTAAATTATCGATGCTCGCCATCTTTACAATCCTCTATGGATTTTCGACCGTCATTATCGTTCCCACGGCTGCACCACTGTTCGGTCGGGTTGCTCTCAACTGTTTCGCGGACGGCCAACACCCCTATGAGGCCAACTCCTTTGCGTACTGTGCCTTGAACCGCCACTACGTGGCTCCGGTAACGAAACAGGTTCTGGAGCAGGTCTCAAACCAGATGGCGCGCACGCACCCAGGCACTTTGGTGAGCTATCTTGATGCCGGCTTTCCATTTGATCTCGGCATTCCGCTCCTCCCTCATCTCAGCCACAAAGACGGCCGAAAACTTGATCTGGCATTCTTTTACAAAAGCCGCCCAACTGGAGTTTCGATCAGTAAAGGCGGGGCATGGTTTATCGGTTACTGGGCCTTCGCACCTGCCTGGAATCTTCTGCGCAGCGAGCCGGTTTCACCAAATGACGGATTCCTTCGCTGGCGCTTCGATTGGCTCCAATGGAGTTTTGCCGATAGTGAATTGGATCAAATGCGAACAGGCGACCTGATCCGGATTCTAAGCCAAGGGCCGATATCAGACCGCGTCCAAAAGATCTTCCTCGAGCCCTATCTGGCGAAGCACCTGAATGTACAAAATTCCAAAATCCGCTTCGCCGGCTGGAACGCCGCACGGCATGACGACCATCTGCATTTTCAAGTGTATTGATGGATCACAGTCTAAGGTCGCCAAGCTTCAGAACCAAAGGCAGCATTGAACAATGCAACTTTGCGCCGCATTGTGGCACCGGCATCCAGGAAAGAGTTGGGGCACTTACCATGACAAACGATATACTCGAAGAAGAACAGATTTCATCGGCGAAACTGATTGTCGCCGAATTGAACGCGCGTCTCCGGCCTCTGGACCGGGGAGAGATCTATGAGGATCCGCTCGAAGAATTTCTTGCCGCACGCGGGATTGGCGGGGTGACAGGTGGTGGCACCCTCCAAGCGGCCAATGGAGAGGTCCAGCGCTCCGACATCGACATCAACCTGCCTGATGTGACGGAACAGATATTAGGTGAAATCAGCCGCTATCTCGAATCTCTTGGCGCGCCGAAAGGCTCTTTTCTTATTCTGGACGACGGCACGAAAACCCCCTTTGGTGTCAACGAAGGTTTGGCGGTCTACTTGAACGGCACCGATCTCCCCGCAAGCGTCTACGAACAGTCCGACGTGAACGTCGTTTGGACCGAATTCGAAAAGCTGCTTGCGGGCCATGGCGGAATCCAGAGCTACTGGGAGGGTCCGAAAGAAACCGCTCTCTATCTTTACGGCCCCTCATACGACACGATGGTCTCCCGTATCCGCCCCTTTATGGACGTCTATCCGCTTTGCCAAAAGGCGCGGCTTGAAAAGATCGCCTGAGAATCTCCCTGTAACGCTTGCCAGCTCCTCACCCAAAGTTCATAGTTTGTTCTCACAACTAGTAAGAGCAGGGAACCGGGATGGCGATGCCCTTGAGACGGCGGGCCGATAAAAAGCAAAGCAGTCACACGAGCAATCTTTCTCGGTCAAGCAGCGCTGCGCAGCCGGATTTCGCGTTCGATCAAGAAATCCCTGAGCGACCGCCCAATCGAAGACCGCAACGCGAATTGCCGCAGCGCTACTACCTGACCCACTTTCGGGAGATGTTGGATTTCGTCCGCGAGAAATATGTCCATGTTTTCTCTGATGAGCATCTGCGTTTCCTGAAGGATTTCGATGACCTGGACCTCGACGCGCAATGCCTCTTTGTGCGCTTGGTGAACCGCAAGGGTCATGTTTTTGAAGCCGAGAAACTGCGATATGCGGAAATCGTTGATCTGCCCGGCGCCCTGGAACGGCTACGCAACGTCGGGCTTGCGGACAACGTGACCCAAGATGACTTTACGGCCCTGCTCGAGAGTCTTTCCAAGGACATGCTGATCAAGCTGCTGGCACCACATCTTGAAACCGTTGGCGTTAAAAGAAGCTGGCCCAAAGCAAAGGTGCTTGCGCATGCTCGCGCGACCTTACCCTTCGCAAGCTACGCTACGTCTGGAGCCGCTTCCTCTTTTATCGTCCAGGGACGCCGCAGTGAACTTGGCTTTTTGCTTTACCTCTATTTCGGGAGAATCGAGCAAGGCGTGACCCGCTTCGCACTCCGCGATCTCGGGCTGGTCCGCACCCACCATTTCAAGATCGATTACGAAGCGCGCTTTGAGACCCGAGAGGAGGCGCAGGCCTGTTTTTTCTATGCGCAGCAGCGGGAGAAACTAAGAACCGTAGAAGATGCAACCTGCCGGTATTGGGCGGTGGTTGCCCCGCAATGGCCGGCGGTTTTAAGTGATAAAGCTGAGGATCTGCGGGACAAGCTTCTCTACGAACTCGGAAGTCGCCTGGAGAAAACTGAGGATGTTGAATCTGCGTTATCGGTTTACGCATTGGGCAATTCCGCGCTCTGTAACGAACGGCTGATCCGCCTGCACTATGCGCGCGGCGAGCGGGATATCGTGCGAGACAAGCTCGAAGCTATGATGGCAACGCCCGCAAGCGATCTGGAGGCTCTCTTCGCGCAGGATTTCTATCTGCGCAAATTCAAAGGCAAGCGCACGAGCGCGCTCACCGACCGTCTGCGGGCGGCCTCGGTCATCGGTGTGGACGAATCCTACCGCAATGCCCCTGAGCGGGGCGCGGCCGAGTATTTCAGGCGGCAGGGTTACGAAGCGTTTCAAAGCGAGAACGCTCTCTGGCGCGCCCTTTTCGGCATGCTGTTTTGGGAAGAGATCTATTGCGAAAAAGCGGCTTCGATTCACAATGCCTTCGAGCACCTGCCGGAAACTCTCAAATCAGGGCGGTTTTATTCTGCTTTTCAGGAACGCATCGAAGACAAGCTGGCGCTGTTGAAAGATCCCGCGAAGTCGCTGCCGTTTTTACTCGGGCAGCTTTCCAAGCACTATGGAACGCCCAACGGCATTTTCCGCTGGCGGCCGACGATCACTGACTGGCTAAGCCCTTTTTTACAGAAAGCCCCACCTGAGGCCGCAATCAGCGTACTGCGAGAGATGTGCAAAGACTACGTTTCGCGCAAAGACGGATTTCCGGACCTGATGCTCTGGAAAGAGGACGATCTGCGTTTCATTGAGATCAAGACTGCGGGTGACCAGATCCGCCGCAATCAGCTCATGCAGCTCGAGCTGCTGGGGCGGGCAGGTTTCAAGGTGGAGGTAAACCGCATCGAGTGGATTGTCGATCCTAATCAGATCTATGTCGTGGTAGATGTCGAGACCACAGGCGGGCGCGCGACGCGCAACCGGATCACAGAAATCGGTGCTGTGAAGCTACAAAATGGCCAAATCTTCGATAAGTGGCAGAGCCTGATCAACCCGCAGCAAGCCGTCCCCGCCAACATCACCCGGCTGACCGGCATCACCAATGCCATGGTTGCCGGTGCGCCGACCTTTGCGGAAATTGCGGACGAATTCGAGGAGTTCATGGGTGACGCCATATTCGTGGCGCACAATGTGCGGTTCGACTACAGCTTTATCTCAGAGGAGTTCCGGCGCCTGGACCGGCGCTTCCGGCATCCGCAGCTCTGCACCTGCGCAAGCATGCGCAAACTCTATCAAGGCTACAAATCCTATAGCCTGGGCAATCTCTGCCGCGCCTTTAACATTGCATTGGACAGCCATCACAGGGCGCTCTGCGACGCCGAGGCTGCCGCGGAACTGCTGCTTCTCGTGAATGCGCGTCGCCTGGAAGCATCAAGCGCTATTGAATGCGTAGAAGCGTGAAAACTTACGGCAGCCGCTCGTACCAGACGCCGCCATCATCTTTCTTGATGCGCTTGTAGTTGGCGGTCAGATAGGCTGCAGCTTCCGGGCGCCTGCGAAACAGCCTAAAACTGGCACGCTCCACAAAAACATAAGGTACCTGCTTTTCTTCAAGCGAAGCGAGAATATCCCGGATCTGTGATGGAACATAAAACTCCCAGGAAAAGCCCGCAGTCTTGTGCGCCGAATCTCTACCGGTGAATGGGTAGATCATAGCACTGCCGAAAGAATAAATAGGCCCTGGCCGTGCGCCCGGCTCCGTCAGGAACCTGCCGCTTTCGAAAATGCGCTTGTAGTTCGGATTGACCTTCCAGTGATAGGCCATCAGGCCCCCGCCCGCCATCATGGTCTCGGATATCAAGACACGTGCTTTGGCAAGAAAGGGGCCGGTCAGCGATGCGGTGGGCGGAATTGCGAATAGGGCGGTGCAGACCATCGCCGGAATTGCGGTGCGACCAAGCCACCCTGACCGCTGGGACAGGCCGAAATCGACAAACCGGCCGACATAGGCAGCAACCTTATCAATTCCGAAGACGGCCAAAATTCCCAAAGGGGTAAACAGCAGAAGCGTATGATAGGGCCACCAGGAAAAGCGCTGTATGAGAAACAAACCGCCCGCAAGCAGAATCCAAGCCAGCAGCAAAGTGACCATCCGCGGCGCCTGCTTTCGGAAACAAGCGACAATAGCAACGACGACAAAAAGCAGCCAGGGCGCCAGATTGGTCAGCATAAAGGCCGCAGCAGTCACCAAACGCGTTTTCGATGCAGGAGGTGAGGTGAACAAGGCCTCGGGCGGGTAGATGAATGATGTCCAGAATAGCTCCTGCAAAGCCGAATGCTGCCAGAACCAGAAAACCACGGCACAAAACGGCAGGACCACGCCAACCGCAACCGGTGTCCAAACCCGCAAAAGCAAGCCAATCAGTGAAACCTTGTGTTCGCGTAAAAGATAGAATGACGCGATGAGCCAGAAAGCAACGGCGATGGGGGCTAACAACAGCTTGAAAAGCGTTGCGACCGCTGCTGTAAGACCACTGAAAAAGAACAGCAACACCATGCGCTTGCCGGAAATCTCATTTTCCGAAGTCCCTTCCCGCTTCGATGGTTCCAAAGCTTGGAGCGCACTCCATGCCGTTAGGTAGAGCGGAAAAGCTACCAGTATTTCCAACTGAGTCAGTTCGTCTTCAAGTGCCGTCGCGTAGTAGACACCGATCGTCGCCAGAGGAACCACCGCCGACAGCCATCGCGCTTGAAAGTAGGGGCGCAGCGTAACCATCAAGATAACGGCAAAGACCGCGAACCAAATCAGTTCCAGAAGGTGGACGCCAAATTCAGTGAATCCGAATAGCTGACACGCCAGAAGATAGAAGGCATACAGGCCGGGCTGTTTGTTGCCCCAATATTCCACATAGAGCCTTGCACCCTGATCCAATTCCTTGGCAGCGAAGAACAGTACTGCCTGATCGTCGCCGAATGGATAGAAGAGATTGGCGATCCCAAGCGCGAGGAATGCTAAAAAGCCGATAACGTACCACCCCGCTTCGAGGAGACGGGAGTTAGACGCAGACTGTTCGCTTCCGGCGTCCGTCGTGTTTGATACCTGTTCCATGGTAGGCGAAAAAACTCTTAAAATTCAATTTGATAGAGCAGCTGGAATAGTGAAAGCGGCACGAGTTGAGGTGGTGTTTCAGGGATTGAAAATTCAACTGGGTAAGACTATCCGATGAAACCGGAAAATAATTGGTAAATAAATATCACTCATTACCAAGACGGTGAACCGCGTGGTCGCGGGTCGATCCGTCAAACCTTCTTGGTGTCCTCAATCTCCGCCAGCGGCGGCAAGCCGCGCTCTTTGCGGGGTGTCCGGCCGAAGAAATCCCGGTAACACTTGGAAAAGTGGGAGGCGGAAACGAAACCACAGGCCAGAGCCACATCAATCACGGACATATTGGTCTGCAGCAGGAGCAGGCGGGATTTGTTCAGCCGAAGCTCAAGATAATGGCGGGCCGGTGATCGATTAAGATATTTTCGAAACAGGCGCTCCAGCTGGCGGGTCGAGAGGCCTGCCTCACGTGCCAATCCAGTCCTGCTCAGCGGCTCTTCCAGATTTTGTTCCATCAGCGCGATTACAGACAACAGCTTAGGATGCCTCACGCCCAAGCGGGCGGGCAACGACATGCGCTGATGATCATGATGATCGCGGATACGCTCGTGGGTGAAGACATCGGCGACCTGAACGGCCAATTCGTAGCCGTGCTGACGGGTAATCACGTTCAGCATCATATCCAGCGCCGCCGTTCCGCCGGAACAGGTAAAGCGGTTGCGGTCGATCTCGAACAACTCGGTACTGACCTCGATTTCCGGAAATTCCTCTAAAAAAGCCGCTAGATTCTCCCAGTGGATCGTGCAGCGGTGATCATTCAGCAGCCCCGCGCGCGCCAGAATTTGTGTCCCGGTGCAAAGCGCCCCGATATCCGCACCTTTACGGTCCATACGCCGAAGCCAGGAATCCAGGGTCTTATTGGCAAAATTATAAACCTCGATCCCGCTGCAAACCATCACGGTATTCAGGTTGCTGGCTTCGTCGAATGTTGCGGTTGGCCGGAACTCGATCCCGCAGGACGCTGTCACCGGCTCACCATCCACCGTGATCAGCCGCCAATCGTAGAGAGGATGTCCGCTCACACGGTTGGCCATGCGCATAGGTTCAACGACGGACGTCAAAGCAATCATCGAGAAATTGGGGATCAGGACGATAGCTGTCGTCAGAGGGAATTCGCGAGGTGCGTTGCCGAACATAAGGCGCTCAAAAGTAAAATCTGTTCCGGGACTACCCACGCCAACAAGCTTGGCAGGGACCAGTGCTATGCCTTCAATGTCAACGCCAGTCCGCGTGACTGGCTTTGAAAGCTTCGCATTGGATTCTTATAGTTACTGTCCTTTCGAAGCTCAAATTCGATTATTCAAATTTCGGCTTCCGAAGACTGGGCAACTCTGGCACAAATCATCTATTGTCGCGAACAGAAAACTAAAATGGCGGGATCTTCAAAGAGATGTGTCCGGGCTTTACGTGATCTGTCATTGAGCTCTGCAAGATCTGTAACGCTCTTCGGTCATTGGAAAACGGCGCGGACCCGCGAACAAAAGCGAGCGTGTGCATGGGCCTACAGCCAGGTTTTGCGCGGTTTTTATAAGCGGAACAGGCCGATGCCCGCCTAGAGGGGACAAAACCAGTCATGAAGTCGCGCTATTCGATCTTCAGCTTGATGCGCAATGCCTTGAGCTATCATGAGAAATGGCCCGAAGCCTGGCGTAGCCCGGAACCGAAACCCTCGTACGATGTGATCATTGTGGGCGGTGGCGGCCATGGTCTGGCAACAGCCTATTATCTTGCAAAACTTCACGGAATTCACAATGTCGCGGTAATTGAGCGCGGCTGGCTTGGGGGCGGAAACACGGGCCGGAATACCACCATTGTGCGCTCGAACTACCTTTGGGATGAAAGTGCAGCGCTCTACGAACATGCGCTCAAACTCTGGGAAGGGATGAGCCAGGAGCTGAACTACAACGTGATGTTCAGCCAGCGCGGTGTCATGAATCTGGCGCACAATCAACACGACTTGCGCGAACTGTCACGGCGGATCAATGCCAACCGCCTGAATGGTGTTGATTCCGAGTTCCTGACTCCACAGCAGATAAAAGATCTGGTTCCGATCATCGACCTGCGCGGAAATGGCCGCTATCCGGTGCTAGGGGCATCAATGCAGCGGCGCGGCGGCACGGCCCGCCATGACGCCGTCGCCTGGGGTTATGCCCGCCGGGCCGACGAACAGGGTGTCGATATCATTCAGGAGTGCCCAGTCCATGGTTTCGAAATCGAAAATGGTAAAGTTGTAGGGGTCCAGACCGCGAAAGGTCTGATCAAAGCCAAAAAGGTCGGCGTCGTTGTGGCGGGGCATTCCTCGGTCATGGCGGAGATGGCCGGGATCCGTCTGCCCCTGGTCTCCCATCCGCTGCAGGCTTTGGTCTCCGAGCCGGTCAAGCCGGTGATCGATACAGTGGTCATGTCCAACGCAATCCATGCCTACATCAGTCAATCGGACAAGGGTGAACTGGTAATCGGCGCCGGCGTTGACAAATATGTCGGCTACGGGCAGCGCGGCAGCCTGCCGGTCACCGAGGAGACCCTGGCGGCAGTCTGCGAACTCTTCCCCAGCCTGAAACGCATGCGCATGATGCGCCAGTGGGGTGGCATAGTGGACACCTGCCCCGACGCCAGCCCGATCATCTCCAAAACCCCGGTCGAGGGCTTTTTCATCAATTGTGGCTGGGGCACCGGCGGCTTCAAGGCCACACCGGGTTCGGGCTGGGTCTTTGCCGATACCATCGCCAATGACCGTCCTCACCCGCTCAATGAAGCTTTCTCACTGGAGCGCTTTAACAGCGGCTATCTGGTTGACGAACACGGCGCCGCCGCAGTTGCTCATTAGGGGGAACAAAGACCATGCTTGAAATCAATTGCCCCTATTGCGGTCCGCGTTTCGAGACCGAGTTCTCTTACGGCGGTGAAGCCCATATCGAACGTCCGAAGGACAGCGAAAACCTCACGGATGAACAGTGGGGTGATTACGTCTTCATGAACAGCAACACCAAGGGCGTGTTCCTGGAGCGCTGGGTTCATACCAGCGGCTGCCGGCGTTGGTTCAATGTCGCGCGCGACACAGTCTCCTATCAGATCCTCGCGGTCTACGAGACGGGCGCCAAACCGCCCAAGCTCGACCTGCGTAATGACGTCTAAACGGAGACATCGGACATGCCCGCACGTTTTCGTCTGACCCAAGGCGGACTGATCGACCGCTCCAAGCCCGTTTCCTTCCAATTCAACGGTAAGGTCTATCTGGGATTCGAGGGTGACACCCTCGCCTCGGCCCTGATTGCCAATGGCGTCCATCTGGTCGGACGCAGCTTCAAGTACCACCGTCCGCGCGGCATCATGTCCGCCGGTGCCGAGGAAGCCAACGCCCTGATTCAGGTCGGTGAAGGCGCACGCAGCGATCCCAATCTGCGCGCCACACAGATCGAGCTGGTCGACGGCCTTGTTGCCTCCTCCCAGAACTGCTGGCCGAGCGTTGAGTTCGACGTCAGCATCGTGAACAATTTCGCCTCACGCCTTCTGCCCTCGGGCTTCTACTACAAGACTTTCATGTGGCCGGCCTCCTTCTGGATGACCTATGAGAGCGCGATCCGAAAAGCCGCTGGATTGGGCAAGGCCCCCGAAGGTCCGGATCCGGATAGCTACGACAAGACTTTTGCCCATTGTGATGTGCTTGTGGTTGGCGCTGGGCCCTCCGGCCTCACCGCTGCGCTCTCCGCCGGTCGAGCTGGCGCGCGGGTGATCCTGGCGGAGCAGGACAACGCCCTGGGTGGCGATCTGCTTAGCGAAGCGGATGCCGAGATCCAGGGTCAACCGGCACTTGAATGGGTCGAGGGAGCTCGTGCCGAACTGGAAGGCCTGGAGAACGTGCGTATTCTCACCCGCACTCAGTGCTACGGCTACTTCGATCACAACTTCATCGGCCTGATGCAGAACCTGACCGATCACCTGCCCCAAAACGCCAAACCCGCCAGTCTGCCGCGCCACCGCCTCTGGAAACTGCGGGCCAAGCAGGTCCTGCTGGCGACCGGCGCGATCGAACGCCCGCTGGTCTTCTCTGACAACGACCGTCCGGGCATCATGCTGGCCAGCGCCTGCCGGACCTACGTAAACCGCTACGGCGTCAAGCCGGGCAAGAAGGCCGTGATCTTTACCAACAACGACGGTGCCTATGCCGCCGCGCTGGATCTGCATAAGGCCGGTATCCACGTTGCGGCTATTGTCGATCTGCGTAGCGATCCGGAAGGGCCGATGACCGAGCAGGCCCGCGAAGCCGGTCTGCGCATCCTGGGCAATCACGCCGTCATCGCAACTGCAGGTGACAAGCGGGTCAAAGCGGTACTTGTCGCGCCGCTGAGCGAAGACGGCGAAAAAGTCTACGGCGGCGGCGAAAAGATCGACTGTGATCTGGTCGCGGTCTCCGGCGGCTGGAACCCTACTGTCCATCTGCATAGCCAGTCGCGCGGCAAGATTGTCTTCGACGACGACTACGCCTGCTTTGTTCCAGGCACGCCGGCGCAGGAATCCGTCACGGCTGGTGCCTGCTCGGGCAATTTCGGATTGGGCGCCTGCCTGACTCAGGGACACGATGCGGGGATCGCGACCGCCGCGAAAACCGGTTTCAAGGCCAAGGGCCGCAAGAGGGCCCCACCCAAAGCCGAGGACAGGAACTTCCTGCCTGCCCGATGGATGTGGCTGGTGCCTGGCGACAAGCCCCTGGGACATGGCGGTAAGCATTTCGTCGACGTTCAGAACGACGTGACGGCGGCCGACCTGCATCTTGCTTTGCGTGAAGGCTACCGCTCGATCGAACACGTCAAACGCTACACCACCACGGGCATGGGCACCGATCAGGGCAAGACCAGCAATGTCAATGCCATCGGTATCGTTGCCGGACACTTTGGCTGTCCAATCCCCAACGTGGGAGTCACCACTTTCCGACCACCCTATACGCCGGTCACCTTCGGCGTCTTCGCTGGACGCGACGTCGGCGATCTGCTGGACCCCGTCCGCAAGACGCCGATGCACGCCCTGCACGAGCACGCCGGCGCGGCCTTCGAGGACGTCGGCCAGTGGAAGCGTCCCTGGTACTTCCCGATTGCCGGCGAGGATATGCATCAGGCGGTCAACCGCGAGGTCAAAGCCTGCCGCGACTCACTTGGCGTGATGGATGCTTCGACCCTGGGCAAGATCGACATCCAGGGCAAAGACGCAGCGGAATTCCTGAACCGGATCTACACCAATGCCTGGAGCCAGTTGAAAGTCGGCGCCTGCCGTTACGGCCTGATGCTGGGTGAGGACGGCATGGTGATGGACGACGGCGTCACCAGCCGGCTTGGTGAGAACCACTTCCTTATGACCACCACCACCGGCAACGCCGCGCCGGTGCTGGGTCATCTGGAAGAGTACTTGCAGACCGAATGGCCGGAACTCGAGGTCTATCTGACTTCGGTCACCGAGCAGTTCGCCACCATCTCGCTCGCCGGTCCCAACGCCCGCAATCTTCTGGCCGAATTGACGGACATTGACCTTTCCGCCGAGGCCTTCCCCTTTATGACCCTGCGCGAAGGCACGGCCGCAGGCATTCCTGCCCGGGTCTTCCGGATCTCCTTCACCGGCGATCTCTCCTACGAGATCAATGTGCCCGCGAGCTACGGTGCGGCGCTTTGGCAGACGGTCATGACCGCCGGCGAAAAGTATGGCATCACACCTTACGGCACCGAGGCCATGCACGTGCTGCGCGCCGAGAAGGGCTTTATCATCGTCGGCCAGGAAACCGACGGTTCGGTTACGCCCTTCGATCTGGGCATGGATTGGATTGTCTCGAAGAAGAAGGACTTCGTCGGTCGCCGCTCGCTGTTCCGTGCGGATATGTCCAAAGATGACCGCAAGCAGCTGGTGGGCCTGCTCACCGATGTCCCCGAACAGGTGCTGCCGGAAGGCGCGCAGCTGGTCGAGAAAGTCGAAGACAAGCCCCCCATGAAAATGCTTGGGCACGTGACCTCCAGCTATCACAGCCCGAACGTTGGCCGCTCAATCGCCATGGCCCTGATCAAGGGCGGCCGGGCGCGCATGGGCAGTAAGCTTTACGCCCCGCTGGCCGACGGCAAGGTCGTGACCTGCACGGTCACCGGCGTGGTTTTCTATGACAAGGAAGGAGAGCGGACCCGTGGTTGAGGCCTATCTCAGACAGAGCCCGCTGTCGCAGCTCGCCCTGCCCAGCCGGATCGCGGCCGAACACGGCAACACTGGTGTAACGATGGCAGAACGTCAGTTCCGCCGCATCGTCAATCTGCGCGGCAATCCCAAGTCGGAAGAGTTCACAAAGGCCGTCAAGTCGGTCCTGGGCGCAGATCCGCCGTTGATGCCCAACAGCGTCAACACGGGCAAGGACATCACCCTGCTCTGGCTCGGCCCGGACGAGTGGTGGATCATCACGGATGCGGACACGGCGCCCGTCGCCGACAAGCTGCGTGAGGCCCTCGCCGGCCAGCATGCCGTGGTCACGGATGTTGGCGAAGGCTACACCTGCATCGCGGCCTCCGGCGCCTCGGCGGCGGACACCCTGGCCAAGGGCTGCACCCTGGATTTCCACGACAGCGTCTTCGCCCCGGGCAGTTGCGCCCAGAGCGACATGGCCAAGGCGGTGGTGGTTTTCCATCGCCTGGAGGCCGATAAGCCAAGCTTCGAGATCTACGTCCGAAGCAGCTTCGCGGAGTATCTCTGGCGCTGGATCGAGAACGCAGCGGAAGAATATGGGGTTGCGGTCACGCAGTAACTGCTCTCTCCAATCGAAACACCATGGCAGTATTGAGCCTGTTGTCAGAGTATTTGATGTTGAGAGTACCTCTCAAATCGAAACCAACGATCTGACCGCATTGTTCGGCGGGCTGTCTTTCTCGAGCATCACCGTGACCTGCGTTGGCGGCATGGCGTGTTCGAGCGCCAGTTTCTTCGGAATTCAGATCCAGGCGACGAGTTACGACGTTGCCACGCCGGTGGTCGCGGTCGCGGAGCCCGGCACGCTCGCACTGTTGGGCCTGGGTCTTGCCGGTCTCGGCTGGACGCGCCGCAAGTTGCGCTAAAGCTTTCAAACCGCAAAGCGGTTCGACAAAAGGGCAACCCCGAAAGGCGTTGCCCTTTTTGCTTATCTATAGCGCAATGCGGTTTCTGTGAACCATAGTGTCTCAAAACTCGCGTCTGAGATCAGCCTATTGCTGATCGACAGGCGGAGAATTTTGAGTCCGATAAAACGCATTTTGCTCTATCGGGCTTCAATGCCCGATGCTGAAATTGTTGTTCCCGTTCACGTCCCGCCCGCGCACCAGATAGAGCGGGCGAACGCCGTAGCCCTGCGCCGGATGCTGTTTGCCGATCTCCGCGCCCAGGGCGTGATCGTAAAGCGAAGTCGCCGGCATGAGCCGCACGATAAAAGCGGCACGGCGCTTGTCGGTCCGGTTGGCGCGGGAACCGTGGATCATATAGACGTCGTGGAATGACACTTGCCCGGCTTCCAGGATCAGATCCTCGGCCGTGGTCTCGTCAAACTGCTCGGCGTCGCAAACAAGGTTGATGGTTTTGTTGTCGCCTTCGACCCAGGAATGAGAAAAGACTTCGCGCGCCCGGTGTGACCCCGGGATAAACCGCATCGGACCGTTCTCCGGCGTCACATCGTCCAGCGGGATCCAGATGGTCAGGGTTTCCAGCGGCCGGATCGGATAATACTCCCCGTCCTGGTGCCAGGGCGTCTCCTTGCCGTTGTGCGCGGGCTTGCCGAAGATCGTCGTGCCCCAGAGGATGATGTCTTCGCCGATCAGCTGCGCGGCGATCTCCAGCAGCTCTGGCCGGGTTGCGAATTCCAGCCACTTTTCCGAGCCAATGACACCCTGGGATCCGCCGTTGATCTGGTGCGGCGCCAGCATGATGTCGCTCTCGAGATGGGCATTGCGCGCCAGCAAGGCCGCATACTCAACGCGCATCTCTTCGACCAGTGTCTCGGGAAGTCGATACGACGGTACGATCCAGCCTTTATTCCGATAGGCCTGGAGTTCAACTTTGGACAGAAAATTTCTGGTCATCGCTCTTTGTTATTCCGCAAAGTGGCGCCTGACAACTCAAGCGAAAAAATTAGCCTCACGCCATTTACTTTACAGCCCTGCAGTATGCAGAACGAGCTTTTGCAGGATGCGGTCCAGAGTCTGGCGCTCTTTTTTGTCGAGCGCGCCTAGAATCTGTTCCTCCCGCGCCTCGAAACCCTTGACGATGGTCTCATGCAGCTTCCGACCCTTCCGTGTAATCGTGAGCCAGGCCTGACGGCCGTCGACGGCGTCGGGAATGCGGTTGAGATAACCCTCAGAGAGCATGCGGTGCACCGCACGTGAAATGGAGTTACGCGGACGACCTGTCATGTTCGCGACGTCCTGAGCAGTCAACTCCGGCATGTGCGCAAGACAGAACAGCAGAAGGTATTCGCCGCGATTGAGACCGAAATCCCGCTTGATATCGTCATAGACGGGCAGCACAAGCGAGTTGGCCAGATAGGAAATCCGATAGGTATCCTTGACCTCATTGCGATCAAAGATCGCCGCCAGATTGCGCGGATTGGATGCAGGCAGGAGCGTATCTGCGGGGCGTTCAGTCATGCGGTCTCCGTTACAAATGCAAGGGTTCCTTTGCCCCTCCCATGAAGCAGGAACGAATCTTGTGAGCTAAATTTATAGCTGATATAATGTTCCAAATGGAACAAAATACCTTGATTCGGTATTAAGGAGTGTCGCATGTCGGATGCCGTTAAGAAACTTACGATCCCCGATCTGCACGAAAAGAAATGCAAAGGCGAGCGCGTCGTTCTTGCTTCGGTCACCGACTATCTGATGGCCCAGTGGGCCGAGCGCGGCGGCGTGGATGTCGTCGCAGTTGGTGATTCACTCGGCATGATAACCTACGGGCATCCAAACACATTACCGATGACGGTCGATCAGATGATCGAGCATATCAAGGCCGTGCGACGGGGCGCGCCGAACACACTCTGCATTGTTGCCATGCCTTTCGGATCTTACGCGACGCCGCAACTGGCCGTTGAGAACGCACTGCGTCTGATGAAAGAAGCGGGCGCCGAAGCAGTGAAGCTGCAGGGCGGACGCGAAAAGTTCGAGATCATCAAAGCGGTGGCCGACGCCGGGGTTCCGGTCATGAGCCACGTCGGCATGTGTCCGCACTTCGTCAATAGCTATGGCGGTTTCAAGCTGCAGGGCCGGACGGCGGAGGATGCCTTTAGGATCATCGACAACGCCCGGGCGATCGAGGAAGCAGGTGCGGTTGGTTTCGAGATCGAGGCAGTACCGCCCGAAGTCGGCAAGGCCGTGGACGATGCAGTCGAAATCTTCACCTTCTCTATCGGTGCTGGCGGTGCAGGTTGTGGCCAGCTTTTACTGGGCGCCGATCTGATCGGATCCTTCGACAGCTTCAAACCAAAATTCGCCAAGCGCTATGGTAATGTCGGTGAAGTGGCAACAAAGGCTTTCGCCGATTATGCGGAGGAAGTGCGCTCCGGCGCCTTTCCCGACAGCGAACATGTTTACAAGATGCCTGCGGAAGAAGCCGCGAAATTTTCGGCTGCGCTGGTTGTTAAAGGATAAGCAACATGACCCCAGAAAGTAAATTGGCAAACCGTGAGGCCTTCGAGCGCGAAGGTTATCAGTTTCCGATCCAGGCCATGACAGCCAAAGAGGCAGCGGGCTACCGGGCCCAGCTCGAAGCCCATGAGACGCTGAACGGCGGCCCGCTGCAGTCGAACATGCGCCATCAAACGCATTTCCTCTTCACCTGGGCCTACGAACTGGTGCACAACCCGAAGATCCTGGACGCGGTCGAAGCCGTTATCGGGCCGGACATCCTTTGCTGGGCGACGAACTTTTTTATCAAAGAGGCCAAAGACGGCAACTACGTCTCCTGGCATCAGGACGCCACCTATTGGGGGCTGGAGCCTACCGACAAGATCGTCACCGCATGGCTTGCCCTTTCTGAAGCCTCAGTCGAAAACGGTGCGATGAAGTTCCTTGCCGGAAGCCATCGAAGCGGTCAGCAACCTCATAAGGATACCTTTCACGAGAACAACCTGCTGAGCCGCGGACAGGAGGTCGAAGTCGAAGTGGACGAGGATAGGGCCACTGACGTAACGCTGTCCGCCGGGGAGTTCTCCTTGCACCATGTACTTCTCGCCCATGGTTCGCACCCCAACCATTCCGACGGGCGCCGTATCGGATTTGCCATTCGCTACATACCGACATCAGCACGCCAGACAAAACTGAGAGACGCCGCGGTTCTGGTTCGAGGCGTCGATAACTATAGTCACTTCGACCTGTTGCCTGGGCCCGAGGCCGATCTTGATGAAGCGGCGTTGGCGACTCATGCGGATTCGACGCAGCGCCTGATCGCCGCCGTCTATGAGGGCACTGGCAAAACAGAGCTGCGCGCCTGATTGCGTCTACCCGGTTACCACCTCCAAAAGAGGAGATCCAGAATGACTCCCGAAGAGATTCTTTCCTATCCTGCACGGGTGCTGACGCAGGCGCAGCGTGAGCGTTACTTCGAAAAAGGCTACATTGGTGTCGAGAGCCTGGTGCCGGCTGACCTCCTTGCCGACCTCGTGAAGGTTACCGAAGAATTTGTCGACGCAAGCCGAACTGAGACGCAGTCGGGAAAGATCTTCGATCTTGGTCCCGGACATACAAAGGACAGTCCCGTTTTACGGCGCCTGAAGCGCCCGGACGACCAACACGAAGCCTACTGGGGTTTCGCTTCGGGACTAATGGCAGATGTGGCCGCCGATCTCGCCGGCCCCAACGTGACCTATCATCACTCGAAACTGAACTTCAAATGGTTCGACAAAAGTGACACGGTGAAATGGCATCAGGATATCCAGTTCTTCCCGCACACCAACTACAACGTCTTTACGATCGGCTGCTATCTGGCGGATACAGATATGTCGAACGGACCACTCGCCGTGCTGCCCGGTTCGCACAACAAACCGCTCTATGATCAGTATGACGCAAAGGGAAACTGGACCGGAATGCTTAGCGACGAGGACGCGGCAAAAGTGGATATGAGTCAGGCCGACTATCTGACCGGACCTGCCGGGTCCATCACGATCCACAACTGCCGCACGCTCCACTACTCTCCGGCGAGCAAATCTAAACAACCAAGACCGCTGCTTCTCAACTGTTACAGCTCCAGCGATGCCAAGCCCTATACGCCGCATCCCGACCCCTCGTCCCATGCCTATCGGGTTATACGCGGACAGCCGGTGAAATGGGCGCACCATGATCCGCGGCCTTGCCAGATACCCCCCGACTGGTCGGGCGGCTACACTTCGATCTACGCAGCGCAGTCAGGGGAAGATGCGGCGTAGAGCTGGCCGCAGGCGATCGACCTGCTTCAAAACCCTATCAACTGCGATGGCAACCAAAGAGCGAGGCTCGGGAAGAAAACCACCAGCAGCAGAGTGATGATTTCCAGCGCGATGAAGGGCACGACGCCGCGGTACATATGGCCAAGCGTGATTTCCGGCGGAGAGATGCCACGCAGATAAAAGATTGAGGGCGCCATGGGCGGCGTCAAATAGCTGGTTTGCAGGACGACGAGAAAGAGGATGCAGAACCAGATCGGGTCGAAACCCATGATCTTGATGATTGGAATGGCGATCGGGATGATGATGAGGATCACCGAAACCAGATCCAACACAAAGCCAGCGAGAAATGTCAGGAAAAGTATCAGCGCCAGCGTTCCCCAGTCGCCCAGATTGGCGGCCGCAAGGACACTCTTCATGGCTCCAAGGCCACCCGAGGCGATGAACACACCAGCAAAAATGTTGCCGGCCAGCAGTATCGTCAGGACCATCACGGTGATCAGCAGGGTCTGACGGAAAGCGGTGACGAGAACGCCGAAGGAAAAATTCTTGTACAGCATGGTCAAAACAATGGAACCGACAGCACCGCAGGCTGCCGCTTCGGTTGCAGTTGCCCAGCCGAGCAAAATCGTCCCAAGCACCATGAAGATCAGGATGACAGGCGGCACCATCGCAATCACCGTCTTGCCGATCTTTTCCAACAGCGCCGGCTCCGGGCCCTCCGGCTCAACATAGGGCGCGGCGGCAGGGTCAAGAATACAACGTCCAAGGATGTAGAGGATGAAAAGGCCTGCCATGATAAGGCCCGGGAACAGGATCCCTGCAAACAGATCACCGACAGAAACATCCGCAACAGGTGCCAGGATCACAACCAATACCGAAGGTGGGATTACGGTGCCCAGTGAGCCTCCAGAACAGATCGTACCGGAGATGAGCGCCTTGTCGTAGTTATGGCGCATCATGATCGGGATCGCGAGTAACCCGATGACTGTCTCGGTCGCGCCCACCACACCGCTGGCCGCTGCGAAGATTACCCCCATCAGGATGGTGCCGACAGCGAGCCCGCCGGGAAGACGCCGGGTCCAAAGATGCACGACCTCGAACAGGCGTTCGGCAATGCCCGATTTTTCGAGCATTGCGCCCATGAAGATAAACAGCGGAAGTGCGGCGAGAACGTAATTTCCCGAAACATCCTGAACTTTGGTGACAAACTGGAAGACAGCCTTGTCGCCGAATCGCAGAATGCCGAACACGAGCGAAACGCCCATCAGCGAATAAGCAACCGGTATCCCCGCGAAAATCGCTATCAGCAGGACCGGGAACATAAGAAGAGCGAGATCCATCCTACAGACGAGCCCCGTCGCTGTCGGATCTGGTGTCGAGTTGCACTCCGCTGAAAAGCGTGTGCGCGGACTTGATGATCTCGGCCAGAGTTTGGAGAGCAAAGAAGGCAAAGCCGGTGACGAAGGTCACGCGGAAGGGCCAAACGACCGGATTCCAGGCGCTTTCACCCGAGACTTCGTTGTTCACATAGGCGTAGACCAGATAATCCCAGAGGCCGAGGGTCATCCATAGGACCATGGGCAAAAGGAAAACAAAGCCGAACAAATCCACCAGCGCCTGGCCACGCCGCGGCAGGGCTCCATAGAGAAAGTCGACTCTGACATGGCTGCGGGTTTGCATGGCGTAGGCAATGCCAAGCATCAAACCTGCGCCCATCAGCATATAGCCAAGCTCATAGGCCCAAAAGGTCGGTTGGTTGAAGGCGTAGCGAGAAACGACCTCCCACACCATGGCAAGCATGAGCGGCGCAGCGGTAGCGGCAGCGAGCCAGCCAGACCAGCGCGTGATCATTTCGATCCCACGGACCAAACTGCGAAGGATTACAAGCATCGGAAAAAACCCTGCGGCGGTAGCCAAGGGGGCCGCGGAGCTTTGCCTCCACGACCCTGGCCTCCGCCGGTTTACTGGGCGCCTTTACTTCGCTGGCGCTTTGGTGTCGCGATACTTGTGGGCATTGGCCCAGAGCGCTTTGTAGGCTCGCTGGTTCTCAAGGATCTTTGTAAACCAGCCGCCGAGCTCACCTGAGGTTTTGTCGGCCCAGGCCTGAGCCAGTTCCTGCGTTTTCGAAATCACCTCGTCGTTGACGACGACGATTTCATTGCCGCTTTCTTCATAGAACTTGTAAGCGGAAGCATCCTCATGCCCGGTTTCCTCATAGACCTTGTGGGTTGTGAGTTTTCCGGCCAGAAGAAGAAGCTGTTGGTTTCTTTCACCAATCCGGTCCCAGACCTCAGCATTCACATTGCACTCCAGCACTGAGGTCGGATGGTGATAGCCGGGCAAGACGATGTACTTCGCGATTTTATAGAAACCCGCCGACTTATTGAGATAAGGAGTCGACCACTCCACGGCATCGATGACGCCGCGCTCCAGCGCCGGATAGACTTCAGCGCCCGGCAGGATCACGGTAGAAACGCCCAGCTCGGCCGAAATTTCTGCCCAGGCTCCGGCCGTGCGCTGCTTGAGTCCTTTAAAGTCAGCGATCGTTTGAACTTTTTTTGTGGAATGCAGGCCCACTTCGCGCGGATAGATTCCGCAAGGGAAAGAAACAACGCCGAATTTGTCGCGCTTGTATTCCTGCCACATGGAAAGGCCGCCACCTTCATAGATCCAATGGATCATCTCTTCAGCATTCAAACCACCAGTCCAGCCACCGAACAGCACAGTCGTCTTGTCGATGCCCCAATCGTAGCCAACCCAGTGATGACCGATTTCGGCGACACCGTTGCGGACGGTTTCAGTAACCTTTAGTGGGCTGCCGAGCGTGCCGCCCGGAAAGACCTCGATCTTAATTTCATCATTGGTCAGGAAGGCAGCCATCTCGGCAAAGCCTTTGGCGGCGGTCTCGAGCGGTGGTCCGCCACCCCAGGACGTCGCCATGCTCCAGTTTTCGGCCGCAGTGCTCGTTCCGGCGCTGAAGGCCATGCCCAGCGCCGCAAACAGCACCATCCCGGTTCGCGTCGATTTCATTTTGGTATCTCCTCCCCATTTCAGGCTAGCCAATATCAGATTGGCCCTTGCCAGGCCGGCCCTGTCAGCACCGACCGCGACCGCGGCTTTTCTTGCTTCGCCGCACATTTATTGTTCCAAATGGTACAATCTAAATTGTTCCATTTGGAACATATAGTCAATTGTTCTGTCGCTTTTGGACAGACTGAAACTATCCACCTTCATTTTGTGGGGGGCATAAGGGGCTAAAAAATTATAATCGAGCGATAGGCTCGATAACAAATCGCTATGGCTCTGCGTCGCGATCCACCTGACCTCAGGGAGAGGCTTTCTGGAGCCGATCAGACATCAGGGCAACCTTCCATAGTAACATTGGGAAGAGGAGCACCTGGCATTACTTTTCAACACAGGAAATAGCTTTCCGACATCATCAAATCGTATCCGGATCACACAATGCCCGAACCGTGTAATCATTCGTTGCATCGCTGAAAGACCGGTGACTGGGTCACCCGCGAAATAGGAATCCGAGGCTGTCGCGTCACTACCTTTCAGGGAATTGACCTGCATCAATGTGCCTACTCTGGATATGCCTTCTTCTTTCGCTGCCCTGCGGGATCCTCCCCCCAAAATGGCCGCTCTTTTTAGTTTGGATCCAAAACCGCTGTCGCGCCTGTAGAGGACGACGGACTTCTCTCGTTGAGCCTTCGGGTTCCGCAAGCGGCCGGTCGTTTCTGAATTCCGGCCGACCACAGGGCAGGTCAATGAAACTGCAAGCTTCCGCCCCGATACGAACGGCGGAGCGAAACGGAGAAGACATGAATAATTGGCGTTGCAGAGGCGCGGCCTGTATCACCGCGCTCTCGGTCCTATTGGCGGCAGGTGCCGCGTCCGAACAGACTCTGGCGGCGGACGATACCTTCAACCCCTTCGGCTTCGACCTCGAAGGTTCCTTGGGCGAAGGCAAACACAGCCGCTACGTCGCCCCCCTGACCAATCCAATCTTCAACGAGACACCCCATATCACCACCGAAGCCCGTGCCTTCTACTTTTATCACGCCCTGCCCAACGATTTCGTCACCGGCGGTGGCGATGTCAATCTCGCGGCACTCCAGTTGCGCGTCGCCATCACCGACCGCCTGGGCTTCATCGCCACCAAGGACGGCTACGCCGACTTCGATTTCGACGAGGTCCTGCCCGACGAATCCGGCTTCGCCAACGTCGCCCTGGGCTTCAAGTACGCACTGATCTCGCGGCCCGAGGACGAGACCATTCTGACCGCCGGCCTGCGCTACGAGATTCCGATCAATGACCTGGAGACCGGCGGCATTGAGTTGCAGGGCGACGGTGACGGCTTTCTCAATCCCTTCCTGACCGGTTCCACCGTCTACGGCGACTTCGGGCTTCAGGCCAGCGTCGGCGCTAACGTCGCTCTCGATGCCGACGAGGATACCTCGATCCTGCACTACTCCCTGCACGGCGACTACGAGCTGTTCGAGGGCTTCTTCCCGCTGGTGGAGCTCAACGGCTTCACCGCGATCGACAACGGCAAGCGCACGACCGGCGCTCTGGCCGATCTGGACGGCGTGGACGTGCTGAACTTCGGCAGCGAAGACCGCGACACCACTGTCACGGCCGGCGGCGGCTTCCGCTACCGCTTCGACGACAACATTCAGCTCGGCCTGGGCGCGGAAACCCCCATCACCGACAAGGACGACACGATCTTCGACTACCGCGTCTACGTGGATCTGGTGCTGTCGATGTAGGAGCAAGGCGGTCGTGAGGGATATGAAGCCCCGGATATTCCGGTCTCGGGGCTTCAGCCTTTGGCAGTCTGGCGCTGGATCGCTGCATAGAGCAGCTTTCGCTCGATCGGCTTGGTGATGTGCTCATCCAGGCCGGCCGCGAGGTATCGTTGTTTATCTTCTTCCAACGCGTTTGCGGTTACGGCGATGATCGGCACCGAACGTTTGGGCATCGGTAAAGCACGGATTTCGCGCGTCGCGGTCATGCCGTCCATTTCCGGCATTTGCGAATCCATCAGGACCAGATCGAAGTCCAGCGACTTGACGGCCTGTAAGGCCTCGGCACCGTTCGACACAAAAGTCAGGTCGCAGGGCAGACTCGACAGAAAGGCCTGAATGATCTTTTGATTGATCGCGTTGTCGTCGGCAACCAGCACACGGATGCTCTTACGTTGTTTCAATAGCTCTTCGAGCGCCTGGTCGTCGTCTTCCAGGCTCTCGGCCTGCTGCACCGCTGCGGCCTTCAGCTCAAGCGTGAGGAAGAAGCGGGATCCCTCGCCGGGCCTGCTCTCGACACCGACGCTGCCGCCCATCAGTTCCGCCAGCTGGCGGCAGATGTTCAGGCCCAGCCCTGTGCCGCCGTACTTTCGCGACGTGCTGTCGTCGGCTTGAACGAAGGCGGAAAAGAGCCGGTCTTGCACCTCCTCCGACATGCCGATCCCGCTGTCCCGGATTTCGAAGCGGACGGCGATCTCACCCGCGGTCTGCACTTCGGCGCTGCTGCGGATTGCAATGCTGCCCGTCTCGGTAAACTTGGCGGCGTTGGACAGAAAGTTTGAGAGGATCTGGCGAATACGCAGCGCATCGCCGACGACATCCGGAAGACCTTCCAGATTCCCGCGATCCACGTCGAAATCGATTCCCTTCGCGGTGATGGCCGGCCGCCAGAATGCCGTTGTCGATCCGATCAGTTTTGCCAGGTTCATGGGATGCGGATCGAGGCGCATCTCTCCAGCCTCGATTTTCGATAGATCGAGGATATCGTTGAGGATCGTGAGCAGTCCTTTGGCGGATTCCTGGACGGACCCCAGCATTTCCCGCTGTTCTTCCTGCAGGTCATCCGCGTTCAGCGCTTCCGTCAGCCCGAGAATACCATTCAGGGGAGTCCGCAGTTCATGGCTCATGACCGCCAGAAACGCCGACTTCGCGTCATTGGCCGAATTTGCGGCCCGCACTGCATCGCGCAGCTCGGTCACGTCATCCTCGCAGACCACGAAGACCTGATCCCCCGTCAGGGGATGCCGGCTCATGCGAATGTCGAGAGAATGCCAGCGGACCCCGTCCAGCCGGTTCATCCGGCATTCGAACCTGCCGCAGGCACCGTTCCCGACGATGCCTTCCAGGATCTCCCGGCCCTCGTCGGTGTTTTCGAAGCGGCTGACGAACACGGGCGTGTCAGATGCTCTGTTGCTCCGCACGGATCCGCCATAAGCTTCTGCCGCGGCGGGGTTCTGGCAAACCGGCGCGCCATCCAGAAAGTAGCTGGTGACGCAGACATCGGTGTAGCGCATCGCCTCGACGAACAGCAGATGCTCGGGCTCCTCGCCGATATCGATATCTTCGAAGATAATCCCCATCACAGCCCTGTGGCGGTCGGGACCGACCAGGACTGCGCGGTGCTTGATCAGGACGGTTTTCGGCTGGCCGTTGGGATAGGTCGTCCAGGGATCCACGGTCATGCCCTGCTCGGCAGCGGCTTCGAAGGACTGCGCGATCCGCCGCCGGATACCCTCGCTGTCCGAAGAAAGGTCTTTGGCGGTCAACTGCTCGAGCGAAGTTAAGTCCCAAAAGGCGACTGCCGCCTCATTGCCCCACCAGAAGTCGTGCCGCTCGACATCGAACAGCCACACGGCATTCGGCATGAGGTTGAAAGCCTCAACGGAAGCGTGGTCGGGAAAATGGGTTAAGTGGGTATGCGAAACCAAAGCCTTACCTAGCCAGATCGGACACCAAGAATACCCGCTCTTTACAAGTACCTGGAGCGGTCTCCGAAACCTTGCCTTAAACGCGTAAAAGCTTCGCTAATTTTCCCTAAAATTGAAGAGACTGGGCGTAACCCAAAGGCTGAGGAAGACACCAGCCTGACCCGCCGCTTTACCTATTGTGATTTGCGTTTTTATTAAATCACAAGATCTCAAAATTTGCGTTCGAGATCAGCAATTTGCTGATAGAGAGGCAGCGAATTTTGTGTCTACTTAATCGCAAATTGCTCTAAGCAGCGAACCAGGCCAGGCCGATGCCCTCCATCCCGCTAACTCGCCCGCGCGGTTTCCTCGTCGTCATCGGCCTCCGTGCCGATGAAGCCGCCCGACTGACGCGACCAGAAGCCCGCGTAGAGTCCACCGCGTTCCAGCAACTCGGCGTGCGTCCCCTGCTCCGCGATCTGGCCATCGTCGAGGACGATGATCCGGTCCATGCGTTGAATCGTGGACAGACGGTGGGCGATGGCAATGACGGTCTTTTCGGTCATCAGGCTGCCCAGGGCCGACTGGATCAGGCCTTCGGCTTCGGAGTCGAGCGCCGATGTGGCCTCGTCCAGCACCAGGATCGGCGCGTCCTTCAGCACGGCCCGGGCCAGGGCGATCCGCTGCCGCTGGCCGCCCGACAGCTTCACGCCCCGCTCACCTACGTGCGCGTCGTAACCCCGCCGGCCCTTGGGGTCGGACAGACCGGCGATGAAGTCGTCGGCATAGACCAGCCGCGCGGCCCGCCGCATCTCGGCATCGCTGGCATCGGGCTTGCCGTAGAGGATGTTGTCCCGCACGGAACGATGCAGCAGCGCCGTGTCCTGGGTCACCACCGAGATCGAGCGGCGCAGGGAATCCTGCGTCACCCGGCTGATGTCCTGACCGTCGATCTCGATGCAGCCGCGCTCCACGTCGTAGAAGCGCAGCAGCAGGTTGATCAGGGTCGACTTGCCCGCGCCGGAGCGCCCGACCAGACCGACCCGTTCGCCGGGCTGGATTTCCAGCTCGATGCTGTGCAGGCCACCTGCAACAGGACCATCCTGGTCTTGATGCGCCGGATCCCGGCCGTACAGATGCACGACCTGCCGGAAGCGGATCCCGCCGCCGTTCAGCAGCAGATCCGGCGCCTGTGGCACATCGACCACTTCGTGGGGCTGGGAGATGGTCTCCATCCCCTCCTTAATCACACCGGCATACTGGAACAGCTGCGAGGTCACCCACATGATCCAGCCGGTCATGGCGTTCAGGCGCAGGGTCAGCGCCGCCGCAGCCGCCACCGTGCCCAGCGTCGTCTCGCCCTGCTGCCAGAGCCAGACCGCTGTCCCGACCGTAGCGACGATCAGCACGCCGTTCAGGCTGGCCAGCCCCGCCGTCATGGTGGTCATCCGCTGTAGCAGCCGGGCGAAGCGCAGCCGGTGCATGGCCATGGCCGTGCGGGCGTAGGCTTCCTCACGTGAGGCATGGGCGAAGAGCTTCACCGTCTGCATGTTGGTGTAGGAATCCACGATCCGCCCGGTCACCATCGAGCGGGCATCCGATAGGCGCTTCGAGGCCTTGCCGATCTTCGGGATCAGGGCATAAAGCAGCGTCAGATAGGCAATCAGCCAGATCGCGATGGGCAGGATCAGCCGCTCGTCCGCGCTGACCAGGATCAGGACCGCGCCCAGCACGTAGGCCGCCGCGTACCAGATCGCCTCGAAGAACATATAGGTCGAATCTTCCACCGCCGGCCCGGTTTGCATCACCCGGTTGGCGATCCGCCCGGCAAAGTCGTTCTGAAAGAATCCGACCGACTGTCCCAGCAGATGCCGGTGCGCGCGCCAGCGCACCTGATCCAGCAGATTGACCGACATACCGTGGTTCAACAGCGCGATGCTGCCTACGATCACGATCGGCCGCGCGATCAGGATCAGCAGCACGACCACGGCCAGCTCAAGCCCGTGCCGCGCCGAAAAGCTCTCGGGGCCGCTGGCGGCCATCAGGTCGACCAGACGCCCGGCGTAGTAGATCAGCCCGGTCTCGATCGATGCGACCGATAGGCTCATGACCGAGACCACGGCCAGCACGCCGCGGAAGGGTTTCAGGTTATCGAGCAGATAGGGCCAGAGCCGGTCGGGCGGTGTCGTCTCGACGGGTCTGAAGGGATCGATAAAGGATTCTAAAAAACGGAACATGATCTCTTATCCTGCATCGCGATGGCGAGAACTGCGCGCGGCAGTCCGTCGTCATGTTTAAAGCTGATGATGATTTTGAGATTGATGGAAATCCGGCATTGTCGGGTCTAACCCGGGCCGGCTCGAAGGCGGATCCGCCCCCGAAGGGCGAACTCACCAGGTTGGGGAGAGTGCGTACATCATTTCCATCTTCATGCTCCTGCTTAGGGCGCTTCGCGTTTTCTGGAGTCAGACCAACCGCGAATGGCTTTAGCTGCGAACGGGAAGCTATACGATCCTGACGCGAAAGTCGAGACCCTAAATGCTATCGGACAGAGACATTATTGTGGCGCGCGCCGCGGCGACAGGTCAGCCGTCAGGAAGCCGATACCCGAAAGATCCGGCCGTATTACTTACGATCGGAATCACCTGCGCAAGCTCCTGCGCGGTGAGGTTTTCGCGCCACCTCTGAATGCGAACCGAGTGGTCCGGCCGCGAATAAGCCCGTGAGGTTTCGGCCTCGACGAACCTGGCGTTGTTGCTGTTCTGAACACGGTCTTCCCACGACGCCAACTCGGGCTGATGATCCGGATAACTCAGACCCAGAACCCCGCAGACGCGCTGGGCAAAGTCACCGGGGTCCGAAATCATATCCTCGAAGCGGACGAGCGATGCGATGTCCGATACCTGCGCGAAGCCCTGCGCATTGAGATACTGCCAATGGTGCGCGCACTGCTCGACCAGAGGACGCGCCAGCCAGTCTTCCCAGCCTGGCGGCCGGGGATGATGCCCCCAGTTCTTGCCGATCCCGACCTTCAGCGAGCAGACGGCATCCAGCGGATGGCGGACGATCCAGAAGAACCGCATGCGCGGTACCGCCGCGCGCAACCGGGCGAGAGGAAAGGATAGACCCGTGTCGGGCGCGAAGCCCGCACTCTCTCGCGGCACCTTGAAGGCGAGCGGCGAAGAGAAATCCGCGTTCATGACATCGGCAAACGGTGGTTCGCTGCGGTAGGTGTAGATCGCCAGATGATCGAAGAATTCGCCGAAGATAGAGGTGCCGCTCCGGCCACAGCCCAGGACCATCGCGGGAGGCGGAATATTATCAGGCGTCATAGCGATCCCTCGAGCAGATGAGCGAAGAGATCATAACAGAACGCCGGCGCATTTCGAGCAAGCGGTTCCAGCCAACCTGGCCTCACGCGCAGTGCCGTCGGACACGAAGCCGCCGGCACGCCCCGGTCCGAGGAGAAAAATAACGGAGGGCTAAACCGAGCCCTCCGCTGAATTTGATGGAGGTACTAGGGTCGCAGCTAGAGATCAGCTCCGCTTTGGTTCCAGGGTCACGCTGTAGAGATCCTGGTCGTCGATGTCCTTCAGGGTGACCTTCATCTCTTCGCTTTCGCCGTCGATGTCTACGCGGCCGAAGAACTGCAGTTTTTCGCTCGGCGGCAGGTTCGCCTTACCGCCCGGGTTTTTCGTAAACTTCACCTCGGGACCGAAGGTGTTGTCCATCTCGCCCGGACCGAAGGAGCCGGCGTGGATCGGGCCGGAGACGAATTCCCAGAAGGGCGCGAAGTCCTGGAACTGCGCCTTGTTGGGGTCGTAGTAGTGTGCGGCCGTGTAGTGCACGTCGGCGGTCAGCCAGACCGTGTTTTCGACGCCGCTGTGCTTGATGAAACGCAGGGTCTCGGCAATGTCATGCTCGCGGCCCAGGACCGGACCGTCCCCGTTGGCGCCGTTCTCGAAACTGTTCTTTTCCTTCCAGTTGTCATAGACGATCAGGCCCAGCGGCATGTCGCTGGCAATTACCTTCCAGGTCGCGTTGGAGGCCAGCAGTTCGCGCTTCAGCCAGCGCAATTGCTGCGCACCCATAAAGGCGGTCTCAGGTGACGCCTCGGCCTGATTGTTGGCGCCGTTCGGCCCGCGGTAGCTGCGCAGGTCGAGGAAGAAGATATCCAGCGAAGGGCCGTAGCTGATCTTGCGGTAAATCCGTTCCGGCTCGTTCGGCCTGGTCCGCAGCGGCATGTATTCGTGGAAGGCCCGGGCGCCGCGCGCGAACAGCAGCGACGCGCTCTTGACCTTGTAGCGGTCATCGGAGATCAGCATCTCGCCCGGGTACCAGTTGTTGACCACCTCGTGGTCGTCCCACTGGGCCAGCATGGGAACTTCCGCATTGAACGCTCGGACGTTCTCGTCGAGCAGATTGTACTTATAGTTCCCCCGGAACTCCGCCAGGGTCTCGGCGACCTTCGACTTTTCCTCGGTCACCAGGTTCTTCCAGATGCCGCCGTCCGGCAGCGCCTTTTCGGCCTGGATCGGGCCGTCGGCATAGACGGTGTCGCCGGAATGGATGAAGAAGTCCGGGTTGTTCCGGCGCATGGTCTCGTACCCGCGCATGCCACCCCAGTCCTCGTTGATGCCCCAGCCCTGCCCGGCGGTGTCGCCCGACCAGACGAAGCTGATGTCACGCTTGGCCGCCGGCGAAGTGCGCAGACGGCCGGTCACAGGCTCGCTCTTGCTGTTCACGTTGTCCAGGTCCTGCAGGTGCATCCGGTAGAAAACATCCTGACCCGCGGGCAGTCCCTGCAGCTCCATCTTGGCGGTGAAGTCGCCGTTCGCCAGCGCCGCCGGGCCGCGCAGCATCTGCCCGTTCTTGAAGGACTCGGTGGTCGAGACCTCGACCATCAGCCGCGCAGGCTTATCCGCCCGCGCCCAGACGACCGCGCCGTCCGATGAGATGTCGCCGCTCTGGATGCCGTGGGTGAAAAACGGCCGTTTCGACTGTGCGATGGCCGGCGCCGGAAAGCTCTTGGCGGCCAGCAGGCCGGCGGCGGCTGTGCCCCCGACCAGGACCGAACGACGGCTCAGGTTTCTCGAATGCGGCTTGGGTTTCGTCATAACGATGCGCTCCCTCATTGTTTTCAGGGCTCTTGCTCTGCGGGTGGGCGCCATTGATGCGCCCAAGCTGTGAACCTTGTTTGAAGGAAGCGTGAAACTTACAAGTCGTTCGCTGTTCCAGAGCCTTTTGAGTATCAGACTGTTGCCGTGATTGAGCCCGAAATGACCAATGCTGTGTTGCAATCATTTGCCGGCAATTTTTCACTACCGCTGGCGGCAAAATCGAACGCGGAGGTTCAGCCCGGGCCTGCACCTGCGCGCGAAAGCGCATCCGAGGGCACCAGAATTGGCCAGGCGGCAGCGTTCAGTGCATCCCAGTGAGCTGCCGGGACCGTTATCCCCGACTCCAATGACTGCATATAGTTGGCTGCAAGCTGCGCCGCCGAAATCTCAAAGCGCTGGACGTTCGGCTGTTCGGCCTGACGTGCCACGGCATCGGCAAGAAGGGCAGGTTGATCGGTGCAGATGATGGTGATGGTCGATACTCCCTTGGCGGCGTTCAGATTTTCCACATGCCAGTAGTTTGGAAACGTTGCTCCACTCTCAAAACTTGCGCCATGTGCGCCCGCGGCATCCTGCCAATAGGCAGCAATGAAGACGCCTTGCTGCGCGACCAGAGAGAGGCTGCGCAGGATCAAACCGGGGTATCGGCAATTGGCCAGTTGCACGATCGCAAAACCTGAGCTCAATGCTTTCGTATGGGCCAGATCCGACGTCAGTGAACCGTGTTCACAGACATCGGCCCCGCCCGCGTCGATAACCGCCATTCCGCCGTTTTCAAAAACAAGGCGCGGCGTTGCGCCACCTTTCGGACCGGCCGGCGGCATCGCGATGCGGTCAAATCCGCCAAGACCACACATCTGTGACCAGGTGACCAGTTGGGCTGCGTCTTCATAGTCGCCGATGTGGTGACCGGCGCCCTCGTATGCCCGGGACAGCGCCGCGTTCATTTCATTACGGGAAACTCTCATATCAGGGCCTCCTTCATTTCGGGCTTCAGTGGCAGGAACCAGCTGTCATAGGTCTGGCCGATATCATCGATCAGGGGGGCGCCCTGATACATGGTGTTCCGCACCCAGAGCTTGGAGCGGGGATCGAACTTGCTGACACCGAAAAACGCGAGCTTGCACCGCAGCAAATCCATCGGACGGACATTGCGGTCGGCAAGGTTTGCACGGATTTCCGCGTATTTGTGCCGCGACATGGTCTGAATGCGGCGCACGATGCTTTTCAACGACGGGCGGCGCAGGAGAAAATGCACGACATCGCTGTCGGCGTGCTCGGCCAGATCCTCGATCAGCAAGTCATAGCACTCGCGGACGCGGCGCCCGATCGGCAGCGGCATCTGTTTTTCGATACCGGGGTCGGCGCCGACAAACCCAAGCCGGGGCTCAAGCTTTTCCTCGGATCGATACCAGAAAGCGTCACAGGTGGTCGGATCGGAAAAGTCGATCTCAAGAGCCCAGTCGTAGCGAAGTTCTATCACTTGGCGCAATTGGCTTGTGGTCATTGCTGGATCAACCACGGGGTTGGGGACGACCGTGCAGCTATCTTCAAGATCGTTGACCAGTTCGGGGTGAATTTCCATGCAGATCGCATGAATCAGTTCTTGGGTTTCCAGGCTCCATGTCCCCTTGGCATGATCCGACAGAACCGACCAGGTTTCGAGCTTGCCGTCCTGCTCCCGGACCCAGCCATCGACTTCAGCCAGCTCAGCGATCAGAATGCGGTTGCGTTCGATCTGCTCGTCATCGCTGGTTTTCGTCTCACCAAAATGCCGGATCGCGCGCTGCACCAGATCATGGAAAAGTTCAATGCGCCAGTCCGTCGGTGTGACCTTGTGCAGGACCTGTGCAAGAGCGGTTTCGCGCATTTCCACCCACTGGCTGAATAGCTCGCCGTGATTAACCAGGTAAGGCGCCATGCCGAGACCGGTGGAGTTGCCGATACCGAAGAAACGTTTCAACCGGTCATCCAGAGCGACGGCGCTGCCGGGCGCGCGGGATTTTGCGATGTGGTCAACCTGATCCAGGCTGAACTGGCGCAGCAGATAGCAGATGAACATTTCCGGCGCGAAGGGGCGTTTGAAATCTGTAAATTTGCTCCGCACTTTGTTCCAATCGGCCATCCCAAGCTTGCCGCTGCCGTAAACGGCCGTGGTGCGATAGAGGTATCCAACGTCGGCGATCTTATCGACGTCGGGTTGACGACCGGCGCAAAGTTCATCCAGGACATAGCTGAACAGGCGCGAACTGCGGTTGGCACGTGACAGGCTGAAAACCCGTGCATCAACCCGGCCCGCTTCCTGTTTCGGCACGTTGCGGCGCAGTTCCTCAAGCCAGATGTCGTCCACGACGCCTTCGCAAAGCGCCATCGTCAAATCCCAGCTCGTGGCGATCACCCGGTCATTACGATTCTCATCGGACAGATGATTGGAAAACAGTACAAAGCTGAAAGTGTCGTTGGGGGTTTCGATCTGGTAAATCGCAGTTCCGTAACCGTTTTCGTCCAGGTCAAAAAGCCGTCGTTCGATTTTCCATTCTTCTTTCATGATGCGCCGTACCAGCGTGCGCATAAAGCTGAGTGTCGAAGAATGCAACGATCCCAGCCGGGCAAGGTCCATAACCTCTGCCTCGGGGCGCATTTTTTCTGCTATTGCCGGGAGCATCTGGACATCTCCTCCTGAAGGTGGTTGGCACACCCGCAGTTAGAGGAATGTCGCGTCATAAGTAAAATTTGAAGATTCGAAGAATTTATAAAAAAAATAAATAAATCAATCTGTCTTGGCTGTGCACTCAACCGTATCATTCGGGAACATCGCGCAAATTCTGTGAGACTGCGCGCACAGGAACTGCATGAATCCCGCAGTTGCCTTCGATACACCTCGGTTTTTGACCGTAATAAGATAGAGATCCCGGTAAATCAGCGGTTCGGACAGTTCACGGAACACAAGTGACGGATTCAAATAATCCGGCGCAGCCAACGCAGGAAGAGCAGAGACGGCTTCGCCGTGTTCCACAATGCCGACAAGCGCCGCAATTGTCAGAACCCTGTAAGCTGGTTCAGTAACGGACAGCGGCAATCCGGCAGCGTTCCCGGTAAGGCGGCTGATCCCAGTGTCGGCTGCCATCCCAACGAATGGGAGGTCATGAAGACTCGACCAGTTCAAGCGGCCCTGTCGGTGAGCCAGTGGATGATCACCCCGACAGATCAGGCCCAAACGGTCGCGCATGAACGGTGTGTAGTCGAGATCATCAGTCCCCGACCATTTGTTTGAAATGCCAAAGTCGGCCGTGCCGTTCAGGATCTGCGTCTCTATCCCACGTCCATTATCATCCTGCATGTGAATGGAGGTTTCCGGCGACACTTCGGCATAGCATCGCATTGCCTCTGGAAGGATGCGAATGGCGATCGACGGCAACAGGGCGACTTTGATCCTGTTTTCCTGCCGCTCTGCGCTGGCACGCACCGAGAAAATGGCCGCCTGGATATCGTTCAGAATTTTCTCCGCATTTGGCAGAAATTCCCGCCCTTGCCGGGTCAGCGAAACAGACCGAGTCGTTCTGTGCAGCAGGGCAACCCCGACAATCTCTTCGAACTGCTGGATACTCAGCGTAAGCGCCGGCTGTGAGATCGCGAGTTCCTGAGCCGCTTGGCTGAAAGAACCGTGTTTTGCAACGCAGACAAAGGCACGAATTTGCTTTAATGAAAGGTTTCTGGCGATCTTTGTATCCATGCCGGCAACTTAGCAGTCGCGAAGCACACTTTGAACCAGGCAACGCAGCTGCGACATCACGACACGACTTTCTCCTGAGATGCACTCAAATCAAACCAGCGTCCACTGCCATTAGCCTTCGCCTTGAGGTGGCGGCGCAGATCCAAGAAACGAATGGCGGCTAGGTTTCTCGAACGCGGCTCAGGTTTCTTCATAATGATGCGCCCCTCGTTGTTTTCAGGATTCTTCCTCTGCGGATGGAATCCCTTGATGCGCCCAAGTTGTGGAACCTGTTTGAGGGAAGCGTAGAGTTTTGTTGACGGTTGCTGTTGTTGGTTCGAGACTCTTAATCCGGCATCCTCTCAGGGTCGCTTTGTGCCTTACTCAGGCCTTTCAGAAAGGCGTTTATGTCGGCCACACACCATGAGAGGTTTTCGGCAAAGTGCTGAATTCGGCCAACAACGGTATTTCAGATAGCCATTAATCAAGCGTCTTTCGCAAAGCTTTGGCGAGTTGATGCCTTCGGAATGGTTTGTTTAACAACACATCGCCCGAGCCCAGGACGCCGTTACGCTTGGCCGCATCGGCCGGATAGCCTGACATAAATATGACCTTCAGGCTGGGGAACCGCGCGCTGACCTCTTCGGCAAATTCTGGGCCGCTCGTGCCGCCGGGGAGCACGACGTCCGAAAGCAGCAGATCGAACTCTTGCCCGCTCTCCAGGGCCGCCCTGGCCGCCGTAGCCTCGGGCACACCTGTCACCCGATACCCCAGGCCGTCCAGTGTTCTGGTCACGAGCTCGCGCACCTCCGGATCGTCTTCTATCACCAGCACTTCCTCGCCACGGCCGCGTGGGATCTCCGCAGTTTCATCCTCGACCGCTTTCGCCTCGACAGCTTGGTCGCGCGGTAGATAGAGTTTGACCGTCGTGCCCTGACCCGCCTCGCTATAGAGGCTCACGTGACCGCCCGATTGTTTGGCGAAACCGTAGACCATGGAAAGCCCGAGCCCCGAGCCCTGACCAACGTCCTTGGTAGTGAAAAAAGGCTCAAAGGCGTGCGCCTGAACCGTCGCGTCCATGCCGGTCCCACTATCGGTCACCGCCAGCATCACGTATTCGCCAGCCTCTGCCTCGGCATTTTCCGCCACATAAGCGTCGTCAAGGTGGGTGTTACGGCATTCAATGGTTATCTTGCCGCCACCCGGCATGGCATCGCGCGCATTGACCGCCAGATTTAGAAGCGCGTTTTCAACCTGGGCCGGGTCAGCGGCGGCTGGCCAAAGGCCGGCGTCAGTCTGGAACTTGATTGCAATGGTCTCACCGAGAGTGCGCGTGAGCAGGTCCGACATTCCCTCGACTAGGGCAGCCAAATCAAGTGTCCGAGTCGCCAGGGGCTGCTGACGTGAAAAGGCGAGCAGACGATGCGTCAGCTCGGCGCCTCGGCCTGAAGTGCGGATGATGGTCTCGACCATTTTCTCGTTGTAGCTCGCATTCGACTGCATTTGTTCGGCAAGCCCCAGGATGATGGCCAGCAGGTTGTTGAAATCGTGAGCCACGCCGCCGGTCAACTGGCCTACCGCCTCCATCTTCTGGGCCTGGCGCAGACGTTCCTCGGCCGCTTTCGAATCGGTGATGTCTTCGACCACAAGATAGAACCCAGGCACGGATCCAAATTGATCGAAATCCGGCGCGTAGGTGGCGCGAATGAAGCGTTCGCCGCCATCTTTAAATGGCACAGCCGATTCAAAAATAACCGTACTCCCGGCTAATGCTCGATCAATGTATTCACGCAACACCTCAAACGCGGAGCCACCGAGAACCTCCTTGACGTGCAGGCCTCTAAGGTCCTCTCTCCCGTGACTGAACCAATCTTCGAAAGCCTTGTTGTTAAACTGGTAGCGGTAGTTCTTGTCTACGTACGCAAAAAGAATCGGAACAGCGTCCGTGAGCAGTCGCAGCCGCTCTTCGCTGTCCTTCAAAGCCTGGGCAGAGGTCACGAGCCGCCGGGCTAAATTTAGCCGCCAAGACACAAAACCGAGGATAGATCCGAGGATGAGAATTACCGCACCGCTTTGGAACCAGAGCATCTGCCAGAATGGTGGATAAACGGTGACCGCCAGAATGGCGCTGTCGCTCCAGGGGCCATGGCCGGCCCGCCCCTGTGTGAGCAGGCTGTATGTTCCACCGGGAACGCGGCGGTAGGTGACCTGAGATTCGCTGTCCGCAACAATCCAATCCTTGTCGTAGCCTTCGAGCCTATAGCGGATTTCGCGGTGTGTGTGTCCGGCGCTCCCGATGACCGATGCTTGAAACTCGAAATCCGTATCGGGCCAGTGAAGTTCGAACTTCTCGGCCCGTTCGACGGCGGATTGAAGCGGCAGTTTGCTCCCCCCCTGCGTTAGGGAGGTGAATACGACACGCGGCGGCTCGCCAAATGTCTTAAGCGATGGCAGGGAGATGACACCCAATCCCGAAAGCGTGCCAAACATGAGATCCTGGCCGCTGGTCATCAGGGTTCCGCCAGGCCAGCTCAGGAGAACATCGCTCGGCAAGGCGTCTTCCCGGCCATAGCGGGCAACGACGCGCCTGCTTTCCGGTTCGAACTGAAAGACTCCGGCGTTCGTTGCCAGCCAGAGATACCCCTCGGCATCGGATTCTATCGCAAAGATCGTATTTGTCGTCAGGCCGGACTCCGGACCTATCCGTTCGAATTTTCCGGCGGCCTCATCGAAGACGTTCAGTCCGCCTTCCACGGTGGCGATCCAGAGCCGGCCTTGCGGGCCGTATTCCACCTCCGACACGTTGGAGCTACCAATCGTTGCCGGGTCGTTCGGGTCGTGATTGTAGGCCCCTATGACCTTCTTGCCATCGAACTTCAGCAAACCCTGGCCCCAGGTCGAGAGCCAGAATTCTCCTGTGTTGGTAACGGTTACTTGCGAAACAAACGACGCTTTGACGCCGGCATCGACATTGGATGAACTATTGAAAAATTTGTATGAACCGTCCCTGATGTCGACCCGGCCGAGACCGCTGGTTTGCGAGCCGAACCAGATGATTTCCGGGTTGCCAGGATCGTAGACTCCCCCCCAGGTGCCAAATGCAAGCTGTTGCGAATTCCAGCGTTTCAGAATTGAACGGGACGCGGTATCGACCAAAAGAAAATCCGAGTCGACCTCGCCGATCCAGAGCCGGTTATCGCCGGCCTGCAGAATCGTGTTGACCTCTTCGAGTTTCAAAGGCGGTTCCAGATTACCGGTAAGGTCCGTCTCCGGCAGCCAGCGCGCGTAGCTTCTTGTTTGCGGGTCGTAGCGCTTGAGCCCGCCAACGCCGCCGACCCAGATGCCTCCATTGCTGTCTTCGTTGACGACCAGGACGGGTTCCAGGTGCCTTTCCGGCGGGCCCGGGTCATCGAAGCGGGCCGTCCAGATGGACGGCGTCGGTAATATGCGATAGACCGGTCCGGTGTTGTAGGGGAGCCAGATCGTTCCGTCGGCGCCCTCGAAGACAGAGAGAATCATCTCGGTCGTATCAGGGGACATAGCGCCGGGACTGCGCAGAACAACCTCGAAGCTCCCGATCTCGGGATCGTACATCTCGACGCCCGCCGCCACGGCAAATATCCGGCCAAGCCAAACGCGCCCCTGGCTGTCCACCGTCACCGACAGGACCTGGCTGTTAGATATCCCGTTGGGCTCGCCGGGGTCATGCCGAAAGTTTGTGAAGCGGTCGCCGGAGGGATCTAACCGTCCAAGACCGTTTTCCGTTCCGAGCCAGATCTCGCCGTTTCGTCCTTCGGCGACACTGTAGACCTGGTTCGCCGCCAGGCTCGCGGGATCGCTCGGGTCATGATGATAGTTCACGAAATTGTCCGCGCCGGGATCGAGACGGCTGAGCCCCGAGCTTGTCGCGACCCAAAGACGGTCTTTCGAATCGACGTGAAGGCCCCAAATGTTGTTTCCCGAAAGCGAGTTCGGATCCGTGGGATCATGGAAGTAATGCCTGAAGCCGCTCCCAGCCTCGTCGAGAACGTTCAGACCATTGCCGGTCCCGACCCAGACCGAGCCGTCTGAGCGCGTCGCGATCAATCCGGGCGCCCAGTTCATTGTGTCGGAACTCAGGCTGTTCGGATCGGCGGGGTCGTGGCGATGGGAGATGAAGCTGTTGCGGTCTTTGTCATAGATGACGATGCCGCCAGCGCTGCGGGCAAACCAGATACGACCGTCCCGGTCCTCAGCGATCGACCCGACCCGCGATAAGAACACCGAGCCGTCGGAGCCGAAATACTTCGCGTCTCGATAATCGTAGCGTAAAGCACCGTTCGCGGTGGCGAACCACAGAATACCGTCGCTATCTTCGAATCCGCCGGCCGTCACGGCCCCTGTGTCCAAGACCCATTCCGGTGATTCCGCCGCTTCTGCTCGTTGGATGGAAAGATTGGCCAGGAAAGTAATCAGGCAGGCAAAAACCAATGCCCGGCACCGGAGTCCTTCATCTATGGCGCCGCGATGGCCGTTGCTCTTTTTCAGGCCCAGGTCACTACCCTCTTTTCTGATCTTTTCGCCGAGCCCCCCCAAGGCATCGAAGAAGAGTTCAAGCCGCCCGGCGATACCGGCAGTCTTCGATTTGCGGTGGATTTGACCAATGCCCCTCCGGCCAATCTCGATCACCCGGTTCTCGATCCCGCAGTTCAGGCGAAGGCTCGATGGTTTTGAGGGGCCATCTTTCAGGATCAACGATCCCTCTTCGAAGTACTTGATGACCGCTCGCATGTCGAGCTCCGGCTAACTCCAAGACAGGCAAAGAATTTTTCTACCCTGGATCGGCCTGCATTTCGAGATCTTCAATAATTAAGCGTTCGGTTTTGTCGCTTTGTAACTAATGCTATCAGATATCTTTGCTGACCTAATGTTGTTTTTTCCGCTTTTCGTCAATCGCTTCATTTTTAATGCCTGGAATTTTGTTCGGCTGGTTCTGCCGGACGCTAGAAGCACGGACCTCTCGAGACAGGATTCCCGAGTTTCCGCTGAGGCGCGGCATCGGGCCCGAAGCGGTCATTGGGCGCAATAGCGACCGCCGCGTTACCGCTTCCCAACAGTGAACACTCGACTCTTTCGAAGGCTTCGCGGATTGGCAGCGCAATGATTTTCGGTCATGGTTCGTGGCATGGCGTTTGGTGTCTTCATCCACAGGACTGATTCAATATACGACGATGTGCCGTCGGAACGATATCAATTCCCAAAACAGTATCTGTCACGGGCTCAAGACTGTGAGGGTGACTGGGTCGTTTACCTCTAACCCAGCAAAATCAAAAACACCAAGGGCTACTTCGCAGTGGCCAAAGTTCAGGAGATCATTTCCGACCCGAGGAACGTTGACATGCACCTGGCGGTGATCGAGCCAGGGACGTATCTCGACTTCGGTGACCCCGTGCCGTTCCGTGACGCCGGTGTTGTTATCGAGCAAGGTCTTTTGAATGACCAAGGCGAAATCTCAGGACGGGCTCAGGCGGCGGTTCGACCGCTTTCTCCGGCAGATTTCGCCCGGATAGTCGAACGCGGCCTTGGACGTGACGAAGATGTCCTGCCTCGGATGGACTCGGCTCGAACGGCGGAGGGTTTCGAGGAGGAGCAGAGACCCTTTCAGCACATCTCGGCGAGGGAGCGTGTCAGGCAATTGACTAACCGGGCTGTGCGTGACCGAAACTTCCGGAAAAATGTACTCCGAGCCTATGGCGAACGCTGTGCCATCACAGGGTTACGGCTGATCAACGGCGGTGGCAGGGCAGAGGTTGAGGCAGCACATATCAGACCGGTCGAACATGATGGCCCTAACATCGTAAGCAACGGAATCGCACTATCCGGCACGGCTCACTGGATGTTTGACAGGGGGTTGGTTGGAATAGCAGATGATCTTGCGATCCTGGTTTCCAGACAAACCAACGATCCTGACGCAGTGAAATCGATGATCAACGTTTCAGGGAAACTCCTGGCACCTGAACGCCTGGTAGATCGACCGCGGGCTGAATTCTTGACTTGGCATCGAGAAAACAGCTTTAAGCTCTAACGGCGCAAAACCAACTGCGGTGACAGCGGACCTGGTCTGTAACCATCAGGATCGGATCATTGATTGCGCGTCGGTGATCTTAAAGGCACGCACAATTACAGACCTGACCCCAATCACAGATGAGAGGACTAACTAAGGCGCCTAATTCAGTCTCACGATCAAACCCTTCGGACCATTGCTAGTTGCGATTGCTGGTGGCTTGGACTTTCTGAGCCTCCAGGACCGCTTGAATAAGTTTCTCGGGCACCTCAATTGGAAAATACACCTCTGCCTCCCGTGCGCTCGTCTTCGCTAGTTCTATTGAAATGCGGCAAGCTCTAAGATAGTCACGGCATTCGGGGCACAATTCCAAGTGCGTGTCGAGCACGAACTTCTGCCTTGGAGGAAGTTTATCGTCCAGATAGGCAAGTATAAAATCTTCAAAGCTCCGGCACGTAATCATCATTGGAAGCTTGAAGAGAATTCCGTGGATACGGTTGATCGTTCTCTTGCTCAGTCCCATCATAGCGCTCCTCCGCGGATCAATGGCTCAAGAAGCTTCTTAAGGGCTGACCTCGCTCGGTGAAGTTTGACTCTAACATTCGCTTCGCTTGTCTCAAGCATATCGGCGACCTCTGTTGTTGATAGCTCTTCGATGTCCCGAAGCACTAAGATCACACGATAACTTTCAGGTAAACGACCAATCAATTCTATGACTTGGGCAGAGGATTGGGCCTGTTGCAATATCGTTTCTGGTGTCCTGAATGTTGTCCAATCTTCTTCTATGCGGCATCCGTTTTCATCAAAAATGGATTGAAATGGATCGATCGAATCTTCACATGTGCTGCTTTGTTTTCGCAGTAGCATCAGCGCCTCATTGACGACAATGCGATGCATCCAAGTCTTCAGTGACGATTTCTGATTAAAGCTATCCAGATTCTTGAAGACTGCCGCAAATGCATTCTGCACCGCGTCTTCCGCATGGCTACGATCCCGAAGCACTCTGTTTGCGACCGCCAGCATCCATCCCGCATGATGCCGCACGAACTGTTCCGTTCTGCCGTGCTCTTTGTTTTGCAGTGATGCTAGCTCGCGTTCTTGCTTCGTCGCACTTAAATCCGGATCGTCGCAGATCGTCATGTGGAAACCTCATCATCATGCAGCCCAGGAACGCACCCGTGAAATCTTGCTCGAAGAGCAGTTTTCAGGAGAATCTGAAATCCTACGGCTGTGCAAAAGAAGCTACTCATGGAACGCACGGCAAACGTTAGCTTCCAAGCTGTCGACGCTTTTATCGCCCACGGTTGTTATTCGATAAATCTCAACTCGGTGTTCTATTTTGAAGAATTGGCAAGCTCTGCGGCCGTGTCCGCAAACAGGCCAGCGAAATCAGTTGCCTCACGCTCAGTCTGACCACCGCTCTTCAGGAACGTCGTGATGATGGTTTGCGTTTTTTCTTCGGCTGCACGCTCAAGAAAATGACGCAACTCAATCGTAGCGCCCGCCTCTTCGTCACGGATTGATGCGTTTACGATGTCCTTGTACATAGCGATATCGCGCAGGTCTCTGGCTTTTAGCGTATTCAGAAACTCTTCGAGATATTCATCAAGCTCCATTTTTGGCACATATTTCGTAATGATGTTCAAGGCCTCGGCTTTCAGCGCAGGTATGTCTTCGCCCGTCAACAGAAACTGCATGGCCTTTTTCCGGCCCAGTCGGCGGGCAAACTGAACGCCCCCTTGCCCGCCAGTGGGAATGTTGACACCTATCTCGGGCTGAGCGAATACGGCGTTCTCAGTGCCATAAGTGATGTCACAGGCCATGGCGAATTCATTGCCCCCGCCTCGAGCAATGCCGTCCACGATAGCAATGGACAATTGCGGTAACGATTTGACATTGTTTATCATTTCGGCGAACGCGCAGATACCTTCTTGCCCTTCTGGCGTGCCGTTGATCGTTTTCAGATCAAGATGCGCCACAAAGAACAGCGGGTTAGCTGACTTGAAGACTATAGCCTTGGTCTCTCGGTCTTGCTTCAGCGAATAGAAGAAGCTGTTCATTTCACCAATGACGCCCACCGTCCAGATGTTGGCCGGAGGATTATCAATGACAACGGTCTTGATACCGTCTTCAGTTGTTATATGCAGCTGACTCACTTTTGAAGCTCCCAAAGGATGCAGCCAGAAGCCCTTGAATTGGCCACGGGGCATGGCCCGATTCCGGAACGGCTTCTTCTTAACCAAAAAAAATATACATATGTAAAGTTTTTTATTATACGACTGGAATATTTTCCATCCTAACGGCAAGAGCTATAACCACTTTGAGATTTGAAAAATCCAAAGCTGACTTTTCCAAACTGAGCACGGAGGGGTGATTTATGGTTGGCGCAAAGAATCGATTAAAGGATGTAACTGAGCGCTCAAAAGCAAAAGTCACCAAGTTCGAGGCGCGTAGAGCCAAACTCGCCGACGCGGCTTTGTCTACGCTGTCAAGTTTGGGCTACGCCCGGACATCTTTGCGCGATATAGCTGAAAACACGGAGTTCTCGCATGGCGTCCTTCGATACTATTTTGACGACAAACTTGACCTCATCATCCAGTGTATCAAGCAGTATAAAGCGGTTTGTGTTCAACGCTACGACGTGGCGACATCAACTGCGGAAACACAAGATGCTTTGCTTGAAGGTTTCTTAGAGCAGCTCTCCGAAACACTGCTGACAGAATCTCACTTGCATCGACTATGGTATGATCTTCGCTCCCAAGCATTGTTCGAGCCGGCACTGCGGGACGATGTGAGGAAAATAGACAGTGATTTGGAGCAGATGATCTGGCGAGTCGTTAAGCGTTATGCGGAGTTGGGCGACTGTTCTCCAAAACTAACATCGAGTGCGCTTTACGCCCTTTTCGATGGTTTGTTCCAAGCAGCCTTGGCAAAAGTTGTTGCAGGTGAAAAGGCAGGCGCTTTGGGATTAGATAAGGAGCTTCGACAGTTGTTTCCGGTGATTGCGTGAACTGGCAGTTGGAAACAGTAAGCGAAGAAAATGATATAATTTGGAGGCGCTGCGAATGCTTAAGGCTTTCACACTCGCTTTCAAAGGCATGCTCTCCGTATGCAGAAAGTTGTCTATACTGCCAGTTCTGCTCCTACGCAGGCATCCGAGCTGCATGGTCTGTATCGGCTCTTCGAAGGTTCCGCGAGACGGCAACATGGCCGATCCTCAATACAATGTTGGCGTCACGCCGTTTGGCCGATGGCGTCCCTCTTCGGTAGGCGTGAGAAGATAGTACCCGAACTCATAGATCTCCGGGTTGATTGACCTTCAACGTATTTTCGTCCTTTGCCCAGTTTGTGCTGGAGGTGACGGCAGAGCGTAACGACTCTCGTTCTGAGTGCATCAAAGGAGAGTCGGAGGCAAGAGGTGCCCTCTCTCACGCTCAAACGTAGCAATTAAAGGAGACGACCATGTTCTTTCGATCCATGCTGCCTACGAAAGCAGATGAAGCCCAACCAAACAGAAGGAAAATTCTTGCTTTAAGTGTAAGTGGGCTGGCATTGGTGGCTGCTTTCGGGCTGGCTAAGCCTATAGCAGCCGCTGGCTAACAGGAGGGCTCGCTCAAGAATGCAAGTGTAACTTATCTGGGCGGTCCGACTTATCTCATCGAGATTGGAGACTTCCGGATCATTTCCGACCCAGGTTTTGATCCCCAAGGGACAAAACGCATTGAAGGCCCAGGTCACACGTTGACGAAAGTGATGGAGCCACCGATCCCAGTCGACGAAATTGGCAAGATTGATATCGCCCTCGTTGGCCACGCAACGCATCTCGACAATCTCGACAACGAAGGCCGTCGTTTGCTTGGCAAGACATGGGGGCAGGTCTTAATTTATGCGTATCCCCTAAGCCGCCCGGATCTCCGACACGCTCTCTCTCAATGTCGCCGCAAGCTGATCCATAACCCGGGCCACCTCAGCGACCTGGGCTAGGGTTTCCTGCCCGCCCCCACCGCTTCCACCACCGGTCGACTCCAGGCTGGCCGTGATGCGGCGGGTGCCCTGGGCGACGAGACCGACGGTGCCCGCAACCTGCTCCGTGGTGGCATTTTGTTCTTCGATGGCGGCAGAAATGGCCGAGCTGGATTCGTTCATCCGGTTGATGACCGACTTGATCGTGCTGATGCTCTCAACGGTCTGCGTGGTGATCGTCTGAATTTCGCCGATCTGGGTGGAGATGTCTTCGGTCGCTTTTGCGGTCTGGGTCGCCAGTCCTTTAACCTCATTCGCAACCACGGCGAAACCCTTGCCCGCATCGCCGGCACGCGCCGCCTCGATGGTGGCATTCAGCGCAAGAAGATTGGTTTGAGCCGCGATGCCCTGGATCAGCGAGACGATTTCGCCGATGGCCTGAGCGCTGTCTTCAAGCGTCTGAACCAGTTCGCCGGCCTCTTCGGAACGCTCCACCGCTTCGACCGCCACGCCGGCAGAGGTGGCGACCTGGCTGGAGATCTCCCGGATCGCCTGGGTCAGTTCTTCCATAGAGGCTGCAATTGTGTCTGCCGAGGTGGAGGCTTCCTGCGCCGCCGCGAAGGCCTCGCCATTTGCACCAGCGCCGCCGCCAGACGACATCTGATGAATCGTAGAATGCAGGTATTCTGCGGTGCCCATGACCTCTTCGACCATGCCCTGCGCTTCACCCTCCAGGCGAGAGGCGATCTGCTCCAGATGCTGCCGCCGCGCGTCATCGCCCTGCCCAACGCTAAGAGTCTGAGCTTCAAGAGCCTGGGGCATCTCTACTGCTAGTTCCGCCTCCGTGGATTCTTCGCTTTCACTGGAAGACGCGCCCGAAAGCTCGCTGGCCAACTCGGCGCCGGTTTCTTCTCTGTCCGCGGGGCTAAGGCCGGTGACGAAGTGCAGAATGGCTGGTGCGACGAGCGCAGCAGCCACGGCACGCAGCGTCTCCATGCCCCACGCCAGTTCCTGGTCGATCACGCCGTTGCTCGCCAGGGCAAACTGCAGAACCGTAACCCCAAGCAAGGTGATAAATACAGTTACAGCAACCACAAGCGCCTGTTTCACACGCGGGTTGCTGCGAGCAACCGGCGACACCTCAACCTGCGAGGCTTCCTGTTCCTTGGATGCGGACATCGTAAGACAACCTTCCTGCTTGGCGTGAGCCAGTCGCTAACTCGACCTGAACCGCACCTACCAATGAGAGTATCAATGCCGGAGACATCAATACTTTTTGTAAAATCAGAATAATTTTATATAAATCCCTGTAAAATTTGGGTTAACCACGAGCTGGCGCCATAACCGGTTTCACCTGAAACCATTCGAGGGACTGTTTCATAGAAGGCCGTCGGCGGGACAGCTGGCCACCGGTTTTGCTTGGCCTCACCCTGTCCTGACGGCAATATGTTGCGAGCACTCCCTTCAAGAGGCGGGTCCTAAGATGCCGAGCAGATAGACTTCAATCTCTGCCCTCCTCTCCCGATCCCGATACAGCGGAAGCCTTCCCTATGACCGACACCATCCTGACTCACTGCGAAGACCGGATCCTCAAAATCACGATCAACCGGCCGGACAAAAAAAATGCGCTGACCCTGGCCATGTATGACCAGATGACGGCTGCCGTCGAAGCCGCACAAAATGATTCGGAGGTCCGTGTCGTCACCATTACCGGCACAGGCGATGCTTTTTCGAGCGGTAACGACCTGGCAGACTTCCTCTCCCATCCACCAACACCCGGCGACAGTCCAGCCGCGCGATTTCTTCACACCATTGCGGGCGCCGAGAAACCGCTAATCGCGGCGGTCAATGGTCTGGCTATCGGCATCGGCACAACCCTCCTACTGCATTGCGATCTGGCTTACGCAGCGGTCTCGGCAAAATTTCAACTGCCATTCGTCAACCTGGCTTTGGTACCGGAAGCCGGTTCGAGCCTGCTGCTTCCTCAGGTCGCCGGGCACAAAAAGGCGGCGGAGCTCCTGATGCTGGGCGAGATGTTCGATCCGGAGACCGCCCGGGAAGCCGGATTGATCAACGGCGTCTGCGCCGACGTGGCGCTCGAGCAAACCGTCATGGAAGTGTCCCGGCGGCTGGCCGCAAAGCCACCAGAGGCCCTGCGGCTGACCAAGGCACTGCTGAAGGACCACTCAGGCGACGCGGGAGAGAGGATCAACAAAGAACTGGGACACTTTGCCCATCGTTTGGAGTCACCGGAGGCTCACGAGGCCATGCAGGCATTCATGGAAAAGCGCTTGCCTGACTTTTCCAAGTTCTCCTGAATCGGGACGGCATCCTGAAACCAGAACAGGTTCCGAAACACCGTGACGACTGCAAGCCTCGAAGACGCTCTTACCGGCCGGATGGAGGGCTGGGCCCTCGCCCCGGTCCTGATCTGGCTGCTGACCGAAGGCCGCAAGATTCCCGAGCCCGGCCCACTGATCACCGCCCTGGCCCATCAGCTAGAGTCTGCCGGCGCGCCTGTCTGGCGCTTACGCACCGGCCTGCGCCTGATCCACCCGCAGATGTTCGGAACCGCCGTGATCTGGCAGCGCGGCCGGGGCGGCGCGGAAGAAACCCAGGTCCGTCACGGGGTTCTGGATTCCGATGCTTATCTCGGCAGTCCGATCCAGACCTTCAACGAGACCCACAGGACCGTCCGCTACCGGCTCGACCGGCTCGATGAAGCGCGCGATCACAGAGTCCTCTTCGAGCTGGCCGAACAGGGCGCGCGCGACTATGTGATCCAACCCATGACCTTCAGCGACGGCAGCGGCCATTTTCTGGCGGTCGCAACCGACCGGGTCGACGGCTTCAGCGATCTGGACATCTCCAAATTCGGTTTGTTGGCCGACACCCTGGCTCCCTGTTTCGAAATCATTTCAAAACGCCGGCTGTCGCAAACCCTCATGGACACCTATCTAGGGCACCGGACTGGTCAAAAAGTGCTGGAGGGTCTGATTCAGCGCGGCGATGGCGAAGCTATAAATGCCGCTCTCTGGTACAGCGATCTGCGCAATTTCACGGCACTGACCGATGCCCTTGGGCCGGAGCGGCTGTTCGACATGCTCAATGCCTACTTCGAGTTCGTATCCTCGGCAGTGACAGCACGCGGCGGCGAGATATTGAGTTTCATCGGCGATGCCATGCTGATTATCTTTCCCTGCAACGACGGCAATGAACGCGAAGCCTGCCAGGCCGCGCTGGATTCTGCCATCGACGCCTTCGACAGTCTCGCCACAGTGAATTTCTCCCGGCGGCGGGCAAACCAGCCAGAGATCGTTTTCGGTCTCGGCCTCGATGTCGGCAAAGTCGCCTACGGCAACGTCGGCGCTCCGGACCGGCTAGCTTTCACTGTGATCGGGCCGACAGTAAACCGGACCGCAAGACTTGAGTCCCTTACAAAAACCTTAGGCAAACCGATTTTAATGTCAGACAGTTTCGCCAAGCGGGTCAATCACCTCGCCACGTCGGTCGGCCGCTTTGAGATGAAGGGAATACCAGCCCCGCAGGAAGTCTTCGCCCTCCATCGCGAGTTTTAGAAGTCAGCGCCCATTCGTCGAATTGTCTGGTTCCTTTCGACCTGCTGCCTCTAGTTTCCCCGCATCTGGCACCTAATCCTTTGCAAATTAGAAAGATATCTTTGCAATTTGCGCAGAAATATCCGACCTGCTTTCTCCCAATTCCAACCAGCAATTTTTCAAGTGATTGAAAACCCTGCTTCTTGATTGCCGCGTTCTCTGGCACAGATCTTGATGCTTGCCTCAGTAAAATCGACATCTACTTGAAGAGATTGAGCTCGTGGCAATGCTACAGGAACTAAACCCGGCTCGCGAACGCCGTTCGACTGAGAAACTGCGTCGATACTGGTCCAGCGTAGCAGGGGAAAATGCAGTCCCCTGTCTTTCTGGTTTCTCGATCAGGATCAATGAAACCGAATGGCGCAAGCGTTTCCTATTGAAGGAAGATGTAGAGCCTTCGATGTCCGTATTCATTTTCTGTGGTGCAAACGCACAGATGCTGTTTGACGGATCTCCTGTCTCCAAAACTATGCTCGAAGCCGCTCCCCCTCATCTCAGAGACGACTTCTGCCGCAACTGCGAAAATGTCACATCGCGGCTTGATACAGTGAGCGAAGAAGGCTCGTACTGGCTCCACGGAGAAGAGGTCTTCTACCGCTATATCCTTCTGCCCGTAACATCGAGCAGCCATGAAAGAGGTTACATTCTCGGCGCATTTTCCACGTCCTCATAGTTGGCAGAGCCGCCCGAATGCACGGCTTTCTGCCGCGAGTTCGGGAACTTCGCTCCACAAAAGAGAATTGCGGAAAGGCATGCGCTTGCAAACCGGCGTATCGGCCCGAGCGATCAGGTGAAGGCGTCGGGCATGGATTCCTTTTTCTTTGCAATGTAGGCGTTCAAGGCCTCGTCAACCGCCGGGTCGATGGCCGGTGCCTCGTAATCTGCAAGCACCCGCTTGAAGATCTTGTTGGCGCGCTGACAAGCATCCAGTGCGCCCTCAGCCTCCCACTGCTCAAAAGAATTATTGTCTGCAATATTAGAGCGGTAGAAGGCAGTCTTAAAGTTTGCTTGCGTATGTGCACAGCCGAGGAAGTGACTGCCCGGGCCGACTTCGCGGATAGCGTCCATAGCCTGGCCATTCTCGGTCAAATCGTAGCCCTCGAGCATTCTCTGCATCATGCCGAGTTGATCCGCGTCCATAATGAACTTTTCGTAGGACGAGATCAGTCCGCCCTCGAGCCAGCCCGCGCCATGCAGGACGAAGTTCACGCCCGCCATCGCCGTCGGCATGAGTGTCTGTGCCGACTCGTACGCTGCCTGGGCATCGGGAGTCTTTGATCCGCAAAGCGAACCACCTGATCGGAAAGGAACGCCGAGACGCCGGGCCAGCGCTGCCGCGCCGTAGAGCACCAAAGCCGGCTCAGGTGTGCCGAAGGTGGGTGCACCGGACTGCATGGAAATTGAACTCGCGAAGCTGCCGAACACAACCGGTGCACCTGGATTGACCAGTTGGCTGAAGGCGATCCCGGCGAGGGCTTCCGCCAGTGTCTGTGCCAGGACACCTGCTGGCGTCACTGGCGCCATGGCACCGGACAGGATGAAGGGCGTGACGATACAGGCCTGATTGTTCCGCGCGTAGACCTTCAGCGCCCCCAGCATGGTGTCGTCGAAAGTCATCGGCGAATTGGCATTGATCAAGCTGATCATCACCGTGTTGTCGTCGACGAAGTCGTCTCCGAACAGGATCTTCGACATCGCGATCGAGTCTTCAGCTCGTTCGGGCGCAGTCACCGATCCCATGTAAGGTTTGTCGGAATAGCGCATATGGGCGTAGAGCATGTCCAGATGGCGCTTGTTGACCGGCACATCCACCGGTTCGCAAACCGTACCACCAGAGTGGTGGATCGATGGCATGGAGTAAGCGAGCTTCACGAAGTTCTGAAAGTCTTCGATCGTCGCATAGCGCCGGCCACCATCCAGATCGCGAACGAAGGGCGGGCCATAGACTGGCGCGAAAACCGTGTTGTCACCACCGATCTGGACTGAACGATCCCGGTTCCGGGCGTGCTGAGTAAATTCGGTCGGCGCGGTTTTAGCCAGACTGCGACACATGCCACGTGGAAAGCGGACCCGTTCGCCCTGCACATCCGCGCCTGCGTTCTTCCAGATCTCCAGGGCCTCCGCATCGTCCCGAAAATCGATACCGACCTCTTCCAAAATCGTATCGGCGTTGTATTCGATCAGTTCGAGCGCTTCGGTGTTCAAGGTCTCAAAGACAGGAATCTTCCGCGTGATATATTGGAGCTGCTCAACTTTTCCGCCCTGCCGCGCGGCCCGGCGCGCTTCTGCGCCGCCCGCGGCTCCACGCGCACCACGGCCACGGCGGCCGCCACCGGCACTAGCGCCCGTCTCGGTCATAACTCAGTCCTTCCAAAAAACCAGAACCCGATTATTCCCGCGCCGGACCAATCCGCTCTGTCGAATTCGCGACCACGAACCTCGGAAACGCGCCCCGTCCCCCTTGGAAAGCGATAGGAAACAGGGTGTAGGACTGCATATCAGGCCCATTAAGATGTCGCTTTTGGGTGGCAGTTTCGTGCATGTCGGAATTTGGCGTGGCGGTGTCGCAAACGGTTCGGACCATAAAAGGTCTATCGGCCATCTTGCCGCTGGAATTAGAATGGCTGCCAAACATCTGGCGGTTGGCAAGGTTGCTGATTTACAAGCTGGTGTACCTCCGCAGGGACAAGGCTTCAGCAGCGTTTCGGGAGACGAATAATGAAAACACATGCGCGGGCAGTGGTCGTTGGCGGTGGTGTGGTCGGCGCCAGCATTCTCTATCATCTGACCAAGCAGGGCTGGTCCGACGTGGTTCTGCTGGAGCGGACCGAGCTGACAGCCGGCTCCACCTGGCATGCCGCCGGCTTGCTGCCGCTTTTCAACATGAGCTACAGCGTCGGCCAGATCCACAAATACTCGGTGGATCTCTACAAAACCCTACAGGAGGAAACCGGCCAGGATGTGAGCTTCCATGTCACCGGCAACCTGCGTCTCGCCACCAATCAGGAGCGCATGGACGAGTACCGTCATTACTGCGGCACCGCCAACACCATCGGCGTTCCCTACGAGATGATCACGCCCGCTCAGGTCAAGGAACTCTGGCCGCTTTGCGACACAGAAGGCCTGGTCGGGGCGCTCTATCACCCGGACGACGGTCACATTGCACCAGTTGATCTGACCAACGCCCTGGCGATCGGCGCCCGCAACGGCGGCGCCGAGATCTATCGCCAGACCGAGGTCACCGCCATGACCCAGCTGCCGAGCGGTGAGTGGAAGGTAACCACCAACAAGGGTGAAATCACCTGCGAACACCTCATCACGGCGACCGGCAACTACGCCCGACAGACTGCCGCGATGGTCGGGCTCGACATTCCCGTGATCCCGGTCGAGCACCAGTATATCGTGACCGACGCCCATCCGCTGCTGGAAGAACGCAAGAAGGCAGGCTTGCCTGAAATGGCGGTGCTGCGTGAATCCGATGCCTCCTACTACATGCGCGAAGAGCGCCAGGGCCTGATCCTGGGCCCTTACGAGAAAGGCGCACCGGCCTGCTTCGTCGACGGCGTGCCGGAAACCTTCGGCCAGGATCTCTTCCCTGGCGATCTGGAGCGTTTGGAGCCGCATATCGAGGCCGCGATCAACCGTGTGCCAATCTTCGGCGAAGTCGGCATCAAGGACGTGGTCAACGGGCCGATTTCCTACACACCCGATGGCAATCCCATGATCGGCCCAGCGTTCGGACTACGCAATTACTGGCTCGCGGAAGGTTTCAGTTTCGGCGTGACCGCCGCCGGCGGTGCCGGCCGATACCTGGCAGAGTGGATCTGCGAAGGCGAGTCCAGCCTCGACATGCTGGATGTCGATCCACGCCGTTTTGGAGCCTATGCCAACAAGGCTTACACGGTTGCCAAGAACGAAGAAACCTACGCCAACGTCTTCACCATCCATTATCCGGATGAAGAACGCCCGGCGGCACGTCCCTGTAAGACCAGCCCCTGCCATGACCGTCTTGATGCCGCCGGAGCAGTCTGGGGTCAGCGCTACGGTTGGGAGCGGCCGAACTGGTACGCACCTGAAGGCGTTGCGCGTGAAGATGTCTGGAGCTTCCGCCGCAGCAACTACTTCGAGCACGTCGGTAATGAGTGCAAGCTGATGCGCGAAAAGGTCGGCATGATCGACTTGACCAGCTTCTCCAAGTTCGACGTGTCGGGCCCCGGTGCCGAGGCTTATCTCGACCGCCTGGTTGCGAACGCACTGCCAAAGAAGGTTGGCCGGATCGCCCTCACCCACAACCTGACTCCATCGGGCGGCGTGCGCAGCGAATTTACCATCACCCGAATGGGTCCGGAGAGCTTCTACCTTATCTCTTCCGGCGCGGCAGAGCGTTACGACTCCGATCTTCTGCTCAAGGAGCTGCCGGACGACGGCAGCGTAACCCTGCGCAACATCACAACCAGCCGCGGCGTCTTCGTGTTGGCCGGCCCGCATGCCCGTGATGTGCTTGCAAAGGTGACGGATGCCGATCTTTCCAATGCTGCTTTTCCGTGGTTGTCGTCACAAACCATCTCGGTCGGTCTGGCGTCGGACGTGCGTGCCCTGCGCGTAAATTTCGTGGGCGGCCTGGGTTGGGAGCTGCATCACCCGATTGAGTTCCAGAACCACATCTTCGACGCTTTGATGAAGGCAGGTAAGGAATTTGGTATCGGCCTCGTCGGTATGCGGGCAATGGATTCAATGCGGATCGAAAAGTCTTACCGCATGTGGGGCAGCGATCTGACCACCGAATATTCCGTTTTGGAAGCTGGTCTGAACCGCTTCGTCCGTTTGAACAAGGGTGAGTTCATTGGCCGCGACGCTCTGGTACGACAACAGGAAGCCGGTGTTCCGCAGAGCTTCATCACGCTGGAAGTCGACGTTAAGGACGCAGACTGCCTGGGCAACGAACCGCTTTACCTGGGCGAGGAAATGATCGGCCGGGTTACGGCTGGCGCTTTCGGCCACTCGGTCGGTAAAAGCCTCGCGCTCGCCTATGTAAAGCCGGAAGCCGCGGATCCGGGAACCGAACTGAAGGTCGACATATTAGGCGAACTCTTCCCGGCCAGGGTGATCGAGGAATCGCCTTACGATCCCGAGAACACTGCGCTCCGCGCATAAATCACAACATCGTTCTCACCTGAAAGGCAGGCAGCGAAAGCTGCCTGCTTTTTTTGTTTGGCATCGGTAATCTGCAGGACACAGTCAATCCAATCCTCTACTTCGCGACACCGCCAATCAGTCAGTTCCAACCTCGATTGCGATTCCTTCGCACACATGCAATGATGAATTGCAGTCCAGTTCATCCGCTTCAGAACAACAATAATCGTTGTAAAGGGGGATCCTAATGGCCAAGGCACCAAACAATCCGTTTGAAAAGATAGCAGCTCCTTCAGAGGAGGCGCGCGAAATCCGCGAGTTGACAAAGCTCACGGTAAAACTGCTAGACAAGCGCTACTCGCAAAAGAACAAAAAGGTCCTGCGCGGCGTCCACCCGAAATCTCATGGTTGCCTCAGAGCCATCTTCGAGGTCCGACAGGACATCCCCGAGTCATTGCAGGCCGGTCTCTTTGCCAAGCCCGGCAGCCGCTACAGAGCCTGGGTCCGTTTCTCCAACGCCGCCATAAAGGTAGCCCACGATCTGGGTACGGCTGATCCCGCGCAACAACAAAACGGCAGCCGCGGCATGGCGATCAAGGTGCTGGACGTCGGCGGCCGTGTTCTGTTGAAGGATGGAGGTGGCCAGAATCAAGACTTCCTGATGATCAACACGCCCGCCTTTGCCTTTGTCGACAGCAAACAGTATCTCGTGCTGAATAAAGTGCTGGAAATGACCGGCGACAATGAAACGGCTGCCGTTGGCGCCGTCTTGCAGCCAATCCTGGATCCGAATTCGAAAGCCTCGCCGGCCGAAAAACAACGCGCGGCAAAAACCGCCGGCGTCATTCAGATGATCCAGGCCACGCCTGTCGAAAACCCTGTCGACGTTGCCTATTTCGGCGCCGCACCTTTCCTTTACGGTCCAGACCGGGTCATGAGGTTTGCCGCAGTCCCATGGGGGGGCGATTCACCTCAATCCGTCCCGCCGCAAGCAGGGGCCAATTATCTGCGCCAGGCTGTTAAACGGCGAGTCCGCCAACGCGAGGACATCTGTTTCGACTTCAGGGTCCAAGTTCGGGGTAAGAACGACAAGAACCTTCAGATCGAAGACGCCACTGCAGTATGGGACGAAGCTAAGACACCCTTCGTTTCCGTTGCCAGACTGATCGTTCCCGCGCCGCAGGGACGGCCCGGCGCAGATCATGCCAAACTCGAACAACGGCAGGAGATGCAATGTGAGAAAATGGCCTTTACCCCCTGGCATTGCCTCGCCGAGCACCAGCCCCTGGGCAGCATCAACCGGCTGCGCAAGCCGGTTTACGACGCGTCAGCCACAAAACGCAGTGGCGGAAAGGCCTATCGCAAACCTGTGGTCAAACCGGCTGTAGGCAAGAAGACCCGAAAGAGGAAATTATCAAAACGCTAAGGTTAGATACGACTGCAAGAAACAGACGAAAAACACCCGTCATCTCGGCGGGGCAGCAGCATATCGACCAAATTTGATATCTTTTGATCTAGAGCATCGAACGTCAGATTTGGCGCCATATGCTTACCAGACGGACGATCTGTCGATTCGCCCTGACCGGCGGTCATTCTTGATGGAACCGGTCGAGAGCGTGAACCGCACTCTAACCACAGGGAATAGAGGCTGATTCACGCTTTTCACTAGCACTGTATGAGACGATCAGACTTTAGCGCCCGACAATAAAGTCGCGCAGGACGCTGGTCTCGGATTCGAGCTCCTCGAGCCGGTGCTTGACCACGTCGCCGATCGACACCAATCCGCAGAGCGAACCATCCTGAACTACAGGCAGGTGGCGGATACGGCTGCGTGTCATTTCAGCCATAACATCATCGATCTTTGCACCGGTGCCAGTCGTTTTGACTTCGCTGGTCATGATCGATGAGACCGGTTTTTCCAATAAGCCAGCACCCTGGTCGGCCAAACCACGTACAACGTCGCGTTCAGAGAGAATACCGGCAATTTTGTGACCGTCGTCACTGACGACCAAAGCGCCGATTTTTTTCTCTTTCAAAACCCGAATCGCAGCGTCGATTGTGATATCGGGCCGTATCGTCGAGACGTCGCCGCCGCCGCTCTTCGCATTGAGCATTGCTTGAACCTTCATGGGCCTTGCTTATCCTCCCTCAGTCATTCGGACTCCGAAAGGCGCCGTTCCTAACACCGGCCGACCAGCATCTTCATTGGCCGGTTCAGCTATTGCCGGGGTCGTCCGGTGCCTGAGCCGGACCGGCGATAGCTTGCTTGGAGCAACACCACTGCACTCGCTACTGTTCCACAGACTCCACGCCACTTGTATAACTTTAACGCATGACCGATCTTCATCGAAACTACCAAGATCGAGAATCATACACTGAATTGCAATTTTACGACGAATCACCTTCAGGCACCAGTCATCAGGACAGGAATTGCTTTTATCGACTGGCCGACCTCGGCTATAACCTGGAGGAACACTCAGAAAACCGATGCAAATCAAGAGTATCCTTGACATGATGACGCACAGAAAGGGGCGAAACAGGCTTCGTATTTCGGACCAGGACGCCCTGTTGAAATGGTGCCGTTCAAACGGCTTCTCGCTCACCCGGCGTGACTTGGCCTCAGAACTCATGTTCGACATCAACCGGCGCGGAAAGTCTGGTGATGCCGGCCAGGTGGCGGACTTTGTGCTCACAGCCAGCGAGCATATGTTTTCCATACGTGATGCCGACGATAGACAAATCGCCCAACACGCCCAACTCCGCGAAGTGCTTAAGCAAATCTCTGGTCATCTGGCAGGTGCGCACTCCGCAGCCAGCTGAGAAATCAGTCGAGACTTATTCGGTTTTGACAGGAAGGTTCAGCCCTTGGAGGCTAATCGTTTTTGTTGAAACAGTGAAAAACTCAAGTTGGCCTCAAGGAGCGCGATCGCATTCTAGAGATCGAGGCTTTCCCGTGCGGGATCTGCAAAACTCCGAAGCTCAGCCTCAGGCTCCCATCCGACAACCACGTAGGCGTAACCGTCCTGGCGCCACTCGACCATATTAAGATCGGCCCGGCGAGTGGAGGCCGGATCCAGGTCCCCCTTGCCGCTCGCCATGACACAGAGCGCGAAAGGCTCTCCATCGGCAGTTTGATAGATCAACTGGGCGACCGGGCGGCCGTTGATCCCCAGCAGACGAGCCCCCTTGAAGACCGCACCGGCGTCCGACAGATCGGGGACCACCAAATTCCGGTCTAGGCGCTTGCCGAGCCAAGCTTCGATATGCGGTGTCTCATCGGCCGAGACCTCTACGAGGTGGCGTTTTTCCTTGGCATAAATGCCGTGATAATCCGCGACCTGTGAAAGCCAGTCCGGCTGCGCCACCGGAGCGACGCCATAACGCCCTCCAGCCACGAAACCGCCCGCCGCACCGATCACCAGGAACGCAACAGAGGCTGCCACCAGCCACAGACGGGCCATGCTGCCGCCGGTTTTCGACGGAGGCGATGACACTACAGCAGCGGGGCGCCTTTCTTCCGTCAGATGGTTCGGCATCGCGCGAAGTTCGGTATCCGCAGATACCGCCGCGTGACCCCGAATCGCCTGGATCAGGTGAGCTGGAACCGGTTGCTCCACGATGTCGCTATGGAGCGTCTTGAGTGTCTCGGAATGACCGCGCAGGGTATCGCGCAATTGCCGTGCCTTGGGGTCCTCGACCAACAGATCGTCGACCCGGCACATCTCAGCAGCCGACAACTCGCCGTCCACATAGGCGACAAGAAAGTCGTTCAGATTGTCCCGAGTGATGTTCTCTGCACTCATGACTTTACGTAAGTCCTTCGCCGGGGGCGGCTTCAGGCAGAAAATCCGACATATACTCGGCAAGAGTCAGGCGAGCGCGGGAAAGCCGGCTCATAACCGTACCGATCGGGATCTCCAGAATCTCCGAAGCTTCCTTATAACTATATCCTTCGACACAAACCAACATGAGCAGAGCCCGCTGCTGCTCGGGAAAGCGCGCAAAGACCTTTTCCAGGTCCCCTAACAACAATCCGGACTCGATTTGGCCTTCGGCCGAAATGTCGACCAAATGCTCAGTGTCCGCCAAACCGGTGCCGCGCCGCACCTTGCGGGATCTCAGTTCGTTATGCCAAATCGACTGCATAATCGAAAACACCCATGAATCCAGGCGCGTCCCCGGGATCCACTGGTGGACACGGGTCAGCGCACGTTCGCAGGACGCCTGCACCAGATCGTCCGCCATATCCAGAGACCCGGTCAGACTGCACCCGAATCTTCTGAGTCGCGGCAGAAGATCGATGAGCGCCTGCTCAAAGCTGTCAGTACGTTCCGACATCAATAGCGACGGCTCATCACTGGCACATGCATCCTTCGATCATGACAACGCCTGGGATATCGAATTTATTCCGCATAAAAACCGAAAAATTCAGTGCAATGGATAATTTTCGCTGTCCAGGGAATAAAACACCGCAAAGGGGTGTTGTCATGGCATCATCCCCAGATAAGGCAGAGCCGGCTTATCTGAAACCGTACTCGCGCCGACACCACCCCATGTGGTCGCTGAGGCGAACATTAATGAGGCGTTAACGAATGAACAAGTTCTTATCTGCTTTCACCCTCTCCCTTCTATTGGCCAGCGGCAACGCAATGGCCGCCGCCAGTTGGAACGACTCACCCAGCAGCAGGAATGTGGATTACGCCGCCGCCGAATCCAAAATAAAGGCAGGCGACTATACTGCCGCCATCGTCTCGCTGCTCAAAGTCGTCAAGGCAGAGCCAAAGAATGCCGACGCCTACAACTATCTTGGCTATTCGCACCGCAAGCTCGGTCAGTTTGACGACGCACTGGCTTATTACCAAAAAGCCCTGTCGATCGATCCTGATCACCTCGGCGCAAACGAGTACCTCGGCGAGCTTTATCTGCAGACCTCGCAGCTGGAAAAAGCCGAAAAACAGCTCGATATTCTTGACGACCTCTGTTTCTTCGGCTGCCCGGAGTATCGAGAGCTCAAAAAGAAGATTGCCGAGCACAAGTCAGCGGGTGGCTAAGAAGCCCTGAGTGCGTCACGGCGAAGGAATTCAGCTGTTCCGCTTATGGAAAAAAGTGATGATCCACATCACTGGGAAGATCCAGATGATGCCGGTTACACCATAGAAGGCAAGCTGTGCCGCCCAGTGGTCGGGCAGGATCGCCGCACCGATCGAGATCAGGATCATCACATAGATTGCGAGTCCCAGTGCGATGGTCAAATAGATCGCGACGCGCTTCACCCTATCCGTCCTCTTTGCAATTGCGCCCTTTAAGCCGCTGCTTCGTGACGACGGATAAACACAGGTGCTTCGACGCTGGATAGTTGAGGCTGAAAACGGTAGCCACCATCCTCAAAATCCTTCAGATCGTCTACACGGGTCAGGCGATTTTTAACGATGAAGCGGGCCATCATGCCACGGGCGCGCTTGGCGGTGAAGCCGATGACTTTTGCTATGCCATCCTTTTCTTCCTTGAAGACCGGGGTAATCAGAGGGCCGTCCAGCTTTTTCGGGCGAACCGCCTTGAAATACTCACTCGAAGCCAGATTCACCAGCACCGGCGAACGGCTGTCTCGGCTAGCCTGATTGAGTGCCTCGGTCAAACGGTCGCCCCAAAAGCTGTAAAGATTGGTGCCTCGCGGATTGGCCAGCCGCGTCCCCATCTCCAGACGGTAAGGCTGGATCAAATCCAGTGGCCGCAGCAGCCCGTAGAGCCCCGAGAGGATCCGCAGGTGCTTCTGGGCATAGGCAACATCCTTATCAGCCAGACTGTCCGCATCCAACCCAACATAGGTATCGCCTCGGAAGGCTAGCAGCGCAGGCTTGGCATTGTCCGGATCACCTGTCTTTGCAAAGGCCTGGTAGCGCTCGTAATTCAATGACGCCAGGGATTCGCTGAGACTCATGAGCCGCGAAATGTCGCTGCGGCTAAGAGCCCGCGTGGTTTCCATGAGGATCTCCGTGTCCTCCTGAAAGGCGGGCGCACTGTAGGCTTTCGCGAATGGCTTCTGCCAATCTTCTGAAAAGTCGAGTTTTTTGGCCGGCGAGATAACAGCGAGCATAAAGAAAGCCTCGGATCAAAAGTCGTCAGGAGAACCTGTGAAGGATTCGCCAGGGGTTTCGAACGAGAAATCTTGTAGCCCAAAGACGACACGCCCGCCAAGGGTCTGGCGGGCGTGTTTCAAGCGATCGTTATCACACCGGCTGAGAAGCCAGTGAAACCTGCGGTGTTATCCTTCGGGAAGGATCAGCCAGCCGTTCTCGTGCTTCGCAGGCACCAGAGCGCGGGTGTCCTGACCGAGCGGTAGTGTGTAATCCACTGCCGAAAGCACACGGCCATCGGCCGAGCGGAGCAGGCGTAGATTGATATGCACCTGATTGGTGCCCACCGCATAGGTGCCGGCAACCACGGCCTGGGCATCATGCTGCTGGCCGAGATGCTTGAGCTGACGTGACAGAACCAGCTCTCCCGCCTGCTGCTTGATGGCAACGGAGCCCCGCAGTTTCATCTCGGTAACATGGTAGCCCAGTTGTGCGAGACGGCCGGAAACCTGTTCAGCCACCATGCGCCCAAGTGTCGAGGACCGGCGCAGATCGTCGATATCGACCAGACTGGCAACCAGTACCGGTTCGGCCCGGTCAAGCGGCTGGATCGTTGTATCCACCAGCATGTCAGTTGCAAAGTACGTCTGTGTCCCGATATGGGCATCGACAGGCTGGGCGTTTGTTACCGGCCTTTTGCCGTCCAGGGCGCAGCCGGAAAGCAACAGTGCGGCCAGCGACAAGGCCGAGAAGATCTTGGTTTTGCGGGGCATCGTCATCATTCCTTGCAAACTATTCGCTGACCACGGGCACGCGCTGAACCTGCATGCGCTCGGTGATGCGCGGTTCAGTCGGCCGCGGAGCGGCAAGACCCGGATGCTGGGTCATGTAGAGCGGCAGATCGGCAGGCTTGATGTAAACCGCCTCGGAGTTCTGATAGAGAACTGCGTCGCCGTAGAGAATGCTGGTGGTAACGACCACTTCGGCATCGGTCACTGCACCGTAGTCGATCAGTGATGTGATGATCGGCCCTGCAGCGAAACCGCCGACAATCGCCGCTTCGAGCGGAACCGCATCGAAGGCGCTCAAGCCCAGACCTGCGGCAACCGACCACAGAACTGTCGAGGTCGCCGGGTACTTCTGGCTCCGCTCATCATAAAAGAAGGGCTGAACCCGGTAATTGACCACAATTGACTGCTCGGGAGAGGAGGAAACCGCCATATTGTGGTCCAGCAGGTTCTGCTGAAGGATACCTTTAAATGCCGAGCTGAACGGCATGTCTGAGGCCAAACCCTGGACATAAAAGGGTCGTCCGCCGAGCAGGCTGCGCTGATAGAGTTCATCCTCGATCGCGCCACTTGCGGCATCCAGTTCAGGCACGGATTGCAACGAAGCAACCATATCCTGTACCACTCGATCACCGAGCTGGTCCCAATGCTGCCAGGTCATGACTTTGTACTGTGAAAGCTGCTTGCCCTCGGGAAAGTGCTTCACAGTTGGCTGTGCGCATCCGGCCAGAAACGCCAAGGCAAAGATGGCGATAATCCCGCGTCGCATCATAAAAGGTCTCCGAACAGTGAGAGGCGCCTGAACCCCCGCCCTACCCAAGCCTAGTGGCCTAAAGTGGAGCTGAATCTCGGCGGCGTCGGAAAAAGGCTGCCAGCAAATCCCTTCATTCCGGTTAAGAAAACTGGGGCAATTTTTGGCTAAAATTTTATATTTTCTCTTAATTATTTCCGGATCTTAGCTGTAAGCGAACAGCCTGGATCCCGCGTCTAGGCGCCTCCCGCTCGGGACAAATCCCCAGTCGCAATAGGTCTTTGAAGGGAGTCTTTCCACCGTGGTGTTGTTGCGGGCCGGACACATAATCTATAAAGTCGAAAGTTCATGATTTGTTCTGGTTTTCAACTCTACCAACTATGGTATCTTCACAAAGTTGTCACGCAACATGTTGTGTTTGATCCACAGTTAGAACTGTCCACTACTGTGGATAACGGGGGAGTGCTAGAATGGATGGCTCGGGGGTTTTATTGCGTGAAGATGTCATGACAATTTCGGAAGAGTCTGTGGATAAGTCGTCACTTGATGTGAATCTAGGGTCGTTGCAGAACGAATCCGCGCCGATTCAGGCCGAGATGTTCGGCGAGCTTGAGATGGCACCGAAAGATCTGCCCAACGACCAGGATGAAGCACTTCTTGGTGATGGCGAGATTCGCGACATCTTTCAGAATGAACGCGGTATCCGCGTCGTCATGGACCGCACACGCGACGATCTGCTGACCGCATTCGGCAAGGCGACCCTCACTGACCGTTACCTGATGGACGGCGAGAGCTTTCAGGATCTCTTTGCCCGGGTCGCGGCCCATTTCGCCGACGACACCGATCATGCCCAGCGCCTCTACGACGCCATCTCCCGCCTGTGGTTTATGCCTTCGACGCCGGTCCTTTCCAACGGAGGCACCACCCGTGGACTGCCGATTTCCTGCTTCCTCAACGAAGCCGGCGATTCTCTCGACGGTATCGTCGACCTCTGGAACGAGAATGTCTGGCTGGCCGCACGCGGTGGCGGCATCGGCAGCTACTGGGGCAATCTACGCTCGATCGGCGAGCGGGTCGGCCACAACGGCAAGACCAGCGGTGTCATCCCCTTCATCCGGGTTATGGATTCACTCACCCTGGCTATCAGCCAGGGATCGCTGCGCCGCGGCTCGGCCGCCTGCTACATGCCGGTGACCCACCCGGAAATCGAAGAATTCATCGAACTGCGCCGCCCGACCGGCGGAGATCCGAACCGCAAGGCGCTGAACCTGCACCACGGCGTGCTGCTGACCGATGCCTTCATGCGCGCAGTGGAAAACGATGACGAATGGGCGCTGACCAGCCCCAAGGACCACGCCGTGATCCGCAAGGTAAAAGCGCGCGATCTCTGGATCCGTATCCTCACGGCGAGGATCGAGACCGGCGAACCTTACATCATCTACGGCGACCACATTAACCGGGCGATCCCCGAACATCACAAGCTTGCCGGCCTTAACGTCAAGATGTCCAACCTCTGCAGCGAAATTACGTTGCCGACAGGGATCGATCATCACGGCGTCGACCGCACAGCCGTCTGCTGCCTCTCCTCACTGAACCTGGACAAGTACTTCGAGTGGAAGGATGAGGAAGGCTTCGTCGAGGATATTATGCGATTCCTCGACAATGTGCTTAGCGACTTCATCGCAAAGGCGCCGGATTCCATGGCCCGCGCGCGCTATTCCGCCGAACGTGAACGCTCCGTGGGCTTGGGCGTCATGGGCTTCCACTCCTTCCTGCAAAAGCACCGGATCCCGATAGAAGGTGTCATGGCAAAGGTTTGGAATAAGAAAATCTTTGAGCAGATCCGCAGTCAGGCCGATGCAGCCTCGAAGCTGCTGGCCGAAGAACGCGGTGCCTGTCTCGATGCCGAGGAATTCGGTATTATGGAGCGCTTCTCCAACAAAATGGCGATCGCCCCCACCGCATCCATCTCGATCATTTGTGGCGGTTCCTCCCCCGGGATCGAGCCAATGGCAGGTAACAGCTTTACTCACAAAACCCTTTCCGGCTCCTTCAACGTCCGCAACAAATACCTGGAAGAGCTGCTTGAGGAAAAAGGCCATAACGACGAGGACACCTGGACTTCGATCACATTGAACGAAGGATCGGTACAGCACTTGGAGTTCCTGAGCGACGACGAAAAAGACGTCTTCAAGACCGCTTTCGAGTTGGATCAGCGCTGGTTAATCGAGCACGCTGCCGATCGCACGCCGTTCATCTGTCAGGCGCAGTCCCTGAACGTGTTCGTGCCCGCTGACGTGCATAAACGCGATCTGCATCAAATCCACTTCCAGGCCTGGAAAAAGGGTGTTAAGTCGCTCTATTACTGCCGCTCGAAATCCATGCAGCGCGCTGAATCGGCAAACTCCAACGAAGCCGTTTCTTCGGTGCCGCATCTTGGCAAAATCGACAGCAAGGGCCAGGACAGGAGCGCGGCGCCGGCAAGCACAGACTATGAAGAGTGTCTCGCTTGCCAGTAGACGCCTACCGATCGAATTCGCACTGACTATGTGCCGGCATTGCGGCCTATTGGTGGTGCCGAAAGAGAATTATTGGCGTTCCAGGAACCGGAAAGCCGTATACAGTTTAATAGCCTCCCACCGGTTCAAGTAGCGCGCGGGAGGACTTCGCTTCTCAGAGGCGAATGGATTTATCCGGCAGGGTCGCGCCAACAGTGACGACTGCCGAAGAGGAGACGCCATCCCATGTCGTTGCTGGACGCCAGCCCGGTCTATAAGCCGTTTCGCTACCCCTGGGCCTACGATGCCTGGCTGATGCAGCAACGCATCCATTGGCTGCCCGAAGAGGTGCCGTTGGCCGACGACGTAAAGGACTGGCAGCAAAAGCTGAGTGAAGGCGAGAAAAATCTGCTAACTCAGATTTTCCGCTTCTTCACGCAATCGGATGTAGAGGTAAACAACTGTTACATGAAGCACTACAGCCAAGTGTTTCAGCCGACAGAAGTACAGATGATGCTGGCCGCCTTCTCCAATATGGAGACGGTGCATATCGCCGCCTACTCTCACCTGCTCGACACCATTGGCATGCCGGAATCGGAGTATTCCGCCTTCCTCCACTATAAGGAGATGAAGGACAAGTACGATTACATGCACGAGTTTGGAGTCGAGACCAAGAAAGACATCGCTATCACCCTTGCTGTCTTCGGCGCCTTTACAGAAGGCCTGCAGCTTTTTGCGAGCTTCGCGATCCTGTTGAATTTCCCGCGCTTCAACAAGATGAAGGGCATGGGCCAGATCGTCTCCTGGTCGGTCCGCGACGAGACCCTGCACACCCAGTCGGCGATCCGCCTCTTTAAGACCTTTATCAGCGAAAATCCGGAGATCTGGAACGAGGATTTCGAGCGCGAACTCTACAAGGCCTGCGAAACCATCGTGGTCCACGAAGACGCCTTCATTGATCTTGCCTTTGAAATGGGCGGAATTGAAGGGCTGAGTGCGGAAGAGGTGAAGTCCTACATCCGCTACATCGCCGACCGCCGACTAGGTCAGCTTAGCCTGCAGCCGCTCTATCGCATCGAAAAGAACCCTCTGCCCTGGCTCGACGCCATGCTCAACGGCGTCGAACACGTCAACTTTTTCGAAAACCGTGCGACCGAATACACCAAGGCCGCCACGCAGGGCAGCTGGGAAGAGGCCTTCGCCTGACGCTTCCTCGCAGTTTCGGTGCCATCAGGCCTTGGGGCCATCAGGCCTCGTTCATGAGGTCGCGGACAGCTGCGTCGAGAAAAGCCTCGAAGGCCGGCTCGTTCCCCGGGCTTGCAACGCAATGCCCCCAAGGTGATGTGAACGGCCGCAGCTCCGCATTCGGCATCTGTCCAACTTCGATTGCGTTGTCGGCAGGCGGGAAGTAAAGATCGTCGCTGCAGGGCATCAGGATAGCCCGCGCGGTAATGGCGCCCAGTGCACGCTTCAAATCACCCTCGTAAACCGGGTTCGCGCTGATATCACCCATCTGCCAAGTCTTGAGCTTGGCAAGCAGGTTGTTGGCGTCCCAGTTTTGGGCATGATCCTCGGCCCAATCGTCAAGCAGTTCTTCCGGCGTCTGGAATCCAAGCTGCCGGTATAGGCCTTCGCGATAAAAGGTCTGCGAAAACGCCCAGCCAGCATAGACCCGGCCAAAGGCGCGCAACCCCCGCCGCGGCGGTGATCGGTAGTTGCCATTGTTCCAGTCGCCATCAGCGCAGAGTGCCGCCTTCACACCTTCGAGAAAGACGAAGTTGTGCGGAGAGGTCTTGGCGGACGCACAAAACGGCAGGATCGCCTTTACCATATCCGGATACTGCGCCGCCCACTGATAGGCCTGACAACCCGCCATCGACCAGCCGGCAACCAAGGCAATACCTTCAATACCGTAGCGTTCAGTGAGCAGACGGTGTTGGCAGGCAACATTGTCCCAGAGCGTCACATCGGGAAAGCCGGCTCCATGACAGGGAACCGACGCATTGCTGGGCGAAGTCGAGAGGCCGTTTCCGAACATGTTGATGGAAAGGATGAAATGCCTGGCAGGATCGATCGCTCGGCCCGGACCGAAAAACCCCTCGTTCCGGCCGTGACTTCCGGTATAGAAGGTCGGAAGGACGACGACATTGTCCCGGGATTGATTGAGCGCGCCATAGGTTTTGTATGCCAGTTGGGCATTGGTCAAGCGGCCGCCGCCCAGCAGCTCGACATCACCCAGTTCGAAAATTTCGTAATCCATACCACCGCACTCCCGGGACATCAGGCTCTTCTTCAGTATAGCCGCAGATATTCCTGCACTTCCCAGTCGGTGACGGCCTGATGATAGCGCTCCCACTCATCGGTCTTGTAGGCGATGTAGGATTTTCGCATCACTAGACCCATAACCCGCTCGGCCAGTGCATCGTCACGCAAGGCGTCGGTCGCCATCATCAGATTGCGCGGCAAGCGCCGGATACCGAGCTCCTCGAATTCCGAATCGCTCATCGCATAAAGATCTCGATCGGTCGGCGGACCCGGGTCGATTTTGTTAGTTACACCTTCGACAGCCGCAGTCAGGGTCATACCGAGCGCAAGGTAGACATTCATGCACATGTCCGCGGCGCGGTTCTCGATACAATAGCGGCTCTGCGGCAGGCGAAATTGAGCGGAACGATTATTGTGCCCATAAGTGATGTTCGTCGGCGCCCAGGTTACGGTGCCTCCTTCAAATCCGCCGACCCGTGGAACCAACCCGTTGTAGGAGTTTACCGTCGGGCAGGTGATCGCGGTGATGGCTTCAGCATGCGCCATAAGCCCGCCAACCGCATGATGTGCCGTGTCACTCCATCCGTCCTCTTCCGAGCCAAAGAGATTCTTGCCCGACTGATCCGCTGCCTGCAGAGAAAAATTGATATGAGCACCGGAGCGCCAGTCGCCGACCGTTGGCTTCGGCATGAATGTAATGAACATACCGTGCTTCTTGGCAACTTCCTTCAAGAGTATGCGCAGGAAAACCAGCCGGTCGGCCATTTCCAGAAGATGCGTGTAGTGAAAATCGAGCTCAAACTGCGAATAGGCACCTTCGGCAACCACATCGTGGAGATTCCAGCCCAAGCCCTCCAGAATATCGATCATGTCCTTGAGAAACGGCATCGAATCGATGGAGTATTCTACGTCATAACCAAACGCCTGTCGGCGCGGGCGCACACCCTCCACCGGATCGTTGTCGATCGCCTTAACCGGCTGTCCCTGCTCGTCGTAGCGCAGAGCGATAAACTCCGGCTCGATCCCGGCATAACCCACATATCCAGCCTGCTCGGCGTCGCGAACCGCTCGCTTGAGCGCTTGCCGCGGACAGACATTGTAGGGCTTATCTTCCCAAAAGAGATCGGCGAAGATAATCGCCATCGAGGTATCCCAGGGACATATGTAGACTGCGTCCAGATCGGGTACCATGACCTGGTCGGAATCGGCAGGCGACAACTCCGGCACATAGGAGATTGAGTGGACAGCGAACTGCGGCCCCTTACCCATGCACAGCAGTTCGAAATCGCTCATCGGAACCGGCTTGGTCTTGGGAATTCCGAAAAGATCGATCCAACAGGATAAGACATATTTGACGCCGGCATCTTCGAGGCGCTTGCGCACTTCGGCCACCCGTGCCTCAGATGGCAAGGCGTCGGCAAAATTCTCAACATAAGCAGTCATTGTGTTCTCCCTGCAGCGGGATTGCTGCACCCGTTTGTTGATCCGGCCCGTGTTATTCCCAATTACGTTTCAACAGGAATTGGTTCTTGAAATTCTTCAGTCCCGTCATTGTCTCGCTTGAGGCAATGTCGGGCTGGCCATGAATTTCTCTGTTGAGAAAATCGAGAAAGCCGTTGCGGTCATCGCTGACCACTTCGACCAGCAAGTCGAAGCGGCCGCTGACCCATAGGATGTAGACAACATCCGGCAAGGCAGCGAGCCGTTCTGCAACGGCTGCCGGTGCGTGTCCCGAGGCAAGCTTCAGGCCCAGCATTGCATCGGTTTTGTATTCGGCGGCCACTGGATCAGCCATTGCTACGATCCGCAGCATCCCCGCTTGCTTCATGCTGCCCACGCGATTGCGGATCGTCCCCTCAGACACGCCCAGTTCTTGCGCGACCTCCGAAAAGGCCATCCGTCCGTCTTGCTGCAACAAAGAAATGATCGAACGATTAAGCCTGTCGTCCGGAGAGGATTTATCCATTTGCCGGTTAGCCGCATTTCCCTCATCGGCACCGGCAATACTCTCGACAATCTTTGCACCTCTGGCCACAGGACACTCCCTTTTACTTCACACACAGTTACGTGCGGAAATCACAAAAAATCAATATAATTTTTCGTATTTCGTATAATTTTTCACATTTACTACGAATTACGTAATTTACCGCATAGGGTTTCGGGATCGATATTTCGTGTTTCAGTTTGAAAGAATGCTAGCGGACCGATCCAGCAACCGCCTGGTAAGGGCGGGTCTCCAACGGGGTGAAAAAGGGGATACATCTTTCGACCTCAGCGCCCATCATCACGCCTTCTCGCAATCGCAAATTCGTTCTAATGACACAAGAATGACATACGGGGAATGCACGACATACGCGTTGACATTTTTAAGTCACAACAACATAATACGCCTACAAACAATCCAAGTATAAAACAGGCTGATGTAGTAATAAGCCGTTTTTGCAAATCCACCGGGAATATCCAATGTCGACAAGGGCGCTGCCCTTGCACAAGATTCGGGGCACGACATGGAAATCGAGTTAGGCAATCTCCGCTTCAACACGGAGTACCAGCTGACCTTTGTAGGCGGTCTGGCATTTTTATTTTTCTATTGCTACGACAGCTTCAACAAACCAGTGAAAAGCGGCGATTCCTTCGTCAGCACCCTTGCGCCACGTGAACTCGCGTCAAACCAGGATTACCTCAAGGCCTTCCTGGTCTACTTCTTTCTGATGACGCTGATCTATGCCTTCCTCTCGATATTCTTTCCGCACATCCTTCAGGCGGTCGAGTTTGCCGGTCTGGGCGACATATCGGTTGGCTTTGCAGCAACCCCCGAAACGGACGGGAACGCCGAGGGGCTGACTGAAGCCTTCAGTTTCAGCGGTCCGGAAGCCACTTACGCCGCGGCCTGGATGCCCATGGCCATCGCAATGATCCTGACCGGCATTTCCACAAACTATCAATGGCTCAACAAGATCGAGCTTTCCGTGCGCAGCGCGACCCACCGCATCATCGGCATTCCAGACGGGATCGAAAAGCTGGCCCAGCGCATTCAGGTCGCGCTCCTTGACGTCGAGAAATTCGACACCAACGACAGCCTCTTCATCCACGAGAAATTCAAGCTGATCACAGGCAAGGAGCTACATGACGTCTCGACCTACTACGACGACGTCATCACGGCCGACCCGCTGCGCCGCTGGATCAGGATGCAGTTTCTGTTCGACCGAATCGAAAACAAAAAACACCTCATCAACTCAGCCCTGAACGTGCATGTTTTCGAGCACTACGATTTCATCCTGAACCGCATTCGCCTTTCGGCCCTTGAGCTCTCAAATCTGGAGAGAATCAAACCGGTCCTGGCACCGGCCGATAGCGACGAACAGCAGAACATCACCGAGCGACAGATCGCGACAACGAAAAAAATTGACAGCACGCTGCACGACATTCACGCCATCCTGGCGGCAAGTATCTTTCAGCACAACAATGATCCGGCGTCGGTGATGAGCGCCTTTCAGGCGGTCGGGCTCTCGACGACAACGATTCGCAAGGACAACATCATCAACGGAGTCATCGCTGCGATCTTTATGCTGTTCTTTCTTGTGATCGTAATTGTCCTCCTGACGCCCCCCATCGCCGCGATGCTCAACATCACGACCTCGGAAGCTTTCCCGAAAGATTCCAACGATGCGCTGATTTGGGCAACCTCCGCCATTAGTCTGCATGGTGCTTCAGCGCTCATTGCCTGGAGCTATCAGAACAAACGGATCGTGGCACGGCGCTGGCGAGCTATGAACATTGGAAAGTTTGAAGTCCCCGCCCTGCAGTATGCCTTCGCCTGTCTCGTGACCTACCTGGCCGGTGCCTTCGCCCTGCTCTGCTGGTGGTGGATCAAGCAACTTTTTAGCGGCGAGACTCTCCTCCTCACCCAGAACGAACTCTGGATCCCGATCTTCGGTGTCCTCGGAATGGTCACCGGTTTCTGGGTGCTCTACACCATCGATGTCGCGCAACGCAGCGATCTCTCGAAACAACGCCTGTTGCTACAACCTCTCCTGCACGGATTAACGACGGGCCTGGCCGGTTACTTTCTTATGACCGTGTTTCTGAGTGGAAATCCGGATCTCGCCTTCAGCGTCTATGTCGGCATCGTGACCGCCCTGCAGGGCGGATTGATCGGCACCATCGTCACCCTCTTTTCCCGTCATCAGTTTTCCAAACCCGGTGCCTCTGCGGAACCGCTGGTCGTGGCCCAACCTGCGACGATGCCATAAGGGAAACGGACAGCATGATCAGAACCTCCCAAATCTACGCCACACCGCTCCGACCTAAGCTCGCACGTCTGACGTCGCTGCTGTGCGTCTTCGCACTGATGACTAGCAGTGTGACCCTTGGAATGGCTCAAGCCGCAACCGAGGAAACGGAAATCATTCGCTTCGGCGTGCGCCACGACGCGGCCCCTCTCTCCTTTATGAAGGACGGCAAGTGGGTCGGTTACAGCGTCAATCTCTGCAGCCTGATCCTTGACGCTTACCGTAAGGAACTGCCGGACGGCGCAAGCGTAGAGGCAGAATTCGTCCGCGTCACGGCGTCGAACCGTTTCGAATTCTTGAAACGCGGTGACGTCGATGCGCTCTGCGAAGCCACTACCGTCACGATCAGCCGGATGAAATCCCACCACTTCAGTCTACTGACCTTCGTCAGCGGTGCCGGCGGTATCAAGAAAAAGGAAACAAGCGTCCGTGCGCTCAAAGGAAAATCCACGCGCGCACGCGGCATCAAGGTCAGCGTCGTTGACGGTACCACGACCAAGGAGCAAGTGGAGAAACTGTTGGGATATGCAGTGGTTTTTCCCAGCAAACCGGTCCCGTCCCATGACGTCGCATTCGATCTTCTCCGTAATGGGGATGTCGAGCTCTACGTCGGAGACCGCATTATTCTCCGTGAGAAGTTGCTGAACCAGAATGACCGCGATGACTATGATCTCTCTGCGGGCTTTCTCTCCTATGAGCCCTATGCCATCGCTATCCGCCACGGTCGCGAAGATCTGTTGCAGGTCGCCAACGCGACCCTCGCCCGGCTCTATCGCGATGGCGACGAAGGCATCAAACCGATCTACAAACTCTGGTTCAAGGACTCCAAAATGAGCAAGCTGCTGTGGTCCATGTATCAGTTGCAGAAGCTGCCTGAGTGACGCAGAAGTTAAACTCCGATGTGAAAAGGTCTCCACGACCTGTCGCAAAATACTTCGCCAGGTTCGAGGCAAAATCACGAGCGCATGGACACCGTGATCACCATCACGTGAGCACGTCAGCACAATTGCTCGTCTGTGACCAATCTTGGTCAAGCTGACAGCACCGCACTGAGGGCCTGCGATTCTTGAGCATCGCGCGGTAAATCTGGCACATCAAAGATGCTCTAACTCTATGAAATGGATTAACCGACAGCCAATCACTTCTCATTCCCGGTCGGTTGATTTAAGGGCGGTCTTCGAGCTTTCCCCAAAACTGCACTACATCAGCATCAATGCGCTCGGCTGCGGCATTGATGATTGTGCACATGGCTCGAGCGACACGAGAGGACTGACGCAATCGTGGCTGCATCAGGGAAATTTCAAATGCGATGTTCGCATCCAGCGGACGCAGGACCAGCCCCTGCTCGAGGTAATCCAGCGCTGTAAGTGCATCTACAATGGCCACGCCTGCACCATGGACCACTAATTCGCAGGCGATATGGGCAGTAAACACATCCAGCCGTCGTGCAGGTAAGGCACCACTGTCTTCCAGGACCCGGTCCAGTTCCAATGGCCAACGGTCAAAGTTGCTAAGCGTGATCAGATCATATCCCTTTAAAGCACGTGGAGAGATTCTGCCGGAGCCGGCAAGCGTGTGATCGGGGGCGCAGACACAGACCAAAGGCAAACACATCAGCTTAGAGGTTTCGATTCCCGGTTCGGTGCCCCGGTCCAAACCAATGCCGATGTCCACAGTGCCAGCGGCAACAGCACGCGCAATCCAGTCGGTGCTGCGCACGGGAATTGATAGTGAGACATTTGAATGTGTCTTGGCGAAACTAGCCACCAGTTTCGGCAACCACCGTTGCGCTAGCAAAGGCATGGCTGCAACTGTTAGATCTCCATGCCGGTTGCGTTTGAGGTCGTCGGCAAATCGCGAAAGTGAGTCGAGTCCGGTATAGACCTGTTCGACCTGCTCAATGAGTGCCAATGCCTCAACTGTGGGGATCAGTTGATTGCCCTTGCGCAGAAACAGATCAAATCCGAGGTCATGCTCCATCAGGCGCAAATGCTTGCTGATGGCAGGTTGGCTGATGTTCAGGCGACGCGCTGCTTCTGTGACAGAACCAGCAGACATAATCTCGCGGAATACCTCAATTTGCCGGATGTTCATAACTAATCTTTCGTCTCGACTAAAATAAATCGATTTGAGGTTATGTTGCTCTACTTGCACACTCGAGTCCATTCATCGAGTGATCCAGGACAGGCGCATGACAACGGCTGCGATGCCTTCCCGCCGAGACGAACGGGTCTTGTGGCCCGGCGAACTATCCTTTCCATTGGAGGATTTCTCGGCGCGACTGATCTTGGTTCAGAAGGACCTGACCCGGCGTGCTTTGAATGGCGCGCTGATATTCGATCCAGAAAATATGTATTGGCTGACCGGGTTTCAAACCATCGGCTACTTTACCTTCCAAGCCATGTATGTCCCTGCCGACGGACTTCCCACGGTCATCACACGGATCGTCAACCGGGACATGGCACTGGCTTTACCGACGATCGGTGCGGTCGAGCCAGTTCTGGATACAGAGGATCATGTGGATGTTCTGAGAGGGTTTCTGGAGCAGACCGGACGGGGACGGCTCGGGCTTGAAACGCTGTCGCGATATCTGTGCGTGCACGACTACCGGCGTTTGCTAACGACCGATGGCTTGGAATTCGTCGACTGGGATTGGGTGATTGAAAGCCAGCGCGCCGTCAAAACCGGACCCCAGATTGATCGCATGCGCGCCGCGGCACGGACCGTCGAGGCCGGTATCGATGCTGCCCTGAAGACGATTGCGCCGGGACGGACAGACAATGACGTGGCCGCGGCGCTTTATCATGGCTCGATTGCCGCCGGCAGCGAATATATTGGCCATCCCCCCATGGTTGTTAGCGGTAAGCGCAGTGCGCTTTGCTTCGCCTTGTGGAAACGCAAAGTCATTGCGCGTGGCGATGTGGTTCTGCTCGAAGGGGCGGGCTGCATTGACCGCTATCACGTGATGATGTCCCGATCAGCCGTTGTCGGACCACCCACCGATGAACAAAAAGCGGCGGCAGAAGCGCTGATCAGCATTCTTGAAACCGCTGTTGAAACGATCAAGCCAGGTGAAACGGCCGGCGCGATCGACCGTAAGTGCCGTGACGGCGTCGAAAAGCTGGGGCTGGGAAAGTACTTCAAAAGCCGTGTCGCTTACGGCATTGGCATTGGTTTCCCGCCAAACTGGGCAGAGGGACATATCTATGCCATCCGTCCAGACGATCCGATGCTCTTGCGAGAAAACATGACCTTTCACGTGATCCCAACCATTTTTCGTGAGGACTTTGGTATGGCGATCAGCGACAGCGTGCGCGTCACCTCAACGGGATGCGAAGTCTTAACCAAATACCCCCGCGATCTGGTGATCGTAGACTGTGACAGCTAACAAGGAGAGACCGATGTTTGAATTTACCAGGATGCTCGTCCGATACAGCCTGTCTGCCGTAGTCTTGGCAGCAGCGGCAGCCGTAGCGCAGGCGCAAGAAAAATGGGACATGCCTGCTGCTTATTCTGGCCAAAACTATGTCTCTAAATCCTACATCGCTTTTGCAGAGGCCGTGACCGCCAATTCGAATGGCGCGTTGGAAATCGTCGTGCATCCTGCAGGGTCGCTCTATAAAGGGGCGGAGATCCTGCGTGCCGTGCGTTCAGGGCAGGTTCCGATCGGCGGACGCTATATGGGAGCTCATGCGAAAGAGGATCCAATCTTCGGAATGGACGTAGTGCCGTTTCTCGCCTCCGACTTTGACGCAGCTTGGGATTTGTATCAGACCTCCAAGCCCGCCATCGAATCGGCGTTATCCGAGCGCGGCATGAAACTGCTCTACATGCCCGTCTGGCCGCCCCAGGGGCTGTTCAGCAAAAACCAAGTCACTACGATGGCAGATATGAAGGGCACAAAATTTCGCGCCGCTGATGCAAACACCTCGCGGTTGGCGGTGCTGATGGGGGCAACCCCCACCAAAACCGAAGCGACGGAGATCAGTCAGGCATTTTCAACGGGTGTGGCTGACAGCATGATGGGATCGGGTGCGATCGGCGTTTTCCAAAAGATGTGGGATAATGTCGACTACTTCTACACTGTAAATGCCTGGATCCCCAAAAGTGCCGTGATCGTCAACGCCGATGCATGGGCCGATCTGGACGACGCGACCAAACAGGTGGTGATGGATGCGGCGGCCAAGGCCGAAGCGGACGTCTGGCAGGCCGCAAAGGACATCACCGACAGTTATAACGCGACCATGGCTGAAAACGGCATGACCGTAGCGCCTCCGTCAAAGCAATTGAAAAGCGAGTTCAGCACGATTGGTGCCAAAATGGCCACCGAATGGGCGGAAAATGCCGGTGAGGCAGGGACTGCGGCTCTGGTGGCGTTTAAAGCATCGAACTGATCTCAATCCAATGCTTGGCGCTGTCGAAAAACTGATTGTGTTGACCTGCCGGCTCTGCGGATTTCTGGCCGCGGGAGTGGTTCTGATATTGACGGGTTTGGTTGTTGTCAGTATCGGCAGCCGCGCCGTTGGCGTCTATGTGCCGGGCTTGACGGACTATGCAGCCTATTGCCTGGCCTGGGCGGGAGCACTCGGCATGGCCTACACCTTTGGACAGCATGGTCATATCCGCGTTGAGATGTTGGTGGATCAGATGCACGGCAGGCGGCGGTATTGGTTTGAACTGTGTGTTCTCACGCTCGCCACGGCGATGACCGTCTACCTGTCGTACTTCTTGGTGAAAATGACCCATACCTCGTGGCTGTACGAGGATCGCAGCGATGGATCCGACGAAATCCTCATCTGGATTCCGCAGGTTCCATTTGCTGCGGGTTTTTGCCTGTTCTCGCTGGTCTTGGTGCTTGCGTTCATCAAGGCGTTGATCCGGCGTGATCTGGAAGGTCTGGCCGCGACGAAAAAATCCGAAAGCTGGGAATAGACAAATGGCCGAAACCAGCCTTGCCATTCTGATGATTGTCGCCCTTCTGGGGCTGCTGGCTGTCGGCCTGTGGATTGGCCTGGCGCTGATGGGCGTCGGCTTCATTTCGATGATTCTGTTTACATCCCGCCCTGTGGGCGACGCATTGGCGACCACAGTCTGGTCGCACAGCGCGCTTTGGGGATTGGCGTCATTGCCATTGTTTATCTGGATGGGTGAGATTCTGTTCCGTTCGCGACTGTCCGAAGGTTTGTTCAGTGGCCTTGCGCCATTGATGCGGCGACTGCCAGGTGGGTTGATCCATGTGAACATCGTGGGCTGTGCCACCTTTGCAGCGATCTCAGGATCCTCGGCCGCCACTCTGGCGACCATTGGCAAGATCACTGTGCCCGAGCTGAAAAAGCGCGGCTATCCCGACAGAATGGCTTATGGCACCCTTGCCGGAGCCTCTACGCTGGGCCTGTTGATCCCACCTTCAATTATCATGATTGTCTATGGCGTGACCGCACAGGTATCGATTACGCGGTTGTTCATGGCGGGCATCTTTCCCGGTCTGATGCTGGGAGGTCTCTTCGTCGGCTATATCGTTCTGTGGGGAATGCTGACCGAAGAAGGGCGCGCGATGCGCGAAGAGCGTGCCACTTGGGGTGAAAAGCTTCGCGGCGTCGTTCGGCTGACGCCGGTCGCGGGACTGATCGTGGTGGTGATCGGGTCGATTTACAGTGGCTTGGCGTCTCCGACAGAGGCAGCTGTGCTCGGTGTTTTAGGGGCGCTTTTCCTGTCGACTGCCGAGCGCTCCCTGACATGGACCAGCTTTATTGAAGGATTGATGGGCGCGACCAAGACAACATCGATGATCATGCTGCTGGTTGCGGGATCCGCGTTTCTGACGCTGGCCATGGGGTTCACGGGCTTGCCGAGAGAACTGGCGGAGTGGATTGGAGGCATGAACCTCACTCCTTGGATGCTGATAGCTGCCCTGACGCTGTTTTACGTGATCTTGGGTTTTTTCCTCGACGGAATCTCATCGATTGTACTCACCATGGCCGTGGTCGAACCATTGGTTCGCGGTGCAGGGATCGACATGATTTGGTTCGGTATCTTTGTCGTGCTGGTCGCCGAAATGGCGATGATCACGCCACCGGTGGGGTTCAATCTCTTTCTGGTGCAAAGTATGACGGGCCGCGACTTGGGGTTCATTGCGCGCGCGGCACTGCCAATGTTCGTGCTCATGGTCTTTGGGGTAATATTGCTGACGGTCTTCCCGGGATTGGCGCTCTGGTTGCCAGAAGTACTGACGGCGAGGAATTGAGCCGATGGACCGTACCGTCCTGGTCTGTGTTGACACGTCCGATCCCGATTGCTGGCCTGCGCTCTTAGCTGACGTGCTCCACTCCGCTGTCACTGGCGCAACACTTCATATGGTGCACGTTGTCCCCGAGGAAGAGGCGCTTGGGCCTCTGTCTCAATTCGTACCTGAAGGATTTGCGGATGCGCATCGCGCAACATCGCACAGCAAGCTGGAGACTATGTCCAAGGACCTGCCAAGTCATGTGGACATCAAGCTACATATGCGCAGCGGAAATATCTACGTCGAGGCACTGAATCTCGCTGAAAAGATTGAAGCGGACCTTATCATCATTGGTTCAAGCAGACCGGACCTGCGCGACTATCTGCTCGGACCAAAAGCGGCACGGATAGTGCGGCATGCCAAATGCTCGGTGTTGGTTGTGCGATCATGAGTTAGGAGGGCCTATCGCTAAATTCAGGTGTAGAAGTCTCGATTTGATCAGACACTTCGCTTTTTAAAGAGAGAGTTACCGACTTTGATGGATGTGGCCAACCTCGCATCGCCCGAGACGACGCAGGCGCTGCCACACCGTATAGCGAAGCCTTCCAAGAATGCGAGGGTAAATAAATGACCCGTCCATGGGGGCAGATCGACCTGGCTCATCTACCCCCATATCAACAGAAACGGCCCCTCTCACTTTAACATCAGAAAGCCGAAGACGCGGGCTCGTCATTCTTTTATGGGATTTTGAAACCTATCGTTCCCCCTGCAGCGTCCAAGCCGTTTTGTCACGATTAACTAGAGTAACTCCTGACACCACCTTGTCAGCAGCCCTCCCCTAAGATCAACCCATCACATCGATCCTTAGGGCATTGTCGGAATGACTACTTTTTCGTCCCTGGAAATCTCCAGTAACAGAACCCATAACCAACATCTGATCGGCATCCTGCTGGTGGTTGCCTCGGCGGTCGTCTTCAGTCTGGCGGGTGTCCTGACCAAGATGATCGAGAGCGACGCCTGGACAATCGCCTGCTGGCGCGGTCTGTTCGGTGCCCTGTTTATTACGCTCTATGTCCTGTGGCGTGAGCGCGGACGAAAGTTTTCAGACATCTTTTCGCTCGGCTGGCGCGGCTGGCTGCTGGCGACCATCGGCAGCCTCTCGACTCTCGCCTTTATCAATGCCTTCAAACTGACATACGTCGCCAATGTCGCGATCATCTATGCCACCGCGCCCTTCATCGCGGCGGCACTCGAATGGATGCTTCGCGGTGTAGGTGTCCGGCCGTCGACCATGATTGCCGCTATTGCTTCCCTGCTTGGCGTGGCGATCATGGCCGGCGCCGGCGCCGCTACTGGCAGCATTACGGGAGATGCGTTGGCCCTGGTTATGACTCTTGGCATGTCGCTCTATATGGTCCTGATCCGGGTCTTTACCGATACGCCGGTCGTGCTGGCAGCGGCCGCGTCGGCCTTTCAGCTCTTCGTCTTGGGTTGGTTTATTACCGAGCCCCTAGCCGTTTCCTCGAACGACGCCGTTCTACTCGTCCTCTTCGGTGTCGTCTTTGCCGTGGCATCGGTCCTGCTGACCGAGGGCACCCGCATGATCCCGGCGTCGGAATCAGGTTTGCTGGGTTCAGCCGAGACGCCGCTTGCCGTGCTCTTCGCCTGGCTTATCCTCGCCGAGTTGCCGCCTAGTGCAAGCCTGATCGGCGGTGCGATTGTTATGCTCGCGGTGATTGGCCATGCCGCACGGGATTTCGTCGGCGCTGCAAGATAAACTCAAAGCAGCGAGGCAATTGAAGGGACAGCCATGCGAAAACCAGCATCCATGCGTGGCCTCGAAGACCTGGGGCGTGTCCGGCTGAGCCCGAACTTCTTCCTGCGTGACTTTCTCTATTCCGAGATCGCGGGGTTTCATGGCATTGCCAACATTCCGACGGATCCCGATCTTGCAATCACGGCCGGGCGCCATCTCTGCACGGAGTTGCTCGAACCCTTGCAACGGACCTTCGGCCGTGTCGCAGTTCGCTCAGGCTATCGTTCAGCTGAAGTCACGGCCTTTGGCAACGCCCGAAAGCAGGGCGCCAGCGTGAAGGCCAATGCCGCCTATCACGTTTGGGATTTACGTGACAGTCAAGGTCGGATGGGCGCGGCAGCCTGCGTCGTCATCCCCTGGTTTGCCGATCGCTATGAACGGGGTGCGGACTGGCGGTGTCTGGCGTGGTGGATTCACGATCATCTGCTCTTCGAACACCTTCAGTTTTTCCCCAAACTCTGTGCCTTTAACATACAGTGGTGTGAAAGCGCAGACCGCAGGATAGACAGCTTCATCCGACCAAAAGGCTGCCTGACGAAACCCGGTATGGCCAATTATGAAGGCAATCATGCTGAATGGTACGAAGGTTTTCCGGTCCTCGTGCAACCTCAGTAGTGAATGCCTTTCGCGGAACCTTGTTCGCGGATGATCGCGCCAACTTCACCGTCAAAGGAATCGCTCTCACCCTGCTTCGCAAGCTCCTTCTTGATATAGATATCGCGTTTGGTGACCAATATGTTGATCTTACGGCGTAGCGCATCTCGTTCTTTCGTCTTCTCGGCGATTGCCAATTCACGCGCCTCCGGACTCAAGCCCTGAAGGTCGGTCGGCAAAGCCTCCGGCTCCAATTCCTCGAGCGTCACGCGCCCTTCCGCCAAGTCGTTGATCAACTCGCCACGACCCGTAACGATCTCCTCGCTGGCGCCCTTTGACTTGAAATAGGCCGACTTATCCGCAATGACCGAACTCGGTGCTGCAGCGGTGCGTCCGAGTTTCTGCCGGACCTCATCCTGCTGCACCCTCTTGCCATACGGCAAAGCCGTCCCGTTCAGGCGCTGATTTAACGATTGAATATCCTGATCGAAAGGTGTTTCGATGATCTGCATATTGCCGGTCTGGGGGATGGATACAAAGCGCCCCTGGGCCAATCGTGCGATTTCACGCCAAATCTGGCCGGTATCCCCCGCACCACCGGCCAGCACAGTATTGATCACGATGTCCCGCTCGGCCGCCAGACTCGCGGTGACCGGGTATTTGATGTCGTCCTGGTAATTCATTTTCGGGGGCGAATCGCCGACCAGGAAAACCACGCGATAGACAGAACCGCCCCGATCCCAGCTCAGGCCGTTGATCGCATCGTCCAGGGCCTGATTAACGGATTCGGGCCGGTCGCCGCCACCATCCGCCTCGAACTTCAGTAACTCGCCGTAAATCCGATCTATATCATCGGTCAGATCGAAACTCCGGGTCACATAAGCGTCGCCCCGATCACGGTAACCGATCAGCGCCATGCGCAGATCCGGCGCCACCTTGGCATCCAGCATTTCTTTGGCGATCGACCAGATCTTGACCTTTGCGCCCTGGATCAGATGATCCATCGAGCCAGTGGTATCCAACAGAAAGGCCACGTCGATCTGGGGGCCGGCATGCTGTTCGGCCTGGCCGTGATGGTCCCGCTTGAAATGCGCGTCCTTCGAGGACTGCTCCGCCGCGACGGGAAACCCAGCCAGGATCAAGCAGGTCACCAACATCCCAGCTCCGATCAGTCTTGTCCCGGTTAATCGTCGCATCGCCCCCCCCTATGTCTGGTGATTAAAGCGACGATAGGAAATCACGCCACGACGGCCGTGCGAGGGCAGTGAAAAGGCGGAGTTAAGGCAAAGTTATGTCACGGCGAGGCAACTAAGGCAGAGAGACCGTTCCTGGGCGACAGCAGTGACGGCTGCCGCCCAGGATTGGACATGCTCATATTACGGCCGTCCGACGAAACCGGACCCGGCCAAAAGCAATCACACGATCTCAACCCGAAGCAGGGAACGAACGTGCTGGATTTGATTCAGGATCGTGGCAACCGACGAGCCTGCAAACAACAGGCCGACGGCGCGGTTGCTCGAGCGGTCCGCGACAATCGATCCGGAATCTCCGCCAGCGGACATATTAGTGGTAATGATTTGATCCCGGAACCGCGCCACACGCCCGGCGCCGTAATTGACGTCGATCGTCGCATTGACCGCGGTAATCCGCCCGGTCGTGTAGTTCGTCGTACGCCCCGTCTTGTGAAGACGCATGCCGACATTGACCTGTGCCCGCGGCACCCAGCCCTGCAGGTGCCCGACCCAGTGTATCTCGCGTTTCAGGTCGTGAAACTGGCCTTCCGCCACGGCTGCATCGACCAGATTGCGATGTAGAAAGCGCGGCACCGGCGGCTCGAACGTGATCGGAATGAAACGGTTGAGTCGCGCAATCCGGTCAGTTGGATCAGTCCCGCCGTCAAAGGGACCCGGCTGAAGAACCGGATCGCCCAAACCAGCATTATTGCTGTTTGCCAGCACGTGGTTGTTGCTCAGGATATAGTAGCGACCCGGAATTCCAGCAGGGTTGCTGCCGGTTCCTTCCAGATCGAAAACGCAGGTGCCGATGGTGCCGGCTGTGATGTTGACGTGACCGACTGAATAACCGCCGGAGGCGGGCCGGATCCGTCGAGCCAAAGCCTCGATACCGACCTCAGCCGGCTCAGCCTGACCGGCAAACAGCTCGCCGACCGCCAAGACATCGGTTTGCATATTATTGATCTTGGCCGGAATCATATCGCCTTCGCTCAATTCGTCCTTTCCGACCTTTTGCGACACAAGAGCAAGCAGAGCTGACTTGCCTGTCGGCTCACCCTTGGACCACTTGACTCCCAGGCCGAAGCCGACAAGGTTCGCGGGTGTACTCTCCGGCTTCAACATTTTCTCTACGGCCATTGCCTGCGTTTTAAGGGCCGATGCGCTGGTGGAATCTTCAGGTTTCAGGATCATTTTTTTTGTATCATTGGGCATGACTAATCCTTCCTTGTTTCTCCAGAGTCCTGCGCCGAAATTGATCCGATAACTTCAAGCTCGACCTTGTAGCCGTCGAGTTCCAAAGGGACCCCCGCCCGTTCGCGGTCCTCGTCGTGAATCCTCCTGTTCGTGAATATTTTAATGACCTTGACGCCCTCTCGTTCACCGATTCCAACACCCTGGACATCGGGCAAACTCAAAAGAGCGTCCTCGTGGAGTCTCAGTACGTCGTCAATTGTCATGTCGAGCACGCTATCGAGATGGCGATCTGTCGCCAAGATATCGGGTCAAAGACCGAGCCCGTCATCAGCCGACAGGTCTTGTTGGCAACTCACTACTCGCAAATTGAATCAGTGGGCTGGATTAAGGGCCTCATTGTAGACTGACCCGTGTTTGAGCAATCGAGTCGAAGTGGCGATTCACCCCTGAGAGGCAGGAACTGATGCCAATCAGTCGATCAGCTAAAGCTTGCGGCTCAGAGTAAATCGGTCTGCCTTTAGTCCCCGATTTTTTCAGTAGTTCGGAGGGCTACTTAGCGTTGATACTATACGCCACCATACAGCTGGCACGCAAGATAAATTCATTCGTGTACGTTTTTATTGTTCGGTACTTGGAATTACGCGACGGTCACAAGCGAAGCCTGATTGACGTCCGCTATACAACCAGTTGTCACGGGCGTCCTGTATCTCACGCCAAACTGACGAATACATTCGCCATTCCAAAACCCAGAACCATACCGCTTCACGCCGACATAATGACGATCGAGGAATTCACTTTCTATACTTCACAAAAAAGAAAAACACCGATCCTTCTTTTGATTTCCTAAAACAAGAATCTATTTTCCCTTATCAGCTACACGCAAATTTGGCACAACAATCACTTATTATTTACCAGTTAACTAAATTTTAGCGCATAGCTCGTATTGTTTTCATGATGAAGGACTATCATTTTTTATAATATGACGACGTGACGACAAAGGAGCAGTGAGTGTCGATCGAGCCGAATATCATCTCATTTCCCACACCCGGCATCCCGGGGGACGAGTACGACTATTGGCTGAGCTGGGTAGAATGTGAGCTCGCTATCTTGGGCTATGATCTGCCAGAGCTATCCTACGACTGGAAATCCGCGTACGAACGGAAAATGAAACCCGAGGAAGCAGCGACGGCAGCTGTGGCTGCTGTGGACCAAAACGCCTAACGCCGATCAATCGCGCAGAACCCGCCAACGCCCTTTAAGGCGTCTACCGACAGCAAACGCCCGTGAAGCACGTGTTCAGCACAACACTGAGAATTCAGCCATTCTGTTAGAAGTTTTAGGCCTCTGGCAGCTCCGAAGACGGCTGCTCCGTCACATGCGACGTCTTGTCACCACGCGCGCAGAGTAGGATGCAGGCGAGGCCCAGTCCGATTGCGCCCCAGAGGACGCCAGCGTAGATCAATTCCATGTCTTCCGATCTCCAAGCATGGCCGGATTGTTGTGCGGAGTTAGTCCGTTCTGCGTTATGCAGGAGATAGATTAACGGGTGGTTAGATTTGCACGACGCCCGCGAATTTAAGTGGGTGACATTCGCAGATCTGTTATGCAAATTCAGCATGGCTAAACATCGAATTGCCGCGCGTACTGCAGCGCCGGCATTCCTAGCGATCCTAAGGTCTTAGAGCAAGCCGGACGACTGCGGAATCCATAAAAATATTGCAGTTGGTCGCACTGCGTGACTTGCCTATTATCGCCGCCAAGCTTCCACTTTCATTGCGAGAAGAGGTCCGAGCATGGTGAAATTCGGTGTCGGTCAGGGTTTACGGCGCGTCGAGGACGTGCGTCTTTTGACCGGTCACGGTCGCTATACGGATGACATCAAGGAAAATGGCGAAGTCTTTGGTTTCGTTTTACGAAGCCCCCACGCTCATGCCGAAATCAGCGCGCTAGACGTCGAAGACGCCAGGGCTGCACCGGGCGTCCTGGGAGTTTATACCCACGAAGATCTGACCGCCGACGGCGTGCAGGATATCCCCTGCATGACGCCGATTCCCGGTAAGAACGACAGCCTGCCGATCATGCCCCCACATCCTGCCTTGGCCCGCGGACGGGTCCGCCATATCGGTGATCCGGTGGCCTTCGTGGTGGCTGAAACGCTGGAGCAGGCAAAGGACGCGGCCGAACTGATCTTCGTCGACTTTAAGGACCTTCCCGCCAACGTCCTCTCCGAGAAAGCAATGCAAGCGGGTACGCCGCAAATCTGGGATGAGGCTCCAGGCAACATCTGCCTGGATTGGGAACAGGGCGATCAGGGTATGACGGAGGCCGCATTGGCCGCTTCCCATAAGGTGGTCAAACTGAACCTCGTCAACAACCGGATTGTGGTCAATGCCATGGAACCACGCGGCGCTTTGGCCAGCTATGATGCCGAAAGCGATCAACTGACCCTGGTCAGCGGCAGTCAGGGCGTCTTTTCGCTTCGAGGGCAGCTTGCCGACCGGGTCTTCCAGATTCCGCAGGAGAAACTCAGAGTTCTGACACAGGACGTCGGCGGCGGTTTCGGAATGAAGATCTTCGTCTATCCGGAACAGGTCATGGTGCTCTTCGCTGCCCGGCGCCTGCGTCGCCCTGTCCGCTGGACCGGTGAACGCGGCGAAAGCTTTATGAGCGACAGCCAGGGTCGTGATCATCTCACGACAGTCGAAGCCGGCCTGGACGAGAATGGTAAGATTACGGCTCTCAAGGTTTCGACGGTCGCCGATCTGGGCGCCTACCTCTCCAATTATGGCCCCTATATTCCGACGGCTTGCGGATCGCACATGCTTTGCGGGGTCTATTCGGTTCCCACGGTTTACGTTGACGTCAAATGCGTCTTCACGAACACCGTGCCTGTCGACGCCTATCGTGGCGCCGGTCGCCCGGAGGCTGCTTACGTGGTCGAGCGCCTGATCGATTACGCGGCCCGCGAGATAGGTATCAGCCCGGATGAGATGCGGCGCAGGAACTTTATTCCCTTCGAGGCCATGCCTTACACGACTTCAACCGGCATTACCTATGATTCCGGTGATTTCGCCGAGATGATGCAGCGGGCCCAAACCGCAGCCGATTGGAGCGATTTTGAAGCGCGTCGCATCACCTCCAGATCCAAGGGTAAGCTGCGCGGTATCGGTATGTCCTCCTACGTCGAGGCTTGCGGCACATCGGGCAAGGAAGAAGCGCGAATCAAAGTCAGAGCCGACGGTGGAATCACCCTCTTCATCGGGACTCAGAACAATGGCCAGGGCCATGCGACGGCCTATGCACAGATTCTGGCCGACAAGCTGGGCGTAGAGCCCGAACAGGTCGAGTTGCGTCAAGGCGACACCAATGAGCTGACATCCGGCGGCGGCACCGGAGGTTCGCGATCGGTCCTGATGGGCGGCATGGCAATCGCGGGCGCTTCGGAAAAGGTGATTGCCCGCGCCCGCGAAATCGCCGGACACCTTCTCGAAGCCGCAACAGAGGACATCGCATTCGATGCCGGCATGCTGTCAATTGTCGGTACCGACCGCAGGGTTTCGCTGGCAGACGTCGCCCAGGCGATCGAGGAAGGCATGAACCTGCCGCCGGAAACCGCAGAAGCAGTCACGGACGGAATTGACGAAACCTCAAACTTCGAGGAGACCTTGCCCATGACCTACCCCAACGGCTGTCACATCTGCGAAGTCGAGGTCGACGAAGCCACAGGCGTCACGCAAATTCTGCGCTACGTCATCTATGATGATTTCGGCAAGGTCATCAATCCGCTGCTTGCGGCGGGCCAGGTGCATGGTGGAACGGTTCAGGGCATTGGCCAGGCCCTCCTGGAGCACACTGTCTACGACCCGGAGACGGGGCAACTGCTCTCAGGCTCGTACCTCGATTACTGCATGCCTCGTGCCGACGATATTCCGCAGATCGAGTTGACAATGGTTGAGGATATGCCTTGCGCAACCAACGACATGGGCGTTAAGGGAGCCGGTGAGGCCGGTGCCATCGGCGCCCCGCCTGCCGTCATCAATGCCATCGTCGACGCCCTGTCCCCTTTCGGCGTTCATCATGTGGATATGCCGGCGACATCCGAAAAGATCTGGCGGATTATTCAGCATGCCAATCGGAATCAGGTGGCGGCTGAATAGAGAAGCGGATAAAAACGGCGCGTTGAATAGATGTCCCTGCGCATTGAGCGTATGCTCGATTGCGGCGTTATTGAAGTAGAAGCTATGAGCGACAGCACAAACGGAGCCGCCTCTTCGGCCAACGACAACGCTTCGGGTTCGAAAGGACCTGAAGGAGAAAGCGACGCCGATGACCTGATGGCTGCCCTACGGCTGATCGCCGAGCGGGCTGGAAAGGTGATCCTTCAATACTACGTCGATGCGGAAGAGATTGTCGTCCGGCATAAAGATGATGCCTCTCCGGTCACCGATGCGGACGAAGCGGCGGAGACCTTTATCCTAGGCGCGCTCAATACGCTCACACCGCAAATTCCCGTCGTCTCGGAAGAAGCGGCCTCCGCCGGAGAAATTCCCGATATCGACGGAGACTTTTTCTGGCTGGTTGATCCCCTGGACGGAACCAAAGAGTTTCTGTCCCGTAACGGCGAGTTCACGGTCAATATTGCGCTGATCGAACATGGCATACCGGTAGCCGGCGTCGTTCATGCCCCTGCCCTGGCCATGACCTGGACAGGTGCGGGCGAAAGCACCGCAACCTTTTCTGAAACCGACAATCCTCCCATGCAGATTTCGGTTCGTGAGATACCCGATGAGGGCGCGACGGTTGTGGCCAGTCGACGCCACGGCACTGGCGAAAAGCTGGAGCGGTTTCTCGCCAGCCGAAAAATCAAAGACCGAGTTACGGCCGGTAGTTCACTCAAGTTCTGCCTGGTGGCCAGTGGCCAGGCGGACTTTTACCCACGCTTCGGCCGGACCATGGAGTGGGATACCGCAGCAGGCCACGCCGTGCTACTCGCAGCCGGCGGTGATGTCTGGACCCTGGATAACGAGCCGTTGGACTACGGCAAGCCCGGATTCGAAAACCCTGACTTCATCGCCGAGGGGGTTCACCTGGATGCCGGTTTCGACTCGGGCAGCGTGTCGGACTGACCACAGTCATATTAAATGTTTCCAGGGATGGACGCTAACACCCTGCCGCCCATCGGTCGAAATTTGCACGCCTGAGGCGGCCATTCCCAGTCATTGTCACGATTTTGTGTTGAAACCTGATTTGCCCGGCATCGCTTCAAACGGGAAACTGGGTGCGTCGCCGCATTCCGCGGTGCGTTTGAGAGAGCGAATCACAATACATCCATGTGGCGAATGCCCGTTAGAATGACAGAGTCCCCAAACGGTTTACGGTTCTGCCGGGCAACAATAAATTCAGGAGTGTTTATCCATGTCTTCAAAAAAATCAATCATGCTTGCGTCCAAGAGCCGCCGGTCCGTCATCATGGGCGGTGTAGCATTGGCGTCTGCAGGCCTGCTCAGCGCTTGCGCCAGCGGCAGCAAACATCACAACCCTTGCAATCCTTGCGCAGCCAAGAACCCCTGCAATCCGTGTAATCCCTGCAATCCTTGCGCAGCCAAGAATCCTTGCAACCCCTGCAACCCTTGTGCAGCCAAGAACCCTTGCAATCCCTGCAACCCTTGTGCCGCCAAGAATCCTTGCAACCCCTGCAACCCTTGTGCCGCCAAGAACCCTTGCAATCCGTGTAACCCTTGCGCAGCGAAGAACCCTTGCGCAGCCAGCTAAGAGCTCGATTGCTTTGATTTAAAGCAAGACAATCAGACTCTGACGCGCGTTAGAGCGGTAATAAATGGCGGCGGGCAAATCACAGCCTGCCGCCATTTTTGTTTTTTTATGTTGCATTCTACAATTGCCTCTTGGTCAGACCTATCGAGATCAAAGCTCATATCAAGCTCCTATGCGCAGCATCTTCTTGATCGTGGATCCCGTGTTCGCCGGCTGCTTCACGAGAGCTTTCCGATACGCCAGCATCGCGCTGCGAGCCGCACCTTTCGCTGAATCGGCTGTTCCCCCACCAAATCGCTCCTCATCAATGCCGACCGGTTTTAGGTCTCAATGACGCCGTCAAATTAAGCCAAATTGACGAGACCATAGCCTGGAGTCAGAGGGAGCGAAGGTGCTATTCTGCATCCACGCCTGGAATCGGCGCAGGCTCATCGCTTCGGATAACTTTTGGAAATTGGGTAGGTAAATGACGGCGGATCGTAAAGTCGCACTGGTGACCGGTGCAGGAAGTGGAATCGGCAAACATGCAGCCATGGCGTTGCTCAATGCTGGTTACGCAACGGTTTTGACAGGCCGTCGGCTGCGCCCCCTGGAAGACACGATTAAAGAAGCCGCAGTCACTGACGCACCGGCACTGGCCCTCTCGTGCGACGTCGGCAGTCCAGACGACGTGGCGGGACTTTTTTCGAAAATCGAGCAGAAATTCGGACGCCTTGATGTCCTATTCAACAATGCCGGCACCAACGTACCGCCACTGACCCTCGATGAGATTTCACCGGAACAGTGGCGCACGGTCGTCGATGTGAATCTGACAGGCGCATTCCTCTGCAGCCGTGAAGCCTTCCGGCTCATGAAGCGTCAGGATCCCATGGGTGGCCGTATCATCAACAACGGCTCGATCTCTGCGCAATCACCGCGCCCCGGCTCCGCCCCCTATACCGCAACCAAACACGCCATCACCGGCCTGACTAAGTCCACTTCGCTGGACGGTCGACCGTTCAACATTGCCTGTGGCCAGATCGACATTGGCAATGCGGCAACTGATATGACCACCGCAATGGCCGTCGGTGTGCCTCAGGCCAACGGCACCATGGCGGTCGAACCAACGATGGACGTGAAACATGTTGCTGACGCGGTGGTCCACATGGCTGGCTTACCGCTCGACGTGAACATTCAGTTCGTCACCATCATGGCAACGAAGATGCCGTTGGTCGGCCGGGGATAGCAGGCGCGATCAGCAAGGCGGGGACAAGCAGTTGATCGCAGCTCAACTGGCCGCGCGCAGGACTTCTTTGGCCAGCGCTCGGATTTCACTGGCGGCCTGGCCTCGGGGTTGAAACTCGCCAACGGCGCGTCCCTCAGCGAGGGCTGAGGCAAAGGCAACCCGGTTACCGATCCGAGCCTTGGCAATCTTGGCGCCATAAGTCTGGATCTCAGCGAGCATCTCGTCGATCAGATTAGCCCGTGGCGGCACACGGTTGAGCACGAGTATGGCGGGCACTTTTTCCTGCTGTGCCAACTCCAACGTCGGTTTGGTCGCCCAGACGTCCATCGGCGAGGGCTGAACAGGCACAATCACCAGATTGGCGGAGCGCACGGCAATCTTGGCCTCTGTTTCAGCGTGGGGTGGACTGTCAATCAAGACGATATCGTGATCTCGGGCCAGCTTTTCGACCTCAGCGCGCGAACGCCAGCCTTTCACCGCCGAAACCAGCAATCCGGCACCTGCATCGCCCAGACGCTCGGCACGCAGCCGGTACCACATGGCGAGCGATTGCTGCGGATCGATGTCGACCACAGCTACGGATTTTTTTGCCGCGGTGAAAGCGACCGCGAGATGGGCAGTGATAGTGGTCTTACCGGCGCCGCCTTTTTGCTGTGCAACCGTCAAAATTTTCGCGGCCATGCTGGAGTCCTTCGTTTGCAATCCGACAATATTGTGCAGGTGCGAAATGCGCCGTCAAGGCGGCAAAGCAAGGTTTGAGAATAAATCTTGGCAGTACCTCCACCTGACCGGGAATATTCATCGTTCTAACAACAGAAAGCACGCTTTTGCCAATCGCTCTTTTTGACTAGCGGAGGCTTTTGATTAGACTGCGCCGCCATGTCACAGAAGCAGCCACCATCAATGATCAAGGTCCCCGACCCAGAGGTCTACCGCGCGGCTGCCGCATTGCTGCACCAAGGCGAGGTGGTCGCCTTCCCTACCGAAACAGTCTACGGCCTGGGGGCGGACGCGACCAACGATCGCGCGGCTGCCCGCATTTTCGAAACCAAGGGGCGGCCGAGCTTTAACCCACTGATCGTCCACTTCGAAGATCTTGCAGCCGCGGACCAGGAAGTGGACGTAAACTCCCGGGCCGAAGCCCTGGCCGAGGCCTTCTGGCCGGGGCCCCTGACACTCGTCCTGCCACGTCGACCCGAGTCACGTATCTCTCTACTCTGCAGTGCCGGTCTCCCAACCCTTGCGGTCCGGGTTCCCCGGCATGAAATCGGCCAGAACCTGCTGCGGACTGCGCAACGACCGCTGGCTGCGCCGAGCGCAAACGCTTCAGGCAAAATCAGTCCGACATCGGCTGCCCATGTCGCCGCTTCTCTCGGCAACAGAGTGCCGATGATCCTTGACGGCGGCGACTGCGAGGTAGGTCTGGAATCGACTGTTGTGGATCTCTCCGGCGTGCAGCCCGTAGTTCTACGTCCCGGCGGTATCACACGGGAGCAACTGGAGGCAGTGCTGGGCCCGATCGCCGAGGCCGGTGCGGATAGCGACATCAAATCGCCAGGTATGCTGACCAGTCACTATGCGCCGGCGCTGCCGATCAGACTCAACGCCCGGGAGGTCGGGCAGTCCGAAGCCCTGCTGGCCTTCGGTCCGAATCCGATCGAAGGCGCCGCTGTGACAAAAAACCTCAGTCCCGACGGTGACTTGGGTGAAGCTGCCGCAAGACTCTTCGGGCTGCTTCACCTTTTAGACAAAGAAACTGTCGAAGCCATCGCAGTCATGCCCCTGCCAGAGGTAGGACTGGGGATAGCCATCAACGACCGGCTGCGCCGCGCCGCTGCTCCCAGAGCCCATACCAAGGAGCGCTAACACCAAGGAGCGCTGACAACAAGGAGCGCTGACAACAACGAGCGCTGACAACAACGAGCACAGATAATAGAGCTCTCGCGCGAGAAGACTGGCCCTCGGAGGCCGCAAGCATTAAATTCCAACCCATGAACACAGAAGTTCCGCAACCGCACACCGACAGCCGCCTCGCCGATTTCTTCACCGAACTCGAAAACGCCGTTGGTCCCAAAGCAGTTTTAACCGCTTCCGAAGATCTCGCGCCGCATCTGCAGGAGATGCGCGGCCTTTATCTGGGCGATGCACCTTGCGTCATCAAACCGGGCTCGACGGAAGAAGTCGCCACCGTTGTGAAAATTTGTGCCAGGCACGGCATGGCGGTCGTTCCACAAGGCGGGAACACCGGGCTGGTTGGCGGTGGGATCCCCATCACTTCCGACAAAGCCATCGTCCTGAGCCTGTCACGGATGAACACCGTCCGCGAAATCGACACCGCCAATTACACCATGACCGTGGAAGCTGGCTGCATCCTCCAGAACATCCAGATGGCTGCAGATAAGGCGGACAGGCTTTTCCCCTTGAGTCTGGGTGCTGAAGGCACTTGCCAGATCGGCGGCAACCTCAGCACGAATGCCGGCGGGATCAACGTGCTGCGCTACGGCAATGCACGCGATCTGGTGTTAGGCCTTGAGGTCGTGCTGCCGGACGGTCAAATCTGGCACGGTCTGCGCGCCCTTCGCAAAGACAACACCGGCTACGACCTGAAACACCTCTTCGTTGGTGGCGAAGGTACACTGGGGATCATTACTGCCGCGGTGCTTAAGCTCTTCGCCAAGCCGCGCGACAGAGTGACGGCTTTTGCCGCAGTGCCGACCCCCGCCGCCGCGGTTGAACTGCTCGGCCGCTGCCGAACGATTTCGGGCGAAGCTGTCAGCAGTTTCGAACTTATTCCGCGAATCGGTCTCGCCAACTCGATCAAGCACGTGGCAGGGGTAACGGATCCGCTGGATCAAGCCTACGACTGGTACGTCCTGGTTGACCTTGTCGCCGGCATTGAAGACGGCAGCCTGTCAGAAACCATGATGACCGTGCTGGAAGGCGCTTTGGAAGAAGAGTTGATACTCGACGCCACTGTGGCCGCGAGCGAAACCCAGGCCGCCGCACTTTGGCGCATTCGCGAAGCCATGGTCGAGGCTCAGAAGCACGAAGGCGGCTCGATCAAGCACGATGTCTCAGTTCCGATCTCCAGCGTTCCCGATTTCCTTGAACGCGCCATCGCAGCAGTTTCAGAACGTATCCCCGGTATCCGTCCAGTGCCCTTCGGGCACATCGGCGACGGCAACATCCACTTTAATCTCAGCCAGCCAGTCGGCGCCGACAGGGCAAACTTTCTCGCCCGCTGGGACGAGATGAACGAAGTCGTCCACGATATCGTGGTCAGTCTCGGTGGTTCCATCAGTGCGGAACATGGCATCGGTCGCTTGAAGGTCCAATCCAACGCTCATTACAAGTCGGCCGTCGAAATCGAACTGATGAAAAAGATCAAAGCGGCGCTGGATCCGGAGGGACTCATGAACCCTCACAAGGTCGTGGACTGAACTGGAGATTGTAGTCTCCCCACCATTTGTTGACTTCAATCATCGGAACAAGCTGACTAAAGTTCACGTCACAAGAACAAAAACAAATTACCTGGGGAGGAAATATCGTGAAAAAACTCTGCCTTTTTGTGGCCTTCTCGGCCTGCGCTGTCCTGGCATCGGCAAACCTGCAGGCGGAACAGTTGAAGCAGCCGCTTGCGGCGACACAGGCCATCGACCTGACTCAAAAAATGCACGAAGGCATGCCCTTCTGGCCTGGTGGCGTTCCTTTCACGATGCATCGTCTGGTGGACTACGATCAAGGTTATCAACTGCATAAATTCGAGGTCGGCGAAAACACCGGCACTCACGTCGATGCACCGTCTCACTTCATCAAAGGCAAGCAGTCGATCGACCAGATCCCGCTTTCGAACCTGATCGTACCCGCGGTGATGATCGACATTCAGGACAAGGTCACCGGCAATCCGGATTATGAATTGACTCCATCCGACATTGAGGCTTGGGAAGCCGCGAACGGTAAGATTCCCGCCAATGCGCTCGTCGTTCTCAACACCGGCTGGCACAAGCGCTTTTCCGACTCTGAGCGCTACATCAACATGGATGACTCCAAGGTAATGCACTTTCCGGGTTATCATCCCGACAGCGCGAAACTGCTGCTCGAACGAGACGTTGCCGGGGTCGGCATCGATACATTGAGCCTGGATTTTGGAGGCTCGAAGACCTTCGCTTTCCATGTAGCGATGCTGAAGGCCAATAAGTATCAAATCGAAAACATGGGAAATTTAGATGCTCTGCCTGCTACGGGCGCAACGGTCGTGGTCGGCGTACTGCCCGTCCAGGGCGGAAGTCAGGCCCAGGCTAGGATAATCGCGCTCTTACCGTAGAATCTGATTGTTTTTCACTGGAACAGAAACACGTGAATGAGCCTCCATTTTACGAGATCTGAGGTTCATTCACGTTCTTGATCAGAGCGATCAAAGAAAACCCTCTGATGACAGCCGCGTCCGAAGGGCCTCGGCCAGTTGGCGCCTACGGATGGGCTTATTCAGCAGCACCTCGCCCTTTTCTAGCAAAGCGTGGCGATTGGCCGCCAACGCAGGATAACCAGACATGAACATGAAGCGAAGATCGGGATAGGCTTTCTGGGCTTGCTCGGCAAATTCCGGTCCGCTGATACCACCCGGCAATACGACATCCGAAAGCACCAGGTCCACTGAGTCTCGGGCCGTCAAGACAGCCTGTGCCGCTGCAGCGTCAGGCACGCCAATCGCCCGATAGTCCAACCCCTCCAGCATCCGTACTGTCAGAGTGCGAACATCGGGGTTGTCCTCGACCACCAGAACGACCTCCCCCCGACCCTTTGGAAGCTGGTGCTTTTCAACCGTTTCCGCTGGGTTCAATACATCCTCAGCCCTCGGCAGATAGAGCTTTACGGTCGTACCTCGGTTCTGTTCGCTATAGATCGTTACGTGGCCTCCCGACTGCTGGGCAAAACCATAGATCATCGAGAGACCCAATCCGCTGCCCTGGCCCACCTCTTTGGTGGTGAAGAAGGGCTCAAAGGCATGGGTACGCACCTCTTCCGTCATGCCACTCCCTTCGTCGCTCACCGCCAGCACAACATAGTCTCCAGCATTCATCTCGGGGATTTCGGCCAAATCACCGGCATCCAAGTGGACATTGATGCAGTCGATTGTCAGCTTCCCGCCTCCCCGCATGGCATCGCGAGCGTTGATCGCCAGATTCAAAAGTGCATTTTCAACCTGCCCCGGATCGGCGGATGCACTCCATAGATTCTCAATCGCAGCAATATCCACCTCGCAAGCCTCACCGAGAGTCCTGTTCAGCAGGTCCTTCATACCGGTTGCCAAGGCGCCAATATCGATCACCTGTGGACTCAATGGCTGCTGTCGCGAAAAGGCCAACAGGCGTTGGGTCAGTTCTGCTCCCATTGAGACGGCTCTTAAGATTGGTTCCGTCAAGGGTGTGTCCCCGCCAATTTCATCTATCAGGAATTCCATGTTGCCCTGGATCACGGCCAGCAGATTGTTGAAATCATGTGCCACGCCGCCAGTCAGTTGACCTACCGCCTCCATCTTTTGGGCTTGGTGAAGTCGCTGCTCGGCAACCTTGATGTCGGTGATGTCGCTCGTGATTGAACAAACGCCGACGACACCCCCTCCTTCGTCCCTCAAGGGGAACTTGGTGTTCCAGGAATGGCGGATCTTGCCGTCGAGTTCCTCGCGAACTTCCTGCTGCAGTGACTGTCCGCTCGCAATGACTTCCCGGTCGGCATCCATATAAATTGCTGCAATCTCTTCAGGTAGAAAGTCGCGTGTCGTGCGGCCATTAAAGCCTTTCGACTTTCCCTCGAAGATCTCGGCGATGTTCTGGCTGGCGGCCATGAAGCGTCCCTCCAGATCTTTGAGGACGATTTCGACTGGCGAGTTTTCCAGGATACCTCTCAGCCAGGCATCACGTTCGCGAAGTTTTTTTTCAGCGCGCTGCCGCTCAGCAATTTCATCACGCAGTTTCCGATTGGCCGCCTGCAGTTCGGCCGTGCGTTCCTCAACGCGCCGCTCGAGATCACTATAGGCTCTTTCGAGTTCCGCTTCGGTTTCCTTGCGTTCAGTGATGTCCTGCACAGTGCCGATCTGCTCGATCGCGTGGCCGGCAGCATCCTCAATACTCTCGCCGATCTCAATGACATGGCGGACTTCACCGTCCGGCCTAACGATGCGGTACTCGATCTCGTAGTCGATCCCCTCCTTATCGTAACGTTGAAATTCAGCAGCCACACGTGCCCGGTCTTCCGGGTGAATTACCCGCTCCATTTGGACATCAAGAAGCGCCGGTGCTTCGGTCCATTTCACACCATGGATGCGTGCATATTCCTCGGAGCAGGAAATCAGGCGGTTGCCTGGCACATCCCAGCGCCAACTGCCGATCTTAGCTTGGCGTTGCGCACGGCTCAGAGCAGCTTCACTTAGGCGCAACGCCTGTTCCGTATCTTTCAATTCGGTTATGTCTTGCAAGATCCCTACCCAAACATTTCGCGGACCACCTTCGGGTGTCCGCTCGCCAACTTCTTGGAAATGGCGGTAGGTTCCATCCGATATTTTTTCGCGAAACTCCACAGCGTATCGGTCGCCGGCCGCCATAGCTGCATTGATACTTTTCACATAGTGTTCGTTGTCGTCAGGATGAAGAAAAGCCGTCACCCCCGGTCCCTTGGCCCGGGTCGCCATGTATTCATCGACCGTCAAACCGAACAGCAACGCAAGCTCCTCGGAACAGTAAGTGCATTCGTCCGCAGTATCATCCCAGACCCACGCACCCAAACGAGCCGCCCGCATCGCCTGCTTTAGCAAGGCCTCGCTTTGCTTGAGCGCCTCTTCCGAAAGCTTTTGCTGCGTGATGTCCTGAATAATCCCGACCGAGCGGATTACTGCGCCATTTTGGTCGAATACAGGCTCCGCCTTTTCCCTGACCGTAAGATAACTGTCACCTGGTTGATGTAATCGGTAATTGATGTCAAAACCTTCGCCACTAGTTCGGAGTTTTCTGCAGAGCTCCTGATAGCGCGGCCGGTCCTCGGGGTGCACCCACTCCAGTTCTGCTTCGGAAGAAGATGCACGCAGAAGATACTCCTGTACCGAGAAGCCGTACATTCGTGCCAGTTCCTCGGAGCAGTAAGTGCAGCAATCTTCCACCTCGTCCCATTCCCAATGCCCCAGCTTGGCAAGACGTTCTGTTTCTCTGAACAGATTTTGGGTTTTTGTTGCTGTCGGTTCGAGTGCCAATCCAGCCTGGTCCAGATCCGAAACAGGGACCAGTGCCACGAGCGCTTTGCCTCGGCGTTCGATTGTTATCTGCTCTCCCTCGTCGGACACCCGTCGCAAGATCTCGGCGAACTTAGTCCGCGCTTCGGTAATTCCGATAGATTTCAAATTTCCCTCTCCCGCTCTGTCCGAAATCTATACGCCGTGCTAATCCGGACGGAGTGAAGATGAAAACGCCTCGTCCTAAGGGCAGTCCCTAAACGATTTCCAATCAAGCCGCTTCCTGGTGGAGGACAGCACGCAGTTCCTGCAGCCGAAAGGGCTTTGCTAAGTAGGTCACAACCAATCCCTTCGCAGTGCCCAGCTTCGCTGCCATCTTGGCATAAAGGGGATTGAATCCGGACGCCACTACGATTCTGGCGGTTACCCGGCGATCAACCAGCCATTGTAGAAGTTGGATACCATCTGTGTCGGGCATGACCATATCGAGAACAATGACGGTCGGATGAAAGCTGTCAAAAGCCTCCATAAACTGGACAGCTTCCGTTGCCACACAGACATCGTAACCAGCACCAACTCCGACCCGTCGCACAAGTTCTGCAAGATCCCGGTTGTCATCGATGACGAGAAGACGCTTTTCGATCATCACCTACCCTCCGTGTTATCTTGAAACTGCTGCCTTAGAAAAACCGCCAAATCCGCCCGACGGTAAGGTTTGTCGATCAAGGTCACGTCAGCATCAAGAACGCCGTTGTGAATAGTCGCGTTTTCCGTGTAGCCCGAAGTGTAGAGCACCTTAATCTTCGGCCGTAACGCCACCGCTTGCTTTGCAAGGACAACACCATTCATCCCGTGCGGCAGTACAACATCGGTGAACAGCAGATCAGCCTGCTTGCCTTCACGCAGTATCTTGAGCGCCGTGACTCCATCGCCGGCCTCCCGAACTCTGTAGCCGAGGCTAGAGATCATGGTGACGGCCAAACGCCTAAGTTCGGCATCGTCCTCTACAATCAACACCGCCTCGCCATCACCCAGTGGCGCATCTCCAGTCTTCACCTTGGCTGGAGCGCAGTGTTCAGTCGAACCGCTTGCAGGCAGGAAAAGTTTGACAGTCGTCCCTTCCGCTTGCTCGCTGTAGATCACCACATGTCCGCCCGACTGCTTGACGAAACCGTGCACCATGCTCAACCCGAGGCCGCTGCCTTTGCCGACTTCCTTTGTTGTAAAAAACGGCTCAAACGCCTGGTCAAGAATCTCCGGCTCCATACCAACTCCCGTATCGGAAACGGCCAGTTGGACATAGCGTCCGGATAAAACTTCCTCGAATCGTTCGGCATACTCCTGATCAAGCTCCACGTTGCTGGTCTCAATCGTTAAGCGTCCGCCGTCGGGCATGGCATCGCTCGCGTTCAAGGAAAGATTGAGCAGCGCAGTTTGAAGTTGTGTGTGATCTATTTCGATCGACCAAACGTCTGCCCCTGGAATCGTCTCGATGCTTATGGTTTCACCGATTGTCCGCTTCAGCATGGTGGTCATCTCGGCCAGATGGGTATTAAGATCGGTCACCTTAGGCTGCAGCGCCTGCCTGCGGGAAAAAGCCAGCAATCGATTCGTCAACTCAGCACCACGCAGCGCGGATTTAAGTGCCGTTGCAATGAGCTCAGTCTTGTCCGGTTCATCCTTTGATTCTTCCGCCAGAAACTCCAAATTACCGATAATAACGCCGAGTAAATTATTGAAATCGTGCGCAATTCCGCCAGTCAGCTGGCCGACCGCTTCCATTTTCTGCGCTTGACGTAGCTTTTCTTCGGTCTCCAAGCGGTCGGTGACATCGGTTAAAATTGCGGCTATGCCACCGCCGGGGAGGTAGGTGCGATTGACCTCTATTGTTCGCCCCTTGGCAGAAGAAATCGTCTCCAGTGTCTTTGCTCTGCCACTCTTGATCAATTCGATGTGTTGACCTGCTTGCTGGTCGGGATCACCCGGCCCGAAAATGCCTTTCTTGGCCATCACATAATAGGCATCGAAAAGCGGATAACCCTGCTCCAGGCATTCTTTTGGAAAAACACCCATATTCTCGAAAGCGGAATTCCACGCGATCAATTTGTACTCGGCGTCAAAAACCTGGACGCCCTGGCTGATCGAATTCAACGCCGTGTCGAGCAAACTACCACCCGCACCTAATTTCAAATCGACTTCGCGTACCATTCTTTCGCAACTTCCGAATGTCTATTTTAACATAAATGCCTTTGTTTAAGGTTCGTAAATGCCATTGCCTTCCCGTCACAAAATTATGCGACCACTCCTCACAAAGATCGTCGCCACACTGATACTTTCGACAGTTAACTCATTTGAAAACCCCTGCACCAGAAAGTACAGCTCCCCAACAAGTCAATCTCTAGATGCAGATACGCAGAACAATATCTACAAAATAGATAATTCTGCACAGTACTACCGGCGACTGCAGAAATAAGCATCAGAAATCAACTCAACATTGATGTAATAAAAATAGCACAAATTTATAAACTGCGTACAAAGAATATAAATTTTACAACTTTAACGACGAATCTATATATATAAATCTATAATAACGATATCATTTCAGTATTTATATGTAGAAATTCTAACGTTGCGAGCGGTTAACCATACTTAAGCACGCAAGAAGTACTCGAGGATGAATACTTTGTGGGACTGGTTGCACAGCCAGCCTCGTCTCAAGTGAGGAAACAAGCGCATGTAAGAAACCCTTGAGTCTGGCAAGAGCACTTGAAGGCGCACTTACCTGTCTGGGGAAAAGCTTACTATTTGGGTCAAGACCCTATAGCGCCTCAAAAAACAGCACCGAGCGCTCACCGATCCAGATGGCGGCGATGGCGACGCAGGGAAGCGCAAGCGCGCCACGCACCAAAGTCATACGGGTCGGCAGATATTTTGCCAGAGCCCAAAGACATGGCCAGACTACGAGCGCGATCGCCACTTGACCAACCTCGACACCGACATTGAAGGCCAGCAAGCTCTGCCAGATATTAGGCGCATCCAGTTGTAGGATCTCGCGCAGCACGAAAGAGAACCCCAGACCGTGCAGCAATCCGATCAGCGACGTGATCGCTATCGTGCCTGCGTGCTGTTGTTTACTGATCGCAATCACCGCCGCATAGACGATCGAAAGGGCGATGCCGGTTTCGACCAGGGGCACGAACCAATCGGCCTTAGGCGCAAAACCGAAAAACCCGAGGGCCAGGGTCACGCTGTGACCAACGGTAAAGCCGGTGATACGCCAAAGCAGATCCTTCAACAGGGTCGCGCCAAGCACGAGGCAGAAGACAAAGAGAACGTGATCCGTACCTTCCAGGATGTGTCGCACGCCCTCCTTGACAAAGGTGAAGAACGCTTCAAACAGTGAGCGCGATACTTCCAGCGGTTCCGCCATCAGGCCGCGAACCCTAAAGATCAGTGGATCGCCCGCACCGTGAATCAACACGAGGTTCGCGGTGTCCTCCTGTCCAGGCAACCCAGGATCCAGTGTGCTCTCGATTGTGTAGCTTTCAAGCGATTCGGGCGCGCGATAGATGATCTCCACATCGACGATGGTGTCGCCGACATAGGTCGCTTCGAAATCGTCTGGATAGACTTCGCCCTTTAGTGCGGTATCAGCTTCTTCAAGCGTGGCGAAAGGAACCTGCTTTAGGGCGGGATAAGCCCGCAACCGACCGATTTCCGGGACCAGCGCCCGCCCCTCACTGCGAAAAATGTGGCCTTCTGCAATCAGGCTCGCCAGTCCCCCAGGATCGCGCCGCAGAGCTTCTGCGTCGAGGTAATGGACAAGAACCTCATCTTCAGTGCTGTTGGTCGAATAAGGTGCCGGTGCCCGCGAACCATCCGCCTGTTCCGGCCCGAGCTTATCGGCAATCAGATAGGCCATGGGCAGACGGATCAATACTCGCAGGTCATCCGCACGCTCCTCGACATGGATAATCCGGATATTGACGTTGAGATTGAAATGTGCGGCCGCCGTCCCTGCCAACCCGGCAACCAGCGCAAACAGCAACGTAAGGCGGGTGGGGCGCCAAGCGCACCACCCATCTGCCGAACATAAGATCCTACTCAGGACCATCTGGAGACACGAAACCGGGGGTCAGTTTTTGACCATGTTGTTCGAGCCGAAATAGTAGACGTGGCCTGACTTTCCATCCAGGTCTGCCGCCGCGATCTCGATCGAAGGCTTGTCCAGCTTGGTGTTCGAATGGCTATCCACCCACTCGGTCGCCGGTTGCAGGGTCGATGTAAAAAAAGTCGTTTCCGGCACCAGATAGTGATGCGGAATGGCAAGCTTTGCACCCACCTTGGCAACCACGGAATCGGCCTGCTGGTAATCGAAAATATGCCGGGATCCGTCGACCGGCACGAAGATCACATCTACCTGACCGATCTGGTCCCAGACTTCCTGCGGCGGGTTTGGACGATTGTCGCCCCACATCAGGAATTTCATGCCGCCGGTTTCGATCACGAACATGGTGTTGTCGAAATGGCGGGCATTTGTCGGCGGACAGACATTGTCCCGGCCCTCGAACTGTTTGACCGCGTCGGTCCAGGCAACAATGCCGGGAGCCACGCACTGGTGCTTGTCGGCGATACCGGTAATCTTGACGTCACCAAGCTGGAAGCTGCCCGCCATCCGGTCGAGCAGCATGTTCGCATCGAGTTTGTCGATGGCATCATGATCGAAATGCGCGTGGGTCGACATACCAATGTCGACCTCGACTTTCGGGAAGTCCAGGCGATACCAAAGCCCCCAGGCGCCAGACGGATCGTTCCGCCAGGGGTCCACCATCACGGTGATGCCGCGCGGCGAGGTGATCTGGAAGGCGGAGTTGCTGTAAAAGGCGACACCAACTTTGCCACTGTCCGCCTGGACGCCACCTTCATTCTGCACCTGGATGATACGGTTATGGTTCTTCCCTGATTTCCAGGTGTCCAGCCCGGTTCCCAGTGCTGACAAAGCACCGAACGAGACGCCAGCCAGCACAATGGCGCTGATCGTCCCAAACTTCAATTTGTCACGCATAGTTTCCCCTACCTCCTTGCAACGTTTTTTACGAGCAGACGCTCTTACCGTAAGGATAACAGGTGGGCTGATTCGGAAACAGATTGGGAAACCTGGGGGATACTATGGGGGAAATCCCCATATTAAGGCATTTACCGCGCACACGAAATACGCACAGACACCAACGCCTCGAATACCGGTTTTCAATGCAGCGAGGAGAGATAGCTGCGCAGATTGACCTTCACGCTGTTGAGGCCGACTTTCTTGCGAATGTTGTTGCGGTGAAAGTCGACGGTGCTGGTGGCCACGGTCAGAAGTTCAGCGATCTCCTTCGTCGTCTTCCCCTGCATGATTAACTTGGCGATCTCAACCTCGGTAGGCGTGAGTCGGGAAAACTTCGATGACAAACGGCTCGCAAAAGGTTCGGTAATGGCGTTCAAGTTGGTCTCAAGGATAGCCAGATACGAGCGGTTCCGTTCATTGGCCGTGCCGCGTTTCAGTTTCTCAAGATAGGGCAAAACCAGCTCTTCGAGGTTCCAGAGGATCTTTTCCTCGAAGTCACCGCGTGAGTCTTCGACACGCTGTAACAACACCTTCAGCGCCGTGTTGGTATCTTCCAGCTCAGCCTCGCGTTTCAGCAGCGCTTTCTCAGCTCGCCTCCGGCTGGCGATTTCCTTCTTCAACCCCTCGTTCGTCGCCGCAAGTTCCCGCGTCCGTGCTTCGACACGGGTTTCCAACTCATCGTGTGCCTGTCGTAGTTCACCCTGCACACGTTTGCGCTCGGCTATTTCCATCAGGAATTTCAGATCGCTGTCGACCACCTCCTTGAATTCGGACAGCAGATCGGCGTAGGCCACGGCCTTTTCGTTCTCCTTACTGTCCAGCACACAAATGGTGCCGAAGAGCGTCCCATCGGGCCATGTCAGGGGAAGTCCGAGATAGAACAGCATGTTGTGTTTGAGATCGGGATTTTGATCCCATTCCGGGTCCAGGCGGGCATTGCGCACGACCAGCAGATCGCGTGACTCCATGACCGTGTCGCAGTAGAGGCCGGTGTTCAGATCAAAGGACTGATCAGGCTCGTAGGGGTTGCCTTCGCCGGCCGAACTGACGAACACCATATGCTTCGGATCGGCCCGCTTCATGATCAGGCCGGCAGGCACGGTCAGCAGACGCGCAAGAATATCGACCACACGCTGCCACTTGGCGATCATCTCGTCGGGAATTTGCGGTTTACTGTCCGGCATAACGACCCGTCGCTCGAAAACTCTAACCTTGTCCACCGTTAGCGTCGCAGAGTGAGAGATTTTTTCAAGCAGTCTGTTTTCGAGTGACCTATTTTCGACGGGACGGCGGCGCCGTCGTTCCCCGCACGAGCAGTCCCACCTCCAGTTCAGTCGAATCCGGCATCGGCACATCACTCAACCTAGCCAGCAGGTACTCGGCTGCCCGGCGCCCCATTTCGCCGGCAGGCACATGAAGTGTGGTCAGCGATGGCTGCAGGTGAGAGGTCAGCGGCAGGTCATCGAAGCCGGTGATCGAGATTTCTCCCGGCACCGGCACGCCACGGGACTGACATTCGAGCAGTGCCCCCAGGGCCAATACGTCGTTGCCGCAGATTACCGCGGTCGGCGGCACGTCCTGGGTCAGCAACTGGCGCATGGCACTGCGGCCCTCGGCTACATCGTAGGCTTTCTCCAGGTAATATTCGGGCAGCAGCGCGAGGCCGCGCTCCTCCAGCGCTTCACGCACGCCAAGCGCGCGTTCGGTCGCCCGGTCATTGCCTTCAGTGATTCCAACTACCAGTGCAATCGCCTGATGGCCGATGTCAATCAGATAGCTGGCGGCACGCTTGGCCGCCAGACGATTGTCAAACCCCACGCAAGGCTTGGCACCGGATCGGTCGAAGGCCCAGGTATGAACATAGGGGAGCTCCATCTTGTCGAGCCGCTCGTAAAGCTTGGGTGTATGCAGACAGCCGACCAGGAGCAGTGCATCCACTCCTCGAGTCAGCAGCGCATCCACGTGCCGGACCTCTTCTTCGAGATCATAATCGAAGCTGGCCAGCAGCAGCGTGAAGTTGTCCGAGTGCAGGCGATGTTGAAAGGCCTGAACCCCGCGCGCGAAGATCGCATTGTCGAGTGTAGGAATCACGGCACCAATGGTTCTGGTTCGCTGCGACGCCAGGGCACGGGCGGCGCCGTGCGGCACGTAGCCGAGAGCTGCAATGGCCGCCTCGATCTTTTCTCGGCGCTGCGGCCTGACAAGTTCCGGCATGTTGAGATAACGCGACACGCTCGCCGTGGACACCCCTGCTTCTCGGGCAACGTCTTCTAGAGTGGGGGCTTTCGCGGTCACGGTTAGTAAGCGCTTTCTTTTGTTTGTATTTTCTCGGCGTTCCGGCCGTTCGCAAAGGTCCAGCAGGACTGCTGCGTTACCGCTGCTTTTGCGTAGAAATCCTGCAGACAATCGGGCATCAAAACTTTATGGACTTGACTTGCGAATGACAACAATGGTTTAGTTAAAAAAATGTAAGCGCTTACATTTAACAAAAACCGAGTCACTCTCTTTATGACGGGAATTGGCTCGGTACCGGAGGAAAGCATGTCGAAACCAGACGCTGCGGGCAGCGAACAAGATGCGCCCTCACAGAGCAGGCCACCGAACAAAAGCGATGGACGATGGGCGCTCCTGGTATCGGCAGCTTTTTTCTGCGTTTACGCACTGAATGTGCTGAGCGGAAAACTATCAACCGCCACAGACGTGAACATTCCAATCAATCTCGGTGACGTGGGCGAGTTCCTCACTCTCATCGCCGCAGCCATCTGCTTCGTGATTGCAGCTCTGCAACGCGAAGCGGCCAACTGACCCGGTCCGCCAACACATGGCATACGGGTCCAAAAAAATCGACTCCCAGGGAGGAAACTGATGTCGAACGAAGAAAACCCGCAATCCAATTCGAAACAGGAAACACCGCGTTCGCTTGAGCGCCGCCGCTTTTTTGAAACCGCCGCCAAGTTCGGTTTTACCACGGCACTGGTAGCCGGCGCGGCCGGCACGCTGATGTCGTCGGAAGCCCTGGCCCAGACCGCCAAGGAAGAAGGCGATCGGAAAAAAGCCGCCAAACATACAATGACCATCGCGACCGCCTATATTCTGGGCGCCTCGCGCAGCTATCCAATCATGCAGTTGGACTTCAAGGAGAACATCCAAAACCTGACCAACGGACAGGTTTATGTGAAACTGGCTCCGGGCGGACAGCTTGGCGCAGGCGGTGCACTGGCCCAGAAAGTTCAGGCAGGCACTATCCAGGCCGCACAGCACTCGCTGTCCAACTTTGCGCCTTTCGCACCGGCCGTCGATCTGATCAACGTCCCCTACTGGTGCGGTGAGAACCAGAAGTTCATCAACCTGGTGACTTCGGATGCCTGGAAAAGTGAAATCAATCCCAAGGTCGAAGCCAAGGGCTTCAAGCCACTTTGGTATGTTTGCATCGACCCACGCGTTGTCGCGTTGCGTAAAGGTGGTGACGGACCAATCAAGACGCCGGATCAGATGAGTGGCATCAAGTTCCGTGTTCCAGGCTCCAAGATCCTGCAGCAGTTCTACCGCCTGCTGGGCGCCAACCCGACGCCGGTCGCCTGGGGTGAGACGCCCTCCGCAATCAAGCAAGGCGTTGCCGACGCATTGGATCCCTCGGTCGAGGCGCTGAACGTCTTCGGCTTCAAGGACATTCTCTCCTGGGTCACCTTCAACCGCTCGGTACCGGATTCACAGGTCTATTCCTGTAATCTCGAGTGGTTCAACTCAATGCCAGGAGACATCCAGGAAAGCATCGAGTTCGCCAGCGATATCACTTCGCAACAGAACCTGGCCAAGGTTCCGGGTGCACGCGCCTACGCCATGGCGGAGCTTTCCAAAGCCGGTGTGCAGTTCTATGCACCCAACGACTCGGAAATGGAACAGTGGGTCGCCAAGGCCGGACATCAGCTCTCGGACTGGGATGCCATCAAGACCGAGCTGGCTGGTTCCAAGGCTACGTTCGACAAGCTGCTCGAAGCCGCCAACACGCAGGGCCGTCTCTACGTCCACGACGTCTGATTTGACCTATGCGCTTTCGGCCGGCGGCCTCCCCTTCTTTGGGAAGGCAACGCCGCCGGCCGGCTTTCTTTAGAATGAAGCTTCTTAAAATATACGGAGCTTCTTTGAGAAAAGAATCAGCATGAACGGCTTCCTGCAGAAACTGGATCGGAACGGCGAACGTTGGCTGCTGCTGGTCTTCTATTCGACGATTGTTGTTACAATCGCGATGGAGGTCATCCGCCGCTTCACACTCAGCTACTCCTCGATTTGGGGCGAGGAAATCGCCCGCTACGCCTTCATCTATCTGGCATGGGTCGGTGCTTCGGCCGCGGTGCGCGAGCGCGCCCACATCCGTATCGACGTGCTGCTGCACTATCTGCCACCGCGCGGTAAGGCTGTCATCTACCTCTTCGGAGACTTCGCCACGCTGATCCTGGCGGTGATTGCGGTCTATTGGTCGCTGGAAACCGTCCAGACCTCGCTGAAGTTCGGCTCCGTCACCCATGGCCTGCGTATCAGCCAGGCCTGGTTCCTGGCAGCCGTGCCTCTCGGTTTTTCCATGATGCTGTTCCGGCTCGTCCAGTCCATCCGGCGCGATCTGATCGATCTGCGCCACGGACGCGACGTGTTCGACGGCAATCGCCTGTTCGATTGAGGGTCTAAATTATGTATCAGATCTTAAATCAGCAGGTATCTGTGGAACTGGGGTGGGAATTCTACGTCTCGCTCTGCGGTATGGTGCTGCTGATCGCCCTCGCCGTGCCAGTCTGGGTCGCCTTGGGCCTTGGGGCCGTGGCCATGCTGGTCCTGACCGACGTGCTGCCGCTTTCCCTGGTCGGCGAGGCACTGTTCGACGGAATCGATGCCTTTGCCTTGATCGCCGTGCCGCTCTTCATCCTGACTGGCGACGTGCTGGTCCGCACAGGCCTTTCCAACAAGCTGCTGGACATTGCCGAAGCCACGGCGGGCGGTTTCAAGACCGGTTTCGGAACGGCGACCGTTCTGGGCTGCGGCTTCTTCGCGTGTATTTCCGGCTCGGACGCGGCCGGTGCCGCGGCGGTCGGGCGTATGACCATCGACCGCCTGACCGAACAGGGCTATCCCAAGCCCTACGCCTGTGCCCTGGTAGCTTCGGGCGCCTGTACCGGTATCCTGATCCCACCCTCGATCGCTTACATCATCATCGGCCTGGTGCTCGGCGTCTCCGCCTCGACCCTGTTCCTGGCCGCAGCCGTGCCCGGCGTAATGGTCATGCTCTCTATCATGATCACCAATATCGTGATGAACCGGATTTACGGATACGAAAACGCCGAAGGCGGCTTTTCGATGGAGCGCTGGCTGAAGACGATCTACGAGGGGCGATACGCCCTGCTCGTCCCGGTCGTCATCCTAGGCGGAATCTATACAGGCATCTTTACGCCCACCGAGGCGGCCGCCGTCGCGGTGGTGACCACCATCATCATCGGTCTGTTCCAGGGCACCATTTCCCTGGGCGATTTCCCCAAGATGTTGGAGAGCTCGGCTAAGGTGAATGGTGTGATCCTTCCGATTATCGCGCTCTCGTTGCCGCTGGCACAAACCCTTGCAGCCCTCGAAGTACCGCAAGGCTTTGTCCAGAGCATGACTTCGCTGACCGACAATACGGCAATCCTGACCCTGATCATGATCGGCATTCTGATCCTGGCCGGCTGCGTGATGGAGACCACCCCAAACATCGTCATTCTTTCGCCGATCCTTTTGCCGCTGGCGCGGGAGATCGGTATGGACGATATTCATTTCTGTATCATGATGGTAACGGCATTGGGCGTGGGCTTTATCACACCCCCGCTGGGTTTGAACCTGTTCGTCGTCTCCGGTCTGACGGGAACCTCGGTGCTGAGTATCGCGGCCCGCGCGGGGCCATACGTTATCGCCATGCTGAGTGTCGTGTTGATGCTCGCATTTATACCGGAACTCTCGCTGTGGGCTCTGGACTGACGTAATATCAAGCTGACGTCCAGCCAGGCAGCAACAAGAGAATCCAGCCCTTTGACCCCTAGACAACCGGGAGAGAAAAACCGTGTCCGCTAAAGATCCCTTGGCCAACTACCCACAGGCCGAATACCTTAAAAAAGCCGAGATGACCTCCGCGACCGGCGAAGCCGACGTGCGCGACCTGGTCGCCGGCATGCTGCGCGAGATCGAAGAAGGCGGTGAAGCCAAAGCCATTGAATACACCCGCAAATTCGACAAGTGGGAGGGTGATATCATCGTCCCGCAGGAAACGATCGAAGCTGCAGCCGCAAAGGTTCCGCAGCGCCTGAAGGATGACCTCCAGTTCGCACACGACCGGGTACAGGGCTTTGCGCAAGCCCAACTCAAAAGCATGAGCGAGTTCGAGACCGAACTGTCACCCGGTCTCTTCGCCGGTCAGAAGCTGATCCCGGTTCAAACAGCCGGTTGTTACATCCCGGGTGGCCGCTACTCTCACGTCGCTTCAGCCATCATGAGCGTGACGACGGCAAAAGTTGCGGGCGTCGATAACGTCATCGCCTGCTCTCCGCCTAACCGGGATGGCGGCGTACACCCCGCCATTCTCTATACCTTGAAACTCGCCGGCGTCGATCAAGTGCTCGCGTTGGGTGGTGTTCAGGGCATCGCAGCCATGGCCTTCGGTCTCTTTACCGGTCACAAGGCCGATATTCTGGCCGGCCCGGGCAACCAGTACGTGGCCGAAGCCAAGCGCCTGCTGTTCGGCCGTGTCGGTATCGACATGTTTGCAGGACCGACCGAGATCCTGGTCATTTCTGATGAAGCCGCCGATCCCTGGATCGTTGCAACCGATTTGGCCGGTCAGGCGGAGCACGGCCCCAACAGCCCGGCCTGGCTGATTTCCACTTCGCGCAAGCACGCCGAAGAGGTCATGCGCCTGATCCCAGATGCTATCGAATCCCTGCCGGAACCCAACCGCACTTCAGCCCGGGATGCCTGGCGGGACTACGGCGAAGTCATCGTGACGCCAAGCCGCGAGGAAGCCGTCAAGATCAGCGACGACTACGCCGCAGAACACCTTCAGGTCCAGACCGAGGATCCGCAATGGTGGCTGGAGAACCTGCGCAACTACGGTTCACTGTTCCTGGGCGAGGAGACCACGGTTTCCTTCGGCGACAAGTCCTCGGGTACCAACCACATCCTGCCCACGAAGGGTGCGGCCCGCTACACGGGCGGCCTCTCGGTCGGCAAGTTCATCAAGACCGTCACCTACCAGCGCTCGACTCGCGACGCCAACCGCGACGTGGCAGCGGTGACCGCGCGAATTTCGCGCCTGGAAGGCATGGAAGGCCACGCCCGCAGCGGCGACGTCCGTCTGGCCAAGTACTTCCCGGACGAAGAGTTCGAGCTCAGTGCCTAACCAAGCAGACTGCGTGGTTTCGACCGGGAACAGCTTATGACGAACCCGGATCCGAGTAACTTCGATCTGACCGGCGAGGTCGCGCTCTGTACAGGCGCGACCTCCGGGATCGGCCGCCGCATGGCCTGGGCGCTCGCCCAGGCCGGTGCCGATGTGGTTCTGCTCGGCCGCCGGCAAGAGCAACTGAATGCGGCCAAATCCGAAATCGAAACCGCAGGACAAGGCCGTGCCGCCACTCTGTCGGCGGATCTGGCGACCCTCTCGACCTGCGAAGATCTGACCGACGAAGCGGCAAAGGCTTTCGGCCCGGTATCGATCCTCGTGAATGCGGCAGGTGTGAATTTGCGTCAGCCGCCCGAGGACATTACGCCGGAGAGCTGGGATCTGACTCTGAAGCTTAATTTGTCGATCCCGTTCTTTCTCGCCCGCGCTTGCATCCCTGCCATGAAGGACAGGCAATTTGGCCGCGTCATCAATATCGCGTCGCTGCAATCGACCCGCGCCTTCCCCAACGCCATGCCTTATGGCGCCTCCAAGGGCGGAATCGCCCAATTGACACGCGCCATGGCCGAAGCCTGGTCCCCGTCCGGCGTAACCGCCAACGCCATCGCGCCGGGCTTTTTCCCGACGGAGTTGACGGAGGCGGTCTTCGCCGATCCGGAACGATCTGCCCGCAATGCCAGCCAGACCGCCATCGGCCGCAACGGCAAGATGGAGGATCTGGACGGCCTCACCGTCTTTCTTGCCTCGCGCGCCTCTGATTACATCACCGGTCAGGTGATCAATATCGACGGCGGCTATACCGCCAAATAGGAACAAGAAAATGAAAGCCCTGGTCTATACCGCGCCGGAACAGCTGGTTTACCGCGACGAACCGGACCCGCAGCCTGCAGGCAACGAGTGCCTTGTCAAAGTCGATGCGGTCGGCATCTGTGGTTCAGATATGCATGCCTTCAAGGGCCACGACCAGCGGCGGCCTGCGCCTCTCATTCTGGGGCACGAAGCCAGCGGCATAGTGGTCGAGGGGCCGGACGGCAACAAGGGACGCCGCGTCGTGATCAATCCGCTGGTCAGCTGCGGCAGCTGCGAGTGCTGCCTTTCCGGACGGGTCAATCTCTGCCCAAGGCGCGAGATCATATCGATGCAGCCGCGCCAAGGAGCCTTCGCGGAGATGATCACCATCCCGGAGCGCAATCTCATCGACGTGCCCGATGGCATGGACAGCGCAAAAGCTGCTTTGGCCGAACCTATCGCGACGGCCCTGCACGGTGTTGTTTTGGCCGCCAAAGCCAGCGACCGGCCGCTTTCGGAAGTTAAGGCACTGGTGTTAGGCGGCGGTGCCGTTGGTTTATCTGCAGCCCTTGTACTGCGCAGCCATGGCTGCCGGTATATTATGCTCGGCGACACCAATCCGCTGCGGCGGCGCACGGCCGAAGCGCAGGAGATCGGTGCGGTCTACGATCCGATTTCGGGGCCAACGCCGGATGACAACTCCATGCACGTGGTGATCGATGCGGTCGGTGGCCGTGCAACCCGAACCGCGGCCCTGGCGGCCGTCCGACCTGGCGGAGTCGTGGTACACATCGGCCTGCAGGACAGCAACGACGGAATCGATATCCGCAAGGCGACCTTGCAGGAAGTTTCTTTCATCGGCAGCTACACCTACACCATGATCGATTTCCGGGCCACGGTCGCGGCCATGCACAGTGGCGCATTGGGAAAACTCGACTGGATCGAACAGCGCCCTCTGTCTGAAGGTGCAGCCGCCTTCGAAGACCTCAGTAAGGGCTCGACCGCCGCGGCCAAGATCGTTTTGCGACCGACCTGACAGCCCTCGGCAGATCCGCACAACAAGCTGTTTCCTCCGCTCGCATGTGATTAGACTGGCGGCAACCGATCCTGTGTCGACACCGGCGCTGGTTCCAAAAGCATAGCTAATCAATGCGCTGCCTGCCGCAATGGCATCTGCCTGCGCTTGCGAGGAATGAAAATGAAAGTCAAAGCCGCCGTTCTACATGCCCTTGGCGCATCGCAACCTTACGCCGAAACAAAGCCCCTGGTGATCGAAGAGGTTGAGCTAGCGCCACCGGGCGCAGGCGAAGTCCTGGTGGAAGTGAAAGCCGCCGGGCTTTGTCATTCGGACCTCTCCGTGATAAACGGCAGCCGCCCACGGCCCACCCCCATGGTGATCGGCCACGAAGCCGCAGGCGTTGTCGCCGAATGCGGCCCTGGCGTCGAGGACCTTAATCCCGGCGACAAAGTGGTAATGGTTTTCGTGCCCAGCTGTGGCAGTTGCCTGCCCTGCGCGGAAGGGCGGCCAGCGCTTTGCGAACCCGGCGCAGAGGCTAACACGGCTGGCACCCTGCTTTCGGGCGAGCGCCGGCTCGAGCGTCCCGGTGCAACACCGGATTCAATGCTGCATCATCACATGGGCGTCTCGGCCTTTGCCGAATATGCCGTGGTCTCGCGCCGTTCGTTGATCAAGGTCGACGACGAAGAATTGAGCCACGAAGAAGCCGCTCTCTTCGGCTGCGCGGTCCTGACCGGCGTCGGCGCCGTGGTGAACACGGCAAAAGTTCCGCCGGGCAGCAGTGTCGCGGTGCTCGGCCTCGGCGGCGTGGGCCTTAATGCGCTTTTGGGCGCCAAGCTCGCCGGTGCGCGGCACATCATTGCCATGGATCTTCAGGACAGCAAATTGAACTTGGCGAGTGAACTGGGCGCCACGGGCACGGTGAATGCCGCCGACGAAAATGCGATAGAAGCGGTGAAGGACCTTACCGGCGGGGGTGTTGATTTTGCTTTCGAACTGGCCGGCTCAGTCAGGGCCATGGAACAGGCTTACCGGGTCACCAAACGCGGCGGCACGACCGTCAGCGCTGGCCTGCCCCACCCCGATCACCGCTGGGATCTTCAGCAGGTTAATATGGTTGCTGAAGAACGTACCATTAAGGGCAGTTACATTGGGTCCTGCGTGCCGGTGCGTGACATTCCCCGCTACATCGAACTCTATCGTCAGGGACAACTTCCCGTCGACCGACTGATGAGCGACGTCCTGGACTTGCAGGAAATCAACATGGGTTTTGATCGGCTTGCCTCAGGCAAGACCGTGCGGCAAGTCATCAGGTTCTAGTGTCAGTTGAGATTCAGGATATCTCTGAGGTTAAGCGGTCGACAAGACAATGAGCTGCGTCCGACGAAACATTGCCCGCTTTAGGGTCTGTTGTTCGAGATTTTCCAGATTGCAATTGCCCCTTCTCAGCATAAACGAGATTTAGGCGCTAAAGCAGGGTCAGGCGGTCGGCGGGCATCCGAACTCGAACCGTCGTCCCCTGTCCTGGATGACTCTCGATATCCAGGCTTCCCTTGTGCAGCTCGACCAGTGTCTTACTCAAGGGCAGACCGAGGCCGACACCTTGACGGCTTCTTGTCGCGACATTTTCGACTTGCCGAAAAGGCTCGAGCGCGACTTTGATATCCGAGCGGCTCATTCCGATACCTGAATCAGTCACCGATATTTCTAGGTCGTCGTTCTTCAGCAGTCCTGCACGCACCAAAACCATCCCGCCAGACGGCGAGAATTTGATTGCATTGGTCAAGAGATTGACGACCACCTGCTTCATTTTCAGTGGGTCAGCGTAAAGAATCGGCATCAGATCATCGACCGAAGACTTCAGGGTGACATCGCTCCGAACAGCCTGCTCTCTCACTAGACTGATGGACGCGGCGATAAGGTCTTTGACCTCGACCGCTTCCGGATGAAGTTCTCCATGACCCGATTCAACGCGCGACAAATCTAGGACATCATTTATCAGGTCAAGCAGATGACGAGCAGAGCTGTGGATGTCGCTGGCATAGGCTGGGAATTTCTCTACGCCTTTGGGACCCAGCAATCCATCCTTCATAATTTCTGAAAAGCCGAGGATTGCATTAAGCGGTGTACGCAGCTCATGGCTCACGCTTGCAAGAAACTCCGACTTTGCGCGGCTCGCTCGCTCAGCAGATTCCTTGGCAAGGCGGAGCTCAAAATCGTTGCGTGTTCTTTCCATGGCAATGCCCGTTAAACGAGCCGCCGTCATGATCTCCTCGAGCTCACTCGTCGAGGGGACATGCGGTTCTTCGTGATACGCCGCGAATGTCCCCAACAGATTACCGCTCATCGAGAAAACTGGCTGACACCAGCAGGCGCGCAGGCCCGCCTCGCCTGCACGCGAATCTCGTTCCAGCCATTGCGCATCGACCTCGATATCTTTGACGACCACACGCCGTCGGTTGAACGCTGAGACAGCACAGCAGTGCCCGGTCGGCCCTACTTCGGTCCCATCGATCGCTGCGAGATACCAGTCCGCTACGCTGGGTGCTGCGAGATGACGTAGTGTTGAGCGTTCAGAGTCCAACGCCATGATGGCGCAACGCATGCCGTCATAGTGACTTTCGGCCTTGCCAATGATTGCTTCAAGCGAAAGCTGCAGGGGTGCGCCGGTCGCCAAAAGCTCGAGCACCGTATTCCAGTCCTGACGCGAAGCAATTTCGTCAACGGAGGTATGGTCCGAGTTCCGCTCTTCAGCCCGCTTCGAGTCCGGGGCATCCACCATATTTCATCGACCTCTGTATCTTCACGTCAACTCCATCACAGGCAGCCCAAGCGCCGCCATTCCACCGCTATGACTGGTCAGCCGGTTTTAGTGCTTATCTGCGCAAAGCAGAGTGAGGTTTCCACACAAACGATTGTATTAACAAGTCGTAAACGAACAGTTAATATTTCTTTCAAAGCCACTTATTTTAAGTTGAATAAGTCTTAAATTCTCTCTATCGATTTAGTGATTACCCGTCAATACAGTTCCCCGCTGCAAGGCCAAGCTAGCCGGAACAGTTAAAGACGTGACGGCCAGGCGATAAATCACGGTAGACGGTGGAACTCCACCTCTGGACTTGCTAAGTCTCTAACAGGATAAAAACGATGTGCCTGGCGATCGGCGGTGTATCTGCCCTTTGGCGCTTTTGAGTCAAACGAATTCAGGGAAACGGGATATGACCTATATCGCCCCCATCGAAGACATGCGCTTCGTGCTCGATGAAATTGCCGGGCTGTCGGGTATTGCTGAATTGCCAGGTTATGAGGATGCCACACCGGATCTTGTCGACGCGGTGTTGGGTGAAGCCGGCCGCCTGGCGATGGAAGTCCTTGCTCCTTTGAACCACCCCGGTGACCGGGAGGGCTCCACCCTCGTCAATGGGATCGTCCGAACTCCCAAGGGCTTTCGCGATGCCTATCAGCAGTACGTCGATAGTGGCTGGAATTCCCTGCCTTTCGATCCGGAATACGGTGGTCAGGGTCTTCCCTGGGCGGTATCGACGGCCGTAACCGAGATGTGGAACGCTGCAAACATGAGTTTCGCACTCTGCCCCCTGCTCAATCAGGGTGCCGTTGATCTGTTGCAGACCCATGCTACGGAAGCCCAGAAACAAACCTACCTGACCAAGCTGATCTCCGGCGAATGGACCGGCACAATGAACCTGACCGAACCGCAGGCCGGGTCCGATGTTGGTGCCTTGAAAACCAAAGCGGTACGAAACGGCGATCACTACCTGATTACAGGTCAGAAAATCTTCATTACCTGGGGCGAGCACGATTGCACAGAAAACATAATTCATCTGGTTCTTGCGCGCCTGCCCGACGCGCCAGCAGGCACAAAAGGCATCAGCCTCTTCATCGTACCCAAGTTCCTGGTCAATGCAGACGGCACTCTGGGGCAGCGGAACGATCTGCGATGTGTGTCGCTTGAACATAAATTGGGCATTCATGCCTCTCCGACTTGCGTCATGGCCTATGGCGACAGCGGCGGTGCAGTTGGTTATCTGGTGGGCGAGGAAAACAACGGCATGGCCTGCATGTTCACCATGATGAACAACGCACGCTTGTCGGTCGGGGTCCAGGGCGTCGCCATCGCAGAGCGGGCGTACCAGCAAGCCGCTACCTTCGCCAGGGAGCGTGTCCAAAGCCGTGCCATCGGCACCAAAGATGCCAAGAGTTCCGCAATTATTCATCATCCAGATGTACGGCGCATGCTGTTGACCATGCGCGCCGGTACTGAAGCCATGCGCTGCATCGCCTATCTCAATGCCGCGGAAATTGATCGCTCCCATCACCATCCCGATCAAGCTGTACGCACAAAAAGTAACGCCCGCGCCGGGATACTGACCCCGATCACCAAAGCCTGGTCGACGGAACTAAGCTGCATGATTACTTCGCTGGGTGTTCAGATCCATGGCGGCATGGGCTTCATTGAAGAAACCGGCGCGGCGCAGCATTACCGGGACGCCCGAATTCTACCAATTTACGAAGGCACGACTGGTATCCAGGCGCTCGACTTGCTGTCCCGAAAGTTGCTGCGGGACGGCGGAGAGACGGCCCGTGGCCTGATCGAAGAAATGCTGGAAACCCTGGCCGCGGTTGGCGCCAGCAACAACGGGGCTGTCGCTGCTCTCGCCGCGCCGGCAACCGAAGAGGTGAAGCTCCTCGCAAAAACCACCGAAACACTGTTAGCGCTCGGTGCTGAGGACATGGAGGCAGCCGCTGCCGCTGCGACTCCCTATCTCAACCTCTTCGGCACCGTGGCCGGTGGCTGGCTGCTCTGCAAGAGCGCCTTGACCGCAAGTGGAAAACTGGCAAACGATCAAGGCAATGCCGCGTTCCTGGACGCGAAGATCAAGACAACCCGCTTTTATCTCCACAACATCCTGCCGCAGGCCAGCGCTTACGCTAAGGCGGTCGCCAACGCAGACAGCGTCATGACATTGGACGAAACGCAGTTCTAAAACCCGGCAGTGACGTCAAAGGAAGTCTGCAATCCGCTTCAGGAATCGCTCAATGTCATGGCAATCGACGAAGGCATGCACGGATAACCTGATACGGCCGTTATCTCCCCAAACAAGAAATTTTTCAGCCGCCAGGACCTGCATGATCCGCTCGTAATCAGGATGCGCGAAAGCTATATTGCCGGCGCGGGCTGCTTTAGGTTCGGGCGTGAGTACCTCCGCACCCATTCGAAAAAGTTCCGCGCGCAGATGACCGCCTAGGTTATGGGCATTGGCAGCAATCTCGTCGATCCCGATGTTCAGAAGATAATCCAGCGACGTACGCATGAGGTAGGTGTCCAGATGGTTCGGGTTTCCGACCTCCGCCCGCCCCGCGGTTTCCAGCAGATTGTATTGCCCTGGTCTTTCGCCCTGGGTCGCGGAGTTCCAGCCGACACCAAGCGGTTCGAATTCAGGCCGGCGTTCGCGGTTCCAAACAAGAATGCCGGTGTGAGTCGAAAGCAGCCACTTGTAACCGCAGCAAACGACGAAATCGCTCAAGCGCGCATCCACCGGCACGACGCCAAGCGCGTGGCTGGCATCGATCAGGAGCACGATATCCCGCCCTTCCAGCGCATCTGATAATTGCGCAACATCGATCTGTTGGCCGGTCAGATAGCTGACTTGGCTGACGAGAAGCAGGCGTGTGCGGGAATCACAGGCCTCGATCAGATCCCCGATTTCAATGACCCCGCCTCTGGAGGGAATCATGCGGACCTGGACGCCGAGCTTTTCGAGACGTGTGAGACCATAGCGCCCCGACGCAAATTCGATCTCTGGAGTCACAACCGAATCGCCCGCCTGCCAGTCGATCGAGGAAACGGCTCGGTTGATCGCCTCCGACGCACTCCCGACCAAGGCAATATCGTCAGCCGCCATTGCGGTAAGGCGCCCCAACCGCGCCCTGACCTCTTGCGCCACCAGCCAGTGACGCCGGTATCCGTTCTGGCCGCTGGCCTTGTCGCGCGCAAAGTCTTCAAAGGCGTCCCGATGGGCTTTCAACAATGGCGGCTCGCCACCAGTCGCCAGATGCGTGATGCCTTCCAACCCGATGAAGTCGCTTTTCTGTGCCAGCATTTCTCGATCCCTGTGCGCCAAGTCCGTTCACTCTAGGCGAGAGCATCGGCACTGAAAATCTTATTAGCCTGTCCCTATAGATCACACGATGCGCCAATAACTTGAACTTTCTGTGCTTAAGGCGTGGATATGTTTCGCAGGCGAGCATGAAGTTGTTAGCTGTGTTGGCCATTGCCGCTGACGAGCCCCTGGGCTCCGCCATCACTTCCGAAATGACCTTTGGGGTGGTCAGGAAATATCTGTCTGAGAGTGAAAAATTATTCGACGGACTTTAATCGGCCATTGGGTGAGATGACGCGAGATGGTTCTTACAGAATATATCTTGCGCGAATTGGGTTCTTGGAAAAAGAGTGTGTTGGCTGGTCGAGCGGTGGAGTGATTCTTGCAGCCAGAAACTATTTACGGTGACACTCGAAATAGTCTCGCAGAGGCATCAGCCAATGAGCCTAGAAGACGGCGGGCCGCTGGTCGACTACCTACTGCTAGCGGGAAATAATAACGATTCCACAATATTGCAAAGACCTACTCTGGCGCTGCCTATCCAGAACAAGGCAAAGAATGACGGACACGCGACTATTCGTGAGATAAAGTCAAACCATGACCACCTCCACACCCGAAGCATTGTATTTTCGACATTATATCAATAGAAGATGCATTCTGATGTTACGACCTGGAGGCGAATTCTTATATACAGAAACCGTCTACTTACTCTGAACTTGCTTAAATGGCAGAACAGATTGAATCACACTGGCTTGACATTTTAAAATTCCCAATACATTAACTATATATTAAGCATAATTTACTTAACTGGAGTTTAGCTCCGCTTACGATCCGCAATAAGGTTTCTGAAAGAATCTTGGGGCTTTTGACAATGGCTTTGCCAGAAACGCTGACGAGAGAACCTTCCTCCAATCCAAAGAACTGCGAGCCAGCGCTCAGCGGTAAGGTCTCCCACCAACAGCAAAAAGAAACGACGATTCTCCCCAGGCCGGTTCGGATCATCCATGTCGATGACGATCTGGTTGAACACAAGCTGGTTCGAAAACACCTGTCGAGCCTTGAACACCTTAGTTACGAGTTGATCTCGCTGAACAACTTCCCGGAGGCACTCGATCGCCTTCGACAAGAGTCCTTCGATGTTGGTCTTATCGACTATCACCTCGGCGCACATACAGGATTGGAGCTTCTCACCAGGTTAGGAGGCCGTTTGAGTTCGACACCTCTGGTCATATTGACAGGACGAGGTGACTACACCGTCGATGTGGAAGCGACAAACGCTGGGGCGTTTGATTATCTGGACAAGAACGAGCTGACCCCAGCGCTGCTTGAGCGGACAATCCGGAACGTTCGGGTCCAGTTTAAGACGGAACAACAGCTTCGCGAGAGCGAAACACTCTTAAAACATGCGAAGACGGAGGCCGAGGCCGCAAATAGGGCAAAATCAGAATTCTTGGCCAGAATGAGCCACGATCTCAGAACCCCACTGAACGCAATTCTGGGGTTTTCCGAGATGATCCAGGGACAATTTTTAGGGCCTGTCGGCGGAAAGAGGTACCTGGATTACGCCAGCGATATACACCAGAGTGGGCAGCTGCTTCTGACAATGATCAACGATATCCTCGATCTATCGAAAATCGAATCAGGAAACGTTGAACTGCACGACATCGAGATTGCCGTTGATGAGCTGATTTCAACAGCACTCAAATTGATCGAACCCGGTGCCACACTTGCTGGCATATCGATCCGAACCAGGCTCGATCCGGCTCTGCCGCTTTTACGGGCTGACCGGCAAATGGTTGACCGTATGCTTTTCAATCTTTTGACCAATTCCATGAAGTTCACGCCCCGGGGCGGCGAGATCGTGATTCAGGCAAAGGTAAGTGGGGGAGACGTTCAACTGATCGTCGAAGACAACGGCATTGGAATAGCCGCGAACCAAATCAATCACGTCCTGGAACCCTTTACCCAACTCAAAAGTTCGCAAGAACCTTCCTCCGGCGCAGGTCTTGGCCTCGCAATCACCCATTCGTTCATTGAGATTCATGGTGGCACGCTCACCGTCGAAAGCGAACTCGGATCAGGCACCCGAGCAACTTTGACCTTCCCGTCAAACAGACTGCATTAATAGACTTTCACCGCCGGTCTCGGTCAATCCGATGCAAGACCCTTCACCTTCTGCGCCGATATTCTGTTATGAAGGAATAGAGTTCCAACAATTCGGATCAAGCGGTGACAGAAAACACGACCGGCGTTCAGGCGCAGCAACACGACATCATTATCAGAAACGCGCGCGTCATCGATGGCAGTGGCGAACCATCCTTCACAGGCGACTTAGCGATCCTCGATGATCGAATCTCTGCACTTGGTGATCTTTCCAAAGACCGGGGCGCGAGCGAGATCGATGCGGGCGGTAAGGTTCTCGCGCCGGGGTTCATCGACTCCCATACCCACGACGATCATGCTCTGGTGGCGACACCTTCGATGGACTTCAAGATCAGTCAGGGGGTAACCACGGTTGTAACCGGCAACTGCGGGGTCAGTATCGCGCCCCTGGCGATCGATCGGCGGCCACCGCCGCCGATCGACTTGTTGTCTGGCGACCCGAGGAATTTCCACGCCACCTTTGCCGGATATCTGGATGCGTTGGATGCCGAACCAGCCGCGGTAAATGCCGTCTGTCAGGTTGGTCATTCGACTTTGCGGCTGGCTGCCATGGAACGTTTGGACCGCACTGCAACAGGTGATGAAATCGATGCCATGCGCACGACCCTGGCCGAAAGTATGGAAGCCGGTGCGGCCGGTTTCTCGACAGGTCTCTTCTATCCACCGGCCCGCGCAGCAGCGACCGAAGAGGTCATCGAGATCCTGGAAGGTTTCAGTGATTTCGGCGCCATCCACACCACCCATATGCGCGATGAGGCCGATCATATTGCGGATTCCATTGCAGAGACCGCCAGGATCGGGCGCGAGGCGAAGATCCCCGTTCTGATCTCTCATCACAAATGCGTTGGCCGTAACAATCACGGCCGTTCCGGCGAGACCCTGGCCGCCATCGATCAGGCCCGCGCGACGCAGCTGCTGACGCTTGACGCCTACCCCTACGTCGCAGGCTCCACAATGCTGGACGCCGGACGCCTGATGACGGCCTCGAAGGTTCTGGTCACCTGGTCCGTTCCCCATCCCAACTACTCCGGCTGGGATCTGGAAGACGTCGCCAAGGATATGGGACGTTCCGTCGACGATACGATCGAGGCGCTGTTGCCCGCCGGCGGCATCTTCTTTTCCATGGATGAAGAAGACGTGCGGAAAATCCTCGCCTACCCGCACACCATGATCGGTTCGGACGGCATTCCCGGCGACGAGCACCCCCATCCACGCCTCTGGGGGACCTTTCCACGCGTCTTAGGTCACTATTCACGGGATGAAGGACTGTTCGATCTGGAAACCGCCGTACGGAAAATGACGTCCATGACCGCCGAGCAGTTCAAGCTTAAGGACCGCGGCACGATCCGGCTAGGCGCCTTTGCCGACCTCGTTCTATTCGATGCAGAAACCATCGAAGATTCGGCGACCTTCGAGCATCCAAAAACGCCCGCAAGGGGGATCGACAGGGTTTTCGTCAACGGCCGGTTAGTCTGGAGCGATGGTGGCTTTACCGGTGCCCGTCCGGGCCGAGCCCTGCGGCACCGGCATTAAGTCCGGTTACTCACCGAGGATAGAGGCTGCCGCATCGGCCAGAACCTGACAACCAAGCGCGATATCGTCGTCGTGGCTGTCTTCGGCGAAGTCGTGACTGATCCCGCCGATGGAGGGGATGAACAACATGGCGCAAGGCATGAATTCCGAGATGACCCCTGCGTCATGGAACGCGCCGCTGGGCATCTCCGTCCACATTTCGCCTGTATTCTTTTGTGCGGCAACCGCAAGGTGCCTGCGGAAGCCTTCGTCCATGTGGGCAGGCGCAACACGCACACGCGCCGGCTCAGAAGTGATCTTTGCACCGCCACGCGCATTGATCTCGTCGATAAGACGCGAAACCGTTGCCTCAAAGGCATCCAGCACCTCCGTCGATTTATCCCGATACTGCAGATCCAATTCCGCGTAACCCGGCACGATTGAAGCCGCACCCGGTTCGATGACGGCGCGGCCCATGGTCCAAACCGAACGCTCTCCTGCGACCTTGGGAAATTCTTCGTTAATGGCATTGGCCAAGGCATATAGCGCAGCCGAGGCATCCTTGCGGATCGCCATCATGGTCGTGCCGGCGTGGTTCTGCTGACCATCGAATTTCAGGCGCAGGCCACCGAGACCGACGATAGAGGTGACGACGCCAATGCCAAGTCCGTCTTCTTCAAGATGCGGTCCCTGTTCGATGTGCGCTTCCAGAAAGCCCAGATAGCGTTCACGATCAAGTTGGATGCGCGGAGCATCTCTCAGACCCGCATCACGCAAAGCATCGCTTAGCAGGACACCATCCTTATCCTGAGCATCGGCCTCCATCTCTGGCGTAAAGAAGCCGCAGAGCGAACGGCTGCCCATACAGCCAAAAAACCGCGATTCTTCATCCTGCAACGAGACCGCATCGACAGCCAAATGCCTGGTTTCGGGATCTTCCCTCAACGCCCGGGTAACTTCGAGGCCGTAAACGACGCCCAGGGCTCCGTCCAACCAGCCGCCGGTCGGCTGGGTATCCGAGTGCGACCCGATCAACAGTGCCGTACCGGCATTGGGTGAGCGCCCCAATACGTTTCCGACACCGTCGATCGTCGCCTCCAGGCCAGCCGCCTCATACTGCGCCTTAAGCCAGCGGCGCGCCTCCATATCCTCTTCGGAGAACGCTGGCCGCACAACGCCATTATCGACCGCACCGATGCTGCGGAGATGTCTTAGATCCGCAAGCAGGCGGTCGGCATTGATCTTGGGCACTCGGGTCTCTCCTCATTGAATGAACATACTCGTCCGCCACCACCGACAGGCCGCAACGATCCGACGCGCAATTATTGCCAAGCACCAGGGAATCACAAGGACTCACACGTCAGACGACAAGTGTCGGTCGCTTCGGGGCCAATGAGAGGAAGATTTTTCTGATACCGGAGAATTCAGAGATGAAAAAGCAGCCGATTTATCTCGGCAGTGGAGAACCACCCTATGACCAGAACAGCTTATTCCGTCTGCCAGCCAAAGATCGATCCGAGCCGGTCCGCCGGCCTCAAGCCGGATGGATCTCCCAACGATAACGACCGGGTAGAGATCGGACCGACGGACCTTGCTTTCACCGAATGGGCAGCGCTTGGTCTGACCGCACCAAACCTGGACCGCATGCGTGAGGCCCGCCTGAATCGAATCTGCGCGGAGCTGCAAAAGCGGGATTATGCCGGCGTTCTGTTATTCGACCCGCTCAACATCCGCTATGCCACCGACAGCTCCAACATGCATCTTTGGATCACGCACAATCCGGCCCGCGCCGCCTTCGTATCGGCCGACGGCTATGTCGTGCTGTGGGATTTTCATGGGTGCGATCATCTTTCCGGTCATCTGCCGCTGATCCGGGAAATCCGCAGCGGCGCGGGCTTCTTCTATTTCCTGACCGGCGACCGGGAAGAAGACTATGCCCAGGCCTTTGCAAAACAGATCGACGAGCTATTGATCCGGCATGGCAGCGGCAACCGGCGGCTGGCCATCGATAAGATTGAGATTGCAGGGCTACGCGCGCTTGAGAGCCTGAACATCGACATAAAGAGCGGTCAGCAGGTGATGGAACAGGCGCGAGTCGTCAAGGGTGCGGACGAAATCAAGGCCATGCGCTGTGCCATGGCCACTTGCGAGATCGCCGTCTCGGAAATGCGCAAGGCCCTGCACCCTGGAATCGCCGAAGTCGAGCTGTGGTCCGTCCTGCACGCCGAAAACATTAAACGCGGCGGCGAGTGGATCGAAACCCGAATCTTGAATTCGGGCCCACGCACGAATCCCTGGATGCAGGAAGCGGGCCCACGCAAGGTTCAAGAGGGTGACCTGGTCGGTTTCGACACCGATCTTGTGGGCCCCTACGGGATGTGTGCGGACATTTCCCGCACCTGGTATTGCGGCGACGGACCAGCCAGTGACGAGCAAAGGCGCCTGCACGACATCGCGCACCGGCACATTTCCAAGAACATGGAACTGCTCAAGCCCGGCGTGGCTTTCCGGGAATTGGTCGAACGCGGCGACCGTTTGTCCGAAGAATTCCGGCCCCAGCGTTACGGCGTTATGCTGCACGGCGTCGGGCTCTGCGACGAATATCCGGCCATTTACTATCCAGAAGATTTCGTCGACGGAGCATTCGAGTACGTTATCGAGCCGGGTATGACGCTCTGTGTCGAGGCTTATATCGGCACAGTCGGCGGTAAGGATGGGATCAAGCTGGAAGAGCAGGTTCTGATTACTGAAGACGGATATGAGAACCTGACAGCCTGTCCCTTCGACGAACGACTGATGTCATAGAGGTTCTGGAGTTCGTCACACCTTCATCAGGGTATTTTTCCTCGCCTTCGCTGAGCCGGCGACTATAGTCTGGTTCCGAATCAGGACTGATGTCGCAAGGACCGGGCAAGTCAAATCTGGCAGCGGCAGATGAGGGAGGAAAGCGGACATGTCTTCAGCACGATCACTGCTTGCGATCGATCAGGGTACCACCAGTAGCAGGGCTATGGTCTTTGACGACGCCGGACGTCCGATGGGTCAGGCGCAGCAGGAATTACCGCAACACTTTCCGCAGTCGGGGTGGGTCGAGCATGAAGCCGAAGACATCTGGCGTGACACGGTCGGCGTGGTCAAAGGCGCACTATCCAATGCCCGGGTTTCTGCCGGTGATATCGCCGCGCTGGGCATCACCAACCAGCGGGAAACCACAGTCATCTGGGACCGCAAGACCGGTGAAGCCGTGCATAAAGCGATCGTCTGGCAAGACCGGCGTTCGGCGCCGCTGTGCGATCAGTTGAAGCAGGAAGGTCACGAGGCAATGGTTCAGGCCCGCACAGGCCTGCTCATCGATTCCTATTTCTCGGCGACTAAAATTGCCTGGCTGCTGGAGAACGTCGAAGGCCTGCGCGCCCGGGCCAACCGTGGTGAACTCGCCTTCGGTACCATTGACTGCTTCCTACTTTGGCGGCTCACCGGCGGTAAGGTTCATGCAACCGACGCAACGAATGCCGCCCGCACCATGCTGTTCGATATCCATCGTCAAGCCTGGGACGAAGATCTTTTGGAACTCTTCGGCGTTCCCGCATCGCTGCTGCCGGAAGTCTACGACAGCAATGCCGACTTCGGTGTAACTGATGCAAGTCTGTTTGGCGCGCCAATCCCGATCCTGGGCATTGCAGGAGATCAACAGGCGGCGACAGTCGGGCAGGCCTGTTTCGAATCCGGCATGATGAAGTCGACTTACGGCACCGGCTGCTTCGCGCTGATGAATACCGGCGAGACCGCGCTGAAATCAACGAACCGGCTCCTTACGACGGTTGCGTACCGTATCGATGGCAGGACCAACTACGCCTTGGAAGGCAGCATCTTCGTTGCCGGCGCTGCAGTGCAGTGGCTGCGCGACGGACTGAAGATCATTTCCTCGGCCGGTGAGACCGAGGGTTTAGCGAAATCGGCCGACGCGTCACAGGAGATCTATGTGGTCCCTGCCTTCACCGGCCTGGGTGCGCCTTATTGGGATGCCGATGCCCGTGGTGCGATCTTCGGCCTGACCCGCGCGACCGGGCCTGCGGAGATTGCTCGCGCGACGCTGGAAGCAGTTTGCTATCAAACCCGGGATTTGTTGAAAGCCATGGAAGCCGACGGCGCGAGCGGCCTGGAAACGCTGCGGGTCGACGGCGGTATGGTCGCGAACAACTGGATGCTGCAGATGCTGGCCGACATCCTGGGTGTCGCTGTCGAGCGGCCGGTGGTCGCCGAGACCACAGCCCTTGGGGCTGCCTGTCTGGCAGGGCTGAAGAGCGGCGTCATGAACGGTCTGGGCGGTATCTCGGGCACCTGGCAAAGCACCGGGCGATTTGAGCCCCGCATGTCTGCTGAGGAGCGTGATACCCGCTACAGCGGCTGGCTGGATGCGGTCCGTCGAACCCGCAGCTCTGATTAAAGCTAAATTTGGCTAAGAAACAGCCCACTCAAGGCAAAGAAACCAAAGGCAGCAAGGACAAGTCCTGACAGTCGGTTGATCCACTGCAGCGCAGATGGTGTAACCCGCTTGCGCAACAATCCTACGCTGCCACTCAGGCCCAGCCACCAGAGAGCGGATCCCAGAAAAACGCCAAAAACCAGGATTACTGCGCCGGTGTACCCCCCACCCAAGCCCGCGGTTGCCCCTGCAAATCCAAGTCCTGCGAAAAGTGCAATGAAGGAAAGAATCGTCGCCGGATTCGCGAGGGTAAGGACGAAGCACGACAGAAAAGCCCCGCCATGTCCTCCGTTTTTACCGTCTGTCCCCAGCGCCGCCGGAACCGCACGAAAGGTCTTCACTCCCAGCCAAACAAGAAACAGGCCGCCACCAAGCCGTAACGCGCCTTCCATTTCCAGCAGAAAAATTGATACCGCCGCCAAGCCAAACGCTGCGACAGCGCCGTAGCAGGCATCCGCCGCCGCTGCCCCAAGTCCGGATACAAAGCCGATCCCCATGCCCTGAGTAAGACTGCGCCGGATACAAAGTACACCAATTGGACCGACAGGCGCGGCAACCGACAGCCCCAACAAAAGTCCTTTCGCAAATAGCTCCAGCATTGAATTCATCGCCCATATCGTATACTATCCGAAAATTAGCATCATAAATCGGATAAATCACGGAATTTGTGAACTTAAATGGAAATTGACCAATCTGACCGCCAACTCCTGACGCTCGTTCAGGATGATTGCCGCCGGTCTTACAGCGATTTGGCGAAGGAAACCGGCATCTCCGCCTCCACCATTCACGACCGTCTGAAACGGCTGCAGGTCCGTGGCGTTATCAAAGGTCAAGTTGCCATTCTGAATGCCAGCGCTCTCGGGCTCGACATCTGTGCCTTCGTACAAATCACCTTGAGTCATCCGACCAAAGTCAGCCAGTTCCTCCAGCAGATCGTCGCGTTACCGGAAGTGCAGGAATGCCATCACGTAACCGGAGATTTCGACTATCTCCTGAAGATTCGAGCCCGGAACGCTGCTGCGCTGGAAAGTGTAATTACTGAAAAGATTAAAATTATCGAAGGAGTTACGCGCAGCCACACCGCCATCGCGCTCTCATCTGCGAAGGATACACCCGCTGTTGACTGCGGTTTGGTGCCCCAAGAATGACACTTACCTTAACGAGTATAAAGTCACACAAAAATAACCTTTAGATAAAATCGTCGATCAGGTTGATTTTTTTGATCTTTTCTTAATCATGCTGGCGCAGACTTTGATCTGCCGGCACCTCTCGATGCCCGTCTCGATCGAACCCGAATTGATCAGTCGCCGTCGAATGGCCATTGCTTCTGGATACGGCTCCGTCACCGGCAATTGTTTCTACGGCGAAGAAGTTTTGAGCTTGACCAACTCCACCGTTCACTCCCTGAAGACACCCGACCAGCGGCACTACAAACGCGCCCAGGTCGTTCTTTCCGGATGCCTGATCAACGAGATCGCGACGCTGGATTGCGCCGTCATCGATCTCTCGATCAACGGAGCGCGTGTTTGTCTGGACGATGCGCCCGACGATAAGCAGATCATTAAGTTGCGCCTGGCCCGTTCCACTGATCTGAATGTCGAAGTTGTGTGGCAGGAAGACGGTATCCTAGGCTTGCAGTTCACCGACGACCCATGCGATGTCGCCAATATACTGGACGGCTTACTTCCGGAAGACTGTCTCGACTCATCCAGCGGCTTGCGCCTACTCAAAAAAACTTAGAGCCGCCCCCGACAGTCCCATTTTGACATCTCGCACGCTGTATCTTCCGCAGCCGGACGTGCCAATATGCCTCCTATGAGACACATCGTCCCCCTTCTGTTCCTGTTGATTGGGCTAGCAATCTCCTCTGCCCATACCGCAGCCTGGGCTGCAAACGCCGAGGTATCCGGCAAGCAGAGTGAGGTTTTTGGTCCCGCCGCCATCGAGGTTGGCGGAGTCTTGGTCCGGCTGGAAGGCTTGCGGGCACCGACCAACGAACAGGTCTGCAGCGAAGGTCCGGTCCTCTGGACCTGTGGTCGGGATGCCCGCTGGGCGACTCTGAATCGCTTGGGGAATCACTGGATCGTTTGTCAGGATCGCGGACGAGACAGCGACGGATCCTTTATCGGCCTCTGCTTTCTTGGCGGCGTGGGTGGCCCCGAGTTAAACGCTTGGCTTGTCGAAAAGGGTTGGGCGCTCACCGATGCAATAGGTGCCGAGCGCTATGTCAATGAAGAGACGTCGGCAAGAGCCGAGCGCCTCGGGTTATGGCGAAACGGTATTGAGCCGAACTGGGAGTAAGCGGCCCGAACCTCCTCCAAAAACCGCGATCAGGCCGCGACGGTTTCGGTCCCGGCAACCATCGCTTCGCGCTCGGCGACAACCGACTGGTAATCCCGCAACACTTGATCGCGCAGACCGTGCGAGCGCTCAGATTGAATTTTCAAACCGGCAAAGTTCGGCTCATTGAACGCTTTGATCATGAGTAAGGCATCGCTGTCGAACCAACGCGGCAAAACACAGCCGCAAAAATATCCCCTGGCACGAAGTGCAGCGGCCACCCGGGCCACCTCCGGCTCACCGAGATTGATCGCCACTTTCATAATCGCACGACCGTTTGCCTCTGCCTCTTCTTCCAAAGAATTCACGCTGGCATCAAAGTCCCTGCCGGCATGCCTCAGATTGACAGCGGTGACGTCGCAGTCCGGCATGTCGGTGACCGTCAGTTCGCTGCTGCCTCGTGGAACCATCGATACACTTGCATCGATATAGCTGCGCCGGTCCCCGAGATGCGCGACCACGTCCCGGACCGTACCGGCGTAGCATTGCGGCAAAAAGACCTCTGCGTCGTTGTCCTGCGCAAAGCTGCGGGCGTAATTCAAAGTAGCGACACGTCCAATCGGCCCGTGCGCCTGGAGAAACATGCGCTCGGGCAGATAGTCCATCTCGTAACCGATTTCGGTAAGTCCGAGGGAAAGACACGCCTTTTGGGAGTAGAAATGATTGCAGACTGCGGCGCCGAAAAGAAGTTCACAGCCAAGGCTGCTGCGGGCGTGTTCGATGGCAATATTCATCATCGATGCCAGTAGCCCACCCGAGCGATGCTCTTTACTAACCACCGCTTGGCCGATCTCTAAAACTTTCGGCGACGGTGCGCAACGAGACAGCCCGACATGCCCGACCACCGTGCCGCCAGCGGTTCGGGCAACAACCGAAATCAGCTTTTGATCCCGGTTCCCAGCAGTGAACGTTGCGGGTTCATAGATCGAGGGCTTCAAGTAATTGTCACCGTAGGCTTCCCTAAAAAGCTGAACGATGGACTCGGCATCCGAATTCCGGAAACCGCTAATAATATAAGGACCTTGCTGACGTGGCGACAGAAATGCCGACATAATGAATCCCCTGTGGCATATTTGTGTCTACTTTAGCGGAAAAAAGTATACGCAGCATTTATGAAATATTTAAATCGCCTTTAACATTCGTTTACAGATGATTTAAATAGTATTTGAGGTAGTTATAATATTACTTTCCGGGGAAATAACTAATTGGGAATTCCCCTTACACGGGAATCTACGTACGTCTTTAGCGTGTGGTGGCACTTAAATGAAACCAGTGAGAGCGCGATACATCTGCTAACCAATTGAACACAAGGCGAAATTCGAAGCCGATGCGACTCAGGTCAGAGTGCGAATCGGGTGCTCAGGACAAAAAAAGAGAGCGGCCCAAAGACCGCTCTCTTTTATTTAAGGATGTAAATTTTTAAGGGTTTCTACTCTTGTTAGAAACCCGCTTTGTTGTCAGCCTGCAATCACGTGCTGTAGCTGCTCGCCCAGACCTTCGATGCCGAGCGAAACCGTATCGCCGGGTTTCAAATAGCGCGGCGGCTTTTGCCCCATGCCGACACCCGGCGGCGTGCCCGTTGTAATGATATCACCAGGATGCAGGGTCATGAAGCGGCTGAGATAGGACACGACAAAGGCAACTCCATAGACCATCGTGTTTGTGCTGCCGTCCTGCTGGCGCTCGCCGTTGACGTCAAGCCACATGGAGAGCGCCTGCGGATCGGGAACCTCGTCACTCGTGACAAGCCAGGGACCAATCGGGCCGAAGGTATCAGCCGACTTACCCTTGACCCACTGGCCACTGTGCTCGATCTGGAAAGCGCGTTCGGAGACATCGTTGACCACACAGTAGCCGGCAACATGCTTCAGTGCGTCTGCTTCATCCACGTACTTCGCCTTGCTACCGATCACAACGCCCAGTTCGACTTCCCAATCGGTCTTTTCCGAACCGCGGGGAATTTCAACATTATCGTTGGGGCCGCAAATCGACGATGTCGCTTTCATAAAAACGACCGGCTCGGGTGGAACTTCCAGCCCCGACTCTGCAGCATGATCGGAATAGTTCAGACCGATAGCGATGAACTTTCCTGCCCCGGCCACGCAGGGCCCGATCCGACTTGCACCATCGACTTCCGGCAGGTTGGCCGGATCCAGTGCGCCAAGTTTCGCCAGTGCGTCAGGCGACAGAGCGTCACCGTTCACGTCGCCCAGCACCGAGGAAAGATCGCGGATAGTACCGGCGGAATCCAACAGCCCGGGCTTTTCAGCGCCTTGCGGCCCGTAACGAAGCAGTTTCATGAAGTTGTCCTTTTACGCGGAAATTCGGAGTGAATTACTAGTATCGGATTATGCCGTTCAGTTGGACCAGCCGCCATCGATGATATGGATTTGGCCGGTCGTGTAGGCCGCGGCATCGCTCGCAAGATAGAGTGCAAGTTCGGCGATTTCCTCTGGCTTACCCAGCCGTCCGATCGGTTGTCGAGCGATAAAAGCCGCGCGCGCAGCATCATAGTCGCCCTGCGCTGCAAGACGTTGCTCGAGAGAGGGCGACTGAACGGTTCCCGGACAAATCGCATTGCAACGAACGCCTTGCTGAACGAAATCCGCAGCGACCGACTTGGTCAGACCAATTACCGCCGCCTTGGACATACCGTAAGCAAAGCGGTTCGGAACACCCTTCACACTGGACGCGACCGAGGACATATTCACGATCGAACCGCCGCCCGCCTCCAGCATCTTTGGCATAAAGGCGCGGATGGTCCGGAACATGGATTTAACGTTGAGGTTGATCGCCTGCTCCCAGTCCGCTTCGCTGCACTCAAGGATCGTTCCGCCGTGCACGAAACCCGCACAATTGAACAACGCATCGAGACTCCCGACCTCGGAAGCCAGATCTGAAACCATCGCGTCGTCAGTTACGTCAAGCCGGCGCCGGTTGCTGACATTGACCTCGGCAAGAGCGTCTTCATTTATATCGGTCGCCCAAACGGTCGCGCCCTCGGCCTCGAACAGCTCGGCAGTTGCCCGGCCAATTCCCTGTGCAGCAGCCGTCACTAACGCAGTTTTGCCACGCAGTCTGTCAGCCATAAATCTCGTTTCCTCCCGAAGTCGACATACTCTTTAAGGTGATTTTGAAATGCGTCTGCCAGACAGAACACTGTTTTACGTCAAACAGGAAGGCAGCTACATCACGGCGCCAATTTGCCAGGGGACAAATTCATTGTCTCCGAAGCCAAGCTCTTCGCTTTTTGATTGCGTTCCAGACGCGACCGCCAAGACCTTCTCGAAGATCTCAGCGCCCTTCTCTTCCACGCTGGAACCGCCTTCAGCGATCGGTCCGCAGTTTACATCCATGTCTTCGGACATGTTCTCGTACATCAGCGAATTGGTTGCCAGTTTGATGGAAGGAGCCGGCTTATAGCCGAACACCGAACCGCGCCCGGTGGTAAAGCACACCACATTGGCACCTGAGGCCACTTGGCCTGTGATCGAACAAGGGTCGTATCCGGGACTGTCCATGAAAACAAAGCCCTTAGTATCAATGGGCTCCCCGTAGAGATACACGCCACTCAGCGGCATGGTGCCGCCCTTGGCCGCAGCACCAAGCGACTTTTCCAGAATTGTCGTCAAACCCCCGAGCTTGTTGCCGGGCGAGGGATTGTTATTCATCTCGCCGCCGTTCCGCTGTGTGTAATCTTCCCACCAGTGGATCCGCTCAATCAGCTTTTCACCCACCTCCCGGCTGACCGCCCGGCGGGTCAGAAGATGTTCCGCGCCATAAATTTCCGGCGTCTCGGAGAGGATTGCCGTACCGCCGTTGCGCACCAGGAGATCCGCAGCTGCGCCGAGTGCCGGGTTCGCCGTGATGCCGGAGTAACCATCGGAGCCGCCGCACTGCAGTGCCAGGGAAAGTTCACTCGCCGGCACGTCTTCCCGCCGACAGGCATTGGCGGCAGGCAACATAGCCTTGATGCGTTCAACGCCCGCCTCAATCGATTTGCGCGTGCCGCCGTTGGCCTGAATGGTCATGGTCTGGAAGCTATCCGTATCGCTTAGGCCATAAGTCTCCATTAGCTGCGGAATCTGAAACACCTCACACCCAAGGCCAATCATCAGAATTCCGGCGAAGTTGGGATGCGAGGCATAGCCCCAAAGGGTCCGTTGAAAATTATCGAAGCCCTCGCCCGAACTCGCCATGCCGCAGCCGGTGCCATGCACAAAAGAAACCACGCCATCGATGTTTGGATAATCGTCTAGCAGGCCGCTGCGGTTAAAGGCGTCCGCGATGAAACGCGCAACCGTCGCCGAGCAATTCACCGAGGTGAGCACACCAATATAGTTGCGCGTACCGACCCGGCCGTTGGTCCGCCGGTATCCGGCAAAGCTGCGCTTATCAGCCTCTCCGACCATCGGAACAGGCCTGGCATCAGCGCAGAAATCATAATCCCGCGCAAACTCCTGAACCGCGCAGTTGTGCTCGTGCACATGTTCGCCTGCAACAATCGGGCAGGTCGCGAAGCCGATAATCTGATTGTACTTCCTGATGGGTTCACCCAGCGCAATCGCACGGGTCGCCAACTTGTGACCTTGCACGACACGCCCGATCGCTGTGACGCCCTCACCCGCGACCAAGGTTCCCTCAGCTATATTCTGCCGCGCAACGACGACGTTGTCTGCGGCCGACAACCGGATCGTCAGGCTTTCGGTTTCTTCAGGCACCTTGTTCCTTCCATAGTCTTCCCACCGTTCGGACAGCCAGTGCCACATCTGTGGCCGCGCCAAACCTCAATAATCGTTATCGCCAAAACCACAGCAATAACTGAACGACGGGTCAGATAATCATCTTACTGCCGGCGGATCACCCAAACTACTTGACTCTTGTCACCGCCAACCGCCTCTCCAAGAACTCCCTACTGCGTTGCCAAGAAGAGCCCGACGGGAGACGCTATACTGGGACGATCGGGTTTCAACTTGACATCAACTCGGTCTCCGCTAGCATGTTAGCATAATTAGCATGCAGGGTATGGAGATGCAACATCCGCTTCCGGACAACGCGGTCATCGACCCCAGACAATCGCGGTCTTCCCAGGTCTACGCGATTCTCCGAAGCGCCATCATTGATCTTACGCTCCCGCCCACCGCTGTAATAAAAAAAGAAGAGATTGCCACGCAACTGGGTATCTCCCGCACGCCGATCAGCGAAGCCATCAATCGTCTTGCAGAAGAAGGTTTGGTCGAGATTTTTCCTCAGCACGGCACCTATGTCTCAAAAATCCGGACCGAAGACGTGGTCGAAGGGGCCTTCCTGCGCCGGGCGCTGGAAGTCGAAACCGTGCGGGAAGTGGCCTTACGGATCACCCGCGAAATGCTCAACGAGCTAGACCGCAGCCTCCGCTATCAGAAAGCCAATCTTGAGGCCGACGACCTCGACGCGTTTCACCGTCTGGATATCGAATTCCATCAGATGATCTGCGACTTCCTCGGCTTTCCTAAAGTGCGCCGTGCGATCGATAGTTCACGTGCGCAACTAGACCGTGTCCGCAAGCTGATGCTGACGGTCGTCGACCGGCCGCAGGAAACTTACAGCGAGCACGTGGCAATCTTCGAGGCCCTGCGCGAAGGCTCACCGGATGCAGCCGCCAAGGCAATGAAAACTCATTTGGCTGCAGGCATCGCACCGCTTCAAAAGCATATGAAGGAACGACCTGAACTCTTTGAATGAGGCCAGGCTTACCTGCCGCAGCAGCAGATATCAGCGGCTGGAGTTTGGACACCCCACAACAACGACAAACCAAAAACGGCAGTCACTTTAACGGGAGGATTTATAATGAAGTCATCAAAATCCAATTCACGATTACGCCGCGTCGCGGCGGTCGGCACCACGAGTCTTTGCGCGGTGGCGCTGGCCGCTTCGACCGCCTTTGCGGCCGGTAAGTACGACGGCGTGAAAGTCAACATCATGACCTTCACCGGACCGCAAATTGCTGAGCCTCTACAACGGCGTGCACCGGAGTTCAAGGAGCTGACCGGGGCGGAGATCAATGTCGTAACCGTTCCCTTTTCTGACCTCTATACCAAACTGCTGACCGACTTTGCGACCGGCACTAACTCCATCGACGCGGCTGTCTTCGCGCCGCAGTGGATGGTCGATTATGCCGATCCCGGCTACCTGGAAGATCTGTCAGGCAAGGTTGCGGCTGATACGGATCTCAAGTCCGATGACATCGCCGGATTCTTCCGCGAGTTTTCTCAGCAGTACAGCGGCAAGACTTATATGCTGACGCTGGATGGCGACTTTCACATGGCATACTACCGTAGTGACATACTGGAAGCCGAAGGCCTGTCGCCGCCGGAAACCTGGGACGATTATCTGTCGATTGCCAAGTCTCTCCACGGCAAGGACATGAACGGCGACGGTGAAGGCGACTATGGTTCCTGCATCTCGAAAAAGCGCAACGCTCAAGCCTATTGGGCCATCCTCTCGATTGCCGGCGGCTTCCTGCAATCCAAAGGCACCAAGCAGGGCGCGTTCTTCGACACCGAAGACATGAGCCCACTGGTCAACAATGAGGGATTTGCCGCAGCGCTCGACGTCTACACCGAATCCACCAAGTACGGTCCGCCGGACGAAATCAATCTCGACGTCGGCGACACTCGCGGACTCTTCACCTCCGGACGCTGCGCGATGACCATTGATTGGGGTGATATCGGCACTCTGGCGATCGACCCGGACAATTCAAAAGTCATCGACAAGGTCGGTGCAGTGATGCTGCCAGGTTCGCGCAAGGTACTCGACCGTGAAACCGGAAAGCTTGCCGACTGCGACGCGGATCTCTGCCCGCACGCCGTCAATGGTGTCAACCGCGCACCCTTCGCTGCCTTCGGCGGCTGGTCCGGCGGCATCAATGCCTCCGCGGATCAGAAAACCAAAGATGCGGCCTACGACTTCTTCTCCTACATGAGCCAGCCGGCACAGTCGAATGTTGACGTGACCATCGGCAAGACCGGTTTCAATCCTTACCGCCTGTCACAGTTCAGCGACATGGACACCTGGTTGAAGGCTGGTATGAGCGAGAAAGCCGCGAAGAACTATCTGGGTGCCATCGGGGCCAGCCTCGATAGCCCCAATATGATGCTGGATCTCCGGATTCCGAAAAACCAGAACTATCAGCAGGTGGTTCTGGACACGGCGATTGCCCGCCTGCTTGCCGGCGAGATCGACAAGGCCGCTGCAATGGCAGCCATTGAAGAAGGCTGGATTGAACTGAACGAAGACTTAGGCGTCGACGAACAGCTCCGCCTCTACAAAGCGACTCTCGGCCAGTAGGCCCTGTCACCTATGCCGGGGAAGATGCAGTCGCATTCTCCCCGGTGCCTTTTTTCCCGATCGCAGTAAAGAACGCGGAGCCCTCAGCTCAAGCGGATGAATTTTATGTTTCCTTCTTCGGCAAAGTTCACTGAATGGAGCGATCGGCAGGCGCCGACACTCCTGATCCTGCCGACCGTGCTGATCATCCTCGGCCTTTCCATCTATCCGCTGCTGCTGTCGCTCTATCTCGCGCTCTCACGCTTCAAACTGGTGCGTGGCGGCTACGAACTGAAATTCGTCGGTCTGCGCAACTTCAAGAAGCTGTTGTTCGGATCACAGCAGTATCACTTTCTGGGTACGCTCGGTCAGATCTCGTTGCTCGAGTGGTGTCTATTGGCTTGTGTGGTGGTTGCTTTCGCCTACTGGATCTGGCGATATCTTTGCAGTGGGAAAGCGGGCATCTTCGGGACTCTCGGCCGGCTCATTACAGCGACGGTTTTAACCGGCCTGATCTTGCTGGGCCTGTCAGTTCTGAATGCAAAAGGTTTTCCCGGCAGTCTGATTGTTACCCTCTTCTATGTCTTTGCCGGTGTTTCCCTCCAGTTTCTGATCGGCCTCGGCTTGGCGCTCCTTTGCGCACAGAGAATCGCCGGGCGGAACTTCTTTCGGCTGATTTTCTTCATCCCCTTGATGGTTACACCTGTCGGCATCGCCTACGCCTTTCGCATGCTGGCCGATGTCTCCAAGGGTCCCTTCGCCCCATTGTGGCAATGGTTCGGTTACGGAGACTTCGCCTGGGCGGTCGACGCCTGGTCTGCGCGCTGGGTCGTTTTGATCGGCGACTCCTGGCAATGGATTCCCTTCATGTTCATCGTGTTGCTCGCGGCTCTTGAGAATCAGCCTGGTGAACAGGTCGAGGCAGCCAAGATGGACGGCGCCGGGGGCTGGCAGATATTTCGCGACATTTCCTGGCCGGCCATCGCACCGGTCGCGGCCACGGTGATCCTGATCCGTTTGATTGAAGCCTTCAAGATCGTTGACCTGCCAAACATCCTGACCAATGGCGGGCCCGGAATTGCAACGGAATCCATGACGCTGCACGCCTTCATTGCCTGGCGAACCCAGGATCTCGGCGGCTCTTCAGCGGTCGGTTATATGCTGTTGTTCGTCGCAGTCGTGACCTGTGTTTCATTCTTTAACTTCATTGCCCAAAAAACGCAGGAGGCCGGCACATGACAACTCCGCCCTCGATGTCAGAGCGCAGCCTCTTTCAACGCCTGTTCGAGCCCAAGGATATAAAGTCGCTTTCACCAGTAAGGCTGGTCCTGACATACGCCTTATTGACCTTCTGGTCATTCGTCGTTCTCTTTCCGCTCTACTGGCTGCTGGTCACCTCCTTCAAGCTGCCGATCCACGTTTCAGATGGGCCGGTCTACCTTCCCTTCATAGATTTCGAGCCCTCAACCCACGCCTGGAGCTACATTTTTTTCGACCTCGGCAACGATACCTTCCGGCCCTACATGAACTCGTTGATCATCGCCTTCATCAGCACATTTCTGGCCGTGTTGTTTGGCTCCATGGCCGCCTATGCCCTGACCAGAATCACTTACCGGCCAAAGCTGGGATCGATCGCCGTCTTCATCGTAATGCTGGCAGCGGCAGTCTATCTGACGGCGGCCGTGGGCGTCGCCTGGCAGATCAGCCTGGCAGTGGGCGCTGCCCTCTTTGTTCTTTTCCTGCTGACACTGGCAAAGCGCTTCAAGCGCGCCCTTGGCAACAACGACATTCTCTTCTGGATCATCTCCCAACGGATCCTGCCGCCGGTGGTCGCTGTGCTGCCGATCTACGTCATGTTTCAGCAGTTCCGCCTGCTCGACACCCACTTCGCGCTGATCGTCGTCTATATGGCGGTCAACCTGCCGATTGTCGTCTGGCTGATGCGCGACTTCTTCGCCACCATCCCGATCGATCTGGAGGAAAGCGCGGAACTGGATGGCGCCTCGCGCTTTCGCATCTTCCTCACCATCGTCATGCCCCTGGCGAAGCCGGGGCTCGCCGCCACCTTCCTGCTGGTGCTGATTCTGTCCTGGAACGAGTACCTGCTGGCACTCTTCCTATCGACCGCCGACGCGCAGACCATGCCGCTGTTGGTCGCGGCCCAGAACGCCACCCGCGGACCGCAGTGGTGGTACATGTCGGTGCTGATCGTGATCATGATTCTACCGGTCGTCGCCATGACCGGACTTCTTCAACGCTTTATCACCCGCGGCCTGCTGATCGGTGCGGTAAAGGGATAATTATTCATGCAGGTTTCGCTCAAAGATATCCGGAAGTCTTTTGGTCCCGTCGAAGTGGTCAAAGGACTCGATCTCAAGGTCGCCGATGGTGAGTTCCTGGTGCTGCTCGGCCCATCCGGCTGTGGCAAGACAACCGCTCTGCGCATGATCGCCGGTCTGGAAACGGCTTCAGGAGGCCGGATCTATCTTGGTGAACAGGACGTGACCGATGTCCTACCCAAGTACCGTGATATCGCCATGGTGTTTCAGAGTTATGCGCTTTATCCACATATGACGGTCGAGGACAACATCGGCTACCCGCTATATCTGCGGAAAGTACCAAAGGACGAGCGCGCGCAGGCGATCCGCGAGGTTGCCGGTAAGGTCGACCTGCTCGACTATCTTGCGCGCTACCCAAGGCAGCTCTCAGGCGGTCAGCGTCAACGCGTCGCCCTCGCTCGGGCCATGATCAGGCGGCCAAGCCTGTTCCTGATGGACGAACCCCTATCGAACCTTGATGCCAAGCTTCGCGGTCACATGCGTTCGGAACTCAAACATCTTCAGAACGAGCTTGGCATCACGACAATTTACGTCACCCATGATCAGATTGAGGCCATGACCCTCGCTCATCGTGTTGCGATCATGAAGGACGGCGAGCTGCAGCAACTCGCGCCACCGCGCGAAATTTACAACGATCCCGCCAATCTTTTTGTCGCCGGATTCATCGGATCGCCGCCGATGAATTTTATCACGGGAGAGATTGCCGCTGACAGCTTTCAGGCGACCGATGCGCAGCTGTCTTGTCCAGGCTTCGTCGATCATAACTCCGTTGTCGCCGGCACGCGGGCCGAAGACCTCCGCATTGTCCCGGAAACCGGAGCCGCACTGTGTGGCGACATCTATGCAATTGAACTGACAGGTAATGAAACACTGGTCACCTGTCGCGTCGGCGAAAGCCTGATGGTCGTCAAGATGGACAAAGATTACGACGAAAAAATAGGCACGCGCGTCGGCATCGCCGTCGATGAAAGTCAGGTGTTCTTTTTTGATGCTGCCAGCGGCACACGCTTGCGGCAAAGAGCCTGATCATTTCGTTCAAGTAAGATCGTGCTTTAATAACCTCTGAGCGAGGAGACACGGCCCATGCAGTTCAACGAGCTTAAAACTACCCGCACAAAAGCACTCAGGCTTTCTCAGATGGGCTTCGGTGGCGCGCCACTCGGCAACATGCATCGCGCGCTCAGCGAAGAAGAAGCCCAGGCCACTCTGCGTGCAGCCATCGATGCGGGTGTAACCTATTTCGATACCGCGCCGCTTTATGGCCATGGCCTCAGTGAGATGCGTTTCGGCGAAGCGTTAAGATCTCTGCCGAGGGACAGTTACCAGCTCTCCACCAAGATCGGCCGCTACCTCGAAGCCTGTGAACCGGGACAGGAGGATGCCGGTATCTTTGTCGATGTCCCGCACAACAGGCCGGTGTACGATTACACCTACGACGGTGTTATGCGTTCCTACGAAGAGAGTCTGAAACGCATGGGACTCGATGCGATCGACATCCTCTATATCCATGATGTCGATATTTGGACTCACGGCAGCAAAGAGGCATCGGACCGCCGGATCGATGAAGTCATGTCGGGTGGTTACAAAGCGATGGAAGCGCTGCGTGCTTCTGGCGATGTCGCGGCGATCGGTGCAGGCGTAAACGAATGGGAAGTCTGCCAGCGTCTGACTGAACTCGGCAACTTCGATTGTTTCCTGTTGGCAGGCCGCTACACCCTTTTGGAACAGGAAGCTCTCGATAGCTTCCTGCCGATTTGTGAGGAACGAAACATCGGCATCGTTCTCGGTGGTCCTTACAACAGCGGGATTCTGGCAACCGGCGCAATCGAAGGCGCGATCTACAATTATCATCCAGCACCGCCAGAAATACTGCAACAGGTAGCCGCCATCGGACGGGTGTGCGATGCCCATAGCGTTTCAATGGCCAGCGCCGCGCTGCAGTTTCCCCTTGCCCACCCGGCTGTGGTCTCGATCATTCCCGGTGCCATGTCGCCGGACGAAGTCAAGCGCAACATGGCGACTCTGGAGGCAGAGATTCCACAAGCCTTTTGGGCGGATTTGAAGAGCGAGAAACTTTTACACCCCACTGCACCGACGCCATGAGGGAGGAAACTTCATGATCGATGCCCATGTCCATCTCTGGAAGATCGCGCGCGGCGACTACGGCTGGATGTCTTCCGATCTCGCGGCGATCTACCGCGACTTCGACATCGAAGACCTTCGTGTGCGGCTCCAATCTACCGGCGTTGCTCAAGCCGTTTTGGTTCAGGCCGCGCCCACCGTTGCAGAGACCGAATTCCTGCTGGAGATTGCCGCGAGCGCCGACGAAATAGCAGGTGTCGTCGGCTGGATCGATTTCGAGTCTCCAACGGCCGCCGATGATCTCTCGTCTCTTTGCCGCTCGCCCTGGCTCAAATCGGTCCGACCGATGATCCAGGACATTCCCGATCCGGACTGGATGCTGAAGCCGGAATTGGATGCCGCATTCCGCGCCGTGATCGATCAGGATATCTGCTTCGACGCATTGGTTCTACCGCGACACCTTACGCAACTCCAAACCCTGCTGGCGCGCTACCCGGATCTACGCGTGATAATCGATCATGGTGCGAAGCCCCTGATCGCGGAAGGCATCATCGAAGGCTGGGCGGAAGACATGAAGGCAATTGCCGGGTTAGGCTCGGTCTACTGCAAACTCTCGGGTCTCGTAACCGAAGCCGGCAAAGATTGGACGGAAGAGACTGTACGGCCCTACGCGAATGATCTGCTGGCCTGGTTTGGTCCAGAGCGAATTGTTTGGGGAAGTGATTGGCCGGTGCTCAGACTGGCCAGCAATTACAAACGCTGGTTCGAACTCGCACAGAGCTACTACGGCGGTCTCGGTGAGTCGGAACGCGGTGCGATCTTCGGGGAAAACGCGCGGCGGTTTTACCGCTTGGAACACTAGACACTGGTCGTTCGGTAATCAGCTTCAAGCCTGTACCACCGCTTCACGCATCTTCAGTTTATGCCCGACTTTTACGATGGCGTTGATGGCGGGGATCAGCTCCTCACCCAGGTCTGTCAGTGCATATTCGACGGAAGGGGGTGACGTCGGCTTTACCTCTCTGCTGATCACGCCGCTTGCTTCAAGCGAACGCAGCCGCGCGGTCAGAACCTTTGCGGATACACCCGGGATATCGAGCCGCAGCTCGCTGAAACGTCGAGGCCCGGCGCTCAGGTACCAAATGATGTTTGGTGTCCAGGCGCCGCCCAGCACCGACATACATTCGGTCAGCGGGCAGCCTTCAGGCGTTGGCGGGGCTTGGTTTTTTCGTACACGCAGAACCATCTTCCCGACCTTGCTTTCCTGACTCCGGTTACCAAACGGAAACTACATAATCAGATAACCAAAGGTTACTAAGTTTACAAGTGATACTTTCGTTCCCTAATTAACTTCAGTCTTTAATAAGGGAACGAAAAGATGTCCTTGCAGACCGAAGCCGTACGCCGTCTCAGCATAGACTACCCAATCATTCAAGGGCCTTTCGGTGGAGGGATTTCCACCGTCGAGCTGGTCGCCGCAGTTTCCAATCGAGGTGGCCTGGGGTCCTTTGGCGCCCATATCGTCGCCCCTGAAGATATCGGAACACTGGCTGATCGGATCAGAACAGAAACTTTCGGTCCTTTCGCATTGAACCTTTGGGTTTCCGATCACGATCCCGGTGGACTGCATCTCAGCCAGGATCAGTTCGACAGATATTTCCCGATCTTCGCGCCTTACTTCGACGAACTCGGCCTGGAAAAACCCGAACGGCCCGATCTCTACCACTACCGCTTTGAAGAGCAGGTCGACGCTCTGCTCGAGGCTCGACCGCCGGTCTTCTCTTTTGTCTTCGGCGTTCCGTCAGTCAAGATTCTCGCTGAGTGCAGACAACGCGGTATCCTGACAGCTGGCGCGGCCACGACGATCGCCGAGGCCGAGGCCCTGGACGTCGCCGGCGTGGACCTGATTGTTGCAACCGGGTTCGAAGCCGGCGGACACCGCCCATCGTTCCTGGCGGCTGCGGAAGACTCCCTGATGGGAACGCTGGCCCTCACGCAGATCATTGCAGAGCGAGTCAAAGCGCCGGTGATTGCAGCGGGCGGTATAGCTGACGGCCGGGGCCTTCGTGCGGCACTGGAACTTGGTGCCCAAGCAACCCAGATCGGCACAGCCTTTCTCGCCTGTTCGGAATCCGGCACGACAGACGCACACCGCGCACTTCTCCTCGGCGATGCCGTGCTCGAGACGGCTTTGTCCCGATCTTACACCGGCCGCCTCGCACGCGTTATACCCAACCGGCTCTACGAGGAACTGCAGCCAAAGACAGATGAACTTCCGCCTTTCCCGGTCCAGGGCTGGTTTATCTCGAAAATCAAGGCCGCCGCCATGGCGGCAAACCGCAACGATCTGATCACACTCTACAGCGGGCAGATCGCCCCCAACCTGCGTCACCGGACCGTCCCCGAACTGATGGACGCGCTGATCCAGCAAATCGCTTAACCACCCCTCACCTAACCTAGGAGAACGATAAGATGAAACTCTACTACAAACCTGGTGCCTGCTCTCTCTCCCCGCACATCGTCTTACGCGAAGCCGGCATCGATTTCGAAATAGAACAGGTCGACACCACCACCAAAAAAACCGCAAGTGGAGCTGACTTTACCCAAATTAATCCGAAGGGCTACGTGCCGGCGCTGGTGCTGGACAACGGACAGGTGCTCACCGAGGGCGCAGCTATCGTTCAATACATAGCCGACCAGAACGCGCCCTCCGGCCTCGCGCCGGCAGCCGGAACGATTGAACGCGCACGTTTGCAGGAGCACCTGAATTATGTAGCGTCCGAGTTTCACAAAGCCTTCGGCCCGTTGTTTACGCCTGATGCCAGCGAGACGGAGCAGAGAGCGGCTAAGGCCAACATCGTCCGCCGCCTCGATTACCTCGAAAGCCTCTTCGCGGATGGCCGCGCCTATCTGCTCGGCGACAGTTTTTCCGTAGCCGACGCCTATCTCTTCGTCGTGACTTCCTGGGCCAGGTTCAAGGAAATCGATCTTTCCGGACATCCCCAAGTAAGTGCATTCCTCATGCGGGTCGCCGGACGTACCAAGGTGCAGGAAGCATTGCAAGCGGAAGGCCTGGCCTGATTCACAACCGAAGCTCGATCCCTCCCGTCAGCGAAAGACCTGCGGGAGGGACGCTCGCTTGGCATCGCCTTGCGCGACGATTAAGCTTCCGACGATAATCTCAAGCGGAGATGAGCGTGGATCCGGATGTCTTTCTCTCCCTGCTCGGCGAGGCAAAGCGATTACTTGAATCTGCCGACACCGGGGAACTGGAGCTTCTGCATCAATGGCCCCGGGATCCTGAACCCGCCCTGCAGTCACCACAGAACCTTCCTGTGCTGGCATGGCTGGACTCAATCCTGGCCGATACACCCGACACGGCGTGGGCGTTCGTCGATAACCTGGTAGCCCACAGCAATGAACTTTACTGGGGTCAGACCTATCAAACTGACGACTTCGGCGCTGCATTTCTGCAGCGCTACGGCTGGTGTAAATTCGCCGGGCCAGGAAGTCCGCTGGCTGACAGCGCCCTTGCCTGTGGCGTGCTTCTTCTTGGCCCGGAAACCGAATATCCTTCGCACAGTCATGCCGCGGAAGAAATCTATCTGCCGCTGTCCGGACAGGCTGAATTCTACCGGGAAGATAACGGCTGGAAAGCTAAAGCGCCTCTGATCCCCGTCCACAACCCGCCCTGGATACGCCACGCGATCAAGACCGGCGACACACCGTTGCTCGTTCTCTATCTCTGGAGCGGCGACGGGCTGGACAGAAAATCCACGATCGGCTGACTCCACCGGACTGATCCCCGCCAACCCGATACCTTCGGCCCGGCGGAGGAGACGCGCATCAACCGTCCGTAAAAGTCCGGGACAGACGATCGGTCAGCGGTTTGACGAAGTAACTGAGCGCCGTGCGGCTGCCGGTCTGGATAAAGATCTCGGCTGGCATCCCTGGAACCAGCTCTATGCCATTCTCCGACCAGTTCTCTTCGTCGGTCAAACGAATGCGGGCGTTGTAATATCGCGTACCGCTGACCTCGTCCGTGAAGCTGTCGGCCGAGACAGCGATGACCTCACCCGTGACCTCGGGAGTAGTCGACTGATCGAATGCCGTGAGGCGGACCCGCGACGCCTGCCCCTGCGCGATCCGGTCGACATCGTCGGTCGGAATGCGCGCCTCGATCACCAAGTCTTCGTCAGCCGGCACCAGATCAAGGATGGCGTCACCCGGCCTGATTACGCCACCGATAGTGTTTACTTCCAGGCCGACCACGACGCCATCCTGCGGCGCAGTCACCTCAACCCGCTTGAGGCGTTGGGCGGCGGCCACCTGGCGTTCCTGCAGGCTGGCGATCTGTGGTTCGGTCAGCCGGAGCTCCGCGGTGGCTTCTTCGCGCAGATCGCGGTCAGCCTGCGCCAGTTCCAGCTTCAATTCCTCGATGCCATTGCGGGCACGTGCGATGCTCGCATTGTGTCCTGCAACCTCCCCACGGATGCGTTCGGCCTCGCGCTCCAATGAAAGCACTCGGCTCAGGGTCGCGTAACCTTTTTTGTAAAGCTTGCGCAAGCCAACTAGTTCCTCGTCGACGAAGGCGATTTCCCGCTTACTGGACACGCGCTGCGCCTGTACGCCGGCGATTTCCTCCCGGAAACGGGCAATGCGCTGCTGGACCAGTTCTGCCTGACCCGCCCGGCTTGCACGGCGCACAAAGAAGAGTTCTTCCTGGCCGGCCAGAATCGCTTCCACTGCAGGATCCCCGCGACGCTCCAGCAACAGGGAGGGAAAGGCAATCGCCTCGATGCCGCGGCTCTCGGCCCGAAGCCGCGCCCTCCGGGCCAACAGCTCGTCGAGTTGTCCCTCGACCACACCCAGGTTGGCCCGGTCGATGGTGCTGTCTAGCCGCAACAGAACCTGCCCCTGACGTACAAGGTCCCCTTCGCCGACCAACAGCTCGCTGATGATTCCCCCCTCGAGGTGCTGCACCGTCTTACGGCTGGATTCCACGGTGAAGGTTCCGGGTACCACAACAGCGCCGTCCAGCTTGGCGGTAACCGACCAGCCGACCAGCCCGCCGACCAGGCCAATGAGCAGGATGAGTCCGACCCAGACATAGACGCCGAGACCGTCTCTCGGCGCGTCGACGACCGACAGGTTTTCGGTGTCACGGGGATTGAGAATGATGGCGCCGCTCATGATTGTTTCCTCCTGGGCAGGGTCGCGACATTGCCGTTGGTCGAGGCCGGTAGGGGTTGGGTGGTGGCAGCAAGCACCTCGTCCTTGGGACCAAATGCCTGCTGGCGGCCGCCGCGCAGAACCAGCAGTTTGTCCGCCGCTTCGATGGCACTCGGCCGGTGTGCCATGACCACAACAATCAGGCCGCGCCGCTTCATCTCGCGAATAGCATCGCCCAAGGCGCAATCGCCATCTGCGTCGAGGTTCGCGTTGGGCTCGTCGAGCACCACCAGAAATGGATCTCCAAAGAGCGCGCGCGCAAGACCAATGCGCTGTCGCTGTCCGCCGGAAAGCTTGCTTCCGTTCTCGCCGATGGCCGTGTTGTAACCGTCGGGCAGATCCAGGATCATGCTGTGACAACCGGCCAGCTTGGCGGCGGTCACGATGGCTTCCGGATCGGCATCCTCGTCAAGCCGGGCGATGTTCTCCGCCACGCTGCCCTCGAAGAGCTCGACGTCCTGCGGCAGATAGCCGATCTGAGGGCCCAGCTCGCGGGGATCCCATTGATCCAGGGCTACGCCGTCGAGACGGAGCGCACCACGCTGAGGCTGCCAGACACCGACCAGGAGACGGGCCAGACTCGATTTGCCAGATGCGCTCGGGCCGATGACGGCCAGAGCTTCACCGGCCAGCAGCGAAAAATTCAAGGCGGAGACCACGGGACGGCGCGACTCCGGCGGTCCGGCGTGGACCTTCTCGACCTCGAGAAAGCTCTTGGCGCGTGGCAGCGACATACGTCGTTCCGCCTGTGGGTGTTCGTCCAAAAGTCCACCGAGGCGGGCGTAGGCTGTGCGCGCGCCGATAAAACTCCGCCATTGACCGATCGCCTGTTCGACCGGCGCCAGGGCACGGCCGAGAATGATCGAGGCAGCGATCATGGCGCCGGGAGTTATGGCTTCTTCGATCACCAGCGCAGCGCCGAAACCCAGAATCGCAGCCTGCAGGATCAGGCGGCCGGTCTTCGAGGTCGCCGTCAGCAGACCGGCACGGTCGCTGGCTCTGGCCTGATGCTGCAAGCCGTCGCGTTGCCGCATCAGCCAGCGGCGGCGCAGACCACCCAGCATGCCCATGGCGCGTAGCACCTCGGCATTACGCTGACCAGCGCCGGCCATGACGTCACCTTCGGTGAAGCGCTGTCCGGCCTGCCCGAGCGGGCGCCGGGTCCAGGCGTTGTTCAGGAGGGCGACCGAGAAAAGAAAGAGCGCACCGGCGGCGGCCACTAGAGCGAGGACTGGATGCAGCAGGTAAATCACCCCGATGTAGACGGGAACCCAGGGCGAATCAAAAAATGCGAAGGGACCAGGCCCCGAGAGAAACTCTCTGAGTGAACGCAGATCACGCAACGGCTGGTCGTCATTGCTTTCGGTACCGCGAATGGAGCGTGACACCAGGCTTTCGAAGACGCGGCCATCCAGGCGGCGTTCGATGCGCGAACCGACGCGCACCAGAATGCGGGAGCGGATCAGCTCCAGAATTCCCATAACCACAAGCAAACCGATGACCAGGACCGAGAGTGCAATCAGGGTATCCTGGCTGTGGCTCGTCAGCACACGGTCATAGACCTGCATCATGTATAGAGGACTGGCGAGCATCAAAAGATTGATGACCAGACTAAACAGTCCGGTTGTGGCGAGACCGCCGGTGCAGGCGCTCAGCGCGCTTCTGACTTCATTACGGCTATTCGGTTTCATGTTTGTCTTCAGCTCCCCGACGCGATCCAAAAGAAGGTCTTTGTTGGCGCTTGAAACTGAGCGCGGGGGTCGGGCGCGAAGTCCGACCCCCAGCCCAGGTCAAGATCAGACGACGAAGTCGGTCTCATTGACCTGATCGACATTGATGCCGGTCAGGCGAACCGAATCGTTGGCCCCGGCATCCAGGTCGATGACAGTGTCGTCACCATCCTGGCGGGCCGCGGCCACCGCATCGGCTGCGTCGTCGAAGAAGGCCGAAACATCGAGCAGATCCAGCTCGTCTTCGAAGTCCGTCACGGTGTCTTCGTTGGTGTCTTCGAGGAAGACAAAGGTGTCGGCTTCGCTGCCGCCGGTCAGCTCATCGTCGCCCTCACCGCCGTTCAACCTGTCGGAGCCGCTACCGCCGTTCAGCACATCCTCGCTGTCTCCGCCGGTCAGGTTGTCGTTGCCTCCGTTACCGAAGACCTCTCCATTCAGCTCACCATCGCTGGAGTCGAGCGTGTCGTCCCCGGCACCGAACTGAATATCGCCGTTGATGACGCCGCTGTTGTTGACCCGAAAATCGACGGTGGAGTCGACGTCGATCTGGATGGCGTTCTCTTCGGCGCTTTGCGCTTCGAGAGTGCCGTAGTTATTGATCGAGCCAGTGAAATCAGTGACGAGATCGATGTTGATCGCGTCGTCATCGACCGACGAAATCGTACCGTGGTTATTGATATCGCCATCGAAGGTCGAACCACTATCGAGGTCGATTCCGTCTTCCAGAACAGTCGATATCGTACCGTAGTTGTCGATATCGCCGGTCACGGTGACATCCGCCCCCACTTGGATACCCTCACCCTCTTCGGAGAGGATACGACCACGGTTGACGATATCGCCCTCGTACACGGAGCCCTCGGCGGCACCCGAGAACAAACGGATACCGTCGGCACCAACACCCGTCGCAGGATCCACACCACGGCCGTAGACCACGCCGTCATTGCGGATTGATGCCGTCACTTCGGCACCGAGCTGGAGTGCGATCCCACTGCCGTTGTTGCCCTGACCGGCATCGATCAGACCACCGCGATGGTTGGTGATGCTGAAGTCGTCGGCGGTGCCGTCGGCATAGACAGTGCCGTTACGCTGATCACCAGTACCGAGAATACGGCCGTAGTTGTGCAGATTCACGCCGCTGCCATCGATGTTGACCGCCCGGCTGTCACTCTGGATCGTGCCGTAGTTCTTCACCTCGGCGTCGTGTTCGCCGGTGCCGAAGTAGAGGCCGTTGTTGGCACCGTCGATCAGGCCATGCCGGGCATTGGTCAGCGTGCCGTCGAAATTCAGGCCATTTGCAAACCGGACACCCGCCGTCGGACCTTGCCCACTCTCCGACAGAATCTTGCCGCCGTTGTAGATGTCACCTTCGAAGGTCGTACCGCCTTCAGCAGCTCCGGAGAAGATGCGCAGGCCATCGCCTGCTTGACCACCGGCCGGGTCCGCCTGACCGCGGCCCTGGAAAGTGCCATAATTGGTGATCGATGCCTCGACCACATCGCCTTCCTCACTGCCGGTCTGCAGGGCGACAGCCGCACCGTTGTTGCCTTCGCCGGCATCGACCCGGCCGAAGCGGTAGTTGTTGATGCTATAGTCGTCAGCAGTCGCATCGGCGTAGACCGTACCGTTGCGCTGGTCACCGGTACCGAGGATACGGCCGTAGTTGTGCAGATCCACGCCGCTGCCATCAATGTTGACCGCCCGGCTGTCACTCTGGATCGTGCCGTAGTTCTTCACCTGGGCATCGTGTTCACCGGTGCCGAAGTAGAGACCGTTGTTGGCACCGTCGATCAGGCCGTTGCGGGCATTGGTCAGCGTGCCGTCGAAGTTCAGGCCGTTGGCAAACCGTACGCCAGCCGTGGGGCCCTGCTCACTCTCGGAAAGGATCTTGCCGCCGTTGTAGATGTTACCCTCGAAGGTCGTACCGCCGCCTTCTGCACCGGAGAAGATGCGTAAACCATCGCCGGCCTGACCGCCGGCGGGATCCGCCTGACCGCGGCCCTGGAAGGTACCGTAGTTGGTGATCGAAGCCTCGACCACGTCGCCTTCCTCACTACCGGTCTGCAGGGCGACAGCCGCGCCGTTATTGCCTTCACCGGCATCGACCCGGGCGAAACGGTAGTTGTTGATGCTGTAATCGTCCGCAGTCGCATCAGCATAGACCGTGCCGTTGCGCTGATCGTCGCTACCTAGGATGCGGCCGTAGTTGTGCAGATCCACGCCACTGCCATCAATGTTGACCGCCCGGCTGTCACTCTGGATCGTACCGTAGTTTTCGACGCGCGCATCGTGCTCACCGGTACCGAAGTAGAGACCGTTGTTGGCGCCGTCGATCAAGCCATTGCGGTCATTGACGATCTTGCCGTCAAAGTTCAAACCGTTGGCGACCCGGATCGCCGCAGTCGGGCCCTGCTCACTTTCAGACAGGATATTGCCGTCGTTGTAGATGTCGCCGTCGAACGTTGTGTCGCCGCCTTCGGCGCCGGAGAAAATCCGGATACCGTCGCCGGCCTGACCCGTGTTGGCAGCCGCCTGGCCGCGGCCCTCGATCGTACCGTAATTGGCTACCGAGGCGCGCACAGAATCACCGGTTTCATCGCCGGTCTGCAGTGCGATACCGGCGCCGTCGTTGCCTTCGCCGGCATCGACCCGGGCATGGCGGCCATTCAGAATCCGATAGTTTTCGGCTGTGCCGTCAGAGTAGATCGTTCCGTTGCGCTGATCGTCGGTGCCGAGGATGTCGCCGTAGTTGTTGATGGCGATATCTTCACCGCCGATGTTTACCGCGCGGCTGTCGCTCTGGATCGTGCCATAGTTGGTTACGCGGCCAGAACTTTCGCCGCCATTGACAAAGTTTACGCCGTTGACGCCGCCGTCAATCAGTCCGCGATTCTGGATATTCGCACGCTCGCCGGAAACTTCAATTCCGGTGTTTTCAGCCAATATCCTGCCGTGGTGCTGGTTGCCGATGTAGGCCCTGTCACCCTGGATGTCGACGGTTGCCGTATCGCCAGTGGTCTCGGCCGTACCGCGATTCCGGAAGGAGACTCGGTCGTCGTCGATGGTCAGGACCGGTTCGCCGTCCACCAGAGTGGCGTCACCTTTGTTCAGAACGAATCGCTGACCATCGAAATCGCTGGTCCGGGCCTGATTGTCGCCGTCCGGAATGACCGTCGCCCCCCGATCCCGGCCAAAGCGGCCGCCGGTCAGGGTGCTTAGAAAGAAGGAAAAGATGCTCACGATTGACTCCTGTTTAACAGTTTGTGTCCGAACCGCTGAGGAAACGGCAGCCGTTCGACTCGGATACTGAAGTCCGAGGACACGGCGATTGCTCCGTCGCGGATCTCAAACGGAACCAAAGGAGAAAAGGGATAGCCCGACAGTAGATAGTTGTGACGCCGAACGAGAGAATCGGGAAAGCCATGGGGGAAGACCTGGATAGCCGCTCCGTCATCTCCGGTCTCCCTTTCCACCGGCACCTGAATGCCGGGGTTCCCCTGGACCGGATCTTAGACGTGGGAAGAGTCTGACAACCTGTTAACTGTTAGAATTTGCATAGGGTTAAACGAAAACTTTGGTGCCTTTTGCGAACACTTTCTTGTGTCTGTTTTGTGAGCACCAACTTCGTCGCGCAGCTGCACAGGATCGCTTTCGGCAAGGCGATTAAGCAGCGCCGCATGTATCCTGAACCCGGCCTTATGAAGGACAGGATGAGGAGGAGTTAGAGTCTGATGAAGACTTCACTGATATTCGATAGGTCAGAGAGCAACTGTTCTTAAAGGAAATTCTCAAGAAGAATCTCAACAGGCCTTAGAGCAATAGAGGCAGATTCGCGCTTTTCACTGATCCCGCAAAACCGGTCAGATTTTAAGCCACCGCACGCAGCCGGCGGTCTTCACGAATCATAGCTGAGGCCTTTTCAGCGATCATGATAGTGGGCGAGTTGGTGTTACCGCTGGTGATCGTCGGCATGATGGAAGCGTCGACCACGCGCAGGCCTTCGATACCGTGAACGCGCAGCCGGTCGTCGACCACTGCCATGGGGTCGTTGCCCATCTTGCAGGTGCCGACCGGGTGAAAGATCGTCGTCGCGATGTCACCCGCGGCGACGGCCAGAGCTTCTTCATCAGCAATATGGAGCCCTGGTTTGAACTCTTCCGGAGAAAAAGGCGCCAAGGCCGGTTGTGCGCAGATCTTCCGGGTCAGCAGAATAGCCTGTGCCGCCACCTTGCGATCGGCCGGCGCCGAGAGATAGTTCGGCCGGATCGCCGGCTGCACGCGCGGGTCCGGTGATTTGATATGGATCGATCCCCGGCTCTCGGGCCGCAGATTGCAGACGCTCGCAGTAAAGGCCGGAAAGGAATGCAGCGGTTCGCCGAACTTGTCCAGGCTCAGCGGTTGCACATGGTATTCCAGGTTCGGTGTTTCGCGACTGCCGTCCGACTTGGCAAAGGCCCCAAGCTGGCTCGGCGCCATGGTTAAGGGGCCGGTCTTGAACAGCATGTACTCCAGGCCCATCCCGACCTTCCCGATCAGGCTGTTTGCTCGTTCGTTCAGGGTTTTTACGTTCTTCACTTTGAAGACCGTGCGGACTTGAAGGTGATCCTGCAGATTTTCGCCGACGCCGGGTAGATCGTGCCGTGTCGCGAGGCCGTATTGACTGAGAACCTCGCCTGGTCCGATGCCCGAGAGCTGCAGCAATTGCGGTGATCCCACCGCGCCTGTGGCGAGGATCACTTCGCCCCTGGCACGAGCTTTGCTCAACACGTCCCTGTGGCAGAATTCGACACCGGTGACGCGCTGTCCCTCCAGGGTGAGCCGCTTGGCCTGGGCGTGCGTCAGCACTGTCAGGTTCGGCCGAACCATGGCCGGACGCAGAAAGGCCTTTGCCGTATTCCAGCGCACGCCCCTGCGTTGATTCACCTGAAAATAACCGCAGCCTTCGTTGTCGCCGCGATTGAAATCGTCGGTCTTGGGCACGCCTGCCTGATGCGCGGCTTCCTGAAAAGCATCCAGAATATCCCAGGACAAACGCTGTTGCTCGACCCGCCACTCACCACCGCTGCCATGCTGAGCATCAGCACCGCGCGCCTGATCCTCTGAACGTTTGAAGACCGGCAGAACATCGTCCCAACCCCAGCCGACATTGCCAAGCTGCCGCCACTGGTCGTAATCCTGCGACTGGCCGCGCATGTAGATCATGCCGTTAATCGAGGAGCAGCCGCCCAGCACCTTGCCACGCGGATAGGCCAGCGCTCGACCATTCAAACCTGGTTCTTCCTCGGTCTCAAAACACCAGTCCGTGCGCGGATTGCCCATGCAATAGAGATAGCCGACGGGAACATGAATCCAGAAATAATCGTCCTTGCCACCGGCTTCCAGCAACAGAACGCTTACGTCCGGATCGCTGGACAAGCGGTTGGCGAGAACGCAACCGGCACTGCCGGCACCAACGATCACATAGTCGAATTCTCCGACGTCCTTGATGTCCCCTTGATCGCTGCCTTGCGCCACAAATGCCCCCGTATCAGCCCGCACAACTCTTGCTGTCCGCAGCCCAGTTCTTGAATTCACTCTGTTGTCGAACGGATGATACCAATCCGATTAGGCCGGGAGCAAGGACGCCCCACCGATGCTGCACCTAAGTCGTCCCTTAGAGATATGTCTTTACAATTGCGACTTTAGGATGTATTTTTTTCATCATCTCCCGCAGGAGAAGAGCGCATGGTCAGTGACTGGTTGCTAAAGGAGCCCACCACCCCGCTGCGTAAACCGGCAGACGGTCTCCATCTGCGGAGTGAGGTTTCTTTTGAGGAATTGGCGCAGCAACTGGCGTTCGACGTGCAGCGAGATCTCCTGGTTTACTGGAACGTCATCCGAAGAGAAACGCCAATACCATCCAGATCCGATTTCGACCCTTTGGGTATCCCTCAGGCCTTACCCTACCTCGGTCTTATCGACATTATCGAACCCGGACCCCAGTTCCGCTATCGCCTGATCGGAACCAAGCTGCCGGCCTATGCCGGAGGCCGTTTAGAGGGCCGGTTGGTTGACGATCACAAAACTGCCAGCTACGCGGCTTACCTCAACTGTGTCTACGAACTTCCATACAGATTCCGCCAGCCGGTTTTCATTCGCGAATGCGCCGTTTACGAGGATGGTTCCCGGGAAAGTTTCGCCCGGCTCCTGCTCCCGCTCGCCTTGGATCTCAACATGCCCAACATGCTGATGATTTCGATCATCCGCGAAAACCGCGATGTCTTCGAACCTCCAGCTTGCAGAAGCACACCGCGAAACTGCACGGCCCTGACGATGGTGTCGGCAAGACCGCCGCACTGATTGAGCAGAGCGGCGGCTTGTCAACTGGGTCGCTAACCGCCTGGTTTCGCCCGCATGTTCTCTGGAAGGTAAGTCACTAGTTCGGGGAACCAAATCAGCACAAAGACCATCACAACCATGATAAAGAACATCGGGATTGCAGCCTTCGCTATGTAGTTCATCTCATGCTTCGTCATGCCCTGCAGCACGAAGAGGTTAAAGCCGATCGGTGGAGTGATCTGTGCCATCTCAACCACGACCACGATAAAGATCCCGAACCAGATGACGTCGATCCCTGCTTGACGGATCATGGGCTCGACGACCGCCATGGTCAGAACCACCGAAGAGATACCATCGAGGAAACAGCCAAGCACGATATAGAACACGAGCAACGCCATCAGCAGTTCGAATCTGCTAAGTTCCATACCGGCGATCCACTCGGCGAGCGCCCGCGGCAGGCCGGTAAAGCCCATGGTCAGAGACAGGAAGGCCGCGCCGGCCAAGATCAGGGCAATCATCGCCGAAGTGCGTGTCGCCCCCATGAGACTCTCGGTGAAGGTCGACCAGTTAAGTGACTTCTGACCTGCAGCGAGCAACAAGGCGCCGATCACACCAAAGGCAGCAGCCTCGGTCGCCGTTGCAAGACCAAGATACATGGAACCGATCACAACCAGGATCAGGCATATTACCGGGATCAGAAATCGCGAGTTCGCAATCTTCTCCGCCAAGCTCGTCTTTGGCTCCGGGTCCGGGTTGTAGTTGGAAGAGACTTTCGAATAGATCGCCACGTATCCCATAAACATCGACGCTAAAACCAGTCCAGGCAGGACACCTGCGATAAACAGTTTCGAAATCGATTCATTGATGGTTACGCCATAAACGATAAGCGTGAGCGAGGGCGGAATCATAAGTCCCAGCGTCGCGGCGCCGGCAAGCGTGCCGATGATCATATGTTCAGGATAATTACGCCGGCGCAGTTCGGGGATCGACATCTTGCCGACCGTGGTCAGCGTCGCCGCCGAAGATCCCGACACCGCCGCAAACACCGTACAGCCGACAATGTTGGTATGAACCAGACCACCGGGCAGCCCGGCCATCCAGGGGGTCAGTCCCTTAAACATATCCTCGGATAATCGGGTCCGGAAAAGGATCTCACCCATCCAGATAAATAGTGGCAAGGCTGTGAGCGTCCAGGAAGAGGACGCGGTCCAGATCGTCGTGATCATGGCATCGCCGACCGGGCGCGTGGTGAAAAGCTCCATGCCGAAAAAGGCGACGCCCAGCAGCGCAAGCCCGACCCAGACCCCTGTGCCAAGCAACAGGAAAAGGACAAAAAGGAAGATGGCGATCAGTTCGAGATGTTCCATGACCGCCCCCTAATCGTGGTCGTCGACCAGTTCCGCTTCGATGCGGTGGTCGCCGAAAAAGATGAGATTAACGAGATGATCGGTCAGTGCGATCGCGAAAAGAATGGAGCCGACGACCATAGCAATCTGCGGAATCCAGATCGGCGTGGCATCCTGGCCTTGACTGACGTCATGCAACTTCCAGGACCAATAGGCCCCCTTGATGGCGTAGCGCGCCATGTACCACGCAAGCGCCGTGCCGACGGCAAAGCACCAGACCTCGACCCAGCGGCGGTAACCGCCAGCTGCCTGTAACAGCAGGCTCACCCGGATATGGGCTCCACGATTAAGGGCGTGCGCAAAGGCAAAAAACGATGCCGCAGCCATGCAATAGCCGGCGTAATCCGCAGCCCCCGGGAAGACATTCCCGGTCCAGCGTGCCAGCATTTGCAGGACAACGAGTGTTAAGATGGCGATCAGGAACAGGGCAGCAACGATCCCCGATCCGAAATAGAGTCTGTCCAGCGTTCTCCGGACGATCGGTCCGACAGCCTTCATCGACTTCCCCCTGCTTTCCCCTGAAAGATAAAACGAGACGTGACTTGTTCTTCGACCGGCCCTGGCCGCAGCAGGCATCAGAAGATCCCTACGTCGGCATAGCTACTTACGCGTCTCTTTAATCCGAAATAAGAAATGGAGAGGCGCTTAAGCCTCTCCATTTCATCCGTCTTAGTTGGCCTTGAAGGCGTCGATGATCGCTTTGCCTTGATCACCGGTCTTTTCGAGCCACTCTTTGGTCATGATGTCACCAAAGCCGATCAGTTCACCCTGCATCTTGTCACTGGCAGGCGCCACCGTCATCCCACCGGCACGCAGGCCGTTGAGCGTGAAGTCGGTGTACTGAACCGAACGCCAGTAACCGGCGTACGACGCCAGTTCGGCGCAGGCTTCGACCACGTTCTTCGTGCCGTCGTCCAGGCCACCCCAGGAGTCCTTATTGACGATCACGTAGTTCCGCGGCAGCCACGAATCGACCTCGTAGAAGTGCGTCAGATGCTCCCAGACTTTCCGGTCGTAACCGGTCGCGCCCGAGGACACCATGGATTCGGCGACACCGGTCGCGAAGGCCTGCGAGATTTCAGCCGCTTCGACCTGAACCGGCAGCATGCCCGCCAGTTCCGCCAGACGTGCCGTCGCCGAGTTATACGAGCGGAACTTGACGCCCTTCATGTCGGCAACCTCATTTACTTCTTTCTTGAAGTAGAGGCCCTGCGGCGGCCAAGGAACAGCGTAGAGAAGCTTCAGGTTCTGTTCGTCCAGGACCTTTTCGATCTCAGGCCGTGCGGCTTTCCAGAGCTTCTCCGACTGCTCGAAAGAGTTTGCGAGGAACGGAATGGAGTCGACGCCGAACAGAGCATTTTCGTTCTGGTGTGCCGACAGCAGGCGCTCACCGATCGGCGCCTGACCAGTCTGAACCGCGCGCTTGATATCGTTGCCTTTGAAGAGCGAACCCGAAGGATGAGTAACGATCTCCAGCCCACCGCCGGTTCCCTTGGTGACACATTTGCCGAATTCAGCGCCGGTGACCGAATGGAAATTCGTCGCCGAATAGGCCATCGGCATATCCCAGGTTTCAGCCGAAGCAGAGGTCGCGACCGAAGCGGCCAAACCGATACCCGCCGCTGTCGCTAGAAGTGACTTCATTAATCGCATGTACTTTTTCTCCCTGTCGTTGGCGGCCCACATTTGAGCCGTGGTCAAGCGAATCTCGCCGGCGCGTAAGCCGAAAGATCACTGTTGGGGCGATCCCCGGAAATCAATCCGGCAAGAATGCGCCCGGTTTTTGGCCCTCCGGTCAGGCCGATATGGTGATGACCAAATCCCATAAAGACCGACTTGAGACCTGGGGCCTCGCCAATAACCGGAATGGAATCCGAAACGGCGGGCCGGTGGCCCATCCACTCCCGGGTTTCCTTCCAGGTTAAGTTTGGTATCGCTTTGGATATATTCTCAAGCAGCAATTCGATCGGTCGCCGGCTGGGCGGTGCATCCAGGCCGCCGAACTCGACCAGTCCCGCAACCCGCAAGCGACCATCCATCGGCGTCACGACGAACTTGCCTGACGCAAGCATCACGGGCGAACGCGGCATGATGTTTGGCTCTACAAGCTCAACGTGATACCCCCGTTCGCTTTCAAGCGGAACCTTCATGCCAAGCTTTTTTGCCAACGGACCCGACCAGACGCCTGCCGTGACAACGGCCGAATCACAATCGATCACACCTTGATCCGTCACGACACCACTCACGGTGCCGTTTTCCTTCCTGAAGTCGGAGACATCCGCCTTGATGTAACGCCCCCCGTTGCTTGTAACCGACGTAGCGAGGTCTTTAACGTAGCGGCCAGGATCTGCTATTCGGCCATGTCCGCTAAGGCGCGCAGCGAAGGTCAGATCTTCGGCAAAGACCGGGTCATAGGCTTTGAATTCGTCGCCTTCAAGCTCCTGCCAGGAGAAACCATTGGCTTTGCGCAGGCCCCACCCGAAACTATCGGCCTCAAAGTTGCTGCGGTTGCCGTAAATAAAGAGATAATCGGATGGCACGAGCCATTTCTCTGCGCCCGTCCCTTCCGCCAGGGCCTGATGCTGTTCGAGGCTGTCGCCGACGATGTCATTCAAGGCGGAGGCAATGCGCGTGGTCTCAGAGGCCTTGCAGTGAGAAAGGTAATGCCGCAGAAAGGGCAGGAGTTTTGGCAGATACGACCACCGCAGGAACAGGGGCGACTTCCGATCCAGCAACATAGCCGGCACCTTGCCGAGCAACCCGGGAACTGTGACAGGCACAATTGAGCAAGAAGCGAGGATTCCTCCGTTGCCATAAGACGTGCCTTCGCCCGGACCCAAGCGATCAATCAAGATCACCTCACAACCACTGCGTTGCAACCAGACAGCCGTCGACACGCCGACAATTCCAGCTCCAATAACGGCCACCTTCTTGGCGCCTGTTCCGTTATGCTTCGGAGCTTCGTTCATCCTGTCCTGCGTCCCTTTGTCATTGTTTGTCATCACAAATTGGCATCGCTCCAACCACTGAGAGTGAACGTGGTCCCACGACAGCGCAAGCGTTACTGTCTCGTCTCCACGGCATATCGGCCAAGTTTCTCGACATCCACATCAAATCCGAGGCCCGGCCCGTCCGGCACCACAACCTTGCCGTTATCGCTTGGGAAGGGTTCGCTCAACAGGTCTTCCTTCAGGTACCAACGCGCCTGATAAAACTCACAGCCGAGTGAAATGTTGGGGGCCGCCGCGATCATATGTGTTCCGGCGAGATGTGCGATCCCGCTTTCGAACATATCGCCGCCGTAGGCCGGCATCCCGGCCGATTCAGCGATCGCAGCCACCTCCATACCTCGGCGAGGGCCGCCGGTTTTCATAATTTTCACCGAGATAGCATCACAGAGCCGGCCCTTTACCGCTTTGTGGGCATCGCTGGGGGAAAAGACCGTCTCGTCCGCAAGTAATGGCGTCTCCAACTCGGCGGTGAAAAGCGCCATGGCTTCGTGATTTCGCCCCGGCACCGGCTGCTCGATGAAGGTCACATGGAATTGCTCGACGTCCTTGAGTTTGCGCAGCGCCCCAAAGGGCTGCAGGCCTTGATTGTAATCAATCCGAATATCGAGCTCCGGATAGGTTTTTCGCAGGCGCTCCAGCCGCTCAAGGTCAAAGGCGTGCCCGCGCACACCGGTCTTCAGCTTGATAATGCGCAGACCCTCTTCCCAGACCTGCGCCATCAGCGCCATATCCGCATCGAAATCGGGATCGGCAAGCGAGATCGATAACGGAATTTCACTGCGGAACCGGCCGCCAAGAAGCGCCCAGACCGGCTGTCCGGTTGCCCGGCCACGGCAATCCAGCAACGCCGTCTCCAAGGCAGCCTTGGCTTCCGTATGGCCGGCAATCGCACGGTCGGCATTCGCCATGATGAGCGGGATATCGGCGGGATCGGCACCGATCACCACCGGCCTGATATAGCGATCCAAAGCTGCCGCTGTGGCCTCTGCCGTCCCCGTAAAGACCGCCCAGGGCGAAGCTTCGCCGAAACCGCTGCAACCGCTCGCCGTATCCAGACGAAGGATGACGACGTCTACATTTCCGGCGACCAGACCGCTGCCGTGGTCGCGCGGTGCGCGAACCGGCAATGCCGCGTGCCAGATCGTCATGCGTTCGATTTTATCTTTTTCGTGAGCCATACCGTGTCGCCCTGTGCAACTACTATCCAATGGGCTCAAGCCACCCACTCACTGACCGGCGCATTGGCGTCCTGCAGCGGCTGCGCGATGACATCAACAAGGGTCGGCCCGTCGGCTTCGAGCGCAGCCTTCATCGCATTTTCTAGATCCGCAGGATCCTCGACCCGCCAGGTTTTCAGGCCATAGGCCGCGGCGATCCCCGCATGATCACTGCGAGTGAAATCGACTGAATAATACCGCTCCCCAAAACCGCTCTTCTGACCTGCCTTGATCCAGCCATAGACCGAATTCGAGAAGACCACATAGGTAATCGGCAGGTTCTTACGCATCACCGTCTCGTATTCGCCAACGGTAAAGCCGAAGCTGCCGTCGCCCATCACGGACACGCACTTGGCACCGGGACGTCCGTAGTGTGCGCCCAGGACCGCGGCTGCCGAATAGCCAAGGGCACCATGGGCGCGGTTGGTGATGAACTGCCGGCCGGCTTTGCCGTTCTGATAGAAGGCCGAAAAGAACGGACAGGGTGTGCCCGGATCGGCCACGACCACGGCATCGTCGTCCAAAAGCTTGCCGAGCGTTGAGACCACCCTTTCCGGCCGGATCGGCGAATCGTTGCTTGCGGCCCGTTCTTCAAAGTCGGCGAATTTGATCTTACGTGCTTTCGCGATCCGGGCGGCACCGCCGAAGTCGCGTCGTTCACCGGATTGAGCCAGAACGTCATTGGCCATACGCAGCGCCAGCTGTGCATCTCCGTTCAAGGCCACCTCGGTCTCATAATTCGCGGAAATTACCATGGGATCGATATCGATGTGCAGGATCCGCTGTCCGGGAGTCGGGCAGCGCCAACGCTCTGTCGTCACCGAACCCGCGCGGCAGCCAATAAAGAGGACCAGATCCGCTTCCTCGACCACTTCCCTCGTCTCGGCCACACCCCCATTACTGCCGACCACGCCAAGGCACAAAGGATGGCTATCCGCCAGACTGCCCTGCCCGCTGATGGTTGTAGCGACAGTCATATTCAGGGCTTCGGCAAAGCTCTGCAACTCGCTTTCCGCTCCTGAGATTACGACGCCACCGCCGCAAATGATCATAGGGTTCTTTGCCGACAGCAGAGCTTCGACCATCCGCTCCACAGCCTGAGCCGCCGGCCCGGCTCGCCAGGCCGGATAGTGGCCCAGCTCCGACTGCGCCCAGATCTCACTTTCCGAGACCGCTGCTTTTTGTACGTCAAAAGGCAGGCCGATATGCGCCGACCCCGGCCGCCCGGTGGTCATGGCACGAAACGCGGCCCGCACCATAGCTGGCAGGCGCTCCGCCTGATCGATCACGGTGTTCCACTTGGTCAGGGGCCGGAATAGACTGTTCTGATCCAGCTCGGTCAGGGGATAGCGGCCACGGGCCGAAGTGGAAACATCGGTCGTAATTCCGAGAATCGGCACCGACGATTCGTTGGCTTCGACCAGTCCCGGCAAAATATAGGTGGCGCCGCCGCCACTGGGGCCTTCGCAGACACCTACCTTACCCGAAACCCGGGCATAGGCGTCAGCCATATAGGCAGCGTGCCGCTCGTCCCGAGTCAAAATGTGTTCGATCCCATGATCGAGACGGTAGAGCGCATCGTAAAGCGGCAGCGTCGTGTCACCGCAAAGTCCGAAAATATGTTTTACGCCATGAGCTTGAAGCATCCGCACCATTGCTTCGGCGCCGTTCAGCTCATTTCCACCTGCGGTCATCGGGATCTCTTTCAACTGGTTGGAGGGTGTTCAGTCACCCTAGGTTACGCGTCGTGTTCGATGCAGCACAAAGCTCCGGATCAGGCGTTTCCATCTGACTTCCGAACTGCATATTTATCTGTATACAGGACTGTATGTTTTAAGTTGCATGAGAGTCAAGCAGGTGCAATAACTTTCTTGCGACGGCTGGTAAATAGGTTCGCCTTTGGGCGCATTAGTCTTTAAAATCAGCTGCTTGAAACAGTTTAGATCCACGCCGGAAAGCCCGGCGAGAGGAATCCGAATGCCTGGCGAAACGGCAAATCCGGCAAGCGTCGATCGTATCTATGACGCGGTCAGGGAACTGGCTGCGAGCTATGCAATCAAGCCGGACGAAAGAATCAATGAAGGTTCCCTTGCGAAATCCTTGGGAGCCAGTCGCACGCCGGTCCGCGAGGCACTGAACCGTCTTGTCGCCGAGGACCTGCTGGTCTTTCATCCCGGCAAGGGCTTCTTCTGCCGTGCACTGGACCCACAACAAATCTTCGACCTTTACGAACTTCGAGTCATCATCGAAGAGGCGGCGGTCACCCTCGCCTGCGAACGTGCCGAAGACTCGGATATCGAAGCCTTGCGCCTGGACCTCATGACCAATGGACTGGACTACGAAGGCAAGAGTGTTAAAGAGCTGGTGGCTTATGACGAGCACTTTCACCAGACTCTGGTGAGCCTCTCCGGAAACGGTGAACTGGTCAAACGGTTGCGCAACATCAATGCCCGGATTCGCTTTGTCCGCTGGTTCGATATGGAACAACGGATCTCGGTGACGCGTGGCGAGCATCGGGAGCTGATGGACCAGCTTGCCAAACGCGACGCAGCGGCCTGCCGCAACATTCTGCGCGGACACATCGAAAAGCGGCTCGATCAGATCATCGCCTTCGCTCGTGCGGGCTATTCGGCACTCTATCTGCCCGATTCCCAAGGCCCGCTGACGGGAAGCCCACTCATTGCAAGTTCGGGGCGTTAAGCGCCGGCGACAGGCCTTCAAAACAATCGATAAAGACGACAGCGGTAAGGTGAGTATGAAAGTTAAAGGTGGTAAGACCGTATATGGTGCCAGCATCGGGATCCTGATGCTGGAAACCAAATTCCCGCGTATCCAGGGGGACATGTGCAACGCGCTGACCTGGCCCTTTCCCGTCCGCTATAAGGTGGTCAGCGGTGCTTCCCCCGATCGGGTGGTTCGAAACCGCGCAGAAGGACTATTGGAAACCTTCATCGCCGATGCCCGGGCTCTTGTCGATCAAGGCGCCGATGGCATCACCACCAACTGCGGCTTTCTCTCACTGTTTCAGGACGAACTGGCAGCGGCCTGCGGAGTGCCGGTGGCAACCTCCTCTCTCTTGCAGGTTGAGGCGGTCAATCGCCTGCTCGCTCCGAGCAAGCGTTGCGGCGTCCTGACCATCTCTCGCGAGACCCTTTCCGATGACCATCTGCGCGCGGCGCGCGTGCCTCCGGACACACCCATTATGGGCACCGAGGGTTTACGCGAATTCAGCCGCGTAATCCTTGATGATGAAGAGGAGCTGGATATCGAAGCGAGCCGCCTGGACCTGATTGACGCATCGCGGGCCTTAGCCGAGGCAAACCCCGATCTTGGCGCCATTGTCCTGGAGTGCACCAACATGGTGCCCTTCGCACATGACATCCGCGCAGCGACCGGGCTTCCCGTCTACAGCATTTACAGTTACATCCTTTGGTTCCAGTCCGCCCTGGCACCGCGCGTGTTTCCGGCAGGCCTGTAAGATCTGATACCATTTTGGTCAGTCGCTTCGCGGCGCGGCTTTCCGTAAGGTGACCGGATGAAAATCCTCATCTTCACGATGGGTTCGCGCGGCGACGTGCAGCCCTATGTGGCGCTAGGCGCCGCCCTGCGTGGCCTCGGGCACAGTGTCACGATCTCGACGGGCGAGGGCTTCGACGAGATGATCGAAGCCGAAGGCTTGACGGTCGCAACGGTCTCGGTCGATTTCCGAGCTTTGATCAATTCACCCGATTTGCGGGAAGCTCTGCACAGCTTCAGTGGCAAGATAAAAGCCTGGCGCAAATTCAAACCTCTCATGCGGCAGCATTACGACGACATGTGGCAAATCGCCCAGGATGTGAAGCCTGACCTTTACATTTACCACCCCAAGGGGTCAGTCGCGCGGCTTATCGCAGAGGCGCAGCAGGTGCCGGCTATCGCGACCAGCCTGCAGCCCACCTTCGTTCCGACCGAAGCCTTCCCGGTGATTTTTACACCCTTCGCCGATTTGGGTGGCTTCGGTAACAGGCTGAGTCACCACCTCTTCAACGCTCTTGCGGCCTGGGGGCAATCCAACTCCTTCGGCAGTTGGGGCACAGAGATTCTTGGCATAACGGGATCAGGAAAACGGGATTTCTTCGACGGTTACGATCCAACGGGCCGGGTATTGCCCCGCCTGCACGGCTACAGCAGGCATATCGTTCCCAAGCCCAAGGACTGGCCAGAGCGTGAGCAGGTCACGGGTTACTGGTTCAGCGAACCGGTGAATGACTGGACACCACCAGAGCCGCTTGCAAATTTTCTTGGTGCTGGCCCCCCGCCAGTCTATGTCGGTTTCGGCAGCATGCCGGCGGAAGACGCCGAACGGCAGACCCGCGTGGTGATCGATGCGCTCGAATTGTCAGGCCACCGCGGAATATTAGCGACGGGCTGGGGCGGCCTGAAGGACCTGACCAACAGCAGTGACATCCACCTGCTGGAAAGCGCACCCCATAGCTGGCTCTTTCCCCGTTGCTCGGCGGTGGTTCATCACGGTGGTGCCGGCACCACCCACGAAGGCCTGCGCTGGGGCCGCCCGAGCGTCGTCTGCCCACTGACCGTCGACCAACCTTTTTGGGGCCGCCGGGTTAAGGCCCTGGGCGCGGGTCCCGCTCCGCTCCCCCAGAAACGCCTGAACGCAACGGATTTGGCCAAGGCACTGGAGGCCGCACACCAACACGCCATCACCTCCCGCGCAAAGGAGACTGCCGAGATGATGCACGAAGAATGCGGTGCTCAAAAGGCGGCGGAAGTAATCGGCCGAACTTTCTGTTGATCCACCCTAACCACAATTACACAGTTGAAAGTCGATAGCCCTATTGCAGACCTTCGGCGTCCATCATGAAGCCCATGTGGGTTTTGGCCACGGCCAGACCGCCTTCACCATCCGCCCAGCCAATGCTGCCGTCGCCGTTCAGGTCTTCACCAATCGTGATCGCCGAAACGCTTGCTTTCATCTTCTCGACCATTGGCGCCGCTGTCTTATCGTCGGGCGCGGCCAGGATCCCGGCAATCAGGGTCTTGACCTCTTCCGTACGTTTGAGAACGGCCTCGGCAGCGGCGGAAACGTGGGTCGCATGCAACTTGACCGCATCAGAGGCTCCATCCGAGCCAGCGGCAAATCCAATATGGCTATGCGTGCCTTCGGTTGCCTTCAGCACACCGAAACCAGCGCCGGGCCCGCTGGTTTCGACCGACGGGTCGAGCGCGTGCAACACATGGCGGCTGTGCAGCTGCATGCTGGAAAGATCACTTTGGTCGGAGGCCGCCAATCCGGCGTGGGTCTCCGCAACCTTGGCTTCCTCTATGGCCACAGGCAGGAAACCCTTCTGGTCGGGCGTGTCTTTCCATTTGGTCATGACATGACCGATATGCGCATGAGATTCATTGGCCTGCACGGGCAACGCAGACAAAACGGCGAAGCTGGCAACTGTGGCCGCGAGCGTAACTTTACGAAGCATGATTCCTCCCCCTCTAGAGTCTGACCGTTTTCGCTGAACCAGCGATCAACGTAAATCAGCCTCTCCTTCAAAGTGTCAGAGAACGATTCCCGCCCTTGATCCTTTCAATCAAAAACGATCGCACTTTAAGTTCATTGTGACTTTGTAAGTGATATGGGGTCGCGTCGGTTGCAACGCGTTCAACTTTCGGTGACGGGCTCCAATTGACCCCAAAACACCCACGATCTACATCATGGTTGCGCAATTATGTTACGGACGGTCTGCAGCCAAAGATCATCTTCGGATTTGACGGCCTCGTAAGCCTTCCAGTGTGGCGCCCCTAAGAAAAGCAGGTAACTGTTTCCTACTGAGAAAGTCGGATACATATTGCAATCTGCGCTGTTCCATTGCCGCGCGTTGTTTTCGTCCCAAAACGAGAGATCCCGGTGGCTGTCAAAATCCGTTTCCAAACTACCGACACCTTGCTTCCAGCCCGATAAAGCGAAGCCGTTGGGGATGGTGAAACGCTTTGGAACATAGCCGCTCAAAACCTCGATGGTTTCGAAGAGCATCAGTTCATGCTCTTTTCCCCAAATGTCGGATGTGTCTTCCGAACCACCAATGGCTTTGGCCCAAACAATTGTATCAGTTCTCTGAACCAATTCAGCGTGATCGACCGTAAAGCTTCGAGGCGGCGCAATACAAGCAAGGACCAAAGTGGGAAAAAGGCAAAATAATATTGAGAGAAAAATTGATTTCACAAATCTGGTTCCAACAGGTTCGAGCAAAGACAAGTGTCTGATCGTTCTACGCAATCAGAACACAAGCCCTAGTTCGGCTTAACACCCTGGCAGACCTTCGCGAAGGTGCCCGCATCCTGCATATTCCAAGCGGCTTGCGGCTTCTTCATCATGACGCGACACCAGCCCTCCGGACCGTATTGCGCCAATGCCGTTTGCATGGCGTTTTTCGCGACCGCCTCATTCGCATTGAGTTCGGGGCAATTGGCCTCAAGGATCTTGCCCGAAGCTCGGATCTTGCCGCCGGCCTGACGCATGCCGGCCTGAATCGCATGAAAGCGCTTGGCAATATACTGATTGAGCTGCTGTGCTTCTTCCAGGCTATCAGGCAAAGCGAGAGATTTTCGGGTTTCGGCATGGGCGATCAACTGACCGACACTCTCTTGCACCGATTGGCAGGCCGCTTTCACCCCGGCAACCGGGGTCGTCCGGTCAACCTTCAGAGGCGTAAACAACATGGCCTCAAAATTATCAAACGCCGCCACAAGAAGCGATTGATGGGTCACGGACGCCGTGCCGCCACGAGCAACGATTTCCGCTTCAAGCTGTTTCTCCATGACCGCCGCAAGATCCAGGTTCATCTCGCGTGCTCGTCGCAATAGATCCGCGTTGATTTCGAGCGTGACGCTCTCCTTGAGTGCTGTTGAATTGCTTTGCGCAACAACAGAAAAACCTGGGAGCAGCGCAGCCAAAAATAAAATCGCGAATAGTCTCATGTCTATATCCCCCTAATCCGTCGCTTTGGTTCTTCTGAATATTCGACGGTCCCCGCAAATCTCTTATTCGAGTTTACCATAGGGTATTTCAGACAATATTTGAATCGGCAGATCTAAAAGGCCTCGCGCAAAAGGCTACGATACTCCTCTTCGCTCGCAATGCGCGGATTTGTGCCGTGACAGTGATCCAACAGCGCAGCAGCCGCAACCGCTGCAAGCTGCTCTTCGGCTACCCCCATCTGCGACAAAGATGCGGGCAGCCCGAGTTCGCTGTTCAGGGCGGCAATCTTTTGATCCGGCGCACCGCCGAGGACCGCAGACAGGCGTTCCCACTTCTCGCCGATCGCCGGTTGGTTGAAGCGCAATACCGCCGGCAGCAATACGGCGTTCAGCGTGCCATGATGTAGCTTCAAATCCGCCAAGGCTCCCAAGGGGTGCGACAGTGAATGCACCGCACCAAGTCCTTTCTGAAAAGCCATGGCACCCTCCATCGAGGCCATTAGCATATCCCAGCGGGCATTGCGATTACCGCCATTTGCGACCGCCGTTCGGATCGCGCCGTAGCCGCGCACCAAACCCTCCAAGGCAATGGCATCGGCCGGCGGATTGACCGCCGGCGACATGAAGGTTTCCAGACAGTGGGCGAGCGCGTCCATACCCGTGGCAGCAGTCAATATCGGCGGTAGCCCTAGAGTGAGCTCGGGATCGCAGACTGCCAGCGAGGGCAGCATCAGTGGCGAAACGACACCCAGTTTACGGCCGTTATTCATTACGATCACAGCGCCGCGACCGACTTCGGATCCGGTCCCGGCGGTCGTCGGCACGGCGATCAACGGCGGCAAGGATCCCTTGATCGGGGCAACACCACCTTCGACGGCGGCATACTGGGAAAGCGGCGGTTCGTGAGATACCAACAGGCGAACGGCCTTACCGAGATCAAGCGAGGAGCCGCCGCCCAGCGCCAGAATCCCGTCGCAAGAGCTTTCCCGGTAAACCGCGAGCGCTTCCATCACTGCCGCCTCGGTCGGGTTGGCGGGTGTTCCATCAAAAACCTGTGGTCGTTGAGCGAAGCCCTCGGCGATACGGCTGGTCACACCCAGAGCCGTCAAACCGGCGTCGGTCACCAACAGCGGGCATGTCATCCCGAGCTCGGCACAGAAATCCGGCAGCTTTGCCGCAAGGCCGAAATCGAATTCGATTCTTGTCAGGTAACTGATGGTCGCCACGTGTTTCTCTCCCAGTGCAGCCAACCTCTGCAGGCACCAGAGAAAGACGGCCACAGGACGGCGGATTGATCTTGATCAGGATTTTTGTTGTCCCCGCGCCACTTCACAAGGAGAATCGGAATTCCGATCCACCTGACTGCGGCGACCGTTTCAATGATATCCAGCACCACATCCGGTAAAGTAACCCAAGCAGAAGACCATGAAGCAGACAAGGTACCCACGCACGATGTAGCGATTCCCTATCTTACCCGGATCCGCAGCTACTATCAGACTCTCGGGTATGGGAAACCCTATGTCTGGGCACATTACCGAGAGGTTCCTTTTACGCCTCTGTCCAAGCCGGTCGCTGATTCCAGGCTGACCTTGATTACAACGGCAGCCCCGTACCAACCGGACAAGGGCGACCAGGGCCCCGGTGCCACCTACAACGCCGCGGCCAAGTTTCATTCCGTCTTTTCGCTGCCCAGCAACAGTAGTCCTGATCTTCGAATCTCCCACGTCACCTATGACCGGCATCACACCACGGCAGAGGACATGAACAGCTGGTTCCCCCTGGCACAAATGAATCGGCTCGTGGCGAATGGAGAGATCGGTGGCCTGACGCGGAGCTTCCACGGAGTGCCGACCAACCGCAGCCAAAAAACCACCCTTACCCGGGATGCGCCGGAAATTCTCCGCCGCGTGAAAGATGATGATGCGGATGCGGCGATCCTGGTGCCCAATTGTCCCGTCTGCCATCAGACCGTTTCTCTGACCGCCCGCCACCTGGAGGCAAACGGCATCCCGACTATCGTGATGGCCTGCGCCAAGGATATTGTGGAACACGTAGGCGTCCCACGCCTGTTGTTCAGTGATTTCCCGCTCGGCAATGCAGCGGGACGACCGCACGACGAATCCTCGCAGGCCTTGACCCTGGAGCTTGCATTGAAGGTCCTTGCCGCTGCCCCAGGCCCGCGCACCAGCGTTCAATCCCCCCAGCGATGGAGCGGTGATCCTGATTGGAAAATGGATTTCTATAATGTGGAACGCCTCTCGCAAGACGAAATCAAACGGTTGCGCGAAGACTTCGACCGGCAAAAGGAAATCGCGAAACGGGAACGGGCAAGGACCGCATCGTGACGTTGGAGTGAAGTCTGTGTTTGAACGTAAAAAATCCGGCGGGCAAAGCTGTCGCCCGCCGGAAACATTTTACGTCCAAGAGGCCGATCGCACTCTAAGTCTCGGGTACGAGTTCCAATTGCGAGATGCCGGCTGCGATATTGATGCCCTCAATGCCTTCGATACTGAGCGGCTGCAGCGCCACTTTGGGATGATCGCCACCGAGAATCAAAACGTCCGCGCCCACGCCGTAACCGACGGCTGCATCCGCGCCAACGCCGATGAATTTGCCACGCAGAGACCCATCGATGACGTCAGGTGTTCCTGCAAGCACACCCCAGACCATGACACCGCTTTTGGTGTAGCCAATGTCGACGCCGTACTTCTCGATTGTTCCGGTATAGCGTTCGACGCTTTTGTCCGGCCGTTCGAAGGTGCAGGCGATGTCGCGGCTCGAACCGAATATAAAGCTGACGCCGCCTTCAACATCGCAACGCAGGAAACCGGCTTTCACATCAGGGCTGTCGCCGTCCGCCGCCTGCGCCGAGAAGGGGTTTGCTGAAATCAGGACCGTCGCCAAGGCGAACGATAACGTCAGCAATCGAGAGAATTCCATGAGAACATCCTTTTTATTGACCTGTGTCTGCTATTGAAGCGTCGGCTTATTCAGGTTTACCGGCCGCTACAATGACCTGGAAACTAATGTTTGTAGTGATCCAGGCCTTTCTCGGTAAATTCTGTACCACTTCATTTATTGAGACTGTCGATGCCTGCCTTTTTCTTTAACGGCATTACAAGTCTGTGCTCCACATATTTTGCTCTGCTGGGTTTATTCAAAGTCACATTGCCGCGATCATTTCGGCAGTAATCGTGATCGCGCTGGTGCGGTGAATTAGCCGCCATCTTCGGGTTACGCGCAGTTTGCGGTCGTCTCGGCGGTGTTCTGAAGAGATGCATTGCGAATGCTTGGCGCAGGCTCTGCTCCTGTGCAAAACTGCGGCGCAACCGTCCCGCCCTCGCGAATAATCCCGGAGTTTGCTGCGTGTCGATCATCTCTTCCGTCGAAGAATTGGAAAGCCTTTACGGCCAGCCCGGCGAAGCCTCGACCGTCAAGGTCGCCGCTGAAATTACGCCGGAATACCGCGCCTATATCGAAGTTTCTCCCTTTGCCGCCCTGGCCACCAGCGGGCCCGAAGGCCTCGACTGTTCGCCACGCGGCGATCTGGCGGGCTTTGTTCGCGTCCATGATTCCAAGACACTGGTGATGCCCGACCGGCGCGGCAACAACCGGGTCGATTCCCTACGCAACATCGTCCGAGACCCCCGGGTCGCCCTTCTGTTCCTGATCCCCGGCCACGGCAACACAATCCGCATCAACGGCCGCGCGCATCTGGATACCGATCCCGCTCTTCTCGCGTCCTTCGCAGTCAAAGACAAGGCGCCACGCTCGGTCATCGTCATCACGATAGTGGAAATGTACTTTCAGTGCGCCCGTGCGATCGTGCGTTCGGAGCTCTGGAATCCGGAGCGTCACGTCGACAAGAAATCTCTCCCTACGCCAGGCCGGATCCTCGCCTCGATGACCGAGAACCGCGTCGGTGGCGAGGAATATGACAAGGCCTGGGGCGCCCGTGCCCAAAAGACTCTTTGGTAACGACCTGGCTGCGGCCTATTGTCTATTCGAAAGGGCTTGAACTGATCCGTCGAAGCGGATATTTCAGCCTTCTCTGAATTCGGAGTTTTGATGTCCATTACGCTTGTGTTCAGCTGACGGGATTCTTCTATAGAGGCCCGTCGCAAAAACCTGACACCGCACGCCGTGCCGGTGGATGGCGTTTTGCGTCCGCCTCACGGGTCGGTGTTCTGTTTCAGAACATTTCCGGACATCATTTCAGTGAACGTCTCCCGTCATCAACAACGGGTGCTGCACGCCTTGGCACAGGGCGGCTGCATTCGCCACTACTTCGACTCAAGCAAAAAAATCATCGGCGTTGACTGCGTCACCCGTGAAGGTTGGGTCCTTGAAAATTGCACTCTCAACTTATTCCGCACCCTGAAGTCAAAGGGCTTGATTGCCTCAAAAAACGGTCGTCCCTACCGGATCAGCCGGAAAGGCTTATTGGCTGTGCGCGCGCGGCCAGATAACAGGTAGGTCAACAAAAGATAGGCCGATAGCAAATAAAGCGGCTCAAACGGCGTGAAACTCAAACGGTCTCCAACCCAATGGGTTTCACGCCATCGCGGCAAAAGCCGACACAATCGCTTCAGACATGGCTTCGACTGCAGCAGAACCGGCGGCGTCGCCTCGCAACAGCAACAGGTGCGAGACGGGCAGGCCAGGAAAACCGTCCGAAGGTTTCAGGATCTGCATACCAGGTTCTAACGTACTACGCGCAATCATGCCGGCTGCAAGGCCTGAAGAGATTGCCGCCTTGACCCCCGCCACGCTGTCGCTGGAATAGGCAATCCGGAAAGATCTTCCTGCGTCCTGCAGGGCAGAGACTGCAATATCTCGCCACCAGCAGCTTCGCTCAAAGAGTGCGAGCGGAACGGGTTGCTCCCCCGAAAACGAAAAACCTTTTCGACAGGTCCAGACGGTTTCCTCCTCCATCAAAACCGTCACACCGGAAGATCGTGGAATGTGGTCGCTTGTGTAAATCGCCAGATCGAGCTGTCCCTTCTCCACCACATCCGGAAAATCGACACTGAAGCCACAGCGCACCGAAACCTGGGCAAGCGGGTGCTGGGTCGCAAAGGCCGCCAGAACGTCGGGCAGGATCGTCGCACCGTATTCATCTGGAATTCCCACCCGCACGGCACCTGTAACCGGCGCACGGGCAAAGCTCGCCGCCACCTGATCGAGTTGACGCACGATCGGCTCTGCGCATTGCAACAAAGTTTCACCGGCCTCCGTCAGCTTGACACCGCGGGCCTCGCGCGTGAACAGCTTAACCCTCAGCCGCTCTTCCAACTGCCTGATCTGCACGCTGACAGCCGACTGGGTCTTATGAACTACCCGTGCTGCATGGGTTACGTTCCCATGGCGCGCCACGACGATGAAGCTGCGCAAGAGCTCGCTATCCAGGTTAGCAATTGACCCATCGTTTTTATTCATAGCTTACATAATAACTATTCGTTTGTGCGATTTCTAGTCATCACTAATTCTGCCTGAATAGCAACGAGCAACTTCCAGCAAGGTGGGATCGTAATCCGCATGAGCCTAAACACCGCAAAACAACTGGCGCAACGGCCAGCTATATCGTTGAAGAAACTGATAAAAGCTGCCTGCCTGCTTGCCGTTGTGACGGCAGTTGTTCTCTGGCCGACGCACGCTTGGACTGCGCTGCTCTTTGCGCTGAAGAACCTGCTGCTGATCCTGCCCATGATCGCGATCGGCCTGTTCCTTACCGCCGGAGTTCAGGCCAGCGGCTCGATGGCCCTCATCGCCTCAGCTTTTCAGGGCCGCCCAGTCAGGATGATCGTCCTTGCCGCCTTCATCGGCGCCTTGACGCCGGTCTGTGGCGTTTCCGTGCTGCCGCTGGTTGCCGGTTTGATGGCGGGCGGTGTACCTCTGGCACCCGTTGTTGCCTTCTGGCTATCGTCTCCGATCACCGGCCCAGGCATGCTGGCGGTAACCGCCGGAACCCTCGGCACCTCCTTCGCGGTCGGCAAGACTCTCGCGGCCTTCCTCATCGGTCTGTTCGGAGGCGGGGTCGCAGCGCTTCTTATCAAGGCGGGAGCTTTCCGGAATCCGGCAAAGAACAGCCTCGCCCACTACTCTGCATCCGGCTGCGGCGGTTGCGATACGTTGGAGGAAAGCGGTCTCTGCTGGAGTTTCTGGCGCTCGAAAGCCCGGCGAAAGATCTTCCTGGACTCCAGCCTGGCCAACGGACGCATGATGTTCACCTGGCTCTTTGCCGCCTTTATCGCCGAGTACGCCTTGCAACTGTTTCTGCCGCCCGATTTCGTCGGCCGTTTCGCCAGCGGCGACGACTGGTGGTCGGTCCCGGCTGCCGCCGTTGTGGGCGCACCAATCTATCTGGATGGCTTTGCCGCTTTGCCTTTGATCCGCGCATTGATGGACAGCGGTATGGGCCAGGGTCCGGCCATGGCCTTCCTGATCGCCGGCGGCATCACCAGCGCCTGGGCCGCCATACCGGTCTTCGCCCTGGTCCGCCTGCCGGTGTTCTTTTTCTACCTCTTCATGGCGGTTGTCAGTGCCATGCTTTCGGGCTGGGCTTTCGGTTTCGTGATGGGATAAGTGCCAGTTTCGGCCATGACATCACTAAAGCAGCCGACTAATCTGCCTGCCTCCTTTACTTTGCAGGCGAGTCCCCATGCCCGATGGCCTTTCTTCCCAAAGCCGCTTCCCCAAGAACGGCATCATGTCATTGCTGGATATACATCGCCGGCACAATCTGGCGGGCAGCACCGGACAGGATCTCCAGCTCCGCGATCTCATAACCCCCGAAGAGCTGGAGGCGTTTCTCTCGATGCCGCTTGGCTATGGATCGTCACGCGGCGACCCTGAACTGCGAACCCTGATCGGCGCGCGCTGCGGCATAGATCAGGAAAAGGTTTTAATCACCCAGGGTGCGGCGCTGGCCCTGTTTCTCACCAATTTCGAACTCTGCAATCCTGGCGATGAAATCGTCGTCGCCACCCCCTGCTATCCACCAAGCATCGACAGTCTGCGCGCAACCAAGGCTCAGATCCGTCCCCTTCCCCTCACCTTTAAAAGCGGTTTCCGGCTCGATACTCAGGCCTTGTCGAATGCCCTGACACCGAAGACTAAGCTGGTCAGCCTGGCCTCTCCCCAAAATCCCGGCGGCGTGTCTCTGGCGCGGGAAACCATTGAAACTGTCGTCGATATCGTGTCGATGCAGGCCCCGGACGCCTATGTCGTCGTCGACGAAACCTTTCGGGAGGCAACCTATGGCAGTCCTCCGCAGGCAAGTGTCGCCAACCTCTCAAAACGCATCGTCACGATGTCGTCGATTTCCAAGGCCTATGGCGCACCGGGCTTGCGTATCGGTTGGCTGACCAGCGGCGACGAAGCGCTCTACGAACGCCTGCGAATCGCGAAAACCAGCACGGTGATCTCGGCGTCGGTCGTCGATGAAACCCTCGCCGTTATGCTCTTCAAAAAGCTCGACGGAATCATGGAACAACGCAACGCGACCCTTGCGAAAGCCTTTGATCTCCTCGAGGATTGGGTGAGCACGCATAAAGATCTGATCGAGTGGGTGCGTCCAGACGGTGGAGCGCTGTGTTGTATGCGCCTACCGGAGAGCAGGTTCAGCGAAGCGGCGGTAGATCGCTTTTATGAGAGCCAGGAAGACTACGATCTTCAGATATCCGACGGCCGCTGGTTCGGCGAGGAACAGCGCGTGATCCGCATCGGCTTCGGTTATCTGTCGTTGGAACGCCTCGAAGCCGCTTTGACCGCTCTCCATCAGGCTTTGTGGGATTGCTCTGACAACGCTTAAAAAGCACATCAAATTTCTGTAAGATACTTCTGCAATGATTGTCGCTTCGCGGAATTATTAAGATCTGTCCATGCCGCAAGACAAGCAACCAATGGTGCCAACATCGAAAGCTCTCCAGCAATGGTTGGACGTGGCCGGCGATCTCGTCTCGAGGATCGGGTGCGATGACTTCCTCGCGCGTTTCTCTGCCGCCATGGCGCAAATTCTCGCTTTTGAATTTCTGATTGTCTTTCTCTACCGGCCGGACGCAGCCCCAGCCCTATTGCACGACAGCATTTGCGTCGCCCGCCATCGCAAAGGTCTGAAAAACTATTTGCGGAACACCTATGTCCTCAACCCCTTCTACCAGGCTGTGCGAAAGAATCCCGAGCCCGGCATCTATTTCATGAAGGATTTCATGCCGGATGAATACAGCCTGGAAAGCAGACATCAGGAATTTCCTGTCAGCCTCGACAGTTTCGAGGAAATCGGCTTTCTCACCAACGACTGGCCTTCGGGGATGCAGGAACTGCTGATCGTCATGCCGTTGAACGAATCAGCACTGATCGAAGTGTCTCTGTCAAAAAAAGAGGCCGGTGGCGGTTTCTCGGAATACGAAGCCGAAACATTGAAGACCTTGTTTCCTATCCTTTACGCACTCTTCCGCAAGCACTGGGAATATGCCGCTCACCGCCTGGCGCCGGAGCTGGAGGAGCCGCTGCTCGAACGCCTTTTCCACCAGTTCGGCCAAGGTGTTCTGAGCGAACGGGAGCGTGAAGTCGTCCGTATGATCCTCCTCGGTCACTCCTCGACATCGATCGCGCTCAACCTCGATGTCGCTCTACCCACGGTGAAGTCTCATCGGCGCAATGCCTACGCGAAACTCGGCATTTCCTCGCAGGCGGAACTTTTCACCCGCTATATGGATTCCGTGCACCAGACACGAGGGTGAGGACAAACGGTCTTCTGACGGTGCGCTTTCACATCGCTCACGCAGCATCAAATCTTCGTAGAGCGGTCGTATCTCAGTTGAAAGTGACGGTCGAAATCCCGAAGTTTTTGGGATTGAATGCCTAGCGCTCAATCGTTTTTGGCTGGATCAATCGAGGACGTGAACTGCATCCTAAATAAATGTTTCAGAGACTGATTCACGTTTTTCACTGAGTCTTTGAAAAGCGATCAGGCTTTGGCGGTTCTGTAAAAATTCGGGGAATAGTGCTGTGTGTGAACTTTTTGCGATGTCGTCGCGTCAGCCTTCAGCGCTGACCTACTCTCTTAATGAATTCTCGAAGCACGGTGGCTTGACCCACGGCAACAATTCGGGCTGGGGCATTGCCTATTTCGAAGAGCGTGACGCCTTTCTGGTCAAGGAACCCGAGCCCGCCAGCGACAGCCCCTGGGTCAAGTTCATCGCCGAGCAGGAACTGGAGAGCCAATGTGTCATTGCCCACGTGCGCCTTGCGACGATTGGCAAACCCATGTTGCGCAACACCCATCCCTTCCGTCGGGCTCTTGCAGGCCGCGCGCATGTCTTTGCACACAACGGCACGTTGAAGGGCTTGCATGACACGGAACAGGCACAGAACGCGCATTATCAGCCCATCGGCGAAACGGATTCCGAACTCGCCTTCTGCCTTTTGCTGGAGCGTCTGCGCAGTGTTTGGCTGAACAATGATCAAGCGCCCTCTGTAAACGAACGCCTGCGCCTCTTTGCCGGTTTCGCAAGCGATATGCGCAGACTCGGCTCTGCCAATTTCCTCTACTCCGATGGCGAAGTCCTATTCGCCCATGCGGACCGCCGCATCTACGAAGAAGGCGGCGGCTTCAGCGAGCCACGCGCACCCGGGCTGAGCCTACGCAACTGCGTGGCCTGCCAGCAGGGTCCCGAATGGGCCTGCGACGGCCTGCGTGTTGGCCTGGGCGATCAATCGACGCTGTTGCTGGCAAGCGTTCCGCTCGACGAGTATGGCTGGGAAGCCTTGCCGGAAGGCACTGCCCTGGCAGTCCGGGACGGCATGGAAATCGCCCGCCTCTCGACCTGAGCTGGTTTAGATCTTTCCAAAATCGCCGTGCCGGCCAAGACCGTCCTTAAAGCGGGCCGCGCCGTCGAGCCCACCTTCGCTTAAAGCTGGTTGCCCGTTGTACCACTCCTGCACCAACGCATCGCGCACAGACAGACCATGCTGGCGAATGGCCGAGCGACGATCGGTGCGGACACAGTGTTGGGGAAATTTTGCAATCTGATGCGCCAGCTCTTCCGCCTTTTCCCGGCTCCCGCCATCCTCAACCAGATATTCGCAAAGGCCGATTCTGGCGCATTCCTCTGCCGGCACCTTGCGGCCGGTTAGAATAATTTCCAGTGCGCGCCCTTCGCCCACAAGGCGTGGCAAACGCACCGTACCGCCATCGATCAGCGGAATGCCCCAGCGCCGGCAGTAGACACCCATGTAGGCAGTCTCCTCCATCACCCGGAAGTCGCACCAAAGCGCCAACTCCATACCGCCCGCAACGGCAGGACCGGCCACGGCCCCGATCACGGGCTTATCAAGCTCGAGCCGGCTGGGGCCCATGGGGCCGCGTGGAATTTCGCCGCCGTTCCCGCGCTCACCGCCGTCTTCGGGCAGATCCTGTTCACTCAGCGGATTGTCATCGTCCAGTGAGGCGGCGAATTTCAGATCCCAACCCGCGCAAAAGGCCCCACCTTCACCCCAGAACACCGCGACCGAAGCCGTCTCGTCCCGGTCGAATTCCAGAAAGGCTTCCTGCAAAGCGTCGGCACTGTCGGGGTCCATGGCGTTACGGGCCTCAGGACGCGAATGAATTACGGTCCAGACGCTGTCCGTTTTCTCAATCCTAACTGTCATATCCTAATCCCTGTAACTCGCGCACCGAGTCCCTGTCGTGCAGCATGAGCTTTTGAAACGTGCCTAATCCGGCTTGAATCATCCGCAGAAACCTTATGCTTTTATTTTTTGGCAAGGGAGGTAAGTGCGTCGCCATCGAGCCGCATAAAGCGCTTCTGAGGCAAGACTTTGGCACCAAAAGCCTCGTAGAATCGCTGCGACCGATCGTTCTCAACCGACCAGTCGATCCGGCCTATGCCTTCACGCTGACAGAAACCGGCGAGGAACCGCACGATTTCTTTGCCAACACCGGCGCCGCGCCAGTCTTCAACGACAAACAAATCCTTCAGAAAGATCAATCCGGCCAGCGCATTGCCGGGATGTAAAACGGCAAAACAAGCAAAGCCCACCGCTTCCCCTCCCGAGAATGCTAGAACGAATCGCGTATCGGTCCTATCCGAACACAGCCACTCTTTGACCGCCGATCGTGTCAGGTCAACGGGTTTTGGATCATCACGATAATAATCGTCCATTGCATCGATCATCTCCGCGACCTGCTCTTCATCCCCATCAACGGCGAACCGAACCGAGATATCTCCCACAGCCCCTCCAATACAGTTGATCGCGCGTGCCCCATTCCGCGCCGCGTTATAAAGAATAGTCTACCGGACTGGACCAGGCCGGATCACTGTGCTTGGCCCAATAGAGGTCTTTGATCCGTCGTGTCACCGGACCAACCGCCCCCGCATTGACCGGTCGGTCGTTGATACGGGTCACGGGCATGATACCGCCGGCCGTCGAGGTAATGAACAGCTCATCCGCCCCTGCCAGTTCAGCCCGGGGAAGCGCTCTCGGCGCGCAGGCAAGGCCAAGTTCCTCGCAGATTTCGAATACACTTTGACGCGTGATGCCCGCCAGAACACCGTCGGCCGGCGTCGCGAGGCTTCCATCTTTAACGAGGAAAACGTTGAACCCAGGCCCCTCTGCAACATTACCTTGACTATCGACGACGAGAGCCGTTTCAGCGCCCTGATCGTAGGCGTCGAAAAGCCCGCGAACCAGATCCAGCCAGTGGTAATTCTTAATCGCGGGATCGACCGAACTTGGCGGAATTCTAACAACGTCGCTGACCGCGATATGCAGGCCTCGCGCCAACTGTTCCGCATTGGCAACCGAACCAAAAGGTACGGCAAAAGCCATAAAGCGGTTCACCGCATCACGCGGATCACGGCTGAAACTGGGCGATGTGCCGCGCGTACAGAGCATCTCAACATAGGCATTCCGATGCCCCGAGAGCGCGACGCAATTGTGCAGGATTTCGGTCACCTGTGCGGGATCGTAGGGAATCGACATCCGGAGCCTCTCCAGGCTGCCCCAAAACCGCTCCAGATGCCGATCGAGCCGGAAGAATGCTCCATCCCAGACGTGGACAGTATCGTAGGTGGCGTCGGAATGCAGAAATCCCCAGTCGAGAACGGAGATCTTGGCCTCAGAGACGGGCAGATATTGGCCATCCTGAAAGGCAATTCCCTCCGGATAGTGATGCGGATCACGATACTGCCGTTCGACAATCGGGCGCGAAGTCATGAAGAGTTCTTTCCTATCATTGCGACCTCAAGAATAGCTGTTCCTGCAAACCGCACCAATCTCATAACAAATGCGCTCATCCTTTAGGATGATGTTCTCCGATGACGGTTGTCGTCTATCTGTGTCACACTACCGATGGACGATGCGCCGGGACTGCTCGCATGATTTCAAGAGCTGGGCGTGATGAAGGACTATAGTTTATGACTTTTCCGATTGAACGCGTACGCAGCGCTTTTCCCGCTCTGGCAATTACCGATGGCGGTGAAGCAAGAATCTATCTGGACAATCCGGCGGGAACCCAGGTTCCACAACACGTAGTCGACGCCATCTCGAGCTGCCTGATCGGCAGCAATGCCAACCTCGGCGGTTACTTTCCTACCAGTCTGGCGGCGGGGTCAGTCGTCGACGATGCGCATCAGGCCATGGCTGATTTCCTGGGCGCCCGTTCGGCTGATGAAATCATCATCGGCGCGAACATGACCAGCCTGACCTTTCATCTGGCCCGCAGTATCTGCCGCGACTTCAAACCCGGTGACGAGATTTTGCTGACGCGCATGGATCATGAAGGCAATGTCGCCCCGTGGCTGACCATCGCGGAGGACCTGGGTCTGGTGGTCAAATGGCTGCCCTTTGATACCGAGACCTGGCAAGTCGAACCCGACGCCCTCGAAGCCGCACTCAGCGATCGGACACGGCTGATCGCCCTGAACTACGCCAGCAACCTGACCGGGTCGATCAACGACGTAAAGGCCCTGACGGCCATGGCCAAGGCGGCCGGCGCGCTGGTTTTCATAGACGCCGTGCAGTTGGCGCCGCACCGGTCCATCGACGTCCAGGATATCGGCTGCGATTTCCTGGCCTGCTCATCCTACAAGTTTTTCGGACCGCACCTCGGAATCATCTGGGGCAGCACGGAGGTTTTGCGCAACCTGCCGGCCTACAAGTGCCGCTGCGTCGGCGAGGAACTGATGGGCAAGTTCGAAACCGGCACTCCCCAGATCGAGCTTCTGGCCGGCCTCACTGCAACGGTGGACTACTACGCCTGGCTGGGCAAACAAATCGGCGGCGACGGATCCCGGCGGGCGCAGATTCTAGCCGCCTTCGACGCCGCACATGCCTATGAACGGCCATTGGCTGGACAGCTGATCGAAGGCCTGCTGTCAATCCCCGACGTTACGATCCACGGCATCACCAACCTGAACCGCATCGACCACCGGGTGCCAACCGTCTCCTTCAGCTACAACGGCCATAAACCCGCCTTCGTCTCAAAAGCCCTGAGCGATCAGAACATCTTTATCTGGGACGGTCACAACTATGCGCTGGAAGTCGTACGGCAGCTCGGTATCCCGGAAGACGAGGGTATCGTGCGTATCGGTATTGCCCATTACAACACCGAAGACGAAGTCGACCGGGCTCTCGAATGCCTCGCAGCCATCGGCAAGTAGAGGCGCAGTTTCCTCAACGGCTTCACGATGTGAGAACAAGGCCCCCGGCGGCGGACGACATGCGACGCCGTTCATTTCCCATGCGCAAGCGGTCGCGTGAGGTCCGCCTCTCCATTTGACTCTCGATTAGTCTGACTTAACCCGCGCTCGAGCGTCGAAAGGTTTCAATTGAAAATCTATCGATCAGTAGATAGATATATAATTTGAATTATGCGCCCGACCCGTGGACATTTCGGAAGTGACCTTGGCGAACACGAATGAAGACTGAGACTCTGATCATCGGTGGCGGCTTGAGCGGCCTCTATGCGGCCTACCTGTTGTCCCGGCAGGAACGGGATTTTCTGCTGATCGAGGGCCGAAATCGCCTGGGCGGGCGCATTCTCTCCGAAGCCCTGCCATCCACCGCCGGTTCCAATACCTTCACCGCATTCGATCTGGGGCCGACCTGGTATTGGCCGGACCATCAACGTATGTCCCGTCTGCTCGATGAACTGGGTATTGAGAATTTCCGGCAATATACGAATGGAGCGTCGCGCTATGAAGACCCGCAGCGCGGTGTGGAGAGCTTTAGCAACCCTGGCCAGATGCCCCCAAGTTTTCGTGTGGCAGGTGGAATGGCGCGTCTTATCGACCGCCTCGCGGAGCACATCCCGACCGAGCGCCTGCGTCTTTCCAATAGGGCCGCTGGCATCACCCTGCAAGGCGGGCACCTGGAAGTTGCCGTCCGGGGCGCCGCAGGCACTGAGCAGAACATCAGGGCGGACCGGGTCCTGATGGCACTTCCGCCACGCCTGGCAATGCGCTCTATAAGTCTTGAACCGGCTCTGCCGGTTCCCGTACACCAGGCTTTGCTTGCAATTCCGACCTGGATGGCCGGTCACGCCAAGGTGGTTGCGGTCTACGACCGCCCATTCTGGCGGGATCAAGGCCTTTCGGGTCACGCCTTCAGCCACATCGGCCCGGCCATGGAAATTCACGACGCCTCGCAACCCGATGGGCCTGCCGCGCTATTCGGCTTTCTTGGTGTCCCGGCCCAGGAGCGCAGGAAGATTGATCCGGCGGCCGTGCGTGCCGCGGCGATCGCACAATTCGAGCGGCTGTTCGGACCGGAAGCCGCTCAACCGACTGCGATTTTCCTGAAAGACTGGATCGACGATCCACTGACAGCGACTGAAGACGACCTCGCGCCACTCTATAATCATCCAGAGTACGGCCTTCCGGCGGCGGCTCAGCACCTCTGGGACGGACGCCTGATTTTTTGCGCCACGGAGGCCGCATCATCCTATGGCGGTTACCTCGAAGGTGCTCTGGTCGCAGCCGAAGCGGCGACGGGAAAACCTTCCACATAGCGTAATTCAGCAGAGTTTTCCTCCATCGAAAATTAGATAACATCGCCTGCTTTAGCCCGGTCATTGTGGTAAGAAGTAGTTCGGCGTGACCGACAACCGCCACAGTGACGCACAGCAGCAATGAAGCAACTCGACCACAAGGGCCTGATCGCCGGATTGAATGACGCGCAGCGGGAAGACCTGCTCGCGCGCTCCGATGCAGCAGGATTGCGTCAGGCGGCATTGCATCTGGGCGCGATCTTCGGAACCGGCGCGCTCATCCTATTGGAGGTCCCCTTCCAACCCCTGTTGATGCTGGTTCAGGGCATTCTGATCGTATTTCTCTTTACGGCGTTGCACGAAACCATCCACAAGACCGCTTTTGCGACCCCCGCGTTCAACAAGTTCATCGCCTTGCTGAGCGGCTTCCTGTTGGTCCTGCCGCCCGACTGGTTCCGCTATTTCCACTTTGCACATCACCGCCATACCAACGATCCGGCGCGCGATCCCGAACTGGCGAAACCGAAACCTGAAAGCCTCGGTTCCTACCTCTGGTATCTTTCAGGTCTACCGGTCTGGGTGTCGCACCTGCGGACCCTGGTGACCAACGCGGCGGGCAGGAACAACGATAGCTTCGTGCCGCCCAAAGGCGCCGTCAAAGTCCGATCCGAAGCCCGATTTTTTCTGGCGCTTTATGCCGGGATTGCCGGTCTTTCGATCCTCTTCCGGTCCGACGCCGTCATCTGGGTCTGGCTGCTGCCCATCGTCATCGGCCAGCCCGTCCTGCGCGCTTATCTGCTGGCCGAACACGCCCGTTGTCCGCAGATCGCCAACATGCTGGAGAACAGCCGTACCACCTTCACCAACGCGGTGGTCCGATTTCTGGCCTGGAACATGCCCTACCACGCCGAGCACCATGCCTTCCCGGCCGTCCCCTTCCACAAGCTCGCCGATTTCCACACACTGACCCGACCGCATCTGAAGGTAACCGAGCAGGGTTACGGAAGGTTTCATCTGAAACTATTGCGCATTCTGAAGCGAAGAGAAGATCAGACTGTCACTTAATGGCTTTAAGGACGGTCTGATTGTCTGGCGACAGGCAGTGTCACACCCTGCGAAGGCAGTCGCGGTTAGTTCGGATGTCTTTTTGTCAACACGATCGTTGAAAACGCCGTCCTGCAGAATCCGGTTTTCAAAGAGCAAACTACCGGACACTTCAACGCTGTGCGAGCAGCAACAATCAGTCTACTCGGGCGGGTAAAGTCTAGAGGCGGGCTCCGGAATGACCTCGGCCTCGATGCGGCAGGCGATTTCATTGTCGGCGCCCTGATGGCCATCGGCTTTATAAGCCTTGATGCCAGGGACGTCACAGCTGCGGCCGGATATGTCGCCACGGCGAACGCCTCCATCGAATCCTGGCATCGACAATCCGATAAAGGCTAAGAATTTGCGGCGCCCCCAACTTATCTCTACGGCATCTTATTCAGTTGGGTCACCAAACGATTAGATCACGCATTCCCTGGACGCAGACGCAGCCGCGCGCCAAAGCGTTTAACGCTTGGGATTTGGCTCGCGATCAGCAGGATGTTGAGGGTCAACAATATTGCAGAGCCGGGCCGGGAGACGAAAACCGACAGATCACCGTCGGAAATGAGAAGCGAGCGGCGGAAGGTCTCGTCGAACAATCCACCTAGAATGACTCCAATGACCAGGGGCGCGATCGGATAGTGCATCGCGTTCATCGCGTAGGCCACAAAGCCGACCCCGATCATCAGGAAAAGGTCATTGATGCCGCCACCAACCGAGAAGGAGCCTATGGTCGTCAGCACCATGACCACAGGCAGGAACACGGTTTGCGGAATCCGCAGGATGGTGATGAAAACACGAGCGGTAAACAGGCCCATGAGCAGCATGGTCAGCGAAGCCAGGACAAGAATCGCTACGATATGCAGGATCAAAGCCGGGTCGATGGTCGGGCCAGGAATCACATTGTTGATCTTCAACGCGCCCAATAACGCCGCAGCCGGTGGTGAACCCGGAATACCCAGCACAAGAAGAGGAATAAGTGCGCCGCCGATCGCGGCGTTGTTTGCAGCTTCCGCGCTGATTAAACCATCCTTGGAGCCATCGCCAAACTTCTCGCCTTCCTTCGAGGCGGCTTTGCCAACCCCGTAAGAGACCCAGCCTGCGACATCTTCACCAACACCGGGCAACGCGCCAACACCGGTTCCGATCGCGCCGGCCCGCAGAATAGTCGGCATGCGCCGCACCACTTCGCCGATCTCCGGCACGATGCGTCCGACCTTTGGCGCCTTGCCAAGCATGATTGCGTGACGCGCGCCGTCCATGATTTGGGGAATAGCAAAGGCGCCCATCAGGACAGGCACCACCTGGAACCCGGACAAGAGATACGACCATTCAAATACATAGCGTTCTTCAGACAAGAGCGGATCCAGACCGACCATGGCCATGGCAAGACCTATCAGTCCTGAAATCCAGCCTTTAATGACAAGGTCCCTCGACATCAGGGTTCCGGAGAGAAGAATACCGAACAGCGCGAGCAGCGCCTTTTCCGGCGACGCGATGTTTTTGGAAACCGCCAGCAGCACCCACACGAATATGAGCAGGCAAAAGGTGCCGAAAAGCGTACCGATGAACGAGGCCGTCGTCGTAAGCCCGAGGGCTTCGCCGCCCCTGCCGTGCTTGGTCAGCGGATATCCATCCATGGCCGTGGCGGCAGAGGCAGCCGTACCGGGAATATTGAGTAGAATGGAGGGATAAGACCCGCCATATATCGCGCCGACGTAAGCACCGATCAGCGCAATGAGTGCTTGATCGAGAGGAAACTTGTTACCGAAAAAGCCCGTGAGAATAGTAACTGCGAGTGTTGCCGTAAGACCCGGAAGGGCACCGAAAACGATCCCCAAAAAAACCGACGGTATCAGATAGAAATAAGTAACAGGATCCAAGACCAACAAGTAAAGCGAATACGAAAATCCAGACAGCTGCGTGAGGACAAAATCCATCGTCACTTCCCCTGGAACAAGGGTTTGACCGTCACATAGTAGTGATATTCGATCTGCTTAAAGAGCAGTCCTGTCCGGTTTGGCACGTTTTGCCGAAAGCCGAAAGCCATCGCCAGGACAAGAATCAAGGGACATAAAATAGCAACCACAGGGGTGATGCGGACGACCCCCATGGCCGCGTGTTTCCGCCTCGCATGCCAGAACATGACCGCAGTCAGAACGACGTATGCGCCAAGTGCCACCCAATCATCGTCGTGAGGTTTAGCCCATTCGTCGCGGCCGAAATGAACGATCGCGGCATAGAGCGCCGGAACCATGATTGCGAAGGTACTGATCAGCATGGCCGAACGCGACCCACCGTGGAAACCCCATATCAGGCAGGTAATCATGAGGGCCGAAGCGATAATGAAATCGACGCGCGGAACAAGGCCAAAAATGTAACAAAAGAGAATGATCGCAATCGCCGTCAACCGCCGGAGTTCCGGACCATCCAATCCTATACCGGCAGCTGCCAGAGCGCGACTTGCGCCCCCATCCCGAACCGCAACACCCAGCAAAACCAACGACAGCAGCAGGAGAGAGCCGAATATGCCAAAGGGAACGAGTGCTGCCGAATTGTACCATTCAGCAGAGTCCACGCCGGCAGATTTGGTATTGAGAAAGGGGATATCCGTCGTCTGAATAAGGAAGAAAACGCTGACTGCCAGGAGCACAAGCGCAGTCCAGAAGTCCCTTGCACGGAGAACTGCTTTATCGTCCATCAACACTGCTTTCCAACGCAACAAACAGGCCAGCCCATTAGTGCGGTCGTTGTGGATGGGAGTGATCCGGAACGACCGCACGACGACTACGTGATGTAGAAAGCTGGCCTGCGCTTAAGTGCTGTTTAATGAGCCAACTACAAAGGCTTACGGTTTTGCGATACCCAGTTTGGCTGGATCGACTTTTGCCGCTTTGAGGTTCCACAGGGTCCAGGCGAAGTTGCTTTCGAGCGTGGCAAAAGTGGCCGAAGCTTCTGCACCAGACTGGCCGGAGACATCGTAGTTGTTGGCTTTTGCCCACTTGGCAACTACGTCAGACGCGATGGCCTTGTTGAAAGCCTCGGTCAGCTTGGCTTTTGCATCGTCGGGTGCCGAAGCGTGAATGGCAAAACCGATGGCCTGCTTGAGGGGCAGGTACTTGTCCAAACCATCATAAACGGAAAAGGCCGAAGGAATGTCTTTGCCTTCAAAGGTCACGGCATCGGGTGTCAGCATCGCCAATGGCTTCAATTGTCCGCCCTTGATCAAAGGTGCCTGCTCGGCGAGCGACGTAACAACCAGTGCAACTTCGCCGGCAATAGCGGCTTCCTGGCCGGGTGCTGAGCCCTTGTACGGGACAAACTTGAACTTGCTGCCAGAACCGTTTTCGATTGCCAAAAGATTGAGGTGATGGATGGAGCCGGAGCCCGAAGCAGCCGCTGGAATCGAGCCCGGCGCAGCCTTAGCGGCGTCAACCAGCTCTTGAAGCGTGTTGTAAGGGGAGTTCGTGGGAACCGAAATCAAGTCCGGGGAGCCACCAACGATAAAGGGATGCCAGAATTCGAATTTCTTATCCCAACCGCCCTGAACTGAGGCGGTTACGTTTGATTCGGACAGGCCTACGAGCGTGTAGCCGTCATCCGGCTGGTTCATGACGTAAACCATGCCGTTGGATCCAGCGACGCCGCCGGTCTGGTTGGTCACGCTGATGCTGACCGGCAGATGCTTTTCCATCTCCGCCATGATCATGCGGTTGATTGAATCAGTGCCGCCGCCAGCGCCCCACACAACCGCGGTCGTGATGTCCCGGAAGGGATATTCCTGGGCGCTGGCGACAGATCCCGCCCCAAGCACAATGGCTGCAGCTGCGCCGAATTTCAAAAAAGTACGTCTCATGAGTTCCTCCGAGTAAGCTGATATTTTTTGTATAATTTAACGTATGCATTATTTTATTCATTGTCAAACGCACTAATTATCCTTATTAAAGAATGAGATACGGCCGTCGTTACCAATATGTTTTTCGGGGAAATTATGAATCAGGTTCTTAATGTCGCGGTTTTCGAGGGTGACGGAATTGGACCGGAGATCATGGCTCCGACAGTCGACATTCTCCGCCTGTTGACGAGCCGCGCATCGACTTACGGCCTCAATTTCATATCGCTTAAAGGCGGTGCAACCCACTACCAGAAGACTGGTGTTTCATTGCCTGACGACTCGCTTAGTACAGCCCGAAAAGCGGACGCAATCCTTCTGTCGGCTATGGGCTTGCCAAGCGTGCGCTATCCGGACGGGACCGAAATTTCACCCCAAATCGATTTGCGCAAGAAATTGAATTTATTTGCCGGCGTAAGGCCCGTCACCGTGCTGCCGGGGCAGGCAAGCCCTATTGCGCGGCCGGATGGGAAACCAATTGATTTCGTTCTGGTCCGTGAAAGCACAGAGGGGCTTTTCTGGTCTCAAGGTTGCGGCGAAGTGAGTCATGACGAAGCCCGAGAAACACTGGTCATAACACGTAAGACCAGTCAAAAACTCTTCGAGTTTACTTTCAAACTGGCTGAGCAGCGCCGCAAAACCGGACGCGGAAAGGGGCTGGTAACTTGTGTCGATAAGGCCAACGTATTTCGGGCCTTTGCATTTTTCCGTGAAATATTCGACGCGGAGGCCGGCAATCATGCGGACATCGCAGCAAACCATGCTTATGTGGATGCAACAGCTTTATGGATGGTGCAAAAACCTTGGGAGTTTGATGTTCTCGTTACCGAGAATATGTTCGGGGATATCCTCTCCGATCTGGGAGCCGGTCTGATGGGGGGGCTTGGCCTTGCACCCTCCGCCGATATTGGCGAAGGACATGCCGTCTTTCAGCCCTGCCACGGATCCGCACCCGATATCGCCGGACAAGGCGTTGCCAATCCATTCGCAATGATTCTGTCCGCTGCGATGATGCTGGATTGGCTCGGACACGAACACGACAACAAGGAGCTGCTCGAGCACTCCGAAATACTACGAGAAGCCGTCAATGCGCTGATTATGGAGCGTAAATTCCTCACCCGAGATCTCGGTGGAACGTCAAACACAGGCGCGGCAGCGAACGCAATCAAGAGCAAACTACGCGCCTGATAACGGCGAAGATGCGGGCTTTCTGCCCATGGATCTTAATGGAGAAAAGCGCGCCCTTTTCCGCGCCACCCGTTATCTGGACCACTGTGCCGAGTTCTATCCCATGGCATTGGGCGGATCTTTGCTGGAGGGGACAGGAAGCACCTTAGGCTTTGTCTGGAGACGGCTTCGCGGTGAATCCCCTTCAGTTCTTGTGCAGCATCCGTTGTTCTGGGCGCACGATAGTGGCCTAGCTTTGGTGGGAACTGTGCTTTTGCGTTGCAGTCCCTCGTCTTCGAGAGCATGGTCGACGACAAGCCATTTGAAATTGAAGCCGGAGATGTCTTACGCATAATCGAAATCGAATTGGCTGCAATCGCTTCAGCATTGGAAGGCCGCAAGTTTGAGGTTTAAATGAGTGTCGAAATAGATATACCGCCAAGGCTGGATGCTGATTCGAAAGCTAAGTCGAGTACCCAGATCGCTATCGAAATCATCAAAAAACTCATTCTGGAAAATAAGCTTCCCGCAGGATCAAACCACTTGGAGAGCGAGCTTGCGAAACGGCTAGGCATGTCCCGCACGCCAATCCGCGAAGCAACATTGATCCTCGAGGCTCAAGGCCTGTTGCAGGTCAAGCCGCGCCGTGGCGTGAAAATACTCTCCTTTTCCACCGACGATATGAATGAGATCTACCAGATACTCACCGAGTTGGAGGGACTTTCAGCTGAATTGGCCGCTAAAAAACAATTCAAAGACGAGGACTTTTCCACGGCCGAACAAGCGATCGCAGATATGGACCAGGCGCTGGAACTGGACGAACGCGAAGCCTGGGCTATCGCAGATGAAGCCTTTCACAATGAACTGATTCGCCTCGGCGGCAATAGACGCGTCGCCAACATTGTTGAAATGTACAACGATCAGGTCCGCCGGATCCGTGCACTCACACTGTATTTGAGGCCTAGTCCCACCAAGTCCAACGATGACCATAGAAATGTACTGCGGGCCATTCGGGCACGAGATCCGGAGACCGCCCGGTCATTACATACCGCGCATCGGATCCAGGCCGGCAAAATACTGATCGAACTCCTGCAGAAATTTGGTTTCCATCAGGTCTGACCCTCAACCCGTACCGGAACAATTTTTGATGGTGCGGGACTCTGCGATCGAGGCCGGCAATCTGGCCGTGGACCAACCTGACTGACCCTCACACACCATAAAGACGCCGCGCCAGCCACAGACTTCGCGTTGGCGAAACATCTTCGTACTCAATCGCCTCGAAGCTCTGAGATCTCCAAAACCGGATGGCATCTTCGTTCGCCCGGTTTGTGCCGATGTGCACGCCCGTCGCTCCTGCCTGTCGCGCCTTTTCGATCCAAGCTGTCAGCAAACGCGCACCTATACCCCGGCGCTGAAGCCGCGGCAGCAGGTTCATGTGGGTATGGGCAGGAAACGCAGCGGCAATAGCACGTGGTGGCGTCTCGGGATGGTGGATCAGGAACGCGCGTCGCTGATCAGGCGTCCACACTTCCGCAGGGGTCTCGGACGGATCCGCATAGTTCTCTCTTAGCAATGGCCACCATTCCCGCTCGAGACGTTGCGTCCAGGCGAGAGTGTCGAGAACCCCGACGATAAAGCCCGCAACGCCCTGCTCATCTTCAACGATCAGGACCAGCCCGGGTTCCAGAGTAGCGTAGGGCGCGGAATAGATGTGTCCGATCAGTTTTGAGTCTTCATAAAGATGCGACGCATCCCTGCCCGCCAATCCGGTTGCAATTGATATGGCATAGAGGGCGTCGAGATCCCGGGGTTGGTAGGGCCGAATGTTGGACTTCATAGACGTGGTCCCTTGAGAACCCAATTCTCGTTTGCTTGGATTAAGATCAGCATTTGAATGGAAAGGGTGAAGGCCAGTACACTCGCAAATTACGCGCAAGCACATTGCATCAGACTCCAGCGAGCTTACAGGCTTTTATGTCAGATCCGAGCGGCGATATTTCCTTCCTTACCTCCGATCCGCGTGTGCTGGGTGCCGTTGTGGCCGGCGTTGCTACGCTGGCTGTCTTCACTGTCAGCAAGGTCTACGACGTCTGGGTCACGGCGAAGGTCAAGCGCGACAGCAAGCGGCGCCTGATCAATGCGATCTACACTGAGATCGGCCACAACAAGGAGGAACTGATCAAAGCCGTGGAGAAATCGCCCTCGACTGCAGCCCTGATGCGCGCACTGGCAGAAGACGACCGGCGCACAGTCCACATGGTTTATGCACGAAACATGCGGTTTTTCGAGGATTTGAAGAGCGAACTCCATGTCCTGCCGTCCGCCCTGCTCGGCCACACAGTGAAATTCTATAATTGCCTGGAATCAGTCTACGCCCAGATGGACGGTTTCGAGCGCGACAGCTTTAAGACCATGACGCCGGGCGGCAAACGCGCCACCATGGAGAACCTGATCGACAAGATGCTGGAAGCGACAGCCCTCGCAGGCATAGCACGCAGCCAGTTCGAGGCTCACTTCACGCATTTAAGGAATTCGAATTAAGGGATTAAGCCTGTACTTCAAACTTAGGCAATCGCTCACGGGAGCCAGGCTTAAGCGTCATGCCTCGCGAGAGTCGGGCTCAAACGCCCCAGGGCTGCGGTCCTTTAAACATCGTCGTTCTCCGGCTCTACTAAGAACATCCTGTAAGTCTCAGGATAACCACTAAACGTTACGCGTTTATAGCATATCGGCGGCATTTCGTCCAACCGACAGCCTATATGTAACTCTTTTTGCCATAACTTCAATCACATAGCGTTTGGACGTCCGGCACCGATCCAACGCAATCCAGAGCTCAAAAGAGCATACCAAAGGAGATAAGGTCTTGAAAATTATCGCAGTTGGAGCCGAAGGCGATATCGGTCGCGCGGCTTACGGCGAATTGTCCACCCGGCACGAGATCATCAAGGTCGGGCGCAACAGCGGTGACATCCATGCCGATATCGCCGACAGAGCCTCCATTGAGGCAATGTACCGCAAAGTGGGCAAGGTTGACGCCGTTGTATCGACCGCCGGTGCCGTCCACTTCGGACCGTTAAGCGATTTCACCGAAGAGCAGTTCATGCTCGGCTTGACCAACAAGGTCATGGGTCAAGTCAATCTGATCCTCGCGGGCCTCAACTACGTCAATGACGGTGGGTCCTTTACACTGACCAGCGGGGTCCTGGATCGTGATCCGATCAGAATGGGAACCGGTGCCGCAACGGCAAATGGTGCTCTGGGCGGCTTTGTCGTCGGCGCTGCTATCGAACTGCCGCGCGGCCTACGGATCAATGTCGTCAGCCCCGGCCTCCTGGAGGTGTCGGAGGAAAGATACGGAAGTTTCTTTCCCGGCCATGAAAGGGTCTCATCCAAACGCGTCGGTCTCGCATATGCAAAAAGCGTCGAGGGTGCGATCACCGGAAAAGTCATCATCGTCGAATAAGGACGACCTGAGATTCCTGCGTCCAATCGACGTTAGAGTTCCAGGGCGCTGCGAAAGGCCAGCAGCAACGCCTCTTCGTCCCGATGCCGCCCCTCCTGCACCAGCCATTGGCCACCGACCATCACATCGCGGACGGGATTGACGTTTCCGGCAAATACCATCGCGTCCAACAGCACATCGCCGTTCTTGCCGAGCAAGCAGGGCGCCTCGGCGTCCAACACCACCAGATCGGCGCGGCAGCCGCCTTCGAGCCGTCCGATCTTACGTCCCAGCGCCTGAGCCCCTCCAGCCAGTGCCGACCGGTAGAGTCCCGCGCCGACGGACTGGTCTTCGCCCTCCGAGCCGAGCAGATTTCGGCGGCGATGGGCAAGCCGCTGACCGTATTCGAACCAGCGCAGTTCCTCGACCGGACTGATCGAAATGTGGCTGTCCGACCCGATCCCCCAGGTGCCGTTTTGTGCCAGAAAGTCCCGTGCCGGAAACAAGCCATCGCCCAGATTTGCCTCGGTAGTCGGACAAATCCCCGCGACCGCTCCGGAACTCGCCAGGCGCCCGGTTTCTTCCTCGGTCATATGGGTCGCATGGATCAGACACCAGCGCCGGTCGACGTCGATATTGTCGTACAGCCAGTCGACCGGACGGCGGCCGGACCAGGCCAGGCAGTCCTCGACTTCCTTGATCTGCTCAGAGATGTGGATATGGATCGGCGCCTGAGGATTAAAGCCAGCAAGACCCTCGACCGCCGCCTGCAGGGTCTCCGGCGTTACAGCGCGCAGGGAGTGCGGCGCGATTCCGATCGCGGCCTGCGGATCCCCCGCCGCGTCCGCAAAGAGGATTTCGAGCAGCTTCAAAAAGCGGTCCGGATCGTTGAGAAAGCGCCGCTGCCCCTCGCCCGCCGTCTGTCCTCCGAATCCGCCAAAACCATAGAGCACCGGCAGGTGGGTGATGCCCAGTCCCGTACGCTTGGCCGCCCCCATTACCTGACGGGACATTTCGGCCAGATCATCATAGGGCAGGCCGTCGGGCCCGTGGTGCAGGTAGTGGAACTCTCCCACCGCGGTGTAGCCGGCCTTCAACATTTCGACATAAAGCTGACCTGCGATCGCTCCGGCCTGATCCGGAGTCAGGCTGCCGACGAAGCCGTACATCACCTGGCGCCAGGTCCAGAAGGAATCGTCACTCGGCCCGCTGCGTTCGGCCAGACCGGCCATGGCACGCTGAAAGGCGTGGCTGTGCAGGTTCGGCATGCCCGGTACCACCGGTCCCTTGCAGCGCTGGACGCCCGGCGGAATCGCAGAAGACGCGACACCACGATGTACAGCGTCGATATCGCCTTCGCTGGAGAGGTCGAACAGGACATCCTCTGCCCATCCCTCCGGCAAAAGTGCGGAGGGGGCGAAGACGGAAGTTTCGTTGGAAAGGGAGGCTGAGGTCATGGTGGATCGGGCTACCGGATCGGAAGTGAAAGAACGGAGGCAGAGCCTGATCGTTTCAATTTTTGTCAAAGAGAAACGTAAATCAGCCCCATACCAAACAAGTTAGAGGACGAACCACGTCCTTGATCGCTTCGATCAAGAACCATCACGCTCTAAGATGCCACAATGAGGAAGACACTGCGACTGCAAAGTTGTATATACAACTGAAATTATCAAACGAAACAATCGGCACGTGACGACAAGGACCGAACGTATGTGGGATCGACTCTGGATCAACACCCATCTGGCCACCATGACGGACGCTGGGCCTTACGGGGCCATCAGGGACGCGGCCATCGCGAGTGCCGGCGGCAAGATTGCCTGGGTCGGCCCGCAGGCCGAGTTGCCAGGCGCACCCGAGGCTCTGACGAGTGAAGTCATCGATCTCGCGGGCCGCTGGGTTACGCCGGGGCTGATCGATTGCCACACCCATCTGGTCTACGGCGGCAACCGGGCGCGGGAATTCGAACTGCGGCTGGAGGGCGCGAGCTACGAAGAGATCGCCCGGGCCGGCGGCGGCATCCGCAACACGGTCAAGGCCACGCGCGCCGCCAGCGAAGAAGAGCTGCGCGCCGGCGCCCTGCCCCGCCTGAAAAGCCTGTTGGCCGAAGGCGTGACGACAATCGAGATCAAATCGGGTTACGGTCTGAACCTGGAGACTGAACTCAAGCAACTCCGGGTCGCACGCGGACTGGGCGCGGATCTGCCGGTGACGATCTCGACCACCTTCCTGGGCGCCCATGCCCTGCCGCCGGAATTCGAGGGCGACGGCGACGGCTATATCGACGCGGTCTGTGCCATGATGCCGGAGATCGCAAAGTCGGGCCTCGCGGATGTGGTCGATGCCTTCTGCGAGAACATCGGCTTCTCATACGAGCAGACAAAACGAGTCTTCCAGACCGCACGCGACAACGGCCTGCCGGTCAAGCTGCATGCCGACCAGCTTTCCGACCTGGATGGCGCCAAACTGGCAGCGGACTTCAGCGCGCTGTCGGCCGATCACCTGGAATACACCTCCGACGCCGGCGCACAGGCGATGGCCGCCGCGGGCACGGTCGCCGTCCTGCTGCCCGGTGCCTTCTACTTCCTGCGCGAAACCAAACAGCCACCGATGGATGCCTTCCGCAGCGCCGGCGTCCCCATCGCCATTGCCACTGACTGCAACCCCGGCTCCTCCCCCGCAACCTCTCTGCTGCTGATGCTCAACATGGCCTGCACCCTCTTTAGAATGACGCCGGAAGAAGCGCTGCTGGGCGTGACACGGCACGGCGCGCAGGCGCTTGGCCTGCAGGACAGCCGGGGCACGCTGGAGGTGGGCAAGGCAGCGGACCTTTGTATTTGGGAGATCGAGTCCCCGGCGGAGCTGGCCTACCGGATCGGGTTCAATCCGCTGCTGACCTCGGTGAAGGACGGGCGGGATGTGGAGTTGGGAAATTGAAAGCCGTTTGTCTTTGGACGACGTCGGCGTATAACGAGAGATGCCATTAACTCCGCAAACTGACCATCAATACGCGCAATTTGTCGCCCTCGGCATGCGTGACCCGGAAGAGATCACCCAACTGTTGGGTATCGAACCCTACGAAAGCTGGAAAGTCGGCGATACCTTTGAACGCCGGGGTCACAAGCTTAAGCGCCGAAGTTCCATGTGGTGCGTCACAAGCGGCTATGATGACACACACTCCCTCGAAGACCATATCGAGGCGCTGCTGAGAAGACTCGGCCCCCACCGGAACGCGTTACTGGACATCGGCACACGCTATGACATGCAAATCTCCTGTGTCTCCTACAGCTATCAAAGTTACGACTTCGAACTGCCTTTCGATCTGCAAAGAGACGCCACAGAACTCGGTATCAGGTTTCGGTTTGCGTCCTATGACTACGGAGACCAACACGAAGAAATCGTGGAACTCAGGGAACAGCTCAACATCCGAGGTGAAGGGTGAGGCGGAACCTCTGTTGCAGTATTGGCAACAGTGTTGTTCATCGAACTCTAACTTCTATTTTACAATCCGCTGGTGACGTCGGTGAAGGACGGGCGAGACGTGGAGTTGGGAGTGGATTGAAGAGCATTCCTGCTCCATCTGCAAAGCAAACGCTTAGATGCTGGTAGGCAGTCCGAACTCATTCGCTACAGCCTGTGCTGGATGCAACCGTTTGTCCTGTGGGTCCAAGCTTTGGTCGCAAGCGGTGTTGAGGTGACGTCTGATCAATCAGAACTGGCAAAAATGTAACGGCCCCTTCGACCTCAAAATGATGATCAGAGGAGCCTAGAGCTTCCTAAATGAACTTCGTTTCTGGCGTCATGTTTTCTGGTGGAAATCCAGTGAGATCATGAATAATCGTAGTCATCGTTTTCCACACATCGGACTCTGTCCATCTACCTCCTAACGAAACCAATTGCCCGAGATTGACCTCTGATGCTTGCCGGGACAAATCACCTAGAGTTCCGTCGAATACCCAAACTCTTTCGTCTATGCTGTCAGCAAACCTCCACAAGGTGTGCGAGACAGCCACCACTAAGATCCCAACCAAGATGGCGATGAAACCAGAGAACATAATCGGGGCAACGATCCAAGTTACGAACTGCAACAAAGACAAGATGACCACCCACAAGCTGGCTTTGGTCAGAAAATCAAGCTTCAGATTGGTCATTTCTTCCAATTGCCTTTGAAAGCTTCTAGGGCTCAGGTCTACAGGGACTTCAACGCGAGTTGACAGTTTTATTTTTCCATGGCCACAGAATGCCTTATTCAATCTGTAGTAGGCCATCGCAGTCAGACATTTATTCTGTAGTTTTTGACTGGAAGGTAACTTCGAACAGACGACCTCAAAGGCTTCACCTAGAGTAAAAATGCTCTCAGCTTCTTCGTCAGAAAACGTGATTTTAAATGCGGACTCAAGATCCTCAATCAATTGGACGTCATCGCCGTCGCCAATAATGCCAACCGATTTCAGTTCCTGGGATTTATTAAGATGAGACATCAGCCTTCCAGACAATCGTAGCCTCGATTTCAACTGTTTAACACAGAACATAGTCAATTTATTTTCAGAAACCAACGGCAGGTCTGTTCCACATAACTGATACCTAGCCGTCTTAGCGTTCCTGGTATTTCAAGCCTCTCGGGATGGCAGAGGTTGGCGCGATGCGAGCAACGTCAGACTCAGCCCGACATCTCACCGAGCCAACGGACGGTTTTTCGGGCCTCGTTCAGAGTGGATTCAAAACTGTCGAAGACTCGATTTCCATAGTGCCCAATGGCGTACCAGCCACGATTGTCCTCGGGGTCTCGCCGAAATTCGTCGAACCCGTAAGTTCCGTCGGGACGGCGGAAAACATCCACGCAGATTTGCTCGCCCTGCATGTTAATAGAACGGACGACTTTGTTTGTCTGAACCATCTATATTTCCTCGTCGTTTCGACAGAAAGTCCTTCTGACGAGTCTCGGACGACATGCCGCAGTAGGGATTTGCCTTCATTGCGGGCGGCGCAATAACGACGCATCAAACTTGCCAGAAGCCTCCGCGCGTCATCGCCATATCGACTCCACCGCCTATCAGTAGCGCAACGACAGGCTTGACGGCGACCAGCATTCCGCCAGCGCGCAGGTATCTTTCTCAATTTTCTGGATAGCGAGATTTTGAGGAAAAATATCAGTCTTGTCAATAAGTTAAATCAGGTTACCGTTGGTCTCCTTCGCAATCGATGGCGCGGGAGGAACTCTTCAGTGAACAGCCGACATAAACCCGTCTCTTTCGTCGCGGCAGCGGCCACCATCCTGATGGCGATCATGTTGTATGACATCATGGGCGCGATCATTAAGCACCTGAGTCAGCACTATCCCAGCCAGCAGCTTTCAATGCTGCGCAATGTATTCGGGTTGATCCCGACATTGGCCATTCTTTTCTGGTCTCAAAGCTGGGTCCAAGCAGGCAGGCCCATGGTGATAAGGCAGTGGAAGTTTGCCCTGGCCCGCGGCGGCCTGGGTGCCTTTGCCCAAATCAGTTTCTATCTGGCTTTGTTTCACCTGGAATTTGCGACGGCGACGACGATCGTCTTTGCCGGTCCGCTGTTTATAACGGCTTTGTCCATTCCATTGCTGGGCCATCGGGTCGGCCTCTGGCGCTGGCTGGCGGTGCTGATTGGATTCACCGGCGTCCTGCTGGTGATGAGACCGACAGCCGACAGCTTTACCTGGCATGCAATCCTGCCGCTTTGTGCCGCGTTTGGCTACGCCAGTATCAGCGTGACCGCCCAGCTGTTCGACAAGGCCGTACCCACCGCACTGATCAATCTTTACTACAATGTCGGGTCTTTGGTTGGGGCGGTCGCACTGGTTCTTCTTACCGGCGGGTTTGTCCAAATTGGAGCATTGGAGGACTGGTTATGGATCGCTGCCATGGGGATAGCGGGCGGCACGGCAGCCTACTGTCTGATCACGGCTTACAGGTTGGCGGAACCCAGCAGCCTATCGCCGTTTGAGTATTTCGGAATCCCGTTTTCTTTCTGCCTTGGCTGGATTTTCTTTTCGGAGACACCTTTTGACCGGCTCATCCCCGGCGCATTCCTGATCGTCGGCGGTGGTCTATTTATTATCTGGCGCGAGCATTCCTTGAAAAAAACGACAGCGGATTGAATAAGGGTTCGAAGCGTTGATTGGGTAATCGCGTTCGTCGCTGAAATTAGAGACGTCCTGCCAACACTGATCAAAGGCCTGTGCCTCCGACCTACCCTTCCCGCCAGTAGATTCTCATCTTCACGCCGGCCGCGGTGGTGTCGGCTTTGACGAGTTCAGGCCCCTTGGTGGCGTCCCCTCGCCGAAGAGGCGCTTCCCTGCACCGACGAGAACGGGGAAAGTCCAGATCTGGAACTCGTCGATCAGATCGCTGGCGAGGAGAATTTGAATCAGTCGCCAGTTGCCATGGACCTGAAGCAAGGGACCGTCCTACTCCTTACCGGCCGCGAACTTACCGGCGATATCCCCTCTCACTCCGCTGGTACAGTCAGTGAAGGCGGGGCGAGCGTTGCCGAATGGCCGTAATTCCAGGGACAATGTTTACTGAGTCGGAATATAAAAAAGAGCCGACTGGCCGTTTTCAGGCAGCCAGTCGGCTCACTTAAATTCAGCTGACTAGAGCAGATCAAGTTTAGACGGGATCGCCGAAGGCGATCTGTCGTACTTGTGAATCTGCTCTACCTATTTGAGTTAGAGCGGATTCACACGTTTTATCGAAAACACGTAGTGTTTCTGTTAAAACGTGATCCGGTCTAGCAGCCTGTCTTAACCGATGACGCCGCCATCGTCCCGACGCACAGCTACAACGCCCGAGCGGGGCACGCTGTCACCGCCACCCGGCCAGTGGCTGGGCTTGCCCTTTTCGCCGGGATGTTGGACGCCGACAAACATGGTGCGGCGATCCGGCGAGAACGACAGGCCGGTGATTTCGCACGAAATCGGGCCAACCAAGAAGCGGCGGATCTCGCCGGTTTCCGTGTCGGCGGCCAGCATCTGATTGTTGCCCTGACCTGCAAAATCTTCCTCATTCGAGTAGTTGCCGTCGGTCTGGATCCAGAGGATGCCGTTATTATCGAAGGAGATGCCGTCAGGCGAGTTGAACATGTTGCCTGCATTCACGTTGGACGAGCCTTTTCTGTCGTCCGAATGGACTGCCGGGTTGCCAGCGAGAACGAACAGGTTCCAGGCAAAATTGTCCGCCGTATGGTCGCCGCCTTCCGGCATCCAGCGTACAATCTGGCCGTACTTGTTGCCCTTGCGCGGATTCGGGCCGCCAACCGGGGTTTCGTCTCCTCCCTTATTCGGCTTGATGCCGCGGTTCTTATTGTTGGTCAGGGCGCAGTAAACCTCGGCCTTTTTCGGATGGCTGGCAACCCACTCCGGGCGATCCATCGTGGTGGCGCCAACCTTGGAACCTGCCATGCGTGAGAAGATGCTGATCTCGGCCGCCGACATGCCGGTGGCCTCTTCCGACAGTTCCAACCACTTGCCTGTGCCGTCTTCATCGAACTTGGCGGCGTAGAGCTTGCCGTCGTCCAGCAAGTCGTCGGTCGGGCCGCCCACGGAATAGACACCGTTTGACACATAACGGTAGAGGAACTCGCCGCGTTCATCGTCACCCAGGTAGACGACCACGTGGCCGTCCCGGTTGATCACGAGTTCGGCGTTCTCGTGCTTGAAGCGGCCAAGGGCGGAGCGCTTCTTCGGGGTCGATGTGGGATCGGAGGGATCAATCTCGACGACATATCCCGCTCGGTTGCACTCGTTCGGGTGCTTGGAGATATCGAAGCGTTCGTCGATCTGCGCCCAGGCGTAGCCCCAGTCCTTCGCGCCGACGCCATAACGCTTTTTGTCGGCAGAGATCTCGATGTCCGGGTCGGACGACCGGAAGTAGCCATTGAAGTTTTCTTCGCAGGTCAGATAAGTTCCCCACGGTGTTTCACCATTGGCGCAGTGATTCCAGGTGCCGATGAGGTTTGTGCCAGTCGGGTCCGCAGCGGTCTTGACCAAGTCGTGCCCGGCAGCGGGTCCGGTTAACTCCATCGGCGTCTGCGGCGTGATGCGACGGTTGAGCGGGCTGTCCTTGACGATGGTCCATCTACCATCGATTTCTGCCAGTTCAGCAACCGTGTGACCGTGGGCCAGCATGCCCTTTAACACGTCGTCATCGGTTTCCGGCAGCTTCGATTCGCGATGGGCGTTGGCGACGTCACGGTTCGTGTATTCGTGGTTGATCACCAACACGGTTTTCCCGTCGATGGTGAAAATCGACATGCCGTCGTTGTTGTCACCAAAGGCTTTGGCCTGCTGCTCGGCAGTACCACGCACAGACCAGTCGAATTTGGGCGAATCCGACCACAGCGGGTCACCCCAGTTGACCATCGGCGTCGCGTTAAATCCGGGCGGCACTGTAACGGTGTCCGCGACCGACGCTTCGATCTGCTCGAAGCCAAAGCGGTCTGCCGCAGCGCGTGCAAAGTTCGGGAATGCAGCCGAGGCCGTGAAGCCAGCGGTTCCCATTGCAACGACGCCGAGGAACCCCCGGCGCGAAATGGCGCTCTCGACAACCCGGTCGAACTCGCATTCCTCGGGACGCGGGTTGTTCATCTCATCGAACTCGTCGAACGAAATATTCTCCTTGTCACTCATTTTCATGCCACCTTCCTTCTTACTGAAAATTAGTTGGTTATGAGCCGACCTACACCTCGACTGAAAAGCCAATGCAATCGCTTCCTCACGTCATCAGCTATACGGCCTATTCTCGGTCACGCTCTACGCAATCTTTGTTGCGGTATGATGACAATCTAGCACGTTTGTTATCGAAAGCAGCCCTTACAGAGTCAGGAGCACAGGAATGCCCAATCCGCCCCGCTGACCAGATAGGCGAATTCAATCAATGCAGATAAGGATAATATCAACGATCTGAGCGTTTTAGACGCGACAGGAGAGGACAGTTTGCTGCGCCTGTTACGTCTGCCTTCTGACGAAAACCAGACTTTAGAATTGTCAGTCTCACGTGTTAAAAATTTCTACGCGTTCGTTACAAACCAACAGTTCATACCCCCAAGCGTTCGGAGTTTCCCGAGCAAAAACAACGTTCACCCGATTTCGATTTCGAACGGAGAGTTTGGCATTTCGGAGTCGTTCGTTCTTCAGCGGAAGGTTGACTGAAGCGACGCAAGTTCAATTCACTGACCCGATAGCCTAGTGTCCCGAATCTGAAGTTCGTATCATTTGATGCCAGCACTTTTCGAACTTCAGATTCGATAAGGACACCCGTTAATTTATTGAGCTAGTGTGGTTTTCAGATTTGATGTTCCTATGAAGTGCCTATCCAAATAAAGATAGGAACTTCAAATCCACCACACTAGGTTACCAGCGGTAGAGTCCCATCGTCACACCGGTTGCAGTCGTGCCCGCTTTTATAAGCGTCAGGCCCCTCGGCACCGTCCCCTCGCTGAAGAGGCGCTTCCCTGCGCCGACAAGAACGGGGAAGGTCCAGATCCGGAACTCGTCGATCAGGTCGTTGGTGAGAAGAGCCTGAATCAGTTGCCAGCTGCCGTGGACCTGGAGCAATGGTCCCTCCTGATTCTTAAGGGATGCAATCTCGTCGGCGATGTCTCCGGTGAGAGCGACCGAGTTGTTCCACTCAAGCTGGTCCAGGGTCGAGGTGGCGACATACTTCCGCGCGGCGTTCATGGGGTTTGCGTCGCCGGCGGGGGCGAAATGGGGGGCGAAGAGCTGGTAGGTTTTCCGGCCGAGCAGCAGATCGTAGGGCGCGGCCATGGCCTCTCTCCCGACCTGCGCCATTACGCCGTCCCAATGAGGATCCGCCCAGCCGCCCTGCGTAAAGCCGCCCGAGGTGTCTTCCTCCGGCATTTTGGGGGCCTGCATGACGCCGTCGAGCGTCTGGAAGGTCAGGATCGCGAGTTCTCTGGCCATAGCCTTCTCCTGTTCTGTCACGTTGCCGAATTGAAGAAAGAAGGTCCGAAACGGCTCAAGCTGCGGCTTCACGCAGGACATCAGCCAGACGTTCCAGGCTTTCGGTTCCACCACCTTCGGCGCCGAGATCCCTGGCATGTTCAGCGGCCTCCGCCGTGGGAAAGATCATGCGCAGCGTGACTTTCGTTCGCCCGTCGATCTCCTCGAAGGTGACGAAGAATTCACATGTCAGATGCGGATCATCCGCCTTTCCGCCGACGTGGGAAAAGGCCAGGCGTTCGGGTTCCACGATTTCGCTGTAGACGCCTCTGCCAGGATAGTCCGTTCCGTCCGGGCCGTGCATGACGTAGTCCCAGACACCTCCCACCTTGACCTCCATGGCGTGGGTCGTGGTGGTAAAGCCGTTTGGCCCCCACCATTTGCCGATGTGCTGCGGGTCGGTCCAGGCGGCAAACACAAGCGCGCGCGGCGCATCGTAGATGCGGGTGAAGAGCAGTTCATTTGCGACGGGGTTTCTTGCGGCCACGGCCGTCTCCTTTTCCCGCCGACTGAAGGTCCTGCAGGTAATGGCCCAGTCGGTCCAGGCTCTCTTCCCAGGATTGCCGGTAGTCCTCGACCCAGTCCGAAACCGCCTTGAGCGGCGCCGCGCGCAGCCGGCAGGGTCGCTTCTGCGCCTCTCTGCTGCGTTCGACCAGCCCGGCTTTTTCCAGCACCTTGATGTGTTTAGTGACGGCCGGCATCGTCATCTCGAAGGGTTCCGCCAGCTCGGTGACGGTTCGTTCGCCGGAAGCCAGTTGGGCCAGGATCGCGCGACGTGTCGGGTCGGCCAGCGCCGAGAGCGTGACGTCGAGTTGGTTTCCGCCTGCTTGAGGTGTTGCCATTGAATGTTACCAATTGGTTAATTTACTAATTGGTAAAATAAAAATGCGAAAGCGTCAAGAGTCGATGGAAATGCCCGGCGTTGGACGCAGGGCAACGGAGGTTTCGTCAATGCTCGCCCGCGAACAGGCGACCGGTTCTATGCTTCGATCAGTCCCAGCTCACGCTGTTTCTTTTTCGAGAGACCCTGGGAGACGATCTTATGGGAATTGCGCAGGTAGTCCTTGAGGTCGTCGTCGGACAGGCCCGGCTGGGCATAATCCTGGATCCACTTCATCCCGCGCGACGCGAGATAAGGCGCCGGGCGCAGGCCCGGCTGGTCCTTCAGGATCTCGTAGGAGAGCTCGGTGGTCTTGAAGGTGAAGCCCGGCTGATCGTCGCCCCAGCCGCCAATGGCGAAGACCTTGCCGCCGACCTTCCAGACATCGGCTCCGCCCCACTGGACCACATGGGTCGTGGCTAGCAGAGAGCCGCAGAAGGCGTTGAATTCTTCGTAGGTCATGGGTGGGTCCTGTAGATCAATCATTGAAACAAGCGGCGTGGATTGCAGAAGGTGTTCTGGTCAGGAATTATCATGAAACTCGATCCATCTTGCCAGAGGTCTGTGACTGCCATTACATCAGGCCCATGCTTGACCCACATCAACGACGCAGCCCGCACCGGCCGCTAGTCTTCTGAGTAGAGCGAGCGCAGGGTTGCGGAATTCACCGGCCGCGGTCGCCGCGAATGGAAATCATACACACTGGCCCTGCCCGCCGGCACATCAGCTTGCTGCGAGGCACTCAAATGGTTCAGAAGATACTCACTCCCGTCGACGGATCCGAAAACGCCAATACGGCCCTGGAGGTCGCGGCTGATTTGGCCGCCGGGATGGGCGCGCAATTGAAGATCCTTCATGTCGGGCTGCGCCAGGCCGGCCCGCGCCAATCGCTTCTCGAAGCGGCCGAATACTCCTTTGACAAAGCGGAGCGCAAGGGCGGCTGGACCAGCGATCACCACAACTGGCCGCGGCGCCTGCAGGTGCTCGAGCATATGGGCCGTATGATCCTCGACAATGCGGAAACCTGCGCGCGGGACCGGGGCGCGGCCGAGATCGAGACCGAGCTGGACTGGGGCGAGGAAGGTGAGCGCATCCTGCATCATGCGAAGCACCCCTTCACCGACATGATCGTGATGGGCAGCCGCGGCGCAGGCCCGCTGCAGGGAGTGCTGATGGGTAGCGTTTCTCACAAGGTCTTTCATCTGGCGCCCTGTACCTGCGTCACCGTACATGCCGGCAAGGAGAGACTGGGGCTGGGCACGGTGGAGCGGATCCTGGTGCCGTTTGATGGATCAGGTCACGCGGTCAAAGCGGCCGAACTGGCTTGTGATATGGCGGCAAAGTTCAGCGCAACCGTAAAATTTGTCCATGTGTTACTGCACGGCCAAACACCCGAGCTGCTGCTCGGCGTGGTTGACAAGGACCGGTTGGATGCGGAGACCCTGGATGCCCTCGAAAATGTCCGCGCCGTCGGCGGCCTGGCCATGGGCGAAGCCTATGCGGTGCAGCTGATCCCCGATGCGGTCCTGAAGGATATCGGTGCGGAAGTTCTGGAACGTGCCCAAAAAATCGCGAGCGACAAAGGGCTCTCAAAAATCGAGACCGCGCTGCTCGATGGCCAACCCGCCCACAGCATCCTGGAGGCCGCCGAGAAGGACCGGGCCGATCTGATCGTCATGGGCATGCGCGGACTTGCCGAAGTGGAAGGCCTGCTGGTGGGCAGCGTTTCCTACAAGGTCAATCACCTGGCGCCCTGCACCTGCATCGCGGTGCGATAAGCGGAAGCCGGTCCGGGAACGGAGGCCCTGTACCAAGGAGCGTTAGCAAAGGCGGCTCAATGGATCATCATTAACGCGCCTTGGGGTTATTCCAAACCTTCGACGCCGACCAGCCGAGCGCTGCTGCAGGCGTCTCTGATCTCCTTGAGGCCCTGGTAGGTCGCGCCATTGTAAAAGCCTTCCCAGGCCGCGACGGAAGGAAACTCCAGCAGGACGATCCGGCGCGGCTCCCAGTCGCCTTCGTAGACCTTGTGCGCCCCGCCACGAGCGAGATAGCGCGCGCCGGCCTCCTGAAGGGCCGGCTTGACCTTGTCCATAAACTCCATGTAGCGGGTCCGGTCGTGGATCTCGACATCGAAAATCACATATGCGGCCATTAGGTCCCCCGGCAATAATTAGGCGCGGGCAGGTTAGCAGGGAAGCGAATCATAAAACACAATCGTTCGCATCCACAAAAAACCCTCGAGGCCTCCTCCCCTCACCCGTCAACATTCGACTGGACAAATGCGTCCGAATGGCGACCCTGAGCCTACAATGCTAAACGGGGAGTGCACTAAATGATCATGTATTCGCGGGAACTGACAGTCGCCTGGGGGGAGTCGGATCCCTTTGGGCTGGTTTACTATCCCATGATGTTCACCTGGTTCAACGAGACCGAACACGAGCTGTTGCGTGCCCTGGGCTTTCCAACCAACAAACTGATCAAGGAGGACCGCACTGCCTTCGTCATGGGCGACGTGCACTTCCGGTTCGTCGGACCTGCGGCTTACGGCGACAAGGTGCGCACCATGATCCGGCTGGCAAAGATGGGCACCTCCTCGCTGCATTGGGACTGCAAGGCGGTTCAGGCTTCAGATGGTGCGGTCATCACCGAAGGCCGGGCAGTGCGTATTCATGCGCGGATCGAGGAAGACGGCAATCTGAAAGCCATCCCGATCCCAGATTATATCCGTAACGCACTCAGCGAGCCGGGCAGCTTGATCGACTTACCGGAAGATGATTTTTAATGTAAAAGGTAAGTTTTTCATTGTAATATGCTGATAATTATATCTTTCGAAACTGCTCCAGGTTGCGACAAGTCAATGACATTGCAAAAACTGATATAAACACGAAACACTGCGTACTGAATTCCAAATTCCAAATCTTATATCTTTGCACCTCCGCTCAGACTCAGATACGTCCAATGCCAGAATTGACGGCCAGAACGCCAATGGTCTCCCAGGCGACAGGTATTCCCGTCACCGCTCATCAAGCTTCGGGTTCCAACAGCTTGGAACTCGTATAGCGCTCGATCGAAGGGATACGGCTACCCCGAAACATCAAGGCGCCGCACATGGGGATCTAGCTTGGAACGGCGTTGCAACTTCCAACACAAAGAGGCGCGCGACCTGCTTGCCGTCAGCAGACAAACGGTTGTTGAGCCACAATGAACGCAACTGTGGATCCTGGAGCGCGTGCCTCTGTCCTGATACGCTCGTGCCAATCTTGAGGAACTGGGAAAAGCCCCGATGGACCTGCTCGTCACGCTGCTGCTCATCGTGTTCGTAAATCTGGTCGCCTGGATCACGCCGGGCCCAAACATGATCGCCGTCATGAGCGCATCCATGATCGGGGGACGCTACAATGGCATCTTAACCGGGTTGGGGCTTTCGACCGGCGCCGTATTCTGGGCTGGTCTTGCTGTCATGGGGGTCACGGCGCTTTTCGAACTTTTTCCGAGTATTGTTTTCTGGCTTCGTATCCTCGGCGCCACCTACCTCATATGGTTGGGCGCCAGAGCCCTTTGCAGTGCGCTGGCTATGGATGCCGGAGCACTCACGCCAAGACCTTCTCACGCAAACGCGCGCCGTGCTTATCTGAACGGATTGCTTGTCAGCCTGACAAACCCGAAAGCCGCTTTCTTCTTCGGCTCAATCCTCACGGCCTTCGTTCCAGCCAATGCTTCAGCGGCATTCCTGGTCGGAGTCGTCGTCCTCTGTGGTCTGCTCGCGGTGCTCTGCCACTCAATCACGGCGACCGTCTTTTCTTCGAAACTGGTTGTCAGGAAGTTCAACGACGCCAGACGTGGCCTTACCGCGGCCTTTGGATTCGTTTTCGCCGGCCTGGGCCTCGGCATCGCGTACGACACTCTCCGGCGCCTGTAATCGCGGGGATTGTTGGGTGAACGCGCTCTGACGTCGTATGATTTCGTGACGACAACTGCAGGACGTCCCAAGAGGAACAAAAGCATGATACCCGGTGCCGAGATTATCGAAGACACGGTCGTTGCCGCTGGACAGCCCTGGAGCGGCAAAGTTCGCAAGGGCGACATTCTCCGGCTGATCGACTTGGAAGGACAGCAAGCGATCGATTTTCTTTGCTACAACCTGGCTGATCCGCAAGAACGCTATCACGCTCCCAACAGCATCAAGATTCCAGGCCAAATCTACCTGGATAAGGGATCGGTTCTCTATTCCGTACGGGCACGCAGGATGATGACCATCATCGAAGATACCTGCGGCGGACACGACACCATCTTTGGCTGTTGCTCTTTTGCACTGGACGAGGTGCGTTACGGCCAGACCAATCCGCGTTGCTGCCAGCAAAACTTCGAAGAAGAGCTGGCCCGGCACGGGCTCGGTGCCCGTGACGTGGTGCCAAACGTCAACTTCTTCATGCGTGTGCCTGTTGGCGAAGATGGCCGGGCGATGATCGTCGACGGCGCTTCAAAGCCCGGCGACTTCGTCGACCTGCGCGCGGAGATGGATGTGCTAACGGTGCTGTCCAACTGCCCGGAAGCGCTGAACCCCGCAACGGGGTCTGGCCCGACGCCGATTAAAGCGATCATCTATCGGCCCTCATAAATCCCTTAACGAATTTGACGTAGATTTAGCACCAGTCTCTGGGGCCAGAGCTTGCCCCGATCACATGGATTTCAGGCAGACAAAATACATGCAGATGACGCTCAACGCCGATAAGATCATCGCCACTGTCGACACGCTGGCACAACGGGTCAGCGAGCGGTTTCCCGAGGCGGGTCTGAGCAAGGTTGCCAAGGATTTCACAAAGATCGCCCGCAAGATGCGTGACGATGCACTCGCGTTGGAACAGCCCAACTGGCGGCTGCGGCTGACAACGTTTGGCATTCTGGCCGCCGGCGTCATCCTGTTCGGCTTCGTCTTTAAGGAGCTTCATTTCAGCTCACCGCTGCCCGAAGCGGCAACACTGGTTCAGATCATCGAGCCCGCCGCCAACATTGCGATACTGGTCGCACTGGGCATCGCTTTCATCGTCAGCCTGGAGGGACGCTGGAAACGGAAGCAGGCCCTTGTCTCCCTTCACTCCCTGCGCTCGATGATCCACGTGATCGACATGCATCAGTTGACCAAGGATCCGAGCGTCCTGCTCGATGCCATCGAACCGACGGCGAGCTCACCCAAACGCACCATGGGCCGGGTCGAAATTCAACGTTACCTCGATTATTGTTCCGAGATGCTGTCCCTTTCGGGCAAGATCGCCGCCCTCTACACACAGAGCATGCAGGACCAGGTCGTAATCGAAACGGTGAATGAACTGGAGGCTCTCTCGACCAACCTCACGCGGAAGATCTGGCAAAAGATCATGATCCTCGACCGTGCCGCGTCGGACGGGCGGGGCAATACCCCTAGCGAATAATGCAACGAAGAAATAGATCTGAATAAGATGTAAACTTCAGGGCGAATACAGGGGGCGAAGACATTGGGAAAGCGGAACCACGTACCATTTGATGTCTTCGCGATGCAGGTAGATGTGCCGGTTTCGGCAATGGTTTCCGACTCCGGCTATGGCTGGACCTGCGGACAATGTCCACTCGATCAACACGGCCAGGTCGTGGCGCCCGGTGAACTGCTCACCCAAGCTGCTTTTGTTTGCGACATGATTGAGAGCGTTGTGCACCGGGGTGGGTTCAATGTGGCTTCAGTGGGCAAGCTCAACGTTTACTTTGCCGAGTCAGATGCCGGTGAAGGCGCTTCTGCACTCAGAATCTTCCAGGATCGATTTCAACACCAGCCCGTGATTGTTCCGATCCCCGTCCCTCACTTTTACTACGACGGCATGATGATCGAGGTCGACGTGTTCCTGGGCGTGCGAACCGTCGCGCGATCGACCAAAGCGGCAGGCAATATCGACCTCCAGCTCGCTGAATCAGGAGAGATCGTTTGGGCATCGGTTTGCGCCGGTCTGGAAGGAGACGATGATTTGTCATTGTGCCTTAAGGACATATCATCCGCACTGGACTTAGAGGGCTTGAGCGCCGGGCAACTGATCTCCGACCATTGGTTTGTTTCAAGTTCCATTGATGAACACACCCGGTATGGCTTCATTGAAAACGACCTGATCACAAATCCCGACGCCGCCGTTATTGTGGAAACCCACGGCCGCAAGTGTGTGACGGGCGCGTTGACGTTCTGCGCAGGCGGAGCACCGGGCGAGTTGATAACACACGACGATCGAGAGCTTAGGGCGTTCACGCGCACAAACGACTCTACCTGCTGGGTCAGCAGCATTTGTGCCGATCCCACGGGCAGCCTTGTTGAGCAGACGCAGGTGATTATGTCCGGTATTGAGAAATCACTGGCGGCGCAGAGTATGTCCTTCAGCAATGTCACGAAGTTGACAGCGCACTATGTCGGCGGCGCCTCTGCCGAGGAACTACACGGCAATATGTCTGTCCGTCACAGCTACTATTCCAACCCCGGTCCAGCCTCAACCGGCCTTCCCGTTTCCGGCCTTCTGAATTCAGATTGCAAGATTTCCATCGACGTGATGGCACTTGCGTGAGCGTAGGTTGAGAATTGGCGAAGAAGTCCGGAGCGAGGAATCACGACTGGACGGGCGGTTAACCGGAGACGTTTAACGGCGGTCGCTGTCCTGAAATGTCATCGGACGTCGTCAAAAGCGGAACCCACGCTCCGCCATTCGGAAATTTGGTGTGAAATCCTGCGCTACCAGGTAATCAGTTCAGGAGAGAGGTGCTGGAGCCGATTGGTATAGACAACGACCTTTGATCTTGAGTTGAAGTCGACGCGTGTGATTGAGGTATTGTGAACAGCCCAATTGCCCTCCCAGTGGTTGCTGTAGTTCTCGTCGCGACGACTAAGCCCCGTAAACTCATTGATGAGCTGATCGATGAGATCTCCGTGAATTATCATGGCAACTGAGTCGTCGGTGCCAACGTGGCGTCGCTCGAATTCCAACGCGACTTGTTTCGACCTTAGGAGAAACAGCTCTGGTGTCTCGGCGGGGCGATTGTACCAGCCGCCGTGCCTCAGGTCTGCAGGCAAACCGAGATCCGGAAACCTGTCGTTGAAGTCCTTTCGATCCGGTCCGGGCAATCCTACTTTTGCTCCGTCAGCAGCCTCTTCATAAACGCCCTGCTTCTCAAAAATATCGGCGTGCGCCATGAGAGGAAGACCACACGCCTTTGCAACATACTGCGCAGTCAGAATGGATCGCGTCATCAAACTGCAATACACATGGGTCAAATCAAAGCCGTGACTCCTGCCTTCTCCCACATTGGAGGGGTGCTGTAACGGGTCACCCAGTGGATCAGCTAAATAATCTGCCAGCAATTTTGCCTGTCGATGGCCCGTCTCGGTCAGCTCCGGGTCAGGCACTCTACTTTTGAAGTCACTGTTACTGGATTGAATGGCGTTGTTTACAGATTCGCCATGCCGGATGAGATAGAGCCTCATATCGTTTCCCTAAGTAATTCCTAGAAACAGTAAAAGAGCTGACCGTATTGCAGAGGTCTACTCCAGTGCGCCGATCACCGCTTCGCAGGCTGCCAGAACAGCTCCTTCCCGGACCAGGCTCGCAATGGCGTCCATGTCCTTCGCGAACCAGATATCGCCTTCGAGCCGCGCGGGAATCTTTTTGCGGATCGATGCCATGATCGCCGAGGTCGCTGGTGAAGTTTCATGACCGCCGGCAATATCGTCCACCAACGATAGGGCTTGCGCTGCGACGAGAATTTCGGTGGCAATGATCGAATGGACGTTACCGACGACCTGGCTGGCTTTGCGCGCGCACCACATAGAATTTGAGACGTGATCCTCGGCATTTCCCTTGCCGGGAATTGAGTCGACGGACCCGGGCGCAGACAGCGTCCGGTTTTCCATTACCAGAGCCGACATGGAGCATTGCACGGTGGCGTAACCGGTGTTTAGGCCGGGTGTTCCCGACGCCAGGTTCCGAGGCAAACCGTAACTCATGGCCGGATCGATCAAGCGCGCGATGCGGCGTTCAGCGATCGAGCCCAGATCGGTCATCGCGATTGCCAGCAGATCCATCACCTGGGCAATGTACTGGCCGTGAAAATGCCCGCCCGAAACCGCGCGACGCCCAGCACCATCCTCTACGATCAGGGGGTTGTCGGTCGCCGAGTTGATTTCCCGCTCGACGATGCTGCGCGCGTAGATCAAGGCCTCACGAACCGGTCCATGCACCTGCGGGGCGCATCTCAAGGAATAGGTATCCTGTACCCTTGGTACGGCGGGACTTCCCTCCCCGCGATTTTCATCCGGGAAAACGACATCACGGGCCTCGACCGACATGCGTTTCGACCCACGGGTCAATGCAGCGACGTTTCGGGCGACGAGTTGCTGCCCGGGATGCGGCCGTGCATCGTGCAGAGCCGGAACGAAAGCATCCTTCTCGCAGCGCATGGCCTCAAGCGACAAGGACAGTCCGATGTCCGCATGCCTGGTGATTTGCTCGGCATCGGATAAGGCAATTGCCGCAACGGCCAGAGAGACGGTGGAGCCGTTGATAAGGGCTGAGGCATCTTTGGACTGGAGATCGAGCTCTAAGGACAAACCTGCCGCCTGCAGTGCCTGCCGCGCCGGCATCCGCTTGCCTTCGAAAACGATCTCGGCTTCGTCGAACCCGCAGAGTGCGCCTGCCATATGCGCAAGCGGCGCCAGATCACCTGAGGCACCGACTGAACCTTGGGCCGGTATGATCGGAGATAACCCCTTGTTCAAAAAATCGATGAGGCGGTCTGCGACCGGCAGGGTCACACCGGAGTGGTCCGAACAAAAGGCGTTGAGCCGCAGAAGCATCACAGCCCGGGTTGCCGCAATCGACAGCGGTTCTCCCAAACCGGTCGCATGTGCCAGTATCAGGCTGGTCTGAAATTGCTTGATGTCTTCAACTGCGATCCGGCGATCCTTGAAAGCTCCAACACCCGTGTTGAAGGAATAGATCAGGGGCGCGTCGTCGGTCATCCAAGCACCGTCAATCAGCGCGCGGGTCTCGGCCAGACGGGTCCGAACACCCACCGACAGTTCAACCATCTCCTCGTCTTTGGAGACAGCAATGACCTGTTCCAAAGTGACTGCACTGCCGTCCAGAATCATTCTGCGCTCGCTTTTCTTATCTTCCAATGGGTCGTGGGTTGCCGGCTCCAGAAACGCCAGTCTCCGGACGATATGTCACTTTGCACGGCAAGTCACTTGGTGCTGGCAGAACGATCTGCCCAGATTCTAAAAAGTTACAAAAGAAGCTCGGCCTTCATATAGGTTACGGCTTGGCCGGTCAGCAAGACACGCGCACCACTCAGTTCGCAACCCAGATATCCGCCGCGGGACGAAGCTTGGAAGGCTTTTAATTCGTTCTTTCCAAGCTTTGCCGACCAGTAGGGCACGAGGGTGGCATGTGTCGATCCGGTGACCGGGTCCTCGGGAATACCTGCGCCAGGTGCGAAATAGCGTGAGACGAAGTCGTAGGGTCGGGCTGGGTCAGTTCGAACAGTGGCATCTGCAGGTGCGGTAATCACGAGTCCGAGTGGATGCAGTTCAGCTATAAGAGTCAGGTTCGGCAAGAAGCTGCGTACCGCCGCCTCGTCCGGCAACGCGACGAAAAGATTTTCGAAGTTGCGAAAGGCAGCAATATAACCGGTCGGGAAGATCTCTTCGAACGGCGCCGGCACAGCCCCCAGCGCTTCCGGAGGAAAACACGGAATATCGAGACGGTAGCTTCCGCCGTTTCGACTTACATGGATAGGCCCAACCTGGGTTTCGAAAGAGAAGTCGCCGGCTAACTTAAATTCTTCGGCCAAAGTGTGGGCAGTCGCCAAGGTCGCGTGACCACAGAAGGCCGCCTCCGCAACCGGTGTGAACCAGCGCAGATCCCAGACCTCGCCACGACGGCGGACAAAGGCGGTCTCGGCGAGGTTGTTTTCCTCGGCAATACAACAGAGCAGACCGTCTTCGGGCCAGGCCTGCGGCCAATCCGGAAGCACCAGCACTGCAGCCGGATTGCCAGCGAAGATCCGATCGGTGAAAGCATCGACCTGATGCATGGTCCAGCCACGCGCCATGCCCTACTCCTTGACGCCGGTTACTCAGTGATCACGAACTTGCAAAAGAGCTTCTCGCCCCGATCGCACTGCTCGTCAACCTCGGCGTCCGTCACCTCGGCGAAGAAAGCGGCGATGACTGAGCATACGCAAGCCTCCTGACGGACGGCCCGCCCGAGCGGACAGCTATAACTGCGCACTACCGCGCCGTCACCCGTTTCCTCAACCACAGTCTCGGCGCCGACGCTGTCGGCAAAATCGGTCGCCGCCTTAAGGCGTTCGGAGAAGCCTGCTTCTGCATCCGCGTCCAGATGGGTGGCCATCTTCCGGCCGACCTGCTGCATCAAGCGGCTGATCTGATCGCGCGAGAGATGTTCGGGCAGCGTTTGCAGTAAGAGTTCGGCAAAAGGTGGATAGGCGCGCGACGCTACATCCTCCCGGCCCGCCACGGCAGTGTATTCAAGCGCCGGTTTCCCCACTCTCTTGTCCCGGCGCTCGGCGCCTTGGATCAAGCCGTCAGCTTCAAGCTGACGCAGGGGCACGATCACCGCATTGCGGGTAACGTCCAACCGGGCTGAAAGTTCGGTAACAGTCAGCGATTCGCGCCGCAACAGCGAAAGGATATCGTCCTTCGTGGACATGGCTTCACCCGTTTTCTCTTATTCTCCAATTATTTATATCCATATCGCTTGAAATTCAATGAAAAATGATAATTATAACAATATTAATTGTTGTTATTGTTTTTATATGTGATAGCGTCTCGCCACCACAGAAATCCGGAAGGGAGCAATCATGCGGAAATCGCACGCAGACCGCCCAGCACACGCCAGACCGGCGTCAGGCACCACTAGATCAATCGGAACCTTTGCAGCAGGACTCCTCGCCATGACACTTCTCACCAGCCCAGCCTCTTTCGCCCAGGCAGCCGATGCCCAACCCAGCCCGGAAGACACGATCAATGCACTGAACGGCGTCTTTGGCCGGCATGCGAAAGAACGTAGCTCCCATGCCAAGGGTTTTTGTGCCGCAGGCCAGTTCATCCCTTCCCCGCACGGCAGGGACTTCTCGACCACGCCATTGTTCCAAGGTTCCGCGATGCCGGTGACCGCCCGCTTCTCGATCGGTGGCGGCAATCCGAAAGCCTCCGACAAAGGGCGTTCCGTACGCGGCCTCGGCGTTCGCTTTCATCTGCCGAATGAAGAAGAGCTGGATCTGGTGATGATCTCTGCGCCGGTCTTCTTTGCCGCCAACCCCGCACAGTTCGTCGAGTTTCTGAAGGTCCGCACCGCCGACCCGGCGACGGGCCAGAAAGACCCGGCCAAGATTAAGGCCTTTAACGAAGCCAATCCCAACGTCATGGCGCACTTGAACTACGTCTCCAAAACCCCGCCTCCTGCGAGCTACGCCACCGCACCTTACTTTTCGACCCATGCCTTTCTCTTCGAGGATCATGGGGTAGAAGAACGTGCAGCACGTTGGAGCGTCGAGCCGGTCGGCGGCTTCGAGGGCCTGACCAAGGAGCAGGAAGAAACCTTCCCCGACAGCTTCCTTGAACAGGAACTGCGTGACCGCCTGGTGCGCGGGCCCGCCCAATGGGAGATCTCGCTGCAGGTCGCGGAGGTCGGTGATCCGCTCAACGATCCAACTGCCGTCTGGCCGGACTCCCGCCGCAAGGTCAATGTTGGCCGGCTGGTGATCGACCGGGTCGTCGAGAAAGGTGCGGACGATGATTGTACCGGCTTCGTCTTCGATCCCAACAATCTGCCGACGGGAATCGGGCCAACCGACGACCCGATCCTGGCCATCCGCAACCCAGCCTATGGTGTGTCCTTCGGTAGGCGCTCCGAATAGCAGCAAGAAGAGTAGTCAAGCCAGCAACACGAACGAAATGGGCAGAACTCAGACTGCCCTCGTGTGGACGATCGTTTTGCTTCGACTCAAAGTAAAACGATCGTCCCTCGCTAGGCCGGCCTCAGGATCGTCGTTACCCTTGTACCTGCCAGGTCAACGATACTGGCTTTGAGCGAGATTTCGCATGCTCGAAGCTGCCGTCAAAGTAAGCGACGGCGCGAACTTCTTCATTGGCCGGAAAGTCGTCTTCAATTTCGAAATCGAATGTCGACGCGGGGCCAAGCGGCACTCTCGTCCAAACTGTCGGGCGGCCGACACGCTGAATCTGCAGCAACACATCCTGCGCGCCCACATCGGGGCTAACATGACCGAAGAGTGTCAGCCGTTCCGGCATTAATCCGCCGTTTAAGACGGTTTCGGTTCTGAATCTCGGTTTGATGACGTAGCGCGATGCGCCCCAGCGCTCCTGCGCGTGATCTTCCAGCCGCAGGACCTCCAGCCGGAAATCGATGTCTTTTCCGCAATTCGCGTAGAGCAAACGCTCGCTCAACTCAGCCCGAACGCGAAAGTAACCGCGCGACCTCGGCGCAATTCTCATCCGGTCCGGCGTAACCTTCACCACTGCCCCGGCATCGAGACCAGCAGGCACAACCGAGACATCCTCGACGTATGACCCCGCGTTATTGACCTCGAACGTAAACTCAACGGGATCAGGAGGACTGTCGGCTTCGGCTTCGAATTCGAACACGTTTTGCTGTGCCCAGTCGTTGGACGCATCCGTGTCATCCGAGGCCAGCGCAACCCCGTCATTGTTCCGGGGAACATCGCGATCTCCAATCTGCGCACGAAAGCAAAGATGAGTTTCAGAGTCTTCTTCGACTTCCCAATCAAAGGAAATGATTGGCGGGGACTGATCCGTCGATGGCGGCACCGGGTCGGGTAGCGTTTCCAAAAACTCAGCGTCGTTCTCCCAATCGCCACCACCGCCGCCTTTCGGCCTTCGCCGGATCAACCCGATCTGAACGTTTTCGGCCGTCGCATCACCAAAGTTCCACACCTTCACGGCAATCTCGTGAGGTAACGACGCGCCGCCTTCCGGCGGTATCCGGAAATACTCAACGTCCTCCTGATCTTCGGGAAATTCGAAATTCCCAGCGTCATCTATGTCTTCCGGCCGGATGACGGCGATGTCCGGGCTTTGCCAGTCAGGGGTCGCATCTTTGAAACCCAGGTTGATGGCCGCCCCGCGCTCCCAAGCGATTTGCAACCGGGCAATAGAGAAACTTCCGGATGACGTCGACCCGGTCCCCCATTCCAGCAGTTGGACCGTCAGCCCAACTTCGGGAAACTCCGGATCCGAAGCAAAATCGTAAGTCGCATCAGCAGTGCCGATTGTCGTCTCTCGCAATGCGCTGGATAGCAGGTGCACTTTTCTACGGTAACGCTCCAGCACGTCTTCGGTCGTTCCAGCGCCCTCGACCTCGATGTCGGAATAACGGCTGTCGTCGTCAGGGTCAATGGCATTGCTGACGACGACGCGCGGCGGCGTGATGCCGTTGGAAAACCGCTGTCCAGGTCCGCGCAACTCGAGAATATCAAACTGCCGGCCGTCACCTCCGAGCCGCAGATAAACCGCTGCCTTAACCGGCGTACCCGGAGCCATGCCGCTCAACGCAGTTTGCGCAATCGCATCTAACGTCGCGGCGTCGAAAGTCGGATCCCAATGCTCCAACTGAATAAGCACAACTTCCTGATCGATTTCTTCCTCACCCGAGGGCCGATCCAGGATAAGGATTGCATCATCATCAAGCCAACCCTTGATGCGTTTGTTGTAAGCGCAGAAATGAGCAAAAGAACCGCTGTCACCCATCAGGCAATGCCCGCCCATGTAGCGCACGTCCGAACGGAAACTGCCTCCGCTGTAAAGATCGGGAAGGCCCAACAAGGCATGGCCGAGTTCGTGCGCGAGCGTCCCAGCACTTCGGCTCGCGCGGTCAGAGTCTGTCGCGCTGTCTACTGCAATTTTCATAATGATTTTGCGGCGATTCGATGAAATCGGCAGCACCGGCTTCGCGCGCTCTTCGGCCTTGAGATCCGACATCGTCGTGCCTTTTGACGCGCCGCGTTCACCATTCACCAAATCCGGTTCCGTGCTCGTTCCGCTAAACGGCGGGCCGGGGTAGACGGGAGTCACAACAACAGAGTGAATGAGATCGAATGCGCATTCGAAAGGAAATTGCTCAAGTCCGATGCAGTTAAATCGCCTGTTGATTGCGTCGATGGCGGCCTCTGCCGGTCCGGCCCAGCTATCGATTGCGGCGTCGATCATCGCTGTATAGACATCGTCAAACAGGTCATTGTTTTCGAATTTTGGGCCACCGCCCCCGCTGTAGGAGGCATCTGCGCCGATCCCTTCAACAGGCATATCCATGCCGATCTGATCCAGCCCGATCTGATTGTCGAAACGGATGACAGCCGGATCGCGTCCATGCTTTGTGGATAAGCTTATTCGTGTTTCGAGCACACCGGCTTCCAAGCGCACCCAGGGTTGCCAGTTGTTGTCGAGGTCGAAATAGGACTCCGACAGATCCGGCCCAAACTCCGAATTCCTCACATGGGCATCAGTCACGTTGCGACGCAGATAAGACTGAAGCGTGCCTTCATCCCCAGGAATCGAAAAGGTTGCTGCAGTCGATCCACTACCGACATGATTTAGCAGATCGTCAATGTTGAAGTTCGTGACGCGCGGAGCGACCCCGCCAGGCGCATCGGCAAAGAGCAATGTGACATGAAGCATGCCGGTTTCATCACCGTCGTCATGCCAAACGACCGATGGGCGTTGGAACAACCCCGGCTCTGCGCTCTCCAGCAGCTCTTCCAGTACATCAGCAAGAGCCTCCAGCGGATCGGTCGAACCGATGAGTTCAAGACGCGTCAGTTCGAGGACTGTCTGTCCGGAAAGGATCGACGTATCGACCGAAATAAAGAAGTTCGCTCCTTGCCTGTCAACGCCATCGACAGCGATTGCTCGCGCCGGCATAAGAGACGCCTGATAAGTAACTGCCGGTGTGCCATTCGAGATCCGGCTTCGATAGCTTGCAGCGGGAAAACGGATCGTAAAGTTCAACGGATCATAGGTTTCTTCAGGCGAGGGCTCGCAGGTTATTTCAAGGCGTTCATCCCCGGAAAAACCCAACATCAGGCCTGTCATCGGAACATCAACGCTGCTCTTGATGTGGCCCGGGTCCCATGCAGGACCCCAATATTCTTTCAACGGCTTTTCGATTCGCACCGGTGGTCCGGTGTAGACCGTTGGTGTATGAGCTCCGAACCAAAGGAACCGAACGCTTAAACCAAAGTGATCGGGCTGCTGGTCATAGGTTGCTTCTTCATAGAAATCCTGCACCCGCGCCAATATATCCTGCATCTCATAATAGTCGGCGATCTCATCGGTGTTGCCGGTGTAGGCTTGTCCCGGCTCCAGTACCGGTATTATCAGAACCGTCCGCAGGCCGACCTGAACTCCATCCCGGCTGTACTGAGTGACCGGGCTCTCGCCGTCATGAACGGCTGAGCGAGTAACGGGTGCAGCGACATCCAAGCTCAGGAGCGGTGCCGCATCCAGCAGTTGGATCTCACCGGCTTCGGTCTGCAGAAAAAGGGCATCCGCGGCAGCTGCCGACGCCATGGCAACGGCGGCCTGATCTGTACGCGTTTGGTGAAGGACGCGCAGTGTATCCGACTCAAGGACCGCACGACGGCGGCCATCGTCAGATGTCGCGATGAGCGCACGTCTTGTCCGGTCGATGCGGCGCACCTGAAAACCGGTCGTTGCCACGCAGGTTGGATCCGTTGGCTCGCATATGTTTATGCGGATCACCTTGCCGTTCAAATAGGTCGTCACCCAGCAGCGATCCGGCACGCCGTCATCACCGGGAACGCACTGCCCGTCCGGATCGTTCGGTTGTCTCGGCGGATCACCCGGCACTTCGTCATGCCCGCCGGGTCGGCGGGGCGGTTTGCACCGGCAGCCACAGCCAGCGTGGCATTTGTCACAATCGTCCGGTTGCCCCGGCGGCGTTCTGGGCGGAACGGGATCTCGCCCACAATTATCTTCGCGTCTGGACGTATCGACATACCGCAGACGGCCGCCCTGTTCAGCAATAAGCACTTCGTCTCCGGCACCAACCCGTATGCGCACATTTTCTGACGCAAGAGGCAGGCGCCTTGCCACGCGGCCGTCGCGCCGGCCGAGAACTATCAGTTCAGGTCGATCAAGCCCCTGTCCGGGAGTCACGAAAACAAGGCTACGTCGGGTCGCCGCAATCGCGGTAGGTTCTCTATCAAGCCGCTTCACGGCCCGGCTTGACGCATCACCGATTTCGACAATTTCCCAAGTCTCGCAATCACGGTCGAGAACGGCAAAGAACGCACCATCTTCTGCGGTAACAATCTTGCTTACCTCGCCTGGCAGTTCGGTAGAGCAGACCTTTTCCGCATAAGGAAAGTCACTTTTACGATGAATGCGATAACGGTGAACTTCTCGCCCCTCAACAAACCAAATCGTCGTGGCGCTGGAATCAACCGCCCAGAGCGTGCGCGCATAAACCTGCGGCAGGCCTTTTATCGAGAGCGACACCAAGCGTTTGCCGCCGCTCATTTTAGAAGTACAATTCTCTTGGCGCTTAAGACGCCTCGTTTTGGAAACAAGCATTGTTAGGACCTCATGGGTTCGGTGTTTGCAGCCATGCGCGAACAGGATTCAAACAGGCTGGCGGGTGCCCCGCGTTTCTTAACTAACGCCGCTTTTTCCTCGCACTCCTTCACCGCGGAACTCCCAATAACCGCAGCACAATCCGGCATTGACAAACTCGCCCTCTAAATCACTTGCGACGGTGATCGGGATCCTTCTGAGCAGCCAAACCCCAACAACGGCAGCTCTCTCTACCAGGAGCCGACAAGTCGCCTTCAGCGCCAGTAACAACCCGGACAATTGTTGCAACCAAAGAGAACGGACTGACCCGGTGAAAAGCAAACTCTCTGGTGGAACCCTTCCACCTCATTCAAATTCGACAGGTAAGCTCATGTGGAAAAGGCCGTACCTGTCGCATGTCAACGTCAGACGGAACCTTGCCCTCATCCACCGCTTGAATCCGTTGGTCGAGTCCAGATATAAATAGTCTATTTATCAGCTTGTTAGATTATTTCTTACACTCTCGCCCGCGTCGACCAAGAGCGAACCTGCCCTGAAAAAAAGAACAAGCCAGACCGGCAACACCCAGCATCAACCGCCTGATCCAGACCTGATTTAGCAGCCCTGGAGGTGTTTTTTTCATATGTAAGCTTACATTTTTTTAATCACAACTTGAACAGGAAAATTCACATGATGGTCATGCATTTTTGCATGATGTTTCGAGAAGATTATGCGAATGTTTGAGCCGGTGGTAACAGTGAAATTCTGTGGTTGAACCACGTCAAACGCGCGACGAGCTCTGTCTCGGCTTTATCACTAGGACCGGTTTGAGACTGATCGTTTTTCACTTAATTAGTGAGCGATGTGAATCCGCCTCCTACTCATGTAGTTAGAGAGCATTTCACACTCTTGGCCGCTGTCATCCGAGTGGCCGCAAAGGAGCCGGCAGCAAAGTGGATCTTCACTGGGTCTGCTTAGCTGCACATGGAAACCGAGAAGCTTCTCAGCAATAGCGTTCGACGCCGACGATCTGAGCATCGGAATAGCGGTCGCCGTGAGCAAATCCGCGCGGCAGGATTCGCTCGATTTCGACCAGATCGTCCGGGGTTAGAGTGATCGTCGCGGCGGTGGCAAGGTCTTCCAGATGTGCTGGTGAACGGGTACCTGGAATGGGGATCAGATGGTTGCCCTGGTAGAGAGTCCAGGCCAGGGCCAATGCGACGGAGGTCACGCCCCGATCGGCGGCGTAGCGCTTGAAAACATCGATGATCTTCAGGCTGGCGCTGTAATTAGGCTCAAGGAAGCGCGGGTTGTTCTTACGGAAATCGCCCGCCGGGAAGGTCGTGGGATCAGGCGATTGATCGGCAAAAACCCCACGGCCGAGTGGCGAGAAAGGAACGAAGGCCACACCGAGCTCCTTACAAGCATGGATCAGGCCCATATCGGGCATGCGCGCCCAGAGCGAATACTCGTTCTGCACGGCCATGACCGGACCGACCGCCTGCGCGCGGCGCAGGGAGGAGGGAGAGATTTCCGAAAAGCCGATCCCGCCGATTTTACCTTCCTCTTTGAAGCGCAGCAGGGTCTCCATGACCTCCTCGATCGGGCGCTCCGCTTCGCGCCGGTGAATGTAGTAAAGATCGACGTAATCGACACCGAGATACCCCAGTGAGCGCTCCAGCATCATACGCAGATGCTCTGGACCATTGTCGAAGCTGCGCACCTTTGTCTCGGGATCGCGTTTGATCCCTCCCTTAGTCGCGATCTTGAAGCGGCCTGGATTGTCTTTGATGAAAGCGCCGATGGCCTGTTCCGATACACCATTGCCGTAGACATTGGCGGTGTCGAGAAAATCGATGCCCAGATCCAGTGCCTTGGCCAGAGTGGCATGTGTTTCAGCCGTATCGGTGGGCCCGTAGGCACCGGCGAAACTCCAGCAACCCAATCCGATGGCACTAACCTTGGGTCCACCTGTTCCAAGTTCACGTTTCTGCATGTCTCTCACTACCTCCCTGGACGGCGAATTACGAGTCGGCCAGCTTGAATTTTCCATCTGGGATATCCAGGTGGGCTTCCACGCCGGCGGTCGCCACTACGGAGAGGATATCGTTTTCGGGATCAGGTATGTTCAGGCCGCCCTTGACGGCGACGACCGTGACGGTGCCGAAAGGTATCTGTTGCTTCACCTTGTCGACGTCCACGCACTCCGGTTTCTGAACCCCGATGTTGACCGTGACCTGCATGGCATCGTGCTCCAGCTTTAAGGAGCGGAACAGGGTGAGAGAGGAATGATGCAGCGCATCCTGCACAGCACGCACGGCGGCCTTGGTGTAGTCCTCGCCATAGAGGTCGTTGCCGGTGCCCATTTCCAGGATCAAGCGTTTGACGGTCATGACCTAAATTCCTTCCGCAATATCGAAGTAGACGATGGCAGCGGCATTGGCCACGACCGTCCGTCCCGAACCGCCGGCCCGGGTGACGTCAAGACCGCCTTCTTCTACTTTTACTGTCGCGGAGCCGTAAGGCAGCACGGCGGCCACCTCATCTTTGTTGACCGCATCCGGTTTTGCCACACCGATCATCACCTCGACGATCATGGCTTCACGCGGAAAGCCGAGCGCATCGGCCACGTTCAGGGAGTTATGCCAAAGCGCATCCCGCAGCGCACGCACTGCTGCCTTGGTGTAGTCCTCGCCATGCAGATCGGTGCCCATGCCGAACTCGACCGCCATTCTCTTTAATGCCATTTCGGGAAATCCTGAAAGAAACCATGTGTGATGGAAGTAAAGTTCGTGACTGGTTCCGCCAAGAACGATCCTGTTCCAGAAAGACGTTATAGCAAGCTTCCGGGCCGAAACCACCTGCCAGATGCTCTGCTGCGCAACAGGCCTTGAACCAAAGCGCGAAGATCGACATCCGACGTTGCGGTTGGCGACGATGCAAACAAGGCACGATCCAGACGGGCAAGCCCCTCCTGAGTGTCAGGATCCGACCTCCCTTCCCGGCCCGCCTCCCGATCGCTTTGAAGCAACCGATGCGCAACGAACCGGACGCTTGCGGCATCACCTGACCGAGCTGCCCGACGCAGTTCCCTGACCATTGGATCCCGGGTCAAGGGGCGCAGAAGGCCAGCCAACTCGGCCCGGGTTCTCAAGCGCAGACCGGGAATCAGCATAGCGAGGCCCGCAAGCGCGCCGATCAGTAAACCGACAGGAAGAGCGAAAGCGGCCGTCGTTGTTATCAAGGTCTCGGGAGCCGCTTGCACGGCTTCCTCGCCGGCGAGGCTGACGCGTTGTTCCGCGAGCATCACTTCGTCAGCCGTGCGCGTCATGGTGTTGAACCAAGGAATGCGCACCGCTTCTATGATCGCCGGCGTCGAGGTGATGGACCGGACCGTCCAACGCCAGGTTACCCGCGACACCGGTCCTTCTGGGGTGAGTTCATGGCTGCGCTCCTCGGGATCGCTGAAGGACATGATACCGGGCGAACGCATGTCAGGTGCAGACGGCAAGCGTTCGGGCCCCACGCCACGCACCTCGAGCGTCACAGTCCTGTGGGCCAATTCCGCCTGCCCGAGTTGATCGGGGGCGCGATCCCAACTGTCGGTGACCGTCAGTCCGCGCGCAGGCAACCACCACTCCTTGGTCACGGGTTTCGGCCGCACCTCGATTATTACCGGATCCGATCGGAGCACCCGTTCAACCCAGCTTCCGTCAAGAGCGTGAAAGGTCATGCGATGCTCGAAGGCGCCAATCTCGATCTGTCCGGCCTTCTGTGGAAAGATGGCCATAATACGCTCGAACGCGTTTACCGCTTTACCGTCATGCACGGCATCGGTCCAGCTGTCACTGCCCAGCTGCATCCAGCCGGCGTTCAGAATAATGGGCTGTTCAAGACTGTGGCGCGCGGGTTTACTGGCATAGATTCCGCGGATCTTTATCAACACCATTTCCTGTTCGTACGGCGTCTCAGGCATAGGCTCCACCAGCACCTCGGCGAAGCCCCCGAAAGCGTCCGAAATCTCCTGCGCCGACAAGGCACCGCCGAAACCACAAAACGTTATGATCCAGCAGGTGGCGACGACAAGGAACGGAAAACGGCTCACCATGTGTCACTCTCCGGCGCCACCGCAATGCCGCGTTCAAAGCGCCGCTTGTGCTCGGCCGCAAGCCGCAGTTTGAGATAGAGGCCGGGCTCGTCCGTCAGGGTCGCAAGCCATTGCCGGCTGGCAATCACGGCTTGATCCACGAAAGTCCTGCGGCCGTTATCCCGCCAGCGGTTCCAAGCCTCGGACATCGCGTCGGTTTTCTCTGCCTCCTCCTCCGATTCTTCGCCCGCCACCAGTGCGTCAGTCACCCGCCCGTCCGTGGTTGAACCGTCGCCGATTACGCCGACGAGATCCACGATCAAAGCGCGATTGACGTGGGCATCGTCATCGTGTGGCATCCTATAGATATGCGCGTCGTAGACCTCAATCGCTTCGTTGAAACGGCCGGCATGTACCAGCGCGTTTCCCCGGTCATAGTATCCCGACGGACCCGCAGCACGCAGGGCCGTCACGGCTTCCTCGTAGCGGCCCTGGCGGTAAAGCGCGACGCCCTTCCAGAAAGGGTCATCCAAAAGCGGTGCGGCAAACGCGGGATAGCCGAGAGAGAGTGCAAGCCGGCCGAAAGGAGCCATTCCATCAAGCGCAATGGAACCGGCCGCCGTCAGCACGACCAGAAACGACAAAATAAGAATCCGCCTCATCTCATCCTCCCCGCCGGAAGAGGGCAAGTGCAGGGATCAATGCCAGCAGCAGCAGAAAACGGCCATAGTCCTGCCAGGCCAAGGTTGCGAAATCACCATCGGCCAAACGTGCCGAAGCGCTTTCGTCCGTCAGCGCGACAATGGTCGCCGGATCGAGAACATCGGCAACGCGCCCACCGCCACTCCTCGCCAGCGCTTCGACCAATCCTTGGTCCGGTGGCGATGAGTTCGTGCTTGCTTCGGCCGATGGTGCAAAAACAACGGAAACCCTGCTGCCAAGCCGAGCAATAGCATCGGCCTCTCGAAACGCGGCATCGCCAAGGCCGCCGCCGTCGGTCACCAGTACGACATCGCCTGCGACGATGTCCGCGTCTACAAGCGAGCGGCGTGCAAAAGCCAAACCGCGTTCTGGGCGGCTGCCGGCATCTGGGATCGTCTCGCTGTCCAGAACCGCAATGGTTGTTCCCAATGCCCGATGATCGCTCGTAAAAGCCGAGGCCAAGTAGGCATCGCCGCCGTAGACGACCAGCGCGACCGGTCTCGTCCCTGCCTGATCGATCATCTGCCGGGCAGCCGCGAGCGTTTCACCCAACCGTGTGCTTTCGGTCACCGAACGGGACAGATCCATGACGACGACCAAACCGTCAAGATTGCGAAAACTGGCCCCTTCCCTTACCTCGTTTGCCGGACCAATCAATGCAAACGCAATCAGCATCGCCGTCGCAGCGGGAAACCAGTTCCGGCGGCCAGAGCCGGGCACGACCCGGCCGAGCCGCTCAAGCGCAGCCAGAAGAGCCGGGTCAATGGCACGGTCCCAACCGGCAAGAGCTGTCACGCGGGGCACAAAGTAGTAGCCGACAACAGCGACCAGTGGCACGACGAGCAACCACTGAGGGCGTAAAAGCATGATATCGAAAATCTCGATCATGCCTGTCTCCGACCAGTAAAGACGAGCGCAAGGGCGAGCAGAAAAGCAAGTCCCGCCGGATAGATCCAAAAGTCGCGATAAATCTGCGTCGCGGGGGCCACGTTCCGGTTCGATTCCATCATGTCGATCGAACGACCAACAGCCTCGAGGTCAGCGGTAGTGCGGACGCGAAAACTCGTGCCGCCGCTGAGTTCGGCAACCGCCTGCAGGGTTTCGGCATCGACGGCATCCCGGTTATGGCCTTCGTCCGTGGTCGCATGCAGCCCCATTGCGATGGTGTGAACACGGATTCCCAAATCCTTGGCAAGCGTCGCTGCGTCCTTCGGCTCGACATTGCCGGAGGTATTCACACCGTCGGACAGCAGGATCACGACCCGCGACTTCGATGCCGAAGCCTCCAGTCGCTTGAGTGCCAACCCTAAACCGTCACTAATTGCCGTGGAACGGCCGGCAATGCCGATCGTCGCTTCTTCGACGCTGTGCGCGACAGCCTCGACGTCGTACGTCAGGGGCGTGGCAAAAAAAGCCTTTTCGGAAAAGATGACCAAACCAACCCGGTCGCCTGCGCGGCCACGAACGAAATCGACCGCAACGCGTTTTACCGTATCGAGCCGCCGGGCAGGTTCGCCATCCAGCTCGAAATCCTTACGCTCCATGCTGCCGGACAGGTCCAAGGCGAGCACGATGTCCCGGTCCGACGCCGGCAGAGCGGGACTCTGAACCACGAGACGCGGCCCTGCGATGGCCACGACCAGTGCCACCCAAAGGATAATCGGAAGCAGCTTTCGTCCGGCAACCGCGAGACCTGCACTTCCGGTCTGACCAAGATCGACAGCGATACTCGTTGGCACCGATATAGCACCGCTTGCACCCGATAGGGGCGGCAGCAATCGCACTGCCAGAATCGGCAAGGGCAACAGCAGGAACGCGAGCGGTGTTGCGAAATCGAACATGGTCGTCAGCCCCGCCGCCGTTTGAGCAGGCGCAGGATCTCCCGATCAATCGCCTCTGGGTCCGTGCGGGGTTCAGGCCGGTAGAGATCGTCGCGCAAGGACATGCCGGCACCAGCAGTAAAAAAATGACCGGGTAAGCGCTGTTCAAAAGTCATGGACCAATGCCGGTCCGTGGCATTCTGGTCTCCTTTTCGGTCCTCCTGCAGTGCGATCGCCTGCAGGATCTTCGCCTGGGCGAGCAGCCGCTCGGCAGGTTCCAGAGTGCGGCTGGCCGTCAGTGCAACGAGAGCGTTCTTGCGGTGAGACGGCAACTTCCTGAGAACCGCACCTCCCAGCAGCGTGAGAAACACTGCGGCCAGCAAGCCTAGCGATGCGCCGGCGGCCCAATCTGCAAGAATGCCGGCCTCCGACAGTTCCGGAAGATGTATGTCCCTGAGCTGGGAAAGAGCTTTCGCGGTTTCCGCGGTCAACGGCTCGGCCATGGGTTTACTCCAGACCTCTGGCCAGATCGTCAGCCATCACTTCGGGGCCAGCACTTGCGTCTACCGGTACGACCACGATACCGAGCCGGGTCAGATGTTCGATCCGCCGGTCCTTGGCGGCCTCACGCTTTTCGCCGCCAATCAAAGCCCAGCGGATCCGGCCTTGCCCGGAGATGAAAGGATAGGAACCGGCAGGTGCCCTGCGTTCAAAGGCATCGGTGACCAGCAGTACCGTGAGCGCTGCGCGGCGATTGAGCGCCACGGCAAGTGCGTCAAAACCCTTGCCTGGATTGTCCAGACCTGTGGCCAGAAAAACCGAGCCACCTGCAGGCACCAGTCCGGCCGCCATTTCCAGTGCGACTTCGAGCGGTTGATCTTCCAGGTCTCGACTTTCCGCCGCCGTCGCAAGTGCATCGCGATGCGCGGCGGCAAGCCCACCGATTACTGCGACCATACCCCGTTCGCGCCCGCGCGCCGCAGCAAAGACCGGTGCCCCGCTACCGAAAGCTATCAGCCCTGCCCGGCCGCCGGCTTCATTGACACGCCAGCCGGTCAAGGACAGAGCCTCAGCGGCGGCAACCGAGCGCAGCGCGCGGCGAGTCCCCCAGAGCATCGCGGGCCGGAAATCGGCGATCAGCAGGGCCGTGCGTTCCCGCTCATCGTGAAAAGTCCGCACATGAGTGACGCCGGTGCGCGCCGTCGTATTATGGTCGACATGCCGGACATCATCACCATAGGAAAAGACCCGGATATCGATCGTCTCGAGCCCCCGCCCGCGCCGCCGGGTCATGAATCCACCTGGCATGCCGGTTGGCGCAAGGCGGCGCTCCGGAATATTCCGGACCAGATGGCGCAGCTTCAGCAGGGCTTCGGTATCGGCCGTCACTCCTGGAACGGCTAAGGGGTCAGGTTCCTGGAGTCCGCTAAGCGTATCCATATCAAAGAGGCCGAACCTGCTTGAGCAGCTGATGCACCAGATTGCGTGCGGTCTCACCGTCTGCGGCTGCACGCCAAGTCAGGACGATCCGATGGGCCAGCGCATCGGTTGCAAGTTCAACGACATCTTCCGGCACTGCATAATCGCGGCCGGCCAGATAGGCGTGTGCCTTGGCAGCGGCGGCAAGCGCAAGTGTGCCACGTGGTGAAATGGGGTGCTCAATAGCGCGGCGCACATCAGGTGCGATTTCCGGATCCCGGGTCGCAGTGACCAAGCGCACGATATAGTCTTTCAAAGCCGGTGCGAGATGCACCTGCATCGCCGCGGCCTGGGCCTGATGCAGGATCTCCGGGCTGAGTTGATCGACATCCGGAGCCGGCGTTACCGTCGTCTCCCGCTCAACCAGATCCAGGATCTCGCGCTCGGCCACTGCATCGGGAAGATCAAGCACCACATGCAGCAAAAAACGGTCGAGTTGCGCCTCCGGTAGAGGAAAGGTGCCTTCGTGTTCGATCGGGTTTTGAGTGGCAACGACCATGAAGGGGTCTGGCAACGGATAAGTCGCACCGCCCGCTGTGACTTGGTGTTCGGCCATTGCTTCCAGCAAAGCAGACTGAACCTTGGGCGGTGCGCGATTTATCTCGTCGACCAGCACGAGCGAATGAAACACTGGTCCGCGCACGAACTCGAACTCGCCCCGATCAGGCCTGAACACGGGCGTGCCGGTCAAATCCGCCGGCATGAGGTCCGGAGTGCACTGAATTCTGGCAAAGGAGGCATCGACCCCCTGGGACAACAGCTTGACCGCGCGGGTCTTCGCCAATCCCGGCGCCCCCTCGATCAACAGATGTCCGCCGGTGAGCAGACCGATCAGAAGGCGTTCGACGAGAGGCGAGCGGCCAATCAAGCCACTTGAAAGATGCTGAGATAGCGACGCGATCTGACGACTGGTATCTGCGTCGGGAGCGGCGTTTCGGTCGATCTCGACGGCGGTATCTTGCATGCCTTCTTCCTATGGATGCTTGTGGGACAATCCAACGGCCTGCATCGCTAGATCCGAAACGATATGCGCGCAGCGAACTAAAACTTGAAACCCCAGGCTAGGTCGAAGGCCGAAAATACACCTATGCCCTCTGCGACTTGGATGAAATGCTCACAAATTCGCGACGCGACCGCAACAGACAATCAGCGTACTGGTTGTAGTACCATGGTCGAATAAAACGAGACACAATCTTGCCTATACGCTTGGCTTTATGTGTCTCACTCAATGATGAATGAGGGCGGGCGGGCGCGTGCGGCAGTCAGGCCTCCACAACCGCTAATCCATGCGCGGCCATAGCAACGACCTTGTCGCCGAATGCCGCGAAACGCGAGTCGGCGGTTTGACCGCGCAGATAGCGGATATAGATCTGCTGGATCACCACAACCATCTTGAAGATGCCGAAGGCGTGATACCAGCGCCAGGCGGAGAGATCGAGTCCGCTCAGCCTGGCGTAGCGGTCGACTGCATCCTCGCGGCTCGGGAATCCGCCTGTCCAGGTCGGCATGGCCGAAACGCTATGGCAGGCCGGGTCGTCGCCAGGCTCAGCCCAGTAGTTCAGTAGCAGGCCAAGGTCGCTCAAGGGGTCACCGCGTGTGCACATGTCCCAGTCGAGCAACGCCGTCGGCTTGGCCGGATCCGACGGGTCAAGCAACATGTTGTCGAGCTTGTAGTCGTTGTGAACCAACGTGGCCACCTGGCTTGACGGCAAATCCGTCTGTAGCCGTTTCACGAGATGATCGACGCTTTCGAGATCACGGTCCTTGGCGGCCTTCCAGCGTCTGGCCCAACCATCCAACTGTCTTTGCAAAAAGCCTTCCGGATGACCCAGGGTTTGCAGACCTACAGCCGCCGGATCAACCTGATGGAGCTCGACCAGAGTATCGATCAGCATATCGCCAATACGGCGCTTGAGATCCGGAAAAGCACCATAGTCCGGCGGCAGCAGCGCGCGAACGGCAATACCGCGACGGCGTTCCATAATCTGAAAATCGGCACCGATGATGGCTCGATCCTCGCATAGTAGGAATGACCGCGGTGCCAAAGGAAAGACTTCGTGAAGCCGCGATAAAACCCGGTGCTCGCGTTTCATATCATGCGCACCGGGCGCGACCGGTCCGAGCGGTGGACGGCGCAGAACCCACTCGTCCTGCCCAATCGAGATCATGTAGGTCAGATTGGCGTGGCCGCCGCCGAATTGCAGCACGGAAATCTCACCCTCGGCCCCGGGCAATTGGGCGCGCAGGAAGGGCTCGAGCCGGGAAAGCTCAAGCCGCTCGTCGGGACGGGTTTCACGTAGTTCTGGATCCTCTGACGTCATGCTGTCGCCCCGCCGTCAATCACCATCTCGCTGCCGGTCACGAAGGCCGATTCGTCAGACGCAAGGTATAGGATCATTTTTCCGACGTCTTCCGACCGCCCAAGGCGTCCAAGCGGCACCTGCCGGGTCAGAGACGCGCGCGCCGCGGCGGGGTCTTCGGCCGTCTCCAGGAGTGCATCGAGCATCGGCGTTTCCACGAAAGTGGGGTGGACCGAATTGCAGCGAATTCCATAACCCTTGCGCGCACAATGCAAAGCAACCGATTTGGTCAAGAGCCGAACGCCACCCTTACTGGCATTATAGGCCGCGAGATTATGTCCTCCGACCAAGCCGGAAACTGAGGAGAGATTGATAATCGACCCGCCACCGGCCTCTTTCATGGCGCCGATGCCATACTTACAGCCGAGAAAAGTACCATCCAGGTTGACAGCGCTTACCCGGCGCCAGTCCTCAAGGCTGGTTGCTTCCACATCCTTCATCAGAAGTATTCCGGCCGAATTGACCAGAATATCCAACCGGCCATAGTGATTGAGCACCTTTTCAATGGCATCGATCCAATCACTCTCTGAAGTGACATCCAGGCGGATCGAAAACACCTTATCGCCCAGACCCTGAAACGCGCTCAGGCTCTTTTCAACTTCCAGGTCTCCGGCAACGACCCGGGCACCTTCGGCCACAAGCAGGGCAACCGTTGCCGCGCCCAGGCCCGACGCCGCCCCCGTAACCAAGGCGACCTTCCCTTCGACCCGTCCCATATCGATTTTCTCCCTGAATGCCCCGGTAAGGATAAAGGATCCCGCCCGACTGGAAAAATCCCAAGGCAAGCTAATATTACGAGAGTCGCTTGTTATTCAGTAGTCGTTTACCATCACTCATCAAATATAGTCTAGGCGAGCTTTGTAGGGTGTTTTTGTATAGCGTACGAAAGGCCAAATAATACACATGGTTGTGTAGTGCAGGAATAACCACTTTAGGAAAAGCAATCAGATAGAGCTTATCCACAGTAAGATAGGCCGGAGAACAACCAGCAAAGAACTGACAGAATTGTGTGACGAAGAGTGACGAGACCCAGAGTTTTAAACCAGGCATGAAAAAAGCGAGCCACTTGTGAAGACCGGTGACGCCCGACCCGATATTCTCGAATTCGCGTCTGCCATTTCCGATTGGGTTTGGGAATGCGATGCCGATCTCAGATTGACGTTTGTCTCGGAAGAATGGCCACGGTTTTTCGAAATTGAAACGCAAGACTGCTTAGGAAAATCCCTTCACGAGTTGGTGGAAAATCAAGGTCTTGAGACCGGCGAGGGCTTGGCGGAACACATTCTGAGGCTCGCCAAGCGGCAGTCCTTTCGCACGTCCCGCTTCGGTTACATCAGTCCAAAAGGCAACCAGCGGCATCTCTGCGAGTCTGCTCAGGCGATCTTTGCACCAGACGGCAGTTTCCAGGGCTTCAGGGGCGTTGGCTGGGATCATACCGCCACCGATCGGGCCGCCGCGGAGGCTCGGCGAACGGAGTCGCTGCTGAGCGAAGCCATTGAAGCCATAACCGAGGGCTTCGTACTCTACGACCGGGAAGACCACCTGCTGGTCTGTAACACGAACTATCAGAAGATGTATCCGAAATCAGCGGTCATGATGACGCCGGGCCGGACGTTCGAAGAAATTATCCGCTACGGGGTTGCGCAAGGTGAATATGCGGTCGACCCAAACGATGAAATCGCAAGCGAACTGTGGATCGCTGAGCGGATGGAATTTCATCGTTCAACCAGTGAAAGCGTTGAGCAGCGGCTCGCGGACGGAAGATGGATCAGGATCGACGAACGAGCCACTCGCGACGGTGGAAGGGTCGGCATCAGAACCAATATCACGCAGCTGAAAATGGCAGAACAACGGCTGCTCGACGCCATCGAAAGCATGCACGAAATCTTTGTGCTCTGGGATGCCGAGGACCGTTTGGTACTGTGCAACAGCAGATACAAAGAGATTATCGCACGCGCGCCCCAAGTGCTGAAACCCGGGGTCCCCTTCGAAGATGTTGTGCGTGCAAATGTCGACGCGCAGAACATCGATCCCGGCCAAGTGAACAAGGAGGAATGGGTTCAGCAGCGGATTAAGATCCATCGCGAGGCAAGCGGCACCATGGAACTCAATCTGGCGGATGGCCGGTCGTTCCTCATGACAGAGGTCCGGACGTCCGACAGCGGTATCGTCAGTATCGGGATGGAAATTACCAAGATCCGGGAACAGGAACGCGAGCTCCGCAAAAAAGAATTCAAGCAGCGCGACCTGATCGCCAACCAGAAACTCGCCCAGACTCAGTTGGAAGGGCAGGCAAAGGAGCTCGCCAACCTGGCGCAAGAGCTTGCCGTCGCACGCGATCAGGCCGAAGCAGCCAATCGCGCCAAGTCGGATTTTCTGGCAACCATGAGCCACGAGATCAGAACTCCGATGAACGGCGTTCTGGGAATGGCGAACCTTTTGCTCGACACGGCACTCAGCGACGAACAGCGGCTCTACGCTGAGACGATCCAAAAGTCAGGCGATGCCCTGCTGGAAATCGTCAACGACATTCTTGATTTTTCAAAGATTGAGGCCGGCAAGCTGGACATCGAAACCGTCGAATTCGACCTGTACAGCCTGATCGAGAGCATCATCGACCTCATGTATTCTCGGGCCGACTCCAAGCATATCGATCTGGCGGCCTGGATCGGACAGGGAGTGCCGAGAAAGCTGATCGGCGATGCAGGCCGTCTGCGACAGGTGCTGCTCAACCTCCTCAGCAACGCTCTGAAATTTACTGAAGAAGGTGGCGTAAGCCTTGGCGTGGAACTCAATTCCCCTTCAGTGGACGGGAGCAGCGGGGAAACTAACATTACGTTGCTGTTTTCGGTTCAGGATTCGGGCATCGGTATCCCCGAGGAGATCCACGAAAAACTATTCGATCGCTTTACTCAGGCCGACGCTTCGACGACCCGCCGTTACGGGGGCACCGGCCTCGGACTGGCAATTTGCAAGCAGATCATCACACTCATGGACGGTCAGGTGGAACTGGAAAGCACCGAAGGCGGCGGTAGCACTTTCACCGTAACGCTGTCCTTCAAGCAGGCTGAAACAAAAACTCCTTTAGCTGCAGAAGACCGCTTGGAAGAAGCCTCCAGCCGGCGGGTACTCGTCATCGAGAGTAACAGGGTCGCGGGCGACAATTACCGCAAGCAGCTCGAATCTCTCGGGCTTTCCGTAGATGTAACGCACAACAGTGAAAGTGCACTTCAGATCCTTACCGCCCCGGATCGCAAAGGTCGTTACTGGCTCACGTTGATTGGTGCCCTGTCACAGGACGAGAGCGTGGGCACCTTGAGCGAGGACATCAAGGCCTGTCCGGAAGCCAGCGATATGAATATGCTGCTGGTCTTACCCAAAGCCGCGGTCGGCAAAGTGCTTGCCTCGACTCACGATCGCTTCGATGAGACCTTTTACAAGCCGCTTCATTGCAATGCCCTGCGAGACTTCGTCTTTTCTCTGCTCAGCAAAAGGGGCGATAAACGGAGCTCAACCGACGCGTCTCACGAAGCGAAACGCGAAGCGGACCGAAAGCGCGCGTTGCGCCTGTTGGTGGTGGAAGACAACAAGATCAATCAGCTGCTCGCAATGACCCTGCTTCGCAAAGCCGGGCACGAGGTCGATATTGCTGTGAACGGAAAGGAAGGCGTCGAAGCCGTTGTAGCGGAAAGCTACGACGTGATCCTGATGGATATGCAGATGCCAGAGATGGACGGCCTGGAAGCCACGCGGGAAATCCGTAAGCTCGCAGACGACAGAGCCAAGACACCGATCATCGCCATGACAGCAAATGCGCTGGCCAGTGACCAAAAACTCTGCATCGATGCCGGCATGGATGACTATCTGCCAAAGCCGATTGATCCGAAGGCCCTGCATGAAAAGCTGGCTGTCTGGGGACAATCCAGGCGAAACATGGCAAATGGAGTAACGGGTTCGGATTGAGGAGCTTCGCCAGCTCGCCTCGAGAATTCATATCTCTCGGTTCGAACCAAACCCCAGAGGTTAAAGCCGTTTTGGGCTCGGTGTATGAATATCCAGATCGAGCGCCCGCAGGGCTTCCGATACCCGAGTTCGCTCCGAAAGAAGATGGTTGAACTGACAATCGCAGCCGGCAATGGGAGTCGGATAGTTTCTGATCTCTTTTGTCAACTTTCCCTTGGCCACTTTCAACTCGGCGCGCGCCAGGCTCACACATTCTTCAATCGTCGTGACCATTGTCTTTTTCCTTCCCGCCTCACGTCGCAATCCAATTTCGGGCTTGTTAAATGTGACGCCATACTTCCCGTAACTCTGCCAAAGGAGCGCCGTCCGGTCGACAGCTTCTTCCTGCCCCTGTGATGCAGCCAGCCTGAGTTGCCGCTCGATTTCATAGCCTGCCAGCACCATGCCATGCCCGTTTCGCAGCCAGTTCACAGCAGCCAACGCGACCCCAAGATGACGAACCACGCTTTTTACGACTTCGGTGAAAAGGCGTTCGGGCCCCACGTGGGTCTTGGCCGTGTTTTTTTGATTTTCCATCTGTCTATTCATAGCAATACCGTGGATTTTCAGTGGCTCCATGGGCGGTGTAGTCAAAGCCTAGGGCCATTGCTTTTCATTAAAGTCGTGGAAAACGTGAGCTGGCCTCTCTTTCATAGTGTTTGAGGGCGGCTCACGGCCATGATGACTGCGATCAAGGACGATCACACTCTAGACCTGCCAGTGCATTTGTTCCATTGTATGAAATATCGATGATTCATATAAAAAAGATATGACATGGAATTGCGCCACCTCAGATATTTCAAGGTCGTCGCCGAAGAAGGGCACATCACCCGAGCGGCGGAACGGCTCTCAATTCAACAACCGCCGCTTAGTCTTCAGATCAAAGCGCTCGAAACCGAACTGAAGGTAAAACTGTTTCACCGCCGTTCGAGAGGTGTCGAACTTACCGACGCTGGCGCAGCCTTCTATGCAGATGTTTGCGGATTGCTGGCTGGATTGGAAGAAGCCGTTTCGAAAACCAAGCGAGTGGCGCGCGGAGAACAAGGCAACATCGCGATCGGCTTCACCAGTTCCGTGATCTTCCATGCGGCAACCAAGAAAGCAATTCGTTCTTACCGGACAGCTTTTCCTGAAATCGCTCTGTCGCTCGAAGAGGATGGCTCCACGGAGCTGATCAACAACATTGCCCACAACAAACTCGATGCCGCCTTCGTAAGGTCTAATACGTCTTATGTGGAGGGTGTCCGGATCCATCAAATGTTGGAAGAGCCTATGCATCTTGCGGTGCCGGCAGATCATCCGCTTTCAATCGGTAGTTCCAAACCGATCGAATTGGCGGCGCTGTCCGATCAGCCCTTGATCCTCTATCGCAGATCCTCTGGCCCCGGCCTTTATGACCGCATCATAGCGGCCTATGCCAGTGCCGGCCTCACGCCGCAAATCGTGCAAGAGGCGCCAAGAGTAGGTTCCGCCCTCAATCTGGTTGCCGCAGGCCTGGGCGTGAGTTTCGTTCCGCAGTCACTAGGCGCCGCTCATTCGGAGGGGGTGGTGTACCGGCCTGTCGAATGCGACCCGCCGCTCTTGGCCCCGATCATGCTCGCCTGTCGAAAGTCAGAGTCTTCCGAAGCCGTCAAATCCTTTATCCGCACGGCCCGCACAGCCATGGGCTCCCGAAGCTAGGTTGGGAACTCCTATTCCTTGACGATCTTGACGACAAAATTGTGTTTTCTGGCAAGAAGTTAGGAGCGACGCTGATGCATCGTGCCTCTGCCAGAATTGGACTGACGAAGCGACGCTGTCCAGAACGTGGTTCCCAGAACGTGGTTCCCAGAACTCATAATCTTGTCGCCCAAATTACGATCAAGGCCATCAAGGAATAGGAGGCCTCAACCTAGATAGATCCCGGATAGGCCTAATCGTCTTTGGCAATCTGTCGCCGAGGTGGATCTACTCTAGCCATATATTTTTAAAGCGGATCCTCATGTTTAGCCGGAACCATCGTGTGATTTTAACTTTGCACGTAAGGTCTCTAGTGAAAGTCCCTTGACGGGAACAACACCTTGGCCTGATCGCGTGGATGCCGTGGTCGGGGGACAGGCCTCGTTTTACCCTGATGTGTCAGGCCCCGAGGATTCAAGGAGGACAGTACGGGGTTTTTGAACTCGTCGGCAGGCGAGAGTTCCGACTGAAAATCCGTCCCATCGCCCAATTGGTCGAGCAGAAACGACAGATCTTCGATCTTATCGGCCACCAGATGAACCACGATTCCCTCGCGCTGCAGACGTCCCGTCACCCGCATCAGCCGGGTCGTGACCACTGCGCGCCGGAAGCGTTCGAAAGTCTTTGGCCAGACCACCACGTTGCAAACACCGGTCTCGTCCTCCAGCGTAATAAAGATAACCCCCGAGGCGCTGCCGGGGCGTTGACGCACCAGAACCAGTCCCGAGACCACGATCCGGGCGTCCACCGGAACATCCAACAGGCGGTCAGATGCCGTGAGAGCGGCAAAGTCAGGATGCTGTTCGCGCAGCAGAGCCATAGGATGCGCCTTGAGGGAGAGCCGTAACGAAGCATAATCCTCCACCACTTCTTCCCCAAGCGAAGAGGTCGGCAGAGCCACGGAAGGTTCGGGCCCGCGATCTTCCTCCCCGGCAGCAGCGAACAGCGGCAGTGGTGCCTCCCCCAGCCCCTTGATCTGCCAGAGCGCCTGACGCCGGTCCAGCGTCATGGAAGAGAAAGCATCCGCACGCGCCAGCACATCCAGGGCACGCGGCGACAACCCCGCCCGCCGCCAGATTGCCAGGGGGTCCGTGTAGCCGTTACCACGAGCCGCCACCAGCCAATCACCGTCATCCTGCGACAGGCCTTTGATCTGGCGCAGACCGATCCGCAACGCCATGCCCAGGCCTGCGCTATCGGTCGTGCCGCCGGTCTCCAGGGTGGAGTCCCAGTCCGAATGATTGACGTCGGCCGGGCGCACTTCGACACCGTGTTCCCGCGCATCGCGGATAATCTGAGCCGGCGCGTAGAACCCCATGGGCTGGCTGTTCAACAGAGCACAGGCAAAGGCAGCCGGATAACGGCATTTCATCCAGGCTGAAACATAGGCCAACAGCGCGAAGCTTGCTGCGTGGCTCTCGGGAAAGCCGTACTCGCCGAAGCCTTCGATCTGCCGGAAGCAGCGTTCGGCGAAGTCCTCCTCGTAGCCGCGCTGGATCATGCCCTGAATCATCTTTTCCCGGAAGGTGTGGATCGTCCCGCTGTTGCGGAAGGTCGCCATGGCCCGGCGCAGCTTGTCGGCTTCGCTGGCGGTAAAGCCGGCCGCCACCATGGCGATCGACATGGCCTGCTCCTGAAACAGGGGCACACCGAGTGTCTTCTGCAAAACCTGGCGCAGCTCTTCGGAAGGATAATGCACCTTCTCTTCGCCGTTCCGGCGGCGCAGATAGGGGTGCACCATGTCACCCTGTATCGGTCCCGGGCGGACGATGGCGATCTCGATGACCAGATCATAAAAGTTGCGCGGTTTCATGCGCGGCAGGAAATTCATCTGCGCCCGGCTTTCGACTTGAAACACACCGATTGCGTCGGCGCGGCAGAGCATGTCGTAAACGGCCGTGTCCTTGCCGGGCACTGAACTGAGCTCGTAACTCGCGCCGTAGTGCCGGCGGATCAGTTGCAAACCCTTGCGCAGACAAGTCAGCATCCCAAGCGACAGCACATCGACCTTCAGAATTCCCAGAGCATCCAGATCATCCTTGTCCCACTGGATAACCGTACGGTCCTCCATGGCCGCGTTCTCGACCGGCACCAGTTCGTCCAGCCGGCCACGGGTCATGACAAAGCCGCCGACATGCTGCGAAAGATGCCGGGGAAAACCCGTGATCTCCGCAGCAAGATCCAGGGCGAGGCGCAGACGGGAATCTCCCGGGTTCAAGCCGATCTCCCGCACCCGTTCGTCGACCAGTCCATCACGCGACCAGCCGGAAGCCTGGGTCGCCAGGGCCGCGATGGAGTCCGCGCTAAGACCCATGGCCTTGCCGACATCCCGGATCGCCCCGCGCGTGCGGTAATGAATCACAGTCGCGGTTAAGCCGGCATGGGCGCGTCCGTATTTCTCGTAGATGTACTGGATGACCTCTTCCCGGCGCTCGTGCTCGAAATCGACGTCGATGTCCGGAGGCTCATTCCGTTCACTGCTGATGAAACGCTCGAACAGCAGATCAGTGCGGTCCGGATCGACTTCTGTAACACCCAGGCAAAAGCAGACCGCCGAATTGGCCGCCGAGCCGCGCCCCTGACAGAGGATGCCCACGGATTCCGCGAAGCGAACCAGGTCGTAGACGGTTAGAAAATAAGGTGCGTAGGAAAGCTGACCGATCAGATTCAGTTCATGTTCGAGCTGCTTGCGGATCTTTTCCGGAACCCGCCCCGGATAGCGCCGCCGCGCGCCCTTCCAAGTCAGGTATTCCAACTCCTCCTGCGGGCTCCGGCCCTCGCTGGTGATCTCGTCCGGATAGTCGTAACGCAGTTCGTCGAGATTGAAACTGCAGCGCTCGACGATCTCAAGACTGCATGCCAGAGCCTCCGGATAATCCTGGAACAGACGCCCCATCTCCGACGCCGACTTCAAGTGACGCTCGGCATTGTCGAGCACCCGGTAACCGGCCGTATCGATCGTACACTTCTCTCGGATACAACTCAGAACATCCGCCAGCGGCCGGCGCGCGGGTCCATGCATTATGACACCGTTGGTCGCCAGCATCGGAACACTGAGATCAACTGCCAGATCCGACAGCCGGCGCAGGCGCCGCGCATCGTCACCCTGATAGCGATACCGTGCAGCGAGATAAAGACGCCCCCCATCAAGACAGTCGGGAAAGAGCTCCCTCCAGGCCTGCAATTCAGCACGATAGCGCGGGAAAACTTCATTGGTTTCGTGGACCTGCGCTTCCAGGTTCTCCGGCGGGATGGATACGAACAGCAATCCCTCATGCCAGTCCGCCAGATCGTCGCGATAGAGAACACAGTCGCCCTTTTCCGCCCGGCGGCGCCCCAGGGTCAGCAGACGGCAAAGCCGACCATAAGCCGCACGATCCATTGGAAAAGCCAGTAAGTCGGCACTATCCTGGAAGCGCAGGCGGGCCCCGACAACCAACCGCAGACCAGCCTCCTTGGCGGCGACGTGAGCCCGGACGACACCGGCCAGACTGTTAACGTCGGCGATCCCGATCGCCTGTAGACCCAACGCCGCGGCCTTCAGCACAAACTCGGCCGGATGGGATGCCCCTTGCAGAAAAGTGAAGTTCGACAGAACATCGAGCTCGGCATAGCCAACAGGTGCTTCCGTGCGCGATTTCATCTTACTCTGCTCCCGGTCTCTATCCCCGGCTGCATCAGGCCCGACATCCCCCCGCATCACGCAAAGAGCCCATGGAGAAACCATGCCACGGGCACGCCGGCCCGCAATGGGCCTTCACGGTACAGCCAGAAGCGCCGTCCGATGTCATCCTCGACCCGCCAATAATCGCGAGCTCCCTTTGCCCAACCGGCATCCCCCCGCCACCACTCTGGTGTCAAGCGCTCCGGACCTTCAGCGGCACGGACCTTGTGTCGGATCCGGCGCCACAGGAAGACGGCCGGCGGCATTCCGGGTTCGCCCGGCGGCAGGAGAGAAATGGTTTCGATCCGCTCCGGTCTTCGCAAAAGACGGGCCGGCCGCGGCTTGTCCAATGGCCAGGACGCGATCGGGGTTGAGGACGCCGCAGCGCTTGCCCCATCAACAGATATATTAGCAGGAACCCCGGCCTCGGACGCCGACACCGCCCGATAGGCGCGCTCGGGCAGATAGCTGGCAACCGGCAGCAGCTTCTGTACCCGCTCGAATCCCAGCCGGTTGCCCAAACGGTCGATCAGAGGGGCCGTGCCGTTTTCCCCGGACGCGGCATCAGCAAGGTCCGCCCCCACAAGAATCACTTCCTGCGTAGCACCCAGCGGTTCCACGCCTTCTGCCGCAAGGACCAGAGCCTCGAAGCCGAAGGCCGGATCAAGCTGCCCCAGATGTTCGGCAAACAGCCGGGCCAGTTGTTTCGGATCCCGCATCGGGCGGGCCGTGCCGATTGTCAGCCGCTGGGTGTTGCCATCCACACGATGACACTGGAACTCCAGCCGGCGGCAGCCGTACTGCTCCTGCCGCAACCGCATACAAAGCCGCTGCAACAGCAATTTCAGTGCTTCGGCAATGTCCGAGGCCAGAACGATCGGTTCGGGAAAAGCGATCCGCACACGAAAAGGTCGCTCATGACTGCGCGGGGCAATCGGCTCCGCCGTCCGTCCCAGCGCCTGGTCCAGGCGCTGCACAACCTCCAGCCTGAAACGATTGGCCAGGGAAATTCGCGGCACGGCATAGAGATCCCCGATCCGCCGCAGGCCAAGGCGAAACAATTTCGACAGAGTCTCCGGATCTAACCGCAAGGCCGCAACCGGCAAGGACGCCAGGGCCTCTTTCGCCTGTCCCCGGGGAATCACCCTCCGATTCTCTCCGCAACGGGCAAAGGCCCAGGCGCCACCGGGCGTATCGGCCAGCGCACCGCGAACGGCAAAACCGTAACCGCCCAGCCGGTCCAACAGATCGTCCAGCAAAGCCTGCTCACCGCCGCGCAGGTGGGCGCAGCCGGTCACGTCCAGCCAAAGACCGTCGAGCCCATCCAGGGAAACCCAAGGCGTATAGGCGCCGCACCAGCGCGCCAGGCGTTCCATCATAGCAGCATCTGCCCGGCCATCTGATGGTAAGGTCAAAAGATCCGGCAACACAGCCCGGGCATCGGCCAGAGTCATGCCCGGCGCGATTCCGGAAGTTTCCGCAATCTGCGTTACAGCGGAAATGACGATGCGGTTCCCGGTCTCTGCCGTCACCGCAAGCGCCTTATCCCACCAGGCGCTGCCCTGACGACGGATCAACCTGTCCGTCGGCAGTCTCGGCAGCCAAAGAGAAACGATACGTCTTTGCATCCCATTTCACCGTCCAGGCACCACTGCCGCCATTCCGGCAGCGCAGCAAAGAAAGCCGCCAGGTCATGCCTCCCACCAGTGCCCCTGAAGCACCACTGCCGTTTCTGGCAGCACCGACCGACCAGCGGGAGAAGGCCGCACTGGGATCTTTCTCCTGTGTCGCCGCGGAGAAACGCTCGGTTTCACCGGCTTTCTGCCCCCATTCGGTCCCAGTTTCTTCTGCGATTCCGCCGGCCTTTCTCTTTCCCGTGGCTCGACTGATAGGCTGACTTTTCGAGATTTGGTCCCGCCAGGCCGATTTGACGAGAAACCCGGTCACGCCACTGCCCTCTGCCGCCAGTTGAAGCCTGCGGCTGGCCGTCAGGTCGATCCGGGCGGATAGTTCACCGACGACGGCGGCCAAGGCACGGCACCGCAAGCCGTCTTCCATGGCAGAGAGAGTTTCCCGCGGTTTATGGCAGCGCACGATGATCAAACGCCGATGATCCAGTCCGAAAGCCGTGAGCCCCGGCGGGTAAAGATCGCTCCCTGCCAGCGCATCTGCGCACCAAAGCACCGGACCCTTCAAACGGCCGGAGAGAATTGCGGCGAAAGCTTCGGCCCCTTCCCCTGAGAGTTCATGCAAACAGCCTCTCCGCAGGCCGAAAACCGCCTCTTTTGATTGCAGGGTCTCCCTGTCTTGGGAAAAGTCTTCCCCGGACAACAGGTTATCGATTTCCGGAAGGCCCAATTCAATGGTCTCGCCGGTTTTTCTGTTCCAATCGCTCTGTTCGATCTTACGAAGCTCTTCGCGCAAAGCCGCCAGTCTGGCCACTGTTTCGCCAGCTGGTGGCGCGTCTGGAGTTTTTCGCAGGTATTTCGAACGAAACATTCCGTCGCTAAGCTCTCGTTCATTTCATGTGTTCTTGTTTTGTTCTACATGTTCTTTGTCATGAGAGTCAACAAACCCTGGATTGGAAAATCCTCCTTTCAGGAAGACGGCCTATACAGAACAAGGGGCATCAGGAAGATGCGGGGATCAGAAGCGTATGGTGGCAACTCTAAATTGAAAGCCAGATGCGCATTATCAGGTGAGCGTTATGAATCGGGAAAGAGTTTGTCCCCTATAAAGAACGGTCATTTGGGATAACAGTCATTTCCGACGCTAGCACCGAGAAGAGAGCGCGTCGAAAAAATCGCCTGAAAAATACGATAAAACAATTTGTTAGAGAGAAAACGGCACATTCAAAGCCAATGAAGATATCACGACCCAAAACCCTCTCCCTCTACTTCCCGCTGGCCATTTTCCTCTGCTTGGCCTCAGCGGTTTTGGGTATTTCCTGGTTTCTCTCCTACAATCAGGCAGCCGCCATCCGCAATGAAGTCAATTTGATCGGCCAACAGACCGCCGGGCAGCTCAAAAATCACGTCACCGATCACCTGAGCATCATCGAACATCTTCGAAATCTCTGGATGAGGCGTCAGATCAACAGCCCCGAAGCTTTCGTGGAAACGATTGAATCCCTCCAGCAACAGTTTTCGGGCTTCCAGGCGGTCAATTGGGTCAATCCCGAAGGTATCATCCAATGGGTCGCCCCCGAAGCGGACAACGGCCCGGCCAAGGGGGCGAATCTGGCCGAACACCCCTTCGCCAGTCTTCTGTTACGACGTGCCGCCGAAGCGAACCAGGATCTGGCAACCCGTCCGATCACGCTGCTCCAGGGTGGCAAAGGCTTCGCGACCTATTACCCCTTGATCCGGGACGGCAAGCTGGAAGGCTACCTGAACGGCGTCTTCCGGATCGAGCCGCTTTTGGAGAATGCGCTCGCCCAAGTCATGAGGAGTGACTATCAGATCACAGTCATGGACGGCGATCAGACAGTCTATGCCCGGGGAACGCCAACCAACAACGGCGCCTTCACGACCGAGCAACGGATAGAGCTGCTCGACAGGACCTGGACCCTCTTTCTGACAGCCGGTCCAGCCTCGGTGGCCGCCCAATCCATGGATGCCGATATTGTCATCCTGGTGCTCGGGCTGATCCTGTCCGTCGGTCTGGCCTACCTGCTCCGGCTGATTGCTTTGCGCCAGGAGGCTCTCTGGGCTGTCGAGGAGAGCTATAGCGGCCTCTTTGAAAATGCCACGGAAGGTATCTACCGCAGTCTGCCCGACGGCACCTGCATCAGCTGTAATCCGACCATCGTCAAGCTGAACGGCTTCACCAAGGAAACGGAACTACTGAGCGCGATCAATGCCAAGCCGACGACCTGGTATGTCGACCGGCATCGCCGCAGCGAATTCCTGCAGTTGCTCAACAGGAATGACCGGGTCGAGAATTTCGTTTCCGAAGTCCGGCGCCTGGGCAACGGTGAACGTTTCTGGATCAGCGAGAACGCACACGTCATCCGTGGCGAAGATGGCAAAATGCTCGGTTACCAGGGCACCATCACGGACATCACCGAGCGGCGGCGAGCAGACGAGACGCTGCGCAGCGAACGAGAATTCGTAGTTGCCATGCTGGATACTGCGGACGCTCTGATTTGCGTGATCGACATGGAAGGACGGGTTGTCCGCTTCAACAAAGCCTGTGAAAAGATGTCAGGCTACAACCTAGCCGAAGTCGAAGGACGGCCGATATACGATTTCGTCATTCCCGACCACGACCGTGAAGGCCTCGAGGGCATGCTACGCAGCCTGCGTTTCGGCGTCTATCCAAATACCCATTTAAACCACTGGGTTTGCAGGAGCGGCGAACAGCGGCTGATCGAATGGTCGAACACTGCCCTGCGCGACGAGGCCGGCAAGGTTGCCTACTGCGTTGCCATGGGCATCGATGTCACCGAACGGAAGCAGGCGGAAGAGGCCTTGCAGATGGCCAAGGAAGAAGCCGAGTCCGCGAACCGGGCGAAATCCGAGTTCCTGGCCAACATGAGCCATGAACTGCGTACCCCGCTAAACGCTGTGATCGGCTTTGCCGAGATTCTCGAAAATCAGATGTTCGGCGATATGGGCGACAGCCGCTACGGCGACTACGCCCGCGACATCCGGACCAGCGCAACCCATCTTTTGGGCATCATCAACAACATTCTGGATCTCTCGAAAGTCGAGGCCGGACGCCTGGAGCTGATCGAGGACCCGACCGACGTCAAGGACGTGCTTGGCGCCTGCCTTAATATTGTAAAGGCTACTGCAAACGCGGATGAAGTCGCGTTCGAGGTTAAGGCGGCAAAGGATATGCCCTATCTGCTGGCCGACGAGCGCATGCTGCGCCAGGTCCTGTTGAACATCCTATCCAACGCCCTGAAATTCACGCCCGCCGGCGGACGGATCACGGTGACGCTAACAAGCGACACCTCCACACCACCTCAGACCAGCGACATCTATAGGATCACGATCGCCGACACCGGTATCGGTATGACCGCGGAGAACATCGCCAAAGCCCTAACCCCATTCGGCCAGGTCGAAAGTTCGCTGAGTCGTAAGTACGAAGGCACTGGGCTGGGGTTACCCCTGTCCAAGTCTCTGGTCGAGCTGCACGGCGGACATCTGGCCATCGAAAGCCGGCCAGGAGCCGGCACAGAAGTCATCTTGAGCTTTCCCAATGGGCGTATTATCCAGCGCAACGCATCTACCGGCGGCGCATTTGCAAATTCAGCTTAAAATGCAGTTCGAACCGCGCCGGCTCAAACGTAAGGCGCCTCAATGCCTTCCTGTTCCAACGTCCGCTTGACTGCCGGACGTTCCATAACACGCTCCAGAAGCGCACCGATATTGGCCAAACTGCGCGGCGGCCGGGTCATGCCGCGGCCCCAGCGCGAGAGCATCAGGAGATAGAGGTCACAGACACTGATCTGCTCGCCGAGCAGATAGGACTTACCCTCCAGCGCCGCCTCCAGAATGTCAAAACTGCCGTTCAGACGTGTTTCCGCAGCCGCAGCCACCGCCTCGATCCCAGCCTCGTCAGTGGTGTAGCGGTGACCGTAGAAATAAGTCAGATAGGTCGACTGCATAGTGTTGGTCATGTAGCACAGCCACTTATAGAGCTGCGCGCGTTCGAGTGAGCCGAGTGCAGGAGTCCAACCCGAATTCGGATTGCTGTCCAAAATATGCAGGCAGACAGCGACCGTCTCGTGCAGAACCAGCCTGTCCTCCCCTTCCCCCTCGATCAGCAAAGGGATCAGGCCACTGGGATGCAACGCCAGGTATTCCGGAGACTTATGGGCGTTCTTGGTCCGGTCAACGAACTGCAATTCGTAGGGTGCTCCGATCTCCTCCAACAACATGTGCGGCGTGATACTGGCGTTTCCGGGGTAGTAATAGAGCTGATACATCGGCGTCGCTTCCATCCTGGTTTCCATTCGATCATTGCGGATAGAAAATCCGCCTTTTCAAATAGAGGCAAAGACTTTTCACACCAGTGACACGCTTTTGATATCTAACACGGTCAATTCTCGACCCAAGGCCTGATTGCTAAATGCGTCAAAATTCTGATCCGGCGGTGTATTCTCGGCGTAAGTTCAATGACGTCTGATGAAAAAAGGTATCTGTGATGTTTAACCGATCCACGTGTATTGAGCCCGGCCCAGGTCAAGAATCGGTTTGGGTTTGTCCAAGATCCTGGCACGTGAGAAAGGCCGACAGATGTCATGATTGCTTTTGGGGTGTGCGGTGAACACCATCCTTTTTGCACTGGGTCTGTTGCTTGCTGCGACATCGTACGGATATGCGGCCGGCGAGGCAGTGAACCAGTCGGCCCACGAGACTAAGCTGTGGCAGGCACTCGCTTCGGAACGGCATGTTGTGCTTATGCGTCATGCCACGGCGCCCGGCACGGGCGATCCCAGTAACTTTGCCTTGAGGGACTGCGCCACGCAGAGAAATCTCTCCGACGAAGGACGCGCACAGGCGGCGCGGATCGGCGCGCGCTTTCGCGCCGCAGGTATCGCGTCCGCGCGGGTGCTTTCAAGTCAGTGGTGCCGCTGCCTGGAAACCGCAAAGCTTCTGGGATTAGGGCCGGTGGAAGAACTGGCCAGCCTCAATTCCTTCTTCAGCCATCCTGACCGGCGCGCTGCAGCAACACAGGCCCTGAAAGACTGGCTGATCGCCCAGCCCCTTGAAGGCCCGATCGTCCTGGTCACGCATCAGGTCAATATCACAGCGCTGACAGGGATCTATCCCCGCTCGGGCGAGATGGTGATCCTGCAGCGGATTGGAGATGGCGGTTTGTTGGCGGCCGGAAGGATTGAAACAGAATGACACGCCGTGATGGGTTCGGTCTTGCAGCGTTCCTGCTGCTCTGTTTTGCCGTCTCAGCTCTTGGCGGCGCAATCACCGCGACATCGGTGAGCACCTGGTATCAGACGCTTGAAAGGTCCGTGCTCAGCCCGCCGGACTGGGTCTTCGCACCGGTCTGGACAACGATTTATCTCTTCATGGCGATTGCCGGCTGGCGTGTTTGGCGCCAGGCAGCGTCTCACACCCGCCGACAGGCTCTGGTGGTCTTCTGCCTTCAGTTGGCATTGAACCTCCTCTGGTCGTTCCTCTTTTTCGGGCTGCAGCAAATAGGCTGGTCGCTGGTCGAAATCGTAATTCTGCTGTTCGCAATCATCCTGAACACGGTCTTGTTCTGGCGCCAGGATAGAATCGCCGGGATCTTGTTTATACCCTACGCCGCCTGGGTTTCCTACGCGACGATCCTGACCGCGTTCTTATGGTTGCTGAACTCTGTTTAGCGGTAGAAAGTAAGTTCACTGATTGCAAGATCTGCGAAAAAAGCGCGCCCGATGGCCACCAAGCCTATGCGCCGCAGCCGGGTGATATCCAGAGGCGCTTCGAGCCGGTAAGGTGTGAAAGATGCGAAGGGGAACTCAAGAGTCTCCCAGTCAGGGCCGGCTACGAATTGAGCCCGATAGGACTGCCAGGGCCGGACGTTATCGGTGCTGCGTAGATGCAACGAATAACGCTCGCCATTGCCGCGTACCGTAACCCGCAGTCCGGAGAAGCCCGAGGCATCGAAGCTGCTGCGCTCAGGCGATAGGTCGAGCGCCGCTTGAACAAAGCCACCGTCGTTGTCGAGCCGGACATCTCCGCTCAACCTCAAAGCGTCCCTTCCATCAACGCTCTCGCGGGTAACCAAAGCCTGCGAGATCCCGCCCATGACCTGATCGCTGACACCGCGCCAAGCCGTGCCCAATTTTGAGATCAGATTGGGATCGCCAAAATCGTCGATCAGCATGTCATCGGTCCGCGCATCCTTGGCTTTTGCGTTGATTGACTTGGAACGCAACAAGATAGGCCCGATTAGGCACGCGGCCAGAATTATCTTGGCGCAGGACCGTCTATGCAGAGCCGGGTGCGATTTGTCCCGCCAAGGTGTTATCACCCGGTATCGCCGCCGCGGAAGGCCCAGCCGACGAAGCGCCGTTCAACGAGGGCGAAGATGGCGTACATGCCCACGCCCATGGCGGCGATAACCAGTAGGCCGGCGAAAACCAGCGGCACGCGGAAGCTGGAAGACGCGGTCAACATCAGGTGTCCCATACCGCCATTACCAGCCACCGTCTCCGAGATGACCGTGCCGACAAAGGCGAGCGTGATCGCGACCTTCAGCGACGCGAAGAAGTAGGGCATCGAGCGCGGAACCCCAACCTTCAGCAGAATGTCGATTTTGCGCGCACCCAGCGAGCGCATGACGTCCCTGATCTCGGGCTCCAGGGTCGCCAGGCCGGTCGCGACGTTCACCACGATCGGAAAGAATGAGATGGTAAAGGCGGTCAGGATCGCCGGGATCGTACCAATGCCGAACCAGACCACCAGGACCGGCACGATCGCCACCTTTGGGATGGAGTTGAAGCCGACCAGCAGCGGATAGATCGCCGAATAGACCAGCGCGGAAGCGCCGGTGACCAGCCCAAGCGCCAGCCCGAAGACGACCGCGAGCGCAAACCCGACCATCGTCACCCAGAAGGTATAAAAGGCGTTCTGCCAGATCGCCGGCCAGTATTCGATCAGCGCAGCAATGGCCGCGCTGGGCGCCGGCAGGATGAACTCCGGTACCGAGAAGAGCCGGCAGACCAGTTCCCAAACAGCAAAGAGCCCGAAGGTGGCAAGCCAGGGTGCCAGTTTGATAGGTGTGATCATGACGCACGCACCTCGCCGATGTGATCGCGGAGCTTATGCACAAGATCGACGAAGCCCTGATCGAAGGTCGATTCCAGCGTGCGGGGCCGCGCCAGAGGGACAGGCCGTTCATAAACAATGCGCCCCGGGCGTTTGCTGACCACATAGACCCGATCGGCCAGATAGACCGCTTCGCGCAGATCATGGGTGACCAGGATCACGGTGAACTTCCGCTGCATCCAAAGATCCTGCAGCACGCCCCAGAGCTCTTCGCGGGTAAAGGCATCCAAAGCCGCAAAGGGTTCATCCAACAGAAGGAGATCCGGCGCATGAATCAGTGCCCGGCAGAGCGATGCACGCTGCTGCATACCTCCTGAAAGCTCGTAAGGCGCGTGGTCTTCGTAGCCTTCCAGTCCGACCGTCTTGAGCAGAGACCGTGCCGCCTCTATATGCTCCGCCTTTTTACGCCGGAAGGTGGCGCGGTGGGTCCGGCTGACTTCCAGCGGCAGCAAGACGTTTTCCAGTGTCGTCCGCCAGGGTAGAAGCGTCGCATTCTGGAACGCCATGCCGACCATGGTCAGCGGCCGTATCACCGCCTCCCCGGCAACGCGGGTGATGCCTTCATCTGCAGGCATCAGGCCGGATACTATTTTTAGCAGCGAAGATTTTCCACAGCCCGACGGACCGACCATGGCAACGAATTCACCGCGGTTGATCGTCAGGGAAGCGTCGGCAACCGCCGGGGTGGTGTCACTCCCGGCGCCGCCATAGGTCATGGTGACCTGGTCGAGTTCAACGAAGGCCGTCACAAAAATTACCGCCGGTTAAATGCCAAGGATTCGAACGGATCAACGCGCCCTGTTAACGCGACAACATCCGCTCCTCTGCCGGCGGCAAGAACTTCGAGGTCCAGACAGCCGAGGGTTCCGGCGTCGCCGTCAGACCATAAGCCAAGGCAAGCTGGGCGATGGAATTCTTCAAGCGGGCTTCGTCGACATCGCCGATGCCGGCTTTCAGCACATGCGGCGTCAGCACATTGACGTCGAGTGCCAGCTGCAGCCGTTCCAGCTCCAGCTTTTTGTCGATCAGCGGATCGCTCTTGGCTACGATCTCGATAGCGCCCTGAGGATCGGCGATGATGTCCTTCCAGCCACGCACGGTGGCCCGGATAAAGCCGGAGACGGCCTCGGGATGATCGGAAATGAAATTCCCCGAGGCGATCACGGCATTACCGTAAAAGTCCATACCGAAATCAGCGTAGAGGAAATACTTGATGTCTTTTTCGGCCACGCCTTTGGCTTTCAGGTCCAGCATCGAGGAGAAATAGTGCCCCGAGATGAAATCGACCTCTCCCTGAACCAGCATGGTCTCGCGCAGGGCCGGGCTCATGTTGACCCGTTCGACCGCCTTCTCGTCGATCCCGGTTTCATGGGCAAAAGCAGGAAATAGCTTGTAGGAGGCGTCGAACACCGGCGCGCCGAGCTTGCGGCCAGCGAGATCCGCAGGCGTCTTGATGTTGTTCTTGGCCAGAGTGAAAAGCGAGAATGGCGGTGCATCGTAAGCCATCATCACGGCTTTGACGGACTGGCCGGAGTTCTGGGCGTTGAAATCGACCAGCGCATTAATGTCGGCAAAGCCCATCTGATAAGCACCGCTGGCAACCCGGGTCACCGCACCTGCCGAGCCATTGCCGCTGTCGATGGAGACATCCAGGCCTTCCTCGGCATAGTATCCCTTATCGGCCGCCACCAGGAACGCCGCCGTCGGCCCCTGAAACTTCCAGTCGAGGGTGAATTTGATGTCCAGTTCAGCCCAGGCCGGTGTTGAAACCATTGGAGCCGCAACCATAAGACAGGCCGCGGTCAGTACAGACGCACGCAAGCGATTGATTTTAAACATTTCTTGAATATCTCCCCGTTATTCCAAAAGCGAATTCCGGCTTTTTGGCTGGACCTCAGCTTCCCCGACACAGCAATCCGCATGTCATAGGCCAAAGCTTCAGCCGCCCGCCCTTCTGCTCGCCATCAGATCGTGCTCAGAGTAATGCGGCTGTGGGATTTCGTCGAGAGGCGTTTGAGTTGGTTCAGATCAGACAGAGTCTGGAGAGAAAGAAAAAGGCAAGGGCAAGAAGTTGAAACGATACCCACGAACGAACGCTAGCCGCTTCCTGTCTAGCTTGATCGGGGCAGGCAATTTTTCCTGCGCTGATTTACCGAAGAGTTAGTCAGCAAATAACATGTGCTCCAATGATTTCGCGGCACTGAGCATATAGGAAATATTTGCGTCAACTTCGTCGACACTTTTGCGCGTCGTAAGAGCATGTGTCGACAGGCAGGCGCACAGCTTCCCCTCTTTGTTGAGGATTGGAACGGCAGCTCCAACCATACCTTCAAACCATTCCTCGTCGTCGAGGGCATAACCACGCGCAGCAATTGCCTCGAGTTCTTCGGAGAACTTCTTCTGGGTCGTGATCGTATTTGGTGCCCGTCTCTCAGGCCGGATGTTGCGAAAAACTTCAAGCGCAGCATCACGCTTGAAGGAACTGAGATAGAGCTTGCCGGATGCACAGCAATGCAGCGGCAACGGATCACCGACATGCAGGTTTATCTGCACCGGCCAATGAGATTCAAACCGGTCGAAGTAAACGAGCTTGGCACCGTCGGCGACCGACAGATTGACGGTTTCTTCGAGTTCGCCCGAGAGCTTTCTCATGATGGCCCGGCGGCGGGTCACTTGCGGCTCGTATGCCAGACTGTTGAGGACGAGAGCCCGCATCCGGGCACCCGGAATGAACGATCCCGACGGACTAAGGACGATATACTTTTCCTCGCTCAAGGTTTCCAACTGCCGGTAAACGGTGGGCAAGGGAATATCCAGCGACTTTGACAAACCTGCCGCGGTAGTGGTGTCCGGTTTCAGGCTTATAGCCTCAAGAATATCGAGTATTCTTTTCGGCGAAGTACGCTTGGATTTGTCGCTCATCTACCGCTCTATTCATCAGTTTCTAGTTCTTTGGAGTCTGATCGCCTTTCACCGAATCGATGAAAGAAGACCAGACTCGACACCATACAGTTAGAGGACGTTTCACGTTCTTGACAGAAACAGTCAAGAACGATCGTACTCCAGAGAGTTACGCGTCAGGCCTGACGCCTCAAAGATGCTCTAACCGTATGAAAGAAAGCAACTTATCAACGGGTAACTGATTCTGATTATCCGTCGGTTTCTCTAGTATCAATGAGATACCCTCGACAGGGCTTCTCTTTAAACAGCCCGATCAGACCTTATGGGCAGTAATTCATTCCAACGTTACGAGAGAACCGGAATCGAGAACTCCGGACCGGCATTTTCCCCTGCCGGCCACGTCAACGTCGCCGTTTTCAGCTTGGTATAGAAGCGAACGCCTTCGGGGCCATGCATGCTGTGATCTCCGAAGAGAGACTGCTTCCACCCGCCAAAACTGTGATATGCCACCGGTACGGGAATCGGGACATTGACTCCGACCATGCCGATGTTCGCGCGCTCCAGAAAATGACGGGCCACACCACCATTGCTGGTAAATAGAGTGGCACCATTACCAAGCGCATGATTGTTGATCATCGAGAGAGCTTCGCCGTACTCGTCGGTTCGCACAATCCCGAGAACAGGACCAAAAATCTCTTCTTTGTAGATTGTCATGTCAGTCTTGACGTGGTCGAAGATGCAGGGTCCAAGGAAATAACCCTCTTCATATCCCTGCAGCGAAATATCACGTCCGTCAGCGACCAGCTTTGCCCCCTCCTGTTCACCGCTATCAAGGTATCCCAACACCTTGTTCAGATGAGCTTTGGTGTTGAGCGGACCGTAATCTGCGTCAGGGTCCGTATAGGGCCCAACATTCAGTTTTGATGTTGCTTCGAGCAAACCATCGCGGATCCTGTCCGCGGTCTTATCGCCGACACAAACGGCGATTGAAATTGCCATACACCGTTCTCCTGCAGAACCGAAGGCAGAGCCGATCAAGGCATCGACGGTGCGGTCGGTTTCGGCGTCGGGCATAACAATCATGTGGTTCTTCGCGCCACCAAGCGCCTGCACCCGTTTGTTGTTGGCAGCCCCCTGGTGATAGATGTATTGGGCGATAGGGCTGGAGCCGACGAAACTGACCGCTTTCACACGGTGATCCTGCAGCAAGGCATCGACCGCTTCCTTATCGCCATTGACAACATTAAGGACTCCAGGCGGCACGCCCGCTTCATGCGCCAACTCGACCATTCGCAGAGGACAGCTCGGATCCTTCTCCGATGGCTTCAGTATGAAGCTGTTGCCACAGGCAAGCGCTACCGGAAACATCCACAGCGGTACCATGGCAGGGAAATTGAATGGTGTAATGCCGGCGCAGACACCAAGAGGTTGGCGCATATTGAAGCTATCGACCCCGCTTCCGACATTCGCGGAATACTCGCCCTTCAGCAGCTGAGGGATACCACAGGCGAACTCCACGATCTCTATGCCGCGTTTCACAGATCCAAGGGCGTCGGGCAGCGTTTTGCCGTGTTCGCGCGAAACCAGCTCCGCAAGTTCGTGTGCGTGCTCCTCGAGCAGCTGTTTGTAACAGAACATGACACGCGCCCGATTGATAGGCGTGCGACCGGACCACTCGATAAACGCCGCGTCAGCGACGGTAACTGCCTCTGCGACATCAGCGGTGCTCGCGAGTTCGACCTCGGCAATCTGCTGGCCTGTCGCAGGGTTGAACACCGGACCTGTCCGGCTATCACTACTGGTCGATTTCTCACCGTTTATCAGCTGCCCAATTCTTATCATTTTCGCCCCTCCGCGTTTTAAAGATCAGGCAATTTATAACAATCTTTCTGATTTTTAGAAACGTTAAATGAGAAAATTTTTATCATTTAATTGACATTATGACTGAATGCCCGCTATCGTTTCCGCACACGAGCAATATTGGCAGCCGGAAATTTGGCGCCTAAAGAAACAAAAAGAATGCTGTGTGGATGGGGAGACATGATGCGAAAGACGGTCAGAGTTTGTACGCCCCGATACCTGCAAATCGGTGAGGGAAGCGTCTCATGCCTACCCGATATTCTAAGCGCTATCGGGAAGATCAGTTCGCCGTTGATCATCACCGATAAGACCATGGTCGAGCTAGGGCATGTGGCAAAAGTCCAGTCCGCACTCATCAATCAGGGTATTGCCTGTGGCATCTTCGATGAAACCGTCCCGGATCCAACCGATGAAGTCGTGCTCGCAGCCCTAAGCAAACTCGAAGCCGGCAAGCATGACTGCGTCATCGGTGTCGGAGGCGGCAGCCCGATCGATACGGCAAAAGCGGTCGCCGTCATGTCGCGCTACAGCAGAGACATTTTCGACTATCGACCGCCTGCCGAGTTCAACGAACCTGGATTACCGATGATCGCCGTACCGACGACTGCGGGCACCGGATCGGAAGTCACTCATCATACCGTTCTTGTCCACGCGGCGACGCGCGAGAAAATTTCCTGTCGCGGCGAAGCATTCGTGCCCACCGCGGCGATCGTCGACTATGACTTCACACTCTCTAAACCGAAACGTCTTACAGCCGACAACGCACTGGACACCCTGACTCACGGCATTGAAGCCTACATCAGTCAAAAGCGCTCGATGTATTCGGACCGTATGGCGCTGGACTGCATGCGCCTGGTAGGAAAGCTTCTCGATCGCGCCTACGCCGATGGCGGAGATCGTGAAGCACGCGAAGGCCTGATGTTCGCGGCGACACTGGGCGGTCTAGCCTTTTCGAACGCTTCGATCTGTCTTGTCCATGCAATGAGCCGGCCACTCGGCGGCCTGTTTCATGTTCCGCATGGCCTTAGCAACGCCATGTTGCTTCCAATGGTCACAGAATTCTCCTTGGAGAGTGCGACACCAAGATACGCCGACTGCGGTCGGGCGATCGGGTTTGCTTCGACCGGCGACGATGACCAAACGGCGGCGCGAAAACTGGTCCAGGGCCTTTACGCCTACAACAAAAACCTCGAAGTCCCCTCCATCGAGGCCTTTGGCATCGACCGCCGGGAATTTGAAAACGCCCTGGGTCAAATGGCTGAAGATGCCCTTCGGTCCGGAGCACCAAACCTGAATCCGCGAGTGCCTACAAAAGATGAGATCATAGATCTGTATCGGCAGGCGTGGAGCACCGCATCGTAACGGAGCACCGCGCCGGAGAGGCGCATGCAGATTTTAAAAAACAATAATTCGTCCCATAAACAAGGAGGCTTAAGTGATGAGCAAACAATCCAAATCAGGCGTGTTTAGGGTGAGTACAATTGCGGCAATCAGTGCTGCGGTCATTGGTTTTTCAGCTGCATCATCTGAGACGGCAAACGCCGAAGAAAAAATTCGCTGGAAAGTTCAATCCACCTTTAACACCGGCTGGCCGGCACTCGGCGACCCCATCGCTTATCTGGCCAAGACCCTCGACAAGGCGACTGCGGGCCGGATCAAACTGAAAGTGTTCGAGCCTGGGAAAATCGTTCCGCCCCTGGAAATCACGCCTTCTATCAGTAACGGCAACCTGCCAGCGGCCTACAATTATCTTGCCTACGATCAGGGACGCATCCCTTCCGCTGTGCTGTTCTCCGCGGTTCCCTTCGGCATGGAACCCTGGGAGTATGCCGCCTGGTGGTTTGAAGGTGAAGGCGCCTCCCTGGCCGCTGACATCTACCACAAACGCAATGTCCACCCCTTGCTTTGCAGCACGATTGGGCCAGAAACAGCCGGCTGGTATCGGAAGCCCATCACGTCGCTTGACGATCTCAAGGGCCTGAAAATTCGCTTTTCCGGCCTCGGCGGAATGGTGCTGAACGAAATCGGTGCTTCGGCAACCTTGATGGCAGGGGGCGAGATTTTTGCCGCACTCGAAAAAGGCACTCTCGACGCAACCGAGTACTCCATGCCTGCCATTGACGAAGTTCTCGGCTTTCACAAGATCGCCAAGTTCAACCTCTTCCCGGGTTGGCACCAGCCATCAACGTCGACGCACCTCTTGGTCAATCTCGACAATTGGAACGGCCTATCCGATGCGGACCGCGCACTGTTCGAAATGGGCTGCACGGCCGCAACAATGCGGGCCATCACCAAGGGAGAAGCACTGCAGGGCGCACAGATCAACAGCTTCGAAGAAAAAGGCGTAACGGCCGCGAAGCTGCCGGATAGCGTTATCGAAGAATTGAAGCGAGTGACCCAAAAAGTCATGACTCAGGAAGCCGCCAAGGATGCCGACTTCAAACGCGTCTGGGAATCGCAGCAAGCATTCCACGCCCAGTATCAAGTTTGGAAAGAGTGGGGATACCTCCCGCGCGATTTCAATTAAACACTGATGACCGGTAGCGGTATTCAGACCTGCTAAAATCTATTCGTAACCACTTCCTGCAGCCGGGCTTTCCGGCTGCAGGACCATCAACTCTCTGAATTCGCTGACCTATACAGTTCGCTTCATAGTGCCAAGGAGCACCAACAATGGCTCACAAAGATTGTTTATAGGGTCCTTGGTATAAGATGATAAAATTCCGATCGTTTAACAAATGGTCCTTCTGAAAGATCATGACCCACATCACGGAAATCGTTGAATCCATCGATCATCACGAATTTGTTCTGCGGGAAACAAGTTTCACGCGCGTGGTTGATCGACTGGTCATGCTGGTAAGTGAAATATTCAACTGGACCTGGATCGCCCTTCTCACTGTCATCATTGCCAACGTCATACTGCGCTATGTCTTTAGTCAGGGCATGATCGAATTTGAAGAGCTTCAGTGGCACCTCTACGCTGTCGGCTGGTTGATCGGTCTTTCCTCCACTTTTGTCGTCGATGGTCATGTCAGAGTTGACGTTCTTCACGATAAACTCTCGTACCGGCGCAAATTGTGGTTCGAGATGATTGGTTTACTCTTCCTGTTTCTGCCTTTCGTATTCTTCATCATCATCTATTCCGTCCCACTGGTGGAGCTGTCCTGGACGACCAGCGAACGCTCTACCTCAGCAAACGGCTTACCCGCTCGCTGGGTCGTAAAAGGCTTCTTACTTTTCAGCTTTGTCCTTCTTGGCCTCGCAGGTATCTCGCGATTGGTGAAAGTGGCGACCTCAATGGTTCTCGGCTCGCCGAATGGCGCTCCGCCGCCGGCCACAGAAAACAATCGTTAGGCGGTTCGGATGGAATTTGAAGCCAATCACTTTATGGCGTTGCTTTTGTTTGCGTCGTTCATCGCCTTGATCTTTGTAGGCTATCCCGTCGCCTGGCTGATGGGCGGGTTGGCCGTTATTTTCACAGCGATCTCGGTCGCCTCCGATACTTACCTCGACACCTTTTTCGGCGTCGACTGGGGATACAGCTCCATTGTTGTGGACCGTATTTACGCGGTCATGAGTAACTGGGTCCTGGTGGCGCTCCCGATGTTCATCTTCATGGGGATCATGCTCGACCGCTCCGGCATCGCCGAAGACCTTATGACCGACCTTTCAAAGCTTTTCGGGCGTATGCGTGGCGGCCTGGCGATCACCGTGATCTTCATCGGTGTCCTCCTCGCCGCCTCGACTGGGATCATCGGCGCGGCCGTAGTGTTGCTGGCAATTCTCGGCGTCCCCTTAATGCTCAAGCACAACTATCGTCCGGAGTTGGCCTGCGGGGTCGTCTGTGCAACAGGGACTTTGGGCATCCTCATTCCTCCCAGCATCATGCTGGTGATGATGGGTGATCAAATTCGCATCTCGGTCGGCGATCTGTTCATGGGCGCCGTGTTCCCGGGATTGCTTTTGGGTTTACTTTATACCGTCTACATCCTGGTCTATGCCTGGGTGCAGCCAAAGGCAGCCCCCGCCCCCGAACATGCCGAACCCGTTAGTCCACGTATTCTGCTCAACGTCTTGCGATCCACTATTCCGCCCGCGGCCCTCATCTTTGCAGTGCTGGGAAGTATCTTCTTTGGCATTGCAACACCAACTGAGGCATCAGGCGTCGGGGCTCTCGGTGCCGCGCTTCTGGCGCTCGTCCGCGGACGACTATCAATTCGGGAACTGGGTGACGTTGTCCGGGAAACAACGAAGACGACATCCTATATTTTTGCGCTGTTCGTCGGCGCAACCGCATTCTCTCTGGTTCTTCGCGGATTTGGTGGCGACGAGGTGATCGAATCTGCATTGACCGGATTGCCGTTTGAAAAGGAAGGGGTCGTTATCGTCGTCCTGATCGCGGCCTTCTTTCTCGGCTTTTTCCTCGATTGGATCGAAATCACGCTCATTATCTTGCCGCTCATTGCCCCGATAATGCAGAGCCTGGGTGTTGATTTGATATGGTTTACGGTAATGTTCGCCGTCTGCCTGCAAACATCATTCATCACGCCGCCCGTTGGGTTCGCACTTTTCTACATGAAGGGTGTGGCACCAAAAGGCATCGAGATAACGACAGTCTACAAAGGCGTCATTCCCTTTGTGATTCTACAGATGATCGCTGTTAGCGTGGTGTTTAACTGGCCCAAGATCGTCACCTGGTTGCCGGAAGTCGCTTACGGACAATGACCCGGCAGTTGACCAGCCTTGGGGTCAGCACGTGAACACGACACCAGCATTCGGAATGCTGGCTGGACCAATGAGGTCCTAAGTTTTTCTCAATACCGGGAAACCTCAACCATTCCGCGGACAGTAAAAGAGCCGGAGTGATACACACCCCGGCTCTTCTTTTTGACTGCACCGAACTGCAGTCAGCACATCAGCTTAAAAAACTTACTGCCAGCGCTTAATGATTTCCTCGTAAGCGATGGTCTCGCCCTTCGGCTTTTCGTTCTCCAGCTTGGCTTTGGGGCCGTCTGCCTTGCCAAGCCACGCCGAAGCGTCCTGCTCGTCGTTCAAACGGGGGCCACAGCCGCCATAGACCTTAGCTTGCTCGTCTGCGGACTGCATGCGGGCCATGACCTGGTCCATCTCGCCGGCAAGCCGATCCATGGCTTCCTGCGGCGTGAAGGCACCGGAGTTCACATCACCGATGTTCTGCCACCAAAGCTGTGCCAGCTTCGGATAATCAGGGACGTTGATGCCGGTCGGCGACCAGAGAACACGGTCGGGCGAGCGATAGAACTCGACCAGACCGCCGAGGTTCGGGGCCCGCTCGGTGAAGCTTTCATGCCGCACGGTTGTGTCGCGGATGAAGGTCAGGCCAACATGGCTTTTCTTCACGTCGAGGGTTTTGGAGACGACGAACTGAGCATAGAGCCAGGCCGCCTTGGCACGATCGACCGGGGTCGACTTCAGGATCGTCCAGGAACCGGCGTCCTGATAACCGAGCTTCTGGCCGTCTTTCCAGTAGGGACCATGCGGGCTCGGAGCCATCCGCCACAAGGGCTTGCCAGCATCGTCGACCGTGTTGTTCCCGCCTGATTTCGGCCCGACCATCGAGGCGGTGAAGGCCGTGTACCAGAAGATCTGCTGGGCGACGTTACCCTGGCTCAGTGCCGGCAGCGACTGATAGAAGTCGTAGCTGGCCGCGCCCGGAGGGGCGTACTTACGGAGCCATTCATCCCACTTGCGGATTGCATAGACCGAAGCAGGACCATTAGCTTCGCCACCGCGGCTGACGCTTGCGCCGGCTGGGTTGCAGGAGCCGGCTTCCATGCGGATGCCCCACTCGTCGATCGGAATACCGTTCGGGGTACCCTTGTTGCCTGTGCCCGCCATCGAGAGCCAGGCATCAGTCATACGCCAGCCCAGGTCGGGAGCACGCTTGCCGTAGTCCATGTGGCCATAGACGCGAACACCATCGATTTCCTTGACGTGAACGCTGAAGAACTCGGCGATATCCTCATAGGCGGACCAGTTTACCGGCACACCCAGATCGTAGCCGTACATCTCCTTGAACTTGGCTTGCAGTTCCGGCTTATCGAACCAGTCCTTGCGGAACCAATAGAGGTTCGCGAACTGCTGGTCGGGCAGCTGGTAAAGCTTGCCGTCCGGACCGGTCGTGAAGGACTTGCCCATGAAGTCCTCCAGGTCGAGCCCTGGGTTGGTCACGTCCTTGCCTTCGCCTTCCATGAAGTCGGTCAGGTTGTAGGCGAGCTGAAGGCGTGAGTGAGTGCCGATCAAGTCCGAATCATTGATGTAGGCGTCGTAGAGATTACGCCGCGTCTGCATCTGAGTCTGAACCGCCTGCACGACTTCACCTTCTCCGAGGAGCTGATGATTCACCTTGATACCGGTGATCTCCTCGAAGGCCTTGGTCAGCGTTTCGGATTCGTAGGTATGCGTCGGGATCGTCTCCGACAGCACGTTGATCTCCATGCCCTTGAAAGGCTCGGCGGCCTTGATGAACCAGTCCATCTCCGATATCTGCTCGTCACGCGACAGAACCGATGGCTGGAACTCGTTATCGACCCATTTCTCCGCCTCGGCCATGCCAGCAAGGGCTGGATTCGCCCCGCATAGCAAAGCCACCACGGCGGCTGATGCCATTAGTTTCTTCATTTTCCCTCCTCCCTTGAGGTCTTAATCCGCCCGTTAAACCGGGCCCGAAGTGCGCCGCGTCGGAGATTCGCACTCCATGCGGCAAGATTCGCCAGCGCCCTTCAGCATATCCGACACACGCGTGCCCGGAGCGAAGGCGAAATTCTCCATACGGCCTCCTACACCCAGCGAAAGATCGCGAGCGCAATGATAACCGAAATGATCGTTGCCACCCAAAGCGGCCCCGTCGCCAGCGCCAGCCATGCAAGATGGACGTAGGCGCTGGTAAGCAAAGATATGAACAGACGGTCGCCACGGGTCGTATCCAAACCGAGCACACCGTGGCGTGGATCGCCACCGGGCCGCGCCATTTCCCAAACACTCATTCCGATCAGGAACAGCGCAATGACGCCAAAGAAGGCCCCTGTCTGCCATGTCCAGGCCATCCACGAGAGACCCATGATCAAACCCTCCCCATCGCAAAGCCCTTGGCGATATAATTCCGGACGAAATAAATCACGATCGCACCTGGGATGATAGTCAACACACCCGCCGCTGCGAGCAGCCCCAATTCATAGCCGGAGGTACTCGCCGTCCGGGTCATGACAGCCGCGATCGGTTTCGCCTCGACCGACGTCAGCGTCTTGGCCAGCAACAGTTCTACCCAGGAGAACATGAAACAGAAGAACGCCGTCACGCCGATACCGCTGCCGATCAGGGGCATGAAGATCTTTGTGAAAAACCGCGGAAAGGAATAGCCGTCAAGATAGGCGGTCTCATCGATCTCACGCGGCACACCGGAGATGAAGCCTTCCAGAATCCAGACCGCCAGAGGAATATTGAAAAGACAATGCGCAAGTGCGACGGCAAAGTGCGTATCAAAGAGCTCCAAGGCCGAATAGAGCTGCAGGAAAGGCAATGCAAAGACGGCCGGCGGCGCCATTCGGTTGGTCAACAGCCAGAAGAACAGATGCTTGTCGCCGACAAAACGATAGCGCGAGAAAGCATAAGCAGCCGGCAGCGCGAAGGAGACAGATATTACCGTGTTGAGCCCGACGTAGATGATCGAATTGATGTAACCGCTATACCAAGTCGGGTCGGTGAAGATCTTGACGTAGCTCTCGATGGTGAATTCGGCGGGGAACCATGAGAAACCACCCAGGATCTCGTTGGTGGTCTTGAACGACATGTTCAACAGCCAATAGATCGGCAGCATCAGGAAGATGATGTAGAGCGTCGGCACCAGCCAGCGGAGACGGGTCATTCTCTCTCTCCCTGCATGGTAATGGTATAGAAGAGCCAGCAGACCAGCAGCGTCATCAGGAAGTAGATAATGCTCATTGCAGAGGCGACCCCAAGATTGAATTCGCCCAACGCCGCCTTCACGAGATCGATCGACAGCACCGTCGTCGAGTTGCCCGGACCACCACCAGTCAACACAAAGGGCTCCGTGTAAATCATGAAACTATCCATAAAACGGAGCAGGATCGCGATGGTCAGCACATGCTTCATCTTCGGCAACTGGATGAAACGGAACACGGCCCAGCGTGAGGCGCCGTCGATCTGTGCCGCCCGGTAATAGTTTTCGTCGATCGATTGAAGACCGGCATAAGCCAGCAGCACCACCAGCGAGGTCCAGTGCCAGACATCCATCAGGATAACGGTGAACCAGGCGGAAACCGGCTGCTGGGTGAAGTCGTAAGGAATACCGAGCCAGTTCAAGCCGTAACCCAACAGGCCGATATCCGGTAGCGCGTAGATGTTCCACATGGCCCCAACCACATTCCAGGGGATCAGCAGCGGCAGCGCCATCAACACCAGACAGACCGAGGCCCAAAAGCCTGTGCGTGGCATAGTAAGGGCGATGGCCACACCAAGCGGAATCTCGATTGCAAGAATGGTGGCGGTCAGAAAGAACTGCCGCAGCAGCGCACCGTGGAAACGCTCCGAAGCCAGGACCTCACTGAACCAGCGCGTTCCCTCGAAAAAGAAGACGTTGTTTCCGAATGTGTCCTGAACCGAATAGTTGACGACGGTCATCAATGGCACAATGGCATTGAGCGCCACGATGAAAAGGACCGGCAGGACCATGAACCAGGCTTTGTTGTTCTGTACCTTCACCATGGCTCAGACTTCTCCACGCACGAGATGGGAATCTTGATAGATGCCGATCCGCTGCGGATCGATCACCGCGGTTGCCTCGGCTGGAATCTCGGCCCCCTCCGGCAACACGGCATTGAAGCTTCGGCCCTCAAGCTGGGCTCGTACGATCTTAAAGCGGCCGATATCCTCAACCGCCGAGATCGAGATCGGCACGCCCTCACCATTAGCCGCAAGACTGACGAATTCAGGCCGCACGCCCATCTCGACAATCCCGTCAAGCTGCTGATATCTACGCTGCAAGGAAATGTCCTGCCCGCCAAGCCGAAGCTGGTTCCCAGCCACCTCGCAGGGCAGAACGTTCATGCCCGGTGAACCGATGAAGTAGCCGACGAAAGTATGGGCCGGTTCATCAAAGAGCTCCTCCGGTGTACCGATCTGCACAACCTCGCCTTCGTACATCACAACCACCTTGTCGGCGAAGGTCAGTGCCTCCGTCTGGTCGTGCGTAACATAGATCATGGTGTGGCCGAACTCGTGATGCAGTTCCTTGAGCTTGGTGCGCAGCTGCCATTTGAGATGAGGGTCGATGACGGTCAGCGGCTCGTCGAAAAGAATGGCGTTCACGTCGTAACGCACGAGGCCGCGCCCAAGAGAGATTTTCTGTTTTTCGTCGGCGGTCAGGCCCCGCGCCTTGCGATTGGCCTTGTCACCCAAATCCAGGACCTTGATCATCTCGGCGACCCGTTTGTCGATCTCGTCCCTCGGCACCTGCCGGTTAACCAGCGGAAAGGCCAGGTTTTCTGCGACGGTCATGGTGTCGTAGATCACGGGAAACTGGAACACCTGAGCAATGTTGCGCTGCTCGGGCGCATAGTGGGTCACATCCTCCTCGCCGAAAACGATGCGCCCACGCGAGGGCACCAACAGACCGGAAATGATGTTCAGCAGCGTGGTCTTGCCGCAACCGGAAGGGCCAAGCAGGGCGTAGGCACCGCCATCTTCCCAGACGTAATCGATTTCCTTCAGCGCGAAATCTGCTTCGCTTTTCGGATCGGGAAGATAGGAATGGGCGAGTTTGTCGAGTGTTATCTGAGCCATTGTTTCACCCGTGCCCCGCGCTTGCGCTGGCCAGATCCTCATGCGGGAGGATGTCCTGCGAAGGTGCGGCTACCAGCCGGTCCTGATTGTCGAAAACGAAAAAACTCCGGGGATCGAGATAGACTGAGATCCGATCGCCAACTTCGACCCTGTGCACGCCGTGTGTGAGTGTTACCCAGCGCTCACCCATTGTTTCCACATGAACAAAGCTTTCAGAGCCGGTGATCTCTGTGGTCGAAACGGTCACCTCCAACTCAAGAGATTCCCCGGCAGGCGCATGCAGCATCAGGTGGTGTGGACGGATCGCGACCTTGTAAGGACCGTCGGCCAGTCTCACGAGGTCACCGGATACCGGCACCTGCTTGCCGGCAAAGACAAAAACGCTGCCGGTTTTGGTCATGGGAACGATGTTCATGGGCGGGTCGGAAAAGGTCTGCGCGGTGATCAAATCAGACGGACGATTGTAGACTTCGATGGTGGGGCCGAACTGCGTGACGCGGCCCTCCGAAAGGCTCGCCGTCTTGCCGCCAAGCAGCAGCGCTTCATGCGGCTCGGTCGTCGCATAAATGAAGATCGCCCCGGTCTCGGCAAAGATCCGGGGCAGCTCCACGCGTAACTCTTCGCGCAGCTTGTAATCGAGATTGGCAAGCGGCTCGTCCAACAGCACCAGATCGGCGCCTTTGACAAGCGCCCTTGCCAGGGCCGTGCGCTGCTGCTGGCCACCGGACAGATTGAGCGGCACACGGTCAAGAAACTCGGTCAGCTTCATGAGGGCTGCGGCTTCGCGCACTTTGCGATCGATGTTGGCCGCATCGGCACCCGCCACCCGCATTGGCGATGCAATATTTTCGTAGACCGTCAGCGTCGGATAATTGATGAATTGCTGATAGACCATGGCGACATTGCGCTTCTGGACCGCCATGCCCACCACGGAGTTTCCATTGACCCGGATATCGCCGGAGGTCGGCTTGTCCAATCCGGCCATCAAACGCATCAGCGATGTCTTACCCGAGAGCGTTGGCCCGAGCAGAACGTTGAGCGAGCCTTCGTCAAAGCTCAGGTTCACATCACGGATGTGATCCTGCCCTTCAACCCGCTTACCAACATCGATCAGCTCTAACATACTTAACGAGTTCCTCCGCTATTCCACAGCCGTTAGACCGTGGCCCCCAACCAGTCGATTGCCAGAGCCGGTTATCCGACCCGGCGACCGGAAAGTCCGTTTTGTCCTAACCAGGACTTGATCTCTTCAACCGTCTCGTTCGAGACATGCAGACCCAGTTTCGACCGCCTCCATAGCAGGTCGGCCGCTTCGACGACCCACTCCTGTTCGACGAGGTAACTTAATTCCGCTTCGTAGATTCCGTCGCCCAGCTCACGGCCCAGACCGCCAATATCTTTGGCATCGCCGACAACCATCGCGGCTCGTGCGCCGTAGTTCCGCGCATAACGCCACGCGAGATCCCGCGGCAGCCAAGGATGCTGCGCGGCAAAGCGTTCGAAGAAACCGTCGAAATCAACGCTACTCTGTCCGTCATTCTGGTTTGCAGTCTCCCTGCCCCCGCGTCCAATGTCTCCACCGGGCAAAATCGAGCCATCCGTCCAGTCGGGCGCAGTACAGTTGATCAAGGGACAGAGTTTTTCCATGGCATGCTCGGCCAGTTTACGGAAGGTCGTGATCTTGCCGCCGAAAACATTCAGCAACGGCGCGGCGCCTTCCTGCTCGTCCAAGTCCAGAACGTAATCCCGCGTCACTGTGGATGCGGACTGCGAATCGTCGTCGTAGAGAGGTCGCACACCTGAATAGGTCCAGACCACATCCTTCGGCGCTATACCTGACTTGAAATACTGATTGACCGCGCTGCAAAGATAAGAAACCTCATCATCCGAAATCGCCACCTCTGCCGGATCGCCCTCATATTCGACGTCAGTGGTCCCCACCAGGGTGAACTTCCCTTCGTAGGGAATTGCAAAGACAATGCGGCCGTCGGGATTCTGAAAAATATAGGAGAAATCGTGATCGAACATAGCCGGCACAACGATATGGCTGCCCTTGATCATGCGTAGACCGGCCGCCCGGTTCGAGCCAACACGCTGCTCGAGCACCGACGCGACCCAAGGACCGGCGGCATTCACCAAAGCCCGCGCTTTGACTGTGCGGGCTTCACCACTCAGCAAATCCCGAAGCTCGACTTCCCAGAGATCGTCCACCCGGCGTGCGGAGAGACATTCGGTGCGGGTAAGAATTTCTGCGCCATGTTCACGTGCGTCCAACGCGTTCAACACCACAAGGCGGGCGTCCTGGACCCAACAGTCTGAATAGACAAAGCCCTTGGTCATCTCGTCCTGGAGCGGCGCACCGGAGGGATGATTTATCAGCTTCACGCCTGACGAAGACGGTAGCAGCTTTCGCCCACCGAGATGATCGTAGAGGAAGAGGCCAAGCCGAATCATCCAGGCCGGCCGCAGCGATTTGTTATGCGGCAGGACGAAACGCATCGGCCAAATGATGTGCGGCGCGGCACGCAGCAGAACTTCGCGCTCCATCAGGGATTCGCGCACCAGCCGGAATTCATATTGTTCGAGATAGCGAAGACCGCCGTGGATCAGCTTAGTGCTGGCAGAAGAAGTTCCGCTGCCCAGGTCATTTTTTTCACAAAGCAAAACTGACAGACCCCGGCCCGCCGCATCCCGCGCGATTCCGGTTCCGTTGACTCCGCCGCCAATAACAGCGACATCGAGTGGCTTTTCCTGCGCCACCAGACGTTTCTCCCCACAAATTCAGTGTATCGCGCCGTTGATCCCGGCTGTCGAAAGCTTGGTTAATTCAAGCCTACTCGCAAGGTTGGATTTTGACAATCGAAAATTTTATTCTCTAAAACGAAAGAAACGAAAATTAATGAAAACGATTTCAATGCACGCCGCGCTGCATCCAGCCCTGGGGCTTAGTCCTCATCTGGAATGTGCAGAGTGACGTCCGCTTCTCTCAAAATGCGGCACATTTCCTTGTCGGGGCGTCGATCGGTAAAAAAGGCGTCGATCTGCGAGACATGCCCCAAGCGGACCATTGCGTTGCGGCCGAACTTGGTCCAGTCCGCCGCCATGAAGACTGCCCGAGAGTTTTGAATAATGGCTTTGGCAACCCGCACTTCGCGGTAATCGAAGTCGAGCAGAGTGCCATCGTTGTCGATTCCTGAAATCCCGACAATCCCAAAATCGACCTTAAACTGATCGATGAAGTCGACGGTGGCTTCCCCTGTGATGCCCTGGTCACGGCTGCGCACGACCCCTCCTGCGATGATGACCTCGAAACTAGGGTTGGCCGAGAGAATACGGGCGACATTGAGATTGTTCGTGATAATGCGCAGATCTCTGTGATTGAGCAGAGCCTTCGCAATTTCCTCAGTCGTGGTGCCGATGTTGATGAACAGCGATGCCTGGGCTGGGATATGCTTGACCAGGGTCGCAGCAATGCGCCGTTTCTCATTCAGGCTCTTGATTTGCCGGCTGTCGTAAGATTCGTTTTCGACAGACGAAGACAACCCGACTCCGCCATGATAGCGGCGCAGCAGCGACATTCCGCTCAGTTGATTGACATCACTGCGGATCGTCTGTGCAGTGACGGCGAAAAGCTGCGCCAGGGATTCGATTGAAACGAAACCCTCCTTGCGAACCACTTCAAGAATACGCTGTTGCCGTTGACTCAGGTTCAACATGGGGACCATCAATCATCTATGTTTGTTCGAAAAGAAGCAGAAAAAGAAGGATAGACGCATCAGGTGATTTTTTCGAATACGAAAATTCGATCGCGACAGAGTAAGAAGCAATATCCTGCGTTTGCACCGACCCAAGGTTATCCTCCGTTCCCGCTCCTTCCGGCACGCACAGCACGAATTACGGGCGGCAAGAACCAGACGGTGAGGGTCACAACACCCAAAACCAGGGCGATCGGCCTGGAGAAGAAGCCCAAAAGATCGCCATCCGCCTTGATCATGGAAGACATAAAATTATCCTCCAGCATCGTTCCCAGCACGATGCCGAGAATGGTCGGCGCAATTGGAAAGCCGTTCTCCTCCATGACGTAGGCCAGCAAACCCAAAACCAACATCACCGTAATACCGAAGACGGTGTTATTGATGGCAAATGCACCAACCAGGCAAAACAACAAGATCATCGGCATCAAAACCGGCTGCGGGATTCGCAAGACCTGACGCGCCAGCTTGATCGCCATGAAACCTAGAGGCAACAGCGCCAGATTGGCGACAAAAAACGCCACGAAGACCGCATAGATCAGTTCCGGCTGGTTAAGAAAGACCGTGGGGCCTGGGTTCATACCTTTCATGTAGAGCACGCCGATGACGATAGCGGTGATCGAGTCGCCGGGAATTCCAAAAACGATGGCGGGCACCCATGCACCATTCAGTCCTGCATTGTTGGCGCAACCGCTGTCGACCAGTCCTTCGACATGGCCGGTTCCAAACTTTTCCGGCTCCCTGGAAAACTTTTTGGAGAGCGCGTAGGCCACCCAGGCGGCAATATCGGCACCGGCACCAGGCAGGATGCCAATCGCCGTCCCGATGACCCCGCCGCGCAGCAGGTTGATCTTGTAGCGTCCAAGCACCGGTCCCAGGCCACGGAAAACATTCCCGATCGACTGCTGAGGCACGGCAAGCTTTTCATGGTTGGAGGCGATGTAACGCAAAACCTCCGACACTGCGAACATTCCGATCATCGCGGGGATGAAGGAGATCCCGCCCATCAACTCGACGTTGCCGAAGGTAAAGCGCGGATAGCCTGCCGTGATATCGATGCCAATGGTCGAGATAAACAAACCCAGCAGCAGCGAAACCAGTCCTTTGATCATCGACCCGCTCGAAATCATGACCGCACAACTCAACCCAAGGCACGCCAGCCAGAAGTACTCGAACGAGCTGAACTGTATCGCGAACTCCGCTAGCAGAGGGGCCGTGGTTGCCAGCACCAGCGAACCGATCAGACCACCGATGACCGCGCATACCAGACTCGTGCCAAGTGCCTTTTCCGCCTGCCCTTTGGCGGTCATGGCGTAGGCTTCGTCTGCATAGGCCGCCGAAGCAGGAGTGCCCGGGATACGAAGCAGGCAACCGGGAATATCGCCGGCGAAGATTGCCATTGCCACTGTGGTCACGATGGCAGCGATTGCCGGAACCGGATCCATGAAAAAGGTGATGGGAATCAACAGCGCGGTTGCCATTGTTGCCGTGAGTCCAGGAATCGAACCGACAAAGAGGCCGAAGATTGCAGCCCCCAACATCACCAGCAACACATAGGGCGTGAAGACCAAACTGAAGGCGGTAAGTAGGATATCCATGGCTACCAGGCCACCGGCTGCAACAGGCCCCATGGCAGGGGCACCAGGAGGAAACGCACAAAAATCGTGTGAATGACCAAGGTCGCAGTAAACGCGATAACGAGCGCCTTGGCGGGTGCGACCGCAAAGCGGCGCAGCAGTACAAAAAGGAACAGGAGTGCCGTGGGAATGAAACCCAGAAAGTCCGCCACCAGGACGTAGGAAATCAAGCCGACAGGCACTAGGGCGAAGGTGATGACCTTACCCCGGTCCTGAGCCCAGGCGCCGAACTCTATCCAGGGAACGCTCGCACGCGACATCCATCCACGCAGAGTCAGGGCAAGACCGCATAAACTTAATCCCAATGCGATCAGCACCGGGAAAAGATCCGGCCCATAGCTCTGTCCATGGGTCGCCGGAAAGCTTTGGCTATAGAGGATAACGGCCAGGGAAAAGAGCAGAAGGATAATGCCGAAAACGGCGTCGTTGACGCGCATGCCGAGCTCTTGGTTACGAGGAGTAGGAACGGCCGTTCTTGCTCGTTTCGAACAAGAACGGCCGTACGCTGTTGATTCAGAGCCTGACCAACGGCCAGTCGGCTCCTGTGATGCGCGATGGCAACCGCGCGGCGATGCCGGTCGATTTTCCGGCGTTTGCCTGGTCGACTCGCTTACTTGGCCAGTTCCACTACTTAGCCAATCCAACGGCTTTCATGACAGAGCCAAGACCGGCATCACTTTCAGCCATCCAGGTCGCGAATTCCGCTTCAGGTTTCCAGACCAAACCGAAACCGCGGCCCTTCATGAACTCCTGAAACTCGGTCGAATTCCAGACCTTCTCAAAGGCCGGGACCAGCTTGCTGGTTACCTCGCCCGGCAACCCCTTCGGACCGGCCAGACCGCGCCAAGCCGCGACCTTCCAGTCGAGGCCGGTGGATTCTTTCAAGGTCGGCACGTCCGAGAAAGCGCCGAGTCGCTCGTCCCCCATCACAGCAAGAGACCGCACCTTACCGGCGTCGATCAAAGCGGCTGCCTCGACCACCGAGCAGGTCACAAACTCAACTCCGCCTGCTGCGAGTTCCTGCAACCCGGGGGCTGCGCCTTTGGAGGGCACCCATGGCGCCGCAGCCGGATCGACCCCCGCATCATTCAACATGCCCGCGAGTGCCAGATGCCAGATGCCGCCCTGGCCGGTACCGGAGCCTTTGAACTTACCTGGGTTGGCCTTGATGGCGTCGATCGCGTCGGCGGCTGTTTTATAAGGCGAATCCGCCCGCACCTGCAGGCCCGCTGGATCCGCATTGTAGAGAGCAACCGGCGTGAAGAACGTGCCATCGAGGTCGGTTAGCCCAGCCCAATGCATCATGCCCGTCTCGACGGTGATGACCCCCAAGGTATAGCCGTCAGGCTTGGCGTTCGCGATTGCCGAATGCCCGACAACACCGCTTCCGCCCGTCCGGTTTACAACATTGACCGGCTGACCCAATTCCTTTTCCAGAAGACTGCCGATCATGCGGCCTGTTGCGTCGGTACCGCCACCCGCACCCCAAGGCACAATCAGCGTTATCGGCCGCTCCGGCCATTCAGCCTGAGCAGTGCTTGCGAAAATCATCGCAAGACCACCCAGAATTACTCCAGCCATGCGGCCCATGGTCATTGAATTCAGCATTGTTTCCTCCCGAAGTGAATTGCTTCGCTTCTCGATTTCCGTCTTGGAAGCTGGAGCAGTGTAATCCGGTTTACGACCACGCCGTTAGGCCTTTTCGGCTTCTACTTTAGTCAGCCGGGTCAGTGACATCTGTCCTGTGATCCGCAACATGCGAATCTCCCGCAAGCGCTGCCCGGTTCTTTTCAAAGACGGACGCAAGGAAATCCATAGTGGCGCGGATACGCGCCGAACGGCGCAGATCCACGTGAGTAACCAGCCAGATTTCCTGCATAATGTTGGCTTTATCCGCAAGAACCCGAACCAGCCCGCCTTGCCTCTCGGCAAGAAAGGCGGAGGTGCCACCGACGCCAATACCTGCCTTCATCGCCGCCACTTGGACCATCAGCCCGTTCGAACGAAAGACGTAACGCTCGCGTGGGGCAAGACGATCCATTGCTTTCGCTGTTTTCGAGACGATCGCCGCCTCGTCAAATCCGACGATGTCATGTTCGCGAAGATCCCGGAATCGTGCTGGCGTCCCGCGTGCGGCAAGATAGCCGGGTGCGGCGAAGAATCCCAACCCGTGCTCCCCGACCCGCCGGGCCACCAGGTCTGGTTGATCCGGCCGGAACATCCGCACTGCGATATCTGCTTCGCGCCGAACCATATTGGCCGAAGCATTGTCGACAATCAGCTCGATCCGAATCTTGGGATAGGTCTTCGCAAAGGCTGTAAACTCCTCCGCCAGCCATTCCGCAAAGAGCTCGATGACCGAGATGCGCACCGCCCCCTCTGGTGCTGCATCGGTGCCGAGCGCAAAGCGTTCGATCGCCAGCGCCTCCAGTTCCATGCGCCGCACCCGCTGCAAAAGGTCTTCACCGGCTTCGGTCAGTTCCAACCCGCGCGGCACCCGATCGAACAGCCGGGTCTTCAGGTGTGCCTCCAAAGCGCCAATGCGCCGGGACACAGTTGGCTGACTCACCTTTAGGCGTTTGGCACCTGCAGAAAGACTGCCCGCCTCAGCTACAGCGACGAAATCTCGTAGTCCATCCCATTCGAGCATGAAAAATAACGTATACCAGATCTACTTTTTTTGCCAGTTCCTATCCATTTTTTTAATGCTATCTTTTCGTCAGGTTCACTTTTCGAACCCAAACACAGCTTCATTTGAAGGACCAATGAGATGTCGAGCAACAGTCTGGCGCCGCATTACCCTTCGCCATTGAGCGCATTGCCGAAAATCGCAGGCAAATGCGTCCGCCAAGCAGCCACGAGGGTCGCACCGTCGCTCTCGCGCCGCAGCCGGCAGACAGTCGCTGGCTCAGCATCGGAAATATTTCAGGAACGGCGATCATCGGCGACGCAGCGGGTATCCTTGGCGGCCACCCCCCGACCGGCAGGAGCGAAAGCAACGGCCGGCGATCGCGTCACGATGATCGCCCGCTTTATCTGCTGGTCTGCAATTGCGACCTATCTCGCCGTTTTGTCGGTACAGCTTTTCACTCTCTACGCAGGCTGATATGCCTCGGTTTCACAGTGACAACAGGGCCTGATAACCGAAGCCCGCCAACAAGCTGCCGAGGAAAGCCAACAACAGATACCAGGCGAACACCGTCTTACGCACCAGGGCATAGACCGCCATCGCTGCCGGGATCGAGGTCGCGCCACCGGCAACCAGGAAGGTAACTGCCGCACCTGGCGCCATACCCATCGCCATCAGTTCACCGACCAGCGGGATCGCTGCAAATCCGTTGAGATAAGCAGGCACGCCAATGGCCGCAGCCAGCGGTATCGCCAACAGGCCCTGGTCTGCGCCCAGGGAAGACGCGATCAAGTCCGGTGGCATCCAGGCCACCATCAAACTCTCGATCGCGAACGCTAACAGCAGCCACTTTGCGAGGAACATCGTAACATCGCGCGCCTCACCCGAAAATGCCGACCAGCGTTCCTTCTCCCGCCAGAACGCCCAGCGCACACCATCCGTCGAGGTAAGCGATTTCGAACCGCAGCCGCCGCATGTTGCGATTCCCTTCAAAGGATCGGCGAAAGCGCCTGCGCGCTGTAAGGCGAGCGTTGCAAAACCTGCCAAAAGGCCCAGGCCAAACGCTGTGACCAGCTTTACCGTTGCAAACTCTAACGAAATGGTTGCGCCTAACAGAATGAATTGCTCCGGATCCATTAGAGGTGACGAAAGCCAGAAAGCCGCGACCACCGGCAGGGGTACGCCGGCCGCCAAGAGACCGGCAACCAATGGCACGACGCCGCAGGAACAGAAGGGGGAAAGCGATCCTGCCGCAGCCGCGACAAGAATTCCCATTGCCGGAGACCGGGAGACGACCGCCCCGATGAGCCGGTCGGCGCCTGCCGCCTTCAACCAAGCGGCCAATAACACCGACAACAGAAGAAAGGGCGCAATCCAAAGGAAGGCATCCGCGACGAAAGAAACACTGTCCACTGCCTGTGCCGGCAGTGCGACAGCCAAGACGGCGAACAAAAGAATCAGCGCCAGCCAGACCCGGTCCAAACGCCAGACACGACCGCCGAACCCCATCATGCGTTCCACCAGAACCGTCACCTTGTTTCTCCTTCGATGTCTCCAACGATAATTCTAGAATTATCGAATGATATAATCAAAAAAAGAGTCAGCCGGCATCCCGTTTGGGTTGGGCTGGCTCCACGCCTTCGCAGCATTCTTCAGTCATGAAGTCGATCAGGGCCTGCATCAACTCGAAGTCCGGGCGGCAGCGCAATACTCGCCCTTCACGCTCTTGATGCACCAAGCCGGCATTTACCAGATGAGAGATATGATGCGACAGCGTCGAGGCAGGGACATCCAGGTGCTCCTGGATGTCACCCACAGGAAGCCCCTCCCGGCCTGCCTTCACCAAAAGCCGAAAGACCTCCAGCCGGGTCGGGTTGCCCAGTTTATCGAGACAGCGTGCAGCTTGCAGAATTTCCATAGTGCTAATTTGTCCGACCTTCCATTCGTTGTCAACTATATTTCTAGAATATTCGAAATAATGAGCTATTACCCGTTTGCTCAGCGCCATTTTTCGATGGCAATTAAGCGGAGGATTGACCTGGCGCCGCCCACGGTTACAGACCAATACGATCCGAGCCAGCGCAGATGCATCAGACGCACGAAGGTGGCTTGGTTGGACAGCCGCCGCAATAACCCTGAGCTGTACAGCACAAAAATTCCAATCCCGAGAAGCCTCAAGCTCGCCGGTTCCGGGATCACAAAGAGCTGGCCACGGACCTCGCCGCCAGTGAAATCAGGAAAGCTATGGATATTGACGTAGATGTTGCCCAACGCAAGTTGGTTCAAAAAGGCCTCGGCAGTGATGCCGGTCAGAACATTGGCCAAAGGACCAAATGCGCTTAAGGAAAAGCCGTCGCCGGTCTCAGAGTAAAGGATCTGATTATTGAACGTCCTGACGATTGGGCCATTGACGCCCACTGGCGCGTTATGAAGATGTGCCGGGCCGGCGGCGTCGAAAGCCAATCCATTACCATCCGGAAAGGTGATGTCGGTCAGGATTACCCCGGAAACACTCAACTGGAAAGTATAGTTGCCGCTGTCACGGTCGAAACTGAAAAGCGCTGTGCCGGTCGCCGTAGAAGCATTGCCTGGAACTTCCTGATCGGCATCGATGACGGCGCTTGCGGTGACAATCCCCGCACTGGCCGTACCTATGCCCGAGGCAGCCACGGCAACCGCCAGCACCGCAGCCTTTGTGAACCTGGACAGCATAACAAACACCCTTTCGCGCATGCATCGCGGAACAAGGTTTTTCCCTAGAGCAGGCCAAGATTAGACGGAATCGCCCAAGCGATCTGTCAATCCGGCGATTCTACTCCAGGCACATGAGATAAATCGGATTCACGCTTTGCACTGAACCAGTGAAAAACGATCAGACTCTAATGAGAAGAGATGCGCGCCATAAGCTGGCTTAATCTCCCGACCGGAGCGAACTCTAGCAGAATAACGTCACTTCCACTCCGTGTATTTCTTGTGGCATCTAGCGTCTTAGATGAATAAATCCAGACTCGACCGATGGCTCTTCGCGGTAGAGTTGAATCGAGGCAACCTTGGCAGCGGGTGGTCCTTTCCAACAATCCTCGATCATTTCATCTACCTGGTCGGCGGCACCGGAGAAGACTGCTTCGACAGTACCATCGGAACAGTTGCGCACCCAACCATCGAGCCCGCGTGCGCGCGCTTGCCGCTCGGTCCAACCGCGAAACCATACACCCTGCACCCGGCCGGAAATCACTGCCCGTAATGTTTTTACGGCAGGCGTCACGCCAGTTCCCCCTCTTCCGGCAAATCCGCATCCGGGTAAAGTGCGTTAAAAGCCAGCAGAATGGACCGGCGCGCCGCGGTTTCCCATTCACCACGACGTAGCCAGTGATCCTCGACCGTGATGACTGGTGACTCCCGGTCCTCATGAACCAGCTTGTTACGCAAATCCTGCAGCCAGCGCCGCACCTTGCGTTGTTGAGGGTCTTCAGGCGTCCTGCCGGCCTGCGCTTCCACAATGGCTGCTGCCAACACCACTACCGCCGAGAAAGCGCCGGCACAGAAGGCTGCCTGAAGATCAATCATCAGGGCACAGGCCTGCTCGCTCGGTGCAGGTGCTCCGCTCTGCCCCGCTGCATTCTCCAGGTCTTCGAACCAAAAACGCCGCTCGGACCAGGTTTCATCACTTGGAAGATCAAGCTGTTCCATGTTGCAAGCTTCTATGCGCCACTCTATGAAAGCAACGTCGCAGTTGTCTCACCCCAAAATCACCCCAATGTCACCGGGATTCGAGAGTCTGATCGGTTTTCACTTGATCGGTGAAATACGTGGATCAACCTCCAAACTTGATAGGTAGAGGGCGAATGCTCTACGTCGTACGCCATGGCCAAACCGAATGGAACATCGCAAAACGGTTTCAGGGTCAACAGGACTCCCCGCTGAGCAATCTCGGCCAGCGCCAGGCTCAGGCAGCAGCAGCCTTTCTGAGAAATGCAGGCATTGATCAGCTCTACGCCAGCCCGCTTGGCCGAGCCTGGGACACGGCTGAAACGATTGCCCGTCAGGTTGGAAAAGACAGGGTCTCGGACGACAGGCTGAAAGAATGTGGCTTCGGCGCCTGCGAAGGCATGACGCTTGCCGACATCGAAGAGGCTTTTCCGGGCAAGACCGCCTGGCGCGAAGGGGATAAATGGAACCGGCGTTATCCCGATGGGGAAAGCTATCTCGACGTTGTCCAGCGAATCAGCACATTTGCCGAGGAAAAACTGTCCGACGCTCTTCGGAATGATGGACCGGTCATTTGCGTCGTCGCCCACGATATGGTCAACCGCTGTCTTGTCGGTCATCTGTCAAACTGGTCGCAGGCCCAGATCATGACCCGGCGTCAGGGCAACGATGAGGTTTTCGTTCTGTCACCGCAGGGCACGGAGCGAATCATGCTGTCCAAGGTCTAACGGACAATCTGGATACCACTTCGGTCAAGCACGAATGTCGTGAAATTAAGAGTAGCTTTCGGATGCCGTCACTGAAATTCACGCGCGGTGACGCCGTTTCATCGCTGTCAAAGGATGCAAAATCAGTTGCGCTGTGCAGACCGACATCAGTCGATTGCACTTAAGCTGTTCGATTTACATTACCACGGGCAATTAACTTGAATGGCTTTGTACTCAGCGTCATATCCGTTGTAGAAGCACGTTAGGAGTCGGAAGTTCTGCCAGTTTCGTTGTAGATATCGAAGCTCTCGAGCTGTGATATTATAGCCAAATGCCAGATCAGGCTCTCGTCCGATAATGGCTTGAATATCGCCAAGTCCCTCGAGATGGAAATGAACCATCCCATGCATTTTTTGTCTCGTCCACTCCAGCGCTGTTTTTGACCACCGCATCCCAAATTGGCTTAGAACGGGGATGTCAACGTAGCCAATTTCCTTGCCCTTGTTATCAGCAGTGACCTCGATCTGCCCATGGTGATCTGTTTGGCTGTATTTGTGCACTCCTTCTAAAGGGATATTCTGACCGACTACAGACCCCGGACCGTATTTCTTGTGAGCGGGAGGAGTATTGTTGAAGTCATTGAAAAACGTAACAAATCCACTGTCCTGCAAGGCCTGTGGATTTTTCTTCCATTCCTCCCACGGTTTCTCGGCAACGGTTCCGCCCCGATGATTGATATCAAAGGCGCGCGGACCATAGTTACCGTACTCATTGTTAACGTGTTCACGATAGAGAAAGGGTATGACATGCTCTGGTGACCAGTTCCTACCAAAGTGAACGTCAAGCAAACCTAGCCTGTGAGTTGCCACACGTTCGTTGAAGGTGATTGGCGTCGCGCCCCAAGTGGCAAGCGGAAAGCCAGTTAACGGTAAAGCCATACTCATGTCAGCGTTTTGTCGTCGGGCATGACAACCTCCGTCCTCTAGAGACGATCTAATGATAACACGGCACGGTGTTCCGTGGCAGTCATTGCAGTCTTGCTAAAAATAGAAAGGCCTCAATATTTCCATAAGCTTCTCCTTCAAGTGCTCCGGGGTCAGAGCTCAACAAACGAGAGGGCGCGCTACTTTCAATTCCAAAACTCAGTGTCTCTTACCCAATGCCTGACATACGCTTCAGCAGAGTGCAGTCATCACTCGAATTCCATGATGATCTGGTCGACGCTGAGGCTCTCGCCCGGCGCCGCCTTGATCGCGGCAACCACACCGTCCTGTTGTGCACGCAGCAGGTTTTCCATCTTCATGGCTTCGACTACGGCAAGTTCCTCGCCGGATTTCACCGACTGCCCAACTTCGACCGCAAGCGACACCAAAAGCCCCGGCATTGGCGAGAGAAGGAATTTTGAAAGATCCGGCGGCGCCTTGATCGGCATGACCGCATTCAACGCCGCAACATGAGGGCGAAGGACCAGCGCGTCCAGCGTAACACCGGCATGGGTCAGGCTCAGACGCGGACCCACGCGGTCGATCTGAACCGTAACAGGCTCGCCGTCAATCAAGCCGGTAAACAGCGCCTCCCCCGGCACCCAGTCGGTTTCCAGCATCACTCGCCCGCCGTCAATCCCAACATCATAAGACGCCATGCCGGTGCAAACGGAAACAGCAGTGTGATCAGTTCCGACGCAGACCACCCACTCTTCAGCCAAAACTTCGACTTCCAGGTCATCCCAAGCCACGCTCTCGGCTTCCCGTTCAGCAATGATATGCTGAGCCGTGGCCGCGGCAGCGGCTATCGTCCGGCGCTGCGATTCGTCGGGATCACCGCCTTTGAAGCCATCCGGAAATTCCTCGGCGATGAAGTTGGTGGTAAGACGCCCGTCGCGAAAACGCTGCTTGGCCATAACGGCGGCCAGGAAGCCCATATTGTGGTTGATCCCGCGGATATGAAAGGCGTCCAGCGCCGCCTGCATTTCCTTCAGCGCAGCCCCCCTGTCCGCACCATAAGTCACCAACTTAGCAATCATGGGATCGTAGAACATGGTGATCTCGGAACCTTCCTCGACACCACTGTCGATGCGGACATTCGCCGAAACTTCGGGTTCGTTGTATTTCACCAGCCGCCCGATCGAGGGCAGGAAACTGCGCAAGGGATCCTCGGCATAGACCCGTGATTCCATTGCCCAGCCCTTCAACTTCACATCGGCTTGGCCAAAATCGAGCTTTTCACCCGCCGCGATCCGGATCATCCATTCAACCAGGTCCAGCCCCGTGATCATCTCCGTCACGGGATGTTCGACCTGAATGCGGGTATTCATCTCGAGGAAATAAAAGTTGCGGCTTTTATCAACGATAAATTCGACTGTGCCTGCCGAGCAGTAATCCACCGCCTGGGCTAGGGCCACGGCCTGAGCGCCCATGGCCTGACGCGTCTCTTCGTCAAGGAACGGCGACGGCGCCTCTTCAATAACTTTCTGATGGCGCCGCTGGATCGAACACTCGCGCTCACCCAGATGCAGAGTATTGCCGTGTTTATCGGCCAGCACCTGGATCTCGATGTGGCGCGGCTCTTCAACGAATTTCTCAATAAAGATGCGTTCGTCACCGAAGCTGGTGCGCGCTTCGCTGCGGGCCGAACGAAAGCCGTCACGTGCCTCCTCTTCATTCCAGGCTACGCGCATGCCCTTGCCGCCGCCGCCCGCCGAGGCCTTGATCATAACCGGGTAACCGATCTCGCCGGAGATCTTGACCGCTTCTTCAGCATCCTCAATCAAATCCATGTGACCGGGCACGGTGCTCACATTGGCATCGGCAGCCAGGCGCTTGGACTCGATCTTGTCGCCCATCGCACCAATGGCCAGAGTCGGTGGGCCGATAAAGACGATATCCGCCTCGTCGAGGGCTTTCACGAATGCAGCGTTCTCGGATAAAAAGCCAAAACCCGGGTGCACGGCTTGGGCACCACTGTCCTTACAGGCCTGCACGATCTTCTCGATCACCAGGTAGCTCTCGGCTGATGCCGCGGGGCCGATGGCGACGGCCTCATCGGCCAACTGGACATGCAGCGCATCGGCATCAGCTTCGGAATAGACCGCAACGGTCGTGATGCCCATGCGCTTGGCGCTGCGGATAATGCGGCAGGCGATCTCGCCCCTGTTTGCAATCAGTATCTTATTGAACACTTTTTATCTTCCCCCTGAACGGCCTGATCGGCATGTCGATTTACCACCGCCTTAGAGCGGCAGGTTGTCATGCTTCTTCCAGGGATTTTCGAGTTCCTTGTTACGCAGCATGCGCAGCGCTTTGGCGACCCGGCGGCGGGTGCCATGCGGCATGATGACATCATCGATGAAACCGCGCGACGCCGCCACGAAGGGGTTCGCGAACTTCTGCCGGTATTCCTCGGTACGCGCTTCGATCTTTTCGCTGTCACCGATGTCGCCGCGGAAGATGATCTCGACCGCACCCTTCGGCCCCATGACCGCGATCTCGGCCGTTGGCCAGGCATAGTTCACGTCACCACGCAGATGCTTCGAAGACATAACATCATAGGCACCGCCATAGGCCTTACGCGTGATCACCGTAACCTTCGGCACGGTGGCCTCGGCATAGGCGAACAGCAGTTTCGCACCATGCTTGATGATGCCGTTGTATTCCTGCGAAGTGCCGGGCAGGAAGCCGGGCACATCGACGAAGGTGAGTATTGGTATGTTGAAGCAATCGCAGAACCGCACAAAGCGCGCCGCTTTCTTGGAGCTGTCGATGTCCAGACAGCCAGCCAGCACCATTGGCTGGTTGGCCACGATTCCGATCGTCCGGCCTTCCATACGGCCGAAACCAACGAGAATGTTGCCCGCGTACCCCGGCTGGATCTCGAAGAAGTCACCTTCGTCCACGACCTTCTGGATCAACTCCTTCATGTCGTAAGGCTTGTTCGGATTGGCCGGAACCAGGCTGTCCAAAGACGGCTCCTGCCGGTCGGCAGGATCGGCAGTTGGCCGGACCGGCACTTCGTCCCGGTTGGAACCGGGCAGGAAGTCCATGAAACGGCGCAGCTCCAGCAACGCCTCCACGTCGTTCTCGAAGGCCAGATCTGCAACGCCGGATTTGGTGGTGTGAGTCGTAGCGCCGCCCAATTCTTCGGCGGTTACGCTTTCATGGGTCACAGTCTTGACCACGTCGGGACCGGTCACAAACATGTAGGAACTGTCTTTGACCATGAAGATATAGTCGGTCATGGCCGGCGAATAGACCGCGCCCCCCGCGCAAGGCCCCATGATCATGGAGATCTGCGGCACAACACCAGAGGCCAGAACATTGCGCTGAAAGACCTCCGCATAGCCGGCCAGTGAGGCAACACCTTCCTGAATGCGCGCACCGCCGGAATCGTTCAAACCGATCACCGGCGCACCAACCTGCAGCGCCTTGTCCATCACCTTGCAGATCTTTTCGGCGTGGGATTCCGACAGCGAACCACCGAAGACCGTGAAGTCCTGGCTGAAGACAAATACCAACCGGCCATTAATAGTACCATGACCGGTCACCACCCCGTCACTCGGCACGCGCTGGTCGTTCATGCCAAAATCGCCACAGCGATGTTCGACGAACATGTCCCATTCCTCGAAGGAACCTGGGTCCAGCAGGATCTCAAGCCGTTCGCGGGCGGTCAGCTTGCCCTTGGCATGCTGCGCATCGACCCGGCGCTGACCGCCGCCGTTTCTTGCCGCATCGCGTTTGGATTCGAGCTTTCGGATGATATCCTGCACGCAATCTCCCCCCGTTTCTTTGATCCGCTCACCGCAATATTTTTTCGCGATGAAGGTGAATTGCTGATAACACGCAGGGATCAAAAGCACCAGCCGGGGCAGGGCTTTCGATCGTGTTCCAGGATAGATCCAGGTTAGTCGAAACCTCTCTGGGCGATCCGTCGTCCCGGTGGATCAATTCTCGCCATCCGCTCTAGGATCAGTTTTAGTAGAGGCTGATTCACGATTTCACCGGTTCAGTGAACTACAGATCACCACACTAACCACGCAGCAAGGTCAGAAAACTTGCAGCCGCGTGAAATTCTGCACGCAGCCCGGCATGACGTGCGGCCGCTTCGGAATCTTCCCCCCAAAACTCGACCTGGAACAGCTCATCCAACAAAGCTGCCGCAAAGGCTTCGTCTGCAGTGAGACGTCCGCGCAGCAGCGCCAAACCAATGACCAGCGAGCCGCCGGCGGAAACCACCGTGTGCAAGGCAGTCAGGGTCATGTCGTCGAGCCTCTCGACCGTGTGGCGCAAAGCCGCAACGGATGCTTCAGGCTGAGGTCTGGCGAGGATACCCGAAATCACCACCAGAGGTGCATCGAAACTCAAAGTCAGCCAGTCGAGCAGCGGTTGCCACCTGACCTGTTGCCGCTCAACCAGCTCCGGCGGATCCTCCGCCCAATAGCAAACGAGGTCGTGTTCCGCGAAGGCAGAGGTGGCATCGACGGCGTGTGCCCGCTCTTCATGAACCCAATCAATAGCGGTACAGGCCAATGTCATCATCGGCATGGCCTGTGCGTGAATCGTCTCGCCCTGCGCATTCCACTCCGCTGCGACAGCTTCTGCCAAAGAGAGTGTCGGTAACTGCAATGCGGCCTTATTCGGCGTGCGCAGGATACGGCCGTCAAGTGCGACGGTAAATCCGCCGCTCTCCTTCTCATCCGAAGGAACCGCTTCAGCTTTCTTGTAAAAGCGCTTGATATTGCTTGATGTGTTCATTCCATCCAAACACTTTCGACCACTGGGCAACAGGATCTTCTCAAGCTCTTAGGCGATCCTCGTCCCGACTGTCAGTTCCTCGAGTAACTCGGCAAAGGACTCAACGACATTTGAGGCTCCATTGGCCAGGAGTTCCTCACTGTCATGATAACCCCAGGATACGCCGATCGCACGCGCGCCGGCATTTCGGGCCAGCAGCATGTCGTATGTGGTATCGCCGATCATCACGGTGTCCGCCGGCTCGACACCAGTTTCGGCCATGGCCTGTTGAAGGATCTCCGGGTGAGGTTTGCTCGGACCGTCATCTGCCGTCTTCAAGGTCGCAAAATGGTGGTGTAATCCGTGGTGTTCCAAACTGTGAAGCAAGCCACGGCGATTCTTGCCGGTTGCGATGCCGAGCCAGGTTTCCGGCAGATCAAGGGCTACAATGGCTTCGCGTGCGCCCTGGAACAGAGGTTCGTCATAAGTGCCGCTGTGCCGAATGGCAAAGGCCCGCTCGCGATAACCTTCTGCAACCACCGCAGCCAGATCCCGGTCGTTGGGGTCCGGTAACAACGAGCCGATAGCATATTCCAAGGCTAAACCGACACTGCGGCGAATATCATTCGCGCTCGGAACCGGTAAGTCGTGATGCGCGAAGGCACCGGACATGCATTCGATGATGACCTGCTGGCTGTCGACCAGTGTTCCATCGAAATCGAATACGACAAGTCGGGGAACCATTGCCGAAATTTGTGTGTCGTCTGGCATAGTCTCTTCAGCAATGTTCGGCAAACCGCCTGACCGTCTCATCGACGCGGCCCGGCAGCTTACCAACAGCAGCCCGCCGCGCCAAGCGAGCGTTCAACGCGCCATGGAGTCCGGCTTGCGCTTTTCCAGATCAAGGGCGTCTGCGTAGGTCGCAAGATCGTTGGCAACGTCGTCGCCATGACGGACATCGAAGCGGAATGCATTCCAGGCCTCCGCCATCTCAGGCGGCAAGGGCGCGGAAATCCGCAAGGTCGTGCCGTCGTCAGGATGCGGCACTGCGATCTCCTGAGCATGGAGCATCAGGCGCTTGGGGAAATCGGGTTTAGCCGGAAAAGCCTGCTTCCCGCCGTACTTGCCATCGCCCACGATCGGCATGCCGAGCTCGGCACAATGCACGCGAAGCTGATGCGTGCGTCCGGTCAATGGCATCATCGCAATCCAGGTCAAACCACGGCTCTTACCGGTCCCAGTGGCAATTGTCTGATAAAGCGTAAGTGCACGCTTGCCGGCCGGCCCAAGAGCCGCGACCTTTTCCATACCGCCGTCGGTGGTTGTTTTGCCCAACGACATATCGATCACACCACGCGCCTTCGGCGGCTTGCCGGCCACCACGGCCCAATAGATCTTTCGGGCATCCTTGCCGCGGAACGCCGCCGTCAGGTCACGTGCCACCGCAGACGTGCGTGCCAGCAGCAGAACACCGCTGGTGTCCCGGTCAAGCCGGTGAACGAGCTTGGGACGTTCTTTGCGGTCGAAGATCAAACCATCAAGCATGGCATCAACGTGACGGCTCTGACCCGTTCCGCCCTGAACTGCGAGTCCGCTCGCCTTGTTGATCGCCAGAACCCAGTCATCTTTGAAGAGAACGGCATCCTGCAAGGCCTTGATGTCTTTAGGAGAAGCCACCGCTTTTTTGACCTGGCGCGCCGAAGCTTCCGGCATTCTCCCGGGCCCTGCCGCAATGGGGGGAACGCGCACGACTTGACCGGCCTCAACGCGCGCCGAAGACTTGACCCGCTTGCCGTCCAGCCGCACCTGACCGGTCCGCAGCAGCTTTTCGACCTGCCCTTGGGTCACGTCACTGTAGCGGCGCTTCAACCAGCGGTCCAAGCGGTCGCCGGCCTCCTCGCCGCTGACGGTCACCATTTCAACGGCCATTGTTTCTCTACCCTAAAATCGTTCGGAACAGTTGAAGGCCCGCGAAAAAGCCCAGCACCGATATCACCACAGATGCCAGCGCATAGATCGCAGCCTGCCCGGTTTCCCCCCGCTCCACCAGAAGGACCGTTTCCATCGAAAAGGTCGAAAAGGTGGTAAAGGCCCCCAGACAGCCGACCGTTAGAAATGCCCGCATCATCTGCGAGGGCGCCCAGGCCAGGGCAAAGACCTCAACCAGCGAGCCCATAATGAATGACCCGACCACATTGACCACCAGAGTCCCGTAAGGAAAGCCGGTGCCCATCCAGTGGCCGACCTGGGTGACGGCGAGGTAACGGCCGACAGCCCCAACTGCGCCGCCTAAGGCCACTGCCAGAATGATCTGGATATGCATCTCTCACCTTTTCCACGACAAGATCCGCGGTCATGCAGCGATCCGCATTCCGCGTGTGGTAGCAAACCAGCCCACTCAGCGCAATGGATGGCGGCTTTCGAGCAATAAGCCGTCTATCCATGACTTGCAGTTGCAAAGGTTTTTAAAGGTGACGTTTCAACGACGCAAAATAACCGGCTGAACCGTAACTCACGCGGCTTCGCCTGGCCGCTCCACGCCGGTCAGCCAAGTCAGGCAGTTCTCTGCATTCAGCAGATAAACGCCCATACGCCCCAACTCGCGCACACCGTCTTCCGTCGAATTGCACACTGCATCAGGCACCAGGACGATGCGGAAATCGCGCGCACTGGCCTCGTAGATCGTGGCCCGTGTGCCGGTCGCGAAGCTGAAGCCGCAGATAACCAAAGTGGTCACACCGCGTGACTTTAGTTCCTCTTCCAGACCCGTATCGTGAAAAGCACCCCAGCGCGGCCGGTAGAAGATAGACTCCTGATCGCTGACGGACTGGAATTTCCCAGCGAACAGCAGTTCCGGATCCAGCCGGGTGCCGGATGTCGGCTTGACTTCATCAATAAGCTCGGAGCCAAAACTGCCGGGCATGAGAATTCGCAGGCCTTCTTCAACGGCCTGCCGGCGGCACACATCGACATTGGTGCCATCAGGACGATAGAGGCGGACGGAGTGATAGATCGGTACACCCTGGTGACGGAAGCCGTCCACCAGGCGCTTCATTGCCGGAATGGCCCGGCCCAGGCCGGCAGCGCGTACTGGCGATCCAGGTAACGTAAAATCACGTTGCGCCGAAAGCGTGAGCAGAGCGACGGTTTGCTTTTCGGGTAACGTGTAGTCGGGCATTCCTCTATCCTTCAACGCCGATTTAATCCAGAGGGCATTCGTTCTTGATTCCAGCGATCAAGAGCGATCAGGCACTCGTCGCGACTCTTTGCCGCAAATTGGTTTGCGCAAACTACTCCTGACGGCGTCAGATTCAATTCTAAAGGTGGAATGGCAGACGCGCGGGAAACGCAGAGCTCGGATTTTTCCGCATATCTGCTACCATTCCCGCCTCTATTTTCCCCGCTCAGCCCTCAATTTGGCCCAGTAATCCAGCCTTTTTCGTACTTCCCGTTCGAAACCGCGCTCGACCGGCCGGTAGAATTGCCGGCGGGGCATTTCGTCAGGGAAGTAGTTCTGACCTGAAAATCCATCTTCGGCATCATGGTCGTAGGCGTAACCCTTGCCATAGCCCAAATCCTTCATCAACGAGGTCGGCGCATTGAGGATGTGCATGGGAGGTGAAAGCGAACCGGTTTCTTTGGCGCTACGTACGGAGTCTTTGTAGGCCTTATAGGCTGCATTGGATTTTGGCGCCGTTGCCAGGTAGATCACCGCCTGAGCCAACGCCAATTCGCCTTCCGGACTGCCCAGACGTTCGAAACTCTGCCAGGCTGCCAGAGTCTGTGTGAGCGCCTGAGGGTCCGCCAGCCCGATATCCTCGACCGAGAACCGCAACAACCGCCGGCCGATGTAATTAGGATCCTCTCCTGCAGACAGCATTCGCGCGAGCCAATAAAGTGAGGCGTCGCAGTCTGAACCGCGGAGCGACTTGTGTAGCGCCGAAATGAGATTGTAATGCCCTTCCTGAGCTTTGTCGTAAATCGGCGCACGCTTTTGCATCATGACCGCCAAAGCCGCGGAATCGAGAAGCTCCTCTACGTTCAGAGCAAAGAGTTCTTCCACCAGATTGAGCAGATAGCGTCCATCACCGTCGGCCATGGCGGCGACGGCCGCACGCGCGTCCTCGCGCAGAGGCAGGGCTTTGCCCTTGTCACTCTCTGCGCGGCGCATCAGTTCATCCATCGCCTTGTCGTCCAGGCGTTTGAGAACAAAGACCTGACAGCGCGACAGGAGAGCAGCATTCAATTCGAATGAGGGGTTTTCGGTCGTCGCGCCGACCAGCACCACGGTTCCATCTTCGACATAGGGCAGAAATCCGTCTTGCTGCGCCCGGTTGAAGCGATGGATTTCGTCAATGAACAGCAGAGTTCCACGGCCGGCGAGCCGACGATCCTTGGCCCGTTCGAAGACCTTACGCAAATCAGCCACACCAGAGAAGACCGCTGATAAAGGTTCAAACTCCAGATCTGTCACTTCTGCCAGGAGACGGGCGATTGTTGTCTTACCGCACCCCGGCGGCCCCCAGAGCACCATAGAAGCCAGGCGGTTACCCGCCAGCATCCGGCCCAGGGGTGCGTCAGGCTTCAGCAAGTGGTCCTGACCGACCACTTCCTCCAGCGCGCCTGGGCGCAAGCGATCCGCCAACGGACGCGGCGCCTGGCTTTCAAAGAGTCCCGTCACCATAGCGGAGTCTTCATGACCGAAGATCCATCCAAATTCTACGCCTTATCGAAATACTCAGCGGCCGATATTAATCGATCGGACCTTGCCGCCGCGGCGAAAGGTAATCCGCCAGCGCTTTTTGCTGGTCGCCAGGGCGCCGTCAATATCGGCGACTTGGGAGATGTCGCGATCGTTCACGCCAAGCAGCACATCGCCCGGCCGCATGCGGACCCGCTGTGCAGGACTGCCTCGTGCGATCTTGGTCACGATAACACCGACCCAGGCACCAGGAATATCGAGCTCCTCGGCGAGGGCAGGAGACAGATTGGCAACCTGCGCACCTGACAGCGGATGTTGTCCTCGGAGCCGCACCACTTCGCGCGGCGGCGATTCCGGCGCGGCCTCAATAGGAAGCTTGAGCGCCAGATTATTCTTAGACCGCCAGACCTCAATCGGCACTGCCTCTCCAAGATCCCGGGTTGCCACCCGGAACCGCAGGGATTCGTAGTCCTCGATTTTCACGCCATCCACCGAGAGGATCACGTCGCCGGGTTGCAGGCCGGCGCGATCAGCGGGACCCCCGTCATAAAGCTGGCTCACCACCACACCGCCCGGCCGATCAAGGCCGAAACCCATGGCCAGGTCCGCAGTCAGGGTCTGACCCGTAATGCCCGTCCAGGGGCGCACCAGGGTGCCACCGCTTTTAGCCGATTCGATGACCGTCCGAACCATATTCGCAGGAATAGCAAAGCCGATTCCAACCGAGCCGCCGCTGCGGGAATAGATCGCCGTGTTGATCCCGAGCAGTTGGCCATCCATGGTCACCAGAGCGCCCCCTGAGTTCCCGGGATTGATGGCCGCATCAGTCTGAATAAAAAAGCTGAAATCCCCGATCCCAACCTGTGTCCGGGCCAACGCCGAGACGATTCCGCTGGTCACCGTTTGCCCGACGCCAAAGGGATTGCCAATGGCGAGAACCAAATCGCCGACCTCAACATCGTCCGAATCGCGGAGTGGGATCGTCGGCAACACGGCCCCTTCCGGATCTACGCGAAGAACGGCAAGGTCGGTGCGCTCGTCATCGACGACCAGTTCCGCACTGAACTCGCGCCGGTCGGACAGCACAACCTTGATTTCAGTCGCACCGTTGATGACGTGATGGTTGGTGACAACGAGCCCATCACCGGACACGATCACACCGGAACCTAGCGATGACTCCATACGCTTGCGTTTCTGAGCGCCACCGAACTGGTCGCCAAAAAAGCGTTTGAAGAAAGGGTCGTCAAACAAAGAGGGGCGGCGTTTTTGCTTAACCGCGCGTTTGGAGAACACATTGACCACGGCCGGTGCGGTGGTTTTAACAACCGGCGCAAAGGACAGTGTCATCTCCTCCTGCGAGAAGGGCACACGAGAAGAGTCGTTCGCGCTGTCCGTTTGTGCCTTAGCCGGCGTCATTGTGACCGCCGCACTTGTTGCCAGCACCAGGACGGTGCTCAAAAACATTGTTATGAAACTACGTGGTTTCACCTGAAAATTGCTCCAAATGTCTTTCTTCAGTTTAACCGCCACACCCTTCACGGCGCATCACCTTGTCGTGCGAGGGTCCAGAATAGCAAGCTGTGCAGGACCGGAAACTACCAATTTCCCATCGTTTAGAACGCTTTAGTATCCCGTACCGTCCAATATCTGTTGAAAACAAAGCACGTTGAACGACAAAAGGCAGCCCTGAAGGACTGCCTTTGCCATAAAGTCTCGGTGCTCAAGCCTTTTTCAAGGAGCCGGAGCCGCGACTCAAAAGCCGAAGCTATTCTTCGCCCTCGTCTTCGTCTGCGTCCTGCGTCGGACCGGAGTCCATGCCCTTGGCATCTACATTACGATCAACCAGCTCGATGAAAGCCATCGGCGCCATATCGCCATGCCGGAAACCGGCTTTCAGCACGCGTGTGTAGCCGCCTGCCCGACTTTCGTAACGTCCTGCCAGATCATCGAACAACTTCGCAGTGATCTTGTCATCACGCAGAACGGAGTGGGCCTGACGGCGGGCGTGAAGATCGCCACGCTTGCCAAGGGTGATCAGCTTGTCGACCACACGACGAAGATCTTTCGCCTTCGGCAAGGTCGTTTTGATCTGCTCGTGCTTGAGCAGAGCGACAGCCATGTTGGCGAACATTGCCTTACGGTGGCTGCTGGTGCGGTTCAGCTTACGACCGCTCATTCCGTGACGCATTATCTTCTCTCCGTTCTCTATAACCTCGCGCACGAGGCCGATTAAGCGGTGCGACGCCAAGTCCCCATCGGGGTCGGGTACGTCGCACTGAGCCGGATGGCTCCATTTTCTTCAGCAGAAGAAGCTTACAGACTGCTTCTTGTTTTTGGCGCTAAGGGTCAAAAACAACCGCACTCTATATCTTAGTAAGGCTCTTCGAGCTTCTTCGCCAGTTCCTCGATGTTCTCCGGTGGCCACTCGGCAATCTCCATCCCAAGATGCAGACCCATGGTCGAGAGAACTTCCTTGATCTCGTTTAGCGACTTACGGCCGAAGTTCGGCGTCCGCAGCATCTCGCCTTCGCTCTTTTGGACCAGATCGCCAATGTAGACGATGTTGTCGTTCTTGAGGCAATTGGCTGAACGTACGGAAAGCTCGAGCTCGTCGACCTTGCGCAGCAGGTTCTTGTTGAACGGCGGCTCGCTCGGACGATCTTCGATTTCGCGAACCTGGGGTTCATCGAAGTTCACGAAGAGCTGCAGCTGGTCCTGAAGGATCCGGGCGGCCAGAGCGACCGCATCCTCGGGCGTCACCGCACCATTGGTGAACACATCCATCGTCAGCTTGTCATAATCGGTGACCTGGCCAACGCGGGTATTGTCCACCTTGTAGGAGACTTTGCGCACAGGCGAGAAAATCGAATCGACCGGCACCAGGCCAATCGGCGCATCTTCCGGACGGTTCTGCGAAGCGGCAACGTAGCCCTTGCCGATCTCGACCGTCAGCTCCATGTCGATCCGCGCACCATCATCCAGAGTACAGAGGATGAGATCCGGATTCATCACTTCGATGTCGGCGCCAGTCTCGATCTGTCCGGCCGTGACCGGGCCTGGGCCTTCGGCACGCAGACGCATGCGCTTGGGACCTTCGCCTCCCATACGCAGAGCGATCGATTTGATGTTCAACACCACGTCGGTCACGTCTTCACGCACGCCGGGAATGGAGGAGAACTCGTGCAGAACACCGTCCACCTGGATCGACGTTACAGCAGCACCTTGCAAGGAGGACAACAGCACCCGGCGTAACGCATTGCCGAGTGTCAGACCAAAACCCCGCTCCAGAGGTTCGGCGACGACCTTCGCAACGCGGGAAGCATCGGGACCCGGCTGGATGTCTAGCTTGTTCGGCTTAATTAGTTCGGTCCAATTTTTCTGAAGCACGATTGCGCCCTCATAATGTGCGGACTGCTTTGCGCCTGCCCGCTGTCTTTGAATGCCAAAAGCCGGTCTGCACCGGCCTCCGACTTGCCACGTTACTGCTGCAGACACCCGGGCCTGCAGCTCCCGTGAAACGGTCTAGAGTCTGATCGTCTTATTTCGAAGCGAAATGAAACGTGAACCAGTCTCTCCTTCATATGATCAGAGGACGATTCACGATCTTGATCACTTCGATCAAGATCGATCGCGCTCTAGACGCGGCGCCGTTTTGGCGGCCGGCAACCGTTGTGCGGAATCGGAGTTACATCGCGGATCGCAGTGATCGTAAAGCCGACCGCCTGCAGGGCCCGCAGAGCCGATTCGCGGCCCGAACCAGGGCCCTTAACGTTAACTTCCAGGGTCTTCATGCCGTGATCCTGTGCCTTGCGGCCAGCGTCTTCAGCAGCGAGCTGTGCGGCATAAGGAGTCGACTTCCGCGATCCCTTGAAGCCCTGCCCACCGGCCGAGGACCAGGAAATAGTATTGCCCTGAACATCGGTAATCGTGATCACCGTGTTGTTGAACGTCGCATTGACGTGGGCGATGCCGGAAGAGATGTTTTTCCGCTCGCGACGACGCAAACGCGCTTGAGGTTTGGCCATGGCCTGTAAAACCTTATCTTATCGTTTTGAAGTTATTTCTTCTTGCCTGCAATCGGCTTCGCCGGACCCTTGCGGGTACGGGCATTCGTGCTCGTCCGCTGTCCACGAACCGGCAGACCCTTACGGTGCCGCAGGCCGCGATAGCAGCCCAGGTCCATCAAACGCTTGATGTTCATCGCCACTTCACGACGAAGGTCGCCTTCCACCGTGTAACCACGGTCAATGGCCTCGCGAACCCGCACGACCTCATCGTCGGTCAGCTCGTTCACCCGCCGCTCCGCCGGAATACCGACCGTGCTGCAGATTTCCACGGCTTTGGCGCGGCCAATACCGTGAATGTAGGTCAAAGCAATCTGTACCCGTTTTTGCGTCGGGATATTGACGCCAGCAATACGTGCCACGCCACGGTCTCCTTAAAACATCGATTCCCGGGCCACAGCCCTGAGAAGCTTGTTAATTTATGCCTCGGACCAACCTGGCCCGAAGTCCTGGAACGCTTGGACAGGCAAAACCTTCCGGTCGCGGCCGCGCCGAAGGATGCGGGATTATATGCACCCGCTCCCCCAAGTCAACCGTCATGCCACGGGTGTTACGCCGCAGCTAGAATGGCCTCAATCTGCCCTGTTACTTCATCGATCGCCGCCATGCCGTCGATCGTCTTCAACACGCCCTTCTCCCGATAGTAGGGAAGGATCGGCGCGGTCTGTTCATGATACGTCGCCAAGCGGGTCCGCATCGTCTCTTCGTTGTCATCGGCGCGGCGTGAAAACTCACCATTACCGCAGTTATCACACACACCCTCTTTGACCGGCTTCTGGTATAGGTCGTGATAGCCTGCGCCGCATTTGGCACAAGAATAACGCCCCACCACGCGCTCGATCAGCGCCGCCTCGTCGACGGCCATCTCGATCACTCGATCGAGCTTCAACCCCTTGTCGGCAAGCATTTTATCCAACCCTTGGGCCTGCGGGGTCGTCCGGGGAAAGCCGTCGAGAATAAATCCCGTCGCACAATCCGGCGCGTCGATGCGTTGCGAGATCATCTCGATCATAAGATCGTCCGGCATCAGCTTGCCGGCGTCCATGATTTCCTTGGCCTGCGCGCCCAGCTCACTGCCGGAATTCTTCAATTCCCGAAGCATGTCACCCGTCGAAAGCTGAACAAGACCATGCTTGTCCTGCAATCGCTTCGCCTGAGTACCCTTACCTGCCCCCGGAGGACCCAATAGAATGATATTCACCCACGCCGTCCCTTCAGCTTGGACTTCTTGATGAGTCCTTCGTATTGATGCGCCAGCAGGTGAGAATGGATCTGACCCACGGTGTCCATGGTGACCGAAACGATAATCAGCAGAGACGTGCCACCGAAATAAAACGTCACCACGGAAAACTGCGCGCTCACCAGTTCTGGCAGCAGGCAAACCAGCGCCAGATAGGAAGCCCCGACAACAGTCAGTCGATTCAGCACAAATTCCAGGTACGTGGCCGTATTCTTACCCGGTCGAATGCCCGGAATGAAGCCGCCATGCTTCTTCAGGTTGTCAGCAGTATCCTCCGGATTGAAGACGATGCTGGTATAAAAGAAGGCAAAGAAGACGATCAGCGCGGTAAAGAGAAGCAGATAGGCGGGAGAGCCGCGTCCCAGATTGGCCGTCACCCAGCTCAGCCACTCTGGTCCCGTACCGCCGGAAAAGCCAGCTGCCGTCAGAGGCATCAGCAGAAGCGACGAGGCAAAGATCGGCGGAATGACACCCGCCACATTGAGCTTCATCGGCAGATGCGAAGCTTCGCCGCCGAACATCTTGTTGCCCACTTGACGCTTCGGATACTGAACAATGATCCTGCGGTGAGCCCGCTCGACGTAGACGATGAACGCGATCACAGCAACCGCCATGATTGGCACGAGGATCGCCAGGGCATTGGTTTGGCCCAGCGAAAAGGCCTGTGCCAGCGCAATCGGCAGGTTTGCCACGATACCCGAGAAGATGATCAGGGAAATACCGTTACCGACACCGCGCTGGGTAATCTGCTCGCCCAGCCACATCAGGAAGATGGTACCGCCCGTGAGCGTAATGACCGTCGAAAGCTCGAAAAACAGTCCCGGCTCGATCACCGCCGAACCGCCCGTTCCAACTGTCGCCTCCAAGCCCTTGGCAATACCAAAAGCCTGTACAGCAGCCAGTACGACTGTACCGTAACGGGTGTATTGATTGATCTTTTTCCGGCCCGATTCGCCTTCTTTCTTCAAGGCTTCAATCTGCGGCGACACAGCGGTGAGCAGCTGCATTATAATCGACGCCGAGATGTAAGGCATGATGTTGAGCGCAAAGATCGTCATGCGCTCCAAAGCACCACCTGAAAAGGCATTGAAGATATCGAGGACACCGCCCTGGGCTTGGTTCTGGTAGATTGTGGCGAAAATCGACGTATCGATTCCAGGGATCGGAATGTAAGTTCCAAGCCGGTAGATCACCAATGCACCAAGCGTGAACCAAATGCGCTTCTTGAGTTCGGTCGCCTTGGCTAGCGCGCCGAAGTTCATATTTGCAGCAAGTTGTTCGGCGGCTGAGGCCATATACTTTATCCCAGTTGTTCCCGCGGCTGATGCCAGCACATCGCTATAACTGCCGAACGCTCCCCGGTCAAAGCCTGAGAGCGACGGCAATACAATGACTGACCCAACCGACGGACTTCTGCATCTTCACTTTAAGAAGATGCCACAAGCCCGCTGACTTTCTTAGCTTTCGGCCGCTGCCACCTTGGCTACAGCGACGGTTACACTGCCGCCAGCTTTCTCGACCGCGGCAATCGCGGCCTTGGAAGCACCGGCGACCGCGATATTTACTTTGGTCTTCAGTTCACCGGATGCAAGTAAACGAATTCCATCTCGCGGATTCGTAACCACACCGGAGGCCTTGAGCGATTCGGCATTGATCTCCGACTTCGCGTCAAGTTTGCCTGCATCAATCGCCGCCTGCAGGCGGCCGATGTTTACGGCAACGAAGTCCTTTTTGAAGATGTTGTTGAACCCGCGCTTCGGCAGACGGCGATGCAGAGGCATCTGGCCGCCTTCGAAACCCTTGATCGCAACACCGCTGCGGGCCTTCTGACCCTTGTGGCCGGCGCCGGAGGTCTTACCTGTGCCGGAACCGATGCCGCGGCCAACGCGCTTGGCATCCTTACGAGCGCCTGCGTTATCGGACAGCTGATTGAGCTTCATGTCTCTTTACCCTGCTTCAGTCAAGGGAGGAGCAAACGACGCCTAGGCGTCGCTCTCAACCCGTATGAGATGACTGACTTTGTTGATCATACCGCGCACCGACGGTGTATCCTCGAGCTCACGGCTACGGTTGATCTTGTTCAGACCGAGGCCGATGAGAGTCGCGCGCTGATCCTTCATCCGCCCAATCGGGCTTGCGATCTGCACGACCTTAACTGTTTTCTTCTTAGCGGCCATTTTGCTTTACTCCCGTGCCTCGGCAGCACCGGCAGTGCGGTTGCCGAGAATGTCGGAAACCTTCTTACCACGGCGCTGAGCAACCATACGCGGGCTGGCACAACGCGACAGAGCCTCAAAAGTGGCCTTGATCATGTTGTGGGGATTCGAGGTGCCGACCGACTTCGCCACGACGTCCTGGACGCCAAGGGCTTCGAAAATCGCACGCATCGGACCACCGGCAATGATACCCGTACCGGCCGGAGCTGCACGCAGTACGACATTACCAGCACCGTAGTGCCCCTTAATATCGTGGTGCAGAGTCCTGCCCTCACGCAGCGGCACACGGATCATGGCGCGCTTCGCCGATTCAGTGGCTTTGCGAATTGCCTCTGGAACTTCGCGGGCCTTGCCGTGGCCATGACCGACGCGGCCACGGCCATCGCCGACAACGACCAGCGCGGCAAAGCCGAAACGCCGGCCACCCTTGACCACCTTGGCTACGCGATTAATACCGACCAGCTTCTCGATGAGCTCCGGCTCGTCGCGGTCGCGCGGACGCCGGTCATCTCTCTGGGATCGTGATTCTCTTGGGGCTCGTGCCATCGATCTGCTTTCCTAGAATGCCAGGCCGTTTTCGCGTGCGGCGTCTGCCAGAGCCTTTACCCGGCCGTGGAAGATGTATCCGCCACGGTCGAAGACCACTTCTTTGACGCCGGCGGCGACAGCACGCTCGGCAATAAGTTTACCCACCTCGGTAGCGGCTGCCTTGTCGGCACCCTTCGCCAATTTTGACTTGAGGTCGTTATCGATCGTCGATGCAGACACAAGGGTTACCCCCTGCACATCGTCGATAACCTGGGCGTAGATGTGTTTGCTCGACCGGAAGACCGACAAACGGGGCCGGCTGCCGCTTTTGCGCTTGATCTGTGCGCGAACACGGCGCGTGCGGCGGTCGCGAAGTTGTTTGCTGCTCAGCATGGCCTTACTTCTTCTTGCCTTCTTTGCGCAGGATCACCTCATCCTCATACTTCACGCCCTTGCCTTTGTAAGGCTCTGGCGGACGGAAGCTGCGGATTTCTGATGCAACCTGACCGACCTTCTGCTTGTCAGCACCCGAAATCGCAATCGCGGTTGGCTTCGAGCAGGTGATCGAGATCCCCTCGGGGATCGGGAAGTTGATATCGTGACTGTACCCCAGCTGCAGGTTCAGGCTTTTGCCCTGGACCGCGGCACGGTAACCGACGCCATTAATCTCGAGGTTCCGCGTGAAGCCGTCGGACACCCCCGTGACCATGTTCTGGACCCGCGAACGTGCGGTGCCCCACATGGCGCGGGCCTGCTTGGACTGATTTACAGGCGTGACGGTCACTTGCCCGTCCTTGACCTCGATCGCAACATCGTCGGTTGCTTCGAATTCGAGCTGACCCAGCTTGCCTTTTGCCGAAACCAAACGGCCCTTGACCGCAATTTCGACGCCGCTGGGCACCTCGACCGGATTTTTGCCTACGCGCGACATTCACCCAATCCCTTAAAATACCCGGCAGAGAACTTCGCCGCCGACGTTGGCAGCGCGCGCCTCCTGATCCGACATCACACCACGTGGCGTCGACAGGATGGTAATTCCCAAACCGTTGTAATAACGCGGCAGCTCTTTGATCTTCGAGTACACGCGACGACCCGGGGTCGAAACCCGTGCGATCTCGTTGATCACAGGCTGGCCTTCGTTGTACTTCAACTCGATCTCAAGCTCGCTGATACCCGGGGACTGTTCCTGCGTGCGGAAATCCCGGATAAAACCTTCGCGCTTCAATACATCAAGCACATTCGAACGCAGGCGGGACGCCGGCGCCGTTACTTTTGACTTACCAACTCGCTGTCCGTTCCGGATGCGGGTTAGCATATCCCCAAGAGGATCGCTCATCGCCATCGCGCGGACCCTTTCCTACCAGCTCGACTTGACCATGCCAGGGATCTGGCCGATCGATGCGAGGTCACGCAATGCAATACGCGACAACTTAAATTTCCGATAGACGCCGCGCGGGCGTCCGCTCAACTCGCAACGATTGCGAACTCGAATTTTCGACCCATCGCGTGGCAGCTCTGCCAGTTTGATGTGGGCCAGGAAGCGTTCCTCTGGTGAGAGGGACCGGTCGTTCGCGACAGCCTTGAGAGCCGCACGTTTTGACGCCTGCTGGGCGACAACCTTCCGACGCTTCTGATTCTTTTTGATGGCGCTAACCTTAGCCATTCTTTTCGATCCCTTCCGCCGCTATTTCTGGAACGGCATATCGAAGCCCGCGAGGAGAGCCTTGGCTTCCTCATTCGTCTTCGCAGTGGTGCAGATCACGATGTCCATGCCCCGGATCTCGTCGACAGCGTCGTAGTCGATCTCGGGAAAGACGATCTGTTCCTTCAAGCCCATGGCATAATTGCCGCGGCCATCGAAGCTTTTGTCCGATACGCCGCGAAAGTCGCGGACGCGGGGCAAAGCAACGGTCACCAGGCGATCCAGAAATTCGTACATCCGGTCCTTCCGCAAGGTCACCTTGCAGCCGAGCGGCATGTCTTCACGCAGTTTGAAAGCTGCGATCGACTTCTTCGCCTTCGTGATCACCGGCTTCTGACCAGCAATCAGACCCATTTCGTTAGCGGCGGCAGCAACCTTCTTTTGGTCCTGCACGGCGCCAGCAACACCGATGTTCAGCACGATCTTTTCGATCTTCGGTGCCGACATCTCGTTCTTGTATCCGAACTGCTGCACCAGGCTCGGTTTAACAGTCGTTTCGTAGTGCTCTTTCAAGCGCGGCTTCATGGTCCTGCCTCGCCTTAAATGTCTATGACTTCGCCGGAGCGCTTGGAAACACGCACCTTGCGACCGCCCTCTTCAACCCGGAAACCGACGCGTGTGGGCTGGTCGGATTTCGGATCGATATGGGCAACGTTCGAAATATGGAGGGGCGCCTCTTGCTCGACGATCCCGCCCGGTGTGGAAGCAGTCGGACGCGTATGACGCTTGACGATGTTGACACCCTGAACAACCACCCGGTCGTCCTCACGTACAACACGCAGCACTTCGCCCTTCTTGCCTTTGTCACGACCGGTGATCACTGTCACCTTGTCGCCTTTTTTGATCTTAAACTTCTTGCTCATCATAGCACCTCAGGCGCCAGAGAAATGATCTTCATGTACTGGCGTGCGCGCAGCTCGCGGGTGACCGGACCGAAGATACGGGTTCCGATCGGCTCGCCCTGCTTGTTGATCAACACCGCGGCGTTGTTGTCGAACCGGATCGAACTGCCGTCCGGACGACGGATTTCCTTGGCAGTGCGAACGATGACGGCACGATGTACATCACCCTTTTTCACACGACCGCGCGGAATGGCTTCCTTGACCGATACCACAATGACATCGCCGACACCGGCAGTCTTGCGTTTCGATCCGCCCAGCACCTTGATGCACTGGACTCGACGGGCACCGGAATTGTCGGCGACATCGAGTTGGGATTGCATTTGAATCATGGCGAGCCCCTAACCTTCAGCGCTGGCGGCAGATTCGTCGAAAACTTCCCAGCTCTTGGTCTTGGAAATCGGACGGCACTCACGAATTCGAACAGTCTCGCCCGATTTGACCGAATTGGTCTCGTCATGGGCATGATACTTTTTCGAACGCTTAATGAACTTCTTATAGATGGGGTGCATGACGCGCCGCTCGACCAAGACGGTAACCGTCTTATCGGTCTTGTCACTAACCACCACACCCTGCAACACACGACGCGGCATTGATACTCTCCTAAGAAACGGCCTGCATTTGGTGCAGGATGGTTTTGATGCGCGCGATATCACGGCGAACTTGGCGTGCGCGCGTCGTATTCTCGAGCTGGCCACTGGCCTTCTGGAAGCGCAGATTGAACTGTTCTTTGTGCAGTCCCATCAGCTCGTCTTTCAACTCGTCCTGGGTCTTGACCCTCAGATCACTCGCTTTCATGACCTAACCCTCCTCACCGACACGGGCGATGAACTTGGTTTGCACGGGCAGCTTGGCCGAAGCCAGCTTAAAGGCTTCGCGAGCGAGCTCCATGGGAACGCCATCGAGTTCGAACATGACACGGCCGGGCTTGACCCGAGCCGCCCACCATTCCGGGTTACCCTTACCCTTACCCTGACGAACCTCGGCAGGTTTGCTCGAAACCGGCACGTCTGGGAACACGCGGATCCAAAGCTTACCGACACGCTTCATGTGACGGGTAATGGTGCGGCGGGCTGCTTCGATCTGACGGGCAGAAACACGACCTGGCGTCATCGCCTTCATACCGTAAGCGCCAAAGGTCAGGGCTGTGCCGCCCTTCGCCTTGCCATGGATCCGGCCCTTATGGGCTTTGCGGAATTTTGTCCGCTTTGGTTGTAACATTGCTCTGTTTCCTCAAGCCTGACTGCTTTAACGCGCAGCCTGCAAATCCTGAGACCGCTTGTCCTGGGCCATTGGGTCGTGGGCCAGGATTTCTCCCTTGAAGACCCAAACCTTCACGCCGCAAGCTCCGTAGGTCGTCTGCGCCGTCGCTTCGCCGTAATCGACATCGGCACGAAGCGTATGCAGAGGCACGCGGCCTTCGCGGTACCATTCGGTCCGTGCAATTTCCGCACCGCCCAACCGGCCGGCGCAGTTGATCCGGATACCACCGGCCCCAAGGCGCATGGCGGACTGAACCGAACGCTTCATCGCCCGCCGGAAGGCAACACGCCGCTCCAGCTGATTAGCAATGTTCTCGGCGACCAGCTTGGCATCGATCTCAGGCTTACGAACCTCAACGATGTTCAGATGTACTTCGCTGCTCGTGCGCTGCTGAAGAGCGGAGCGCAGCTTTTCGATGTCTGCACCCTTCTTACCAATGACAACGCCGGGACGGGCCGTATAAATCGTTACGCGGGCCTTCTTCGCAGGACGCTCGATCACGATCCGCGACACACCGGCCTGCTGCAGACGCTTACGCAGGTACTTGCGTAGCTCGAGATCCTCGAGCAGCAGGTCCGCGTAGTTGCCGTCGGCGAACCAGCGGGAATCCCAGGTCCGGTTAATACCGACGCGCAGGCCGATTGGATTGACTTTATGACCCATTACGCCGTCTCCTCACGCTCACGCACCACCACGGTCAGGCGGCTCCAAGGTTTCACGATCCGGCCGACACGGCCGCGGGCACGGGCCCGGAAACGCTTCATCGTGAAGCTTTTGCCCACCGAAGCTTCCGCCACATAAAGACGGTCGACGTCGAGCTGGTGATTGTTTTCCGCATTCGCAATCGCCGATTGCAGAACCTTCTTGACCTCACCGGCAATGCGGCGCTTTGAGAAGGTCAGCTCTGCCAGGGCTTTCTCGGCCGTCTTGCCGCGAATGCTGGCGGCAACCAGATTCAGCTTCTGAGAACTGGTCCGCATGTTCAAAGCGATAGCCTTGGCTTCGTTGTCAGCCAACACGCGCGGGGTTTTCGACTTACTCATCGACCTTAGCCCCTCTTGGATTTCTTATCCGCAGCGTGACCGTAGTAGGTCCGCGTCGGAGAGAATTCGCCGAACTTGTGACCGACCATATTTTCGGTCACCAGAACAGGCAGGAACTTCTGGCCGTTGTAGACGCCGAAGGTCAAGCCGACAAACTGCGGCATGATCGTCGAACGGCGCGACCAGGTCTTGATGATTTCGTTTCGTCCGGAACCTCTGACTGTATCGGCCTTTTTGAGCAGATAACCGTCGACGAACGGACCTTTCCATACGGAGCGAGCCATGGCGGCCTTCCCCTTAGCGTTTCTTGTGACGGCGGCGCACGATAAGGCCGTCCGTCTTCTTGTTACGGCGCGTCTTGGCGCCCTTCGTCGGCTTACCCCAGGGAGTCACCGGATGGCGACCGCCGGAAGTGCGGCCTTCGCCGCCGCCGTGCGGATGGTCAATCGGGTTCATGGCAACACCGCGGACCGATGGGCGTTTGCCCATCCAGCGCTTACGGCCGGCCTTACCCAATTTCTGGTTCGACTCGTCGGGGTTGGAAACGGCACCAACCGTTGCCATGCACTCGGCCCGGATCATGCGGACTTCGCCCGATCCAAGACGCAGCAGAGCATAACCGGCATCGCGTCCGACGATCTGAACATAGGTCCCGGCCGAGCGGGCGATCTGACCGCCCTTACCAGCCTTCATCTCCACGTTGTGCACAATTGTGCCAACGGGGATCGCGCTTAGAGGCATCGCGTTGCCAGGCTTGATATCCGCCTTCGTAGAAGCAATGACCTTGTCTCCAATCGCCAAGCGCTGCGGCGCAAGGATGTAAGACAGCTCCCCGTCATCATACTCGATCAGGGCAATAAACGCGGTCCGGTTCGGGTCGTATTCGATCCGCTGAACCGTCGCCGAAACATCGAACTTGAGACGTTTGAAGTCGACCAGACGATAGTTGCGTTTGTGACCGCCACCCTGCCGGCGGGCCGTAACCCGACCGGTGTTGTTGCGTCCGCCCTTCTTGGTCAGGCCTTCGGTCAGCTTCTTGACCGGTTTGCCCTTCCAAAGACCCGAGCGATCGATCAACACCAGATTACGGCGTGATGGCGTCGTCGGACTGTATGTTTTTAGCGCCATAGGATCAGATTCCCGTGGTCACGTCGATGCTGTGACCCTCTTCTAACGTGACGTATGCTTTCTTGACGTCGGCACGGCGGCCCGGACGACCCTTGAACCGCTTGGTCTTACCGTCCTGGCGAAGCGTGTTGACCGCTTTCACCTTGACATTGAACAGACCTTCGACTGCCAAAACGATTTCAGGCTTGGTCGCATCCATAGCCACCTTGAAGGCAACCTGGTTGTGCTCAGAACCCAAAGTGGATTTTTCAGTGACGACCGGCTGGCGAATGACTTCGTACATCCGCTCCTTGGAGATCGTCACCGGCGCCTTGTTGCGCGCGCGCCCCTTACTCATTTCAGTCGCGCCTCCAGCGCTTCCACAGCATCCTTGGTCAACACCAGAGTGTCGCGCCGCAGGATGTCGTAAACGTTGGCGCCCTGCTGAGGCAGAACGTCGACGTTGGGAATGTTGCGGGCAGCACGAGCAAAACTCTCGTTAATCGCCGCACCGTCAATCACCAGAACCGAACCCCAGCCAAGCGTTCCGAACTGCTTCGACAGAGCCGAAGTTTTCGCGTCTTTGACGTCCGCGCTCTCGAGCACGATCAGCTTGCCGTCAGCGGCCTTGGACGACAGCGCCGTCTTCAACGCCAGCTTCCGGACCTTCTTCGGCAGATCGAGATTGTGATCCCGAACGACCGGACCGTGGACAACACCACCGCCACGGAAGATCGGTGCACGCAGACTTCCGTGACGGGCACCGCCGCCGCCTTTCTGCTTCGTGATCTTCCGGGTCGAGCCGGAAACTTCGCTACGTCCCTTGACCTTATGGTTCCCGGCACGCCGCTTCGCGAGCTGCCAATTTACCATCCGGCCCAGGATGTCCGCCCGGACAGGAAGTCCGAAGACCGAGTCATTCAACTCAATCTCGCCAGCGGCTTTGTTTTCGAGGGTCGTGACCGAACACTTCATGGTCATTGATCCTTATCTTCGCCAGCGGCTTCTGAAGCCTCTGCCGGTGCTGCTTCTGCCTCAGCCGGAGCTTCTTCAGGCGCCTCTGCAGGAGCTTCTTCAACCGCTGCCGCAACGATACCAGCGGGGAAAGGCACTGCCTCTGGAAGCGCGCGCTTAACCGCATCGCTGATCCGGACCCAACCGCCTTCGGCTCCCGGAACGGCACCCTTAACCAGGATCAAGCCACGCTCCTCATCGGTCGAAACGATCCTGAGGTTCTGTGTCGTCACCCGGGCATCACCCATGTGACCGGCCATCTTCTTACCTTTGAAGACCTTACCCGGATCCTGGCTGTTACCTGTTGAACCGTGGCTACGGTGCGAAACCGAGACACCATGAGTTGCCCGCAGGCCGCCGAAGTTATGGCGTTTCATGGCACCGGCAAAACCCTTACCGATCGAAGTCCCCGTAACGTCCACAAACTGTCCGGCTACGAAGTGGTTCACCGACAGTTCTTGACCGATTTCCAGCAAGGCGTCGTCGGAAACCCGAAACTCACCCAGCTTCCGCTTAGGCTCAACCTTGGCTTTTGCATAATGGCCACGCATCGGCTTGGTCACGCGTTTGACCTTCGCCTTTCCGTTACCCAACTGAACGGCGGAGTAGCCGTCCGATTCTTTTGTGCGCACTGCAACGACTTGACACTTGTCGACCTTCAGGACGGTGACAGGAACGTGCTGACCTTCATCGGTAAACACGCGCGTCATGCCAAGCTTCTGCGCAATCATACCCGTGCGCATAATCCTAGCCCTTCAGCTTAATCTCGACATCCACACCAGCAGCCAGGTCGAGCTTCATCAGAGCGTCAACGGTCTGCGGTGTAGGGTCGACAATGTCCAGAAGACGCTTGTGAGTCCGGATTTCGAACTGCTCGCGGCTCTTCTTGTCGATGTGAGGTCCACGAAGCACCGTGAACTTCTCAATGCGTGTCGGCAAAGGAATGGGTCCGCGCACCTGCGCACCCGTCCGCTTGGCGGTACCGACGATCTCGGAGGTCGACGTATCGAGCACCCGATGATCGAAGGCCTTTAGCCGTATTCTGATGTTCTGGCTGTCCATATTTCAGCCCCATTGGCTGCCGGTAATCAAGATCTTGTCGGGCTCGACGAGCCACGCACCTGAACCGGCGCCCCTTTCACGTTCTATAACTGTTTGAATCCGGCCGCACTCGGCCGCGAATTACCTCAAGGTAATTCTGGATTACTTAATGACGCCAGCGACGACGCCTGCACCGACGGTACGACCGCCTTCACGGATTGCGAAACGAAGGCCTTCGTCCATCGCGATCGGTGCGATCAACTCAACCGTCATGGAGATGTTATCTCCAGGCATCACCATCTCGGTTCCCTCAGGCAGGGTCACGACACCCGTAACGTCAGTCGTACGGAAGTAAAACTGCGGACGGTAGTTCGTGAAAAACGGCGTATGACGACCGCCCTCTTCCTTCGTAAGGATATAAGCTTCTGCAGTGAAGTTCGTGTGCGGCGTGATCGAACCCGGCTTTGCCAGAACCTGACCGCGCTCAACGTCCTCACGACCGACACCACGCAGAAGCGCGCCGATGTTGTCGCCAGCTTCGCCAGAGTCCAGAAGCTTCCGGAACATCTCAACGCCCGTGCAGGTCGTCTTCTTCGTGTCCTTAAGGCCGACGATCTCAATCTCGTCGCCAACCTTGACGATACCGGCCTCAACACGTCCCGTAACAACCGTTCCACGGCCGGAAATCGAGAACACATCCTCAATCGGCATCAGGAACGGACGATCCTTCGGACGCTCAGGCTGCGGGATGTAGTCGTCAACAGCCTTCATAAGCTCCATGATCGCGTCCCGGCCGATCGCCGCATCGCCATCTTCAAGCGCGGCAAGCGCCGAGCCCTTGATGATCGGAATATCGTCGCCGGGGAAATCGTAGGAAGACAGAAGCTCGCGGATCTCAAGCTCAACAAGCTCGATAAGCTCTTCGTCGTCAACCTGGTCGACCTTGTTCATGAAGATCACGATCGCAGGAACACCAACCTGGCGCGCAAGAAGGATGTGCTCGCGAGTCTGCGGCATCGGACCGTCAGCAGCCGACACAACCAGGATCGCGCCGTCCATCTGCGCAGCACCCGTGATCATGTTCTTCACATAGTCCGCGTGACCAGGGCAATCAACGTGCGCGTAGTGACGGTTCTCCGTCTCGTACTCAACGTGTGCCGTCGAAATCGTAATCCCGCGCGCCTTCTCCTCAGGTGCCTTGTCAATCTGGTCGTAAGCAGAAAACTCCGCCCCGCCACTCTCTGCAAGCACCTTCGTGATCGCTGCCGTCAACGTCGTCTTACCATGATCAACATGACCAATCGTACCAACGTTACAGTGCGGCTTAGTCCGCTCAAACTTTGCCTTCGCCATCTTCTCTATTCTCCGTCCATAGGATGATCAAAACCTCGCTTCCGCGGGTTAGGCCATCTTGGCAACCACTTCATCGGCGACTGCCTGCGGCACTCGCTCATAGTGGTCAAAATGCATGGTGTATTGTGCCCGGCCCTGGCTCATGGAGCGCAGGTTGTTGACGTAACCGAACATGTTCGCAAGGGGGACCATCGCGTTGATCACCTGTGCGTTGCCGCGGCTGTCCATACCGGACACATTGCCGCGGCGGCTGTTAAGATCACCGATGATGTCTCCCATATATTCTTCGGGAGTCACCACTTCGACCTTCATAACCGGCTCAAGAAGAGCAGGTCCGGCCTTCTGCACGCCTTCACGGAAGGCGGCGCGGGCCGCAATTTCAAACGCCAGCACCGAGGAGTCGACGTCATGGCTCGCGCCATCGGTCAGTGTGACCTTGAAGTCGATCACCGGAAAACCGGCCATCACACCTGTTGCCTGTGCAGCAATCAGGCCTTTTTCAACACCCGGGATGAATTCCTTTGGAACCGCACCGCCGGAAATCGAGTTATCGAACGAGTAACCTTCACCAGGCTGCTGCGGCTCAAACGTCAACTTGATGCGCGCAAACTGACCCGAACCACCAGACTGCTTCTTGTGAGTGTAATCAACCTCAGCAACCCGAGAGATTGTCTCACGGTAAGCAACCTGCGGCGCACCAACGTTCGCATCGACCTTAAATTCGCGCTTCATGCGATCGACGATGATGTCGAGATGAAGTTCGCCCATACCCTTAATGACCGTCTGGCCGCTCTCAACGTCAGTCGAAACACGGAAAGAAGGATCTTCCTGCGCCAAACGGCCCAGAGCGACACCCATTTTTTCCTGGTCGGCCTTGGTCTTCGGCTCGACAGCGACTTCGATGACGGGATCCGGAAACTCCATGCGCTCCAAGATGATCGGCTTCAAGGGGTCACACAATGTCTCACCAGTGGTCGTGCTCTTCAGACCGGCAATAGCGACAATGTCGCCAGCGCGGGCTTCCTTGATGTCTTCGCGGTGATTGGAGTGCATCTGCAGCATACGGCCGACGCGCTCGCGGTTCCCCTTGACCGAGTTCAAGATCTGAGTGCCCGTTGTGAAGACACCTGAATAGACACGCACAAAGGTCAGCGAACCAACGAAGGGGTCGGTCATGATCTTAAAGGCAAGTGCTGAGGCAGGCTCGTCATCGGACGTCTTGCGAACCAGCTCCTCGTCCGAGTCAGGCTTTACGCCGGAAACGGAATCAACATCAATCGGAGACGGCAGGAAATCAACAACCGCATCAAGAAGCGGCTGCACACCCTTGTTCTTAAAGGCCGTTCCACAAAGAACCGGCACAAAAGAAGAGGTACAGGCGCCTTTGCGGATGCAGCGCTTCAGAGTCTCGATATCAGGCTCGTTGCCTTCGAGATAGGCTTCCATCGCATCGTCGTCCTGCTCAACAGCGAGGTCGAGCAGTTTTTCGCGATATTCAGCAGCCTTGTCGGCAAGATCGGCCGGAATGTCTTCCTCGACATACTCGGCACCCATGGTCTCGTCTTTCCAGACGATCGCCTTCATCTTAAGCAGATCGACAACACCGACGAATTCGCTCTCGGAACCGATCGGCAGTTGCATGACAAGCGGCTGCGCTCCGAGGCGGTCGACGATCATATCTACACAACGGTAAAAATCGGCGCCGATCCGGTCCATCTTGTTGACGAAACAGATCCGCGGCACGTTGTACTTGTCGGCCTGACGCCACACCGTCTCGGACTGAGGCTCAACACCGGCAACCGAGTCGAACACGGCAACCGCACCATCGAGAACCCGGAGAGACCGTTCAACTTCAATCGTGAAGTCAACATGGCCCGGTGTATCGATGATGTTGATCCGGTGATCGTTCCAGAAACAGGTCGTGGCCGCCGAGGTAATGGTGATGCCCCGCTCCTGCTCCTGCTCCATCCAGTCCATGGTGGCGTTGCCGTCATGGACTTCACCGATCTTGTGAGAAACACCGGTGTAGTAGAGGACACGCTCAGTTGTGGTCGTCTTACCGGCATCAATATGGGCCATGATGCCGATATTGCGGTACATTTCGAGCGGAGTGGTGCGAGACATGACGCGGGCTCTCTTGCTTCGTTACCAGCGGTAATGGGAGAAGGCCTTATTGGCCTCTGCCATCCGGTGAGTGTCTTCACGCTTCTTGACCGCGGAACCGCGGTTGTTCGAAGCATCCATAAGTTCGTTCGCCAGACGGTCGGTCATGGTGAACTCGGAACGGGCGCGCGAGGCGTTGATCAGCCAGCGGATCGCCAACGCCTGAGCACGCTCGTGGCGTACCTCGACGGGCACCTGATAGGTGGCACCACCGACACGGCGGGACCGAACCTCGAGGTGCGGGCGCACATTGCCGAGTGCTTCGTGGAAGACCCGGACCGGATCGGCGCTACCGCGCTCTGAAATCCGATCAAATGCACCGTAAACGATACCCTCTGCAACCGACTTCTTTCCGTCGTACATCAGGCAGTTCATGAACTTGCTGACGATCGTGTCGCCGAACTTGGGGTCCGGCAGAACTTCGCGTTTTTCTGCGCTATGGCGGCGAGACATCTTGAATACCCTGCCTTATTTCGGCCGTTTGGCGCCGTACTTCGAACGGCGCTGGCGGCGATCCTTGACACCCTGGGTATCCAAGGTGCCGCGAATGATGTGATAACGGACACCGGGCAAGTCCTTGACACGCCCGCCACGCAGCATAACCACCGAGTGCTCTTGAAGGTTATGACCTTCACCCGGAATATAGCTGGTCACTTCAAAACCGTTGGTCAGACGCACACGCGCAACTTTACGCAGGGCCGAGTTAGGTTTCTTCGGTGTGGTGGTATAAACGCGCGTGCAAACCCCCCGCTTTTGCGGGCAGGCTTCCAGCGCCGGTACTTTGTTCCGCGTTACAGGCGCTTTACGCGGCTTGCGGATCAATTGGTTAATCGTCGGCATTCAGGTTACTTCCTTAAACCTAGCTCTCGAACCAAAGCGCCGCGGCAGGGCAATAGCCTTACCCCGCGGAGCTTTGAGCGCCGTCTAAAACAGCAGTTAAATTTTTCATCCCGTGTACCGTCGAGGCTGCGTCTAAACCGCAATGGGCCTACCACCAGCCCCCGAAAGGTTGGCGCATACTATTGATGCACCCCTATCGCGTCAAGCCTTTGGAAACCCTTTTTTTACGGACCAAAAACAACACGCCGCCGCCGGGATTCTTGAAACAAACGATCCCGGCGACGGCGCTTAAACGCAACGATCTGTCAAAGGACGTCGTTAGGCGACCGAAGTCTCCTCTTCGGCCCCACCCGACTCGGCCTCGTCGACCGCTCCGGGAATGCTGGCCTGGTTCTTTTCCTTCTCGTCCAGCAACACCTGGTCCCGTTCCGAAGCGACTCGCTTCAGACGGTTCATGACCGCACCGGTACCCGCCGGGATCAGGCGACCGACAATGACATTCTCTTTGAGACCAATGAGACTATCATGCTTGCCGTGCGTCGCTGCTTCCGTGAGAACCCTGGTGGTTTCCTGGAACGACGCTGCCGAAATGAATGACCTCGTTTGCAGGCTGGCCTTTGTGATCCCTTGCAGGACCGGCCGAGCCTCGGCGGCACGACCGCCCTCGGCAATAGCCTTGTCATTGACTTCCGCAAACTCTTCGCGGTCGACCTGCTCCCCAATCAGGAAGGTGGTGTCGCCGCCATCAGAAATCTCAACCTTCTGCAACATCTGGCGAACGATCACTTCGATGTGCTTGTCGTTGATCTTCACGCCCTGCAGTCGATAAACGCTCTGGATCTCATATGCCAGATATTCGGCCAGAGCCTCGACGCCCAAGACATCGAGAATGTCATGAGGCACGGGGTTACCGTCCATCAAGAGGTCGCCGACCAGAACATAGTCGCCTTCCTGCACCGAGATATGCTTGCCCTTAGGGATAAGGTACTCACGCGGTTCGCCGGCTTCGTCACCCTCAGGCCGCACCACGATCCGACGCTTGGTCTTGTAATCCTTACCAAATTCGACCCGGCCTTCGATCTCACTGATGATGGCGTAGTCTTTCGGCTTCCGGGCTTCGAACAGCTCCGCAACGCGCGGCAGACCACCCGTAATATCGCGGGTTTTCGAAGATTCCCGCGGAATACGGGCCAGCACGTCGCCGGCCTTGACCGTTGCTCCGTTCTCGACCGACAGAATTGCGTCCACGGACATGAAATAGCGTGCTTCCATGCCATTGGCCAAGGTCACCACCTCGCCCTTTTCGTCACGCAAGGTGACGCGGGGCTTCAGGTCATTGCCCTTAGGCTGCTGCTTCCAGTCGACAACGACCCGGTTGGAAATACCGGTGGTCTCGTCCATGACTTCACGCATTGAGAGACCTTCGACAAGGTCGACATAGTTCGCGAGGCCTTCTTTTTCAGTAATGATCGGAATGGTGTAGGGATCCCATTCGGCCAGTTTCTGACCTTTGGTCACCACGCCGCCGTCATCGACCAGCAGCTTGGCGCCATAAGGCACCTTGAAACGGGCCCGCTCGCGATTGGTCTCGTCCCGAAGGGCAATTTCAAGGTTCCGCCCCATAACCACCGGAACACCGTCGGAATTAAGAACCACGTTGCGATTCTTAATCGAAACCGTGGCATCCTGCGTTGCCTCGACATTCGACTGCTCGGCACCACGCTGGGCCGCACCGCCGATATGGAAGGTCCGCATAGTCAGCTGGGTACCGGGTTCGCCGATCGACTGAGCTGCGATTACGCCGACGGCCTCACCCACGTTGACTTCGGTACCACGTGCCAAATCACGACCGTAGCAAGCTGCACAGACGCCACCTTTGGATTCACAGGTGAGGGTCGAACGGATCATGACACTGTCGACACCCGCGCGCTCAATTTCGTCGGTCTTGCTTTCGTCGACCATTGTGCCCGCGGAAACGATGACATCACCCGTCAAAGGATTGACCACGTCTTCCAGCATGGTCCGGCCCAGCAGACGTTCGCCAAGCGGAGAGATAACCTCGCCGCCCTCGACAACCGCCGTGCAGGTCAGACCATTGGTCGTACCGCAATCGTATTCGATGATGATGGCATCCTGTGCCACGTCCACCAAACGACGGGTCAAATAACCCGAGTTTGCAGTCTTCAGAGCGGTATCGGCGAGGCCTTTACGTGCACCATGGGTGGAGTTGAAGTACTCCAGCACGGTCAGGCCTTCCTTAAAGTTTGAGATAATCGGCGTCTCGATGATCTCGCCCGACGGTTTGGCCATAAGGCCGCGCATACCGGCAAGCTGCTTGATCTGTGCCGCCGAACCACGGGCACCGGAGTGTGCCATCATATAGACCGAGTTGACGTCCCGGCCGGTGAAGCCGGAAATTACCTTCATCATCTCGTCAGCAACACGGTCGGTACACTGTGACCAGACGTCGACAACCTTGTTGTACTTTTCACCGCTGGTGATCAGGCCATCAAGGTACTGTTGCTCGAATTCCTTAACCTCGGCCTGCGCCGCTTCAACCAGTGGTGCCTTGGCGTCGGGAATCTGCAGATCGTCCTTACCGAAGGAGATACCGGCCTTACAGGCGTAGCTGAAGCCCAGTTTCATGATCTGGTCGCAGAAGATGACCGTGTCTTTCTGACCGCAGTGGCGATAGACCACATCGATAAGGTCAGTGACTTCCTTCTTGGTCAGCAGACGGTTGATCATCGAGAACTTGACCGCAGGGTTCCGCGGCAAGATCTCGGACAGGATCATCCGGCCCGGCGTGGTCTCGACAATGGTCGTGATCGGCTGATTGTCGTCATCGACCGTGTGATAACGCGCCTTGATCTTCGCATGCAGGGTCACGGCACCGCTCGACAGAGCGTGCTCCATCTCACCCATATCTGTGAAAGCCATGCCTTCACCGGGCTCACCATCGGCTTCGGTCGAAAGATAGTAAATCCCGAGCACGATATCCTGAGACGGCACGATGATCGGCTTGCCGTTCGCTGGCGAGAGGATGTTGTTGGTCGACATCATCAGCACGCGGGCTTCAAGCTGGGCTTCAAGCGACAGCGGCACGTGAACGGCCATCTGGTCACCGTCGAAGTCAGCATTGAACGCAGTACAGACCAGAGGATGCAGCTGAATAGCCTTACCCTCGATCAGGACCGGCTCGAAAGCCTGGATGCCAAGACGGTGCAACGTCGGCGCCCGGTTCAGCATCACGGGATGCTCGCGGATCACCTCTTCCAGGATATCCCAGACCTCGGGACGCTCCTTCTCGACCATGCGCTTGGCAGCCTTAATCGTCGACGCCATGCCATAAAGTTCGAGCTTGGAGTAGATAAAGGGCTTGAAGAGCTCAAGCGCCATCTTCTTGGGAAGACCGCACTGATGCAGCTTAAGCTCCGGACCAACCACGATCACCGAACGGCCGGAATAGTCGACGCGCTTACCGAGCAGGTTCTGACGGAAGCGGCCTTGTTTGCCTTTCAGCATATCGGACATGGATTTCAACGGGCGCTTGTTGGCACCCGTGATCACCCGGCCCCGGCGACCGTTGTCGAACAGAGCATCAACCGATTCCTGCAGCATACGCTTTTCGTTACGCACGATGATATCGGGCGCGCGCAGCTCAATCAGGCGTTTCAGACGATTGTTCCGGTTGATCACCCGACGATAGAGATCGTTCAGGTCCGAAGTTGCGAAACGGCCTCCGTCAAGCGGCACCAGAGGCCGAAGTTCAGGCGGAATGACCGGAACCACGTCGAGAATCATCCATTCCGGACGCGCACCAGACTCCATGAAGGCTTCAATCAGCTTCAGGCGCTTGACGTACTTCTTGCGCTTGGCTTCGGAATTGGTTTCGCGCAGATCAATCCGCAGGCTGTCACGCTCTTCTTCGAGTTCGAGACTCGAAAGCATGTCTTTCAGCGCTTCGGCACCGATTTTCGCGGTAAAGGAATCGTCGCCATACTCTTCCTGCGCATCGAGGAATTCTTCCTCGCTGAGCAACTGGTTGACCTTCAGCGGCGTCAGGCCCGGCTCGATCACGACGAAGTTCTCGAAATAGAGAACCCGCTCAAGATCCTTCAGAGTCATATCGACCAGAAGGCCAATGCGGCTCGGCAGCGACTTCAGAAACCAAATATGCGCAACAGGGCTGGCCAGCTCAATGTGGCCCATGCGCTCGCGACGCACCTTGGAAAGCGTGACTTCCACACCGCACTTCTCGCAGATGATGCCACGATACTTCATGCGCTTGTACTTGCCGCAGAGGCACTCGTAGTCCTTGATCGGACCAAAAATGCGCGCGCAGAACAGACCGTCCCGCTCCGGCTTGAAAGTACGGTAGTTGATGGTTTCCGGCTTTTTGATCTCGCCGAACGACCAGGAACGGATCCGCTCCGGGCTGGCGATCGAGATTCGAATCTGATCGAAGCTTTGCAAGCCCGCAGGCTGGCCGAAGATGTTCATCAACTCGTTATTCATCGGTATCTCCCGATTACGAAAACTACTTTACAGGCGGGCACTGCCGATTCACGCATCCGGGTGAATCGGCAGGTTCATCAGCTCGCCTAATACTGGCTCTGCTTCAATTCGACGTTCAGCCCCAAGGACCGCAGTTCCTTGACCAGAACGTTGAACGATTCAGGAATACCGGCTTCGAAATTGTCGTCGCCTTTGACGATCGACTCGTAGACTTTGGTCCGGCCCGAAACGTCATCCGACTTGACCGTCAGCATTTCCTGCAGCGTGTAGGCGGCGCCATAAGCTTCAAGCGCCCAGACCTCCATCTCACCGAAACGCTGACCGCCGAACTGCGCCTTACCGCCCAGCGGCTGCTGGGTAACAAGGCTGTAGGGGCCAATCGAACGGGCATGGATCTTGTCGTCAACCAGATGATGGAGTTTCAGCATGTAGATGAAGCCCACTGTCACCGAACGCTCGAAGACCTCACCAGTCCGGCCATCGACCAGACGCACCTGACCTGAAGTATCCAATCCGGCCTGGGTCAGCATCTTCACGATGTCGTCTTCACGCGCACCATCGAACACCGGCGTCGCGATCGGCACACCATCCGTCAGATTCTGACCAAGCTCAATCAGAGCTTCGCCTTCCATGTCTGCGATATCCTCGGCATAGACCTCGTCGCCGTAGATATCTTTCAACCGGTCCTTGACCTGAGCATAGTCGCCACTGCGTTTCGACGCGGCCATCAGATCACCGATCTGGCGGCCGAGACCGCTACAGGCCCAACCCAAATGAGTCTCAAGGATCTGACCAACGTTCATGCGGCTTGGCACGCCAAGCGGGTTCAGCACGATGTCGACCGGTGTTCCATCTTCAGTATAGGGCATATCTTCGATCGGAACGATCCGCGAGATGACGCCCTTATTGCCATGACGGCCGGCCATTTTATCGCCCGGCTGCAGCTTGCGCTTCACAGCCACGAAGACCTTGACCATCTTCATCACGCCCGGCGGCAGTTCGTCGCCACGCTGCAGCTTATCGACCTTGTTGTCGAACCGCTTGGTCAACTCCTCGATCGATCCCTCAAACTGCTTGTTGAGAGCTTCGATATCCGTCTGCCGCGCATCGTCGGTGACTGCAAACTGACGCCATTGCCCCGGCGTGAAGTCTGACAGCGTCTCTTCCGTCACCTTCGTGTCGGCCTTTAAGCCCTTTGGTCCGGTGACAGCGACTTCACCCAGCAGCAAATCTTTCAGCCGGCCATAGAAACTACGTTCCAGAATGACCTTCTCGTCATCGCGGTCTTTGGCAAGACGCTCGATTTCCGCACGCTCAATCGCAAGAGCACGCTCATCTTTGTCAACACCACGACGGGAGAACACACGCACCTCGACCACAGTACCGCCCACACCCGGGGGCACCCGCAGCGAGGTATCGCGAACGTCCGAAGCCTTTTCACCGAAGATCGCCCGCAGGAGCTTTTCTTCGGGTGTCATGGGTGATTCACCCTTTGGCGTCACCTTGCCGACCAAGATATCGCCCGGCAATACTTCGGCCCCGATGTAGACCATGCCCGCTTCGTCGAGGTTCCGCAGAGCGTCCTCACCGACATTGGGGATGTCACGGGTGATTTCTTCCTGACCCAGTTTCGTATCCCGGGCCATGATTTCGAACTCTTCGATATGGATCGACGTGAAAACGTCGTCCCGCACGATACGCTCGGAAATCAGGATCGAATCCTCGAAGTTGTAACCATTCCAAGGCATGAACGCGACCAGCACATTACGGCCAAGCGCCAGTTCACCCAGATTGGTCGACGGGCCGTCGGCAATGATGTCGCCGCGCGAGACCGTGTCTCCCATTTTCACCAGAGGGCGCTGCGTGATGCAGGTATTCTGGTTGGAACGCTGAAACTTCAAGAGATTGTAAATGTCGACGGCTTGTTCGCCGCTCGAAGTTTCTTCGCTAACCCGAACCACAATACGGGTGGCATCGACCTGATCGATAATGCCGGTCCGTCTCGCGGAAATTGCAACACCCGAGTCACGGGCGACAACCGATTCCATGCCGGTCCCGACCAATGGCGCTTCGGACTTCAGCAAAGGCACAGCCTGCCGCTGCATGTTCGAGCCCATCAGTGCCCGGTTGGCGTCATCGTTTTCGAGGAAGGGGATCAGAGCCGCTGCGACAGACACCAACTGTTTCGGTGAAACGTCGATCAAATCGATGTCTTCCACACGGGACATAATGTAATCGCCGCTGCGACGGCAGGAAATCAGGTCATCCACGAACTCGTTGTTTTCGTTCAACTGAGCATTGGCCTGCGCAACCGTGTAGCGGCCCTCTTCCATAGCGGAGAGGTAACGCACTTCATCCGTGACCTTACCGTCCTTAACGGTCCGGTAAGGGCTTTCGATGAAACCGTACTTGTTCACGCGGGCATAGGTGGCCAGCGAGTTGATCAGACCGATGTTCGGGCCTTCAGGCGTCTCAATCGGGCAAATCCGACCGTAGTGAGTCGGATGAACGTCGCGAACCTCGAAGCCGGCACGCTCACGGGTCAGACCACCCGGACCAAGCGCCGAGAGACGCCGCTTATGCGTAATCTCTGACAGCGGATTGGTCTGGTCCATGAACTGTGACAACTGGGAAGAACCAAAGAACTCACGCACCGCAGCAGCAGCCGGCTTAGCGTTGATCAGATCGTGCGGCATAACCGAGTCGATCTCGACCGAGCTCATACGCTCCTTGATCGCCCGCTCCATACGCAGCAGCCCGACCCGGTACTGGTTTTCCATCAGCTCGCCGACCGAACGGACACGACGGTTGCCAAGATGATCGATGTCGTCGATCTCACCGCGGCCGTCCTTAAGCTCCATCAGAATCTTAAGGATCGCCAGGATGTCGGTCTTGCGCAGCGTCCGGACCTGATCATCGGTCTCGAAACCCATCCGCGAGTTCATCTTCACCCGGCCGACCGCCGAGAGATCATAGCGCTCGGGATCAAAGAACAGGCCATTGAACATGGCCTCGGCCGTCTCGAGAGTAGGCGGTTCGCCAGGGCGCATGACACGATAAATATCGATCAGCGCTTCCTCACGAGACGTGTTCTTGTCGATGGCCAGCGTATTTCGCATGTAAGGGCCGACGTTCACATGATCGATGGCCAGAACGGCCAGAGATTTGACACCTGCCTCGACCAGTTCCGCGATCAAGGTTTCGGTCAGCTCGTCGCCGGCTTCGCAAAGAACCTCGCCCGTGTCTTCCTTGATGTAATCCTGGGCAACATAGTTGCCGATCAGGTCGTCACTCTGGACAAACTGATTCTCAAGACCGCCCTCGATCAGTTTTTTCGCCAGGCGGGGAGTCATCCTTGTCCCCGTCTCGGCAACCACGTCGCCGGTCTTCGCGTCAATCAAATCGCGCGCCAGCTTAGAACCCTTGAGACGCTCGGGATTGAAGGCTGTTTTCCAGCCATCCTTCGCGCGCTTGTACTCGATCGAGTCATAGAAGAAGTTGAGAACGTCTTCTGGGCTCAAACCAGTGGCTTCATGGGGCTCAAGCTCCAGACCGGCAGCAGCCCGTTCTTCGCGCAACGCTTCGGTTGCATCGGAATCCAGCGCCAGCAGCAAGGTCGACGCGGGCAGTTTACGGCGACGGTCGATACGGACATAGGCCAGATCCTTGGCGTCAAACTCAAAATCGAGCCAGGAGCCACGGTAAGGAATGACGCGCGCAGCAAAGAGGTACTTACCCGAAGAATGAGTCTTGCCACGGTCATGGTCGAAGAACACGCCCGGGCTGCGATGCATCTGCGAGACGATCACGCGCTCGGTTCCGTTGATGACAAAGGTGCCATGACGGGTCATGAGCGGCATATCGCCCATGTAAACGTCCTGCTCCTTAATGTCGCGAATCGACCGGGACCCCGTGTCCTCATCGATATCCCAAACGACAAGCCGCAGAGTTACCTTCAAGGGCGCCGCGAAGGTGATCCCGCGCTGCTGACATTCCTCAACGTCGTACTTCGGCTCTTCCAGCTCGTAGCGCAAAAACTGCAGCTCCGCCTTTTCGGAAAAATCCTTGATCGGAAACACCGATGCAAAAACTTCCTGGAGGCCGGTTTGCGTACGGTCCGCCATAGGCACACCGATCTGCAGAAACTGATCGTAGGAGGTTTTCTGAACCTCGATCAGATTCGGCATGCTGCTTACTTCAGCAATGCGCCCGAAATCCTTACGAATACGTTTGCGGCCCGTAAACGATCTCGCCATGTCAGTCATGTCCTCGTTTCATCAGGTTTTGACGCAGCTGCGCCAAGAATCTTTGTCTTTTCCCGATGTATCCGCCCGGTCGAATTCGTCACTTGCGACCAGCGATACCTCGCCTCAGGAACCAGGTTTTAGGCCTTCGGATCCAACCGGCCGGCCTGCGATAAACAGGCCCAAATCAAAATACGCAGAAGGCCGACGCGGCGTACGTGGCTCACCACGTACGCCGGCCGGACCTTGCGTTACGTCCGATCGGCTCTGATTACTTGAGCTCGACCGTCGCACCAACATCCTCGAGCTTCTTCTTAAGCTCTTCGGCTTCGTCCTTGCTGGCACCTTCCTTAACGGCTTTAGGTGCGGACTCGACCAGATCTTTGGCTTCTTTCAGGCCAAGACCGGTGATGGCGCGGACTTCTTTAATCACGTTGATTTTCTTCTCGCCGGCAGCGGCCAGAACAACGTCAAACTCAGTCTGCTCTTCAGCAGCTGCGGCCTCACCACCACCAGCAACGGCAGCAACAGCAACCGGTGCAGCGGCGGAAACGCCCCAGGATTCTTCGAGCTTTGAAGCGAGCTCAGCCGCTTCGATAACAGTGAGCTTCGAGAGCTCTTCTACCAACTTGTCCAAATCAGCCATTTTAATCTCCTAGGCTTGAACTATTTCCTCGAGAGGCTTACGCCGCCTCACCTTGAGAGCCGTAGGCGCTGAACACCCGGGCCAGCTTGCCGGCCGGGGCCTGTACAACACCAGCAACCTTCGTTGCCGGCGCCTGCAGGACGCCAATAAGTTTTCCACGCAATTCGTCGAGCGACGGCAATTTGGCAAGCGCATTGATCCCAGCAGGATCAAGAATCACCTCACCCATTGCACCGCCGACGATGGTCAGCTTCTCGTTCTTCTTGGCGAACTCGACGCAGACCTTTGCCGCCGCCACGGGATCTTCCGACGTCGCAATTGCGGTCGGTCCCGTAAACATTGACTCCAGCGCCTTATACTTCGTGCCCTCAAGCGCAAGACGCGTGAGCCGATTTTTAGTCACCTTGTAGCTGGCACCGGCGTCTCTCATCTGCGTTCGAAGACCCGACACCTCGGATACGGTGAGCCCGGATTGTTGGGTCACCACGACGAGGGCCGCGCTTTCGAGCGTCTCATTGAGAGCCGAAACCATCTCTGCTTTTTGTGATCGGTCCACGGATCGCTCCGCTCTTTTTTAGCCAATTCCCGCAACAAGGCGGTCATCAGCCGGTTTGCACGAGGATTCCCGGAAAAGCTCCCGGAAATCCGGTTCGCCTGTCCTGGAAGTTCAAGCCCGATTGGCCTCAATATCGAGGCCCTTCAAACTCGCTTCCCGTCTATGCAGGCCCTTTCGGCTTAGACCCCTAGAAGCATCCCACACAATGGGAAGCCCTTTGGGGCACCTACAGTCTCGGACAGGTTGGACCGGCAGATCGCTCCGCCGCTCCGATAATCGGCCTCGCCTTTTCAGGTTTGGCCGAATTTCTTGACCCGACGGACCGGCTTACGCCGACGCCGACAGGCTGGAAACTTCAATCTTCACGCCAGGACCCATGGTCGACGAAAGAGCCACACGCTTAACGTAAGTCCCCTTCGCTCCACTGGGTTTGGCCTTCTGAATTGCATTGACAAAAGCCCGTACGTTCTCGACCAGGGCTTCTTCACCAAAGCTGGCTTTACCGACACCGGCATGAACGATTCCGGCCTTCTCGACACGGAACTCGACTTGGCCACCCTTGACGGCCTTAATCGCGCCAGCGACGTCAGGCGTCACGGTACCCAGCTTCGGATTTGGCATCAGCCCGCGCGGACCAAGGATCTTACCCAATCGACCGACCACGGCCATCATATCAGGCGTTGCGATAACGCGGTCGAACTCGAACTTGCCTGACTGAATTTCAGCAGCCAGGTCGTCGGCGCCGACGATATCGGCGCCGGCTTCACGTGCCTCGTCCGCTTTCGCGTCTTTCGCGAAGACCGCGACACGAACCGTTTTACCGGTGCCGTGCGGCAGGGAAACGACGCCACGCACATTCTGGTCCGCGTGCCGGGGATCGACGCCCAGGTTCATCGCGATCTCGATGGTTTCGTCGAACTTGGCGCTCGAACCACCTTTAACGAGACTGACCGCTTCAGGAAGAGCGTAATTCGCATTGCGATCAACGCTCTCGTACGACTTGGTCAGCCGCTTGCCTTTATTTGCTCCAGCCATGGCTTTACCCCTTAACCTCAAGACCCATCGAGCGTGCCGAACCCATAATGATCTTGGCGGCGGCATCGATATCGTTGGCGTTCAGATCAACCATTTTGGTCTGCGCAATCTCGCGAACCTGGTCCATCGTCACGCTGCCCGCGACAGCCTTACTCGGCGTTGCGCCCCCCTTCTGCAGGCCCGCGGCCTTTTTCAGGAAGAAGCTCGCAGGTGGCGTCTTGGTCTCGAAAGAAAAGGAACGATCCGAATACGCAGTGATGATCACCGGAGTCGGCGTGCCCTGATCGATGTTCTGCGTGGCGGCATTAAAGGCCTTGCAGAACTCCATAATGTTCAATCCACGCTGTCCCAGCGCGGGTCCGACAGGCGGCGACGGATTCGCCTGACCAGCCGGAATCTCAAGCTTGATATAGCCTGCGATCTTCTTTGCCATCAATTAACCCTTTCGGTTCGTGGGTCGCGCGGTCCGGTTATGGCAAACCTCCCGCACTTATAAACCGCCCGGCTGATCCGGACGGAAAATCACTCTTGCGGCCTACTGCTTCTCAACCTGAGCATATTCCAGCTCTACAGGTGTCGAACGGCCAAAGATGGAAACGGCCACCTTAAGGCGAGCACGCTCCTCATCAACTTCTTCCACCAGGCCGTTGAACGACGTAAACGGCCCATCGCTGACGCGTACGGTTTCCCCAATCTCGAAGGTGATCGAGGGCTTTGGACGCTCGACGCCTTCCTGAACCTGGGTCTGGATCCGCTCGGCCTCTTTCTGGGAAATCGGCAGCGGCCGCCCCTTGTTACCAAGGAAACCGGTCACTTTCGGCGTATTCTTCACCAGATGCCAGGACTCGTCGGTCAGATCCATCTTGATCAGAACGTAGCCCGGGAAGAATTTACGCTCGGAATTGACCTTCTGGCCCCGGCGCATCTCAACAACTTCCTCGGTGGGAACCAGGACTTCTTCAAAGAACTCCTCCATTCCCTTTTGAACCGCCTGATCCTGGATCGATTCAGCAACCTTCTTTTCGAAGCCCGAATAGACGTGCAGGACGTACCATCGCATAGCCATGGCTTAACCTCCGAGACCGAGGATCTTGCCGACCCCAAAACTGAGGATCTGATCAACGACAAAGAAGAATAGCGCAGCAAAGAACACCATCACGAACACCATAATGGTGGACACGATCGTCTCCTTGCGCGTCGGCCAGGTGACTTTTGAGGTCTCCTGCCGCACTTCCCGAATGAATTGACCCGGACTGGTCTTGGCCATTCTCCGACTTCGTCCTTTTCAACACTGCTTCCACCCAATGCGGCAGAAACTTCTAAATCACATATACGTCGCAACTTCCGCGACAAAAGCCCCGATCATAAAGATCGAACCCGAAATGGCAGGAGAGGAGGGACTCGAACCCACAACCCCCGGTTTTGGAGACCGGTGCTCTGCCAATTGAGCTACTCTCCTAATCGCCGCACCGAAAGCCGCAAATCAGCAGTTTTCGGCGCTTTGGTTCTCTTTTCAGATGCCGGACCTTGTAAACGCCAGAGCCGCCTGCGGTTAAAACCGCACGCGGCTGTGGAGCTGATCCAGAGCACAGCCTTCCGTATGAAGGAGTGCGCCGAATGGTCCGACTTTACTTAATGACGCCAGCGACGACGCCTGCACCGACGGTACGACCGCCTTCACGGATTGCGAAACGAAGGCCTTCGTCCATCGCGATCGGTGCGATCAACTCAACCGTCATGGAGATGTTATCTCCAGGCATCACCATCTCGGTTCCCTCAGGCAGGGTCACGACACCCGTAACGTCAGTCGTACGGAAGTAAAACTGCGGACGGTAGTTCGTGAAAAACGGCGTATGACGACCGCCCTCTTCCTTCGTAAGGATATAAGCTTCTGCAGTGAAGTTCGTGTGCGGCGTGATCGAACCCGGCTTTGCCAGAACCTGACCGCGCTCAACGTCCTCACGACCGACACCACGCAGAAGCGCGCCGATGTTGTCGCCAGCTTCGCCAGAGTCCAGAAGCTTCCGGAACATCTCAACGCCCGTGCAGGTCGTCTTCTTCGTGTCCTTAAGGCCGACGATCTCAATCTCGTCGCCAACCTTGACGATACCGGCCTCAACACGTCCCGTAACAACCGTTCCACGGCCGGAAATCGAGAACACATCCTCAATCGGCATCAGGAACGGACGATCCTTCGGACGCTCAGGCTGCGGGATGTAGTCGTCAACAGCCTTCATAAGCTCCATGATCGCGTCCCGGCCGATCGCCGCATCGCCATCTTCAAGCGCGGCAAGCGCCGAGCCCTTGATGATCGGAATATCGTCGCCGGGGAAATCGTAGGAAGACAGAAGCTCGCGGATCTCAAGCTCAACAAGCTCGATAAGCTCTTCGTCGTCAACCTGGTCGACCTTGTTCATGAAGATCACGATCGCAGGAACACCAACCTGGCGCGCAAGAAGGATGTGCTCGCGAGTCTGCGGCATCGGACCGTCAGCAGCCGACACAACCAGGATCGCGCCGTCCATCTGCGCAGCACCCGTGATCATGTTCTTCACATAGTCCGCGTGACCAGGGCAATCAACGTGCGCGTAGTGACGGTTCTCCGTCTCGTACTCAACGTGTGCCGTCGAAATCGTAATCCCGCGCGCCTTCTCCTCAGGTGCCTTGTCAATCTGGTCGTAAGCAGAAAACTCCGCCCCGCCACTCTCTGCAAGCACCTTCGTGATCGCTGCCGTCAACGTCGTCTTACCATGATCAACATGACCAATCGTACCAACGTTACAGTGCGGCTTAGTCCGCTCAAACTTTGCCTTCGCCATTGTTTTGTTCCCGTGCCCGCGTCAGCGCACCTAATTAGAGTATACCCAAATCTCCCCGGATCACATGGACCCGCGGATCTCCGACAGTCTTGGAGCGGGTGGAGGGAATCGAACCCTCGTAGCCAGCTTGGAAGGCTGGAGCTCTACCATTGAGCTACACCCGCAATCTTGTTCGCAACGCACCTGCGACGGTCTTCCGGAGAGGTCATAACAACCTCCTGTCCGGAGCTCCTGCCGAGGCTGCCGAGTCGGCGTTATGGTGGAGGGGGTTGGATTCGAACCAACGTAGGCATAGCCAACGGGTTTACAGCCCGTCCCCTTTAGCCACTCGGGCACCCCTCCCAGGATCCCGCTCGACGGCGCAACGAAGATGCGAAATATGTTGATTTAATTCGGCCTGTCAACTTCAAACATAAAGACAGCGCCCCTCGCAGCCAAAAGATTATTTTGGCTGAAGGCAACGCTTGCAGAACCTTGGGCTCTTGATGGCATAGTACGCCCCATGATGACCCAAAGCAAGCGCCCCAAAAATCGCCAGAAATCCGCCAATAAACACACTGGCAAATCAGGCGGTAAGTCCGACCACAAATCCGGCATCGACGGAGCTGGCCGCAACAGTGCTCAAAATCGCACTGAACCCGGCGGCCAAAAACGTCAAAAATCCGGATTCAGTCCGAGTCCATTGTCAGGAAGCAAACCAGGCGGCTCTTCAGGTCATTGGGTGTTTGGGGTGCATGCCGTCTTGGCGGCCCTGGCGAACCCAAAACGGCGCAAAGAAAGGCTTCTCGTCAGCAAGGAGGCGGCTCAGCGTCATAGTGATGCCCTGAACGGGCTCCTCGCGCAGCCGGGTGCGCCGCAAGCTCACCAGGCGAATCGAGAGGATTTTCTGAACGCCCTTCCCGATTCGGCCGTTCATCAGGGACTAGCGCTGCAGTGCGCCCACTTGCCGCAACCGCATTTGGAAGACCTCCTGACCGAACCGCTCGCAAAGGCGGAAGATGGCTCCTGGCCTGTCATTTTGGTGTTGGATCAGGTCACCGACCCGCAAAATGTCGGCGCAATCTTGCGTTCGGCAGCCGCCTTTGGCGCCCAGGCCGTGGTTACGACCGGCCGCAACGCTGCGGCGGAAAGCGGTGTTCTGGCCAAGACTGCGTCGGGCGCATTCGACCATATTCCCTATATTGCCGTGACAAACCTTGCCCGGGCACTCGAAAGCCTAAAATCTGCCGGCTATTGGACTCTAGGCCTTGCAGGCGAAGGCAAACGGAGCCTGGCTGAGGCAAAATCCGACGCCCCTGCAGCCCTTGTTCTGGGAGCTGAAGGCAGCGGCCTACGACGCCTGACCCGTGAGACCTGTGACGAATTGGTCCGCCTGCCAACCCGAGAGCCGATTTCATCCTTAAACGTGTCGAATGCTGCGGCGGTTGCTCTCTACGAGCTCTTGGGCTGATCTGGCTGCGATCAGTCATTAAACCAACACGGCCCGTCAATTTACCCGCGACGCCCCCAAAAAGGCCGCTGCAGTCTCAAAAGCTCGGCGGCGTGCAGGCGGTTACGACCTCAACCTCCTCTTCGCCGACATTTCGGAAGCGATGCGGGATCCGGCTGTCGAAATAGAAGGCATCGCCCGGCCCCAGGACTCTGCGCTGCTCACCGACGGTGACCTCGAAGCGCCCGCGGATCACGATACCCGATTCCTCTCCCTCATGCCTAAGCATGGTATCGCCGGTATCCGCTCCGGGCTGATACCGCTCGCGGAGGATTTGAAGCGCCTTACCGGTTAGATCGCGGCCAACCTGCCGGAAAGATATTTTGCCGCCGCCAATTTCCGTCAGTTCATCCGCCTTAAAGAACACCTCAGCCCGCGGCGCCACATCGAGGGCAAAAAAGTCATTCATCGACATGGGAATACCACCCAGCACTTTCTTCAGCATTCCAACGGACGGACTGGTTCTGTTCTGTTCGATCAGAGAGATAACCGCATTCGAGACGCCGGCGCGCTTCGCCAGCTCCCGCTGGGACAGATTATGGAGCTCCCGAAGCGAACGCAGGCGCTGACCAAGATCAAAATCGTCCTCGGCAACCCCTCCACCGTTGATCTTATTAACAATTTTCTCGGTAGCACCATCATTGCTCATGCGTTTACTCGTTTATGATATTTAACACTTCGACGCAAAAATAGTCTTAATAATGCCTATAAACAAGGCAGTTGTTTATTTTCTTAATCATTGATAGGCTGAGTTCCAAGCAACGCATTTAACAATCTGTAATCGAACAGGGGGTGTCGTCATGGATGGGCTGACTTCCTCGGGGAACTTCGATGCATCCCCGAACAATCTCGAATCCTTTTGGATGCCGTTTACATGGAATCGTGAGTTCAAAAAGAACCCGCTTCTCTTAACGGCTGCAAAGGATATGCACTATACGTCGCTGGACGGCCGTCAGATTCTCGATGGTTCCGCCGGCCTGTGGTGCGTTAACGCGGGCCACTCCCGCGATAGGATTGTCAAGGCCGTCCAGGATCAGGTTGCGAAGCTCGACTTTGCCCCGACGTTCCAATACGGCCACCCGCTTCCGTTCGAACTGGCATCGCGCCTCACAAACATGCTGAGCGGCGATTTCGACCACGTCTTTTTTTGCAACTCCGGGTCGGAAGCCGGAGACTCGGCACTTAAGATGGCGCTGGCCTATCATCGTGCGCGCGGACAGGGCGAGCGCACCCGCCTGATCGGTCGGGAGCGCGGCTACCACGGCGTGGGTTTCGGCGGTATCTCCGTTGGCGGCATGGTCAATAACCGCAACTTCTTCGGCTCGCTGCTGAACGGCGTCGATCACCTGCCGCACACCTATAACCATGCTGAGCAAGCTTACACGCGCGGTCAGCCCGAATGGGGCACACATCTTGCCGACGATCTTGAGCGCATCTGTGCGCTGCATGATCCCCGCACAATAGCCGCCGTTATCGTCGAGCCCATGGCCGGTTCTACCGGCGTCCTGCCTCCACCCAAGGGATATCTCGAGAAACTTCGCGCCATCTGCGACAAACACGGCATCCTGCTGATCTTCGATGAGGTCATCACTGGTTTTGGCCGTCTCGGCGAAAGCTTCGCCACCGAGTACTTCGGCGTGGATCCCGACATGATCACCTGCGCCAAGGGCCTGACCAATGGCACGATCCCCATGGGCGCCGTCATTTGCCGCAAAGGCATTTACGACACCATGATGGATTACGGTGACGAGACCGGCTCGACGATCGAGCTGTTCCATGGCTACACCTACTCCGGTCATCCAGTCGCGGCTGCCGCTGGCCTTGCAACCTTGGAGGTCTACCGCGAGGAAGGCCTGTTCGAGCGCGCCAAGGAATTGTCGCCCTATCTCGAAGTGGTCGCACATTCGCTCAAGGGCACCAGGCACATCATCGACATCCGGAACCTGGGACTGGTTGCGGCTATCGAATTGGAGCCGCGCCCTGGTGCACCGACCAAACGGACCTACGATATCTATCGAACCTGCTTCGAAAAAGGGCTGCTGCTAAGGATTTCCGGCGACACTCTGGCGATTTCGCCTCCCTTGATCGTCAGCAAGGAGCAGATCGATCAGATCTTCGAGACCATCAAAGAGGTACTCGAGGCAACCGACTGATCATCAATAGGGAAAAGTGCCAGACATCGAAACTGGCCTTTCGCTAAATCCAGCCGCATCTGCACGACGCTGAACCGCTCAGCGGAAAGGCAAATGGATCCGCTGGATCCACAGGAAACGGGAGACAGCCACTAAGGCGGCCCGACAGGAAAAGACAAGACCGGACCGAGATGCTGAGCGCTGGGGTCCAGTCTTGTCTGCACATATTTCAACATACTGAGTTTCAAGGAGATTTCTCGTGCTCATTGGTGTGCCGAAAGAGGTAAAAAACCACGAATATCGTGTTGGCCTCGTTCCCAGCTCGATCCGCGAGCTTAAGCATCACGGTCATCAGGTCATGGTCGAAACCGCCGCCGGGAGCGGGGTCGGTTTCAGTGACGATGACTATCGCAACGCAGGCGCAACCGTCGTCGATACTGCAAATGAGATTTTCGACAGCGTCGAAATGGTGGTGAAGGTCAAGGAGCCGCAACCCGGCGAATATGCCCAACTGCGCGAAGGCCAATTGCTTTTCACCTACCTCCATCTGGCGCCCGATGAAGCCCAGACCACAGGCCTGGTAGATTCAGGCTGTGTCGCGGTCGCGTACGAAACGGTTACTTCGGCGCGGGGTGGCCTGCCTCTACTGACCCCCATGAGCGAAGTCGCCGGCCGGATGTCAGTGCAGGTCGGTGCCCACTGTCTCGAAAAAGAACAGGGCGGGTCTGGCATGCTGCTTGGTGGCGTTCCCGGTGTTGCTGCCTCCAAGGTTGTGATCATTGGCGGCGGTGTCTCGGGCACCAATGCAGCACGCATGGCGATGGGTATGGAAGCGCACGTTACGGTGATCGACCGCTCGCTACAGCGACTCAACGAATTGGATATGCAATTCGGCCCGACTTTGAACACGATCTACTCGACTGTGGACTCTATCGAAAATCACGTCGCCGGTGCGGACCTTGTGATCGGCGCGGTTTTGGTGCCGGGCGCGGCAGCGCCCAAGTTGGTCACACGCGATATGTTGAGGAAAATGCGGCCTGGATCGGTCCTCGTCGACATTGCGATCGATCAAGGCGGCTGTTTTGAGACATCGCGCGGCACCACACACGACAATCCGACATACGTGGAAGAGGAAGTGGTCCATTACTGCGTGACAAACATGCCCGGTGCGGTTGCCCGGACCTCGACGTTTGCGCTGAACAACGCCACCCTGCCCTTTACCCTGGCGTTGGCCGACAAGGGTTATAAACGCGCGCTCACCGATGACCCACACCTGATGGAAGGCCTGAACGTTGCCATGGGTAAGGTTACTTACAAGGCGGTAGCCGATGCCCATGGCATGGATTACGTCGCTCCGCAGGAGGCACTGGGCCTCTAAATTTTCGTCTGGACGGACGAAGATTTCTACAATGAACAAGGGCGCCGGGCTTTTCAGCTTTGGCGCCCTTTTCTGTTTTCCGCGGACCGCGAAGCAACCTTCGCCCTCAAACCGGCGACAAGGTTGGGGAGTTGCGGCTGTCCTGCGTCCGTGTTAGCGATTTGTTATCCATAATTTCGCAAGCTGTGCGGGGAATTTCCCCCAATTCCTTTCCTGCAGACCACAGTGCAGTCCAAAAACGGACCTGCGTTATCAGCCAGAGAGTTCCCTCATGGAATCAATCGAAGCCTTCCTGAAAGAGCATAAAATTGACGAGGTCGAATGCCTGGTGCCCGACATGGCCGGAATTGCCCGAGGCAAAATCCTTCCGGCTGCCAAGTTCGTTCAGGGAATGCGAAACAACGGATTACGCATCCCGGAAGGCGTTTTCGTACAGACGGTCAACGGTCATTACCCCGACAACGAAGACGCGGTGATCAGCCCGGCGGTTCAGGACGTCTATCTTCTGCCCGACCCCAGCACCATCAGGGTGGTGCCCTGGTATAGCGACCCGACCGCCCAGGTGATCTGCGACGCCTTTTTTCTGGATGGCGGCCCGGTCGACATCTCAGCGCGTCATCTGCTGCGCCGCATCCTGTCGCTCTATGAAGAGAAAAGCTGGCAGCCCATCATCGCGCCGGAATTGGAATTCTTCTTGGTCGATGTCAATACCGACCCCGACTATCCGCTGGAACCGCCGATCGGACGTTCTGGGCGGCGAGAAACTTCACGGCAGGCGTTCGGCGTGGATGCGGTGAACGAGTTTGATCCGCTATTTGAGGACGTCTACGACTACTGCGAGGCTCAGAACCTGGATGTCGACACCCTGACTCATGAATCAGGTGCAGCGCAGATGGAGATGAACTTCAATCACGGCGATCCATTATTGCTCGCGGACCAGGCCTTCCTTTTCAAACGCACGGTGCGCGAAGCAGGGTTGCGTCATTCAGTCTATGCAACGTTCATGGCCAAACCGATGCAGGACGAACCCGGTAGCTCCATGCATATCCATCAAAGTCTGCTGAGCTCGGAGACCGGTAAAAACCTTTTCTCGCAAAAGAACGGCAAGGACACCAAGCTGTTCCACCAGCACATTGCCGGACTGCAAAAACACCTGCCGGCGATGATGCCGCTGCTGGCGCCGAACGTGAATAGCTATCGCCGCCTGATTCCCGATTCAGACGCCCCAATCAATACCCATTGGGCCTACGACAACCGAACCGTCGGCCTGCGCGTACCCCACTCGGACGCCTCTGGCCGCAGGGTGGAAAACCGGCTCGCCGGAGCCGACGCCAATCCATATCTGGCAATCGCAGCCTCGCTGGCTTGCGGCTATTTGGGCATGACTCAAAAGCTCAAGCCGCGCTCGCCGGTCGAAGGCAGTGCCTACCGGCTTGCTCACACTCTGCCGCGTACACTCTACGACGCGCTCTCCCGGTTCAACGGCACGCGCGCGATCAAACCGATCCTAGGCGAAAAGTTCATCGACGCCGTCACAATCGTGAAGGAAACCGAACTGCTTGCCTATCAGAAGGTGATCTCCTCCTGGGAGCGTGAACATCTGCTCCTGAACGTCTGACTTTGCGCGGAAAGACAAGCTTGCTGGTCGAGAATTTTGCGCACAACCTATGGATTTGGTATCCTCTATCTGTAACGATAGCATTCACCCTCAGGATCGACGGTCAATCATGCGGCCAGTGGACAACATGACCTGCAAAAATCGACACAGTTCGGACGCTGCGCTACCGTCACGTCTTGCCGAGCTTCTGATCCTTTGCGCAAGAATCGGCTTCAATCCTTAAAGGTCTGAGCACCGGTCCATAACAGTCTGAAAAGACGCGTTAAAGATGCCGGTCCCTTCTTCAAACGGCATTTCCATGCCGTTTTCGATGCCAGACAATTCGAGGAATTCCGATCATGAGCACCCAACTTGCCCGCAATGAAACCACCTGGTGGCGCGAAGCCGATGCGGCACACCACTTACACCCCTTCACCGACGGCAAAGCCTTGGCGAAAGACGGCGGCAGCCGCATTATCACCAAAGCTGAAGGCGTCTGGCTGACTGACTCCGAAGGCAATCAGATCCTGGACGGGATGGCCGGCCTCTGGTGTGTGAACCTGGGTTACGGCCGTAAAGAGCTGGCCCAGGTCGCCTATGACCAGATGCTGGAATTGCCCTACTACAATACGTTTTTCAAGACCGCGACACCGTCTTCGGTGGAGTTGGCGGAGAAACTGGCCCGGATCACGCCGGAGGGTCTGAACCATGTCTTCTATGGTTCATCGGGCTCTGAAGCCAACGATACTATCGTGCGCATGGTACGCCATTTTTGGAATCTTGCCGGCAAGCCAAGCAAAAAGATCTTCATCAGCCGCAACAATGCCTACCATGGCAGCACCATGGCAGCCGCAAGCCTCGGCGGCATGGCGGCTATGCACGGGCAGGCCGACCTGCCCTTGCCCGGATTCGAACATGTCATGCAGCCCTACTGGTATGACCTGGGCGGAGATCTCACACCGGATGAACTGGGATTAAAGGCAGCCGAAGCGCTTGAGAACCGGATCCTGATCCTCGGTGCACAGAATGTCGCGGCCTTTATCGGTGAGCCGGTTCAGGGCGCCGGCGGTGTCATCATCCCGCCGGAAAGCTACTGGCCGAAGGTGCAGGAAATCTGCCGCAAGCACGACATCCTGCTGATCGCGGACGAAGTGATCTGTGGCTTTGGGCGTACGGGAAACTGGTTCGGCTGCGAAACCTTCGACATTGACCCCGACATCATGCCGCTGGCCAAAGGCATTTCCTCAGGCTACCTGCCTCTCTCGGCTGTTATGGTCGGCGAACGCGTGGCCAACACACTGATCGAAGATGGCGGCGAGTTTTATCACGGCTTCACCTACTCGGGTCATCCGGTCTGCTGCGCCGTGGCGCTGGAAAATATCCGGCTGCTCGAAGAGGAAAAAATCGTTGAACAGGTCCGTGACGATACTGGCCCCTACCTCCAGGCACGACTAGGCGAGTTGGCTGACCATCCCTTGGTCGGAGAAGTCAGGGGTGTCGGTTTTCTGGGCGCCATTGAATTGGTGAAGGATAAAGCGACCCACATGCGTTTTCCGGATGTCGGAACAACCGGTGCACTCTGCAAGGACTATGCGATGGGCAATGGCTTGGTCATGCGGGCCGTAGGCGACACGCTCGTGGTTTCGCCACCTTTGATCATGTCGCGTAAGGAAATTGACGAATTGGTCAAACGTGCACGCGAGACCCTGGACGTCACCGCCAAAGACCTCGGCGTCCTATAAGTACGACCAGCTGCGGTCCCGGCATCAGCCTGGACCGCAGACGACTTTCTAAGGCTCCACGCGACATCAACGTAAAGTGCGTCATCAGTTGCCTCGAAGTGTCCCGAATTCCTGGTGGACTAGTGTAGCTATCAACCGAAAATCGACCCTGGCGGTCCGTCAGTTGCTCAATATGGCGAATTGATCGCTAAACCGACCCTTCCTTGACCGGCTTGCGCCACTCGCCGGGCACATTCCCCACAAGCACGCGGCAAACCTTCCGGTCTTCATCCATCAGGGGCAGCATCAGACGATGCCAAAGCTTTACGCCGATCGTTGTAGGCGGTTCGTGCTCGGTATACAGCGGCTCGGGCCGGATAAGCACCGCTCTATAAACGGCGTAGAAAAAATCCATGACAACGCCTTTCCAGGGAACTTCCGACATCAATTTTCCAGTGACGTCCAGTTCAACCGACTGGGCGATCGCTGAGCCATAAACGCGAAAGCGGAAATCGGCGCCGTCGTCGACGACATCTACAAGCATTACGAAACCGAGGGCGGGCCACATATCGAGCGGATCGATTTCCTTAGCAGCAACAAACGACTCTTCGCTGCTGAGGCCAGCCCAGTAAGCCATTAGGAACTGCAATTGCTCCTGTTTTAGCGCATGACTATCGGGGCGCCATGCAATCTTTGGAGGTAAAACTCCGCGATCGGCATGGAGGCGGTTTAGATTCGAAAAATTCTCCTTGGCTATCTGATCGGCGAGATCCCAGGACGCAGAATCAGAAATGGCTTTCCTCCCCCCGACACGACATCGCAACTACCAATGCTTACTCCAAAATGCAGAGATAAACGATATACACAAATAAAAATAGCGGAAAAAAGCCCTGAAGCATGGGAATTAATTACACGTTTTGCGTGATATTTCTTGCAACCTAAAATTAATTATCAATATAGTTTAGTGGCTTAGTTCCCAGCGCCGGCACAATGAGCGCGGAACAAACTCGCTGAAAACCTTTGCTGGCCAGACTGCAGGTGCGACGGGGAAGCGCAGGCATTTACGGACTCGCATGGACAGACCGGAAGGTCATAGTCGGATCCCTATCGTCCGAGATCTCGCAGGCCAATTTAAAAAAGGAGTTGTTGGACGTCTTAAAAAAATGAACTCGCTTTGACGTGGTAAAAACGCCTTCGCCAAGCCAACGTCTTGATGGCGATCTCGTCACTAAACGGATTATGAGGCTATGTTGTCCGGCGATTCCAGAGGAACAAAATAGTATCGGACCCGATCATAACGGCCAGAGATGAGTTACGAAGCGTACTCGCCTCGGAACTGCGTGGCGGGATCCTTAACGGTAAAAATCGGCTCCATACGCTCTGGATCACAATCCAGCACGTCGAGCAGGGTCAGTGAATCGCGTTCAACATCTTCGGGCAACATAAGGCGCGCAATGGTCGAAATGTCGTATCCTCGATCAATCTGGCCCATGTCGGTTCCTTTTGATGACACCCGGTTTCCTTCAATGGGTTAAACACTAGAGCCGACACCCGTTAACCTGTTGCGTCAAACCAAGGGCAAGATAGGTGCAAAGTTGTGGCATCCAACCCAAAAGTGTTAACGCCCTTAAAGAGTGCGCGCGTGGGTGTAATCTGCACCTCTTGCACGTCCCTCAATAGCCAGCCTTTTCATGGACCGGCAACAGTAATCAAAAACGATGAAATGACCAGTTGCCCTCACGCGCGGAAAGCACTATTTTCCGCCCGTTCTGCCGCGCAGCACCATCCAGGCGCTGCCACGACGTGAGCCCCATTAGCTCAACTGGTAGAGCACCTGATTTGTAATCAGGGGGTTGGCAGTTCGAGTCTGTCATGGGGCACCATTTCTTCGATACCGACATCTTCGCAGCATTCTGCGTATACGCCGGGCTGGGCAAATTCCTTTGTGCCTTCTCGGACTTTTGGCACTTTCCCGTATCCTTAATAAGCGGCTGAACCTACAACAATGATCAAGTAAAAAGACTGAGGAAAAGGAATTCAGAAGCTTTCCGCAGAATCCCCCGCACAATTCCTCTCTAGAAGAAAAGACCAACAGCTCCTGATGCCAGGTTTTCGCTATTCAAAACTCTGTATGACGGGATCGCTGCTCTGGATATTGCTGTCCGTATATGAGTCCATTCAATGGACAAAACTGCTTGGTTACCAACTACCCTTTGTGAATCCGAGCACGGTTGCGGCGTGTGCAACGGCAATGGCGTTTCTAATAATCTGGACTTGCACAAAAGAGACGCAGCGAAATTGGAAGCCCTATCTTTTGCCGGTGGTCCTGGCGATTATGGCCACCGCGCCCTGGCTATACGACAGCCTCGGAGTTTCCCCGCTCGCCGGCACCAACCCCGTCCTTTCGGCCCTGTCAATTCTGACCTTGCTGGTCTTGTTGTTGTCGTTCTGGCGCTTACTAGGGCTTCCCTTCGCAATAATAGCAGCGGTCTTTTGCGCCTACTATGTATGGGGCCACCTTTTACCTGCACCATGGTCGCATAAGAAAGCAGATCTCTGGTGGGACCTGACCCATCATTGGAATGCTGGTAGTCTTAAATCGACTATAAATGTCGCCATTCCACTTTTGATATTGAGCTCGGTGATCGACTCCCTGGGCAGTCGTCATCCCATTCTTGGCTTCTTGAGCCGCCGTCTTATGGTGAACCCGCTACCAAGGGTTTTCGCACGGCATTTTTGGAGCTGGGTGCTCGTTTGCTGCCTGACGGCATACTTCTTTAGCGGTGGCCTGTACAATGGAATTGCGGCAAACAAAGCTCTGGTGAAGACCCTATTGCTTTGGTCGGTTTTTCTCTTTGTGGCAACAGTTGCGGTAACGATTTTTAGGATATCACGCTCAAGATTTGGTGCGGGTAGAGATCGATCCAGCATATTTCGGTCACTTGGAAACGGCTGTGGTTACTTGGTGTTGTTGACTTCGAGTACATCAGCAAGCCTGCCCCTTGGTCTAAGCTTTGCAGCCTGGGCTTGGAGAGACCGAGTTACTCATCTATCCACCGCTGCTGCGGCTCGCAATATCCCTATCAGCTACATCTTCGCAGTAGCCGCCTTAGTCGGCACGGCACTTGCCCTCATAGTTATCAGCGAAGCAGCCAAATCACTTCTCCCTGCAATGCCGTTTGTCTTCGAGCCGGTTCTGCTGCTGCTCGTTCCCCTCGCTCTTGTTTCAGGCTTATTGATCATCAGTCCCTTCAAGCTCTCAAGGCACTGGCCCTCCGTTGCCGCGATTTCAGCCTATCTCGTCATTTTTCTCACGGTTATGGTCTTTCGTCTGTCATTCGATCTTGCGATCGAACTGGCTTGCGGTGCATTGCTGCCTATCACACTGCTTCGACCAGGCACAATCCGCCTGCGCTCACGTCAATCGCTCCTTCGCCTTGTCAAACTTGTAGTGATGCGGTTCCCTCAAATCGCCATTCTTGTAGTCCTTGTGGCTTGGTATGCGGATCTAACCACAAGTATCGTTTGGGTTATCGGGTTCTAAGGTTCACGCCATAACACTGGTCATCGGACTGACGGCCTCCCCCGCTCCCAAAGCCTCCAGACTCCCCGGCAGTCTGACCTGCCCTCAAGCTGCGCAAATCCCTCAGCCGCTGTTCCAGCCGGAATTGGCCGAAAGTATCGATACAATTCAACCCTTCCAAACCCTTACGCCACGCCTTTATGTTTGTCGGAAGAATCACCAAGGAGCCTTTACATGCGTGGCACAGGCCTCGAAGAGGCGATTTCAAACCGCCGCACTCAGAGAGATTTCCAGGATCGGTCGGTGTCCGTGAGCAAGGTGCACCGTTTGCTCTGGGCGGCACAGGGCGTTACCGATGAGAGCGGCAAGCGCACCGCTCCGTCGGCGCACGCATTGCATCCGCTGAATTTGCGGTTCACTGCCGGGAATATCGACGGTCTCGAACCAGGCACTTATAGCGTTGCCGGCGACGCAAAGACCCTGGAACCAATCATCCGACGCGACCTGCGCCGTGAGCTTCAAGCCGCCGCCCTCGAAGACCAGCCATGGATTGGCGAGGCCGCCGGCATCATCACTGTCTGTGCTGATTTTGCCGCTGCGTCCCGGGCTTTCGTGGAGCAACCACCTTATGGTCTGCGCGGATTGCGTTACGTTTACATCGAAGCAGGCGCCGTCGCGCAGAACCTTCAGCTAATGGCCTCGGCCGACGGGCTTGGGTCGGTTATTGTCGCCGGCTTTAAAGACGAAGCCACAGCTGACATCCTGGAACTCGAGGCTCCAATTACTCCAGTCATGCATCTCTGCTTCGGCTGGCCGCTGCTGAGCTGACGAGGCAAAACGGAATGCTTCAAAATGTGCCTTTCTTTTGGAGGTCGCTTCAGCAGTAGCGGATTAGCGCCGCCAAGAGGGCTTGCGATCTTGGCAAAGAGCGACGCACTCGACTTTGCGTCCGGTCTGCGCTTCGCATTCAACAGCCTGATGGTGCAGGTCACCGCCCACGACCAGAGCGCGGCCTTGATCTGCTGCACCTCACTTGAGTCTTGCAACACGCCGCATCCAATTCACCGGTAGGAACGTAGCCTTAACAGGAAGCATCGTTCCGACGACGGCGATGCGCGACTATCAATTCAAGGGAACTTCAGACCATGATTATGGCATCACAGATCCCAGCCACCGCTGCAGCATTCGTTTCCCGATGCCAGGCGCATCTGCAACAGGGCCTCTACCCGTCAAGAGCTGACGGATACCGTGCGTTCTTGATCGAACAGACCCGACAACGGGATCCTCAGTTATTGTTCTATATCGAACGTAACGACCGAGCAGAGGGAACTCAGGGCACGTTCACGGATGCCGATCACATTGTTCCGCGGTCAGTTTGGCATTTGTTGATGCCAATACAGTTTCACACCGCCCCGGAATACGACAGCCTGCTCGGTAACCTGGCATGGCGATCGATCGTCTTTAACCGCCGCCATGTGGCCGGCAAAAAAGACGGCTTGATTATGGAGAGCTACGATCATCACTTGATCGAACAGATCCGCCTTGAGGCGACCCGTCCCGCCAACGGACCGCAGAACCGAATCTGGGCCGACAGCCGAATCGAATGGTTCCTCCAAACCAAACAGATAGAAAGCAATCCACTTTCCGGCTACTACGTGGAAACTGCTCGACTTGATGGCAGGGATCCGACACTGGATGTACACGGCTATCAAGTTCCGAACGGGTGGCTGCGTACCTAGAGCGGATTTACATTCTTTATCGCTTCAATCACGAACGATAGCACGCTAGCAATCGGGGAAACGCGCAAGATAGGCTTCGAAGCTCTTATCAGCCTCGACCTTGAATCGCTTCCGTTGAACTGCGAATTCCTCAATTCGGTCGACGCGAAAATCGCGAAAGTCGTTCCTGAGCTCGCACCAGGCAGTCAACAGCCAGACTGCGCCGAAGTTGGTCAGCCCCAAGGGACGGATGGTCCGTTCGCTTCGCTTGTCCAGAAGGCTTCTATAATCGATCCTGAGCCTGTGGCGCTCAGATATCGCTCGCCGTATCGATCCAAGCGATTTGGGTGGTTTCGGCTGTTTCGCACCCCGTACCGCAAACAGCGGAGCCGTCTTCAGACGGCGCGCGTGTTCAGGCGGGATCGACGTTTCGATCTTGGCCAGGGCCTCTCGCGCGGCAATCCCAAGATCTTCGCCCGCGAGGGCCTGTACCGCCTTCGCGCCGAATGCGAGGGCCTCCAGTTGCTCGAAAGTAAAGGTCAGTGGCGGAGCGTCAAAAGCTTCGCGCAACAGATAGCCAATACCGCGTTCCCCGTCGATCGGCGCGCCCGAAGCCATCAAATGCCCCAGGTCCCGATAGACGGTGCGGGCCGACACCTCCAACCGCTCCGCGATTTCGGCGGCAGTCATCACGCGGCCGGTCGCTCGCATGATCTGAATGATCCGGAAAAGGCGTTCGGCAGGTCTCATAATTCCTCATAGCATAATTCAATGGCCATAAGGTTGTCAGTAGCGATGTGTTTTATGGGGACAAGCAAACAACAAGGAACCCCGCCATGAACAACACCATTTACGAAATCATCGTCTACGAAGTGACCGACCGGGAGACCGCTATCGCTGCCCGCCGTAAATCCATGGAGTCGGCGAAAACTTATCCCGGGTTTCGTGCTTACCGCGCGCTCAGCGGCATCGAGCCGGAAACTATGATGGCCGATCTGATCGAATGGGACGACCACGATAGCGCTAAGGCGGCAGGCGAAAGGGTTAAGACCGATCCGGAATTCGTGGAGATTTTCAGCGCCGTATCTGATGTCAAACTGCTCGCCCACTTTACATCCGACAAACTGCTGTCCAGTGGCGCGTAAAGACAGAAATGCCTGAGCCTTTCAAGAACTTCATCAGCGAGGAACTGATCACCGGGATGGCTTGCCATCTCGGGATCGCCTGGCCTGCATTCCCCAGGGAGCGTTTCATCGCAAACGCTCAACGCAATCTTGAAGAGCTGGAATTAAAGCAACGCTCAAACCAGATTGTCACGGCGCTGGAACGCCACCTGCCAAGCGACTTCGAACAGGCAGCAGCTGTCCTTCGTGCCAGCCTGCCTGGCAAGAACAAACCCGGTCTCTCCGGCTGGGCGATCATGCCGCTCAACGACTACATCGGCCGCGCCGGGCAAGAGCATTTTGATACTGCCATGGACCTATTGAGAGATATCACTTCGCTCTTTACCTCTGAGTTCGGTGTCCGACACTTCCTCATTGCCAATCAGAGTCGGGCGTTGGAACAGATGGTGCGTTGGAGCAAAAGTAAGAATTTCCATGTCAGGCGCCTCGCCTCGGAAGGCTGCCGTCCGCGTCTGCCCTGGGCCATGCGACTGCCGGAACTGGTCAAAGATCCCAGGCCAATCCTTCCGATCCTGACGACACTCAGAGATGATCCCGAGGAGTATGTGCGCCGCTCGGTTGCCAACAACCTTAACGACATCTCTAAAGACCACCCAGATCTTGTCGCCAACACCGCCGCCGACTGGATGACAAATGCCTCCAAGGATCGAAAGCGCCTAATCCGCCACGCCTGCCGGTCATTGCTGAAGCAGGGTCATGGAACGGCGCTCGGCGTTTTCGGTTTCGACAAACCCGAGAAGGTTTCTGCAGAACTTCAAATACAGACGCCCGTGCTCACCCTCGGCAGTGAGTTGAAGTTCGAGCTATCCTTGAACTCGACCGCCCGTCAGGAGCAGAAACTGATGATCGATTACGTCGTTCATCACATGAAGGCGAACGGCAAGCAAACGCCGAAGGTCTTCAAATGGAAAACGACGCAAATCGAAGCAGGCGCACACATCGCCATTGGAAAAAGGCATGCTATCCGCCCGATCACCACACGGCGGTACTACGCAGGACAACATCGGCTCGAAATCATGGTCAACGGTACGAGTGTTGCAATGGCGGACTTCATTCTCTCGATCTGAGATTCGCAAGCATTAATCCGCCGCTTTCTCCTGAAGCTGAGGTAGTGAAAAGACGTAATCCTCGTCGACCAGCGGCTTATAGCAAGCCAGGCACTTGGCCTCGTTGATACCGGTCTTGACGGTTTTGTCCGCTGAGAAAACTGCGTAACTCCAGTCGCCGTTGCGCAGGATATCGGGAACGCTGTCGCCCCAACCGGGTTGCTTCTCCATGGTCGAATAGGCGGCCAGCTTGTCGGCCACGTAGTGACCGTCATCCCCTTCGACCGGTTCGCCATTCGCGTCCAGCTTGGCCTTATAGACCTCGACCATCAAGAACGAGCCATGCGGAAAGGCGTTCCCCTCACCAGCCGCCTTTAGAGCCGCTTCGTTGGCGTAGTAAAAACGGACCTGCTTGCGGTTCGGAAAGCTGATCGTGGTGTAGTGCGTGTAGGTCGCTTTATAGTTATCTGGAAAGGTAACTCGGTCGGCCGCGAGTTCCGGCAGCAAGTCCGAACTTTCTCCATCTGCACCTGCGCCCAACTGGCCCGAAAAGAACGCTGCCACATTTTCGATTTCGGTGTCATCGAGTTGTGCTGCAATAGCATTCATCAGGGCGTTGGTTCGATCGCCTTCGCGGAATGCCCTGAGCTGAGTGATCAGGTATTTGGTTTTCTGACCAGCAAGGTTTGGAATATCGTCGCTTACGCTGACGCCGTTACCACCATGACAGGCTGCGCAAACTTCGGCAGTCTTCGCACCGGCAACAATGTCCGCGGCGTCCACCGGATGAGCCATAGCCAGTGCCGGCATTCCCAGAACGGCTAACAGAGCAATTGTCTTTTTCATCGGAGCCTCCCTTTCGCCGACCGCACTCCCGTTTGCAAAAGGAGTCAGCGATCGTTCAGCGGCGTGCCAACCGGAAAAGAGCCGGTGGCAAAACAGATGGAAAATCGGGTTGCGGCGCCTGAGAGAGAGTTTGCTCCCAACCACAGGCGCTTTGAACTCCGTTCTGCACCCTTTCTGCAGAAAGACAAAATGACGTTATCTTGATCGAAAAATGAGTTGGTGCCGTTCAATGGTAACTGCCGAGCAGGTGCCGGAGGGACGGGTATCAGCCGTTCCGGTAAACGTAGCTGTAACCGTTGATGGCCGGCACGCCGCCCAGATGCGCATAGAGCACCTTGGATCCAGCGGGAAAGAATCCCTTGCGCACGAGGTCGATCATGCCCTGCATCGATTTCCCTTCGTAAACCGGGTCGGTCATCATGCCTTCCATGCGCGCACAAAGGCGCATGGCATCATTGGTTTCCGCCGAGGGAACACCGTATACCGGATAGGCGTATTCTGTTTTCAAGACCACATCCTCGGCCTCGATCTCACGTCCCAGATCAACCAGTTCCGCCGTCTTTTGTGCGATATCCAGCACCTGTGCACGGGTCTGATCAGGCGTGCAGGACGCATCGATACCGATCACTTTGTCCGCGCGCCCGTCTTTGGCAAACCCGACCACCATTCCCGCATGGGTCGATCCGGTGACGGTACAGACGACAATGTAGTCAAAAGCAAACCCGAGCTCTTTTTCCTGCGCGCGCACTTCCTCGGCAAAGCCGACGAAACCGAGACCACCGTATTTATGAACTGAAGCGCCGGCCGGAATGGGATAGGGCTTGCCACCTTTCGATCTTACATCCTCAAGGGCGTTTTCCCAGCTTTCACGAATCCCGATATCGAAGCCTTCGTCGACCAACTCGATCTCGGCCCCCATAACACGGCTCATCAAAATGTTGCCGACACGATCATAGACGGCATCTTCGAAGGGAACCCAGCTCTCCTGAACCAGCCGGCACTTCATACCGATCTTGGCCGCAACTGCGGCTACCTGCCTGGTGTGGTTTGACTGAACCCCACCAATAGACACCAGAGTATCTGCTCCCGATGCAATCGCGTCCGGCACGATGTATTCCAACTTGCGAACCTTGTTGCCTCCAAAGGCAAGGCCCGAGTTACAGTCTTCGCGCTTCGCGTAGAGTTCCACTCCGCCCCCCAGATGTGCAGACAGGCGTTCAAGTTTCTCGATCGGCGTCGGACCGAATGTAAGTGGATAACGGTCGAATTTTTCCAGCATGTCTCGTCTCTCCTTGTTCAAAACCTTACAGAGAGGCTAGACAAAAAGGCACGAAATGTGCTCTCACAATTAGATAACAAAATTCACCATCTCAATTAAAACTGCGGATATTCTGACCGACCACCTCAATTCTAGTGTAAAATATGAAAGAATCTTCCATAGACAACAGCCTCGACCGGACGGATATGAAGATTCTCCGCCTGTTGCAGCAGGACGGCCGCATGGGAAACGCGGAACTGGCGCGCCGGGTCAATGCCAGCGCCGCAACCTGTCACCGCCGAACGCAAAGACTGTTTGACCTCGGATACGTTCAATCTGTGCGGGCTCAGGTCGACCCACACAAGGTCGAGCGAGCAGCGCTGGTTATGGTCGGCGTCGTGTTGGACCGCTCCACGCCGGAGAGCTTCGCCGCTTTCGAGGCCGCAATCAAAGGATTGAGTTTCATTCTGGATTGCCATCTGGTGGCCGGCGACTTCGACTATTTCCTGAAGATCCGTGTGCGCGATATGGCCGACTTCAACCGATTGCACGGCGAGCAGCTGATCGCCCTGCCCGGCGTGCGGCAAACGCGGACCTTTTTCGTCATGAAGGAAGTCGTGGACAACGCCCCACTCAGTTTTTGACAGCGTACGACCTGATCTTTGTCAGTCGATTTTACGCTGCAAGCAAATCCTGCACCGCATTGTCATAGATGCCATAATCTTTCAGACTACTCGCCAGGATCATCCCGCCTTGTAATGTCGCTACGATGTGCATCGCCTTCTTATGGCGCGCCTTGGACGGTAGTGCTTTAGGAAGCGCAGCAGCAACCCAGTTGATATTCTCCTGCAGAAACTCACCAGCGGCCTTCGACAAAGTCGGCGGCAACCCACAGCTTTCTGCACCCAGCATACCACAAAGACAAATCCGGTCGGAACCCGTCAGAGCTTCTCGATAGAGCTCGGCAAAGGCGCGAATACGGTCTTCCGGCGTTTTCGCTTTTTCGACCTTGGTATCCAGCGCGGCAAAAAACCGGGCGGCATATCGCTCGACCAATGCGAGACCCAGGTCCTCTTTCTGGCGGAAATAGTAGTGAACGCTGGAGCTCTTGATGCCCAGTTCCTCTGCGAGATCACGAAAACTGACAGCGTGGTAACCGCGCAATCGGATGCCGTTCTCCGCTGCATCCATCAATTTGTCAAAAGTTTCACTCACGTCATCACCAATTCGTCACTCAACCTATCACTAGATAGGCTTGACATCGTTCGAATTGCAAGTTAGATAAATCTACCTACTGATAGATAGATGAATGGATGCGACAATGAAGATTTATGATTTCGAGGGTTTTCCGAACCCGGCACGAGTTAGAATCGCCCTGGCGGAAAAAGGCCTTATGGACCAAGTCGAATTTGTTACCGTCGATGTGCCGAGCGGCGAACATCAAAAGGAAGCTTTCCTCAAAAAGAACCCTTCCGGTGCAGTTCCGGTTCTTGAGCTCGAAGACGGCACGACGATCGCGGAATGCACCGCCATTACCGAATATCTCGATCATGTTTCTGGCGAGACATCACTGACCGGGAACACGCCGAAGGAACGCGCCGTGATTCACATGATGCAGAGGCGCGCTGAATCAGGCCTGCTGGACGCAGTTGCAACTTACTTCCATCACGCCACTCCCGGATTAGGCCCGGACATTGAAGGCTATCAATGTGCCGAATGGGGTAACCATCAGCGCGAGCGCGCCATAGCCGGAATGCGCTATTTCGACAGCAAGCTGGCGGATCAACCTTATGTCGCAGGTGATAGCTTCTCGATGGCTGACATCACGGCATTTGCCGGGCTGGCCTTCGCCGACTTTGCGAAAATCGATGTACCGGATGATTGCAGCAATCTAAAATCCTGGCGCCAGCGCATCGCCGAACGGCCCAGCATTGCCGGATAAATTGAGGACGAAGTCATGGAACTGAATGCCGATTTCTCTCAGCGCGTCGCCGTGCATGCGGCCAAGCTCCCCTGGAAGAGTTCGCCCATGCCCGGTGTCGATCGCCGGATGCTTGACCGCCTCGGCGACGAGGTCGCGCGCGCAACATCGATCGTTCGCTACGCTCCGGAAAGCAGCTTCTCGCCGCACGTTCATACCGGCGGCGAGGAGTTCTTCGTACTCGACGGTGTATTCCAGGACGAACACGGTGACTTTCCAGCGGGCAGTTACATCCGCAACCCGCCGGAATCCAGCCACACACCCGGCTCTGCGCTTGGCTGCACGATCTTTGTCAAACTCTGGCAGTTCGATCTGGCCGACCGGACTCATGTCCAGATCGATACCAACAAAATGGCCTTCGTCGCAGATCCAAAACGACCGGGCGTCGAGGTTATGCCGCTGTTCCAAGACAGCCGGGAAGAGGTCTGGCTGGAAAGGTGGCAGCCCGATGCTCAGGTAGATCTCGTCGCGGCGGAGGGCATGGAGCTTCTGGTGCTCGACGGGGCCTTTATGGAGGCCGGAGAAAGCTTTGAGCCGCAATCCTGGCTGCGGTTACCGACGGGGAGCAGCACTCAAGCAACGGCAGGTGGGCAAGGCGCACGCGTCTGGGTCAAACGTGACCACTTGGCAGAAGCGCCAAAGGCACCCAACGCCGCTTAGGCTAGAATCCCGATCGTGGTTTGCGGGAAGGAGCATTTGCCTAGCCACGGCGAATGCTCCTTTCGATCTGAGTGAATGTCGTTTTAAACAAGCATCTTCAAATAGTTATGGTGGAAATCAACGATCCCCCACTCCATAGAAGACAGTGGGCCTGGGCGATAGTAGAGGGAATTTACACCTTCTTGGTTATGCCGGATAATCCGTTCGTCATCCAAGGTGGTCACGTGCCAGAGCCAAGTCAGATGCTCTAGATCGTAATCCCTTCCCTCCTCGGCATCGGATCGAACCAGCCAGACAGTCTGTATGTCCGTGGTTTGGAGGCTGGTCGGCACGAAACGATAGCCCACCAGATAGTCCGAATAGACGAGAAAATTGTTGAGCGGACCGATCTGAATATCCGTGGCACCACCGTCGTAATCGGTCAGGTTGCCCAGCAGAGGGGCAAGTCCCTCACCGTTCCGACTGCCGGTCACATAGCCGGGGAAAAGCGGGTAGCGGCGGTAATAAACATCGGCACCCGGCGCACGTGCATCCTCACCGGTTTCGTTGAGTTCTCCGGTGGGCAAGCCCACGTTAACAGACCGTGCCTGCATCGCTTCGATCAATTCCGGCGTCATGGCGGCCGGGTCCTTTAGGCTATGTGATTTGGAATACTCCTTGTGTGCCGGCGCACAGTGGTAGCACTCGAGATAATTCTCCAGCGCCAGCTTCCAGTTAGCGGGAACCGGATAGGAGGCGTGGTGGGCGATCTTCAGGTTTTCGAACTGGAAAGGGGCGGTCATCGGCGCCAGGCGTTCGAGCGCAGGTTCGATTGGCGGTGGAGTTTCGGACAGACAAATGAAGATCAGACCCTGAAAATCGATCACCTTGACCGGCAACAATCCATGGTCTGCGCGATCGAAGCCATCGGGCATCATCCGCCGGCTGCGCAGGTCGCCGTTCAGGCTGTAGGTCCAGGCGTGATAGGGACAGGAGAATGCCCGCAGATTTCCACAAGGCTCCAAACAGATCCTTGAACCACGGTGCCGACAGACGTTTAGGTGTGCGCAGATGGCCCCAGTCCCATCACGTACAACAATGACGGATTCCGATCCGACCTCGAAGAGAAAATAATCACCCTTGTTTGCCAACTGGCTGATGTGCCCAGCCCAAATCCAGCTTCCGCCCCAAATCTTCTCGAGCTCCTGCTGATAAATCTGCTCGGAGGTATAGAACTGCCGTTCGAGCGACTGACCTGTCTGAAACCTGCCGACGCAGACCTCAATCGATTGCTCATCCATTCCCTGACGGGATTCCATTCCGCACATGGTCTTCACCTTTGATCAGACAGCGACGGCATTTCCCGCCGATAGAGGGCAGAGTCGACTTTATCCGGGTCAGCTTCGAAACTCCGCGCAGCAAGATGGCCGGAGTAAACGGCATCGGCAATCAATCCAGGTGCCAGCGCGTCACCGATGACTTCAAGCCTGAGCGGCATGCCGCCAAGATCGCCCGATTCTTGGAGTTTCATCAGGTGCCGGTAAAGCTTCATTTGAGGTAGGCGCTCTGTGACCAGAATGAGACCCGCACAAGGAAGTTCAATAGCTTCACCCGTGAAGACGCAGTTGGCTTCGATGGAGTTTTCCCGCGCGTGAGATAAGGTTCGATTTGCATGGATTTTCACCCCCTGTTGCAACAGGGTTCGCTGAACCCGTTCCTGTTCCAGGGTATAGCTGGTCCAGGGCGAGACCACAGCGGCGGGTGTGACGATGGAGGTGTCATATCCGGCCGCGCTCAGGTGGTCCGCGACGACGCCGCCCAGATAGCACTGATCGTCGTCGTAAACGACCAACGGACCTTCTGGCAGCGCTGCGCCTGTCATAATATCATGAGGGGTAAAAACCTGCATCGAGCCTAGACCGGCAATCGCCTTTCGGCTGCTGCGCCCGACGCCGTCGACGCGCCAGCGGGCACCCGTAGCCAGGAAGACATTCTCGATTTCCAGTTCGCGAATGTGCGCAGCCGACAATTCGCTGCCGGTGAAGATATCCACGTTGGCTTTCTGCTGCAGCTCGTACAGCCGGTTGTCCCGCACGCGCAGCCAGGCCGAAAGACCTTTCAGGCTTGCCTCCTCGGCGACGCGGCCGCCAAGACGGTCGGAGGCTTCGGCCAGTGTGACCTGATATCCGCGGCGGGCCAGTTGCAGGGCACATTCAAGTCCCGACGGACCACCTCCGACCACTAGTGCGGCAGCCTCCGACACTTTCGGTTCGATCCGTTCCGGATGCCAGCCACGGCGCCATTCATCGCCCATGGTCGGATTCTGTGTACAGCGGATGGGAACACCGAGCGTATCGGAGGAGACGCAAATATTACAGCCGATGCATTCGCGGATTTCATCGGTCCGGTTCGATTCGATTTTGGACGGCAGGAAGGGATCGGCAATGGACGGGCGTGCCGCGCCGATAAAATCCACGACCTTTCGCTTGATGAGAGAGGCCATCATGTCGGGAGAGCTCAAGCGGCTCACCGCGACCACGGGTTTACTGGTCACCTGCTTAACGAAGTCTATGTAGGGGATCTGATAGCCGTCCTCCAAGGCAAAGCGGGTGGTTTGCGAATCATTCGCCCAATCGGAAACGTTGACGTCCCAGAGGTCCGGCAGTTCCGCCAAAAGCTCGACAACTGCCCGCCCCTCCTCGGCCGCCTGCATGCCGTCAGCGCCCTTCAGCTCGTCAACCGCAAATCTTAAGGCAACGGCGCAAGTATCACCGATCTCCTCCTTGGTTTCCTCCAGAAGCTCGCGAATCAGTCGCGCTCTGTTTTCCAGGCTTCCCCCATATTCGTCACTTCTGGTGTTGAACTCCGGCAAAAGAAAATGCTGTGTCAGGGTCATGGAGTGACCGGCATAGACATAAACGATGTCGAAGCCCGCTTGCTTTGCCCGGCGGGCAGCCAGGCGATGCCAGCGCCGGAACTCGCGAATATCGGTCTTGCTCATGGCGCGCGCCTGCTTGGGATAGACGAGCTCCAGCGAAGTGTCCGAGGGTGCGAGCGCAGGCGCGCGGGAATAGAGGTTCGGCGCGTGATGCCCGTTGTGGACCAATTCGATCGCCGCCAGCGCGCCGTGCTTGTGCACCGCATCTGTCATCAACCGCAGCGCCGGGACATCTCTTTCATCCCAGATACGCTGTTCCGCGTAGGGTGAAAGGTCCGAGCTCGGGTGGATCTCGGCCTCTTCCGTGCTGACGACAGCCCAGCCTCCCTCGGCTTTCGTGGCCCGCATGGCAGCGTGTGCCCGGGGGCGCAAATGCCCCATGCCGCAACAGTGCGGCACTTGGTAAAACCTGTTCTTCGCCGTCACCGGACCGATAGCCAAGGGTTCGAACAGAATGTCATAACCGGTTTTTTTCAGCATTCCCGTCTACCAGCATGCGCTTGTCTTTAAGAGAGTCGGTGAGACCAGGCCGCACTTTACAGATAAGCTCTGACCTGGTCCCGGTTGCGCATCAGAACCCCGCTTTTATACGCTCGAATTCCTTCGTCATTTTCGCTTCGGTCTTTGGATCGAGTGCGGAGGTCAGCAGGCTTTCCTTCAGGAACACCTCGGCATTGTCGAAACCGTAGCTCTTGACCAACGCAGGATCGACCTTGCCATAGGCGTCCGCGTTGGCGTGCGCGTAGCCCCAGGCTTCGATGATGTATTTGCCGGAATTCACATCGCTTAAAGCATTCAGCATGTCGTAGACCTGTTCATCCGACATGGTCCCATTCGCCAGGTGCACATAGCCGCAGACCCAGGTGGCAACACCCTTGTCGACGTCCTTCATCATGGTGGCCGGTGTCTTGTTGGCAAGCAGGTTCAGTTCCGTCTGGTTCCACCCCCAACCAGCGACAATTTCGCCGCTGGCAAGTGCCTGGTCGAGTTGCCCCGGATCGGACCAGTAAAAGCGGACATTTTTGTGTAGCTTCCTAAGATAAGCTGAGGCTTCCTTGAACTGCGCATCAGTCATATTAGTCCAGTCGCGCAGGCCAATGGCGAGAGACGCCATGGCGTAGGCACTGGTCACAATGTCGGGGATGGCCACTTTGCCTTCGAACTCCGGCCCGGTGACCAGATCAAGTGAAATCTTTTCTGCGTCGACCTTGTCCGTGCGGTAGATCAGCCCCGAATTGCCCCAATCAAAAGGCATCATCCAGGTCTTGCCGTCAAAGGCGACACCGGAGACGGTTTTTATCGTCGGCAGGAGCTGATCCCAATTCTTGATCTTCGTTGTGTCGAGCGGTTTGATCAACCCAGCGTCAGCCCATTTTCGCGTCACGCCGATGCAGGGATGCGCAAGGTCCGAACTGAAACCGGATCGCAGCTTGGTATAGGCTTCCTCCTCGCTGCCGAAAAAGGCATAGGACGGCGCGCTGCCATGCTTATCCATATAGGGTTGAAAAAAACCGCTGTCTTCATAGCCGGACCAATCGAACACGCGCAGATCTGATCCTTCTGCCTTTACTTCGCCCGACCAGATCGCTCCTGCAACGGCAACGCCGGCAATTATCGACCTGGACAAGAGAGGCTTCTCGGTCGCCTTCATTGTTCTTCTCCTTAAGCTCATTTTTAGTCTCCCTAGAATCCCGGGCTTCCTGTTTCTTGGTATTTTCCGAGATCGATGACGGACGAATTTTGGAATCCAATCCAAACGTCATCCCCTACTTGATGGTCCACCGTATGGAAGTAGTTGGTGACTGCGACAGCGCACGGCTCGTCCTGACCGTCGATGCCAACGTAGTAATGGATGCTCTCGCCGTAGAAGGCGACGTTCGTAACTTTACCCTTTACCGCAACGTCGTAGCCCGAGGGTTGCGCTGTTCCGATCTCCAGCTGTTCAGGCCGGATACCCACTAGCGGCTCGTGACCCGATTCGATGCCGTAGGGGTTACGTTTGACGGCCATAGGGCCAACCCCATCGGCCTCGACTCGCAACACATCGGCCGCTTCCGCACGCAGGGAGGTTTTCAGAAAATTCATGCTGCCGACGAACGAGGCCACTTCGCGGTTCAGGGGCGCGCTGTACAGCCGTTTCGGAGTATCGACCTGTGCCAGCTTGCCCTGGAACATGACCCCGATACGGTCTGACATAGTCATCGCTTCGTACTGGTCATGAGTGACCATCACGAAGGTAATACCAACCGACTGCTGCAATCGGCGCAACTCTAACTGCATGGTTTCCCGCAGTTTCTTATCGAGTGCGGAAAGGGGCTCGTCCAGCAGCAGTACCTTTGGCCGCATCACCAAAGCACGTGCCAGGGCCACCCGTTGACGCTGCCCGCCGGAAAGTTCGTCGGCCTTACGCGTACCCAAGTTGGGCAGCTCGACCATCTCGAGCGCCTCTCTGACCTGCTGATCGATCTCCTGCCGGCTCAGACCTTTCTTGCGAAGCCCGAAACCCACATTGTCGGCGACGTTCAAATGGGGAAAGATCGCGTAACTCTGAAACACCATGTTGGTGGGCCGCAGATTGGCCGGCACGTCGCGCATAGGCGCGCCGTCGATAAAAATCTCGCCTTTGCTGGGTTGTTGAAAGCCGGCGATCATACGTAGCGCCGTGGTCTTGCCGCAGCCCGAAGGGCCGAGCAGCGAAAAGAACTCTCGTTGCTTAAGGTCGAGATTAAAATCACTCACGGCGACGTAATTGCCGAAGCGTTTTTCGATGTCCTTCACAACGACGATAGGTGCATCACTTTCCATGAGTCGAAACCTTTAGCGTGAAGCGGACGAGCGTTCGGCCCTGCGGCGGAAATACTCCGCGGCGAGCAGAAGAAGGATGGAGCCCAGGATCAGCAGCGTGCCCAGGGCCAGAGTATTGGGCAGCTTGGCCGGAAAGCGTATCTGGCTCCAGATGTAGACCGGCAAAGTCGGCTCGTTTCCGGCCAGAAAGAACGCCAGCACAAATTCGTCAAAGGACACCGTAAAGGTCACCAGAAAACTCGAAACTATGCCTGGAGCAACCACCGGCAACGTCACGCGTCTGAAGGTTCCCACGACCGTCTCGCCAAGATCATAGGCTGCCTCTTCCAGCGACCCGTCGAACTGATCAAAGGAAGATTTCAAGATCGACACGGCGAACGGCAAGGCGAGAAAGACGTGTCCGGCAATGATGGTCAAAAGAGAAGGTTGGAGTCCCATATTGATGAACAGCACTAACATGGACGAGGCAACGATGATGCCCGGTATGACCAACGGCAACATCACCAGACCCTCGGCAGGTCCACGACCGAAAAAGCTGTGCCGGGCAAACGCGCGGGCGGCGAACAAACCGATAGCAGTGCTGATTACCGCTGTTGCCAAGCCTACGATCAGGCTGTTGCCCAAAGCGCCCAGCAGAGCATCGGCTTCCGCCAGCTTCTCGTACCATTGAAAGGTAAACCCGGTCAGCGGAAAGGCCACAATGGTTCCCGCGTTAAAGGAAAACACCGGAAGGAACAGCACCGGCAAATAGAGAAATGCCAAGTAGGCCGCCGCATAGCTGCCCAAGCCCGGCCGGAGATGCTGAAGCCTCGTCATCGGATCCGCCGCCCGGCCGAGCGCAGTGAAATGACAAAGACGGCGGCCACGAAAGCCACGACCAGAATTGCCATTATCGAGAGAGTCGCCCCCATGGGCCAGTCGTTGGCCGCACCGAACTGGACCTGGATCAAATTGGCGATCATCTTTCCGTCGGCCCCGCCCACAAGTGCCGGCGTTACATAGTCACCGACAGTGGGGATAAAGATAATCAGGCTGGCGGCAATAACCCCTGGAATGGAGAGCGGCAGCGTCACCCGTAAAAACCGTTCGATCGCCGTATTTCCCAGATCTGTCGCCGCCTCCAGCAGGCTGGGGTCGATTTTCTGGAGCGAGACATATATCGGCAGGATCGCAAAGGGTGCCCAGGCGTGGGCAAGTGTCAGGACAACGGCGTTGGGATTGTAAAGAATGAAACTCAGAGGTTCATCGATCAGCCCGACCGTCAGCAGTCCGCTGTTGAGCACGCCGTTGTAACCGAGAATCAATTTCCACGCGAAGACCCGAAGCAAATAACTGCTCCAAAACGGGATCGTCACCAGGATCAGCCAAAGAGCCTTCTTCTGGGTCTTAAAGGCAATGAAGTAGGCAATCGGATAAGCCAGCAGAACCGTCAGACCGGTCACAAGCCCGGCAATCACCACTGAACGGATCAACAAAAGACGGATCAGCGGATCGTCCACGGCTTGCCGGTAGTTCTCGAGGGTCAACTCACGGTTAATGTCGATGTAATCCTGAGTCCAGAAGCTATGCGCGACCATTAACGCCAGAGGGACGGCGACCAGAAAACCGACGTAGACCACTGCCGGCATACTGAGCGCATAGCCCTTTGCGCTGTCTGATCTGAGCGAGATCGCCATGTTAGATCGCGTCAATCGGAGATTGAGACTAGCTCACACTCTCAAATTGCCCTTCAGAATTCAAAAATGGACAATCGTCCATAAATATATCTAGACTAGAATCCGGCGATGGGTCAATAGCTAGTTACCATGAAAGACAAACCGCAAAAGCGAGCACTCAAGAAGGTCCGGCATCGGGAGATGCTCGTGGAAGCGACAGCTGATGTCATTTCTGATCACGGCATTGCCAACACCTCGGTAACTCGGATTATCGAGCGAGCCGGGCTCTCGCGCGGCATGGTACATCTGCATTTTCAGAGCAAAGAGGACCTTCTGGTCGGCGTTGCCCGCCACATGAGCGAACAATATTACGCCAAGCTGGATGGGTTTCTGAGTCAGGCTGGCCCTAAACCGCAGGATAAGCTGGAGGCCATCGTCACCGCCGACCTCAGCGAGGAAATTCTGACCCGCAAGTCAGTCAATATCTGGTACGCCTTTCGCGGTGAAGCCCGGTCCGACAACGCGTTTATGGCTTACTCAGATACCCGGGACGACGCGCTTCGGAACTTGATCTTTGAGACATATCTTGAGATCGCAGCACAATCGGAGAACCCTGAGATGCTTGCTCGGGACGCCACGCACGGCACCATCGCTCTTTTGGAAGGTATGTGGGTCGACTTCTTCCTGCACAGCGACCAGTTCAACCGCGCCACGGCAAAGAGAATCGTCTTCCGTTTCGTGGCCGCCCTCTTTCCGCAGGCATTCGATCTGCAAGACGGCGGACCTGAAAAGCCTAACTGAGTTCTCGAGGATAGAGCGTCTCAGTACCGCCATCGACGGCAATCACCTGCCCGGTGATCCGCCTGCCCCGCGCAGAACAGAGATAGACGACCATGTCAGAGATCTCTTCGGGCTCGACAAAACTCGCCAAGGAAACGCCCTGGGTGTACATCGCCCGCACCCGATCTTCGGAAATCCCGTCGGCGGTAGCATGCGCCGCAATCACACGTTCCATGCGGTCGCCGGTGATCGATCCAGGCGCAATGGCGTTGACCCGGATATTGTCCCGGCCCAACTCCATCGCCAGCGTCTTTGTCAGACCGACGATAGCAAACTTGGCGGCGACATAAGGGGCACGCATGGGCAAACCCATCAAACCGGTCGTCGAGGAGATATTGACGATCGCACCGGAGCCGTTCTTTTTCATAGCTGGCACGACGGCGCGCGTGCAGAAAAACTGGCTGTCGAGATCGATCGTAAGACAGCGTCGCCAATCTTCGGTGGTAATATCCTCAATCGCCGCTGTCGGTCCGGCAATTCCGGCATTGTTGATCAGGATGTCGATTCCGTCGGCAACAATCGGCGCCAGCCACGCGTCGACCGCATCGGGGTCGGAGACATCAACGAAGGAACCCGTCAAACTCTCTGGCAGGTTCCCAATCGCAGTTTCGTCGACATCACAAACAAAGACTTCAGCACCCTCGGCCGCCAAGCCCTGCGCGATCACGAGGCCGGATCCACCCGCCCCTGCTGTTACAACGGCGCGTTTCCCCGTCAATTCAGTGTTCATAGGGCAGATGGCTTCCCGAAGAATGGTCTTACGGCAGATTTCTACACGGCCCATGTAGAGCCTTGAATTAGACCGTAAAGGCTAGGAAAAGAATACAATCGTTATTTCTGAACCCACTTGCCTTTTTCGTTCAGAAACCAGGTTCCAGACGGGGCTTTTTTCATTATCTGTTTGGCGTAAATCTTACCGACAGAAGTGACGTCCGCACCCGTCTTTTTGGCTTCGCGCTGATAGATTTTACTGCGCTTCGCATTTACGTCTTTCACGACTTTTTTGGCACCGCCGTCGCGTGCGACCGCGAGCCCGTCGAAACGTTCGCCGACAGTTCCTTGTTTGCGCAGATCATCAAGCGAGGCAGCAAAGGCGGGTCGGCCCGCAGCACCGATGCCAAGGGCAGCGAATGCCGCAAGAGAGCAAAGTGCGGCCCGGCGGCCAATCAGGTTCGTATCTGTCATATTGTGTTGACCAGTTGTTCTGGAACATAGGGTGGTGGGCCGTTCGTCGGGTGCGCGCTGCACCCGGCCGGCGTCAGAGTTCATTATGTCATTCGCACTGCGCATCAGAAGATATCCGGGTTAGCTTCAACTTCTTCGCGTGCCTGCTCTTCCAGCTTCAGCCGCACTTCCGCGTCGAGTTTGACATTCAGATTGATGGTGATCGGCTCCTTGGGCGCCTCGACGCGAACCGTAGGCTGGCAAGCCGATAACACGCCGATCGCTGCCGTAAGCGCGGCAAACCTGATCCCGGTGGGTACAAGGCGATAATCACGCAGCAAACCGGCAATTCGCGGGCCTTCGCGATTAAAAGCTAAAGTAAAAGCCTGGGACAAAGAGATATCACCTTTCACCGAAGAGGTTTCCGACCAGAGTGTACTCACAGGCAAGCACAAGCTCCAAGCTGATAACGCATATAAACCCGGCTATCTGAACAGAGCCTGAACAGCTTGAGCTTTGGGGTCATTGCAGGGAATACCGCCCGGACAGCAGGTCTTTGGTGATTTCCAGGCTTTCACCAAGCGTATTGAGGACCTGGCCGATATTACTTTCGAGGTTCAGATTGAGGCGAAAAGGCTGTCCTTCGAGCACAGCCGGATTGTTTCCGAGAATCGACAAAAGAAGCGTGAGATCGTCCTCGGCCGTCTTCTCAAGGGTCAGCGATAGATCGTCGTAGTGGAAATCTTCCAGGGCTCGCACGAGGGAATTCACCTCATCACCATACCCTGTCAGCAAGGAACTGACCTTGTCCGAACGGACGCGCAAAACACCCGGCTCGGTCGCCGCCAGCTTGCTTTGCTGGATAATCACAGTGCCATCATTGAAGCTGATGGGCAGATCGCCTGTGAGCCGGCCAGACACATCGACATCAGCGAGGTCCGCCGCCTTCAGGATCTCAGCAAGATCCAGTCCGGTGATACGAATTGGGAGGTCTGCTGAACCGTCCAGCAAGGCCACTCGGCCGCCAGCCACCGACAGACGTGCGCCCAGAACGGTCAAAGCCATGTCCTGAAGGTCCAGTGCAAAGGGCATTGCCTCCGGCAGAAGCGCCTCGACACGCAAATTACTGACCGGCAGGCCGGGATCGAACCTGGCCAGATCGATCCTGATCGGCACCGAAGCCCGGGGCGGCCAGAGACCGTCGAGTTCAACTGCCATGGAGAGATCCGAAAAGGGAAATCCGAGAGCCTCTCCCGCTAAACCCTCGCTTTTGATCCGCGCAAAGCCGACCGGACCCTCCGGCAATATCTCGACATGCAATTTACCCGACAATGAACCCACATCGACTGCCGCGCCGGAAATCCAGGATAAATCCTTCAAGTTGAGCGGTGTGACCGCAAAATCATGCGTTGGCAGGTTAACATCGACGGATAACCCACCTGCGGGATCGGACCTCCCTTTCACGTCAAAGGTGATTGCGTTCTGGAAAGTGCGGCCTTCGGCGGCGAAGTCGAGCCGGCCGCTTTTGTCGCGTCTAAAAGTACCGTCCAGCAAAACCTCTTCAAACCGCCGCGGCTGCGCCAGATCTTCAAGCTTCAGATCATTGAATTCACCGGACAGCCGATTCGTGTTGGGATCGGCTCGAGCCCGTAATCCGATATTCGCCGCGCGTAGTTGAAGCTCGGTTATGGAAACACCCGCGGTTTCAATGCCAAGCAAAAGCGGACCATCGGCCTTCCGATCCGGCGATATTGTAAGATCAATCGGCTCTATCTCGAGCGTAACTTCTTGCTCTTCAGCAGCAAATGAGAATCCGGAAGCCGCCATCTTGGCAACCATCATGGGCCGAACAATGCCTGAGGCAAGATCAACCTCCACCTCAGACGAAGTTATGTGGAGCTTCAAGGGGATCGTGCTGGTTACCGCAGGTGTCGAAAGCCTTTTTGCCGTGGTCACAGCAGAGCCGGTACTCTCGACGTTAAGCTTTTGTCCTTTCAGTTCTGCGCGGAAAGGCATCATGGAAACCAGACCTGCGATCTTAGCATCTTCCTTGATCAACTGCTTGGACGTGGCCTTCACATCTCCCGTCATTACCGAAACAGCCGCGCTCGAGGTGAACTCTCCCTGGATGCCGATATTAAATCGTCCTTTGGCACCACTAATTCCCCGCAAAGGAAGTTTCTGCGCCTCCACGGCAACCGGACCGCCAAGGGACCAATCGGCTGCTTCCGGGCTAAACTTGCCCGTTGCCGTTGTAACAACCGAAAAGCCTTCGCCTGCAGCATCAAGAGCCGCCGCAAGGAAATAAGGTCCGACAGAAGCGTTTGCACGCGACGCCCTTAGAAAGGCTGTTTCCTCTATAGGGGACAGGTCAAGCTTCACTGGTCCGTCGAGCCACTCCCGCAGATCATCAGGAAGGGCTAGATTGTCCAACAGCTTGTCGGAAAGTGCAGATATTCGGGCAGCCGCAGGCTGCGCCAGACGTACCACAAGGCCCTCATCATCCAGCTGAATCCCACCATCTATATCCAAGGAGAAGCCCTCCAGGTATTCGGGATGCGAGAGTGCTTCCAGCCTCAGTGTAAAATCCGACTTGATCGTAGATACAATCTGAAGCAGTTGTTCGGGCGGCATCGCAAAAATGCCTATCGACTGTAAGTCCTTAAGTGGCGGCATCGTGGCATCGATGCGGGCCTGTGCTGCCACTTGTCCAGCTTCTGGCAGAGGGAAAGGAAACTTGGAAAACAACGGTAGAGTGGCGGGCGTATCGATGCTGCTCGAAACCGACAGGGTAGCGGCATCGTCGCCTTGTGCGACGCGGCCGGCAACCTTCGCGCGCGAGGGGTTCTCTGTCTGACCGCCCGACAAAAGCGTGGCTTCGAAAACCACATCCTGCTGCTCCAGACCAGCTTCGAGAGAGACCTGGATTGGGGCAAGGTGCGTGTCGGGAGAGAGCGCCCCACTTATCTTCTCGAACGTCAAAGCACCATCCAGCCGCTCAAAGACGGCCTTCGGTCCGTTAAGCGCCGCGGAAAAACTACCGCTCAAACCACGAAACGTCAGTTCGCCGACGTCCAGGTTTCCGTCCTCGACAACGACATCTGCCAGAACACTGGCATCGGGCGTGACAGTCAGTCCGACGACCGCGGTCGTTCGGCCCTGCGACGCGTTAGCAGCGAGACTGAATGCCCCGAGAATCGCAGCCGTCGGATCGCGCCAGACTGAGCCTTCGACCCCCAAGTCGATTGGTCCAACCGGTGTTCCCAGACGGACCAACGTTTCCTCAATTGTCACTTCGGGAAACGCTGGAAGGGGCTCACCTGTCTCCGAGTTGGCTCCTAATGAGGTCCCGCCATCTTTCCCCCCCGATTGGTCTTTCAACCATGGTGAGTCCATGTCCAGGGACAGTTCGGCGCCAGAGAGAAACACCGTTGGCAATGTTCCGGAAAGTAAGTCGGTGAAGTTATAGTCAAGATCGATAACGTCGAGATCGGCGGAGACCCCAGGCGCACTGACGGACAGACGCCGAATGGAAACACGCTCCCAATCCAACTGCGTCAACGCCAAAGATGTTACCTGCAGGCCCTGCTCTTCCAGACCTTTGGTAAGAGCCCAAACCGCGACATCCTTTCGAAGAGCGACGGCACCTATCACGCTTAACCCAACGACGATAAAGCCGGCGAGCCACAGGCGGCCGCGGAAAAATTTGCCCAACATAGAAATGCGCCGCGACCTCCACTGCCGCATCAACGTTCTGGCGCAAGCCTATAGCAGTGGCGTAGGCCTGCATACCATGGCGATAGCAGGGCTCCGGTGCTCCGCGCGCAATTTTCTGATTGTTAGGGAAGGTAACGGTGACTGGTTAAGCACCTAAGACGACGCTGAAGCCTTCGAATTGCGGATGACCGAGGTAGAGTGCTCTATTATCTCCGGCATTGCGATGTGCCATACGGAAGTGTTCCGATTTGGTCCAGTTCTCGAAGTCCTTTTCCGTGGCCCAAATTGTATGAGACGCAAACAAGGTGTGATCTTCTTCGGCGTGACCCTTAAGCAGGCGAAACTCAACAAAACCCGGTACTTCTTCAAGATGCGTATCGCGGCTGCGCCAAACTTCTTCAAAGGCATCTTCTTGACCGGAGGTCACTTTGAAACGATTCATTGCGATGAACATGGATTGAGTCCTTCCCCACGTTTGAAATTCAGTTTGCCGTCTATGCAATACTAATAATGCGAGTCAGTCGCAATACAAATAGAATTCAGGCTATTGAATTTCTATGACGAAGCCGACCTGTTGGACGGCGGGAAACCTTCCAAATCTCAAGAATGCAGTGACGCGACTGAAGCCTCTGTGCCGGCGTTGTCGCCAGCGATCCAGGTGCGTTTGACTTGCCAATCATCGTCAAGCAACACGAGGTCGGCACGATGACCAACGCGGAGATAACCGAAACGGTCGTCCAGCCCGAGGAACTGAGCTGGATACAGTGAGGCCATCCTAAGGGCTTCAGACACCGATAGACCGAGCTGATCAATGGCGAAGCGAACTGCCTGTGCCATATCCAAATCAGAACCCGCAAGCGTGCCGTCCTCCAAAGTGACTCGACCGTCTTCGCGCACAACGCTGCGCCCATTCAAAACAAAGCGGTCTTCGGCACAGCCGACAGTCGGCATAGCGTCGGTAACCAGGAACATCCGGCCCGGGCCGGCCTTCGCGCGCAACGCTGCCCGCAACACCGCCGGATGGACGTGATGCCCGTCGGCGATAATGCCGCACCAGAGTTCACCGCGATCCAAGGCTCCGCCCACCATTCCCGGTGCACGATGACTCAAGGGACTCATGGCATTAAACAGATGGGTCACGCCCCGTGCACCGGCATCGACGGCGGCGCAAACCACTTCATAACTGGCATCCGAATGGCCCAAGCTGACCGTAACACCGCCGTCGACGAGCCGGCGGATCAGTCGTGGCGCAACCTGGTCGGGCGCGATTGTAAGCAATAGCGTCCTAAGTCCTGTGGAAGTCAGGTACTCGACATCTGCATCCCCCATCTCCCTGATCAAACCCCCGGCATGTGCTCCCTTGCGGCTCGGTGCCAGAAAGGGCCCTTCCAAATGAAGGCCGAGGACACCCGGCACGCTATCCAGCGTTACGGCTTCTTGCACGGCCTCGATCACGCGGCACATGATGTTGGGGGTGTCCGTGATGAGTGTTGGAAATAATCCCGTCGTACCATACCGCCGGTGTGCACGGGCAACGATCCTCAGGCCCTCCACATCCGGCTGGTCATTAATCAATACGCCACCGCCGCCATTGACCTGCGCATCGATGAAACCTGGCGCCAGAACACCGCCGCCAAGGTCTTCAAACACCGCATTGGGATCGAGAGAAACTGCCGGAACGATCTCGGCGATATGACCATTTTCGATTACCACCGCACGATCGTCCAGAAAGCCTTCACCGTCGAACAGCCGTGCGCCGAGCAGAATTCTCTTCGTGACTGCGGCAGTATCCGCCATCAAACGGTCTCCGTTACTTTCTTCAGGTTTGTGGGGTTATCGGGATCGTAGCCTCGCCGCCGGGCGAGCCCCTCAATCAATTGGTAGGACGACAAGCACATTGCGATCGGATCGGTAAGCAAGTGACCGCTCGCCGTCATGGGCAAGCGGCCTTCATTCGGCCCGTCCGACGCCTTGTTCGCCGTCCCATTTTCCGCGACGAAAAAGACCTCGGCGCCAGCGATACGCAATCGATCGAGCACAGCCGACATTCCCGGATGAGAGGCGTCAGATGGATTGAAAGCGAAGATACGAAATCCGTCTTGAACAAGCGACAAGGGACCGTGCATGACTTCGGCTGCGCTGAAGGCTTCGGCATGCAGAGACATGGTTTCCTTGAACTTCAGCGCGGTTTCCATGGCGATCGGAAAGCTCGGCCCCCGACCCAACACATAGAGAGAATCGGTCGTGGCCAGCGGCTCGATAGCTTTTTGCCAATCGAGTGAAAGCGCATCCGAAAGCCGGTCAGGCAGAGCCTCGAGCGCCATTTGCAGAGAACGATCTTCCGACCAGGCGGCAATGATAGCCGCAGCAGCCACAGCCGACGCTATGAAGCTTTTGGTCGCCGCAACACTTTCTTCCAGCCCGGCATGCATCGGAACCACGATATCTGCGCCTTCGGCCAGCGGTGAATCAACATGATTCACAATAGCGATCGTCAAGGCTCCTGCCCGTTTCGCTGCTGTTTGCAGGGTAACGATATCCGGGCTCTGACCGGATTGGGAGATAGACAGCTGCACACCCCCGCGCATCCGCAGAGGCGCTTGATAAATCGAAGCGACAGAGGGGCCCATAGACGCAACTGGAACCCCCAGCAGAATCTCGAGACCGTATTTGAAGAAACCTGCTGCATGGTCTGACGACCCGCGAGCGCAGGTGACAACGACCGACGGATCCAATTTACGAAGACGTTTGCCAATAGAAACAAAATTGCTACGCTCGGCATCAAGAAGCCTGGCGACTGCTTCAGGTGCCTGGGCAATCTCACGCTCCATAGCGGTCTGCTGCGCCAGCACAGTGTCAGCGGCCATATCAGTTCCTCCAGTCATATCGCAGTTGTTCCTGGCATCAGGCATCGGTTTGAGAGCCGCAACTGCTGTCATTCTTCATCGCCGCTCGTCATTGCCAGTTCGGCAACAAAGTCGTAGGCATCGCTGCGATAAAACGATCGTGTAAACTCGACCACGCTGCCGTCTTCCAGATATGAGACGCGCTCAATCCGCAATGCCGCCGTTCCGGGCTCTACCCCTAAGCGCTCCGCATTCAGGGGCTCCAGATTGACCGCGCTGAAGCGCTGAAGCGCGCGCGTCGGGAGCAGGTTGGCTGCGTCGAGCACCTTGTACAGCGACAGCTCGACCGATGCGGGATCAGGCAGAAAACGGGCTGGAACGACGGCCAGCTCAATAGCCATTGGCACACCATCCGCCAAACGCAATCGATGCAAGCGGGAGACCTTTTCACCGGTCGAGAGGCCGAACACCATCGCCTCTTCGGTCGAAGGATGACCTGAGCTGCGTTCGAGCCAGACAAATCCCGGTGTCAGCCCGCGCGCCACCATGTCTTCACTAAACGAGGTCAAACGTGACAGACGCTGTTCCACATGGTGTGGGGGCTTCGACACAAAGGTGCCCGACCCGCGCCGCTGCTTCAGAACGCCATCGTCGACGAGACCGCTGATAGCCTTACGAACTGTGACGCGGGACACCCCCAGCGCCGTAGCGATTTCACGTTCCGCCGGCAGTGCCTGCTGAGGTTTCAAAACACCTCCGGTCACGGCATCCTGGATCATCGCCTGCAGACGCAGATAGAGCGGGGTCGGATCATCGCCGTTCAAGCGGGCTTGGTCGAATATCTCGCTGAGCGCTGTCATATCAGGTTCCGGTTGCCCCAATCGCGCCCTGGTCTTGGGCCGCCATACGCGCCATTGTGATCGCACCACCCATGGCATCAGACCTCGGTGCCACAATCAGGCTTCGAACCTGCTCCGACAGCAACGGTGTATAAGCATCAGACAGCCCGCCAAGCAGGCAGATCCGGCTCGCCCCGAGTTCCGACAGAGCGACCAGAAGTTCCTCGACCTCGCGCAGGGACGTTGCAAGGACGTCCTCTGCAACCAAATCACCCTCCTTGGCCGCACCGATAACCATCGGCGCAAATGCGGCATAGTCCTTGGGCAGTGCGGTTTCAGCCCAAGATACCAGCGCCTGCGGATCCGATCCGAAACGCGCCATAACACGCTCGGTCAGCAGCGATTCAGGGCGGATCTTTTCATGACAAAGCAACGCCGTTCGGATCAGATGACGCCCCATGGATGCGCCGCTGCCACTGTCTGAGACAGAAAAGCCCCATCCACCAACCGTCTTCTTTCGCGCACCAATTTTGGCAAAGCCAGCCGAACCGGTTCCGACGATCAGTATCGCGCCATCATCCGGATAGTGCGCACCCAACCAGGCGACGTAAGCATCCGACTCAAGACTTACCTTCCGAAAGGGAAATGGCATGGCTGCTAAAGCGCTGTGATGCTCCTTGAGATTAGCACCAGCGATACCAAAACCCGCATAGCAATCCGCATAGACAGTTTGGTTCAGCCCGGCACTCTGCGCAGCCGCGTCCACAGATGCCATGATCGCGCGAAAGGAATTCTCAATCCCCGCGGTCACATTTGCCATCTGAGACCGGCCTTCACCGAGCACCTGTCCGTCCGAAGCTTCAATCCGCGCCCGGCACTGCGTGCCACCGCCGTCCACTCCCAAAAAGTACATTTCAGTTGCACCTTCAAATTTTCCTTCCCTCTTATAATACCAACCTAAGTCCATTTGCAATCGCTTATGTTTAACGAAATACGCCCGCTCACATCGAGTTTCGCATAGCGATTTTTTATTTTATTATTATTTTACAATATATTAAGGAATTTTTTCATGAATTTCCCCTAAAAAACTATATTTGGAATTTTTTCTGACTGGACAAATGGTATTATTTTGGTATTGTTTTTGATAACACTTAATTAAGCATGTTGAACACAGGGGCTTTGGGGGAGGAATATGGAGCCGCGCCGCACGGAACAGGTGAGCGACCGTTATCGCGGCCTCGACACTTGGCAGGACAACGCAATCCTTGCCGCCATGATCGAAGGTCAGGCGAGCGCCATCACTGCAGTCCAGCGTGCGATCCCTGAAATCTCTGCTGCCGCGTGCGATATTGTCGAACGCTACGAAGCAGGCGGGCGTCTAATCTACGCTGGCGCGGGCAGTTCGGGGATTATTGCTCGCCTGGATGCTCTTGAACTTCCAGGAACTTATGGCATCCCAAGAGATCGAATTGTCACTTTTTTGGCAGGTGGCGAAGAGTCTCTAAGAAACTTAAACAGCGGTGCCGAGGACGACCGGGAAGAGGCACTTTCGGCAATAGGATCGCAGGAAATTACGAGCCGAGATTCCGTGATCGGCATATCCGCGAGCGGATCGACGCCCTACGTCCTTGCGGCGATTGAAGCCGCTCAGACCGCTTCTGCCCTTACGATCGGTATTGCCTGCAATCCGGGGACTCCACTGCTTGATCTTTCCAAGCATGCGGTGCTGCTCGACAGTGATCCTGAGGTCGTTGCAGGCTCAACCCGAATGAACGCAGGTACCGCACAAAAGTGCGCCCTAAATCTGTTGTCGACCCTGGTCTCCATCAGACTAGGTCATGTCTACGACGGAATGATGGTCAACCTGCAAGCCGACAACAGCAAGTTAAGAGAGCGTGCCGCCGGAATCGTTGCGCGGATCAGCGGCGTCGAAGTTCCCGTCGCAAGGCAATTGCTCATGCAAACGGACGGTGTTGTGAAACCTGCTATTCTTCTCGGTGCTGGCATTGGGTCGCTTCAAGAAGCAACCTCGATGCTTTCAGCGACAAACGGAAATGTCCGTCACGCGCTTGAAGCACATAGGAAAAACAAAACCAGACCAGATTAAACGTCGTACCACTGGAGCACTGAGCTAAAGAAGGTTCAGGGAGGAAAGGAAACAAGCTATGGACAAGAAAACCTGTAAAACCGGCACACGGTTGACCGCAAGCTTCACCGCAATGACTTTCGGTGCAGTTTTCGCTTTCGGTACCACAGCAGCGGCAGCCGACGACGTCACGCTTACCATTGAAAGCTGGCGCAATGACGATCTTGCCATCTGGCAGGACACAATTATCCCAGCATTCGAAGCCAAACACCCCGGGATCAAGCTGAAATTCACGCCATCGTCCCCTGCTGAGTACAATGCCGTACTGAATTCCAAACTAAGCGCCGGTTCGGCGGGCGATATCATCACCTGTCGCCCCTTCGACGCATCTCTTGCGCTTTACGAAGCAGGCCATCTGTCAGATGTGACCGGTCTTGAAGGCATGAAGAACTTTTCCCCTGTCGCAAAATCGGGCTGGAGCACAGACGATGCCGCGATCCAGTTCTGTGTGCCAATGGCTTCGGTCATTCACGGCTTCATCTATAACAAAGACGCGTTTTCCGAGCTTGGCATTGAAGAACCCCAAACCGAAGCCGAGTTCTTTGCCGCCCTCGATAAGATCAAGGATGACGGCACTTACATTCCGATGGCGATGGGCACCAATGACCAATGGGAAGCCGCGACGATGGGTTACAACAATATCGGCCCAAACTATTGGAAGGGTGAAGAAGGTCGACTGGCTCTGCTCGCAGGCAAACAGAAGTTGACCGATGAGGCATGGGTGGCCCCATTCCGCCAACTCGCCAAATGGGGACAGTATCTGGGTGACGGCTATGAAGCTCAAACCTATCCCGACAGCCAGAACATCTTCACACTTGGCCGCGCTGCAATTTATCCCGCAGGGTCCTGGGAGATCTCAGGCTTCAACACTCAGGCCGATTTTAAGATGGGCGCGTTCTTTCCGCCGGTCGCGAATGCGGGTGACACTTGCTATATCTCGGATCACACCGATATCGGCATCGGCATGAACGCCAAGACGGCGCATCCAGAGGCTGCAACAGTCTTTCTGAACTGGGTTGGGACGACCGAGTTCGCATCGCTCTTCGCAAACGCACTACCCGGCTTCTTCCCGCTGTCATCAGGCACGGTCGAGTTGGAAGACCCACTGGCACAGGAATTCATCTCGTGGCGTGGTGAATGCGAAAGCTCGATCCGGTCCACCTATCAGGTTCTATCGCGTGGCACTCCGAACCTTGAGAACGATACCTGGAATGCTTCAGTTGCCGTGATCAAAGGCGAGGAAAGCCCCGAAGACGCCGGCAAGCGCCTGCAAGAGGGCCTGGCCAGCTGGTACGCGCCACAACAATAAACCAACCTGCCTGACTTCACTTGTCCCGGGCTTTCCCGATGCGCCGGGACGAGTGAACGCAGTCCGTGTCATTGCGCCAAACCGCAACGCCACCGGATGTGATCCAACAGGATATTCCAATGCCAAAACAGAATCGCCGGATCCGAATCAAGTGGCATATCATCGTCTTTCTGGCACCTGCAGTGCTCGTCTACACTGCGGTGATGGTCTACCCGCTGTTCAATACCATGCGGCTCTCCCTGTTTACCGAGACCGATCAGCAGCGCGTATTTGTAGGACTGCAGAATTTTCGCACTCTGTTTGGCGATGACGTCTGGTCTGATCAATTCTGGAACGCGCTTGGGAACAATTTACAGTTCTTCCTCATTCACATGCTGGTACAGAACCCCATCGGCATCGCGCTTGCGGCAATCCTGAGCCATCCAAAGCTGCGGTTCGCCAGCTTCTACCGCTCGGCAATTTTCATCCCGACGATCCTGTCATTTGTGATCGTGGGTTTTGCCTGGAAACTCATACTTTCTCCCATTTGGGGTATCGCCCCCGGGATGCTTGACGCTGTGGGGCTGAAATCACTCTACGCGCCGTGGCTGGGCAAAGAAGCCTACGCTCTGACCACCTTGTCGCTTGTGTCGGTCTGGCAATTCGTCGGCATTCCGATGATGTTGATCTATGCGGCGCTCTTGTCGATACCCGATGAAATTCTTGAAGCGGCCGAGGTCGAGGGCATCACCGGTCAATCGGCTTTCTGGAAGATTAAATTGCCTCTGATCCTGCCATCCATCGGGATCATTTCAATCCTGACTTTCGTCGCCAACTTCAACGCGTTCGACCTGATCTATGCCGCCCAGGGCGCGTTGGCCGGACCGGACTTCTCGACCGACATTCTGGGCACCTTCATGTATCGCTCCTTCTTTGGCTTCCAATTGCAGCTCGGAGATCCGCACATGGGATCCGCGATCGCGTCGGCCATGTTCGCCATCATCCTTGTCGGTGTGAGCATTTACCTGTTCGGCATCCAAAGCCGCATGCGTCGCTATCAGTTCTGAGGAGACAAGATATGAGTGCCGCTCGCCAGAACCGCCTAAACACATTCGCCGCCCACGGTGCGCTGATCCTCTACACGCTGATTGCGCTCTTCCCGGTATTCGTGATCGTCATCAACAGCTTTAAGACCCGCAAGGCGATTTTCCGCGAACCACTGGTCCTGCCGAATGCGGACAGCTTTTCAATGATCGGTTATGAGACCGTACTCAAACAGGGGGACTTTTTCCTCTATCTCCAGAACTCGATTATCGTCACTGTCGTCTCGTTATTCTTCATTTTGCTTTTCGGAGCCATGGCGGCTTTCGCGCTTGCGGAGTACCGCTTTAAAGGCAACACACTGATGGGCCTTTACCTGGCGCTCGGCATCATGATCCCGATCCGTATCGGCACCGTCGCTATTCTTGAATTGATGGTGCAAACCGGACTGGTGAATACACTCTGGGCGCTGATCCTGGTTTACACGGCGCAAGGTTTGCCACTGGCCGTGTTCATCTTGTCTGAGTTCATGAAACAGGTGTCAGACGACCTGAAGAACGCCGGCCGGATCGATGGTCTTTCAGAGTATCGCATCTTCTTCCGTCTGGTCTTGCCGCTCGTGCGCCCGGCCATGGCAACGGTCGCGGTGTTCAACATGATCCCGATCTGGAACGACTTGTGGTTCCCATTGATCCTTGCGCCTGCAGAAGAGGTGAAAACGCTGACGTTGGGCAGCCAGGTGTTCATCGGGCAGTTTGTGACAGACTGGAACGCGGTGCTTTCCGCACTGTCGCTGGCGATCCTACCGGTCATGGGCCTGTATGTGATCTTCTCCCGCCAGCTCATTCGCGGGATCACTTCAGGTGCAGTCAAATGAGCCTTAAAGTTCTGATCGCCGGTTTGGGGAATATGGGGCGGAGCCACGCGCTGGCCTACCACGCCCACCCGGACGCCCACATAGTCGGGCTGGTGAACCGATCGGCCGTCGATCTTCCAGAGGCGCTTCGGGACTACCCTTTATTCCCGGATTTCAGCGAAGCCCTGGAGAGTACCTGTCCGGATCTTGTCTGCATCGCGACCTATTCTGACAGCCATGCCGCCTATGCGATCGCGGCGATGGAGGCCGGTGCCCATGTCATGGTTGAAAAGCCGCTGGCGACCAGCGTGGAAGACGCCCGCCGAGTGGTGGAGACCGCAAAGCGGCTAAACCGCAAACTGGCTGTGGGTTACATCCTTCGGCATCATCCCAGTTGGCAGCGCCTGATCGCCGAAGCCCGCAATCTCGGCGGTCCTTACGTCTTTCGTTTGAATCTGAACCAACAATCCGACGGGGCGACCTGGGGCACCCACAAGGCCCTGATGGAAACGACGTCACCGATTGTAGATTGCGGCGTTCATTACGTCGACATCATGTGCCAAATCACCGATGCAAAGCCGGTACGGGTGCACGGCATCGGCCTGCGCCTGTCCGACGAGATTGCAGAGGACATGTATAACTACGGCCAGCTGCAGGTTGTTTTCGCGGATGGCTCTGTCGGCTGGTACGAGGCCGGCTGGGGTCCGATGATGTCCGAAACCGCTTTTTTCGTGAAGGACATCGTTAGCCCCAATGGCGCGGTGTCGATCGTCGACGCCGACAAAGGCGCGTCGGACGATGTGGATGGCCACACCAGAGTGGGTAGCCTGCTGATCCACCGCCTTGACGGCGACACCGTCGTCGACCTGCCTGATGAGCCGGATCATCAGGCGCTGTGCTTTGCCGAACAGGACTTCATCATCAACGCGATCCGCAACGACACCGATCTCAGCCGCCACGCGGCAGACGCCGTACAATCTCTTCGCATCTGTATGGCCGCCGATGAAAGCATCCGCACAGGCCAACCCGTCCATTTGGGAGACCCCGCATGACCGCCCTCAAACTTGAAAAAGTGTGCAAATCGTTTGGTGATGTAGAGGTTCTTAAGAATATCGACCTGGTCGTGGAAGACGGCGAATTTGTAGTCTTTGTCGGCCCGTCGGGTTGCGGTAAATCCACTCTTTTACGCGTCATTGCGGGGCTGGAGGACGCCACTTCGGGCACGGTGGACATTGGCGGCGAAGTCGTTAACGACACTCCGCCTGCCAAACGCGGCATTGCCATGGTGTTCCAGTCGTATGCGCTTTATCCACATCTGAGCGTGCGAGATAACATGTCGCTCGGGCTCAAACAGGAAAAGCAGCCCAAGGCAGTGATTGAAGAGCGCGTCGACAAAGCCGTGAAGATGTTGGATCTGGGTGACTATGTTGACCGTCGCCCCTCAGATCTGTCGGGTGGTCAGCGTCAGCGCGTGGCCATTGGACGGGCCATCGTGCGTGAACCAAAACTTTTCCTGTTCGATGAGCCGCTGTCAAACCTCGATGCTGCACTGCGGATGAACACCCGGATTGAAATCGCCGATCTTCACCGCAAACTGAGCGCCTCGATGATTTACGTGACGCATGACCAGACCGAGGCCATGACCCTTGCCGACAAGATCGTTGTCCTTCGTGACGGCAATGTAGAGCAGGTCGGCTCACCAATGGAGCTCTACAACAACCCCGCCAACCAGTTCGTCGCGGGCTTCCTGGGGTCGCCATCAATGAATTTCCTCAGTAAATCCGAGATACCCATTCCGGACGGTGCAACACTGGGCATACGACCCGAACACCTGTCGCTTACCGATGATGGTCGCATCAAGGGGCAGGTCACCCATGTTGAACGACTGGGCGGCGACACAAATCTTCTCGTCATGTCCGAGGCTGGAGAAACGCTTACGGTGAGGCAATTCGGACAACATGACGCCAATGTCGGTGAACCCGTCGGCCTTGATTTCCAGGACCAGAACGCGTTTCTGTTCGATCAAAACCAACAGCGAATTGCCGAATAACCTGGGACAAGCGAGTTTCGGTGTCCGCTCAGCAGCCTGAACCATCTGTGAGAAAACTCTGCGCGAGCGTATCGCGCAATGCATCCAAGGTTGGGTTGATGGTCTCGGCTGCTGACAATTCGCCTCTCCAGACTTAACCATCTGCACCCCTATGACCTAAAGATCGTTTCTTCACAAACCAATCAGCCATCAATAGCCTTACGAGACTGACCGTATTTCTATTTCCACACCGAGAGTCTTTTTGAACTGTGAGGCAGGGGCACAATGGATCCGATAGAAACCGGCAAGCGACGCGTTAAGAATTTTCAGACGGCCGACTTCGAAACCCTGGAACGCTTGGATGGGAAAACTTCAGGTGCCAGTATACTGCAGCTCGATTCCTCAGCCGCACCCGGAGTTGGGTTTCATCTCTACCGATTGGAGCCGGGTGCGTCGAGCGAGCCTCACGAGCACAGCTGCAACGAACAGTTCGTTGTGCTGCAGGGCAGTCTTCTTGATCACGACGGCATTCAGTACCGCGAAGGAGACTTCGTTTGGCTCGAAGCGGGCACGCGGCATTCATCCTATTCGCCAGATGGCTGTCTGCTTGCGGTTTATTTCGAAACAGCCGCTAAGACACTCGCTTGATTGGATGCAGCGGCTGTTTTCCTCGACTTCCTTAACTTCGCGTTACAGAACATTGCCTAAAGTCGTTTGTACGCCTAATGTCGAACGCTGCATCCCATCGTATGCCTAGTTCGATGGTCAGCAGTTGTGTAGTGCGGATTACCAGCGGACAAATAGGGTCGATGGACGCAAGTCCGTAGAGTTTTGTTAGAGTTCAGATGCAAGATCGATCTTCACCAGACCTTGGGTCGTTCAGGCGAGTCATCGCGCATCCGGCGTTGACGGAACTCTATGACTTCTGGCTTGCGCATCGTGGCGAAAAACCTGCCATGCTCCGCAGCGACCTGGACCCAATGGACATCCCCCACCTTTTGAAAAATCTTATCCTCGCCGATGTGTCGGAAGGAGGGCGCGCAATCCGCTATCGCCTTGTCGGGACCGAAATCGTAACCGCCCACGGCGTCGATTACACCGGAAAAACAATCGAGGAACTGACCAGCGGCGCGACGCTCGATTTCACCCGGGACCTTTACAGCATGGTCGTGGGTCAGGCGATTCCGGTCTTTTCGCAAGGCCATTTCAGATGGGCTGGAAAGGAACACTGCTGGACCAAACGTCTGCACCTCCCACTGACAAGAGATGGTAAAAACATCGATGTGGTGCTGGTCGGTCAGGTTTACGAAACAAGCAGCGCCGTTAACCGCGAGGAATTACGCCCGGCACGGCCTGAAGAACTGGTCGCCGATCAAGCCGCGTGCGACGCCGTCAGCACCTCCAGGAATTCCAGCTAGCTTTATTCAACGTCAATATTTACTACCAAAAGGCTGCGTAATTACTTCTGGTAGTGCTTTCACACAACCAAAATTTTCAATACTTTGGTGTCATTTATTTACTAATTTTAAATATATAGATTACTGATTTGTAAATTCCATAAAATAATCTGCGCAAATTGCAACCACTACACATAGCTTTGCACAATAATTTCTCAATATTGGTTAGTTTTTACTATTTCTAAAAACAACCGGGCTATTTTCCATACCACAGTCTTAACGTGTATAACCGCGAACCCGTGGCATCCGTGCCCTCTCGCCTACAAACACGACTACGCCCGACCGAAACCGGGTGTGCCGGTTATTTGCCCACTTCGTTCAATCGGAACGAAAACACACGGCATCGATCCGGATTGGCCAGCACATTAACTGAAACGAATTGGTACGAACGATGACCGACAATACCGAATTCAACGCATCGGACCTTGATAGCAAGGCACCAGGCAACTCCGGAGTCAATCTACGTATCCGCGGCCGACTGATTGCGGGCTTTGCGGCTATATGCGCAATCCTGATCGTCATTGTTAGCGCGACGATAGTTCAAGTCGGTTCAATCGATAGAAATATCATTCGGATCAACGAACTGCGCATACCCACAGCCTTTGCAAGTGGCGCGATCACACGCGACCTCTATGCTTCCCTCGCCAGTCTGCGCGGCTGGATGCTGACCGGTAACGACAAGTTCAAGGCCGAACGTGCCGGAATTTGGACCGATATCGAATCCCAGCGTGCTGATATGTCTCGTCTGTCTCAGAGCTGGACCAACGCGGAAAACATAGAGAAATGGGCTGAATTCGAGCGCGTTCTCGAGGAGTTTCGCACGGCTCAAGCCCAAGTCGAAGCCATCGCCAACAGCGCCGATGAACAGCCTGCCACAAAAATACTGCTGACCGAGGCAGCCCCGTTGGCGGCGGTCCTGCTGTCTAAGATTACAGAGATGATCGATGAAGAGATGACGAAAGCTCCTACGGTGGAGCGCCGGCAGCTGTTGGGCGCTATGGCCGACGTACGTGGTACCACCGCCGTAGCACTCGCCAACATCCGCGCATACCTGTTGTCGGGCAACAAGAAATTCGCGGACGGCTTCGACACCGTCTGGGCGAAAAATGAACGGCGTTTCGCCGACCTTGCCGCTATGAACACTCTGTTCACCCCAAGTCAGGCTTCAGCATTCAAAGAGTTCTCTGAAAGCCGGACGAACTTCGCACCCATGCCTGGCCGGATGTTTGAGATTCGTGGCTCTGACAGTTGGAACATGGCCAACTACACTCTGGTCAAGGAAGCTGCACCGCGCGCCGGTAAGCTGCTCACCATACTCCTCGGCGAGTTGCAGGCCGACGGCACGCGTACAGGCGGGATGCTGGATAATCAGCGGCACCTGCTTGACACCGACGCCAAGGTCACTCTTTCCGAGGCCGATACCTTGTCGATGGCGGCATGGCTCATGCTGGCCATCGGCTTCGTCGTCTCTGTGACGGCGGTCGTTCTAACATCCCGCTCGATCGTTGCGCCCGTCACCGCCATGACCACTGCCATGGTAGAACTCGCGGGCGGTGACAAGACCACCCATATTCCTGCGACCGAACGCCGAGACGAATTCGGTGATATGGCCCAGGCCGTGCAGGTCTTCAAAGACAACATGATTAAGGCCGACACCTTGGCCGCCGAACAGGAAGCCGAACGGGCCACTCGTGAACAACGCGCTCAACGGATCGAACAGTTGACCACCGAATTCGACCAACAGGTCGGAGACGTCATCAACAGTGTTGTCGCCGCCACAGATCAAATGGGTTCGACTGCCCAGTCCATGACGTCGCTGGCACAGAACGCCAGTGAAAGTTCTGGTTCGGTTGCCGCTGCTTCTCAGCAGGCTAGCAGCAACGTTCAAACCGTTGCTGCGGCGTCGGAAGAACTTTCAGCGTCGATCACCGAGATCTCGAGTCAGGTCACGACCTCGTCAAGCACGGCAAATGCGGCCGTCGGCGCGGCTGAGCAAGCAACCCAGAAAGTCCAGGGCCTGGTCCAGGCGTCGCAGAAAGTCGGCGAAGTTATCAACCTGATCAACGACATCGCCGAACAGACCAACCTATTGGCTCTGAACGCGACGATCGAAGCGGCCCGCGCCGGCGAGGCAGGCAAGGGCTTCGCGGTGGTAGCCACAGAGGTAAAGAACCTCGCTTCTCAAACCAGCAAGGCAACCGATGAGATTGCAGAGCAAGTCTCGGGAATTCAGGAGGCAACGGGCGAGGCGGTCGGCGCGATCGAAGAGATCACGAAAACCATCGGCCGGATCAACGAAGTTGCAGGTGCCATTGCTGCTGCGGTCGAAGAGCAGGGTGCTGCCACCGGAGAGATCAGCCGGAACGCTCAGGAAGCCGCGAATGGCACGGAACAGGTTGACAGCAACATCGCGAACGTTAGCAAAGCCAGTGTCGAGACAGGCAATGCCGCAGGCGAAGTGCTGGATGCCTCGAAGAGCCTCTCGCAGCAGACCGAGTTGTTACGCAACGAAGTGGATAAATTTCTGACCGCCGTTAAAGCGGCATAACACCTAAGCTCAATTATTAAAGCGGCGCCATAAATCAGATGGCGCCGCTGGTCGCAAGATAGATGGCATAGAGCGACGACGTGGCGGTGATAAAAAGGCGGTTGTTCTTGGGGCCGCCAAACGCGACATTCGCCACGGCTTCACCGATCACGATCTCGCCGAGCAGTTTTCCTGTTGCCGAAAAGCACTGCACGCCACCGCCGGTGCTGGTCCAGAGATTGCCTTGACAATCCAGACGGAAGCCATCGGAAACGCCCTGTTCTATCTCTGCGAAGATCCCTCCGCCTTTCAATCGTCCCCCCTCTTCCACCTCGAATGACCTGATATGGCGCGGCCCGCCAGGTTGGTGAGAAACGCCGGTATCGGATACGTAGAGGATTGATTCATCCGGTGAAAAGGCCAGGCCGTTCGGTTTCACGAAATCATCGGCGACCACCTCCAGCGAACCGCTCGAAACATCCAGCCGAAATACGAAGCAGCCATCCTGCTCCTGCGGCGATTTTTTTCCCTCATAGTCGCTGATGATGCCGTAGGAGGGGTCGGTGAACCAGATGGAGCCGTCGGATTTGACGATGACATCGTTGGGCGAGTTAAGCCGCTTACCCTCGTAGCTGTCCGCGAGCACGGTGATCGAGCCATTGGGTTCCGTCCGGGTGACACGTCGTGTGAGATGTTCGCAAGTCACGAGGCGCCCTTCGCGGTCGCGCGTGTTGCCGTTCGAATTGTTAGAACTGTACCGGTAGATCCGCATTCCTGGGCCTTCAACCCACTGCAGCATCCGGTTGTTGGGGATATCACTCCAAAGCAGATAATCGCCCTGCGGAAAATAAACCGGCCCCTCGGCCCAAAGCATGCCGGAACATAATTTCTTCAAGCTGGCAGCGGGATTGACCAGAAAACGAAAAGCTTCGTCATGAACGACGAGATCACCGGTCATCGCACTCTCTCCTGAAACCTAAACGCAGGCCGATTTGGATCGTGGAATCCTAGGTGTTGAAATGCTAATCGTCTGCCTTGCTTGACGGAATGACGGCGCAGTTTTCACCGCGCCAACCTGCGGATTCCCGCAGAACCACAGGCGGAGACTAACATCGGGAACACCACGTGGGGTCTGGCTGCCTCCGGGGCATCATGGTAGATTTGATCCCCAGAAAGTGTCGCAAATATGCCGAATGAAACCAAATCGTTGCAGGCGAGGTCCCTTTTGGATCGCTATATGGCGATATCTAGAGCGGTTGCCGGTCAGCTCGACTTTCAACAGGTCCTACAGCGGGTCGCCGGTGAGATTCGGGCACTGATATCATACGATCATATGGATATTTCGGTGATCTTCGCCGATACCCGCGACTGCTGCGTTGCCTACGAAGTCGGAGTCACGACCGGTTGGGGCGAAGAAAAAGAGCCAAAGCCCATAGAGAAAAGTCCGATCCGCCAGCTGTTGCGCGGCGAGGTCGACTACATTTTGACCGGCGATGCCTGGCAGGACGATCGCTTTCATTTTGAAGGTGCCTTCGACGCGCCGATCTACGAGGCTCGATTGCACAGCCGGTTGCATGTCCCCTTCCGTGTGCATGGTACAATTCACGGCGCGCTCAATATCTCCAATCACGAAAAGAACCGCTACAGCGATCAGGATGTTGCTACCGCTCGCGAGATCGCAGATCTGCTCGCACCCTATGTCTATGCCGTAATCCGAAGCGAGGAAGCCAAGAAACTTGCGCTCTCCGAGGGAGCCGCAAGGGGTCGCGAAGAGGCTCTGCGACTGGGAGCCCTGCGCCTCACTGAAGGCATGGAGAATGAGCGTAAACGCCTCGGTATGGATCTTCACGATCAGACCTTGGCGGATCTGGCGCGAGTGTCACGGCAACTTGCTCATTTGCGTCGCCAACCAACACTGCGATCATCCGATCTGGCCGAACTGGACCACGAAGTCGCAACCTGCATCACCGAGCTGCGGCGCATTATTGAAGACACCAAACCAGGCATTCTGGAACTTTTCGGGTTTAGTCAGGCCGTGGAGGCACAGCTCGAGCGGTCGGTGGTCAGCGTACATCCGCCGATCAGGACAACGGTCATCGACAACACAGCCTCGCTCCTGGACAGCGGCCCGGAACCCCTGCGACAGACCCTTTTTCGAATCGTACAGGAAGCCATAAATAATGCCATAAAGCATGGCCGCGCCCGTAGGATCAGAGTTTCCATCGATACCTGCGCTACCGATCTGTCCATTTGCGTCGAGGACAATGGCATGGGACCAGCAGGCGAATGGGACCGATCATCCGGCGGAGTCGATAACATGCGCGTGCGTGCACGACTGATCTCAGCGAAGATTGATTTCGTCCGCTCCGCAATCGATGGGGTAACCAGGGTAGCCATCAGCCTGCCGCTCTCTCAACTGACGGACTCCCGAGACGATGTTCAGGATGAGACGAGCGAAGTATCAGAAGTCATCGACGAGGCGGCAGTACATGCCGATCCCCGCAAGGATCTGGCGGCTCAATAAAGGACGAGCATGAATATTCTGGTTACAGAAGACGATCCCTTTCACAGAGCGTATCTGAAAGAAGCCGTGACCCGGGCGCTACCGGAATGCGAGGAGGTCTTCGAGGCTGACAATGGTAAGTCGGCCATGGAGATCGTTGAGAGCTCCGACGTGCACGGCGTTATCATGGACCTGCAGATGCCTCAGACCAACGGCGTGACAGCGGCGAAACAGATCTGGCGAAAAAACCCCTCGATGCGGATCCTCTTTTGGTCCAACTACGCCGACGAGGCTTATGTCCGCGGCGTCTCTCGCATCGTTCCTCAACTCGCTGCTTATGGTTATCTTCTCAAATCCGCAAGCGAAGACCGTCTGGTGCTTGCGTTGCGCGGGGTCCTGCGCGAGGACCAATGCATCATCGACCGGGAAATACGAGGTGTTCAGCAACGCGCCGAGAACGTGCTGGAGGGCCTCACTGATTCGGAATTCGAGGTGTTGATGGATATCTCTCTCGGCATGACCGACAAGGCCATCGCCGCGCGCCGCAGTATGTCGACGCGAGGCGTTCAAAGCCGCCTCAAGCATCTCTATGAAAAACTCGGCGTGGATGAACGAGAAGCAGATGCCGAATTCGGTCCCGTCTTCAACTCCAGAACCCGAGCAGTCGCGATCGCCATGGAACGCGGTTTGCTGAACGTCGACGGTCTCGCGGCATTGCAGGATGACCTCGATCGTTGGCTTTCAATACGGGCCACAGTTCCGCGTGGCCGGGCCTGAATGACCCCACGAGCAACTGCGGGAACCCGCACTCTGAGAGGCGATTTTGCGTAACAACATTCCCACAAGCGCCGCATACGCCAAGCTATGCTTCTCTTAGCCTCAATCAAAATGCCGCAGAGCATTTCGAAGCCAAATCGGGGAGGCTCCATTGCAGCTGGACGGGGAAACCGCGTCCTGGTTACTCAGTGCCATCAGCTGCGAGCATCCTCAAAAATTGGCGATCAAGATGGGCAACTATCCCTGTCGATCACTGCCACGGCCAACCAGCCGAGATCGTTTCGCACGGGACTGCAGAAAGTTGATGCCCCAAAGCTGTAGCAAGGAGGAAATCATGATCCGTTCAAAATTGAAGGTGCTGTCCCTTGGTGTTGCGATCGGCTTGACCGCGTGGTCTCAGATGGCGGTTGCCGATACGTCGGACAAAAAAATTGCGCTCTCCAATAATTACGCCGGCAACTCCTGGCGTCAGGCAATGCTCAACAGCTGGGAAAAGATTACTTCGCAGGCAGTGAAAGACGGTATTGTCTCATCTGCAGACGCTTTCACGACCGCTGAAAATCAAGTGACCGAGCAGGCCGCTCAGATTCAGAATATGATTCTCCAGGGCTACGACGCGATCGTCATCAACGCGGCCTCACCCGATGCACTTAACGGTGCGGTCGAAGAAGCCTGCAGCGCCGGAATCAAGGTCATCTCCTTCGACGGCATTGTCACAGCGCCCTGTGCCTGGCGGATCGCGATCGACTTTAAACAGATGGGCAAAGAACAGCTTATATATCTCGCCAAGCATATGCCGGACGGTGGTAATCTTTTGGAAATCCGCGGCCTGGCAGGCGTGTTCGTGGACGACGAAATCAGCGCCGGTATTCATGAAGGCGTCGCCGAAAACCCTCAGTTTAAAATCGTCGGTTCGGTTCACGGCGACTGGGCGCAGGACGTCGCGCAGAAAGCCGTCGCAGGTATCCTGCCGTCGTTGCCGGAGATCACCGGCGTGGTAACGCAAGGCGGCGACGGTTATGGCGCAGCGCAGGCATTCAAAGCAGCCGACCGGCCAACGCCATTGATCATCATGGGTAACCGTCAGGATGAATTGAAGTGGTGGAAGGAGCAAAAGGACGCCAACGGCTATAAGACAATGTCCGTCTCGATTGCCCCTGGCGTTTCCACTCTGGCGTTCTGGGTCGCCCAACAGATCCTCGATGGTGCCGATGTACCCAAGGAACTGGTTGTCCCCTTCCTGCGCGTAGACCAGGATGACCTGGAAGAAAAACTGGCCGGTACCGAAGTAGGCAGCGTGGCCAATGTTGAATACTCGTTAGACGACGCCAAAAAGGTCATCGCGGGCGAATAATCGATCGCGTCCCGCAGAATATCCTAAACCCGAACGGCGTAAATTTTGAGGGAGCAGGGTGTTCGAGTCACAAGAACGATTGATTACGATGGACGGTGTCTGCAAGACTTTCGGCGCCGTCCAGGCCTTGGGCAGTATCGATCTTGAGATTCTCACGGGTCAGGTCCTGGGGATCGTCGGTCACAATGGCGCCGGCAAGTCCACCCTCATTTCGATTCTGGCAGGCACACAACGCCCCTCGCAGGGGAACCTCAAATTCGAAACAGCGGCTAGCGTCCTGCCGGGTTACGGTGTGAACCAGGCACAAGCAAACGGCATCCGCTGCGTCTTTCAGGAGTTGTCGTTGTGTCCAAACCTGACGGTTGCCGAGAATGCCCGCATCCTGCATCCGGCGATAAAGGGCGTGGGTTGGAAAGCACGGGCACGCGCGCTCATTTCCAACAAGCTGCAGGAAATCTTCCCCGGTCACGGCATTGATCCGGATGCGCTGGTTGGGGACCTCTCCATCGCCAAGCGTCAGATGGTTGAAATCGCGCGTGCCTTTACCAAGGTCGACAGCCCAATCCGCTTGGTGATCCTGGATGAGCCAACGTCCTCGCTCGACGCAGTCATCGCGCGGCAACTTCTTGAACACGTCCGGAATTTCGTCGACCAAGGCGGTGCCTGCATACTGATTTCGCACCTGCTGGAGGAGATTCTTCAAACCAGCCACCGGGTCGTCGTCATGCGTGACGGCGGCATCGTGGAAGACCGGGAAGCCAGCGCCTTTACGAGGACCAATCTTGTCGAAGCCATGGGAAGTGTCGCCAAAGAACAGGACGGCACGCAACGAACTTCCGATATTCGCCAGTCAGGAGAGCAAGTGCTGGTGTCACTGCAGCCCAAGGGGCAAAGCGACGGTCATCGGCTGCTTGCCTACCGCGGTGAGATTGTCGGGCTGGCAGGCCTTGGCGGTCATGGACAGACGGATGCCCTGCTTGATGTCTATCGTAACAAGGGCTGCACAGGACCGGCGTTGAGAGAAGAGTCGGTTCCGATGGCACTTGTCCCCGGGGACCGGCAGGTGGACGGTGTCTTTCCGCTCTGGTCGATTGCCATGAACATTGTCATTGGCTCCATGCGCCAACTGACCCGTGGCGGCCTGATCGATCCCAAGGCCGAAGCGCAACTCGCAGCAGACTGGAAGCGCAAAATCGCAATCCGCACACCGGACGTGAACAACAACATTCTCTCCCTCTCCGGCGGTAATCAGCAAAAAGCGCTCTTTGCGCGGGCATTGGCTTCGAACGCCGAGATTATCCTGATGGATGATCCGATGCGCGGTGTCGATATCGGCACGAAGCAGGAGGTTTACGAGATGATCCGCGAAGAGGTCGGCTTGGGACGAACCTTCGTGTGGTACACAACCGAGATGGACGAGTTGGCGCACTGCGATCATATCTACGTGTTCCGCAATGGTACCATCGTGGCCGATCTCGCGGGAGCAGAGGTCACCGAACAAAAGGTGCTCCACGCTTCCTTCGAAGACCAGTCCAAGAGTCATTCGTCAGCGAAGGCTCCTGCATCGTGAGCACCTTTCTCCCCTCACCCCGCCTCCTTCGAAGCCTGCTTCCCGCCTTTTCGCTGACGGTTATTCTGATCGCCATCTTCTATCTGCAACCGCGCGCCATGAGCTATTTCGGGCTCAATTTGCTGCTGAATCTCGCCTTGCCGATCGCCTTCGCGACGCTTGCGCAGATGTGCGTCATCACGGTAAACGATCTTGACCTGGGGATCGGCGCGTTCGTCGGCTTCGTTGCTTGCGTTGGCGCGACCTGGTTGAACGAAGCGCCCCTTCTAGGGGCTGCCGTTCTGCTGCTTTGTATCCTGGCCTACGCGGCATTGGGCGCATTAATCCATCTGCGCAACTTGCCCTCGATCGTGGTCACTCTCGGCATGTCGTTTTTCTGGCTCGGTCTGGCGTTGCTGGTCCTGCCGACGCCAGGTGGAAAAGCTCCCGACTGGGTGCGTGCAGCCATGACCTTCAAGGCACCCGGCCTTCCCGCAACCATATACGCTTCGGCGCTGGTTGCGTTCGTTGTCCATCTGGCTCTGATGCGTTCGTCCTACGGAACAGTGCTCCGTGGTGTCGGCGGCAATCCACGTTCCGTGGCGCGCGCGGGTTGGTCGATCCTGAAAGCCAAAATGACCATGTATGCTCTGGCTGGTTTCTTTGGCGTGTTAAGCGGGATCTCGCTAATTGGCCTGACCACCTCTGCCGATGCCAACATCGCGCTGCGCTACACACTGCTGTCAATCGCAGGCGTCATCCTGGGCGGTGGCGAATTCGTCGGAGGCCGCATTTCACCGGTCGGCGCAGTGTTGGGCGCTATGACCCTGACACTGGCGGGCTCCTTTCTATCCTTCCTGAAGATTTCGCCTGACTGGCAGATCGGCGCTCAGGGTGCGATCCTCATCATCGTTCTGGCGCTCAGGGTGGTGATCAACCGGACCGGTGCAAAATGACCGCTCTACTCACCAAACGAATCAGGACGGTCTCAGAGAAGCCCTGGATCTGGGCCTTTTTGGGCGCGTTCCTTGTTTGGCTTGCAACGATCCTCTTTACCGGTGGAACCGGCGCAGGGGAAATTCTGTCCGCCGCCTTGGCCTTCGCAACCTTTTCGGTCATCGTCGGCATCGGCCAGATGTACGTCATCACGCTCGGCCCCGGTAACGTCGATCTTTCCATTCCAGCCACCATGACCTTCGCCGGCGCGGTTTCCATGAAGATCATGGATAGTCAGGATGTCATGATCCTGCCTGGACTTGTGATCGCGTTGATCTGCGGCCTGCTGGTCGGAATATTCAACTACGGACTGATCCGGGCTCTACGTATCCCACCGATCATCGCCACCCTCTCATCGAGTTTCCTGGTACAGTCCTGCGCCATCGCCTATGGACGTGGCATAAAGATCAAGCCACCGGAACTCCTGGCTGACTTTACGACGACGAAGATTGCCGGTTTTCCCATTCTCGCTTTCTGCGTCGTCCTTCTTGCCGTCGTTATGAGTGTCGTACTTCATCGCACAGTATTCGGACGTTCGGTCCATGCCATCGGGCAAAACGCACGTGCGGCAGAACTGGCGGGCGTCAAGGTCGACATTATTCGCCTGGCAACCTACGTTCAATCGGCTGTGCTTGCAGGTCTCTGCGGGTATTTGCTCTCTGGGTTTTCCGGGGGTGCGTCCTTGAACATGGGCGCGGAATATCTGCTCGCCTCTATCGCCGTCGTGGTGATTGGTGGAACCTCTGTTGCCGGAGGCTTCGCCAACCTCCCGGGTATCTGGGGCGCGGCGCTTTTCATGTTTCTGTTGGTGACCATGCTCAACACCTTCGGCCTCAGCGCCGGCATTCGCCTGCTCCTGACCGGCGTCATTATCGTCGGCGTCATTACGCTCGCAGGCGGGCGGCGGGAGTGACGGAATTGTCCTAATGACGGTGATTATCAGCCGTCATTCACAAGGAAAAGACAGTGACAAGGCGTAGGCTACCAAACCGTCCGCCTTTAAGTTAGCAAGTTGCCTGTTGGCAGCCAGATAGTCCTTCACGAGTTCGACGAGTTCCTCGGTCGTCTCTCCGCCCGGCAGACAGGCATAGATACCGTCGACCTTGGCACCAGGACCACCCAAAACATCTGCGACCCCCAGGATGTAACCAATGCAGAGTCCTTTCTCCGCCGGGTCTTCACTTCCGCAAGCCACAAGCAGCCGCTCCCCAGTCATGTAAGGTGGCCAGGTCTCTCCGCTCAGAGGCATGTTCGCGATCAGCACCGCCGCCGCGACGGAAGAAAAAATGCCCGACACCACCATGGTCTCCCCTACCTCTCCGCGAGAACCTGTTCGTTTGTCACTCGTTCTGCAAAACAACCGGGTTCGTCATCTTACCGCGAGACAGTGATTCACGTCATTGATTGCTTCAATCAAGAACGATCGTTGCTTAGGTTGCGAACTTGAGCCCGGGAGGCCGGTTGGAACTCCGGCCTCCGTAAAACGACCAAGCATGAGCAAAGCTATGCCGGTGACATCCACGACAGCAAGTCGCTTGCCTGGGGCAGTTTGCGTTTATGCGGTCTTTGTTCCGCCGGCTCTTCGCCAAGCTTTGATTGCTAAATGGCGAGCCAGCATGACTGGCGGCATGCGCAGCCAATGCGAACGCATATAAAGTAACTCACCAGCGAAATTCACAACCCGGTTGGAGTCGAAAAGATAGGTCGGAGTCAGGGCGCGCGGCACCAAAAGGTCCATGAGCAAACGTACCGGAAGCGGAGGCGCAAAACGCTGAGAGGCTTTCAGCGCTGGCTCGGGAACCGGCGCATCGAGCAAGGCCTCAGCGTACCGGAGACTGTAGAACAGGGGGCGCCCCAGCCCCAGGTATTCCGCACGTGCAATCAGGCGATCCCAGAAACCCGGCCGATCCGCAAAATGGGCAATCATATCCCGTTGATCGACGAGGTCCCGCAAACCGCCGCGGATCTCACCATCTTGAAAAAGATGGACAGTTGAATGCAGCAACATATCGGTATCGCAGAGGACATAGTAACCTTGTCGCGAACGTTCTGCCGGATCGTTTGCCGCCTCGACTTCTGTTGCCGCAAGAGATTCAACCGGCACCGCAAGCTCAAGCAATTCGCTGCCATCAGCCGTTACCCGGCCTGTGGGGGGCAGGATTGTGTGGTGGACATCAATAACAGTGCCACGGCCTTCATGAACCAGCGGCGGCAGTTCGTGCATCCATCGGCGGTAATAGAGGTCGTCATAATCCTCCGCGTCGCCTTGAATCTCCTTGGCTGAAACCCAGCCGGCATCCAGCAGGGTCGCTTCCACACCGGCAAGTTCATCCTTGGCCACCAGGATGTCCATATCCGAACTCAGGCGGCCCCGCGTACAGGGAATGTCGCCTGCCAGATAGGCCGCCCCTTTTAACAGTACAATCTTTATGTCGCGGTCCCAAAAGACACGCTTGATCCGATCCATTTCCCACGACAGCCGAACCTGGTTGCGCGCGCCATTGCGTTCGGCCGACAACAAGCACCCTTCCAGACCCTGCGGCAATCCGGTCCGTTTTCCTGCTTCGGTCAAGTCGACACTTATGCGTGTCAAAACACCAGCAGCCTGCGCAAGATAGGCTACGCGGGACCAACGCTCGGCAGACCAGCCCCCAGCCATATGCGGGGCCACCAGCAGCGTTTTCAGATCTGCCGGCAGGCCTTTCATGCCGCCTCCTCCATCAGGTCTTCCACCATACGCATAGCCATGTCGAGCGTATCGTATTGCAAGTGAAAGAATTTGCAGCGTCCGGTGAGATCGGAGATCGCATCAAAGGCCGCCTGGCCCAGACGATCGCAATTGACGCTCGCGCCGCGCAGCATCGCGAAAGCCTCCGCACCTTCGAATTCGGCCACCTGGGCCGGCGCGCCAGGGCTGTACTCCGGGAAAACCACCAAGTCCAACCTTGCGGGCCTATCCCCATTGCGCAGGCTGTCCCCCGGCGCCTTGAGGTACCGGATGGTTCCCTTGGGCGTATCCAGGTATGGACGGCTGAAAACCTCCTCACCCAATCGCTCTACCATAACTTCGATAGATTGGTTCTTTAGCGAGATCGGCCGGGGATAGGGATAAAGCTGTAGATCGCTGGTATCCATCAGCGCAAACTCGTCGGAGAAAAGGCGCCAGCCGTTGTAAGCAAGGCCGGCGGTCAGAGTGCTTTTTCCGGCCCCGGACTGCCCGGCCATCAGCACTGCGCGACTGGGCCGAACCTCGCCGGTTGCCGATGGCTCAAAATCCTTGGCAACGACCCCCGAGTGAAAGATCAGAAATTGGTCGGATTTCGTGCCGACCTGCCAGTTCAATCCCATTTCAAGCGCCAAGATAGCAAGATCGCCGGGTAAGGGAACGAACGGTGAGGCAACGAACCCACCATCTGCAATCACCTTAGGTCTAAACCAGCGCCGAAGCAGTGAAACCGGGCCGACCTTCAGATTGAAATGGACGAAGTCCTCGGGCGCTGCCAGAGGATAGCCTTCATAAATGTCCAGAAAATCCTGCTGCAGTAGAGGATAGGTCGTACCGATTCGCGCCACGAATGGGCCGACCTTGAACTTCAGCGTGCCGCGACGCAGCCCACGCATGACCTCCGCACGATGTTGCGGCGAGATTGTTCGATCCGTTGTATTCACGGAGCCCTTATAACACCGTGAGGATTAAGAAAAATATGCTGGAATTATCAAGCCGGCAGAATCAAAAGCTTCGAGGGTCTCATGGATGGCCGCCTCAAGCTTCGCGGGATCCTGCCCTTCCATCAGGCTGCTTAACTCGCGAACCAGAGAGGTCTCGTCGTGCGGAGCCTCCATCAGAAGATCCAGAATTTCGCGTGACAGGGGATCAAGCACGTGGGTGTCGCCCGAACGCTCGTTGAAAAGCAGCGAATAGGAGTCGAAAGACCGCCAGACAAGACTGCCGGGTTCTGGAAGATGCCAGACTGTAGAGGCTTCAATCACTGAAAAATAACGGGCGCGGCCGATAATCGGCCGACGCCCGCTCCCCAAACCGTCAATGCTCTGATTCCAGAGATCACGTCAAGGCTATCTTGCTAGAACGTCGTAATCGAGTTCAAGCACGACATTCCCATGTTGTCATTGTAAACCAGCGCGCGAAGCTTGCTGTGCCGCATATCAGCATCAGCCACGTGACCGACTCTTTGTCTTATCCTGATCGTCTTGTAGGTCACCCGTCTGCGGTACTGACTCTGATCGTAGCTGTAACCGCTATTATAGCCACTATCGCTATAACCGCTGTTAGAGCCATTGTCGTAGGTCGTGTAACCGTAGCCAGAGCCGTAATAGTCGGGAATCGGCCGCCAATATGTGTCGACCTTAATGATTCGGCCCGGGATCGGCAGATTTCCGTGCTGCAGAAGACAGCCAGCCGAGTTTGCCCAAGCCGAACTCGGCCGAAAGGTCAACACCAGCGGCGCACTCGCTGCACCAAGCTTCAATAGACGGCGCCGCGCTTTTCGCGCCTCGTCCATCTGCTCCTCACTCCTAGACCCGGCACTCTCGTTGCCATGCAAAGTCGGATCCATAAATGCCACACTCCTTAAAATCGGCTTAATAAATCGCCGCATCCAAATTTCGCCACAGGAATACCCCAGAGGGTCACGCTGCTGCAAATGGTTTAATCGCAATCCTGGCAGTTACAAAGCAACTTCTATGCCACGAGTCTTATATTCGTATTTTCAACTACTTAGTGATTCCCACCCATTGCTTCTGTAAAGAATCTCAACACATTTTTCCGGCTCGAGTTGGTATAGAACGATGATAATGTCTATAAGAGATTGAAAAATATATAAAACACAGAAATGCCACACCGTAAAAAAAACCGACAATCCCTGACTCCAGGCGAATCTACAGTGGGTAGGCATGGCAATCGGACCTACAGCCGAAAGCTGTGGAACGGCAGCTAGAACGTAAAATTTCAACTGAATGTCAAACGGCAGTGCTGCTCACCGGCTGGCACTCGCCCTTATAAAATGTGAAGAATCAAAGTCTTCTGACTGTTGGGCTTGATCGCGGGTGCAGGTCGGGGCTTGTGGCGCGCGCCGCTGTCTCAACAACCGCTGCCGATTGCCCTTTTTCTCTGAAAACTTGATGAGGGCTCTGTGAGTTCGTCTACCGGCAGAAAATCATACTTCTGCTCCTGATAGTGAGCACTGTTCACAAGATCGATCGAATCACCGCGCACGGTGACGCCCACCAAACCGTCGGCCGTCCCACCATCGCTGGACAATGGCAGAACTAGGCGCTCCCCCAAAGTCATACGATCAGTACAACGATAGATTGGGCCTTCTGCGTGCAGCGCCAGTTTCTCGTTCACTACCCTCAGGAAGAGTTCGTTAACGGTCGGGAAACGCCCGCCTTTCACAATTTCAGACAACAGCTTTCCGGTAATCCGCGAGCCGAACACCGCATTTACTTCCTCGCCAGCCAGCCGGTAGCGAAAGGTGTCGTGCGCCGCTTCATAGTCACTCAGCCAGATAAAAGGCAAAACCGGACCTAGCCGGAGCGCATCGATATCTTGGCGGCTCGGCATGGTACGCTCGCCCCGCACCTCCAGGTAATGGTCAAGGAAAACTGCCAACCTCGGATCTGACAATCTATTGAACATCGTTACTGCTCCAAGAATTTACAGGAGTCATTTCGCGCATAGATGTCAAGGAAGCTGCATTCCATGTAAAAACAATCTTCATAGAAAAAGATACCATAGACGATAAAAAATCTATTTTACTTCAACTCAGACGAAGCACGTGCATTTAACTTAGCAACATACGAAGTTAAGGTCACCTTAATACCTTGATTAATGGTCATGTTTGGCAATGCAGTACGTTACGCTGTGCCTGCTGCTGTCACAATGCCGACAGGGAACCCGACTTCTCATTCAAAGCCATATCCCGAGCTGAAATTAGAAATGCCTCTACACAATGCAAACGATTGTCATCGGGCAGGTTGGACGCATTCCTGATCAAAAGGCCGGTGCCGCACGGCGCAGAAGTCCTGCTCTCATCATCTATGCATGGCTGATACGCAAATCCGAGAATTCCTAGCAATGGAATTTTCCTGTATTGCTGCGGCATACAACCAATAACGCAAAGCCATTAAATGACGGACGCATCTGTACGCACCGGCTCTTCCTCCGGTTCGAGCAAAGGGATACTTTGGATGCTGCTGACCATGCTGCTGTTTGTCAGCATGGACACGGCTGCCAAGCATCTCACTCAGAGCTATCCAGTGCTGCAGGTCGTCTGGGCTCGTTACTTTTTCCATGCTTTGCTTTTGGCGCTCTACCTCAACCGCAGAATTCCGGGCTTGATGCGTACGAAACGGCTGGGAATACAGCTTTTTCGTTCACTTCTGCTTTTGGTGACCACGGTATTGTTCTTTACCGGCATTAGCCTAATCCCACTGGCGGACGCGAGCGCTATCATGTTCGTCGCTCCGATCATCGTGACAGCTCTGTCCATGCCGCTGCTTAAGGAAAAGGTCGGCCCCCGGCGCTGGGTGAGTATCGTCGTCGGGTTCATCGGCGCGCTGATCATCATTCGCCCTGGAGGCGAAACTGTGCAGATTGCTGCCCTTCTGCCTTTTTGTGCGGCCTGTTGCTATGCGCTCTATCAGATTATAACCCGCTCGCTCAGCCACAGTGACCAACCTTTGACCACGCTGGCTTATACCGCATTGGTTGGCGCCGTCGTCATGTGTTTCGTGGCGCCCTTTAATTGGCAATCTCCCGACACGAACGGCTGGCTGTTAATGATTCTGATCGGCTTTCTCGGCGGTATTAGTCAGTTTACCCTGATCAAGGCCTTTCAGTCGGCACCTGCCGCTGCGGTCACGCCCTTTAGCTATTCGAGCCTGATCTGGGCCACATTCTACGGCTTCATCGTGTTCGGTGATCTGCCGGATCAGCCGACCGTTGCCGGTGCCCTCATCATCGCAGCCAGCGGCCTTTACATCTTTCACCGTGAAAATCTGAAGAAGCGCAGCGACGGCACATAATGCCTGGGAACGGCGCAATCGTTTGCATCTACACTCTAGTTGTATGACTCGGAGAAAGGCGGCCCTTAAGGGTAATGCCCATATTTGCCGGGAAAGATTTTCCCGGCAACAGGCCGCATCGCCCTCAAAACTGCCGCTTCATGGAGCAAAAGCGTTATTGTCCGCTCTCGAGTAAAACAATCAGAGGTGTGGATCGAGCTCTAACTATATGAATAAGAAGCGAGTTCATGGTCTCCACCGCCTCGGCAATAACGACCGGACACTATCCCTCCACCGAACCTCTCTCTGGTCCAGACTTTGCATATCCACTGCAAACAGGAAGATTCAGTCAGAAGAGGAAGTTCATGTCTCTTATCGAACCAGGTGACATCAAGCATCAGTTCAATTCCGCACGATCGTGGATGAAGGAAAGTACGACAGCCGACCTCGACATCTCGGTTCCGGTGGCCAAACCCATCGACCCACCAGCGGAGACAGCTGCCAGCGCGATTGCCCCGAAGCTGAAGGCGGGCCTTTCTGATAAGCTGTCACAAGCTGTAAAGCAGGATAAAAAGCTGCCCAAGACCACATCCAGTCCTGGCAATTCAGGTGCCGTGGCCGCTGGGCAGTACGACCGGATGATCGAAGACATGATCCGCAACGAAAGCCAGGCGGAGATCATACAGCACGTCATTAAAGTTGAACGCACTGAAGTGGCGGCGCTCGTCAAGCAGGTGGCACGCGCCAAAGGCCGCTACCTCGCGACACTACTCGAGTCATCCAAGGGTAAAAGCGTCTCCGCCAGCAGCATCGAAGATCTGAAGCAGCTCCGTGACACTCATGAAGAACTGCAGCAAGGCCTTAACGATCTACGTCGGCATATTATGGATGGAACCGTCATGGTTGAAGGCGTTCGCAACTAACGCCTGCCCGTTTTATTGCCGGAGTCCTGACGCCAGTCTTTCAAAGTCACCGTAGAGTACTGAAAGACCGCCCGGGATCCGCCAAATGCCTCGCGGTCGTTATCCAAGAAGAAATCAATAGCCGGTAACGACACGTGCTGGTGAAACGTCAGTGACGCCGACCGGCATTCGCGAGCTCGAGCGCTTGATAACCTGATCACAGATGCAGCCTCGGTTACCGACTGCGCAGGTGCACTAAATTAAGACCCTATGCCTACATCAGCCTTTGAGCAGAAGACTCGAAGGAAATAAAAAAGCGGGACCTGAAAGGCCCCGCTTTTCTTATGAGCGATATGCTCTTGCCGCCGATAGATTACCGGCTGACAGCACCATTCGACCATACATAACGAAAGGGTTTTACCGACACTGGGCGTTTGACCGCAGCCTTAGTAGCAGACGGACGCTTGGTGACAGCTTTACGCGCAATCGGCTTCTTAGCAATAGCGGCCTTGGCCATCGGCTTCTTAGCGACAACCTTGCGAACGGCAGGCTTCTTGGCTGCCGTCTTGCGAGCAACTGGCTTCTTAGCAGCGGCCTTCTTAGCAGCCGGCTTCTTGGCTGCCGTCTTACGAGCAACTGGCTTCTTAGCAGCGGCCTTCTTAGCGGCCGGCTTCTTGGCTGCCGTCTTGCGGGCAACTGGCTTCTTAGCAGCGGCCTTTTTAGCAACCGGCTTCTTGGCTGCAGTCTTGCGAGCAACTGGCTTCTTAGCAGCGGCCTTCTTAGCAGCTGGCTTCTTGGCTGCCGTCTTGCGAGCAACTGGCTTCTTAGCAGCGGCCTTCTTAGCAGCTGGCTTCTTGGCTGCCGTCTTGCGAGCAACTGGCTTCTTAGCAGCGGCCTTCTTAGCAGCCGGCTTCTTGGCTGCAGTCTTGTTAGCATCTGTCTTCTTAGCAGCGGGCTTCTTAGCTGCAGCCTTCTTAGCAACCGGCTTCTTGGCCGCAGTCTTCTTTGCTACCGGCTTCTTAGCAGCAGGCTTCTTAGCTACTGGCTTCTTAGCAGCAGTCTTCTTAGCGACTGGCTTCTTAGCTGCAGTCTTCTTGGCGACTGGCTTCTTAGCTGCAGTCTTCTTGGCGACCGGCTTCTTAGCTGCAGTCTTCTTGGCGACTGGCTTCTTAGCAGCAGTCTTCTTAGCGACTGGCTTCTTAGCAGCAGACTTCTTAGCGACTGGCTTCTTAGCAGCAGACTTCTTGGCGACCGGCTTCTTAGCTGCAGTCTTCTTTGCTACTGGCTTCTTAGCCGCAGTCTTCTTGGCTACAGGCTTCTTAGCTGCAGTCTTCTTGGCGACTGGCTTCTTAGCCGCAGTCTTCTTGGCGACTGGCTTCTTAGCCGCAGTCTTCTTGGCGACCGGCTTCTTAGCTACAGCCTTCTTGACGACCGGCTTTTTAGCAGCAGTCTTTTTGACGACTGGCTTCTTAGCTACAGCCTTCTTAGCGACTGGCTTCTTAGCAGCAACGGTTTTCTTAGCGACTGGCTTTTTAGCAGCAGCCGTCTTACGAGCAGCTGGTTTCGCAGCGGCCTTCGTTACTTTTGCCGGTTTAGCCTTGGCAGTAGCCCGAGGCGTCGCCGTCCGTTTTTTCGCAACCATTCTAAATCCTCAAAATTATGAAGTAAGGTCCGGCGATTCACGCCTTGGTGGCGTATCGTTTAAACTCACTTGGTAAATATTTTGTTACCTTCGACGTTGCTTCATTCACCAAACTAATTTTCTTTTCATCTCCACTACTAAGTCAGTAGCGGTTATTCGGATGAAGTTGCCCAGCTTCTCGCTTGACCGAGGCCCATTACTACGAACACCAGAGATACAGTCGGTTATGGCAGAATTAAACTGCACGCAATGCGGCAAAGGCCCCGGTGCCAGGCCTCTGAATTTGCTGCTTATCAGATCGCCTCGCTGAGTGGAAATTCGCAGAAGTATCCCCAGGTCTTCCGATAAAAATTTGTTTTAACTGACCTTTTCGCCGGTCAAATATTCGAATCAGTCAGATAAGGCATCTACAGAGTAAAACACGTGAAGAAGAGTTACTGGCCAACCCACGAAAACATCCTGGATCAATCCAAAGCAAAACAGTCCTGTCGCCATCTATGAACTGCATAAGCCTCTTACACATGTCGGTTGTGCGGGGTATGTGCCGTTGTAATCGGGTGGATATTAAGTCGTCCGATTGATCTGATTAGGGTGTGGATAAATTTGTTGAGAATTTTACGCTGATTCGCTGTATCGGCTGACGTTTCACACATCATTAAGTTTTATTTACAAAGGTAAAAATTTATCTAGTGCATTGTTATTTATGATATTTTCGAAAACTTACTACATCAGAGACTTAATTTTGACCAGAGGTCACCTCAGTCGGAGGATCCACTAACGCGGATCGACATGCTGTGTATAATTCGCGTACGGTCGAATCTCATGACCATTAAAGAAGAGCCCGTTTCGTCATGATCACTCGGCTTGGTTCGGCAACCTCTTGAAAATTCAAGTTTCATCCTCATCTAAATTCTAACACACCCCGTGTTTGAGTCGCTGAATTCTACCCTGTCACTCCGACTCACTACTTCTGCCCCGGCGACTCCGCCGGGGTTTTATTTTTTCTGCATCTTTCCAAGCCATCCCTCAATTGGATGGCTCGAACCCGGGTGTTCTTCCCGGAGCCTCCGGCCAGACTCCCCGACTTCCCCCCGAGTCGTTTCCCATTCGGTGAAGCAATAAAAGCAAAAAAGGGCTCTCCTCAAATAGGAGAGCCCTCATTGCTGATTTGCACATAAGACGATGATAGCGATTGCCGTCTTTCAAACGGCAAGCATTTGTTCCGTCACGTTGCTCGAGTGAAAATGCCTATTCGGCAGCCTGCGCCTGATGATTAAGAACCTCGCCTCGTGCGGGGTACCCTTTTGCAATTACGAAATCCAAGGCCTTGAGAATGTCGCCGAAGGCCGGACGGGCAAAAGGCATGGTCTGAACGCTGCCGAAGTAAAGAGTCCCATCCGGACGAATCAGAAAGATACCCGGCTCACTGAACATTGCAGGCTCTTCAATGCCGATCGACGTCGTGCCGATACCAGCGGAAACGTAGAGCCCCCACTCGCGGGCCTTGTCCAAGCTGAGGCCATATCCCAGCGTCAGTTTGTCGAGCTTCCACTTCTCCTTGGCTTCGGTGGCACGATCCGCATCGTCACTCGACGCAACGAAAACCGAAACGCCGCGCTCGGCAAACTGCTCAAGCTTTTGATTGAGATCACCGAGGTACATCGAGCAGATCGGGCAGTGGAGACCGCGGTAAACCACCAGCATGGTGAAGTTTTCAGGCTTTTGATCGGCAAGCGACCAGGTACCGCCACCAACAGTCGGTAAATCCAGCGATGGAACGGCTTGACGGGGAAACAGTGGAGTGATCGTGCTCATGACAGGCTTCCTTCAGATCTAAGTTGCTGCATAACTGGAACGATCGTTCAATTATGTCAAGTCACTTATCCGGCACTTCTTGCAGCAACCTGGTCAGCAGTCAAAAATTTCTCAAATCAGCCGCGGTGTTTTGGGGAGCGCGTTAACAACTTTCTAAGGCCTCTACGTTATGGTTAACGAACTCCGCCACCTGGATATTGCGGTCTATGCCTGCGTCAAAACCGCGCGGCCGAAGCCAATCCAACAGTCCGGCGGTTTGCAATTTTGACAAGACGGGCCTGAGCGAGGGAGTCCCCTATGGCAAAGAAAACATTTGTATACCGCCTGACATTTGACCAAGACGAAGGGTCGAATACCGGCGAGGTCATCGCCACCAATGAAGCCGACGCCCGTCGGCAGCTACGGGTAAAGTATGTCTGTACCCGCCTGCCGGATGACACCTTGTTAATCGAAAAACCAGCGGAAGCCAAAAGCGGGAAATCCAGCGACACTAACTCCTTGAAATCTGCTAAGGCACGACAACTCCTGCATATTATGGCAGGGCATCACATTTGGCTGCAGAACGGAAAAGACGGGAGTCGGGCCAATCTGAACCGCCTGAATCTTGCCGGCTTAAAGATACCAAATGCCGCACTGCCGCATGCTGATATCGCCGAAGCAGATCTTTCCTTCGCAGATTTGGGGAAGGCAAATCTTCAAAACGCAAACCTGGTCCGGGCCAATCTTCAAGGCGCTAATCTTTCCGGTGCCGATCTGAGTGGGGCAGATTTAAGTGACGCCGACCTGCGTGACGCCGTACTGACGGGTGCGAAACTAAAGGGCACCGACTTCTGGCGAGCAAATCTTATTGGGTGCAAAATCTCTCCAAAGGCATTACATACGGCTCTGTCTTGCAGGTCATCGTAATCCCCTTCGAAAGATAAGCATCCCAATGGCATATATGGCTTCCGAAACAAAGCGCCCCATGCTTCTTTCCTTGTTTCGGGGGCTCTTGCGCCGCTGCCCATCTTGCGGGATTGGGAAGTCTTTCAAAGGGTATGTGAAGGTTGCGGACAGTTGCTCGCACTGCGGTGAGCCGTTGGGGCACATCCGCGCCGATGATATTCCGCCATATTTTACAATTCTGATCGTCGGGCACATGATCGTGCCCTCGATCCTTTACTTAGAGCAGACTTCGCCGCCGGAATTTTGGGTCCACATGGCGGTCTGGCCGACTCTGACACTTTTACTGACCCTGCTGCTTCTACCGCGGGTGAAAGGTGTGATTGTGAACCTGCTCTGGGTGCTTCGGATCCGCGGCGACGAAACCTGATATAATCGCCGCACATGCGTTGAACCTCCGCACCTTTGCAAGAGGATCATCGCACCCGTTATTCCGTCCACATCCTGTCTTATCTAAGGTGCGATCATTATTGAATGGTCCAGTCAGGAACCTCCACAGGCCTGCTGACGCGTTCTTCTTTCAACGCCAGGACTGGAAATCTCCACCGTTTCGAATTCTCCCCTTAAGCGCGAATTACCTGTTAACGAATTCTAAAATTAAGAAATCGTAAAAACCAAATCTTAACATTTGGGCACTAAAACAAGTCAGATAGATAAAAAGCGTCATGCTTTTTAGACGTATTGAAGAAACAGCTACAGGAATTGGTAGCTGAGGCTTTTCGGGGATCGGCGGTTCTCTGCATAGCGCATTCGTGGGGTCTGGCAACAGTCATGACCTGCAACGCGCGTTTGCCCTGGGTATCAGGCCGACCCTGCGTGTTAAGAAGGTAGCTTTTCATGACCAAAGGTGTTGCTCTATCTCTCATGATCGCGGCTGCGAGCCTGACGACGACGTCGGGCAGCAGCGTCGCTGGACCGATGACCTATACCAGCCCGATCGGTTTCGTGAATCAACTCGGCGGGTCTGTTGACGCTCGTGTGGATTTTAATAGTTTTGGAGTCGACGCCTTTTTCCAGAATTCGTCACTAGATGTCGGCCCCTTATCCTTTTCGTCGTCCGGACCAGCACACAATCAACTCAACAAGGTTGAGGTGAGTCCCGTTACCTTCCCAACGACAGCGCCCAATTTCACGCCTTATGCTGGCCTCTATCTACAAACATTAAGCGGTGGATCGACAACCGTCACTCTGACATTTGATGAACCAACAAGAGCCTTTGGCGCAAATTTCCGGGAAATGGATCGCAGCACCGTTATCAGTTACACGACTCAACTCGGTAGCCAGTCGATCACACCCGGCATCTCGAACGGTTTTTTTGGGTTCATCCTTGAAACCGGGCAATTTGTTTCCAGCCTCATGTTCTCAACCCCGGTCGCGGACGGTTTCGGAATCGACAACATTCTCATTTCCAATGCGTCAGCGGCAGCTTTGCCTGCCAAGGTCAATGAGCCTGGCACGCTCTCGCTGATGTTTGCCGCTCTGCTGGGACTGGGCATTTTGCTGCGGCGCAGCCGTCATCGCAGCTAGCGTTTGAGTCGCTAAAAAATAACAGGCTCCACGACTAATTGCGGGCTGATTCACGCGACATCTGCATAGCCTAGTGCAATCGCCTCGTTTTCCAGATACAGGATCCGGTCGTAAGCCTTGTTAGGCAGAACCTCCGCACGCTCAATAAGCAAAGCTTCGCGCGTATCTGCCAACTTCGGATCTTCTATCGCCGAAAAGAGCGCCGCGCGGATCCGCTGTAAGCGGTCTTTTCCTGTCCCACCCGCTGTTATGTAGGGAAGACCGGGCGCCTGGGGGCTGAACGCCAAAACACGGAGACCTTCAGTTGCAGAGGGCCGGTATCGCGCCGCCAGAGCATAGGTAACAGCGTCGACGGAGCAGACATCGGCGTTTCCAGCCTTCACCTCAGCCATGCTGGCCATATGTCCGCCGCTCACGCCCACACTCGAGAAAAACCGCCCGTCGGTGGCAAATGGCGCTATTGCAGCCCGAAGCGCCGAAAAGCCTGACTGGGAATCATGAGAATTCACAACAGCAGACCGTCCAATCAAATCGGACAGCCCAGCAGCGGTCTCGTTCTCACGCACAAGAATGAAACTACAGTAGTTGCTGCCCTCACAACCATGGCAGTCGTAACCGGGGGTCGCAATCACGGTGACTTTGCCGGCCAGGCCGTGCATCAGTGGATAACCACAGGTTTGGCTGAACAAGAGATCAGGTTTAGTCCAATGGGCCTTCAAGTTTGAGGCTTCAGCCAGGCGTTCGGGAACGCCATCGACGCCCTCGGCGACCATCGCCTGCGACAGTCCCTTCCACCAACTTTCGTTCGCCCTTTGGAACTCGGGCATAGCGTACATTGCCAGGCTGGCGTGTCCTATTGCGCCACTCATTCCCGATCCCCTGAATCCCTATCGGACATTCCCGCGAGTGCTTGTCCTCCTGCATGCGCACCGAAGGCGGCAGAGCCTTCTTTTTCCTTTGATAAACCGCCATGAAGGATAATGTCGGTGCCTGGCGCGAGTTCGTAGTAGTCACCCTTATCCGAGACAAAAATGTCATGTGTTGTTTTCAAGCCGGTCGGACGATCAATGCTTCCCGCCGATACGGATATCGCGTCTCCATCCGATCGTTCCCAGAGCAACGACGATCCGCAGTGCCGACAGAATCCCCGTCGGGCACGGTCGGACGAGCCATACCAGCGCAAACCCTGCCGCTCGACAAATTTGAATGCGGCGCGCTTCACCTTGGAATAGGCGGCGAAGTTGCCGTGGGTTCTCAGACACTGGCCGCAGTGGCAGTTGACCACATCGCGCAATGGGCCGAAGAGTTGATAGCGCACGGCTCCGCACAAGCAGCCACCAGTCGCACTCGGCTGCTCATCCTCCCTGTCTTCAACCCCTTCCATCTCCTCACGCATTTTTCTAACTCCATCCTTTCAGGATTGACGATCGCCTAGGCGACTGATTTGCGATCACTTTCTGTGTCTTCGCTTCACTTTACATCCGACAGGAGCCGTTCCAAGAACCCAATGACGTCAGTGGGCTGAATGACCGCCGAACGGATCAGCTCGTCGAAATGCCGGTTCAGGACACGGATATGTTCGGTCGAATTGAACACGAAGTACATATTGCCGAAATAAGCCGCCGCCCTCTGCCGGCCAAAGAGTGTGACGGGGACAGAATAACGCTGTAAACCATCGAACAGGAACCAGCGAAAGGCAGGGTAGAGTTCGTCGATCAACGACATCATCGCCAACAGCTGCTCATGACGCGACTCTGCCGGAAAGTCGCCCCAGATCCCATGTCCTCGCGCGAAATCCTGTACCGACTGAAACGAACAGCAAGCCTCAAGATCGGTTTCCGGACGCCGGCTGTATTCCAGGCGATGAGAGGCCTGTTCGAGCCCGCGCTCGGGTGAAATCGGCGCATAATCACGATATTCGTAGCGTGTGACAGCCTCGGTTTTCAGCAGATCCGGCAAGGTCGACGGCACATAGCGAATCTTGTAACCCTCAGCCTCCGCATGCCAACGGATCAAGCGCTCATCGACGGGAGATCCAGCGCCGGATTCAATTTCCAGCGGCTGCCCCATGATATTGATGCCTTCCTGATCGATCTGGCTCAGCCCCAACAGCCAATCTACGCTGACTTGCTGGGCTGCTGCGATAGCCGCAATGGTCTCGGCCCGGGGCAGACGGTCGTTGTTGGACGACAACAATTGCGACAGCGTCGAACGGTCAAGGCCAGCTGATGCCGCGAAGGCGGATCGGCTCAGACCCGAGCGTTCAATAACGTCGGTTAACCGTTCCCGGAAAACTTCGACGGTTTCACGACGATCCACTTTTGTTCCTCGATTTGCATCAATTTTGTTTACAGTTATCACCATTTGACGTGTTTGCATACCACTATCAACGTATTGTGCGCCGAATCGCACTATTGTCATTTTCATTTCGCTCGTACAATTGACACATGAGCTCGGGATCGCCTGGGGAAGCGGTCACGCCAATCAGACGACACTAAAAATGCCGCGGCCCACCCAATTTGGCTCTCAGAGTGCGATCGCTCCTGACAGCGAAGGTCAAGAGCGTGAACCACCCTCGAACTTTAATGATGAGTGGCGGATTCACGCTTCGTTGTTCCAGCGAAACTCGATCGGACTCTCGCTATCCACGTGATGGCTCATTGAAAAACATGCCTGGAATCAGGCTTCTGTGTGGTGAAAAGGAAATCGATGTTCGGCGTAACAACTACTAAGAGAGCAGTCCGAAGACGGGAATCGGAGTCGCCTCAGGAAAGAGCACGCCCCGCTCAAATACCCACGATCGAATGGCCCACGCTCGTGCTAGCGTTCGTTATCTACAGCGGGTTCGGGCTCATTACCTGGTACTTTCACACTCTCCCCTGGTGGCTTGCAGCCGCAATTGGCATCTATCTCATCGCATGGCACGGGTCACTCCAACACGAGGTTGTGCATGGCCACCCCACCGCTTGGCGCAGGCTCAATGAAGTCTTGATCTTTCCCAGCCTTTGGCTCTGGATCCCCTACGGCCTCTACCGCTCCGCCCACCTTCGACATCACTGCAACGCAAAGCTGACCGATCCTCTTGAAGACCCTGAATCTTACTACCTGACACCACAACACTGGACCTCATTGGGACGGACTGCCCGATTTTTCTACTTTGTCCACAACAGCTTTCTCGGCCGCTTACTGATTGGGCCCGCGGTGTGCATCTGGCATCTCTACAGGAACGAGTTTGGGCAGCTCCGCCGTGGCCAACTGCAGAATCTGGGCACTTGGTGCGTCCATGCTGCAGGCTGCGCGCTTGTTCTCACCTGGGTGGTCGGCATTTGTCAGATCCCGCTCCTGACCTACATCGCCCTCTTTGTCTATCCGGCAATCTCCTTGTCGCTCATACGCTCCTTCGCCGAGCACCGCGCCCATCCCGGTGTCGACGAACGCACGGTCATCGTCGAATCCCGTGGACTCATGTCTCTTCTGTTCCTGAACAACAATCTCCATGCGCTTCATCACGCCGAGCCGGGATTGGCATGGTATCGCCTACCGGCACGATTCAAGGCCCGGCGAGGCGAACTCCTGACGGCGAATGGCGGATACCGCTTCAGCGGCTACGGCGAAATTCTTTTACGCTACTTCCTATGGCCCAAAGAGCATGTCCGGCACCCACAGGGAGACGTTACTTCTGTTGAGGTTGCAAGCACCGCATCGGCATTTACGGAAAAAGGGCTAACGGCAATGACCGCGCCCAATCTGGAGCCTGTGAACGCAGCCTGAGCTCTGCCAAAGATTGCGTCACAGCAAAATCTAGAAGGGCCAGACCACTAGAATCACCGGCACCGCAACGGCCACGATCAAAATCTCGAGTGGCAATCCCATGCGCCAATAGTCCCCGAATGCGTAACCGCCAGGTCCCATGACCAAGGTGTTGTTCTTATGCCCAATCGGTGTCAGAAACGCACAGCTGGCCGCCACAGCGACGGCCATCAGGAACGGATCCGCACTAACCCCAAGTCGCCCGGCGATATCGATCGCGATCGGCGCTGCGATCACTGTAGTCGCCGTATTGTTAAGCACGTCCGACAGGGTCATTGTCACGATCATAAGAATGGTCAACACGACCGCCGGCGACCAGCCGGTCGAGACCGCGACAATCCCTTCCGCAATCAAAGCTGTACCGCCACTGGTCTCAAGGGCCTGACCGATCGGGATCAGACAGGCGAGCAGAACGATCACCGGCCATTCCACGAAGTCATAGATTTGGCGCAAAGGCATGATTTTCAGCAGCACGTAGGCGATTACCACGCCCGCAAGCGCGATCGGCAGGTAAACGATGCCGACACTCGCCAGTACGATCGCCAGCGCAAAGAAACCCGCGGCCAAGGCCGCCTTTTCCCGTTGGATCACCTCCAGGCCGCGCTCTGCCAGCGGCAACGTCCCCAGCCAACTCGCAACCTCGGGCAGGCGCTCAGACGGTCCGAGCAGCAACAGCACATCACCCGCGGAGATCATCAGCTTGCGCACCCGGTCCCGAAAGCGTTGCCCCCTGCGTGAAACCCCCAGCAATGTGACGCCATGGCGGTATAGCAGGCTGACATCCAGTGCAGAGCGTCCTTCGATCCGGGCATGCCGCGGCACCACAACTTCCATCAGCTTTTGTCCGCCCTCGTCCGCCTTGGCATGCTTCTCACTGCCGACGTATTCCAGCTTAAGACTGCCCACCAGCTTATCGATCGCCTCTGGCCCGGCCTCAACCACCAGAATGTCACCACCAACGATCTCTTCGCGCCTCGCCATGCCCGGCAAGCGCTTTCCGCGGCGCACCAGTCCCACGATGTGGGCGTCACAATCGTCGGCCTCCTCGTCCAAATCCAATATCTTACGGCCAATTGTCGGGGATTCTTCGGGCACCCTGACCTCGGCGATATAGCCCTGCAGGTCCATCAATTCCTGCCCGCTATCGTGCTCGCCGCGTTCGCCGGGGATCAAGCGCCAGCCGATGAGAGCGACAAAAGCGACACCAGCAACGGCACAGGCAAAACCAACTGGTGCAAAATCAAACATGGAATAGCTCTCGCCCAGCGACTTTTCGCGAAAGGCTGCAATGATGATATTGGGCGGCGTGCCGATCAGCGTTACCAGGCCACCCAGGATGGTGGCAAAGGACAGCGGCATGAGGGTCAATGCCGGCGATCGTTTGGCCTTTGCACTGGCCTGCAATTCGACCGGCATCAGCAAAGCGAGCGCGCCGACGTTGTTCATGAAAGCGGAAAAGAACGCGCCCAAGCCGCTCATGACCGCGATGTGGCTGGAGAGCTTCCGGCTACCATCAATCAGATAGCGGGTGATTAGGTCGATCGCGCCGGACAAAACCAGGCCTTTGCTGACGATCAATACCAGCGCAATGATCACCACGGCCGGATGACCAAATCCCGAGAAGGCGTCTGCGGTCGGCACTGTCCCGGTCACCACCGCCACAACCAGCGCGCCAAACGCAATGAGGTCGTAACGGTAACGTCCCCACAACAGCATCGCAAAAACTGCAAAAAGCAAGGCGAACAGAATGATTTGATCAGTATTCATCTCTTGTCCTCACCATCGCTTCGGCGCGTTTCTTCGGTTGATCCAATTGCAAAACCACCCCCTGGCAAAGACTGACCCGTCAGCTTTAGCGTTAATGCCACTAGGAAAACAAGCTAGGGAAAACGCGCAGTCCTGCTGCAGAAGCTCCGACATACTTCGCAATTCGCAAAGGATCGGCTCGTTCTGAAAGTGACGCTGTTCGCAATCTGGCAAGATGCGTTGTCCTGATTCCATATCCACAATAACGGATCGAACCTCGAATCGCATCATACTGAAACAAAAAACACTCGCGGCTGTTTCTGGCTTAAGAGAACATATTTAAATATTGTTTTTCAACTCGTTACCGAAATTCACACTGTCCTTTTGAAGCTGTTTCTCTGCCAGTTCACCAACTGGATTTATCATACCAAAGTCTTCGAGAAATCGCATCTACCCGCCGCATGGCACGAAGGTTGCCCTTATTGACCCAATGGTTCGTACCGTCCCTCTGCGGAGCTGGCGCGGTTTCACCCAAAAACGCCAATAAGGAGACTGAAACGTGAGAAAAAAATTTAAACGCATAGCCATCCGTACAGTGCTCGGTTGCACGGCCATGGCCGCACTGGCGGTTGCAGCCCAGGCCGAACCTATAAGGACGTTCTTTGGTGAGGATCTCCACAACAGCCGCACGACGCGCCTGTCCAGCACACCCAACGCAGATGCAGCAGCGGCAGAGTTTCTCTCAAATTTAAGCGGGACGGGCACCGAAGAGTTTGAGAGTTTCTCTTCTGGCTCGGTCTCATCTCTGGCACTGTCGTTTCCCGGCAGCATGGGCTCGACTATCACTTCGACCCTATCCAATCCCGCTGGTTCGAACATCGTTATAAACAACCGCACGAGCGGGACCAATGGCTATGGGCGTTATCCCATCTCCGGAGATCAATATCTCGATGTGGATGGTGCCAACTTCCAAATCGATTTCGACAACGGCATCGCGGCATTCGGCTTCTACGGGATCGACATTGGTGATTTCGGCGGTGAACTGTCCCTGACTCTGGCGAACGGCGTTACTGAATCCCTCGACATCGGTAACACGGTCGGCAGCGGCGGCAGTACGGATGGATCGGTTCTCTTTTTCGGCCTGATCACCGACTCACCCTTCACCCAACTTACCTTCGCCAACAGCACCACAAGTGACATCTTCGCATTCGACAACATGACCATCGGCGACCTGTCACAGATCGTGCCGCCAACAGCCAGTGTACCGGAACCGGCATCTCTAGCATCCTTCGGCTTTGGTTTGCTCAGCTTGGCACTCTTGACTCTGCCAGCAACCAGGAAGCGCCTAGCTTTCCGCACATGAAAGACCGCATTCTTTTGTCGGCAAACTTATATGCCGGTGACCTGAATGGGTCGCCGGCACTTTCTTGGTTTGACCTTGAGCCTGAAGAAATGAAAGATCGCAGACACCGGCATTGAGGGTCGTCTCAGCGCCGAAGCGGATTTGGGATCTAAGGACGTGCTACCTCCCCTCAACGCCCTTCGCGCTTTTGAAGCGGTCGCCCGGCATCAAAGCTTTCAAAAGGCCGCCGAAGAACTGAGCGTAACATCGTCCGCAGTCAGCCATCAGCTGCGTAATCTCGAAGACTTCATGAATGCGGATCTCCTAGAACGTAACAGCAAGAAATTCGGATTGACGCCAGAAGGCCAGATTCTCTTCGATTATCTCTCCCAAGCTTTCAGCTTGATCCGACAGGGCGCAGCCGATGTTGCAGCGCGAACGACCGCCTCACCTCTCGGGGTTTCGCTTCGTTCACACTTTGCCGCTCGCTGGCTCGGTCCGCGTATGAGCCGCCTTTGGCGTAAGCTTCCGGGTCTCGACGTCCGCTTTTTCCACCACAATGGCCCTGCCGACTTCGGAAATCCAAATATCCATGTCGCGATCGAATGGCTGCATGTCAGCGAAGTTCCAACACATGCGCGCCTGCTCTGGCCAGGTGATTTGAGCCCTGCTTGCAGTCCTGACATCCTTAAGGGTGAAATGACGGTTACCAAGCCCAGCGATCTGGCAAAGCATAAGCTTCTGCACGAAAACGATGAGCGAAGCTGGCAAGAATGGCTGACTGCCGCGGGTGAGCCCAATCTCTGGGCCGGTGGCAAGCTCTTCTTCGAAGATTCGAACGTTCGCCATAGTGCCGCAATTGCCGGCGAGGGCTTTGCCCTGGTTTGCCCTTCACTCATCGAAGATGATCTGAACAGCGGCCAGCTCGTCTGCCCTTTTGACGCCCGTCTCGACAGTTATGCCTATTACATCATTGCACCAGCCAATCGCATGAAGATTCCAGCCGTAAAGAAGTTCGTCACCTGGATCCTAAACGAAGCGGGTCGAGCGCCCTGAGCCTTCCCTGCGTCCTGCGAACACGGAAATTATTTCAACAAGCCTGAGAAAGACGCGTTCGCCAGAGAAACGCTGGCACGCTAATGCTTGATCTCGACAAGAGTGTCGCCCGCCCTCGAGGCGTTTCGTTCTGTGGAGATGGCACTATGCGATCACGGCACTTGGAGGACCAAAAGTCTTCAGGACTTCTCGGAAACCTCTGCGGCCAGTCGGTAACGGCTGCGGCCCACGGTCTCCCAGGTTCCGCCTATACCGGCGAGACATTCTGGCAACGCGAAACTGAAAAACTGTTTCCTGACTCGTGGGTTTTCGTCGGCTTTACCCATGAGCTGACCAACGCGGGAGACGCCGTTCCCGTAACCGTGGCGGGAAAGCCGCTGTTGCTTCTGCGCAACCGGGACGGCGAGATCAACGGATTCCACAATGTCTGCCGCCACCGCTGTCTAAAGCTCGTCGACACACCTGGCAATGTCGGCCGGTTGCTGAAATGCCCTTACCATGCCTGGGCTTACAGCCTAAACGGCGAACTGCGCGCAACGCCCTACTTCGGTGGCCGTAACAGCCACAGCGCAGAGGGCTTCGACCGGGCGGAAACAGGTCTGGTGCCTGTCCGGACGGCAATCTGGCATGACTGGATCTTCGTCAATTTGGGCGGCGACGCCCAAAATTTCGATGACTTCATCCAACCCTTGGTCCGAAACCTTGAGGCACTTGATCTGAACCAGATCAAATTGGTTGGGGTTATCGACCTTGGTATAGTCCAGGCCAACTGGAAGGCCTTGATGGAGAACTTTATCGAGCCCTACCACGTTCAGTTTGTCCACAAGGAAACCACCAAGCAGCCCCTGCGTGATCACTACACAGTGATAGACGGACCCTGCCTGGGCAGTGCGGTCGACCTTTCCGACGAAGATCTCGAACAGTATCGGGCTGGAAAGACACTTGCCGTCTCGTCGCGTTACCTGACGTTGTTTCCCAACTTCGTCTTCGGGCGATACTTCCCTGACCAGATCGGCGTTCATCTGAACACACCGATCGGACCCGGGCAAACCCATCAGCGCCGCGCCATCTACACCACTGACGGCAGCAGGCCCGACGAATCACAAACAGAAGCGCTCAAAAAGCTCTGGAGCGACGTGCATCGCGAAGATCATGAAATCTGCGAGCGGCTACAGATGGGGCGCCTATCCGATATTGCAGAATCCGGCGGTTTTCTCTCCCCGGAATGGGAGAACAGCGTCCGGCGCTTTCAGGAGCTAGTTGCAGCTGCGGTTTCCTGACCGCCACAACGAATGATTACGGGGAGAAGCACAGTGACAGACCAGAAACGCGAACCGCAGGAACGGGGTTACCGCCTTGCGCATACGATGATGCGCGTCCGAGACATGGAAAAATCGCTCGAATTCTACGTCGGCATTCTGGGTATGCAGGTACTCCGCCGACGCGATTACCCGGACGGCAAGTTCACCAACACCTTTATCGGCTATGGACCGGAAGCCGAATTTCCGACCCTCGAACTCACCCATAACTGGGAACAGTCGGACGTCTACGACAAGGGTAATGGCTGGGGGCACATCTGCTTCGAGGTCCCCGACGTCTATCGCACCTGTGATGATCTCGCCGCAAAGGGTGTCACCATCACCCGCCCCGCAGGCCCCATGAAACATGGCACACGTGTCATTGCCTTTGTCGAAGATCCGGACGGTTACAAGGTCGAACTCAACGAATCCATCCTCAATACACCCAACGCTTAACCCAACAGGAAACATTACCATGGCAAAACCACAGCTCTACAAATTCACTGACATACAAAACCGCCTGGAAACCCTTGAGCCGGGGCAGACCTACATCAAGCCTTTCGTCACCAGCAGCGTCAGTGACACCATGTGCGGCGGGCTCAACTTCCTGAACAAGGTTTCGGTGCCTTGGGATCTGACCTGCGACGAGATCATCTACTGCATGGAAGGCACCTTCCGCCTAGTTTGTGATGGCGAGGCCTATATCTGCAAACCGGGTGACGTCCTCTACATTCCAAAAGACAATCACATCAAATATGAAGCAGATGAAAAAGCCGTGATTTTTTACGCGGCCTATCCGCACAATTGGAAACAGTTAGCGGGCATTACCTATGTCCCGGGCATCGACCCCGAGGACATGCCGGGGCCGGTATGATGTCCTGTGATCATGCATTTAGTTAGCACATCGCACGCTGACTTTGCTTGAACTGGCCGATGGATGTGCACAACGTATCCAACGCCTGTAGGATCATGGGCTATTCCCGCCGGCAGTTTTACGAGACCCAGCGAAACCTCCAGACCCACGCTGTCGCCGGACTGATAAACCGGCAGCTTGGTGCCAGAGGACCGCATTCGAACTAGGTCTCCGTGGCATTTGAGCGGGCGATCTTCGATCACGCTCTGGAGGGTTCCAGTCAAGACCATCGGCGGGTAGCTTATGAACTCACATTAAAAGGCGTTCAGGTTTCCTTCGGCGAGATACGTTGGGTCTTAAGCGACCATAATCTCTTGACCTAAGATAAGCGCTTGCTGCTTCTGGGAAAGCATATCTGGGGCAAAAAACTCGGGCTGAGCGAAGAGCAAATCAGACTGCTGGAACACTTCAACCCGAGTTTCGCGAACGCCACATTGAGACCTACTATACAAGCGACCTGATGGCTGTCGACACCTTCTTAATCGACCATTTGAAAGGGATTGGACGGACCTACTTGCAGAACGTCATCGACCACCGTTCCCGCTATGCCTGATGACAACTCCATACTTCAAACGGCCAATCACCGTGGCGTAAGTCATGGGGCGTAGAAATTTCTAAGACAGTCTCGAGGAGATGGAAAAGGGCCTGAAAGCCTTTCTGCCCTCTACATTACAAGCAATCCAACGGTAATCCCCCCAATTTTAGAGGGGCCTGTCAGTAGAATTTAAGCTGCTTTCAGTTTCTGTATC
>NZ_CAMZOF010000003.1 GCF_947331435.1 Pelagibius sp. Alg239-R121 | reverse complement strand
CATGAAAAGCGAAACGGGCCAACGCGCCTATACAATCAAGTCATCACCAGAAGCGACTTTTTCAACGGTATCCGGACAAAGCTGACATCCCAACTGAGTGAGATCGCGTCAGCTCATACCGATTTGCGGACATTCCAGAAACCGGTCTAAATCGAGCTATGCCAATACGGATCGCGACTTCTTTGGATATCGAAGATTGGGCTGAGCTCCGCATCCAGCTTTGGAAAGACATGGCATATGACCAACACCTGGACGAAGCTGTGACGATGCTCGCTAGGCCATCTGGTGAATTCGTCGCCTTCTTGGATGTTGTCGATGGAAACGGCATTCGTGCATTTGCCGAGGCCGCGTTACGCTACGATTACGTAAACGGATGTAAGACTTCACCGGTCGCTTTCCTGGAAGGTATCTTTGTACGCCCCACAGATCGGGGGGCTGGCATCGGCAGGAATTTGTTGAAGTCGGTCCAGTCCTGGGCGCATCAGCAGGGATGCTCTGAGCTCGCATCCGACGCACATCTCGACAATGTGACAAGCCACGCGTTTCACACGGCCTTGGGCTTCGAGGAAACCGAGCGTGTCGTCTATTTTCGCAAAGCGCTATAGGACCGCTTTTGCGCTTCGACGGCATTCGTGACCTCTGCGGCATCTGTCACTATGGGCTCAAAGCGGAAGTTCGTTGCACTTTAAACCAATGACGGCAGTGCGGACAACGTGAGCTTTCGCTGCAATTGCACCAATGTCGGCTTTGGGGGAGACGTTCAACAAACGGTCGTTTTCGGTGTGATTTTGCCAGCGTACGAATGACTACTTCAAGCCCCTAGCCGCAATACGCCTAAATGGTCGATCATGCGTCGTTTCGTGTAGCGGTTATTGAGCCGAATTGTGTGCTGGCCAACCATAATGCAGTAAACTCGTTACAATAACCAAACTTCCGGAAAGGAACGCGCAGCATGATTGCCTACGTCACCGTCGGCGCTGATGACATCGCTAGCGCGAAACGGTTTTACTCTGCGTTCCTGCCAGCTCTTGATTACGGGCTGAAGGAGGGTCCTGAGGGTCTAAGCTACGCGTTGCCCGAACAACCGGGTCAATCTGCCGCTCTGCCGGATTTCTACGTTAAACCACCCTTCGATGGACGTCCGGCCTCGGCTGGGAACGGTGCTATGATCGCATTCGAGGCTCGCAGTCAAAAGCAGGTTCGTGACCTTCACTCCGCCGCGCTTGCCGCAGGCGGCTTTGACGAGGGCCAGCCGGGTTTCCGTGACTCCTATGGACCTCATTTTTATGTTGGCTACCTCCGCGACCCTCAAGGCAACAAGATCGCACTGTTCTCCAACGATCCAGCCGAACCCGGACGAGACGGATAACGCAGGTTACACGGGCGACAAAAACGCATTGTTCGCATGCCAGGCCTAGGGGCCGCGCAGCAAAGGCTCGTTTGCGGAGTGTGACGTACCTGCCTTGTTTTGCACCACCACAATCCTTGTTAAAAAACCAAAGCAGTAGTTGAAGGTTTTTTCCTCACCCATGATAGAAGCCATTCGCCGCGTTGCAGAAGATCGGTAAAATGGGCTCACAGCGGAAGCTCGTTGCACTTTGAACCAATGACGGCAGTGCGGACGAAGCAGCCTTTGGCGCCTATGGTTTGAAGGGCCGCGTAAGCTCTTGACCGTTTACATCTGCCCATGTTTCCTCACTTTGCGCATCACTTCCAAAGGGCTCACGCATGACACCTCCGAAAATCGCCCTTCTTGGTGCAATTCTCGAGTCAAATCGCTTTGCACCCCCGGCCGAGTTGGTCGACTTCACGTCGCTGACTTGGCTCGCTGGCGATGCTTTGCTGTCCGAGGCCCGCGCCACGACCCCGAAGCTTGCGACAGAATTCGCCGCGTTTGTCCGCGCGATGGATGCCACGGGAGACTGGACGCCGGTGCCGTGCATGTTGGCGGCCAGCCATCCGGCAGGTCCGGTACGCAAGGCCGTTATCGAAGAGGTTATCGCGACGTCGGAAGACATGCTACGTGCGGCTGGTCCGGTTGATGCGGTCTACATATGCAATCACGGTGCGATGGTGGCCGAACACGACCATGACCCCGACGGTTTGTTGATGTCACGCATACGCGGCGTTGTTGGACCGGATGTGCCGATCGCTGCAACGCTTGATCTACACGCGAACATCTCTGAACGCATGGTCGAGGCTTGTGACTTGATCGTCGGCTATCGAACTAATCCTCACGTGGATCAAATTGAACGCGGCGAGGAGATCGCCTTTTCGCTTCGACGGATATTGGCGTCGGGCGTTCGACCCAGGATCGCGCATGTCAAACTGCCTCTCGTGCCGGCATCGGTCACACTCTTAAGCGCCGAGCACCCCTATGGCACCTTGATCGACCTCGGTCAGCGAAGACAGGCCGAGTATCGGGGTGAGGTTCTCAACGTGTCTGTCTTTGGCAATTTCCTTTTCTCGGACACACCCGATAATGGCCTGAGCATTGTTGTCACAGCACGTGAAGACGCGCACGCGGCCAATGCTCTGGCGGTTGAGTTGGCCGACATGGCCTGGTCCTTGCGCAAGGACTTTGTTCGGCAATTGACCTCCATCGAGGAAGCCGTGGCGATTTCTTCGGGCCAAGCTTCGGGCCAAGACCGGGCGCCCGTGATTTTCTCTGATGCAGGCGACAATCCCGGCGGCGGAGGAAGTGGTCGGACGACAGAGCTATTGGCAGCCCTTCACGCGGCTGGCGTCTCAAACTGTCTTTTTGGGTCTTTCTGCGACCCCGAGCTTGCGAGCGAAGCGCACCGCGTAGGTGTCGGCAATCGGTTCAAAGCGCGCTTTAACCGGTCCTGCGATACGACGGTTTCCTGGGCGAAATGGGATCTGCCCTTCGAGGCCGACGCAGAGGTCCTGGCGCTTCATGACGGGGATGTGGTCGGCGAACGGGGCATGACGGCGGGGCGACGACTGGCTCTCGGGCCGTCCGCAGCGCTTCGCATCGGCGGTATCACCGTGGTGGTCATTACCGATCGCACGCAGACCGCCGACCCGGTGTTCTTCCACATGTTCGGACTGGACATCACGTCTGCCCGGACAGTCGTCGTCAAATCCCGAGGTCACTTCCGGGCCGGGTTTTCCAACTGGTTCTCTCCGAGCGAGGTCTTCGAAGTTGACACGGGCGGCCTGACGTCGCCGGTCCATGACCGCTGGCCGTTCACGCATCTGCCGCGCCCGAACTATCCGATGGACGAAGACACTGCATGGTCAGCGTGAACACTTTCTTTGTGGCGCATGCCGAAGCCCCGTCTGGCGGTCTCGATAACTCCGGCATGGGTCGTGAGGGCGGAAGATAGTCTATCCGCGACTATCAGATCACAAAATTGACTCACATGATTTGGACGTAAGCGGCTCTTCGTGCGAGACGCCACATCTATCTCTTTGGGCGCGTTGCCGTCATTCGATCCCACCGGATTAACCGGTCCTGCCCTTACTGAGCCGACGGGATCCGTCACTTCATCAAATCAGGGATGAGCTCACCCATGCGGTCAAAGGGTGACGCGGCCGCAGGCAACTTTAGAGTCCCTGCCTTTCGTAAGCCCTCACGGCCGAAGCGGTCGCGCACCGCGGCGCGCAGCCAGAGCTCGGCCTGGCTGTGACGTACAGCCGCAAGTCCTCCGGTTTCTCGAAGCCATGCGAGATGCCGGTCCAAGGTTTCGATAAAGTCGTCGAGGCCTCTCCGCTCGGCCGCAGCGATCGACATGACGGCTACTTTCCACTGCTCTTTCGGCTGTTCAGTAAGAGACAATGCCCCTTTGAGATCTGCGAGTGCACGCTGCGCCGCCTTTCCCATATCTGCCTTGGTAACCAGGGCAATATGCGGGATTTCGACAATACCCGCCTTCATGAATTGAAGGGAATCGCCAGAGCCCGGCTGAACGCAGAACACCACCGTATCGGCCACGCTGGCAACATCGGTCTCCGACTGGCCGACGCCGACCGTCTCGATCAGAACCACGTCGAAGACCGCGCGCATCAGAACCATGGCGGCAATGGTCAGATCGGCCAGGCCGCCGAGCCGGTCCCGCGCCGCCATGGAGCGGACGAAAACCCCTTCATCGACGGTCTCGCGCGACAGCCGGACCCGGTCACCCAGCAAAGCACCGCCCGAGCGCGTGGACGAAGGGTCAACCGCGATAACACCCACGGTCCGCCCGTCCGCGCGCAGGGCTTCGATCAGGGCGCCCATCAAAGTCGATTTGCCGACGCCGGGCGGCCCGGTCAAGCCAATGACATGCGCGCGCGGCGCAGCGTAGGCATCGCTTAAAAGCGAGAGGCTTTCGGCTGCATCAGGTCGCCGCTCGAGCTGCGCCAAGGCGCGTGCCAGCGCCGCCTTACCACCGGCGGCAACCTCTTCCAGCGACAGAGTGATTCCACTTGCGTTCATAGGGCCGCAGTTGGCCTTCACAGCCGCCCGACGTCAAGCCCCGACAGCAGTGAGACCAACCCCAGCGAAAGCTCTATGAACTTACCTGAAGGCGTCAGTCGCCTAGCACCATCCCTTCGCGCCGGGGATCTGCACCACCGACCAATTTATCCTTGGCAATGACAATGCCGTGCAGGCCGCTGTTAAGGTCGCGGACCTTAACCTCATGACCAAGGCCTTCCAGCGTTTCCTTGTAGGCCTCGGCATCGGTCCCCTGCTCCAGGTCGGTGGCCCCGTTGCGGTTGACGAAGTGCCCCAGGTCGATCGCCTTCTGGATATCCATCTCCCAGTCGAGAACGGCAACCAGGGTCTTGGCGACATAGTTGATGATCCGGCTGCCGCCCGGCGAGCCGATCAGCAGAACCGGTTCACCATCCGCGTCAAAGACGATAGTCGGCGCCATGGAGCTGCGCGGGCGTTTGCCGCCCTCGACCCGATTAGCAATCACCTTGCCATCTTTTTCCGGCGCACGGGAAAAGTCGGTCAGCTCATTGTTAAGCAGGAAGCCGCGCACCATCACCCGGCTGCCGAAGCCGGTTTCGATGGTGGTAGTCATGGAGACCGCGTTGCCATAGCTGTCACGGATCACAAAATGGCTGGTACCCGGACGTTCCAGGCCTTCATCCGGCGACCGGAGGGCTGCGTCCTTCCAAGGCGGCGTGCCGGGCGAAGCCTTGCCCATGGCGCCGTCGCGCTTGATCAGGCCGGCGCGGTCCGAAAGGTAATCGGCATCCAGCAATCCCTTGGTCGGCATGCGCACAAAGTCGCTATCCGCCATATAGAGCCCGCGGTCGGCATAGGCCAGCTTACCGGCCTCGGCAAAGAGATGCGCGGCTTCCGGCCCCGGTCCCATCGCGGGCAGATCGAAGTGGCTCAGTATGTTCAGAATCTGACCGACCGTCAGCCCACCCGAGGTCGGCGGCCCCATGCCGCAAACTTTGTGAGCACGATAGTCCGTACAGACAGGGTCCCGCTGTTTAACGTCGTAGTTGGCAAAATCCTCAAGCGTCAGGATGCCCGGATTTTCAGTCGTCGCAGCAACCGCAGCCACGATGTCCTTGGCGATATCGCCTTTATAGAAAACATCCGCGCCGCCTTCGGCAACCGCCCGCAGGGTAGCCGCGAACTCAGGGTTCTTCAGCAGGCTTCCGGCCTCCTTGGGCGTGCCGTCATCCTTGAAGAAGTAGGCCTTTGCAACGGGGAATTTATCCAGTCCCTTTTCCTGAGCGCCCGCGATCGATTTTGCCATGCGCGGAGAAATTTCAAAGCCGGCGTCCGCCAAACCGATAGCCGGTTGTAACAGGTCGCTCCAGGAGGTCTTACCGTGCTTGCCGTGCGCAACTTCAAAAAGCCGCAGGGTGCCCGGTACGCCGACTGAACGGCCGCCGACCACAGCCTCCCAGAAGCCTTTGGGCGTCCCGTCTTCCTTGAGAAAATACTCAGGTGTCGCTGCGGCAGGTGCTTTCTCGCGGCCGTCATAGGTTTCAAGCGTCTTGGTAGTCGCATCCCAGTAAAGCAGAAAGGCGCCGCCACCGATTCCGGACGATTGAGGCTCGACGAGATTGAGCATCATCTGTACGGCAACCGCGGCGTCGATGGCCGTGCCACCGGCTTTGAGAACATCGTAGCCCGCCTGGGCGGCGAGCGGATTTGCGGCGGAAACCATGAAGTCCTTCGCAGCCACCGATTCTTTCGATAGGCGCCCCGTCCCGCTCTCCGGTTGTGGGTCCTGAGCCTGCGCTCCTCCAATCCCCAGGGAGGCGGCGAGTGCCAGCGCAGCGAGGCCTCGGCGCAGCGATAGGCTCCTTTGCCCTGTTACGAGTTGATTTTCCGTCATAATCCCAACCTCCAGAAAACGGCCAATTTGGCACTTGTCGCCGACCAGATAGTTTTTCACACTTGGATCTGCTTGTCAGTCTTGGGATTCGCGGTCTGCGGGTAAAAGCAGTTGTTACGGATCCAGCCTGACTCCAAACCTGTGGCGATGGATGGTGTCATGATGGATCTAGTTCATTCGCACTACGCCCGCTTCGGCGTTCTGACCCAACGCTTGCTGGCAGCCCTCTCCGACGCGGGCCTTACGTCTTCGGCATTGAGAGGCGGCGATCTGGCGGCGCTGGATCAGTTTCATGTCGGCGGCCGCCGGGCGAGCGAAGACTTGGCCCACCTGCTGTCGCCCCGGGCCGGCACGAAGATCCTGGATCTGGGCAGCGGAATCGGCGGCTCGGCCCGGTTGCTTGCCGAGGAATATGCCTGCGAGGTCGTAGGATTGGATCTGACCGAGGTCTACTGTCAGACGGCCCGTGCGCTGGGTACGGAGACCGGGCTTCAATGGTCGCTGCATTTTCTTTGCGGTAACGCGCTTTCCCTGCCCTTCGCCGACAACAGCTTCGACGCCGTTTGGAGCCAGGACGTCGCGGTAAACGTTGCGGACAAAAATGCGCTTTACCGCGAAATCGTCCGTGTGCTGAAGCCCGGCGGGAAGCTCGCCATCAACGACATTGTTGCGAGTGGTTCAGGCGCGCTTCAATTCCCCCTGCCCTGGGCACCGGAACCAAGATGGAATCACCTGCTGGACGCCGACGCTCTCCGGCACTGCATCCTGGACAGAGGCCTACAGCAGGTCGCTTGGCAGGATAAAACGCAGGAGGCGAAAATATGGGACACCGCGTCCCGTCGTCAGGCCCTGCCCACGAGTGAACAGACCGGCCGCGTGCCGCCGCCGATGGGCGCGCAACAGACCTTCGGACCGGACTTCAAGCTTATGACCGATAATCTGTTACAGGCGCTCGAAGATGGTGTTATCGAGGTTGTTCAGGCGGTCTTCAGGAAGCCCTGAATCCGCTCCGCCTCACTTGATTGGCGTCGTTTCACCGGGATGACAGATCACCTGTGATTCCGTCTAACATCAACGCTCCTTGGTATAACCAGGAACCACTCTAGAGAACACGCGCCGCCCCGCCCCGCCTTGGATCGCCCGCGGCGGATAGAGCGCCGTTTGCCGCACGGTGCACGGAGTGGACACCGCCAAAGAAGAGGTTGTGCTCGGGCCAGTTCAAGGCCCGTGTGACTAGATCGCCCATGCCTGCCACATCAGGCGCCTCCAGGCCGCCCTCCAGATTGGCAACGCCGCCCTCGACATGCAGCCTGGGTGCTTCGACTGCCTCGCGCAAAGGCAGGCCGCGGTCGATCAGATTGATGAGAACCTGCAGGATCGCGGTACGGATGCGGTTGGAGCCGCCGGAGCCGAGTCCGATCAGGCTGCCGTCGCCTCGGGTTGCGACGGTCGGCGCCATCATCGACGACATTCTGCATCCTTCCTGCCAGCCGCTCATTCCTCCGGGATTGAGATCTTCTTCACCCAGCATGTTGTTCAGCATCACACCGGTGCCCGGCAGAATGTGGCCGCAGCCCTCGCCATTGGACAGTGACATCGCCGCGACGTTGCCCTCGGCGTCCACCACGCTGATGTGCGTGGTGCCCCGGTCCGCCCGTGGCGCTGCGGCGACTTCCGCGCGGTAACGCGCCAGCAGATCCGGTGCATAGAGCCGCCGGGCCGCTTCCCCCTCGACATTAAGGTTCTGGTCGAGCGCGGTCTGCATCCTGGCCCGGTTGGTCAGGGCCATCACCCGCCCCAGCGACGTGAGCCGGGCACCCTCGTCCTGCGTCTCCGCTTCCATCGAGGACAGGAGTTCGAGGGCAAAGCCAATCAAAATGCCGCCTGCGGACGGCGGCGGATTGGTCAGTATCTCCGCGTCGCGGTAACGCCGTGCGATCGGCTGCCGGCACTTGACGTCGTATCCGGAGAGATCTTCCTGCGTCAGGTGCCCGCCCTGGTCTGCACAGCCTTCGAGGAGGAGACGGCCCAGATCGCCGCCGCCGTAGAGCAGGTCTTCGCCTTCGCGCAGCAGAGCCTCGAAACTATCCGCCAGGTTCGGCTGCCGCTGGCGGTCGCCCGTCGTTATGAGCGCGCCGTCGTCCTTCGTGTAAAGCGCGCGGGCCTCGGCTTCCGCAACAAGAATAGGCGAGACCACCTCGATCAGGTAGGCGTCCACGGGCCGCAGCACCACGCCCTCGCGGGCGAGCCGGATGGCGGGCTCCAAAATGCGCTTAAGGGGGACACTTCCGAGGTCCTTATGGACCCTGAAAAGGCCCTTGATCTGCCCGGGTGTTGCAGCGGAACCCAGTCCGATGTGGAATTCTTGCGTCGCCGTGCCGAAATCCGCATGAATCGGGTAAAACGACGTCTCTTCCGCCGGCCGCCTCCGCCCCGGCGTATCCACAAAAAAATCATAAACCGTTGCAGAACCGTCCGCAGGGCGTGCCAGGAGGAAGCCCCCTCCAGCGAGCGAAGAGAAAATCGGCTCGGCAACACAGGAAGCGGCAAGACCGGCAAGCACGGCATCGAAGGCATTTCCACCGTCCGACAATATTTCTTCGACCGCGGCGGCAGTTGCGGGGTGACCGCAAGCGACGGCGCCGTGATTGCTCATATCTTCCCCCCAGTTTCCATGGCCTCAAAGGTTCTGCACTTGGTATGAATCGGCCGGTCTTCTGGCATGTCCGGGATTGGATGTCGAGCCCTGCGATTTACCATGACGCCCCAATATTGCCACGTTTGATAACTAGGTTTCAGGTCTGTATATTCGCGCAACGCCCCACGGCAGGCATTTTGCCTTATCCAGGAAAGGATCTCTTCGCCATGCGTCGCGGACTTTTAATCTTAAGTTTGACGGCTTGCGTCCTGCTCATGGGATTGCCATCGGCTCAGGCGCAGGACGAAAAAGACCCCAGCGAACTGGCCCGGGAAAGCGTCGAATTGATGATGCGGTCGCTCAACCTGCTGATTGAGCGCATCCCGCAATACGAGCTACCGGAAATCAACGAAAACGGCGACATCATTATCCGGCGTAAACGCAGCACCGCAAAGCCGAAAAATGAAGACGATTCGGATTTGGAAAAGACCCGCATCTGATCGTTTGAAAGGTCCTCTGCTGCGCGGCAAAAGATAGCACCTGTCCCAGTCGGCACCACGCTTGACAGTCAGAGCGAAAAGCTGAAGCTTTGGTTTCGCCTGGACTGCGCGCGAGTTCGATGCGGTTCTGCCCAAACCACAGAAACCAGTCCTTCCGGGCTGACAGCGGACGTAAAAAATGATCGACAGTCTGGGTGCCTTCCTACCTGACAGCAATGTCAACTTAGCCGGTGCGGACGACGGTCCCTTGCGCGGTGTCACCTTCGCCGCAAAGGATATTTACGACATTGCCGGTCACGTGACCGGGTGTGGAAATCCTGATTGGGCACAGAGTCATGCCGCCGCCACCATGACGGCACCAGCGGTCCAACGCTTGCTCGATGCCGGCGCCTATCTGGTCGGCAAAACCATTACGGACGAGCTGGCGTACAGCCTGAACGGTCAGAATCATCACTACGGCACGCCTTCCAACTCGAACGCGCCTGGCCGGATCCCGGGCGGCTCGTCGAGCGGGTCCGCGTCTGCTGTGGCCGGCGGACTGGTCGATACCGCTTTGGGCAGCGATACCGGCGGTTCGATCCGCACACCCGCCAGCTATTGTGGCCTCTACGGCCTGCGTCCGACCCATGGCCGTATTCCGCTGGATAATGTAATGCCGTTGGCGCCGAGTTTCGATACTGTCGGGTGGTTCACGCGCGACGCAGAATTGCTGCGCCGTGTGGGCGAGGTGCTGTTCGAGGAAGCGGTGGACAGCACGGCAGCACCAACCCATCTTCTGATCGCCGAAGACGCCTTTGCGCTCGCGGAACCCGACGTCCGCACAGCTTTAGAACCTTTCGTCCAGAAGCTGGAAGCCCGCCTGACTGCAGGAAAAGGCATGATCCTGGGTGAACCCGGCGGAGGACTGGGCGAATGGATGTGGCGCTTCCGAAAGATTCAGGCGAGCGAGATCTGGCGAGTTCACGGCGACTGGATCGAGGCGCAAAAACCTGCGTTCGGGCCTGAGATAGCCGAGCGCTTTGCCTGGGCACAATCGGTCGACCCTGGAGAAGCCGCCGATGCTTCAACTGCGCGGCAAGAATTCACGGCTAGGATCGATGCTATAATACCGGCCGACACACTGCTCTGCCTGCCCAGCACGCCAGGGATTGCACCGCTGGTTTCCGCAAGCACCGAATCCTTGCTGGAGCACCGCGGAAGCGTATTGAGCCTGAATTCCATCGCCGGATTGAGCGGGCTGCCTCAGGTCACTCTGCCCCTGGCAACGGTTTCCGGGTGTCCGGTGGGCCTATCACTGATCGCCGGGCGCAACGCCGATATGGCGTTGCTGGCTTTCGCGGAGGCCTTCACGCACGATATGACAAACGCAGAGCTCGAACCCCGCTTCGGTCTTTGATGACCGAATTACAGTTCGCTGGATTCAGTCGTCGTACTGGATCAAGGTTGTCACAGGCATATCGAGGCCTTCACGCCCCTTCAAAAAAGCCAGCTCGATGATGCAGGCAGCAGCACGAACGTCCGCACCGCTTTGACGCAGTAATTCGGCCGCAGCTCTCATTGTACCGCCGGTCGCCAGCAGATCGTCGAGCAGAACAACCCGTTGTCCGGGATGGAAAGCATCCGCCTGGACCTCGATCGTGTCCGAACCATATTCAAGGTCGTAGGTGTAGGGGATGGTTTTGCCAGGCAGCTTGCCTTTCTTGCGGACCATCGCGAAGCCCAATCCGAGTTTCAGCGCAAGGGGTGCCGCAACGAGGAAGCCACGCGACTCGATCCCTGCAAGAATGTCGGGCTTGTGTTCCATAACCGCATCGGCAAGGCGCTCGACCGTCGCCTGCCAAGCCTTCGGATGCGCTAAGAGCGTCGAAATGTCGTAAAACAGAATTCCGGGTTTCGGGAAATCCGGAATGGAGCGAATGTGTTGTTTTAGATCCATAGTGTCAGATAGTCCCCACGAAGAATTTGATCGAAATCGGAATCCTATTTTTTTGCATACACGAGGGCGATCATCCCTCGCACCGTCCCCCTCCAATCGACGATCAGAGCTCTTTGCAGAATTCTCGTCTCGCGCGACACCTATAGGGAGCAAGCCTTCATTCCTACAGAGGCTGCCGCAGGGTGGCAATGGGGAGCTGGTTAAATTCAATCACTATCGAGACGACTTTTACTCTCTGCAGGCGTGCCGACTTCGACAAGCCTGATCGCCAAGGTGGTATAGGCTTCGCCGTATGGCTGAATGCAGTGCAACATACTTAGGACTGGCGCACGCCTGGGGAAGTATGTTCAAATTGGTAAACAAGCGCACACAAACAAGATGCGTAAACAACAAAACTGGGTGCAGGGAATGCAGAAAAATCAACAGCTTGCTTCGGCTCGGCGAACACGACTCTGCGCGTTGTGTCGTGCGGGCTGCTCTGCCCTGTTGAGCAGGTTCAATCGAATTACAAGGTCATAAACGGGAGAAAGACCCAATGAGAAAATTTGCGTTTAAGACAGCGGTCGTAAGTGTCGCCATGGGCGCGCTGATCGGTCTTGGCATGAGCGCGTCGACGGCGTCAGCAGAAGACAAATTCGTTACGATCGGCACCGGCGGGCAGACCGGTGTGTACTATGTGGTCGGCGGCTCGATCTGTCGTCTGGTCAATCGCGGAACCAAGAATCACAACATTAAGTGTACCCATACGACGGGTGGTTCCGTGGCCAATATCAACGGTGTTCGTGCCGGCGACCTGAACATGGGCGTCGCGCAATCCGACTGGCAGTACCATGCTTACAATGGAACGGCACCGGACAAATTCCCCGATGGCGCTTTCAAGGATTTACGGGCTGTATTCTCGGTTCATCCCGAGCCCTTCACCGTGGTTGCCCGTGCCGATTCGGGAATTAAGACCTTTGAAGATCTGAAGGGCAAACGCGTGAACGTCGGGAACCCCGGTTCCGGTCAGCGTGGCACGATGGAAGTCGTCATGAAGGAAATGGGCTGGACGATGGACGATTTTAAGCTCGCTTCAGAGTTAAAGTCGGCTGAACAGTCCCAGGCACTTTGTGACAACAAGATCGATGCCATGGTCTTCACCGTTGGACACCCCAGCGGTTCGATCAAGGAAGCCACGACCTCCTGCGAGTCGATTCTGGTTCCGGTGACCGGCCCGGCCATCGATAAGCTGGTCAACGACAATGCTTACTATGCGACGGCAACTGTTGCTGGCGGCACCTACACCGGAACCGACAGCGATACGGAGACTTTTGGTGTCGGCGCGACCTTCGTGACCTCCACTGCGACGGACGAAGAAACCGTCTATCAGATGGTGAAGGCCGTGTTCGACAACTTCGATCGCTTTAAGAAACTGCATCCGGCATTTGCCAATCTGGAGCCGGGAAAGATGATCAAGAATAACCTGTCCGCACCTCTGCATGACGGCGCGGTCAAGTACTACAAGGAAAAAGGCTGGATGTAATTCCAGCGTGAACGGGCGGGGCTTCGACCCCGCCCGTTTCCTTTATACCCTCTGTTCCGATGTGATTGGCGAGCATGAGGGCCAAGCTGAATTTCATTAAAATAATAAACTCACGACGTATCGCAAAAATACCGGGGGCACACATGAGCGACGATAAGACAACGGGCACTCCGATGTCGGATGACGAACTCCAGGACTTGGTTGCCGCAACCGATACCGGAGCGCGAAATCCAACCGGACCGGCTGCCAAGATTATTCTGGGTGCTGCGCTGATCTGGTCTTTGTTCCAGCTTTGGATCGCCTCTCCGCTTCCCTTCATTTTCGGCGGCGTGTTCAATACGACTGAGTCCAGGGCCATTCATCTGGCGCTCTCAGTGTTTCTCGCCTTTTTGGCCTATCCCGCTCTCAAGCGCTCGCCCCGCGATCATATCCCAATTCAGGATTGGGTCCTTGCGATCGTCGCGGCTCTGGCAGCTGCCTACAATTTCCTCTTTTACACAGAAATTTCGTCGCGTCCGAACAACCCCAATATGACGGACATCATCGTCGCCTGCGTCGGTGCCGTGACCCTGTTGGAGGCGACAAGGCGTGCCCTCGGTCCGCCGCTGATGATCGTTGCGATCGTATTTCTGATCTATACCTTCGGCGGTCCGCATATGCCGGGAATTCTCGCCTGGAAGGGCGCAAGCTTTGGCGCCGTTGCCTACCATCAGTGGCTCTCATCCGAAGGTGTCTTCGGGATCGCGCTTGGTGTTTCCACCAGTTTCGTCTTCCTTTTCGTCTTGTTTGGCGCGCTGCTCGATAAGGCCGGCGCCGGGAATTACTTCATCAAGGTGGCCTTCTCGCTCCTGGGTCATTACCGCGGCGGTCCCGCAAAAGCAGCTGTGGTCGCCTCGGCTATGACCGGCCTGATCTCAGGCTCCTCGATCGCAAATGTCGTCACAACCGGTACCTTCACCATTCCCATGATGAAACGGGTCGGTTTCTCTCCTGAAAAAGCAGGGGCCGTCGAGGTTGCCTCCTCAGTCAATGGCCAGATCATGCCACCTGTCATGGGGGCAGCCGCCTTCCTGATGGTCGAATATGTGGGGATCTCATATTTTGAAGTGGTCACCCACGCCTTTGTCCCGGCGCTGATCTCCTACATCGCGCTGGTCTATATCGTTCACCTCGAAGCCATGAAGGCTGACATGCAGGGTTTGCCGCGTCGCGGTGCGCCAACGCCTCTCATGAAATTCCTGGTGATGACCGCGTTTGGCATCGCCCTCGTCTGCGGCTTGTCCATCGCGGTCTACTATGGGCTGGGTTGGATCAAACCACTTGCAGGTGATGCCGCCGGCTTCGTAATTGCCGGTCTGCTTGCAATTGTCTACGTGACGCTGGTCCGCTTTTGCTCCAAGTACCCGGAACTCGAACTCGACGATCCTGATTCACCCGTCGTCGAACTGCCGGAGGTTGGACCGACGGTGAAGTCGGGACTGCATTTTATCCTGCCTGTAATCGTGCTGATCTGGTGCCTGATGGTCGAGCGGCTCTCACCGGGCCTTTCCGCCTTCTGGGCAACGGCTTTCATGATTTTCATTCTGATTACCCAACGGCCGCTCTTTGCAATGTTCCGCGGGATCAGCAGCCTCGGTGGTCATGTGCAGCAAGGCTGGTCAGAACTGATCGACGGACTGATTGCCGGCGCAAGAAACATGATCGGCATCGGCATCGCGACAGCTACGGCCGGCATCATCGTTGGCGCCGTTTCTCAAACCGGCGTCGGATTGGTCCTTGCTGAACTGGTCGAGATTCTGTCGTTTGGCAACATTATGCTCATGTTGTTGCTCACAGCCGTTCTCAGCCTAATCCTCGGTATGGGACTGCCCACGACGGCCAACTACATCGTGGTCTCTTCCCTGCTGGCCCCCGTCATCGTCCAACTCGGACAGGATGCCGGATTGATCGTGCCTCTGATCGCGGTACATCTCTTCGTGTTCTATTTCGGCATTATGGCTGATGTGACGCCACCGGTCGGGCTTGCGTCCTTCGCTGCAGCTGCAGTTTCGGGCGGGGATCCTATCAAGACTGGTTTCGTCGCGTTCTTCTACAGCTTGCGGACCGCAGCCCTGCCGTTCCTTTTCATCTTTAACACCGACTTGCTTCTGATCAATGTGAGCTGGGTCGGCGGCATTATCGTCTTCATAACGGCAACGGCGGCCATGCTTGTCTTTGCGGCGGCAACGCAGGGCTATTTCCTGGCCCGCAACCGTGCCTATGAATCGGTTCTCTTGCTCTTGATCGCCTTTACCTTGTTCCGCCCGGGTTTCTGGATGGACATGGTTTCTCCGCCAAACATCGAGACGGCGCCGAACCAGATCGTTCAAGTCGCCGATAAGATGGCGCCCGGTCAGAAACTCCGCCTGAGAGTGGATGGCGAGGACGCAGTTGGCGAACCACGAAGCTTCGTCGCTCTCCTGCCGTTGGGCGAAGGTGAAACCGGCGAAGACCGCTTGTTTAATGCCGGTCTGGAGCTTCTTGTCGATGGCGAAGATGTCGAGGTTGACAATGCTGCTTTCGACAGCGCAGCGCAGGCTGCCGGCCTCGACTTTGGTCAAAAGATCAGAATCGTTTTTGAGCCGGTAGATCAGCCTCCAAAGCAGCTGATGTATATTCCGGCCCTGATCGTCCTCGGCCTGATCATCATGATGCAACGAGGCCGGCGGAAAAAAGATCTTTCCATTGCTGCGGCATAACAGGAGCAAAAAAACATGTTTAACAACATCCTGCTGGCCGTCGACTTGAGCGATCCCAAGAGCCAGGAAAAAGCGTTGGAAGCCTCACTGTTGCAGGCGAAATTATCAGGGGCATCGCTGCACATCATGACCGTCGTGCCGGATTTCGGCATGAGCATGGTGGGTTCCTTTTTTCCCAAGGACTACGAAGCACAGGCGTTGGAGGAAGCCAACAAGCAGCTTCACGCCTATGTTTCGGAGAAAGTGCCTGACGATGTGTCTGTGCGGCACATTGTTGGTCATGGCACGATCTACGAGGAAATTCTTAAGTATGCAGGCGAATCTGAGGCGGACTTGATCGTCATGTCTTCACATCGCCCTGAGCTAAAAGATTACCTGCTCGGTCCGAATGCGGCCCGCGTGGTGCGACATGCCAAGATGTCAGTCATGGTGGTGCGCGGAGATTAACCTTCGCCAAGGGCCGTTCCGGGCAGCGGCAAGGAATTGCCCGGCTCATTCAGGGCAGTGTGCCGCACGGCAGGAATGTGATCACGACCCATGAGTAGATCCGGGTTAAACGGCATTGCCACAAGCGATCTGTCGTCCCGATGATTCTGCTCTAACCATGTGAACCCGCTCCAGACACCCTGTCAGCGCCGATTGGGTATCGATTACTCTTTCTGCATCATAGGGTTAGAGTGACACTGCATCAGATGTAACGCAGCCTTTTCGAGTGTTAAACATGCCTTAACTCACCCTTCGCTATACTGAGATCGAATTTTCGCTACAAGGTGCAGAACCGGCACTACCGTGGGTTCTATCGCCGAGCGAAGTGATGATTACAGGTAGTGGGCCCCATGACACGCAGCCTAACGCAAGCCGACGTCGCCAAACTTATGGCGGACCCTTCCCCGAAAGTCCGTGCTGAGACGACCGGGAAAATCGCCAGCCAGTTCGCCGACCAAGAACTGGGTGAAGCCGAACGTAAGATCGCCGAAGACATCTTTCGTGCGCTTGTCAAAGACGTTGAACTCTCGGTTCGAGAGACTTTGGCCGCCCACTTAAAGACGAGCCGCGATCTGCCGCACGATGTCGCATTGGCAATGGCGAAGGACGTTGACTCCGTTGCCTTGCCGATCCTGAAATTCTCGGATGTCCTGACGGATGACGACCTGGTGGAAATCGTATCCGGTGACGATGCCGCCAAACAGGTCGCCGTTGCTCAGCGCTCCATCGTTTCCTCTTCAGTGGCGGACGCCCTGATCGATACCGGCAACGAAAAGGCTGTTGCCCGACTGGTTTCCAACGAGGGCGCCGATCTGAACGAGACGGCACTCGATCGGGTCATGAACAACTACAAGAACAGCGATGCCGTGTCTGATTCCATGGCGCGCCGGCCAACCTTGCCGGCTGCGATCGCCGAACAATTGGTCTCGGCGCTGACCGACCAATTGCAGGATTACATGGTCAAGAACCATGACCTGCCCTCCGACAAGGCGCATAACCTGATCCTCCAGGCGCGCGAACGGGCTACAGTTACTCTGCTGAAAGACGGTTCGAGCGATGCCGAACTGATCCAGCTTGTACGCCAACTCAACCGAAGCCAGCGCCTCTCGTCCTCGCTGATCCTGCGTGCACTCTGCACTGGAGACATCAAGTTCTTCGAGTACGCCATGGCCGAGTTGGCTCAGATTCCGGTCAAGAACGCCCGCAAGCTGATCCACGACGACGGCAAACTCGGACTGGAATCAGTTTACAAAAAAGCTCAGCTTCCCATCGTTCTTCTGCCGGCGGTGCGTGCCTGCGTGGAACTGATGAACGAAACCGACTATGACGGCGGCAGCAACGATCGCAACCGTTTCACCAACCGGATCCTGGAACGAGTCCTCACACAATTCGAAGATCCTTCGAGCAAAATGACCGAAGACGATCTGGAATACCTGATGACCAAACTGGACCAGTACGCGGCGTAACCTCCCCCTCTCGGTAAACCTGGGGCCTCTCGGTAGAACCTGGCGAAAAGATACGGCGCAGCCCACAAAGGCTGCGCCGTTTTCTTTTTTGACCCCTGCCGCAACGAACGGATTGGGTGAGCGAATTCAGTCAGCTATCGCGCGTTCAAGTCAAGTAACCGAGATCTTTCCAGATCCGAGTCCCCGCGGAACCCGGCAAACCAGGGACATTGGGTTCAAGAAAGTTCGGGCGGATCTTTCCGCCCAACCCAAGACTTCAAGCCGGACAAATCCCGCCTGAGAACCGGCCTCTAACTCCGTGATGATTTTCTGACGGCAACTTCACAGTATCGTTGCCAAATAAACACGAGCGAGCTATAACCGCCGCGGCTCCGGGGAGTAGCTCAGCCTGGTAGAGCACTACGTTCGGGACGTAGGGGCCGGAGGTTCGAATCCTCTCTCCCCGACCAAACAAAATCCAGGACATTTGATGACTTCGGGCGCCGCGCCCTCCTGCGACAGAGCTTCTGGAGCCACGCCGCATTTGGCTACCCAGCGGCCAATTCGCCGTCTCCTCACATGAACGCCGACCCCCAAAACAGAAGCAAACGACCGCTTGCCCGGCACCAAATTCGTGGCCAAACCCGCCTTCATAAGCTGCCTCTGGCTTACGCCGTCACCTAGATCCTCCGAAAACGGCCGGAGTTGAGCCCGACGTAAACCTGAGACCTGCAATAACCCTCAGGCCTTTGAACCAATTGGTTTTTGAGGCAATCCGGAGGTTTTTTGAGGCGTCGATTTTCATCTGTTTGATCTTGACATAAAGATATCTTTATATCTACATTAGCACAATATTAATGCCCAACGACGAAGATCGCCGACATGGAAACACTTCTCTCCGCTCTGAAAGCCGCCGGCGAGGCCACCCGCCTCCGCCTCCTCGCTCTCTGCGCGCACAGTGATCTGACCGTATCGGACCTCACGTCGATCCTCGGTCAGAGCCAGCCCCGGGTTTCACGGCATCTCAAATTGCTGTGCGACGGCGGCCTGCTGGACCGGTCGCGAGAAGGCAGCTGGGTCTATTTCCGGCTCACTACACACGGCACGGGTGCGGAAATTGCGCGCACGCTGGTGGATGCAATCCCTTCAAACGACGCGACCCTGACCCGCGATCTTGAACGGCTGGAGCGTATTCGCCGGGCCCGCAGCGAGCGGGCATCGGACTACTTCCGCCGCAATGCTGAACAGTGGGACCAGATCCGCTCGCTTTATGTCGATGAGCAGGAGGTTGAGCAAAAACTCCTGGAGCTGCTCCCGGATGAGAGAATCGGTGATCTGCTGGACGTTGGAACCGGAACCGGCCGGGTGATTGAGCTGTTCGCTCCCCGGGTGACAAAGGCAGTCGGCATCGACATGTCCAGAGAGATGCTGATGGTGGCTCGAGCGAACATCGAGCGTGCTTCCTTACGTAATTGCACCGTCAAGCAAGGCGATATGTATCAGCTGCCGGTTCAGAGCGGCAGCTTCGACGCCGTCACCTTGCATCAGGTTTTGCATTTCGCCGAAACGCCCACCGAGGTGCTGGCCGAGGCAGCGCGCGCGCTGCGCCCCGGCGGCAAACTGATCCTGGTCGATTTCCAGGCGCACGAACTGGACTACCTGCGCGACGAGCATTCTCACCGCTGGCTCGGCTTTCGTGACGCCGACGTCAAAGACTGGTGCGCAGATGCAGGATTGATTGCCAGTCAGTATGTCGAACTGCCCGGCGAACCCTTGACAGTGGGCATTTGGACCGCGGAACGGCCAAAGGTGGATCAAGTGCATTGATCAAAGGACGTCACTTCATATTTCACACTTCCAGCTAACGCGCCCCTGACTAAAGCGACTCTTCACCAAAGGACCAAGAAGCCATGAGCGCCTCGACCCAGTCTCCAAAACCTGCTGCAACTTCTGGCCAGCGCACGATCTTTGCGCCCGGTGATAAGATCGCGAAGGTCTCCTTCGAGTTCTTCCCACCGAAGACCCCGGCCATGGAGCAGAAACTCTGGAACACCATCGATCATCTTCGACCCTTGGCCCCACGCTTCGTCTCCGTAACCTATGGTGCCGGCGGTGGAACTCAGGCGCAGACACTCGAGACAGTTAAGAAAATCCGCAGCAAGACCGACCTGGAACCGGCTGCGCATCTGACCTGCGTCGGTGCCAGCCGTGGCGAAATCGACGATGTTGCACGGGCCTATTGGGACGCCGGAATTCGAAACATCGTGGCTCTGCGCGGCGACCCGCCCAAGACCGATGGTCGTTATCGTCCGCACCCGGACGGCTACGCCTACGCATCGGATCTGGTCGCCGGCCTCAAGCGCATCGGAAACTTCAAAATCTCCGTTGCCGCCTACCCTGAAGTTCATCCGCAGGCGGCCTCTGCCGACGCTGATCTGGACAATCTGAAACGCAAGCTCGACGCCGGTGCCAGTCAGGCCATCACCCAATTCTTCTTCAATCCGGAGGACTTCCTTCGGTTTGTCGACCGGGCGGAGGCCGCGGGAATCTCACAGCCTATCATTCCGGGCATCCTGCCGATCACCAATTTTGAACGGACGGTCGAATTTGCAGCACTCTGCGGTGCCACGGTCCCCGGTTGGCTTGCTGAACTCTTCACCGACCTTGACGACGAACCGGTCGCACGAGGTTTCGTCGCGGCGGCCACCGCCGTCGAGCAATGCCGCTACCTCCAGACCCGCGGCGTCGAGGAGTTCCATTTCTATACCCTCAACCGCCACGAACTGACCGCAGCCATCTGCCGGATGCTGCGCGCGCCCGGACTGCAGAAGGTGACTGAAGTGAAAGAGGACGCCCAACAAGAGGTTCGGCTGTAACAGATGAGTAAATTTCTTCAGGCTCTGCAGGACCGCGTGTTGTTGTGTGACGGCGCCATGGGCAGTCGGGTGCAGGCGATGGATCTGCATTTGGAGCGCGATTTCTGGGACAAGGAAAACTGCACGGAGGTGCTCAATCTGTCGCGCCCGGATGTGGTGATTGAGATTCACAAAGGCTACTACGCCGCCGGCTCCGACATCGTTCAGACCAACAGCTTCGGCGGCTCTCCGCTGACCCTGGGGGAATTCGAACTGCAGGACCGGGCATATGAGATCAATCGCCGGGCCGGCGAACTGGCGCGTGAAGCCTCAGAGACCTTTGGCCCCGATGGACGGGAACGCTTCGTTCTGGGGTCGGTGGGCCCAGGCACGCGCCTGCCTTCGCTTGGCCACATCGGTTACGACGAGCTGGAAACGGCCTTGCAGATTCAATGCGCCGGACTGATCGACGGCGGCGTCGACGGCATTCTGATCGAAACCTGTCAGGACCCGCTGCAGATCAAGGCGGCCGTCAACGCCGCGAAGGACGCCAGAGAAAAGGTTGGCCAGAGCGATCTGCCGATCATGGTGCAGGTAACCGTCGAAACCACCGGCACTCTGCTGGTGGGTACCGACATTGCAGCGGCCGCCACCATCATCGATGCGCTGGATGTTCCGATCCTGGGCCTCAACTGCGCGACCGGTCCTCAAGAGATGGCTGCTCATGTGCGCTGGCTCTCGGAGAACTGGAAAGGCTTGCTGTCCCTACAGCCCAATGCCGGCCTGCCGGAACTGGTCGATGGCTGCACCCACTATCCCCTGACACCCGGTGAACTTGCCAAGTGGCTCGAACGTTTCATCACTGAAGACGGCCTGAACATGGTCGGTGGCTGCTGCGGGTCGACGCCGGAGCACATCTCCGCCATCGACACAATGTTGTGTAATCTTGGAGACTCGAGCGGGAAGTCAGGTTCCCGCCCTAAACCTATTGAGCGCAACCCTTTCTGGATTCCCTCCGTTGCCTCGCTCTACAGCCCAGTCTCCCTGCGGCAAGAGAACGCCTATCTCTCGATCGGTGAACGCTGCAATGCCAACGGAAGCCGCAAGTTCCGACAGCTGCAGGAACAGGGTGACTGGGAAGGCTGCGTCGCCATGGGCGTCGAACAGGTCAAAGAAGGCTCTCACGCGTTGGACGTCTGTACTGCCTTCGTTGGGCGGGATGAAAGCGCGGAGATGGACGAAGTCGTGACCCGTATGCGCGGTTCGGTAACCGCACCGCTGGTTCTCGACTCGACCGAGCTTCCGGTCCTGGAGCAGGCACTGAAGCTCTATGGCGGCAAAGGCATCCTGAATTCGATCAACTTCGAGGACGGCGAGGAACCGGCCGAGAAGCGGGTCAAACTGGCCCGGAAATTCGGTGCGGCGGTTATTGCACTGACCATCGACGAAGACGGCATGGCGAAAGAGGTCGAGAAGAAGGTTGAGGTCGCCAGAAGGCTCTACGACTTTGCCTGCGTAAAGCATGGCCTGCCGCCCCAGGATCTGATCTTCGACCCCCTCACCTTCACCATCTGCACCGGCAATGAGGACGACCGCAAGCTGGGCCTTTGGACGCTGGAGGCCATCGAACGGATTTCGCAGGAGCTGCCGGACTGCCAGATCGTGCTGGGGTTGTCCAATATCTCCTTCGGCTTGAACCCTGCCGCACGCCATGTGCTCAACTCGGTCTATCTGGATCACGCCATCAAGCGGGGACTGACCGGCGCCATCGTGCATCTGTCGAAGATCATGCCGCTTCACAAGATCCCTGAGGACGAGGTCAAGATCGCCGAGGATCTGATCTTCGACCGGCGCACAACTCTGGAGAACGGGGAGACCTACGATCCCCTGCAAGCTTACCTCGCCCTCTTCGAAGGCCGCACCGCGGCGAAAACCGAGAAGAAGGAACGCGCCAAAGACGTGGAAACGCGTCTGAAGGACCGCATTGTCGATGGCGACAAGCAGGGCCTGACGGAGGACCTCGACGAGGCCATGACGACGACGCCTCCGCTGGACATCATCAACATCCATCTGCTGGCCGGCATGAAGGTCGTCGGCGAGCTGTTCGGTGCCGGCAAGATGCAGTTGCCGTTCGTCCTGCAATCGGCCGAGACCATGAAAGCCGCGGTCGCCTATCTGGAACCCTTCATGGACAAGGTCGACGGACAGGAAAAAGGCATCATCGTCCTGGCAACTGTAAAGGGCGACGTCCATGACATCGGCAAGAATCTGGTTGACATCATCCTGACGAACAACGGTTACAAGGTCGTCAACCTGGGCATCAAACAACCGATCGAGAGCATTGTCGCTGCTGTCCGGGAGCACAATGCCGACGCTGTCGGTATGAGCGGCCTGTTGGTCAAGTCCACCGTCGTTATGCGGGAAAACCTGGAGCGTCTCTCCAAGGACGAAGTCGAGGTACCGGTCATGCTCGGCGGTGCCGCCCTGACCCGGCACTACGTCGAGACCGACTGTGTCGCCGCCTATACCTCCGGCCGCGTTGCCTACGCCCGCGATGCCTTCGACGGACTGGATCTGATGCAGAAAGTCGTGGCCAACGATTTCGACAACCATGTCGCGGAACGCAAAACCAAGATCGAAAGCCGCAAGGTCAATACCAAGAAACAGCTTGGACGGCCCGCCGATGCGGATCAGCGTCCGGTCGACCTGGAGGAGACTCGCCTGCGCCGGGAAGAACTGGCTGAAGGAGTGGAAATCCCCGAACCGCCTTTCTGGGGACCTCGGGTCATCGCCCGCGCACCGGTCGATGCGTTACTGCCTTTCCTGAACGACCGCATGCTGTTTCAGTTCCAATGGGGTTATCGCAAAGACGGCCGTTCTCTCGAGGATTACATGGTCTGGGCCCGTCAGGAACTGCGGCCTGTACTCAAGCGCATGCTTGACGTCTGTAAGCAGCAGGATGTCCTGCGGCCTCAGGCAGTCTACGGTTACTGGCCTGCGAACGCAGAGGGCAATGACGTCATCCTGTTCGATGCCGAGGATCACGACAAAGAGGTCGGCCGTTTCACCCTGCCCCGGCAGGCCCGCGAAGGCGGCCTCTGCATCGCCGACTTCCTGCGCGATGTTTCAACGGGCCAACGCGATGTCCTGGGAATGCAGATCGTCACCATGGGCCAGCAGGTAGCCGACGTCGCCCGCGAGTGGTTCGCCGACAACCGCTACCAGGATTATCTCTACCTGCATGGCCTCGGCGTGGAATTGACCGAGGCGCTTGCCGAATACGTCCACAAACGCATTCGCGGCGAGTTGGGCTTCGGTCACGAGGACGACCGCGATATGGCCAAGATGTTGCAGCAGGGCTATCGCGGCTCCCGCTATTCGTTCGGCTACCCGGCCTGTCCAAATCTGGAGGATCAGCATCATCTGCTGAAGCTGCTGCACGCCGAGCAGATCGGTGTGGATTTCTCCGACGAGTTCCAGCTTCACCCCGAGCAATCGACCAGCGCCATTGTGCTGCATCACCCGCAGGCAAAATACTTTTCGGTCTAACCGCCCAGGCTCCTTCGTTTCAGAGAAGCGGAGGAGTCAGCAAGAGGAGTCAGATAGAATGAGCAACCTCGCAACGATCCATAATTTTCCCCGGGGCAACCAGAACCCCGATCTCGGCGCCGCGCCGGCCTGTACCCTCAAAAGTGTTGAGGAGGCCGAGCGCGCCGAGCGCTGGTGGCTGGAGCAATGGTCGGCTTTTCCGACTTACAGTGTGGATGCAGAAGGCACTTCGCACTATTGGGACGTACCGGATGACAGCGGCGTCTATCAGGATGACTGGCCGTTGGGCGAGAAGTTGGCTGAAGATACGATCCGCCAAATGCGCCGCTTTCCGGAAGGCAGCACCGTTCTGCGCCATATCCTACGTGAAATCGATCAGACTTCGACCATCGCCCAGGGTTTTCTGAACCGACTGGAAGACGTTCTGATTTCACCGGAACTCTACGCGAAGCTCGAGAAATAATGAGCCGTCTGGCTCATTTACCGCCCGGTGCGCCGTATTCGTCGATGAAGCGCTGGAAAACACGTTCCAGCGCCTCCGGTTCAGCGATTTCTTCGAGGTTCTCGAGGAGGATCGTCAACAGGTAGTTGTTGCCATAGCCATAACTGGCATTAAGCGCCCGCAACTGGTCATAAGCCGACTCAGATAACGCAGCATTGAAGCGTTTGGGCAGAGGGTACGATTTTTTTGCCACGGGACAGCTCCCGCAAAAGTCCAAAATAAGACTACGCCGTCAATATGCCCGGTCGATGGAAAACTCGACCGCTTCCAGCAGCGCACTCTTGATTGCGGAGTCGGGGAAACCTGTCAGAGCCGCACAGGCTTCGCGGCCATAGCTCCGAGCTCGCTCCATGGAGTCTTCCATGGCATTGTGCTTGGCGAGCAGTTCGATCCCACGCTCCAGATCACCGTCTTTTTGATCCAGCTCTTCCAGGCAACGACGCCAGAATGTCCTTTCCTCGTCGCTGCCGCGCGCGAAGGCGAGCACGACCGGCAGCGTAATCTTGCCCTCGCGGAAATCGTCACCAATGCTTTTACCCAGTTCCGCCTGACGGGCTGAGAAGTCCAGCACGTCGTCGACAAGCTGGAAAGCAATGCCAAGACTGCGGCCGTAGCGATCCAACGCCTCAGCATCTTCTTCCGGACGATCGGCAACCACGGCACCGATCCGGCAGGCCGCTGCAAAGAGGGCTGCAGTCTTCGAACTGATCACCTCAAGATAGGCTTCTTCAGTGGTCGTCGTATCGTTGGAGGTCAGGAGTTGATGCACCTCGCCTTCGGCAATGATGGCCGAAGCGTCGGAAAGAATGCGCAGAACCTCGAGAGAGCCGTCCGCCACCATCAATTGGAACGCCCGGCTGAAAAGGAAGTCGCCGACCAAAACACTGGGCTTGTTACCATAAAGCGCATTTGCCGTGGCCAATCCACGCCGCAGATCACTCTCGTCCACGACGTCGTCATGGAGCAGGGTGGCCGTATGGATGAATTCAACACAGGTTGCCAGGGCTAAGTGACGCTCGCCCTGGTAACCGCAGAGCTGGGCGGACGCCAGGGTCAGCATCGGGCGCAGGCGTTTGCCGCCCGCGGCCACGATATGCCCCGCAAGCTGGGGAATAAGGGCGACCGGAGATTGCATGCGCTCTACAATGAGCCCATTGACCGCCCGCATATCCTGGGACACCAAAGCCGAAAGGGCTTCCAGTCCCGCTTTTGCAGGCGCGCTTGCCGAATCATTTATGTCGAGGGCGACAGCCAAGTTCCTAGCCTCACTCTTCCTGCGGTCCTTCCGGTATGCTTTACCAGAACGAAGCCGTCAGGCTATGTATTGACCTCAGAATAGATTTAACCGCAGGCCGGTCAAGCCCGACAGGATGTCGCACAATAAATCCTTGGTGATTGGCGGGATATTCCTGGCGTAAACTCCACTAAATCACGTCTGTACCTATGACGTGGCAGCAAGGACGCGGAAAACCTCGATCGGGAGTATATGAAAGAGCTGTTTCGAAGCAACGACCCGGTGAAGTTGTCCTGGTTACAGGCTTTGCTGGCGGATTCAGGGATCGGATGCCTGGTACTCGACAATCACGCATCTGTGATCGAAGGTTCCATCGGAGCCATTCAACGCCGCGTCATGGTCGCCGACGATGATTTGGATCGGGCGGTCCAACTCCTTAGCGAAACAGGTGAAGAGAGCGCCTGGTGAGCGATCCCGCCCCTCCTCCGGGCGCTGATGCCGGCCAAGCGGGTACAACCGAAGACGCCCTCCTGGACGGGCGCATCGTTCTCCAGCAACCCAAAGAAGGTTACCGAGCCGCGATCGATCCGGTTTTCCTTGCAGCTGCCGTCGCGGCCAAGCCAGGTGAACGTATTCTCGACCTGGGAAGCGGAGTCGGTACTGCAGGTCTGTGCCTGTTGAACCGGGTGCCCGGTATTCAGGTGACCGGCCTGGAGATTCAGGGCGACCTGGTGGCATTGTCGCGGCAAAATGCCGCAGGTAATGATCTTGCGTCGCGATTCGAGGCAATCGAGGGCGATATCCTCTCGCTTCCGCCGTCGCTACCCCTGGAATCCTTTGATCACGTGATCTGTAACCCGCCATACTTGGCATCGGGCGCTGCGCGCCCCTCCCCCAATCTCGCACGTACAACAGCGAACCAGGAAGGCGACGCACAGCTGACCGACTGGATTGAGGCCGCTGTTGCGCTTGTCCATCGAAAAGGGAGCATCACCTTTATTCATCGGGCCGACCGTATCGACACCTTGATACAGGGATTGACCGGACCGACTGGCGGTCTGCGTCTGTTTCCCCTCTGGCCAAAGGCAGGAAGAGCGGCGAAACGCGTCATTCTGCAATCCCGGAAAGCCGTAGCGAGCCCTACGATCATGGCTGCCGGCCTCATCCTGCATCAAGACGACGGCCAATTTACGAAAGCCGCCGATGACGTCCTCAGGCACGGCGAAGCCCTTAATCTATCCTGCGTTTGAGCCCGAGAGCGTGCTTCAAAGACCCTATTGGGCAGGTTGCTATTGGCAGAACTAAAGCAGCTGCCTATGTTCCCAGGCATGAAACTCAAAAGTCTGCTCTCTTTTCTGCCGATTAAGGCCTTCAAGGAAACCGAGCCCGTTGTCGCAGTGATTCGCCTAAACGGCGTCATCGGCGCCGCCGGGCCCTTACGCGGTGGTATGACCTTGGCAGGGTTGGAAAAGCGTCTCGACCAGGCCTTCAAGATTAAGAATCTCGAAGCCGTCGCGCTTGCCATCAATTCACCTGGCGGATCGCCCGTCCAATCGGACCTGATTGCAAAACGAATTCGGGACCTGGCAGGCGAGAAATCCGTGCCGGTCTATGCCTTTTGCGAGGATGTCGCGGCGTCGGGCGGTTACTGGCTAGCCTGTGCAGCCGATCACATCTATGCACAGGAATCCTCGATCGTGGGCTCAATCGGTGTGATTTCTTCCGGTTTCGGGTTTCCGGCTGTCCTGGAGCGCTTTGGCATCGAACGCCGGGTGCGCACGGCGGGTCATCGCAAATCCACCCTGGATCCCTTCGAAAAAGAAGATCCGGAAGACATTGCGCGGCTTGAAGGCATTCTGAAGGAACTCCACGAGACCTTTAAAAACATGGTGACGAGCCGGCGCAAGGATCGGCTTAAGGAAGAACCAGAGGTTCTGTTCAGTGGCGAGTTCTGGACCGGGACCAAAGCCGTAGAGATGGGCTTGATCGATGGAATCGGAGAGCTGCGGAGCACGATGCGGGAGCGGTTCGGTGAAAAGGTCAAGCTGATGCCGCTCGAGGATGCGCGGCCCTGGTGGCGCAAACGGATGGGTTTTGGTGCCACCGGCGGCCTCGGCGAAATACTCTCTGGCGGAGGTCTCGCAGCCGTGGCAGAACCGCAGGAATGGGTGCAAGGGCTTGTCTCAGCAGCTGAAGAACGGGCACTCTGGTCGCGATTCGGGCTATAATAAACAGAAACGAGATGGCGGGGCGGGAACTGGCACAGACCCGGCCCTAGATCCGGCGTAAACTAAGGACAGGCGATGTTCGGACTCCCTTCAATCGGAAAACTAATGGTCCTGGCGGCCATTTTGGGAGCCGTCTGGTACGGTTTCAAGATGATCGGTCGGATGCAGCAGAACCGAGACGCACAAGAGCGGCAAAAATCAGCAGACTCGAAAGGACCGGATTCGGCCGCTGGGAACAGCGAGAACACCGCCCTGGATCTGGTTCAATGCCCAGCTTGCAAGTCCTATATTCCACCGAACAGCAAGTGTCACTGCGGAAGCCAGGTATAGGCTTAAAGACAAGACCAGGACGCCGCCCGGACACAACTCTGGAGAAAGACCGGCCACGGGCTTTTCAAACCGCGTCGTTTCGTCTGTTCCGCCGCTTGATTCCGGCGCCAGCCGGGGATAAGGTGCGCCCCGTTTCGCAGCGCAACAAAAATGAGGCCCCATGTCCGAGGCCGGCACTCTCCGCCCCGCAAATCCCGAAACCTGTTTTCAACGCCTGATCCTAAAGCTCCAGGACTATTGGGCGCGTCAGGGTTGCGTCATCCTGCAGCCCTACGATCTGGAAGTCGGCGCAGGCACCTTTCATCCGGCAACGACCTTACGCGCCTTGGGTCCGGGGACCTGGAATGCGGCCTATGTGCAACCTTCACGGCGACCGACTGACGGCCGCTACGGCGAAAACCCCAACCGTCTGCAGCACTATTATCAGTTTCAGGTCCTGATGAAGCCCTGCCCGCCCAATAGCCAGGAACTCTACCTGGGTTCGCTGGACGTTCTGGGCATCGACCCCAAACTGCATGATATCCGCTTTGTCGAGGATGACTGGGAAAGCCCGACACTGGGCGCCTGGGGTTTGGGCTGGGAAGTCTGGTGCGACGGCATGGAAGTCAGCCAGTACACCTATTTCCAGCAGGTCGGCGGCATCGACTGCGATCCGGTACCGGTGGAACTGACCTATGGCCTTGAGCGGCTGATCATGTATGTCCAGGGCGTCGAGAACGTGTACGACCTGGATTGGGATGGGATCCCCAAGGATCAGGGCGGCAAGACCTACGGCGACGTCTTCCTGCAGGCCGAGAAGGAATTCTCGACCTTCAACTTCGAGGTCGCGAGCACCGACATTCTGTTCCAGCACTTTGCCGACGCGCAGAAGGAATGCCAGCACATCCTGGAATTCGGCCGCGAAAACGGGCGGCTTCTGCCCCTGCCCGCCTATGACCAGTGCATGAAGGCGAGCCACCTCTTCAATCTGCTCGACGCCCGCGGCGTGATTTCGGTGACCGAACGACAGGCCTACATCGGTCGGGTACGTGAGCTCGCGAAGGCCTGTTGCGAGGCCTGGCACGAGACACAAATGGGTTATGAATCCCAGAAGGATAAGGCGTAAAGCCATGGCCGAGCTGCTTTTCGAGCTCCTCAGCGAGGAAATCCCCGCCCGCATGCAAGCCAAGGCAGCCGCGGATCTGAAACGCTTGGTTTCGGAACGCCTGAAGGCCGCCGGCTTGGCATATTCGTCGGTCGAGAGCTACGCGACACCGCGTCGGATTGTCCTGGTGGCAGACGGCCTCCCAGACAAACAACCGGATGTTTCGGAGGAAAAGAAAGGCCCCAAGGTCGGGGCGCCAGAACAAGCCATTGGTGGCTTTCTGAAGGCCAATGGGCTGACATCGGTTGACGAAGCCGAAGTGCGCGAGACCCCCAAAGGCAGCTTCTATTTCCTGGTCAAGGAGATTGCCGGGCAGGCAACCGCCGAAGTTTTACCCGGCATTCTGATCGAGTCGGTTCAGGCTCTGCCCTGGGCCAAGTCCATGCGCTGGGCCCGCACCGGCTTCCGCTGGGTTCGTCCGCTGCATTCAATCGTCGCCCTCTTCGACGCACAGGTTCTGGAGGGCGCGTTGGATCTGGGTAACGGTATGAAGGTGCACTTCGGAAACAGCACCGTCGGTCACCGATTCATGAGTGATGGTGGACCGATCGAGGTGACCGGCTTCGCCGACTACAAAGAAAAGTTGGCAGCGACCAAGGTCATGCTCGACCCGGCAGACCGCCGTCGGGTCATTGCAGAGACAGCCGATAGAATCACGTCCGCCGAGGGCCTGTCCCTCAAAACCGACGAAGCCTTGCTCGACGAAGTCAGCGGTTTGGTGGAGTGGCCGGTCGTGATGATGGGAAACATCGACGAGGATTTCATGTCCTTGCCGCCTGAAGTCCTTTCGACCTCCATGCGCAGTCATCAGAAATACTTCTCAGTGCAGGACGGCGACAGGCTCGCCAACCGTTTCCTGTTCGTCGCCAATATGGAAGCCGACGATGGCGGCGCGACCATCATCGAGGGCAATAAGCGGGTGCTGAGCGCCCGCCTCGCCGACGCGCGTTTCTTCTGGGATCAAGACTGCCAGCAACCTCTGACCAGCCGCACACCGGCGCTATCCGATATCGTATTCCACGCCAAACTGGGTACTCTCGATCAAAAAGTGGACCGGGTCGAGGCGCTGGCCGCTGAACTGAGTGCCTATATACCAGGTGCCGACAAGGATCGTGCCCGCTCTGCAGCACGCTTGGCCAAAGCCGACCTTGTCACAGGCATGGTTAGCGAGTTTCCCGAGCTGCAAGGTATTATGGGGCGCTACTACGCCCTTCAAGACGGCGAACATGTCGAGGTCGCCCAGGCGATTGCTGAACACTATTCACCGCTGGGCCCAAGCGACGCCTGTCCTTCCGCCCCGGTTTCGGTTGCGGTTGCCCTGGCTGACAAAATCGACATCCTGATCGGTTTTTTTGCCATCGACGAGAAACCAACCGGCTCGAAGGACCCTTATGCCCTGCGGCGGGCCGCATTGGGTGTTATTCGGCTGATTGTCGAGAACGGTTTGCGGTTGCCTCTCAAAGCTATCTTCGAAGCGGCGCAAAAACTCTATCCGCATCTTGATTCCACCTCTGTTGGACCGGATCTCATGGTGTTCTTCGCCGATCGCCTGAAAGTCGCACTGAAGGACAAAGGTGTGCGCCACGATCTGGTCACTGCCGTCTTCGCGCTGGGCGGCGAGGACGATCTGGTGCGCCTGCTGGCCCGCGTCGAGGCTCTGGGAGCCTTCATCGACAGTGAGGACGGCGCCAATCTTTTGGTCGCCTTCAGACGTGCGGCAAACATTGTCCGTATCGAGGAAAAGAAGGATAGCACCAGTTATAGCGGCGAGGTCTCGCAGGAAGCGTTCGAGCAGAACGAGGAGCGCGCACTGTTCGATGCGCTGGAGCAGGGATCTGCAACTGCCGGAAGTGCCCTGTCAGAAGAAGATTTTACCGCCGCCATGGCGGCGTTGGCCCAGCTGCGGCAGCCGGTCGATCGTTACTTCGAAGATGTGACGGTCAATGCGAAGGATATCGACCTACGGGTCAACAGATTAAGGCTTCTTTCTCGTATTGGTGCGACCTTGGGTCGGGTCGCGGATTTCTCCAAAATCGAAGGGTAATCGAGTTCAATGACTAAGTGGGTCTACAGTTTCGGTGACGGAACAGCAGATGGCCGTGCCGACATGCGAAACCTTCTGGGTGGCAAGGGGGCCAATCTGGCCGAAATGTCGTCGCTCGGCTTGCCGGTGCCCGCAGGCTTCACCATCACGACCGAGGTCTGCACTGCCTATTATGACAACGACCGGCGTTATCCCGATGAACTCGCGGGTCAGGTCGATACGGCACTTGCTCAGATCGAAACCCTCGTTGGCGTGAAGTTCGGGGATCCGCAGAACCCCCTTCTGGTGTCGGTGCGTTCCGGTGCGCGGGCCTCCATGCCGGGCATGATGGATACGGTCCTCAATTTGGGCCTAAACGACGAGACCGTGCGTGGTCTTGCCGCGGCATCCGGTGACGAACGCTTCGCCTACGACAGCTACCGCCGCTTCATACAAATGTTCGGCGACGTGGTGCTGGAAGTCGACCATCACCACTTCGAGGACATTCTTGAGCTCCACAAAGAAGACCGCGGCCATGCCATGGACACCGACCTCGACGCCGACGACTGGCGCAAGGTAATCGAAGGCTTCAAAGCCAAGATCGTCGAGGAGACCGGTGAGCCATTTCCGCAGAACCCCAAGGATCAGCTCTGGGCCGCAATCTCGGCCGTGTTCGGATCCTGGATGAACCAACGCGCCATCACTTACCGCCGCCTCAACGCGATCCCGGCCGCCTGGGGTACCGCGGTTAACATTCAGGCAATGGTCTTCGGCAACATGGGCGATGACTGCGCCACCGGGGTCGCCTTTACCCGCGATCCCTCGACCGGCGAGAACATCTTCTACGGCGAATATCTGGTGAACGCACAGGGCGAAGACGTGGTTGCGGGGATCCGCACGCCGCAGCACCTGACCATCCAGGGCAAGAACGCCAACGGTTCCGACCTGCCGGCCATGGAAGAGGTCATGCCTGAAGTCTTCGGACAGCTTAACGATGTGCGCCTGCGTCTGGAAAAGCACTACCGTGATATTCAGGACATCGAATTCACGGTGCAGCGCGGCAAGCTCTATATGCTGCAGACCCGTTCCGGCAAACGTACCGCCCCCGCAGCTCTCAAGATTGCCGTCGACTTCGTGAACGAGGGGTTGATCACAGAGGCCGAAGCTATTACCCGGGTCGATCCGGCGGCTTTGGATCAACTGCTTCATCCGACGCTTGACCCAGATGCCCCGCGCCACATCCTGACCCGTGGCCTGCCGGCCTCCCCCGGGGCAGCCTCGGGAAAAATCGTGTTCAGCGCCGATGCCGCGGAAAAGCAGGCTGCCGCCGGCGAAGCCGTCATTCTCTGCAGGATCGAAACCTCGCCAGACGACATCCACGGCATGCACGCCGCCCAGGGAATCCTGACGACACGTGGCGGCATGACCAGCCACGCGGCCGTGGTCGCGCGTGGCATGGGACGCGCCTGCGTGGCCGGTGCCGGTGAACTCCGCATCGACTACAAGGAACGCATTCTGCGGGCCCGGAACGAGGAACTCCGCGAAGGTGATCTCATCACCATCGACGGCGGCAGCGGCGAAGTGATGAAAGGCGAGGTCCCAACCATCCAGCCCGAGCTGTCCGGCGATTTCGGGGTGCTCATGGGCTGGGCCGATTCGATCCGCCAGATGCGGGTACGCACCAATGCCGACACCCCGAACGACTGCCGAACTGCCCGTTACTTCGGCGCAGAAGGCATCGGACTCTGCCGTACCGAGCACATGTTCTTCGACGCCGAACGGATCATCGCCGTCCGGGAGATGATCCTGGCCGACAACGAAGCAGAACGCCGCGCCGCGCTGGCGAAAATCCTTCCCATGCAGCGCCAGGATTTCATCGAGATCTTCGAGATTATGGAAGGTCTGCCGATCACCATCCGGCTTCTCGATCCACCGTTGCACGAGTTCCTGCCGCACGGCGAAGCAGAGCTGGAAGAGTTTGCAGAAGCCTCCAATGCACCGCTCGAACTGGTTCGCAGCCGGGCCGGCAAGCTTTCCGAGAACAACCCGATGCTCGGGCATCGTGGCTGCCGCCTCGGCATCTCCTATCCCGAGATCTACGAGATGCAGGCCCGCGCGATCTTCGAAGCCACCGCAGCCGTCGCCAAGGAACACGGCAATACAGTCGAGCCCGAGGTCATGATCCCGCTGGTCGCCATGAAGAAGGAAATCGAGATCCTTAAGGCCCTCGTGGATCGAGTGGCCCGCGAAGTGATGACCAGCGAGGGGATCGAAATCAAATACCTGGTCGGCACGATGATCGAGTTGCCGCGGGCGGCTCTGCTCGCCAGTGAAATCGCCGAAGAAGCCGAATTTTTCAGCTTTGGGACCAACGATCTGACTCAGACCACCTTCGGGCTGTCGCGGGATGATGCGGGGAACTTTCTTGGCACCTACGAGCAGCGCGGCATTATTGAGCAGGATCCCTTCATCTCGCTGGACCACAGCGGTGTTGGCGAACTGGTGAGCATTGCCGTTGAACGCGGCAAGGCGCAGCGGCCCGACATCAAGCTCGGCATCTGCGGAGAGCATGGCGGCGATCCGGCATCGATCGACTTCTGCCAGAAGGTCGGCCTGGATTACGTCTCCTGCTCGCCCTATCGCGTACCCATCGCCCGTCTTGCTGCAGCGCAGGCTGCTTTGACGACACAAAAGACCTGACCGACGAGGCTTCACGCCTCGCTCGTTAGAGCAGTTAACGTTTAAACGGACTCAAATTGCACGCCTCTCAATCAGCAAGCTGCTGATCTCGGGCACAAATTTTGAAACTCTGCGATTCCAGAAAACGCAACCCGTTATAGGTACGCAAAAACAAAAAAAGAGCGGACCAGGCACGAAGCCCGATCCGCTCTTTAAATTTCGATACCCGGGAAGTTTACATCGTGACGCCGCCCTGCATGGCCGGTTCAGCCGGCTCACTTGCAACCGGCGCGGCAGCCGGCTCGGGTACTGTCACCTTCGCTGCTGGCGCAGGCGTGGGAGCAGCAGGCGGGCTGGCGACCGGAGACTGACCTGGGTTGTTGCTCAAAGCAGCTTTGGCGGAATGGCTGCGCGTCGTCAGGCGCTCGGCCTGTTCTGTCAGAGTCTTCAGCGTTTCACTGATTTCCGACGTCGCGGCAGAGGTCTGATTGGCAAGCTGTTTGACTTCGCCGGCCACAACGGCAAATCCCTTACCGGCTTCACCGGCCCTGGCGGCCTCGATGGTTGCGTTCAGAGCCAATAGGTTGGTCTGCTTCGCGATAGCATCGATCTGCTGGGCGACCTTGCCGACCTTCTCGATTTCCTCACTCAAGAGGCGTGATTCTTCCTCGATGCCTTCGATAACATCGACAACATTGTTAAAACCTTCGTTCGGTGCAGTGTTCATAGCGGAGGACCGGCCAGCTCCCATGAGTTTAAGAAAATTTTGACGAGCAGATAAGGCAAGCGTTCATCGTGAGACCGAGAAATAGCACCTCAAACTTAACAGCCGATTAACCGAACCTAACGGTCTGACGTACTGTTCCCTACGGTCGTATCAAATTTAGACCTTCAACCACAGCGGTCGTTGCCAATCACCGCAAATCCACGTGCGCTGGCCCGACTCGGTTCGGACGTGATAAGCAAGACTCGGTGATAACTGCTGGCGTGGACTCCCCTTCGTGAACGGTATCTTCTTTGCAATCGTTATCGTTGCGTTCGCCGTCGCAGGTTTGCGTCAGTTCGACTGGGACCCCAGAAGCGGCGGTTCCAGCCCCATGGAAGTCCTGTCAATCGGCATGATCGATGCCGCCAGCGGCGCGGTGACCCTGGCCCTTGGGCTGGTTGGCGCAATGGCGCTGTTCCTCGGTTTGATGAAAGTCGCCGAGGCCGGCGGACTGCTCACGGTTATCGCAAAGACACTGCGCCCCCTCATGATCCGCTTGTTTCCGGATGTTCCGGAAGACCATCCTGCCATGGGCGCAATCGTGATGAATCTCTCGGCCAACGCGCTTGGCCTTGGAAATGCCGCGACCCCCTTTGGCATTCGAGCCATGGAAGAGCTCGACAAGCTGAACCCCAATCCAGGTACAGCAACCAATGCCATGGCGCTGTTTCTGGCCATCAACACCTCGAGCGTTACGCTCCTGCCAACCGGCGTCATCGCCCTGCGCGCTGCCGCAGGCTCCGAAGACCCCGCCGGTATCCTGCCGACGACCCTCTTTGCGACCATCTGCTCGACCACGGTTGCCATTGTGGTTGCCAAACTCTGTCAGAATCTGTGGCCGGCATCCGCCGCCTCCGGCGATACGGCAGAGTTGCCAAAAGATGACGTGAAAACTGCAGCTCAGGGGGACTATTCGGATGAGGTTCGTGCAATGGCCGAAGACGCCGGGCACAGCGCCTATCCCTTCTGGGTCTCTGCATTGGCCTTGTCGACGATCCTCTGTCTGGTTCCGCTCACCATTCTGTTCGGTCAATCCATTTCGCCGTGGATTATCCCCGGACTGATGGTCGCCCTTCTCGGGTTCGGCGTTCTTCGGGGCGTGCCAGTTTATGAAGTCTTTGTAGAGGGCGCCAAGGACGGCTTTCAGGTAGCGCTCCGAATTATTCCCTACCTTGTTGCCATCCTTGCAGCGATCGGTATGTTCCGCGCCAGCGGTGCGATGGAGCTGATGATCGAGCCCTTGGGACAGGTGACCCGGCTCTTTGGCCTGCCGCCGGAGGCCCTGCCTATGGCGCTTCTGCGGCCACTTTCAGGATCTGGCGCATACGGCATCCTGGCATCGATCATCGAGAATCCCGCTATCGGCCCGGACAGCTACACAGGCTATCTCGTCAGCACCTTCCAGGGCTCGACGGAGACGACGTTTTATGTCCTGGCCGTATACTTCGGTGCGGTACAGATCAGGCGGATACGCCATGCCCTGGTTGCCGCGCTCGCCGCCGATGCCACAGGCGTCGCCGCAGCCATTGTTATCTGTACGCTCCTCTATACATAACGCCGCGCCGCCAAATTCCGATCGAGCCGGTAATTCGCTGACACGAGTCCCCACGGACATCGTGCGCTCAAGACCCCCTTACAATGCGGATAACTCGACGTTATCTTATTGACGTAATTTATTATTTTCGTATCTGCCTGTTTCGACCCACTCCCCTCTGCCCCAGAACAAAGCGCTATTTGTTAAGCAAAGAAAATTTGACTGGCGAGCTATCGACGGGAAAGAGATTTGGTGTTTTGGCCAAACTGACCAGGGCGTTTTAAACCTTGGGCGAACGCGTTAGCAGCAACCACTCCTGGCAACAATGGTCAAAAGCAAGATATGTCCTCAACCTAGAGCGGATCGGAAACCAAGTCAGAAAGACAGCCGAGATCTCGCTACAGACCCGCCGGCCCGCATCTCTACGACTGCCATCCTTGCCGGCCCTGCCTACGGCGTGTCTGGCTTCCGAAAGGAGATACATCCCTTTTCGCAGTAGTGGTAGCCCTCCTGGAATGTCGGAAACTCCTGCCGCCAAGCAGCCAGGGTTGCCTCTTCTTCCGAACGGTCGGCGTCGTCTGCAAACACCGTCCCTCCGTCAGCAAGCCGGGTGAAGAGTTTCGGGCCGGCAGGATAGCGCGCCATATTACCGACGAGATGTGGAGGACCGTCAACAATGATCATGTCAATCGCAGAATCCGGCAAATTCTGATGATCGTACCAGGAAAACTGTCGTTCTCCGACATCTTGCCGAACCAGCGGCGCATGTAAGACTGTCGCCCATTCACTCAAGCCTTCACGCTCAAGATGGGATCGGGTTGTCTCCGCGAAGGCCTTATCGTTCTCAAGACTGTAAACATGGCCTTTGCCGTTTTCGCGCAAACAGGAAGCGAGTACGACCGTCGACGTCCCTGAACTGCACTCGACAACCGTGTCCGGTTTGGCCTCACTGGCATGGCGGGCAATAATCAATAAAAAATCCGGCGACGCTGCCCAGCCACGTGTCGGCGGTAAAGGGCGCGTCAGTGATAACTCGTGCTGAAGAATGTCCAAATTCTGGCGTTGTTGAAATATATCAACGAGATCGGTTCGTTGAATTTTCATCACACGAAAGAGTATTTCGCTGATGTTATTATCTATTCTTCTGATCTTATGAAAGCAATAAGCCAGCAAAAGAACAATAAACAGCAGAATAACAAGAATTATTGATTCGAGTAGAACGTCCATACCTATGACTTTTCCTTGAGTTTCAAGAAAACATTGAAATTCAAAATGAACCGGTGAGCATCACGGAGCCAACCAAAAGCACAATGGGCGCCGGGACGCAAAGGTTGGTTACTTTGACGCATTCCCGCCGAAATTCGGCGCCATCATATAATCGAAAAACCGTTAACGGTATATCTTGGTTTCGTTGCGCCCGAAAAAACTGCTTTTTTGGCACCTGGAATTCAACAGGAGTTACCAAAAGGTCGAGTCACAAAGATAATCTCTGTCCCGTGCGAATGAAGGCGCTTAGACTATTTTTGCAACCTGTCGCCTTGGCTGGCGATTATCACGAAGGGCGTAGAACAATAGGCGAAGTTTCATCTGAAGGGGATGAACAGCGTCGGAAACCAAGAGAGGGATGTGCTATGGCAACGTCGTTGGTATTAACGGTTCTTGGTGATGACAAACCGGGTTTCGTTGAAACTCTGGCCGAAGCAATCACTGCAAACGGCGCCAATTGGCTGGAAAGCCGCATGACTCATCTCGCAGGTAAATTTGCAGGGATCGTCCATATAGAGGCCGCCGAAGAAAAGGTCGACGGAGTGCTCAACGGCTTAAACGCTCTAAGTTCGGGCGACCTACAGATCCTGGTCGAGCGCAGCAGAACGGAGGCCCCGGCCGTCAATTTCGAGGAGCGTGTGCTTGAGCTTGTCGGGTCGGATCATCCTGGGATCGTTCACGATGTCACCCGCATTCTTGCCGAACGAAAAGTCAGCATCGAAGATCTGAATACGGGAACCGACAGCGCCTCCATGGCCGGCGGAAAGGTGTTTCGGGCAACCGCGGTCATCCGTGTACCGGATTCGGTGGACCTGGACAGCTTGAGAGGTGACTTGGAGGAATTGGCCAATGATCTGATGGTCGATATTTCACTTGGCGTTGCGAACTGAACGAACAAGCGTCATTCAAACGACATGAAGTTTTTGCATGGCAACAACATGCCATTGTTGATAACTACGTCGTAATTTCAATATTCTGTCCGTTGAAGTTGGCCGGATTTGCGCATAGGCATAGGACGTCGAAAATTAAGATCCTCGCTTGGAGGCTCCGGGATGTGAAACGCCTCTGACTCGATTTCGGAGGCGACCACGTCGATACACAGAAACTCTGTCGCGCCAGCGGTGCGAAATACTGATTTGCCCCTACAAACGATCGGTCACCACGTGCGATTGGCACGCGCATTGAGATGCGAGGCCCTGTTGGAGCACTTGTCATCTTTGGTGAAATTGCCAGCCAAGCTGCTTGCACGTCGAAATGCCGTTCGGGGCAGCCGGCTGACTCACCCAGTCACACTGCGCATCAGAGCGAGAGCTCATTCGCTTTCTTAACTCAAAATAGAGCGCAAAAAACGCACTCAAAATCACATCATACAAGTACGAAAGACCTCCTTGATTACTTAACCAAGAATGATCGCGCTCCAAGTTAATTTTAGGGTGTTGCGGCATGGTCATGCAATTCTGAACATCCGCGCAAATGAAGGTCTCCGCACAGCGGAGACCTTTTTCCGTTTTGCGGAGGGACTGTTGCCGGGAAAAGCCTCCCAAGGCGACGGGCACAATCAACGCAAGAATTGTTTGTAAAATTTCCCTCTAATCCAAAACATTATAGATAGTATTTCTTGTTACCACTTCGCGAATCCAAATCATTGCAAGATAATTCAAGCAAAAATACAATCCTAGGTCACTTGACGATTCATATATCTTAGTTCGAATATCCCGGCATCGCTTCGACGACATTGTTTTAAATAAGATTCCAGACAATCGGATACATCTTGACCAAATCTACAGCTGGGCGACTTCTCGAAGAGATGACCTGGCCGGAAGCTGCTGAACGCTTCCAGGCTGGTGCCGTCGTGGTGATTCCGGTTGGCGCCGTCGCCAAAGAACATGGGCATCATCTGCCACTGAATACCGAATCACTCATTGTAAAAGAACTGACCAACCGGTTAACCGTGGCACTGCCGATCGTCGTAGCGCCGATCGTCACCTTCACCTACTCCCCGGTCTTCAAAAAGTATCCGGGAAGCCAACATCTTTCGGCCGACACCTTCATGCGGATGATGATGGAATTGCTGACAAGCCTCGTTGCGCAGGGGGCAAAGCACATTGCAATTGTCAATAGCGGCGATTCGACGGAAGGTCCTTTGCGTCTGGTGATCAATCAGTTCTTTGATGAATCTTCGATCCGGGTCGGTCTGTCCAATCTTCGGCTCCTTGGGCGTGATCTGGATGGTATACTGGAGCAAGATCAAGGCGGACATGCGGACGAGCGGATGACATCGATGATGCTTGCCATTGCACCAGAAACGGTCCGCATGGAACGGACCCGTCCTGATTATGGTCGCCGAAGCCGTCCAATGAACCGCGCGTTTACTCAGCCAGTGCGGTTCTCCGGCGACAAGGAGGCGGAAGACATCGACTTCAGCGCGACCGGTATTATTGGAGATCCCACGCTTGCCACGGCAAAAAAGGGCAAGCGCCTGCTGGATGAAATCACCGAGCAGTTGGCGGAAGGCTTACGTGAACTCTTCCCGGAAATCGAAGACGCCTAAAGGTTATTGAGAGACGACGAATCTCATTAATAAGTCGAAGCCGTTCTGGATCTTGCAAGCAACGCCGCCGCCAGTGCCAGCATCATGGCAACAGCGGCTGAGTAAAAGATCCAAGGCGTCTGTCCCTGGTCCATAATCCATCCGAACAGCAGCGGAGCAATCGCGCCGCCGACATTCATGCCGGAGGTGACGAAACCGAACACCTTGCCCACCGAACCAGGCGGCGCTGCAGACCGGACCATGATATCCCGTGATGGCCGAATGGCACCTTGCATCAAGCCTGCAAGCGCGATTGAAAGGGTAACGGCAAGAAGCGGCAAGAAGGAACTGCCAACGAACAGCAGCGCGCCGGCACTGATGCAAAAGCCGACAATAAGAACCAGATCGTGCCGTTTGGTCCGGTCGGCTATGATCCCACCCAGAAGAACGCCAAACGCACTGCAAGACAAAAAGACTGTCAGAACGACACTGGCCGAGTCCAAAGACGTGGCATAGAGATCCACCAAGGCGACAACGGTAAAGCTGTTGAGACCAATACCGGCAATCGACGCCATGATCATGTAGGAAAACAGTAGAAGCATGGGCTTGGTAAACAGAACCCGGGGATCAAGAGAACCCGTGGTCTTAGCTTTGGCGTCTCTTCCGTCCTCCCCCTGCGCCGCAAGATCAGCCTCAACCGAGGTCCGCTCTTCCAACACACGTCCGAACAGCAACATGGCACCGAGCACGAAGAATCCGCCGAAGCCCACGATAACAAGAGCCGGCCGCCATCCCCAGAGCGCCGTCAATGTGATCATGATCGTCGGTGCAATCGCCCAGCCCAGATGGCCGCTGAAGGTGTGGAAACTGAATGCCCGTCCAATCACCGCATTGTCGATGCGGGCCGACAGGATGGCGTAATCGGCCGGATGGAAGACGCTGTTCCCGGCACCCAATATCAACATCATTGCCAGTAAAGTATAATAACTGGAAGTCAGGCCGCTCAAGACGATCGCACCACTCATGAGACCCAGGCCGATCATCAAAAGGCGCCGGGCGCTGAAGCGATCCACAAGAAAACCAACAGGCACCTGTACCAGACCAGTGGTGACGCTCGAAACAGTCAGCAAAAGGCCAAGGGCCGAATAGGAAACGCCGAATTCGCTTTGAAGCAGAGGGAATAAGGGGGGCAGCACGATCACATAGAAATGCGCAAAGAAATGGCCTGACGAAACCAGTCCAATAATCTTGGTTCGGTCCGATAGGCCGTGTTTTCGATCTGCCGCCGCGACAGTCATGCCGGTTTCCGTTTCGTCAATCATGGTTCAGCGATGCGGCGATAAAGGATCGCCGTCGCCAACACACTCGCCCAACTCCCGTTGAAACCTGGACCTGGGGATCTTGGTATCAATGAAGACGAAGGCCGTCGAATGTCCTAACCGGCGTCTGCAAAGGCGCAGAGAAACGATGGAAATACGGAGCCGATATCTCGGGAACGCAGTCAAGCAGCTTAGCGATTGAGCCTGTATCCGTCCAGTCACGGGGTTGACGCCAGTTCGGTCGTTCTCATGGTAAAACTTCTCCGAAAGTTCGTAACCAGTCACCGTGCGGGCACTGGCAGAAGCCCTCACTCAATTCAAAAAGATTACTTTGTCCACTTGATCAACGTAATCCATCGACCATCTATGATGCTGATGTAAACTGCACGGTGTAGTTTAATCGAACGCTGTCGGGCGTTTGGTCGTTTACCAACGAGAGCCGATACGGCATGTTTGGTTTGGCGCACAAATGAAGCGAGAGGGGAACTTATGCCAGCGCAACCTGGAGATCAGGAATCGCAACTTGAAACACCCGGCTCGGAAACAACGACAACAAGCCCCGCTGGCGCTTTATCGGAAGATCCCCTCGCCCTAGCCAGAAGCCGCGCAAGAACCGGCTTTGACCGCCGTATCATCAACTACACCGGCTGGGTACTACGCTGGCGCTGGCCGGTACTCATCTTCTGCATCCTGCTTGCCCTTGCTGCGGGAAGCGGTGGGCGTTTTCTAACCTTCACCAGCGACTACAGAGTCTTTTTCGGCGAGGAGAATCCGCAGCTTCAGGCCTACGAAGCGCTGCAGCGGACCTACTCCAAAGACGACAATATCAGTTTTGTCATGAAGCCGGACAACGGGCAGGTCTTCTCGCCTGAGTTCTTGGCAGCGCTGCGCGACCTCACGGAAGCGGCCTGGCAGGTTCCTTACAGTACGCGCGTCGACAGCATTGCCAACTTTCAACACAGCTATGCCGAAGGCGACGACCTGACGGTAGAAGACCTGGTCGGAAAGGGCCTCGAACTCAATCCGGCGGAGATCGAGAACATCCGCACAGTGGCTTTGAGCGAGCCCCTGCTGGTCGACAAGGTCATTTCCGCCGACGCCCGCACCACAAGCGTAAACGTCACAGTCACTCTGCCGCAAAAGGCTGAAACCGAATCCGCCGAGGTGATGGCATTCGCGCGCGAGATGGCAAAAAAGTTCCGTGCAGAAAACCCCAACGTGGTTCTGGTGATGACGGGTGTCGTTCCGCTCAACAACGCCTTCAATGAGTCCGCACAGAACGATCTTTCAACGCTGGTCCTCTATATGTACGGCGTTCTGCTGTTAGTCATGATCGTCCTGGTGCGATCAGCCAGCGGAACGTTCACGGCCTTGCTGGTGATTGGCCTATCTGTGGTCACCGCTATGGGGATTGGCGGGTACATGGGCATAAAACTCACGCCGCCTTCGGCGATCGTGCCCAATGTCGTCCTGACCATAGCCGTTGCCGATTCAATTCACCTCCTGGTCACGATGCTGCGCGAGATGCGGAAAGGCGCCTCGAAGCATGCCGCCATCGTCGAAAGCATGCGCGTCAATTTTGGTCCGGTGTTCCTGACCAGTCTGACCACTGTGATTGGCTTTTTGAGCCTAAACTTCAGCGACGCCCCACCCTTCCACGATCTGGGCAATATGTCCTCGGTTGGTGTTGCGGCCGCCTGGATTTATTCAATCCTGCTGCTGCCGGCGATGATTTCTATGTTGCCGGTAAAGGTCAAAGTCGGCCAGGGCGGCGCGGAAAAAGCGGCCGGCATGGATCTGCTCGCGGACTTCGTAATCGAAAACCGCAAGCCCGTACTGATCGTAATGACACTAATCGTTGTCGGTCTCGGCGCGATGATCCCGCGTATCGAGCTTAATGATCAGTTCGTGAAATACTTCGATACTTCGCTCGAATTTCGCGCGGACACCGACTTCGCCACAGAAAACCTCTCAGGCGTTTATCAGGTCAACTGGTCTCTGCCGGCGACTGATTCCGGCGGCATCAGCGACCCCGATTACCTGGCTAAGGCAGACGCCTTTTCCAACTGGCTGAAGGACCAGAGAGGCATCGCGCATGTCCAGACGCTCACCGATACCTTTAAGCGCCTGAACATGAACATGCATGGCGACGATCCGGAGTGGTACAGACTGCCGGAGGATCGAGAACTCGCCGCCCAGTACCTGTTACTGTTCGAACTCTCCCTACCCTACGGTCTGGACCTTAACAATCAAATCAACGTCGATAAGTCGGCCATGCGGGTGATCGTCACGACCGATGACATCAGCACCAACCAGCTCCGGACGCTCGAGAGCGCAGCAACCGCCTGGCTCAAGACCAACTTCCCGGAAGGCAAGACCGAGGCCTCCAGCCCCTTCGTGATGTTCGCCTATATCTCCGAACGCAACATCATCGGCATGCTGACCGGCACAGTCACAGCCTTCATCCTGATCTCCCTGTCACTGATGTTCGCGCTGCGGAATTTCCGCCTCGGGATTATCAGCTTGGTACCCAATTTGGTCCCGATCGTGATGGCGTTCGGAATATGGTCAATCTTTGTCGGCGAAGTCGGCCTGGCCTCCTCGGTGGTCACGGCGACCAGCCTGGGCATCATAGTCGATGCGACCGTTCACTTCCTGTCCAAGTATCAGCGCGGTCGGCGCGATCGCAACGAAGACGTGGAAGGCGCCGTGCGCTATGCTTTTTCCACGGTCGGAACCGCACTCTGGGTGACCTCGGCGATCCTGATTGCCGGATTCGGTGTCTTGGCCTTCTCGACCTTCCGCATCAACGAGGACATGGGCCTGCTAACGGCCATCGCCATCGCCGTTGCGTTGATCGCGGACTTCCTTCTCTTGCCGACGCTTTTGCTCACCGTCGATAAACGACGAAACGAGCGTAACAAACAAAGCTTCGATGATCCCCAAATCGCCCCCAAAGCTGCGGAGTAGTTAGACGCATGACCTCCTTTCGAACCCGTCACCCGGCCCGGCACGCGGGCATTGCTTCAGCCCTCGCGGCATCACTGACAACAATTGCCGTGCTCGCCCCTCAGCCTTTGTCTGCGGAAACGACCGAAGAAAAGGGACTTGCTATTGCTGTCGAAGCCGACAAGCGCGACCTGGGCTGGATCGATAGCGAGTCAGAGTTAAATATGGTGCTGACCAACAGGAACGGCGAAACCAGCACGCGGCAACTGCGGATCAGATCCCTTGAAGTGGAGGATCCGAATCTCGGCGACAAAAGCCTCACCATCTTCGATCATCCGAGAGATATCGAAGGCACCGCGTTTCTCTCGCACACCAAGATCGCGGAACCCGACGATCAATGGTTATATCTGCCGGCTCTGAAGCGGGTAAAAAGGATCTCGTCGGCAAACAAGTCGGGCCCCTTTGTCGGCAGCGAATTTGCCTACGAGGACTTGGTCAGTCAGGAAGTGGCGAAATACACCTACAACTGGCTGCGTGACGAAGCCTGCGGAGAACTGCAGTGCTTCGTTATCGAACGCTTCCCGGTCTACGAAAACTCCGGCTATACCAAGCAGGTGGTCTGGATCGACCAGGAAGAATACCGGGCGATGAAGATTGAATTCTTCGACCGGAAAAACAGCCTGCTGAAAACGCTGCAGAACCTCGACTACAAAGAATACCTCGACCAATACTGGCGCGCCCATACGCTGCAGATGGACAATCACCAGACCGGTAAATCAACAACACTTACTTTTGACGATTATAAGTTTAAAGTAGGCAGCAAGGATGGTGACTTCACCTCCAACAGGCTTAAGCGGGCGCGTTAGTGAAATCTGGACTCGGTAGATCTCGGCACCCCCGAAAGCGGGGACAATTAAGGGCTTCAGCTGCGGCTGGAGCCCTCGTCGTTACCGCACTGATCTCGGGTATTGCAATTCCCTTCGCTGCGCGAGCAGGCGAATGGGATTTTTCCGGCTCGATCGCCGGCGAGCTTCGAGTCTTCCCGAACTCTCCCGCATTTGACGAACAGGACGACACAAAGCTGTCGCCCTCAATCGCTGTAGAGCCAGAAGTTGTCTATGAATGGAACGGCGGCGACGACCGCATAACTTTCGTCCCCTTCGGACGCTGGGATGCCCACGACGACAATCGCAGCCACGTGGATCTTCGCGAGCTGAACTGGCTGCATGTCGGTGACGATTGGGATTCAGTGATCGGCGTCGAAAAGGTTTTCTGGGGTGTGACCGAATCGCGCCACCTGGTCGATATCATCAACCAGGACGATGCGGTGGAGGACGTGGATGGTGAGGACAAGCTGGGCCAGCCAATGCTCAACCTCAACTTATTCCGCGACTGGGGCACAGTCAGCGGCTTTGTCCTACCCGGTTTCCGGGAACGAACATTCCGTTCGAACGATGCCCGCCTGCGCGGCAGCCTGCCGGTCGATGATGACAATGCGACTTATGAGTCCAACGCAGAAGAACATCACATCGATTTCGCCGTGCGTTGGGCGCAGACCTTCGACGATCTCGATATCGGCATTGCGCACTTTCACGGCACCAGCCGCGAGCCGCGTCTTCTGCCACGGGTCAACCCCGATGGCCGCGTGGTCCTCATTCCCCGTTATGACCAGATCGACCAGACCAGCCTGGACGCCCAACTGACCAAGGACGCCTGGCTCTGGAAACTGGAAGCCATCACCCGCAGCGGCCAGGGCGACCGCTTCTTTGCCAGCGTTGCCGGTTTCGAATACACACTGTTCGGAATTCTCGACAGCAATGCGGATCTGGGACTGCTGGCCGAGTATCTCTACGACGGCCGCGATGAAGACGACGCTCCGCCGGTTCTTACCGACGACGATTTCTTTCTGGGTGCACGTGCAACCCTGAATGACGAGCAGGACACGACCTTCCTGATCGGCGGCATCATCGACCGGGACAATCAATCGACGTCGGTTTCTATCGAGGCCGAACGGCGCCTCGGCGAATTTTGGAAGGTGGAACTGGAAGGCCGTCTCTTCGTCAACGTCGACGACGACGATCTCATCCTCAACGGTGTCCGGGATGACGATGTCATTACCCTGCGTCTGACACGCTATTTTTAATCTTGCGAATGGCGTTTCCGGCGGCTCGACGCTGGTGCCTCAAACCTCGTCAGATCGGCAATTTTCAAGTTGCTCGTCATCCGTTGTGGCCGTCGGTGCAGGCATGGTGTGTTCCAGCGTAAAGATCTCCCGCTCACCGCGAACACCGCGCAGACTGTGCCGCCCGAGTGACACCGCTCCATCGCAGAGATGCTGTGCGATCTCCGCCGAGAAGAGGATTTCCTGGTCGAGGTGCTTACAGATATTTCCAATCCGTGCCGCCTCGTTGGCCGCCGGACCGATCACCGTGAAATCAAGCCGTTGATCGACGCCCACGTTGCCATAGGTCACCTGGCCCTTGTGAATCGACAGGGCGAAGCGGAGCGGCGCCTCACCTCGCGCCTCGCGCTCCGCATTGACCTCTGCCAGCCGGCGGCTGGAGTCCTTGGCGGCCTCAATGGCCCGGAAACAGGCCGCACCGACCTGAGTACAGTTCAGACAGCCAGGCATCGGGTTCTCGCCGTCGATCGGAAAGATCGCCAATACGGCATCGCCGATGAATTTGAGTACTTCGCCACCGCGTTCCAGCACAGCGCTGGCCGTGCATTCGAAAAAACTGTTGAGAACGCTGAGATAGTCGGCACGCGAAAGGTTCTCGGCCATTGATGTCGAATCGCGAAGATCGCAAAACCAGATGACAGCGTTGATGTCTTCACCGTCCCCCCTTTTGACGCGACCGTTCAAAACCCGCTCACCCGTGTAAGCACCTAGATAGGTATCAAGCAGAGACCGTGACATCTGACGGAGCGCATGCACCTCGAACAGACGGCTTAAGATCGGAAGGATCTCGTAGATGTGGCCGAGGTCCTTGGTAGAGAACCCGCCGGGTTCGTCGGTCGTCAAAGTCAAAGCATTGGCCTGGCCGTTTGAAAACGGCAAAGGCATTGCAACGTAGTCGGTCGCACCGTCGGCCTGAAGATCACGCAGGATCGGAAAATCGAGAACCGGGTTGTTCCCTTCCAAGCGCCGGCGAATACCGCCGACACCGTCAAAAATCGGCACGAGCGGCGAATTGAGATAAGCGGCCGTGGTCAGGGCTTCATAGGGAACTTCGGTCTGATTTGAGGTTTCGCTCCCCCGGTGCCATCGGTAGGCATTACCGAGCAGTTGCGGATGCAGCGTCCTGACGATCAGTGCCAGCCGCATCAACGGGACACCTTCTTCCACCAGCTTCCGCCCCAGTCTGGCAACCAACTCCGGCGTGGTCGCCGCTTCCCAGGCTTCGCTCATCAGCCAACCAGTGAAGGGATTGCCACGAGTGTGTGCGACATCGCCGGCATCGATCGACACCTCGGTATCCTCTTCGTACCAGGCGTCCATGCGATTTTGGTAAAAGCCGAGGTAGCCTCCGATTTCGGCAACCTCAGGCAAGGGATCTTCGTAGCTCCACACAACGTTCTCGGTCGTTTTGTCGCCGACGGTCAAATTCCAGTAGCTCGCGTTTCCCTTAAAGGGACAATGGGTCCGGTGATCGGTCCGGTCCATGAGGTCCATGCGGACATCATCTCGCGGCAGATAATACACTGGTGCATAGCGGGTCTCCCGCAACAAAAGCGCAGAGGTTGTGTCCGCCACCACAGTGCCGTTAAAGACCACCTTGACGCGTTTGCTGGAGGGAACGATCTCCAGCCTGTAATCGGGATTGCCCTCGAGCTGGGCCCGCTCTTGGGGTACGGCGACCAATTCACCCATGCCTTATCCTCATTTCACCCTGATCGTGCTCTCCCATACAGATAGGTGGAGCGCAGACCAATTACCATAGAAACATCAGCAGTTTATCATGATTTCCTTAAGAGAATTCCGGACCATTTGACGCATTGAACAGGTGGTTCAACCGCTCCTCACGAAATTACGTATTTTGTTCGCGAAGTTGTGACTTACGGCCCGTTGAAACCACGCCTAACTATCATAAATGACCGTGCCGATATCTATTCTCCTAGTCGAAGACGATCCCGATTTTGCCTCCTCGGTCCGACTGGTCCTTGAAGATGCCGGTTACGAAATCATCGGAATAGCCAACAACTGTTCGCAGGCCTTGAAGCTGGCAAGTGAGCGCACACCCGATTTGGCAATCCTCGATCTTCAACTCGATGACGAAATAGATGGCGTAACACTAGGCTTCGAGCTCACAGCCAGTGATGTTCCCATCATTTACCTCACCGGCGACATTACGATAGCCATCCGCCAAGCCTATGAAATAGCTTCCGATTTTCTGGAAAAACCGCTCAGAAGCGTGGACCTGCTTGCCGCTGTCGAAAACTCTCTCTCTGCGCGCAGGCAGCCGCACAGCCTCAAAGCTCTGCAGAGCCCTTAAGACTCGCGAACAACCCCGTGTCGTTGATTACGCTCATCCCCGAGCCCGCGAGACAAGCTTACCAAGGGGATGCCCCGAGGCATTCTGCGAGACTGATGATGGGCAATCGTGCCTTTCGCACGCTCTGGCGCGCTTAAACGCTCGTCAGAAGTCCGAAGACATAGGCAACGACCACGAAAACAACAATACCGACGACAACGCCCTCCGCCCAAAACAAAAAGCTTCTTTGTTCGTGGCGCGTATCCCTGCTTTCTTTAACCGACCTGTACATAACTCTCTCCCGACACAACTTCGTGTTATGACCTTCGAGTGATGCTTTACGCATTCCTTGCAGAGCCATTATACCGCGACTCGGATTCATTTGCATCGAAACATTTGTGACGGAATTTTCCAGTGACGGCGAATGGCTGCCGCCCCTCACATCATGCCGTAATTTTTCCTTTCACACACCGCAAAAGCAGTAGCAGGTGTTATATTTTTCAACTAGTTATGAGAAAAATTCGTATATTTACTCATAGTCTATCCCGGTTCGGCGTGATAGCATGGTTTCACTATCTGTTTGCTGGAACATCGGCATTCTTTGACCATCCGGCAGTCACGGGTAGTCATTTAAATCACAAACGCCCAAGTTGCAGCCAGGCCTCACCTCAACACCGGAGTTCCAAGAATGCGCACCGCTTTTGTTACAATGGCCTTCCTCGTCGCAGCCCTGCCCCTGTCGCAAAGCATGGCTCAATCCGACTGGTTGAAAAAAGGCAAAGACCTGCTGGATTCCTCCGGTGTGTCCTCGGGCGGGAGCAGTTCAGGGGGGTCGGCTGTCAGCGGCCTTTCAATGAATGAGATCAGCGACGGCCTCCGCGAGGCCCTGAAAGTCGGATCCCAGCGTGTGGTCGACCAAGTCGGGCAAACCGACGGTTATAACGGAGATTCCAAGATCCACCTGCCTTTGCCGGACTCGCTGAAAAAAGTTCAGTCGGCATTGGAGCTAGCCGGCATGTCATCGATGCTCGACGATCTGGAGTTGCGCTTGAACCGGGCGGCGGAAGCAGCGGCGCCAAAGGCAAAAGATCTGTTTCTGGATGCCATTGGCGAAATGACGCTGGAGGATGCGGAAAAAATCTACAACGGACCTGACGACGCTGCGACAAAGTACTTTCAAGGTAAAATGACGTCACCTCTGGCCAAGGAAATGGAGCCGGTGGTCAATCAGAGCCTGTCGGAAGTGGGGGCGATCCAATCCTACGAAAACGTCATGGGCGAATACCGCAGCATCCCCTTCGTGCCAGATGCCAAGGCGGATCTGACGGAATATGTTGTCGATAAAGGCATGGATGGCATTTTCTACTACCTCGCCCAGGAAGAAGCGGCGATCCGCAAAGATCCTCTGAAGCGAAGCACTGCGCTATTGCAGAAGGTCTTCGGTGCCCAGTAACGAACCGCCTGAAGCCTCGCCCACCTCGCCGCCGGGAGAAGCCGCGGTTCGCGCCCACTTTCTGGCGCAAAGCAAGTCTTGCCGTTCAATGGGATCACCCTTTACCGCAGGTCTGCTTGAAACGGCAGGAGAACGCCTGAGCACATCGAGCCGGATCGGTGCAACTGTGCTGCGATGGCCTGGCACGCCCAGCGATGATGCGCTGGCATTGCGTTTTGCCGCTGGCCTGCACTGGCTCGCATTGCGCGGCGGCGACAAGGAACTTGCTGAACTCTACCGTGAGCGCGGGATCGTCGGACAACAGCCGTCGTCGTGGAAACTCATCGAACAGGTTTTAGAGCGTCATGGCACGGCCTTGATGAGATTCATTGAACGACCGCCTCAAACCAATGAGGTCGGCCGCTCGGCTGTCATATTCGGCGGTTTCATGGCTGTCGCGGCCCGGACCGGACAACCACTTTCGCTGCGGGAAATCGGATCCAGCGCCGGATTGAATCTTAATTGGCACCGCTATGGCTACTGTCCTTCCGGTATTGATCTTCAGTGGGGCGACATAGAAGGGCCGGTCGTAATGCGCCCCGACTGGGAAGGGCCGGTCCCGACTCTGGCGAACGTCGAAGTGATCGACGGCATGGGTTGCGACCTCAATCCCGCCGACTACACGGCAATCACGCTTTCCAGTGATGAGCCAGTACCGTCCTCGGACGAAGCGAACCGGCTTCTTGCATACATATGGCCGGATCAAGAAGAACGTATGGCGCGCATGCGAGGCGCGTTGCGCATCGCCGTCAAACACCCACCCATCGTAGAGCGTGAAAGCGCAGCAGCCTGGTTGGGAAGGGTCGTAAAGAAACAGCCGGCGGATTGTGCGCAAGTCGTCTTCCACACCGTCGTCTGGCAGTACCTGTCACCCGATGAGCGCAGTGGCATCAAAGATGCGATTGACCAGGCAGCAGCGGCGGCAACAACCGCAAATCCCTTTGCCTGGCTTCGGATGGAACCTTCTGAGGATGGTGGCTGCGCTGAACTTCGACTTACTCTCTGGCCTGAGGACAGCGAGATTCACCTGGCGGATGTCTGTTATCACGGTAAGTGGATACGCTGGTTCGGCCGCGAATAGACCAACCGGTAAACCAGTCGCGCTTGCCTCTTAGCGCTTTGCTTCAAGTGTATCGGGATAAATGAAGCCGGAGACGCCGTAGGCACGTTTCCCGTACTTCTGACCCGGCGTGTACCAGACCCGCACCGAAGACCAATCGTTGTTTGGAGAAACATCAATCACGGGCGTGTAGCGATGGATACGTCCGCGGTTCAGCCAATTGGCCTGATGCACCAAAACTTCACGATCATTCAGTATTTCCGCGACCACCGCCAAATGCCCGTAACGAAGGCGCTTGCTCTTGCTCAGCACGAGAACAGCGCCCACTTGCGGCTTGCCAGCACGCTCATAGCGTCCTTTTGCACTCTGCCACCATGTCCAGGCGTTACCCCGAATACCGATCGAAGAGACCTCTCGGGCGTAGGGCACGCATTGCAGGGATCTCTTTGCCTTGTACATAACCGGCTTCATACGGGGCATGGGGATCCCCGCAGATGCGGTAACTATCTTGGGCTGAGCCACAGCCGGCTTACGCAAAGGGGCTGAACTTTCTGGTGAAAATTCAGAAAAATACTCAGGCTCAAAGGGTTCGGGATCCCAACCTGCCGTCGATTCCCAATCAGATTCATCCATCGGCGCGGCAATGGCATCCCCGAGCGTGGAAGCAGTATTTACAGGAGCAGGCTCTCTCGACGCACAAGCGGCAAGCAACAGCAGCAAAAAAGTGGCGAATGCTATACGCACAGAGAACAACTTTCGTCGCTACGCGACGAAGGCTCCGGCGCCAATCCATGTGACCATAATTACCGAACTTCCCCCGAATTAACCGCATTTCGCCCATAGGGTGCGCAGTTCAGAACTCCCGACCCACGAGTCCTCAGTATAAAACAATAACAAGGCCCGAAGCGAAAGCCTAACACAGCAGAGATTCGCCATGCATCAGGCAATTTCGCCGCTTGTCACAAGGATGACATAGCAGATCCCGGCACATCTGCACCATTTATCATGGAATCGCATGAAAAGCGGTTACGTATGTCAGTCATAAACCTCCCAAAAAGGAGAACCCGATGTATCGCGGTGCAGTTCCATTGGTCGCCTTAGCTTTTTTGCTGTCAGCTTGTGGCAGCACAGATAAGGATCGTGGCCTTAGCGGCGCAGCGATAGGTGCTGGTGCCGGTGCCGTGGTCGGTGCAGTTACAGGCCTAAGTGTGGTGGAGGGCGTCTTGATAGGCGCAGGAGCCGGCGGTCTGACCGGTGTACTGACGGACGAAGATCAGATCGATCTGGGTAAACCGTTTTGGGAATAGCCTTTTTGTACAACGAGGTTCCAGGAGCAATTCCCTGGCCCCATGACAACAGGACAAAAAAGGCGGCACAGCCTTCGCTGTACCGCCTTCTTCTAAACCTCGTTGATGAAGCTCTGTTTCCGCGTGCAGGCTTTATGCAGCACGAACCTGAGAAAGAAAGCTTTCGACCTCCGATTTCAGGCTTTCCGACTGCTGCATCAAATTACTCGATGCCGTAAGAACGTGTGATGCAGATTCACCGGTGTCCTTGGCAGTCGAGGTGACACCGCCGATGTTAGTCGAGACCAATTCGGCGGCTGCGGAAGACTGTTGCACATTGCGCGCAATTTCCTGGGTCGCAGCCCCCTGTTCTTCGACGGCCGCAGCGATCGACCCTGAGATCTCGTTGATCTGGGCCACTGTCTCGCCGATCGCCTTAATGGCAACGGCGGAACCGGTCGTGGCATCCTGAATACTGCTAATCTGCATCGAGATCTCCTCAGTGGCCTTTGCCGTTTGATTAGCCAGCGACTTGACCTCGGAAGCAACCACGGCAAAGCCCTTGCCGGCCTCTCCGGCGCGCGCCGCTTCAATGGTGGCATTGAGTGCCAACAGGTTGGTCTGTTCGGCTATGTCTGAGATCAGATTAACGACTTCGCCAACCTTCTGGGCCGCATCGACCAATCCCTCAACCTGGCTATTGGTCGCCTGTGCGTCCGATGTTGCCTTGGCGGCTATCTCGGTCGAGCGGGCCACCTGCGCACTGATCTCCTGGATCGAGGCTGCCAGTTCTTCAGACGAGCCGGCAACGGTCTGAACGTTGACGGATGCTTCTGACGATGCGTGAGAAGCCGCATTTGCCTGCTGCTCGGTCTCTTTCGCCGTCGAAGACATGCCTTCCGCGGTGGTCTGCATATCAGTGGCGGCGTTGGAAACACCCTCCACGATGCCCTGAATATTGGCTTCGAAGTTCTTGGCCAGATCGTTCAAGGCATTCTTCTCCTGCAAGGCACGATCTGCCGCGGCAGTCTGCTCTTTCTGCATACGCTCCATCTCGACGGCATTGTCTTTAAAGACCTGCACGGCGGTAGCCATGGCACCGATTTCATCGGAACGTCCCTGAGCAGGAACTTCAACGGTCTTGTCACCGGCCGCCAACGAAGCCATCGCACCGGTCATACCAACAATTTGGGTCGTGATCTGACGCGAAAAGAAAACCCCCAACGCGGCGGTGATCGCAAGCAACACCGCCGCCAGCATAATCATGTCATTCCGCATTTCGACAATCGGTGCATTGACTTCGGTAAGGCCTTGCTCAGCAATCATCGCCCAACGCGCGCCGTTAAAGTCAATGAAGGAATAGGCCGTCAGAGCGTCGCCGCCAAGGTAAGATGCCGTCATCATTACGCCCGTCTCCCCGCCCAATGCCATCTGCACGGCATCGTTCTCGACACGTTGGCTAAGGATGGTCGACTCCTCGGAAAAGCGTGAATCGTTCCGCATTAGGAAGTCGCCGCCCACGATGAAAGACTGACCTGTTTCGCCAAGACCTGCAGCGCTTGACAGCGTCGCATTCAAGCGGTCAATCGGCATCTGGAACACCAGCACGCCATTGACAGCGCCTTCATTGTCGAACATCGGCGTCGACATGAAACTGGCAGGCGCACCATGGCTTGGTGCATAGGGCTGAAAATCGAAAAAACTCAGCGCACCCGGTTTTGCGTCTGCAAGCGCCGCGCGGTAGGCATTCCCGAGATCAGTATCTTTGTACTCGCCGCTTGTGAGGTTGGTTGCGTAATCAAGCTCTTTGAAAACCGTATAGACGAGATTACCCTCCATATCGAACAAGAAGATATCGTAGTAGCCGCGTTCTCTAAGGAACTGCCGGAACCAGGGGTGGTGCTTTGCGTGGACCTCGCTGTAACGAGAGCCATCTGGTGCAGCGTCGAGGTTTTCCTTCTCGCCAGTCGGATTGGGATTCTCGTCGATATACAACTTTTGCAGCTGCGCCATTTGGCCGGAACCGAGTTCCTGCCAAGCATCTGAAAATTCGACAAGCGCTTCACGAACTTGATGGTTCGTCGCCGTATAGCGCATGTCCTGGTCTATCGAACTCAGATATGACTGCAAGGCAGTGCGTCTGTCCTCAAGAACCGCGGTCAATTTCTCTTCGATCGCGACGTACGCCTGATCAGACGCCTGAAAATAGTTGGCTCCCCCGATACCGAGTGCAAGTACCAACGCAAATGAAACAATAATCAGCGGTAGTTTGACCGCGATCTGAAGTTGGGCAATACGCGAAAACATGATCCACTCCTGGTCTCTAATTTAGACCAATGATAGTAAAAGGGTGTTAAACAATAATAAATTTTGGGCATATGCCTAAGAAATCGCCAAACTTAACTTTAAGTAGCAACACAACAGAGTCACTCTTAAGATGTTAGAAAATAATTCTATTTTCTGGAGCAGGTTTTTACTCAAAAAAACAATTATTGCGAGCACGATGCCTATTTAAAAATCAACAGGGAAGGTTTTCATTTTTCATTATATATCAATCCGTTATAACGTTTTCGTAACTTCCGATTTGAAAATGAAGTGAAAAACTAAAGAAGACTACACTCACACAATGCAATATCTCAATCGTGATTGTTCGCAACAGGTGTCTCTGCAGGCAACAATCGCCATTGAGGCATCAAATTGAACAACTTTTTGGCAAAAAGTCACAACAGCGGCTCGTATGAACGCACTTTTGCCTACTACCTAGCGTTCATTCGATTTCGAACACCGAGCGGCAATAAATTCGCCGCATTCTGCTGGTTCACAGAAGCAATCAGTGCGGGAAGAAATATGCCAAAAACGGTCATTAATTGTGACCATCCTGTGCAGATTTCCGTTGTTTCCAGTTATTTATCCTGCTTCTGCTCGACGAAGAGATCCCGGGAAATCTGCCCGATCAGCTTGGAGTACTTTTCGTCATCACGGCTTTTCAGCTTCTCAATCCAGCCTGTAACAGTGGCGTAGCGGGCGTCCTTGCCACAAAAACTTGCCGTAACGTCGAGCCGCGCATCTGAGCCACGCGGCGTTCCACCCTGTGTTTCGCCCTTGCACTGCGCCTGTCCATTCAGGCTCTTCGCGCCATTGAAAGTCATGACGACATAAAGACTTGGCTGGGGGGCCTTTGAGGGATCAGTCGTTACAGAAAACCGTCGTTTCTGAAGGGCGCCTGCGATCATGTCCGAAACCTCTGCTTCGAAGGCGGCACGGTCCATATCGAAGGCCTCGCCCTGCACCTTCAGCAACAACGGCCCCGCCTTGGTTGCCTCAATCAAGAAATCCCAGGTGCCTGCGGGATGAACATAGGTCTGATTGGTTGCCGGATCGTCGCAAGCCGAAAGCACAAAGAAAGCTGCCAGAACCATGCCGCGAAAAAAACTCTTAGTCATAAAAATCCCTCAGATAATGTAGAGACTCTGCTACAACACTTGCGATGGATCTGACAATCCGTAGTTATACTGCCGTCTTGCCCACGCGCCCATAGTTGTTCAACATGTCAGGCAAGAGCGAAATGCACAGGATTCCAGTACTTCTGGGGCACGATTCCTCTTGAAGGAAACAGTCGAGAACGTAAATCTTCCTCTAACTATTTGAATAAGAAATAGGTTTATGTTTTTCACTAACATGTTGAAAAACGATCAGACTCTAGCGGGTTAGTTATCACACCATGCCGAACAACGTTGTTTCCACCCTCATCAAACTGGTCGTCGCCTCTGTGATCGTCGGCTTCATTATGTCGTACTTGGACCTCACACCGAGGCAAGCTTTCGAAGGCATGGGCGACGCGGCCGTGGAAGTCTTTGAAATGGGGTCGTCGGTGTTTGAGTGGGGCTTTTCCTACCTCCTGCTGGGCGCCGCCGTTGTCATTCCCATCTGGCTAATCGCCATGGGGTGGAAGATGCTGCGTAGAAAATAGTCGCTCCGCACTCATTCCGGAAAAGAGCCCGGTTTTGGTCAGTTTATCGGAAACAACCCGGCAGAAAATTCAGTCTTTCACCAGCCGCAGGATTGTCTCGACGCGTCGCCTGAGCGGTGGTTGCATCGCCGATGTCTTCAGGATCGGGCTCGACGACGGAAGCTGTTGCGTCGCCAAAGCTGGATCTGTGGGGCGCGAGAACATTGACCTAACGATCGAAGCAGAGATGCTTCAGTTTCTCGGCACAGAAAGCAAACTTCCCGTCCCGGATGTATTACTTGCGACTGAGGGCCTTCTCCTGATCGAATACATCGAGACTGATGGACAGATCGATAGCTCCGCTCAGACGCATGCAGCCGAATTACTTGCCGATCTCCACAATCAAACAGCGCCCAGCTTTGGGTTTTCACGCAACACACTCATTGGACCACTGCAGCAACCCAACCCGGAAACGGAAAGTTGGATTGAGTTTTTCCGAGACCAGCGGCTGCTGCACATGGGCCGGGTCGCGTTGGACCGTGGCAGGCTGACGGATGAAATCTACGATGTGCTGGAACGGCTCTGTGGAAAGCTGGAGCAGTTGTTGCCAGCGCAATCGAAGCCCGGCCTCGTCCATGGGGATGTCTGGGACGGCAATCTTCTGGTTCGCAACGGCCGAATCGCGGCCTTTATCGATCCTGCGACCTACTACGGAGATCCGGAAATCGAATTGGCTTTTTCAACGCTTTTTGGAACCTTCGATCAGAGTTTCTTTGACCGTTACCAGGAACTCAGGCCGCTGGAACCCGGCTTTTTCGAGTGCCGTTGCGATCTCTATAAGCTTTACCCCCTGCTGGTTCATACGGCATTGTTCGGCGGTTCCTATGCGGCCACCGTCGCTGCGACAGTCAACAAATACGCTTGAAGGAATTGCCTCTATGATCTTTGATCATCGCACCTATAGGGTCCGCCCGGGTACTCTACCGAAACAAATGGCGCTCTATAAGGAGTATGGTTATGCCGCGCAGTGCCGGAACCTGGGCAAGCCCGTGCTATATGCGACGACTGAGGTGGGAGACGTGAACACCTATGTCCACATCTGGGCCTATAAAGATATCGCCGAACGCGCAGAGAAACGAGCAGCGATGCTTGCCGACCCGGATTGGCAGAATTACCTGAAGCATAGTGCAGAAGCCGGTTATCTGATCAGCCAGGAGAACAAGATCCTGGTGGCATCAGATCTGCCAACTGCGTAACAGCGACCATCTTCTATAGAAGATGGTCGGTTTTAGCTTTAGTCGATACGCCGCAACTGACTCTTATAGTCTGGAATCTTGGTCACGTAAGACTCTGATGAAAGCCGCAGGCGTTCGATGTGCTGCTCCGACAATTCCCGCACGACTTTGGCCGGTGCGCCGAAGACCAGGGAGTTGTCGGGGATTTCCTTCCCCTCCCCGACAAAGCTGTTGGCGCCGATCAGGCAGTTTCGACCGATCTTGGCCCCATTCAGAATAATAGCGCCGATGCCGACCAGCGTGCCGTCGCCGATCGTGCAGCCGTGAAGCGTTACGCTGTGTCCAATCGTAACGTTGTCACCGATGCTGCAGGGAATGCCCGGATCGACATGCACAACCGAATTTTCCTGAATATTGCTGCCTTCACCGAGCGTAATGCTGTCGTTATCACCCCGCAGCACGGTCCCCCACCAGATCGACGTATGACGCGCCAAGCTGACATCGCCGATTACGACTGCGGTTGGCGCAATCCAGCTCGAAGTCTCGTCGGCGAAGCGAGGTGCCTTCTCGCCAATGGCATAAAGCATGGCGTTTTCTCCGCTTGATTTCCCGGTATCGTAACAGGCGCTCAGGGTAGCGGGATTTCACCCATCTGTTTGGGAACGTGATAGCCACGTTGAAAGGCAGGACGTGCGGCCAGTTCGCTGTACCAACGCGCAAGGTTGGTAAAGGACTTCAAGTCGATCTGCTGCCATTCGAAGCGTGAAATCCATGGCCAGGTGGCAATATCCGCGATGGAGAGTTGATCACCAGCAAGATATGCTGAATCCTCGAGCTGTTTGTCCAGAACGCCGTAAAGCCTCTTCGCTTCATTGCCATAACGCTCCTCGGCGTAGGGCGCTTTACCGGGATTGAATTTCAGAAAATGGTGCGCCTGTCCCAACATGGGCCCGACTCCGCCCATCTGCAGCATCAGCCACTCCATCATACGCCAGTAGCCAGCCTCATCAGCAGGAACAAGTTTACCGCCAGCTTTCTTGGAGAGGTACAACATGATCGCACCGGATTCCATTACGGAAGTTCCATTTTCCGTATCGACGATCGCAGGTATTTTGTTGTTGGGGCTGATCTTAAGAAAGTCGGGCGCAAACTGGTCGTCGTTCGTGATGTTGATGGGAATTGCCTTATACGGCATTTCCAATTCTTCAAGCATGATCGAGACCTTGCGGCCGTTGGGCGTGGTCCAGGTATAGAGATCAATCACGGAGCGCTGTCCTTTCGCGTATTTAGCCAGGTGCGACAGGAATTATCAGCTGTCGACCGTAGAATGGTGCGGCAGTTTAGACCGTGATCCCAGGTTTACGGCAAGAGATTTCGAGCCATCGCCGACGCCGTGGGCTATCGATGTGCCAACTGCTCCAACTCTTCAACAAAGGCAGGATCGACGGCAACGCCACCTCTGGCCGCGGCACCACGTGCCTCCAACCGCCGCATGCCCGGCAGACGTGTACCCGGCTGCACCAGGATCGCTTGCAGCAAGACTTCGAGCCGGTCTGTGAAGGCATCCCCTGACATCCGCCTCGGATCAATCGCAATGAGGGTCTGTCCGACGCCTGGCGCAGGACCATCGGACGTGAAAAATGATGAGGCTTCGAAACCGAAGTTCGCGCCGGTCACGGCGGCGGCGAGGATCTCAACCATAAGAACCAAGGCAGCCCCCTTCGCGTCGCCGATGGGGATCATAGTTCCTTCCAGAGCTGCCGCAGCATCGGTTGTGGGCTGACCTTCCTTGTCCAGGGCCCAGCCGTCAGGAATTGGCTCGCCCTTCTTGGCAGCGACCATCACCTTGCCACGAGCCACCTTGCTAAGGCTCAGGTCAATCAGCAAAGGGTCAGCCGAGCGGCGCGGTGCGGCAAAGGCAATCGGATTGGTTCCGAAGACGCCGTCCCTGCCTCCCCAGGGCGCAATGGCCTTGGGACTGTTGCCCAGAGCAAGGCCAACCAGTCCGTGCTGGGCCAAACGTTCAACGTGATAGCCTGCCTGCCCGAAGTGGTGAGAGCGAAAGACACCTGCCATCGCGATTCCGCTTTCAGGCGCAACCTCGTCCAGCTTTTCGATTGCGAGATCCATCGCCGGAAATGCAAAGCCCGAACCGGCATCGATGCGCAGGGCCGCTGCTCCCACGGGTTCGGCCCGAGGCACGGCATGCCCCTGTACTTTGCCCGAAGCCGCCTGTGCGGAATAGGCCGCCAGCCGCGAAAGGCCATGCCCTTTTTGACCGTCGACTTCGGCGGCAACCAGCGCATTGGCGACGCTGGTGGCATTTTCAGGCGATGTGTTGTGGGCCGTCAGAACGCGGCTCGCCAGATCCTTAAGGGCATCGATTTCGAAGTGCGTCACGGCGGTCATGCCTGTTTCTCCAAGTGGCGTCTTACATTGTCTGCGGTTACGCCGCTGACCCGAACATTTCCCTCTTCGGTCACCCCGGCGATATGCGGAGTGAGAATGAGGTTGGGAACACCCGCGAACAAGCCGCCGGCATCAGCGGTCACCGGTTCACCCGCAAAGACATCCAGTGCGGCCCCGCCGAGCGCACCTGAGCGAAGTGCGGCTGCCAGCGACGCCTCGTCGATGACACCGCCACGCGCCGTATTGATGATAACAGCCCCCTTTTTCATTCCGGCAATCGCGTCCGCGTCGAGCAGGTTACGGGTCGTGTCGTTGAGCGGGACATGCAGACTGATGGCATCACTAGAAGCCAGCAGGTCCCGCAATTCTAGCTTCTGACTGCCCGACCAGGCCCGATGATCCGACGGCAGGAAAGGATCGAACGCGGCAATCCGCATTCCCATGGCACCGGCCCTGCTCGCGACATTGCGTGCAATGGCGCCAAAACCAACCAAGCCAAGCTGTTTACCGGCGACTTCCCGCCCGATGCAGGCCTGGCGCGGCCAATCACCTGCAACGACGGCATCGCTCGACAGGAAAGCACCCCGCAATAAGACCAAGGTCATGGCGATGACATACTCTGCTACCGAGTCATCGTTGGCGCCGCTTGCCGGACAAACCACGATGTCGCGCGCTGTACAGGCATCCAGATCGATATTGTCGAGTCCAACACCGAGGCGGCCAACCACCTTCAGGGAAGTAGCAGCTTCAAGCAATTCACCACGTATCTGAGTGCGGTTCCGGACGATCAGAGCGCGTGCGCCGGCAACCAACTGCAGGAGCTCGTCGGCCTTCTCGACCAAATCCGGATCGTAGTGAAGGGTGTAGTCCCGACGCAGGCCCTCCACCGCAGCTTGATCCATGAATTCGGAAATAACGATATCGGGCATGACTGTATTACCTGTGAGTTTCGGCCAAGGCCGATCCGCATCGACAGAACGGTCTCGGCATTACGCCGTCAGCGAAACCAAACGCCGACGGGAAGCGGCACGAGCAGGACTTTGGAAAAGAGCGTATAAAATCCGAGAACAATTGCCAGACCTGCCACGGGAAACACGATGCGGCGACGGCCGGTCCAAGGGTCATACATGGCAAAAAGCATGATTGCGCCGAAGGCGCAGAAGCCCGACAGAAGAAACCCCACCCAAGGCATGACGAGCGACGCCCCCAGCATGGCGGCCACAAGGCCGACCCGCCGGGGCGTCGAGGCACTGCCCGTGCCGCCGGCAGCCTCGTCGGCTGGTCTTTTTATAAAATTGTACGCGATCAGCAGGATACAAAAGACAATCATGGCCGCCGCAATCGCACGTGGGAAAACGTAGGAATCCGAGTCCGTCATCGAGGTCGTATCCCAGAGAGCCAAACAGGCCATCAGAATGAATACGACCGCAGTCACAGTGCCGGCAAGGTCGCTGCGGCTTTTCGACTCAACCTGCATTAGCGGTTCCTCCCGTAGTGGCCCAGTGCTTCCGTATGAGCGGATAGAAGAGAGAAATCAGCGTGAAAAGAATAATCACCAGGCTGATCGGCCGGCCGAAGAACATACCTGTCAAATCCTCCGTCGCCGCACCGATAGTCCAGGCCTGAACGAACCCCTGCTCCGCGATGCGCCCCAGGATGAGGCCAAGGACGATCGGTGAAGGGCTGAAACCAAAGCGATTGAGGAACCAGCCCACAACGCCCAGAACAATCATGATCACCACATCGGAGATGGAATTGCGGATGGCATAGGTGCCGATCATGGTCATGAATGCGACCGTCGGCACCAGTATGGCCTTAGGTACGGTAATGATCGATTTGTAGGCGTAGCGGCCGATCACCAGACCGGCAGGCAGCATCAGGACCGTCGCCAGAATCAGACCATAGATGAAAGTGTAGACGATGGCGCCGTTCTCAGTGAAGAGACTGGGACCGGTACGCACCCCCTGGATCAGGAGAGCGCCCAGAATGACGGCATCCGGTGGTGTACCCGGGATGCCCAGGACCAAGGTCGGAATAAAGCCACCGCCGACCGTCGCGTTGTTCGCAGATTCGGTCGCCTGAACCCCTTCCGGTTCGCCTTTGCCGAAAAAGGCGCTGCGCTTCGAACTGCGGCGCGCTTCGGAATAAGCGACCAGACCGGCGATCGACCCACCCGCTCCTGGAAGAATTCCTACCAGAGTACCGATTACGGAGCTGCGGATAAGATTGAATTTTCCCAACCAGGAAATCGCCAAAGCTTCCTTGAGGCGGAAACCTCTTGGCTGCTGTGTGACCTTTAGGTGGCGGTCAGGGGTCGCAACCAAATCGATCATGACCGGAATGCAGTACAGCCCGATCAGAGCGGAAACCGTTTCGATGCCGCCAAGCAGAACCTGGCTACCGAAGGTAAAGCGAATATCGGCAGATATTTCCGCAACACCTATACAGGCCAGCAACAACCCGAAGCAGGCGCCGATCAACCCCTTGAGAAGATTACCTTCGGAGAGCGCCGAGATCAGCGTCAGACCGAAGACCGCCAGCCAGAAGTATTCAACCGGCCCGAAAGCCAGAGCGACCTCGGCCAAAGGCGGGGCAAGTCCAAGCAAAAAGGCGGCCCCAATCAGTCCGCCGACCACGGAAGAGACGCAGGCCAGGGTGATCGCAAGATCACCGTCCCCGCGTTTGGCCATGGGATAGCCGTCAAATGTGGTCGCAATCGCCGAGGGCGTGCCGGGCGTGTTCAGAAGAATGGCGGCATATGCACCGCCATAGATTGCGCCCGTGTAAATGGCGCCCATGAGGATAAGAGCCGAAGCCGGCTCCATGGAAAAGGTAATCGGAACCAGGACAGCCACGGCCATGGTTGCCGTCAGCCCCGGCAAGGATCCAATGACGGTTCCCGCCACAACGCCGGCCAGGGCCAAGAGAACGTTGAGCGGCGTCAAAGCCTGCCAGAGATAGTCCAGTCCGGTCATAGCCGCTGTGCCCCGGTTCCGATACCCAGTTTCGTGAAGGAAGAGTAGTTTGCGTCAGTCAACGAAAACTACTTGTAGACGAAAGCTACTTGATAACCCCGGCTTCACGCGCAGCTTCCTCATATGCCTTTGCCTGCTCGGCAACAAAGGCGTTGAGATCCTTGTAACCGACATCGAGCAAAGCCATGCCGTCGTTTTCCATGCGCTTGCGAAACTCCGGATCCGCGTTGATTTCGCCGATCATCTCGGAGAGCTTTACGCGCACATCTTCTGGCGTGGACTTGGGAACCGCGATGCCACGATAGGCCCCAGAAACCAGATCGAAGCCGAGCTCCTTGAAGGTCGGAACATCCGGGAATTTCGGATGACGCTGTTCCATGGCAACCGCCAGCATACGGACCTTGCCTTCATGCTTGGCACCCACCGAAGTGTAACCCCACTCCGCCTTTACCTGATCCCCCAGCAGAGCCGCAACGGCCTTACCGGTTCCCTTGAAAGCGACATAAGTCGTCTTGACGCCGGCCATCTTGTCGAAGCGAACCTGCGCGAGATGATTGGCAGTACCCTTACCCGAACCTGACATTGTCAGCTTGCCAGGATTGGCTTTCGCGTAGTCGACCAGATCCTGAAGCGACTTGATATCACTGCTTGCGTTCACGACGATCGCATCGGGGGTGTAATGGAACATGTAGACGCCAGTGATGTCCTCGGTCTTGAAACCGACATCCTTCTGCAGGGGCTTGACCACGATGTGCGGCAGGTTGATGCCCATCATTGTGTAGCCGTCGCCGATCATGCCGTTGAGTTGCGACCAGCCGACCGCACCACCGCCGCCGGGCTTGTACGCGATCACCAGATCCTGGCCGAACTTCTCTTTGAAGAAGGACTGCTGGTGACGTGCCGTTATGTCGGACTCGCCACCTGGTCCGAAGGGAATGATGTAGTTGACAGGTTTGTCGGGAAAGGCTTGCGCCGTCGGTACGCCAGAAATCATTGCGATCGCCGCCAATGACATCGCCGCGACCACCGTAGTGGCACCGATTTTTCTCAGAATATCCATAGGTTCCTCCTGAATGTACGCCGATTCTTATGGTCCCCGTATCTTCGGGGTATCAGGTAACACACCTGCAAGACGAGCAGGCAATGCTCGGGGCGACGTAAGTCTATTACATCGCCCCGAACCGATAACAACCGAAACTAAGCGCTTCGGTACAGCTTGGTCATAACGAACTCGCGGTGCCCAAGCGCTTCTGCAGCGGTCAAGCGTCCGTTACAGGTCCGGATCGTCATGTCGAGCAGCGCATCACCTGCTTCATCCATATTCATTTCGCGTCGCAGGATGCCGGACACATCGACATCAACATGCTCTCCCATTGTCCGCACGGTACGCGGATTTGCAGTCAGCTTGATGACCGGCTCAATCGGATTGCCGATGATATTGCCCTGACCAGTTGGGAAAAGGTGAACTACGAAACCGGCAGCCGCTTGCAGAGTCACACACTCGGCAGCTGCCGAGGAGGTGTCCATGAAGTACAGACCGGGTCCGCTCGAAGGCGCTTCGGCCGGCTGCAGGACATCGACGAAGTTGGTCTTCTTGCCAATCTTCTCGAAGTTGCCGAAAGCCTTCTCCTCGATGGTGGTCAGACCGCCCTCGATATTGCCTTTGGTTGGCTGACTGTCGGAAAGATCGCTGGTCTTAAAGGGCTCGATCACCTCATCCATATAGGCCTGCCAGGTGGCGAGGAACTTCTTGCCGATTTCAGGGGTTACGCCGCGCTTGGCGCACTCCAGTTCGGCGCCGGTCAGCTCGGACGTCTCACCGAAGCAGGTGGTGGCGCCCTGGACGTCGACCTTGTCGATGAAGTTACCCACCGTCGGGTTCGAGGCCAGGCCCGAGGTCGTGTCGGATTCGCCACACTTGGTCGAGACCCAGAGCTCGCCCAGGCCACATTCCTCGCGGGTCTTTTCGCTGGCCCACTGAACGTATTCCTTCGCCTTGCGGGATGCTGCGGCAATGGTATTGATGTCGCCGTTCTGCTCGATGGCGAAACCCTCGACCGGCTTACCGGTGGCGGCAATACCGTCAACGATCCGTTTGGTCCAGACCGGCTCGATACCAATCACAACAACCGCTGCCACGTTAGGGTTGCTGCCGGTCCCGATCAGAGTACGGAAATGCAACTCCAGATCCTCACCGAACTGCAGACGGCCGTAGTGATGCGGCAGGGCCATGCAGCCCTGGATGTTGTTGGCCACGGCTTCGCAAGCCGCATTGGAGAGATCGTCGAGCGGCAGAATGATGACGTGGTTCCGGACGCCGACACGATTGTTTTCGCGGCGATATCCCCAAAAGCTTGATTGCGCCATACCTACCACCTCTTGGTCTTGACGTTGTGAACGTGGGCGTGATGTCCCTTGCCGATGTCGGCGATCGCCTTGCCGATGTCATGGCTGTACTTGATGATCGTGTCGCCATTCGCGATATCACCCAGTGCAACCTTGTGCCCCAGGGGAATCGGGTCGAGCGCAGTAATCGAAAGCGTCTCGTCGGTCTCCATCAGCCATCCAGTCAGTTCCTGACCGGCTTCGATGCCTTCGACCACGATGACACCAACGGTGTCCTTCGTCTCATGGACGAGAAAATCGGGTGCTGTCACTTAAGTCCTCCCATGCAGAAATCCGCCCGCTGAACGACAAACGGCAGGGGCGGCGTAAAATCTGTCCGACGTTATGCCCGGCGCAGTCCGCAGGTCAAGATATTCTTTTAACTCTTATATAAGAGTTGTATGATTTTTCTTCTAAACTTGCTATAACCCTGGCGCGACATAAAACTTGACCCGCGATAAACCGAAAAGCGCCCGGACCACAGTAAAATGACAGCCGGCAAAGGTGACTGACCCTTTGAATGAAATGAAAACCATACGTGGCAGCGCGCCACTCTACAGTCAGGTCAAAGAGCTGATCATTCAGCAGATCGTAAAGGGCATCTGGAGCCCCGGCGACCTGCTGCCCAGCGAGACCAAACTTGGACAGGACTATGGCGTAAGCCAAGGAACCGTGCGCAAGGCGCTCGACGAGCTGGCATCAGAAAACCTGGTGATCCGGCATCAGGGGAAGGGAACTTTCGTTGCTGCCCATACGCCCGATCGGGCATTGTTCCACTTCTTTCACATTGTCAGCAACAGCGGTGTGCGCCAGATGCCGTCCAGCCGGGAAAAGGGTATGACCCGGCGTCGGGCTCTGCGCGAGGAGACCTTGAAACTTGGGTTGCCGTCTACGGCCAGAGTTATACAAATTGATCGCGTACGCGACTTGGAGGGTCGCCCGGTCATCGCCGAGAGCATCGTGGTTCCTGCCAAGGTCTTCCCGGATCTGGACAAGCTCCCCTTGGCCGATCTGCCAAACAATCTCTACCAACTCTATGAAGACCGCTATTGCGTAACCATCAGCCGCGCGGTCGAGCACCTGCGGGCGGTGGCCGCCTCATCGCAGGACGCGGCCTGGCTCGGCGTCAAAAAGGGCTCGCCCTTGCAGTTGATTGAACGCGTTGGCCATAACCTGAGCGGAGTCCCGGTCGAACTGCGGACCAGCCGCTGCAACACCCAGGACCATTACTACGAAAGCGTCATCGTTTGATTCAGGCGTGCGGGAACCCTCGGCCGACTGCGTCTTGATAAAGCTGCATTTCCATCGACAAAGCGCCTGGATGAACCGATATCTCTACAGTGCGGAATCATACCAATCGTTGTTGTTAACGATCTTTGGTATTAGTGCTCCGAGATGAATTCGTAGCTGACGAGGCGCTTATCGAAAGCGATACAATCAGCGAGTTCCGTCACTTCTTCGTAACTGCGCGGATAGGCCCACGCTGCATTCTCGGCAATTTCACGATCGACTTTGACCGACCAGTAGGACGCGTAACCTTTAAAGGGGCAATGTGTCTCCCGGGACGTTTCGCGCAAGAATTCGCTGCGCACATCTCTACGTGGAATGTAAACCACGGGATCATAGCTGGCTTCCCGGACCGTGATCCCATTCCTGGTGTCGGCCACAACAATGCCATTAAAGAGCACACGGACTTGCCTCTTTTCATGCGCAAGTTCGACTGTGTGTTCAGGGTGTTTTTCGTATCCGGGGCCCGGCCCCATTACCGCCGCGCTGTGCATCTGCATCTCCCAGTTGTTGAAACCATAACCTATTCATCTGGTCCTGCAAAAAAAACAAACAAGAGGAAGCCGGTCGTTTTTCTTTTTCCTACTGCGACTTTACTCCTCATTTTAACGCCCCGCTCATGAGGGCTTTTCCCTGCTTACGACTTAGCTTTCAAGCATTATACTTGTTAACGAGCGTACCGGCGTATACCAACTATCCCCCGTTGAACGACGAGATTAGGGAATGGGGATCTTCCGAACCGGAGCCCCGGGACGCCCTATAGTGGACAGGTGAGAATGGCGCGGCAAGGTAACGGAAAGAAAGAGGATCAAGCAGACCGCACGCCCCCCGGCCTGCGGCGATTGTACATTCTCGAGGTTCTCACCCAGTCGGGATACCCGATGACGCCAACGGACATCAACGAAAGCCTCGGTTTACCGAAGCCTACCGTCCATCGCCTTTGTAACGAGCTGCACCTGGACGGTTACCTGACCAAAGACATCGACGGCCGACGCTTTCTGCCGGGCAAGCGCCTGCGGAGCATCGCCGCAGGCGTGCTGAGCTTCGCGCCACTTGCACAGCTGCGGCACACAATCCTGCAACGCGTGTCGGAACAGGTGGGCGAGACCTGTAACATCACTCTGCCCGACACCAGCGGCATGATCTATCTGGACCGCGTGGAAACCCACTGGCCGATCCGTATCGAGCTACCCGTGGGCGGCCATGTGCCCTTTTACTGTACTGCAAGCGGCAAACTGTACTTGAGCACTCTGCGCCGGTCACAGCAACGCCGGCTCGTGGACAGCCTGAAACTGGACCGGCACGCACCGAACACCATCACCGACAAAGACGAGTTGCTTGCGGCACTGGAAGTAACGCGCAAGAACCGGCTCGGCGTAGACAACGAAGAGTTCGTCGAGGGAATGGTCGCCGTGGCAGTACCGGTCGAAAACGATAACGGAGACTTCGTCGCAACCCTGGCAATCCACGCCCCGGTCCAGCGGATGAGCTTGGCTTCAGCCATGGAGCACGTCGATCTGTTGCGGCATGCCGCGAAAGATCTCTACAGCGTCGCGATCGACCCAGAGTCCCCGCCGACAGACTGAACAGGCTGGCGATAATGCCCGCGTTGCTTAGCGCGTGCCGATAGCTCTTCTCGAGTAAGCCGTAAACCGCTAGCTTTTGCTTGACTTGTTTTATGCGATCCATCTATTTGAGACTTAAAGTCTCATTTTTAGACGAATACGCTTAAACTCTTTTTGTTCGGGAGTCGGGACATGCTCGGAAAAACACAGGTCGAATGCCCGCAGAGCCTTCTGCGCGCCGCCAAATCCGCCGCGCCACTGCGCACCGCAATCGTCAATGCGGGTGCCGCCGTCGTCATGGAGAGCGCCTACGACGCAGCAAGCGCGGGCGTTATCGAGCCGGTATTTTTCGGTGACGCCGATGCCATTCACCATCATGCCTCCGATCTCGGTTGGGATATTTCCGCGTATCAGATTACGGCCGCCGACAACGAACAGGCTGCGGCAAGTGCGGCGGCAAGCGCGGCAGGTAACGGCGAAGCGGCTGCGGTCATGAAGGGACATATCCACACAGACGTCTTCATGCGCGCTCTACTGAGCAGATCAGCGAACCTGCGGACGGAACGCCGCCTGACCCATGTTTTCCATATGACGATTCCAGGACGGGAAGGTCAGCTCCTGCTTACGGACTGCGCCGTCAACATCCACCCGGATATCGAGACCAAGAAGGCCGTAGTTCAGAATTCGGTCGACTTGGCACATGCCCTGGATTTGGCTGAACCAAAGGTTGCTCTGCTCTCAGCCACCGAGGAGCCCATGGAACAGATGCCCTCAAGCACCGAGGCTCGAACCCTTTCCGACTGGGCAAAGGAAAACGTCAGCGGCGCCGCAGTCTACGGCCCACTGGCGATGGATCTCGCTCTCTCCAGCGAAGCCGCGCGCACGAAAGGCGTGGATCACCCGGTCGCCGGTCGCGCCGACATCATCGTTGTACCGGATATTGTGACCGGCAATGCTCTCTTCAAAATGATGGTGCATTACATGAACGCCTGCGCCGCCGGCATCGTCTTGGGCGCCAAGGTGCCGATCCTGCTTACCAGCCGAGCCGACCCGCCCGCCGCTCGTCTGGCCTCCGCAGCTCTGGCGGCCATCATGAACAACAACAGCGCGCACTAGATTCACGCATTCGGCAAAGGCCTGATTCGCGTTCCATTTTGGTTCAAAACGAAAAGATCAGGCTAGAGAGTGCGGTCGCTCTCGATAAGCTTATTCGAGAGCGTAAGATGCCCTCTCATTCATAAAACAGGAGCCGGATTCAAGTTCCATTTTGGTTCAAAATGAAACGATCAGGCTCAGCGTCAACCGGCGTGACGCTGTGGATAAATTCTAATGCGTCCTTTGCCGCCATCGGCGCGGCAAAGTGATAGCCTTGACCATAAGAGCATCCCATATCTGTCAGCATTTCGGCCTGTTCGGGCCTCTCGATGCCTTCCGCGACGACGTCTTTTCCAAGCGCGCGCGCCATGGCACAGATTGAAGCCATAATCGTCTTGCTCTGCTGCGAACGGGTCATTGCCTTAACGAAACTGCGATCGACCTTCAAAATATCGATCGGCAAACGCGCAAGGTAACTGAGAGAGGAATATCCGGTCCCGAAGTCATCCAACAAAACGCCGATTCCCCGAGTGCGCAACTCGGAAAGGATTGCGATCGCTTGCTGGGCGTCGCGGATCAGGACCTGTTCGTTTACCTCGACTTTTAACATTGCCGGATTCACAGTATGCGCGGACAGAGCAGCATCGATGTCACTGATGACACTGCCGTCGGAAAGCCGGACTGTTGAGAGATTGAATGAAACATGGATCGGGGGACAATCCCGGGTCTTTGCACAAGCGTCGTGCCGGGCCTGGTTCGCTTCTGCGATAAAGGACAAGCTTCGCGCAATGATCTCACGGTCGAGATGAACGACGGCTTCCAGGTTTTCGGCAACCGGAATAAAGCGCTGTGGTGAGACATTTCCCAGATCAGGGTGCCGCCAACGCACTAAAGCCTCAAAACCAACAAGGTCATGCGTTTCGAGACTCATTATCGGCTGAAATTCGACGAAGAATTGGTCGTTTTCAAGGCCGGCGATTAGTTGCCGTTCAAAGCGGAGAATCTGCCTGACATCTTCGGTGCCCGCGCGCGCCGACAGCAGTGCACTCTCGCCCGGTTCAGCAACGCTTTGAGTTAACCCCGGTGCACCGACAAGACTTTGCATGGATCGAAGGCGGTTGGTCAGCGTATCAATCAGCAGGGCGATGGTGGGATCGGCATTGCGTATCTTGGCGTCGATCTGCAACCGGTCGATCGAGAGAAGCGTCGTTTTTTCGACGGCAACCACCGTAGCCGACCGCGGCGCATTATCAAAGAGTGCCATCTCGCCAACAATTTCGCCGTGACCAAGCCGGGCCAGGGTGACAGAGCCTTGCGACGTTTGCTTGACGACTTCGACCACACCGTCTTCCACGACATAGGCACGCTCGCCCCCCTCACCCTCACTAAACAGCAGGTCTCCCGGCTGAAGGGTAATCTTGTAGGGTTGAGAAACATCGGGAGGTACGTCGTCGATTATAGTCGCTCCAACTCGTTAAAATCATGAATCAGACGGCGCAATGGAGCGTGGCTGAACGACCTACCTGCCGCCGATCAATTTTCCGCGCCGCACCCGAGGGCGGGCATGCGCCTTCTTGGCCCAACGTCTGTCAATATTGTACGATCACTTACAACATACAACCACCAAGAAGATCACACAGGCGTGAAATCTGAGTGACAATAAAAAGGGATGAGCGAAGCGTCTGAAAACTAACGCTACACAGAGTTCAGCGCCGAGCAAGATATTACAGCCGCACTCGCCGATTCAGAGTAAACGCAAGTAATCATCTATTACCACAGATAGGTGTGAATTGTTCAGAATCCTTTTTCGACTCCTCACCCAACCATGCAGTAGATAACTCCATTGGCATTGAAGAGCATATGACGCCGCTCTGAGTTTCCCGATTTCGCCTACGTCCGGGGAATACAAAATCGGCATCGGATGCTAGACGCTGTGCTAGTATCCGCTCGCTTACAAACAACCTGGCGAGAAACGATGGCGACACTGAAACGGGGTATGCGCAACGACGAGGTCAGGCGGCTTCAGGAAAAACTGAAGGAAGCAGGTTTCAATCCAGGTGGTGCCGACGGACACTTCGGTAAGGCAACCGATCGAGCCGTACGGGCGTTCCAGGCCAGTGAGGGTCTCCTCGTCGATGGTATCGTCGGCCCGAGAACACTTGCAGTACTGTCAGCCGAGATTGAACCGGATCCTCCGCTGGCCATCGCGACGGTAACCGTTGAAGGGGTTGCAAAGATGATTCTCTCGACCCCACGCCGCAATATCGAAACCAATCTGCCGCCGGTTCTTGAGTCGCTGGTCAGCGCGGAACTCACCGACAAACCGATGGTGCTCACGGCCTTGGCGACCATCCGCGCCGAATCGGCCGGTTTTCTGCCGATACCTGAAGGAAAGTCACGATTCAACACTTCGCCTGGCGGTCATCCTTTTGACCTCTACGATAATCGCCGAGACCTGGGCAACCAGGGGCCGCCGGACGGTGGCCACTTCAAGGGCCGGGGTTACATCCAACTGACCGGGCGCGATAACTACGGCCGCATCGGTGAGAAAATTGGTTTGGGAAACGGTCTAGTCGAAAATCCGGAGCGGGCAAACGAGCCCAGAATTGCCGCCGGCATTCTCGCAGCCTTCCTGAAAGTCAAGGAACGTCGCATCAAGGAGGCCATTATCCGTTCCGATCTCCGGTCGGCACGGCGTCTGGTCAACGGCGGAAGCCATGGGTTGGATCGCTTCAGCCGCGCCTTCAGAACGGGCGAGCGAGTCATCGTCTAATTCCAATTGGCAATGCATCAGCATTCCGACTCGGCATCTATCCATGTTAGAATGCCGCAACTGATAAACCCGCTTGCGGCGAACGTCAAAACCGAACAGCAAGCGTCAGAGGCCCGCAGCAGGTCCGGGCATTGGCGACAGGTCCCGGCAATAGCGGGGCGGCTTTGAGATGGGGGAGACCGCATGACGATACCTTTGTCTGTTGTCATGTCCGCGATCACCGCGGTTCTGAAATACCGGGGACGCGTCGATACGATTTTATCCCTCAACGAGGCGACGAAGGGTCTGCCCTTTCGTCTCCCGCCCGCGCCCAAACGGGAAGACCGCAGCAATTTTCTGCGACAGATGTGGGCGTTCTTCGAATCGCCGACCGGTTTGGCGATTCTGCATACCCAGGATCTGGTAACAGATTTCGAAGACGTTAAGGCGGCCGTGAACGGCGGCAACAATCCGCCTGCTGCGAAGCTGAACCGCTGCTACAAACTCTACTTCGAAGCCGCCAATGTTCCGGCCACACTGCTGGCGGGAGATGGTGCCGCCCCAGGAGACTTGCGCGCTCTGGCCAGTTCAGGCCCCGATACGGAAATGCGGCTGGCGTACTACGTCGTTGAATCCCAACGGCTATCGCGTAATCCGGTCTACGCGCGCCTCGCCCTTGCAACCGTAGACACCGCCCTGGAATTCCTGGGAGACAACGCGACGACCTTCATCGCGAATCCCAGAACCAGAGTGTTGGTCGAATCTCTGATTTCAGAATTTGCGGTCAAACAGGATTTCGACGATTTCTCGATCAGAAGTATTTACCAGAGTCTTTTAGGCTCCGCGCTTTTCGCCGCACTCGACAATCCGGATGCGGTTCCCAATGAAGCCGCACTCAAAGCACTGTTCGGCGCGCTTAACGACCTCCGGGCGGCGCGGCGAGAGCAAGCCGGAGACTCGGCGGGTGCACGGGAACGCGCCGACGAATTCTTCGCCCGACTGATCACTGCTGACGGCTTCAAAGATCTGGTCGCAGGCATTTTCAGACAGGTTGCAAGCGACCCTTCCTTCATCTCCTCCGACGCAGCAGCAAAAGCCGTCATCAGCAGCACACTGAACGCCTTTGCAGATAATTTTCCGGAAGTTCTAGAAGGTGATCAGGCCGCCATCTTTGGTGTGATCGAAGCCGGTCTTGCCGCCGGCGCTCAAAACGTGGAAGGTGTTCTCAAACGCAAGATCGGGGATCAGCCCCTGATAACGGCCGTTGCCACCGCAATTGCAGGCACGATCGGCGAGCGGGCAGCTGCAAACAGCTTTTTCAAGGAACTTGCGAGCGGCGAAATTTTTGCCGGCATCTACAAAGTTGCTCTTGGGGCGGTCGCCGCCAACCCGGTTGCCCTAGCCAGCACCGCAGGTCTGCCTCCATTCGCTACGGATCTTGTAACCGGCCTCGCCCAAACCCTGTCCGAAACGCCGTTGAAGGAGACCTTCGACAAGCAGACGCTTCGAGATGTGGTGTCGAAAAGCCTCGTTATCTTGTCGGAACACCCCGACTTGGTCGCTCGTGACAGCCGCTTTGCCTCACAAGTCGTCAGCGCGACGTTTGAGGCGGCGGGAAATGCCATCCGGGACGGCCTGCAAACAGAAGATGTCATCGCCATAACCGACGCTGCATTGCGATCGGCAACGGACAACCTGGCGCTGGTCGAGATGGACGCGCGGTTTCGTAGCGTCCTGACGACCATGGGGACAGTGCTGGGCAGCGAGGGCGTCACACCATTGCTGACCAGAGCAGGGCGAAGGGATGCCCTGATCGCTTCCATCCGGGCCGTGGCGGCAAACCCTGGCGTCTGGGCAAAGTTTGACGAAGCCGATATCCTTCAACCCCTTACAGTCGGCATCATTGATGCACTGATAACCGATCCGACCAAGCTGCTCTCCGGTCCCGTCATGGTGGATGCTCTGCGCAAAAGTCTGACGGCTGTTGCCCGACGAGGCGCTGTGTTGCTGTCGGACGGTGCAGTCGATCATACGGCGCTCAAGGCCGCCCTTACCTTAGGATTGAGCGCGGCCAACGGCGAGATCGGTAAGACAGTCGACGGCGAGAACCTGCCGGATTTCCTGGAGCGGGTGATCCTGAGTTATCTGGCAGCACCCTTCGCGCTCGCAGAGGGAGGCAATCAGGCCTTCGACGACTTGGTTCGGGGTGTGGTCGCTCAGCTTGACGGCGCATGAAGAGAGGTAACGCGATGCAGAGATTTCTCCTTTCATTCCTTGCGGCAGTAATCCCCGTCATATCTCTTTCAGGCTGTGAAAGCATAAAGACACCGGCGCTGCTTCCCGAAAAACAGGCTCTCGCGGAGGTCCACGACGTCTATCGGCAAGAGTTCGCTGAGCTGTTTCTCTCCGGCCAAGGCGAAGAACCCCAGTGCCTGGCTAACCTTCCATCGGCAAACCAGCCGACTTTTTCCAGAACCCGGTCAGCTATCCGGGCCTATCGCGTACGTTTCGGCAGCAAACAAGCTGAAGCCGCTCACCTGACCGTGTTGGATGCCATGATGCATCTGCAGGTCGGCAACGTCGGCCTCGCCCGTCTTCTTGAGAGTGACGTGGAGACGGCCAAGGGCAACCTGGTATCCAAGACCGGACGCTTTACCCGGGACTTCCTGTTTGCCGAGCATTTTGGAGCGTTGATCGAAGGCTGGCGTGTGGTCTGCGATCTTACCGCGACACCGGCAAAAGAGGTCGAACGGGCGGCAGAACGACTCGAAACAGCCGCGGAAGAAATCGGCGATGGCCTTACAGAAGCGGCCAAATCAGGCCAGTTGGCTGAGCCCGACGCCGATCAGGGCGCGATCTACCTGGCAACGACCGCAGCGATCTTCAATGTCTGGGCCATAAAGGAACGCGGACAACTCTGCATCGAGCAAGGGATGTGTGGTTGCGAAGCAGGCGAAAGCGCCTGTCCATCGGCCACTCAGACAGCAACGGCCTGCGCTGCAGAAACCGCCGCGCTGGATCGTTTGGAATGTCATCAGAACCTGCGCCGCGACTATTTCAATGAAATGGTCAAACCTGAGAGATACGTGGGAAGCCGCGATCTGATCGGCCTTTTTCTGGACGACAGCGAGAAAAAGCTGGCGAACTGCGCAGCGGCAGATGCGATGACGCGCTCTACGAGTTCATCGCGTCTGAGATACCTGAGTTGGTACAAATTCTTTCACGAGCGTTTGCCGGCGGCGTCGACCTCCGAAGCCTGCCCCTCCTAAAGGGCAATTCAGATTGTTCGCTGTTTCAGAGAAACCGATCAGTTTTGAAAGCTTGCCACCGCCTATCGCGCACGGCGCCCTCCAAAGGTATAAGCCAGGCAATTTTTGACGGTACCAATCATAATTGGTTTCGTTTATTTGCCAGGCGAGCAGATTTTCTATGCGTTAGAGTTTTTTGACCAAATTGGCTGATTTTAGCCCATAGTAGGTATTTTTATAGCAATTTTGGGTTATGCAGTTTCCGAATGCTTTTCCAAAAATTGATTAAGCGGGCTTGCAATCGAACCAATACGAATCAATGATGGCATCAATTCATATTGGTTTCCCTGCAAACGAACCTTTGCCTATGTCGCCCGACAATCAGAGAGACGCACAGAATTCAACGCTCGATAGCGGCGATCAAACTCACCCTGGGCAGAATAGCTCAAGATCCAGCAATTCAAGCCTGGCCCTTGAACGCCTGCGCAAGATGCTTGACGAGGATCACTCGACGACGGACCACCAGTTGCCGACCGAGCGTGTGCTTTCGGAAATCCTTGGCGTCGGGCGCCGCGCTGTCAGACGTGCATTGGAAGTTCTTGAGTCCGAAGGCCGGATCTGGCGGCGGCAGGGTTCGGGCACTTACGTTGGCCCGGCCCCCGAGCAACAGGGCCCCACAATCGACGGGCTCTCCAACCGTTCGAATTTCTTCGAAGTGATGGAAGTTCGGCTGCGGATCGAACCTGCCCTTGCACAGCTCGCCGCGCTGCGTGCCACCGAAGATGACATTAAACACCTGCGCGAACTGACCACGAAGATCGTGGAAGCCAAGGACGCAGACAGCCGTGAGCTCTGGGACAGTGCTTTGCATCGCTACATCGCGCAGACCGCAGGCAACACACTGTTTCTTGCGCTTTTCAACATTGTCGACAAGGTTCGGCAGGATCCAGCCTGGCACCATGTGCGCGAACTTGCGCGCAGCCGCGATAGCGCGATGCTCTACAGTGATCAGCACGACACGATTGTCGAGGCCATTGAACGTCGCGATCCGGCTGGTGCCGAGGCCGCCGCGCGGCAACACATCCTCTCGCTGCACGAACGCCTCCTGGCCGTAACGGCCGGCGGTCTCAGTCATGCGTCCTGATTCCGCTCTTCTTGAGGAACCGGCTTCTTTGGTTGATGCCCTTGGCAAAGATGATTCAGTTGCCAGCACCGCGGCCGTCACGCCGGTGTTGGCAGTCGAGAGCCTCTCGATCGGCTTCAAAGGCATTGCGACAAATGTTGTCGATAACGTCTCTTTTTCCGTAGCACCGGGCGAGACTTTATGCCTGGTCGGAGAATCCGGTTGCGGCAAGAGTATCACCGCTCTTTCCCTTATGGGCCTGCTGCCCACTCCACCGGCAGAGATCACCTCAGGTACCGCAGTGTTCGACGGTAAAGACCTGTTATCGCTCCCGAAGTCGGAAATTTCAGAAATTCGGGGCGACAAGATCGCCATGGTGTTCCAGGAGCCCATGACCTCGCTGAACCCGGTCTACACGGTTGGCGATCAGATCAGCGAAGCGGTACGCCGCCACCGACAGGTGACAAAATCCGAAGCGCAGGACCGCGCCCTGGAAATGCTGAAGCGGGTCCGGATCCCTGCCCCCGAAAAACGCCTGAAGGAATTTCCGCACCAGCTATCAGGCGGCATGCGCCAGCGGGTGATGATCGCCATGGCACTCGCAAATGATCCAAGCCTTTTGATTGCGGACGAGCCGACCACGGCACTTGACGTCACCATCCAGGCCCAGATTCTCTCGCTTGTCCGCACCCTGCAGGAAGAAACCGGTACTGCCCTGATCATGATCACGCACGACCTCGGTGTGGTCGCGGAAGTCGCCGACAAGGTTGCGATCATGTACGCCGGGCGCATCGTAGAGGCGGGGCCGGTCGAGGAGATCTTTGAAAATCCGCAACACCCCTACACGCTTGGCCTGATGAGTTCGATCCCCTCCCTGGCAAAACGCAGTGGGCGTCTGGTCACTGTTGCAGGCATGGTGCCGACGGTCGATGCCATGCCGAGCGGCTGCCGGTTTGCGACACGCTGCCCCTTCGTTGCCGCAGATTGCGAACGAAATATCCCGCCTTTGTCGAAGGCAGGCGACGATCACGAGGTCGCCTGTTTCAGAGTTCCGCTGGAGCAAAAAGTTGGAGAGGCGACATTATGACGCCCGACCTCTCCACGACAGCACCCGAGACGACGATTCTCGAAGCACGCGGTCTCACACGTCATTTCGCTGGCCCGGCACGCCTGTTCGGCAAAACGCCATCGGTCAGGGCGGTTGACGGCGTCAGTTTTGGCATCCGGCGCGGAGAGACCTTTGCGATCGTCGGGGAATCCGGATGCGGTAAATCAACTCTCGCCCGGTTGCTCATTCGTCTTTTGGCGCCCACCGACGGGCGCGTCATTTACAACGGCCAGGACATCAGCGGATTGTCGGATGCTGAAATGCGGAGCCTGCGCGGCGAGCTGCAATTTATCTTCCAGGATCCCTTCTCGTCGCTCAATCCGCGCATGACCGTCGGCGCCATCGTTGAAGAGCCGATGCAGGTCCACGGCGTCGAAAGCAGCGCAGCCCGAAAGGAACGTGTGGCGCAGCTGCTTGGCCGGGTCGGACTGCGGGCTGAGCATGCCAATCGCTATCCGCACGAATTCTCGGGTGGCCAGCGCCAGCGCATCGGCATCGCCCGGGCACTCGCCAGCGGCCCCAAGGTGATCATCGGCGACGAGCCTGTCTCGGCTTTGGATGTGTCCATCCAGGCACAGGTGGTCAACCTGCTGGAAGACCTGAAAGAGGAGTTCGGCCTAACCCTGATCATCATTGCCCATGACCTCGCGGTCATCCGGCATATGAGCGACAGGGTCGGCGTGATGTATCTTGGTGAGATGATCGAACTCGGCCAGACTGATGCTCTCTACGATCAGCCATTACACCCCTACACCCAAGCACTGATGACCGCCATCCCGGTGCCCTCGCCCAAGGCGCGGCGTATGTCGGAAGGCTTGAGCGGCGATGTGCCGAGCCCCTCGGCACCACCAACCGGCTGCCGCTTCCATACCCGCTGCCCACACGCACGCAGTCGTTGTTCGGAGCAAAAGCCGGCTCTCGAACAAACCGGGGATGAGCGCTGGGTCGCCTGTCACTTCTGGCAGGAGATCAAACGCCCCGATGCCGGGCTCGATGCCGAAACGGTGCGTGGCGACGCCACGGCGCGGAGGTTCGAACTTTACAGAAGCTGGAGCGAGGGGAAGAACCCCGCCACGCCGCAAAGATAGCAAACCAAGATCCACGCAGAATGGAACACAGATAAGAAACAGGACGTGCCTAGAGTGCGATCGTTTTTGAAGGAAACAATCAAGAACGAGATTCGTCCTCTAACAATATGGAGTAGAGACTGGTTCATGTATTTCGCTGCTGCAGTGAAAAACTGGCCTGTCTCTAGAAACAGAGGAGACAAGCAAAATGCGTAAGCTGACACTCGCCGCAACGATGGCTGCCCTGGCAGTCGGGGTTGCGCCCGGTATCTCACCGGCCACAGCCGCCGACCTTAGGATCGGCCTGCAGGAAGACCCGGATGTTCTCGACCCCGATCAATCCCGTACGTTCGTTGGCCGTATCGTCTATGCGGCAGTCTGCGATAAGCTGGTCGACATCACACCGGACCTGGAAATTATTCCCCAGCTCGCGACCGGTTGGAGCTGGTCGGACGACGGTCTGACGTTGACCATGGATCTTCGCGAAGGCGTCACCTTCCATGACGGCACCCCCTTCGACGCAGAAGCGGTGAAAGCGAACATCGAACGCTCCAAGACGATGCCCGAATCCCGTCGCAAGAGTGAACTCTCATCAATCGAAACCACTCAGGTGACCGGATCTCATCAGGTAAAATTCACTCTCGCATCGCCTGATGCGACCCTAATCGCACAGTTCGCCGATCGGGCCGGCATGATGTTGTCGCCGACGGCAGCCGCTGAAAAGGGTGTCGAACTTGGTTTGGCGCCGGTTTGTTCGGGTCCCTTCAAGTTCGTTGAACGGGTTCAGCAGGATCGGATCGTGCTGGAGAAGTTCGATGGCTATTGGAACAAGGACGCAATCCACATTGACAAGGTGACCTACCTGCCGATTCCGGACACCACCGTCCGATTGGCGAACCTGCGCGCGGGCGACCTCGATATGCTGGAGCGGCTTGCAGCTCCCGACGCCGCCTCGGTGAAGGGTGATTCCAGCCTGCAGTACGCCGAAGCGGTGAGCCTGGGCTATCAGGGCATCACAGTAAACGTCGGGAACGGCGATCGTGCCAAGAATCCGTTGGGTGAGGATCCACGCATCCGCCAGGCACTAGAGCTTTCCATTGACCGGGAAGCCCTTAACCAGGTCGTGTTTGAAGGCGCCTTCAAACCGGGTAATCAGTCCTTCCCAACCACCAGCCCCTGGTACGACAAATCCCTTCCCATGCCCGCACGTGACGTGGAAAAGGCCAAGTCGCTGTTGAAGGAAGCAGGATACGACAAGCTGGAGATCGAAGTGCAGGTCGCCAACAACCCGGTGCAGATGCAAGTCATGCAGGTGGTTCAGGCCATGGCGGCCGAAGCCGGCTTCGACGTGAAGATCAAGGCGACCGAGTTTGCGACGCTGCTGCAGGAGCAGTCTGCGGGCAACTATCAGGGCAGCCAGATCGGCTGGTCCGGCCGGGTCGATCCCGATGGCAACATCCATCAGTTCATGACCTGCAAGGGTGGCATCAACGACTCCAAATACTGCAATCCGGAGATCGATGCCCTTTTGAATGCAGCCCGTCAGTCCACGGATAACGCCGTGCGCAAGGCAAAGTATGACGAGGCCCGCAAGATCCTCTCGAAGGACCTGCCAATCATTTACCTCTATCACCAGACCTGGATCTGGGCGCTGTCCGAAAAAGTGGAAGGCTTCGCGGCTTATCCAGACGGCATGATCCGCCTGGAGAACGTCAAAATCAATTAGGCTAGTGCCGCCTCGGGGTCCGGGAAAAAAGCCCGGACCCCACTTTTTCCACGCAAACAAACTTCGCACGCCGGAACGAACAACCGACCATGTATTCCTATATCGGCCGACGCATTCTGATCACGATCCCGACCCTTTTGCTGGTGTCGGTTTTCGTGTTCATCCTGCAAAAACTCCTGCCCGGTGATCCGATCCTGGTGCTCGCCGGTGAGGAACGCGATCCCGAAGTCATTGCCTTTCTGCGCGAAAAATACCGACTGAACGATCCAATTCCCTATCAGTATTTCTATTGGATCTCTTCGGTTCTTCAGGGCGATTTCGGAATCTCGCTCCGGACCAATCAACCAGTGCTGGAACTGATTAAGGAAAAGCTGCCGGTTACAATCCAGCTGGCCGTAATGGCCATGATCATTGCCTTCGTGATCGGCATTCCGACCGGAATCCTCTCGGCCATCAAGAAAGGTACGATTACCGACTACCTCGCCAATATCGTCGCCTTGTCAGGGCTCTCAGTACCGAACTTCTGGCTCGGTATCATGCTGATCCTACTGGTGTCGGTGAATCTGGGCTGGCTTCCGGCCTCCGGTTACCAACCTCTGTTCGAAGACCCGATAAAATCTCTTCAAACCATGATCATGCCAGCCTTCGTCCTTGGCACCGCCTTAGCCGCCACACTGATGCGTCACACCCGCAGCGCAATGCTCGGCGTCTTGAAAGCAGATTACATCCGGACCGCACGCGCCAAGGGGCTGTTCGAATCCGTCGTCGTGCTGAAACATGCCTTTCGAAACGCCCTGCTGCCCATCGTAACCCTCAGCGCCCTGCTCTTTGGAGAGTTGCTCGCCGGCGCAGTGCTGACAGAACAGATCTTTACCATCCCCGGCTTCGGCAAGCTGATCGTCGATGCGGTTTTTAACCGGGATTACGCGGTGGTCCAAGGCGTGGTTCTCTGCACGGCCGTGGGCTTTATATTTATGAACCTGTTGGCCGATGTCGCCTATCTGGTTCTCAATCCGCGTTTGCGGGATCAGGTGTGAGGAGCCCATCATGACCAGCGCCGTCACCACCCTGAAACCGGAATCAACGCATCGTGACGAAAGCCGCATCTGGAAAAAGCTTAAGGGCAACAAGAGCGCGGCCCTGGGCTTTATCTTGGTGCTATTCTTCGTCGGCATTGCGGTGCTCGCCCCGATCCTGCCGATCGACGACCCGACGGGAACCTCCTGGTCGGCGATCCGTAAGGCGCCGTCCGACGCCTATTGGTTCGGCACGGACGAGCTTGGCCGTGACATCCTCTCGCGCATGATCTGGGGGGCTCAGGCTTCGCTCTTGGCCGGTGTTGTCTCGGTCGCCATCGCGGTGCTGATTGGTGTGCCTTTTGGGCTGATCGCCGGTTACTTTGGTGGCTGGCTGGACGGAATCATTTCCCGCGCAACCGATGCCCTGCTGGCAACACCCTTTCTGATCCTGGCCATCGCCCTGGCAGCCTTTCTCGGACCGAGCTTGACCAACGCGATGATCGCGATCGGCCTTTCGGCCATGCCGATATTCGTCCGCCTGACCCGCGGTCAGGTTCTGAGCGTAAAGACCGAGGACTATGTGGAAGGCGCGCGGGCGATCGGACTATCTCACACCCTCATCATCCTGCGGTACATTCTGCCCAACGTTTTCGCGCCGATCCTGGTGCAGGCGACGCTCGCCGTTGCGACCGCGATCATTGCCGAGGCCAGTCTTTCCTTTCTTGGATTGGGTCAACAGCCACCTGCGCCGAGTTGGGGCAGCATGCTGAACGTGGCAAAAAACTTTCTCAGCCAGGCGCCCTGGATGGCCATGTGGCCTGGCGCGGCAATCTTTCTCGTCGTCCTGGGGTTCAATCTGCTTGGCGACGGCCTTCGCGATGCCCTCGACCCCCGTGAAACCTAGACGCAATTTTCGCATACGCTGACAGTTATCAAAGCATAAGAAACAATCGGAGCCTCTATGTCCCAGTTCACCACCCGCCCGGAAATTGTCGGCAGCTTCGGCGTCGCGACCTCGACTCATTGGATTGCGTCCTCGGTCGGGTTCGGCATTCTGGAGAAGGACGGCAATGCCTTCGATGCCGCCGTGGCCATGGGCTTCGTACTTCAGGTCGTCGAACCGCACTTGTGCGGCCCGGCAGGCGACGCCCCGATGGTGTTCCATTCCGCGAAAACCGGGAAGGTTGAAGTCCTCTGCGGTCAGGGCACGGCACCGGCAGGTGCAACAATCGAGGCCTACCGCGCACAGGGCCTGGATCTCATTCCCGGGTCAGGTCTGCTCGCGACCGTCATTCCCGGTGCCTTCGATGCCTGGATGCTGATGCTGCGCGACCACGGGAGCCTCTCAGTGCGGGAGGCACTGGCCCCCGCGATCTATTACGCAGAAACCGGCCACCCGATGCTTGAACGCGTCGCGGAGACCATTGCCGATCTAAGTGAATTCTTTAAGGAGGAATGGCCAACATCCTACGAGACCTGGTTGCCCGGAGGACAGGCGCCAAAGGCGGGCAAACTGTTCCGCAACCCGCAGCTGGCCGCCACCTGGCGCCGCGTGGTTGAGGAAGCCGAAAGCAAGACTGGTCGCGAGGCACAGATTGATGCCGCACGTGACGCCTTCTATCGCGGTTTCGTCGCCGAGGCAATCGACAGCTATGCCAGCACGGCTGTCGTCATGGATGCCAGCGGCGAGAAACATGGCGGCGTTTTGACAGCGGACGATATGGCTGGCTGGCAGGCAAGCTATGACACGCCGCTGACCTACGACTATCACGACTGGACCGTGGCCAAGACCCAACCCTGGAGTCAGGGACCGGTCCTTTTGCAGGCACTGGCACTGCTCAAGGGCTTCGATATTTCAGCGATGGACCCCACCGGGGCAGATTTCGTGCACCTGGTCATCGAAGCCATGAAGCTGGCCTATGCCGATCGCGAAGCTTATTACGGTGACCCGGATTTCGCCTCAGTACCTATCGAGCACCTGTTATCCGACGCCTACAACGATGAGCGGCGAAAGCTGATCGGACCACGAGCTTCCACCGAACAGCGTCCGGGCATCGTTCCAGGTTACGAAAAACAGGTAGAGCTTTCCCTCGAAGTCCAAGCCGCCATCTCGGATAGTGGTTCGGGAGTCGGGGCCGGCGAACCGACCATGGCCCATCTCTCCGACCGCAAGGGCGATACTGTCCATATCGACGTTATTGATCGTCACGGCAACATGGTATCTGCAACTCCCTCCGGTGGCTGGCTACAGTCTTCACCGGTTGTACCGGGTCTGGGCTTCCCATTGAACTCCCGCGCACAGATGTTCTGGCTGACCCCCGGCCTGCCCACGTCACTGGCACCGGGCAAACGCCCGCGCACCACGCTGACACCATCATTAGCTTTTCATAAGGGGCGCCCGACACTGGCGTTCGGCACACCTGGTGGCGACCAGCAGGACCAGTGGCAGCTTATTTTCTTCCTGCGTCATGTTCACCACGGGCTCAATCTTCAGGAATGCATAGATTTCCCATTGTTCCACAGCATGCATTTCCCCAGTTCCTTCTATCCGCGGGGTGCCGCGCCCGGTCATATGATGATCGAAGAGAATGTCGGGCCTAAAATATTGTCGGACTTGGAAGCACGGGGTCACATCGTCAATCCTGCACCGGAGTGGAGTGTCGGCCGTTTGACGGCAGCAAAGCGGGACGAAGACGGTCTGTTGCGTGCCGCCGCGACGCCACGGCTGATGCAGGCCTATGCTGTAGGACGTTAAAAACTGCTGTCCCGCCTTTGAAACAAAAGTCGAAGCACAGAGGAATTAGACCATGACCTGGTCCATCGTTGCGCGTGATCCCAAAAGTGGTGATCTGGGTATCGCCGTCGCCACCCGCTTTTTCGCGGTCGGCGCCAGGGTGCCACACATTCGTAGTCACGTGGGCGCGGTTGCGACCCAGGCGTTCGTCAATCCGCACTACGGCGTCAATGGCCTGGAGCTGCTGGCCGAGGGCATGTCGCCGCAGGAGGTGATCAATGCCGTGACAGCAGCCGACGAAGGCCGGGAAAGCCGTCAACTCCATTTGATTGACGCACAAGGACGCAACGCGGCCTTCACTGGTAAAGATTGCGTCGACTGGGCCGGACATCTGGTCGAGGATCAGGTTTCTGTTGCCGGGAACATGCTGGCGGGACCGGAAGTGGTCGGCGCAACTCTGGAGAGCTACCTGCGTCATCCGGACCTCCCGATGCTTGAACGACTGCTGACGGCAATGGATTCCGGAGAAGCGGCCGGCGGAGATAAGCGCGGCCGGCAATCCGCCGCCGTGCAGGTCTATCGCGGTGAAGCCTATCCGTGGCTAGACCTGCGAGCCGACGATCACGCCGCGCCCCTGAAGGAACTGCGCCGCCTCTATGCTGTCGCCCAGGAACGCTATCTGCACTTTGCAGAGGGGCTCCCGACGGCAGCCAATCCCTCCGGTCTGGTTGATCGGACTGAACTTGAGAAAAAGCTGAAAAACATAGAAGAAGCCCGTCAACGCAGCGGCGCGGCCTCCGCCTCCTTTGCCAATCCATAAAGGGCTCGTCCTGCCGACTAATACCAAGGAGCGTTGGTATTAGTCGGCATCTTCCATTGTCACGATGGACCGCTATGATGCGCCTTTCAGCCGAAACAGAATTCGGCTCAGAGGATGCTGCAATTCAGATGTTTAACCTGGATCCATTACTTCAAGCCAACACCGCCATCCAGATCCATGCGTCGGCGGCGATCGTTGCGTTTTGTTTGGGGGTCCTCCAGTTCGCTGCGCCGAAAGGCACCTTGCCCCACCGCACCATTGGCTGGATATGGGTCGTTGTCATGATGTTCGTGGCGGGCTCTTCGCTTTGGGTTCATGAGATTCGGCTGATCGGACCTTGGAGTCCAATCCACCTCATCTCGCTCTGGGTACTTGCCGGACTACCTTTCGCCGTGATAGCCGCAAGACAACACCGTGTTGATTCTCACCGGCGGGCCATGATCGGATTTTTTACAGGTGGTTTACTACTGGCAGGCGCTTTGACGTTCCTGCCAGGCCGCCTGATGCCGAAAGTCTTCTTCGGCCTCTAATCATTCAAGGTTTTTTTCCATCGAGGCATTTCCATGACCGATTCCACCCAACCACCGGCGGGGCTCAGCCAGGACGACCTCAAAACCGCCAATCAGGCGGGCTGGGACGAGGCTGCCGACCTGCACCGGGCGCATCCGCAATTCGCAGCCTTGTTGGAGGGCTTTGCAACACCCGGCTTTTCCTGCTTCGACGACTTCGCAAACAGGCGGCTAAGAACGCTAGAAATGACCGGAAAGTCGGTCGCGCAGCTTTGTTGCAACAACGCGCGCGAGCTGCTCTCCATCAAGAACATAGGCGCCGGCAGGTGCGTCGGATTCGACTTTTCCCAGGCCTTTCTCGACCAGGGCCGCGAGCTCGCCGCGGCGGGGCAACTGGAGGCCGAATTCGTGCAAACGGAAATCTCGGCAATTCCGGACGAATACAACGAGAGTTTTGATCTGGCGGTCATGACCATCGGCGTGCTGGGCTGGATGCCGAACCTTACAACCTTCTTCGCAACAGTAAGTCGTGTCCTGAGGCCGGGAGGTCGCCTATTCCTATACGAAGATCATCCGATCCTCAATATGTACCCGGACGGTGAACAGGATATGCCACCGGTGCCGGACGAATCCTACTTCCGCTCGACACCTTATCAAAGCAAGTCGGGACTGGATTACGGGAGCGGGAAGACCTACGACGCCCAACCGGTCTATTGGATCTTTCACAGGATGAGCGACGTGGTCATGGGCGTAGTGCGCAACGATTTCGCCATTGAGGAATTCGAGGAACTGCCTTACGACATCGGCACGCGCCCAAGCTACGAGAACCAATCGCAGCAACTGCCCTTGTCCTATATTCTGTTCGCCAGGAAAGAGTGAATTGACTTTCAAACGATTTGCTTTGCTGGATTAGCACCGGCAGCGCTAGGCTCCCGTAGACTGAGGGAGGCCCAACATGCTCAAACTGGATCAGATTACGCCCGCGATAGGCGTGGAAATATCGGGCGTGGACTTCTCGCGCCCCCTCACGCCCGAGGTGCAAGACGAGTTCTATCAGGCACTCCTCGATCACCTGGTCATCTTCGTGCGGGGTACCGCGATCAGCCCGGAGACCCATCTCGCCTTTGCCCGCAGCTTTGGTGACCTGGACAGGCCCCACCCCCTCTACCCTCACGTCGAGAGTTTCGAGAACATCGTGCTATTGGAGAACGATTCCAACACACCCCCCGACACCAACTCCTGGCACACCGACCTGACCTTCAAGGCGGAGCAGCCCTTTGCCTCGATCCTAGTGGCGCGCCACGTGCCCCCCACCGGCGGTGATACCATGTGGTCGAGTTGCTACGCCGCCTACGACCGACTACCCGACGGCATGAAACGGGACCTGAAAGAGCTGGAGGCGGTCCACGACATGGGCGATTTCCGCAACAGCTTCGCAGAGGAAAAGGATGGAAAGTCCGGCGTCGAGCGTCTTGACGACGGTTTCGCGCGCTTCGGTCAGAACCTTCGTCCGCTGATCGGCCGCCATCCCGTCACGGGACGAATTTTCCTGAACTTCAACGAAGCCTTTGTGAGCCATATCGCGGGCCTGACGACCAACGAGTCCAACGCGCTGAAGAGCTTTCTGGCCAACCACATGAACAAGCCGGAAGACCAGATGCGCTGGCGCTGGTCCGAAGGCGATCTCGCCATGTGGGACAATCGCGTGACCATGCACTACGCGGTCGCTGATTACCTGCCGCGGTACCGCTGCATGAACCGTATCACGGTGATACAAGACCGCCGGGTGAAAGACGCGCAGACGGCAGCTTAGCGCAGCAACTTAACACGGTGTAGTCATCCAACTCCGCAGTCGGAACGCCGCTGGTGGCGCCCTTACTGGGCCGCCCCAGATAACGCTTCCGGCGCCGCGCGGGTGGCCTCGCTCTCGCGCCGCAACCGTACGGCTTCGCTTGTTTCGTCGATTTTCACGTCGGTGATCGACACCAACTGACCTTTCGGCACATCGCAGCACAAGGCGACGCCGTGTGCCAGGCCGATCGGTAGCGCGGCTTCGGTAACGCTGCGTTCCGCCGGGACGAGCTTGCCCCACACAGTATAGCCGCCCTCGCCGTCCAGGATCTCACCGGCTTTGAGATCACGTTTCGCCACCGCCACGGCATCGCCGTTGAAGGCGCGACTCTGTCCGGTCGGTTCGCCGCGCAGAGCAGCGGAGAGCACCGAGATGCCTAGCTCGAGGCCGATCAGGTGGAAGGGCTTGTACATGGATGCAAAGCGGCCGCTGTCGTCGGTCTTGAGGCCATATTGCCGGAAGCAGGCTGCCGCATAGTCGTTGGGCGCTTCAAAGACGACGTAGACGCCCCAACGCAGATCCCGATAGACCGGCCGGCCGTCACGCTCAAGGGACGAGACCACTTCCACTGTACCCGATGAATCCAAAAGGCCGCCGGCGGACTTCGGACGTAAGACATGGGACAGATCGTCCACGCCGCAGGGCGGGAAGAGCAGGCCGTCGCTAGGTACCGCCAGATCGCAGGCATTAGCGATGGCCGCCATCTCGATCGCCGACTTGGTCCCGTCGAGGAAGGAATTGAACATCTGAGGATTCATGCCGGCCGCCTTTGCCTCTGCAGGCGTCAGACCGTAGTGAGACCAGACGTCCTCCGGCGTTACCGCGTGATATTCCGGAAGGTACTTCGTGCCCTTGCCTGCCGTCACAACCTTGAAACCCGCGGCGCGCGCCCAATCGACCATTTCCGACACCAGCGCTGGCTGGTCGCCGTAAGCCATGGAATAAACCACGCCGGCCGAGCGCGCGCGCTGGGCAAGCGCCGGACCGGCCAACACGTCCGCTTCGACGTTGACCATGACAATATGCTTGCCGCTGTCGATCGCCGTAAGGGCGTGGCGGATTCCGGCAGCCGGTTGGCCCGTCGCTTCGATTACAACTTCGACGTCATCTCGCCGGCAGAGTGCTTCACCGTCCTCGACAAATTCGGTCGCGGTAATCAGATCTTCCGGCCAGCCTGTGTCCCGGCAAGATTTACGCGCGCGTCCGGGATCGAGATCCGCAATGGCAGCAACCTCGATGCCCTGGGTGCTCGGGATCTGATTTAAAAACATCGTGCCGAACTTTCCAGCTCCGATGAAACCGACCCTTACTGGTCTGCCCGACGTGGATCTGTCCTTAAGGAGCGCGTGAAGGTTCATGCTGCAACTTCCCTTTATATCTCATTCCGCTCTCCTGACCGGACGTCAGGCGACGGCCTTCCGGCTCTCGGCATAGCGGCTCAAAGCGTCGTCCGATAGCGGTTCGATGGGCGTGAAATCGCGATGGGCGATCCACTCCGGCCGTTGAAATTTGGTGATGTGATTGGAGACTGCACAGAGCGTCAAATAGACGATCGTACGGGGATAGGGCGTAATGTTGGGTGGACTGGCGTGTACCAGATTGCCGTGGAACATCAGGACCGATCCGGGTGCCCCGGTCGGTGCCACGATGCCCCCTTCCGCCGCGAGCGCAGTCACGCTTGCTTCATCGAGCGTCCACAGCGGATAAGACGTGGTCTGGAGGTCGTGTGCGGCCTCGATCGTACCCTTCTTGTGACTTTTCGGGATGAACATCAGGGGTCCGTTGATCGCCATAACCTCATCCAAAAAGACGGCGATGTTCATGGCGCGGGCTTCCGGCATGCCGTCGTCGCGCGCCCAGGTACCGTAATCCTGATGCCACTGCCAGACATCGCCGGTAAACGCCGCCTTGGCATTGACCTTGAACTGATGCATGTAGACCTGCTCTCCCAGCAATTGGGTGACCGGGTCGATCAGACGTGGGTGGGCACCGAGACGCCGAAAAGCCTCGTTATAGGTATGGGCGGCGAAGGCCGTGCGTGGCGCGCCTGATTTTTCCCGCCAGACCTCTTCCCGATCCGACGCGTAGATCTCAGACGCCTCCTCGCGCAGTGCCGCAATTTCGGCCTCGGAAAAACAGGAGGGTAGAAATACGTAGCCCTGCTCGTCGAATTCCTCGAGCTGTTCCGCCGACAGTTTCATGGTGTCTTCTCCCTAACTCTTATCGCGGCCATTCTTATCGGGCCATTCTGATACCGGCCAATCGTACCGGGGCATCATTATTATGCGCAGCCTGGGTATGCCTTATCTAATTCTGGAGCTCATCGAGGCCTGCAGTCTATCAAGCCCTCACGCTGCCGCCGTACGCTGACTGAGCCTGATCCAGGTTGCCTCACCGGCGTCAGTGGCGTGCTGGCGCGCGAGTTCCTCGGCATGACGTCCCTGGCTGCTCATGATCGCTTCAGCTATTTCGTTGTGTTCCACCCATGCCCGGGCGCGGTAATCGGGATCGTCCAGAACGACACGCATGGAGCGCTGAAAGTGCGGCCAGGACGGTTGAACCATTTCGGCAATCGCAGGATTTCCGGAGAGCCCATAAACCGCCTGGTGAAAATTCACATCGGCATCAACCAGCTTTTTGATGTCGTTCGCTTTGACCGCAGCCTCGCCGATTACCAGTGCCTGCTCCAATGGTTCGCGCTCCTCGACCTTCAGGCCGCCGAAGATCGCCCGACCTGCGGCCAGTCCTGCCGCCAGACCGTCGATGGCACCGCGCACCTGATAGAGAGCTCGGATGCGATCGGCGTCAATCGGCGCCACCATCAGCCCGCGCCGGCCGCGCTCGATTACCAGGCCTTCATGCTTCAGGAGAGCAAGAGCATGACTGACTGGTTGGCGCGACACACCGAGTTTCTCGACCAAGTCGTCCTGAACCATCGCCTCCGACTCCGCTAAATCCCCCATCAGGATGGCGCTCTTCAATGCCTCATAGACCTCATCCACGAGGTCGGGCTTCTGCCGTATCTGCTGAATCATGATTTTTTGAATTCCATATTCCGAACGTTGAATTCTTTCGATGGAATTCAGTATTTATTAATGCACTCGCGAAGTCAAAGCGATTGTTTTGGGTAAAATAATGTTCTTATTTTAAATTAGAAAAAAATTATATATTATTGTTTAATATTGATTTTTTCCGATCATTCATGTCAGCGACGAATGAACAGGGCCAAGCAGATAGGCATTTCCGCTTGGCCGGTTAGAGTTCAATTAGATTTGAAGTCTCAAACTGGTGGAGCCGCTTATCCCGCTTTGGCGGGCGCGTCCAACCCCAGGAACCCGCCAGACTGCCGCTCCCAGAGGCGCGCATAGAGACCGCCCTGGCGCAACAGATCCTCATGGCTGCCTTCCTCGGCAATCCGGCCACGATCCAACACGACCAGCCGGTCCAAAGCCGCAATGGTCGAAAGACGATGCGCGATAGCGATGACGGTTCGCCCCGCCATCAGGTTTTCGAGCTGCCCCTGGATCGCGGCCTCCACTTCGGAATCGAGCGCCGAGGTCGCCTCGTCCAGAACCAGGATCGGCGCATCCTTCAGAATCACACGGGCGATGGCAATCCGCTGCCGTTGACCGCCCGAGAGCTTCACACCCCGCTCGCCTACCTGGGCGTCATACCCCTGTCTTCCGTTACGATCGACCAGATCCGGAATGAAATCGACGGCCTCCGCCAATTCGGCTGCACGGCGCATTTCCGCCTCGCTCGCATCGGGCCGGCCATAGACGATGTTGTCGCGGATCGAACGATGCAGCAAAGAGGTATCCTGCGTCACCATGGCGATGTGGCTGCGCAAGCTCGATTGAGTGACTGATGCGATGTCCTGACCGTCAATCAGGATACGTCCGCCTTCCAGATCGTAGAACCGCAACAGAAGGTTCACCAACGTCGATTTACCCGCGCCAGAGAGGCCCACCAACCCGACTTTCTCCCCGGGTCTGACGTTCAGGGAAAGGTTCTCGATGACACCGCTGTCTTTGCCATAATGGAAACGCACGTCTTCGAACCGCAGGGCTCCATGAGGCACCTGCAGCGTTCCGGCGTTTTGTCGGTCGAGCACTTCATTGGGCTGGGAAATAGTCTCGACACCGTTCTCCACCGTCCCGATGTTCTCAAAGAGATTGGTAACGGTGCGCAGGATCCAGCCGGACATCTGGGTTAAGCGGATTACCAGACCCACCGCGATGGCGATGGCACCGACGGTAATTCCGCCATTGAGCCACAAGGATATCGACTGTCCGGCGATGATCAGTAGCAGCAGCGAGTTCAACACCAGCAATGCCGCGGTCATGCCAAAGATCGAGCGCATCAGCAAACGAAAGGCATGGGTGTGCCGCCGCATGGTTTCGCCGGCGAACTCGTCTTCCCGCTCGGTGTGGGCGAAGAGCTTGACCGACTGGATATTGGTATAGCTGTCAACCACCCGTCCGGTGAGCGCCGAATTGGCTTCGGACAGCGATGCCGCGCGGCGCCGCACTGGTGGCACCATAAAGACGATCACCGCAGCGTAACAGGCGATCCAGACCACGATCGGCACCATCAGTCGCCAGTCGAGTCCCGAAAAGAGAAACAATGTTCCCGCGAGGTAGATCACCAGCAGCCAGACCCCGTCTATGACGTTGACCACTGCTTCGCGCAACGCGTGACCGGTCTGCATCACCTTTTGCGCAACCCGTCCCGCGAAATCGTTCTGGAAAAATGCCAGGCTCTGACGAAGCACATAACGATGATTGCGCCAACGCACGCGGTTGGTCAGGCCCGGTGAGAGGGTCAGAGTGATGAGCCCCCGGGAACATAGAGTCGCAATAGGCCGCACGACGATAGCAACGAAGCCCATGAGCAGCAGCATCGTGCCGTGGGTCTCGAAAAAGCTCTCCCGGCTGGTTGAGGTCATCCAGTCCACCAGAACACCCAGGAAAGCATAGAGCGCCAAATCCGACACTGCCGCGATCCCTGAGACAATCAGGGTCACGCTCAACAACCCCTTGATGGGGAGCAGATAGTGCTCGAAAAACGCTTTCACGCGCGCGGGCGGCTGCACGATCGAAGCCGGTGCGAGCGGGTCGAAAAGGCGTTCGAAGAAGACGTACATAGGATGGCTTTCCAGTAGCGTTGACAAAACCGGGAACGAAGCAAACCCCGGAACTCGGCAATAAGCCGGGATCTGAAAGACACAGAACCCCCGGCGATGGCCGTAGGCTGGGACATAGCTCTGCGGCAAAAGCTTGAATGAGCAATAAGCTGGAGTCATCGGCGGGGCGAGGCCGATACGAAAACTATCATAGCATCGGACCAGCAGGTTGTCGAACAAATCCGGAACATAACATAGCCAGAAGATGGCTGAATTTCCTATCGTCCACAGGATTCCAGGAAAATCTCATTCTATAGCTTTTCATCAAGATAAATTGAATTTTAGCTTTATACTCTGTAACTTAGGGGCCTTTCACATTCTTGATTGCAACGCACAAAAATGATCGTGCGCTCAGTTCGCACAGGGATAATCTGGATTGCGTTTAAGGCATGCGAACTAATCCTACGTGTTATTACGAACAGGCGCAGATGCGTCTTTCCATTATCCTGAATGAAAGAAAAGGCCACAGGCGACTGGCGTCAATCTCAGGCAGCGTAGCGCCACCCGGCTGCGTCGTCATTCGATGCCGTCAATTTGCCTTCGCCGTTAGAGAGGACGAAATGAAAGTAAAACGCCGAACGGCACTTGCCGTGCTTGTGATTGTTGGTGCCCTGACCGCCGCCTGCTCCCCCGAAGTGGGCAGCGAAGAATGGTGCGCGGATTTGAAAGATAAACCCAAAGGCGATTGGAGTGCCAACGAAGCCAAGGACTTCGCCAAGCACTGTATCCTGGGTTAGTTAGCGTAACGGAATAAGCCGCAGAGAGAATTTGCGCGGGTGTCCGGCCGACGCTCCAGCAGCGAGCGCCCTCCGTTTCAGCGGAGGGCCGATCCGGACTATGAATAGACAAAAAAACGATAAGGAGACTGGAAAATCATGGAATCGATAATCGGCTCAATCCTCATTGGCGGCCTTGCCGGATTTGTTGCGGAAAAGCTTATGAAATCCGACATGGGTCTGATTGCCAACATTCTGCTCGGCATCGCCGGCGGTCTGGTTGCCGGCTGGCTCCTGCCCCTCGCCGGGATCGGCATTTCTGGCCTGGTCGGGTCGCTGTTAGCCGCAACGGCCGGTGCCTGCCTGCTGATCTTCATCGCACGGCTGGTGAAAAAGTAGACCGGAATAAGAGCGGACGGAAATTGAGGCGCCCAACAAAGTGGCGCCCCCGGCGCTGCGAATGCCTACCAACCAGCGTCGGCAATGATATAGAGGCCGAGCAACAACAGCGAGATGAAGAACAGACGGCGAAAAAGAGTCTCGGGCAGACGGCGGCGCAGGCGTTGCCCCAAAACCATGCCAATCAATGCCGGAATGACTGCAGCAGCCGAAAGTCCGCCAAGCTCGGCGGTCAGGAGGTTGTTGCCCTTGAGTGAAAACCCCAACGCGATCGTAGAGACCGTGAAGAGCATGCCCATGGACTGAATCAGCAGATCGCGGGGCAGACCGATGGCTTGAAGAAAAAGAATGCCAGGGAACACGAAGGACCCGGTCATACCCGTAAGCACACCGTTCAGCCCACCCAGCAGCGGTCCCGCCCAGCGCTCGCGACCAGGCGAGAGCGACAGCCGAAGGCCGCTCAGGCTTAAGAGCGCGTAGACGATTAACAGGATCCCCAAAAGTGCCGAGAGCCAAGCCAGATCGACGCGCGTCAGAGCCGCGGCTCCGAGCCAAACCGTCACCGAGGCCAAGATAAGAAACGGCCAGATCCGCAAGAGGATCACCCTCGCGTTCCCGCCCACCGCCGCCTGCCAGATGTTGGTGACGAAAGACGGCACCAACAACAGTGCCATGGCTTGCGGCAGACCCAGCGAAGCGGTCAGAAGCGCAAGGGAAACTGATGGCAAGCCCAGCCCGATGACACCCTTGACGGTCCCGGCCAGCAAAAACGTCAACGCAATGGAAATGAGCGTAAAGTGATCAGGCATCGCCGCAGTCTACAATGGAAACTCAAGAGTGCGGTCGCTCTTGACGGAACGGTCAAGGTTACGAATCGCTCTCTAACTATATGAAACAGAGACTGATTCACATTTTTCACTAAAACAGTGAAAAACGATCAGACGACAAAGTGCCAGTAAAAACCAAGCAGCGCCCGAAAAAAACAATGGCGCCGCATCGGAAGTGATCGACATCAAAGCGCCCTTCCCTGCACGCTGTATGATTGGCTTAGGACGTCACAAAGAAACAAGGTATCCGTGCTTCCGGGATTCCGTTCCGTCTTGCTGACGCCTGATCGTTTTAGGAGAGTCCCATGTTTGGAAATCCCTCCTTGATTACAAGAATCGCCGTCGGGAAAACGGCTGGTCTCGTCATCGGTCTTGCCGGTTTTTTCCTGCTCCCCGTCCTAGATCCAAACGCAGGTCTGTTGATGCGCTGGGGCATCCTGCTCTGGTACACCACGCTGGGCGCCATTATCGGCATTTTTGGCGTCTTTAACTGGCACCCGATCCTGAAGCTTCCCATGCCCTGGTGGTTCCGTGCTCCGTTCATGGGGGCCTGGATGAACTTTGTCCTGACCTTCTTTGCCTACGACAACCTTGGCCAGGTGATGACGGCCATCTTCGGTGTGGATGGCATCGTCACTTCGCCCTTCTGGTTCACGCTGGAAGGTACCATTGTCGGGCTGATCATTGGTTTCCTGGCGACACGCTTCGGCGGCGAGGGCCGGGAGACCGTGCCGGCCTAGGTTGGGAACTCAGGATGTCGTCCCAGCGGTGTCGATTTTGCCCTTCGGTTGGGAAAAGCGCGCGGCCGATCTCAGACGCGCTTTGGCCGCTTCTTCCTCACGATTACGCGGTGGCTGGGACGTTTCTAAAGCGCCAACGAGTTCATGCACCGCAACGGCCACTTGCTCCACGGCACGTTCGAATGCGGCGGCATTGCGCTTTGAAGGTTTGGTCGAACCACTTAACTTGCGCACGAATTGGAGTGCTGCATCGTGAACTTCGTCATCTGTTGCAGGCGGTTCGAAGTTGAAGAGCGTTCTAATGTTTCTACACATCGCACTAGTCCGGTTTTATGTCGACCCAAGGTGAGCCTGGCTACGTCCTGCGACAGATTTGACCCGATTTCACGCAAGGTGACAATGCCACCAGAAACTGTGATCCAGCATCACGAACGCCCACCATCCACCGAAAGCACCTGCCCCGTCACCCATCCCGCCTGTTCCGATGCAAAGAACAGCACCGCAGCCGCGATATCCTCGGGCGTCCCCAAACGCCGTGTATGGATGGCATCAATGATCTTTGCCTGTCCATCAGCTCCATAGCTTTGCCATTGCTGCGTAGAGCTTGGGTTGGACAGCACCAATCCCGGTGCTACGGCGTTCACTGTGATGCCGAAGGGCGCCAATTCCCAGGACAGCTGCCGGGTCAATCCGACCAACGCATGCTTGGCCGCCGTGTAGGCCTGGATACCCGTCAAACTCGGCCGTAATCCCGCACCCGAAGCAATATTGACGATGCGCCCCCAGCCGGCCGTCTTCATAACCGGGGCGACGGCCTGAGCAAGCCAGAAAGCGGCATCCGCATTGGGTTCAAAAACCTTGCGCCAATCTTCCTCCGTGATTTCTTCGATTGGCCGGCCGATCTGTCCACGAACGCCGCCTGCGGCATGCACCAGAATGTCGATACGCCCCTGCTCTTCAGCAATCTCTTTACAGTGGGCAATCGTAGCATCTCGGTTCGAAAGATCGAGCACAGCACTCTTAGCACCCAGTTCGGCGGCGGCTGCGGAAACTCCGGCGCCATCGAGGTCGGCGAGATAAACCATCGCGCCCGCTTCGACAAATGCGTGGGCGATAGCCCGCCCTATCCCTTGAGCTGCACCGGAGACGAGCACGACTCTCTGATCAAATTTCAGTTGCATCGGTCAATCAGGAGTTTGAGTGTTTCGGGGCTTTGAGGACGCCGTCCCTGCTCGATGTCGTGTATGAGTTCGACCAGAGCCTGAAGGCCAGGTGTCCCGATACCACAGTCTGCAGCGACTTCGGCAATGATGCCGATTTGCGCGTCGACTTCGGTCGGACGCTTGCGGACAGCAAGGTCACGCCAGATACCGGAGTGAGTCTTGGCGGTATGGCGGTTGAATTCCGCAAGCGCCGCGACGGAAGCCTCCGCATCGGCATAGGACGCGCCGGGCATAAAGGCGGCGGGCTCAAATCCGTTAAAACCCTTGGGCATTACGTTGCGAGCTGCCGCGACAGACATGACTTCGCGTCCAAGCGTGACCCAAGCGCGTGTCCGCGCCGGATCGTCGAAGTTTGCCGTCATGGAGTCATCCGTCAGTGCCGTTGCGAACAGCATGGCGCCGTATCCCAATTTGCCCCAGAGATAGGCCCAGATATCATCTGTGAGAACCGCGTCGGGTTCGAAGATGCTGAGTAACTCGTGCATCCGCCGGGCGCGGTCTCCGTTATCGCCGTAAGCCTCTCCGACAACGACGGCACCACGATTGCCGAATAGAATACGCCCAGCCCCGTGCCAGTCGGCACCGAAGTTAACGAAACAGCCCATAGTGCGGGCTTCACCAAGCGATCTGGCGATGAAAAGTTCGTTCAGTCCGTTTTGTGCTGAAAGAACGTAACCGTCGTCTGCAAGGTGCGGTGTAAGGTCTCGCAACGCCGCCTGCGTATGATGCGCTTTCACGGCCAGGACAATGCAGCTGTAGGTTCCTTCGAGCTGGTCCGGCGTGACGGTCGGAACGATTTGGCAAAACTCGTCGACGGGCCCCTCGATGGTCAGGCCCCGGGTGCTGCAGGCTTCGGCGTGTTCGGCAACGACGTCCACCATAAGGACGTCCAGACCCGCGCGCGCCCAATAGGCGCCGAGTGTTCCGCCAATTGCGCCAGCGCCCCAGATCAGGAGTGTTTCGCCCACGGCCCCTCCAACTCAGCGCGCGTTTCCTCGACACCGGCCTTCCAGAGTGCCGCCATGTCTTCATCGGATTTTTGGTATTCACCGCCGAAGTTCCCGTCACCCAGCAGGGCACGCCCAAGGGCCGGGTTCGATGCTTTCAGAGCCTTGAAGTCAATGAGCGGCTTTGCACCGTCCGGCGCCGGTGCGTTTGCCAGACGAGTCCAGGGGAAATTCTCCATCCAGCTTGCATGGGAACCAACCGGATCGATTTTCTTGGCCGCCTCAAGGGTCTTCGGCGCCGCCCACCAGGGATGATATTTTATCGACATCTCCGGCCAATCCGACATCAGTTCCTGAATGAGCGCCGCAATCGGCGCGTTTCCACCGTGCCCATTGACAATCAGAACCCGGCGGAACCCCGAATTACGCACGGAGCGGATGAGGTCCCGAAACACCGCCATCAGGGTCTCCACCCGCAAGGAAACACTTCCGGGATAGGCCGAAAAATACGGTGCAAGACCAAAGGGCATAACAGGATAAACCGGCACGCCGAGAGGTTCGGCGGCTTCGATAGAGACGCGCTCCGACAAAATTACGTCTACACAGAGCGAGAGTTGAGCATGCTGTTCGGTCGAACCCACCGGCAGGACGCAGCGATCGTCGCTTTTCAAGTAGTCTTCGACCTGCATCCAATTCATTTCGGCAATGCGCATCTTGGCGTTTCTCCCTTCCTGCTCACGTGATGCCGGCTCAGCCGTCGATCTCAGTCGTCCAATCCTCAGTATCGAGGACGATTTTGGCGAGCAGATGAGACAGCGTATCCCTTTCCCGCGGAGACAAGGACGACAGCATTTTTTCCTCGAACTGCTGGAACTTGGGCAAGGCCTCGTCAAAGATCTTCCGGCCGGTCGGCAGGAGATGAAGTGTCTGGTTCCTCCGATCGGCGTCATCCGCCCGCCGCTCAATAAGTTCGAGCCGGCAGAGCTTCTCGATCGCGCGGCTCAGCGTATTTTTGGGGAATCCGGAAGAGATGCTGATATCGCGCGCCAAAACACCATCCAAAAGCCCCAGCGAATAGATCACGATGAACTCGGGCCGCGTAAGGCCGTAGTTCTTTTGGACCCATGCATAGAGCGGTGAATTGTAGCGTAGTGCGATATGATTGAACCGGAATGCAAACCAGCAGGGGTTGTTCCACAGCTTGGCTTCCGTCAACGCCGCAAGGCCAGTTCTACCCGTCTGCATTGGCCGTAAATTGCGTTGCGGCAAAACCTGCTTCTCCTTCCTCCGGATAGTTCAGAATCAAAAATTAGATCCAAATTGAACTTGACGGGCAGTATGATGCCTTACATTCTGGTGAATACAAGTTCTAAATGGAACTAATATAAAATTTGCATCACTCAAGAAATGTCAAAAAGATAAAAATTTTTACAGGACCTTAGGAGGACGCAATGAAACTGAGCAGGCTTCTCCAGGCGGGCGTGATCGCGCTTGGTTTGGGAACACTTTCAACAATCGCAACGGCACAGACGCTTACCGTAGGTGTGCGCGGCGGACCCGAATCCATGGATCCGCATTACTCCGCACTCGGTGTGCATGCCGATGCGATGAAACACATCTTCGACACCCTGGTGTGGTCCGGCGATAATCTGCAGATCGAGCCCGGCCTCGCGGAATCCTGGCGCTCGCTCGACGACACCACCTGGGAGTTCAAGCTGCGTAAAGGCGTGAAGTTTCACGACGGTTCGGACTTTACAGCAGAAGACGTCAAATTTTCGGTTGAACGCATTCCCGAAGTTACCGGACCGACTACAGTTTTGATCTATGTCCGGCGCATCAAGGAAGTCGTCATCATCGACGATCATACCGTGCACATGAAGACTGATGGGCCGGCGGCAACTCTGCCAAACGATTTCGTGCGCCTCTTCATTGTTTCGCACAAGGCCGCGAAGGACTATTCGACCAAGGAGACAGCTGCGGAAGGCTTCAATTCCGGAAAAGCAGCGGTCGGCACAGGACCCTACAAGCTGGTCTCCTGGGAGCCTAAGGGCGATCTGGTCCTGGAGCGTTTCGACGGCTACTGGCGCGGCAAAGGCCCCTGGGCGAGTGTCGTGCGCAAGGAAATGCCGAACGACTCTTCGCGTCTTGCAGCGCTCAAAGCAGGTCAGGTCGATTTGATCAACTACGTGTCTTCGGCCGACTGGCTGTCGCTGAAGAACGATTCAAAGACCGACACCTTCCTGGCCGACAGCGTCTACGTTATGAACCTGCAGCTGGACCAGCGTGAAAGCACGCCAAAGGTCTATGACCTCGACGGCAAGGTTCTTGCAAAGAACCCCCTGCGGGACGCTAAGGTACGCGAAGCCATCGATCTGGCAATCGACCGTGAAGTCATGGTCGACGTCGTCCTCGAAGGACTTGGCCGGCCGGCTCGCCAAGTCATGCCAGAAGGTTTCTTCGGTTCCAGCGAGAAGGTCATCGCCCGCAACTACGATCCGCAACGGGCCAAGCAGTTGCTTGCAGATGCCGGATTCCCGGACGGCTTTAAGATGGATCTCTATTGCACCAGCGACCGCCTGCCAGGCGACGGTGCGATCTGTCAGGGGCTCGGTCAGATGTTCGCGCAGGTCGGCATTCAGACCAAGGTAAACGCGATCACCCGCTCCGTATACTTCCCGGCCCAGGCCAAGCGCGAGTACTCAGCCTTCATGAACGGCTGGGGGACTCTAACCGGCGAGGCATCCTACACACTCGGATCGCTCGCCCATTCACCCGCTCCGGACCTGAAGCTCGGCGCGTTCAACCGCACGGACTATAAAAATCCGAAAGTCGACGAGTTGTTGCAGGCTGCCGGCAAGGAGCTCGACGACGCTAAACGCCGGGCATTGTACGAAGATGCGATGGAACGGACCATGGCGGATCGCGTGTACATTCCTCTGGTGAATCTGCAAGCGGTTTGGGCCGGCGGTAAAGGCAAGTTGAAAATGACACCGCGTACCGACGAGGATACGCTGGCGTTCTTTATAACACCTGCCGAGTAATAGACTTACGCCGGGCAACGGGTCCTTACCAAGAGTGTAAGGACCCGTTTCGCTTCGACTGATCGCTTATAAATTGTAAGAAACTGCACCGACGATGCTGGGGTACTTCATTCAACGATGCCTGCAAGCCATCCTGGTCATGCTTGTCATGTCAGTGATCGTCTTCGTCGGGGTCTATGCCATCGGCAATCCCATGGAGGTCCTGATACCGCCGGATGCGCCGCAAGATGTCCGGAATTTCATCATCGCACGCTTTGGTCTGGACCGGCCGTTGTGGGAGCAGTACCTGACATTCCTCGGCAACGTCTTCGTCGGCGATTTCGGCTATTCCTTCGTCTACAACATGCCGGTTCTCGATTTGATTTTGAGCCGGCTTCCCTCGACGTTGGAACTCGCACTCACGGCAGTTTTAGGAGCCGCTTTGATCGGAGTGCCACTTGGGGTTTATGCGGGTTACCGGCCCAACGCCGTTTCATCGCACACGATCATGAGCCTATCGATTCTGGGCTTTTCGGTCCCGACCTTCTGGGTTGGCCTGATTCTGATTCTCACCTTTGCCGTATCGCTCGGTTGGCTGCCTGCGGGAGGGCGCGGCGAGACGGTGACCCTGTGGGGCGTGGAATGGAGTTTCCTGACCGCGAACGGCTGGTCACACCTCTTTCTTCCCGCCATCAATCTGGCGCTCTTCAAGATGGCGATGATGATACGACTGGCGCGCGCCGGTACTCAGGAAGCCATGCTGACCGATACGGTAAAGTTTGCGCGCGCAGCGGGCCTGTCGGAGGCCACCATCGTATTGCGCCACGTGCTCAAACTCATTTCCATTCCCATCATTACGGTGTTTGGGCTGGAACTCGGCTCGACCCTTGCCTTCGCCGTCGTGACCGAGACGATCTTTTCCTGGCCGGGCCTTGGTAAACTGATTATCGACAGCATCACGAATCTCGACCGTCCGGTCATGGTCGCCTATCTGATCCTGGTGGCATTGCTGTTCATGACCATCAATCTGGTCATTGATCTGATCTACGCGGCCCTTGATCCCCGGCTCAGCCGTGGGGGTGCCTGATGGCGACTCCCGCAACACCGCTCGGGCGGTTCTGGATCACCTACAAGGAAAGCAAAGTCGGTGTGGTGGCTCTGGGAGTGGTGGCCGTGATCCTGGTGGTCGCCATTCTGGCACCGCTGATCGCGCCCCAGGATCCCTACGACCTTTCACGCCTTTCCTTAATGGACGCCCGGCGCGCGCCGGGGCACATCGGCACGGGCGGCTATACGCATCTGCTGGGGACCGATGCGCAGGGCCGCGACCTGCTTTCCGCCATCCTCTACGGACTGCGCATCTCGGCCCAGATGGGCCTGGTGGCCGGCATTGTCGGTTTGTCGATTGGTGCGACACTTGGAATCTCGGCAGCCTACATCGGCGGACGCACCGAAGCGCTGCTGATGCGGACTGTCGACCTGCAGCTCTCCTTTCCGCCAATCCTGCTGGCGCTGGTGCTCGTTGCCCTGCTCGGTCAAGGCAAGGCACAACTCATCACGGCGCTGGTCGCCGCTCAATATGCCTACTTCGCCAGAACCGCCTATGGTGCCGCCACGGCGGAACGCCGCAAGGACTACATCGAAGCGGCATACGGGACACCGCTATCCCGGCGCCGCATTGTGTTTCGGCACTTACTGCCCAACTGCATGCCGCCGCTGATCGTGGTCGCAACAGTCCAGATCGCCAACTCGATCGCCCTGGAAGCAACCTTGTCCTTTCTGGGCCTTGGCCTGCCGGTCACGGAGCCATCGCTGGGCATGCTGATCTCCAATGGTTTCAAGTACATGATGAGTGGGCGCTACTGGATTTCCGTCTATCCCGGGATTGCTTTGATAATCCTGATCGTCTCCATCAATCTGGTTGGCGACCGAATTCGGGATCAATTGAATCCGAGGCTGCGGCGATGAGCGAACCGCTGCTACAGGTCGCCGGGCTTTCGACCCAGTTCCATACCCAGGCCGGTGTGGTCAAGGCGGTCAGCGATGTTTCCTTTTCGCTGGAGCGCGGACAAATTCTAGGTCTGGTGGGTGAATCGGGATCGGGCAAGAGCGTGACCGGTTTCTCTCTGCTTGGGCTGGTCGATCCGCCCGGCCGTATCGCCGAGGGGTCGATCAGGTTCGACGGGCAGGAACTCGTCGGCATGCCTCAACCAGATCTTCGGGCTCTGCGCGGTAAACGTATTGCAATGGTCTTCCAAGACCCGATGATGACCTTGAACCCGGTGCTCTCGGTGGGCACGCAAATGACACTCGCCGTGCGGGCACACGATAAGGTCAGTAAACAGATGGCCCGCGACCGGGCGGTCGAAGCCCTGACCCGTGTCGGCATTCCTGATGCCGGGCACCGGTTGGATGCTTACCCTCATCAGTTCTCCGGCGGGATGCGGCAGCGCGTTGCCATTGCGATCGCCATGATTCACAGCCCTGACATCATCATTGCGGACGAGCCGACAACAGCGCTCGACGTCTCGATCCAGGCTCAGATCCTCCACGAGATGCGCGAGCTCGCCAAGGACAGCGGCACCGCACTGATCTGGATCAGCCACGACCTTGCAACGGTTTCGAGCCTCGCCGAACGGCTGCTGGTGATGTATGCCGGCACAATCGTCGAGGAAGGGCCGACGGCCCGCGTGTTGAGAAATCCGCGACATCCCTACACGCGCGGTCTTCTTGACTCACTGCCGGCAACCGCGCCGCCCGGTCAGAATCTACAACAGATCCCCGGGAGCATGCCGTCGCTTCTCGCCTTGCCGCCGGGCTGTGCCTTTGCGCCCCGCTGTAGCTTCGCGAGCGAGGTCTGCAATGGCGACGTACCCTACCTCGTAACGGGGCCGTCGGCCTTTCGCTGTCATCACCCGATCGGCGAGGCAAAATGAGCGAGACCTTCCTGTCACTCGATGCCATCATCAAACGCTTTTCACCCAGCTTGTCGGTTGGAGATCAGATCGCCGCACGTCTGGGCGCCAAGGTGGAAACACGATCGGTCCACGCCGTCGACGATGTTTCTCTCAGCATTCTGCGTGGTGAGACTCTTGGACTGGTCGGTGAGTCGGGTTGCGGAAAATCCACGCTCGGCAGGATCGCGGCAGGAATCTTGCCGGCGACCTCAGGAACGGCATCGCTCGGCGGCGAGGCCGTCATGATAAACGGCCGCAAAACAACGACCGAGGTGCAGACTGTTTTTCAGGACCCCTTCGCCTCGCTCGACCCCCGGATGCCTATCGGGGACATCATTGCCGAAGGCCCGATCACCCACAATTTGATCACCCGTTCGGACGCGAAAAGCTATGTCGGAGGTTGGTTGGAACGCGTCGGACTGGACGCCGGCTTCGCCGAACGCTATCCGCATCAGTTTTCGGGCGGCCAGCGGCAGCGCGTCGCGATCGCGCGCGCACTCGCGATGCAACCGCAACTGTTGATCTGCGATGAACCGGTCGCCTCACTCGACGTCTCCATCCAGGCTCAGATCATCAATCTGTTCCTGAAGCTGCGACGCGAACTGCAGATCACCTGTCTCTTCATCTCGCACGATCTCAGTGTCGTCCGTCACGTTTCAGACCGCGTCGCGATCATGTACCTGGGGCGGATTGTCGAAATCGGCGAGACGGAGACTGTCTACAGTTCTCCCTCACATCCCTACACCCGGGCGTTGCTCGACAGTGTGCCGAAGCTGGTTCTGGAGGACGACGCCCTGGTGGAGCTGCGACCGATCGTAGGCGAAATTCCCTCACCTCTCGATCCACCGGCGGGGTGCAGTTTCAACCCACGTTGTCCTATGGCCCGGGACCGCTGCATCAAAGAAGAGCCGCAGTTGAGAGCAATGGGGACAGGCCAACAGACTGCCTGTCACTTTTCCGACTGAACGGGTCGCAGTGATACAGAGTGCGGTCGATCTTGATTGAAGAAGCCAGGAACCAGAACCGCTCTCCAGCCAACTGAAGTAACCTCTAGGAAGATTGACCATGAGCGAACTTGAACCCTGGCAATGGTCAGACGAGATCTGGCAGAAAAAGGTCAACAAAGTGCGCGCCGGCCGGCCGTTGGTGCCGCCGGAATGGCCAGGCGGCGCGAGAGCCGCCGTCGCGCTGTCCTTCGATTCCGACCATGAGACCAACGAGCTCCGCGACGGTGGCGCGTCGATCGGGCGCCTCTCCTGGGGGCAATACGGTGTACGCCGAGGTATTCCGCGGATCAAAGCCGCACTCGACAAGGCGGATATCAAAGCAACGTTTTTTGTGCCCGCCGTATCCGCACTGCTGCATGAAAATGAGCAGCGTATGCTCGCCGCGGAGGGACACGAGATTGCTATCCACGGCTGGATCCATGAACTCAACTCGATCCTGAGTTACGAGGACGAACGCGACCTTATGTTCCGCTCCGCCGACGTGCTGGAGAAAATCACCGGAACGCGCCCGGTCGGCCTGCGCACTCCATCTTGGGATTTCAGCCCCCATACCCTGAAGATCGAGCGCGAGTTGGGCCTGCTTTACGATTCCTCCCTCATGGCGGATGACGACTGTTATGAATTGCTTGATGAAGGAGAGCCCACCGGCATTGTCGAGCTGCCGGTTGAATGGATCCGCGACGACGCGGTCTACTTCAACATGCATCGCTTCCATGCGTTGCGTCCCTATACGCCACCCGACGCTGTGTACGACATTTTCCGCCGCGAGTTTGATCGGGCTTATCAGGAAGGCGGCCTGTTTCTTCTGACCATGCATCCTCACGTGATCGGTTACCGTTCGCGGATCGGCATTCTCGAGGCTCTGATAGAGCACATCAAAGACCACGAGGACGTTTGGTTTGGGACCCATGCCGAAGTGGCAGAATATGTCTCGAACCTTGGGGATGAATGAAAAAACGTGCAGCAGTCTCTGCATCATTCAATGAGAGGCTGCTGCACGTTCTTAGACGGTTCGGCCGATAACGACCGCGCGGTTTACTGTTGAGGCTCGAGAGCCGATGCCGATTTCGCCAAGCGCACCAGATTGATGAATTCGGCACGGTAACCGAAACGATCCTCTCCCTTGGCAGATCGGGCCAGGGCAATCACATCATCGTAAGAGAAATCTGCCGTATAACGTCCACCGCGCAGGATTTGTCCGAATGCCGCGACAGCAGCGGCAAAGCGGGAAGACTGCGGTGCCTGTTCGACTGAAGACACTTCCAGAGCCTTGGTGACGGCTGTCGAAATCAACGTGCTGGTATCACTGTCGGGTAATTTGTAGCGGATCTTCAGGAAGGCGTATTCGTTGCTGGTGTTTGTACCGCTTTCCTTGGCCAGGCTTTCTGATTGATAGCGAAGATCGTCGATCCGTTGTCCAGAAGAGCCAGCTGGCGTGAACTCATAGAGGGCCGTCACCGTATGTCCGGCGCCGATGTCTCCGGCATCGACTTTATCGTTGTTGAAGTTCTCCCGATTCAACATGCGCGTTTCATAGCCGATCAGGCGGTATTCGCTCACCGTCGTCGGATTGAACTCCAACTGCAGTTTTACGTCCTTGGCAATGGTGAACAGGGTCGAACCCGCTTCATCCACCAGAACTTTCCGAGCTTCATTGAGTGTATCGATGTAGGCAGCGTTACCATTGCCGTTCTGGGCGAGTGCCTGCATCAGCTCGTCATTGTAGTTGCCGTGGCCGAATCCCAATACTGACAAGGTCACACCGGTCTTTCGCTTGCGTTCGACGAAGCTCTTCAATTCCTCCGGGTCGGAGATGCCGACATTGAAGTCTCCGTCAGTTGCCAGGATCACCCGGTTGACTCCGCTCTGGTCGATTTGACGTTCGGCAAGCTGGTAGGCTTTGCGGATCCCTTCTGCGCCCGCCGTTGACCCGCCGGCATCAAGACGATCGAGCGCGGCGAGAATCTTGTTTTTATCGTCCGCCCGCGTTGGCTCCAGAACCGTCCCTGCGGAACCCGCATAGGCGACGATGGCGACCGTGTCGTCGGGCTTGAGCGAGGACAAAAGCAGCTTGAACGAATTGCGCAGCAGCGGCAGCTTATCGGGCGAATTCATCGAACCTGAAGTATCGATAAGAAATACCAGATTAGCTTTCGGCGCGTCGGTCTTCGGCAACTCAAAGCCCTTGATGCCGATGCGCAGGAGCCTGGTGTTGACGTTCCAGGGTGATGGCATGACAGATACGTTGGCCTTAAAGGGTTCGCTGCGGCTGTCGGGCGTTTCGTAGTTATAGTCGAAGTAATTAATCAGTTCCTCGACACGGACGGCATCTTTTTGGGGCAAGACACCACGGTTCAGGGCGCCGCGCACAAAGGCATAAGATGCCGTATCGACATCGACGGAAAAGGTCGAGACCGGATCCTCGGTCACCAGTTGCAGGGGATTGGGGGCTATGTTCTCGAAGTTATCCCGGCCTTGCTCCTGGTAGTGCGGTGCTACGACATCGCTGCGGTCACTTAAACCCTGCGCCCTCTCGGCTTCCCTACGCAAACGAGCCGGAGCCTGTGCGAGACTTTGAAGAGGAGCTTGTCCGGCAGTTGCCGGTGCAGCCGCGCTTGTCGACGAGGCTTGCGCTGGAACCTGGCGCTTTTTCTCACTTAATGCCTGCCGGCCAACCAGTCCTTCAATGCGTGGCGCGGGTTCAGCCTCACTCATTGCCACCGACTCCTCCTTGTCTGCGGGAAGATCAGCTTCGTCATTACTGTAATCGTACATCGCCGGCATCAAAGCTTGTTCGATCTGATTGAAGTTGAGAACTGCAAAGGTCAAAACAGCCAGGCTCGCGCCGCCTGCCAGCATGTGTCTCAGTTTCGGTTGCGCAAAGTTCATCATCGGTTTCCTCTTGAGTGCGATCAGCAAATTGTTGCCTCGCTCTCTAAGACGTGCGCCGATGCCGGTTCCTTGGTGAGCCTTTGCATTTTCTTCCTGAAACTGAGTCATGGCGGCGCCCATCGCAGCCTGCCGAGCGGCGTCATCTGGCCGGACAGGATCCTGCCCCCGGAAAGCCCGTTTCATTCTGTCCAGTTCGTCACTCATGCTTCTGCTTTCGCCAAGGCTTTAAGTTCTTTGCGCAATTCGTGCATGCGCCAGGACACGGTTGATTCCTTAATCTCCAGAACATCTGCGGCCTCTGCGTGCGTAAGGCCCTCTGCCAAAACCAGCACGGCGGTCTCGCGCAGATCCTCGCCGACCCGCTGGAGTGCGTCATATAACCAGCGCAGTTCGCGTGCTGTTTCAGCCTCCGCGCCGCGCATCAGCTCAGAAATTACGCTATAGGATTCGTGCAGACGGGTGGTGGCGCTCTGCCGCCGGTGATGGTCTTGCGCTGCATTGACGACGATACGGTAGAGCCAGGTGGTAAAACGCGCCTCACCCTTGAATGAACGAAGCTTGCCGGCGAGCGACGTGCAGACGGCCTGAGCTATATCTTCCGCGTCTTCGCGTACTCCGGTGAAGCGAAAGGCAATGCGGTAAACGCCGTCATAGTGCCGCTCCAGCAGCACCTTAAATGCCGCTGCATCGCCATTTCCGGCCTGCACGGCCAACGCACTATCGCTCGTGTTCATACGCATGTTCAGTCATTAGACGTATGAGAGCAGCAAATCCTTGGCAATGTCGGGAAAAAATTTCGCGCCAGAGCGATTACGCAGTAATTCGCCGGAAATTAGCTGAAATTCCACCAAAACCGGATGCGCGACGGCATCTCCGCGCGGCGTTCAAGCCAGTCGATGATTTTTAATGAAATGGCGTCCCCTAGGGGAGTCGAACCCCTGTTTCCGCCGTGAGAGGGCGGCGTCCTAGGCCACTAGACGAAGGGGACCTGCTGGACAGGGGGCATGACATAGCTAAAGCCGGGCGTCGGGGCAAGCTTTTGTTTTAGGAAAATCCCTAGTTTCCGCGTAAAAAACTGCACCTACAAAATATCGTCCGATTTCACGTCCCTGGTTGGACTGCCAATCAGCCGCCGTCATCAGATAAGGTCATTTATGCAGCGGCGTCCCGGGCCAAGCTGGCAGCGCTGGCGATGAAAGCCTCAACATCCTCTGAAACGCTGTTGAAAGCGGTCACCAGCCGGATCTCGCGATGATCGTGGCCTGTCGTGGCGTTGGCCCAATCGTAGAACATGAAGCCCGCGGCCTTCAGACCGTCTACGACCGCCTTGGGCAGACGCAAGAACAGTATGTTGGCTTCGACCGGGTGATGCAGAGTGATACCGGGTAGCCCCGACAGCCCCGCGCCCAGGCGAGCCGCCAGGCTGTTGGCGTGTCTGGCATGGCGTAACCAGAGATCATCGGCCAGATAGCCTTCAAGCTGTGCCGAGAGAAAGCGGCCCTTGGAAAAGAGGTGTCCGCCTCGTTTCCGCCGGAAGCCGAACTCACCCGCGAGCTCAGGTTTGAAAATAACCACGGCCTCTGCCGCCATGGCTCCGTTTTTAGTGGCGCCGAAGGCAAGCACGTCGACACCGGCCTTCCACGTCATCTCTGCCGGGCTGCAGCCCAACGCAGCAATGGCGTTGGCAAAACGCGCGCCGTCCATTTGAAGGCCAAGTTTATGCCGTTGCGCCACTTCGGAAATAGCGGCAACCTCATCGGGCCGATAGAGTGTTCCGACCTCCGTCGCCTGGGTGAGGCTGATCGCAGACGGCTGCACGTGATGAACATCACCGGCACCGCCGATTTCTGCAGCAAGGATGTCGGCAGTCAGTTTTCCCTGCGCACCCTCCAGCGTCACCAGCTTGGCGCCGCCGGTGTAGAACTCCGGTGCACCACACTCGTCGACCGCGATATGTGCATCACGATGGCAGTAAACAGCGCCATAGGGAGGCGTCAGGAGCGAGAGTCCCAGAACGTTCGCAGCCGTACCGGTCGCAACGGGATAGACCACCGTCTCCGTCTCAAAAATCTCGTTAAAGCGGGCTCTTACACGCTCGGTCACCGGATCAGCACCGTAGGGCATCGCCGGCCCCTCATTCGCCGCCGCCAAAGCCGCCAGAATCTCCGGCGCCATAGCCGTCACGTTGTCGGATGCGAAGTTCGTCATGTCTGTTACCTATGGAGAGTATGATCGCAAATGAGGGTTTCCGTGGACGGTTTTGCCCTACAACGGTGGTTGCAGGGTCACCCGGCCCAGAACCTTACCGTCGGTCGTATCCATGACAATAATTTGCTTGCAGCGTTGGTCGTCCAAGCCGTCCAGGGTAATCAGCAGTCTTTGCCCCTCCAATTGGACCGAGTCCAGATCGCAGCCCAAGGGAACGGGGAGATCAATGTCTCCGAAACTTGCCGTGGCGTCGGGAACATCGGGCGTGTCCGTACGCGCCGCAAGCACCGGTTCGCCCGACATCATGCGATCCACGATGGTATAGACCACGAAGCCGAAGCCGGCGACGATGACAACAGACATCAGGATAACGGCGGTCTTAAGGGCTTTCATCGATTTAGGCTTTCAAGGTTCATGGCGGAAGGCTATCTCTCTGCACAGTATTTGACACAATAACCGAAGCACACGGCTTTGCCCGACATCGACGACGCAAGAGAAGCAGACATTACCGAACGTCACGAGATCCTGGTGGAGCCCGTAGACAAACGCGAACGCGTGGATCGCTTACTGGTCAAGAAGCTGCCGACCCTGTCCCGCAGCAGGCTCCAGGGCCTGATTATCACTGGTCAGCTCAGCATCGACGGCAAGACGATAGACAACCCGGCGTTTCGGGTCAAACCCGGCCAAAGCCTGGTTCTCGAGGTGCCGCCCGCTGTCCCTGCAGAACCCGAAGCGCAGGACATCGAACTGAATATCGTCTTCGAAGATCCTTACCTGATCGTGATCGACAAGCCCGCCGGCATGGTGGTCCATCCCGCTCCCGGAAACCTTGACGGTACTTTGGTTAACGCGCTCATCGGGCACTGTGGAGAGTCGCTGAAAGGTATCGGCGGTGTGCGCCGCCCGGGAATCGTCCATCGGCTGGACAAAGATACCACTGGCCTCATGGTGGCAGCCAAGACCGAAGCAGTGCATCAGGCTCTGACCGAACTTTTCGCCGCACGTGATATTGAGCGCGCTTACCAGGCCCTCGTTTGGGGGCGCCCCAGCCCGGAACAGGGTGAAATCGAAGGTAACATCGGCCGCAGTCCACGCAACCGCAAGAAAATGGCGGTTCTACGCCACGGCGGTAAGACGGCTCTAACTCGGTACCGCAGCTTGAAAAGTTTTGCGGAAGGCGCGGTGAGCCTGATCGAATGCCGCCTCATGACCGGAAGGACCCATCAGATTCGGGTGCACCTCACCGAAAAGGGCCATTCTTTGATCGGTGACCCGGTTTACGGTCGTGCCAGCGAGGGAAAGCTGCAACGTCTGTCCGACGATACCCGCGAAACGATTAAAAACTTCAACAGGCAGGCGCTACATGCCTGTGTTTTGGGCTTCAAGCACCCGATAACAGCAGAAAAACATTCGTTTCAAAGCGAATTACCTCCTGATATAAGCAACTTGATTTATTCTTTAGAATCATAGTAAAATATCGCGTATTAAACGAATATTTGTGCGATCGCTTGTGGATCGTAGGCCGCGTTCCTACATAATATATACGGTCTTCTGGCAAAAGGCCGTGTCCAGGGGGATTACCTGGCATCGTTAGAACGCAAAAAACCGCAGAGGGGGTTGTACTCTCCTGCGGAGGTTTGCCCGAAGCCTGCAAGGGGATAAGACCCCACGTTCAGGCTGGGTTTAGGAGTATGTTGATATGGCTTCACCAAGAGTTCCCGCCTTAGGTTCCGAGGGCAATCTGTCATCCTATCTTCAGGAAATTCGTAAATTTCCGATGCTGGAACAGGAACAGGAATACACCCTTGCGAAAAACTGGCGCGAAGGCGGCGACGTTGAGTCCGCCCATCAACTGGTCACCAGCCATCTGCGGCTTGTGGCCAAAATCGCCATGGGATACCGCGGTTACGGCCTGCCTGTTTCCGAACTGATCTCCGAAGGCAATGTCGGCATGATGCAGGCGGTCAAGCGCTTCGATCCCGAACGCGGCTTCCGTCTGGCCACCTATGCTATGTGGTGGATCCGGGCTGCCATTCAGGAGTACATTCTACACTCTTGGTCGCTCGTGAAGATGGGTACGACGGCCGCGCAGAAAAAGCTCTTCTTCAACCTGCGCAAGCTGAAAGGTCAGATGCAGGCTATCGAAGAAGGCGACCTACATCCTGAGCAGGTCTCGCACATCGCGACACAGCTCAATGTACCCGAAGCCGATGTTATCAGCATGAACCGCCGACTCGCGGCTCCCGACAATTCTCTGAACGCGCCGCTGCGGATCGACGGTGACGGTGAGTGGCAGGACTGGCTGGTGGATGACACCATGGACCAGGAAACCATGCTTGCTGAGGATGAAGAACTCGGCAAACGCCGGGCGCTGCTGGTTTCGGCCATGAAATCCCTTAACGAGCGTGAACGGCACATCCTCGAGGAACGACGCTTGAAGGACAATCCCACCACGCTCGAAGAACTGTCACAGGAATACGGCATCAGCCGCGAGCGGGTTCGTCAGATCGAAGTCCGCGCGTTTGAAAAGCTTCAAAAGGCGATTCGCAACGCCGCCATTGAGCAACGGCTGGCAACCGCGTAACGGTTTTTTTGAATAACTCCTCCCTAGGCTGGTTATAAGCCTAACTTTAGGGCCGATCTCACAGTGAGACCGGCCCTTTTTATGTTCGCCAGGTCTTATCTGGGAGAGGAAACTGCAGCCTGTGCGTATTTTCATCAGAGTCTGGCTGTTTTTCGCTGAATGAGTGAAAAGCCCGAATTTGCCTCTCATTTAAATTGTTAAAGCGGATCACCCTTGACCGGGCTGAGTACGCGGCTTAGAGCAAACGGATAATGGTTACACAAGATTCATCCACACTCGCTCCTTCTCAATCCAATCCGGATCATCTGCCCAAGTGGGTTTGGCTTTGGCTGCCGTTGGCTGTTGCCGTGGTGCTGGCTTTCATAGGGCAGGTTGCACCTGACTTTTACAGTGTTTGGTTCGGCAGCGAAGAGCGTGGAGTCCTAGAACTTTCTCACGCTCTGATTCCTCTGGCTGGTTTCTTTTTAAGCTTGCGAATTCTCTTTATGCCCCAGGTACGCAGCTTTAAATGGCTGTGGTTGTGGGTCGTGCTGGCTGCACTCGGTTGCCTTTACATCGGCGGCGAAGAAGCCAGCTGGGGCCAGCACTATATGCAGTGGGATACCCCGGAGGCCTGGGAGAAAATCAACGACCAGGAAGAAACCAACCTTCACAACACCAGCTCCTGGTTTGATCAGAAACCACGCGCTTTGCTCGAAATCGGTGTCATCCTTGGCGGTATTCTCATTCCTTTGGCAGCTCTAAAGCGACCGGAAATCCGCGCGACCAAATTTGCTATTATCCTGCCACCGCTCATCACTTTGCCTACGGCGGTACTGGCAGAATTCTCAAAAACCTCGGAACGCATACTCTCCGCGATCGAGTTCGATGGGCTCATCTTCAGCCGCGCGAGCGAAGTGCAGGAGACCTTCTTTTTCTACTTCATTCTGCTGAACCTGGTCATCCTGAAACGCCGGTTAAGGGCGTCGAAGCCACTCGCCCAGGACTCCAGCCAAGAAGTATAGAGTCTGGCTCATTTTTGTTCCTGATTTCGAGAACGATCATCAGGTTCCAGACCTTCTTTTGTTTGCCCTACCCCAATGCCTACTCTACCTCAGGTTCAGCGGTCTCTTCTTCAGACTCCCGATAGGGTTCTGCGGTGACGGCCGCGACTTCATCGCCCCAGGTCGCAATAAGCTTCTTTTGCTTTGCCCTCAGCCCCAGAACCTGTGTCTTCGATGCGACCCCCTGGAAGTTGGAGATGATCGGCGGCATGATCCAGTAAATCAGCCAACCCAGGCCGGAAGCCATAAGAGCTGAGGCCCAGGAAAAAATGTCCGACATGCCGTCGAACGAAGCCTGAAACGTCTGTCCCTGAGACCATAGCTCAGCGATCGCCGGTATTGATCCCGCCAGGTTCATCATTCCCACCGTGACCACGAATTTCCGGCCAGGTGTCCCGTCCACAATAAATACGACCATCGTCGGCACCATCAGAACCACCAACAGCATACAAGTTGGCATCAAGACTGCGGCGACGGGTATCCCGAGCAGGATCCATGTCATCTTGTTGCTTTTTGCCGCTTCCGTGGCCATAAGACTGCTCCGTCAGCTCACGTAAATTAACGACATGACCGCGATCGAAACGCTGGCCAGAACCGAAGAAACAACTGCCGACGCCCGCTGACTAACAGCTGCAACGCGCGCCTTGGACGTCAACCCTCCCTCTTCGTGCCAAGTGATTTGACCGGCAATATACGCGAACTCCCGTTGTGCTTGTTCAAAGCCGGTGTCGTCCTGCCGACGAAGATCTTCGTTGTCCACAAGCCACAACAGTCCGGCGAGATCACCGCCCTTTACGGCGCCATCTATTCCCTTGGAGAGTTGCTCCCGGAAGCTGCGAAAATGATAGGTTTCGACGATCGGCGTAAGCAGCTGTGCAAACCACCGCGAGATATTTGGCAGAGACGCTGGTCCCACGGCGCGCTGAACCTCGGCATACAGCCGGAGCACCGCAATGTAGTACGATAATTTATCTTTTGGATCGGCGAGTTTATTGAGCAAACGTTCCGATAGGTTTTTCGAGCGCGCAGCGCAGAAAGCCGCAATATGCCGGTCAATCGGCTCACGATCGCCCACGCCGGATTCTGCGACGCGCTCCAAAGCCGGTAAGAGGTCTGGAATCTCGTTGACGAATTGGTCTTTAAGCAGCGGAGACAGACATGGCCAACCGGAGTTGCATTCATAAAGCGCGCGTTCCGGGCCGTAGCCGATCATCGAACGGTTTACGAAGGTTTCAATCATGTCGGCCTGGCGAATCCAGGGCACGAAGTCGGGCCGCATGGCAGGTTGGGACTCGATCCAGGACTTGTGCAATTTGGCGCGCACCACCTCGCAAATCATCTCCGGCAGATGTTCCTTGCCGAAATCGATCGCCAATGCCTGCGCCAGCCCGTCGAGCCGAGCACTGACTGTCTTGTATCGGATCGGCGCGGTATGATCGAGCGCAACCAAGACGCCCGATAAGGATTTGTCTTGGCCGCCACCGCCACTCTCGCCTGCCAGGCGGGACATACGACTGGCCTTTAAGATTGATGACGCGCGTTTATCATCCGACAGGCTGCGGCGAACCCAGCCCTCTAAAGCGTCGTCCCTGAGTTTGTCCTGAGCCTGCGCCCAATTCTGACCCATAGCGAAGGAAAGACCTGGCGCAGTGATATATTCCTCGCCCTCAAATTCGAAGGTTCGCGCAGCTTTAGGAGGAAGCGTGGCCTGTTTGGGACTCAGATGACGGCCGTTAGCCCAAAGTTCGAGATCGGAAATGCTCCAGCGTTCATGCGGATCGTCACAAAGGAGACCCCGCAGCGCTTCCATAAGTTTGAGTGAGACCTTCGAGGGTCCGACCAGTGTTGCATAGGATCCAACCGCGATCTTTGAAGCGACAACCTCATCATCGGACATATGCGCAATTGGATTGCCACCGCAGTTCAGAACGGCGATCAGGACTCCCAGAGCATAATAGTCATCGCTGACATAACCCGCGCCGCGTCCACTCGGGTTCGACATTGCCGCGTCGATGGGTTCGTAGATCACCGGTTGAAAGTAGCCTGCGGGCGTACTCACGCATTCACCAAGAATCATTTCCTGATTGCTGCCCGCGCTGATGAAGACATTGTCCGCCCGGATCGCCCTGTGGGCCATCACACGGCTGCCGATCTCCCGCAAAATGGACATCATCGGCAGTATGACACCCCGAATGATGTCATCTTCAGCGATTGGCTGGAAAGCGGCGTCCGGTTCCATTTGCACCCGATCACCGCGCGGCTGTTCAAATACGATAGCGAATTTGCGACTCTGGTCTCTGCTAAGCGTAATCACTCCAGACGCACGCGGCGTTAGGAATGCGCTCGATTCGACGTGAGACAGCGACCGGATTGCGTCTACGCGCGGCGCCAACTCGCGTTTGCAGATGATCGCAAACAGGTTGCGGCTGGGGTTCCGGGTGTCGTGCGCTGCCACAGCGTCGACACCGGGCGAATTAAGAAACGGCAAGGGCTGGTCAGGGTAAACTTCGTAGCGATTTGGTAGTTCGGTTCCTTGATCGCCTCCTCGCTTTACTGCCGTGTTCGCCATCTCGTGTTCGAGTCCTCTCCACCCACTGGCTTGAGCAATCCGATAGGATCCACCATCCAAACGCCGGGGGTCATCAGCTTCAATCATCCCACGAACGGCGAAGCCCGCGTGCAAGGCATCCAGCCTGCGCAGACATTACCGCTCCCGGAGAAAATTAACCTGAAGAGAACAAAAAGATAGTTAACGGCGACCTAAGAACTTCGCCTTACGGGCGATCGCTCTTGAATGGGGCGATCAAGAACATGATCCGCCCTTCAACCCATTGAAAGAAAAGCTAACTTCAGCCTTCGAAAGGATCGCGCACGAGAATCGTGTCTTCACGCTCCGGACTGGTGGAGAGCAACGCAACCGGGACCTCGATCAATTCCTCAAGGCGCCGGATGTACTTAACGGCCGTGGCAGGCAGTTCAGCCCAAGAACGCGCGCCCTGAGTGCTGTCGCTCCACCCCTCCAGATCCTCGTAGACGGGTTCGACCTTAGACTGGCTTGCGGACAGGGCCGGAAGATGATCCAAGACCTTCCCGTCAACGCGATAACCGGTACATACCTTAAGAGTTTCGATCCCATCGAGCACATCCAGCTTGGTCAGCGCAATACCGTCGATGCCGCCGGTCTTTGCTGCCTGACGCACCATAACCGCGTCGAACCAGCCGCAGCGACGACGCCGTCCCGTGACGGTGCCAAATTCATGACCGCGCTCGCCAAGGCGCTGACCGATCTCATCATCCAACTCGGTTGGAAATGGCCCCGCGCCGACGCGCGTCGTATAAGCCTTGGTAATCCCCAGAACATAGTCCATAGCCTTGGGACCGATCCCTGAACCTGCTGCCGCTTGGCCGGCCACGGTGTTGGACGAGGTGACAAAGGGATAAGTGCCATGGTCGACATCGAGCATCGCACCCTGCGCGCCCTCGAACAGAATACGTTGCCCACGGCGATCAGCCTGGTCCAATACATTCCAGACACGTTCGGCAAACGGCAGGATCCTAGGCGCAATTTCGAGCAGCGCAGTGACCAAACCTTCCCCGCTCGCCTCGGGCTGGCCAAGTCCGCGCAGGAGGGCATTATGGTGCAGCAACAGGGCATCAACCCGTTCACGCACCGTAGTCTCGTCCGCCAGATCGCAGAGGCGGACTGCGCGGCGGCCAACCTTGTCTTCATAGGCCGGGCCGATCCCGCGGCCCGTGGTGCCGATCTTTGCATCGCCGCGTGCAAGCTCACGCGCCCGATCGACCGCCGCATGCAGCGGCAGAATCAGGGTGACATTTTCGGCGATTTTTAGCGTTTCCGGCGTGACGACAACGCCCTGTTCTCGAATCCGCTCAATTTCTTCCAGCAGCGCCCAGGGGTCGACCACAACGCCGTTGCCGATCACCGAATGTTTACCCTGACGCACAATGCCTGAAGGCAGCAGTGAGAGTTTGTACACCACGCCGTCGATGACGAGGGTATGCCCGGCATTGTGTCCGCCCTGAAACCGCACCACCACGTCGGCGCGTTCCGAGAGCCAATCGACAATCTTGCCTTTTCCCTCATCGCCCCACTGGGATCCGACGACAACGACATTAGCCATGGTTACTCTTCCTCTGTATCAAGAATTGCTCTAACCAATTCGATCGCATCACCGTTCAACACATGGCTGCACAACAGCCGCTCCGCCTCGGCATGCGGGTCCTCGGCCTCATCCAACGCGCCGATAATGTTCCAGCCTTCGGACTGCAGAGATGCCACGCGCGTACTATCAGCGCCGATCGGCGTAAACAGACGGCGCACAGCAGCAGGCTTGGGCAGAGACCTCAGGACCGTATCCATGAAGAGGGTGAAACCTGTGCAGGATTCAGTCGAACCATCTTCAATTTCGGCGTCGTAACGGCCACCACGGCCCAGTTCACCCCTGACGTTTCGGGCGAATACGACGAAACTGATGCCGGTCTGGTATTCGAATCCCCGATGTTCTACCGGGTCAAGAGTCAGAGCAACGTCAGCCGCTTCAGCGCGGATCAAACCAACGACGCGCTTCAATCGGCTCAACTCTATGTCTGCAGCGGACGGCAGGCGCAGGGACTCCAGTTTTTTCAAGGCTTCATCAGCGGGTCCGGCAGCCCGCAGCAGAGCCAGGAAAGGCTCCGACCGATCACCGGCCAACTGAGCAACGCTGGCCGCGTCCTTGCGGTCCAGCGCTTCGCGAAGCTGCGACGACTGCAAATCGTCAAATCCCAGGTCTTTCGCAAGAGCGCCCACCAGCGGTGGCAGGTTGAGATCGACCGAGAGACCTTGAACACCGACCGCCTCGAGTGCACGGGCCGCGAGGAGAACGACCTCTGCATCGGCGCGTTCCTGAGATGCCCCGATCAGCTCGGCGCCGACTTGGCCGAATTGCCTCTCCGGTCTTAGCTGGCTGCCCTTTACCTGCAAAACCTGGCCGCCGTAACAAAGGCGAAGCGGGCGCGGTGCATTGCGCAGGCGTGTCCCGGCGATGCGCACAACCTGCGGCGTCATATCGGCGCGCAGCCCAAGCATACGGTGGCTCACGGGGTCCATCAGACGGAAAGTTTGCTGTGCAACAGCTTGCCCGGTGCCGGAAAGCAAGGCGTCCTCGAACTCCAGAAGCGGTGGTTTCACCCGCTCATAGCCCCAGCCCTCGAAGGCGCCGATCAGGCGCTCGACGACCCCCGCTTCATGGGCAGCCACAGGCGGAAGGATATCTTGCAGGCCCGCAGGCAGCAGTGCTTTATCACCAAGAGTGTTCATACGATCGCCATGGAGATTGGTGCAATCCTCACGAAACGCCGTCCTTACGAAATGCCGCAAGGTATCCTGCGTCTTCTGTTGACAGCCGGGAAGTGACTACTAGTTTTACCGGGCAACGGCAATTGGAAATCCACATTGCTTTGGAGACCTCGGCCAATCCCGCAAGACTTCTACTTATTGTCAACGGCTAATGACCTCATGGAATCTGAAATTCCACCTAACACCTCTCCCGAAGACGACAAAGCAGTGCTCCTGAGAGGAGATGCGCTTGCGGACCGGCTTTTGGGTCTGATGTTGCTGACGTCGGCAGCTTTGCTGGTGGCTGGTTGGTTCATGCCGGTCATGACTGTGCGGACCCTGATGATCTTTTACGACGAGGTTTCGATTGTCGAAGGCGCCCTTCGCCTGATCGAAAGCGGAGATTATCTTCTCGTGGCGATTATCCTGACATTCACTATCGTTTTTCCGGTCTGCAAGCTCATCCTGGCATTTCTGGTCTGGCGTCGTCCGGAAATCCCCCGTGGTGATCTGAGCCGAGCACTCCGTTGGGTCGAGCTTTTCAGCAAATGGTCCATGCTCGACGTTTTTGTCGTCGCGTTGGTGATCGTGATCGTCAAGATATCGCTGGTATCCGACGTCACAATCCATGCGGGCCTATACGTCTTTTGTACCGCAGTCGTGCTTTCCATGTTCACCGTCTGGCGCATCACTCAGCTCGCCCACCGCGAAATCCACAGGCAGCCCTCTTCAAACTCGCCCGCGCCCTAGAGTTTATCCAGGTCAACATAATCGCGGTTGGCGATCAGTCGTCCGGGTGCATGGATTCTATCCGCTCTAGAATATGGCCAGGCTCTAAAAGTGCAGTTGCTGGACCTGTTTGATGCTCGGCAGTCTCTTGAGTGTATCGATGACCGTGGGGTCCAGAGCCGCATCGAGCTCCAGAAGGGCTATGGCGTCGCCGCCGCGCTCCGCCCGCCCAAGATGGAAGGTTGCGATATTCACCCCGGCAGAGCCGAGCGCCATTCCAAGAGCGCCGATGAAGCCCGGCTTATCCTCGTTAGTGATGTAAAGCATGTGTGCTGCAAGCTCGGCTTCGATCTCAATACCTTTGATTTCCACCAGTCGGGGCCGATGACCGCCGAACAGAGTCCCCGCAACGGCCCGATCGCCGCGCTCTGTGGTCACGGAGACCCGGATCAGAGTCTGGAAATCACAATCCCGCTCGTGCTTGACTTCGGCAACGTCGATATTGCGCTCACGCGCAATAATCGGGGCGTTCACCATGTTGACCGATTCGAGCATAGGCCGCAGCAGCCCGGTCAGGATCGCCTGGGTCAGGGGACGGCAGTTCAGCGAAGCCACCTGCCCTTCGTACTCGATCGTGACGTTCTTGAGTCCGGTCCGGGTCAACTGGCCGGCAAAAGAGCCGAGTTGGTCGGACAGCTCCATATAAGGGCGAAGCCGGGCGGCTTCCTCAGCAGTCAAAGACGGCATGTTGAGGGCATTGGTCACGGCGCCGGTCAGCAGGTAATCCGCCATCTGATCGGCAACCTGCAGCGCTACTTTTTCCTGCGCTTCAGCAGTCGCCGCGCCCAGATGCGGCGTCGCAACGACATTGTCCATGCCGAACAAGGCATTTTCCTTCGCGGGCTCGTCTGTGAAGACATCAAGTGCGGCACCGGCGACCTGCCCCGATTCCAGTGCGGCCTTCAGATCATCTTCGACCACGAGACCTCCCCGTGCACAGTTGATGATCCGCACACCGGATTTCATCTTCGCCATGGCAGTGGCATCGATGATGCCTCTGGTCTGGTCGGTCATGGGCACGTGCAAGGTTATGAAATCCGAGCGAGTCAGAAGTTCGTCCAGCTCAAGTTTTTCAACACCCAGGTCTTCGGCCCGGTCCGGCGACAGGAAGGGGTCGTAGGCGACAACCTTCATGCGAAGTCCCTGTCCGCGGTTCGCAACGATCGCTCCGATGTTACCGCATCCGATGATACCAAGGGTCTTGCCGGTCAGTTCGACGCCCATGAAACGGGATTTCTCCCACTTTCCGCCCTGGGTCGACCGGTCTGCTTCGGGAATCTGGCGTGCCAGAGCGAACATCATTGCAATGGCGTGCTCCGCGGTCGTGATGGAGTTCCCATGAGGTGTATTCATCACAACGATACCGCGTTGGGTGGCCGCCGGAATGTCGACATTGTCGACACCGATACCTGCCCGTCCGACGACCTTGAGATTGTCGGCAGCGGCAATAACATCCGCAACGACTTTTGTCGCCGAGCGGATTGCAAGGCCATCATAATCGCCAATCTTAGCAATCAGCTCTTCAGGGCTGAGACCGACAAGGACATCGACCTCGATCCCGCGTTCACGGAAAATGTCCGCAGCGCGCGGGCTCAACTTATCTGAAATCAGTACTTTAGGCATTTCTCATTACCTCGAAAGGAGCCGCGCAGAAGGCTAGGCTTTCTGAAGTCTCACTCTTGCGCGGAATTTAGTGGATAGGAGGCGAGCGCGTTGCCGCGCCTCAGGCCGCCGCCTTCTGGGACTTGACCTCTTCGAAGGACCAATCCAGCCAGGGCAGCAGTGCGCGCATATCCTCAGACTCGACCGTGGATCCGCCCCAGAGACGCAATCCCGGTGGAGCATCACGATAGCCACCAAGATCAAACCCGACACCTGCATCCTCGACCTGCTTGGCAACCGTCTTTGCCACTACTGCCTGCTCATCTGACCCAAGGCTCTGGAACCAGGGGTCAGCAAATTTCAAGCAGATGCTGGTTGACGAGCGGATCGCCGGGTCGCCGACCAGGAAATCAACCCAGTCTCTTTCAGCGACCCATTCGGAGACCGCCTGCAGGTTGGCCTGCGAACGCGCTTTTAGAGACGCAAGTCCACCGATCGATTCTGCCCAACGCAGAGAGTCCAGTGCATCTTCGACACAAAGCATCGAAGGCGTATTGATTGTCTCACCCTTGAATACACCCTCGATCAGCTTGCCGCCTTTGGTCAGTCGGAAAATCTTGGGCAGCGGCCAGGACGGCGTATAGCTCTCCAGGCGTTCGACAGCGCGCGGACTGAGAACCAGCATGCCATGTGCCCCCTCGCCGCCCAGCACCTTCTGCCAGGACCAGGTAACGACGTCCAACTTATCGAACTGCAGATCCATCGCAAAGACCGCCGAGGTCGCGTCACAAATGGTCAAGCCGCCACGGTCGGCGGGAATCCAATCCCCATTCGGCACGCGCGCGCCGGAGGTCGTGCCGTTCCAGGTGAAGACGACGTCGCGGTCGCAGTCGACCTTTGTGAGGTCGACGATATCGCCATAGTCGGCTTCAAGGCTTCTAAGGTCGTCGAGCTTCAATTGTTTCGCGACATCGGTGATCCAACCCTTGCCAAAACTCTCCCAGGCGAGCATATCAACGCCCCGCGCCCCCAGGAGTGACCACAATGCCATCTCGACCGCACCTGTGTCAGACGCCGGCACGATCCCGATACGATAGTCTGCAGGGATACCAAGAATGTCCCGGGAGCGCTCGATGACTTCGCCCAACTTGGCTTTCCCATCCTTGGAACGATGAGATCGGCCCAGACTCGCACCAGAAAGTGCGTCGAGCGACCAACCTGGACGCTTTGCGCAAGGACCGGATGAAAACCTAGGATTACTGGGCCGAATGGCCGGCGTCATCAACGCCATCTGAGTCATCTCCTGATTTTGAATGATGAGAAAAGACGTCGCTTCTGTCGCAAACGCCCCCTAAAGTGTCGCGGATACTAGAGACCATGTTGCAGTGCGTCAATGCAGGTACGACGTTTCCCTCTCCACTGGTCGGACGGGGAATTAGCAGGTTAATGTCACCACTCTCTATGAGAGATGAAACATGACTCCACAAGCCAAATTCGGGAGAGACCTCGCGTAATCCATGAGCATGGAGCAATACTTCCTTTTTGCCATCATCGGGGCCGGACTCGGGATGTTCGCCTGGGGTCGGCTGCGTTATGACGTGGTCGCCATTCTGCTATTGCTGGCATCCGTAGCTACCGGCGTCGTTGCAACGGATCATGCCTTCAGCGGTTTCGGGCACCCTGCGGTCGTGACGGTCGCCGCCATCCTGATTCTTTCACGTGCGCTGCGGAAATCCCGGATCGTGGAAGTGATTTCCAGATTTCTCGAACCTGCCACATCAAACACATCGCTTCATGTTCTGGCCATGAGCGGCACTGCGGCGGCCTGCTCCGCCTTCATGAATAATGTCGGCGCGCTCGCACTGATGCTGCCGGTGGCAATCCGCAGTGCAAAGGAAACCCGGCGCCCAGTCAGCCGGTTCCTGATGCCCCTGAGTTTCGGCTCCCTGCTTGGCGGCCTCGCCACCTTGATTGGTACCCCGCCTAACATCATCATCGCCAACGTCCGGGCTGAAACCACAGGCCAAACCTTCGCCATGTTCGATTTCGCGCCGGTTGGACTGGGCGTCGCCATCGTGGGCATCATCTTCATTGCGTTGATCGGCTGGCGGCTTTTGCCGCACCGTGGCGAGGTCGCGGATTCTCAGGCCCGCTTCATGCTGGAAGACTACATTACCGAACTCCGGGTCCGTACCGGTTCGCGTTTTGTCGGTCGGCGATTGGTCGACCTTGAGCTCCTTGGACAAGGCGATATGGTCGTTGTCGCGCTCATCCGGCGCGAAGACCGGATGCTCGCTCCATCCGGTTTCCTGCGGCTGCAGGCCGAAGATATTCTGGTTGTCGAGGCGGACACCGCCACTTTGGAGCGGATCGCTGAAAAAGCCGAGCTGGAAGTGGAAGGCAGCGCCGAAGTCGAAACCGAGAATCTGCGATCGGAGCGGGTCGGCCTGATGGAGGCTGTCATCGTCCCGGGCTCGCGTCTCGAGGCACGGACAGCCCAAGGCATGCGATTGCACACTCGCTACGGGGTAAACCTGCTGGGCGTCGCCCGGCAAGGCCGGACGGTTGGGGAACGGCTTGGTCAAGTGCGGTTTCGCGCCGGTGATGTCCTGCTGCTTCAAGGGGATCGGGCCTCGATGCAGGATGCACTGACAAACCTTGGCTGTCTGCCCCTAGCACAGCGCGAAATCGGTCTGGGCCGGCCTAAAAGCTCGCCAGTTTCTCCTCTGATCTTCGGGTCCGCAATCGCGCTCGTGGTCTCGGGGACTGTACCAGCACAGATCGCTTTCGTGGCGGCTGCCGTTGCGCTCGTGATTCTTCAGCAGGTTAGTCTACGTGAGCTTTACGAATCCATCGATTGGTCAGTGATCGTTTTGCTTGGCGCCATGATTCCGATCGGCACTGCGCTCGAGACGACCGGAGGCACCATGGTCATCGCCGGTCCTATTCTGACTCTCGCCGACTCGATCCCACTCTGGGGTGTCCTGGTCCTTTTGATGGTCGTTACCATGCTGATATCGGACGTGATGAACAATGCGGCGACCGCGGTGCTCATGGCCCCGATCGGAATCGCAATCGGACAAGGGCTGGGAGTCAGTATCGATCCCTTCCTGATGGCTGTCGCGGTTGGTGCCTCTTCGACCTACCTTACGCCGATCGGACATCAGTCCAACCTTCTGGTGATGGGCCCTGGCGGCTACAAGTTCGGCGACTACTGGCGCATGGGCCTGCCGCTCGACATCCTGATCGTGTCGGCGGCAGTGCCACTTATCCTGCTGGTCTGGCCCTTTTAGGCCCAGGGGTCCGCAAAATCGTCGGTCAAACCTTAATGGTGCCGATCATATAGGGCGCGGCGCGACCGGAGATCAGAACGCGATCCCCTTTCAGTTCGACAATCAGTTCACCGCCCCGCGCCGAAATTTGACGCGCTGTCATCTTGGTCTTGCCAAGCCGTTCACTCCAATATGGCGTTAGAAGGCAATGGGCTGATCCAGTCACCGGATCCTCCGGAATCCCGTGCTTGGGTGCAAAAAATCGGGAGACAAAATCGCATTCCGTTCCTTCCGCAGTCACGATCACGCCGCGGGTCTCGAGACCGGCAATCTTGGCCATATCCGGCTTGAGTCCACGCACGGCTTCCTCGTCCTTGACGATGGCCATAAGGTCCATGCCGTCGAACGTCGCCTGCACCTCGGCATTCAGCGCTTCGCTGAGCAACGCCGGACAATCACAGGCTTCGCTCTTTAAAACCGGAAAGTCGAGTGTGTAGAGATCGTCGTCCCGCGTAACCTCCAGCCGTCCGCTTCGGGATTGGAACCCCATGGTCTTACGGCCGGGCTCCAAGTAGGTCGCGATCACATAGCTTGTAGCAAGTGTCGCATGACCACAGAGATCCACTTCGGCGCCCGGCGTAAACCAGCGCAGATGAAAATCCTCACCATCACGCACAAAGAATGCCGTCTCCGACAAATTGTTCTCCACTGCGATCAACTGCAGCAGCTTGTCGTCGAGCCAGCTCTCCAATGGACAGATGGCTGCCGGATTGCCGCCGAACACCGCACTGGTGAAGGCATCAACCTGATAAAGAGTAATTTCCTGAGCCATTCCGGCACTCCTCATTGTCACTCTACAAAAATTAATACCACTGGCATCTGCTCACAAAACCCGGCTTTCCGGTTTAAGGCCGGTTGGAGTGAGATCGCAACGTGGGATACAATTTCGGTTATTGTCTCCCACGTTCGCCTGACACTCAATCATGCGCGCCAGAAAGGTTTGCCGGCTTCACGGTGAGCGGCCACCCTGGATACCCCAATATCCTGCAGCTCGTGATCCTCCAGAGCTCGGAGCTGTCTACGCTGGACTGCCCTCCGAACAAAGGTTTCGATCAAACCAACATGCCCGTTTGTGCCAGTCTTAAAGGACCCTGCAAACAGAGTTCTTGGCATTGACGTTAAGGGCGAGAGCCCAAAGTGTGGTAATATTGTACTCATCATTCTCTCCTTTGAATCGATACAATTTCCTCCCCGATTCAATAATTGTATTTATGTATTGCATACGAACGTAGTCAATGTAATTATTGTCACCATGACAAATTGGCAACCAGATATCGATGATCGGAGCGGCCCGCGCTATCTCGCTCTCGCAGACGCCTTGTCCGACGACATTGCATCGGGACAACTCAACGCCGGTGACCGTCTACCCACGCACCGGGATCTGGCATGGCGTCTAGGCGTCACAGTCGGGACAGTCAGCCGTGCCTACGCGGAAGCCGAACGGCGAGGATTGACCAGCGGCGAAGTCGGTCGAGGCACCTATGTTCGTGGCGCCACGGCAGCGATGAACCATGTACTCTCAAGCAAAGAGCAAGACGACGAAGATACGGTTCACATGAACTTCGCCTTCCCGCCCCCGGGATGTGAAGCTCAATACATACCCGAGATCCTCAACAGCCTGGCACGCGACCCGCAAACCGTCTCGAACTTCGGTTATCAGCCGCAGGGCGGTTCGTGGCGGCATCGTATTGCCGGCGTCCGCTGGATCGAACAAAGCGGCCTGGCGAACGTGGATCCCGAGCGGGTCGTCCTGACGGCAGGCGCACATCATGGGATGACGGTTGCACTCTCCGCAATCACCCGTCCCGGTGACCGGATTGTCACCGAGGCTTTGACCTATCCCGGTATTCAGGCAATCTCGCGTGTGCTCGGATTGCGCATAGAAGGCTTGCCTCTCGATGCGGAAGGAATCATTCCTGAAGCCTTTGAAGCTGTGTGCCGCAACAATGACATCAAAGCGCTCTACTGTGTGCCGACCTGTCAAAACCCGACCACCAAGACCATGTCGGCAGCCAGGCGCGACGTCATCGCGGAAATTGCTCTTAGATTCGCGGTTGCCGTTGTGGAAGATGACGTATTCGGCCGCTTCGTGGAAAGTCCGCCAACACCAATAGCTGCGCTGTTACCGGATCTCGGATACTATGTGACCAGCCTGACCAAAGCCGTGGCACCCGGCTTAAGGGTCGGTTATGTCGCAGGCCCCCGGTCGGCAACCGACCGTCTGACCAGTGCCATACGGGCGACCTGCTGGATGGCTTCCCCCCTTACGGCAGAGATCGCCGCGCGTTGGATCGAAACTGGTATTTCAGAAGAAATTCTTACCAGCCGCCGACGTGAAGGACGTCAACGCCGCGCCATTGCCTTAGACGTATTGTCTGATTGGGACATCGATTGCGCCGATGACAGTACCTTTATGTGGCTGCATCTGCCGGACCCTTGGCGCTCCAGTGATTTCGCAGCTGCAGCCGCAAAGCGGGGCGTAACCGTCACGTCAGCAGAGGCTTTTACTGTCGGACGGCGGGAAACACCGCACGCGGTACGAGTCTGTTTCGGTCAGCCCGCGAATCAGAAAATTTTAAGAAGCGGCCTTGAAACGCTAAGTCAAATCCTCCGCAGCGAGGCGTCGGATTTTTACTTGGCCGTGGTGTAAACCAATCCCCGGGGAATGTTAGGACGCCTCGAACCCCGCGAAGGTGTGGCCGTGATTTACGGGCCCTTGTCCACCGCCCAGACCGGGGTTGGTCCGAATCGCTTCGTGAAGGTAAGCGCGCCCGCGTAGCACGGCATCCTTCAGTCCCATCCCTTGCGCCAGACTGGTGGCAATGGCCGAGGCCAGCGTGCAGCCTGTACCATGAACGTGCGGCGTCTCGATCCTCTGGCTTTCGAAGGTTTCGATACCCTCCTCGCTCGCCAGAATATCGGATACGGTTTCGCCCCCCTGCATGTGTCCGCCTTTAAGCAAAACGGCCTTGGGGCCAATCGTGTGCAGCATCGCAGCCGCCTGCAACATTCCGTCGATATCGCGGATCGTCATACCGGTAAGCTTCTCGGCCTCGGGGATATTCGGTGTCATGACGCTCGCTCGCAAGGACAAACGCCGGGTCAATGTCTGAACCGAACCGGGATCGAGCAGACTGCTGCCGGACTGAGATACCATGACCGGATCAACAACGATCGGAATGGATGGATCCAGTTCATCGATGATATCCGAAACGGCGTCGATGACTTCGGCGTTGTGAAGCATGCCGGTCTTAATGACGTCAGTGCCGATATCATCCAGTACGGCTCGCATTTGCTGCTGAATGAACGCAGGCTCAACACCGACAACTCCCTCGACGCCACGCGTATTCTGCGCGGTCAATGCCGTGATAGCCGTCGTGGCGAACCCGCCAAGTGCGGTCACCGTCTTTATATCGGCTTGGATCCCGGCCCCTCCGCCAGAGTCTGAACCGGCTACGATCAGTACGCGTGCCGTCACAACACGTCCCCTCTCACTTCACTGTCCTTTTTAGCTGCAACTTAAGCGGCAGCTTCCTGAATGGTCGTAACGATGTCACCAACGACCCTATCGATCAGCGACTCGTCTTCGCCTTCCGCCATCACGCGAATCAAAGGCTCGGTCCCCGACTTGCGAATCAACAGGCGTCCGCTGTTTCCGAGAGTCTGTTCTCCGCTCTGGATCGCCTGCTGAACCATATCCAACGATAAGATCTGATCGAGGCTACCGGCGACCTGAAGCCGGACATTGCGAAGTAACTGCGGCAAGGGCTCGAACACCTGCAGGACTTCACTCGCCGGCCGGCCGTCCTGAACCAGCGCCGCGAGAACCTGAAGCCCCGCAATCAAACCGTCACCCGTTGTCGTATAGCGGCTGAGAACGATATGCCCCGACTGTTCTCCGCCAACGTTGTAGCCGTCGTTCCGCATACGCTCGACGACATTACGGTCGCCTACCGGCGTGCGAATCAAATCGATCCCGATGGTTTGCAGGTATCGTTCCAGTCCGAGGTTAGACATAACCGTCGCCACAACGCCATTTTTGTCGAGCAGACCGGATTGGTTCCAAGAGCGGGCAACCAGTGCCATCACTTGATCACCGTCAACTACACGGCCCTGTTCATCGGCCAGGATGACGCGGTCGGCGTCACCGTCAAGCGCCATACCGAGGTGTGCGCCGTGAGCAACCACCGCTTCCTGCATGTTGCTGGGGACGGTCGCGCCGCAATTACGATTGATGTTAAATCCATCCGGCGTCACGGCGATCGGTATGACCTCGGCGCCAAGTTCGTAGAGAACCTTTGGGGCCACACGGTAAGCCGCGCCATTGGCACAATCGACCACGATCTTGAGACCGTCCAGGCGCAGGGGCCGCGGAAAGGTATTCTTGACGAACTCGATATAACGGCCGAGCGCATCCTCCATCCGTTGGGTACGTCCCAGTTTATCGCTGGGCGCCAGCGCGGCAGTACCGCCGCCGCCGGCAACCCGTGCTTCGATCGCGCGCTCCACATCGTCGGAAAGCTTAAAGCCGTCGGGCCCGAAAAGCTTGATTCCATTGTCCTGATAAGGATTGTGCGACGCCGAAATCATCACGCCGAGATCGGCACGCATGGACCGGGTCAGCATTCCGACGGCCGGTGTCGGCAGCGGGCCGAGCAAGACCACTTCCATCCCCATAGAGGTGAAACCGGCAGTGAGAGCGAACTCGAGCATATAGCCCGAGAGGCGGGTATCCTTGCCGATCACCACTACATGGCGGTGATCGCCACGCCGGAACTGCGCAGCGGCCGCCTTCGCAACGGCAAGAACCGTTTCAGCGGTAATGGGTTCGACGTTTGCCGTTCCCCGAATTCCATCAGTACCAAATAAGCTTCGTGTCATACGATTTTCCATTTGCGTACTAATCTTATAACCATTGTCACTTCCTGAACTCAACCGTCCTGCATCAGGGTTCCCTCGATAATCGGGATATCGCTGGAGCGACATCCAAATCGTCAGCAAACCATGGAACTCAAACGTTTCGCTTTGCACACGGGTAAGCGTAAATCTGTTTCTAGTTTAACAAGTAAGACAGCGATTCTCGTTCCCGGTGAATCCCACTGAGAACGCCCCTACTCCAAGGGCGGAACCTAGGTTTTTAAGCCGCGTACGACTAAAATTCCCTTTAATTTATGGCGATTCTTCGATAGCGCGCCAAACTGCGATCATCTGTAAAGTCTCAGCAACATCATGAACTCGGAAAATCTGGACGCCCCGTGATAGGCCAGCCGCGACTCCGGCAAGGGATCCGAACAGCCGGTCCTTCGGCGCCTCGCCACGCGAAAGTCTGGCGATAAAACTCTTCCGGCTGAGTCCCAGGAGAATTGGCGATCCCAAGGCGTGAAAGAGGGTAAGCCGGTCGAGTAGAGTGAGATTGTGCTGGAGGTTCTTGCCGAAGCCGATGCCGACGTCGACGGCAATGGAGCCGCGCTGAATCCCGGCATCAACGCAGTTTTCAACCCGCCGTTCGAGATAGTCGAACACATCCAGCGCTACGTCCGCATAAGTAGGGTTTTTCTGCATGCTGCGCGGATCGCCTTGCATGTGCATCAAAATGACAGGGATACGAGCGTCGGCCACAAGGGATAAACTATCCGGGTCCCCTTCCAGCGCCGTCACATCATTTACGATTGCAGCGCCAGCGTCGATCCCCGCATGCATTACCGCTGCATGCCGCGTATCGATGGACACCCGCGCCCCGGCATCGCTGAGAGCTTGGATAACGGGAACAACACGTGCAATCTCTTCCGCCTCAGAAACCGGTTCTGCACCCGGCCGGGTCGATTCTCCACCAACATCAAGAATAGCTGCGCCGGCTTCCCACATCGCCAGACCGTCGGCGATAGCCCTACCGGCGTCAAGACGATCACCGCCATCTGAAAAGCTGTCGGGCGTCACATTAACGATACCCATGACGGCAGGGCTATCCATGGGAAGTCCTGCGAAAGGTAAGCGGGTTGCCGTGAGGCGTTCCAAAACCGTTTCGAGTTGTCTGCCGCCGCCTTCTTCATTGGCCGCAAGCCAAACAGCCAATTGCTCAAGCGTTAAGCTTTCCGATTCGCTGTCGCCTTCGGCCTCACGTAGGAGCACTTCGCAGCGATCGAAAAAACGGCCTGATCCGGCGAGAGGCTTCGCGACCCCATGTCCGTCAGAATGGGAAAAGGGTGCCAGAGGGCGTAGATAGAATTTTCGAGACATCGACTCGTCTAGCTGGAAGCAACAAGCCCCGCCGTTTTGGCAGGGCTTGTATCTTTACGCAATGGTAGAAACCAGTGCCGGGTGGTTAACTGCCCGGCTGAGGCTCCGGCTCGAACCCGCCTGGCGTTTCCTTGCCCGAATTACTTGCCGGCTTGCCGCTCGAAGGTACCGAAGAACGCCCGCCGGTGGCCGATCCACTGTCAGCCTCGTCACCCCGATCGATCGATTCGCCGCGCAAAATTGCCTCGACCTCGTCGCCGGTAATGGTCTCGTATTCCAGCAGCGCTTTGGCAACGTCGTGCAGGCCCTGCGTGTATTCGGTCAATACGGCCCGCGCCTTATCTTCCGCTTCTTCGATGAAACGCCGGATTTCTTCGTCGATCATCTTTGCAGTCGCACCGGAAATCGTCTGGCTTCGCGCCACCGAATGACCGAGGAACACTTCTTCCTGATTGTCGACGTATCGGAGACGACCGAGCTTATCGCTCATCCCCCACTCGGCGACCATGGCCCTGGCAAGATTGGTCGCGCCTTGAATATCACTCGCGGCACCTGACGAAACATACTCTAGGCCATAAATCAGTTCTTCAGCGATCCGGCCGCCGTAAGCAGTTGCCAACTGTGCCTTCATTTCACGGAACTTAAAGCTCAGTTGATCTCGTTCCGGCAGGAACATCGTCACACCCAACGCACGGCCGCGTGGAATAATCGTCACCTTGTGAACCGGATGATTACCCGGAACATTGAGGGCAACGATGGCATGCCCCGCCTCGTGATAGGCGGTCATTTCTTTTTCTTCCTCGGTCATGACCATAGAGCGCCGTTCAGCACCCATCATGACCTTGTCCCGCGCTTTTTCGAAATCGTCCATCGTGACCACGCGCTTTCCAGAGCGCGCCGCCAGCAAGGCGGCTTCGTTGATCAGATTCGCGAGATCGGCACCCGAGAAGCCCGGTGTCCCGCGCGCGATTGTGCGTGGCTCCACGTCGGGCGCCAATGGCACCTTGCGCATATGGACCTTAAGGATCTTTTCCCGGCCCAGAATATCTGGGTTCGGCACGACGACTTGACGGTCGAAACGGCCAGGGCGCAGCAATGCAGGATCCAGCACGTCCGGACGGTTGGTCGCCGCGATCAGGATCACACCTTCGTTAGCTTCGAAGCCATCCATCTCGACCAATAGCTGGTTGAGGGTTTGCTCGCGCTCATCGTTACCACCACCCAGACCGGCGCCGCGATGACGTCCGACAGCATCGATTTCGTCGATGAAGATGATACAGGGTGCATTCTTCTTGCCCTGCTCAAACATATCGCGGACGCGGCTGGCGCCGACACCAACGAACATCTCGACGAAGTCGGAACCGGAGATGGTAAAGAAGGGCACATTGGCTTCGCCGGCAATGGCGCGTGCCAGAAGTGTTTTACCGGTACCGGGAGGTCCGACCAGGAGACAGCCTTTCGGAATTTTGCCGCCCAGGCGCTGGAACTTTTGCGGGTCGCGCAGAAAGTCGACGACTTCTTCGAGCTCGACTTTCGCTTCGTCGATGCCGGCAACATCGTCAAACGTGACCCGGCCCTGCTTTTCGGTCAGCAAGCGCGCTTTACTTTTGCCAAAGCCCATGGCCTTGCCGCTGCCGCCTTGCATCTGCCGCATGAAGAAGATCCAGACGCCGATCAGCAACAGCATCGGGAACCATGAGATCAGGATCTGCAAAAGCGGATTTGCTTCGTCTTCGGGTGCCGCATCAATGCGCACATTCGCCTTTTGCAGACGGTCCACCAGGCTGGGGTCATCAGGCGCATAGGTTTCGAAGTTTCTGCCCTGGCGGGTTTGCCCGGTAATGTGCTGGCCCTGGATTTTTACTTCCACCACTTCACCGGCATCAACACGATCGACGAACTCGGAAAAGGCGAGCGTTTCCTGGGGACCTCTGGTCGGCGATCCCTGGAACACATTGAACAAGATGATCAAGAGCAACACGATGACTATCCAAAGTGCTGCATTGCGGCTGAAATTCACTGGGCGTGCCTTCCACTCGGTCGAATTCGTTGCATAGGGCGAAGCTTTTCAGCGCCCTCTTTAGCTAAAAGATAATAGGCTTCCTCGCCTAAGCAACCGTAAAGGCGACTCCGGTAAGGGAATTTCTTGACCGGAAACGGCACTTTTCAATCAGGGCGCGATGAACACCCTGTCGAAAGTATCCTAAGTGGGGTGCAGAAGCCACCCCCTTGTCGTCCCAGAACGCCGGGACAGCATCGCCTGCAAGAGGCGGAAAACCTAGGTTTTCCGGTTGAACGGACCTACGAATTGCAGACCATCCATCACGCCCCAACGGACCAATTGTCAAATCCCCTGAGACCGTGGAAAAATTAACGCTCACGATGACGTCAAAACGGCCGTCCCAATGGAGCAAACAGCCTGGTTGGAGCAGAACTGGCGCAAGATGCCGATTTTCACGGCATATCACCAGGTTCTGGCGCCATGGCAGCAGACGACAGCCCGACAATGTTGCACCGGTGGTCAGGCCGGCACTGATTTTTCCGTAAAGAGAGTCCAGACGCTCCAATCTGGGGCCATAATCGCCGCCGGAAAAGGTGGTGAGTATTCTCGCCAGGCAGCGCAGAGCAATATCCTTCGGCAACGCCTGCAAAGGCGCCGGATCGACCAATGCGATACCAGCAGGATGGACCGATACGCTCCGGGCCAGCGCCCTAGAGACTGCCGCTTCGGCACCCGTGCGGGCCTCGCCAAGACGTTGTGCGGTTTCTGCCAACTTCGACGCGGGCAGCCCTTCCGGCGCTAAGGCCGGCAACAGAGTGCGAAAGCGCGTTCGTTCGTATTTCAGATTTCTGTTGCTCGGGTCTTCAACCCACTCGATCCCGCGCATTTCAAGTGTCCGTACAAGACGCGCCTTAGGAAGGGTAAGAAGCGGGCGCAACACGCGATAATCGGGCTGTTCCTGCAGCAGCGTCATCGCCGCCAGACCATAGAGCCCGCTGCCACGCGACAAGCGCATCAGGAAAGTTTCGGCCTGATCCTCCTGGTGATGGCCCAAAACCAGATTCAAGATTCCCTGTTCAGCACAGTACTCCGCGAGGAGACGATAGCGGGCCTGCCGCGCAGCCGACTGTAGATTGGAACTGGGTTTCTCTCCGGTCCATGACAGGGCAACACTTTCGATCCCCATCTCCGACAAGCGCCGCCGGACCAGCGCCGCCTCATCACTTGATTCGGGACGCAGACCATGATCGACAACGACTGCTATGGCGCGCCCGGACAGGGCGTTGGCCCAGTCATGAACCAGCACAGCCGCACCCATGGAATCAGCGCCACCGGAAACCGCAACGGCAACAACCGGGCGGCGCTCGAAGGGTCCAAACGGCGCCATCAGAGCCGCAAACTCTTCACTGGTAATCGGGCTGATCTTAGATGCCATCAAGCGCTTGCCAAGATTCCAGGTTACACACGACCTTGACCACGACGACCCTTCGTCAAAGACGTATTGTCTCAGGCAGCTGTCAGTCCTGGTCCGCGGGCTCCTTCGATCACCCGATAAGCGTTAAGAGCAGGAGTACCGCTGTTGCTCTTGCTTAGTCCGCCGCAGAACAGTGGCAGCGGCCTTGGGATAGCGCTTGATCAGTTCTGCGAAGGTACCACAGGCATCGGCACTATTGCCGAGAGCCCCCAACGACATCCCGAGCTTTAAAAGATTGTCCGGTGCTTTGGAGTTATTTGGATACTGTTGGTAGGCTTCAGCGAAGATCACTGCCGACTGCTGATAATCACCGCGCACATAGTGCGTTTCACCCAGCCAGTACTTGGCATTGCCGGCCAATGCATCTTCAGGGTGCTGTTCAACGAAGGAACGCAATGCCTGTTCGGCCTCGTCATACTGCGCCTGTCGCAAGAGGCTGAAGGCGTAATTGTACTGTTCCTGTGGCGAACCGGTCGGTAAAGCAGCCGTCTGCGCAGTGCCGCTTGCAGAGGCTCCAGCCGCTTGCCCCTGGGCTCCGGCATTTCCAGCTTGCTGGCCCTGGAATTTTTGCAGGTCTCCCTGGCTGATCGTTCCCAGAGTACCCGGCGCGCCGGCTTGCGTCGTCGCCGTGCTACCCGCCGTGCCACCGGATGCGGCCGTCGCCGCGCCGGCAGCCGCAAAATTTGATGCGCCCGCATCGCCAGACGCACCTGAAGTAGTCGCGCCGCCATCAAGACGCTGTTCAAGGTTTTGGAGCCGAAGATCGACATCTGCCACAAGACTGTCGAGCCGCTTGTCGACCTTATTGATCTTATACCCGAACTGCTCGATCTGTCCGGTCAGGGAGCGCAACTCCGATTCGAATTGGGACAAGCGCAGCTCTATCCTCGCCGCCTGGGTTCCTGAAACATCACCCCCGGCGACTCCAGCGGCGGCGCCTGCTGCCGGCGCCTCACCGCGGAAGACCTGCCGCTGTAACGCGGACAGTTCGCGCTGCAGGCGTTCGACCTGCGCATTGAGCGATTCCTGTGCGTTCACGGTCACGGGAAGTGACACTGCGGAACCAAGTGCGAAGGCGCCAGCCAGCACCAAAATGCCGGCCGCTCGCTGCAATTGGCGCCAGGCAGTCGATTTGCGGTAAACGCTTGATAAGGGGTCGTTGATCATTTTCATAGTCTTCATCCGCCCTAATCGCATTTGATGCAAAACGATTCATTCCGAAACGATTTGATCCAAATTACCGGGCAACATTTCCTTGAAGCCAGATCAAACCGCGTTCAATGAGGTCGATTGATCGCAGATTTTTCCAGCGAGTTCAAAACTTGGACGCCGAACCACGTTCTTGAATTCACCGCTCAAGAACGGCCTCTTTCCGGCACAGTTTTCCTGCGTCTCACGCAACGCAGCCTGCTTTCGTCTTGCCGCATCCAAATCCTGCCGTTACCGGCCCAGGTGTCAAATGCACGGCAAGCATCGAGAACTTCAAACCGGAAGCTCAACAACTTAGAGCCAAATTTCATGTCAGAAATATGGCGAGCTGCCGGAACAGGCCGCGAACCTATCCACAGAAACAGCAACGCCCGCCCCCGAAATTTGACAATCGGAGGCGGGCGAAACCAGCGTCGGATGAAACCGAAACTTAGTTGACTTTGAACACGCCGCGGCGGTTCTGAGCCCAGGCTTCCTCGTTCGAACCGAGAACGGCCGGCTGCTCCTTACCGAAGCTGACGGTCTGTACGCGGTTCGGGCTGACGCCCAGCGCAACCAGGTAATCACTTACCGAATTTGCGCGGCGCTCACCGAGAGCCAAGTTGTATTCGCGCGTTCCGCGCTCGTCCGCATGCCCTTCAACAGTCACGGTCGCAACCGGATAGCTGTTCATCCAGACGGCAACCTTCTCGAGGACTTCACGGCTGTCTGCCGAAAGGTCGCTTCTGTCGGTGTCGAAGAACACCCGGTCACCGACATTCACGGTCAGGTGTTCCTGGGTTCCAGGAGTCGGGCCTGCAATCGCAGTCGACTGCACAGGTGCAGTACCCTCCGTCGTCGGCGCAGTTGCCTGACCGCTGTTACCGCTTGTTGCGGCAGTTTCATCGTCGCTTGCACAAGCACTCAGCAGCGCAGCTGCCGCAATGAGAGTGAGGAACTTTAAACGCATATTGTGCCCTCTCGAGACATCCCCGGAATCCATTGGACAAGGTCAGGCCTGCTACCGGTCTTCATTGAGGCCCCCTTAGAAAGAATACATCCCCCAGCACCGGTTAAGCACCGGTAAAGTTTCGTGGAATATACCGGCCACAACCTATTGAATCAAGGGGGACCACGCCGGGTCGGACCCATCGATCGGAGTCGTGACCTCGCGTTCGTTGAAACCGGTCAAATCTATGGTAAAGAGTTTCGTATCCTGTTTGCCCCGCGCGTCCGCCGGCATCTGCCGGTAAAAGGACAGCACACGACCGTTTGGCGCCCAGGTTGGTCCTTCGACCAGAAAACCCTCGGCCAGCATACGCTCTCCACTGCCGTCAGGCCGCATAACGCCTATGTAAAAGGTCCCCCCGCTCATACGGGTGAAGGCGATCAGGTCGCCGCGCGGCGACCACACGGGCGTGGCATAACGGCCTTTGTTGAACGAGATCCGCTGCACACCGGAGCCATCGGCGTTCATCACGTAAAGTTGTTGCGATCCCCCTCGATCGGAATTGAAAACAACTTGTCGCGAATCCGGTGAATAAGACGGCGAAGTATCGATGGACGGGTGCCGTGTTAAACGTGTGACCTGCCGCGTGCGGAGGTCCATCGTGTAAATTTCCGTGTTGCCTTGCTGTGCGAGCGACATCACGACGTTGTTGCCGTCAGGGGAAAAACGAGGCGCAAACGTCATACCCGGGAAATCGCCCAGGACTTCCTGCTGTCCGGTATTCAGGTTCAAAAGATAAACCCGCGGAACCCGCTTTACGTAGGCGAGATAGGTGATCTCCTGCAGAGTTGGCGAGAAGCGCGGCGTGAGAACCAGGTTGCTGCCGTCGGTCAGGAATTGATGATTGAATCCATCCTGGTCCATGATCGCCAGCCGTTTTTGACGCCGGTTTTGAGGCCCGCTTTCCGCCACGTAAACGATCCTGGAATCGAAATAACCTTCTTCACCCGTTAACCTCTTATAAACGTTGTCGGCAATGATGTGTGCGACGCGGCGCCAGATCGAGGGTGGCACGGTATAGGCAAAGGCCGTGAGCTGCCCTTCACCGAAAACGTCCCAGAGACGAAATTCCACCCGCAGCCTGCCGTCCTGTTGCAGCTGCGCGCTGCCGCTGACCAGGGCCTGTGCGTTGATGACACGCCAATCGCCGAAGCGCGGTACGTTTCTCAATGCCGCAGGGTCCTGAATAAAGGCCCCTTTGTCGATTGGCCGAAACAGACCGGAGCGCTCCAAATCGGCTGCAACGACCTCGGCGAGGTCGTGACCAATCAACTGCTCTTCCGGCGTGGCACCGTAAAAATCAGATACCGCAATGGGCAAGGGTTCTACGAAGCCTTGCGTGATATCAACGTTAAGCTGCGCCCTGGCGGGCTGTATCTGCAGCATGGTCACCGCGGTGACAGCGAAAACGCCTGCCACTAAGGCGAACAGGCGAATCGAGGAAAGTCGGTTCTTCATCATGTCCCAAACATCTCTCTTGGATCGAACTTCAGATTGATCACACGCCAAATTTCATACTCGTTCACTGGCAACTTGTATGGACTGCAAGCCTGTATAGCACGCCGCGCGTTCTCCGCTGCGCTTCGGAAGTAAGCATCGCCAAACATTCTCGTGACGTCGACCACCTCGGCCGAGACCAAAGTGCCATCTCGCCGGAGCGTGATACGTATCTCGACGACGAGATCTTCCGCCTGCTGAGCGCCCGGATCCAATCGCCAGCAGCGTTGAATCTGCTGACGGATGGCCCGCGCAATTCCCTCCTGAGCTATACGGCTGACCTGCTGCTTTGGTTTTGCCTGCTCGGCAACATTGGGTGCCGTGGCCGTCTGCTTCTTTTGCGTCGGTTGTTTTTTCAGCTTCTCGACATTGCGCAGGATAGAGGTCAGCGCATCGGCTGGCGGTTCCTCGGGCTTTTCCTCTTTCGGCTTCTCGGTCTTCGCCACAGCAATCTTCGGCTTTGCCCTCGGCTTGGGCGGCAGCGGCTTTGCCTGTTTCTCAGGCTCGGGCTCGGGTTCTGGCTCTGGCTCTGGCTCTGGCTCGGGTTCCGGCTCAGGTTCGGGTTCCGGCTCGGGCTCTGGTTCCGGCTCGGGCTCGGGTTCCGGCTCAGGTTCGGGTTCCGGCTCAGGTTCGGGTTCCGGCTCAGGTTCGGGTTCCGGCTCGGGCTCTGGTTCCGGCTCTGGCTCGGGCTCTGGTTCCGGCTCTGGCGCCGGTGTCGGTTTTGGATCCGGCGGCGGCGGTGTTTCTTCCTTTTCCGGCTCGGGCTCGGGTGCCTCTTCTTCGGCTACGGGTTCCGGCTCTGGATCCGGCTGGTCTGGCGTTGCCGCCTCCAGCTCGGCGAGTGTGATCAGCTCAACCGGCACGGAGGTGATCGGCGGCAGCGGCGACACAAAAGTAGGCAGACCCAACGCCAACGCGGCGATAACCACCACGTGGAAAAGGATCGATATGATGGTCCCGTTGCGCATACCCTGCCGCGATGCTCCTAGCGGTTTTCAGAGGCTTTGGAAGAATCGCTCTCCGAACCGCCCGTCACATCGCTGGGCGAAGCACCGCTCGGCAACTCGGCAATCAGTGCAACGCGCGTAAAGCCTGCCGAATTCACCGTGGCCATGACTTCCATCACCCGGCCATAGTTGATGTTCCGATCGCCGCGGACGAAAATCCGCGTGTCCGGTTTATTCTCGGTAATCGCGATCAGGCGCGGCACCAGCCGATCGATCTCCACCTCGGTGTCCTGGACGAAGAGCAACCCTTTATTGTTGACGGAGACCACCAGCGGTTCGTCCGGATCGGACAGTGTCTGTGCCTTGGCTTTCGGTAGGTCAACCGGCACCCCTACGGTCAACAGCGGTGCTGTCACCATGAAGACGATCAGCAGCACCAGCATCACGTCGACGAAGGGTGTCACGTTGATGTCGCTGAGCGGCTGATAGCTGCTCCGCCACCTACCGCCCCTGCCGGAACGGCTTGAGCCTTGGAAGCGCCCGGCCATGGTCAGGTCTTCTCCTCAAGTTGCCGCGACAATATGGCGCCGAATTCACCGGCAAAGGCTTCGAGGCGACCTGCGTATCGGCCGAGATCCGTCGAGATCTTGTTATAGGCGATCACAGCAGGAATAGCGGCGACAAGGCCAAGCGCCGTCGCGAACAGGGCCTCGGCGATACCCGGGGCCACCACAGCAAGGCTGGTATTTTTCGAGGCTGCGATTGAGGTGAAGGCATTCATGATACCCCAGACCGTACCGAATAGCCCGATGAAGGGTGCCGATGCACCAACGGAAGCCAGGAAGATCATGTGCCGTTCCAGGCGCTCCATTTCGCGGCCCAGGGAAATATCCATCACGCGTTCGATACGCTGTTGCAGGCTGATCCGGTTCTGATCGCTGACCCCCCCTTCCTTTGAGCTCGACCGGCGCCACTCACGCATCGCCGAGACAAAGAGCGAAGACATGGGATCGGGCGGGCGTTTGTCGATCCGGTCGTAAAGATCGTCGAGAGAGCCGCCTGACCAGAAGGCTTCTTCGAATGTCTCTGCCAGATTGCGCAGGCGGCGCATCTTCAGAATCTTTTCGAAAATTATCGCCCAGGACCAGACCGAGGCGAAAAGAAGCAGGACCATAACGATCTTCACGACGATGTCGGCCTGCAGGAACAGTCCCCATACCGTCAGGTCATGCGCAACGGAACCGGCTAATCCGACCGCTTCCACCGTTTCGTTTTCCATTAACTTCCCCCAACCGAGGTTGCCATTGTTTCAGACTCAAATCGTTTCAAAGCAGCCTGCACAGCCTGCGGCATGCGCATCGGCCGTTGCCCCGAACTGTTCAGGCACGCAATCCTGACAGTCAGCTTCGCCAGACATCCGTCATCGCGCCAAACGTCTTGAAGGATTTCGACCGATGCACCACCGATCCGCGTGACGCGGGTCCGAACCTCAATGCCGTCATCCAGCATCGCCGGCCGCAGGTATTCGACCGTACAACTGCGCACGGCGAACAAAAGGTCATAGTCCTTACGGATGTTTGTTTGGTTAACGCCGACGACCCGCAGCATTTCGGTGCGTGCCCGTTCGGCGAATTTCAAATAGTTCGCGTGGTATACGATGCCGCCCGCATCGGTGTCTTCATAGTAGACACGCATCGGCAGACGGAACTCAGCACCCAGAATGTATCCGCCCGGCGGCTCCACCTGTGCCCGATCCACGGCCGCTGCCTTGCCCTGCAATGCGATCACGGCAGTTCCTCCGTGTCATCCGAAACACCATTCGTGACCAACAGATCGAGCTGCGCGGCGAGCGCTGCCGGAACATCCAGCCCCAGGTAAGTGTAGCCCGCAGAGGCCAGAACGCGGCCCCGGGGAGTCCGCTGAAGCAGGCCTTGTTGGATCAGATAGGGCTCGATAACGTCCTCCAGAACATCGCGCTGTTCCGATAGGGCGGCTGCCATCGTCTCCACGCCCACCGGTCCTCCACCATAGTTCTCGGCGATGTTGCGTAGGTATTTGCGGTCCATGGAATCCAGGCCGCGTTCGTCAATATCGAGACGGCGCAGGGCGGCATCGGCTGCTTTGGCATCGATCGAGCTGGCGCCGTCAACTGTCGCGAAATCCCGGACACGGCGCAGCAGGCGCCCAGCCACACGGGGCGTGCCGCGAGAACGCCTGGCGACTTCCAATGCGCCGTCACGTGTCATCTCAATGCCGAGAATACCGGCCCCGCGCGAGACGATCTGCTCCAGTTCGTCCGGCTCGTAAAACTGCAGACGGAGGGGAATACCGAAGCGCTCGCGCAGCGGGGTTGTGATCAAACCCGATCGGGTGGTCGCTCCAACCAGCGTAAATGGCGGGAGATCGATGCGGACCGAGCGAGCGGCCGGTCCCTCGCCGATAATCAGATCGAGCTGAAAATCCTCCATCGCCGGGTAGAGGATTTCTTCCACGGCAGGCGACAAGCGATGGATCTCGTCGATGAAGAGAACATCATGCGGCTGCAAATTGGTCAGAATGGCGGCCAAATCACCGGCCTTGGCGATCACCGGACCGGAGGTCGCACGAAAGCCGACCCCCATCTCCCTGGCAACAACCTGTGACAGGGTCGTCTTTCCAAGTCCTGGAGGACCGAAGAAGAGGACGTGGTCCAAGGCGTCGCCACGGCCACGCGCGGCCTCGATGAACACGCTGAGATTGGAGCGCAGCTTTTTCTGCCCGACAAAATCGGCCAGCGACAAAGGACGCAAACTCTGTTCTGGCGAATCGCCCTGGGCGAAGTCCGGCGCTATGATCCGTTCGTCGGTCATGACGACAGCTCCTGCAGCCCAATGCGAATCAGATCCTCAATCGGCGCTTCTTTGCCCAATTGATGTACGGCCTTGCCCACCGCGCCAAAGGCTTCCGCCCTGCGGTATCCCAGATTAACCAGTGCCGAGATTGCATCTTCGGACAACCCACCGGCAGATGCTGCGGCACCTGCAGGTGAAGCCGCCCCGGTGGCCTGCGCCGCCAGATTGCCGAGCGCAATACCGCCTGCCTTGTCCTTGAGTTCAGCGACAATCCGTCCGGCAATTTTGGGTCCGACACCGCTGGCCCGGGTCAGCGCCGTTTTGTCCTGTGCTGCGATCGCCTGGAGAAGGTCCTCGGGCGCAAGGGTGGACAGAATGGACAGCGCCATCTTGGCGCCAACACCCTGGACCGTTCCAAGCAAACGATACCAGTCCCTCTCGCCCTGGTCGATGAAGCCGTAGAGATGAATATGGTCTTCCCTCACGTGAGTTTCGATCAGGACACTTGCGGTTTCACCTGCAAAAGGAAGTCGGGACAAGGTGCGCCCGGAACAGAACACGACATAGCCGACGCCGCCGACATCGATCATCGCCCAATCATCGCCGCTGCTGTCGATCAGACCGGTCAACTTACCAATCATCGTGCACGTCCGATCACATCGGAGGCTCGGCCTGAGGCCGGCACTGCGGGTTTCGCGGAAAGCGGATCTTCACGGCCTGCCGACCACTTTCGACGGGTCGCAACCTGATGAGAGTGGCAGATTGCCACAGCCAAGGCATCTGCCGAGTCCGGGGAAACAATTTCGCAGCCTGGCAGCAGGCGGCCGACCATCATGCCAACTTGATCTTTTGTCGCGTGACCGGTGCCGACCACTGCTTTCTTGACGATCATGGGCAGATACTCTCCCACCGTCAGACCGGCCAGTGCCGGGGTCACCAACGCTATACCCCGCGCCATTCCGAGCTTCAGGGTCGAAGAGGGATTTTTATTGGCAAGCGTGACCTCGACAGCCGCTTCCTGCGGTTCGAAATCAGTCAGAATCTGCACAAGGCCGTCATGCAGCTCCACCAAACGCTGCGCCAGGTCCTTCGATTGGGTCGACTTTATCACGCCATTGGCAATATGGCGGAGGCTGTGGCCCTCCGCCTCTATGACACCCCACCCCATGTGGCGCAATCCGGGATCAAGTCCAACGACACGCATAAATTCGTTCAGACCTCCCTCAACGCTCGATCATGCAGTCAGACGTGCCAGAACGTCGTCAGCAACTTCGAAGTTGGCAGATACGCGCTGAACGTCATCGCTGTCGTCTAAAGTATCCAGCAGTTTCAGCATGGTCTGTGCCTTATCCTCATCGAGAGGAGTTACCGTTTGAGGTTTCCAGGCCAGATAGGCTTCCGCCGGATCGCCGTAAGACTCGATCAAGCTGTCGCGCACGCTTGAGAAATCATCCGGTTCGCAGGTAACTTCGTGACCGTCCTCGGTGGATTCCACATTGCTGGCGCCCGCTTCCACCGCGGTCTCGAACATCTCGTCGGCCGAGGCGGTCTCCCCCGGGTAAAGCAGCAAACCCACGTGATCAAACATAAAGGAAACCGAGTTGGTTTCGCCGAGGCTGCCGCCGAACTTGCTAAAGGCCGCTCTTACTTCCGAAGCCGTCCGGTTCCTGTTGTCGGTCATCGCTTCGACGATCAGCGCAACACCGCCGGGGCCGTAGCCCTCGTAACGAATCTCCTCGTAGCTCGAATCGTCCTCGCCAGCCGCCACGCGCTTGATCGCCCGATCAACATTATCCTTGGGCATGTTGGCCGCACGTGCAGCAATGATCGCCGAACGCAGCCGAGGGTTCTTGTCCGGCTCGGGCATGCCCGACTTCGCCGCGACCGTAATTTCACGAATCAAACGCGCGAAGACCTTCGCACGCTTCTTATCCTGGGCACCTTTACGGTGCATGATGTTCTTGAACTTGGAATGGCCCGCCATGACCACGAATCCTAAATGATGATGCAAATAACGAAGATGTCAGCCATATCTTGTGGAAGTGCGGGGTAACGACCGCAAGAGTTATTCCTGCAATATGGCGACAATAGGGCGCCTTCTAGCAGGTATTCGCCGCAATCTGAAGCCCTCTCGCAGTCAATCCGCGCGCCGAACAACCAATTGCAGGGTTTTTATCTCGAATGACGCCGAATTGGCCTCATTCCGGTCTCGTTTTTTACACAACGCGGCGAAGAAAACCTGCGGATTCCGCGCTTAATAGGACCACCAGGCAAAGGGCCGCTCAGATAACTCCGATTAACGGCTGCTTAACGCTTTTCCGACACACTCGCAGGACGGATTTTCAGGTACGGATTTTCAGGCGCTTTTCACCGTAAAGCGCGCCTCCGACAGGATGGGGAAAAGGGTCATACAATGGCGTTGTCAATAAATATTCCAGAGTTGAGCGTCGTCAGCGACGGCAACACAGACAAAGTGGAATTCGCCCGGCGTAGTGAGAAAGCAGCCGAGTTGGTTCACGATTTCGTTCAGCAGTCCAGTCTTTCAGCCTTCGATGCCATGCTCGGGGCCGCCGAAGACAGTGCCCTGGAAGCAGCGAAGGAAGCCGCGGCAACCGCGGAAGAAACAGCTGAACAGACAATGATGGTCCAAAAGGAAGTCGCACGCTTTTTAGCTCAAGCGCCAAAAGGCTGATCAAACCCACCAGTGGCCGAGAGGTTAGCCCGTTACGCCAGCCGCTCCTTTACTCAGCCGCATCAAAGCGCTGGCAGTGCTTCCGGTAACCGGCCGCCCAGGCGGACCGGCTCGATCCTTTTAGCCAATCCGCTCGAATCATCCGTTTCAACCAGAACTGCGCTGAGCGACCCCTCGCCGCTCGCCACGGAAAGCCGTTCGGTCGGCAGCTTGCGCGTGAAGCGGGCAAGCGGAACAGCTTTATCCATTCCGATAACGGAATCATAATCGCCGCACATTCCGGCGTCGGTCTGATAGGCCGTTCCACCCGGTAAAATCATCGTATCTGCAGTGGGCACATGAGTGTGGGTGCCGACGCAGAGACTGACCCTGCCGTCCACGAAGTGACCCATCGCCATCTTTTCGCTGGTCGCCTCGCCATGAAAGTCAAGAATGACGGCATGAACCGTTGCGCCAAGCCGCTGGCGCTCCAGTTCACGCTGAACCGTGGCAAACGGATCATCCAGTGGATCCATGAACAAACGGGCCATTACATTCAGGACTAAGACCTTACGGCCGCGTGTCGCCTCGAAAACCGCTGCGCCGCGGCCCGGCGTGCCCGATGGAAAGTTCTGCGGCCGCAAGAGGCGCGGCTCCCGATTGATGTGGGTCAGCATTTCACGCTGATCCCAGGAATGATTGCCACCCGTGATCACATCTACACCGAGCTCGAAAAGACCGTTACAGATCTTTTCAGTGATGCCGAAGCCACTCGCTGCATTTTCGCCGTTAACAACGATAAAGTCAGGTTCGAGCTCGCGTCGCACCCGGGGCAAATGGGCTTCGAGCGCGTCCCGGCCGGGACGGCCGACGATATCTCCGCAAAAAAGTAGTCTCATTGCCGACAGGCCCTAATCATCCGAATTCAATTGCCTCGCGCTCGGTCACGATCCAGTCGAGTTGCTGATCGTTAGCATCTTTAGGCACAAGATCGACCTCAAGAGCCGAAAACGCCACACCGACGGCCGTCACTTTCTTGGCTGCGCGGAGTTCGGCAAGAGAGCGGTCGTAAAACCCGCCACCGTATCCCAGGCGATACCCCTGCCGGTCAAAAGCCAGCAAAGGGACCAACAACAGATCGGGTGCCCTCGACTCGCGTGACGGCGCCGGCTCCAGCGTCCCAAACCCGGCCGGAACCAGTTCATCACCGGGTTTCCAGTCGCGAAAGACAAGGGGACGGTCCTTTCCGGTCATGGCCGGCAGCACGATCTGGCAACCACCTGCATCCAGGGCCTGGAGCAGGGGACGCAAGTCCAATTCGTCGGCAAGTGGCCAAAAGCCTGAAACAACAGTGCCCGCAGGAATGTTAAGCGTGGCCAAAACCCGGTCCCGCAAGGCGGTCGGCAGGTCCCGTTCGGCGTCAAAAGCCGCACGTCTACGCAACTTGGCTTCTTTCCGAAGTGCCTGCTTCCGCTCGTCCAGCGAGACTGACTCAGCATCGAACATGATGTCTCGCGCCTTTTCCGGGAGATATACCGGTGATTGAAGAGGTGCCGCGATGGCCGTTGGCAACAATCATCCTCTGTGGCCTGCGATGCAGGTGGGCGCCATATACCGGAACCACGGCTCCAGCAGGGACAGCTCCCTAGAGGTTCGTATTGGCCCCAGGGATCTAGTAGCCTGACGCACCTCGCAGCACCTTCAACTTAAGTGTCCAGTGCTGCTATTTAAGCCCCCTCGAGGCGGGTCGCAATAGATTCCAGTCGAGAGGCGCAGGCTTCGAGCGCATTTGCCGCTTTTTCCTCAAGTGGATCCGGACCGCTTGCCGTGCCCTCATGATCCGAAGGCTTGGCTGGAGAAGCGGCGTTGGCGGAGCCGGATGCACCGGAATCCTGCACTTCTTCCAACTGTATAAGAGCTTCATCAAGTTCGTCGGCGATCACGAGCGAAGCCATCATCATGAGATGCGATTCGCTCAAACTGCCAACGCTTTGCTTCAGATGAGCAACCCGGTCATCGACAAAAGCCGCGAGTTTCATCAGATGCTCTTCTTGCCCGTCGTCACACGCAACATCGTAATGACGGCCGTTAATTGTAAGATTTACCTGTGCCAAGGCTTACGCTTCCATCACCGATTTGAGCCGTGCAATCGTCGAATCCAACCGGCTGGAAACCTCGCCGGCGAGGCTCTGCAGGTTCTCGTTTTCCTCCCGCGCCGCGCTCAGGGCCGCGCGAAGCTCGCTGTCGTCAGACGCACCTTCGCCGTTCGAACGTGCCTGCACGCGGCCTTCAACAGCAGCATCAAGGCGGTCGAGCGCCGACTTTAGTCTTTCGGTGGCTTGATTCAATCGGGTCATTGGCGAGTCATATGTATTGATGCAGCCGATTCTTGCTGAGAGGTAAGATTCATTAACTATGCCCGGCAGCATATGCGCGCGACATCACAATGGTCAACCGCCAGCGGGCATGAAGACACCGCAATATCACAAAAGGGCCATGACGTTTTTGAAGATATTCCGGAGGCTTGGAGGCTTTCCTTCATCTGCCGCGAGCTGATCTCTTTTCATCGGCTCTGCGTGGAATCGCCAATGGGAGTGACATCCCGGTTGACCTGACTGGGGCGCGACGGCATGTTGCGCGAAAATTTGCCGCGAAACCCGGTCACCGGAGGCTGGGAGACGGCATTTCCCCATCACGGTGGATACATTAATGGACTCTTTGCAGTCGGGCCCCAGGGGCTCGGAACCCAAGCTCGCCGCCAGCCACAAAGACATGGCCAACGCGATACGCGCCCTCTCTATGGACGCCGTTCAGCGCGCCAATTCGGGCCATCCCGGCATGCCAATGGGCATGGCCGATGTCGCAACGGTCCTCTATACGCAGTTTTTGAAGTTCGATCCGGCCCGGCCGGACTGGCCCGACCGGGATCGCTTCGTGCTGTCGGCGGGACATGGCTCCATGTTGCTCTATTCGCTTCTCCACCTAACCGGTTATCCGGAGATGACGCTGGAGCAACTCAAGAATTTCCGCCAGTTGGGCAGCCTGACGGCCGGTCATCCAGAAGTGGGCCACGCTCCCGGAATCGAAACCACAACCGGACCTTTGGGTCAGGGGCTCGCCAATGCCGTGGGAATGGCACTGGCCGAGCGGCTGCTGAATGCGCGTTTCGGCGACGCGGCCGTCGACCATCACACCTATGTCATAGCTGGTGATGGTTGTCTGATGGAGGGTATCAGTCACGAGGCCATCTCCCTCGCCGGACATTTGGGTTTGAGCAAGCTGATCCTGCTTTTCGACGACAACAGCATCACAATCGACGGCCCGACCTCCCTCTCGGTTTCCGATGATCAGGCTAAGCGCTTCGAAGCCTGCGGCTGGGACTGCCGTTCGGTCGACGGGCACGATCCGGCAGCCGTGGCGGCTGCGATCGAGGCCGCGAAAGCAAGCGACAAGCCTTCGATGATCGCCTGCAAAACCTCCATCGGCTACGGTTCGCCGAACAAGGCCGGCAAGAACTCCGCCCACGGTGCACCCCTGGGCGAAGATGAAATCGCTGCAACACGTGAAGCGCTGGGATGGCCTCACGCGGCCTTCGAAATCCCCGACGACGTAATGGCCTCCTGGCGCGCCACCGGTGCCGCCGGCGCCGAAGCCTCGTCGGCCTGGGATGAGCGGATTGCCGGTCTCGACAGCGCAGACCGCAGTGAATTCGAACGAAGGGTGGCCGGTGAACTCCCCGCAGACTGGCGGAACAGCTTCGCCACTTACAAACAGAAACTGGCAGACGAGCAGCCGAAACTGGCGACCCGCGTTTCATCACAAAAAGCACTCGACGTGCTCGCCGAGGTCATTCCGGAACTGATCGGCGGCTCCGCTGATCTTACCGGATCGAACAACACCAAGGCCGCCGGCCAGAAGCCGGTCACCCGTGACGACTACTCGGGCGGCTACCTCTACTACGGCATCCGCGAGCACGGCATGGCTGCCGCGATGAACGGCATGGCCCTGCACGGCGGTGTCCTTCCTTACGGCGGGACCTTCCTGGTATTCACCGACTACTGCCGGCCTTCGATACGTCTTTCCGCGCTGATGAAACAGGGCGTGGTCTACGTGATGACCCATGACTCCATCGGTCTGGGTGAAGACGGCCCGACCCATCAGCCAATCGAGCATCTCGCCGCTCTTCGTGCTATTCCGAACCTGAATGTCTTCCGTCCAGCGGACGCGATAGAGACGGCCGAATGTTGGGAACTGGCCATTCAAAACCGCGAATCGCCGTCAGTGATCGCCTTGACTCGACAGGGATTACCGACGGTTCGTAAGGACGTAAGCGAAAATCTCTCGGGCTACGGTGCCTATATCCTCTCGGAGGCAAAGGATGAGCGCCAGGTCACTCTGGTCGCCTCTGGTTCGGAAATCGAAATCGCCTTGAAGGCGCAGGAAATGCTCACTGCCGAGGGAATCTCGAGCGCCGTTGTGTCGATCCCCTGCTGGGAGCTTTTCGCCGATCAGAGTCAGCATTACCGTGACGAAGTACTTGGTCCTGGCAGCCTGCGTGTCGGCATCGAAGCCGCTCTGCCTTTCGGCTGGGAACGTTGGATCGGGCCCTTTGACGCTTTCGTCGGGATGCAGGGCTTCGGTGCTTCGGCACCGGCCAAGGATCTGTTCGCTCACTTCAAGATCACGCCGGAAGCCGTGGTCGAAAATGTCAAGGCGCGGCTCTAGAGCATCGTCGTTAATGGATATCCGGCGTCGCTCGAATGCGGGCGTCGATTGATAATTGAAAGGGAAATCTACGATGGCACTGAAGGTAGCAATTAACGGTTTTGGTCGGATCGGCCGTCTGGTGTTTCGCGCCGCCATGGAATCGAAGCGCAGTGACCTGGAGTTCGTTGCGATCAACGACCTGGGCTCCCCTGCCGACAATGCGCATCTGCTGAAGTATGATTCTGTGCACGGGATTTATCCCGGTGAAGTGGATGCCAGCGACGACAGCATCATCGTCGACGGTAAATCAATTAAAGTCCTGTCCGAGCGCGATCCGGCCGCCCTTCCCTGGGGTGAACTCGGCGTCGATGTCGTCATGGAGTGCACCGGCATCTTTGCAAGCCGCGATGCTGCTGCAAAACACCTCGATGCCGGTGCCAAGCGGGTCCTGGTCTCGGCACCTTGCACCAATGCCGACCTGACAGTCGTTTACGGCGTCAACAGCGACCAGCTGACCGGCGAGCATACAGTTGTCTCGAACGCCTCCTGCACCACCAATTGCCTCGCACCTGTGGCCTATGTGCTGCACGAAGTCGTCGGCATCGAGCAGGGTTTCATGACCACGATCCACTCCTTCACCGGCGATCAGCGAACAGTCGACACGCTCCATAAGGATCTCGCCCGTGCCCGTGCGGCTTCGGTTTCGATGATCCCGACGTCGACTGGTGCAGCCCGGGCCGTGGGTCTGGTTCTGCCTGAACTGAAAGGCAAGCTGGACGGCACCTCTGTTCGTGTCCCGACCCCGAACGTCAGCTTGATCGACCTGACCTTCAACGCCGGCAAAGAGACCTCGGTCGAAGAGATCAATACCGCCATTTCCTCCGCGGCAGCCGGCAAGCTGGCCGGTGTTCTCGCGGTCAACGAAAAGCCACTGGTCTCGACCGATTTCAACCATAACCCCGCCAGTTCGACCTTCGATCTCGCCGAGACCCAGGTCATCGACGGCAAGTTCGTGCGGGTGATGTCCTGGTACGACAACGAATGGGGCTTCTCCAACCGTATGAGTGATACCGCGATTGCAATGGGTAAGCTGATCTAAAGCTCCCCACCCTTTCCGGACGATGCAAGAAAGCGGAGCCTGAAGGTTCCGCTTTTTTCATTGTACCAGGGGGAACGTTCAGATCGCTTTCATCAAAAGATCATTGCGATATGATCCAGACATGCAACGCCCCGTCATCATCGTGCACTCCTTCGCACACGCCCGTGCCGCTGTTGGCGCAGCCACCGAACTCTCGCGCGCAGTCACACTGGCTTCGGCACCGGATGCTGGCATGCAGAGCGGACCGGCGTGGTTTTCCTCTCTTATCGAGCAAGCCCTGGACGCTGTACCAGGCGCACGCGAACTCGAGATGATTTCATTGTTGGATTGTGGGGAAAAGCCGGGATACGTCATGGCGGCACTGCGGCATGGCGTTAAACAAATCTGTTACACAGGGTCCGCCGAAACCCTGGCCAAACTGCGAGAAATCGCTGAACAGCTGGACGCCAATATCATCACGGAGCGTCCTCAGGGGCTCGATCTCCTGGGCGTGGCCGATGCCCGCGTCAGCTGTCTGGCGTGGATAAACGGCGGAAGCGATTGAAATCGCGTCGTCCCTCCTCTATTAGCAGCACATGACTTGCCGCCTTTACCTTACCGCGCCGACCGATCTGGGATCGCCGGAGCGCCCCATCGACGCCTTCGCCAACCTGTTGGCCGATGTTTTGAACAGCGGCGCGTTCGATTGTCTCCTTCTACCCCGTGGAAATGCCGACGAGACAACCACTCGGCGGTCCATTGAACGCCTGTGCCCCATTGCGCAGGATTTGGGCGTCGCAGTGGTGTTGGAAGGAGACGCCGGTCTGGCAAAGGAAACCGGTTGCGACGGCGTGCATTTGTCAAATCCCAAAGCCTATGGGGGCGCCCGAAAACTGCTGGGCGACGACGCCATCGTCGGTGTCGATTGCGGCCTCTCCAGGCATCTGGCCATGGAAGCTGCAGAGCGCGGCGCGGATTACGTCGCCTTCAAACGCCCGAGTATCGAGGGTGCCGAAAATTTGGAAGTCACCGACGAAACAGCACCGACGCTCGAAGCAGTTCTGGAATGGTGGCAGGCGATGATCGAAACGCCCTGTATTGCAATGGATGCCAAAGACGAGAAGGATTGCGCTAACCTTGCCAAGGCGGGGGCTGATTTCGTGGCCCTAGGCGATGATTTCTGGCAGGGCGGCGCTGCCTCCGACATCCTTAAAAACGCCGCAGACAGCCTGTCCTAAAGGGTGTTTCGTCCGCGTCCAGCCGTTCTGCCAGCATACTAATCTGATGCTCGCTGAAGACTTCCACCCCGTTCTTCAGCAGCAATGCCGCCACCACGCCGGCGCCAGGTATTCTCGCGCCGGTGAAACTGCCGTCATATAAAAAACTGGAACCACAAGAGGGGCTCCCATCAGTGAGTAATGCGAAGCGGCAATGCCACTTTCGGGCTGTTTCAAGCGCTTTCCACGCCCCTGCCAGAAAACTCTGCGTGACGTCTTTCCCCGTGTTCTCAAGTATTTTTGCAGTTCCGTCGTGCACCGCATCACCTCCGCGCCCACCAATGATTTCTGCTGGCGGGCGCGGAACGGGAAGTCCGGCCTCGACTTCCGGACAAAGCCCTACAACGCGTCCCTCCCGTTGCCATTGAGACAAGATGCTGCTCGCGACAGTCTTGTCGCTGCCATCGTATCGAACCGGTTTACCCAGCAGGCAGGCACTGACCAGAATCTTCTCCATAACAGGGAGCTTAGAGTCCGAAAACCAGCTGGAAAAGCGCCTTTTCAGGCCTGAGCGCTGCAATCAACAGCATCCCATTGCCTGCGGGAAGACGACCTGCTAGCTTCCGCCCGCTTTTCGCCCCGAGACTGCTTTCCGCTCCTGACCCGCCGATCGGCGGTATAGAGGTCGTACAGCGACTTCCAACAGCTGAACTCAGTCTGGACTGGCGCATATCTAACTCGGAACTCGGCCCTGAAATCGGCCAGAAATTGGACGGACGATCATGAAAATTAATGGCAACGCCATTCGCCCCGGAAACGTCATTGAGCACAAAAACCGTCTCTGGCGCGCTACAAAAATTCAGCATACCCAGCCTGGAAAGGGCGGTGCATACCTGCAGGTCGAACTGAAGGATATTAGGGACGGCACCAAGCTGAATGAGCGTTTTCGCGCCAGTGAGGACGTGGACCGGGTTCGTCTCGATCAGAAGGACTACCAGTTTCTGTTCGCCGACGGCGAGATGCTGACGTTCATGGACAACGAATCCTATGAACAGGTCATGCTGCACAGCGATCTTGTCGGTGAGCCTGTTGTTTTCCTTCAGGACGGTATGACCGTGACGATCGAATCATACGAAGAAGAACCGATTTCGGTCATGTTGCCGGATACGATCGTTGCTGAGATTGCCGAGGCTGACCCCGTCGTCAAGGGCCAGACCGCGTCTTCGTCATACAAACCCGCCAAGCTGGACAACGGCGTAAAGATCATGGTTCCGCCGCATATCGAATCGGGCACACGCGTGGTCGTTAACACGGCAGATTCCAGTTACGTCGAACGCGCCAAAGGCTAATTCGCCAGTTTCGCTCGCCGCAAGTCACAGACCATCGTCTGACGCTCAACCCGGGAACCACACATAATGGCCACTCGCTCTGCAATCATTACCGTCATGACCCGTGCGGCTATTAAGGCCTCCCGTGGTCTGAAGCGCGATTTTGGCGAAGTCGAAAACCTGCAGGTCTCGAAAAAAGGGCCTGCAGACTTTGTTTCAACGGCCGACCTCAAAGCCGATCAGACCCTGCGCGAAGAGCTGGGCAACGCGCGGCCCGAATACGGTTTTTTGACCGAAGAATCCGCCGAAACCAAAGGCACAGACGAAGACGGTCGCCGCTGGATCGTCGATCCGCTCGACGGAACATCCAATTTTCTGCACGGCTTACCTCATTTTTCGATCTCAATCGCACTGGAAGAACGCAGTGAGATTGTTGCGGCGGTCGTTTATGATCCGATCAAAGACGAGATGTTCACGGCCGAAAAAGGGGCGGGAGCTTTTTTGAACGACCGCCGGCTCAGAGTCTCGGGCCGCACCTCCCTCGACGTCGCTTTGATCGGCACGGGGGCCCCCTTCCTTGGTCATGGCGACCGCGCCATGTTTGCCAAGGAAGTTGAAGCGGTAACTGCCGTAACCGCCGGGATACGGCGCTGGGGTTCGGCGGCCTTGGATCTGGCGTATGTGGCATCCGGCCGCTTCGATGGTTTTTGGGAGCGGGAACTTTCGCCCTGGGATATTGCCGCCGGTATTTTGTTGGTGCGTGAAGCCGGTGGACAGGTCAGTGCGATCAAGGGTAACCCCTTCAAGTTCGATGGCGATGGCGTCCTCGCAGCCAATGTCGACCTGCACCCCTTGCTCGTCAAAATTCTGCGTTCAGCAAGGGACAAATAGTTCGCTGGCGACAGAATTGGGATCGGTCCGGATTTCCCTTGCCCAGCATTCAAGCCAATAACAGGGTTAACAGGATATTATCCTCTCTTGGTTAGAGATTACTCTCGTCAGGCGACTATTCGCCGTTGCGGATCCGGCTTTACCTAAAGAAGTTGTCGCCGCGCCTGCAGGAGCTTAAGCTAGCGCCCGGATTCGTATAGGGAATCTCTCGGTGGGGAACGAATGACACGACAAACGTACCGGACCGGATCAGTGACGACACCGTCTTCAGTGAAGACGGGCGGCGCACTGTCAGGCTCGAAACTCCCTCTAGCTGCCGACCGTCGACGGTTTGCATCAGGCATCGCGTGCTTTGGCCTTGCGACCCTCCTCTCCAGCGCGAGCGTGACTGCCTTAGCGGAATCCAGCGTTTTCGTGAATGAGGCATTGCTGGACGGCATCACACAGCAAGGGGTTCCGGTGCTTCCTTACGGCGGGCAAGGCGCCTACCAAGGTCAACCCGGTTACAATGTCGGTGGCTCAGCCACCACCATCGTGGGCACCAACGCCGACGGTTCGCAATATTATGTGACACGGCCATCGACCCTGCTGTTCCCGCCACCGCAGTTTCCCCGAAGCCGCGTGACCATTATCGATTCAAGCACCGCATCTGGCGGCGGCAATGCCCTTTCCTCTAATCGTTTGCTGCCGCGTGGCACCACCGGCGGTGTCGCCACGCAAACGACATCGAGCGCCGTTGCCCCGACGACCGCCGGAACGTCCGGGGGAAAAGCCGAGTCACGTCTGCTCGTGCCCCTCCCGCCGAATATTTCTCAGCAGGCGGCAAAGCCAAAAGCGCCGGCGGCTAAACCTGCGAAGCGGAAAGTTGCGAAAGCCGCAGCGGTTCCGCAGCCACCAAAGAATAGCGCGCCCACTGCTAAGGCATCGGTGCCAAAGGCACCCGCTCCAAAAGCTCCAGCGCCGAAAACTCCGGCAACCGCAAAGGCTGTGCCTGCAGCACCTGCGGCCCCCAAGATCGCCGCCGCACCGCCACCGCCAAAGCTTGTCCCCAAAGCACTCGCGGAGACATCGCCCCCCAAGACGGCGTCGTTGGGCAATTCGTCAAGCGCGACATCTGCAGGGAATGCGTCTCAACTCAAAGACACCAACACGGCCCTGACACCGCCGCCCCCACCGCCGCCGGTTACTCCATCGAGCGGTGCGCAGGCGGCGCAGCCCAAACAACAGGCCGCCGCTCCAAAAGCAGCTGTCGACGACAGCTCCAAGGCATCAGCATCGAGCCAAAGCGCTTCGCGCGGCAACACGGGCGCAAAGGTCAGCGAAGTTCAAGTCCTCTTCGGCTCCAACGAAGCGGCCTTAAGTGGTCAGGCGAAATCGTCGCTGGAATCAGTCGCAGAGGCTATGCTCGCCGATGAAGCGAGCGAAGTGCAGCTGTTCGCCTACGCAGGCCAGGCGGATATTGATGCGACTCAGGCGCGCCGGTTATCCCTGTCGCGCGCCATGGCCGTAAGGGCCTATCTGATCGGCAAAGGCGTGCGTCCCGCGCGTATGCAGGTTCGGGCGTTAGGCAACAAAACAACCAGTGGATCACCCGATCGCGTAGATGTCGTTCCCGCCAAAAGGTAAAACGTGTAACGTTGACGGAATTTCGCCGTTGGGCTAAACGCGGAAGAGTTTCATCGCAGCCGCGTATGGCTGTACACATTAGACTAAGCCGCGAGGCACTGTAGCGGATTATGAACCGGCCTAAGCGTTATTTGATACATATGAGCATTTTTCTAGTGCTCGTCGGACTGGCGGTCTTCGCCCTCGCAGAAAAAGTAATCGACGCCTTTCAAGCGAACGAGCTGTTCAACGGCCTGATCCTCTTTGTGCTGGTCTTGGGAATCCTCTACATCTTTCTGCAGGTTTGGCGCCTGAATCCGGAAGTTGCCTGGTTGGATCGCCTGCGGCGCGAAAGCAAAGGCGGACTGGTCTTTCCCGGCTCACTCTCTGAAGACCGCCCACCACGCCTGCTGGGCCCCATGGCCAATATGCTGGGTGACCGCGCCGGCCGGCTTTCGCTTTCAACGCTGTCCATGCGCACACTGCTGGACGGTATTCACAGCCGCATCGAAGAATCGCACGAGCTGTCACGTTATCTGATTGGCCTGCTGATCTTCCTCGGCCTGCTCGGCACCTTCTGGGGTCTACTTGAAACAGTCACTGCCGTTGCCGATACCATCGGCGGATTGAACGGCGCAATCGACGATCCGGCTTCTCTGTTTGAGGAACTTAAAAGCGGACTGGCAACCCCCTTGGCGGGCATGGGTACGGCCTTCAGTTCTTCTTTGTTCGGCTTGGCAGGATCATTGGTCCTCGGCTTCCTCGAACTGCAGGCCGGACAGGCCCACAACCGCTTCCTCAACGAGCTCGAGGAATGGCTATCAGGCGTGACCAAGCTTTCAACCGGCAGCATTGGAAGCGATGGTGACCAGTCGGTTCCCGCCTATATTCAGGCCTTGCTCGAAAAGACGGCGGATAGCTTAGATCAATTACAGAGGACCATTTCGCGCGGCGAAGAAGATCGCTCCTCCATGACCCAGGGCCTGGCAGGCCTCACCGATCGTATGTCGACACTGACAGACCAGATGCGGGCCGAGCAGAGCGTCTTGATGAAAATGGCGGAGAATCAGTCGCAGCTTAAACAAGTCATGTCGAAGCTCGCTGAAAACGAAGGCGGCGCCGGATCAGCAGGGCTTGACGAAGCCTCCCGTGGACACTTGCGCAACGTCGATCTGCGTCTGGAGCGCATAGCCAACGACCTTTCCAGCGGGCGCGAGAATGCCATTCAGGAGATCCGTGGAGAGATCCGCCTCCTGACCCGCACCATCGCCGCGATCGCCGAGGAAAGCGAGTAGGGATCCTATAGATGTATTCCATGGGCCGAGGTGGCGCACGACGATCGGTTAATATCTGGCCGGGCTTCGTCGACGGACTGGCCAGCCTTTTGTTGGTGGTCATCTTTGTCCTAATGGTCTTCATGGTCGCGCAATTCTTCCTCAGTGTTGCGCTGAGCGGCCGCGACGCAGCGTTGCAAAAACTGGAGCGCGAGGTCAGCCAGCTTGCCGACCTCCTGTCCCTCGAGCGTCAGGAAAACGCTGACCTGCGCACCCAATCGTCAGATCTCTCGGCACAACTCAGTTCATCCCTCGCCGCGCGCGACACATTGCAAAACCAGCTGGCGGCATTAAACGATGAACGCGACGGCCTGACATCGCAGCTCGAACAATCCGTGTCCCGACGCGACAGCTTGGAGAACCAGCTTGCCGATTTGACTCGCGACTATGACGAAGCGCAGGTCAAGCAAGACAGTTTAAGCAATCAACTTGCCGCAATGATCGAGCAGCGCGACAGCCTGACCACAACCCTGTCGGAGCGTGAAGCGGAGGCCGCCGCCCTTCTGGAACAGCAACGCAAACTTCAGGACGAACAGCAGCAGCTCAAAAGCCAGCAAAGCGACCTGGAAAAACAACAGGCTGAACTCCAGGGTCAGAACGAAGATCTGGTCAAACGACTGGGACTGAGCGCCGAGGAAATTGCGCGCAGCGCTGAAGAACTGAAAACCGCCTACAGCACGATTGAGGCTGATAAGGAGACGATCGAAACTCAGCTGGCCGAACTGGCTGCCCTTAAGAAACTTCGGGAAGAGGAAGAAGCCAAGGCCGCAGCTGCCTTGGCAAGCAAAGCGGCAGAGCTGGAAGATGCCTTTAAATCCATCGAGGCTGACAAAGAAAAGATCGAAGCTCAGCTGGCTGAACTGGCTTTGTTGAAACGCCTGCGCGAGGAAGAAGCCGCACTGGCAAAAACCCAGCTGGAAGACGCCTACACCACCATCGAAGCCGACCGCGAAACGATTGAGACTCAACTTGCGGAGCTCGCGTTGCTGCAGCAGATGCGCGACGAACTGACCGCCGGTTTGGCTTCGACCGAAGAAACCGTCGCAGCACAAGAAGAATTGACCGAAAAGGCGCAGGCCGAAGTCGTTCTTTTGAACCGTCAGATTGCAGCCTTACGCCAACAGCTGGCCCGCATTGCCGTCACGCTGGAAGCCACCGAAGCGAAGAACCTTGAGCAGGAAGTCCAGATTGCCGATTTGGGCAGCCGGCTCAACGTGGCCTTAGCCAGCAAGGTTCAGGAACTGGCCCGCTATCGGTCGGAGTTCTTCGGCCGGTTACGCGAAGTGCTTGGGAACCGCCGGGACGTCCGTGTGGTCGGAGACCGCTTCGTCTTTCAGTCAGAGGTACTGTTTTCCAGTGGCGCGGCAGAGCTGGAAGAAGCGGGTAAAGGTCAGCTGGCCAGTCTTGCGAAAACCCTGCGTGAAATCTCCCGCAATATTCCGCCGGAGGTCGACTGGGTGCTCCGGGTCGACGGGCATACGGACCGCGCCCCGATCAACACCTTTGCCTTTCCATCGAATTGGGAACTTTCGACGGCGCGTGCGATCTCGGTTGTCAAATTCCTGAATGCCCAGGGCATTCCGGCCAACCGTCTGGCTGCCACAGGTTTCGGCGAGTTCCAGCCGATCGACGAAGGCAACGACGAAATCGCCTATCGCCGCAACCGCCGTATCGAACTCAAACTGACCCAACGCTAATCGCTGTGATCAGGATCCGGCGGAACTCTTCAAGTCGTTGAACATCTCTGCTTCGCCGAACTGAAGTTCGGCCAAACGGGCGTAGAGGCCACCCTGGCGGATCAGTTCCTCATGGGTGCCGCTGGCCACCACACGCCCCTCATCCAACACGACGATCCGGTCGGCTTTCAACACCGTCGCCAGGCGATGGGCGATCACAAGCGTGGTACGATCGGACATGAGGCGTTCGAGCGCCTGCTGTACGGCCCGTTCGCTCTCGGCATCAAGAGCGCTTGTGGCTTCGTCCAACAACAGCACAGCCGGATCGCGCAGAATGGCACGGGCAATGGCGAGGCGTTGCCGCTGACCACCCGACAAGCGCACACCACGTTCACCCAGGAAAGTATCGAAGCCATCGGGGAGTCGATCCAGGAAGTCTTTTGCCGCAGCAGCTTCAGCTGCCTGAAGCACCTCTTCGTCGCTGGCATCTGGTCGGCCATATCTGATGTTTTCCCAGGCATTTGCCGAGAAGATTACCGGCTCCTGCGGCACGAGCCCGATCCGATTGCGCAGCTCGAGCGGGTCGGCCTTGGTCAGTTCCACTCCATCGAGCCTGATATGGCCGCTCTTCGGATCGTAAAATCGTAGCAGAAGCTGGAAAATCGTCGTCTTACCGGCCCCCGAAGGACCAACGATCGCAACTTTCTCTCCAGGGTCGACCTTGAGCTCCAGTCCATGAAGCGCGGCGTCTTCCGGGCGTGCGGGATAGTGGAACAGAACCTTCTCGAATGAGATGTTACCCAATGCGGGGTCGGGCAAGGTTTCCGCCACGACCGGCGGCGCGATATCGGTTTTCGTCGCCAGCAGGTCGAACAGGCGTTCCGTTGCGCCTGCAGCGCGCTGAAGGTCGCCAATCACTTCGCTGATCGCACCCACGGAACCGGCGACAACAATCGCGTAAAAAACAAATGCCGAGAGTTCACCGGGAGAGATTCGTCCGGCGAGAACATCCCTCCCTCCGATCCACAGGATAGCGCTGACCGCGCCGAAAACCAGCACGATGACGACCGCCGTCAGCATCGCCCGCGCACGGATCCGCGAGACTGCCGTTATAAATGCCTCTTCCGCCCGGCCGCCGAATTTCATGCGGTCAATGGATTCATGACCGAAGGCCTGAACTGTGCGGATCGCACCCAGGGCCTCGTCAGCATAGGATCCCAGATCGGCGACCCTATCCTGACTGTCCCGGCTCAGCCGCCTTACTCGGCGGCCGTAGATGATGATCGGTAAGACCACGACCGGCACAACCAGGAAAACCATGCCCGTCAGCTTGGCGCTGGTCACGATCAGGAGTACCGATCCACCCGCGAACAACAGGAAATTTCGCAGCGCAACCGACACTGAAGATCCCACAACCATCTGCAGCAACGTTGTGTCGGTGGTCAGGCGTGACAGAACTTCGCCGGTTCGCGTGATCTCAAAATACGCCGGCGACAGCGTAACCAGGTGGTTGAAGACCGCTTTTCGGATATCCGCAACGACCCGTTCGCCGATCCAGGAGACAAGGTAGAAACGGCTGTAACTTGCCGCAGCCAGCAACACCACGACCCCCAGGAGGACCATCACCGCCTGGTCCAGCAGATCTGCATTCTCACTGGCAAAACCATCATCGACCAAGGTACGCAGGCCAAAGCCGAGTCCAAGAACCGTCGACGCAGCAACCACCAGTGCGACAAGAGCCCCCGCAACCTGGAGCTTGTAAGGACGCACGAATTGCCAAAGTCTGACCAGATGCGACAGCTCTTTGCTGGAGGGCCGTCCCGAGTTGGTCGAATCGCCCTGGCTGGATTTGCCGCCAGTGCTATCGTTGCTTTGCCCCGAGGAGCGCGGTCGCATCATCTAATCTGTACTTCTTTCAAAAACGGGTCTATCCGCCAGGGCCTGTTCAGATCCGTGGGCCGGGGCAATTTATCGTCAAAACCTGCGCTATCCCTTGTGCAATCGCCGCCGCGAAGTCAAGCGCCATCAGCGCGGCATGTTGTCCGGCAAACTACATTCGACAAGACCATCAGTGCCACCAAACTAGTGTTCTGCCGTTAAGCAGTTGCCATGCGCATGGTCCGCCAGTGTGTCGATCACCCTGCAGTCTTCGACCTTTCCGCCCTGGCAGGCATGGACCATGCGTTCAAGCTCCGCCTTCAAGGATTCAAGACGGCTGATCCTGTGGTTCACCTCATCCAGATGCTTTTGCGCGATCGCATTGATTTCCGCACAGGGTTGGTCCGGATGATCGGAAAGCTCCAACAGCTGCCGGATCTCAGCTTGCGAAAACCCAAGCTCCCGGCTGTGTCGGATAAATGCCAGTCGCGATAGATGTTGTTGCCCGTAGACGCGCTGGTTGCCCGCCGAGCGCCCCGGCTCCGGCAGCAGACCGATCTGTTCGTAGTAGCGGATCGTCGGCACTTTACAGCCGGTTTCTCTCGATAGTTGACCAATAGTGAAGCTTTCGACGCTTTTGCCTGATCCCATGGTTTTCTCTGCGTCCAAAATTTTTTGGGCCACGGTCATTTTTCTCTTGAAGCTATAGTTACTAGAGACATTAGGTTCATGCCTTGATGGAAATCAAGTGGACCGACAAAGCAATAGGAGTAACGGCCGTGGCAGGTTGCTGTGGACAGGACGCCAAGTTTGATGGCGCTTCGAAGGCCTTCAAACGGATACTGATCGCAGTGATCGTGATCAACGGCGCAATGTTCATCGCCGAGATTCTGGCAGGCATTGCCGCGGGGTCGCAGGCCCTGCAGGCGGATGCGCTGGACTTTCTGGGTGACACCGCCACTTACGGCATCAGTCTGGCGGTGATCGGCATGCCCCTCGCCGTCCGGGCCAAAGCAGCCCTGTTCAAGGGTATTTCGCTGGCGATTATGGGTCTCTGGGTGTTCAGTTCGACCGCTTATCACGTTCTCGTGACCAATACGCCGCAGGCCGAAGTGATGGGTGTAGTCGGCTTTATTGCGCTGCTCGCAAACCTCGCATCGGTCCTCCTGCTCCTCAAGTATCGCAACGGAGATGCCAATGTCCGCTCAGTCTGGCTCTGCAGCCGCAATGACGCCATCGGCAACATCGCCGTGATGCTGGCCGCCAGCGGCGTTTGGGCAAGCAGCAGTGCTTGGCCGGACCTGATCGTCGCCGGGATCATGGCCGGGCTTTTCCTTTGGTCGTCCCTGCAGATTATCCGCCAGGCCCGCGCGGAAACACTCCAATCCCAACCCGCCTGATTCGAGCGGCCGTCGGAGCGCTTGCCGAATTGAGAAGCGGTGGTTTCCGCGCCCGTTTGTGCGCCTCTCCACATTGCGGTCAAGCGTCCTCCTGTGACAAGCTCGTCAATTGGAACCGGGGTCCCTGCCCCGGTTGAAAGACAGGAAAATTTGGCGGATATGGAATACCGGAACCTTGGTCGTAGTGGCCTGAAAGTGACAAAACTTTGCCTGGGCACCATGATGTTCGGCGGCCGCAGTGACGAAGCCGGATCGCGGGATATCATCGCCTTCGGCCGTGACCAGGGGATCAATTTCATCGATACGGCCGACGTCTACAACAATGGTGAGTCTGAGCGCATCCTGGGGCGTGCTATCGCCGGCGACCGGGATTGGTGGATCCTTGCGACCAAAGCGGGCAACAAGTTAGGCGAAGGCCCCAACCGCCAGGGGGTCAGCCGGCGTTGGCTGATTCAGGCGTTGGAAGACAGCCTCACACGCCTCGGCTCCGATTACGTCGACATCTTCTATCTCCACAAGGAGGATCTCGATACGCCGCTTGAAGAGACGGTTGGCGCGATCGGCGATCTCATCGCCCAGGGAAAGACCCGTTATTTCGGTGTCAGTAATTATCGCAGCTGGCGGGTCGCCGAGATTTGCCGACTCTGCGACAGCTTCGGCATCCCGCGTCCGGTGGTCAGCCAGCCGCTCTATAATGCCCTCAATCGCACCGTCGAAATCGAACATTTGCCGGCCTGTAATCACTATGGCCTCGGGGTGTTCCCCTACAGCCCGCTGGCTCGTGGCATCCTGACCGGCAAGTACGATCCCGATGCGGCACCCTCGACCGAAACCCGTGCAGGCGCCCAGGACACGCGGATCATGCAAACCGAATGGCGCCGTGAATCCCTCGTTCTCGCACAGAAGATAAAACAGCACGCCGAAGCCCGCGGCATCACGGCCGGTCAGTTCGCCCTCGCCTGGCTCTTCAACAACCAGATGATTACCGGCGCTGTCGCCGGTCCGCGAACGCTCGAGCAATGGCAGGAGAACTTCGGCGCCCTTACCTACCAGTTCACGGCGGAGGACGAAGCCCTGATCAACGATCTTGTCGTGACCGGGCATGCTTCGACTCCCGGCTATAACGACCCCGCTTATCCCATCGAAGGTCGCGTGGCCTTGAACTGACACTTTTGTCGCCAACGCATCGCCGTGCTCCGTCAACCCGGAGGGGTTTCGATGCACGAACTTCGTGATGTATAGAGGATGTTAACCATATCGGGCCAAAACGTCTTTCAACCGCGTTCTGAGCCATTGAAAACCATGCTTGCAGCGCATCGGCGCGCCACATTTCGCAACTCATGTTCCGGCCAGGGATGACTTTTACCGGAAAGTCGTGAATTGGGGCCTTCGGGGGCTTGCGTCGAGGTTATAGCTCGGTTATATACGCGGCCTTCAAGAGGATCAGGACGATGAAACAAGACATCCACCCCGAGTACCACGAGATCACCATTCACATGACCGATGGTACCGAGTTCAAGACGCGCTCGACCTACGGTAAAGAAGGCGACACGCTGCGCCTCGACATCGACCCCAAGACGCACCCGGCCTGGACCGGCGAGCATCGTCTGGTCGATTCCGGTGGCCAGGTCGCAAAGTTCAACAAGCGTTTCGCAGGCCTCGGCCTCAAATAAGGCTCCGGCCTTCGTACGCTTTTGGACGAAGTACTCCGAACGGCGATAAATCGTCGTTTCAGGGCAACTGCCGAACCAATGGGCTCCTCTTCAGGGGCCCATTTGCGTTTCTTTTTCAAAGACTAAGTGAAAAGACTGACGAGAGCAGCAGTATCAGCGACGCGAGTCCGATTGTTCTTATCTGAACGGGTAGGCAGCGTGAATCGCGCTCTGGCCTAAGCGACACCATCCAGCATCGAATCCAGCCGGGCGACACGCTGATACAGCCGGTGGCTGCGATCAAGCAGCTCCATCAGCTTGGGCTGCAGGATCACTTCCTCAACACAGCCGGTCGTATCACAGACATCCTGCCCTGACAGCCGGTGTTCAGCGGCAGCCGCGTCGATCCGCGAGATCTCGCCGGCATGAACGGCTTTCTGGATCAGGAGCCAGGCCATGATCTGGGTTAAACGCGCCGTAAGCCTCATGGTTTCACAGCTCGCCCAGAGCTGAGCTTCCGGCGTCATCTTGGCACGTTCAGCGCGGTCATGATGCGTCAGGTAGTCGCGCGACTCCCGCATGAGGGTCATCGCCTCATCGTAGGTCGAGTCAAAAAACGCTACAGGTGCCGCCGACGTATTCAAAATCAAAGCTACCCAGGTTTCGGCCTAAAACCGATTATAAACGAACGACCGAACAAACGGCCACAGAAGCAGAGAGTCTACCAACTACCGCCTTAACAATTGGTTGGTCTCAATGATTAACAGATTCGCCTTCGTTGTATTTATTATCAATAGTTTAGCTGGAAACAATGCTTAGGGCCGAAAAAATAATGCCCCCCTCTTGAAGCCAATTTTCCGCCAAACTATATCTAAACTGTCGCCAGGCAATGCCTCAGAGAGGGTTGCAGAAGGCGGCAAACGTCGGGTCAGACCATGGTGGTGGGCCCGGAATATCAACCATGTTGCTCATCGGAGGATATGGCAATGCGTAGTTACGATCTTTCCCCCCTTTATCGCGCGACCGTCGGTTTTGACCGGATGATGAATCTTTTGGATTCGGCTGCCCGTGTCGACGAATCCGCGCCAAGCTATCCGCCCTACAACATCGAAAAGATTGACGAAGACTCCTATCGGATTTCCATGGCTGTCGCCGGTTTTGCCGAGGAAGAGCTCGACATCACCGTGACCGAGAATTCACTGGTCATCTCGGGCAAAAAGGACAAAGCCACTGGCAAGGAAGCGAAGTTTCTGCATCAAGGAATCGCGAACCGCAGTTTCCAGCGGAGCTTCGAGCTCGCCGACCACATCCGAATTGCCGGCGCTGCCCTCGAAAACGGTCTCCTGCATATCGAGTTGGCCCGCGAAGTTCCCGAAGCCATGAAGCCGCGCAGCATCAAAATCGAGGCCAAGGCATCGAAGGCTGCCAAGGTGATTGAAGACCAGGCTGCGTAAGCACCTTTTGGAGTGGGTTCGTTCTTAACGGAAACGGTCAAGAACGTGAATCGTCCTCTAACTGTATGATGTAAATTGCGATCGAAAAAAAGGAGCCGGGCGGAAGTAATTCCGTCCGGCTTAAGTCGACAGGGGAGGTTCCTTGCCTGCGCGGGGCGTCCCTATTTCTCCGCGCGGCGTTTCAACAATCTTCGCGCCTTCGTACGGACAAATCCGCTTTCATCGGCGCGCGCAATCTTTGTAATTTCAGTAAGGGCTTCCTTGGTGCCGATCCGGTCCAGGGCCGAGACGGCAAAGCGGCGTACATCGGCCGACTTACTTTTTGCCTGCCGCTTCAGCGCTTTCAGCGCTTCTTTCCCGCCCAACTGACCCAGAGCATCAACCGCGCCAATCAGACCGCGCTCGTCGAGCCTGGGTATGGCGGCGACGATATCCGGTACGACTTCATTCTTGCCAAATCGACCGAGAAGATGGATCGCCGACTGACGGCGCTTGATATCTTCCTTGTCGTCCTGAACGACAGATCTTAGCTGGCGGTAGTCTTCGACCGACTTGCGTGCGACGATTTCTTCGTAGGTGTGGCCGCATTCGGATTCGAGTTGTAGCGCCAGTTCATCGGAAAGCGTTGCCATGGTTTACCTCGCTTTCAACAGCTTTCGATACTGGGATCATCCAGTATCTCGTCGCATTGCGACGCATTGAGATCCGGCGGCAGGTTGGACCAGCCCGTGTTCGGCCACATCAGATTGTCGCTATTGCTCGCATTGCCCGTGCTGACATGTGCATTCAATCCGATAACATGGGTGAGCTCATGAGCCAGCACCCAGGCGGAAGAGCCGAAACGGACCCAGAAACCGCGCCGCCCGGCCGGATAGGAGGAGCAGCCGGCAAGCCCGCCATTGGTCGATCCTGCCGTATAGTAGCCAACCACATCCGCCCCGAGATTGCGACCGAGGTCAAAAAGATCGTCCTCTTCCGAGGTTGGACTGCCTTGAACACCCAGTGGGCAGGTGGGTTGATCCAACACCCCGTTGCCGCCCAGAATATTGGTGGTCTCGGTGATGCTGCCGACGACATAGATCCAGGCGTCGCAATCGCTCAGCCAGACTTCGTTTGCAGCATCCATGTCGCGCTGCAGATTGTTGTACTGTCCGGCTGTCGAGCCGGTAGGCCGAACTGTCACCAGGGCAAGCCGCAGGAAAGGTTTGTTCTGAATCCGGTCGAGCTGTGCCTTCAAAGAGCGGGTTTGATTGTTGGTGCCATAGACACCAAACACATCGCGCTTGAGTGAGAGAGGCGGGTTCCGCCCCAAACAGGACGACGCGATCGACTTTACACTTAGCGTAGCCATCGTCGTTTCTCCCGATCAGCAGCGATTACTGCAGAGCAACCAGAACCGGGATCATCCCTTGACCCGACTTTAGGTTGCCCAGGGCCTTGCCGATCACCGATCCGAATGCGCGCATCTGATCTTGCGCCTTCATGGCATGTCCGGGCGTCGGCGATGAGGTCAGCAGATCACCAACCCCGATCGGGTTCCGCTCCGCGTCCACCTTGCAGAAGATGCGTCCAACAAGAGCCAGCGGCAGTTGGTTGATCAGGCCTTTACGACGGCCAAGCACGATACCGGGTCGATACTCACCAGCACCGGCGACGACGCCTGCTACCCTCTTATCGTAAGCCTGATCACTCCTGCGCAACTTGAGTTCATCGCCGATGATCATGACCGTGCCCGGCTCGACATCGGCTGAATCCTCAACCTCGAAGTCCTCGGCACAGTCCGCGTTCTGAAGAATGATATCCCCGCTGTCGCCATTCAAATGAATGGTCGCCTGTGCGAGTGTCTCGTTGTCGCCACTCGATGGAAACAGCACAAGGTCACCGTCGGCACCATTGCCGCCCAACCAGGCATTGCCGCCACCGGCATCGAGCCGGATGCGGTTTTGCCCTGTGGTGCTGCGAAGAACCAGATCGCCATCAGCCCCCTGCCCGCCAGCAAAAATATTGGCGCCATTGCCATCGACATGGATCGAGGCACTTGCTGTGGACGTATTATTGCCCGAGGCACGAAACATCACGAGATCACCGTCAGCACCATTCCCACCCAGCCAGGCATTTCCGCCACCGGCATCGAGACGGATGCGGTTCTGGCCCGTGGTACTGCGCAAGACCAAATCACCATCTGATCCGTCACCACCTGCAAAGATGTTCCCGCCATTGCCGTCGATATGGATCGAGGCTTCGGCCGTCGAGGTGTTGTTACCGGAGGCGCGGAACATCACAAGATCGCCATCGGCACCATTGCCACCCAGCCAGGCATTGCCGCCACCGGCATCGAGGCGAATGCGGTCTTGTCCGCTATTGGCGCGCAGAACCAGATCGCCGTCGGAGCCGTCGCCGCCCGCAAAGATATTTCCAGTGTCGCTGTTAATCGAGATAGGCATTTTGCGTCTCCTTCGCTCACGGTGGCTCAAGGCCCCGAAGCTGTTGCAACAGGTGCAGTGGGTTCCAACAGGTTCTGGCAGCCTCGTGCGCCAGGTTCTGGTGGTTTTGTACGGACGCCGAATTGCCTGAGCAGAACGCCAAGCAATCAATTTCAAATCTATTTATAAGTATACGTATGTTTTATTGTTTGTAAACGTATATTTTAAAATTAACCGAACGTCAACCTGAATTCAGAGGTGAACACATTGATAAAAATACGGTTTTTATGAAAGTTCTCTGACAGGTGGGCAAAAAATTTGCTGCCCCATCAAGTAAGATCACCGTTCCAGAGCTTTGAGCGCTGCCCGCAGGGGCTCCGGAATCGCAACCGGCTTCATGCTGCCGCGGTCGACGAAAACATGCACGAACCGCCCCTCGGCGGCAGCCTGATCACTCGGCGCAATATCAGCGCCTTGCTTAAACAGTCCGATCTCGTAGGTGACACTGCGCCCGCCGAGTTTGGCGACACGCAGGCCCGCCTCGATCACATCGGGAAAGACGAACGACGCCCTGTACCGGCAGGAGGATTCAGCGCAGACGCCGATCACGCCACCGTTGTGGATATCGAGCCCGCCCCGTTCGATCAGATAGGTGTTAATGACGGTGTCGAAGTAGGCATAGTAGACGACGTTGTTCACATGCCCGTAGATATCGTTATCCATCCAGCGGGTCGGGATCTGAAGGAAATGCGGATAGTCGGCGCGCGTTTCAACAGACGACTGCGTCATTAGAGAAAGGCTTTCAGCGCAGCCAGTGTATCATCGGGCTTTTCCAGCATCATCATGTGGCCGGACCCCTCGATCCGCGCAACCTGTGCTGCAGAAATCATGGACGCCAAGGCCGTGCCTGCCTTGAAGGGGGTCATCTTGTCGTCGCTCCCCAACACCAACAGGGTTTCGCAAGCGACTCTCTCTGCGGCTGCCTGCCCTCCTTCATAGGCGCTGCAGGCGGCGAGATCATTATGCAGGACCCCGGGCGAAGCACGCTCCAGCAGCCGGGCACCGCCGCCCAGCATCCAAAGGCCGGGGGTCATATTGCCGCCGAGATGTCCGGTGTCGCCGTGCGCCCAGGAGGTGACCAAATCGACCGCCAGATGATCGTTTGCCTGCGCGGCTTTCAGAAGAGCCGGATGCACCGGCATGCTGGCTGCAACACCCAACAGGGCAAGTGCCTTTGCTCGTCCCGGCTGCCGCGCGGCGAATTCCAGTGCCGAAATTGCCCCCATGGAATGACCGGCCACGGCGGCTTTCTCGACCCCCACTGCGTCGAGCAGCACAGCCAGCCAATCCGCAATGGCTTCGATGGATTCGAGGGGCGCACCGTCGGACAGGCCATGGCCAGGCAGGTCAACCGCCAGAACTGAATGGCCGTGATGGGCGAAATACCGTGACTGCAGAGACCAGACCGTGCGGTCCATACCAGCACCATGCACGAAGACGACTGCCGGCAGGTTGGGATCGAATTCCTTTCCTCCTGTCGCCGCAAAGATGCTGTTGCCGTCGACTGTCACTTTCATAAAGACGCCCCGTTTTTCACCTGCTGCGCGATCGGTTCAACCGGTCTCCGGTCTGCCGCGTTAGCCTTTCTGAGACGCTCTCAGCGCCTGATTGAGATCGCCGATGATGTCGCTCGGATCTTCCAGACCGACCGACAGACGCACCATATCCTCACCTACGCCGGCGGCCTCCAGCTGTTCAGCCGTCATCTGTTGATGGGTGGTCGAAGCCGGGTGAATGACCAGGGTCTTGGCATCTCCGACGTTGGCCAGATGGGATGCCAGCGAACAACCTTCGATGAAGCGCGCGCCGGCAGCCCGGCCGCCCTTGACACCGAAGCTTATGATTGAGCCTGCGCCTTTCGGCAAGCGTGTCTGCGCCAACTCAAAATCCGGATGGCTTTCCAGACTCGGATGAATTACCCAGCTGACCGCCTCGTGTGCTTCCAGAAAACTTGCAAGCTTGTTGGTGTTTGAAACATGTCGCTCCATACGCAGCGGCAGAGTTTCAATTCCCTGCAGGATATAGAAGGCGTTTTGGGGTGAGAGCACCGCGCCAAAGTCACGCAACCCCTCGGCGCGCGCGCGCATGGAAAAGGCCGTCGGACCGTATTCCTCGGCAAAATTAATTCCGTGATATCCAGCATAAGGTTCGCTCAAGGTCGGGAACTTTCCGCTTTCCGTCCAGTCGAACCCTCCGCCATCAACCACGATACCCCCCAAAGCAAGACCGTGCCCGCCAAGCCACTTGGTCAGCGAATGCATGACAATGTCGGCACCGTATTCGATCGGCCGGCAAAGGTAAGGCGAGGCGAAGGTGTTATCGATCATCAGTGGCAGTCCGGCATCATGTGCCACCTGCGCCACTGCTTCGATGTCCAGAACCTCCAATCCGGGATTACCCAATGTCTCGGCGTAAACCAACCGCGTCTCTTCGGTAATGGCGGCGCGAATGCCGTCTACATCGCGCGGATTGACGAAGCTGGCGGTGATGCCAAACCGCGGCAGGCTGTGCACGAACATATTGACCGAGCCGCCGTAAAGCGACGAAGAGGCCACGATGTGTCCGCCCTGTCCCATTAAGGTGATGATCGCCAGGTGCAACGCGGCCTGTCCTGAGGCCGTCGCCACCGCCCCGACGCCACCTTCCAACGCTGCTACACGTTCTTCCAGAACAGAAACGGTCGGATTCGAAATCCGGCTATAGATGTGGCCGGCGCGTTCCAGGTTAAACAGCGACGCCGCATGCTCGGTATCCTGGAACACGAAGGAGGACGTCTGATAAATTGGAACCGCACGGGCGCCCGTCACAGGATCGGGCTGCTGGCCGGCATGCAGCGACAAGGTGTCGAACTTTAGAAACTTGGCATCAACCATCGATCGCCCCGCACAATTACACCCGGACTTTGTAATACACTAAGACCCCGGGGATCCTGCATTTTCTTTTGTTGTGGAGTCAATTTCCAACGAAGACTACACGAGATTTCAACGTGTTCTCAACGCTAATCAATCCAATGTCGTAAGAAAAAGCAATGTCCGGAAAAAAGAGAGGGCCTTCGATCCTTATGTTGGATCGTGGCCCTCGTCTTATTATGCCATACCCTGTCAACTTGCCTTGGCACGAACACTAAGCAGGCCGAATGTGCCGGTCAAGGGCGGATTTATTAACAACGAATGTATTGAGTTAACAACGGAACATAACTCCATAAAATTAATGGAGTTCAACTAATCCGAGTTACAAAAGAAAACCGCCGGACAAGCCGGCGGCAAGTTTACAGGGAGGCATTACAAGGAACGGAAAACTTCCGAACAACGGTGAGAGAACATGAGATCCCCTCGAACCGTCATGCAGAAAATAACCGCCTTGTACTAAAAAATAGTTAACACGCGTATGAATTTCAATTGATTCATTTTTTCTTTTTTCCGCACGCCGGTTGCAGACGTCGCTTCTGAAACACCGGCTTCTGCCTCCTCCGGGCTTCTACGAAGCCCAAAACAAGGTTGGCTTTATGCGAAGTAGGCCAGAAGAACAGAGACCGACAGGACCGAAAGACCGGTCGATATCAGAATGGCCGACGCAGCCCGCGCCTTATAGATATCGTAGTGCTCGGCCATGATGAAGACGTTCACCCCGACCGGTAGCGCTGCCGTGACTATGGCGACAGCGGCCCAGACCGGCTGTAGATCAAACACAAATAAGACCAGCAAAGCCGTGATCACCGGATGGACAACGAGCTTGAAAATCACAAGCGCAGAGCACTGCTTTAAGTCGCCGCCAAGCCGGTACCCCACAAGCGAAGCCCCCAGCGCAAAGAGAGCGCAAGGTGCGGCTGCACCACTCAGCAGTTCTGTGAAGCGGTCCACTGTCGCCGGTAACGGAAGGCCGCTTGCGCCATAAAGCTCCCCCGCCAGCAGCGCCACAATCACCGGATTTTTAAAGATCGCGAAGAAAACCAGCTTCAGTTTCAGCCACAATGAAGACGCTGAACCGCGGCCGAGTTCGACGATCAGAGAGACCAGCGGCATGATGATCGGTGAGTGGAAAGCGACAATCAGGGTCAGAGCCAATAGTCCCTCTTCCCCGAACGCGCCGTATACCAGAGGCAATCCAAGCAGTACCGTGTTGGAGAAGATCGCGCCCATTCCCATGATCGCGGCCTCGTCGCTATTTGCCGAAAAAACCCGTCTGGAAAACAGCCACGCGAGCGCAAAGTTGGCGGCGAGGCCGGTAAAGTATGCTGCAACGATCGAGAAATCGAAACCGGTCGGTGGCCCGCCCTTGGCCATTGTCCGGAACAGCAAAGCCGGAATAGCGAGGTAAAACACAAAAGTCGTCAGACCTTTGACGGCCTCTTCCGACATAAAACGACTGCGCCCGCCTAGATATCCGCAAAGAACCAGACCAAAGACAGGCAGAACGATGTTGATCGCCGTTTCCATTAATTCTGTATCTGTTCCTGTAGGGGATCAACGAACTGAGGAGTGCTGCTGCGCAATGCATGCACAGCAGGATAAACTTGGAGAAAACCGGAGCTCAAAAAAACCGAACCCAATTGGTGGCGTCAGGCCTAACTCTTAAAAAGCGAATCGATTGCAGAGCGATGGCTCTTCTTTCCGGCAACTTCAGCGTCCACCCGTGCGATTTCCGCTTCCAGCGATTCGCGATATTCAGCGAGTTCCTCCAACCCCATCAATGTGAGGTCCTTGAGTTTGGGCTTTTTCTTCCTTGGTTCCAGGTCTTCCAGTTCCATATAGTCATCTCCCGGTGATCTCTTGCCTTACACCACAGGCTGCGACTAAATAGCCACGCAGTCTAGCGTCTGTCACCTTCGTATGAAATTTTCAGCAGCAATTCTTCATAGACTGGCGCTCTCTCAGAATTTTCTAGGAACACCGTCCTAGGCCCTGCAGCACAACGAGGACTTAAATGACCGGCTCTCTTCCTTCCACCATGACGGCAATTGAAATCAGCGAACCCGGCGGCCCTGAGGTCCTCGTGCCCTGCGAACGCCCGGTCCCCTCGCCCGGCCCAGGCGAAGTGTTGATTGAAGTCGCAGCCGCCGGCATCAATCGTCCTGATCTTCTTCAACGCACGGGCGGCTATCCGCCACCACCGGGTGCTTCCGACATTCCAGGTCTGGAGGTTGCTGGCCGGATCGCCACCCTCGGTGCAGACGTAGACGGACTCGAGGTGGGAGATGAGATAACTGCGCTGGTCGCGGGCGGCGGCTACGCAGAATACTGCGTTGCGCCCGCACCGCAGTGCCTGCCCATCCCCAAGGGATTGAGCGTCGTTCAGGCTGCGGCGCTGCCGGAAACCTTTTTTACGGTCTGGACCAATGTCTTCGACCGGGGTGGCCTGCAACCTGGTGAAAGCCTTCTGGTTCATGGCGGTTCCTCCGGGATCGGCACAACGGCAATTCAGTTGGCGTCCGCGCTCGGTGCACGGGTCCTTACGACCGCGGGATCGGCCGAAAAGTGTCAGGCCTGCGTAGAATTGGGTGCTGAGCGGGCCATCAACTATCGGGATGAAGATTTTGTTCAGATCGCCAAGGACCTGACCGGTGGTAAGGGCGTCAACGTCGTGCTCGATATGGTCGGAGGCAGCTACGTACAGCGGAATATCTCTGCTTTGGCGCCTGACGGCCGTCTCTGCTACATCGCCTTTCTTGGCGGCTCCAAGGCTGAGGTTAATCTCGCACCTGTTATGCTCAAGCGCATCACGATCTCGGGATCCACACTCCGTCCCCGGCCGGTCGCTTTCAAAGCCGAGATCGCCGGCAACCTCCAAAAGACCGTTTGGCCCTTGATCGAAGCGGGCAAAATCGCACCGGTTATCCACAAGACCTTTGCCCTTAGGGACGCCAGCCAGGCCCACAGTCTGATGGAGTCCAGCACTCATATCGGGAAAATCGTGCTGACGGTCTGATTTCAGGCTGAGGATGAGAGATGGGCGCAAAGACTGCTCAATCTGCACTCCAGGCCCGAGGATTGCTCTGGAAACACCCTCTTCGTCAAAAATTTGTGTGATGCCTGCGCCATAAAGTCTTTTTCCCGCTTGGCGGCGGCTTATAATCAGGGTATCCCACAGCTTCCGATCCGCACGCAGCCGCGTTTGTGGCGCGATGGCGGACGACTGAAACAAGCGCAGCCCCTGTCGACAGTCCACGAGGACCGGGACCCGGGCAGACGAGGAGCAAAGATGTCTCAACCACTTATGCCGAAAGCGACCGCCGTCTGGTTGGTCGAGAACACTTCCCTGGGTTTCGATCAAATCGCAGAATTCTGCGGTTTGCACCCGCTTGAAGTACAGGGTATTGCCGACGATGAGGTTGCGGTTGGCATCCAGGGCATCGATCCGATCGCCAACAGCCAGCTCACCCAGGCCGAAATCGACCGCTGTCAGGCCGATCCCTCAGCCCGGCTGAAACTCTTGAAGCTCGACCTGCCGCAACCTTCGAAACGCACAAAAGGTCCGCGCTACACTCCGGTCGCCAAGCGCCACGACAAACCCGACGGGATTGCCTGGGTGCTGCGCCATCACCCGGAACTCAAGGATTCCCAGATTTCCAAACTAATCGGGACCACCAAGACCACCATTCAGTCGATCCGTGACCGCTCGCACTGGAACATGGCCAATATCCGCCCCCGCGATCCCGTGTTGCTCGGCCTCTGCGGCCAGATCGATCTGAACTCGGCAGTGGAAAAAGCCCGAAAAGCCGCCGAACGTGCCGGCATCGCCATTCCGGAACCCCAGTTCGAGGAAGAGGCCCCTTCCCCGCTGGCCGGTTTCGGACTCAGCAACGACTGAGGCTTAACAAAGCGCTGTAGCTACAATCAGAATGTCAGCTTTCAACAAACACTCCGGTCGGTTTTCTGACTGGAGTGTTTTTTTATGGCAAATCGTTTCCCGAAACCCTTTCACGTGAACAAACTATTCTGCATTGCAAGAACACGCTATCATCTCGTTTCGCGTGCACACCCACGTAAAATTACACCGGTTTGTCAATTCTCACAGGAATCGGGAGGATGGATCGTGATTCTCATCGTTGAAAATGGCATCGACTACGCAACATACATGAATGTACACGTTCTATGGACGCGTCATCAGACAGTCGCCTACCGGAAAAAGCACTGGCCCTCCCCTCGACAACGTATCTGCTGGATCGGATGGGATAAGGGCAGACAAAAAACCGACCTCGCCAATATGTCCGATGGCGAAACACTGTACATCGCCGGACATGGGGATGGACGCACGGTCGGGCTATATAAAGCCGACAAATTGGCAGGCTATCTAATTGATCACGGTATTAAGAAATCGATCGATAACATCAAGTTGCTTGCCTGCAAATCTGCATTATCAAGCAACCCGTTCAACGAGTTGTTGGCAACCGAGCTCTTTAGCCAGTCAGACGGACGCATAGAAGTCAAAGTCACTGGTTTTCCCGGCGATATGACTCGCAATCTAGCAGGTAAATTTCGGACGATGGCGGATGGGGTACCGAAATTCGACGCCCTTGAAGCTGAAATGCGGGAGTCATTTGATTCAAAACTTGAGGAAGCGCAAACGGCGTTCATGTATGAAGTGTTAAATTATGAGCCGAGAGATGAAGACGACCTATTGAGGAAAGCAAATTCAGTAACTGACCAATACAATGCTCTTGGCGCTAAACATAGTACCTATTGCCCGGATTGCAGACGCTCGCTAGAACAAAGTATAGATAATTGTCTCTTGGACAATAAGGATACGGCAACCCGCTCTTTGGTCCTCTGATCCACTCGGCCAAACGCGCCCGATCTGTGCGACAAGACAAATGCCGAGCATGCCGGATTCATGCAATATTGAATCCAAAGAAAGATGCACTTCGAAGCACATAGACATTGTTGGACCTGCAAACATCTCGTATGGCTTGATCCGCAATTCCATGCTGAAACAGGTCGCGGCCTGATCTATGAAACCGGTTAAAACCGTCTGCCATCGCGGCGCTAGTAAAGTCGCACCAGAAAATACCTTTGCCGCCGCGCAGGCCGCGCTTGCGCTCGGCGGCGATATCATCGAGTTCGATGTCCGCCAAAGCGCAGACGGCGTGCTCTACGTGATGCACGACAAGCTGATAGACCGGACCACCGATGCCTTCGGCCCCATCGCCGAGTTGACCGCTTTGGAAGTCGACGCGCTCGATGCCGGCATCAGCTTCGATCTGGAATTTGCCGGCGAAGAAGTGCCGCGCCTGGACCATTTTCTCAGTGCCTTCAGACACCGTGCGGGCTTTTACGTCGAGATCAAACATGCCGACTGCGAGGCCGTGGTAGAGGTGCTGAAACGCACCGGCACCATGGCACAGAGCTTTACCTTTTCCTTCGACTCCAAAATGCGCGACGGCATGCACAGAGCCGCACCTGAAATGCGTAAGATGGTAAATTGGTCCGTTACGGACGATCCCGCAGTGGCGCAGAACGACCATTATGCCTCGATCTATGAGACCCAGATCAGCGCGCTGTCGCAGGACCTCGTTGATCGCACCCATGATCTCGGCATGGAGATCATGGTCTACTACGAGGGTAAGGATCCCGCCGATTTCCGCAAGATGATCGAGTTCGGTATCGATTACGTAAATCTGGATGCACTGGAACTCTTTCTCTCCATCCAGCGTGAAATTCTGGATGGAGAGGCCGCCATCTAGATCTATTCCGGCACGGGCATGGTGTAGTTTAAAGCCATGCGGCCGCCGTCAGGATAGATGGTCTGCCCTGTGATATAGCTGGAATCGTCGCTGGCCAGAAAGACCGCTACTTTGGCAATTTCATCCGGCTCTCCGACCCGGCCCAGAGGCGTGCGCATCATGATTTTGTCCATGGCAGATTTGTCGTTGGCGACCTTCTTCAGCACGTCGGTCATGATCGAACCGGGACCGATACCATTGACGCGGATCCCCTTGTCGGCGAGCGAAATCGACATGGTCTTGGTCAATTGGTTTACGCCGCCCTTGGCGACCACATAGGGCGTGATGCTCGGGATCGCCATCACCGCATTGACCGACGACATATTGATGATGGTGCCGCCGCCACCCTGCGCGACCATCTGACGCGCCGCGGCCTGCCCGGTCAGGAAGACGCCCTTCAAATTCACCCGCAGGACCCGGTCGAAGTCTGCCTCTTCCAGATCCAGGAAGTCACAGGCATGAACGATCCCGGCGTTGGCGACAACACAGTCGAGCCTGCCGAAGGCAGCGACAGTGCCGGCGATCAACGCATCGACCTGCCCCTTGTCTCCGACGTCACAGGCAATGAAAAGTGCATCCGCCCCGGTTTCCTGAATGGACTCGGCCGCGCGCTCTCCTTGTTCGACCGCGACATCGGAAAGCACGACCTTAGCGCCTTCCGACGCAAGACGCTGGGCACAGGCCAAGCCGATCCCCCCTGCGGCACCGGTTACGATCGCCACCTTGTCCTTTAAACGCATTACTCTAACCCTTTGGATAACCGAGTCCGCTGAGCGATTCGGTGATTTCGTCGATAATTGCAGGATCGTCGATGGTCGCGGGAGTCTTGAAGCTTTCCCCGTCGGCGATCTTTCGCATGGTGGCGCGCAGTATCTTGCCCGAGCGGGTCTTCGGCAAGCGTTGCACGACCGTTGCCAATTTGAATGCGGCCACCGGACCAATCCGGTCGCGCACCATGGAGACGACGTCCTTTGCGATCTCGTCGTTAGCACGATCAACGCCGGCCTTAAGAACCATGAAGCCCACCGGAAGCTGTCCCTTCAGGGAGTCCGCAACGCCGATCACCGCACATTCCGCAACGTCGGGGTGTGCGGCAAGAACCTCTTCCATCGCTCCGGTCGACAGGCGATGACCGGCCACGTTGATGATATCGTCTGTCCGCGCCATGACGTGGATATAACCGTCTTCATCGATCATCCCCGCATCGCCGGTTTCGTAGTAACCGGGGAACTCCTGCAGATAGGATTCCTGATAGCGGTGATCGGCATTCCAGATCGTCAGCAGAGTGCCCGGAGGCAGGGGCAGCTTACAGACGATCGACCCGATGGTTCCCGGCTCGACGGGATTACCTTCACTATTCAAGACGCTGACATCCCACCCGGGCACCGCGCAGGTCGGCGAACCGGCCTTAACCGGCAATTCTTCGATCCCCATGCAGTTGGCGGCAATGGCCCAGCCGGTTTCGGTCTGCCACCAATGATCGATCACCGGAACTTTGAGTTTTTGCTGTGCCCAGCTCAGTGTATCCGGGTCACAGCGTTCACCCGCCAGATACAGGGTGCGAAATTTCGAGAGATCGTATTTTCCAATGTACTCGCCTTCCGGATCCTGTTGACGGATCGCACGAAAAGCCGTGGGAGCCGTGAACATGGCCGAAACCTGATGTTCTGAGATCACCCGCCAGAACGCGCCGGCATCCGGTGTGCCGACAGGCTTGCCTTCATAGAGCAGGGTCGTGCAGCCGGCCAGAAGAGGCGCATAGACAATGTAGGAATGGCCGACGACCCAGCCCACGTCGGAAGCAGCCCAATAGACTTCACCCGGCTCCACATCATAGATGTTCTTCATGCTCCAGTTCAGCGCAACCGCATGTCCGCCATTGTCGCGAACGATTCCCTTCGGCTGCCCCGTGGTTCCCGAGGTGTAGAGGATGTAAAGCGGGTCGGTCGCCGCGACCGAAACACAGCCATGGGGCTGGGCAGTGGCTTCCGCTTCCCGCCAATCCACATCGCGGCCGGCGGTCATCGACGCCGTTGCCTGCGGGCGCTGAAGCACGATACAACTGTCAGGCTTGTGGGCGGCCATATCGAGCGCGGCGTCAAGCAAGGGCTTGTATTCGATCACCCGGTTGACTTCGATGCCACAGGATGCCGAGACCATCGCCTTCGGCTTTGAATCATCGATCCGGGTTGCGAGTTCACTCGACGCAAAGCCTCCAAACACAACCGAATGCACAGCACCGATGCGCGCACAGGCGAGCATCGCGATCAGAGCTTCCGGCACCATCGGCATATAAAGGATTACACGATCCCCCTTGCCCACGCCCTGCGCGGCCAAAACGCCGGCAAAGAGCGCAGTCGCATCCCGTAACTCGCGGAAGCTGTAGCGCTTGACGCTGTCGGTGACCGGGCTGTCGTAGATCAAAGCCAACTGATCGGCCCGCCCTGATTCAACATGCCGGTCGAGCGCGTTATAACAGGTATTCAGCTGGCCACCCTGGAACCATCTGTAAAATGGCGGGTTGCTGTCATCGAAAAGCGTATCCCAGGGCTGATCCCAGTCAATGCCCTTGGCCGCTTCGGCCCAGAAGGCACGAGGATCGGCAAGCGAGCTATCGTGTGCGTCTTTGTAGCGCCCCATGGCGTCTCCCCTTATTCCTTTTTGTCAGCCGGCCCGCGCCCCTGGCCGGCACGAGCTTCGACGGCTCGCATCAACAACCAGAAACCACAGGTTTTACCGACTGAATTTCTTTACACCCATGACTTGGATCAAGCTGACGGGACCGATAAAGAATGCGGCAATTCGGGCAGGCTTGCAAACCCACAACGCCTGAAGCAATAGCTTGGAGACGACGCGGAGTCGTCCAATCGCCAACGACCAATCCCCTCAGTTGACCAACAAAAAGCGGCCCGGAATCGGACCGCTTGCAACATCGCGACAATGCCAGCGTTGCTTCAATTCTTTCAATATCTTACCGCCCGACAAGCCGCACTACGCCTTCGACCTGTCAACCAGGTCCAAACGCCCATGACAATTTGATTTCTGGCTCTTAAGCGGCCGTCAGTTTCAGGGTTTCCAAACGATATGTGACTGTCCTGCACATATCTTCAGGCGCCGAAGCTTCGGGCGATTCGGAATTAGTGGGGACTACCCATCATTTCCGTGATTTGGTCCTTGATCCTGAGCTTTTCGCGTTTAAGTTCGTGGAGGCGGGTGTCATCGGGATGAGGTCTTTGGTTTTCCTCGTCTATTTCCCGGTCTAGAGAAGCATGCTTGCCTTGAAGAGATACAATCCGTTCGGTTGCTGGCATACGTGACCTCCTAATCAAAGTGTTACAGATATGCTAAACCTCCCTGAGCGAGAATGCAAAGCCGCAAGGGCGAATTCGGCGTGATAAAGAGGCAGAATCGAGTGACCAAATGACGCATCCAGACCGGCTTATCGTCGGGATCAGCGGCGCCAGCGGCGTCATCTACGGCATCCGGCTGCTGGAATGCCTGAAATCGCTGCCTGTCGAAACTCATCTTATCATGAGCAAATCAGCCGAAATAACACTGGCTTATGAAACCGAACTAAAGGTCGCGCAAGTACAGGCGCTTGCCGACGTCTGCCATCCGGTCGCCGACATCGGAGCATCCATTTCCAGTGGTTCATTTAAAACCCTGGGCATGGTGATCGCCCCCTGCTCGATCCGCTCAATGTCTGAAATTGCCAGCGGTGTTACGTCGAGTCTGCTGACCCGTGCTGCCGATGTCGCCCTGAAGGAACGCCGCCGCCTGGTCCTTATGCTGCGTGAAACGCCGTTGCACACCGGGCATTTGAGAAATCTGGTGGCCCTCTCGGAGATGGGGGCCGTTATAGCACCGCCCGTCCCGGCCTTTTACACCAACCCGCAGAGCGTCGACGACATCGTAGAGCATTCGATCGGACGGGTTCTGGACCTTTTTGGGATCGATAGCGGCAAGATCAAACGCTGGGGTGAAGATGCGCCCGACGGCGAAGCCGTAATGCGCGCACCCAAGCGCAGCAAGCGGGCTTAACACCCCGTCCTACTATATTAAGGTCCAGACCGCTTCCAAAGGCGCCAGCAATGGGAAAGCTCCGCGCAGAACAGCGGCCAAGTCGGCAGTAACCGCCGAATCGCATTCCACTTTGACCAGCTTGGCATAGGTCTTGAGGTTTTCAGCCGCGATTTTTGCAGAAGCCTCTCCAGTCTCCAGCGGCAAAACTTCGAACAGCATTTGCTGCTGAACCGCCTCTGCCTCCAGTTCCGCGTCTTTGATCTTTCCCAACAACGCCGCACTCGAGCCCTCGTAATCGCCTCCGGAATGTAATTGCCGGCGCAACGCCCTCAGTGGGGAGACAACATCCGCCTGCCAAGGTTTCACGGCCTTTGTCAGGGAAGCAATTTCCGCAGGTTTCAATGCGTGACCCAAAGATCCTGCCCAGCAACAGAACAGCAACAGATTTACATCGAGGTTCTTGGAATCCTGCAGTGCGAGGCAAGCTGGGGCCGTGCCGGCGCGTTCATAGACGGCAAGCGAGAAGTCCCAGAAGGGATTTACCGGCTGCTTCGAAGCGCGCTTCGCCTTGCCGTTCTTGGTTTCAGATTTGGACTGCGGGACTTGAGCGTCGCCGGATTCGGCTTCTGCTGCTTTCTTTTTCGTACTAGTCATCGCCAAAACAGATTCCCACCCCCCTGGCTGTCGTTACCAGACTGCCGTTCGGATCAACGGCGTTATAGCCAGCGATCGCATCTGCAATCGGGATCGCAGTCACCTGGCGGTTGGACCAGGCCACCATGTGGTCGAATTTTCCTTCAGCAATCAAATCGACGGCATGAACACCAAAGGCGGTTCCCATCAGACGATCCGTCGGCGTCGGTGCGCCGCCGCGCTGGACATGCCCCAAGACGGTTACCCGTGTCTCGGCACCGGTGACATCGGCTATGCGTTCGGCGATGTAGTGCCCAATTCCGCCGTAGTTTACGCTGCCCCCGGATTGCCTTTGCGTGACCGGTTCACCACTTTCCGTGGTCACAGCCTCAGCAACTACGACCAGCGCAAAATTGCGTCCATGATCCCGCAACGCCGCAATCTTGCGCGAGACGCTATCGATCCGGTATTCGATTTCGGGAATAAGGATCACGTCCGCCCCGCCGGCAATCCCGGAACTCAGCGCAATATGCCCGGCATCCCGCCCCATCACCTCCAGCACCATCACCCGTGAGTGACTGGCGGCGGTCGGCTGCAGGTGATCGAGCGCATCGGTCGCGACTCCCACGGCCGTATCGTAACCGACGGAGAGTTCCGTGTGACCGAGGTCGTTATCGATGGTCTTGGGAATTCCAACCAGGTTCAATCCACCCTGTTGAGCCAACCTGCGGAGAATATCCATACTGCCGTCACCCCCGATTCCGATCAGGGCATCCAGCTCCAACTCCCGATAGGCAGCTATGATCTCCTCGGACCGGTCGACCCTGCGGCCATCGTTCGTGGGATAATCGAAGGGGTTACCGCTGTTGGTGGTACCAAGGAAGGTGCCGCCGCGCCGCAAAAGATCACCCTCGAACCGGCTTATATGCAAAGGCTCTGCATCGATGGGCCGAGCCAAAAGGCCGGCCGTCCCCTGACGGACGCCGAAGACCTCCCAACCATAGCCCGTAATCGCCCGTTGCGTTACGGCCCGGACCACGGCATTAAGACCTGCGCAATCTCCACCGCTCGTAAGAACTGCTATTCGCTTCATCGCACCCGATGACTCTGGCTATTTCAACAGCTTAGCAGTGCGATTCTCGCGTAAAAGCGGCGCAGACGCAAACAACACTATGCAAATCGGGCAGGAAAGACCGAAGTTCGATGCAAATTCGGATGAATTCTTGTGGTATGCTGTGGTCGCAAGGCCCGATTCCGGGTTACTATGGTTGGGACTTCACTATTCGTGACACTCATGGAAGAGACTGATCGAGAGAAAATGAGGCAGCAACTCACGCGGCTTCTGGAAGAACATCGCGACCTCGACGATGTCATCGCAAGAATCCACGATCAGGTGCCCTTTGATCAGCTTCAGCTTCAGCGCATGAAAAAGCGTAAGCTGATGCTTAAGGACCTGATTCTGAAACTTGAGAGCGAGCTGCTTCCAGATATCATCGCCTAACAGTCCAGCATCCGGAGAAAGCCGTCAAAGCAAACAAGGCGGCCAGGAACCACAGGGCGTTAGATCAACAGATCGGCAGCGGAAAGCCGGACAAGACCTCCTTCAGAGCGTGCACCACCCTCTAGAGCGGATCCGGGTTAGATGGAATCTCTCCTGGTGATCTGCCGTCCCGGTGAACCTACTCCAACCACATAAATTAGAGCGGCCGGGTCAGGTCGCTTCGTGATTAACTGAAAACCAATCTGATTTCAGGCTGTTCCCGGACTGCGGAGCTATTGCTTTCTCGCGGCAGAATTGCGTTTCTGTTCGTACATTGCCTTGTCTGCAGCATTGAGAGCCTCGTCGACCTGTTCTTCGCCCGCGAAGGTATGAACGCCATAGGAAACCGAGACATCGAGCTGCTGACCTTCCCAAACAACAGGCTCTGCCTGAACGTCGGTTGAGAGCTGAGACGCCTTTTCCACGGCTATCTCTGTACTTGCCTGCGCGAGAACCACGCCAAATTCATCGCCGCCGAGGCGCCCGACCACATCGGATGATCTGACATTGGCAAGCAGGGTCGAGGCGATATGCTTCAGGGCTGCATCGCCAGCGCCATGGCCATGGGTATCGTTGACCTGCTTCATACCGTTGACGTCAAAGAACAAGACGCTGCCGGGAGATCCGTAGCGTTCGGCAAAGGACATCATCCGGCTGAGCTCGCGCACGAACGCCCGCCGGTTGAGGACCGGCGCGAGGCTGTCCTGATCCGCCAGCTCTTCCAAATAACCGATCCGCTTTTGAGCCCGCTCCAATTCCTGGCGCATATTGACGACTTCGGCGAGCAGTTTTTCAAACGCAGCCTTGACCTTGGGCGTCAATTCCGATTCCGGAATACCCATGATCGTCGTCACATCGATCGGCTGATCCGACGCGCGGCGGGCCGGCGTCACCGCTTCAGCCTTCGTGACCGGACCGGCACCCGTTGCGACGGATGCACCCGGCACAAATGAGGACGAGGTATTGTTTCTGACTTTCATAGTCGCCTTTTGTCTAAGCGGCCGGATCGGCGCCCGCACTCTGTCATTACACAATCAATCTATCACGAAAGTTAATACTGATCGGTAAACCCTCAAAAAAAACACAGATATCTGCGATTTGAGTAACTAATTTCACCCAGATGTCATGAAGGAAAACGCCACAGTGCGTCTCTCATTCTTACATTGCCTGACTTCACTTGCTTCGGCGTGACCTTGTCATGATAATGCGGCCTCTTTTGGGCAGCTTTAGTTGGTAGGCGAATGGTTTCGAACGACGATGTGCAGGTTGGCATTATTATGGGCAGTCAATCTGACTGGCCGACGATGAGGCATGCCGCTGAGGTACTCGAGACCCTTGGCGTTCCCTATGAAAAGCGGATTGTTTCGGCCCACCGGACCCCTTTGCGAATGATGGATTATGCCCGCACCGCTCGCGAGCGAGGGTTGAAGGTCATCATCGCGGGCGCCGGCGGTGCGGCTCATCTTCCGGGTATGGTTGCCTCCATGACGCCACTGCCCGTTCTCGGCGTACCAGTCGAAAGCAAAGCACTAAGCGGCCAGGACAGCCTGCTTTCGATCGTTCAGATGCCCGGTGGAATTCCGGTGGGAACTCTCGCGATCGGTAAAGCGGGCGCCACAAACGCCGGATTGCTGGCCGCTTCCATCCTTGCACTCGGGAATGCCGAGACCGCCGACGCGCTGGATGCCTGGCGCCAGCGCCAGAGTGATGCGGTGGCCAACAGCCCCAGCGACAATGCCTAGAGTCTGATTGCGATTAACGGCGACAACAGGTCGAGCAGCGAACATGAGCGATAGCCAGAGCCTTCCCCTTCCGCCCGGTTCAACGATCGGCATGCTCGGCGGTGGCCAGCTCGGCCGGATGGCGGCCTTGGCAGCAGCGTCGTTAGGCTACAAAGTCCACGTTTACAGCCCGGAGGTGGATGGACCGGCATCGCAGGTAACGTCGCTGAACACAGTCGCAGCCTACGACGACTGGCAGGCGCTGGAAAAATTCGCCGCTGCGATCGACGCGGTTACCTACGAATTCGAAAACGTCCCTGCGGCAACAGCCGAATTCCTCGTCAAACGGATCCCTGTCCGACCCGGCCCTAATGTCCTGCGCATCTGCCAGAACCGTTTGCGGGAAAAGGATTTCTGCAACTCGATCGCAGTGCCCACGACCCGCTATGCCGAGGCCACCAATGCCGATTCCCTGGCACGGGTTACGCGCGACTTTGGGCTTCCCTGTATTCTGAAAACCGCAGAGTTCGGCTACGACGGCAAGGGTCAGGTGTTTATTTCCTATGGTGACGATATCGAAACCGCCTGGAACGCGATGTCAGGCGGCAAGGAGACGGCGGCAGCGATCGTCGAGGGTTTTGTCGACTTCCGGATGGAAATCTCAGTCATCATTGCGCGCAACGGCGACGGATCCAGTGAATGCTACGTTCCCGTCGAAAATCACCACAAGAACCATATATTGGATCAGACCCACGCGCCGGCCCGGATCACTGCCGAGTTAGCCGATCGTGCGGAAGTTATCGCACGCCGGCTCGCCGAGGAGATGGATCTGCAGGGGCTGCTTGCGATCGAAATGTTCGTCACTTCCGACGACCACATCCTGGTCAACGAAATGGCGCCCCGGCCGCATAACTCAGGGCATTGGACCATGGATGCCTGCATCACCTCACAGTTCGAGCAATTTATGCGCGCCGTCGCGGGCCTGTCTTTAGGTTCGCCCGATCGCCATAGCAATGCGGTGATGAAAAACCTGATCGGAGACGATGTGGATGCCTGGCAGTCGATCCTGACGGAACCTGGCGCCAAACTGCATCTCTACGGCAAAGCCGAAGCACGTCCCGGGCGCAAAATGGGACACGTAAACAGACTGTCGCCGAAGATTTAGCGCGCGATTGTTCTATTTGGCGGTAACAGTCGCTGGTGCGATCTGCTCTCTACCGTTTCCTGAAGCCGGGGCCAAACCCACGGGAGCCAAACCCACGGGCGCTAAATCCCCGCGCCTTCAGGCCGCCACCCTGGCCAAAGCGCTTGCCGCGTTCGAGCAGCTTTTCCGGCAGACTTAGAACACCACTCATGGTCTTTCCGAAACGTCCGCCGACTTTCAGAACTTCACCGATTCGCCGATCAAGAAACGCCCAGGTCTCGCTGTGCCCCTCAGATCGATCATTCAGCCAATATAGCAGGGTCGAAGAATAGACCCCGGCGAGCAACAGCCGCTTGCTGTAAAAATTATAATCGGTCGCGCGATCTCCCGCAGCAAACCACATGGCATCGACGGTGCGGTAAAGGCAGGTGAGCCCGAGCTGCGCATTTTGCGGCATCGCCAGATACGTCAAGCCTCGGTTGATGGCTTCTCGATGCGGTTCAAGCAATTCCAAGCGGAATCGGACAGCGGTGGCAATGCGTTCACGCACCTTCATGGCGCCCAACTCCTGCTTCTCCAACTCAACCATCATGAGGTGATCGATGTGGGAGCTGAACCTCTCAACCAGCTCAGCAACACCCCCGGGAAAAAGATTCTGAGCATCGATCGAGTCCATATTCAGATCCCGAGCGCCCGTCTGTATCGCCTTGACGCTCCAGCCATCAAACGCGATATGCGGCAATGCCGCTTCCAACAGGTCGAGCTGCGCTTTATCCGTGGTCATCGCTCAGGTCCTTTTAAACCGCCAAAATTCAGAAAATCGCGAGCAAGCTGCATCGGCACCTGCCCCGAATGAATACTCAAGACTGGTTCTCAACGGGCTCGTTAGCGGCCCCGATCTCGCTCGTGAAGGTCAAAGTCGAGAGGTCGATCATACGTTGCGGATAGAGGACACCATCCAAATGATCGCACTCATGCTGAACAACCCGTGCATGAAAGCCTCTGGCCGTTCGCTCAAAGCGTCGCCCTTCAAGGTCAAAGGCACTGTAACGCAGGGCAGTCCAGCGCGGCACCTGCCCCGCGAGACCAGGCACGGAGAGGCAACCCTCCCAGCCGATCGACTGCTCCTCCGTTAGAAATTCCAGCTCCGGATTGATCAAGACCGTCAGCGGCACACCGCTTTCACCGGAGTCGTCGTCGGATTCCTGGGAATCCAATTCATCGCCGGCGTCTTCCCGCGCGGCGCGGGCGGCATTAACGTAAAAAACCACCACCCGAAGTGGTATGTGCACCTGCGGTGCGGCCAATCCGGTACCATTAGCGTCCTGCATGGTTTCGATCATATCGGCAACCAAATGGCGGATTTCAGGAGCAGTCGGGTCCGAAACCTCTTCTGCACGCTGTTTCAATACGGGATGCCCCATACGGGCTATCTTCAATAAGGCCATAGAGGCAATATGGCCGCGACCGGAGTGGCGGTAAAGCCAGGTAACAGGCCCAGGCAGCTTTTTTTAGCCAGCTGCGGCAAAAAGCGTCAGAATCTTGCAAATCGCCCTTCACATGGCCTTTTTCGTATGATACCACCCTCCACACCACGCTACGGTATCGCCATAGCGAGTGGGATGGTTTGTTCTTAACCCTGACATGACAGTTAGGATGAGCCGATGGGTCAGAGAACCCATCGCAGTGAAAGGAGCATGGTCGCCCGTGCAAGTACACGTTCGCGATAATAACGTTGATCAGGCCCTACGCGCGCTGAAAAAGAAGCTGCAGCGCGAGGGTGTTTTCCGTGAGATGAAGCTGCGCCGCAACTTCGAGAAGCCATCGGCCCGTAAGAAGCGGGAGCGCGCAGAGGCGGTTCGCCGTCACCGGAAGCTGCTTCGTAAGCGGATCGAACGCGAGGGTTTCTAGCCCAGATTTGAAGTCCTGCGGGCGTTGTCTATTCTTAGATGCGCCTGAAAGACGATCATGATCGACAAGAATGAGGGCCGTAGGCGGGAAGCCTTTCAGCGGCCCTTTTCTTGTGCCTGGATTCAGGCAACCATAGAAGCATGGACCGGAATTCGCCCGCAGAGACTGTGCCGCCGTTAACCCCTGGTCACTGGGTGGAAACGAGGCTTATCGCGTTGCCATGATGAAACCCGTCCAGCGGATCGATGGCAGGAATGCCTCGCCGGTTGAAGGCAGTATTGTTCTGGACTGGGCCAAGACTCTTTGGACCGGCGGAATGCTCTCCTTAGGACTGGTCCTGGCTCCATTGTATTTTTCATGGAGCGCGTTCCTCGTCTTCCTGGTGCTGACCTACTTGACCATGCTTGTCGGCCACAGCGTCGGCATGCACCGGATGATGATCCACCGCACATTCTCCTGCCCGAAGTGGCTCGAGCGAAGCTTGATTTACGCAGGCTTACTGGTTGGTGTTGCAGGTCCGTTCGGCATTGTGAAAATCCATGACCTTCGTGACTGGGCGCAGCGACAAAGCGATTGCCACGACTTTTTCTCACACAGGCGCGGGTTTTGGCGGGACCTGACTTGGCAGCTTTTCTATCGTTTCGAATTCGAACATCCGCCCCGATTGATAATTGAGCCACAACTTGCCGCCGACCCCTGGTGTCGTTTTATGGACCGAACCTGGCGGCTGCATCAGCTTGTGATGGTGGTGCCTCTCTATACTGCTGGCGGGCCCTCATGGGTGATTTGGGGTGTCTGCGTCCGGGTGGCCGTCAGCACGGTCGGGCACTGGACAATCACATATTTCTGCCACAACCCCGGCCCCGGCCGATGGCGGGTCAAAAACGCCGCTGTACAAGCATCCAATCTGCCACTGCTCGGTGTCCTGTCTCACGGTGAGTGTTGGCACAATAATCATCACGCCTTTCCAGAATCAGCCCGGATCGGCTTGGATCCCGGTCAAACCGATCCGGCCTGGCAGGTTATTCGGATCCTCCGACGCGCTGGCTTGGCCAAAGACATCGGGCAGCCCAGACCGATTGTTGAGAGAGACGATCTTTTCGAATCCACGGCAGCACCTTGAGGCGCAGGCCAACACTATTCCTATCCGGTTCCTGCAATATAGCCATTGAAGGCTAGAGATAAAAAACGGCGGAGCCTTGGCCCCGCCGTTTTCTGTTCAAGAAAGCGTACTCTCCTAAGAGCGCACCCTACTCCATACCCTTGACGATGTCCTCGCACATCTTCTTCGCATCACCGAACAGCATCATGGTGTTGTCCCGGAAGAAGAGCTCGTTCTGGACGCCGGCATAACCGGTGGCCATGGAACGCTTGATGAAAAGCACGGTCTTGGCCTGATCGACCTCCAAGATCGGCATGCCGTAAATCGGCGAGGCCGGGTCCGTCTTGGCGGCAGGGTTGGTAATGTCGTTGGCGCCGATCACGAAGACGATATCGGTCGATTTGAAATCGCGGTTAATCTCTTCCATCTCCAGCACCTCATCGTAAGGCACGTTGGCTTCGGCCAGCAACACGTTCATGTGTCCGGGCATGCGGCCGGCCACCGGATGGATAGCGTACTTCACGTCCACGCCACCGCCTTTGAGAATATCGGCCATTTCCCGCAGTGCATGCTGGGCCTGCGCCACGGCCATGCCATAACCAGGAACGATGATCACCGAGCCGGAATTCTGCATCATGAAGGCCGCATCCTCCGCGGAACCTGACTTGGCGACGCGGTCGTCATCACCACCAGCACCACCCGCCACGGCGCCGCCGTCGGTTCCGAAACCGCCCAGGATCACGTTGAAGATAGAGCGGTTCATGCCTTTACACATGATGTAGGACAAGATCGCACCCGAAGAGCCCACCAGCGCACCGGTCACAATCAACAGGTTGTTGCTCAGCGTGAAGCCGATGCCGCAAGCCGCCCAACCCGAGTAGGAGTTGAGCATGGAGATGACCACGGGCATATCCGCCCCACCGATCGGCAGGATCAGCAGGAAGCCAACCAGCAGCGCAAGGATGATAATCAGCCAGAAGACCGCGTTCGACTGATCCACGCAAAGCACCACGATCAGCACGACAATCGCAATACCGATCGCGGCATTCAGATGATGCTGAAACGCAAAGACCAGCGGCTTACCACTGATGAGCGCCTGCAGCTTGCCGAACGCCACCAGCGAACCGGTAAAGGTGATGGCACCAATAGCGACACCGAGCGACATCTCGATCAGACTGGCGACCTGGATATCGCCGGGCGTTCCGATGCCGTAGGCTTGCGGTTTGTAGAAAGCCGCCACCGCAACGAAGACGGCGGCAAGACCAACCAGCGAGTGGAAAGCCGCCACGAGCTGGGGCAACGCAGTCATGTTGATCTTGAGTGCGATCACGGTACCGATGGCGCCGCCCACAAGGATCCCGGCAATGATCAGGCCGTAACTGACGACACCCGGCATTGACAATGTTGTGATGATAGCAATGGCCATACCGACCATGCCGAAGAGGTTGCCGCTCCGACTGGTTTCAGGATGCGACAAACCGCGCAGAGCCATGATGAAGCAGATTGAGGCGACGAGATACAGCAGTGCTGCGAGATCTGGTGACATTTACGATCGCCCCTTATTTCTTCTTCTTGAACATCTGCAGCATGCGCTGCGTGACGATGAAGCCGCCAAAGATGTTCACGGACGCCAGGGTCACAGCAAGAAAGCCCATAACCTCGCTGAAACCGAAGTCAGCCGGACCGGCCGCGATCAGTGCGCCGACAATGATGACCGAGGAAATCGCGTTGGTGACGCCCATAAGCGGCGAATGCAGGGCTGGCGTCACTCGCCAGACTACGTAGTATCCGACGAATACCGCCAGGACCAAAACGGTCAAGCCGATGACCGTCGGGGAAACACCGCCGCCGCCCGAAGATTCAACGGCGAGTCTGCTGGCTTCGCCGGCGAGACCGATCAACTCGTTTGACAGCTCGCGCGCCTGATTGGCGGCTTCCGTCGCTTTTTCTACAAAAGATTCGGCAGACATCTAATTCTTACCCCTCCCCCTTCGGCGCGGCATCGGAGTCTTCCGACGGCGCTGCACTCGGTGTCTCTTCACTCGAAGCTGCGGCAGGTACCTCTTCTTTAGGCGCCGCCTCTTCCTTGGGTGCAGGCTCATCCTTGGGCGCGAGCGCAGGATGAACGATCTTTCCGTCCCGGGTGATACAGGTGCCCTTGACGATTTCATCTTCCCAATCAATGGCCAGCGCCTTGGTCTCACCGTCGACCAGCAACTGAAGCAAATTGAAGAGATTGCGCGCATAAAGCGCGCTGGCGTCGGCGGCGAGACGGCTCGGCACGTTGTAGTGACCGACGATTCTCACACCGTGCTTGGTTACGACTTTTCCTGCCTGCGCCAGCTCGCAGTTGCCGCCATTCTCAACCGCGAGATCGACGATCACCGAACCGGGCTTCATGGATTTCACCATCTCGGTACTCACCAGCATCGGTGCCGGACGCCCGGGGATCAAAGCCGTGGTAATGACGATGTCCTGTTTCTTGATCGTCTCGGCAATCAGCTCAGCCTGCTTCTGTTTATAGGCGTCGCTCATTTCCTTGGCATAACCGCCGGCGGTCTCGGCCTGCTTGAACTCGTCGTCTTCGACGGCAACGAACTTGCCCCCCAGGCTTTCGACCTGTTCCTTGGCGGCCGGCCGCACATCGGTCGCGGAGACGACGGCGCCGAGCCGTTTTGCCGTGGCAATCGCCTGCAACCCGGCAACACCGGCGCCCATCACCAGGACCTTTGCAGGTGAAACCGTACCGGCAGCGGTCATCATCATGGGAAATGCGCTGGCGTACTCGGCAGAGGCGTCCAGGACGGCTTTATATCCGGCGAGGTTGGACTGGCTGGAAAGAACATCCATCGACTGCGCGCGCGTAATGCGCGGCACCAGGTCCATGGCGAACACAGTCGCGCCTGACTTGGCAAAGGCCGCGACGTCATCGCCCGTGCGATAAGGATCGCAGATTGCCATGACAACGGCACCGGATTTATAGGACGCAAGCTCCGCGTCCTTTCCGCTGACGATCGGACGCTGCACCTTCAGGACAACGTCGGCGTCTGCCGTAACGTCGGCACCGATTGTGGCGCCAGCCGCTTTGTAGGCATCGTCGGTAAAGTTAGCGCCTATGCCGGCGCCTTTTTCGACCGCGACCTCGGCACCAAGGCCGATCATTTTTTTAACCGTTTCAGGGGAGGCGGCAACGCGAGACTCGTGTGCGCGCCGCTCTTTTGGAATGGCGATTTTCATGTAATTCCTGCTCTGCTTTCCCTAGAGGCCTGACAGACGGCCGAAGACTGCGACCAGTTGCTGGTTGTACCTGCGTAGAGCCTGATCGTTTCATCTCGATCCAAAATGAAACGATCAGGCTCTATCCAGCTTTTCGTTCACCCTTTAATGAACGTACAGCAGTCTCCGTTCAAGCTTTTTGGCAGAAAACGGAGGATTCAGAGTCATTTTTTACGCATACGCAAAAAATTTTGTTGCAGTGCACAAGGTTTTTTTATGAATGCTGTACCTTAGTCTAACAAATGCGCGAATCGATTCGCGCCGCTGCCGCGACGGGAGCCAACTGAAGGAAACACACAATTTTGGGGCGAGTTCGATGCGCCGTCGTCCTGACGGCAATCAGGCGGGTGTAAGTCCGACCTCTTGAAGCGACTCTCTTTGACGCCGTTCCAGATCATCGACATCGAAACCGGCGATCATGTCGTGGAACAGACGATGCCAGTTGATCTCCGCCTTCAAATGCATGAAGACCGACCCCAGGCCGACGGCCGCCCGATCCATCAAAACGAACTCGCGTGGCGGTTTGACGCCGCCCAGACGCTTAAGTTCAGCATGTACCTGATTGGCGACGCGCGCACCATACATGCCGCCCTCGCCTTCCATAATCTGCTGAGGTTTGTCGTCCAATAACGGTGCGTAGAGGAACTTGGCCCAGATGTTCAGGGCATCCAGCAGTTCCTTGCTGATCTTGGTGAAGCCCCAGGATTCATAGGCATGCACCGCGAGCGCCTCGTCGTCTCGTTCGAGCGCATAGTAGAGATCGATCACACCTTTGACGAAAGCCGGCCGGAATACGCGTATGCAGCCGAAATCGAGCAGATTGATCCGGCCGTCTTCGCGCAGCGTGTAGTTGCCGAGATGCGGGTCTCCGTGAATCACTCCGTAATAGTAGAAAGGCACATACCAGGCACGAAACATGTTCATGGCCACCTGGTTCCGCTGTTCGACATCGTCGGTCTTGGCAAGAAAGGTCATGAGAGGCTCGCCCTGCAGCCACGTCATGGTCAGGAGCCGCTCTCCAGATAACTCTGACAGCGGTTCGGGCACGACCACGCCCTCCTCTTCCGCGAGCATTATCCGGTAGAGTTCCATATGCCGCGCCTCGCGGTAGTAGTCGAGCTCCTCGCGCAGGCGGTCTGACAGCTCTGCAAAAATGTTGGAAGGGTCGATCGCTCGGTCGTAGCGTCGGTAGATGCCGAAAAGGATCTTCAGCTGCTGCAAGTCGGCTTCGACCGCCGACTGCATATCCGGGTACTGCAGCTTGCAAGCCAATCGGCGGCCATCGAGGCCGATGGCCTCATGGACCTGGCCAAGGGAAGCTGCGGCCGCGGCACTATGGCCAAAGCTCTCGTACCTCTTTTGCCAGCCGGCACCCAGTTCACTGCGCATGCGTCGCTTAACGAAGGGCCACCCCATGGACGGTGCGTTGGATTGCAGCTGCCGGAGTTCCTCGGCATATTCCGGCGGCAGGGCATCAGGGATGGTCGCCAGAATCTGAGCAGCCTTCATCAAGGGCCCTTTCAGGCCGCCCAGGGCTTGCTTCAGTTCATTTGAATGCTGACCCCGATCAAGATTCAGGCCCAAATAGCGTGAACCAACGACCTGAGCGGCTAATCCGCCAACCGAGGTGCCGACCTTCGCATAACGCCTGATTCTGCCACCGATTCGCGACTCTTCGCGGCCGAAGTTTTCATCACTCATGTTGGGAACATGGGCTTGGTGTCAGAGCTTGTCCAGCCACAGGGACACTTTCATCAAGGTCTAACATGCCACGCCCAGAGAAGCCGCGGTCAATCCATCTGCTCCAATTCATCGATGAAGCGTCCGATCAGGCTCAGGCCCTGCGCCCAGAAATTCGGATCGGAAGCATCCAAACCAAAGGGCGCCAAAAGCTCCTTGTGCCGTTTGGTCCCGCCCGCACCCAGCATATCGAGATACTTCTCGGCAAAGCCATCGGAAGCCTGCTCGTAGACGGCATAGAGAGAGTTGACGAGGCAATCGCCAAAGGCATAGGCATAGACATAGAAAGGAACGTGAATGAAGTGCGGGATATAAGCCCAGTAGTGGCGGTAATCGTCGTCGAATTTCAAAGCCGGCCCCAGGCTTTCGCGCTGAGTCTCCAGCCAGATTTCACCCAGCCGCTCTGGTAAAAGTTCGCCCGAGCGGCGTTCGTCATGCACCCGGGTTTCAAACTGATGCATCGCGATTTGGCGTACAACGGTATTCAGCATGTCCTCGACCTTGGAGGCCAGCATCACTTTACGGCGGGTTGGGTCGGTCTCTGCACGCAGTAAAGACTGGAACGTCAGCATCTCCCCAAACACTGAGGCGGTTTCAGCGAGTGTCAGGGGTGTGTCCGCCATAAGGTGACCCTGCGGCCCGGCAAAAACCTGATGGCAACCATGCCCCAGCTCGTGCGCCAAAGTCATGACGTCCCGCGTGCGCCCCTGATAATTCAACAGAAGATAGGGATGCGCCGAGGGAACGGTTGGATGGGCAAAAGCCCCAGGTGCCTTGCCGGGACGGACCGGTGCGTCGATCCAGGGCTGATCGAAGAATCGGCGTCCGACCTCCGCCAGTTTCGGTGAGAAAGACGCGTAGGCGTCAAGCACTGTGCTGCGCGCATCGTCCCAGGAAATGACTTTGTCGTTGTCATCGGGCAAAGGCGCATTGCGGTCCCAATAGGGTATCTGATCGACACCAAACCATCGGGCCTTCAGCCTGTAATAGCGATGTGACAGGTTCGGATAGGCATTTGCGACGGAATTCACCAGTGCGTCGACCACCTCGTCCTCAACGACGTTTGCCAGGTTCCGTGACGAGATGGGGCGCCCGAAACTGCGCCAGCTGTCCTCGGTCTGCTTATCCTTGGCGAGTGTATTGGTGATCAGCGCAAAGGTTCGCTGATTCGCACCCAAGACCTTGCCCAGCGATTTCGCAGCCTCCTTGCGCACCTCGGCCTTCCGGTCGCCCAGCTTGTTGAGAATTTCCGCGTTGCCCAGCTCGCCGCCGCCGAAGGGAAAGCGCAGGGCCGCCATGGTCTCGTCGAACAGCCGCGTCCAGGCGGAACGGCCACTGACGGCCTTCTCATGCAACAACCGCTCGATTTCCTCTCCGAGCTGATGAGGCCGATACGCACGCAGATCGCGCAGCCAAGGCGCATAGTGTTCAAGTTCGGGCGCCGACAACTTCGCTTGCAGAACGTCGTCGGCCAGGTGATTGAGTTCGAGCGTAAAAAACAGCGTCGCCGTCGAGATCGTCGTCGTGCGCTCCTGCATCGCCTGATAGAACTGCGTGACGGCCGGATCGCTCATGTTGCCTGAATAGACCAGCTGCGCGTAGCTCATGACCCGCCCCAAGGTCTCCTGCAGACCCTGGTAAGCATCCACAGCACCTGCGAGCGCTACGCCGTCCAGATTTGCCAGGCGCCCTTCATAGAGCGCCTTGAATTCCTTTGCAGCCGCTTCGCAGCCATCGAGATCCTGGCTGAGTTCCGGCGACTCCGTCCCGGGATAAAGGTCACTCAAATCCCACGCGGGCAGGGTGCCTAGTTTCTCGTCAATCACAGGATTCGGTTTAGCGGCGTTCGACACGGATGGTCCTCCTAGAGTCTGAAGGTTTTTTCCCTGAATAAGGGGTAAACGTCAATCAGCCTCTACTTCTTATGGTTAGAGCGCGATTCACGATCTTGGTCGCTTTGATCAAGATCGATCACTCTCCAGGCAGTCACTCTTAGCAGTGGCACGTAACAGTCGCACCTTGACCGCTAGCGATATAGGCCCCAAAAACGTGATCGCCAAGGACAAACCTGCGTGATTGAAGCGGACAGCCATGCAGCGGTGAAACGCTGTAAGAAGGGGGGAACTATGGATTTTTCGGCTTGGAACAGCTTGACCGAGATGTTTTTCGAGCAGGCCGAGAAACATGCGGACCGGAATTTTCTCTGGGCCAAACGCGATGGTGCCTACCGTCCCTTGACATGGCGCGAGGCTGAATCAGGCGTCAAAGATCTGGCGCGCGGACTGCGGGGACTGGGCGTCGAACGCGGCGACCGTGTCGTGCTGGTTGCTGAGAACCGCCCGGAGTGGCTGATCGCCGATGTTGGGATTATGGCCGCCGGCGGCGTAACCGTACCTGCCTACACCACCAACACCACCAACGATCACCTCCATATCCTGACCAACTCGGGTGCCAAGGGTGTCATTGTTTCGACCCGGGCGCTTGCGCGTAAACTGCTGCCCGCTGCGCTGGATTCCGCAAGCTGCAAGTGGGTCATCTCCATCGAAGACCTGGAACAAGGCCAATCGGTTCCGATCGAGCTCTATCGCTGGGATGAAATTCTGCACAAGGGCTCCCTCGCGCCCGACGATGTCAAGGATTACGCCAGCTATGCCCAACGGCACGAAACAGCCTGTTTTATCTATACTTCCGGCACCGGCGGCGTCCCCAAAGCGGTGATGCTGAGCCACGGTGCGATCATCTGTAACTGCATGGGTGCCCATCACCTGTTGGAAGAGCTTGGCCTCGACCGCGAGGTTTTTTTGTCCTTTCTGCCTCTCACTCATTCCTATGAACACACTGCGGGACAATTCTTCCCGATCTCGATCGGCGCGGAGATCTATTACGCCGAGAGTGTCGAACAGCTGCTGAACAATCTCGCCGAAGCCAAACCGACCATCATGACTGCGGTGCCGCGCCTATACGAGACCATGCTGCAGCGCATCCGGCGTGGGGTCTCGACCCAAAGTCCTTTCAAGCAGCGCCTGTTCACCTTGGCCGAAACCTTGGGGCGCAAACGCTACGTCGATCCCACAAGCCTGAGCGTCAAGGAACGTTTACTGGATCTGATCGTCGAGATTCTGGTGCGCAGCAAAATCAAGAAACGTTTCGGCGGCCGCCTGAAGGCGATGGTTTCCGGAGGTGCTGCGCTCAATCCCGATATCGGTGTGTTCTTCGTCGCGTTGGGCTTGCCGGTTCTGCAGGGTTACGGTCAGACCGAATCCGCGCCGGTGATCTCCTGCAACCGGCCGGAGCGCGTGAAGATGCATACGGTTGGTCCGCCGCTGAAAGGCGTCGAAGTCAAAATAGCCGATGACGGTGAGATTCTGGTGCGTGGCGAGCTGATAATGAACGGCTATTGGGGTGACGAGGAAGCCACCGCAAACGTCATCAAAGATGGCTGGCTGCACACCGGCGATGTCGGTCGCCTGGACGAGTACAACTACATTCAGATCACGGACCGGAAAAAGGATATCATCGTCTTCTCCGGCGGCGACAACGTTTCGCCTGCCAGGATTGAGGGTTTTCTGACTCTTCAGGCCGAGATCCACCAGGCGATGGCCTATGGTGACAAGCGGCCAAACCTGGTTGCGCTGCTGGTGCCTGACGAGGAATTCCTGAAAAGTTGGGCAAAGGAGCACGACAAGAAATACGATCTCCAGGCCCTGAGTGCCGACCCCGATCTCCGCAAACACCTCTCCGGTGTGATCGATAATGTAAATAAGCTGTTGTCACCGATGGAAAAAGTCCGGCGTTTTATCATCGCTCCGGAAGCCTTCACCACCGACAACGGCATGATGACTCCGACCCTGAAGATCCGGCGCCACAAGATTCTCGCCGAATACGGCAAGGTGCTCGACGAGCTTTATGAAAAGAAAAAAGCCTGAACCAGCTTGAGCCGTCTACACGACGCAGCAGCCACACCAGGAACATAGAAGCCCAGCGATTCGCCGACTTTAAATTTCTTTCGGTATCGGCATCTTGGTACTTTCGTTAACCAATTCCAATATAATGGGCAGCGACGTTGCTTTTTTGCCCGATTCGGCTCAGCCAAATTGCTATTTAGGTCAGCAATGATTACCTTTTAAGGCATAAGCCGATAAGAATTCTGCTCGGGAGAGGAAACGATGGCCCTTAACGCGGTAACTCTCGACGACAAGTACGCACTCGACTCCGGCCGGGTCTACCTGACCGGTACGCAGGCCTTGGTGCGGCTTCCCATGATGCAGCGCCAGCGGGACGTTGCTGCCGGCCTCAACACTGGATGCTTCATCTCCGGCTATCGCGGTTCGCCACTCGGCGGCGTCGATCAGCAACTCTGGTCCGCCCGGCAGTTTCTGGCCAAGAACCACATCCACTTTCAGCCTGGTGTGAACGAAGACCTCGCCGCCACCGCCGTTTGGGGCAGCCAGCAGGGCAGCCTCTTCGGTGACAGCAATTACGACGGCGTTTATTCCATGTGGTATGGCAAAGGCCCCGGCGTAGACCGCAGCGGCGACGTCTTCCGGCATGGCAACCTGGCCGGCTCTTCACGCCACGGCGGCGTATTGCTTTTGGCTGGCGACGACCATACCGCCAAATCCTCCACAACCGCCCATCAATGCGAACACGCCTTTATGGACGCCATGATTCCAGTGTTGAATCCGGCCGGGGTGCAGGAGTTTCTGGATCTGGGCCTCTATGGTTGGGCTATGAGCCGCTATTCCGGCTGTTGGGTCGGGTTTAAGACGATCGGCGAAACGGTCGATTCCTCCGCCAGTGTTTATGTCGATCCGCACCGTATAGATATTCAGATGCCCGCCGACTTCGAAATGCCTGCCGAAGGCTTCAATATCCGCTGGCCGGATGGGGTGCTGGAGCAGGAAGAACGCCTGCAGGCTCACAAGATATACGCTGCCCTTGCCTTTGCGCGCGCGAACAAGCTCGACAAAACGATCATAGATTCACCGCACAAGCGGCGCCTCGGCATCGTGACGGCCGGCAAGTCCTATCTCGATGTTCGCCAGGCGCTGGACGATTTGGGGATCGACGATGAAATGGCCGCGGATATCGGCCTCAGCCTGTATAAAGTCGGCATGACCTGGCCGTTGGAGCGCGAGGGCATGCGGCACTTCGCCGAAGGCCTCGAAGAGATCATCGTCGTCGAGGAAAAGCGTGCAGTCATCGAAAACCAGCTGAAGGAACAGCTCTACAACTGGCGTCCCGATGTGCGCCCCCGGGTCATCGGCAAATACGACGAAAGCGGCAATTGGATCCTGCCCTCGATCAACGAGATCACCCCGGCCCGTATCGCACGGGTTCTGGCACAGCGTATCGGCCGCTTCTACAACAACGAACGCATTGACCAGCGGCTTGCGTTCCTGGAACAGAAGGAACAGGCGCTGAACGCGGATACGCCCCCGATCAGCCGTATTCCCTACTTCTGTTCCGGTTGTCCGCACAACACCTCTACCAAGGTTCCTGAAGGCAGCCGGGCCATGGCCGGTATCGGTTGCCATTACATGGCGATCTGGATGGACCGGGACACCGAAACCTTCACGCAGATGGGCGGTGAAGGCGTGCCCTGGGTCGGTCAAGCGCCTTTCAGCAAGACCGATCATGTGTTCGCCAATCTGGGCGACGGGACCTATTTTCATTCGGGCATCATGGCGGTTCGCGCCGCCATCGCCGCCAAAGTGAACATTACCTACAAGGTCCTTTACAATGATGCAGTCGCCATGACCGGCGGCCAGCCTCATGACGGCCCGCTGGATCCCGCAATGATCACGCGGCAGCTGGAGGCCGAGGGTATTCAGCGCATCGTTGTTGTCACGGACGAACCGGACAAATATCCGGTCGGCACGCCCTGGGCACAGGGTATCACCATCGAACACCGCGACGAACTTGACCGGGTTCAGCGCGAGATGCGTGAGATCAAGGGCGTTTCGGTCATCCTTTACGACCAAACCTGCGCGGCGGAAAAACGCCGGCGACGCAAGCGCGGTCTCTATCCGGATCCGCCCAAACGGGCCTTCATCAATGATGCTGTCTGCGAAGGCTGCGGTGATTGCTCCATTCAATCGAACTGCGTTTCCGTTGCGCCGCTGGAAACCGAGTTTGGACGCAAACGCACCATCGACCAGTCGTCCTGCAATAAGGATTTCTCCTGCGTCAACGGCTTCTGCCCCAGCTTTGTGACCGTCCACGGTGGCGCCGTGCGGAAGAAGAAACCGGTCGCAAATGACGGGGACGATAGCTCTGCGTCACAGTGGGATGACCTTCCAGAACCGACCCTGCCCTCCCTGGATGAACCCTACAGCATCGTCATTACCGGGGTCGGCGGCACCGGCGTGGTCACGATTGGCGCTCTGATCGGCATGGCGGCCCACATCGAGGGCAAGGGCTGTTCAGTCCTTGATATGGCAGGTCTGGCCCAGAAGGGCGGCGCTGTCGTCAGCCACGTTCGCGTTTCTGCACAGCCCGAAGACATCCACGCGGTTCGGGTCTCGGCAGGCGGTGCGAAACTTCTTCTGGGTTGCGATCTGGTGGTTGCGGCCGGCTTCGACGCCTTGTCCAAGATTGAGAAAGACCGCGGCCGCGCCGTGATCAACAGCCACGAGGCCGTGACCGGCGACTTCACCCGAAACCCGGACCTTCTGTTCCCGTCACAGAAGCTGCAGGAACGGATCGAGACTGAAACCGGCGTAGGCAACACGGATTTCCTCGACGCCACGCAGATCGCGACGGCGATCCTCGGCGATTCGATTGCGACCAACCTCTTTATGCTGGGTTACGCCTGGCAGAAAGGCCTGGTACCGCTCAGCCTGGACGCGATTGATCAAGCCATCGTCCTCAACGGTGTCGCGGTCGAAGCCAACACGCGTGCATTCCGCTGGGGACGGCGCGCAGCCAACGACCTGGCAGCCGTTCAAGCTTTCGCTGCGCCTCCGCAGGAACCCGCAAGCCATCATTTCTCGAAGGACCTGGACGAGGTTATCGCGCGTCGCTCCGCGGTTCTCACCGACTACCAGGACACCAACTATGCCAAGCGCTATCAGTCGCTGGTAGAAAGAGTCCGCAAGGCCGAAACGGCGATGCTGCCGAATTCATCGGCACTGAGCGAAGCCGTTGCGCGCTATTATTTCAAACTGCTCGCCATCAAAGACGAATACGAGGTCGCACGCCTGTATTCCAGCGCAGAGTTTGCCGAGAAACTGCGCCAGCAGTTCGAAGGCGACTTCAAATTGAGCGTCCATCTGGCCCCCCCGCTCCTGGCCAAACGTGATCCGGAAACCGGGCATCTGAAAAAACGCGAATTCGGTGCCTGGATTCTTAGCGCCTTCAAACTGTTGGCCAGGTTCAAAGGCCTGCGCGGCGGCAAGCTGGATATCTTCGGGTACAGTGAAGAGCGCAAGATGGAACGGCAGCTCATTGCGGATTACGAGCGCCTGATCGAAGAGCTGATTGCTGGTCTGTCACATGACACACACGCATTGGCTGTCGACCTCGCATCGGTACCGGAGCACATCCGGGGCTTCGGCCATATCAAGGAGAAACACATTGCCGAAGCGAAAGAGCGCGAAACTGCGTTGCTCCAAAGCTTCCGCAATCCGGAACCGACGCGCAGCGCCGCTGAATAAGCGGCACGTTACAGCAGCGGTTTGATTCAAGCTTGCCTGGCTGCCAGATCGCGGCAGTATGTCGAAACAACAACCGATCCTCGGTCTTGTCGGCCTGTGCCTATCCTAAGGTTCGCCGAGAAACATCATTGGAGACTTGAAAAGATATGGCAGCTTATATGATCGCGCGCGTGAACGTTCACGACCCGGAAGGATACGAGGCCTACAAGACCAAGGCTTCGGCCGCGATCGCAGCGCACGGCGGCCGGTATCTGGTCCGCGGCGGCGCTTTGGAAGTGCTTGAGGGTGAAGATTCCGGCTGGCGTCTGGTGATCGTAGAATTCGCCGATATGGACACGGCCAGAGCCTTCTATAATTCAGATGCCTATCAGGAAGCCGTCAAGCTACGAGCGCCTGTTTCGGACGGCACTTTCGTCATTGTTGAAGGCCTCTAAATTCTGGCCGTTTTCACCAAGGCCGACGGCACCCCGGATTTGATCCAGGCTGGAACGAACCATTTTGTGCGATCCGTCGTCACTGTGAATTTGCTGTAATGACATCAGGTAGAGCGGATCAGCCTGCCCGTTGAAATCGGAATCGATAGGTCGCGGGGGTTACGCCCAGGTGTTTGGCAAAGGCCCTGCGGAGAGTTTGCGCGTCTCGAAAACCCGACAGGGCAGCCACGCTTTCGTAGGATGCCGGTGACTGTTCCAGTGCATTTCTGGCGTAATCCACACGGACCCCTTCCACGAAGCGTGATGGGCTTTCACCGAACTCCTTTATGAATAGCCTGTGCAGGCTACGCTCGGTCATGTTGGCGTATTCACTCATCCGCGTGACCCGCCAATCTTGAGCGGGCTGATCGACAATCGCTTCGCACAGCTGTTTGATGCGCGGCGAGGCAGCGCTTTGTGCCTGTAGGGGGCGCGAATACTGGCTTTGGCCACCGGACCGTCTCATGTAGACCACCAATTCGCGCGCCACTTCGAGCGCGATTTCGCACCCTAAATCGTCCTCCACCATCGCCAGTGCCAGATCGATACCCGCAGTCACCCCGGCGGACGTGAATATATTTGCGTCGCGTGTATAGATCTCGTCGGGCAGCCAGCGAACCGCCGGATAGCGCCGCCAAAGGTCCGGTGTCCGTCCCCAATGGCAGGTGGCTTTACGTCCGTCGAGCAAACCGGCTTCCGCCAGCAGCAGACTGCCCGAACAAACCGACGCCACGCGGCGCTGATTCGGCGCTGCCTCTCTTAAAAATTGGACCATAGCCGGGTTGGCACACTGACGATCGATTCCCGGGCCGCCGGGCGTAAAAAGATCGCCTCCAGGCAAAGCGGCGTCGAAACCGGCATCGACCATCAGAGCAATTCCGGACTCGCTTGTCACTGGCCTGCCGTCTTCACTGATCGTACGCACACGATAAAAAGGCTCAGCAACAAAGCTGTTGGCGGAACTGAAAACCTGCAGCGGCCCGGCAACATCCAACATCAAGACTTCGGGGAAAAGAATCATGGTCACTGGAATTGGATCACGCATAGAATTGTCCGATTTTGATTGCAGAATGTCATATCGGACGAAATTAGAGAGCGTTATCATCTCTTAGTCAAGTTGATAAAAATTCTGAATTTCACATTCCGAATTCAACATTTTAAGGAAAGTATCTCATGCAGATTGGAATTCTCCTCTTCGACCGGGTGGAAGAGCTCGATTTTGCCGGTCCCTATGAAATTCTGGCCGCTGCGGAAGACCGTCGCCCGGAAGAGATCCAGGTCAGGACCTACGCATTCGACCAACTCGGAGTGACCTGTAACAAACGGCTTCAGGTATCAGCTCATGCCCTATGCCAGGATGCACCGCAACTGGACGTCTTGCTGGTCCCCGGCGGCAATGGCAGCCGGGCGGTCGCGGACAACCCAGACATGGTGCAATGGGTGAAGGATCAAGCGGCCGGCGCACAATGGGTCACTTCGGTCTGCACGGGCGCGCGAATCCTCGAGGCCGCGGGTCTGGTGGACGGCAAACGCATCACGACCTTCCACGATGCGATCCCCGAACTGCGTGCGACCGGTCGGGCGGCGGAGGTCCTGGACAACGTCCGCTTTGTTCAGGATGGATCACTGGTCACTTCGGCAGGCGTATCCGCGGGAATAGATATGACACTTTGGCTGTTGGGGCAGTTGACCTCTCCCGCATTTGCGCGGGAAGTCCAGGCCTATGTCGAGTATTATCCCGCGCCACCTTATACCGCCGAGACGACCGAGGCTGCCTAAGGTGTCTGAGGTGCAATCGCGACACCCCACTCCATGATGAAATGGTCAGGCCCGAAAAACGCCCCGGTCTGAAGGAAAGGGTCAAGAACGTGGATCAGTCTCTGACGCACAGAGATAGAGGCTGCTTCACGTTTCTCGCTGATCCAATGGAAACCGATCAGTCTCTAGGTTAAGGCCGGATCCAGGGTTCGTTCACTCGGCAACAGAATCGTTGCGACCGTGCCCTGCCCGACCTGACTTTTGAGCTGGAAAGTCCCGCCGTGCAGCTCGACGAGGAAGCGCACCAGAGGCAAACCCAACCCCGTCCCGTGGCGCTTTCGGGTAAAACCGGTTTCCGCCTGCTCGAAAGGATGCAGGACCCGTTCGATATCGCTCGGGCGAATCCCAATCCCGGTGTCCTGGACGATGAGTTGAAACTGTCCGGCAGCATCAATGCTCGCGGTCACAGTGACGCAACCCGACGGGGCGGTGAACTTTATTGCATTGGAAAGCAGGTTGATCAGGATCTGCTTCAGGTTGCGCTCGTCACCGAACAACATGGGGAGTTCGGGCGGAACAGAGATCACAAGTTCCGGCGCAGCTCTGTCATAGCGCGCAATCACGAGCCGGCCACAGGACTCGATCAAGTCGGTCATATCCACCGAATGCTCGTCAAGAACGGCCTTCCCCGCTTCGACCTTCGCTAAGTCGAGAATGTCGTTCACCAGATCGAGCAGATGCAGACCCGATGTGCGGATGTCTTCGGCATATTCCTGGTAGGTCGCGAGGTTACCATCTGATAGGTCTTCCGCAATAAACTCCGAGAACCCGATAATCGCGTTGAGGGGTGTGCGCAGTTCGTGGCTCATGTTGGCCAAGAACTCCGACTTAAAGCGATTTGCCTCCTGCGCTTCCCTAAGAACCTCTGCCATGGCCCGAGTACGTTCGATGACCCGCTGCTCCAATGCCGAATTCGCCGACTTAAGTTCTTCGTTTGCTCTAAACAGCTGCAGGCTTTTCTCCTCAAGAAGTCGCTCGGCTTCCAACCTGGCAAGCCGTTCTCGCTCATAGCGTGCCCGACGGACCATGCCGTCGGTTTTTCCACCCATCGCAACCCCTTGTGACAGGGCGCCGTCAGACACGGGTGATCGTGAAGACAAATTGCGTTTCATTTTGGGACGACTGATCTTGCCTAGAGATAACGAACTCTTCGTCAAAGTGCTTCATCGCGCCACGTATCAGACCTTCGCAAAGATCCTGCAACGGGCGTTGCGAGCGATAGGTCATCTTGAAACATTGAGGACTCAGACGTTCGCTTTCAAATGTTGGTAGCTCTGCGTCGGGATAAAGCTTTAAAACTTCGACATGGATCTGCGTTTCGACCCGCTCCAGGAATGAAAAGACATCCGAAGCATCGGATAGAAACGCGGGATACAGAGTCGTAAAGCGCCCGAACAAATGCTCGCCGTAACGCATGAGAAGCGCAGGCTTGGAAATTCCCGATTTGTTCGCAAGGCTGGAAAGCAGATAATCAAGCTCGGAGTAATCGTAGGTTCCAACCGCAGTGTAGACGCAATGCGATGGCAGATCAGATTCTTCAACGATTTGATCTACAGTAACTTCGCCAAATTCTTGATCAACCAGATCTAGAAATTCTGTAAAGACTACACCCTTCATGACCGGCACCAAATTAAGTTGTCCGATCAGCATATATAGAATTTCATCGAAAAATCCGTTTTATTTTAATTTTTATCTAAATTACGATATTTATAGGAATATTATCTGAATTTATACCAATAGAATGTGCGATTACAGTATACATTCAACCTGAAATACCTAAAAGAATTGAGTAACACGGGCCAACTTCCTTTCGGAACCACCGTCTTCTGGATGGCCGCCTACAATTTACGAACGCCGTTTGCAGAAGCCACCCGGAGAGCAAGAAACGCCATCTTAATCACTCAAGCCATGGTCAAGCCGCAGGCATCAGACGACCACCTTGAACGCGTATCGACCGGCACGCTCCCGAGCTCATTAAATTCAGCGGTGAACAAATTAGAAACAAATGACATGAAAAATTATAGATGCGCCCGGATGGGTAGTATTTTTGCGATTCATTTCTTTAAAATAGAGAAAAAGCGAAAAAACTTCGATAACAACTTGTTAAATAACCGCCCTTATACAAAATGCTCTTAAGTCAAGTCGCATTGAACACAAAACAAGTTAGAGGTTGAGCTCAACAACGTTTGCGACTTGGCAAATTGAAAAGCGGTGAATTCATGCATTCAGTCGAACCATCTGACTCGCGCGTGTCGGATGATTGGGGTCCGCTTAAATATGATCCCGATCTGAGCTTTGCCCATCCGCTTTTGAAAGAAGCCTACGAACTTTGGCAAAGATTGAGTGGCGCTCGAGATCTGCCGTCGCGGCGCGACCTCGACCCTATTCAGATCCCACGCCCAATGCTGCCTCACATCCAGTTGCTGGACATAGAAGCCGGACCGCCGGCGCGCTATCACTGGCGGCTGATCGGCACGCACATCACCAATGCGCTGGGTCGTGATTCCACGGGGAAATACTGGGACGAGCTTTATGACGAAAGCTCTCTCCGGTCCATGTCAAAAGGCATTGCGTGGATCCAGACGAACCGACGGCCGATCCGCTGTTTCGGCCAGTCTGATTTCGCCAAGAAGCATTTTCAGTCCTTCGAGGCGATCGAGATGCCGTTGTCGGACAATCTGGGCAATGTCGGCACGGTATGGATTGTGGCGGTCTACAGCTAGCCCACCGGATCGTCTGACGGCATCAAGACGCCTGCAGGCAAGTCTGCCGAAACCGCGCGAGTTCCTGCAAAGATCGGATATGCACAATCCTCCTGTCGGCACTGCGGGCTTGAATCGCGGTAAGCAATTTCGGACGCATTTCACGATGCAGTCGCCACATCATACGGTAGAGCTTAAGCGTCACGGGCAACATCGGACAGCCATCTGGACCATCTGACCTGCCAAAAAAGATCGAGCGGATCTGCCTCTTTGTCGCCCAGAACAAATGCCGCCAAAAGGGGTGATCTACAAAGATTATGGTATCGGCCCTATCAAAGCGCCGTTCGATATCCGGCCAAGGGCCGAAACCATCGATGACCCAGCGGTCCTGAGCGATCAGAACCTCGTGCCGGTCGTGGAATACATCTTCGGACACCAGAACCCAGCCTGGCAGCCACTGCATCTTGTCGATCGGATGATAGGGTAGTCTCAAGGCAGCACTTATCTCCCGGCAAAGGGTAGATTTTCCGCCACCTGCATTTCCAATCACCGCTACTCTGGTCATGGCCAAAATTAGACTCAACGGCGTCTTTTGGCAAATAATCGACCCGCCGAGCAGCGGGAAATCACGATCGAAAGTATTGCCCTGGTGTCATCCCAAAAGCTTGCCGGAATGCTTCGATGAACGCGCTCAACCCCTCATAACCAACGTCGTAGGCAACCGAAGTGACGGGCGCTCCGGCAGCCAGATATTCTAGTGCGGCAAGCAGGCGCGCCTGACGGCGCCACTGCCGGAAGGTCATTCCGGTTTCCGCCTGAAAGCGTCGGATTAAGGTACGCGGCGATATCCCCAACAACTCTGCCCAATCTTCCAACGAATGCTCATCAGCAGGCTTGGCCAGTAAGGCGCGGGTTATCCTCCTCACTTTGAGATCGCCAGGCTCGGGCAGATAGAGCGGTAAAACGTCAATCGTCTCAATTTCGGAGAGAAGTAACGCGAGAAGGTGTTGGTCCTGCCGTCGGTCGCGATCGGACCCCATTCGGATGATGATTTCACGCATCAAGGGGGAGACGCGCCATACCGCGCAGCTCTCAGGCAAAGCAACACCGGCATGATCGTTTCCGGTTGTGCTCGGGTTTTTGCCCGCTCCACCAACCTGTTTCAGATAAACCGTACGCATCGAGACTGCATCACGACAGTAAATCTCATGAAAGCAGCCGGCGGGCACCCAAAGAGCACGTCCGGGGGGCAAGACCCAACTGCCATCGGCCGTCTTCACCCGCATAACGCCCGAGCGCGCGTGCACGATCTGATGTTCATCATGCCGATGAGGCTCGATCCAGGCCCCCTTGGAATACTCGCTTGCAAGACCGGTAAATCTCGACATTGCGGCCAGTTTGTCATTTTGAAGATAAAAACTGTCATACCACAGACAGAATGCTTTTTCACGCCTGTCTAATCTATCCGCCATATCCTCTTGCCTGGCGACAAGGATCGCGCGATGACCGCCAAGACCACACTCAGATTTCTGAACCTCGGACATTTCTTCGATCATTTTTTCTTACTGATCTTTCCGATCGCCGTCATCGCCATCGAACGGGATTGGAACCTCGACTACGGAGCAGCTCTCGCCCTGGGGACACCGATCTACGCCGCCTTCGCAATCGGCACCCTTCCGGCGGGTTGGCTTGGAGATCATTGGCGCAGGGAATGGCTGATCGCACTGTTGTTTTTCGGCTGCGGCATTTCCAGCGTTATGGCGGCGCTCTCCAGTGGCCCCGTCCTTCTGATGATCAGCCTCGGCGGAATAGGGCTGTTTGCGTCGATCTATCACCCGGTAGGTCTATCGATGGTAACCCAGATGTCGAAACGGCCGGGGCGGGCCCTCGCGGTCAATGGAATATACGGAAATCTGGGACTGGCCGGCGCGACCTTGCTGACGGGCCTTCTCGCCGAGACCTATGGCTGGCGCAGCGCATTTCTATTGCCCGGTTTGGCCGCGATCGTCGTCGGAATTCTTTATCTGGCTTTAAACCGCCGTGCCGCAACCGCGACAGAACAACATGCCGGTAACGTCACGGCATCCGCTGTGGCTGCGTCCCGTGCCACGCAACTGCGGGTGTTTGCAGTGATTCTGCTTGCGGCCCTTTTTGGCGGCGCCGTGTTTAACGGGGTCAGCATCTCGCTGCCTAAACTTTTCGAGGAACGGCTGATCGATGTCACGAGTGATCTCTCCGCGATCGGCAGCTACACCGCGCTGGTCTTTGCCGCGGCGGCCTTTGCTCAGCTGCCGGTCGGCGACTTGCTGGACCGTTTTGGCGCGAAACCAGTCCTCGCGGCGCTGCTCGTACTTCAGGTCGGCGCACTCATATTGGTCGCCAATACTTCGGGATTGCTGGTGGTGCCGGCCGCCTTGATTCTCGTGCTTCTGATGTTTGCCGAAGTCCCGATTACAGGCTGGCTGATGGGGCGCTACGTGCCGCTCAGTTGGCGCTCCCGCGCCTTCGCGGTCGAATACGTTCTATCGCTCGGCATGAGCTCCGCGATCGTTCCTCTGATAGCCGGCCTACACAGCATGGGGTACGGCTTTGACAGGCAATATCTTCTGCTGGCCGCTTCTGCGGGTATCGTCTTACTCGCGGCTGCCGCCCTTCCATCACGCCATCAAACGCTCCAGGATACGGCGTCGACCGCGTGAAAGCGGCAACGCTGCAAGTGAACTTAGTCCGCTGTCCGAAAACGCTCGAAGGGAACAACCGCAATCGGTGCCAGCTCGACCAGGAAGTCCGGATGCCCGAGACCGGCGGCCATGATCGACGTGCTGGCGGGCGCACATTCCGGGTCAAAATAGCTGTTGCGGACCTGTTGGATGGCGGGTAGCTGGCTGCGGTCGGTAAAATAGGTCGTAACCGAGACGATATCTTCCATGCACCCACCCACCGCTTTCAACACCGCATCGATGTTGCGAAAGCACTGATGAGTCTGCTCGGTAATATCACCAAGGCCAACAATCTCCTCGGCTTCGTTCCACGCGACCTGTCCGGTGAAGTGAATGACCTGTCCTGCGTGTTGCAACACACCCATGCTAAATCCCCGGCCGCGCGGCTTCCAGGTACCCGGCGGATTAAACCCCTGCAGCATTCTAACGCCTCCCCGTTTTGACTTTGCTTACCGGCTCCTCAAGGAAGAATGCGGTTGAAAGTTCGCCGGTCTTTATTCCCAGCAGCTTTCTCAAGCCTGCCTGCCCCTCTTTGGTTACACGGACTTCCCGGCTGCCAGGTTTCTTCCGCAGCCATTTTCGCTTCACCAGATTGTCTGTAAAGGCTTGCCCAAGCGCACCGCCCAGGTGTGGCTTACGTTCGCTCCAGTCCAGACATTGTCTGGCAAAGAGCCGACGGCCGCTGCGCAGACCCGCGAGGTCCATACCGAGCTTCGCGAAAAACCTCTCACCCTTTTCGGTTGGTGCAAAATCGTCCTCGCCCTGCGCCTCGATCAGGCCTTTGCTCTGCAGTGCCTCAGCAACCGCCAGTCCCAGCACTCCCGCCAGATGGCCATAACATGTACGTGCGAAGCAGACCTCGTTCTTGCGCCGCGCCGCAGGTTTCGCTTTCCCGCTCGGTGCGATTCGCAACAGAGCCTGCAGAGCGGCACCGACCTCGGTCGATGCAACGCGGTAAAAGTGGTGACGGCTCTGGGACAGCACAACCAACATCCCTGCATCGACCAGCTTGGAAAGATGAAAGCTCGCTGTGGAAGCAGAGACCCCCGCACCATGGGCGAGTTCCCGAGCGGTTAAGGAACGGCCATCGATCAGGGCTGAAATTATTTCGACCCGCGATGGATCCCCCAACAGCTTGCCGACCTTGGAGATATCGAGGTTTGCGGTCATTGTTCGGTCGCCTTCGAAGTAATTTTTCTTGCGGAAATTCATCTTTCCAGACATTTACGGTACGACTTATATCGAACAATGCATGTTGACTCAATCCATTGGTTGACTACTATCGAACAATGGACGTAACGAAGGATAATTGAGATGCTGTCCCAATCTGAAAAAGCCGCGCTCTTCCGCGCTCTACACGAACGCGACGGCGCCTTCGTAATTCCCAATCCTTGGGATTCGGGGACGGCGCGCCTATTGGCGTCTCTCGGCTTCGAGGCCCTGGCAACGACCAGCGCCGGGATGGCTTTTTCCATGGGCCTGCCTGAAGGCAACGCCGGCCGGAATGCGACTCTCGAGCACTGCAGGACCATCGTCGCGGCGACAGAGCTGCCGGTCTCGGCCGACCTGGAAAAAGGCTATGGCGATGATCCCGAAAGCGTCGCCGAGACCATTCGTCTCGCTGCCGCGACCGGACTCGCAGGTGGCTCCATCGAGGACTATAGCGGTAACAGTGACAAGCCGATCTACGACTTCGACTTGACGGTTGAACGTATTGTCGCGGCCGTAGAGGCAGCACGTTCAGTGCCGGGCGGTTTCGTGCTGACCGCGCGCGCCGAAAACTATCTTTTTGGCCGGCGCGATCTTGACGACACAATCCGCCGCTTACAGGCCTTTGAAGAGGCCGGCGCAGATGTGCTCTATGCGCCGGGGCTCAGCAATCTCGACGACATCAAATCGCTCTGCGCATCGGTCGGCAAACCGGTCAACGTGGTCATGGGCCTGCCGGGGGCGACCTTCGGCGTTAAGGAACTCGCTGAAGCCGGCGTGAAGAGGATCTCCGTTGGATCCGCTCTCTGCCGCCTCGCCTTCGGGACTGTGTTATCGGCGGCCCGTGAAATGATGGATGAGGGCCGCTTCACCTTCGCAAAGGATGCCATCGGCTTCGCTCCCCTGGACAAGATTTTCCAAGGCTTCGAAGACAGCTAACCGCCCGCCTGTTTTACGTGCGGGATGCAGAGGTGTGATCCAAACTGACAATCCGCTCTTTCGCAAAGAGCGCGAGAAGGTTTACGGGAGCCGGTGACTCACCCGTCGCATTTCTATCTTACGTGATTCTTTTCTATAGATAGAGCAGCGCGCGCCACTTTGCCTTGAAATCGGGATGGTCCCGATCCGGCAGCTTTTCGTTCGGCGAGCTCTTTACTGCCGGACGCATGGTTTTCCTGTCGTCCGCACCGTCTTTGTGCCGGACAAAAAGACCAGAACCCGAATTCATAAGAACGCGGTCGCCGATCGTCACTATCGCCATGAGTCGCTCCTTTCCGTCGAGTTCGCGCACGCCGCAACAACGCGTACTGGGTTGATCTCATTGACTTTGACAGGTTCGTATCATAATTTGAAATTCAAAATTTATAATGTCATATTTAAAAAAACTCATAACGATCCAATCATGGTTGACCGATGCTGAGCCTGCGCCAGGTCCGTTACTTCATCGCCGTTGCTGATACCGAGAAAGTCTCGGCTGCGGCCACTCAACTCGGTATTTCCCAGTCGGCCGTTACTCTGGCGATAAAGGACTTGGAAGAGACACTGGGGGTCACCCTCTTTACGCGCCGATCCGGTGGCGTATCTCTAACTCAGGAGGGTCAGAATTTCAGGGCGCATGCCGACAACATTGAATCTGCCGTCGCTGATGCCGTAGGCTCCATGCGGCGGAACCTTCCGGATCTGTCCGGCAAAATACGCCTCGGTGTCACCTATACCGCTTCCGGTTACGTCCTCTTTCCCTTGCTCTCGCGCTTTCGCCGCACCAATCCCTGGATCGATTTCGAGTTGGTTGAAGCCCCCCGCAGCGAACTGGAAAATATGCTGGAGCGTAAGGAAATCGACATCGCCTTCATGCTGGTTTCCAACCTCTCAGCACCGGACCGCTTCCATAGCAAGGTTCTGAAAAAATCATCCCGTCGCCTCTGGCTTTCCAATATCCATCCGCTCACTAAAAAATCGGCGGTGACCATGGCCGAGATCGCGTCTCAGCCCTATGTTTTTTTTCGAGCCGACGAATCAAACCGGGCCAGCCGGCGTTTCTGGCATGACGCCGGACACGAACCGAATGTGGTGTTTGAAACGGGGTCTCTCGAAGCGGTGCGCAGTATGGTCGCTACCGGCAATGCGGTCACAATCCTGTCCGATCTGGTCTACCGGCCCTGGTCGCTGGACGGGGGTCGGGTTGAACGCCGAAATATTGTGGAGGGTGTCCCGAGTATGGATGTCGGGATCGCCTGGCGTCATGGCTACCGCTTTTCCGCGGCCGAAAGCCGGTTTCGCGACTTCCTGATTGCAGCGACAGATAGTTAGGGAACCAGGATGACCAAGAGCGCAGCAAGCCTTTCCTTCGCCTGGGGTCTGAATGGCCTGCGCGCATTGCTGCCGGATGTCGATGTCGTCGTAATCGTCGATGTTTTATCGTTTTCCACCGCTGTCGATGTGGCGGTCAGCCGGGGCGCAGTTGTTCTCCCCTATGCTTATGGCCGAGAAGGTGCCGCAAGATATGCGGCCGAACAGGCAGCAATTCTGGCCCAACCAAGATCCACACTGGGCAAACAAATTAGCCTCTCCCCCAAATCTCTCGCTGAAAGTTCTCCCGGCCAACGCATCGTTCTTCCTTCACCCAACGGATCGATGCTTTCGGAACAAACCGGCGGTTGCCCGACCTTTGCCGGCTGTCTGCGTAACGCCAAGACCGTCGCGGAAACGGTGAGCGGTCAAGGCGGGAGAACTGCCGTAATTGCGGCGGGGGAAAAATGGCCGGACGGCAGCCTGCGGCCGGCGCTTGAGGATCTGCTGGGTGCCGGCGCAATACTAGATGGTCTCTGCGGAGGCCTAACACCTGAGGCTGAAACGACCTTGGCCGCTTACCGCGCCATGAAAGACAATTGCGCCGAAGCTATCCGTGCCTGCGAGTCAGGTCTGGAACTGATCCAGGCAGGTTTCGCCGACGACGTTACCTTTGCTCTCGCCGAAAACGAAAGCCGGGCTGTCCCGTGCCTGATCGAAGGCGCGTACCGGAATCTAGCGGAACACAATTAAATTTTTTGAACCGATCTTTTGCTACCTTGAGTATCTCCCGGCACTTGAGTAGTTTGTCGCGATGTTGAAGCGCTTGCGACATCGATATCTCAGGTTCGCGGTCTGCGTGATGTACACGCTCGCCATGGCTCTGATGATCAACGGTCACCAGGCGCCTGTTGCTGCATCAAGTGCCGCCGTGTCCGATATCGATCTTTCCGGATACGCCCTGCCCGACGGCTCCCTGCCGGTCCTGTGTCTGGATGCAAGCGGATCGCTTAAAAGCGACGATCTTGTCCTCGTTTATGGCTTTTGCGAAGCCTGCCGCCTCACGGCTGTGCCGGGATTACCGACGTGTGCCGCTAACGCCCTTCTCAAACGCTACCCACAGCGTGAAACCTCCTATCCCCGCGAGACCGAAGATGCGGTCCGAAGCAATCACTTCGCGTTCTCTCGCGCGAGAAGTCCTCCCGCACAGAGCCAGTCGAAGACACCGGCCTAAATCCAACCTGGCGCGCAAACCACAACAGCTTGCTCCGCCGGTCGGCTGCAGAACTCCATCGTTTCAATACCGCAGGCTTTGGCGCGTTTCCTACGTTTCGAGCGCAAGCGCGACAGCCCGCAGTCGATGTAAGAGGACATCCATGTCTGACCTTTCGAGTGTTTCCAAAACCCAGCTTCAATCGCAAAAACAATACTCTCTTTACCGGGCCATCTGGCGCTGGCACTTCTACGCCGGACTCATCGCTCTGCCCTTTATGATACTGCTGGCCGTGACCGGGTCGCTTTACCTCTTCAAGGATGAGTTCAACCGGAATCTTTACGCCGAGCGGTCGGTCGTAGAACCGCAGACAACACCCCCACTTTCGCCCGATGCCTTGGTCGAGGCGGCTGTCGCTGCAGCCCCCGGGTCGACGCCGTCGAACTATCAAGACCCCGCCGCCGACGATGCTTCCGCAGCGGTAACGCTGAAAACCGAAGGCGGAAAATTTCTCGCATTCGTCGATCCTTACAGCGGCAAGGTTCTGAAAATCTTCGCGCGCAGCGACGAGTTCGGCCAGGTGGTTCGTAAGGTTCACAGCCTGGCTTTTTTCGGCGATTCAACTAACAAAATCATCGAGGCAGTCGGCGGGTTCGCCATGGTTCTGGTCGTGACAGGCATCTATCTCTGGTGGCCGCGCACGCAAAGCGGCGGGGTCTATTCTCTGCGCGGCAAACCGGCGAGCCGGGTTTTCTGGCGAGACCTGCATGCGGTGACGGGCGCGTTCGCCGGCCTGCTGATCTTCTTTCTCGCACTCAGCGGCATGCCTTGGTCCGGCTTCTGGGGCAATCAGCTCAATCAGATCGCAAATTCCATGGGCGCAGGTTATCCGGAGATGCTGTGGGACAACGTGCCGACCTCGTCAATCTCAACCGGCGAAGTCTTGGAGTCTAGTGGATGGACCGTCGAAAACGCCCCCATGCCACTCTCTGCAACTGCCGGCAAAACCGACCAAACGATCAGCCTTCAGAAGGCAGTGGAAATTGCTCGTGGCCTCGATATCACGCGTGGTTTTTCGGTTGCTCTACCGAGTGGTCCGGAAGGAGTCTATTCAGCGTCGATCTATCCGGACGATTTGGATAAGCAGCGTATGATCCACATTGATCAGTACTCCGGCAAGGCGATCATCGACCTGAAATTTGCCGATTATGGCGCGGTCGCGAAAGCCATCGAGTGGGGTATCAATATTCATATGGGTCAGGAGTGGGGTCTCGTAAATCAGCTCATTATGCTCGCGACCTGTATCGCGATACTCCTCTCATCGGTCGCGGCGGCCGTCATGTGGTGGAAGCGCCGACCTAAAGGTCGTCTCGGCGTGCCGCCTGCGCCACAGGATAAACGCGTCTACGTCGGTCTCTGGATCATCGCAATACTCTTTGGCATTGCCTTTCCTATCAGCGGCGCTGCAATCGCAACCATGTTGGTTCTCGATTTTTGCCTGATCCGTTGGGTCCCGCCACTCCGCCGCGCCTTTTCATGACGCACGAGGTTTATTCACGTTCTTGATCACTTTCGTCACGAACAACCAGGCTTCAGAGCAGATCCTCGTTTGATGAAACCGCCTTAGTTGATCCATTGATCCTCCGGCACATCTGCTCTTGGAGTCACTTGAGAAAGCCCGCGTAATGCTCAGGCCTAATGCGCGGGCTTCTCCACAAGTGCTTTCCGCACAGCCTCAACGGCGCGTTCTATATCCTGCTCGCTGGTCAGCCAGTTGCAAACCGAGATCCGCATCGCTCGCTTGCCTTGCCAAGTGACACCGCCAAACCAGGCCTCGCCGCCGGTCTGAATACGTGCAATCACTTCATCGGTGCGGCGATCATGGTTACCGTCCGGTGAGAGAAAACGGACGAGTCCTTGATTAATCACCGGGAGTGCAAGCGCTTCTGCTCCTTCCATAGCTGCGATGCCTTCGACCAGCCGGGACGCAAAGTCGCAGCAGCGTTCCACCAGATCGCTGAGCCCTTCGGTCCCTAAATGCCGGAGAGCGGCATATGCGGAAAACCCCCGCCCGCGCCGCGACCATTCCGGATTCCAATCCTTCTGATTTCGCAGTGCCTCCAGGGGGACGGCATAGCTCGTGGCCTGAGAAAAAGCGGCCCGGTGCGCAGCGGGTTTCGACACGAATACAAAACCCGAATCAAACGGCAGGTTTAGCCACTTGTGCCCATCCGTCGCCCAGGAATGCGCGAGCTCGACGCCTTCCAGAAGATGGCGAAAGCGCGGACTGGCCGCGGCCCAAAGTCCGAACGCGCCGTCCACATGGATCCAGGCATCGTGCTGTCGGGCGATTGGACAGAGTGCATCAAAATCGTCGAACACACCGGTGTTTAGATCACCTGCTTGCAAGGATACGATCGTCAGTCTCTCCGGTTCGGCGCTCAGCACGGCTTCCAGCGCCTGTGGGCTCATGCGGCCCTGCGTATCACTTTCGACATAGATGACGGCGTCGGTCCCTATCCCCAGCAACCGGACCGCACGGAGGATGGATTCGTGGCGGTTCTCACTGGTGAGGATTCTGATCGCCGGAGCTCCCGATAACCCCTGCGCCTCAACATCCCAATCGCGCTGACGCAAAAGGTGATGACGCGCGGCTGCAAACGCGGTCGTATGGGCCATCTGACAGCCTGTCACCAGGGCAAAGGACGACGCAGGCGGGATGCCGAGAACCTGCTTCATCCAATTGCCGCAGACTTCCTCAACCACCGCTTCCGCCGGCGCTGTCACGTTGGATGCAGCGTTTTGATCCCATGTAGACGTCAGCCAGTCAGCCGCCAGCGCGACAGGCAGAGAACCGCCAATGACCCAGCCAAAAAAGCGCCCGCTGCCCGAGCCGAGAATGCCGCCTTCGGCATCACGCACCAGATCATCAAGAACCTCACTTGCCGAGACACCCTGTTCCGGTAGCGACCGGTCCAGCTTTCTGCGCAATTCATCGAGGCTGTCCACTGTTCCAATCGGACGATGGTCGAGCTTTCCCAAATAGTCGATCGCATAATCGCTTGCCTGCTGAAGAACTCTGTTGTCGGTCACCTTGGCAATTCCCATCTGCTGCTCACGAACACCCCCACAAAAGGCCATCGCTGTTGGCAAGTCTAGCCAGGATCGGACTCGGTCCCGGTCAACAGATGGACCATGTCCGATTTCAGCTAGTTCTGCAAAAAATCGCTGTCATAATCGGGCCGCTATGAACATCCAAGCGATTGCAGAAAACAACAGCGGTATCGACCCGGAAATCTGGCGCGATTGGGAAGCCTGTGACCGGGCAAGGATTGCGCGCGACCGGCGCTACGATGGCCTCTTCTTTACCTGCGTGCGCACGACAAAAATCTACTGCCGCCCAATTTGTCCGGTACGCTGCGCTCACTCAAAGAATGTGACCTTTTATCCATCCGCCGCCGCCGCCGAGCGGGCAGGATACCGCCCCTGTCTGCGCTGTCGGCCCGAGACCGCCCCGGGAAGCCCTGCCTGGTGCGGCACGGCAACGACTGTAGCCAGGGCCATGCGTCTGATCGAAGAAGGCTTTCTCGACCTGGAAACGGTGGATCGGCTTGCCGACAAGCTCGGGATCGGTTCACGGCATCTTTCCCGCCTTTTTCTGAGGCATGTTGGCGCAAGCCCCAGCGCGATCGCCGCCACACATCGGGTTCAGGTCGCCAAGCGCCTGATCGACAGCAGTGACCGGCCCTTGGCGGACATCGCCTTCGAAGCGGGCTTTGGCAGCATCCGGCGGTTCAATGACGCTTTCCGGACGACTTACGGACGTGCGCCATCGTCGTTCCGCAGGGCGAAGCGGGCAACCTAAGACTGGTTGTCGCGGGAACGATGCGTGACGACAACTATGCTTGGAGCGGGCAGAGGTGATTGTCGAAAGCGATACCGGGGTGGTGCTTTTCTTCGGACCGGTTGCTTGCGGTTACGATACCGCTGCCGCTGGTCAAGATGAAGCCTTTGCCATTTGCTGCCAAACCACAGCCATCATCGAGCTTTATGGCGGAGAGATAATCCCCATCTCCGCCCCAGAGCGTCACGAGGCCGCCCCTGGGTGAGGAAACGGCAAAACGACCGCCCCCTGCCGAAAAGGCAACCGCACCGCAATAATTGCGCATTCCCGCGGCGACCTCACAGGGAGCCGATTTCAAACGCAATCCATCGTCGCGATCGATAACGGCAACCAGCGGCGGCTGTTCCAACTTTGCGCCCTCCCACTGCGCAACCGCCACGATGCGGCCGTCCCCGCGCACATCCAGATGTCGGAGCGAAAGCTGGTGGAGCTCACTGGGAGGTTCGTAACTTTTAAGGAGAGCGCCCGTCTCCGCGTCAATCACTGCGACGGAAGGCCTCATTTCAATCAAATTGAGCTTCATGCGAGGGGCATCCGGGTGAGTCAGAATACCGCCATTGGCGACCAACAGGGTCCGTCGATCCGGCATCAATGTAATTTCATGGGGCCCGATGCCATGCGAAGGGATTTCCCCTAATCGGCGATATCCGTCTGTTGCGTCGTAGCGGCCGATAACACCCCGTTCGCCGTCAAAGTCGTTTTCAGTGGCGAAGAGGATACGCCCATCCGCTGAAAAGCACCCATGCCCATAAAAGTGCCGGTCCGCAGGCACCGATAAAACTGTCTGCGGCTGACCCGTCATGACATCCAGGACCACCGCAAAGCTTCCGGGCCGGCGGGCAAAGATGACGGCTTCAGATGAGTTTGGCCGCCACGCCGCGCCATGTCCCCGCGCCGGCAAATCGAATTCCGCCAGCAGATCTCCATTTTCGGAAAGAATGGCCCCGCCATGCCCTCCGCCTGAACGACTGCGCGCCGTCAGAAAACGTTTCCCGCGCTCAAATTTGGACGCTGAAGATACAGGTATCGGCGCATTCGCAGAGGTCAAGACAGCGCCGCCGAGCAGCCCGAGCGCTCGCCTACGGGACAGTCCTTTCACAATCAATCGCCATCCAAAGCATTGAAGCCAAGGGATAGGTTGAGGGTGAGGGCGAGGTTTCCGGAGGTCCTTAAGTGCAGGTCTTCTGCAAGAAAACGCAGATAATCCAGCTTAGGACGCAAGGTTTTGTCGCTTGCGGCTTCAATGAAGGGCTTATCCACCGCTTTCAGGGTCATTAATGCCTGTTCGTAAGACCCCAAAAGGGTCCCGTCCAGCCCCCTATCCGCCTTTTTGACATAGGCCGAGATCCCGCTTTTTACATAGAGCTCCAGCAGGCTTTCGAAGTTTGCATCCAAAGCTTCGAGAGTGGTTCCGGAACGCCAGAATTCGCCGCGTTTCGGCCGCGCCTTTTCGATGCTGTCGCCCAGCGGTGCCTTCAACTTCCGGTCATGCAGAAACTGCAAACCGCCGCTGAGAGACTTAACGACTTCCAGCGCGGCTTCGCGATGATCACGGTAGAGCGGATTTTGCGGCCCCGGCTGTCCCAAGACGCGGGCAAAATCTTTGTCGGGGCCCCAGGCAACGTCGATTTCACTCGTCATCCGGACCAGATTTGCCGTGATGGCCTGAGCATACTGACAGCGAAAAACGCTATCCTCCCGCAGGCCGGCCGGTTTCATCGTCATGAGCCGCTCAAGCGCCGTCAACCCCTGCAGCGCAATGGATTTCTTCGCCAAGGACTCGGCACTGGTTGCGGTCTGATCGCGCTTGTCCAAAACCTTGGCAAGCTGCCGGGAGGTGGTGTTCTTTGGGTCCGGCCAAAATGCAATGCGTTCGTAACGGTTTTCGTCCGTCACGGGACCAAAGCGAACGTGCTGTATCGCCACCCATGCGGTCACCAGATCCATGAACGACTTCGCTATGATAGGAGTATTCACGCCGTCATCTGTTCGGCAGGCGGCCTGAACGATAAGTGCAAGGTTTTTGCTTGCCTTAGCCATCCGTCCATAAGCCGGCCGAATGTGGTGAGTCACGGTAGCCTGAACGATTGCCGCATAGTCCGGACCAGCCTCGCTCTTGGCATCTTGCGCAAAGCCAAGTCCACTCCCCAGCGGCCAGGTGAGGAGAAAGCCAAAAATCAGAACGGTAAGTCCACGCATTTGCCGAGGTCCTGTCACAGTGATCCAACGAAAGCCAATAGGGCTTCTCGTTCCCCAGGTGTCATATCGACAACCATCTGCCGAGCCTGTTCCGCTTCTCCGCCGTGCCAGAGAACCGCCTCAAGCAGATTTCTCGCACGGCCGTCGTGAAGAAATTTCGTGTGCCCGTTCACCGTCTCTGTCAGGCCGATGCCCCAAAGTGGAGCTGTCCGCCATTCGCGGCCATTCGCTTTCCACTCGGGACGGTTGTCTGACAGGCCCTCCCCCATATCATGAAGCAGCAGATCGCTATAGGGCCAGATCAACTGAAACGCATAGGCTTCAGGTTCGGCGTCCCGGCGGGTCACAAATTTCGGCATGTGGCATGTCGCACAGCCAGCGCCGTAAAACAGCGCTTTGCCGGTCAGAACATCCCCATCGTCGAGATCCCTGCGCGCCGGAACCGCGAGGCTGCGCGCGTAAAATGTCACAAGATCGAGCACATTGTCCGGTGCTTCGACATCGCCAAGCGCGAGCTGCACGCCATCTGGCGCGCTGCGGCAGTCTTCCTGCCGTGCCGTGCATTCGCCCCAATGCGCCCGGGTGAGCGAGGTCGAAATACCGATATCGCCGGTAAAGGCATGGGCAGATTGCTGCCTGATGCTGGGATTACCCGCTTTCCAGCCAAAGCGTCCAACGGCCAGCTTTCCAGTGTCTTCGTTCCGCACCCAGTTGGGCCGGCCTGAGATGCCGTCACCATCTCTATCTTCTGGATCAGAGAGAGCCAGGATATCGCCTTCATGAATCGCTTCGAGCAATCCAAGACCGATCATTTGATTGGCAATACGGGGGCTTAGCAGGGTTTTGGGATCAAGCGGTCCGTAGGCAAGCCGGTCTATCGAGTAGCTCGGTTTGCGCAAAAAAGCGACCTCGCCTCCATTCAGCGTGACCGGAATTTCCTCATATTCGATGACCATCTCACCTTCGGCACTGTGGCCCGGCACCGCAAAGTTCTGAAGCTGCGTGCCGTAGGTCGGTTCCGGGATCAATGGGATCTCGGCAGCCGCAAGCGCAGCTCTCTCGGCCGCGTTCCGGGGTGGAACCGATAGGCGTAAAAACATGGATACCGCGGCTTCACCGGGACCGGGCGGCTGACCACGTCCGTCTTTCAAGTGGCACCGCTGGCAGGCACGTGCGTTATAGAGCGGCCCGAGGCCATCCGACGCCTGCGTCGAGGAGGGGGACGACACCCAGATCTTCTTGAAGATGCCGTTGCCGACCTTTGCGCGCTGCTCCTCTTCGAATGAAAGGTTTGGTAAAAACTGTGAAAAGGCGTCCTTATTGAAAACCTTTTTGGAGGTCCCCGCGCCGGCTGGCCACCGTTCATACTTTTCCGGCTTGCTGAAGTCATCAGCCCAAGCAGTAACCGAAGTTATTTTCAACTTTTCATTGTAATTTAGATCATCCCGGTGATCGAGCACTGCAGCTGCTGCGGCAACTGCCAAGGCACAGAGAACAGTTGCGCCTGTGATCACAGATGACAAATGCATCGCCGGTTAACTTTCTTATATCTCAATAAGATATGCAGAAAACGTGTGCGATCTTGCACTTCTTTTCTGCTTTGCGGTTGCGAAACTGCGCCACGCTTAAGCTAGCTTAGCACCGGTCAATCGAACCTGAAAGTCCCGTCTATGACATTTTTGAGGTCAACCGCGCTGGTAGAGTAACGGAAGCCCGGTTCACACACTGTATTTCTTCGTGCAAACGACTCACGAAACTGTGTCGCTTGCCGTTTTTATTGAGAAAAAAATTGGGGGGACGGACAAAGTCAGTGAGAGGTGGATCACTGTGTCCGTCCCCCCGCCCGCGGAGAGCAAGAATAGCTTAGTGAAAGACTGCGGAAGGGTCGTCGAGGCTGTCGGACCCCTCGAAAGCAACATTGCCTAACTTCAACACTGAGACTGCGCGTTCGATCGACTTGGTCTGCGAGACAAGCGCATCGATGACGCCCTGGACGGCAGCATTTCCTTTTTCATTGCCTTCACCGATCATCTGATCGTAGGCCTCGGTGCTTTCAGCTCTACGCACCATCGCTTCGGCGGCAAAGAGGGTTTGATTCAGCTTACCGTCGAGCTCGGCGTCTACACCACTGTCAGCAGCAGCAACGAGGTCAGCGATGCTCGGTCCTTCGACAACCGATCCATCGATCCGGCGGTAACGGCCGCGGTAGACATTCGAGATACCCAAAACATCGTAGTAGTGAGAGTTGTGCGTGTTGTCGGCGAAACAGTCGTGCTCTTCTTCAGGGTCGTTAAGCAACAACCCAAGCTTCATGCGCTCGCCCGCCAGTTCACCGTAAGACAAAGACCCCATCCCGGTCAGGATCGCCGACAGGCCACTGTCTTCACCGTTTTGGCTCAGAGCAATTCGGGCAGCAGCACCGGGCTTCCAGTTCGCCACCATTTCCTCCAGATCCGCAATCAGCAGATCCGTCGCCGCCCGAAGATAGGCAACGCGTCGGTCACAGTTGCCGCCTGTGCAATTGGCGGGATCGAAATCCGTCGCTGGCCGGTTGCCGGCACCAGCGTCTGTTCCGTTGAGGTCCTGTCCCCAAAGCAGAAACTCGATCGCGTGGTAACCGGTCGCAACGTTTGCCTCAACTTCGCCTGCTTCCTGGAGCTCATCGGCCAGCAGTGCCGGCGTGATGTTCGTGGCGTCGATTTCCTTGCCGCCGACCTTGAGTTTCGGGCTCGCAATGACGTTTACCGCATAAAAGGCGTTCTCATCAGATTCGGTGCCGTAGCTGGTCGACACATAGTCAATCAGACCTTCATCAAGCGGCCAGGCGTTTACGCGGCCTTCCCAGTCGTCGACGATGGCATTGCCGAAACGATAGACTTCAGTTTGCTGATAGGGCGCGCGGGCTGCCAGCCAGGCAGCACGCGCCTGCATCAGCGAAGCCCGGTTTGGCGCAGTGATCAGGGCATCAACAGCTGATTTCAGCGTTTTCGCGGTTACGAGCGAATCTTCGTAGCCAGCAAGCGCGATATCGCCATAGGTCTTTAAAACCTCCACCTTCGTGGGTGCGTCTGCGTGCGCCGAAACAGGCACCAACAAATGGGATGCCGCCGCAAGACCCGCCGCCACCGCAAGACCGATCCTCTGATTCATTTTTTTCTCCGCCATAGATCCAGTTTTCCAAGTTTTTTGTTCACAAGCCGGGATCATCGTTGGTCCGCATGCCCGCTCACAGCCTTCACATCACCTCGAGGCTGAATGCTATTCACTGCCTCAGCGAATGCCGTGATCCAGCCTCCTAATCAACGGGTCGAAATGCGACCTTTCTTGTTTGCTTCCCTCAGAAACGATTGCGCTCTAGTGCAAAGTCACGGCCTCCCGTTGCTCTTCCTGCAGCGACGGCTGCACGCCAGAAAAGGACTTCCACTCGCGTTGATGCGGCACTTCAACACCGCGTTCCGAGAGAACCGTTGCCAGATCAAGCGCCCGTTCGACCAGTGCATCCGCCATCGGATCCTGCACCATCTCAAGAGCATAGGTCCGCACAAGGTCTTTCCTGCCCGCCTGCGCCGCCCCGATGATCGAGGTCAGCAAAGCTTCGTCGGCGCCGACACAGGGGCAGCAGGGTTGGTGATAATGAACCACCCTGCGCGCACCTGATCGGATCGCATCGACCAGTCGGACGAAGCTCGATAGCAACGGTCGTGCCGGCTCGGCACCGAACCGCACGGCAAATTCGTTCCATACCAACGACCAGCTTTGTTTTCCGCTCAGCCAGCGGCGGAACGACCAGACAACCAGCTGTTGTCCATCGCTCAATTCGCTCATCCAAGCCTTGGTTGGGTCTTCCTGAATCACCGCTGCGTCTTCACTGTTAATAAGAATGATTTGCAATTGCAGTAAAGCTATATTTGTCGAGCCTGTCAACGGCTTCAAACAGCCCTTTCGAATTTTTTCTCAATCCGTTCTGCGTTGGTGCTTTGAGGGGAGTCCCTCTTCCAATAAATTGATTTAGCTCACTGTTTGTTCAGGCAGCACTGGAATCTCCCAGCAATGAAGCTGGGGGCGACCGCGGGAAGGAAGATCGTTTCGTGGAAGAACGGCAGGAAATCGAAGGTTTGATCAAAGGCGAAGACGGTATCGACCGCTGTTGGTGGCACGCCGGCCACGTCGATTACATGGCTTACCACGACCTGGAATGGGGACAACCGGTCGGGGATGACCGCCGCCTTTTTGAGAAAATCTGCCTTGAAGGATTCCAGGCCGGACTGTCCTGGCTCACGATCCTGCGAAAACGGGAAAGCTTCCGATCCGCCATGGCCGAATTCGATTTTACGCACCTCGCGGAATTCGGCGAATCGGACATTGTCCGCCTCCTGGGCAATGCGGACATCATCCGTCATCGCAAGAAAATCGAATCGGCTATCAATAATGCACGCAGAGCTTTGGACCTACGCGATGAATTTGGATCTCTTGCCACGTACTTCTGGCAGTTCGAACCCGCAGCGAACGAGCGCCCCGACCGCATGACGAAATCGGTGCTGGTTGCAAACCCAACAACCGCGCACTCCACAGCACTTTCAAAAGACCTGAAAAAGCGCGGCTGGAGTTTCGTCGGGCCGACCACGATCTATGCCTTCATGCAGGCAATGGGACTGGTGAACGACCATGTGGAAGGCTGCTTCCGCAGGGCGGAACTAGAAGCCGAACGCCGCGCATTCGTCAGGCCGACCTGACCCGATCCGTTCCGCTTCCGTCCGTCAACGCGGCTGGTACTGCATCTATTCCGCTGATTCGATTAAGCCAAGAGCGTGCTTGTAGAGCTCGAGAATTGCTTCCTGCTCCTGCCGGTCCTGCTCATCCATCTTTCTGAGCCGCACGATCTGCCGCATGATTTTGCTGTCATACCCGTTGCCCTTGGCTTCGGCATAGACCTCGCGGATATCCGTCGCAGTCGCGGCCTTTTCTTCTTCGAGACGCTCAATCCGCTCGATATAGGACTTCAACTGCTCCGCTCCGACACCACCAACTTCCGCCATCTGAATTCTCCTGTCTTGCCGCCGGCTCCTAAGGAATCGGCAGCCCCTGTTTCCCAGAGTGCATTCGCACTCAAACTCGCCAAATTAGAGGCTGATTTGCGCTTTTCGACGACAGAGTGAAAAGCGACCAGCCTCGTTGTCGCGCAGCAGGTCCGCCGCCGCGACGCTGAATTTTAAATCGCGGCGCAGACTATCGCCGCGCCCGGTTCCAGGCAACGGCGCTAAACGTCAAAAAGGAAAAAACTTAGTCCCCGGTTTTACGAAGCCCGGATTCAACCCTGTGCCTTATGAGACTCTTCGAAAGCGGCTTTTTGCTCTGCCGACGCCTCGGTCTGATATTTCTCTTTCCACTCTGAATAAGGCATCCCGTATACGATCTCGCGCGCCGAATCGTAGTCGAGTTCCAGCCCCCGGTCCTCGGCAGCGGCGCGGTACCACTTGGACAGGCAGTTCCGGCAGAATCCACCCAGATTCATCAGATCAATGTTCTGAACGTCGGTTCTCTCGCGCAGATGGGAAACCAGCCGGCGGAAAGCCGCCGCTTCGAGTTCTGTTTGTGTTTTTTCATCTATCGACATGGTTCTTCAGCTCCCATCCACCTCTGGATACGCAGGTTGTTACGCGAGTCTGTCTGGATCGTCCGTCGAAGAGGTACAGACCGATCCCGGCAATCTCTTATTTATAGTACATGAGGTTCAGTCCCCGGCGGTTAAAGCCCGTTCACTGTCTCCTCGATCAGAAAATCCACAACCTGACGCAAGGCTTCGGGTCGCTCTGCGCCCTTTTCCAGTGCGTCATTGAAAATGGCGACTTGGCGGTGAGCCGAGGTTCCACGCGCCACGATCTGACGTGCATGGGTCACCTCTTCCCAGCAATCGAGCGCAACGGCATGCTCTTCAATCAGGCCAAGAATTTCCTCGAGCAGGTCGGCATAGGGAAAGATCTCGCCCTTGCCGAAATCGATCAAGCCTTCGTCCAACCCATAGCGCTGTGCCCGCCAGCGGTTTTCCTGGATGAGCATATTGGCATATCGCCGCCAGCGCTGATTGTTGCGTTTCAGAGTATAGAGCATTCGCAACAAACTGACGTAGATCGCCGCAACGGTCACACTGTCGGCAATGGCCGTACAGGCATCGGCGATGCGCATTTCCAGCGTGGGAAAACGTGCCGATGGCCGCACGTCCCACCAAAGCTTGCTGCCGTCCTCAATCACGCCCGCTCCCACCAAGGCCTGCAGGTGGCGCTGATACTCGTCGAAACTGTCGAAGGTCTCGGGCAACCCGGTGCGCGGCAGCTCATTGAACACGGATAGACGATAGGACTTCAGACCGGTGTCTTCACCTTTCCAGAAGGGTGAAGAGGTGGTCAGAGCCAGCAGATGCGGCAAGAAATAGGCAATCTGGCCGGTCAGGTCATTGCGCAAATCATCATCGTCGAGACCAACATGCACATGCATCCCACAGATCAACAGCCGGCGCACGACGCCCTGCATATCGCGGGCGAGCACGTCATAACGTTCGCGTGGCGTATGCTTTTGAGCCCCCCAGGCGGCAAAGGGATGGGTCGATGCGGCGATCGGTGCGAGGCCGTATTCGTTGGCGACTTCTGAAATATTGCGGCGCAGGAACGCAAGCTCTTCAGCCGCATCCTTAATATTGTTGCACTTGCTTGTACCGACTTCGATCTGGGACTGCAGAAACTCCCGGCTGACCCGCTGATCCAGCCGACGTTCGCATTCATCCATCAGGCCATCAGGCGCTTCGACGACAAGATCACGCGTTTCTCGATCGACGAGCAGATATTCTTCCTCGATCCCGATGGTAAAGCTAGGTTCCACGCTTTTCATATCACTGCACTCTCTATTTAGAGTTTCGGCTTTTCTATGAATCTGGGTTCGTTAGCGCTCTAACTCTTTATAAAGCTCTGGGCTTTTCAGAGCTTCCTTCAACACCCGCCCAAGCAAACCGGCCCACTCCCGCGCACCGTGATGCGTATCTATCAAATCCTGCCGGATCTCGATCAATGCATTGGCGACGCCCTGTGCATCGCCATGCACTTCGGTCGTGTAACCAAAACCCTCTCGGCCGGAATAGGGTTCATTGTCACCCACGGTTATCCCCGCCGCCCGCAGCCGATCGATCAATGGCTGAGCCAAACGCGGATCATAGCTCCATAAAATACCGAGTTTCCATGGTCGTTCCACACCTTCCATCACAGGCGTGAAGCTATGGATCGAGAGTAGAACCGGGTTCATCCCGCATGTTTTGCGGCGTTCGGCCAGCGTATCTGCAATGGCGTTCTGATAAGGATGGAAAAAACTATCGAGGCGAGCCGTCCGGTCGGCGGACAAAAGCCTTTTGTTGCCCGGCACCGCAATACCATCGCTTTCCTCCGGAATCGAAGCCGTACTATCGGGCTTTCGATTGGGGTCGACCACCAAACGCGAAAAGTGACTGATCACGGCAGGTGCATCAAGCAGACGCGCCAGATGCCGAGTGACCTCAGCGGCACCGATATCCCAGGCGATGTGACGGGCCAATTCGATTTCATCCAGGCCCAGGCTATCCAAAGCCCTCGGAATGAACCGGCTGGCGTGATCGCACACCAAGACCACGGGCGCGGTCCCGTGCGAATTTACGAACTCGACCGGAGCAGGTTCGTCACCTGCCAGCAATCCGGCCTCCGGTCCCTCCCTTTGCATTTGACAGTCCATCACGCTTTGCGAAACCCTCGAGAGCCATACATCTCGCCATCCGAAGCGCCGCTCTCCACCAGCACTCTTCAGATCCTTGTAATTCTCTCAAACCTCAGCGGCCAGAGTTGCGAGAATTCAACGCCACCTTGTCCGAAACAGATTGATTTGACGGAGAAGGAACACAGATTACAAGCTAATCCGATGGGGGTGGTGCCGTCGAGCCCTGCTTGACCTTTTAGGTAACTCCACTCATAAACATGCCTCGGTCCACCAGATTATTGATACCGGGCCCTCGGCGGCAATACAGGAAGTAAGTCCGTGCAAAATACAGATCAGAGCAGCCAACCGGATTACGACGCGCGGTTTCAAGAGATACCGCGCGAGCGGGTCGCGGACAGGGTTGCCCAAGAGCTGATGAAGCTGATCGCGACAGGTAAACTCTTGCCCGGCGAGCGGCTTCCCGGTGAACGGCAGCTGGCCGAGATGATGAACGTCAGCCGCGTTTCTGTGCGCGCCGCGCTCCAGCAACTTAAGGGTAAGGGCTTCGTCACCGCCGTACAGGGCGGCGGCACCCGGGTGATTGCGGCAACCGACGATCAAGATTCTGCACTTGCGGTTCTGGTTCGCGAGAATCGCAAAAACCTTCGGGATTTTGCGCAGATTCGCGTTGCGATCGAAGCCTGGGCCGCACGGCAGGCCGCCGAAAATGCCACAGACGAACAGGTCACAGAAATCAAGCATGCACTTGACGTTATGACCGACCCGGACCGGCCCGAGGAGTTCAAAGCCGAAGACGACGTCGCCTTTCATATGGCGGTCGCCAAGGCGGCCGACAGTGTCATCTATATGCACCTGATGAGCGGCATGGGAGACATCCTGCGGGAAAACCTCGATTACCATCGCTACAAACTGCTGGCGACGCGCGCCGACGACAGACTGTTCCTGCAGCAGCATCGCAAGATCTACGAAGCCATCCGTGACAAGAACGGCGAACTTGCGGCACAAGCCATGACGGCGCATGTGAAAAGAGCTTTGGCCGCCTATGCTGAATCGGAAGAAGCCGAAGAAGCCTTCCTGGAAAATTGAAGCCTTCGAAGTTCCGACAAACCACCGCCGATAGTGATCCCTGCGTCCGGAAACCACGCGGTGTTCAAAACGACTCAGTGAGGGTTTCACCCTTCGTATGGGAAAATTTGCCCAGAATCACGGCGCAATAATCTATATTTAACTTTAGTATTTGCGAAATAAAGTTATTCTCCCCGACATGAGACGTCAGAGAAAAGCCAAGATTCTTGCGACGCTTGGACCAAGCAGTTCAAGCCCCGAGATGATCCGTGCCCTGTTCGAGGCAGGCGCGGATGTTTTCCGTTTAAATTTCAGTCATGGTTCGCACGAAGACCATCGGCGCAACGTAAAAATCATCCGCGATCTGGAGCAGGACACCGACCGACCGATCGGGATTCTGATGGACCTGCAGGGGCCCAAACTGCGGGTCGGCAAAATGACCGGCGGCACCGCCACGCTGGAAAAAGGTGCACAGTTCCGTCTGGATCTCGTCGACGAACCTGGTGATTCCAAGCGCGCTCCTCTTCCCCATCCCGAGGTTTTTGCCGCTCTTGAGCCGGACACGGATCTGTTGCTGGATGACGGCAAGCTGAGGCTGCGCGTCACGGCCTGCGGCAAAGATTTTGCGGAAACGATCGTGGAGACCGGCGGTCCTCTTTCGGATCGCAAGGGCGTCAATGTGCCGGGCGTCATCCTGCCGATATCCCCGCTCACGGAAAAAGACCGCAAGGATCTGCGCTTCGGACTGGATCTTGGTGTGGACTATGTCGGCCTGTCATTCGTCCAGCGCCCGGAAGATGTCGCCGAAGCACGCCGTTTGATCGCCGGGCGCGCAGCGATCATGTCAAAGATCGAAAAACCGGCTGCCGTTGCGGCCCTGTCGGAACTGGTTGAGCTGTCTGACGCGATTATGGTGGCCCGTGGCGACCTGGGCGTTGAAATGCCGCCCGAGGAAGTGCCCAGCCGTCAAAAACAGATCATCCAGACCTGCCGGCTCGCCGGCAAGCCGGTGGTGGTCGCAACGCAGATGCTCGATTCAATGGTGCACGCCCCAGCACCCACGCGCGCCGAAGCCTCCGACGTGGCGACCGCGGTTTATGACGGCGCAGACGCCGTCATGCTTTCGGCTGAATCTGCAGCCGGCGATTACCCGCTGGAAGCCGTGGGAATGATGGCACGGATTATCGAGCGCACCGAAGCTGACCCGTCCTATAAAAAGGTGATCCACGCCCTGACTCCGGAACCCGAGGCAACCGCCCCGGATGCAATCTCGGTCGCGGCCGCCCAGGTCGCCAACACCATCTCGGCGGCCGCAATCGTCAGCTACACGACATCGGGCTCGACGGCTAAACGTGCGGCCCGGGAACGGCCCGATGTGCCGATCCTGGTTTTGACCGAGAATGTTCATACCGCCCGGCGGCTGGCCGTTACCTGGGGAGCACACTGCGTTCACACCTCTGATGTGCACAGCTTTCAGGAAATGGTCGAAAAGGCCTGCCGGATTGCCGTGAACGAGGAATTCGCAGTCACCGGGAACAAGCTGGTGATCACCGCCGGCGTTCCCTTTGGGACACCGGGCGCAACCAACGTTCTGCGCATTGCCTGGGTCGGGTAAAAACGGCCGGTCAGCGATCATGATTGCAGTTGTCGGCACCTTCAGGTAATTGACCTCTCGTCACACTCGGCCGTTAACGGCCAAATTTCGCGAGGGCTAGAGCAATTACGCAAGCACCAGCGGTTACGGTTATCGTTACGACCTATAACTGGCCTGAAGCGCTCTCGATGGTGCTCGAATCACTGCGCTTGCAAAGCAGTGGTGATTTCGAGATCGTTATCGCAGACGATGGATCCAGACAGGAAACACGCGATGTCATCGACCGCTTTCGGGAGAAAAGCGGTCTGACCGTCAAGCATTTCTGGCAGGAAGACAAAGGCTACCGCCCGAGCCGAAGCCGGAATGGAGCCGCGGATCTTGCCGAAGGCAAGTACCTGGTCTTCATTGACGGTGATTGCTGCCTTTTCCCCGACTTCGTCACGAGTCATCAAGAGCTGGCTGAAGAGGGGTGGTTTGTTGCTGGGAGGCGTTGCTACATCCGGCAAAGCATGACGGGGCATATCTTTCGCAAATCCCTGCAAATTTACCGCTGGCCGAAAACCCTCTGGTTCCTCCTCGCATTGACGGCGCGAAGCAACCGGCCCTTCCAATTCCTTCGCCTGCCGTTTTCCGATCAGAAACGGAAACGGCGTCCGGAGGCGTGGGAAAAGGTTCAAACCTGCAACCTGGGAGTCTGGCGCAAGGACTTCATCGCGGCAGATGGCTTCGATATCAGCTATCACGGACACGGTCTGGAAGACTCCGACTTCGTCCTGCGCCTGATCCGCTCGGGCGTACACCGCAAGGACGGCGATCACACTTCACCGGTGCTGCATCTCTTCCACAGCCGCAGGGATTCAACGACACCGGACGGCGTGCATCCAAACGCTCTTCGCTTTGACGCTCTGGTGGAGAGCGACCGGCATCTGCCTGTCAGCGGCTATGCCGACACCGTTGCCAATCGCGAACAAGCCGGTGGCTCCGCACAACAAGCTTAAGCACCAGCGCCCTGCAGGCCCTCGTTCTACGCCAATACGGACGCCCGGCGCCGTGCGATCAGCCAGGACTGCGCGGAGTAGATGGCGAGTGCCGTCCAGATACAGCTGAAGGTGACGAGATGCGCCCAGGTGAAGGCTTCGCCGAACACCAGCACGGCCAGAAAAAACTGGCAGGTCGGCGCCAGATATTGAAACAGCCCGACGGTCGAGTAGTTCAGCCGGCGCGCGCCGCAGGTGAACCAGATGAGCGGGATGGCGGTCACGAGACCCGCCGCGATCAACAACAGGTCGGTCCGGAGGTCGATCGCGCCGATCGCCCCCTGCCCGTTGATCGCCTGATAGGCCAGATAACCCAACGCGATCGGCAGGACCATTGACGTTTCGACAAAGAGGCCGTCGACAGATTCGACCTTGATGGTCTTTCTGATCAAACCGTAAATGCCGAAGGTCGACGCGAGCAGCAGTGACACCCACGGCATCGTGCCCACTTGAACCGCCAGATTCAGAACGCCAACGGCGGCCAGCCCGACAGCAACAATCTGCCACTTCGTCAGGCGCTCGCGCAGGAAGAGCGTGCCGAGCAAAACGTTCACCAGGGGATTGATGTAATAGCCCAGGCTGGATTCCAAGACCCGGTCCGTCGTAATCGCCCAAATGAAGAAAAACCAGTTTACCGAGACGACGAGCGTGCTGAGCATCAGCATGTAGAGCGTCCGCGGCTCGCAGAGTGCCTGCCGCAGCGCCGCCCAGCGCCGGCTGACCGTCAGCAGCAGAAACAGGAAAATCACGGACCAGAGCACACGATGGGCCAGAACCTCGAAGATCGGAATCTCGTCGACAGCCTTGAAATAAAGCGGACTGATGCCCCACAGAAAAAAGGCACCAAGGGCATAGGCGGCACCCGAACGCGTTTCCTTTGGCATCAACTCTCCCGAAAAGCCGCGATCAATGCGGCAGGCTGTGGACGGCGGCGATCTTATCGCGCGGCCCGCCAAGCGCATAGCTTCGCCGCCGCATAGCAGCCATGTCCTTGAGGTCAGGCCGTTCCAGTGACCTGGCCTTCGGATCTACCCGTTGCATTGATTTAAAGCCGACCGGCCGCCGACGTCAGATGGCGCGGTCTTTGAGGCGCTTTCGGAGCACTTCGGCGTTCTGGCGCGCGGCCGGCAGGTAAGGATTGATAATGAGTGCGTCTTCGAAGGCTTTCAGCGCAAGCGCGTCGTTTTCCAATTCGACGTAAACCAATCCTCGGCCGGCGAGCGCACCGAAATGCCGGGGTTCCAGGGCCAGGGTCTGCGCGATGTCCGCCAGAGACCGATCGAATTCACCCATGAGATAAAACAGCGTCGCCCGCTTGTTCCAGCCTTCGGCGAATTCAGGCGCGATCGTCACGATCTGATCGAAGGACCGCAAAGCCCGCCGATAGTCCCGGCGCCCCATGGAATCCACGCCATCGCGCATCAGCAGGTCAATGGCATCGTCCCCCGACTGCACCCAGATGTTCCAGATGACGAATTCGACGCCCTTTGCATCGCTGAACGACTCGACGTTCTTCAGCTTCGTAAAAAGGTCGTCGAGGCGTGAATCGTTCTGATCGGCCAGCACAGGGCCGCCCAATAAAACCATTAGGGGAAGAAATATTCGAAGAATCGCTATTGCCGATAATGTTTTCACGCTGCTAATTATGACTGACATGGCGGGGAAGCCAAAGCTTTACACGATATTCAGCGATCACAAATGCATGAGGGCCGGGGCAAATGAGCGTCAGCGAATACTTTTCGAAGGACTACGGGCAGGCGCGAAAGCGCTTTATCGACGCCAGTAAACAGGCTGGCGCCGCCATGAGTTCCTACCAATGTCCCAGCGCCGGGCCTGACGGAGAGGTCCTGACCACCGACGTTGCCTGGCATGGCGAACCCGACGCCGAACGGGTTCTGGTGACGATCTCGGCAACACACGGTGCGGAGGGCTTCTGCGGATCCGGCGTCCAGATCGGCTGGCTCGACAGCGGCCTCTATCAGGAACGGCCCGATGGCATCGCCTTGCTGCAAATTCACGCGATCAACCCCCATGGCTTCGCCTGGCTGCGGCGGGTGACGGAAGACAACATCGACCTCAATCGCAATTTCGTCGACCACAGCGGCCCTTATCCGGAGAATTCAGCCTACGACGAGCTGGCGGAGGTCATTTGTCCGACCAGCTGGGACGATGCAACAATCGCCGACACCCACAAGACCCTGCGCGCCTATGCGGACAGTCATGGCGAAAAGGCCCTGCAGTCTGCGATCTCCGGCGGCCAGTACAGCCATGCCGATGGACTGTTCTTCGGCGGCAATAGTGTTGCCTGGTCTCAGAACATCCTTATGGAAGTCCTAAGCGGCAAGCTGTCGGGCGCCAAACAGGTCGCCGTCATCGACTACCACACCGGGCTGGGGCCACGCGGGCATGGCGAGAGAATCTGTTGTCACAGTCCTGAAAGCAATGATCTGAAGCGTGCGATGGACTGGTACGACGAGGACGTCACGTCGCCTTTACTCGGCACTTCATCGTCCGTCGAACTCCATGGGGTCAATGTCTTCGGTATGGAAAAATGCCTACCGGGCGCCGATCTCACTGTCGTTGCGTTGGAGTACGGCACGCAGTCTTCGCCAGAGGTCAACCTCGCGCTCAGAGCAGACAACTGGCTGCACCTCCACGGCGATCCGATGTCGAAAAAAGGTCGTGAAATCAAGCAGCAGATCCGTGACGCTTTTTATCAGGACGCCGACGACTGGAAGTCTGCGATCTGGGCGCGCGCCGTGGAGACCCAGAAAATGGCATTCCGCGGACTGAGCGAAGGCTGAAGGTTCGGACCCAAAGCTGACGGCTGCTCCGGGTTCACCTGCCTGAAGTCCGATTGCGATCTACTGAAGCCGTGTCTCGTGCTGCTCAAGCGCTTTGGGCAGGGGACCGCCCGTCGCCCAGTCCAGCAACTGCACCGTATGAACGATCGGAATGTCCGTCCCGCCACCGATGTGGGAGATGCAGCCAAGGTTGCCGGCAGCAATAACGTCGGGTTTGCTGCGCTCGATGTTCGCCACCTTGCGCGCCCGAAGCTTGCCCGAGATCTCCGGCTGCATGACGTTATAGGTGCCGGCCCAGCCGCAACAAAGGTGAGATTCGCCGATTGCAGTGACTTCAAAACCCGCAGCCTTCAGCAAAGACTTCGGTTGCTCAACGACCTTCTGACCATGTTGCATGGAACAGGCGGCATGGTAGGCGACCTTCGCTTTTGGTTGTCGTGCCGGAGCCTCCAGGCCCAAATCAAGCATCACTTCGGAGACGTCTTTCGCAAGCGCTGCAATCCTGGTTGCAGCCTCGCTCCACTCGGGGTCGTCCCGCAACATGAAACCATAGTCCTTGACCGTGGTGCCGCAGCCTGACGCGTTAATCACAATCGCATCCAGGCCATCGCCTTCCACTTCCCGCATCCAGGCCTCGACGTTCGCGCGCGCCGCGACGAGGGCCTGGGCTTCACGGCCCATATGCAGGGTCAGAGAACCGCAACAACCGGCGCCTTTCGCAACCACGACCTCGACACCGTGACGCGTCAGCAGACGAATGGTTGCTTCGTTGATTTGTGGATCCAGCACCGGTTGCGCACAGCCGGAAAGCAGAGCGACACGCGCGCGCCGCGTGCCTTCGGCCTGAAACACCTGCGGCTGATCGACGGCACTGCGCGGATGGATAGTCTTCGGGGCAGCCTCAACCAGACCTTTGAGGCGGCCGGGCAACAAACCGGCAAAAGGCCGTGCCATCAGCGCACCGATCAAGCTGAGCCGGAAGAGTGTCGGCGAGGGAAGCGTGACCGCCAGCATGGAACGCAACAGCCGCTCCCCCAGGGGCCTGCGGAATGTCTCCTCGACATGCTTGCGGGCGTGATCAACGAGATGCATGTAATGCACCCCTGACGGACAGGTGGTCATACAGGACAAGCAGGAGAGGCAGCGGTCGATGTGCTTGGCGACCTTAGCCGATGCCGGTCGATCGTTTTCCAGCATGTCCTTGATCAGATAGATCCGTCCGCGCGGTGAATCCAATTCGTCTCCCAACAGCGTGTAGGTCGGACAGGTCGCAGTGCAAAAGCCGCAATGCACGCAGTTGCGCAGGATCTTTTCCGACTCGGCGACGCCTGAGTCGGCCAATTGAGCCAAAGAGAAGTTGGTTTGCACTTAGCGTTCCGCTTCTTTATCGCATTTGAGGCTGATTCACGCTCTTGACTGTTTCCATCAAAAACGTTTGAGACCTAACAGCCCTCAACCTCTTTAAAGCCGAAGGTGGGTTGTTACACCAAGGAGCATGCCTACCCCCGGATTTAGACACCGGCGTACATCCGGCCGGGATTCATAATGCCGTGAGGATCGAAACTGTGCTTCACGCGACTGCTGAGGGCGGCGATTCCCAGATCCAGGGGCTGGAAAACCGGAATCCGGCCACGCAGTTCAGCCGTCGCCTTAATCAAGGTCGCGTGCCCGCCGAAATCTGCCATCGATTCGCGAACCGCGTGCTGCTGTGCATCTTCGCCTTCGGGCAATGAGACCCAGATCAGGCCTCCGCTCCAATCGAAGTAGTACCGCAGTGCTTCTGTCGCCTCTCCCAGCTTCAGCTTGAGCGCCGCGACATAGTCGGCGCCGCGTGCCGGTGGCACGGAAACACGCCATACCGCATTGCCATCTCCTGCTTCAGCAGAAACATCGCTCACGAAAGGCACGACATCCCGGATGTAACGCCAAAGTGGCGTCGAGTTATGGCTGTGCAGTTCATCTGAATCGGTTTGACCGCCAAGCTCACTGCGCAGCGCAGCACAGCGGTGGCTCACCGAAGGTCCTGGGCCCTCAACCCGAATCGCAGTCACCGAGCGTGCATCGTTCGGGAAAAAGCTCGAATCGAAATCCTTTGCGATCCCTGAGGGAAGATGCGCGGCCGCCGAAACTTCGTGGGACGAGCCCATGGCTTGCGTCATTGCTGCTACCGCCGCAGCATCCTCAAGACCAAAGAGAAGAACACTGCGCGTCTTTTCGGGAGCAGGCAAAACCTTGACGGTGATGTCGGTCAAAGCAGACAGGGTTCCATAGGCGCCGGCATGAAGTTTCATCAGGTCATATCCGGTGACGTTCTTCACCACACGCCCGCCGGCCTGGATAATTTCTCCCCGTCCGGTGACACCCTTCAAGCCCAGAAAATGGTCGCGTGCAGCCCCCGACTTGATCCGGCGCGGACCTGCGAGATTGCAGGAGATGACGCCAGCCAGACTTCCCGAGGCCGCTGCCTCATCTTTTGGGCGGCCATTCAAAAGCGCATCATAGTCTGCAGGCTCAAAAGCCAAATACTGGTCGTGTTCGTCTAACGCCGCTTCAATTTCAGCCATCGAAGTGCCGGCGCGTGCGGACAGCACCAGTTCGTCAGGTTCGTATAGCGTGATACCGGTCAGTCCCGAGAGCTCAAGACTGTATTCCGTTTGTGCCGGCCGTCCGAGCGCAGCTTTACTGCCACGGCCGACCACTTCGACGGGCACTTTTTCAGCGGCCGCCCAGGTTACGATCTCGGCGACCTGCTCGATTGTCTCAGGTTTATATCTGTCGCCCATCACACTAGAACCTCGGCAATTCCGGAAAGGGAAGCTGCCCACGGGAGATATGCATCCGGCCCAGCTCTGCGCAACGGTGAAGCTGGGGGAAGACTTTGCCCGGGTTCAACAGCGCATCCGGATCGAATGCACACTTCACCCGTTGCTGCTGTTTGAGATCGATGTCCGTGAACATGTCTGGCATCAGGTCGCGTTTTTCGACTCCGACCCCGTGCTCGCCGGTCAAGACGCCGCCGACCTCCACACAAAGCCTCAAGATGTCGGCACCGAATTCCTCAGCCTTCTCCAGTTCACCTTCTTTGTTGGCGTCGTAAAGGATGAGCGGGTGCAGATTGCCATCGCCGGCATGAAAGACATTGGCGACACCGAGGCTGTAATGCTCACTCATTTCACGCATGCGGCGGAGAACGTGCGGCAGCTGGTTCCTTGGGATTGTCCCATCCATGCAATAGTAGTCCGGAGAAATACGTCCAACCGCTGGGAAAGCCGCTTTCCGGCCGGCCCAGAAACGCATGCGCTCCTCTTCCGATTCGCTCACCCGTTTGGTCACGGCGCCTTTGGCGTCGGCGAGCGCCGAGACGGTTTCCATCAGATAGTCGACCTCGGCCTGCGGCCCGTCGAGTTCGACGATCAGAAGCGCCTCCACATCCAAGGGATATCCGGCATGAACGAAATCTTCCGCTGCGTGGATGGCCGGCCGGTCCATCATCTCCATTCCGCCCGGAACGATGCCCGCGGCAATGATCGAAGCCACCAGTTCTCCCGCCGCTTCACTGCTCGAAAAACCGAGGAGCAAGGCCCTTGCTGTCTCCGGCTTTTTCAGCAGCCGGACCGTGACTTCGGTCACGACGCCCAACAAGCCTTCCGATCCGGTCATGAGCCCCAAGAGATCGTAGCCTTCAGCTTCGAGATGCTTACCGCCAATCCGCAGCACCGTGCCGTCGATCAGCACCATTTCCAGGCCGAGCAGATTGTTCGTCGTGAGCCCGTATTTGAGGCAGTGCACGCCGCCGGAATTTTCGGCAACGTTTCCGCCAATCGTACAGGCAATCTGGCTGGAGGGGTCGGGCGCGTAATAGAAACCCTCGTCCTCGACAGCCTTCGTGATGCCAAGGTTCGTCACACCGGGCTGTACCACAGCGCAGCGGTTATCGAAGTCGATATCAAGGATACGGTTGAATTTTCCAAGCCCGAGAATGATGCCGTCCGCCAAGGGCAGCGCGCCGCCCGAAAGCGACGTGCCGGCACCGCGGGGCACAACCTTGATGTTTTCCTTGTGGCAGAACTTCAGGACACGGCTGACCTGTTCCGTCGACTCAGGCAGGACGGCAATCAGCGGCGGCTGCTTATAAGCGGTCAGGCCGTCACTCTCATAGACCTTCAACTCGTCTTCGTCCGCAATCACACCTTCGCCGGGCACAATCTCCCGCAGTTTATCGACGATCTCTCGTTTGCGCGAAATGACCGTCTGGTCCGGATCGGGCATCAGCATGACAAAAGTCTCCTCCCACACTCGCGCGACGGCATCTGAAACAACTGCGTGGCACGCAGCAGGTTTTTCGAGCCGATTCGCGTGCGGCACGTTGGCCGTCAATTTATGCGCCAACCTTTATCGGCCGGCCTTGTCCCAATCCGTCGCAGCAGATCGCACTAAAAGGTAGCCCGATTCGCGTCAAGCCCACCTATAATTCGCATTCCGTAAATTGGTATTACCAATTTTAGGGAATATGGTGTGTTCGTTGGCGGCGGTCAATCCCCCAGAGTACGATCGTTCTTGGCTGATTCACATTTTTTACCAAAACTGTGAAAAACGATCAGACCCTATACCAGGCCTTATTAAAGGCCTGCTGAACAAAGCAAAGCCGCGCTCCCGTTAAGAGAGCGCGGCTTTGCTGTAACACGGTAGGCCAGCACGCAAGGCGCCAACCTTAAGAAGATCTCAGCCCTGGCGAGCCTTAAAGCGCGGATTCTTCTTATTGATCACGTATACGCGTCCACGACGGCGCACTACGCGGCAACCCTTTTCCCGCAACTTAGCGGTTTTCAACGAATTAACGACTTTCATAATCCTGTCCTCGGCATATTGAGCCCGTTCGCACGGACCACCGGAAAGCGCGGGGAAAATACGGAACGCCCCCTGCCCTGTCAACCGCTGGAGTGGTCTTCCATTCCAGAAAAGCGCAATCCGCGGCGAAGTTACCAGTCAGAAAGCAGATTGCCTTGCTTTTTAAGGCCGTAGATACGGCAGACCCGCAGATCGCCGCTCTCAAGAACCTTTGCACGGCGGGCCCATAGTTCGGCTTCGGCAACCAGAGTCGCAGCCATCTCTTCGTTGACCCCGGAATGTGATGCAGACGCCAGATAATCAGCCCAGCCCTTCGTGATGAGCGCCCGGAAGTTGTCGGTAATGTCTTCGGTAATCCGGATCTCGATCTTTTGGCGCGACAGCGCCATATCGTAATCCTTAACGCTCCACAGGTGTGGCATGACCGGCTCCGAAGCCTGCCATTCGGCCATCCCATCATCATCCTTGACCTCTTCGGCCTTCACAAAATCAGTGAAAAGAAACTGACCGCGGTCCTTCAACGCATCACCTATGACGCCAAGAAGCTCTTTCTTCTTTTTGACGGTGAAGAAGCTTTCCTTTGAATAGATGCAATCACAAGACATCTCTTTGAATTCGAAATTCTCGGGATCGAAGGCGGCAATCGGTGCTTTTTTTGCCAATCCCGACATGGTCGAGAGCTCCGCACCAGCCTCGGCGAAGACCCGATCCGCTTCAAAGGCAGTTACCCAGACACCAAAATGCTCGGCCATCACCCGGCTGGCACCCCCCAGGCCGGCGCCCAGTTCCATAACGCTCATCGCCGGTGTCAGCGCAAAGGGTTTGAGCATCTCGATGAGGTAGTCGGCGTCACCTGGAGAGGAGAAACCCTCTCCCCAGACGTCTTGAACCAATTGAACGCGTGCGGAATCCCAGGTGTGTTTCTCGGCCCTAACATCGTGACCGTCTTCACCGCCTTCGCCGTTCTTCGACTTCTGGACAACCGCAAGCTCGTAGCCGTCCCACCACGCCTTTATGCGCGCGAGCAGCGTAATCTTGGCTTTCTGAGACTGACTGGCTGACGCGACCATCGCAAAACCCGACACAAGCCAGACGTTGATTCCCCTGGCTCGACAAGGGCTTGACCCTATGCCGATAAAGTAAAAACGGCGTTAATTGCCGGTTGAATGACGTGCGTGCTTTTACATGCAAACACAAAAAGCTGAATGCCCGCCCTCAAACAAAACTAGAGCGGGATAAATTTAGACACGCGATAACAATCAAGGGTGTTTTCTTTTTGAAAAACTCGACAGAAACTCTTTAAACGCGCAGGCACAGACTTCATTTTCCCGTTCCCAAGAAAGTAACTCGCCAGAACAGATGGGCGCGTCGGCAAAAGCCGATTTGAATTGTTGTCAGATTGCTGCGGGATAATGGTGGGCGTACCTGGGATTGAACCAGGGACCTCCTCGATGTCAACGAGGCGCTCTCCCGCTGAGCTATACGCCCATTCCGAAGTCCGGCACCGGACCTGTCCGTTGCCTCAACCCATCAAAGCAGGTTACTTCCGAAGATCAACCGCCGCCGAACGACGTTGACGGGCGGCGAAGTAACATCATCAGAATGCTTTTGCAAGCCCCTAGAGCCCAATTCGACGGATTACCAGCGCCAGAGTGAAAATAGGAAAAATCTCGAGCCCGTCCGCGCTTAAGCGCTGAGCATTACGTCGATCTGATCGACCAGTTCACGCAGGTGAAACGGCTTGGAAAGAACTCTGGCGCCTTTGGGGGCCTGTTCGCGATTCTTCAGGGCCACGGCAGCAAAACCCGTGATGAACATGACCTTGATTCCCGGCTGCTCCTGCGCCGCGCGGCGCGCCAGTTCGATCCCGTCGAGCCCGGGCATGACCACGTCGGCCAACAGCAAGTCAACCGGCGACTGGGTGAGGCTTTCCATGGCATCCAGGCCATCGCCGACTGCCTGAACCTCATGTCCGGCACGGCGAAGCGCCTTCGCCAGGAAGTCGCGCATGGAGTCGTCATCTTCTGCCAATAATATCTGCGCCATCGTGCCCTGCGTCGTTCGCCCTGCCCTGCTGCCCTGCGCGGTAACCGCCGGTACATGGTTAAATCTTAGTTTAGCTGAAACAGCACGCCTAGAGGTGAGCGTACCAATAAACCAAAGTGAGCGTAACCTATGTCATATCTGCTAAATAGTCTTTAACATATCGATCAGAGGCGGAGCCTTCTGGTTTCAGCAGTATAAACAGTTACCCGGTTCTTCTGGCAACCGCCAGTTTAACGAAGCAGAAGGCTATTGAAGTCAGACTGCTGTTCAAAGGACCAAAGCGTAAGGGACTTCAGTTGGTTCGAAACAAACCGCAAAGCCACATCTTCAGCGGCTCCGCCAAACCAAATGGCCCCAGCCGTCACGAAATCCTGGCGCCGCGGGAGCAGACGATTCCCCTGGTATTTTCCTCGCCCCACAGCGGCAGCGACTACTCCGCCGATTTCATTGCCAAATCCCGGTTAGACCCGGCCAGCCTACGGCGCTCTGAAGACAGTTTCGTCGACGAATTATTCAGTGCTGCACCTGACTGTGGCGCACCGCTTCTCAAGGCCTTGTTTCCGCGCGCCTACGTGGATGTAAACCGCGAACCCTTTGAGCTCGACGCCTCCATGTTCGACGAAGCCCTCCCGGAATTCGTCAATACACACTCGCCGCGCATTGCAGCCGGCCTGGGCACCATTGCCAGGGTGGTCGCCAATGGCATCGATATCTACCGCAGCAAACTGACTTTCGCCGAGGTCGAACAACGGATTCGGCAGTGCTATTACCCCTACCATGCCGCCTTGCGGTCTCTGATAGAGCAGACGGTCGAACGATTCGGCTACTGCATCGTTATCGACTGCCACTCCATGCCATCTTTTTCGGCACTGTCGGGCGGGTTTAGCGATTCGAACCGGCTCGATTTCGTGCTGGGCGATCACCACGGCGAAAGCTGCGGCGCGGCCATAACCGGCTGCACGGCTGCAACCCTGCGCAGTTGCGGTTATCGTGTCGGTCTGAACAAACCCTATGCGGGCGGCTTTATCACAACTCATTACGGACGACCCACAGACGGTGTTCATGTCCTGCAAATCGAGATTTCGCGCGATATCTATATGGATGAAGCCAGCCTGCGCCGCGGCCCGCATCTGCAGCGCCTCGCGAGCGAAATACGTGCCCTGATCGAACGCCTGGGGCGGCTTGACCCGAACAACCTGAACCCGGCGATCGCCGCAGAATAGTCCGGATTGCCAAAGTCGATCAGACTGCCTGTGAGGCCCGCATGTCGAAGTCTTCGAGCGCTCAACCTTTGATCCGCGACGCAACGCGTGAGGATCTTCCGCAGATCCAGGCAATCTATGCGCATCACGTAGAACACGGCCTGGCGTCCTTTGAAGAAACGGCCCCCGGCCTAGAGGAGATCACCGCCCGTTTCGAAGCGACCCTCGCCGGCGAACTTCCCTATCTCGCCGCCGAGTTCCAGGGCCGGATCGCCGGCTATGCCTATGCCGGTGCCTACCGGCCACGCCCGGCCTATCGCTTTAGCTTGGAGAATTCGGTCTACGTCGCCCCGGACGCCGTGGAACATGGCGTCGGCTCGGCCCTCTTGAGCGCATTGATCCAACGCTGCGCTGCTTTGGGTTTCCGGCAACTGGTCGCCGTCATCGGCGACAGCGCCAATCATGCCTCCATAGGCCTGCACGAAAAACACGGCTTCACCCGCGCGGGACAACTCAAATCCATCGGTTTCAAATTCGGCCGTTGGGTGGACAGCGTGATCATGCAGCGGGAAATTGGCGAGGGGGGCGGGACGTTGCCCGAAGAAGAGAAATTCGACCGATCCCAACCCTAAACACCGCAGGCGAAAAAAAAGGCCGTGCAGATGCACGGCCCAAGTTTAGGGAGGAAACGCCCTATGGGCGTACGGGGGACCAAGAGCGGGCGCCCTCGATCCATACCGCACTGCACAATATGATGGCTTAAGCAGTAATTGCAATAAAAATTTTCCATCCCATTGAATTCAATTGAATTTTTTTGAAGAAGGTTAATTATCAAGGATCAACTCCAACGGTATGTGTTGCAGCGCAATGCTTTAAAAAAATTGCCGTTAAAAATGGAATTTCCAATCGTTGTGGCGCAACGAAAAGAAACAAAATTTCTGGCATGCGGCTTGCTCAGGATTCCTGCAAGGAGTGACCGATATGATTTGCCATGTTTCCCGAGCGCAGCTGCTATGCAGCAAGCTTTCCGTTTCAGCCGGCCGCCGATTTCGATTGGCCCTGAAAGGGCAGGCCACAACCTGGTTGCGGACGGGGATGCTCTTTTTGACGCTACTCACCGCAGAACTCGGGGCCGTTCAGGCCGCCGGGGCCGGCGCGATCGAGGACACCTGGTCGGTCTGCCCGAGACATATCCGTCAGGCCGAGCAGCAGCATGCGCTTCCCGCCCACCTGCTCACCGCCATTTCAAAGGTCGAATCGGGCCGCTGGAACGCCGCGGCCAAGGCAAATCTTGCCTGGCCCTGGACGGTCATGGCCGAAGGAAAAGGGCGATATTTGCCCAGCAAGACAGCCGCCATCGCAGAGGTACGCGCCTTACGCGCGCGGGGCATCAGGAACATCGACGTGGGCTGCATGCAGATCAACCTGCATTATCACCCGAAAGCCTTCGAGAACCTGGAAGAAGCCTTTAACCCGCAACACAACACAGCCTACGCCGCATCCCTCTTGAGCAAGCTGCGCAGCGCGGCCGGCTCCTGGACGCGGGCTATCGGAGACTACCACTCGAAAACCATCTCCTTCGCGCGGGTCTACCGCCTGAAGGTCTTCAAAGCCTGGCGCGCCGAGCGGCACGCGGATAACAGGCGCCAGAGAGAAGCCCGCCTCGCCCAACACCGGAAGCACAAGGCTCTGCAGTTGAAAATCGCACAGCAAAAGGCCGCAGCCCCTTCGCCGAGACGTCAAAGCACTTCGGATGATACCGCGGAAAACAATCCTTCTGCCGGCATTTGGCAATAATCTGCGCTTATCTTCACCTTTGGAAATCAACGCACCGACAGGCAAAAACAACCTGTAAAGGCACGCTCATTTATGTCATTACGGCTGACAGCAACAGCAGTCAGCAAGTGAGCAGAGTGATGGATATTGCACGCGCCCGGGCGGACACGCCTGGCTGTACCGAAGTCGTTCATTTCAACAATGCAGGCGCGGCCCTGATGCCGCAGGCCGTCATCGATGCACAGATCGGGCATCTGCAGTTGGAAGCCAGGATCGGCGGATATGAAGCCGCCGAGGCCGCCGGCGACAGAGTCGAGGCCTGCTACGATTCCATTGCCCGCCTGCTGAACTGCAGCCGCGAGGAAATCGCCCTGGTCGAGAATGCGACGGTCGGCTGGTGTCTGGCCTTCTATGCCGTGGATCTTCAGCCCGGAGATAGAATCCTGACCACCGAGGCCGAGTACTCCAGCAACTACATCAACTATCTGAAGGTCGCGCGCGACAAAGGCGCAATCATCGATGTCGTGCCCAGCGATGCCAGCGGACAGCTCGATATCGAGGCGCTGGAGGGCATGATCGATGGGAAGGTCAAGCTGATCGCGATCACCCATGTGCCAACCAACGGCGGCCTGGTAAATCCGGCCGCCGAAGTCGGCAGGGTCGCACGCGCAAACGGGATTCTCTATCTGCTCGACGCCTGCCAATCGCCGGGTCAGATCACGCTGGATGTGGAAGCGATCGGTTGCGATTTTCTGTCGGCGACCGGCCGAAAGTACCTGCGCGGCCCGCGCGGAAGCGGTTTTCTCTATGTCCGCAAGGACCTGCTGAAAACGATCGAGCCGCCGATGCTGGACAACCATGCCGCCGTCTGGACCGCGCGCGATCAATTCGAACTGCGCGGCGACGCGCGGCGTTTCGAAAACTGGGAATTCAACTACGCGGCCGTACTGGGCCTGGGCGCGTCTGTCGACTATGCGCTCTCCTGGGGTATCGATGCCATCGAGCAGCGAGTGGTTTCTCTCGCCGGAAATCTCCGCTCGGCCCTCGTTGAAATACCGGGCGTCACGACCACCGACATCGGCGCAAGCAAGTGCGGCATCGTCACCTTCACGAAGGACGGAATGGAGGCGCCCGAGCTCCGGGCCGCGCTGCGTGCCCAGAACATCAACGTCTCCAATTCGACGATCAAATCGACCAGGATCGATATGGAACGGCGGGGTCTGAGTGATATCCTGCGGGCCAGCGTGCACTACTACAACACCGACGAGGAGATCGAGCGTCTCTGCGCCGCAGTCGCAGCTCTCTAGGCAACGAGCAGGATAGATAACCGCCAAGTTTCGGCCACAATCGCAGCCGGGATTTGACTGTTTTCCATCACGATATTCGCACAACAATCCGACCGGGCTTTCGGGCAGTGTGGCGCCGCATCCAGACTGTTGGAGTCAAATGATGAAGGCCCTTTGCTTGGCACTCGTTCTATCTATTGCCCTTAGCGCTTCCGCGACGCGCAGTGCGCTGGCCGGACAGTGCGAGGATGACTTGAGCGCTGTTGATTCCGCCCTGGCCGCCAGCCCGGGCATTGCGACCGAGGAGCTGGTCAAGGTGCAAAAACTGCGCAATGCCGCGGCGATCGACGCCGCTACCGGTGACAAGGAAAACTGTGTCGCCAAGCTGACCCAAGCGAAGGCAATTCTAAACCTGCAGTGATCGAGCAGCCCGTAGTTCCCTGACGCCCTCAGGGACCGAGCACCGGGCCTCGCCGGTCTTACCGAACCTCCCTGAACTTGCCGATGGGTGCGCCCTCCTGCGCATCCATCTTTTTTTTGCGCTCAAGGGTCGAACGACGCCGACCCATCCATCGCCAGAAAACCGCTTGAATCAGCGACCCAGAGCGCAGCGCTATCACCGGTGGGGGTTCCAGCGAGGGTAAAAGCGCCGGCGTCGAACACCGGGCGCAGCGCGCTGAACGCAAACCGCGAGACCCGGGCAGCCGGCCGCTGCCGCCGTACCTGATCGATCATCAGGGTTGCCAGGAGTGGTCCGTGCACGATCAGGCCCGGATAGCCTTCCTGTGCCGTGACATAGTCGCGGTCATAGTGAATGCGATGGCTATTCCAGGTCAGCGCTGAATAGCGGAACAACAGGACCGGACTTGGAACAATCTGCCGGCTCCAGTCCGTTGCGGGAGGCGCCGGCCGGCCCGGCGGCAGCATTTCAGGCCCGTCGCTGGCATCCCGGTAAACGACGTCCATTTCTTCGTCGATGCAGAGCAGCTTTTCCTGAATGACCTCATGACGCAGGGTCACGAAACACAGGCGCCCTGAACGTCCCTCTTTCTCGGTAATCCTGAGAATCGTCGAGCGTCTGACCGCCTCCCGGCCGATCGACAGCGGAGCGGGAAAGGAAACACGGCTTCCCGCCCACATGATGCGGGGCAGATCAATCGGCGGCAACAGGCCGGCACCGACCGCAAGGCCGTCCGGGCCGAGGTCTTCGGTCCGCGTCTGTTCCGGGAAATAGGACCAGTGCCACAGCGGCGGCAGCGCGTCGCCCTCCCGCAGGGGTGCAAAGGGATCATCGAGAGTCATCTGCAGGCTGGTAGCGCGGCCGGCATCGATGACGTCATACTGTTCCTGACTGCGCCCAATCCAGCTTGCCCAATCCGAACTGCCGCCGGAGTCCGGCGTAGGTTGACGGGTCATTTCATGATCTCTCCCACAAGACTGACGGTAACCGGTGCGTTCATATTCCTGGCAAAATCAATCACGATGCGCCGGAATTCCGTCGATGCCAGCGCATACCCAAAACGATAATCTGTCGGTGCAGAACTGACAAACGCTCCTGTTGAGCGAAGCTTCGACTTTCGCTTGTCCCGGTCAAGATGCTATTGCCGGGTGGTAAAATTTTGATCTGGATGAGTCATGGAACACACACCCCGAAAACACACCGCCGTCATGCGCGACACCCTACCATTGAAAGGACAGCGCATTCTGGACGTCGGCTGCGGCGACGGCGGGCTGGTGCGCTTCATGACCCGCGAAGGTGCGCGCGTAACAGGTCTGGAATGTTCGGATGGCCAACTTGGGCGCGCCCGCGCCGCGGCACCGGTCGCCGACGAAGACTACCGGTCGGGTGTCGGACAAGACCTGCCCTTCGAGGATGCGACCTTCGATGTCGTGGTTTTTTTCAATTCGCTTCACCACGTGCCCGTGGACGATCAGCCAGGCGCTCTCGCCGAAGCTCAGAGGGTTTTAAAGCCCGCCGGCGAAATTTACATCCTCGAGCCCATTGCCGAAGGCGCCTTTTTTGAGATGATGCGCCCCATCGAGGACGAAACCTCTGTCCGGGCTTATGCCTACGAAGCAATTCTCGCCGCCGCCAAAGGTCCCGCCGTTTCCGAACACAGGGAACTGACCTACGCCGCACCCCTCCGGTACGACAGCTTCGAGGCCTGCCGCGACGGTATGATTGCGGTCGACGAGAAGCGCCGCGCCGCCGTGGAGGCCGAGGGGGAAAAGCTGCGCACGGCCTTTATAACGGCCGCCCGGTTCGAAGACGGCGCCTACCACTTTGCCACACCCAGCCGCCTTAACCTGCTCCGGCACCGCTGAGCAGTCGAATTCAAAGGGCGATTGACATTTGTGCAATGCAGCGTAATCTGATCCTTCGCTGTGTTGGTTCCCCTTCACCGGGGATTAAAACGGGAATTCGGTACTGTTTCTTCTGAAGGTCTTTGAAGAAGCCAAGCCGGAGCTGCCCCCGCAACTGTAAGCGGAGAACGTTCGCCACCCAAGGCCACTGGAATTATTCTGGGAAGGCCGGCGAAACGTGACGATCCGCAAGCCAGGAGACCTGCCAACACCTGGAACAACCATTGACCGGACGGGGTGTGCCGGGGAGGATTGTATGGCAGATTTTTCTCTTACCCACCAACGGGCAACCGCGTCGAACGCAAATTTTGACGACCCTTCGCTTGTCATCGCGGCGGCGGTTACCGCGGGTGACAGGCTGTCAGCCCCCGTCGAGCAACTGGTGTTCGCCTGGCTTTTGAGCCTGTCTCCTGAACACGACCCGGCAGTCGCCGCAGGAAACCTGCTGGATCGTTACGATGATACCGAAGCCGAGGCTTCAGGCGAAGGGTCGAAGTCATCCACAAGGCAGCTGTTGGATCTGCTTGCGGAGGTCGCAGCCTACCCAAGGGAACGGCTCTCGCGGCTCAAATCGCAACGGCGCCGCAGGCGGTAGTCGGGCGTGCAGGCGTTCGTGACGGAAACGCGTAAGAACGAGAATTACCCTTTAACCATGCGAAGTAGAGGCAGATCCGCGTTTATCACTAAAACAGCGGGAAACGGTCAGCCTCTCATCGTCCGGAAAGTATGGTTCCGAATCTGGGCGCGCTCATCCGCTTTGACTAAAACGAACAGGCTTCAAAAGTGACCCGCCGGCCGAAGAAAAGACTCGCTTTTGCGCCTGCATGATCGGCAGCGCCAGTGGTGAGAAACCGCATCTTCGGCGGCACGCTCGAAGACTCCGCTCGGTCGTCCTTTTGATCGAATTCGGGATGGCGCACGAGGTACTCAGCCAGGCTTTCTGCCGTCAGGGAGGGCTGGTCGAGCAGATCCACGCCGTCCGGCAGAGCCGCAGCAAAGGCTGATGCCACATGCGGGTAGTGCGTGCAGCCAAGAACGGCTGTGTCTGGCACACGTCCCGCCATCTTGGCCAAAGCCGCCTCGACATAGGCCGCAACCATCCCATGGAGCTCATCCTGGTCCGCGCCGGCTTCTATCCGCGCGACCAAATCCGGGCAAGCCTGCTGGATCACCTCGACATCGGGCGCCCGTAAACCGACTTCCAAAGGAAAGGATCCCGTCTCCACCGTCCGCCGGGTGGCAAAGATTGCAACACTTGAAGTCGCACTTCGGGGTTTTGGCTGGGGCCGTTGATTCGCGCTGTGCCAGGGGACCTTTGCAATGGCCTCGACCATGGGCACGAGAACACCCAGAACGCGCCGGCCAGGATCGCCGAGTTGGGCATCACGGTCCTGCAGCCAGGTCTGCTGCAGGCGGCGCAGAGCCACGGCGGACGCCGTGTTACACGCAAGCAGTATCAATCGGCAGCCCTGCGAAAAGAGAAAATCAACGCTGGCGACCGTCAATTCATAGATGTCTTCGGAATCGCGTCCTCCGTAGGGGGCGTTGCCGTGATCACCGAGATAAAGAAAACTCTGCTCGGGCAAGCGCTCGGTCAAAGCCTTGAGGACGGTCAGGCCGCCATCTCCGGAATCGAAAACACCGATCACTTGGCGGATCCTCCCCGGACCATCATGAAGGGTAGCAGTTCAGTCCGTCCTAGCCCCAGAGCGCCGGTTGCGGCGGCGAGACCAGGCTGCCATCGAAAAACAGACCATCAGGCCGGTCCTTCGCCAGGAGCAAGGGACCATCGACATCGACTACGGCCACATCCTGCGCCACCACTATTGCCGGTGCCATGGACAGCGACGTTGCAATCATGCAGCCGACCATGATCTCCATATTTGCATCCCGGGCGGCCTGCTTCAGTCGCAAGGCCTCGGTCAGTCCACCGGTCTTGTCGAGCTTTATATTGATCATGTCATAGCGGCCTGCAAGCTTCGATAACGTGGCAGTATCGTGACAGGATTCATCGGCGCAGACGGGAACCGGGCGTTTGACGTCCGCCAAACCGGCGTCTTCTCCCGCAGGAAGCGGCTGCTCGATCATGGCCACGCCGATATCGGCCAGCTCCGGGGCAAACGCGACATATTGCTCGAGCGTCCAGCCTTCGTTGGCATCGACGACGATCTTGGCCCCCGGCGCCGCAACACGCACGGCACGCACCCGATCCAAATCGTCAGGACCGGCGAGTTTGAGCTTAAGCAGTGGCCGGTCCGCATTGCGTTCCGCGGCAGCCGCCATATTCTCGACAGTGTCGAGCGACAGCGTATAGACGGTCTTGACGAGAACCGGGTCAGACAGCCCCGCCAGTTCCCAGACCCGCTTGCCATCGGTTTTTGCCTCAAGATCCCAGAACGCGCAGTCAAGCGCATTCCGCGCCGCGCCAGGCGGCAGTGACGCTTGCAACGCCCCACGATCCATTCCCGACATCAAATCCGCACGCTGCGATTCAATCTGCTCAATCACGTCTTCGACCGTTTCGCCGTAGCGCGCATACGGCACGCATTCGCCACGCCCCTGCTTGCCGCCGGCCGACAGCTCTACAACAACAACCTCGGCGGTCGTTTTACTGCCGCGAGAGATCGTAAATTTACCGGCGATGGGCCAGCTCTCGCGCTGTACCCCTAGTTGGATTTCATCCAAGGTTATGTCCCAATTTTTCTACTTCATTCAGTGACGGGGCGATTCACGTGCCCGACCGTTTCCGCCAGGAGCGATCGCGTTCCAGCGGCTTCAGTTCAATTGATCGACAATCCGCCCGACACCATTACGAACGGGGTCGACCGCCGGCAAACCAAGGCGATCTTCGGTTTCCTTGAGATAGTTCTCTGCTGCATCGGGGGCCATATGGAAGGTATTGACCGCAATACCAACAAATTTACTGTCGGGATTGGTCAGATGAGCCGCAGCGAGATTTGCAGCCATACAATCTTCGAGGCTTGGTAACTGGTATTCCGGCAAGCCCCGCATATGTGTGCGTGTCGGCTCATGGCACAGGATCAGGGCATCGGCCTGGGCACCGTGCAGCAGACCAAGGCTGACGCCGGCAAAGGAAGCGTGAAACAGGGAGCCCTGTCCCTCGATCAAATCCCAATGATCTGGATCGTTTTCCGGGCTGATGGATTCCACGGAACCCGAGATGAAGTCGGCAACCACCGCATCGATCGAAACGCCGCTGCCTGCAATGAAGATGCCGGTCTGACCGGTTGCGCGAAAATCCGCATTCCAGCCCCGCGCCCGCATTTCCTTTTCCATTGCCAGAGTGGTGTACATTTTGCCGACGGAGCAATCTGTTCCAACCGCGAGCACACGCTTCCCGGACCGTTTCTTACCTGAGGCTACAGAAAAATTCTCTCGCGGGTGACGAACATCAAACAGCGAACGGCCGTGACGTTCAGCCGCTTCCTGCAGTGCAGGCACTTCGCTCAGACGACTGTGAAGCCCGGAGGCGATATCCATACCCAGTTCAAGCGCCTGCACTAAGACTTCGATCCAGGCTTCCGAGATCACGCCACCCCGATTGGCGACCCCTACAATCACGGTCTTGAGCCCGGCTTCTGCCGCTTGCTCCATGGTCATGTCCGGCAATTGGAGATCGGCGTTGCACCCAGCCATTCGGAACTGACCAAGACACCATTCCGGGCGCCAGTCAGCGACTCCCTGCGCCGTCTTGGCGGCAAGCCGGTCCGGCGCGTCGCCGAGGAACATGAGATAGGGATGCTGAATGTCCATCTGTGTGATACCGCAAGTTACGATGTTGTACGAAACCCGTCGGCGTCTCGCGACGTCGTCGCGGGCCGCAGGCGCGGCATGTTGCCGAAAACACCCCCCTCTTTGCAAGCCCGGGGTCTGTTTCTTGCTGCGATAAACAAAGATCAATAGTATCCCGCCGCACCGGGCTGATCGCCGCTGCCCCGTCGCCTCTACTCCATACCTTACGATTCGAAGGCAGGCGCGCGCAGTTCTGCAGGAACCCAACGTGGTAAAAAGCACCGCATCAGAAACCCCGGTTCGAGTCTGGGCCCTGGCATGGCCGATCATCGTAACCAACCTTTCGACCCCACTTCTCGGGGCCGTGGATACTGCCGTGATGGGGCACTTGCCGGACGCCGCCTATATAGGCGGTGTGGCAGTCGGCGCCATCATCTTCGGATTTCTTCTTTGGGGCTTCGGGTTTCTGCGCATGGGCACGACGGGCTTCGCCGCCCAGGCCTTTGGCGCCGACGATGCCATCGAACTGCGGGCCGCCTTGATCCGCCCCCTGGCCCTCGGTGCCGGCCTCGGCGCCCTCCTGATTCTTCTACAAGCACCAATCGCCGCACTGGTATTTCCTCTGATTGACGCCAGCCAGGACGTCACGGCCTTCGCGAAAACCTATTACGAGATCCGAATATGGAGCGCGCCGGCAACATTGCTGCAATACGGTATCACCGGCTGGTTGCTTGGATTGCAGCGTCCATGGGCTGCGATGGCGACCCAAATCACTGTCAATCTGCTGAACATCCTGCTGGATCTCTTTTTTGTCCTGGAACTGGGTTGGGGTGTCGAAGGCGTGGCCGTGGCCACATTACTTGCCGAGATCGCCGGTACCCTGGTCGGATTGGCAATCGTCTATCGCAGTTTGCACAGTGTCGGCGGTACCTGGAACTGGCCGATCGTCTGGCGTCGAGATCGCCTGGTCGCGCTTTTTCGGGTCAATCGAGATATCTTCGTTCGCAACCTCTGCTTAATCATGGCAACCAGTATCTTCACCGCTCAGAGCGCAGCCATGAGCGACACGCTGCTGGCCGCCAATGCGATCCTGATCAATCTTCAACAGTTTCTTGCCCATGGACTGGACGGTTTTGCCCATGCCGCGGAGATTCTCGGCGGTGGCGCGGTCGGTGCCCGGGACCGTTCCGCTTTCAGGCGCATTGTTTTGTCGGCAACCCGTCTGACGATTATCAGCACGTTGTTAATTTCCGTCGCCTATGCCGTCTTTGGCGCACAGATTATTGGCCTTTTCACGGACATTGACGCCGTGATCGCCGCTGCGCTCATTTATTTACCATGGATGATCGCTTCCCCGGCGCTTTCCGCACCGAGCTTCCTGCTCGACGGACTGTTTATCGGAGCAACACGAACCGCAGCCATGCGCAATGCAATGGTGGCCTCGCTCCTGGTTTTTCTGGCTGCCGGCTATCTCTTGATCCCCGCGATGGGGAATCACGGCCTCTGGCTGGCTTTCATGATATTCATGGTTGCGCGCGCCGTAACCCTGGCCGTCGCCTATCCTGCCCTGGAGCGCAGCATTTCAGCACCAGGGCGAAACCCGGTGCTGTAAAAGCTTCAATTTTGGGAATAAGCGGCGCGTTTTAGGCCGCGTGCGCCATTACCGCCGCCAAGGGAATGACTGGGACCTGATCAAGCTCCCGCAGCATCGATTTGGAGTCGGCAAGTGCATCAGACCAGCCATGCAACGTTACGATCCGGCCTCCCTCGATATCGACAGGACGACCGTCGCGCGCCAGCGCCGAACGTAACTTCGACATAATGGTCGTGAAGGCAACAGCATCACCTCTCGTGCCTTCAGGACGCGGGCCAAGGTAGAGAATCAGGAGCCGGCCACAGGCATCGTAACCGGCAATGAGCGAAGGATCGTCAACAGCCGCAGCCATCTCCAGCGTCGCTTCCCGGCCGAGCGGAAAATCAATTCTGGATAAAGTCAGACGCAGCCTGATACCGCGCAAGCGGCGCAATGTCGCCTCAAGATCGCAGAGAAACAAACCCGTACCGTCGTAGTTAAGTCCGGTGAAATCGGCTGTTTCCGTCTTAAAAGCTTCCGCCAGTGCGACCGTCATTTTGACCAAAATCCCTACTTCAAATTACCAACCGGGGGATGTCCCGACTCTACGTAGGAATTCTAGCGTCCACATGAAACTGATAGGTGTGCGAATTGTGTGTCACCCTGCCTCCGAAAGTTGTGTCACGGCTGGCACACGAATTAATCATCGTTAACAAATTGCTACCGGCCTACTTCTGAAGAAGAGATTTTATCCGGCGACAGGTAAGCGTAGAATCATCGAAAGCCCACCATCTTTGCGGTTTTCCGCCCGTACATCGCCCCCGATCGCCTGAAGGTTCCGCCGGACGATCCAAAGACCGATTCCCAAATGAGGGCTATGCTCTTCGGTATCTGCGGTTGAATGTCTTTCACTCACGGTCGTTCCGGTACCCACCGGAGGCGGCAATTGCTGCGGCCGAAGCGACACGTAGCGCTCGAAGATCCGTTCTAAATCACCGGAAGGTACGCCAGGTCCACGGTCGCGAACAATCAACCGGCCCCAGGATTGCTCACGATCCAATTCAACAACGACCGTAGTACCGCGCGGCGACGCCTCAATCGCGTTATCGATAACGTTTTCGATCACGGTCTCCAAAAGATCTTCGCCCGCCCGAACGATGACACCCTTGGTAATTTTGGTCTCTAGAACGATGCTTCGGCTGTCGAAGGTATTGACATAGGCCGCCAGCATACGTTCGACCAATTGCGATAAATCGACCGCATGCCGTGGAGGATCCAACAGTTCTGCGGTCGCCTGGTCGAGTCGGCGGGCACTGGCGACCAGATGATCCAACCTGTCGACCGATTCCTCGATCACATCCAGCGCTCTTTGCCCTCGAGGATTGTCCGAGGGAACAATCCGTTTCAAGGGCTCCAATGATTGGCGCATGATCGCAATCGGGGTTTTAAAGGCATGGGCATTGTCCTCGGCAGCCAGACGAATGCTGTCAGCCGAATTCTGGAGTGAAGAAGTCATTCGGTCGAATTCCTCCGCCACCAGCGTCAACTCCGGCACTTTATTCTGAACCGAGAAGTTCGCACCTTCCAGTCGGCCAATTCGAATATCGCGGGCCAGGTCGCGGAAGCTCATCAATCCGCGCCAAATACTGAAAAACAGTCCTATTGTAAGGGCCGCCATCGCCAGATAGATGACAGCGGCAAGACGGACTTCCAGAGTCTTCCAATAGGGCTGCCCAATCGACGTCCCCAAAAATGCACCCGTCGAGTGGGTCGTAATGATCGCCCAGCAGCCTGCATTTGTCGTGATCGCCGTGATCGACGTCAGAAGCTCTTCCTTGCCGCTCGGCCGTTGATGTCGCAGCGCGATCGGTGATTCCACCTGACAACTTTGAACCAGATTGTCGAACACGCCGCGTTCAACGAGGCTGTCACGTTCCCGCGCCAGCTCCGCGGCCGCTAAAGTAGGCTCAGCCGCCACAAAATAGAAGGCCTGCGCCCGGGCTTCCTCGGCCGGGCGAAACAACACCTTCACACCGCTTTGAGAGGTGGCGTAACGCTTTACTTCCCGATTGAGTTCGGGCAGAGGCGAAGGCCCTTCGCGTTCGACCAATGGGCGAAGGCTCTCCGCAATGATACGGCCCTGTTCGCGCACACTCTTGAGGATCAGAGTTTGGCGGTCCTGATCGGCTTGCCGAAACTCGGAATAGAGCATGACCGGAACGGTCACGAAAACAATGAGCAGTAGGATGAATTTGCCGACGATCGAGTGAAACAGGCGCCATAGCGACGACGGCCGCTTAGACGGCACGCCCGCAAGCATGGGCGCCTCTTCCACCCGCGCCATGATCAGCCCGCTCCGTAAACCCCGGACGTGGTCTCACCTTCTTCGTCACGCCAGCGATAGCCGAATCCCGGGTAATTCTCAATTCTGTCAAAACCGTCGTCTACGTCGCGGAATTTCTTGCGAATCCGCTTAATGAACGAACGCACGTTTGCCCTGAAACCGTCAGTTCCGTAGCCCGCTACGAAGTCCTTGCCGTGCACAATATCGTAAATCTGACGATAGGAGACATCACCACCGGCCTGGGTTGCCAGAAAGCGTACGATTGCGAACTCGGTCAAAGTCAGATCGATCTGCTGATCGTTCCAGAAGGCCCGATTGATGTCGTCGCGTAACTCCAAGGGACCACGCTTGAAACCGGCGGCAGAATCTTCGCCTTCTCCAACCTGCGTGGCCGAAGGTTTTGCGCCCTCAGTGATAATCTTGAGCCGCTGCAGAATAATCGGCAAGCGCCGGGATTTGTCGATGAAGTCGACCGCCCCCCACTTCAGGGCCGCTTCCTCATAGATCTCGTCGCTCAGCATGGTCAGAAAGATGACCGGCGTTTGCAAGCGCGCTTCGCGCAGCCGACGCAACACGGCAAGGCCATCCAGTCCCGGCATACGCCAATCCAGCAGGATCGCGTCGGCCGCTTCTTCATTCAGCAAATAGCTGAGCGCCGAATCGCCGCTTGGAAAATCGATGACCTCGTAACCTTCCTCCGCAAGATTTAATCCAAGCGACTCACGAAACAGATCGTCGTCGTCTACGATGACAACTCTTGGGTAAGTTGCCTCAATAACCATTGGTTGCCCCATTCGCTATTCCGCCTGTGGCGGCTCCTTATCAAGTGATTGACCGCTTTCAGAAGATTTCTGCGCCTGATTCAGACGTTCCGATTCACGTTGGCGCTCCGCTTCACGCAGCAAACCGGTGAAACATGTCCTGGTGAAGGCAGAAATCTCCTCGGGAGATTGCTCTTCAGAGCTCTGTGTTTCCCCTTCTGACAGAGTTGTCTGCGCTTCTGCAGTGTTTGCAGTACCCGCAGTCTCAGCCGCCTCGGCCCCCTCATTCGCCTTTTCACCGTTTTCCGCTTCATAAGTCAGAAGCCGGAAAGCCCCTCCCTCGACACTGGGATAGAAAAAGACGTTCAGCATGCACTCTTGACCGCTATAGGTCCAAATTCTCGCCGGAGATTGCTCAGTCTGTTGAGCGGGCTCACCCAGCAATGCCCGCGTCACAGTAAAGTCCAACCCGATCAGCATGTCCGGGTCTGCCTCCTCAACCGTTTCAGGTTCTGGTGCAGACTCGGGTTTTCGGCGTGGCAGTGGCGGTGGCGGCTTTACTTCAACCGCCTCTTCCATCGCCTCCGGTTCGGTCAGATCAATAGGTACGGTCGAGTCGGACTCGACCGAAGCCTGTACTTCTTCCGGATCTGGAGCCGGTGGATCGAGTTGAGCACAACCGGAAACCACCAGAAAAACCGGCCCCGCAACGGCCCAAGGACGAATCATATTCAAATTCTCGACTTTCGGTCTCGAAGACCTACTTCTGTCGCCTGTCTATACTTCGATTCAACATCCCTGTCCGTATTACCTGCCTAAATCGGGGTCAAAAGCTCGTTTCCTACCTGAGTTGCCTCAAAGCAGTACATTACCCCTACAAGCAAACAACACCGACCGGATGTGATCATTTTGTGTCTGCACCGGCAGAATAGCACGGTACGCCGATTGGCGGAAATGTAGTATTTTGTATTACTTTAATCACTTAATCGAAGGAATCCCCCCAAGATTCTGTGCGATTTCACCGCGTTTTACCTGAATGATTGACAGAAGCGCGCGCGCGGCCTGAAATCAGATAAAACATAGTACCGATACCACAAACATAGGCCATAAGGTCGAAAGCTCAATGAAACTGGGAGACGTTGCATGAAATTCTTGACAAAATCGGTCCTCGCCGCAGCTTTTTTGGCGGGGTCCGGGGCGCAGGTCTGGGGCGCAGACGAAGTCGTAAATGTCTATAATTGGTCGGATTATATCGACGAAAGCATTCTGGAGGATTTTCAGAAGGAAACCGGGATCGAAGTCGTCTACGACGTTTTCGACTCCAACGATATTCTCGAGACCAAGCTGCTGGCCGGTGGCACCGGTTACGACGTGGTGGTTCCCAGCGGTGCATTCCTGGCGCGTCAGGTTCAAGCAGGCGTGTTTCAGCCGCTCGACAAATCAAAACTCTCCAATATGAAGAATATGTGGGATGTCATCACGCAGCGGACAGCCGTGTTCGACCCGGATAATGCCTATTCAATCAACTACATGTGGGGCACGACGGGCATTGGCTACAATGTAAAGAAAGTCGCCGAACGCATGCCGGACGCCCCGGTGGATTCCTGGAAACTGATCTTTGACCCGGAAATCCTGTCAAAGTTCGCGGACTGCGGGGTTTTCATGCTGGATGCGTCTGACGAGATGGTCCCGGCGGCACTGAACTACATCGGCGAAGATCCGGACAGCAACGATCCCAAAGTAATCGCGAAGGCCGAAGCGGTTCTGATGGCAGTTCGACCTTACATCCAGAAATTCCACTCTTCCGAATACATCAATGCCCTGGCAAACGGTGATATCTGCATCGCAGTCGGTTGGTCGGGCGACGTCCTGCAGGCCCGGGACCGGGCGGCTGAGGCCGATAACGGAGTAGAAGTGAACTATTCCACCCCCGTCGAGGGTGCGTTGATGTGGTTCGACCAGATGGCGATCCCCAAAGACGCGCCGCATGCCGAAAATGCCCATAAATTCATCGACTTCATCATGCGTCCGGATGTCATGGCGAAGGCCTCGAACTACGTTTACTTCGCAAACGGAAATCTTGCGTCGCAGGAGCTTCTTGACGAGGACGTCATCGGTGACACGGCGATCTATCCGACTGAAGCGGCGTTGAAGACCCTCTATATCAAGAACCCCTATCCGCCAAAGGTCCAACGCAAGGTCACCCGTCTCTGGACCAAAATGAAAAGCAGCCAGTAACGTATAGTATCTAGCGGGCGCGGCTGGACAAACCACCGGTCGCGCCCTCGATGGATACGATAACCGGCAGATGTGAACCGACCGCGAGGGGCAAGGCGGCCGGTCACAAGTAACAGGGGGAAAGAGGCCATGGCCGGTTCGGGGCACGAGGTTCGGAAAAAATGGGATCCTTGGAACGATCCACAGGAAAAGCCGCACGTCCAGCTATTGAGTGTCAGCAAGCGCTTCGGCGATTTCACCGCAGTCGATAACATCGCGCTCGACATCTACAAAGGCGAGTTCTTTTCCCTTCTAGGCCCCTCGGGCTGCGGCAAAACCACGCTGCTGCGCATGCTGGCGGGCTTCGAGCAGCCCAGCCAGGGCCAGATCCTTCTTGAAGGCTCGGACATGGCCGGCGTTCCGCCCTACCGCCGCCCGGTCAACATGATGTTCCAGTCCTATGCGCTGTTCCCGCATATGTCTGTGGAAAGCAACATTGCCTTCGGCTTGAAGCAGGACAAAGCGCCGAAGGGCGAAATTGCGCAGCGGGTCGAAGAAGTGCTCGATCTGGTGCAGCTCAGTAGCTTTGCCAAGCGCAAGCCGCATCAGCTCTCCGGCGGCCAGCGCCAGCGCGTGGCCCTGGCGCGCGCTTTGGTCAAAAAGCCGAAGATGTTGCTGCTTGACGAGCCGCTTGGCGCCCTCGACAAAAAGCTGCGCGAGCAGACCCAGTTCGAATTGATGAATATCCAGGAGCAGCTCGGTATCACCTTCGTGATCGTTACCCACGACCAAGAGGAAGCCATGACCGTCTCGACCCGGATTGCGGTCATGGATCACGGTCGGATCGTGCAGGTGGCCACACCGACAGAAATTTACGAGTACCCGAACTCCCGCTATGTCGCCGGCTTCATCGGCGACGTCAACATCATCGAAGGTCGGGTCTCAGAGGTGGGCGAGAGCCACCTGAACATCGTCAGTGAACAGTCTGGCTGCGGCATTCGCGCGCGCCATGCCGTGGACGCGCCGGTCGGCGCAACGGTCTGGATCGCCCTACGTCCCGAAAAACTGGTGATTTCCGTCGACGCGCCGGCCGATACCACCACCAACTGTATGGCGGGTGAAGTCTGGGACATCGGCTATCTGGGCAATCTGTCGATTTACCATATCAAACTGGATAGCGGGATCATGGTCACCACCGCCCAGACGAATAGGACCAGGGATGTGGAACGGCCGATTACCTGGGAAGACCGGGTCTATCTGACCTGGACTCCGGACGCCGGCATCGTGCTGGGTCAGTGAGAGAAACATGAGCCAGAAACCGCGCGAAGGCAAAAGATCACAAGTCGAATATCTCGACGCCCGTTCGGGTGAGGGTACGGCCGGCGCACTGGAGGAACTGCACAAACAGCTGCTGTTATTGCCGCCCTACCGCTGGCTCTGCTCGGCAATCGCCGGCAGCGGTATAAGTCCCCGAGGACTTTTAATTTCAACGCCTTACATCTGGCTATTGCTGTTCTTCCTCGCGCCCTTCCTGATCGTGCTGAAGATCAGTTTTTCGGAATATGCGATCAGCCAGCCGCCCTATACGGCGCTGTTCGAGCTGGTCGATGACATTTACGTCCAGATCAAACTCAACCTTGAAAACTACCAACTGCTTTTTGAAGACGATCTCTATTGGCGCGCCTATCTCAACAGCGTCAAAATCGCGGGGATCTCGACCATCCTGACCCTGATGGTCGGCTATCCGCTGGCCTACGGCATGACACGTGCCCCTCAACGCTGGCGCCTCGCGCTGCTGATGCTTGTGATTCTGCCCTTCTGGACATCATTTTTGATCCGGGTCTATGCCTGGATCGGAATCCTCAAGAAAGAAGGCCTGCTCAATCTTCTTCTGATCAATCTTGGGATCATCGATCAGCCGCTGACCATCATGAATACCGACACTGCGGTCTACATCGGGATCATCTATTCCTATCTGCCCTTCATGGTCCTCCCGCTTTATGCCAGCCTGGAAAAGATGGACGACACTCTGCTGGAGGCTGCGGCCGATCTGGGCAGCCGGCCAATCAAGACCTTTTGGCAGATCACCTTTCGGCTTTCGCTGCCAGGCGTCATCGCCGGCTGTTTTCTGGTCTTCATTCCAGCGCTTGGGGAGTTTGTGATACCAGATCTGCTGGGCGGGTCGGGCACCCTTATGATCGGAAAGACCCTTTGGGCGGAGTTCTTCTCCAACCGCGATTGGCCGTTATCCTCGGCAGTCGCCGTCGTTCTGCTCTTGATCCTTGTGATACCGATCGTCGCGTTCCAGAAGCTCCAGGAGAAGGACAAGGCGGCCTGATATGACAGCTTTCACTCTGCCATCTCCGCTTTTAGCCAAGAAATCCTCACCCGGGCGCTGCTTCGAGGGCTGCCGCCATGAATAAAGGCTTGAGCTGGTTCACCTGGTCGGCACTGATCTTCGGGTTCAGCTTTCTCTACCTGCCCATCATTCTGCTCGTTCTGTTCAGCTTCAACGAATCCAAACTGGTTACGGTCTGGGGCGGTTTCTCGACCAAATGGTATGCAGAGCTCTTCAACAACCAAGGTCTGCTGAATGCCGCCTGGGTCACACTCAAGGTTGCCTTCGTATCCTCGAGCGTCGCAACGCTGCTGGGAACTATATCCGGCGTGATGCTGACCCGCTTCAGCAGCTTTCGCGGCCGGACCCTGTTTACGGGCATGATCTACGCACCGCTGGTGATGCCGGAAGTCATTACCGGCCTCTCGCTGCTGCTGATGTTCGTTGCAGTCTCTCTCGATCGTGGCTTCCTGACGGTCACCATCGCCCATATCACATTTTCCATGTGCTACGTGGCCGTGGTCGTGCAATCGCGTATGGCGACATTCGACCATTCAATTGAAGAAGCGGCCATGGATCTGGGCTGTACGCCCGGCAAGACCTTCTTTGCCGTTACACTGCCGATCATCCTGCCGGCCGTCGTCTCCGGCTGGCTGCTATCCTTTACCCTTTCGCTGGACGATCTGGTCATCGCCAGCTTTACCACGGGTCCCGGTGCAACAACCTTGCCGATGAAGATCTACAGTCAGGTTCGGTTGGGCGTGACGCCGGAAATCAACGCGGTTTCAACCATCCTCGTGGGGCTGGTCGCCACCGGCGTGTTGATTGCGACCATCATTTCAAGGCGGAATGACGCGGCACGCCTGCGGGACGAACGGCTGGCTGCCGTCGATCCGTAAGCCGGAAGCGAATGGGGCCATACGCCGCCATTCACAAGGGCCGTCTATAACTTATAAAAATCCCGGTACCACTCGACGAAGCGGGCAACACCCGTCTCGACCGTGGTTGAAGGCTGGTAACCCACGTCGTTTTTCAGGTCCGAAACATCCGCCCAGGTCGCCGGAACATCCCCCGGCTGCATGGGGAGCATGTTCTTTTCCGCGGTTTTGCCCAGACATTGCTCGAGCACTTCGATGTACTTCATCAACTGCACGGGCTGGCTGTTGCCGATGTTGTAGACTTTGTAGGGCGCGACGCCGCTGGTTCCCGGGTCCGGCGCAGCTCCGCTCCAGTCCTCGTTTACCTGAGCGACATTATCGGCGCAGGCAATCACGCCGTCGACGATGTCATCGACGAAGGTGAAGTCGCGCTGCATCTCTCCCCGGTTGAAGACATCGATCGGCCGGCCTTCCAGGATCGCCTTGGTAAAGAGAAAGAGCGCCATGTCAGGCCGCCCCCAGGGACCGTAAACCGTGAAGAACCGGAGGCCGGTCACCGGAATCCTGAAAAGATGGCTGTAGGTGTGCGCCATCATCTCGTTGGATTTCTTGCTCGCGGCATAAAGACTCAAGGGGTGATCCACATTGTGGTGGACCGAGAAGGGAGCATTTTCGTTCGCGCCGTAGACAGAGCTGGAAGAAGCGTAAACCAGGTGCTTGACGCCGTTATGACGGCAGCCCTCGAGTATGTTCAAGAAGCCGATCACGTTGCTGTCGATGTAGCTGCGTGGATTCTCAAGGCTATAACGCACGCCGGCCTGTGCGGCCAGATGGATCGCTTTATCGGGCTTATGGGCGCGAAAGAGTTCGGCAACCCCTTCGTTATCCTCCAGATCAAGCTGGCAATGGGTGAAACCGGCATAGGACGTCAAACGGTCCAGCCGCGCCTGTTTAAGGCGGACATCGTAATAAGGATTTAAATTATCGAGACCGACGACCTCATCACCACGTTCAAGTAATTGAATCGCGACATGACTACCGATGAAGCCAGCATGGCCAGTGACCAAAAATTTCATACTAGACAACTGCTTAGCGGGTGAAGGGGTAAAATTTGCAAGAACTTAAACTCTCGTCCGGCCTTTGTCGCGCTCAAAATACCGCTTGGCAATCAGATACAAAAAATTCGGCGACAGAACGGTACATAGCCTTCTTCGCACGCAACTGGTTAAAATTTCTTGTGCGGAGACAAATACCGGCAGCCGGACAACTCGGCGACGGTTTGACAGCATCAGCAGCGTTAATCATAGAAATCTCGGAATCCGATCGTTTTTCACTGAATCAGTGATCAACGCAAATCGCCCTCTGGAGCCTCACATTTCCGCCGCGAGATAATACATTTCCTTGCCCGCATGCAATGCCTGCGCCTGCTGCATCACGATGTAGCTGTCACAGCCGACGACAACCGGCTCGCCATTGAGGTGGCAGATCTGCGTGCCTTTTTCGACGAAATCGAAGCCTTTCGGCGCGTTGCTGTAGGTCCAGGTAATGGCCTCGCCTGCAAATTTCGCGATGCCAGCCTCATAGACTTTCAGGATCTTGGGATGCGTCACCTGCTTGCGGGGTTCGCCTTCCAAAACCTCCAAATGCCTTAAGAGGTTGATGGTGTTGGCAACATTGGTTTCGATGGTTGAAAAGTCAAAATGCTGGCCAGCCTCGATGACCAGGGACAGTCCGGATTTCCGGCTGTTCTGATGATATTCGACCAGCGCCATCCCGCTCAGAAATTTCTCGGCCTCAAGCAGGACATAGGGGGTATCGAGGTAACTCTGCATCGCTTCGATCTGCGCGGTATCGGGTCCCATCAGGATACCGATGCTGGTCGATTCTCCATTCGTCGAATGCAGATCGATGACATGGTCGGACTGCTCGATATAGGGTCGAATACGTTCTTTGGCGAGATACTCATGCTCACCATCACCGCTCTTTGCCCAGATCCGGTTGAGATCCTCGAATCTGAATCGATCCAGACTTTCGAAATCCTTGGAGTCCTGCAGTATCTCATAATTGGCGAGCACAATCTGAAGCCTGCCCGACCGCTGTTTGAGCTGTCCCGACTGGAGCTGCTCCAGGACCTGATGAGCCGTCGCGATACCTGTGACTTCGTTTCCGTGGGTCAATGCAACGACAGAGACCGTTGGACCAGGTTGCCCTGAGTCCAAAATCAATACGGCATCGTCATTCGCCGCATCGAGAACAACCGATAACGCTTGTTGTAACTGTTCAAACTTCATGGATTTCAGGACTCACCTTTATTGATTCTGATTTTTTCTAAAATTGCGTCTGAATTCGACGCTTCAAGCCTCGTCTGCTTCAACGATCCAGGGTTCCGCTTTGCCTGCAGCTTCCCACTCCTGCCAGGCCGGAAGCGCAGTCATAGCTTCGGAGTATTTCGTCACCGCATCTGCCCGGCTAAGTTCGTAGCGGTGCAGACGGTTGACGACAGGCGCGAACATCGCATCTGCATTACAAAAGTCGCCAAAAAGGAAAGGGCCGCCGGAAGAGTCCAGGCAGCCCTGCCAGATCGCCTCAATCCGGGCAACATCCTTGCGCGCTGCATCGGAAACGTCGATGGCACGCACTTCTCGGCGCATGTTCATGGAGCATTCAATTCTGAGGGCGCCGAAGCCGGCATGCATTTCACTGGATATCGAGCGCGCCTGCGCCCGGGCGATCCGTTCCTTGGGCCAGAAATCAAGACCGGGAAAAAGATCGGCCAAATATTCAAGGATGGCCAGCGACTCCCAAATTGTCGTTTCACCGTCCTTGAGCACCGGTACTTTCTTGGTCGGCGAAAATTCGAGGAAATGAGCCTGATCGGTCGCTTCATCGAACAGGCTGAGCGTTTCCTTGAATTCTACTTCCTTCACCTTCATGGCGATCCAGGGCCGAAACGACCAGGAAGAGTAGTTTTTGTTTCCGATTATGAGCTCAAGCGCCGCCATGCGCCTCTTTCCTTTCATAGCCAGTTCTCAATGGATTGCCGATTCGCCGGATGGCCGCCAGCTTAATTTGACCATCTGGGGCTCCACCAGACAATTCGAAGTGATCCGTTCGAGCCGGGACCTGTTTCGACGAAACCCTAGAAGGAAGAGTCGCCCAGGTCGATCTCCGGGTGGAAAACGAGGCGGCGTTGTTCCGGCGCAAGCGGATGCTTTATTGCTTCCAGCAAAATCCGGATGACCTCTTTGCCGATTTGGCGGCGTGGCGACCGCGCTGTGGCGAGGCGGACTGGCAGCCCCTCCAGGAACTCAAGGCCGTTGAAGCCGGCAAGAAGTAGTCTTTGCGGCACTTGGATCCCCGCGGCCATAGTAGCAAAGAGCCCGCCCGCAGCCATGTCGTCGTTGGAGTAGTATATACAATCGACATCGACACCCGATTGCAGGAGCTCCGCCGTGAGTGCGCGGCCCAGTGGCAGGGACGAAAATTCGTCGTCTATGCGCGAGGTCACCAGAGACAATCCGCCCTTTTCAAGTTCGGCCCGAAATCCTTCCATGCGTTTTCGCGCGCGGACGTCCTTGTTCAGCGCGCTGCCAATGTAGGCAAATTTAGATCTGCCGAGCTTCATCAGTGCGCATGCCATGTCACGACCGGCATCTGCATGCGAGAGACCAACGTTGATATCGATAGCCTCGCCGTCGATATCCATGATCTGGGCAACCGGAATGCCCGCACCCGCCAACAGCTTCCGCGATTGCTCCGATTGTTCGAGCCCAGTGACGATCATACCCGAGGGCCGCCAGGACAGCATATCCCGGATGATGTCCTGCTCGACTTCGGCGTTATAGTTGGAAATACCGAACACAGGCTGCTTGCCACTTTGCTGGATCGCATCGGATATGCCGGCAAGAACCTCGGCGAACACAACATTGGACATGCTGGGAACCACGACTCCAATCAGGTTCGTGGTTTGCGACGATAAAGATGTCGCCAGGTGGTTGGTTACGTAGCCGATTTCCTCGGCGGCACGCAGAACCTTTTCAATATTGGCTTCAGAAACGTCGGCGGCACCACGCAGTGCACGCGACGCCGTCATCTTGCTGACTCCTGCCAGGGCTGCGACTTCAACCAGTGTCGATCTTGTTTTCAACACACTCTTTCCTGATACCCAAGCCGGTTCGCCTCTCTTCGTTCGCATCATAGAGCCTGATCGGTTTTTTACTGAATCAGCATAAACATGAACCAGCGCCTCATCTAACCTGCAACAGGGCGGTATACTCTCTTGGCCGCTTTCCACAAGAGCAGTCGCTCTCCAGCACAGTTATCCGATTGACTCCAAGCCGGGATTTAACTAGAGATAACCTGAACTGGTATCGGTACCGGTATCGATACCAGATGTCCAGCAGGAAAGCGGTATTTGATGGGAACGAATCTATGCCCGAGGGCTTAAAGACAGCGGTTATTGGTCTGGGCTCCATGGGCTGGGGCGCCGCGGTATCGCTGTTGCGTGCGGGATTTCCGACCACGGGCGTCGACATTCGCCCGACCGTTTGTGCAGCGTTTGTGGAAAAAGGCGGGCGTTCGACGCCCCTGCCGTCGGAAGCAGTGGCAGACGCCGATGTAATTTTTGTCTTTGTCGTTAATGCCGAGCAGACGGAACAGGTATTGTTCGGGGAAAACGGTGCGGTCGCCGCGGCGAAACCAGGTAGCACTTTCGTCCTTTGTGTCACCATGTCGCCATCCTACAGCGTCGAAGTGGCATCGCGCCTCGACGATGCAGGAATGCGCGTGATTGACGGGCCGGTGTCCGGCGGCGCAGAAAAAGCGCTCAAGGGCGAGATGTCCATCATGGCTTCTGGTGCTAAAGAGACTTTTGCGCAGATTCAACCCGTACTGGATGCCATCGCAACGAAGATCTTCCAATTGGGGGAAGAGCCCGGTGTCGGTTCCAGAGTAAAAATGATCAATCAGCTTCTGGCCGGTGTACACATCGCCGCGATGGGCGAGGCCCTGACCTTGGGCGTCAAGGCGGGCCTGGATGTGAAAATGCTTTATGAAGTGATTATCGAGTGCGCCGGCAATTCCTGGATGTTCGAAAACCGTGGGCGCCATGTTGTCGAAGGCGATTACTCCCCGAAGTCTGCCGTCGACATCTTCGTGAAAGATCTCGGCATCGTCACATCGGAGGGCAAAGCCACCGGTTTTTCCCTGCCTTTGTCCGAAACCGCGCTTGCGCTTTTTAAAGAAGCGAAAGAAGCGGGTTACGGCCGCGAGGACGATTCAGCGGTCGCCAAAATCTATGCCCGGAAAAGCGGTATTTCCTTACCAGGTACAAGCGGAAACTAAAGTTCATGTCCGTCGTTCTCGGCTGCATTGCAGATGATTTTACCGGCGCTACAGACCTCGCCGGCCTCCTGGCCCGAAGCGGCGCCCGGGTATCACTTAGACTCGGTGTTCCCGACCAGGCACCTGGTAATACTGAAACCTCCAGCTTTGAAGTCATCGCCCTCAAATGCCGAACGGCACCGGTTCAAGAGGCAGTCGATGAGGCGAAGTCCGCGCTCGGCTGGTTGCGTACTGCGGGTGCGTCGCGATTTTTCTGGAAATACTGCTCGACCTTCGACAGCACCAACAGGGGTAACATCGGTCCAGTTTCAGAGGCCTTGATGTCAGAGTTGGGCGCGACGCAAACCATCTATTGTCCGGCCTTCCCCGAGAATGGCAGAAGCATCTTCATGGGCAGTCTTTTCGTCGGCGAGCAGCCTCTGCACGAAAGCCCCATGAAAGACCATCCTCTTACGCCCATGCGCGATTCAAATCTGATGCGGCTGCTGGAACCGCAAGTGAAAGGAAAGGTCGGGCTTGCCAATCGTCTTGTTGTCGACCAAGGCGTGTCCGCTCTGCGGGACCGTCTTGCCGAACTCCAGGCCGAGGGCATCGCTCATGTGGTTGTGGATGCCGTGGCCAATGCCGACCTGGCAATCATCGCCGAAGCCTGCCGGGACATGCCGCTGATGACAGGCGGCAGCGCGGTCGCCATGCCTCTCCCCTCACTCTATCTGGCTGACGGCGCCCTAGCGGCAGACGCCCCCAAGGCAGAGAAACCACAGCTTGCGGCTGGCCAAATCGTGCTTTCGGGCAGCTGCTCGGCCATGACCCGCAAACAGGTTGCCAATTTTTCCGCAGAGGCCACCGCGTTGAAGCTTGATCCTCTGGCTCTGGCGGAAAATGGCACGAGCGCAGCACACGACTGGCTCGCGCAACAGCCCGTTGAAGCCGCAAAGATTATCTACGCAACGGCGGAACCGCCTGAAGTTGCCGCCGCACAGGAACGCCTCGGCGTGGAAACGGCCGGCAAGCTTGTCGAAGACGCACTTGCCGAGCTGGCGGTGCAGGCCAGGAACGCCGGTGTCCGGCGCTTCGTCATAGCCGGCGGCGAAACTTCGGGTGCCGTGACCAATGCGCTGGGGGTCAAGCAAATGACAATCGGCCCGGAGATTGCGCCCGGCGTACCCTGGACCTGGTGCAGGAGCGACGGCCACGACATTGCCCTCACCCTTAAGTCGGGTAACTTCGGACAGGAAGACTTTTTTACCCGTGCCTATGATGTGCTGGATACGCAATGAGCGAAGAAGCCCAAATCCGGGAGCAGATGTGCCGGCTGGCCAAGTCCATGTTCGATCGTGGACTGACCGGTGGCGCATCAGGGAACATATCGGCCCGGCTCTCCGATGGACGCCTCCTGGTATCGCCGACCGGCAGCTGTTTCGGATTCCTGGATCCTGCGCGCCTCTCTCTATTCGACGATGAATTCCAGCAGATTAGTGGTGACAAACCAACGAAAGAGATGCCGTTACATTCCGCGTTTTACGAAACCAGGGGCGCAAAAACCGGAGCCGTCGTGCATCTCCACTCGAGCCATTCAGTCGCCTTATCCCTGATGCCGGAGATTGATCCGGAAAATATGCTGCCGCCCCTCACCGCCTATTCGATCATGCGGCTCGGCAAGGTCAAGCTGTTGCCTTACTTCATGCCCGGAGATCCCGCGATGGGAGAGGCGATACACGGGCTGGCCGGAAAACGCAGCGCCGTCGTGCTCGCCAACCACGGCCCCGTTGTCGCAGGCAAAGACCTTGAGGCAGCGGTTTACGCCGTAGAGGAACTTGAAGAGACCGCGAAACTTGCCTTACTGACACGCGGCGCAAACCCAAGGTTGCTCAGCCAATTGCAGATTGCGTCGATCGTGGAAAAATTTGATGTGGAATGGAACTAATGTCGGGATTTTCAGCGAACCTCGGATTCCTCTGGACTGAACTCACCTTACCCGACGCCATTCGCGCTGCAGCCGCTGCTGGATTCGATGCAGTCGAATGTCACTGGCCCTACGATACGCCGGTTGAAGCCGTTAAATCCGCACTGAATGAAACCGGGTTGCCGATGCTGGGCTTGAATACGGTCCGGGGAAACGTCGCGGCTGGAGACAACGGTCTTGCGGCGCTTCCCGGACGCGAAGACGAAGCCCGCGCGGCGATCGATCAGGCCGTTTCCTATGCTCAGGCGATCGCTGCGCATAACATTCACGTCATGGCCGGCTTCGCTCAGGGCGCCGATGCGCGCGAGACCTTCATTACAAATCTAGGTTACGCCTGCGACGCGGCCTTGCCCCACGGCATTACCATTCTGATTGAACCCCTGAACCACCATGACGCGCCCGGCTACTTCCTGAACACCGCCGATCAAGCAGCTGAGATTATTGAGGCGGTTGGCGCACAAAATCTTAAGCTGATGTTCGATTGCTATCACCTGCAGATCATGCAGGGCGATATCACGCGGCGCCTCGAACAATTCATGCCTCTCATCGGTCACATTCAGATCGCAGCCGTGCCTTCGCGCGGAGAACCCGGCGACGGCGAACTCGATTACCGGCACGTCATGCAGACGATCCGTTCGCTCGGCTTTACTGCACCGGTCGGTGCCGAGTACAGGCCGGTCGCATCAACGGAGGCCGGCTTGAGCTGGATGCAGAAGATCGCGTGAGTCTGTCAGCGGCTAAAGGTCATCATCAGGCAGGATCGATTTCAGCGGTACACTATCCTTGTTGATGAGGGATTTGATGACCACGTAGCTGAAGTATTTTTTGACCCCTATGTTGCGTTCCAGGATGTCTTCGACGATCTCCTGGTAATGCGCAATATTGCGGGCCACAAACTTCAGAAGATAGTCGTAACCACCGCTCACCAGGTGGCATTCCTGGATGCTTTCATAGCGGCGGATTTCAGCCTCGAATTTGATGAAATCATCCCGGCGGTGACCGTTCAACGTCACCTCAGTAAAAACGACGACATGATCCGAAAGCTTGGCGAGATTGATTCTGGCCGCGTAACTCTGGATATAACCGGCCTTTTCCAACCTCTTCACACGTTGCAGGCAGGGGCTCGGCGACAAGCCCACCGCCTCTGCCAGCGTAACATTCGTCATATCGCTGTTTTGCTGTAACTGCGCGAGGATATTGATGTCGATGCGGTCGAGTTTCGGGCGCTCCTTCATTTCATCGCTTCTCTCAACATCGACTGCAGCCGGAATTCAGGCCCTGAGCGATTCTTGATGCGCTTTGGCCAGATCCGCCATGCTGTTAAAGCGGAAGTCATACCTTGGCATATCCCCGGGGTTCATCGTTGCACCAAAGCCCGTTTGATCGTAGCGGCGGTAAATCCAGCACGACGCCAGACCATGCCGATTTGCAGGACCGTGATCGTGGAACATACTTTCCGCCGTATGCAGGATGTCCGTTTTCTCGATTCCGAGGCTCTCGATCTTTGCCAGCATATAGTCGAAATTACGGTCTGACGGCTTATAGGCGCCAACATCTTCCGCCGTGTAAATCGCATCAAACTCAACCTGCAGCTTTTCGTTGCTGGCGGCGAAACTCACATTGTCGACGTTGGAAAGGATGATCAGCTTGTAGTGCTTTTTCAAGTATTGCAGTGCGCCCGCCGAGTCCGGAAAGGCGGGCCAGTTTTTCACCGAATCCCCGTAGGTCAAACACGCATCCCAGGACACCGATTGCCCCCATTCCTCGGCCAGCCGGCGATAGACGATGGGCAGAAGCTTGCGATAGGCTTTGCCGGGAGTCTGGCTCTGTTGCGAAGATTCGTGCCGCGCATGGGCTTCCAGAATTTCATCGCGTGACAATGTCCGGTCGAGCCTAGAGGTCAGGGGTTTGAGGCCTTCGACCATGCCGGATTCCCAATCGATCAGCGTTCCGTAACAATCAAAGGCGAGCGCTTTGAAATCGGTCAGTTTCATCTGCTTAGTTCCCTAATGTCGAGAAGAGTGTCGAGCGTTTTGACAGGCCGGTCAATGAGCGGCTTGGCTTCAGCTTCGGTCGTGGAAAAGAAAGGCGTGAAACGTAACCCGGCGCCCCTTGGAAGGATCAACGCGGCCCTCGGGGAGATCAACAAGGTCACCTCGCGGCGCTCGTGAGCGCATAGGCGGACGGACAGGGGGCACTCGATCTTTGTCGAGCAGTGAAAACGACAGCATTTCACATCACCTCACAGGTTTGAAGACGAGGAGATCATGCGCTATCGGATGCCGACAATTTTACCGATTAAACCGGCGAGACAGTACGAAATGCCGATTGCACAGCATCATCAGCATTTCGTGCTGTTCCAGAAACATGGCAATGCTGAGCCGGCGGCGGATTCAAACTACGAGAGTCTGATCGTTTTTCGCTGAACCAGAGAAAACGACCAGACTCTTTATCACGTGTTTTGAGGTCGAGACGCCGAATAAATCAGCGTTTGAGAGCACCAACGCCGGAGAAACGGAACGCTTCCTTCTCCAGGTTGTCGATTTCCTCGTTGCTCAGTTGATCGTGCGCCACGGTGATACGGCCGAGGAACACCAGCGGCAGTTCTTCCGAACGTCCTTCCAGGTCCGCCTTGATTGCTTCGGCGGTTGCCGCCCCAACGTCGTCGCCCATGCGCATGGGCGTGGCATCCAATTCACCGCGGCGAATGGCGTCGAGTTCCAGCCCGGTTCCGCCCCACCCGGTGGAAAAGACTTCCTTGTGCTTCCCGGCGGCGACTTGCGCTTCAACCGAACCCATTGCCATCGCGGTGTTGGCGTTATGGATGACGGTCGCTTCCGAATAGGCCTGCAGGATGAGGTTGGTTCCGTCGAAGCCGCCTTCACGCCGATACTCGCCATAGTGCTCGTAAACGACGTTCCAATTGCCCTTTTCGGCGACACAGTCCTTGAAATCCCCCGAGCGCTGATTATCGGTGACACCCGGAATGCCGCGGTTCATGGCATAGGTGACGTCCTTGCCAAGGCGTTCCAGCATGTAACTGCAAATCACCTGGGCCCCGTAGGCCGACGAGAAATCGAACCAGGCTGCCGGCTGCTTCTTAAAGTGCTTCAAAGGTGTGTGGAAGGCCCAGACATAGGTTACGAAGTCTTCATTGCCAGCCAGCTTCTCGATATTGTCGGCCTGGGTCGCCAGCTCCGAAGGACCGAAGATTACGTAGTCGTAGAGATCCGCGTCCTGCTCCACCTGCGTGGCGTAGGTAGACTGCAGTTCATGCTCGATCTGGCGCGACGCGAACTCGGTGGTTTCATACTTGATTCCAAGCTGCTCGAGCCGTTTGGTCAGAGCGAGATAGTTGCGCGCCCAAAAGTCGGATACGTCGGCCGAAGGATATATGAGTGCAATCTGGACCGGTTTTTCCAAGCTCCCCGTAAACTTGACGGCCTCCTTGCCCGTCGCAGCCTGAAGGGCTTCGAGCTTCCCCGAGACATTGACCTGCTCCGGCAGCCAATGATCGCGCTGGTCGTCGCCAGGCAGCGACTTGAGCGGCAGGTCCTGCGCAGCCACAGAGCCTGCGATGAGTGCCGAGGCCGCCAGAAGAACGCCGGCCGACCCCAAGGATTTTGCTGACATCATTTTCATTTTTCTTCCTCCCAGACGTGTTGGAACATATGTCGCACGGCCCACCAAAGGTCAGCCGCTGGGCACTGATCCGGTTGAAAACAGTGACCCAATAACCAACAAAACGACGGTACCCGCAGCGAGAACGCCGCCGAGTTTCATCAGCTTGATATTGTCGGGTGTCGTAAAAGCATTCAGCAGGCCCTTTGCACCATCCCGGTCTTTCTTTTGCAGCCAGGTGTAGAAGGCAACCGAGAGAATGATGACCACGCCCGAGGCGACCGACTGCCAAAAGAACTCTATGCGCAGGGTCACCAGGGCGTTGATCATCATGGACAGCAGCAGAACCCCGGCGAAGGATCCGAGCATGTAAGCCCGCCCCCCGAAAAGAGATGTCCCGCCGACGACGACGGCGGCGATCACGTGCAGATTAAAATAGGGCGCCGAGGTTGCCTGGATGGCATTGAGTTTCCCCGTCAGCATGACGCCGGCGAGCCCTGCCATCGCCCCCATCAGCACGTAGGCATAAACCTTATAGCGATCGACGGCGATGCCGGTCATTTCCGCCGCTTCCGGGTTGGAGCCAATCGCGATGGAGTACCGGCCGAACCAGCTTCGGCGCAGAATGAAGGCGCCGATCAGAAAAGCGAGTATCCCGATGATCACCGGGATGGGCAGAAAACCTGGTAAACGACCGCGGCCGATATCGGTGATGAGATCAGGAAAGCGTGCCAGCACCAGGCCCTTGGCGAGCACAAGCGCAAAGCCGCGATAGACCAGGTCCATGGCAAGCGTGCCGATCAGATCCGGTACCCTGAATTTTGTGATCACCAGACCGTTGATCAGTCCGAAGATTCCGCCGATGGCGATCCCCAGCAAGACCGCGATCCAGGCTGGAAAGCCAAACTCCTTAATCGCGAAGGCCATGATAATACCGGTCAACGCAGCGACGGAACCAATCGACAGATCGATGCCGCGCTGTGTGATGACAAAGGTCATGGCCATGGCCAGCGGCATGTAAAGCGCGGCCTCAAGCAGGATGATGTTGAGGTTGGACAGGCGGAAATAGCGCGCCGGCTCGGCCACCCCCATGAAAGCGAGGATCATCAGGATCATGACCATCGGTCCGATGATCGCCAGATAAGGGTCGAGACGTTCCTGCAGTCCTTTTGGGGCGGAAACCGGCATATCTGTCTCTCCCATCAGGCTGCTTCCGCCGCGCCAACGATCAGGCCGAGTACTTCCTGGCGAGACGTCTGCCTGGTGTGCACGACATCGACACGCCGGCCCCGCCGCATCACCTGGATACGGTCGGATATGGCAAAGACGTCATCCAACGAATGGGAGATCAGCACGATCGCAAGCCCTTCCTCGCGCAAAACTTCGATGAGTTTGAGCGTGCGGGCGGTTTCCTGTGGTCCAAGTGCCGCCGTGGGCTCGTCCATCACCAGAACCCTGAGATCGGAATGGTAGACGGCACGGGCGATTGCAACGGCCTGGCGTTGCCCGCCCGAGAGGCTTTCAGTCGGCACATCCATGCTCCTGAGCCGCACCCCGAGACGCTCCAACAGCACCCGCTCGGCTTCGACCCGCATCCTTCCATTGTCGAGGTAACGAAACCCCAGGAAGGACTTGGTCAGCTCGGAGCCCAGAAACATGTTGGCCGCAGGATCAAGATGATCGGCCAAGGCGAGGGTTTGATAGACGGCATCGATACCCAGCTCGATTGCTTCGGAGTGACTGTTCATGGACAGGGCCTGGCCGTCCATTTCGATCGCCCCTTCGGTCGGCTGATAGACACCTGTCAATATCTTGATCAGCGTCGATTTGCCTGCACCGTTATCGCCGACAATGGCCAACACCTCGCCAGGGCAAACATCAAGATCGACTTCCTGCAGCGCAGTGACGCCGCCAAAACGTTTTGAGATTCCGCGCATCGATATGATCGGGGTCGCAGCTGGCACTGTCGTTCCTCCTGGCACTCGCACATGTTTTTACCGCCGCGTGTCTGCGCACGCGGGAGGGAGGAATTGTGCCCCAGCGACAGATTTTAGCCTTCCAGGGAAAACTGTATGAAGACGTCTGCTCACAAGGGTTTAGCTGTATTCGATATGAGCTTCAGATGGCATCGGGCTCCTCCCAAACCCCAGACATCAGGCAGCGTGGCGAGGATGTTACGTGATAGTTATCGATAACATCAAGTGATTTTGTTATCGATAACATCGAACTGCCGACATTAACCTCCTGCCCGACCAGGTTGGCTCGGCCACTCAACTGGGTTCGGGAGGGAACAGACCGTCGGTACAATCATCGGTCCCGACACATCAACGGGACGCGCCAGGACCGATCGTTGCTCTACCGGCTAGTCGGCGCCCTGTTTCACCGGAGCCGCTTCATCGCCCTGTTCATCAGCCCTGTGGATGGTCCAGCCAAACACACCGAAGGTGATGGTCACGATCGGCGAAAGCCAACAAAAGAAGTTAAAGGGGAGGTAGGCCAAGGTCGCAACGCCAAGCGTTGCGGTCTGAAACGCACCGCCCGAGTTCCAAGGCACAAGGTTGGCCGTAACGGTGGCGGAATCCTCCACTGCACGGGACAGGTTTTTGGGATGCAGGCCCCGGTTTCTATATTCTTCTGCATAGGTGCGGCCCGTCATGACGATTGCCATGTACTGATCGCACAACAGCATGTTCGCGCCGATACCCGTGAGCGCGGTTGAAGCGATCAGCGAACCGGTGGAGCGGGCCCTCTGGAGAATACCTGCCGCCAGCACACGCAATTGCCCGGTCCGTTCCATGATGCCGCCAAACATCATCGCAACGATCACCAGTGAAATCGTGTAGAGCATGGATTCCAAGCCGCCCCGGGAGAGCAGCTCATCGACCGCCGCGACATTGGTTTCCGATTTGAAACCACTGAAGGACACGGAAATTACATCGCTGTAGGAAGCGCCCTGGAACAGAACCGCCAGGAAGATGGCCGCCAGCGCGCCCGCGGCGATGCCGGGAATTGCCGGCACCTTCTTGAAGGAAACGACCATCACCAGCGCCGGTGGAATAAGCATGATCGGATTGATCAGGAAATTCGCATCCAAGGTGACCAGGATTTCTTCGATCTGGGAAAGGTCGGAACTCTCACTGCCGAGCACGATGCTTAAGACGATCTCTATGATGAGCGTCAGGCCAAAGGCCACACCTGTCGTGTAGGACATATGCTTAATGTGCGTGTAAAGGTCGGTTCCGGCCATCGCCGGTGCCATGTTGGTCGTATCGGAAAGCGGCGACATCTTATCGCCGAAGTACGCACCTGACAGAACCGCACCTGCAACGACAGGTAAAGGCAGACCTAACCCCGAGCCGATACCGATGAGCGCAACACCAATCGTGCCACTCGTGCCCCAGCTTGTTCCGGTCGCAAGCGATGTCAGAGCGCAGAGCAACAGGGCTGTCGGCAGAAAGATACTCGGACTGAGGATCTGCAAGCCGTAGTAAATCAATGACGGCACCACTCCTGCCAAGATCCAGGTCCCGATCAGGATGCCGATGATCAGAAGAATGACAATGGCCTGAAGAGCGTTGGTGATTCCCCCCAACATGCCGGATTGAACGGTTTCCCATTTGAAGCCGCATCTCCAGGCGACGAGACAGGCAACGATAACCCCGATCAGCATCGGTACATGCGGGTCTGTTCCATAGATCGCGATGGAGACCGAGATGCCGATTACAAGCGCGAGCATCGACAGTGCCGCCTCCCAGATAAGGGGAGCCCGCGCTCCCTCGTCGCCATGTCCGTCAATTGTCATGATTCCCTCCCTAACCGTTTGTCTGTTGGTTGCCAGTTCAGCTGGCACGGAGCGCTTATCATTCCTTCAAGTGGCTGGACGGCCTTAGAAACGTCGCAGAGCTTAGCTCATCCGGCGTGTTCACCCGGATGTCAAAGAACTGATCGAACGGAGACCTTGCCGTTTGACACCGGCCAATCCGCCAGAAATAGGCAGTCCTAAATTTTAGATATTTTTGAGCGGGCGTCGCCCGTTAGCGAACAAAGGAACGTTAAAGCGTTAACCAAGTTCGATTCTGCTTTTTCTGGAAGTGACGTAAAGTCGGAGAATTGCAATAAAAGACAGCAAAATCTTCCAATTTGATAAGCTTATCTATACAAACTGATAAGAAGTGGATGATTTAGATTACAAATTGGTTCAGCTATTGCGACAGGATGCACGCCTTCCGGTCGCAAGCCTGGCGTCTTTCACCAAAGTCTCGCGGGCGACCGTGAAAGCGAGAATCGATAAGCTCGTCAAAAACGGGATCATCGAAAAATTCACCCTGCAGATGGGATCTGAGGTCAGAAACGCAGCCGTTCGCGCCATGGTTCTGGTCGAAGTGCATGGGCGCAAAGAAGAGCAGGTCAGTCGCGAACTTCTAAAAGTCCCCCAAGTGCATACCGTGCACAGCACTAACGGGCGTTGGGATCTGATTGCCGAGTTGGAAGTTCAGGACCTCCCGACATTCGACCGCACTCTCCGCAAGATCCGCTCGATCAGCGGGATCTCAAACACCGAGACAAATATCCTGCTTTCCACGCGGCGGCCCTTCGGCTTCTAGGGTTGGTCGTTTCGCGCAGAGTTGATCATGACGAACATCCGTCCCGGTCGCCGAACCATCCAACCGTGAAATCCTTGTAGGCTTCAGCAGCAGGCGACAGGGCAAAGCGCCGTGACCAGGCCAACAAAATCCGGTGCGTTGGTTCGACGTCGGCAATCGGCACACTTACCAGCGGCGAGCCGTCGTAGCTGACATTTGAGGCGGGACGGCTGTGAACCAGTGAAATGCCGTAGCCGTTGGCAACCAGTCCACGCAAGGTCTCGAAGGATTCAGCAGTCCGGGCGACTTCCGGATGCAGTCCACGGCGGTGGAAGAGATTTAGAAGGTAACGCCGGCTCTGACTGTCGCTGGCGAGTATCAAGGGTTCGCCGGCCAGCCGCTCCAGGGTCAGTTTTCTACGCGCCGCCCAGCGATGACCGGCAGGCAGAAGCACATAAGGCGCCAACAGGGTCAGTGTCGTCTGCTCAATCTCCTCCGGCAAACCGATGTCGTAATCCAGCATCAGATCAATACTCCCCTCACCCAGCAGGCGTGGCAGCTCGTCAAACCCGGTTTCCCGGAACTTCACCCGCACATGAGGAAAACGGTCTTCAAAAGCCTTATTGAGCGCGGGCAAATAGTGCGGCGCCAATTCGGCAAAGCAGCCGAGTGAAACCTCGCCCGCGACAGTCCCGCTTTCGCGCCCGAACAACGTGAGTTCCGCGGCATGGTTCAGCAGATGCCGGGCTCGGACGATCAGTTCACGTCCAAAGGGAGTCGGGCTGACTCCCCTGCCCTTGTGACGCACGAAGATCTGCTGTGCGTAATCGGCCTCAAGCTGCGCAATCGCCGCCGAGATGGCAGGTTGCGAGATGTTCAACGCGGCGGCCGCTTCCGTCACGCTTTCATGATCGGCGGCGGCGACCAGATACCTAAGTGCACGGAGTGTCAGCACATCAATATTTCTGATTTAATAGATCTATTTAAATTATTTTATCCGAACTACGGAGTCGTGCACAAGATCCAGGCTGAAACATCGAATCAGGTCGCCAACGGATAACAACAGGCGTCCGATCAGTGCTATGCCGGAAAGATAGCGGCCTGCACGTCTGTGGGGAGAACCAGCATGACCAAGTCATACGACGCGATCATCATCGGCGCCGGCGTCATCGGCGCCTGCACCGCATTCGAGATGGCGAAGAAGGGCCTCAAGACTCTGAACGTCGACAAGAACGCCATGGCCGGCTACGGCTCGACATCAGGCTCCTGCGCGATCATCCGCACTTACTATTCGGTCTTCGACACCTGTGCACTGGCCTACGAGGGCTGGCATTACTGGAAAGACTGGTCCAGCTATCTCGGCAGCGAAGATCCGCGCGGCATGATCAAGTATCACGACACCGGATGTCTGGTCATCAAGACGGAACACAACCACCAGCTCAGCAAGATCTGCGGGATCATGGACCGCATCGGCTGTCCTTACGAACATCTCACTCCGGACGAAATGAAAGCCAAGCTGCCGATCATGGATACGCACCTCTTCGGACCGGCCAAACGGCCTGAAGACCCAGGCTTTTGCGAGCCGACGGGCGAGAGCGTGATCGGCGGGGTCTTCTTCCCGCGCGGCGGCTATGTCAGCGACCCGGCGCTTTCGGCCCAAAATGCGGAACATGCAGCCAAACAGCAGGGCGCAGATTTCCTTTATAATGCGGAAGTTTCCGAGATCCGCCAGGCCAACGGACGGACCGCAGGAATCACTCTCAAGGACGGCATGCAGATCGATGCGCCCGTGGTGGTCAATGTCGCCGGACCACATTCCAGCAAGATCAACCAAATGGCCGGCGTGTTCGAGACCATGAAGATGAAGACCCGCGCACTCAGGCATGAAGTCGCCCACGTGCCGTCACCGAAAGGCTTTGACTTCGAAGCCAAAGGATACGTCTATTCGGACAGCGACATCGCCACCTACTGCCGCCCCGAGCTGGGCAATCATATCCTGATTGGTTCCGAAGATCCCGAGTGCGATACCCGCGAATGGGTCGACCCCGATAACTTCAGCCGCGACTTCACCGATCAGTGGCAGGTCCAGGCCATGCGCATGGCGCAGCGCTTTCCCGAGATGGGTATCCCCTCGAAAATGAAGGGCGTGGTCGAGCTCTATGATGTCACCGACGACTGGATCCCGATCTACGACAAGACCGACCTGCCAGGCTTCTACGTCGCGATCGGCACCAGCGGCAATCAGTTCAAAAACGCGCCTGTCGCCGGCAAGATGATGGCAGCCCTGATCGAAGCTTGCGAGAGCGGCATCGATCACGACGAGACGCCGGTGGAGTTCCATCTGGAGCACATCGGCCACAAGGTCTCGGTCGGCTTCTATTCGCGCAATCGGGAAGTCAACCAGGATTCCAGCTTCTCGGTCCTGGGATAAAAAGTCGGAATTAAGGGAGACAGGGTCATGAAAAGCCATATCCGCGTGGCCGTCATCGGCGGTGGTGTCGTCGGTTGCAGCGTGCTCTACCATCTGACCAAGCTCGGCTGGAACGACGTGATGCTGATCGAGCGCTCGGAGTTGACCTCGGGTTCAACCTGGCATGCCGCCGGCGGCTTTCATACTCTCAATGCCGACACCAACATGGCTGCGTTGCAGGGTTATACGATCCAGCTTTACAAAGACCTGGAACAGCTCTCCGAACAGTCCTGTGGCCTGCATCACGTCGGCGGTTTGACCTTAGCCACCACGCCCGACCGCATGGACTTCCTCAAAGCAGAGCGCGCGAAACACCGCTACATGGGTCTGGAAACCGAAATCGTCGGCCCCGAGGAGATCAGAAAGCTCTCACCCATCACCAATACCGACGGCGTTATTGGGGCTCTTTACGATCCATTGGACGGCCATCTCGATCCTTCGGGGACGACACATGCCTACGCCAAGGCGGCCCGAAAGGCCGGTGCGGAAATCGTTCTGCGCAATCCAGTGTTGGAAACCAACCCACGGCCCGACGGTTCCTGGGAGATCGTCACCCAGCAGGGCACGATCATCGCCGAGCATCTGGTCAATGCCGCGGGACTCTGGGCACGTGAGGTCGGGGCGCTCGCGGGTATCTATCTGCCGCTTCATCCCATGGAACATCAGTACCTTGTCACCGAGGAAACTCCGGATGTCTATGAGCGGGACAACGAGCTTCCCCATGTAATGGATCCGGAAGGCGAGAGTTACCTGCGTCAGGAAGGCCGCGGACTGGTTATCGGTTTTTACGAGCAGAGCTGCGATCCCTGGGCCGTCAAAGGCACACCCTTGGACTTCGGGCACGAGCTGTTGCCGGACAATCTTGACCGGATTGGCGACTCCCTGGAACTGGCGTTCCGCCGCTATCCGGTTTTGGAGTCTGCGGGCATCAAGACCATCATCAACGGCCCCTTCACCTTCGCTCCTGACGGCAATCCACTGGTCGGCCCGATTCCGGGCCTGCGGAATTACTGGTCGGCCTGCGCCGTCATGGCCGGATTCAGTCAAGGCGGCGGTGTAGGATTGACCCTGGCCGAATGGATGGTCGAAGGCGAGCCATCGCGCGATGTCTTTGCCATGGATGTCGCTCGCTTCGGCGACTGGATCTCGCCTGGCTACACCCGGGCCAAGGTACGCGAGAACTATCAGCGCCGGTTTTCAGTAGGCTACCCCAACGAGGAGCTGCCGGCCGCCCGGCCCTATCAGACCACACCGGCCTATGGGATCTGGAAAGATCAGCGCGCCGTCTTCGGTACCGCCTACGGCATGGAGGCGGTCAATTATTTTGCGCCGGAAGGAGAACCCCTGTTCGAGACGCCATCCTTCCGCCGCTCCAACGCCTTTGAAACAACAGCCGAGGAATGCCGGGCCGTGCGGCAAGCCGTCGGTATCAATGAGATTCACAACTTCGGCAAATATCTGATCACAGGACCCGGCGCTGAAACCTGGCTCGACAGCATCATGGCCGGGCGTATTCCCAAGATCGGCCGCCTGTCGCTGACCCCGATGCTCAGCCCCAAGGGCAAGTTGATCGGTGACTTCACTGTTTCCCGCCTGGCCGAAGAGAGCTTCCAGCTCACGGCATCCTTCGGCGCCCAGGCCTATCACCTGCGCTGGTTCTGGCAGCACCTGCCCTATGAAGGCGTTTCGGTCCAAAACGTCTCAACCAAACGGATCGGGTTTCAGATCGCCGGCCCCAAAGCACGGGAACTCCTGAGCCGTGTGGCCATGGCGGATGTCTCCAACGCTGCCCTGCCCTTCATGGCGATCCAGGAAATGGATGTCGGCCTCTGCCGGGCACTGGTGCAGCGGGTTTCCTACACTGGGGATCTGGGCTACGAGATCTACGTCGATGCGGAAGACCAGGTCGCGCTGTACGAAACTTTGAGCAAAGCGGGCGCCGGCCTGGGCCTTCGTCCCTTTGGCATGCGCGCGATGATGAGTCTGCGGCTGGAGAAAGCCTTCGGATCCTGGATGCGCGAGTTCAAACCCGACTACATGCCGGCCGAGACCGGCATGGATCGCTTTGTCTCCTATAACAAGCCCGTAGACTTTATCGGCAAAGCCGCCGCCCTGGCCGAAAAGGCCGCTGGACCAACGCGCAGGATCTGCAGCTTTGTCGTCGAAGCCGGGGACGCGGACACCTGGGGTGACGAGCCGATCTGGCACGACGGCAAGGTGGTTGGTTTCGTAACCTCGGGCGGATATGCCCATCACGCACAGAAGTCGGTCGCACTCGGGTTCCTGCCGGTTGAACTCATCGAAGAAGGACGTGAAGTCGAAATCGAGATCCTGGGCCAGCACTGCAAAGCACACCTGATCACTGCGCCCCTGTTCGATCCGAATGCTGAACGCATGCGGGGCTAAGGTTGCCTAGGTTGAGGACTCCTATTCCTTGACGGTCTTGATCGTATTTTGGGCGACAAGGAATAGGAGTCTTCAACCTAGCGATCACCTGACTGGTCCATCATCTGCCTAGCCCGTCATCTCCCTGGCGCACCACCGGATAGGATTGTATGGGGGCAATGTCGGCGTTTACAGCTTTCTCCAATTATGTCAGCATTACTGTCCTTATTGGAGAAAGCCAATGCCCGTCGACACTTTTCTCGCCCTGCTGGTCTTCGCCTTCGTGTCCTCGATCACGCCAGGCCCGAACAACGTCATGCTGCTGGCATCGGGTGTCAATTTCGGGTTCTGGCGGACCGTGCCGCATATGTTCGGGATCGCGGCGGGGTTCGGGTCCCTGCTGCTTTGCGTGGGCTTCGGACTTGGCGCACTGCTGACCGGCTTTCCTGCCCTCGGTATCGTATTGAAAGTACTGGGCGGCAGCTATTTGCTTTATCTCGCCTGGCGCATTGCTATGTCGCGGTCCATGGGTGGAGCAAAAACCACCACCGGCAGAGATCCCATGACCTTCGCCGCTGCGGCGGCCTTTCAATGGGTCAATCCCAAAGCCTGGATGATGTCGGTCACGGCCATGTCTGTCTACAGCAGCCCAGACGCGCCTTATCTCTCGGTTTTTCTGGTGGCCGCTGCCTTTGTTGTGGTGAATTTTCCCAGCGTCTCGACCTGGGTAGGATTTGGCACCGTACTCAGGGCCTTCCTGGCAGATCCAAACCGGCTCAAATGGTTCAATATCGCCATGGGTTCGCTCCTGGCGCTGACCATCTTCCCAATGTTGCGGTAGGTAGCTGAATTTCAGCCTTTGGCGAGCCGTTCGAAATCCGAGTCACTGTTGGCGCTCATCACGAAGCTGGCGTGCTCCTGAAGCTTCCGGGTGACCGTTAAAGCTGCTTCCAGGGCCTGCCGGCCTTCTTTTCCGCCCACCAATGGGGTCTGATTCTCCAGAATGCAGGTAATGAAACTTTCGATTTCCTGCTCAAGGGCGTCGACCTCTTCATAGCGATGCTCCGCAATGTCGACACCCGGTATCACGTTACCTTTGGCGGCACGCCGCACGACGTTCAAAGACTGCTCGTCGAAGTTCACGCTCAGATAGTTGCTCGGCTGGAAGATCCGCATACGCCGTTCGGTCTTAAAGCTGATCCGGCTGGCGGTAATGGTGGCGATGCAGCCATTGGCGAATTTGATCCGGGCGTTACAGATATCTTCGTTTTCGCTGAAAACCGGAGCGCCGGCGGCATCGATATCCGTGATCGGCGCATCGATCAGCGAAAGAATTAAATCGATATCGTGGATCATCAGATCCAGAATCACGTTTACGTCTGTGCCACGCCCCTGAAACGGCGTGATCCGCAGAGAATCGATATAAAGAGGCCGGTTGGCGTGGCTGCGCAACGCACCCGCCACGCCCGAAAAGCGCACGAGATGACCGACCTGAAGAATGCGGTCTTTTTCCTTGGCCAGATCAATCAGGGAATCGGCGGCTGCAAGCGTATCGGCGATGGGTTTCTCGATCAAAACGTGGAGGCCGTGCTTAAGGCACTCGCTCGCGACAGCATGGTGCGCATGAGTCGGCACCGCGATACACACAGCCTCGACCTCGCCCAGAAGTTCCCGGTAGTCGCTTACCGCTCTGACGCCGAGCGAGTCGCCGACTGCCTTGCCGCGTGTTGCGTCGATGTCGGCAACCGCGCAAAGTTCCGCCCGCTCGGAAGCGGCGATCTTCTGCGCATGAAACTTGCCGAAGTGACCGGTTCCGATCACAGCCATCGGCAGCTTGCCTGACATAAAATGAACCTCCTACCCCGACCGCATGTTTCAGGCGATCGAAAAACTGCTCGCGCAGTCCTAAAGACGGCACCCCAGCAGCACAAGCATTCTTTGCGCTTACGGGCCGCTTGTCCACGGGTTAATGATGGCAAAACGAAGCACCTGCAGTTCGCTGGAGCGCGATCGTTGTTGGCAGAAGCAGTCAAGAACGTGAATCGCCCTCTCACCCTATGAAGGAGAGGCTGATCCGCGAATTTCACTAAAAACAGGGAAAAACGACCAAGCGCTATATAGGAAAATCGCTAGTTCTCTGAAATTACGGGGAATTTTCCGAAAAGAACCTGGGAATCTCGCCACAAGCGGATTCGGATTGAAGTACAACAATCCCGGTGCGCCGGTCTCAGAGCGAGGTTTACGACGTCGGCGCCGGTGTAATCAGGGGTTTTCCGGCGAAATAGGCTTCCAGATTGGCCAGAACCAGCTGTCCCATGGCCATACGTGTTTCCGTTGTGCCACTGGCAATGTGCGGCGTCAGGATGACGTTATCCATGGTGAGCAGTGCTTCGGGCACCTTGGGTTCGTCGGCGAACACATCAAGGGCAGCAGCGCCTAACTGACCCGCTTCCAGGCTTGCGACGAGATCCGCTTCGCATACGACGGAACCGCGCGCGATATTGACCAGCAGGCCATCCGGTCCAAGCGCCGTGAGAACCGACGCATTGATGAGATCTTTCGTGCTGGAGCCACCGGCACAACAGACCACCAGGACATCGCTTTCACCGGCCATGCCGACGAGATCATCGCAGTAGCCGGCCGCGACAGCCTCCAAGGGTGCAGGCTCGTGATAGAGCGCGGTGATACCGAAAACCGATAGCAGTTTGGCGATTTCCCGGCCAATGCGGCCAAAACCCAGAAACCCAACGGTTTTCGCCCGGATGCTCCAACCCAGAGAGAGTTTCGCACCACCGGCCCAAGTTCCCTCCCGCACAAAGCGGTCGCCTTCGACCAGCTTACGGCTCGCAGCCAGAATCAAGGCCACCGCCATATCTGCCACACCCTCGGTCAGGACCCCCGGCGTGTAGCCGACAGAAATGCCACGCGCTTTGGCTGCCGGCAAATCAACGGCATCCAGCCCGACGCCGTTGATGGAGATCATCTCCAATGCCGGTAAGGCATCCATCAAAGCGGCATCGGCACCGAGGCTGCCGGTCGTCACCAAACCACGCGCCGACGACGCCGCGTCCAGCGCCTTCTGACGGTCCCCGGCTTCCCACAAGCGATGGAGCCGGTATGCAGTTTCCAGCGCGTCCATAATCGGCGGGGGTCCCAAGCGCGACAGAACAACGACTTCGGGCTTCATGGATAACTCCATCTAGAATTGGGGGTGAGATGATAAGACTACCCAACGTCGGCCGTAAATCCAGCCGCTTCCACACCGACGACAGCGCAAACCTCGTCGTTGTCTGAGCTGTCACCGGTTACCCCGATTGCACCAACCGCTTTGCCATTGCCGTCGCGGATCAGAACCCCGCCAGGAACCGGCACCAGATTGCCATCGGCCAGACCGTTCAAAGCATCGACAAAATAAGGCTGCTCCTGCGCGCGCTTGAAAAGGGTGCGGGTACCTGCCCCCACCGCAAGCGAGCCATTGGCCTTTCCCTGTGCGATCTTCGCGCGCAGTGTCGAAGTCCCGTCTTCCCGCTCCAACGCCTTTAACTGTCCACCGGCATCCAGAACGGCAATCGTCAGGGGCTTGAGTTCCATCTCACGCCCCTTGGCAAGGGCTGTCGCAATAATTTGACGCGCCTTCTCGAGTGTCAGATCGGTCATAAAAAGTCCTGTTTTCAGATGAGGCCGGAAAGTCGGGTCCCTGAATTCAGCTACCCGTTGTTGGATGAGTTTGGCTCGACGCCGTCATCCGCAATGACCGCGCCCTTGGTGATAAAGCTCTCTATCCTGTCTTTGCTGAAACCCGCCTGCTCCAGGACTTCGCGCGTGTGCTGCCCGAAGAGCGGCGCAGGCCGTTTAACACCGCCCGGCGAGCCGTGGAACTTCACGGGAGCGCCGATGGTCTTTACGGCTCCCGCAACAGGATGCTCGGTCTCGACCACCATCTCGCGCGCCAGGGTCTGCGGATCCTGATGCATATCGCCGATGGAGAGCACCGGACCGGCGGGAACGCCCGCCGATTCCAAAGCGGCGATCCAGTCTGCCGTTGCTCTCGCCTGAAAGTAGCCATTCAGCACAGTCTCGAGTTCCAGGCGATTTTCCATGCGGGCCCGATTGGTTTCGAACCGCGGGTCGCGCTGAAGATCCTCCGCGCCGATCACGCGCAGGGTGCGTTCCCAGTTGGTCTGATTTGCCGCGCCGAGGTTGACCCAACCGTCTTTCGTCCGAAAAGCCTGATAGGGCGCGTTCAAGGGATGTGCAGAACCCATGGGCCCGGGCGAGTCACCGGTCGCAAAGGCAATGGCTGATTGCCAGTAGGTATGGGTGATGGCTGCCTCGAAAAGAGAAGTATCGACCCTTTGTCCCTCGCCCGTCTTGAGTTTGTGCGCATAGGCCGACGCGCAGCCCATGGCAGCCAAAATCCCCGCGGTTATATCTGAAACCGGCGCCCCGACTTTCACCGGCGGCCGGCCAGGCCCCTCGCCGGTGATGGCCATCAGCCCCGACATACCTTGGGCGATCAAATCAAAGCCGCCGCGATCGGCATAGGGACCGGTGCGTCCAAAGCCGGAGATCTCACAGTAGATCAGACCGGGATTGAGTTCCCGCAGGGTCTCGTAACCCAAACCCAGTTTTTGCATCGTGTCGCGGCGATAGTTTTCGATGACGCAGTCGGCGTCTTTCAGCAGGCTTAGCAGGACCGACCTGCCGTCTTCGGACTTGAGGTCGACGGCGATCCCGCGCTTGTTGCGGTTCATCATCATGAAGGCCGCCGACTCGCCCTTGATATCCGGCGGCAGGAATCGGCGTGAATCGTCGCCGCCCTTGGCCTTTTCGACCTTGATCACATCGGCGCCCATGTCCGCCAGCATCAGCCCGCAAACTGGACCGGCCATGATGTGGGCAAGCTCGATGACCTTCATTCCGGCAAGTGGACCGCCCGGTTTCTCAGACATCGTTCAGCGTCCCTGCCAGTCCGGCTTGCGTTTGGCCAGGAAGGCTTCCAGCCCTTCCTTGAAATCGGCACTGGTGTAGCAGAGCGTAACGAGGTCATGATCATCCAGATCGGCCTGCTTTGCGCGCAGCCGCCGCAAGCCTTCCTTAGTGGCCTGAAGTGTTAGGGGCGCGAAGCCGGCCATCAGGCTCGCCAATTCTTCAGCCCGGGTCATGACGGCCGCACGGTCGTCCAGGATCTCCGAGATCAATCCGATCGATTTTGCTTCCTCAGCACCGACAAGGCGGGCGGTAAAGATAACTTCCCGCGTCCGGCCTGCACCGATCAAAGCAGTCAGGCGCGAGAGGTTTTCGACCGAGAGGCAATTGCCCAGCGTGCGGGCAATGGGAAATCCAAATCGAAAATCAGCCGCAGCGATCCGTAGATCACAAGCGGCAGCGATACCGGCACCACCACCGGTGCAGGCCCCATGGATTGCAGCGATGGTCGGCACGCTACAACGCTCGACAGCGCCCAGAACGTCGTCCATCTGCTGCTCGTAGTTCAGGGCATCTTCGGCTGTCGAGAAACTCCTGAACTGGGCAATGTCGGTCCCCGCCGCGAAGGCCTTGTCACCGGCACCGCAAACGATAATCGCCTTCAATCCATCTTTATCGGGTGCGTCCCGGCAGATCTCCGCGAGCCTCCGGTACATCCCGAAGGTCAGGGCATTGCGTGCCTGCGGGCGGTTGAAGGTGACCAGTCCGATGTCATCCTTCACCTCATAGAGGATCTCTTCGGATTCTTCAGTCACGGCGCTTCCCTACCTGTAGAAATAATCGACCAGAAACAAAGGTACCATCGGGACATAGGTGCAGAGAATAAGAACCGCGAGCAGAACGCCAACAAAGAGCACGTTCATGCGGCTGACTTCCCAGATGTTGGCCTTGGCAATGGAACAGGCGGTAATCAGAACCGAAGCCACCGGCGGCGTCTGCTGACCGATGGCCAGGTTTAGCGTTACCACGAGCCCGAAATGAATCGGGTCGATCCCCGCCTGCTGGATGAGCGGCACCACGATCGGCACAACAAGGATGATCGCCGCCGCCGAATGCAGAAAGAAGCCGATGATCAGGAAGAAGACATTGAGGATCGCAAGAATGACGTATTTGTTGTCGGTGAAATCGATAATCGATTGGGCGATTTCCTGCGGAATTTGAGCACGCGTGAGGAATCCGCCCATCAGAACAGATGCGGCGACCAGCAGCATCACGACTGCGGTCTGCATACCGCCTTCCAGCATCGCGACTTTGAGACGGCCGAAGTCGACCTCCCGGTACCAGATGCCGATAATGATCGAGACGATGACTGCCAGCCCGGCCGCTTCCGTCGCGGTCACATAACCACCGAAGATCCCACCCAGAATAATGACCGGCAAGGCAAAGGTCGGCAGGGCATCCAGAAAGGTTTTGCGCACCTGCGCCAGATTGAAGGCCTCTTCAACCGGCAAATTATACTTCCGCGCCGAGTAGTACGCGACGCCCATCAAACCCGCGGCACCGAGCAGGCCGGGCACAACACCCGCCACAAAGAGCTGCTCAACCGACGTTTCAGCCGAAACCGCGTAGAGAATCATGGGAATCGAAGGTGGAATGATGATGGCGAGAGACGCTGAGGAAGAGGTTACGGCAGCTGCAAAAGCCTTCTTGTAGCCGCGCTTCTTCATTTCCGGAATCAGGATCGAGCCGATCGCCGCCACGTCCGCGACCGCCGAGCCAGAGATCTCGGCAAAGAAAAGCGACACGCCGATGGTCACCATGGAAAGACCGCCGCGCACAAAACCGAGCATGGCACTGACGAAGGCGATCAGGCGCCGTGATATGCCGGAGGCGTTCATGATCGCCCCTGCCAGCACGAACATGGGAATGGCGATCAGCGAAAATTTGGTCGAGCCGTCGTACATATCCAGCGCAACGGTTACCAGGCTGCCGACACCCTCGGTGGCGAGCAGACCGAGCACGCCCGAAATGGCCAGTGCCACCGCGATCGGCACGTTCAGACAAATCATCACGACCAGTGCAAGGAACATCAGAAAGACGATCATGATCTGGCGCCTCCCTCGAACTCGTCACCATCGACCTCAGGATGCTCCGAGGACTGCCCGCTCATCACCGCTTTGAAGTAGGCTGGCGCGCTGAGTAATTCCGCAATAATGAAAAGGATCGCGCCGATCGGAATGACCGACTGCGTGAGCTGGATCGGTACCCATGTCAGACTGACCAGCGTTTCTCCTTCGAGAACCTCGAGCACTTCGAATCCGGCCCAGGCCAACAGGATAAAAAATCCGATCACCAGTACTTCGGCAACCAGAACGGCCACCGCGCGCAGTCCTTTAGGGATTGCCATAATGACGGAATCGAAACCTATATGCTGCCGCCGTAAGGCCGCCAGCGCCGCGCCGTAGTATGTCACCCACGCCAGGGTGATCGAAGCAACCTCGTCATACCATGACAGCGACGCATCGAATTTTCTGTAAACGACTGCGATCACGACGATAGCCGTTAAACTGATCATCAGGATGATCAACACCCACTGCAGGACGGCGTCGAGCGCGCGCGATATCCCGGAAAGCAATGCTTTAACCCCTGTTATCCCGACCTAATTCGCGTGAAAGGCAAGCCGGTGCCGCAGCGCGAACACCGCAACACCGGCTCATCACCTTGGTTCAGATTTCAGCTTGGACAAATTTACTGCGCCAGATCCAGAACAGTTTTGACCAAGGCCGCACCGCCATCGACCGAGCTCGAAAACTCGTCATAGATCGGCTTGGAGGCATCGACAAACGCCCCTTTATCGGCGTCGTTTACCGTAATGCCGCCGTCCTTGAGTTTGGTCAGCAGATCGGTCTCAAGCATCGCAGCGGTCGAATAGACGTAAGCCTGCGTTTCCTGAGCCGCCTCGCTCAAGGCGTCCTGAACATCCTGCGGCAGCTTGGCGAAGTGCTTTTCGGAGGTCAGTACATAGGCAGGTGTGTAAACATGCCCGGTAATGGAGAGATACTTCTGCACCTCCTGGAACTTCGCGCTCCAGATCTGGGCATAGGGGTTTTCCTGACCATCGATCACGCCGGTCTGCAAGGCCGTAAACACCTCCGAAAAAGACATGGGGGTCGGGTTCGCGCCGTACAGCTTGAACATCTTAACCCGCCAGGCCCCCTTCGGCGTACGAAGTTTTACCCCGGCAAGGTCGGCAGGTACGTTGATCGGGCGCGTGTTGTTGGTGATGTGACGGAAACCGTTCTCCCACAGCGCAAGGATCTTGTAGCCCTTGGCGTTGGCCGCAGGCTGCAGAACCGAGTCCATGATCGCGCCCTCGACCCGCTTCATGTGACCACGGTCCTTGATGATGTAGGGCATCTCGAAGACACCGAATTCATCTGCCACCGACGACATGACCGACGACGGCAGCGAGAAGTGAACTTGTCCGAGCTTCAGTTTTTGTAACAGCTCTTTGTCTTTGCCGAGCTGGCTTGCGCCGAACACAACAACTTCGGCTTTGTCGCCAAGCTTGGCATTGGCGATGCGGGCAAACTCATTAGCAGACGCGGCGAAGAGAGACCCCGGCGCTCCGACATGTCCGAATTTCAATTGGATTTTATCTGCGTAAGCACTACTCGAAATGGCGGCCGCCACTGCGGCTGTCGCCAGAAGCTTTATAAGTTTCATTGTCATCCTCCCATTGTGCCGCTCTGGTGTCGTACCGGCTTGATCTGCGGGAACGGCTCCGCGCTGTCCGATTTTACTCTGCCGAGTTATTCGGCAGCCTCCCGCCCATCTGCTTGGGCACGCGCTTCAGAGGCCAGATAACTCAGCGCCGCCTGTACACCGCCTTGCTCGAAGGGCACGGCGGCCAGCTCCAATCCCATCTCGACGCCGGACAGGGTTCCCGCCAGCATCAAATCGTTGAAATCACCCAAATGCCCGATCCGGAAAACCCGTCCCGCAAGCTTGCTCAAGCCATTGCCGAGCGACATGTTGAAATTGTCGGCCACGACCTTTCTGAAAGCGTCGGCATCGTATCCTTCGGGTAAACGAACCGCAGTGAGCGAACTTGAATAATTCTTCGGCTCATTGCAGAGAATCTCTAACCCCCAGGTGCGCACCGCGCGCCGGGTTGCTTCGGCGTGCCGGTCATGACGGGCGAAGACATTGTCCAAACCTTCTTCCTGCAGCATGTCGATCGCCTCGGCTAAACCGTAGAGCAGATTGGTCGCGGGCGTGTAGGGGAAGAAGCCGGTTGCGTTGGGGCCTGCCATATCCTCCCATGACCAGAAGGCTTTTTTCGAGGAACAGGTCTTGGCAGCGAGCAGTGCCTTCTCGCTCACCGCATTGAACGAAAGTCCGGGCGGCAGCATCAATCCTTTTTGTGATCCGCCAACAGTTACATCGACGCCCCACTCGTCCTGACGGTAGTCGATCGACGCCAGGGATGAGATGGTATCGACCATCAGCAGCGCCGGATGCCCGGCGGCGTCAATCGCATTGCGCACTTCATCGATTCGCGTGGTCGCGCCCGTCGAGGTTTCGTTATGCACAACGCAAACGGCTTTGATCTCGTGGGAGGCATCGTCGCGCAAGCGGTTTTCGATTGCGTTGGCGTCGGCACCGCTGCGCCAGTCACCTTGGAGGAATTCCGGCTGCAGGCCAATCTTCGTCGCCATCGATTTCCAGAGTGTCGAAAAATGACCGGTCTCGTACATCAGAACCTGATCGCCCGGGTCTAACGTATTGACCAGCGCCGCCTCCCAGGCACCGGTGCCTGACGCCGGATAGATGAAGACCGGACCGGTGCATTTGAAGATCGTCTTCAGCCCGCTCAGAACGCGTAACCCGAGTTCACCGAAGGCCGGACTGCGATGATCCATGGTCGGCATATCCATGGCGCGCAGGATTCGGTCCGGAACATTCGTCGGACCAGGAATTTGCAAGAAATGGCGGCCTTGCCTCGGCATCGGAACTTCTCCTCTGGTGGACCGAACCCAATGCCTGTTTTTCAAGCGTCAGGTCAATCACCTCACTAACCTATTGATCTAGCTGACCGACCCGAATAACTGGCTGCGCAATCCGATAGCCGTTCGCAGGCGGCCGGTCACTCCATCATAACCTATCTACGCAACAGATCGCGGCTTGTCGCGCGGATTGAATGTTGCAATAATGAATTATGAATTCAATTTTCGAGTCAAGTGGATTATGCGAAATCGGATGAATTCACCCCGAAAATCTACCGGGTACAGGCCGTGAAGAACGCGATGGGGTCGGCCGTGGAACTCGATTCCGCCCTCCAGCGCCGGCTGGCGTCGGAGATCCAGGGCGCAACGCTATTTGACCGCTTTTCGCTGGGCCGCTACGCCACTGATGCTTCGGTTTATCAGATGATGCCGCTGGGGGTGATTGTTCCGGAGAGCCTGGAAGACGTGCGAAAAAGCTTTGCGATCGCGCGTGATGCCGGCGTGCCGGTTCTGCCACGCGGCGGCGGCACGTCTCAATGCGGACAGACGGTCAATCGCGCTCTGGTGATCGACACTTCCAAACACCTCAACAAACTGATCGAGCTCGACGCTGAAAACCGGCGTTGTGTGGTTGAACCCGGGATCGTCCTGGATCATCTCAACGCGGCGTTGAAGCCGCACGGTCTCTGGTTCCCGGTCGATGTTTCGACCTCCAGCCGGGCAACCATCGGCGGCATGACCGGAAACAATTCCTGCGGCAGCCGTTCAATCCGCTATGGGACCATGCGCGACAATGTTCTGGCCGTTGATGCCCTGCTGGCCGACGGCACGCCGATGCATTTCGGTCCGATCGCACCGGAAATTTCTTCGGTGAACGATACGTCACCTGAACACGACCTCTTCCGCGATCTCTTCGCGCTGGGCAGCCGGGAAGCCGAGGAAATTCGCCTGCGGTTTCCCGATGTGGCCCGGCGGGTCGGCGGCTACAACATTGATGCGCTTGTCCCCGGCAGTGGAGAAGGCGAGAAAAGCAACAATCTGTCGCATCTTCTGGTCGGGTCCGAAGGCACCCTGGCCTATTCGACCCGCATTGAACTGAAGTTATCTCCCCTTCCACGCACCAAGGTACTAGGGGTTTGTCATTTCGCCAGTTTCTACGAAGCGATGGATGCTACACAGCATCTGGTCTCACTCGATCCAGCCTTCGTCGAACTGGTCGACCGCACCATGATTGATCTGGCGCGCGACGTGGCAATGTATCGCCCAACCATCGAAGAAGTCGTGAAAGGTGATCCGGAAGCCCTGTTGCTGGTCGAGTTCGCGGGCGATGATCAGGAGGAAAACCTGCGCCGCCTAAAGCAGCTTGGCGAGCGCATCGGTGACCTCGGATTTGCCTGGAACCGTGACGGCAAGCATTGGGGCGGCGTCGTGGAAATCGTCGACCCCGCCGCCCAGACGGCCTTGATGGAAGTCCGCAAGGCCGGACTCAACATAATGATGTCCATGAAGTCGGAGGGAAAACCGATTTCCTTCGTCGAGGATTGCGCGGTACGGCTGACCGACCTGGCCGACTACACAGAACGACTGACTAACATCTTCGCCAAACACGGCACGCGCGGGACCTGGTACGCCCACGCCTCGGTCGGCTGCCTACACGTTCGGCCCGTGCTGAACCTGAAACTCGACGAGGATCTGCGCACAATGCGCGCGATTGCCGAGGAAGCTTTCGACATGGTCGCCGAATACAAGGGCTCGCATTCCGGCGAGCACGGCGACGGCATCGTTCGTTCGGAACATCATGAACGCATGTTCGGCAGCCGCATGGTCCGTAGCTTCGAAGAGGTCAAAGACCGCTTTGACCCGGAAGGTCTGTTGAATCCCGGCAAGATCGTCAGAGCCCCGAAAATGGACGAGCGGGCGCTGCTGCGTTACGGCCCGGATTACAAGACACCTGAGATGCGCAGCCTGCTTGATTGGAGCTCTTATCCTGGAGCAGGAGGCGGTTTTCAGGGCGCCGTGGAGATGTGCAACAACAACGGCGCCTGCCGCAAGCTCGATGCTGGTGTCATGTGTCCTTCGTACCGCGTCACCAGGGACGAGCGCGACTCCGTGCGTGGCCGCGCCAACAGTCTGCGCCTCGCGCTATCCGGGCAGCTCGGTCCGGATGCGATCACCTCAGACGAAATGATGGAAACGCTGAAACTCTGCGTATCCTGCAAAGGCTGTAAGCGCGAGTGTCCGACCGGTGTCGACATGGCGAAGATGAAATCCGAGGTCCTCGCCGCGCGTGCCGAACGGCATCGCCTCAGCTTGCACGATAGGCTGGTCGCCTACCTGCCACGCTACGCACCCTTCGTTGCGAAGATGGCGGGGGCGGCGAACCTGCGCGACCGCATTCCGGGTCTCGCCGTTCTTTCGGAAAAGGTGGCCGGCTTCTCGGCAAAACGAAAACTGCCACAATGGCGCAGCGACAGCTTCGACGAAGTAGAGGCCGCCAGCCTGACCAACAATGCAGCCGACGGACGCGAAGTGATCCTCCTGGCCGACACCTTCAATAGATATTTCGAACCCGACAATCTGCACGCGGCGCTCTCGGTACTCAACGCCGGTGGGTACAAAGTTCTCTTTGCCAACGCAACTGACGGCAAGCGCCCACTCTGTTGTGGCCGGACCTTTCTCTCGGTGGGGCGGCTGGACGAGGCGCAGGTCGAAGCAAACCGAGTCATCAGCGCCTTATTGCCTTTCGCCCAACGCGGGATACCGATCATTGGCTTGGAGCCAAGCTGTCTTCTGACGTTGCGCGACGAATACCGATCGCTTTTCCCAAACGACGACACCCGTAACGAAAACGTCGCAACCATTGCCGCACAGTCGATGCTGCTTGAGGAATTTCTGGACCGGGAATCCGAAGCCGGACGTCTGAAACTCGAACTCAAGCCCATCGCCAAAAAGGCTCTGCTGCACGGCCACTGCCATCAGAAAGCCTTCGGCATCTTAACGCCGGTGCAAAAGGTACTCAGCCTGATCCCTGATCTCGAGGTCGAAACCATCGACAGCAGTTGCTGCGGAATGGCGGGCGCCTTCGGTTACGACGCCGACACCCATGACGTATCCATGAAAATGGGTGAACTTTCGCTGCTCCCCAAAGTCCGTGCCGCCGCAGCCGGTGATTTGATCGTCGCGGACGGCACCTCCTGCCGCCATCAGATTGCCGATGGCACCACCCGGCAAGCACTGCACGTCGCTCAAATCTTGAAGTCGGCCCTGCGGTAAGGATAATGGATCGCAAGGTTTCATTGCATTTTTGTGCAATAAACTCCAAAAGTTGAATGTAAAACTGAAAACAGCACCTTCGACAGCTCGTCAGGGAACTCAAAGATGGCTTCAAACGCCCTCAAACAGCCAATTGTCCGGCAGTCTCTACACGAAGAACTGGTTGGGCTCGTCCGGGAACTGATCGTAGACGGCGACTTGCCGCCAGGTGTGAAGATTCCCGAAAAGGAGCTCTGCGAACGGTTCGGCGTTTCACGTACGCCGCTGCGCGAAGCGCTGAAGGTTCTGGCGTCGGAAGGCCTGGTGACCCTGACACCAAATCGCGGCGCCTCGGCCAGCCTTATCACGATCGAGGACCTGGAAGAGGTCTTTCCGGTCATGGGTGCCTTAGAGGCACTGGCCGGCGAACTAGCCTGTCAGCACATGACCGCACGCGAGATCGCCTCTGTGCGCTCTCTGCACAATCGCATGATCGAACACTATCGACAGGAACAGCTGAAACCCTACTTTCAGCTTAATCAGAATATTCACGAGGCCATACTGGCCGGCTCGCGAAACAACAGCCTGATCGTTATGTATCGTTCCCTCGCCGGGCGCGTGCGCCGGGCGCGCTACTTCGCAAACATGTCGCGCAAGCGCTGGGCGCAGGCCGCGGCTGAGCATGAGGAGATCATATCGGCTTTGGAAGCGCGGGATGGCGCACAGCTGGCCGATATTCTGAAACGCCATCTGCAGAACAAGTTCGAAACGGTCAGCCAACAGCTCATGGAAATGGCCGAAAGCGTTCAAAAGCCGAATCGAGCATCGCGCTAGAGCAGATCGAGTTTAGATGGAATCGCCGAAGGCGGACTGTCCCACCTGTGGGTCTGCGCTGACTATATGAATCCGATCTAGAGGGCAATCGCTCCAGATTCAGATCATTCTTTCACTGCGCGGCGGGTTCTTCGGGCGTCTCGGTACCAGTCTCGCCCTCTCCCTCGTCCGCTGAGCCCGGTGCTGCCTCAACTTGTATGTTGCGGCACCCCGTCACCCAGACGTCGTAGACGGGATGCTCCACTGCCGAAAGCGCGGGCGAGGAGGCAAACATCCATCCTTTAAAAACCACTCGGGCCGGTTCGTCCGGCCGCACATCGGTGATCTCGAGAAAAGCCGTCGATTCGGGCGGCTCTTCCGGCGGGGTTTTCTGGCAGGCCTGGACAACGATCTCAAAGCTGCCGAAGCGCACGGTCTCTCCGATTGGAGCTTCGAATTCGGAGACCCTCGCGGTGATCTTGTCCAGACCCTGCAAGATCGCGCCCAGCTTTTCCAGCGGCATCTCGTCGAGTGGCACGTCTCCTTCGACAGCAGACTGGTCCGGATCAACGCCCGGCGTTTCAGCCTGATCCGTTTCGCCAGCGGTCTGCGCCAGCAACGGCGCCTGCGTTGAGGCAAGAACAAGGAGAGATCCGGCAGCGAGGCCCCCCCCGAAGCGCGCAGCAAAAGACATCATTCGGCAGGATCCTCGGGCTTCGCGGGTTCCTTGTTTTGGGCGTTTTTTGCTGCGTAAGGATTGTCGAGTCGTTCCATCAATCCGGTCAACACTTCGCGCACCTGCTGTTCGTCGCAACCCATGAGGATGGCGTCTTCCAGTGCGTCTTGGGCCATTTCCTGGATTTCAACGAGGTTCTCGTTCAACACCTTGATCTTTTCGCGGCAGGAAACCGCCGCACCATCAGGTTGGCGCCAGGTGGGAATATCCGTTTTTTCGCCGCTCGAAGTCATTGCGCCCACGGTTTACTTCAAGTCGCTTTCGGATTCACTGCCGCTACCTTCTGCCGCGCTGAATACGAAACGGCCTAAAAGATCCACGACGTTGATCGACCCCTGCGTATATTCGATTTCGCCGCCCGCCGGAATGTTCTCGTCGTCTCCGCCCGGTGTCAGGCTGACAAAGTTTCCCCCCAGCAGGCCATCGGAGATAATCCGCGCAGAGGTGCCGACCGGTAGCTTAATCTCTTCATCGATATTGAGAACGATTTGGGCGAAATAGGTATCCGGGTTCAGCTTCTGCTCAACCACGGTTCCGATCTTAACGCCTGCCATGCGAACATCCGTACCCGGCGCCAAACCTGTCGCATCGTCGAATTCAGCCGTAACCTGATAGCCATCCACAGTGCTGACACCACTGCTGTTGAAGGCAAAAACGACAAAAAACGCAGCGACCAGGATGACGATCCCGCCCATGATGGTCTCGATAATGTTTCTGCGCATCTTACGACTTCCCTGATAGCGAATGCCTAGTCCCAGACCCTATTGTCATTTCTCTGAATGAAATGTGGATCGGTGGTTGATCAGCCCGGCGTCCAGGGTTCGTAATCTCCCGTCGCCTTGTCGCGCGCACCGCCTTTAAAGGCATGTCCCGGCGGACGGTAAGCCTGATCGGTCCCAGTTTGATTCGGCAGGTGTTCCTTTTGCCAGGTATGCTTGGCAGGACCGCCTTCGGGTGGAATCTCGTCGGTTCCGTGATGCAGCCAGGCGTGCCATTCTGCCGGAACGCGGCTTGCTTCCACGTCACCGTCATAATAGACCCAGCGGCGCTCCTTGCGCAGGCTGTCGCCGTGCACGGTGCCGCCACTCTTCATGCGGTAATAGCGATTGCCCTGCGCGTCCTGACCGACCAGCTCGCCTTTGAGCTTGGTGTAAAGCCATGTGCCAAACGTGCCGCCAACCATGAAAACCCCTTAATCTGAAACATACGCTTCGACGCGCCGGACTATTACATCTCGACAGGCCTCAGTCCAGCGGCATCAGCCAATCCAGGCCCTAGATATGGAGGGGCCAACCCTCTTGTTGCAAGGGTCATCGATTGCCCCATTTACACCTTACGCCTGGGGTCGAACACTAGCATCGACATCTTTACAGTTTACGACCGTCACCGATCCATCGCCGCAACCATAGGCAGGCGCTCTCCTTTAACCACCCTCTCGGGATGCCATCGGCGCTTTATCTCCAGACACTAGATCTATGATATGCCGCCAGGGGTGCGACAAGATGTTACAAATAAATTAACCATGCTCGTATACCCTGTGCACAAATCTGCAAAACGTTGAAAAACTTCAATTTATCCCCATATTTTACCTATCATAGATAACCGTTATTATCTTATTTTGCTACTTTTGATACGTAGGTATTAACCCTTTGTTAAGACAATATCTGGTGACGCGGGGCAAATGTTGTGGTTTACTCAGCTCATGCAACAAGATGTGCTGTCGCGGGGGTTTTGACCGGCGATTTTAGCGGTGCATGCGGGGGCACGGTTCCGGGGAGATGCGGGGAATTTACCTGCACGGAGCCACATACAACTGGCGAAATTAACATTTAGGTCAAGAGAGGACACGGCATGCGCATTGCACGTCGCTTCACCGAAGTCGGCAAAGACGTTTACGACTCGATCGAATTCAGAAAAACATCGAGCGAGATCCGCAATCCGGACGGGTCGATCGTCTTTGAGGCGCGGGACATTGAAGTCCCTGCTGCCTGGAGCCAGGTTGCTTGCGATATTCTAGCGCAGAAATACTTCCGCAAGCGCGGTGTACCGCGCAAACTGACCGCAGTCCGTGAAGACAACGTCCCCGCATGGCTATGGCGCTCCGCACCCGATAAAAAAGCGCTGCAGGAGCTCGAGGAAGACAGCCGGATTGGCGGTGAGCATAGCGCGAAGCAGGTTTTTGATCGCTTGGCAGGCACCTGGGCCTATTGGGGCTGGAAGGGTGGCTACTTTGACGCCGAGGAAGACGCCCGCGCCTACTTCGATGAAATGCGCTACATGCTGGCGCGTCAGATGGCGGCCCCAAATTCCCCACAGTGGTTCAACACCGGCCTGCATTGGGCCTATGGCATCGATGGCCCGAGCCAGGGGCACTACTATGTCCACTTCGAGAGCGGTGAAGTGGTTCGCTCGGCTTCCGCCTACGAGCACCCGCAACCCCATGCCTGTTTCATCCAGTCGGTCGACGACGATCTGGTAAACGAGAATGGGATCATGGACCTCTGGGTCCGTGAGGCACGTCTGTTTAAGTACGGCTCGGGTACCGGCACCAACTTCTCGCGCTTGCGTGGCTCCAGCGAAAATCTGGCCGGCGGCGGCAAATCCTCAGGCCTCATGAGTTTCCTGAAGATCGGCGACCGCGCTGCTGGTGCAATCAAGTCCGGCGGCACAACACGGCGCGCGGCCAAGATGGTGACCGTGGACCTGGATCATCCGGACATCGAGGACTACATCGACTGGAAGGTCGTTGAGGAACAGAAGGTTGCCGCATTAGTGACCGGCTCTAAGACCTGTGAAAAGTATCTGAACGACGTAATCAAGGCCTGCCACGGACTGGAAGGCGAAGAGAACGGCAGTGCGGCGCTTGATCCAAAGCAGAACCCTTTGCTGAAAAAGGCAATCCGGGCTGCCCGCAAAGCCCTGGTTCCGGACAACGCGATCCAAAGAACCATTCAATACGCCGGTCAGGGCTATGTCTCGATCGAGTTCAAGACCTATGACACCGATTGGGATTCCGATGCCTATCTGACGGTATCGGGGCAGAATTCCAACAATTCCGTGCGCGCGCCGAACGGCTTCTTCGAAGCGGTCGAGAACGACGGTGACTGGGCCTTGCTCCGCCGGACCGACGGTGGCGTCCACAAGACGATCAAAGCCCGTGAGCTTTGGGACAAGATCGCCCAGGCAGCCTGGGCCTGCGCCGATCCCGGTATGCAGTACGACACCACAATCAACGACTGGCATACCTGTCCTGCATCGGGCCGGATCAACGGATCCAATCCTTGCTCTGAATATATGTTCCTGGACGACACGGCCTGTAACCTGGCGTCGCTGAACCTGATGACCTTCCGGCATGAGGACGGCCGTTTCGACATCGGCTCCTATGAGCACGGGGTTCGCCTCTGGACGCTCACTCTCGAAATCTCTGTTCTCATGGCACAGTTCCCGTCGCGTCAGATTGCGCAGCTCAGCTACGCCTATCGGACGCTGGGTCTGGGTTACGCCAACATCGGCGGCCTGCTGATGGCAGAAGGCATCTCTTACGACTCCGACGAGGGTCGCGGCATCTGCGGCGCCCTGACGGCGTTGATGACTGGTGTCGCCTACGCCACCTCTGCCGAGATGGCAGGCGAACTCGGCAGCTTCCCCGGTTATGAAGAAAACCGCGAAGACATGCTGCGGGTCATGCGCAACCATCGCCATGCAGCCCATGGCCAGAACGATGGCTTCGAAGAGCTTTCGGTTCTTCCGGTGGTTCTCGACTCGGGGAATTGCCCCGACAAGGCACTGGTCAAGGCCGCGAAGCGGGCCTGGGACGACGCGTTGGCCAAGGGCGAAAAGCACGGTTATCGCAACGCCCAGACCACGGTGATCGCCCCGACCGGCACGATCGGCCTGGTCATGGATTGTGACACCACCGGCATCGAGCCCGACTTCGCGATCGTGAAATTTAAGAAGCTGGCCGGCGGCGGTTACTTCAAGATCATCAACCGCACCGTACCGGAGGCACTCGAGACCCTGGGCTACGACGACGGCCAGATCGAAGACATCGTTGGTTACGCTGTCGGTCACGGCACCTTGGTAGGCGCGCCCGGAGTCAACCATGAAAGCCTGCGCGCCAAAGGCTTCACTGAAGCAGCTCTTCAGGCAATCGAAGCAAGCCTGGGTTCGGCCTTCGATATCAAGTTCACCTTCAACAAGTGGACGCTTGGCGAAGAGTTCTGCACCAAGGTGCTGGGCTTCAGCGAAGAGCAGCTGGACGATGTCTCCTTCGACATGCTGTCGACCCTCGGCTTCACGAAGGCCGATGTGGAAGCAGCCAACACCTATTGCACCGGTGCCATGACCCTGGAAGGCGCACCGGGACTGAAAGACGAGCATCTTCCGGTCTTCGATTGTGCCAACGCCTGCGGCCGGATCGGAAAACGCTTCCTGTCGGCTGAAAGCCACATCCGCATGATGGCGGCGGCACAGCCCTTTATCTCGGGTGCGATCTCCAAGACCATCAACATGCCGAACCAGGCATCGGTCGACGACTGCAAAGACGCCTACATGCTGTCGTGGCGCCTCGGCCTGAAAGCCAACGCGCTTTACCGGGACGGCTCCAAACTGTCGCAGCCTCTTTCAACCGCCATTCTGGAGATGGACGACGACGAGGACGAGGAGACCCTGGCCGAACAGATTGCTGAAGCGCCTACAGGCCAGCGCGCGGAAATCGTTGCCGAACGCATCATCGAGCGGATCATCGAACGCCAGACCGAGCGGGCAAAGCTGCCGCAACGGCGCAAGGGTTATACCCAGAAAGCCATTGTCGGTGGGCATAAGGTCTATCTTCGGACCGGCGAATACGAAGATGGTTCGATCGGTGAGATCTTCATAGACATGCATAAGGAAGGGGCGGCCTTCCGAAGCCTGATGAACAACTTCGCCATCGCCATTTCGATCGGCCTGCAGTACGGCGTGCCGCTCGAAGAATATGTCGAAGCCTTCACCTTTACGCGCTTTGAACCCTCGGGCATGGTCGAAGGCAATGACGCCATCAAGATGGCGACGTCGGTCATCGACTACATCTTCCGGGAGCTGGCGATCTCTTACCTGGGCCGTAATGATCTGGCCCATGTGGAGCCCACGGATGTCATGCCGGACTCGGTCGGGCGCGGGAATCAGGAAGGCAATCTGCCGGAAGACACCCGTGAAGCGGTCGCGGAAACCGTGCGCCGTGTTGCATCCACCGGCTACGTCCGCAATCAGCTCCTGGTCTTCAACGGCGGCGGCGACAACGGCTCTTCTGCCGTCGCGGCCTCTTCCAACGTCTCTCAGATAACCTCTTCGACGGCGGCTCCGGCCTCAAGCGGCAGCAGTCCGTCTCCTGAACTCGTCGGCGCATCTCTGTCAACATCGGCAGCTCCTTCCGGAGCTCCGTCGCCAACTGCCGCCGGCGGGGCTTCGGCCTCTGCAGCATCCAACAAGCGCCTGGAGCGTGTGCGTGAAGCACGCATGAAAGGCTATGAGGGTGACCCCTGCGGAGACTGCGGCAACTTTACGCTGGTACGCAATGGGACTTGCATGAAATGCGCGACCTGCGGCAGCACCAGCGGCTGCTCCTGAGCTAGCCAACTCGGGAGCAGGTCAACCCTGTAGACTCAAGTATGAGTTCTCCCTGTCGACTTCGGGGTGTCCTTACCCAAGGCACCCCGATTTTCTGTTTTGAACAGTCCTGCCGCAGGTCTCTAACTCAATAAGCAAAATCGCCTTATTTAGGTCACACCAGGCTCAAAATCTGAGATCATGTCTTCCCGCGGTTTGAACAGCTTGGTTGCGGACGGATTATGAACTCAAGCGATAACGCGATGGCGATACGGCAGCAGCCACTCCCAAAAGCCTGGGCCGGGATCTTCCTGATTATCGGTGTCGCCTGCGGTCTGCTGACCCATCTTGTGACCGAGCACACCGACGATGTCGCCTTGTCCTTTTCTCTATCCCAAGCCCTGTTGCTCGGGGCACTCCTGTTTGTCCTGAGTGCGCGTCCAGGCAAAGTCATTCCAGCAACAGTCTTTGCCCTGGCGGTAGTCTTCTGCCAGGGATTGCTCTCCACCACCGCCATTTATCGCTTCGGAGTGGAGTTTGCCGAAAACTCGGCCCTGATTGCCATTCTTTGCGGCCAATCGATCGTCTTCTCCTATATCGCCCTGCCTTTCTTTCAAACCTGGCTCGACGACGGGGATCTGTCGTTTTCCTACGAGGGGCTTTTCGTACACTCCTGGAACAACGGCCTGCTTGCGCTGGTGGGTCACGGGTTCATGGGCCTGTTTTGGCTGATCCTTTTCCTCTTCGCGCTCTTATTCGAAAGCGTCGGGATTGATGCGCTCCAGAGGCTGATTGAAGAGACGTATTTCGCTATTCCGGCAACGACCACCGCTACGGCGTTAGGGATCTTCATTGCGCGCGATCACGCGCGGATTGTCGCGGCGCTCCGGGCTGTTCTCTTTTCCCTGTTGTCGGTACTCAACCCGGTGTTCCTGCTCCTCGCGATTGGCTTCCTGGGGGCCCTGGCATTGGGTGGTTTCGAAAAGCTCTCGAGCGTGATCAGTGCGTCCGCCACGCTGCTCTCGCTCATCACCATAGGGGTCATCCTGAGCAACGCGGTTTTACGCGACGGCAGCGAAATACTGAAGGCGAACAGGCTGCTCCGTTACAGCACAATAGCCTTGTTGCCGGCCCTGCTGTGTTTCTGTGGCTTTGCCTACTACGCAATCCATCTTCGGATATCCGACTATGGCCTCACGCCGGAACGTGTCTGGATTGCAGTGGCAACGGGCTTTCTCTCGATCTACTGCCTTGCCTACGTTCTGTCCTTTATGTTCCGCGGTCGTTGGATGGCGGTTTGCCGGCGCGCCAATGTCTTTATCGCCCTAGCCGTCGCGGCCACCGCGCTTGTGATGCAAACGCCCTTGGCCGATCCTTTCGTTCTCAGCGCTAAAAGCCAGTATGAGCGCCTGATCAGCGGCGCGGCAGATCCACAGTCGTTCGACTTCGGATTTCTGAAGTTCGAGTTAGGCGGTCCGGGACACGAGGTGCTGAAATCAATCGCGGAGGATAGCGGCGCAGCATCAAAAGAAATTGTGGCCGAAAACCTCGCAAGGCTGGCGGCCGCCAACCACTACTGGGAATGGAAGCAACCCCAATCTGAATCCGAAACCGAAAAACGCCGTACGACCTTGGGAAATCGAAACCTCGTTCAGCGGATACCGTCAGATCTCAGCATTCCCAACAGCGAGGCGATCTTCACACTGCGTGAATATGACCTTCCCCTGCGGAACTGCGCCGAGGCAGGCAAGGCCGACTGCCTTATCGCCTCGGTCGATCTGACCGATCATCCTGGCAACGAACTGATCTTTGCCATACGGGAAAATGGCGCGACGCATATTTATCTTCTTGAACAGGAGGATAAAGCCTGGCGCGTCACTGTGCTGAGATACAATGATGTCAGCGACGATCTCTGGGATGCACTGTCAGATGGCCAGTTCTCTAGCGTACCAAGTGATCACCGCGACCTGAAAATCGGTAACGCAATCCTGCGCCTGCGGCAAACAAACGGTCGCGCATCACTCGAACGGTTCGCCCCTGGCGAAACCTCACCTTAATCCGCTATAACTCCCCTCCAAAATTTTAACTCCAGATAGGTGAGGGATAGACTCCATGGCGGGACAGATTGATGCGCGGTTGGCGGAACTCGGAATCGAAGTGCCGGAAGCTGCGGCACCCGTGGCCAATTACGTAGGCTACGTCATCAGCGGCAAGACGATATACGTCTCCGGTCAGGTGACCGTTAAGGACGGCGCCTTTCTTTATCAGGGCAAACTCGGTGATTCGGTTTCGTTGGACGACGGCGTGGCCGCAGCCCGGCTCTGCGGCGTCAACATCATCTCTCAGCTCAAGGCAGCCTGCGGCGGGGATCTCGACAAAATCAAACGCATTGTCCGCTTGGGCGGATACGTTAACTCCACCCCAGACTTCGGCGATCAGCCAAAAGTCATCAATGGCGCTTCCGATCTTATGGTCGAGGTTTTCGGCGATAAGGGCCGTCATTGCCGGGCCGCTGTCTCCGCCGGGTCCCTGCCCTTCAGCGTCGCTGTTGAAATCGAAGCGACAGCAGAGCTGGAGTAAACGCCTCCACATGCGATCGGTTGCGCGGGCACAGACGGCCTTGACCCGGACGTGCCCGCGCGGCTGAATAGTGATTATGCCAGATACAACGACAAATTTGACGCCCGAAGCGGCGGAATTCCTCACCCAGCACCCGGAAACGCGGAGCCTTGACGCGATCTTCCCTGACCTTTCAGGTGTAATCCGCGGGAAACGGTATCCCATGTCTGAGTTCGGGAAGGTTACGAGCGACGGTCTCGCCTTTCCAGCGTCCGTCTTCATGCTCGATACGCTCGGGCAGAGCCATGATCCTGCAGGCCTCGGGTTTTCCGACGGTGATCCGGACCGGGTCGCGAAGATCGTGCCGGGCACGCTTCTACCGGTCCCCTGGGCGGCACAACCAAGCGCGCAGGCGCTCATTACCCTCAGCGAGGCCGATGGCAGCCCCTACCCATTCGAGCCCCGTAACATCCTGCTGTCGGTGCTCGAACGCATCAAGGCGCTGGGCCTGAGGCCCGTGGTCGCCTTCGAGCTCGAGTTCTACCTGTTCGACCGGCAGCGCGGCGAAGGCGGCGTTCCGCAACCGCCGGTCTCACCCCTTACGGGACAGCGCGACAACGGCACCCAAGTCTACGGTATGGACGCACTGGACGGCTTCGCAAGTGTTATCGAAGAAATCGGCAAGTCCTGCGAGGTGCAGGGTATCGCCACCGGCGCGATCACATCGGAATATGCACCCGGTCAATTCGAGATCAACCTGCATCATCTCGACGATGCCATGAAGGCTGCAGACCACTGCATATTTTTTAAGCGCACCGTCAAGGGCGTGGCCCGCAAACATGGTTTCCAGGCCAGCTTCATGGCCAAGCCATTCCTGGACACGGCAGGCAGCGGCCTGCATATGCACATCTCGCTGCTGGACGATCAGGGCCGGAATATCTTCGATGGTGGCAAAGACACCCCGGCCAGCCCGCGCCTGAAGCACGCAATCGGCGGCATACTCGAAACACTGCCGGAGGCGATGGCCTTCATCGCCCCGAACGTCAACTCCTTCCGGCGATATGTGCCCGACATCTTTGTGCCGATCCGTCGTTGCTGGGGTTACGAAAACCGATCTGTGGCGCTCCGGATCCCGCTTGGCGAGGGTGCTGCCCGGCGCATCGAGCACCGCATGGCCGGTGCGGATGCCAATCCCTATTTGACTCTGGCATCCGCCTTGGCGGGCATTCATTACGGCCTGACAAATGAATGCGACCCCGGTTCACCGGGAGAAGGCAATACAGGCCATGCCTATGACCCCGACCTGCCCTTCCGGCCACGGCGGGCACTAGACCGTCTCGGCGAAACCCCGTTGCTCGGTGACTACTTCGGCCATGACTATCTAAATGCCTACATTGCCTGCAAGCAGGCAGAACTCGACCGTTTCGAGAGCCATATCAGCCGGGTCGAATACGACTGGTATCTTCAGGCGGATTGAGCGCTATCCGCCGAACAGGCCCCGCAGGGTCGCGGCGTCCACCGGCGCCAGCTTGACACCATCAGGTACTTCGAAGAGCGCTGTGTCTTGTGCGCCGCGCCGAATGTTCGTCTGAATCAGACGGTAGTCTCCGCGCGTATCCGAGGCTTCGGCCTGCACCGGAATGCCGTCGTCGGTCAGCCAAAGCGTCAGGGTATAAGGCTCCTTTGCCTTGAGCCGTTCGACATCATACTTCGTCGCGGCCACACCGTTGACCGTCTCACGGCCCAGCGTCTTTGGTTTCAATGACGCAAAATGAGCCAGATTCGGCAGGGATTCGCCCTCTTCGAGCTGCAACTCCATGCCGATGCTGATCAGGGGCAGAAGATACACGACGCGATTGAGTTCCGGCTGTAGGATCAAGACCTGCGGCATTCCGCCGAATTGGAATTCCCGCCGTTCCCTGCCTTCATGATGGTAAACCTTGGAAGCTATCCGGCGTTGATTGATCTGCAGAACCGCATCGGCGGAATATGATGCCTGACGCTGCGGAATCTCTGCTGCATTCACCCCCCAGGAAACCCCCATCAGGAAAAAAGCGAGTGGCAAGGCAGAACGCAGAAGTTGTCTATACAAATATTGAATCATGATATTTCTTGATCGTGCTTCAGGAATCAATTGATGGGCATCTGTTCAAAAAACTGTGGCAACACCATGTTCATAAGCGTCATATCTTCAAGTGCAATCGACAAATGGCTTGCGATAAGCTGCCATCTCTTATGACGGAACAGTTGATAACAGCAGGAACCCGCCTTGCCCGACGGAAGCGATAGAGTAGCCATCGCGGTCCATGCCCGGATCGCCGACGTTCCCTGGGCACAGTGGGATGCCTGCGCAGGCGACAATCCCTTCGTCAGCCACGCCTTTCTCAACGCGCTGGAGGAAAGCGGCTCCGCCTGCGCAGAAACCGGCTGGCAGCCGCAACACCTCACCATCACGGACGAAAGCGGGCGTTTGGCAGGCGCTGTGCCGCTCTACCTCAAAAGCCATTCCTACGGCGAGTATATTTTCGACTGGGGCTGGGCCGACGCCTACCACCGCGCCGGCGGATCTTATTATCCGAAGCTGCAGGTCTGCGTCCCCTTTACACCGGCGACCGGCCCGCGCCTGCTGCTGCGGCCGGATTGTGAGCAGGACGGCATCCGCAACGCCCTGATTGCCGGAATGCTGGAGCTAGGACGCCGTCACAACGTCTCGTCCCTGCATATAACTTTCCCGAACCGGGAACAGTGGGAACAGCTCGGCGACGCCGGTCTGCTGAAGCGCATCGGCCTGCAGTATCATTGGCAGAACCGCGGCTACGGCAGCTTCGACGACTTCCTCGCCGATCTGGTGTCGCGCAAACGCAAGTCGATCAAAAAGGAGCGCCGCAAGGTAGCCGAAAGCGGCATCGTCCTGAAGGCGCTGACAGGCGACGAAATTACGGCCCTACATTGGGACAGGTTCTACAGCTTCTATCTCGCCACCAGCGACAAGAAGTGGGGTCAAGCCTACCTGACCCGTGAATTCTTCGACCGCATTGGCGCCAGCCTCGCCGACAATGTAGTGCTCATGGTCGCCGAGGACGAGGGCGAAGTCGTCGCAGGTGCCCTGAACCTGAAAAGCGGCGATACCCTTTACGGCCGTAACTGGGGCTGCCACGGCAACTACCGCTTCCTGCACTTCGAGGCCTGCTATTACCAAGCCATCGACTATGCCATCCAGCACGGCCTGAAATTCGTCGAGGCCGGTGCTCAGGGCGAGCATAAGATCCAGCGCGGCTACCTGCCGGTCGAAACCTACAGCGCACACTGGATCCGCGACGCCGGCTTTAACGAAGCGATTGCGGACTTCCTGGTGAGGGAGGGCACGTCAGTGAGGCGGGATATTGAGGCGCTTGGGGACTACAGTCCGTTCAGGCGTGAGTGACTTTTCGCCTAAACCACCGATGGCCGATTGATGTTAAAAATGTCGATCTGATTTTGCTCGAACAGATCTTCCAACTTATCTGGCCCCTCAGACACGGCGTAGCGATACTCCGCATCAGAGATCGGAACGGCCATTAGCCATGCCACTGTCTTTGAATCGAACTCCAGGGATTTCAGTTCTTCATCCCACAAAAACGGAGGAACAAACATCAAGTGCTGCATCGTTGACGAACATTCGTACATCGACACGATGTCGGGGAAAATGGTTCCTGGAGAGCAAAACCACTGTGAGTTGATGATACAAAAAGCCGCTGTCGTCAGAATATTCTCGAATTCCTCGCAAGAGCTAGCGCAGGCACCGACAAATTCGACGCGCACTCCAACTTCACGGCCATCCTCAAATATTGGGGCATCAGACAAACCGATAGTGGAGTAGGAGTTTACTCCCTTTTGAGGCCGCCCTTCACAAATTAGAAGATCTACGCTGTTTTTGTCGTCGGCATCCCAGAAGCCAATGACTTTTGGCTGACCGCCAAAAACACCCGCCGCCGTCTTAGCAATCGTCTTATTTTCATTGGATATTTGTGACATTTCGAAACTCTAAAATATTGTTTTAGGGGCCAAAGTAACTACCGGTTTTGTCTTCGCCTCGGTGGCTGCGGTTCGAGCTGGGAAGTTCGGGTCTATAGCTTGACGGCGTATTGTGTTCATCCAGAAAGGTTTCCCGACTTATCCCTCTGTCTTGAGCGCTCTGTTTGTGCTTTTTAAATTCGTGACCAGGTTTGTGCCCCATGTCCCACGGTTTGTCTTTGCTCATAAACCGTCCGGTTGCGGGATCACGGACTCGTCCGGTTGACGGTTCCACAGCATCATCCCAGACCTTATCCCTCACTCCTTTTCTGTAACCTGATGGGCGTGAGTAATCTACGCCCTTTGCAGCGGCATCGCTTGTTTTATCTGCTACGGCGGCAGAGGGAGCCGGTTCAGCGCGCCGTGTCTTGCGAGGTTTCGAATCCTCGGTCTTAGGCTTGTACTTGGCGATTTGTGAGTCGGATGCAGCCGCAGAGCTGCCGCTTGATTTCCGGGGAACATTGGCCTTTCGCGCCGCCGTAATTCGACCGGCGCCGCGCGTGAGGAGCGCGATGAAAGTACCGACACCGAGCGCGGCGATAGCGCTCGCCAGTTTCCGCGCGGCCCGGTTCAGGTCGGCATCGCCGCGTGCATTTTCCATAATCTCAAAGAATTCGAGTACGTCCCCGACCGCACCGAATATCGACCAGCCCACCATGGCAAAACCGATCGCCAGCAGAAGCACGTCAATAGCAAAGCCGACGCCGACCGCGTGGGAACCTGCCCAAACCACGAGGATTGCGACCGTCATGCCAATCGCCTCAGGCGTAACCAGTTCGGCAAAAGCCCCTTTCATCTCGCCAGGTAAGTACTGGGGCACCATTTCCAGAACCCGTCCGTACTTATCTTCGGAGCTGGCAGAAGGAAAGCTCGTGGCTCCGATCGGCTTGATTTCCCCCGCTCGTTCGACCGGCAGGGACGGCCCTTCGACGCCCTTCCTGATCTTGATGCCGCAATAACCGCTGGCCAAAAGTGCCGCAGCCAAGAGATCGGCGATATCCCTGCCTTCAGGCATTTGCGGACTCAAGGAAATCCGGCGATAGAACTGCATCAACCGCGGCAGATCGGCCGAATTCGGTGATGTGAAGGACCTGAGCGTATTGGCGAGCTCACTCCGATCAAGGATCTTTACGCGCTGAGGAAGTCCGGCAAAGTCTGATCGTTTCCCAAGAACGATGGTGTGCGAAAGACCGGAAAGTTGGAGGGAATCGAACTGTGACATCAACGCGCATTTTTATTGGGAATGAGGCCGCCTGTAGAGCGCAAAGTTTCGGCATTCTATACAATCTCGGCCGTGCTTCGATGTAAAAAATTTCTGTTACGAACTCTCTGCCCAGCGCTCTCCGCCACCCGTTAAAAGCAGACCGGCTCCGTCGAGCCATAAAAAAGAAAAAGCTGCCGCTCCAGAGGAGTGACAGCTTTTTATGATCGCAGTGTAGAAACGACGTCAGGAAACCGCTTCAGGTTTCGCCTTTGGCTTGCGCTTCTTGGCCGACGCCTTTTTAGCTTCGGTCTTGGGTTTCGGATAGGAGAAGACCGGGGCGTTGTCCTTAACGTCGACACGCACGTGACCACCCTTGTTGAGCTTGCCGAACAGCAGCTCTTCGGCCAAAGCCTTCTTGATCTGCTCTTGGATCACCCGCGCCAACGGACGCGCACCATAAAGAGGATCATACCCGATCTTGGCCAGCCATTCGCGGGCGGTGTCGCTCAGATCGATCGCGACATTACGATCTGCAAGCTGAGCTTCCAACTCGATGACAAACTTGTCGACGACACGGACCATCACATCTGGCGACAGATTCTTAAAGCTGATGGTCGAATCCAGCCGGTTCCGAAATTCCGGGGTGAAGAAGCGATTGATCGCTTCCTGGTCTTCGCCAACCCGCGCTTCGCGGCCGAAGCCCATCGCGGGTTTCGCCATGTCGGACGCACCGGCATTGGTGGTCATGATGATGATGACGTTCCGGAAATCGACCGACTTGCCGTTGTGGTCGGTCAGCTTGCCGTAATCCATCACCTGCAACAGGATATTGAAGAGATCCGGATGGGCCTTTTCAATTTCGTCGAGCAGCAGTACGCAATGAGGATGCTGATCGATGGCATCGGTCAAAAGACCGCCCTGGTCGAAACCGACATAGCCCGGAGGCGCGCCGATCAAGCGGGAGATCGAATGCCGTTCCATGTACTCGGACATGTCGAAGCGTTTCATCTCGACGCCAAGCGAGCGGGCAAGTTGTTTTGCCACTTCGGTCTTACCGACGCCGGTCGGACCGGAGAAAAGGTAACTGCCGATCGGCTTCTCGGCATCACGCAAACCGGCGCGGGCCAGTTTGATCGCTGCCGAGAGCGCGAGAATCGCCTCGTCCTGTCCGAAGACCATGGTCTTCAGATCACGCTCAAGGTTCTGCAACGCCGCCGTATCGTCCTTGGAAACCGACTTCGGCGGAATCCGGGCGATCTTGGCCACCACGGCCTCGACATCCTTTACGCCGAGCGTTTTCTTGCGCTTGGATTCAGGCAGCAACATCTGCGACGCGCCAACCTCATCTATGACGTCGATGGCTTTATCCGGCAGCTTCCGGTCGCCGATGTAGCGCGCAGAAAGTTCGACGGCCGAGCGCAGAGCCTCGCTGGTGTAACGGACCTTGTGGTGTTCTTCGTAATAAGGCTTCAGGCCGCGCAGGATCTTGACCGCATCCTCGACGCTGGGCTCGTTGACGTCGACTTTCTGGAAACGCCGAACCAGAGCGCGATCTTTCTCAAAGTGCGTTCGGTATTCCTTGTATGTCGTCGAACCGATGCAGCGCAGCGCGCCGCTCTGCAAAGCCGGCTTCAGCAGGTTCGAGGCATCCATGGCACCGCCTGACGTGGCACCCGCACCGATAACCGTGTGAATCTCGTCGATAAAAAGGATCGCACCTTCCAAGGCTTCGATCTCGGAAATCACCGCCTTCAGGCGTTCTTCGAAATCACCGCGATAGCGGGTCCCTGCCAGCAGCGCCCCCATGTCGAGCGAGTAGATGGTCGCATCCAGCAGCACGTCCGGCACGTCCTCGTCCACGATGCGTTTCGCAAGACCTTCGGCAATGGCCGTCTTGCCAACGCCGGGGTCGCCGACATACAGCGGATTGTTTTTGGTTCGGCGGCACAGCACCTGGATCGTACGCTCGATCTCATGGGCGCGCCCGATCAGCGGATCGATCCGGCCGTCAGCGGCCTTTTTGTTCAGATCGACGCAGTAGGCGTCCAGGGCTTCGTTGCCCTTGCGCACAACTTTTTCCGGATCACCGTCTTCGTCGGCGCCATGTACAGTCCGGGTTTCTTCCATACCCTCGACCTTGGCAATGCCGTGGCTGATGTAATTCACAGCATCGAGACGGCTCATCTCCTGCTCCTGCAGGAAGTATACGGCGTGGCTTTCGCGTTCCGAGAACATCGCAACCAGGACATTCGCGCCGGTGACTTCTTCGCGGCCCGAGGACTGAACATGAATCGCCGCGCGCTGGAGCACACGCTGGAAGCCAGCGGTCGGCTTTGCGTCTCCGAGCTGGCTGGTGATCAGGCTGGTCAGGTCGTTGTCGATGTAATCCAGAATGTCGCTACGCAGACTATCCAGATCGAGCCCGCAGGCACGCAGGACAGCAACCGCATCGGGATCATCGGTCAGGGCCAGCAAAAGATGCTCGAGCGTCGCATACTCATGACGTCTTTCATTCGCCAAGCCCAAGGCACGATGCAGCGTCTGTTCTAGGTTGTTGGAGAGCATCTGGGCACTATTCCTTTTCTAGCGTGCACTGCAACGGATGTTCGTTCTGCCGTGCGTAGTCGATGACCTGCGTGACTTTGGTTTCTGCAACTTCATAGCTATAGATGCCGCAGACGCCGACGCCGCGCTGGTGCACATGCAGCATGATGCGGGTCGCTTCATCGCGCGTCTTACCAAACAGGTTCTCAAGAACATGGACGACAAACTCCATTGGTGTGTAATCGTCGTTCAGCATCAAAACCTTGTACATCGCCGGTTTCTTCGTCTTAGGCTTGCTTTTGACGACAATCCCGGTCGAGGTATCGTTATCGTTTCTCCCGTCGTCACTCATCGAACTCGATGCATTCCCTCTTGATAATCTTGCCCAAATTCCCGTGGGCTATTTTAAGTCTGTTGCCCTCCTCTCAGCTAGAGAATATTGGGATAGATTAGCATGGGAAAAGCCCTTGAATCTAAAAAGCACGCTCAAATTGAACATTCGGTTTACGCCGCGAATAATTTTTCCGGCAAATAAGGCCGATGTATGGCAATGACGTTGGCACGCTTCACGCGAGTAATCTCGATCTGACGGTATGACCAAGCACGCCGTCGCAGGACAACCTGCGCCGCAGTTCATCCACTGCATGGAAGATAGAACTGTCACTGCTTTATCAATAGCTTGCCTGGCATATTCAGAGTCACCAGGCGACCCCAACACTCAAAGACTCGGCCCCCGAACATCCAAAGCATGAGTTGCGAGCTGCCCGGTGACGTAGTCGTAAGCCTCGTCGATCGAGTCGGTCAGGAGGAAAAGATCGAGATCCTCTTTGCTGATCGTTCCAAAGTCGACAAGCGTTTGAAAATTAATAACATTTTCCCAGTAACGCTTGCCGAAGAGAACAATCGGCATTTTTTTTCTGATTTTATCGGTTTGAATCAGAGTCAAAGTCTCGAACAACTCGTCGAGCGTCCCAAAACCACCCGGCATGACGACCATGGCCTTGGCCAGATAGGTGAACCAGAACTTCCGCATGAAGAAATAGTGAAACTCGAAAATCAGTTCGCGGGTGGCATAGGGATTCTCGTGTTGTTCGAACGGCAGCGAGATGTTTAACCCCACGTTCACACCGCGCGCCTCGGACGCGCCCCGGTTGGCAGCTTCCATAATCCCCGGTCCGCCGCCCGTGCAGACGACGAAGCGCTTGTCGACGTCGTCCAGAGATTTCGACCACTCGGTGAATCTGCGCGCTAGTTCACGAGTCGATTCGTAATAATGCGAGAGTTCGACCTTCTTTTGTGCCGCTTCAATGTCGCCGCCACTGCTCTCGGCTTCGGCCAAGGCGGCCTCGGCTTCGTCACGCGAGTTAATTCTGGCTGAGCCGAAGAACACAATCGTGTCATCAATTTTATATCTGCGAAACCGACTCTCCGGCTCTAGGTACTCCGCAAGAATCCGGAGCGAGCGGGCGTTCGGACTGCCCATGAAATTGTCGTCGTGGTAAGCCTTTGGAGTTTTATCGGCCATTAAGCCCTTTATCCTTCTAGTTGGACGCCTGCTGGGTCGGACGCCTGTCGCTCTTCACGATAACGCCACTTTATCAATCAAACCTATCGAAATCCGAGCAAGACAACATCCCGCCGCCCGCGCCTGGTTATGTGGCGTCTCCGAATACAAAATTCCCTTACTCAAAGTTAACCACGCTTACTCAAACTTAACGACTCGAGCATAGCCTGAACCAAGTCATCAGGAGTTTTTCAATGCCCTACGTGATCCGGGACAGCGACGGCAGAATCACCTCGGTTCATATCGAGCGAAGTTCCATCGCGACCGAAGAGTTAGATATAGCCGCTCCCGAGTTGCAGGCCTTTCTCGGGCGTTCGAGTAAGGTCCCGCACGGTGTCGTAAAAGATGATCTCGCTGCATCGGATATCGATATGATCCGCGTGCTGGAAGATCTGATCGCTGTCTTGATCGACAAACGGGTCATTGTGATGACCGACTTGCCATCGGCTGCGCAGAAGAAGCTCTCACGCAGGTATGGCTTGCGGAGCAAATTGACAGACCTGGGATCGATCGTTGGCGACAGCGAAGAATTGATGCTCCCCTGAACGTCCTAGGTTGAGGACTCCTATTCCTTGATGGTCTCAACCTGGCCCGATAACCCGTAGCAATAGCCGCACACTGAAAGCGCATCCTGCAGCCTCAGCCGCAGCTTTACGTGCAAAACAGGGTGCCGTTTGTGCCAACGCAACGCCCTGACAGCCTACCCATATCTGAGCGCCCCGGTCTAAGCCATCGTCATGTGTTGAAAAAACCTACATATTATTATATGAGTTTTTGCTTACAGGCTTTTAGCCAAGCAGGCGGAACACATGGCACGACCCGCGCAGGCAAGACCGAGCGAACAAGAACCGAAACCTAGAATCGTCCAGTTCAACAATCGCAGGTACTCGATCCGCTTGGAGCCTGTGTTTTGGCGAGGTCTGGAAGACTTGGCAGCCCGTAATCAACTCCGGCTGGGTAAGTTCGTTGCCCAGATGGAAGAGACCTATCAAGGCAAAAATTTTTCCTCGTTCTTACGTGTATTTTGCATGCTTGACGCCGAGCGGGGACTGGCGGAGCAACACCTCGGCGACGGACGCGCATCGCTTGTCGACCTCGTCGAAGCCTGTCCTACGCCCGGCGTTATTCTCTCTCATGAGCGCACTATTATCGCTTGCAACGCTGCCTTCACCAGTTGGCTGGGGACGCCCGGCGCACCGGTCGTGGGTGCCGACCTGACCGCCATCGTTCAAGTCAGAACACGCCGTTCGCTCAATGAAGTTTGGCAGGATATGGTTAACGGCGGTGCAGCCTCGATCGATGCCCGTATTCTGCACGTCGCACCAGGCCGCGTCTCGACTGCACAAGGAAAGATACTGGCGCTGCCGTCCAACGATCCGCTCACCTTCTACTCAGTTATGTGGCTGACCATTGCCCCACAGGCCCGCTAACACGGAAGGGCCCACGCAGTTGAAGGCGCCAAAGGCCTCCAAAGGCGCAGCAGTACAGCCCCAATGCCTCATGCGTCAGTACGCTAGAGAAATTTTACAAAACTATCAGCAAAATCAGCGGATTGTCTGGTGTTTTGATGGCGAGATTCGCCACACGAACGATCAGGACTCGGTGATCGTAACGTCCGACAGACTGTAAATCGTCACACCGTTCTCAAAGGCGTAAAAATTCAAGCCGGTCACGTCCACGCCGGTCGCCGTCACATGCCCGTCCGCGACACCGCGGTCGGTTACAGCCTCCTGAGCTGTGATGCTGACAGGAAGCACATCACCCGAAAACAGCACGACATCGCCTGATTCGTCAGGCAAAAGATCAGCGAGGTCCAGGACGACCGTGTCGTCCTCGTCCATCAGTTCCGTAGACTGTTCGCCGGTTCCGATCATTGTAACTTCAACACCCTGGCATTCTTATTCTCAGCGAAAGATACCCGAACATAAGAGTCAAGGCAATGCTCAGCGGAACACGCCAAACAGGCGAGCTTCTTTCAACTCGGGGTTATTCTGAGAAGTCTTTAGCCAGTTCTGAGAGCGGTACAGACGCTGCCAGAAATGCACAAAAAGCGTTAACTATAAGGCAAGCACAAGAATCAGACGGCCAGTCACAAAGCGGTTAATCTTCGAAGATGCCTTCCGCCCAGGACTTATGCTCCACATTAGCCTGCTCAGGCGCGGCAACTTCAAGCGTCGACAGCAACTGGCCGCTGAGAGCAAGAACACGATAGGCCGCCAGCTCTTCATTGGTCATGGCAGAAACCAGCTGCCCCTGAGAGACGAAAAGTTCGTTCTCAGCATCCAGCACATCCAGAAGGGTCCGCTGAGCCACATTGAACTGCTCGAGATAAGCATCGCGGGTTTCTTTGTTGAACTCCACCGAACTCGAGAAATCAGAGACCGCCTGACGGTTGGCTTCTAAAGCGAACCATGACTGCCGCATTTCCCGCTGCGATTCGACAAGAGCCTGATAACGGCGGTTTTTGCTCTCGGCAACGCGTGACAGAGCTTCCTGACGCGCGGCTCGGTCAATGCCACCACGGAACAGGTTCCAGCGAACACGCAGCATCACCTGATTGTTGAATTCATAGGTGTCGAAACTGTCGGTTCCGTCGTTGTATTCGGATTCGGCTTCGAGCGAAACGCTGGGGTAGAAGGTCGATTCCGAGATACCTACTTCAGCATCCGCGGAGCGAACGTCGGCTTCGAAGATCTTCGTCGTCGGATTGTTTTTTGCTGCCAGATCCAGTGCAGCCGGCAGGTCGAGCGGCAGAACGTTGTCTGGCAGGACCGGCGCGTTCAGATCGTCGGGAAACTCACCGACGATCCGCGTGTAGTTGGCTTCGGCGTCGCGCAGGTCGTTATAGGTCTGAGTCAGAGTGGCCCGGGCGCGCGCGGCGCGCGCCTCAGTCTGGCTGACGTCCGCACGGCTGCCGCTACCCGCGTTGAGCCGTTCCTGGAGCGACGCAATAATGTCCAAATGCACTTGAAGATTGGTCTCTGCCAGGGCAATCAGTTCGCGCTGGCGGAGAACTTCCAAATAGGCGCCGACAACATCCAAGCCAAGAAACTCGCTGTTTTCCCTGACCCGCTCTGCCGCGGATTCGACACGTGCCTTTTCGCGCGCGACAGTACTGTCCGCGTCAAAACCGTCGAAGATCCGCTGCTGAAGAGTGATCGAAGACTCTCTGCGGTTCTGGGTGCTGCTGTCGCCACCACCCAGCCGGGACGTCCGGTTGTTGAGGTTCTCAACACCGTAACCGGCAGCAACATCGATCTGCGGAAGATAGAGGCCGCGTGCCTGCCTTAATTCCTGATCCACAGCCTCCCGGTTGCTTGCCACAATCCCAATGTCCGGGTTTGTGGATATAGCATTGGCCACAGCATCTTTTAGGGAAATCGCCTGTGCTTCAGAGACAAACGGAAGAAGAACCGCACTTGCCAGCAATACAGCTTTAAAATTGCGGTCGAAGCCACCTAGAGAACGGCGCATTTATGATTTCCCCTACAACATCATTACAGCGTAATTCGGCTAGGACACACCCTCTCTCGGCTTGGGAGGTGACGACACCACCCACGAGAGACTCGCCCCCCTACATCCACCACGCAGATTCTGATCAGCCTTTTACAGTTAAAATTCCCGAACTGTCAATGTCTTGAAGCCTTAGGCGAAGTTTGCAAACCAGCTTTGCGGCCACCAATAGTCGTAGAGGCAGCGTGGAAACAAGACAACTTTTTGGAGAGTATTTTCCTGAAAAACGACACTCAGAATGAACGTCTGCCGATCATAGTTGATCCAGGGTTAACCAAGTGTTGATAGGGCAGACAGCCCCAATCAGCCTTAAAAAGCGATCCTGAACAGCAAAATAGGGTCGAATGCGGCAGGTATCTGTAGCCATCTATTCCCACACCGCTTTAGATTTTCGCAAGGCCTTTCTGCCTAAACTCTTGAAAACAATTGCAATAGAGCAACCAGATGGAAGCTACACCCTCTATAGAGCCTGGAGTGCTTGGAGAACCTATTTGTTCTTCACTCGTTTGGCGAAAACGCAAAACAGCTTGCCCACCGTACAGATTGAAAGTGATTCGGGTTTTTGGCCTCTTCAATCACCAACGCCGACGCTCAAGCACACCACATCCTTGACACAGATTTTACAGCACCCAATTAAAAGTGAGCGCTCACTCATTATCGGAAATGCGATGAACAGCAGATCGGACGCAACAAGGGCGAAGATTGAAGATGCCGCCATACGCCTGTTCGCCGAACAGGGTATTCAGCAAACCTCGACCCGCGACCTGGCGGCGGGCGCGGGTGTTGCCGAAGGCAGCCTATATCGGCATTTCCCGAGCAAGGATGAGATGGTCAAAGTGCTGTTCGATAAACACTACAGCGTCCTTGCCGAACGCTGGGACACCCTTGCCGGTCGGGAAAGCTGTCCGCGGGAGAAGCTCTCCGTCATCTTGCGGGATGTATGCAGGCTCTATGATGAGGCGCCCGAGCGTTTTCGCTTCCTGCTGCTCACCCAGCATCAGGCCCTGCCCTATAGCGGGCAAGGCCGGAAAACTCCGGTATCGGTACTCTACGGCATCATATCGGAGGGCGTAGGGGCCGGCGTATTCCGTAAATCCGATCCCAATCTGATGACGGCGTTCATTATGGGTCTGATCACGCAGCCGCCGGTCTTCATGATATATGGACGTCTCGAAACATCGATGTCCTCGATCATGGAAGACCTTGTGGAAACAGCATTAGCCTGCCTTGGAAGCAATTGTGGGGACCGGAGCGGGGGTCCGTAATCAGCGTTCCGCCGGTGCACACAGGGCGAAAGCCCGTCAATTTCTCAAAAAGTTTCATTTGATACAAAAATTCTAGGGAGCCGATTATGTCCAACGGCCCGATGTTTCTTCTGAAGACCAAACGCTTTTTGCCCTATTTCGCAACCCAGTTCCTGGGCGCCCTGAACGACAATCTCTTTAAGAACGCAGCGGCCTTCCTGATCATTTTTCAGCTGGCTGACAACACGAACGGCCAAGGTGAAATCCTGGTCAACGTGGCGACAGGCCTTTTCATCTTGCCGTTTTTCCTCTTCTCGGCATGGGCGGGCAACATAGCCGACCGCATGTCGAAGACCAGGCTCATGCGTCTGATCAAGACGATGGAAATTCCCATCATGGGACTTGCGGCTTATGGTTTTTTCAGTGGCGACGTTACGGTGCTCCTCGCCACGTTGTTCCTCATGGGAACGCAATCATCCTTTTTCGGACCGGTGAAATACTCGGCCCTGCCTGAGCTGATGAAGCCTGATGAGCTATTGAATGCCAACGCACTGGTTGAAGGCGGAACCTTTCTTGCCATCCTGGCCGGGACCATTGCCGGCGGCCTGCTGATCGAGGCTGAAGCGGGGCGTAGCCTGGTGAGTGCGGGACTTCTGATCTGCGCGGTTCTGGGACTGGCTGCGAGTTGGGCTATTCCCAAAACGGCCATGCCTGCCGTGCCCACCCCATCAACCGAAATTCAGGAAGCGGGTAAAGGAAATGCACTGTTGTTCGGGCAGACCCGACGGGTGTTGCGGCATGCAGCCGGGAACCGTTCCGTTTTCCTCTCGATCCTCGGCATCTCCTGGTTCTGGGCCGTGGGGGCAACCTATCTGACCCAGTTTCTTGGGTTGACCAAAAACATTATCGGCGGTGATGAAACAGTCGTAACCCTCCTGCTCGCCACCTTTACGATCGGCATCGCGACCGGGTCGATGCTCTGCAGCAAGCTGTTGAAGGGCGAAGTCAGTGCCAAGTATGTGCCCTTCGGTGCCCTCGGGATCGCTGTCTTCTCGCTCGATCTCGCCATTGCGGCCAGTTCAGTGACAATGCCGGATGTGACCTATACCGCAACAAGCTTTCTGGTCGATTGGCACAACTGGCGTTTTCTGATCGATCTCACTCTCCTGGCGATGTTCGGCGGCCTCTTCGTCGTTCCGCTCTACACCATCTTGCAGAGCCGGTCCGAGGACGCGCACCGTTCGCGTAACATCGCCGCCAACAACATTCTGAATGCGCTCTTCATTGTCGTGGCCGCGGGTTTGACTGCGGGCGCACTCGCAATCGGCGCGACAATCATCGAAATTTTCCTGGCGATTGCGGTCGGCAGTGCAATCGCAGCTGTCTACATCTGCAAGCTGTTGCCTCAGGAGCTCTTCAAAACCACGGCCGCGGCCATCTTGCGGGTTTTGTTCAAGGTCAGGATCCGCGATGTCGAGAACCTGCAGAAAGTCGGCGACAAGGCCGTGATCGTAGCCAACCATGTGTCCTATCTGGACGGCCTCCTGCTCGCGGCCTTCCTGCCTGGACAGCTGGTTTTCGCGGTGGACACCGAGCAGGCCAAGAAATGGTGGGTGCGGTTGTTCCTTTCGCTGGTCGAAGCCTTCCCGATGGACCCAACCAACCCAATGGCGACCAAATCCCTGATCAAGGAAGTCGCCAAGGGTAAGCGCTGTGTCATCTTCCCGGAAGGCCGGCTGACCCAGACCGGCGCCTTGATGAAGATATACGAAGGGCCGGGCATGATCGCCGACAAAGCGGATGCCCCCATCGTTCCAATCCGTTTGGATGGCGTCCAGCACAGCCGATTGACCTATCTGAAAGGTAAAGTGCACCAACGCTGGTTCCCGCAAATCACGGTGACGGTCCTGGAGCCCCGGGAATTCCATGGTGACGAGGGATTATCAGGTCGGATGCGACGCAAGAACGTGGCGCAAAAGCTCTACGACGTCATGTCTGAAATGATGTTCGAGACTTCGGACACCCCGCAAACTCTCTTTGACGCCTTTCTGGACGCCAGGCTTGCCCATGGCCGAAAGAGCGAGATCCTACGGGATGTCGAGCAGAAGCCCTTCACATACGATGGCCTGCTCACCGCCAGTCTTGCCGTGGGGCGAGCGTTGGAAAAACGTCTGCCATCCGAAATTCCCGTCGGGCTGCTCCTACCCAATACAGTGGGCAGCGTGATCACGCTTCTGGGTCTCTCAGGAACGGGAAGAATCCCGGCCATGCTGAACTTCACAGCCGGCGCTGCATCAATCCAGGCAGCAATCAAGGCCGCGGACATCAAGCAGGTGATTACTTCGCGCCGCTTCATTGAGCTCGGCAAGCTGACCGCGCTGGAAGAAGCGCTCGCTGCTCACGTCGAACTCATCTACCTGGAAGACGTCAGAGACAAGATTACGACATTCGATCGCCTGTCCGCTCTGGCAAAACGTCCATTCGCCGCTGCGCTGCACCGGCGCCGTGGGATAAGTCCAGACGATACAGCTGTCATCCTCTTCACCTCCGGCTCGGAGGGGCTGCCCAAAGGTGTCGCCCTCAGTCACCGCAACGTCGTCTCAAATTGCAGGCAAGTCGCATCCGTGCTGGACTTTAATCCGGTCGACAAGGTCTTCAATCCCCTGCCGCTGTTTCATTCCTTCGGATTGACCGGTGGCTTGATCCTGCCTCTGCTTTCCGGGGTCCCGAGCTTTCTCTATCCCTCGCCCCTGCACTTCAAAGTGATTCCGGAGATGATCTATCACAGCAACGCGACGATCCTGTTTGCGACCGACACTTTTTTGCAGGCCTATGCCAAGGCTGATAGTTACGACTTTTATTCCCTACGGTACGTCTTTGCCGGCGCAGAGCGTGTGAAGGATGAAACCCGGCGCATTTGGGCTGAGCGCTTCGGCCTGCGCATTTTTGAAGGCTACGGCGCGACGGAATGTGCTCCGGTTTTGGCCGTCAACACGCCCATGCACTTCAAACCCGGAACGGTCGGACGTCTCCTGCCCGGGCTAGAGTCGCGCCTGGAGCCGGTACCCGGCCTTGAGGATCCGGAAGCCGGGCGGCTCTTCGTCCGTGGCCCCAATGTCATGCGCGGATATCTAAAGGCCGACAAGCCGGCGGTGCTGCAACCGCTCGAGACCGGCTGGTACGACACCGGTGATATCTGCAAGCTGGATGACCAGGGCTTCGTTACCATTGCAGGTCGCGCTAAACGCTTCGCCAAGATCGGCGGCGAAATGGTCAGTCTGACGGCGATTGAGGCTCTGGCTGCAGAACTCTGGCCCGACGAGCAACATGTTGCCGCCGCCCTGCCCGACCCCAAAAAGGGTGAACAGATCGTTCTTCTGACGACTCGTGAAAAGGCCGAGCCATCGGAGCTGCAAGCGCATGGGAAAACCAAGGGCTGGGCAGAGATCCAGTTACCGCGGCTCCTGCACGAGATTACTGAGATTCCTCTGCTCGGCAGCGGCAAGACCGACTATGGCGCAGTAACGGATTTTGCGAAGGAAAAACTCGGCTTGGCTTGATCTGAGGCCTGCTCCCCACGGCTTAGGTGGCGGCAGAGTGAAATTCACTGCCGCCACCGCCCCCATGTCGTCAGGCAATCCGCAGAAAAGTATTTTTCGTGCCCTTTCACACTGCGTTAACCATAATGTGTAGATTCAATGCCATCTTTTGAGAGGCATTAACCAATGGGAAGCACCTAGTGATGGATTATTGCCGTCGTAATTTCCATGCGTCGGTTGAGCCGGTGCGAGACAATGACAATCCGGTTACGGAACAAATCCGGTCGCAATGACTGCAGGAGACCACAAGAGCACGATGGCACCTCGCGATTACAGCGTCGGGGCGAGGACAGCTTCCGCATCCCCGCAACAGCAAGCAAGTCAGTCTCCACAAGCCGCGACGACCGAGCCAGCACCTGAGTCGACACCCCAGCCTGGATCCGGCACTGCACCGCAATCCGCAACGGATTCAGCGCCTGCATCGACAGGGACTCCGCTGAACACTGAATCGGGGAGCGCGCAGCAGCCGGAAGCCGAGAAAGCAACAAGCCCGCTGCAACCGGAGGACCTCTTGGAAGCGGCTAAGTCCGAGTGGCATGTTGCCCCCTCGATGGTCGACTTCGAAGACCCGCTCGTACAATGCGTCACTTTCCTCGCCACCCTGCTGCAGCGCCCGATTTCGGCGGAAGCTCTTAAGGCCGGACTCCCGCACGCCGAACAGCGATTCACTCCTGAGCTGGCAGTCCGGGCCGCCGAACGCGCCGGGCTTACGGCGCGCGTCGTCCGCCGGCCCAAACTAAAATCCATACAGCAGGTGACCCTGCCCTGTATTCTGCTGCTGAAAGGCAGTGGGGCTTGTGTTCTCACCCAGATCAAGGGCAAGCAGTCTGCTGAAATTATGGTGCCCGAGGGCGGTGGCGGCACCAAGACCATCGACATCGAGGAACTGGAGGAGCAGTACCTCGGCTACGCGATCTTTGCACGGCCCGAGTTCAAGTTCGACGATCGCGCCTTGGACATCCGACTCAAGCAGCCGACAGCCTGGTTCTGGGGCACGCTGGCAAAGTTCTGGCCGATCTACAGTCACGTGGCGCTGGCCTCGATCATGATCAACTGCTTCGCGATCGCGAGCCCACTGTTCATCATGAACGTCTACGACCGCGTCGTACCGAACAACGCTATTGAGACGCTTTGGGTTCTGGCCCTCGGCGTTTGCACGGTGTTCCTGTTCGAGTTCGTTATGCGCAACATGCGCACTTACTTCGTCGATATTGCCGGCAAAAATGCAGACGTCATTATCGCCAGCAGGTTGCTTGAGCAGCTGATGTCCATGAAGCTCTCCAGTAAACCGCCCTCGACCGGCGCAATGGCAAACAATCTTCGCGAATTCGAGAGCCTGCGAGAGTTTTTCACCTCAGGAACACTGGTCGCCTTTGTCGACCTGCCTTTCATCTTTCTGTTCCTCGGTGTCATTTTCCTGGTGTCGGGTCCGATTGCCCTGATCCCTCTGATTGCCGTACCGATCGTGATTTTTGTGGGTGTCTGTCTGCAGATACCTTTGCGGAAAGTCATAGAAAAGACGCATCGGGAGTCGAGCCAGAAGCACGCTTTGCTCGTTGAGACCATCGATGGTCTGGAGACCATCAAGGCAACCGCCGCCGAGGGCCGGGTGCAGCGTTCCTGGGAACGCTTTGTCGGCCTGACTGCGGAGTCATCGGGCAAAGCAAGGTTCCTCTCGGGCATCGCAACGACCTTCGCCCAGGTCACAATCCAACTGGTGACGGTTATCGTCGTGATCTACGGCGTTCATCTTATTTCCGAAGGTGAAATCACCATGGGCGCCCTGGTGGCCTCGACCATGCTCACGGGCCGTGCGCTGGCTCCGCTCGGCGCCATTGCAGGCATGCTGACCCGGCTCCAGCAGTCGCGGGTCGCATTGAAGTCGCTGGACACCCTGATGAAATCGCCTGTCGAGCGCGACCAGGACAAAACCTTCCTGCATCGGCCGCGCCTGAGCGGTGAGATCGAATTCAAGAAGATCAATTTCAACTACCCGAACCAGGAACCCCTGGCCCTCGACAACCTCAGCTTCAAGGTGAAGCCCGGTGAGAAAATCGGCATCTTGGGGCGGATCGGGTCAGGCAAGAGCACCATCGCGCGCCTTTTGCTCGGCCTTTACGAACCGACCGAAGGCTCGGTTTTGATGGATGGCACTGATCTGCGTCAAATCGATCCAGCGGATTTGCGCCGTAATATCGGTTATGTCTCACAGGACAACTATCTCTTCTTCGGTTCGGTGCGCGAAAACATCTCCTTCGGCGCACCGCATGTCGACGACAAGACCATTCTGCGAGCCGCTGCCGTCGCAGGCGTCAGCGACTTTCTTCGAGCTCATCCGCATGGATTTGATCTACAGGTGGGCGAGCGCGGCATGGCGTTGTCGGGCGGACAGCGGCAGGCGGTCGTCATCGCGCGCTCTCTATTGCTCGATCCACCGATCATTTTGATGGATGAGCCGACCAGCGGTATGGACAACTCGACTGAGGCGATGTTCAAAAACCGCCTGGGCAAAGCGATGGTCGGCAAGACCCTTTTGCTTGTAACCCACCGCAGTTCGCTGCTCAGCCTCGTGGACCGTCTGATCATCCTGGACAACGGCAAGATCGTCGCTGACGGCAAAAAGGAAGAAGTCCTAGAAGCCTTGAAGCAGGGGCGCATTCGTGCCGGTGCGAATTGACGTGTGCAGGTGGCAGTACATCGGAGTGCAATGGGAAAATCAGATGCTAGTGATTCACGGTCAGTTGCACCGAGAGAGTCAGTGAGGAATTAGGACGCATGTCGACTTCCGACCCCTACAAGGATGAAGACCTTTTCTTCATGCCCGACGTCCACGCCGCGGCGCGCCGGCGCGGTCGTGCTTTTGCCTATATCCTGACGCTGACATCGTTTCTGTTCTTCCTTGTGTTCGGCATTTGGGCGAACCATGCGGTTCTGGATGAGGTAACACGCGGCGAAGGCACGGTGGTTCCCTCCAGCAAGACCCAGATTATTCAGAATCTCGAGGGTGGCATCCTCGCAGGGATCATGGTGCGTGAAGGCGACATCGTTGAACCCGGCGATATTCTGGTCCGCATCAACAACACGGCGGCGCGGGCAACTTTCCAGGACACGCGCAGCCAGTACTTTGCCCTGCTGGCGAAGTCAGCCCGCCTCGAAGCCGAGCTGGAAGACAGAGAAATCGAGTTCTCCGAGAATGTCATCGAAAATGCGGCCCGAGAGGTCTCGACCCAGCGCCTGCAATTTGACAACCGGAAACGTCAGCTGACCGCTCAGATCGCTGTTTTGCAGGCGCAGAAGTCCCAGCGCGAACAGGAAATAACCGAGGCCAAGAGCCGCAGCCAACAGCTCCGCCGAAGCCTGAAATTGGCACAGGAAGAACGCGGAATCACAGCCCCCCTGGTCAAGAAGGGGATCAGTCCGCGGTTGGATCTTATCCGAATTGACCGCCAGGTCTCGGATCTGGAAGGCGAGCTGAAAACCATTCGCCTTAGCATGCCGCGCCTGCAGACCGCGGTTCTGGAAGCCCAGCAGCGTATCGACGAATTGGTCCTTTCAACGAAAGCTCAGGTCTCCGAAGAACTCAGCCAGGCCAGGACGGAAGCACAGTCGATCAGCCAGTCCCTGACCGCCGGCGAAGATCTGGTGACACGAACCGAGGTTCGTTCGCCGGTGCGTGGCACCATCAAGGAAGTCAAACACAACACAGTTGGCGGCGTCATTCGTCCAGGGGAAGACATCATCGAAATCGTGCCGTTGGACGACACACTTTTGATCGAAGCGCAGATCCGCCCGTCCGACATCGCGTTCCTGCGCCCTGGTCAAGAAGCGACCATCAAGATTACCGCCTATGATTTTTCCATTTACGGCGGCCTCAACGCGCAGCTTGAGACCATATCGGCCGGCACGATCAAGGATGACCAGGGTGAGAGTTTCTATCGGGTCTATCTCAGGACCGGTGATATCACGCTCCAACGCAACGGCGCCGAACTGCCGATCATCCCGGGCATGACCTCTACCGTCGAGATTCTGACCGGCAAGAAGACCGTGTTGGACTATCTGCTCAAACCGATCTTAAAGGCACGTGACCAGGCTTTGCGGGAGCGTTGAGCAGTTCCTTTTTCCGATATGTATGTCCTGAGCAATGACGCCGCCTGGATTACAAACATGTACCCTTAAGAGTAAAGCCTTGAGTTCAAAACCTTTGAGCTCCCCAACGCATTTGGCTCATCTCTCTGCCCTTGGAGCAGACCAGTAGGTTCGGTAGTGTCGTCTAAGTTTTTCCAGTTAAACTTCGCTTCGGGGCGCAACCGCGTTAAAGGCAATCCTCACTTTGCCCGCGAGCACAGAGTTAGGCGAAGCGACAACATCCGCGTCGGCATTTGGTCGAAATGGGACTGGGATGGCGCTACTCTTACAGCGTCGAATTGCCGCTTCGGCATGGTGCCGCTGTACTACTTCGAGAAGGGCGATACCTTCTGCATCTCAGATTCGATTGAGACCCTGTTGGAATGCGGTGCGCCTCAAGAGCTCGATGACGTCGGACTGTCCGTTTTCATTCGCCGCCAAAATTTCGTCGGCGAGGACACCCCGTTTAAGAGTATTCGTTGTTTAGCGCCGAATTCGCGTCTGACCTGGAGTGAAGGCAGGCTCAACATCGAAAGTGCGCCCTTCCGCTCTTCACCGCAACATCTCAAGCCTGCAGCGATCCTGGAGGGGATCCATGAGCTGTTCGCGCAATCAATTGCGCGCAGACTACCCAAGAGCAACCGTTTCACAGTGCCCTTGAGCGGAGGTAAAGAGTCCAGGCGCATTCTGTTCGAACTGGCCCGTCAGAGCCATCTGCCTGAATTTTGCGTGACCGCGATGCATCCACCACCGCGCGCGAACGAGGACGCAAAAGTTTCTGCCCTGATCACTGAGCGCCTGGGTATCGAGCAACGTTTGATACCGGCCGAGTGGGCGAGCATCGCGCTAGAAAAAGACAAGAACAGGCGGATGGGATTCTCGACGCTTGAACACAACTGGGTGGTACCGATGGCAAGGTATCTCCCGTCCGCCGTCGACTGTTCCTACGACGGGATCAATATTGATTGCAATCTCTACAGCGACAAGCGCGCAAGACTCTTCGGCGACGGCAAGCTTACCGAACTTGCCATCGACATACTGGGCGATTCCGAAGCCACTCTCTCGCAGACGCTGAGTGCAGAAACCTACAAACTCCTAAGCCGTGATAAAGCCATCCACAGAGTGGTCGAGGATCTCAAGCTACATGCGGAACAGGTCTGCCCGACTTCCAGTTTTTTGTTTTGGTCACGGATGCGGCGCGCCGTTGCCCCGGTTCCCTTTGGATTGCTTCATGACATAGAAACGGTTCACACACCCTTCCTCGACAAGGAGCTGTTTGAGTTCTCCATGTCGATCCCGGAGCCTATACTCGTCGGCGGTCAGGTGTATCGTGAAGCCATTGAGAAGAGTTATCCCGAATGGCGCGACATCCCCTATGCCGATTCCAGCTTGTCGACGCAACCAAATCGACAACACAACAGGCGATATCTCACGCAGCTTTGCGCTTACCTTGCGGATGGAAACCTGCGCTCCCGGATCATTGACGTCCCCCGAACGCTACCGCGCATACTAAAGGGTGCGGTTTCAGGGTCGCAGGAACGCTTTGGCTGGATCCAACCACAGCTGATCACCTTCCTGCTGCAGCTGGAAGGTCTCGCGCGGGGTTAAGGCCCAGAGGGCCGGAGTTTGAACGCTGTGCTCTTAAGCGATCCGCTCCAGGCGATTACGCACTGAGTCCAGATCGTTCCATACCGCATATCTTCAAAACGTATTAACCAATTTCTGTAAGACTTCCGAAATGAAAACACGATTAAGAGACTGATTCACGTTTTTCCCTGATTCAGCGAAAAGCGATCAGACTCCAGATCATGAACAGGAATTGCTCACGGTGCATCGGCGACGGTTTATCATGGGGATCGCGGCATTTGCTGCCGCGCTGCCAGCCGCGCCGTTTCCCGTACGCTCCGCGACGCTGAGTGATCTGACAAAATCCCTGCAGACCGCCTCTCCCGGGATCTTCCGGACCATCGAATTTAAATCGAAGTCCTTCAAGGCCCTGCCTCAATGGCGCAGAGTACTGGACCAGGTCAAGCAAGAACAAAAAGCGTTTCAGTCCTGCACAAACAACGCGGCGAACTGTTCGAGCGAAGTGCAAAAATCCTGGCGCGAAATCATCATCTCTGCCCGAAACCTTAATCGGCAGGAGAAGCTTCGTGCGGTCAACCGCTATTTTAACCGCTGGCCGTACAAGTTCGACCAAGAAGTTTTTGGCGTGAATGAATATTGGGCCAGTCCCGTGGAATTCATGACCCGTTCCGGCGATTGCGAGGACTTTTCGATTGCAAAATACTTCGCTCTCAAAGAATTGGGTTTCTCGGAACAGGAAATGCGTGTGGTCATCGTGATGGACCGAATTCGCAATATCGGACATGCCATTCTGGCAATATACGAAAAAAACGACATCCTGGTCCTCGATAGCCTTTCGAACGTCATTTTGTCACACTCAAAATATAAGCACTACCTGCCGCAGTATTCGATGAATGAGACCACCCGCTGGGCGCACTTCGTTCGCCAATAAAGCTTTACCAAAAGAGATCAAGCAAGATGTCCATAGGCAACAGAATGAACGAGTTGGAGCGATCATCGATTGATCTGGCCCAGACTGATTTGGCCACGATCGATCTGGAACAGCCGGCATCCTCACCCGATGCACCTGACGGCTTGCCAAAATCCGCCCTGATCGGCCTTGCCGCTATCGTCGTCATCGCCGTCGTCATTCCCTGGCTGACAATCGAATCAAAAAAAGCGCAGGTGATTGGCGACTTGCAGCAGCGGATGCGGATCACGGTAGAAGCACGCGCAGAGGTCATCTCAACCTGGCTCGACGGCACAGCGCGGCTCGCCGACCGGCTGGTTGAGAGCGAGCTCTTCCGGTTGTTTGCGAGCGATGTCGATGCAGCCGGTGGCGTGATCGAATCGACGCCACAGGTCGAACAGAACCAGAATTCTGACTCGGGTCTCGGCATCGCGTTGCTTGAACAACTCCCCTACATGGAAAGAGTTCTTACAGATTTTGTGATCTCGGCTGACTTCGTGTCGGGCTACGTGGTCGGCAAGGCCGGCGTTGCTTTCGTTACGAGCGGTGGAGCCGCACCGTTGGAAACACAGCAGGCCAAGTTGGCGCTCTCGGTCCTGGCGGCCGGCGACAGGCAATTCGGCGCGCCACGTGCCGCGGCGGCAGGCCTGGTCATGGATATCTATATTCCAATCCTGCCCGCCGCGTCCCAGACCGATCAAGCCGCGCCTGTCGGTGTGCTGATCGTAACGGCGCCGGTGGCCGTAAAGTTGGCTGAGAGCCTGGCACCGCGTCCACTCGCTCCCAAAGGCGAACAGCTGCATCTAGTTCATATGACGCCCGACAACGGTCTTATTGAACTGCTTCCCACCAGGACACCCGAATTACAATCGCTTGCCGGCAGCGACTTTATCCCCGGACACAAAAGCCTGCCTTTTACAGCGGGATCTTCGCTCGATGGCACGAAAGTCGCCTACGCCCGCGCCGCACCAATTTCAGGTGATGACTTCTGGGCTGTTCTCGAAATGGACCGGGGTGCGGCCCACGCTGAGCTTAACACCTATACAACGGTTGTCATCGTCGCTATGGCTCTTATCGTCTTTGCAATCGTTGCCGTCTTTGGAGCGGTCTGGGCGCAGCTGCGCAGCAGCCACAATCGAATGATGGCAGACCAGTTCCGACACCTCGCGGCACAAATCCAAACCCAAAAACGTTTTTTAGACAGCATCAACGGCAGCATCGCAGACTACATCGGATTGAAAGCGCCCGATGGCAACTACCGTTACGCCAATAGCGCATTCGCCAAAGCCGTGGGCCGGGATTCAGAGGATATTGTCGGCCTGGATGATGTTGCGCTCTTCGGTCAGGGAACAGCCGATCGTCTCGCGCTGTCCGACAAAAAAGCTCTTGAGCGCGCGGCCGTTACGACCTTTAACGAAGAAGTCTATTTAGACGGCAAGCGGCGGCATCTGCAGTTCTCCAAGCTGCCGTTCCTCGACGAACAGGATCAGCCCAACGGCGTCGTTTCTGTAGTGCGTGACGTCACCGAGTTGGTAGAAGAGCAGCAGAAACGCGACCGGGCCGTCCGGCAAATGGTAACCGCACTTGTGCGTGCCATCGAACTGCGAGATCCCTATCTGGCCGGCCATTCGCGTCGCGTCGCCAGCCTTGCGGTTGCAGTCGCCAAGCGCTTGCAGCTCTCCAGCGAAGAGGTCTCGACCTTGGAGATTGCGGCGAATCTATCTCAGCTCGGTAAGCTGGCAATCTCCCGTAAGCTCCTGAATAAACCCGACCGGCTTGATGATTCGGAAATCGCCGAAATCAGAAAACACTTGGATCACGCCGCGTCGATGCTACGGGATATCGACTTCGAGTTACCAGTCCTGCCGACGATCTATCAGATGCACGAACGGCTGGATGGCGGCGGCTATCCGGTTGGGTTGAAAGCAGAAGCGATCCTGGTTACGGCGCAGATCCTCGGAGTGTGCGATGTCTTCTCCGCCCGCGTTGAGCCGCGGTCATACCGTGCAGGTCTTTCCAACGAAGAAACCCTGAAGATCCTCAACGAGAACAAGGATCGCTATGCGACACGCATCGTTGAGGCCCTGCGGGATGTCGTCGGCAGCGTGGCAGGCGAGAAACTGTTGGCTGGCTTACCGGCGAACGAAACCTAACGACGGTGTTTGCACGCAAAACGACAGCCTGGATGATAGCCGCATGCTTGCTTGGATCGGGCAGCGGGCAGGCACTTGCAAAGAATGACGGCAACGCATCCCGGATTGAAGTGAACGCGCATTCCTATCCCTGGAGCCCGATCGGGCGCCTCAACGCGGGCGGGCGCGGACATTGCACCGGCTTTATGATCGGCGAGCAGACGCTGCTTACAGCAGCGCACTGCCTATATGACAACATCAGCGGACGATGGCGCGGCGCAAGCGAACTTCATTTTGTCGCTGCTTATCAACGCGAAGACTACAGTCTGCATTCGCCGGTCGAAAGCTACCAAGTGTCGAAGGCGTTCAAGCCCGCACAGTCGGTATCTGCTGAGAACGCGGTCGCCGACTGGGCTGTCGTCCGACTGAAGAAAGGGATAGGACGACAGACCGGGTGGTTTGGTGTGCGTGGCCTTGACGAGGGACTGCGCAGTCGGATCGACCAAAAGAAAGCCATACTGCTCCAAGCGGGCTATCAAAGGCAGCGCGCTCATGTCATCACCGCAACATTTGGCTGCACATTTGTTGGCAATTTCTCTAAGAATTCCGGCTTGGTGCACGACTGCCCGATTGCCAAAGGCGATTCAGGATCTCCGTTGCTGGTCCTTGATCGCGGCCGGATTTCCGTAATCGGCATCCACGTCCTTCAAGTTCGATGGGACGGCCGGCCTGTCTCCGGCACGCTCTCGCTGGTGGCGTTCCATCCCGAAGCAACGGGTCCAGCGACACTGGAGTTCTCGACAGCACTGAAAGCTTATTGGGGACCAGGCCAGCAGCCCCAGGAGAACGATAAGATTAATCGGCTGCCGCTCAAGGCCATTGATGCGCTGCTGTACAGATCGGGTTTTCTATCAACCGACACTGCAGGAACCGCAAAAGAACGCGCCGAAGCAATTAAAAAATTTCAATTGGAGCAAAAGCTTACCCGTGACGGCCAAGCCTCCATTCAGTTGCTTGAGCAGCTCCTACTGAGCGAAGAGAAGGTACGTTAACCATCTCCGCAACTATTCTTTGCCGTTAACCTTGCGCGTTAAAACTTGGCTCAAGTTTTCGTTCTAGTCTTGGCCGATGACAAAATGGCCTCATCATCGGTTTCTCGCAGCGGCCCGCAGTCCGAAAAGACTGAAGCCTCTGCTGGTCGCGACCCTCCTCGGCTCAAGCACGCTCGGGCTTGGCGTCAACGCCGCCTGGGCAATCCCGGAACGCGTGACCGTCAATGCCATGGAGTACCCCTGGAGCGCCATCGGCAAAATCGAAACCTCGATCGGGCATTGTTCCGGTTTCCTGATTAGCCAAAAGCATGTTTTGACCGCCGCGCATTGCCTCTATGACCGCGCGAGCAACCGCTGGATCAAATCGTCGGAAATCCGCTTCACTGCGGGATATCAGAACCGTCAGCACAAAATCACCTCGTCAGTCAAAAAGTACAAACAATCCAAGAAATACAAAAAAACTTCGGACGCTTCGGTCAAAAATACTGTCACCGATTGGGCGCTTCTGGAGCTGGCACGTCCGCTGGGAAAAGATGCCGGATGGCTGGCTTTGCGCCGCCTGGACAACGAATTACTCAGGGACCTGTCTGAAGGCAGTGCAACCCTGCTCCATGCCGGCTATCGCGGCGATGCACCGCACCGTCTGAAAGCCGGCTTCGGATGCGAAATCGCCGGTTATTTTAAAAACGGCGTTGGTATCGCCCACCGTTGCAGCATCATGCAGGGTGACTCCGGTTCGCCGTTGCTGGTTTTTACAGATGGCGGAATCTACGCCACGGGCGTCCATGTCATCGGTGCTTCTGACGGGAAACAGGATATCGCCGGCGCTCTTTCAGTATCGGTGTTCCATCCCGATGTCGGTTCGGCCCGCGCTGCACGCATTCTCCGGCCAGCCGGGAACATCTGGCGGGAAGGCAAGCCACCACGCGTCAATCGCAAGGCGGAAGACACTCCAATCCAGACAATTGACCTTCTGTTGTCGGAATTGGGGTATCTGCGTGGAAGAGGTAAGCGCCCGTCGCGTTCCAGCCGGCGTATTGCTATTCAGGCGTTTCTGAATGATGCCCATCTGACCGGGCCCGCAAAGCCAAGCGTCTCGCTGCTCGGCGAATTGGCCCGTCAGCTCGACGAATAGATCCGGGTTCGACGAAATCGCCTTAGAAGACCTGTCGCCCTGGTGAATCCGTTCTAGGCCTATTCGTTTTCACAGCCATCGGTACCACAAACTCATTGAAAAGTGGTCAGGCGCCAGCGGAGCCACCCTACGCGCTGCGAACGAAGCTTCGTCCATAAGAAAACCGGCCGGGAGACTGCACTCGCGGCCGGTTTTGTTTCGTGACGCTGCCGGTCAGGCTCTCGTCCCTGAATTTGACGGCATCATGTCCCGTTGATCAGCGCATTGGTGTCGAGATCAGTCAAGTCGTTGATCGCGTTGTCGAGATCCTGGAACACGATCGTGGTTCCGCTCTGCAGTTCCAGCGTCACCACATTATCGGTCTTGGAGAAGGATGCGACCGCATCTTCAATGCTGATGTCCTCGCCACTGTCACCACCGTCGGTGACATCCTCGAAGGACAGCCGGTCGCCACTGCCTGCTGAGAAGTCGAAGATGGTGTTATTGCCTTCGTCAGCAGTGAGATTAAAGACAAAGGTATCTCCGTCCGCGCCGCCATAGAGGGCATCATCCCCTTCACCGGCAATCAGGATATCAGCGCCACCCTGGCCCAGCAGTATATCGTCACCGTCCCCACCGTTGATGAGATCGGCTTCACCGCGGGTATCGTGAGCAGCCTCTTCGATAAAGCGGTCCTGGTTGTCCTGAATGAAGGTCATGACCTCGAGCTTGGTCGGTGCCTGCCCCAAGGTCGCGGTCAGATGATCAACGAGAGTATTGTAACCGCCACCAGCTTCACCGATCGCACCGAGTCCGCCCTCCTCGACCGGATCGAGCATCCAGTCGGTATTGATGACGTCACCGAAGATCAGGTCGTTGCCTTCGCCGCCGGTTATTTCATCCTCGCCAACGTCGGTCAGGATTGTCAGGGTCTGATCGCCCAGCAACGTCGAGAGATCACCTGTGTCCTCGACAATGACAACGGAGGAGTCGGTATTGCCTTCACCGGCCACCTGGGCAAGCTGCTCAGGCACGATCTCCGTCCCGATCCCGAAGACATGGACCCCAACATCGATCCCTTCGAAGTCGATCGAAGCGTCGTATCCGTCGTTGTCCTCACCATCGCTGAGGAAATAGACCTTGTTAACCGCGCCGTCGTGTCGATTGCCGTCATTCAGAAAGTCTTCGACGGCTTGGATCGGCCCCTCGAATTGCGTACCACCCGAGGCACCCAGATTGGCTATTACAGCTTCCAGAGCCTGACCGGAGTCATTCTCGAAGCGATCGTCGACCGGGTCGTAAGTGAAGACCTGATTCACCGCGACCCCGCTGTTGAAGGCGACCAGCTGGAAGGTGGTCAAATTGTTGTTGGCGAGCTGATTGCGCAGGGAATCGTGCAACGCCGTGAAAGCTTCTTTTGCCTCAACCAGGCCTGCCTCTGACGGATCGACAGGCTTGGACTGTTGAGTGCCGACAGCATGCGTGCCGCCTCCACTGTACTGCAATGGCTGAACCGTGATGTTGAAACCCGGTTCGTTGAGATCCAATGAGCCGTCGGGTAGTCGGATGATCAGGTCCCCCATCTGATCGTCACTCAGTGTCGCAGTTCCCGAGCTGTTGAAATAGACGGATTCGCTATAGCTGTCGCCATACTGAACCCGGGCACCCGGTGGCAGGCCTTCAAGACGATAAGCGTCGGCATCCGGACCGGAAGTCTGGTAATCGGGAAGACTCACCCGAACGAAACTCATGGAGTCTGACACATCGATGACATAGGAAACATTCACGGCCGCTTCCACTGAACCGGTTCCACCGACATCGCCGATTAGAATGTCGTCGCCGTCACCGCCGAAGATGCCGCCTTCGGCCGGCGGCGTGTCCGCGGGGACGTAGTGTGGTGTCGCGTTCTCTGGCTCGTCGTTATCGTTACTGCCGACCACCAGATCGGGATCGGGTACGGCAACCTGCACCGAAGCGTAAGTTGTGGCTTCGGCACTCTCAGTGTTGTCGGAGAGATCTTTTTCCACACCGCTGGCGCCGTTGTCACCGTCCAAGGTCGCCAATTCCACACCGTCGACCGTAACCGTAAAGGCAAGATTTTCGCCATCGGTGATATCTTCACTGGCCTGGATACCGATATTCATATCGAACGGCAGAGAAACGTCATCCAGCGTCAAAGTCGATTCACCTTCAGCGAACTCAGTGAAGACGAAACCGGTCGGCAGCTCAATGGTGACACTGTGTTCTTCAGAGCCATCAGCACCGTCACCCCAGGTCGCAGCAATATTCAGGCTGCCCAACTCACCAGCCCCGAAGGTCATGTCATCATCGCCGCTGGCATCGCTCACACTAAAACTGGTGATGGTGATCGCATCGGCCACCGCATCGACCACAACATCCGCCGAATCGCTCGCGGTGGCGGTAATGCCTGTATGGCAGTAACCTTCGTCACGGGCCGTCGCCGTCACGGTCAGGGTACCCAGATCGACATCGCTGTCCGCCGGAGCCGTCACTTCAAAGCTGGTGGTCACCGATGCCGTGTTCAGACCGGTCACTTTCGCGGAGGTACCGTCTTCCGAGATCACAACCGATGCACCCGGATTATCCAGCTCAATCTGGCTGAAGTCGTAGGTCGCGCTCGGGTCTAGACCGGTAATCTCGATTTCAGTGATTACGTCGTCGCCTTCGGCGCTGGCCGTGAAGTTGACCGTACCGGTGGTGTCTTCCTTGATGCAGATCGCGCCGCTCTCGGCGTCCACCTGAATCTCGACCGTAGGTTCGGCAACGCCCGGCTCGACCCCGATGGTCAGCGTCGCGCTGGAGGTATCGCCGTCACTATCCCGCAGGGTGTAATCGAAGCTTTCCTCGACCGCCGCTGCACAGTCATGCGCTGTCACGCCCAGGATCAGGAAGTCGCTGTTGCTGTGACCCGAACCGCTGTCGCTCTGAACCGGTGTGACCCGAATCTGACTAAAGGGCTCATCGCCACTCACGTGGATCGTGATTACGCCGTCATAATCGCCGCGTACCGGGTCGACCGTCGCCGTAACCCAGGTCTCGCCGTCATTGGAAACTTCGACGGTGAGCTGCTCGACGTTCCCATGATCGTAGAGGATACCGTTGAAGAGCGCGCCGACCGTCAAGCTGGCGGAATCGGTTTCTCCCGGCAGGCCGATGTCGATGTATTCGTATGGGGCATCATCCGGCAGGCCGGCTACGTCACGATAAGAGGTTTCGGCAAAGTCCCCATTATTGCCGTCACCTGCAGTGCCGACGCCGCCATAAAGATTGCTGCCCTCGATGCGAACATCTTTGCTGTTCAACGGCACGCCGCTGTCGTAGCTATCCGTGTCCGGATTCCAACGCGAAGCCGTCAGGGTGAAGCCCTGATCTTCGAACGAGGCTACCCATTCAGCGGGCGATTTGCCCAAGCTGTCTCCCAGATCGAAACCGGCCGTAGCGGTCGTGGATTCATGGCCGGCATCGACGGACCGATAGCTGTAGTCGCCGGCATCGGCACCGGTCAGCACGACCGAGAGGGTGCCGCCAAGCTCGGTACCCTCAATGATCAGGGTTGTGCCGTCGAAGCTGTAGTCGACATTTTCGACCGGTGCAGGATCGCCGCCAGAAACGCTTAAGGCCGTTCCGTCGGCATTCAATTCGTAAGTCACACCGTTGTGGACGATCTTGCTGATCACACCGCTCTGGTCGGCGCCGACCTGATCGACACCGTCAGGGCCGGCATCGGATATAAGATTGCCGGTCGCAACGCCGTTCTCTTCGACCTCGTCGACATTGTCTTCCGCGATCGGGACATCGTCGACGACCTTGACGTTGGCAGTGCCTTCTACGAAATCACCGTCGCCGTCGGTCGCAGTGAAAGAAAGTCCCAGATCGAGGATGTCTTCTCCACTGATGGGATGGTCGAGCTGACCTTCCAGGGTGAAAGTAAACTCGCCGAACTCGCCACCAGCAGCATCAAAGACCACTGTGAAGACCACAACGCCGTCGGCCGTTGCCGTCAGGGTCTGGGTTTCGGGATCATAGCTGTAGGTGACGACCTCGCCGTTCGAGGTGAGGCCTGCCGGGCCGTCCGCTGCGATGACCGACCCTGCTCCGTCGGCGCCGAAGTCGACACCAAGAACCGCTGTGATCGAAACAGAATCGGAACCGTCGGTACCCTTCGGCAGGTCGTCTTCGTCCACAGCGGCGCAAGGGCAAAGCGAGATGTTGTCGATGTAACCACCCAGCGTGTTTTCCTTGCCGACCGCACGGAATTCAAGACGGGAGGTATCACCGTCGCCACCCTTGACGTTCAGGTTGATTTCCTGCCAGCCGCGTGTGTCATCGGTCAGGGTCGCGACCTTTTCGCCGTTCCACCAGACTTCGGCGTCGCTGCTGCCGCTGCCGCCATCACGTGGACGCGGCGCATAATGAAAGGTCAGCTCGTAAGTCTCACCCGGATTGGTATCCACGTCCTGATAGATATGGGCGTTGGATTCAGAGAAGGGACCGCGCGCGTGGGAATCCAGTTCCAGCTTGGCTGTACCGTGCTGTGCCCGGATGCCACCGAGTCGACCGTTCTGAATTTCGATCGGCGCATTGGAGGCCTCGAGATCCGGGTTCCATCCAGGAATACGGCCTTCGCCATAGGTGTTCCAATTGCGGCTGCCTAAGCCGTGGCCCTCTTCAAAACTGCCGTTGACGATGAGATTGCCGTGGATACAGGGATCGACCAGCACAGGAGCATCGTCTTCGATAGTGACCGTCAGGCTGCCTTTCGCAGAATCCGGGCTGTCGCTGTCCTGGACGATAAAGTCGAAGGTCAGCTCCAGGGGATCTGCAGCACCGCTTTCACCGACATCCGGATGATCTACAGGGCCAAGCAGTGTTACCCAGTATTCACCGGTCTGCTGATCGACCTTGATTTCGATAACGTCCTCGCCGTCAGCCGCGCCCGTCAGAATCAGCATGCCGTCGACGATGGCTGCCGCCCCGAAAGCCACGGGAGCGCCTCCGGACGTAAGGGCGGCGTCAGTCCCAGTCTCAGAATCCTCGGCACCGGCGAAGCTCACATTCGAGATGCTACCGGGGCCGTCGGCACCGAAGTCAAAGTCCAGATCGCCGTGAACCGACTCGCTGCCATCGTCGTGGAAATCTGCTTCGCTGAGCGGCGCATCGGCGATGGTGCTTCCGGCGCGGGGGCCGTCATCCCAGATATCGATCTGCAGCCAGCTGGAATCGCTGTCTCCATCGGAGTCGCTGACACTGTATTCGAACCACAGGCGGATCGGGTCCTGCCCGCCCGTCTGGTTGACGTCGGGATGATCGACCGGCTGCTCCAGTTCGACGACGTAGGCACCGGTTGTCTTATCGACGGTGATGGATATCACCGAGAGCACCGCGCCGCCCTCACCGATCGGCGCCGAACCGGTCAAAACAAGGTTACCCTCGCCGTCGTCAACCGCATCCCCAAAGATGACTTCCTCACCGCCGGAGGTCAGGGACAGGAAGCGGAAACCTCCTTCACGGTCGGCAACAAAGCGCAGATCGTCGACGGAAACCGATCCAGGTCCGTCGGCACCAAAGTCGATGTTGAGCTGACCTTCAAGTTTTTCGGTGCCGTTGTCATCCAGATCGCGTTCCTTGAGCGGTTCCTCAGCGGCCGTCCAGCGCGCATCCGGTCCATCGTCCCGCACAAACACCTTGAGCAGATTGGAGTCGCTGTCGCCATCCGCATCGGTGACGGTGTAGTTAAATGCCAGAAGCAACTGGTCCAGGAAGCCGGTCTGGCCGGCATCAGGGTGATCCAGAGCGTGGTCCAAATCGATTCTGTAGGCGCCGGTTGTCTGGTTGACCGTCACCGAGATGACGTCGACGGAGGCACCGCTCTCGCCGATCGGTGCCGTGCCGGTTAGAACGATGTTGCCCAAACCGTCCTCGACCGCAGCACCGAAGACGACCTCTTCACCGCCGGCACGCAGTATCCTGTCGAAATCGCCGTCCCGCCCGACGTCATGAGACCAGGCAAGGTCGGTGACCATAACGCCGCCCGCACCATCGGCGCCGAAGTCGAAGCGGAGGTTACCGCTGACGGATTCCTGGCCATTGTTGTCGAGATCGGACTCCGAGAGGCTGCGGGCCAGGCTCCAGCGCGCGTTTGGACCATCGTCACTGACTCGAACCGTCAGCAGCGCAGAGTCGGAATCACCATCTCCGTCCGTGACAGTGTAGTTGAACGAAAGATCGAGGTTATCCAGTGAACCGGTTTCGTCGATATCCGGATGATCGATCGGACCCATAAGGGTGGTTACGTAATTGCCCGTGGCCTTCTCAACGCGGATCTCGATGACGTCATTGCCGCCGGCCGAACCCGTCAGATAGAGGTGAGTCCCGGTATCGACCGCCGCAGCGAACACGACCGGCGCACCGCCGGATGTCAGGCCGCCGTCGAAATCGGAATCCGAGCCCGGGTCGCTGGCATGATCGAAACTGATGTCCGTGACACTCGCGCCGTCCTTGCCGCCGTCGAAGTTGAGCGTGCCGCTGGCAGAGTCGTTAAAGGGGTTACTGTCCGTCAGCCTCTGCTCGCGTAGGGTCGTGTCCTCGACCGTGTCGGTCGCTGTGGGGCCGTCGTCCTGGATCTCGATGGTGATGGATTTGGTGACGCTGTCGCCATCGCCATCCGTGACGGTGTAGGCAAGATTCTGAAGGAATACAGACTCGTCGAAGGACTCGCCGTCCGGGTGCTCGATTGCACTGTGCTGGACAAACCACAGGGTTTCTCCGTCCAGGTGGATGGTAAAGGCGACCTCACCGTCCTCACCGCCTATGCGGCCCTCAACCGTCGTGCCGTCACCGTAGAGGTAAATACTCTCACTGCCATCGGTCGCAGCGAGCCCGCTATCTGTACCGTCGTGCAGTTCCCCCTCACCATCGGTGAGCTGCACCAGGCCACCCAGCTCGTCCTTACCGAAATCGAAGCTGAGCGTGGTCTGTGCCACACCACAAATCTCGGCTCCTTCCGGCAATTCCAGGTCGTCCGGCAGATCAGCAGCGGTTTCATCCGTACCCTGCGGGTCACCGTCCACGATGCCCAGGCCCATTGTTTCGTCGTAGTCGATCGCGGCCGTCTCGGCCGAGGGTCCATCGTCATCCAGGGAGACCGTAATTTCATTGACGACAAAGTCACCATCTCCATCAGTGACCTTGTAGCTGAAGCGAAGGTTCAGAGTGTCGTCCTGCGCCGCCTCGCTGTCGCCGTCAACCGGATGGTCGATCTGACGGAACTGGATAAAGCTGTAGTCCCCGGTTTCCTGATCGAGGCGTAGCAGATAGACCAGATCTCCGTCTGCGGTTTCGCCCCGGATTTCCGAGCCGTCTTCGCTGAGAGACGCAATCACAGTGTCACCGGCGGAGGTCACTGCAAAGGATTCAAGTTGCTCGGTTTCCGGATTGATGTAGGACGCCGACATGGCTTCAGCCAGTTCGATACCCGAACCCACGATATCCTTTCCAACAGTGAAGGAAACAGCACCCTTGGCAAGGCCACAAGGATCCGGTGCGTCTTTCGGCAGCTCGAAAGGAATCTCGCCCTCGAAGCCATCAGACTCATCGAGACTTGCAGAAGAAGCTTCGGCGCTGGGACCATCATCCTGAATGCTCACCGTGATCTCGGCGGAGTCCTGATCGCCCTCGTCATCCGTCACGGTGTAAGTCAGAGAAAGGTTCGGAACCGCATTCTCGTCGTGATCACCGTCTTCGGCCACGCCAGCCTCGGGATGATTGACCTGCTGGAACTGGACAAAGGTGAAGTCGGCACTTTCACCGGCAAGATTCGGATCCAGGTGGCCGGCAAAAACCAGTTCTCCCGCCTCAGTCATCCCCCAGACAATGGTCGGATCGTTGGGGTCGCTGAAGAGGAAGACCTCTTCCGGGTTCTCGCTGCCACCGGTAAAAAGACCGGAGGTTTCGCCGTCGTAGCTGAACGAGACGGCATACTGCGATGGTTCGGCAGTCTCGGCATCAACCGTGCCATCCGTGAAGATTTCCCAATTGACCGTCGTCTGTGCCTGGCCGCAGACCTTGGGCAGGTCGCCGTCATAGCTCTCGCCAAAGGCAGCGGAAAGACCGTCAGCGACGTCTTCGTCGAGCTCGGCGACATCGTTGGCGTCGTCGTCCACACCCGGCGTTTCATCGTAAGCTACTGCCGCATTTTGAGCTTCAGGCACGTCCTCTTCGATGCAGACATGAATGTCCGCGCGGGTTATCGCGACATCATTCAACTCAGTCAGTTCACCGCCCGAGAAATCGACTTCCTCTGCAATGGCTTCAACCGTGATACCCGCATCGCCAAGTGTGTTGGCCGAACCATCACTCAAGCGTTCTGACGACCAGTCATGGGGATCGAACACCACGGTCTCGACGAAAGAACCGTCTGTTACCGCGAAGATGTAGGTATCCAAACCGTCTTCGCCGACGATATGCGTGACCGAGCCTTCGGGAAAAGCTTCGTTGCCGATCAAGGTCCAATCGGAGGGAACGCCACGAACGACAATGCTATGGCTTTCCGAGCCGTCTTCAAAATCCGGGAAGGTCGCAGCAACCGAAAGGCTGACCAGAGCTTCCTCCGGACTGCAATTCTCTTCCTTCGGATTATCATCGTTTTCATTTTCGTAATCGCCACCCTCGCCATCATACTGGCGAACACCCCGCAGCTCGACAAAGCTGCTGTCGCGTTCCATGCTTTCCGGCGACGACGTACGAACGGAGAGGATCGGTTTGTCGGCTGCCGCATCAACGATGCCGACCACCGTCAAGGGGGTCGTGGTTGCGGTGATGCCGTCGGTGGGATCGGTGATGTTAGCCGTCACTGTCAGAGGAATATCGGCGTCGCTGTGTTCCGGCGGCAGAATGTAGATTTCGTCAATATCGTCGGCAGCAACCTGAACGACCGGTCCGCTCTGGGCGTTCGCCGGATTGGTCGGATCACCAACGAAGATGGTCACACCCTCTGGAATCTCGGAAATAGTAATGAAATTGAGGACTTCGTCGTCACCCTCTGGCTGATTAAAGGTGACGTTCATACGCATGGGGCTTTGCGTTGCATCGCCCTGATGCTGGTTCGCCTGCCAATCTTCGAAACCACCATCGAAGGCGCCGGTGACATCGCCTTCGGACACTTCGGTTGTGATAGTGACAAAGTCGATCGAGATCGTCCCCTCGACAAAATCGATCGGATCCAATGCTATATCAGGATTTGGAACGCCAAACGCGAGGGCAGTCCCATCAATTACTCCCTGCGCCAGCAATAGGTTCAGCAGGTCACCAAGGTTGTCGCCATAGGTCGAACCACCCCCGCTGACAGCTTCTGCGCCCGCAGCGGTTTCGAGCGGAGTACCATCACCTGACAGTTGCTCAGCCTGAGACAGGAGCTGTGCCACTGGAATTTCCGCTTCGCCGATCTGAAATGCCGGCGCGTTTTCGCCACTGGCGGCATCGACCATATTCAAGAACACGACGCGACTGTCGATGACGTTATCGCCATCGTCGTCGAAACCTAAGACAACGTTTTGGCCTTCGACCAGGAACTGTGCCGCCGATGGATCGAAATCCAGGAGGAAGTTCTCGCCCGCGAGATTACTGTATTCCTGAGTTGATCCGGGCGCAGGCCGTTGAACCACGACACCGGCACCCCTTGAAGGCGTACTTTGACCAACGAGGTCGATGGCCTCCGAGCTAAAGACAGCATCGCTATCTGAATTCTCATCGACGTCGGTGCTGGTCTCATCGAAGCCTTGGGAAAGGTCGTCGGTCATCTCGGGCGTCTCCTCGACTAAAACCGCTCCGTTCCTGGTGCGGCACTACCTGTGTCAAACTTGTGGCCGCAGTTTCGTCAAATGAGATTAAAAATTCAATGAAAGTGGCATTTAAAACTACACAAAAATATATGAGTTTAATTTATTCGAATTAAAATTTTCTCTAAAATTTTATATGTATTTTTCTATAGTTTGTTTTTTTAGTAAAAAATACGATTATGTTTTTAATTTTATCGTTATTATTTTATGTTTTTATTGTTCTCTTCAATAACTGTTGATTATCTGCCGCTAATTTATTATTAAATATTATTTTCCGCACAAAAAAAGCGGTGACTTTTACAAGTCACCGCTTTCCAATTCCGCACTATTGTTGCGGAAATAACCTTGTTGGGGAGTTAGCCGTCCTTTTTCAGACGCACTGCCACCCATTGAAAGTCGCCCTGTCGGAACACCAGTAAGGTTACCACACGATAACCTTCTTCTTTGGCCTTCTCCACACGCTGCTGAACTTCCGCCGGGGTTTCGACCTCTTCCTGATCGACCTCGACGATCACATCGCCGGCACGCAGGCCTTTTTCGGCCGCCGTTCCGTTTCCGTCCACGGCAGTGATCACAACACCGCTGGTCTTGTCGTCCAGCTCAAACTGCTGTCGCAGCTCCGGCGTAATCTGCCCCAGAGCCAATCCGAGATCCGAGACCTTGCCGGTTACGTCTTCCGATTTCGGATTTTGCGGTACGGCGGCAACCTGAGGCTCGTCTTCCAGGCGGCCAAGATCGACCTTCACGACTTTTTCTTCGCCTCGCCGCCAGACAACGACATCGACAGATTCACCGATCGGCGTCTCGGCTACCATCCGGGGAAGCTTGCGCATGTCGGGCACAACCCGGCCATCGAATTTCAAAATGACGTCGCCCTGCTGAATACCGGCCTGTTCAGCCGGACCACCCTCGGTGACAGAGGCAACCAGCGCGCCCTTCGAATCCTTCAGCCTGAGGCCTTCGGCAAGCTCTTCGGTGACCGTCTGAATATGAACACCCAGCCAGCCACGTTTGACCTCTCCGAATTCACGAAGCTGACTGACAATGTTGCGTGCCAGGGTCGAGGGAATGGCGAAACCAATACCGACCGACCCGCCGGATGGCGAGAAAATGGCGGTATTCACACCAATCACATCACCGTCCAGATTGAACATCGGGCCGCCGGAGTTGCCGCGGTTGATTGCAGCATCGGTCTGGATGAAATCGTCGTAGGGGCCTGCGTTGATATCACGCTGACGCGCCGAAACAATCCCTGCCGTGACGGTTCCACCGAGCCCAAAGGGGTTACCGATCGCAACAACCCAGTCACCGATCCGTGTATCGTCCGAATCACCCCAGTCAACGGCCACGATGTCTTTCGGCGGCTTGACCTTCAGCAGCGCCAAATCTGTCTTTTCGTCACTACCGACAACTTCCGCTTTCAACGTAACGCCATCATGAAGACGGACGGATACGTTATCCGCACCCTCGATCACATGGTGATTGGTAACGATGTAGCCTTGGTCGGAAATAATAAAGCCAGAGCCCTGCGAACCGCCTCGGCGCCGTTCTGGCGGACGCCCGCGGCGTTCGAAGAAATCCTTAAAGAACTCTTCGAAATCCTGCCCCGGAGCCGGACCTTCTTCCTGTTCTTCTGCGGAATCGCCATTGCTTACGACTGTTTGGCTCGCCGAGATATTGACGACAGAAGGCAAAAGCTTCTCGGCCAGATCTGCGAAGCTATCGGGCGCGCCACGCGCTTGAACGGAAAACGACCAGAGCAGCAGAGCAATGATCGTTGTGACCGCTATGGCCAATAAGCTTTTGTTGTAGCTCTCACGCTCCGCCGTAACGGCTTTTACGCGACTGCGGGGTCGGGATCGATGTCCGAGCGTCACCGTCATCACCTCATATATTATGTCCAGAGCGACGTTCCCGCGCCCATCTTCGTATGTGCTATCTATTATTCTCTTCCGAGCGATCAAGGGAAAGCCCTTTAAACGCGCCGGTATCCTTCATCAAGAAGCTGTGAGAGAAAAGGGGCGGAATTGTGACGTATGGAACGTCATGACGTCCGCATCGTGCTCTATTTCGCGACTCGATGAGCCAAAAACACCATTTAGTCACTGGAAAGAACTCAACCGCGCAGCAACCAGACCCCCAGCACCCCCAGTGCTGCTGCCGTCAGACCACCGATACGCAGGGCCTCCATAGGAGACCGCTCAAGCAGGGTCAGGATCTCCTTCAACCGCTTGGGAAACAATGCGAGGAACAGGCCTTCGATAACGAGGACCAGCGCAAGGCCGGTCAAAAAATCCGTCATTATCAATCTTCCGCCAACGGTAACCGGGCACTAAAACCCGATTACCGTCAGCCAAGTAAGCTAGCCGACAGGAAAGAAACCTGACGTCAGTTGCCGGTACCTGCGGCATTCCCGCCCGTAACTGCGGGTCCGACCGACTTGAAGAAGTCGAAGAATTCACTGTCGGGCGAGAGCACAAGATACGTGCTGTCGTTAGCCAGCGAAGCTTCATAAGCCTGCATGGAACGATAGAAGTTGAAGAACTCCGCATCCTGACCATAAGCGTCGTTCAGGATCGTGGTCCGAGACCCTTCGCCCTGACCACGCAGAATTTCAGACTCCCGCGTTGCTTCGGCGATTATGACCGTCGTTTCACGATCGGCCGCGGCCGTAATACGCTGTGCCAGCTCTTGGCCCTGCGCCCGGAATTCCGCTGCTTCCCGTTCGCGTTCCGAACGCATCCGCGCATACACCGACTGGACGGTTTCGTCTGGCAGGTCCGCACGGCGCAAACGGACATCAAGGATTGTGATTCCGAAGTTTGCTGCTTGCCCGTTCACCTGTTCCTGAATTTCCTGCAGAATCGGTGTCCGGTCTTTCGACAAAACCGAGGCCAGGGTTGCATTACCCAAAACACCACGGGTACTGGCATTGATAATTGCCGAAAGCCGCTGATTGGCGTTGGGAATTGCTCTTACGGTCTGAAAGAACTTGAGGGGATCTTCAATTCTATAGCGAGCAAAAGTATCGACCAAAACACGCTTCTGATCGGTCAACAAAACGCTCTCGGATGGCGGATCCAGATTCAGCACGCGTTTTTCGTAATACTGTGCGTTCTGAATGATAGGAACCTTGAAGTGCAACCCCGGATCTCTAATGACCCTTATGGGATTGCCGAACTGCATGACAATCGCCTGCTCTTTTTCATTCACTGTGAACATGGTCGCGGAAACCGCGATCCCAAGCAGGATTACAACGACGGCAGCGACGAATAGCTTGGTCTGCGACATCTCTACCCCTCCTAATTACGCGGCGCGCTGTTGCCGCGCAGCTCGTTGAGAGGAAGGTAAGGAACCGCACCACCTCCGGCATTGTTGTCCATGATAACCTTGTCGGTCTTACTCATGACATTCTGAATGGTTTCCAGGAACATCCTTCGCTTGGTCACTTCGGGATTCTGCTTATAGGCTTCATACACTGACAAGAAGCGTTGAGCTTCACCCTCTGCCTCGTTTTCCAGGCGTTCTTTGTAGGCTTGCGCGCCCTGAATCATCTTTTGGGCTTCACCACGGGCCTTAGGCAAAACGTCATTGCGATAACGGTCCGCCTCGTTGCGGAGCCGATTGAGGTCCTGGATCGCGCGGGCAACATCGTCGAAAGCGTCCGTCACGGCGCCCGGTGCCTGCACCTCCTGCAACTGAACGACCGTGATTTCGATACCCGCCTTGTACTCGTTGAGAAGTTCCTGGAGCAGGTTTCTGGTCTGCACCTGGACATCTTGGCGAGCCTCGGTCAGAGCAGGCTGAATATCTGTCTGGCCGATAATCTCACGCAGCGCGCTTTCAGCTGCGATTTTTACCGTTTGCTCAGGATCGCGAACGTTAAAGAGATATTCGCCAGCATCGGAAATCTTCCACTGCACCGTCATATCGATATCGATGATATTCTGGTCGCCGGTCAGCATGAGGCTTTCTTGCGGGACATCACGCTTCGCACTGCTGTTATCTGAGCGGCCTAAATTCGTGAAGCCGATATCCGTCTGCTGAATGTTGGTAACACCTGGCGTCTCAACCGATCCAATCGGATAAGGCCAATTCCAGTTCAATCCTGGAAGGGTCGTATTCACCCACTTACCGAACACCAGTTCAACACCCTGCTGGTTACTTTCCACACGGTAAAAACCACCGAATCCGAACCATACGGCAAAGGCCAGAACCGCAATTACCGCGATGATGGAGCCATTCAGGCCGCCACTGCCGGGCAACATGTCCTTAACCTTGTCCTGACTCTTGCGGATCAGATCCTCTATATCGGGGGGCTTGGGACCAGAGGGTCCACCGCCGCCACCGCCGCGACCGCCCCACGGGCCACCGCCGTTACCATTACCGCCACCGCCAGAGCCGCCGCCCCACGGGCCGCCGCCACCTTTATTTTCCCAGGGCATTCAAGCTTTTCCCGTTAACTATACCGACATTCGAAGCGCACGTTTTCGCGCGATAATGTTCATATAGACTCATTTCGCCTCAATATCACGAGCGTAATGCCGCAATATGGCTCAGCATCGGATTTATTTGCATCCTGTGGACATTTATCGCATGTCTAACGCCGTAGACGGAATATTGGCAAAAGGGCGTTCGTTTCAAGGATGAGCCAGATTACAGAGCAGCAAATTCTCGAAGCGCTCAAGAGCGTACGGGACCCGGACCGCGATAGCGATATCGTCAGTTTGAGCATGATTTCCGGGCTGGTCATCAAAGATGGCAATGTAGGTTTTGCCATCGAGGTCGATCCTCAGCGCGGTCCGAAGATGGAGCCGCTGCGTAAAGCCGCGGAAGATGTGGTACATGCCCTGCCGGGTGTCTTGTCGGTCACGGCCGTATTGACCGCCCACAGCGCTGCCGGCTCTGCACCACCGCCACAACAGGCTGCAGCGGCTGCACCGCCCAGACAGAGCCCGCCACAAGCTGCAGGAGCTCAACGTCAGCTGGTGCCCGGCGTCGGCGCCATCGTCGCTGTTGCCAGCGGAAAAGGTGGTGTCGGCAAATCGACCACAGCCGCCAATCTTTCGCTCGCTCTTTCGCGGATCGGCTTGAAAGTCGGCCTGCTCGACGCCGATATTTACGGTCCGTCTCAGCCCAGAATGCTAGGGATCTCCGGAAGGCCCAGCTCGCCCGATGGCAAGATCCTAAAGCCGATGGAAAATTTCGGCATCAAATGCATGTCCATGGGCTTCCTCGTTGCCGAAGACACGCCGATGATCTGGCGGGGCCCTATGGTACAGTCAGCTTTGCAGCAGATGTTGCGGGACGTGGAATGGGGAGAACTCGACGTTCTGATCGTCGATATGCCACCGGGAACCGGCGACGCCCAGCTTACCATGGCTCAGCAGGTCCCCCTCGCCGGCGCGATTATCGTCTCGACGCCGCAGGACATTGCACTGCTTGACGCCAGAAAAGGCCTCAATATGTTCCGTAAGGTTGACGTGCCGGTTCTGGGCATCATCGAAAACATGAGCGTGTTCATTTGTCCCAACTGCGGCCATGAGTCACACATCTTCAGCCACGGCGGGGCCAAGAAGGAAGCTGAATCTCTAGGTATGGATTTCCTGGGGGAAATGCCGCTCCACATCGACATTCGCGTCACTTCCGATGAAGGACGGCCGATTGTTGTATCCGCGCCAGACGGCGAGCATGCGAAGCGCTACATCGATATCGCAAAGAGCGTCTGGGAGCGTTTGTCGGCCGATAAGGCTGGGGCGCGGCAATCGCCTACGATCGTGATGCAGTAGTGTTAGTCGAGGGCCACCCGCAAGCCGTCAGCAGAACAGGCAGCCAGAATGACATCCATTCCTGGCTCAAGTTGATCAAAACGGTCCGGTAATCAAACAAGCCAACACCGAGACCAAACAAGGCCAAGGCGCAGACAACGAAATTTCCGCTCATCCGAAATCTCTGGAGCGCCTTGTAAGCCACGGTGGCAATCAAGCCGATAAATAGAACGCTGGCGACAATCCCACCGTAAAGCTGGTTCGCGAGAAACAGGTTATGCGGTGATTTGACGTATAATCCATTTGCCAGTTTGAAGGCATATTCGGTCAGAATTCCCTGCCCGATCATTACCGCTTTCGCGCTTTCGGTTATCAATTCCCAAGATTGAAACCAGATCCCAAATCGATGGGTCGACCCGCGCGTGATCCAGGTTCCAGGCTCGATTGCCCCCGAAAGCGTCAATGCAACGTAGATTACCGCAGGCAGGGGGATGAGAATCGCAAGCTTCCAACGTCCGGTCGCCAGCAGATACATAAAAATGACGAGCACCATACTGAGCAGCGGCCCGCGGCTCTGCGTGAGCAACATTGCCACGATTAAAGTTAGAAATGCGCCCCAGCCAAGGATCCTGCCCGATGAAGTAGGCATTGAGCGGGCGACGCAACACAGAAAGCACAAGGCCGCCACACCATAGAGAGTTGCGCCGATAATCGGGTGTTCGGCACGCCCGGGACCCGCCATTCGACCGACAATCGCTTCCGCGAAGATCAGGTGGTAGGCGATCGCTGCGGCGGCGGCAATTGCGCCTGCCCAGGCAAAGTATCGCAAAATTCTCTCCGGAAAGTCCGTATCTTCCATCGAGAGATAAAGCGTCATTGTCATAAAAAACAACGTCATGAACAACAGCCTGGTCTGGTTCAGCAGGCCGAAGAGACTGGGGCTGTCGCTCCAAAACTGGGTTGCCCAAAGATAGCAAAGATACAGTGTTGCCAAGCGCCACAAAGGTAACCTGAAAACCTGCCTCACAACGTTCCAGCGCGAAAACACCAAAAAGACCGGAATGACGGCGACATAGAAATACAGGCGGTGAATTTTCGTGTCGAAAAGGAAAAAGGACGCCACCAGCCCCAAATAGAGCCATTGAAAAACGCCATGTTTTTCCAATAAGCCCTGAATGCGATGATATTTGTCAGTCAGACGGCTATTTCCAACGCCAATAGAAACCATTAAACCACTGCATCTCGAAGAATTTGTAACAGCCCGGCACGACGACGCCGGAACAGCAAACGCTTTTCATTAAAGAAGACTCGGCATTGCAAAATGAGAGCACGTTTTAAGCCCGCCTAACGCTCTTGGGAGCGCTTAAGCCGTATCTATGCGGCAGGAACCCAATTTGTCCAGCGTGATTGCAACTTCTCGAATTCAAGAAATCCGCTAACAATGCTTCTCTTTCGCGCCGAAACCTCGGATTTCCATCCGAAAAGCCTGTACGCCACTTGGCGATTGACTATAAATCTCGAGATCGCCACGCGGGTCGGTGGCCGATGCTGAACAGCCGCGCCGACCGGCAAGAGAAGTCAAAGAGAGCGGATAATAAATGGAACACCGCAACAGGCTCAGTGGGCTTATCGTAGCGCACAATGAGGAAGAGATGATCGGGGACGCTCTCAGATCGCTCGACTTTTGCGACGAGATTGTGGTGGTTCTCGACAAATGCACCGACGGCACTAGGAAAATCGTCGAAGAATTCACATCCAACATCCTCGAGGGCTCCTGGGATATTGAAGGCGCCCGGCGAAATTTTGGGATCGAAGCTTGTGCAGGTCCCTTTATCCTCGAGCTCGACGCCGACGAGCGTGTACTGCCCGAAACGGCAAAGGAAATACGAGAGGTCGTCGATGAGGGCATCAAGGGTTGCTACAAAATTCGGTTTGACAACTATGTCGGAAATCGTCTTTTGCGATATGGTTGGGCAGGGTCCTTCGGTGCCTCGGCCGGCGATCGCCTCTTTGCCAAGGGCTACAAAACCTGGGGGCTGCAGCGCATCCACCCGAGCTTGGAACTCAAAGACCCGATCAAAGAGCTGAAGGGACACATCACCCACCTGGTCGACCGTGATCTGAACGATATGATCAAGCGCTTGATCTGGTACACAGATATGCGGGCGATTGATATGGCGCAGAAACCTCTGCCGCCCTTTCGCACCGTGCTGCGGCGCGCCTGCCACCGTTTCCTGAAAGCCCTGTGGGGTCGCAAGGGCTACCGGGAGGGCAAAATGGGGTTTTTGCTGGCCATGATGGCCGCCCTATACCAGCTCTTTTCCTATTACAAAGCGCTCTTTATCCAGGAACAACGTACGCAGGAACAGCAGGCTGAAACCGTGCAATCCTCAGATACACAGAGAACTTCCAGCACACCATAAACCACCGTAGAGTCAGCCTATCCGCGGATCAGTATTTTTCTGTCGGCCAGCAGTAATTGAGGGTGAGCCCATCGCCGAAGGTCGTATCCAGAATGTATTGGGTGACTTTTTCGGCCGAAAAGGCCTCATGTGCCTTTTTCCAACCGTTTTTCGCAACAGCTACGCGATAGCCATCGTCGGCCATAAACATGTCCAGTTTACGAAGTAGTTCGGCCTCGTCAGCATAGAACGCGAGATCGTCGTTTCCGAAAAATTCCTCAAAACCAGTGCCGCTGCGCAGGAATGTCACGAGTCCGTTGCCCATATACTGGGTCAAACGGTCCGAAGAATACCAATGATAATCATAGGTACGGTTCAGGCAGAGCCCCATCTTACTCTGCGCCAAACGGTCCATATAGGTCTTGCCGAAAAGGTAATCCTTGTTGATGCCGCAGCCATGAACCGCGATCTCCAACTCGGGCCGTTTCGTGAGCAGGCTTGTCATGAGGTCCCGCCGCGCGTCGCTCTCGCCGAGTGGACCGCCCGCGAAGAACAGATCCACGGAGCAGGCATTGTCGAAGCTGCGGCCTGTATCAACGGCACGATCAACGGGGTTCGGCATGAAGGTGACGAATCCGTCAGGACTGCTGAACTGTTTCAGGCCCTCCCCCGCCGTGGTAATGAAGATACCGTCGACAAACCCAACGCGCCGCTGAATATCTTTGACGTTTTGCTCGTGGATAAGCGGATCGACATTGCGGTAAACGATCTTAACACCGGGGCAAGTTTCGCGAACCGCCGACAGGGTCGTGTTCCAAATCATTTCGCAGTGGCCGAGCACGATCAGATCAGGCGCGAACTCCTCGCAGACTTCGAGCAGCTTTTTGTTGAGCGGTCTGATCCCCCACTTGCGTGAGCGGAAGATGTTGGAGAACCGAGCAAAGTCCCGATCGTTGAAGGCGTAGACGTTGTGGCCGTTCCGGGTGAACCCGTTTACCAGTTTCTTGGGGATGTAATAAGACTTTCCAGCCTCCCGGAAACCTTGGCAACTGCCGACATAAAGTATGTTCATGAAGGGGCCGAAACCTTGAAATGGGGTCAATTCAACAAACGAAAATCAGAAGCACGTGCCAATGCGCAAATACCTACGGCACCCTGAAGGCCGGGTGCAAGTGCAATATCCCCAAGCTCGATAATCCGGCACGGCACCAGATGATCCGCGAGACGTAAGGTTTTTGCGGGACCAGCGACGACAAACGTTATCCGGGACGAATTGGGTCGTCGGTCCAACGGCTCAGCAAGCAGGTTCCACAACGTCCAGAACAACGAAGCTGTGCGCCGGCCGGTCCTCTGCCGTTGAGGCATGTGTCTCCCGGCTTATCTCGACCCAGCGTTCGAGATCGAACGGCGGGAAGAAGGCGTCACCATCGAATTCACCATGAACCTCTGTCACATAAAGACGTTCCGCCCGGTCTAGCATCAGGGCGTAGATTTCCGCGCCGCCAATGACCATGAACTCATCCTTGTCGTCCCGCTCCGCCGCCTGGCGTCCTACGGTGATCGCTTCGTCCAGATCATTTACGACGACAACTCCGTCCGGGCGATAATCGGCCCGTCGCGTCACAACGATATTCGTGCGGCCCGGTAGAGGACGTCCGATGGAATCGAACGTCTTACGGCCCATGATGACCGGCTTACCCAGGGTCATGGCCTTGAAATGTTTCAGATCGGCCGGCAGCCGCCAGGGTAAATCGTTGTCTTTGCCGATAACTCTGTTATCGCCCATCGCCCAGATCAGGGCTACACGCGGTTCCTTACCCATCTCGACCTTGTCCTAGACTGCAACTGCTGCGGCGATATGTGGATGAGCTTGATAGCCCTGCAAGTCGAAATCTTCGTAGGAGAACCCAAAGATATCCCCGATATCGCGCTTGAACACCATTCGAGGCAATGGCAATGGATCACGCAACAGCTGCACATCCGCCTGTTCGAAGTGATTGTTGTAGAGATGAGCGTCCCCGAGCGTATGAACGAAATCGCCCGCTTTCAGACCGGTCACCTGGGCAATCATGAGGGTCAGGAGAGCATAGGAGGCAATGTTGAAGGGAACGCCGAGAAAGATGTCGGCGCTTCTTTGATAAAGCTGGCAGGATAGCTTTCCATCGGCGACGTAAAACTGGAACAGACAATGGCAGGGTGGCAGTGCCATGGAGTCGACGTTTGCCACATTCCAGGCGCTCACGATCAGCCGGCGCGAATCCGGATTCGAACGAATCTGATCGATCAATCCGGTGATCTGATCGAACTTTCGACCATCAGGCCCCGGCCAGGATCGCCACTGCGCGCCGTAAACCGGGCCAAGGTCGCCGTTTTCATCAGCCCATTCATCCCAAATCCGTACTCCATTGGCTTTGAGATAGGCGATATTCGTGTCGCCGTTCAAAAACCAGAGCAGTTCGTGAATAATCGATTTCACGTGGAGCTTCTTGGTTGTCACCAGGGGGAAGCCTTCCGCAAGATCAAAGCGCATCTGATAGCCGAAAACGCTGCGCGTGCCGGTACCGGTCCGATCGGCCTTGTCGGCGCCATTGCTCCGCACGTGATCCAACAAATCGAGATACTGTCTCATCTGCTTCCGACACTCATATTTTGTGATTTACCATGGAGTTAACGGCTACTTTCATCCAATCCTCGAGCCTTCAACCTGCCTGATCAACAGATGCAACGTCGGATTACTCAAGCTTGGTACGCGCAAAGTTTAGCGTCTGAAGGCGGGCGGCACCACCGCATTTAGCGTCGGCAGGCACAATGTAGCGCGCGGGAAGGTCTTTCCCTTCACCAAGGCTTTCAACCTTGAAGGATTCACCCTATATTGGAGGGGTCGGGAAACCGACTATGGTGCTACACAGGCATGTGGAATAAGCGTTACGGACCCGGGGGCAGTACCCGGCGCCTCCACCAAAACCGGCTTGGTATCTAGCGTCCAGCAAGGTTTAGGACAAAGGATATTACCGGGATCGAGGGGGCGAAACAGGATCGACGTGCGTGGTAAAGATGTGTTTGGTGCCCGGCATGGTACCGCCGTTATCGGGCCATAACTATAGTTGCAAACGACAACGATAGTGGGCTTGCCGTCGCCGCTTAACAGCGGTTGGTAGCCAAGTTAAGCCCTCGGCCTTCACACGTCGAGGCGGGGTTCGGGGCGCACCTGGCAACAGAAGCGCCCCACTGCTTGCCGTCTTGCGGGTTTTTCCAAATTCGGCCAAGTTGGGGGTGTTGAATGTTGATGCAACAGGATAAACCTGCTGCGCACAGGGGGATGGGACAACCGGGGCATGGCGGACGATACGGATCGCTCGGATAACGCGCTGCGATATGACCGCATGGTGGAGGATGCCCTGCTGTCGGTCGTGCATCGTTCGCTCAGCTATGCAGCCGAAAACGGTCTGCCCGGCGACCACCACTTCTATATAACCTTCAGGACCGATCACCCCGGCGTCGATATTCCCAATCATTTGCGGGAACGCTATCCGGGCGAGATGACGATCATCCTGCAGTACCAGTTCTGGGACCTCGAAGTTGGAGACGATATCTTCAGCGTCACCTTGAGTTTCTCGGATGTGCCGGAGAAACTCACTATCCCATTCGAAGCAGTCGCAGCTTTCGCCGACCCGTCCGTACGTTTCGGGCTGCAGTTCGACGTGGGTGACAGCGCCGAAGACGATGAAGATGAAAACCTGTCGAACGACCCTGCACTCGCCGACGACGGCAATGCGGCGCTTAGCGGCGACTTTCCGAACGCAGATCCACAAGACAACTCAAGCGATGGATCTTCAGGTGGAAATCAGGCCACAGAGAGCGATGAGGAAGATCCTGATGCCGAAGGCGATGATAGCGACAACGTCGTAACGCTGGATACTTTTCGGAAGAAATAGCAGGAACACGCCGCTTCCGGCCGCACGCTTTTTTGGACCAAGATCGAACTGCCTGCCGCCAGAGCCGATTGATCCCCTTCGAAGCGACTGAGAACGTAGTTCACCCAATGACCGTGAAATTGGAAGGTCCGTTCACATTTTCACCGATCCGGCGAAGACGGTGAGGCTTCAATGCCGACGACCGTGAGTCGCCGGGTTCCACTTTTCTACACGTTTTGCAGGCTTGTTAGCCGGTTTGTCAGGCACCATGCCCTGTGAACGCATAATTCCGACGAATTCATCGAACCGCCGTTTAAGCTCTTTGCGCTCGTCTGCGGTCAGTTGCGAATCGGGCTTGCTGGAAAGATCCCGCTGTTTCAGTTCATCATCCATAGCTCAGGCCTTGGGTAGGTCTCGGTCTCGGCGGACTCGTTTGCATTTTGACGAGGCTGGGTTAACACTTCGTTAGTCACACCTCTCGAGTGTGATCGATCCCGAAGGAAACATCATGGCGAAGCCAAGACCAGCCATCGTCGATCACAGTCTCGACCTTCTTCTTCCTCTCGGACCGGTAAAAGCGCGGGCCATGTTCGGGGGGTACGGCCTTTATCTTGAAGATCTCATGTTCGCGCTCATCGCGTTCGATACCCTCTATTTCAAAGCCGACTCCCAAAGCGAAGAGCAATTTTCCGCTGCCGGCGGTGAGCCCTTTACCTATGAGGGGAAATCGAAGCCAATCCAGATGTCCTATTGGACCGTTCCGGACGAAGCCATGGAGGATCCCGAGAGTCTGCTTCCTTGGGCCGAACGTGCCGTAAGCGCGGCACGACGCAGCAAACCCGTCAAGAAACGCAAACGCTCCAAAGACCGTTGATCTGCAACAAACTTCGTGCAAGATGCGCCGCAGAATGCAGTCAGTGCCTATTCTCTCGACTGATTTCGTTCTGACACTGGTATCGGCCGTTCGTTTGCGTGTAATCTATGGGCAGCCGCGTCTCGGGGGAGTCGGGCGCAGACAGGGGCGCGTTGCCGCGACATGAGATAATCGACCCGGGTCGCTGCAGAGCAGCGTACTGCCCGGTTGTATCTCGGCATTGAGACTTGCCGGAGGGAAAAATGAGCGACAGAGTTGAACACATAACCATTGTTGGTGGCGGAACTGCCGGCTGGCTGACTGCCATGATCATCAGCACTTTTGTCAACACCTTCCGCGAAGGGCCGGCGGTCAAAGTCACTCTGATCGAATCTCCGAAAATTCCGACGGTTGGCGTCGGCGAGGCTACCGTGGCCGGAATGCCAATGTTGATGCAGCAGCTCGGCATCGATGAGGCAGAGCTGTTCCGGCGCTGCAACGCCTCCTTTAAGATCTCCGTGCGTTTCGGCGACTGGGCGGTTGATGATCACGGAAAACCCTTTGCGTTCTATCATCCCTTCAATTTCCCGAACTCTGTCGGTGGCTATTCCCCGGCGTACCATTTTAATAAGTTCGGTCCTTACGGTGCAGATCCCGCAATCACCGACAATATGACCGCCAACTCCGCATTAATTCACGCCCGCAAGGGCCCACGCGCCCTGAACGGTGAAAACTATGAAAAGTCTATTGGTTACGCCTACCATCTAGACGCTGGCCTGTTCGGTGAGTTCATGCGGGATGTTGCGCTGTCCCGGGGCATAGAACACATTCGGGACGATGTCATCGAGGTGTTCCAGGATGAGACCGGCGCGATCTCAGGACTGCAGCTCGAACAGGGCGGACACCGACCGGTCGAGTTCGTAATCGACTGCACTGGCTTCAAGAGCATGATCATGAAAGAGGTGCTTAAGGAACCCTTCATTCCATACGGTGATTTTCTGCTCAACGACCGCGCGATTCCTGTTCAGCTGCCGCACCGGGACCCAACGAAGATCGAACCCTGTACCCGCTCGACCGCCTTGGGCGCCGGCTGGGTTTGGCGCGTGCCCCTCTACAGCCGGGTCGGAACGGGCTACGTCTTCTCGAGCGCGTTTAGAAGCGACGACGAAGCCCGGGACGAATTCTTCCAGCACCTCAGAGCGGTCGGCGATCTGCCGATGGACGCACCTGACCCCGATGTAAGGGTCATCAAGATGCGGATCGGCCATACGCAGCGTTTCTGGGTTAAGAACTGTGTTGCAATCGGCCTCTCCAACGGCTTTATCGAACCCCTGGAAGCCACGGCAATCTACACAGTCGAGATGGCCGCGCGTTGGCTGGTCGGGCACTTTCCGGACAAAAAGGGCAGTCCCGCACTGGCAAACCGCTACAACCAGCTAATGACCGGTCTCTATGAAGAGATCCGGGAATTTATCCTGACGCACTACTACACTTCGAACCGCCCCGACCCCTTCTGGAAGTCGGCGCGCGAGGACTGCCGCCTGCCCGACTCTCTACGCGAAAAGTTCGAGCTCTGGAAAACCCGTTTTCCAGAGACTTTCGACACCCAAGATTACATGCTGTTCAACTACTGGAATTTTATCTTTGCGCTCCACCCAAAGGGCTTTTTCAGGGACATACACTTTCCGTTGGAAGGTTCGGTCCGGCATGAACATTGGCAGGCCTTTGGGCGCAGGCTTGAAGAACGCAAGGCCGAGCTTCTCCGGACCATGCCAGATCATTATCAACTGCTGGCGAATATCCGGGGCGACCAGCCCATAACACCGACGATTGATACGGGCAGTGTCTCGAAACCAGTCTTCGAGAGCAGAACTTCCGTGCGCCCGACAATCCCTCTGCCGACCGCTTGACCACAGGTCGCTTGGGTGAATGACGTTTCTACACTCGATTACATTTCGTTTGCGTGGTTTCTGTTCTGCTGGTTCGGCTACGCGTTTTACGTTGAGTACGGTCCGCAGAAAACCAAAGGCATGTATCACGCGCTGAGCACCTATCGGCGTCGCTGGATGTTCGAAATGCTCAAGCGTGAAAATCGAATACTCGATTCCACGCTAATGGGAAATCTGCTCAACGCCGCTGTTTTCTTCGCTTCAACCTCAATCTTCGTGGTCGGTGGATTAATCGCGGTACTCGGCGCCACCGACCAGGTTACAGCCCTGCTCGACGAACTCCCAGTCGATGTCGGTACGACACGTTGGATCTGGGAAGCCAAGATCCTCATCCTGGTAACGATCTTCATCTATGGATTCTTCAAGTTTGCCTGGTCGGTCCGGCTGTTCAACTACTGCTCGATCCTGATCGGTGCCACGCCAATGACCCCGAAAAATGATCCTTCCGCCGGCGATGATCCGGAACGTCAGGAAACCGCTGAGAAAGCGGGACGGATCATCGATCTGGCAAGTCAGCACTTTCAGCGCGGTATGCGCGCCTATTTCTTTGGGCTGGCGGCGCTCGGCTGGCTCGTACATTCAACTGTCTTTATCGTGGCTTGCACCTGGGTTGTGCTGGTACTTTACCGCCGCGATTTTCACTCTCGGTCGCTCCGCGTGTTTCAGGGCGAATTGGACTAGGCTAAATCCGCGTCAGACGGTCCGCTCCAGGCGACCAGTCATGCCAATGAAACTACTCCAACCATATGACCTAGAACGGATCATCCAACTTCACTCTGGACTGGGCGGCAACGGCAACTAGACTTCCCGGTTCAGTCCGGCAGATCCAGAACCGGCGGATGACGATGAAGCGGATTTGATCATGACGACGTATGAAACTGAAACACGGATCGAAAGCGATTCGATGGGGGACATCGCTGTCCCGGCCGATCGCTATTGGGGGGCGCAAACGCAGCGGTCTTTGCAGAACTTCAAGATCGGTGGAGAAAAAATGCCATCCGCGCTGATCAAAGCTCTCGGCACGCAGAAACTCGCCGCAGCCAAAACCAATCTCGAGTTCGGCTTGCTGGACAACGAACTCGGCGCAGCCATCTGCAAGGCCGCAGAGGAAGTGGCCGCAGGTGAGTTGCTTGAGCAATTTCCGCTGGTGGTGTGGCAAACCGGTTCAGGCACACAGAGCAACATGAACGCCAATGAGGTGATCGCCGGTCGGGCCAATGAGATCCTGTCAGGCACACGCGGCGGCAAATCACCGGTCCACCCAAACGATCACTGCAACATGGGGCAGTCGTCCAACGACAGCTTTCCCACTGCTATGTCCATCGCCGGACTGCAACAGATCGCCGGTGAAACCCTGCCGGCTCTGGAGCGTCTGCACGCGGCTTTGGTCGCCAAGACAGAAGCTTTCGACGGTATCATCAAGATCGGCAGAACCCATCTGATGGACGCCACTCCCCTTACGTTGGGGCAGGAATTCTCCGGTTACGCCAAACAGATCGAATATGGGATCGCACGCATCAAAGGAACGCTTCCGCGCCTTGGACAGCTGGCACAAGGTGGGACTGCTGTGGGCACCGGCCTGAACTCAGTCGAGGGCTTCGCAGAGGTCTTTGCCGCTCAAGTCGCTGATATCACCGGTCTGCCCTTCACCAGCGCCGAAAATAAATTCGAAGCCCTAGCCGCTCACGATGCGATTGTCGAGACCTCCGGTGCACTGAATGTTCTGGCCGCGTCCCTGATGAAGATTGCGCACGACATCCGAATGCTCGGTTCGGGTCCGCGCTGCGGTCTGGGCGAACTGCTGTTACCAGCCAACGAGCCGGGCTCATCGATCATGCCAGGTAAGGTCAACCCTACCCAGGCTGAGGCCATGACCATGGTCTGTACACAGGTTATGGGCAATCACGTCACCATCACAATTGCCGGCTCGAACGGCCACTTCGAGCTCAACGTCTTCAAACCCGTGCTGATCTATAATCTGCTGCAATCGGCAAAACTTATCGGCGACGCCTGCGACAGCTTCAGGAGCAATTGCATCGATGGCTTGGAGGCAAACGAAGAACGGATTTCAGAGCTGATGCACCAATCCCTCATGCTCGTCACAGCCCTGAACCCGCATATCGGCTACGACAACGCCGCCAAAGTGGCCAAGAAAGCCTATCACGACAATTCGAGCCTGAAAGAAGCAGCCGCGGCGTTGGATCTTTTGAGCCCTGAAGATTTTGAGCGTTTCGTAAAACCGGAAGAGATGATCGGTCCGGGGCCGAAGAACTGAACTATGGGACCGGAACTGAAAAAACGTTCTGTCATCATCGCCGGCCATCGCACCAGCCTAAGCTTGGAAGATGCCTTTTGGCAGGTTCTGAAAACGCTGGCCAGCGAACGCAGTATCTCGATCAACGCCTTGATTGAAGAGATCGACGAGACCAGGAGCGGGAATCTTTCCAGCGCCGTCAGAACTTATATTCTCAAACAGGCTCTATTGCGACAGCCTGAAAGCGAGTAATCGAGTCGGACCTATCTCGCCAAGTCCTTCAGCAACCCACGGAGCACGTCTTCCGGTTTAACCTTCTGCGACGAAGATGAGCTGGATCCCGATGAAGATGATGACCCCGATGTGCCGGACTTTTTCTTTCGCTTAAAGGCTTCGCCACCGACCTTCACGTTCGGTTCATCCAAGGGCCCGTTGACCTCAGCAATAACATAGGGGTCTCGCTGGTTAGTATCCTGGCTGCGAAAGAGATCGCTACGCGACGCCAGGAGCCAAGCAGGCAAGTTGGCCGTTCCCGCCGTGAAAATTGATGCATCACGACCGTCGATCCGCGTGTCGGTAGTCTCGACGACGCCCTGTTTGACGTTGAAGGTTCCGCTTAACTTTGCAGGCGCACCCGCAAAGGCACTGAACAGGGCCGTCGTCGCATCACTGACACCTCTGATTTCCTTAACCTTGGTGCCCAGAATACCCAAAACCACGTTGCCGAGCTGTTCTTCTGCCTTAACGCGTGCGGTCAACGTCCCGCCGAGCTGTCCGTTTCCGCCTAATGAACGCACCAACTCCGCCTCACTCGACCCGCGAGTCTGGAGTGAAGCCGATAGGTCCAGCGCACCGGTAATACGGTCGGAATCAGCGAGGTCGCGCACAAGCCGTCCGGCGTTTAAGCCAGTCGCATTGACGGCGAAATCCACGACTGCCGCATCGCGCCCATCGATAGTGCCGCTCGCCTGCAAAGATCCGCCATAGACGCCCGCTTCGAAGCGGCGAACTGAGAGCAGACCACCATTCAGGGTCGCTTCCAAGAGCGTCTTATCGAGGCGAAGATCATCAATAACGATCGCCTTGGAGCGCACCAGGATTTCCCCATCCACTTCGGCAAACCCCGAAAGATCGATGGTATCGCGTGACCAACGACGATGAACGCCAGAGAGGTCGGGTGTCCCAGTATTTCTCGAGGTCGCACCTACGTCAGACCCTGAGTCCCTCCCTTTGGACCGTGACGTTCGACGCTGCGCCTTGTCGGACCGCCGGTCCGCTGCATCGGATTTCAGATCCTTCGTCCGGATTTCATCCGTAGTCAGATCGACATTCAGCTGCGGCACGTTGCCCGAGAAATCCGCCGCAACCAAACCTTGAGCTTTTAAGGTACCGGCACGCAGATTGAGGTTGCGAAGGTTCACGGCTGTAGGTGATCCGGTCACCTGACTTACGAGCGAGAACGCACCTTGACCACCGCCAAAGCCGGAATCTGGTGCCAAGACGCGCAGCAAACCATTGAAGTCCGGGTGTTTCGCGTCAACCGATAGGTCAAAGGTCGGATCTAGACTCAGAGACTTGATTTGACCTGTAGCTGCAATCTGAGCACCCTGGACCGAAAGATTCCCGTCGACAGCGAGATTTTCCAGAGTGCCGATCAGCGTCGAATCCAGCGCAAAAGCGCCGAGACGCCCTAAATCATGTGCCGTCTTTCCGATAAGAGCTTCAAGACGCGACGGATCATTGACCTTCAACGCGACACGGCCATCGATGGAAGGTTCCCTGGCCAGATCGTCAATCCTGCCTGTCGCCTGGACGTTGGCACCGGACAGATCCGTGACGTTCAGGCTTCGCAGAACCATAGACGCCGCCTGCAGCGTGCCGTCCAGGTGCAGATCGCGAATTGACGCACCTTGATAGGTAAGGCTTCCGACCCTGAGATCGAGATTGGCGTCAAAGCGATCCAGGAAAGACAGGTCGAGCAGATCCTGTGTACCGGCTGCGGATATGTTGGTGGCGTTGCCCTGAGACTGCTCGCCCGACACCTTTGGCGTTCCCTGGGTCTGTTCTGAAGCCGGAGCCACGGCCTCACTGCGCGGCAGGTAAGCGTCCAGATCCAGACGATCGATTGCAAGACCGATACCCAGGCCGGGTCGCTCCCGCACAGCGACGCTGACTCCACCATTCACACGGGTGACATCCATCACCAGATCCATGTCGCTGAATGTCACCAATTCTGGCGTAGCGGTCAGGCGGCTGCTGAAAGTCGTTTTTCGCAAGCGATCTGCAGGAAATGCACCGGCATCAACGCCGAGCCATTGCAGCACCCCGCGTAGATTATCTGCAGCTCCATCGATCCGCCCATCAAAGCTCGGCGTTCCCTGCGGCGTCGAAAGGATGCCCGATACAGCAATGTCCGACCCGCCTGGCAAGAGTGCTGCTGCCTCGGCAATCACCAACCGGCCATCGGTCACATCAGCACTGAAGAGCATCTGCCGCAAGACCTGCTGACGATATATTGCCGCGTCCACAACCACCTGGATGGATGCCTCAAAATCGTCCGGAATGCTGAAACTGCGGTCCTGCCCGCCTGTGCTCCGGGCTTCTGAATTCTGTGGATCTACGACCCGAGATTCCCCTTCGCCGACCGCTGTCTCTTCGTTCCCGCTCCCTGTCTCTGGCTCCGAAGAAGCGAGCAATGCATCCATGTCCAACCGGGATGCATTCAAGGTAACGCGTGCACTGCGCGGAGACTGATGCTGGATCTCCACTTCACCGACAATCTCTGCATCCGCGAGCGCCATCACAATGTCGCTGGCAAGCACACGCTCCATATCCGCCGACAACTCGGCTTCCAATCGAAAAGCTTTGGCGAGCGGCGCAGGCGCTGATGAAGTCAGGGAGAACCCGGTCAAGCTCGCCGCCAGATTTGACCCTGAAATTTTTGTCTTCCCACGCAGAGAAACGCCTTCGACATGGCGAGAGACCGTGCCCGAAAACTGTGCCTTCGCCTCTAGACGCGGCAGCAACAGCGTTGCGCTGAGCTGCGTTGCGCCTTCGTCAACCCAACGACCGGTGGCGGTGTCAAATTCTATGTCATGGCCGCGAAACCGGGCCTGCCCCTGAACCGAGAAGGGACCGGCGAGGGATTCGGCAACAACGTCGGCATCCAGGTTATCAAAACGTTCCTCAACGCCCTTGGCGGTGTCACGATAAAGAATCGTCGCCCCGCGCAGCGATAATCTGTCGATGCGGAGCTTATCGTCTGATCCCGACGCCGCGCCGGGTTGTGTTCCGGTCTCTCTCTGTGACGGCCGGGGATCGGCAGTCGCTGCATCTTTTCCGGCCGCACCTTGGCTCAAGGCACCGAAGGTCCAGTTGTTGCGGCCGTCCGCATAGACCTCAAGAAGCACCTTGGGTTCGATTAGAGAAACGCTCTCGACCTGCAACTGCCCCTTAAGAAGCGGCCAGAAGGCAACACGAACCTGGAGTTGCTCGAAAGTCGCCATGTCTGCTTCGGAACCCTGATCGGCATTCGCGACACGGCCCCGTGAGGCGGTCAACTCCGGCGCGGGCACAATCTGCAGGCTGACGTCGCCGTCGATCGTTATGGCACGACCGGTTGCCGCCATGACCTGATCCGTGATCTGACTCTTGTAGCTATTCCAATCTACAAAGCCCGGACCGATCAAAACGGCGGCGATCACTAGCCCAAACAAGGCGACGATGCCAATTAAGGTTTTCTTCAAAGCCGGTCCTTTTACGCGGGACGGAGGTTTCCCAGGTGCCAACAGCCTTGGCACCGATCATCACATAGTACTCGACGCAAGATATAGTGAACCCGGGGCAGTGCTGCAATCGCCACCCACTGAAGTCGTGCTCTAGAGGAGCCAGAATAGAACGCTATGGTTAACAGACCTTTGGCCTGGTTTAACGAAACGCGATCCTGACCCAAAGGTCAAACCCCGGGGATACTGGGAGAAGACTCACGTCGTATCGGTCCACGTATGCTGACGTTCAGGATTCAGCAAGCCCAGCCGCATTCGACGTGCTTTCAGGGCGCACCACACAGCTGCTCATTGTTCCCGTGACGGACGACTGTGCGCCCAAACCAAAATTTCTCTGGAGCTTGATAGCGCCCTAAAGCGACGCGGCCGAGCGAGCGGCCTGATCGTAGAGGCCCGAAAGGGCGCGTAGAACATCGGCGACCTGCCCAACCTGCTGATTGAACTCGGCATCGGTGCCCTTGCCGAACGCCCCGATGGACTTGACCAGGCAGTCCTCGCGGATCTGCCGGTATCGCTCGCAGGCATCACGGCCGTCCTCGGTCATGCCGTAGGAGATTTCCTTGCCACTGCGCGTGCTGCCCACCAGACCGAGACGGATCAGCTTTTTCAGGGCGTAGGACACCGTATGGGTATCCTCCACGTTCAGAATAAAGCAGAGATCAGCAAGCTTCTTGTCCCGAGCCCGGTGATTGACGGAGTGCAGTACTTCAATATCCAGGCTGTTCAGATCGCCGTAACCGGCGGCGCTCATACAACGAACGATCCATCGGTTGAAGGCGTTTGACGCGATGATCAGTCCAAACTCGAATTCACTGAGTTCAGTTGCCTTCTCCGACACCAGATGCGCGGAGGCGACAAAGCTGCGCCGTGAATCTGTATCGCCGGTCATCTCATCCTCCAACTGTGAGCCGCTGGGCAGAACCGCTTATGCATCGGCTGCGCCGTAACCGCCGCCACCTGGCGTTTCGATTACAAAGCGATCGCCCGGCGTCATTTCGACCGAGTCGGTCCCGGACAGGGGCACCACCGTGCCGTCCGTCCGCTCGACCCAGTTCTTTCCGAGCGCCCCGCTCCCCCCACCCGACAGGCCAAAAGGGGCAACCTTGCGGTGATTGGACAGCATGGCCGCTGTCATAGCTTCTCGGAACACGATTTCCCGCCGAGCTCCGTCGCCGCCGTGATGCCTGCCCGCGCCACCAGAACCAGGGCGAACTTCGAAACGCTCCAAGAGCACTGGAAAGCGCCATTCCAAGATTTCCGGATCGGTCAGCCGGGAGTTTGTCATATGGGTATGGATGGCATCGGTTCCGTCGAAATCGGCGCCGGCGCCAGATCCGCCGCAGATGGTTTCGTAATATTGATGTTCTTCGTTGCCGAAGGTGAAGTTGTTCATGGTGCCCTGTGCCGACGCCAAAACGCCGAGGGCGCCATAAAGTGTATCGGTGATCACCTGACTGGTCTCCACATTGCCCGCCACGACAGCGGCGGGATATTCTGGCTTCAACATGGAGCCATCGGGAATGCGAATGTCCAACGGCTTCAAACAGCCCTCGTTCATGGGGATCTCATCGTCGACCAAAGTCCGGAAGACATAGAGCACCGCAGCCCGGCAGACTGATGAAGGCGCGTTGAAGTTGCTTTCCAACTGAGGCGAAGTGCCGTCAAAATCGATCACGGCACGGCGGGCCGCCTTATCAATCTTGATGGCGACCGAAACCTGTGCACCGTTATCCATGTCGTACGTGAAGCTGCCATCCGCCAGAACGTCCAACACGCGGCGCACCTGCTCTTCCGCATTGTCCTGAACATGGCCCATATAGGCGTGCACCACCTCCAGACTGAAGTGCGCGACCATCCGGCGCAGCTCCTGAACACCCTTTTCATTGGCGGCAATCTGAGCCTTGAGATCGGCGATGTTCTGTTTCGGATTGCGCGCAGGATAAGTTCCGGAGGCCAGCAGATCCCTGGTTTCGGTTTCCCGGAAACGGCCCTGCTCGACCATCATGAAGTTATCGATCAAAACGCCTTCCTCTTCGACCGTACGGCTGTTTGGCGGCATGGAACCCGGCGAAATACCGCCGATATCGGCGTGGTGGCCGCGACTGGCGACGAAGAAGAGTATGTTCTCACCGGAGGGATCAAACACCGGAGTAATGACGGTGATATCCGGCAGGTGGGTGCCGCCGTTATAAGGTGCGTTCAGAACGTAAACGTCGCCTGGCGACATTGTCCCGTCGCGCTCGCGGATAATGGTGCGGATGGATTCGCTCATTGAGCCCAGATGCACCGGCATATGAGGCGCATTGGCAACGAGATTGCCCTCTGGGTCGAAGATTGCGCAGGAAAAGTCCAAACGTTCCTTGATATTCACTGAGTAAGAGGTGTTTTCCAGGGTCGAGCCCATCTGTTCGGCAATCGACATGAAAAGATTGTTGAAGATCTCGAGCATGACCGGATCGACATCGGTTCCGACCGCAACAGCTCGTTCGAGCGGTACGACCCGATCTAAGACCAAATGATCTCGCGGACTCAATACGGCCTGCCAGCCAGGCTCAACCACGGTGGTCGAGGTGGGTTCGATCACAATGGCCGGCCCATCAACAAGATCCCCGGCCTGAAGCGCTTCGCGTTCGAAAACCGGTGCATCGTGCCAGGCACCGCCAGCATAGATCCGGACCTGCGCGGTTGCCCTTGGCGGCTCGCTCCGCGTCGAGACCGCAAGATGCTTGTCCTCAATACTGTCCGTGGTTCCCACGGCCTCGACCGAGATTGCCTCGACGATATGATCCTTGTCGGTAACGAAACCATAACGCTGGCGATGCGCCTGCTCGAAACCTTCGATAATTTGGGCGCGGTCTCCAAAATCGACGATTAATGAGGAGTCGGTCCCTGCGTAGCGCAGATGGACCTTGCGCAAGACGTGAATACGATCGGCGCCAATGCCTTGAGCGCTCAGTTCCTCGACAGCCTCACCCGCAAGCTCATCGAGAACCGAAGCAATCTCACTGACGACCTTGTCGTTCAGGCTTCCCTCCACAGCTTGCTCCCGCAAAGCGCGGAGATCGGCAAGCCCCATGCCGTAGGCTGAGAGCACACCGGCGAAGGGATGCAAAAAGATCTTGGTCATGCCAAGAGTGTCAGCGATCTCGCAGGCATGTTGACCGCCGGCCCCGCCGAAGCTGCAGAGCGTGTATTCAGTGACGTCATATCCGCGTTGAGTCGAAATCTCCTTGATGGCGTTGGCCATGTTCTCGATAGCGATGCGCCGGAAACCTTCGGCCACGTCCTCCGGACTGCGCCGATCGCCGGTCGCCTCGTGGATCTCGTTTGCCAGGCCGGTAAACTTTTCCCGCACGGCATCGCCGTCCAGGGGCTGGTCTGCGTCCGGGCCGAAAACTTTCGGGAAGAATTCAGGAACCACCCTGCCCAGCATGACATTGCTGTCGGTCACGGACAGAGGGCCGCCCCGGCGATAACAGGTCGGTCCAGGATTGGCACCGGCTGAATCAGGGCCGACCCGATAGCGGGCGCCATCAAAATGGAGGATCGAGCCGCCCCCTGCAGCAACCGTGTGGATCTGCATCATCGGTGCACGCATCCGGATCCCGGCTACCTGTGTTTCGAAGGCCCGCTCGTACTCGCCGTTATAGTGCGCCACGTCGGTCGAGGTTCCACCCATATCGAAGGTGATGATCTTATCCAGTCCGCCCATCGCCGCCGTCTGAACTGCGCCGACGATGCCGCCGGCAGGCCCTGAAAGGATCGAATCCTTACCCTGAAACAGTTTGGCGTCCGTAAGGCCGCCATTCGACTGCATGAACATCAGGCGTGCATTGCCAAGCTGGGCTGCGACTTGATCGACATAGCGCCGCAGGATTGGCGAAAGATAGGCATCGACCACCGTGGTATCGCCTCGCGACACCAATTTCATAAGAGGTGAGACCTGATGGCTGACCGAGATCTGTGGAAAGCCGATCTCCGAGGCCAACCGGGCGAGCTGGCGTTCGTGATCGTGATAGCGATAGCCGTGCATGAGCACAATCGCGGCGGAGCGAAAGCCGGCATCAAACGCGGCCTGAAGATCGCCACGCGCTTTTTCCAGGTTCAAAGGCTGCAGGACCTCGCCTTCAGCACTTATCCGTTCCTCGATCTCGACCACCTGCTCATAAAGCCGTTCTGGCCGCTCAAGCTTGCGGGAGAAGAGCTGCGGGCGGTTTTGATAGGCAATCAGCAAGGCATCCCGGAAACCATTTGTAACCACAAGGAGCGTCCGCTCTCCTTTGCGCTCGAGCAAGGCATTGGTAGCCACCGTGGTTCCCATCTTCACCGCCTCGACTGCTGCGGTTGGAATGGCGTCTTCCGGCGCCACATCCAAAAGGTCGCGGATACCCTGGATAGCAGCATCCTTGTACTGTTCTGGGTTTTCAGAGAGCAGCTTGTGGGTCACCAGAGATCCATTCGGTCGGCGCGCAACCAGGTCCGTAAAGGTGCCGCCACGATCGATCCAGAACTGCCATTCTCCAGTTTGTTCGACCTGATCCGAGGTTGATACGTCCGACATAGCTGCTGCTTTCGCCTTAATTATGGTAATTTTGATTTTATAAACAATTTATCGATAAAATGTCAACATAATGGAAAATTAACCCAAATGCCATAGTCATCACTTAAAATTGCCTTTATCAGATCACACATGCATGACAGCGTTTGCCTATGAAACGGAGTGTCTTTTCAAGTGTTGCCCGTATCGTCCGGCGTCTGGGTCTCACAGTTGTTCTGCTATTGGCAGGCCCACTGATGGCGGCAGTCAGCGGCCAGGCCAACGTTTCAAGAAATTGGGCGGAAGCAAGCCGGGAGAGCGCAGGAATTGCCCCCGACCCGGCAGTCGTACGTGAGCCGGTCGTCCAGATCTACGGCGCGCGCGCCTTCGGTTGGCGTGGCGCCTTTGCAGTCCATACCTGGATCTCGGTCAAGCGGCAGAACGCAAGTCATTTCTCGACTTACGAAGTCATCGGCTGGCGTTTTTGGGGCGGGCGCTCGCCGCTGGTACGACGCGACGGTCAGCCGGACCGGCGCTGGTTTGGATCTTTGCCGGAAATCTATGTCGACTTGCGGGGACCGGAGGTCGAGGCAGTAATCGATAAAATCGAATCAGAGATCCGGAACTATCCGTACAAGGATGCCTACAAGACCTGGCCAGGCCCTAATTCCAATACCTTCACGGCGACAATTGCGAGAGCCGTTCCAGAACTTCGCCTGGATCTGCCACCTACTGCAGTCGGCAAGGACTACCTGGGCGTCACCACATTGGCTGCCAAATCTCCGAGCGGGACCGGCGTGCAGGTCTCTGCATTGGGACTCCTTAGCGTGATGGCGGGTATTGAAGAAGGTCTTGAGGTCAGTGTTTTGGGGCTGGCCTTTGGTGTCGATCCGTTGGATCTGGCGATCAAATTGCCGGGAATTGGACGAATCGGCGTCGTTGACCCGCCGCAACGGCGTCTCCCACAATAGGCCCGCCCGTTTTGCGCGCAGTTGAGACTGCCTGTTCGCGAGAGACTTGCCCGGAACTTCATCCCATGGAATAACTCAACATGCAGATCCTAGAGCAAGATCGCTCTTGACGGTTCCGATTGAATGCGTGAATCGCCCGTTAACAATAAATACGTGAAGCAGTTTCGCGATTTTCACCGTTTCGTCGAAAATCGATCAGACTCTGCGTATAGCCCCGCTACCCTTGATTACCGGCAGCAGTTCGTTACAACGGCCCCTCCAGACAAATGGCTTCGCGTCAAGGTCTGTAACACCACCCAACACATGGAAGAGACGGACCTGAAGAGACCGAGATGAGCATTTGGGGCAAAATTCTTGGCGGCGCCGCCGGCTTGGCTCTAGGCGGGCCCCTTGGTGCATTGATCGGTGCTGTTGCCGGGCACGCAGTGGACAAACTGCGTGAGGCACCTGCGGACGAGCATGCGGGTGACGCGACAAAGCAGATCGCCTTCACCATCGGCGTGATCGTGTTAGGCGCCAAGATGGCTAAGGCCGACGGTGTCGTGACCCGCGACGAGGTCACCGCCTTCAAGCAGGTTTTCCGCATCCCGCCGGACGAGGTCAAGAATGTTGGACGACTGTTCGATCAGGCACGCAAGGATTCGGAGGGTTTCGAGCCCTACGCGAAACAGATCGCGCGCATGTTCAAGAACAACCCGGCCGTTCTCGAAGAACTGCTCCGGGGACTATTCCATATCGCGCGCGCCGACGGCAAAGTTACAGATGACGAGCTGCTCTTCCTGGGCAATGTGGCACAGATCTTCGGCTTTTCAGAAAAGCAGTGGGAGCGGATTTACGGAGAAAACGTCAGTCCCTCCAGCGCCGACCCTTATCAGCTTCTTGGCGTCAGCCGTGATGACAGCAACGAGGACATCAAGTCCGCCCACCGAAAGCTGGTACTGGAAAACCATCCGGATCGTCTGATCGCACAAGGCATGCCGCAGGAATTCGTCGATCTGGCAAACGAAAAGCTCGCCAATATCAATGCGGCCTACGATCAGATCCGCAAGCTGCGCGAAATCAACTGACAGCGCTTCGGATTAAAGACGATGGCCCCGCCCGCTCCGCTGCTCGCTCTTCATGACGCCAAAGTTTCCTTCGGCCAGCGCCCGCTGTTCGAGGCACTTTCGATGGGCCTGTCGCGCGGCGAGCGCGCCTGCCTGGTTGGGCGTAACGGCAGTGGAAAATCAACGCTTCTAAAGGTTCTCGCCGGTGTCCAGGAACTTGATGGCGGTAGCCGTTTTCTGCAACCGGGTGCTGCCGTCGCCTATCTGCCCCAGGATCCGCGTTTCGAGCCGGGCGGCAGTGTCGCCGATCATGTCGCCGCCGGACTCGGTGAAGACCATAAGGATGATCCGAATGCGCGGCATCAGGTTGCGGCAATCCTGGCCAGAGTAGGTCTTGAAGGCGAACGCCCGCTTGCCGAGCTCTCGGGTGGTGAAGGACGACGTGCGGCCCTCGCCCGCGCCCTGATCAAGGATCCGGACGTCTTGCTGCTTGACGAACCGACCAACCATTTGGATCTGCCGACTATCGAGTGGATCGAAGGCGAGCTTGCCCGGTTCAATGGTGCGCTGCTGGTCATCAGTCATGACCGCGCCTTTTTGAACCGTTTGACAAGTAGCACTCTGTGGCTCGATCGCGGCCGCATTCAACGCTTGGACAAATCATTCGCGCACTTCGAGGAGTGGTCTGAAGAGGTTCTCGCGCGAGAATCACAGGAACAACACCGCCTTGACCGGCAAATCCACCGGGAGGAAAAATGGCTGCTGCGCGGCGTGACGGCGAGGCGCAAGCGCAATCAGGGGCGTCTGGCGCGGTTGCAGGACCTTCGCGCGAAACGCCGTGAATGGCTGAACGCACCCGGCACGGCCAAGCTCGCGGTTGATACGGCCGAAGGCGGCGGTGACGTTGTGATCGAGGCCAAGGAGATTTCAAAGGCCTACGCCACTGATGTGAACCCGGCCAAAGCCGTCATCGAAAACTTTTCGACCCGAATCAAACGCGGTGAACGGATCGGCATCCTAGGCCCCAACGGCGCCGGCAAATCGACTTTGGTCAAGATGTTGATGGGAACTCTGGCGCCCGACAGTGGTTCCGTGAAGCTGGGCACCAATTTGAAACCCGTCTACTTCGATCAGCGGCGGGAAGCCTTGGATCCTGATACTACCTTGTGGCGGAGCCTCGCGCCGGATGGTGGTGATTCGATTATGGTACAGGGGGTTCAGCGCCATGTCGTGGGCTACCTACGGGATTTCTTGTTTGACGAAGGCCAGGCCCGTCAGCCGGTCAGAACCCTGTCTGGCGGCGAAAAGAACCGCCTGCTGCTGTCCCGCCTGTTCGCCAACCCCAGCAACTTGATCGTTCTGGACGAGCCGACCAACGATCTGGATATGGAGACCCTCGATCTCCTGCTCGATGTTCTCGACAACTACCGCGGCACTCTGCTGATCGTCAGTCACGACCGAGACTTTCTTGATCGTCTGGTTACCTCGATCATTGCGGTCGAGGGCGAAGGCGAGGTCCAGGAATACGCTGGCGGATATTCTGATTATCTAGCGAAACGAAAGGCACTCGGAGGGCCGGCCGCTGCCAATGATCAATCACGCAGGCAGGCTCAGATAAAACAGCAGAACCAACCGGCCCAGCCGCGAAGCAAGAGCGGCGCCAGAAAACTAAGCTATAAGGATCAGCGCGAGCTGGATGGTTTGCCCGCAAAGATCGAGGAAATCACCGCGCAAATGGCCGAGCTGGAAACTTCGCTTAACGACCCGTCGCTCTATGCCGGTGACCCCAAGGCCGTCTCGAAATTAGCTTCGGAGCTCGACGCCGCGAGAAATGAACTAAGTGCCTTGGAGGAAAGATGGCTGGAGCTGGAAGAGCGTCGCGAAGCTCTGACATCGACGCAAGCGTCAGGGTAATGTCAGGGACGATCGCCCCGCTGCATCTTGTCATCTTTCTGGTCGTGGCTCTGGTCTGGGGCCTGAACTTCGCGGTCGCGAAACTTGGTCTCGTGCAACTGCCGCCGCTTCTTTTCATGGGTCTGCGCTTTGCCTTGGTTGCGGCCATCCTCATTCCCTTCGTCAAGCCGCCTAGTGGACGCTGGTTGCAGGTTGTGGGTATCGCCGTCACTCTCGGTCTTTTGCATTTTGCCCTGATGTTCAGTGGATTGCGTGTGCTTGACGCCGCCACAGCCGCGATCGCAATCCAGCTTCAGGTACCCTTCGCCGCGCTGCTGGCAGCCGTCTTTTTCAAGGATAAGCTTGGCTGGCGCCGGGCTTTGGGGATGGCGATCGCGTTTGTCGGCGTGGCCCTCGTCGCAGGCGAACCGCGACTTGATGGTCAGTATCTGGCCCTATTCCTGGTGATCGCCGCCGCCTGTACCTGGTCCATCGCCAACGTGCAGATCAAATTTCTGACCGATGTCGACGGCTTTTCCCTCAATGCCTGGATGGCGCTCTTTGCCGCACCAATGCTGCTGATCGCCTCGCTCTTGTTCGAAGAGGGGCAGGTCGAGATCATATTGCAGATGAACTGGGTCTCGGTATTCGCCATCTTTTATCAGAGCCTACTGGTCGTGGTCTTCGGCTACGGCTGCTGGTATTGGCTACTGCGGCGCTATAGCTTTAATCAGGCCATGCCCTTCACACTGCTGGTTCCGGTGGTCGGTGTCTTTTCCGGCGTCCTGTTTCTCGACGAGAGTCTGACGCTGTACCTTATCGCGGGCGGCTGCTTGACCGTGATCGGAGTTGCGATCATCGTTCTGAGGCGCCCGAAGGTGGCTGCGCCCACCGCCGAGCGCCAGTAGAGATCAACCGTAAGAGACCGCGCCGTGAAGATCGTCGAACGCCCATCCCCCAATCACGATTCCCGCGACGGACAGGTGATCGACATCTTGCTGCTGCACTATACCGGGATGCCCAGCGGCGAAGTTGCCCTGGAAAAACTCTGCGACCCAAACGCGGAGCCGGGCCGCGTCAGCGCCCACTATTGCATTGACGAAGACGGATTGACTTACCGGCTGGTGCCCGAAGACCGGCGCGCCTGGCATGCCGGTGTTTCGTCTTGGGCCGGCGACAGCAACATCAACGCGCGCTCTATCGGCATAGAGCTGATCAATCCCGGACACGAATTCGGCTACCGTCCCTTTCCGGAACCACAAATGACGTCACTGATTGTTTTGGCGCAGGGCATCCTAACCCGGCACGGGATCACACCTGATCGCGTCCTGGGACATTCCGACGTCGCGCCCCTGCGCAAAGAGGATCCGGGCGAGCTCTTCGACTGGCGGCGCCTCGCCGCATCCGGCATCGGTGTTTGGCCGACGGATGAAACAGTTATCGGCGAAATGTCAGGCGATCTGCGGGACGCCGACGGCGACATGGCTCAGTTACAAAAGATGCTCCATGAGTACGGCTATGCGGTCCCGCTGGACGGTATACTCAACAATGAAACCCGCTTGGTTATCACCGCGTTTCAGCGTCATTTCCTGCCCGACCGGCTATCGGGCACCCCCGACGCCGCAACACAAGGGCAACTACGGCGGCTACTCGACGGGCGACGCCACTCCTCCGGCTCCGACGGATAATCCGCGAAGCTATTGACGCGAAGCGAGAGAGAGCCTAACTCTGAAGAGTGTCAGACGGTCGGATGGCCGCCCTTCGGTAAGCCGCGAACTCGTTTCGCCAAGCGGCCGGGTGGGAGGAAAGTCCGGGCTCCACGGAAATACGGTGCCGGGTAACGCCCGGCGGGGGCGACCCCAGGGAAAGTGCCACAGAAAGCAAACCACCTGCCGGAGTCCGACCGCTTATGGGATTTCATGGGACGATGTCATGGGATTTCATGGGACGGACCCGCAGGCAAGGGTGAAAGGGTGCGGTAAGAGCGCACCGCGCGCACGGCGACGTGGGCGGCAAGGTAAACCCCACCGGGAGCAAAACTAAGTAGGGACGGTAGGTGTTCACCGGTCAAACGGTGAGGATCAGGCGGATTTTCGCGTCGCCGTCCGGGTAAGTTGCGCGAGGCGTCCGGTAACGGGCGTCCCAGATGAATGGCCATCCATCCGCTGAAAGGCGGGGGACAGAACCCGGCTTACAGATCGTCTGACACCTACTAAAGTAAAGAGAACAGGGTCGATTTCAGCCGGCCACAACGGCCAGGATCGGCGCGTAAAGATCAGCGATTCCTTGGCACGGAATTGTCACTGTTGCTGTGGTTTCTACTGGAATTTTTCTTTCTCAGAACATAGAGTGAACACAATTAATCCACAATCTTAGTAGAAACTTCTGTCATCCGGTAAGTGAAGGCAAGTTTAAGGAGAAAAAACTACATTGCCATAGGCACAAAAACGGCTGTTAACCTCTTATTAACGCGCATAGTTTTACTTGTGTGCCATTGACACCCATCAGATCCCATGATATCCCAAACGATCCCAATGGGAACTAGACGCCTGTAGTGCGTCCTGATTTGGGGTCCGGATATCCGGACCGGGTTTGTGAATGGAGCGGCATCTGCCGCAGGAGTGACGGGTCGTGGTGTTCATCGGCACCTTCGAGAACAAGGTGGATCGTAAGGGACGGGTTTCCGTTCCTGCGACGTTCCGCCAAACGCTCGCGTCCCAGTCATTTAATGGAATCATCGCCTTCCGGTCGTATCGGGTGGACGCCATTGAAGCCTGCGGCATGGATTTCATTGAAAAATTGAACGAACGGGTTTCGAGTTACGATTTTTTTTCGGAAACCCAGGACGACTTGGCGACCATGATTTTCGCTGATTCGCTACAGCTGCCTTTTGACAGCGAAGGCCGCATTATTTTGCCTGCGTCTCTGATTGAGCACGCCGGTATCACGGAGCGTGCAGCCTTCGTCGGCAAAGGCCGGCAATTTCAGATCTGGCAACCCGACGCCCTTGAGGCCCACAAGACTGTTGCCCGCGACCGTGCCCGGGCTCAAGGCCTGACCGTTCCCATGGGCGATAACGGAGGCGCCGCAAAGTGACGGAGCCGCGTTCGCAAGAATTTACACTCGCCAAGGACAGTGACCACATCTCGGTCATGTTACGTGAAGTGCTCGCCGCGCTTGCGCCTCAGGACGGCGAAACCTACAGCGACGGGACCCTGGGAGCCGGCGGCTACAGTCGCGCAATCCTGGAAAGCGCTGATTGCCGCGTCGTCGCGATTGACCGGGATGTCTCAGCCATCAAGGCGGGGCGGGAGCTGGCAGCGCGCTTCAACGGCAAGCTTCTTATCGTAGAGGGCTGTTTCGGCGAAATGGACAGTCTGCTGCGAGACGAAGGCATCGAGCAGGTCGACGGCGTGGTGCTGGATCTCGGCGTCTCCTCCATGCAGCTCGATCAGGCTGAACGCGGATTCTCCTTCCGCCAAGACGCTGATCTGGACATGCGTATGGAGGGCACTCAAGAAAGCGACCGCCCGTCCGCGGCAGACGTGATCAATAGTTTGTCCGAAGGCGAGCTGGCCGACATCATCTTTCATCTCGGCGAGGAACGCCGGGCCCGACAAGTCGCTCGCGCCATCGTCAATGCACGGCGAAACGGCAGGATCGAGCGTACCGGCGAACTGGCCGACATCGTTCGCAAGGTGGTGCGACCGGCAGGCCGGGCCAGCGGCAAGAAGCGGGACGAGATCGACCCGGCTACCCGCACGTTCCAAGGTCTGCGGATCTATGTAAACGACGAGTTGGGCGAGCTGCACCGCGGCCTGCGCGCAGCCGAACGTCTGCTTGCACCAGGCGGTCGCCTGATCGTTGTCTCATTTCACTCCCTTGAAGATCGCGCCGTAAAACGCTTCCTGGTCGAGCGTTGTGGCGCCGCGCCTCGTGGCTCGAGGCATCTACCGGCAAACGCCGACAGCCAATCGCCGGCTGCAACCTTTGAGCTGTTGTTCAAGGGAGCGCAGGGCCCCGCCGAAGATGAAATTGCCGTCAATCCGCGCTCGCGGTCGGCCCGTCTGCGCGCGGCGCAACGCACCTCGGCTGCGCCATGGGCGGAGGAAGCGGCATGAACAAAGTTGCCCTCATTGCCTGGCTCACCGCCTGCGCCGTATCGATCTGGTTCGCCTTTCATATCAAATACAAGGTCCAGGAACTGGAGGCCGAGCTTGGTATAGCCCGCGCCGAAATGCAGCAGGACCGCGAGGCTATTAAGATTCTCGAAGCTGAGTGGAGCTTCCTGAACCAGCCGTCACATCTTGCCGACCTCGCAGAACGCCATCTCGACTTTGCGCCGATGCTGGCCACACAGGTTGTTCATACGGATGACTTGCCAGAGCGTGAAAGCCAGGACAGTGAGGGCCTCGAAGACATCATCGAGGAAATCTTGCGCAACGCACCGGACAAGTCCGGTAAAAAGAGCAGCGAAAAAGCCGGTGGCGCCAACAGCGCACCGTTGATGCGCACGGGGGCAGCCCAATGACCATCCGTGTTCATCAGCATGACCGCATCGGCGGTCCCGGCGATGGCAGCCCCCGCTTTGACAGGCAGGGCAGCGGTAGGGATTCGGAACAGCCGGGCAAACCTTGCCATCCTTGCGGGTTGGACAGGCACATCGATCAGTCCTCCTATACTGTTCTGGACGGAACGGTAAAGCAGGCGCTTGAGGTCGGCAAAACCCGCTTGATTGCAACCGGTCTGGTGCTCACTGTTGCTTTCTTCGCCATTGGTGTTCGCCTAGTCGACCTAACTCTGTTGCAAGACAGTGGGCGGACCAGCGCCAAACACGCCGCCACTCAGTTCTCCGGCGATCAAGTCCGTGGTGACATTACCGACCGCAATGGCGTCATTCTGGCCACGAGCCTACCGACAGCTTCCCTCTTTGCCGATGCACGCCTTGTTCCGGACCCTGAGCTCGCCGCCCGCGAGCTTCATCGGATATTGCCCGGAAAACCACAGGCGGAACTGTTCGCGAAGCTGAAATCGTCAAAACAATTCGTTTGGTTGAAGCGTCACCTCACTCCAAGGCAGCAGGTCCAGATTAACGGTCTCGGTATCCCTGGTCTTAATTTCCGCCGGGAACAGCGCCGCTTCTATCCGCATGGTGCGCTGACGGCACACGCGGTGGGCTTTACGTCGATCGACAATCAGGGCTTGGCCGGTGTCGAGCAGTCTTTCGATGAGTTGCTGACCGGTACGGCCGAACCGCTGCAGCTTAGCCTCGACGTTCGAATTCAACATATCCTGGCCGAAGAACTCTCCGGCGCAATGAGCGAATTCAGGGCGGTCGGTGCGGCAGGCATGGTGTACGACGTTCGCAACGGTGAAGTCGTAGCCATGGTTTCGCTACCGAGTTACGACCCAAATGACGCCGGCAACGCGGTGGACGACGCCCGCTTCAACCGGGCAACATTGGGCGTCTACGAGATGGGCTCGGTGTTCAAGCTCTTCACCACCGCAATGGCGCTCGACGAAGGCGTTGTCAGCGTTAACGACGGTTACGATACAACGGACCCGATCCGCGCCGGCCGTTTTACAATTCGCGATTACAAGCCTAAGAAACGCTGGCTCTCGATTCCTGAAATTCTGATCTATTCCAGTAATATAGGCACCGTTCACATGGCCATGGAGGCCGGAACCTCCAAGCAGAAGGCTTTTCTTTCGAATCTCGGCCTGACCCGCCCCGCCTCTTTCGAATTGTCTGAGATCGGGCGGCCGCGCTTCCCAAGCAAATGGCGTGAGATCAACACCATGACGATCTCCTATGGCCATGGGATCTCGGTCAGCCCGCTGCAGCTGGTACGGGCCGCCGGTGCGTTGGTGAACGGTGGCGAACTCAAATCGGCAAGCCTGATCAAACGGTCCCCCGACGAACTGGTCACGGGCACAAGAGTCATCAGTAAAGAAACTTCGCGGCAGATGCGGCGGCTGATGCGTTTGGTCGTCCTGCATGGGACGGGCCGAAAGGCTAATGCAGAAGGCTTCATGGTGGGTGGCAAGACGGGTACGGCCGACAAACTGCGCAACGGCCGTTACGTCCGGAATGCGCGCATGTCGTCTTTCCTTGGCGCCTTCCCGATGAACGATCCGCGTTATGTCGTCTTTGCGATGATCGACGAGCCCAAGGGCACGAAGGAAACCCACGGCTTTGCAACCGGCGGCTGGGTTGCGGCGCCTGTCATCAAGCGCCTGGTCGAGCGAATGGGTCCATTGGTTGCGCTAGAGCCCATCGACGACGGTGCCGACGACGATCGCATCGAACAGCTCCTGGTCGAAGTCCAAGCACGGGCGGGAGGGCAAAGCCTTGCGTCTCAGTGAATTGACCCGGGAATGGCCCCAACAGAATAGCCCCGCCGCGGCACCTCCCTTTGTGGGCCCTGACGTCGAGGTAAAGGGCCTCGCACTTGACAGCCGGAAGATTAAACCAGGGTACCTATTCGGTGCCCTGCCTGGCTTTCAGGTGGATGGTCGCGAATTCATCGGTCAAGCCGTCGATAACGGTGCGGTTGCAGTACTTGCGGTGACCGGAACGAACCTGAAAAAGTTCGACACGCCGGTGAGTCTAATCACCAACGACAATCCGCGCCGGACGATCGCCCTGATGGCAGCACGCTTTTATGGTGCGCAGCCACACGTGATCGCAGCGGTCACAGGAACCAACGGCAAGACGTCAGTCGCAACCTTCACCCGGCAGATCTGGCAGCGTCTTGGTTATGAAGCCGCAAGTCTTGGAACCCTCGGCATTGAGCCAGAGCGACCAAACGCGCCAGCTGCCCTGACTACGCCGGATCCCGTGGAACTTCAGCGCTGTCTGGCTGAACTGGCGCGCGACGGCTTCAACCATCTTGCGGTCGAGGCCTCCAGCCACGGCCTGGACCAGTCGCGCTTGGACGGCGTTGCAGTTACCTCAGCGGCTTTCACAAACCTGTCACGCGATCATCTCGATTATCACGGCAGCATGGAAGGTTATCTAGCCGCCAAGTGCCGTCTCTTCGACACGCTGATGACACCCGGTGGAACCGCCGTTCTCAATGCCGACGTGCCAGAGTTCGAACAACTGGTCGAAATCTGTAACGGCCGCGGTCTCCCGATCCTGTCCTACGGAAGCAATGGCGGAGACCTCAAACTGGTTTCGCGGACGCCGACGCCGGCTGGACAGAGTCTGAAACTTGAAGTCCTTGGCGAAACTTACGAGACAACCTTTCCCGTCGCCGGGTCGTTCCAGGCCTGGAACCTGCTCGCGGCTCTCGGCCTGGTAATTTCAGGCGGAATTGCAGCGGAAAAAGCAATTGCTGTGATCCCTTCCCTTTCGGGCGTATCCGGTCGGGTCGAGTATGTCGGTGACAGTCCGAAAGGCGGCGCGATCTATGTGGATTACGCCCATACCCCCGACGCTCTTGAAACTGTTCTGACAGCCCTGCGTCCGCATTGCGATGGCAGGCTTTGGGTGGTGGTCGGTTGTGGTGGTGACCGAGATCCCGGTAAGCGTCCAATGATGGGTGGAATCGCCGAGCGCATAGCGGACGTGGCAATTATCACGGACGACAACCCGCGCAGCGAAGATCCGGCAAGCATTCGCGCGGCCATGATGACTGCTGCCCCAAACGGCCGGGAAATCGGCGACCGCCGCGAAGCAATATTCACTGCGGTTCGAGAGCTTGCTGCGGACGATCTGCTCGTGATCGCGGGCAAAGGGCACGAGAGCGGCCAGAAAGTCGGCGACATCGTTCATCCCTTCGATGATCGGGATGTCGCGCGGGAAGCCATTGCCGCGATTGCTAAGCAGACCAAGAGCGGAGGTGCAGGACAATGAACGCCCAACCTCTCTGGACGTCTGAAGAAGTCGCTGCCGCAACAGGCGGAATCAATACCTGCGCCTGGCAGGCCGACGGCCTGTCGATCAATACGCGCACGATCGAACCTGGCGAACTCTTTATCGCACTGCAGGGGCCAGTCTTCGACGGTCATGACTTCATCGCAGATGCTCTGGCCAAAGGTGCAGCGGCTGCATTGGTGCATCGCCGTCCGGAGAACCTGGACGAAGCCGCACCGCTCATCCTGGTCGACGACACATTAGGTGCACTCTGGCGCTTGGGTGCAGCGGCACACGATCGTAGTTCGGCAAAATTCATCGCGGTGACGGGAAGTGTCGGGAAAACCGGTACGAAGGAAGCGCTGCGCACCTGCCTCTCACCCCAAGCCGCGACCTTTGCCAGCGCAAAGAGCCTGAACAACCATTGGGGCGTTCCACTCTCCCTCGCGCGTATGCTGCGCGATACCGTGTATGGCGTCTTCGAGCTTGGAATGAACCACCCTGGTGAAATTCGCGAGTTAGCGCGTCTTGTGAAGCCCGACGTCGCCATCATCACGACGATCGAAGCCGCTCATATGGAGTTCTTCGAATCTCTCGAAGCCATCGCCGATGCCAAAGCGGAAATCTTCGAATCGCTGCGTTCGGACGGCACAGCAGTTCTGAATGCCGATAACGGGATGTTCGACCATCTGGTCGCAAAAGCAAAAGCAGCCGGCGTCAAGAAGATCGTCAGCTTTGGGCGCAACGAGTCAGCGAACAACCGCTTGCTCGAGGTAACACCTGCAGACAATGGAAGCGACGTAACGGCCGTCGTCGGTGAGCAGGAATTCAACTATCGCGTCGGTCAGCCGGGCGATCACTGGGTTATGAACACACTCGCCGTTCTGACCGCCATTGATGCTTGCGGGGCCGATGTCGCGCGTGCCGCCCAGGCGCTTGCCGCGCTCCCCGGACTCGCAGGGCGCGGAGAACGCCATGAGATCAACGGCCCTAACGGCGACTTCCTGCTGATCGACGACGCCTACAATGCCAACCCAGCCTCCGTGCGTGCTGCGATTTCAGTCCTGGCGTACAGCAAACCGGCCAAAGACAGCCGTCGCATCGCAGTGCTCGGTGACATGCTGGAGCTCGGCAAAGATGCCTCGAAACTCCATGGCGATCTTGTCGAGCCGCTTATCGATGCGAACGTCGATCTGGTGTTCACCTGCGGCCCGTTGATGGAAACGCTTCACAAAAACCTGCCCGCAAGGATGCAGGGCGCACATGCGGAAGATTCCGCAATGCTGGCGCCAATTGCGACCGAAGCCGTGGCAAAAGGAGACGTCATACTGGTGAAGGGATCTTTGGGTAGCCGCATGGCCGTAATCGTCGAGGCCCTGAAAGCATTGGAGGGCACCAATGCTGTTTAATTTTCTCGTCCCGCTTTCCGACGATTTCATCATCTTCAATCTGTTCCGATATCTGACGTTCCGCAGCGGCGGCGCCGTCATCACAGCCCTTATCATCAGTTTCATTTTGGGTCCCAAGGTCATTTCCTGGCTGAAATCGAAACAGGGTGAGGGTCAGCCGATCCGCGAAGACGGCCCGGAAGGTCATCTCCTGACCAAAAAAGGCACGCCCACCATGGGCGGGTTTTTGATCCTGATTGCCATCACGATCTCCACGCTCCTTTGGGCCGACCTGAAGAACGGCTATGTCTGGGCAGTTTTGCTGGTAACCGGCGGGTTCGGCATGGTTGGTTTCGTCGACGATTACCTGAAGCTCACGCAACGGAATACAAAAGGCCTTCCCGGACGAGTCAAATTGGTTGCACAGGTGATCATCGGCGGTGCCGCAACCTTCTGGGTGATGCAGCTCGGCCCCGATACCATGTCGACGCATCTGGCAGTTCCCTTCTTCAAAAGCCTGCTCATCAACATGGGTTGGTTCTTTCTACCCTTTGCGGTCTTGGTGATGGTCGGCGCGTCCAATGCCGTAAATCTGACCGATGGTCTGGATGGCCTCGCAATCGTACCGGTGATGATCGCCGCAGTCTGTTTCGCGCTGATTGCCTATCTTGTCGGTAACGCCGTCTTCGCCGAGTACCTGCAATTGCACTTCGTTCCCGGCAGCGGTGAGCTCGCCGTATTCTGTGCTGCTCTGGTCGGAGCAAGTCTCGGATTTCTCTGGTTTAATGCCCCGCCTGCCATGGTCTTCATGGGCGACACCGGCTCTTTGAGCATGGGCGGCGCCCTCGGCGGTATCGCAGTCGTCACCAAACACGAATTGGTGTTGGCAATTATCGGTGGCCTCTTCGTATTGGAGACGGTTTCAGTCATCGTTCAGGTGGCCTCCTTCAAATTGACCGGCAAGCGTGTATTCCGCATGGCACCGCTGCACCATCACTTCGAAAAGAAGGGTTGGGCCGAGCCGACGATCGTCATCCGCTTTTGGATCATCGCCATGATCCTCGCACTTGTGGGTCTCGCGACCCTGAAACTGAGGTGAGGTAATGACAGCGATCGATCTCGGTTTCTTTGGTGGTTTAACGGTAGCGGTACTGGGTCTGGGCAAGTCCGGGCTCTCGGCTGCGCGTGCGTTGAAGACTGCCGGAGCCGAGGTCTGGGCCTGGGACGACAACGAGGCCGGCCGGGAGCGCGCAGCCGCTGAAGGCCTGCCGATCGTCGATCTGCAAGATTGCGACTGGTCGCAGCCGGTCAGCTTAGTGCTCTCGCCGGGCATTCCCCACAGTTTTCCTATGCCTCACCCGGTCACCGACCTGGCCCGCCACAACGGCTGCGAAATCATCAGCGATATTGAACTCCTCGCCCGTGCGCAGCGTGGTGTGAGGTTCGTCGGCATCACGGGGACCAACGGGAAATCGACAACGACGGCTCTGATCGCGCATATCCTGCAGCAATCCGGCCGCAGGGTCGCTGTGGGTGGTAACTTGGGCATCCCTGCGCTCGAGCTCGAACCTCTGACACAGGACGGAATCTATGTTCTGGAGATGTCATCCTATCAGCTCGAAATTACCCGTTCGATCACCTTCGATGTCGCGGTCCTTTTGAACATCAGCCCGGATCACCTGGATCGACACGGTGGTTTCGATGGCTACGTCGCCGCAAAGAAGCTGATTTTCCATCGCCAGAGTAAAGCCTGCACAGCTGTTGTTGGAACCGATGACGATACCAGTCGCGGACTCTTTGAAGCTTTGGCCGCTGCAAACGACCAGACCATCGTTCCTGTGTCTGGCAATCGCATTGTGGACGGTGGGCTCTACGTCTCTGAAGGAACCTTGATCGACGACCGTGATGGCAGCGCGGAGACCGTTCTCGATCTGAGCGACTTACCGAACCTGCCTGGCGATCACAATGGCCAGAATGCAGCGGCGGCCTATGCAGTTGCCAGAGCGCTTGGCGTCACGCGTGAAGAGGTCGTTGACGGCTTGCGCAGCTTTGGTGGCTTGCCACATCGTCAAGAACTGGTCGACGAAATCGACGGCGTCCGCTACGTCAACGATTCCAAAGCAACCAATGCCGACGCTGCAGCCCGCGCCCTTGCCTGCTACGACCTGATCTACTGGATCGCAGGTGGTCGGGCCAAAGAAGGCGGTCTGGACGGCCTCGAAGAATTTTATCCGCGCATTGCTGAGGTTTTTCTGATTGGCGAAGCCGAAGCCGCCTTCGCCTCGGTGCTGGAAGGACGGGTCCCTGTGACCCGTTGCGGTACCTTGGCGAAGGCGGTAAGGGCTGCCGCGACAGCTGCCAACACGACGAAACAAAGCCAGGCGGCCGCACCCGTCGTATTGCTGTCACCTGCCTGCGCCTCGTTCGATCAATTCCCGAACTTCGAAGCTCGCGGCACAGCGTTCAAGGATGCCGTTGCGCTGATCCGGAAATCAGACGCTGCAAATGATGGCGACGCCGGCAAACACGCGGTGGGGGGTGACGCCGCATGAGCAGTTTTGCCCGCACAGATACAAGTGTTCTCGGGCGCTGGTGGTGGACAGTAGACCGCTGGACTTTGATCGCATTGGTCATCCTGATGGCACTCGGTGGCGTCCTGATGTTGGCGGCTTCACCTGCGGCGGCCGACAGGATTGGGATTGGTTCGTTTCAATTGGCGCAACGTCAACTGGCCCTCCTGCCCTTCGCTTTGATGATCGTCATCGGTGCATCGCTGCTCTCGCCGCGGGGAGTACGCCGCTGTGCTGTCGTCGGCCTCCTGGTAACGACGGTGTTGCTGGTACTCACTCTGCTCACCGGCACAGAAATCAAAGGCGCGTCACGCTGGTTGAACATTGCTGGCTTTTCTCTGCAACCGTCGGAGTTCATCAAGCCCTTCTTTGCCGTTTCCATTGCCTGGATCCTGGCCATGGCCAAGAGCGACCCGAAGGTGCCGGGCATTCCCATCGCATTGGGGATCTGGCTGGTCATAGTAGCGCTTCTGCTTCTGCAGCCCGATCTTGGCCAGAGCGTCCTGATCACGGCAATCGGCGGCGTGCAGCTGTTCCTCGCGGGCCTACCTATGCTGTGGGTCGCGTTGCTGGCTGCGCTGGGAGTCGCGGCTCTGTTCGGTGCATACTTTTCGCTGCCCCACGTTGCTGCACGGATCGACGGTTTCTTGGATCCGGCCGCCGGCGACCGCTATCAGATCAACCGTTCCATGGAAGCCTTCATGAACGGCGGTTTCTTCGGTCGCGGTCCTGGTGAAGGAACGGTGAAAGCCCACCTGCCCGACGCTCATTCCGATTTCATCTTTGCCGTTGCCGGTGAGGAAATGGGACTGATTGCCTGTCTGGTGATCGTCAGTCTTTTCGCTTTCGTGGTGCTGCGCGGCTTCACACATCTGTTGGGCGAAAGCAGCCTGTTTGTCATGCTTGCCAGCAGCGGACTTCTGGCGCAATTCGGGCTGCAAGCCCTCATCAATATGGGCTCTGCACTGCACCTCATTCCAACCAAAGGCATGACCTTGCCCTTCATCAGCTACGGCGGGTCCTCCTTGCTCGCACTGGCGATGGGAATGGGCATGGTTCTTGCCCTGACGCGGCGGCGGGTCAGCATGGGGGAAGCGATATGACGTTGCAGAACCCGCGCCGCGTCATCCTTGCAGCCGGCGGCACAGGCGGACACCTGTTCCCGGCCGAAGCGCTGGCGCAAGAACTGCTTGCGCGTGGTATTGAAGTCCTCCTGATCACCGATCAGCGTGGCGGCGGGTTCGGGGACAAGTTACCCGAAATCGAAACTCTTCGCATTGCGGCGGCAGGCATTGCAGGCGGCGGCATCATCCGAAAGCTCAAGGGTGTTGCCCAACTCGGGATCGGTTACCTGCAGGCCCGCAAGATCTTGAAATCACGCAGGCCCGATGCGGTGGTTGGCTTCGGTGGCTACCCTTCCGTCCCAACCGTCTTGGCGGCAGCACACCTTGGCCAAGCCGTTATCCTGCACGAACAGAATGCAGTGTTGGGACGCGCCAACCGTTTGCTTGCCGGACGCGCAGATGCGATCGCGACTTCGTTCGACAAGGTGGATGCCATTTCCAGCAGCGACCAAGACAAAGTCGTTCAGACCGGGAACCCGGTCCGTGCCACCATCGCCGAGGTCGGCGCCAGCGTTTATCAATCGCCTGAAGCCTCGGATCCCGTTCGCCTGCTGGTGATCGGCGGGAGTCAAGGCGCCAAGGTCTTCAACGAACTCGTACCGGCGGCCGCAGCTCAGCTGTCCGCAGAACACCGAAGCCGTCTGACCGTGACGCAGCAGGTCCCCGGCGGCGAGATCGAAATTGTCGCCCGAAGCTACGAGAACTCTGAAGTCAAACACGATTTGGCGGCGTTCTTCACCGACATGCCCGAAAGATTGAAAACCGCGCATCTGGTGATCTGCCGTTCGGGAGCATCAACGGTTTGCGAACTGGCCGCCGCGGGCCGCCCGGCGATCCTGGTCCCCTATCCCTACGCGACTGACAACCATCAAACCGCCAACGCGCAAGCCCTGACCGGCGCTGGTGGAGGCTGGCTGATGCCGCAAAGTTCGCTGACAGCGGAAAGCCTGGCTGAACGTCTGACCTGCCTGCTCTCAACACCGGCGCTGCTCAAACAGGCATCACAAGGGGCATCGTCCTGTGCGGAAGTTAATGCAGCCGGACGGCTTGCAGATGTGGTTTGCGGAACCTTTCAGGGCGCCGTGGAGATGAGCGTGAACGATGGCGGCGGAGAAGTGAAAACCAAAGACAACATCAACGAACATAAAAGCTCCAATAGGGAGGTCACGGCATGAAGGTCCTGCCTCTCGACATCGGTATCGTCCACTTCGTCGGCATCGGCGGCATTGGAATGAGCGGGATCGCCGAGATCCTGCATAACCTGGGTTATCAGGTTCAGGGCAGCGACATCGCCGAAAGCGCGAATGTTCAGCGCCTGCGCGACATGGGCATCGAAATCCAGATCGGCCATCGTGCGGAAAATGTCGAAAACGCCAAAGTCGTGGTCGTATCTTCCGCGATCAAACTCGAAAACCCGGAAGTCGCTGCAGCGCGAGAGAAATTCGTACCTATCGTTCGGCGTGCAGAAATGCTCGGCGAACTCATGCGCCTGAAGTGGTCGGTCGCTGTTGGCGGCACCCACGGCAAAACCACCACGACCTCTCTGGTGGCCGCACTACTCGATGGCGGCGACTTCGATCCAACCGTGATCAACGGCGGTATCATCAACGCCTACGGCACCAATGCACGTCTCGGTGCCGGTGATTGGATGGTGGTCGAGGCGGACGAAAGCGACGGTACCTTTACCAAGCTGCCCGCCACCATAGCCGTGGTCACCAACATCGACCCCGAACATCTGGATTTTTACGGATCTGTCGAGGCCCTTCACGAAGCCTTCGAAACCTTCGTTAAGAATATCCCTTTCTATGGCTTCGCCGTTGTCTGCATCGATCATCCGGTCGTGCAGTCACTGATCGGACGGATTCAGGACCGGCGCCTGATCACTTACGGCACATCACCGCAGGCGGATGTACGCGCCGTTGAACTCAGCGTCACTGGCGTGCAGACCCGTTTCGACGTCATTATCACCGACCGCAGCGGCGAGCAAAGCCGCACAATCAGCGACTGCAAACTACCGATGGTCGGCGAACACAATGTTCTCAATGCTTTGGCTGCCATTACGGTCGCGGAAGAAATGGGTATGACGGACGAGGCCATCCGCAAAGCTCTCGCAAGCTTTGGCGGTGTCAAACGGCGCTTCACCAAGACCGGCGTCTCCGGCGGAGTAACCGTGATTGACGATTATGGTCATCATCCTGTTGAGATCTCCGCGGTTTTGAAAGCCGCAAGGCAAGCCACGGATGCGCAGGTCATCGCGGTCATGCAGCCACATCGCTACACCCGGCTCCACGATCTCTTCGAAGAATTCTGCAGCTGCTTCAATGATGCCGATCACGTCATTATCGCCGACGTATACGAAGCCGGCGAACAGCCGATCGAAGGCGCGAGCCGAGACGATCTGGTCGCTGGTTTGCGTGACCGGGGACACCGCCATGTCGCGGCTCTGCCGGACGCGGAGGCGTTGCCGGAAATGATCCATGAACTTGCCCGATCCGGCGACCTTGTGGTCTGCCTGGGCGCCGGCAACATCACTGCCTGGGCACAGACATTGCCCGCAGCCCTGGACGGATTGTCGGACCAGGAAGGCGCGGGGCAATGATGATCATGAAGCAAACTCCGGATATCCGTCTAATCGACCGGCTGCCAGAGGTGCGTGGCCGCTACACCGCCGATGCGCCATTGAATGGTGTGACCTGGTTCCGGGTCGGCGGAACGGCTGAAATCATGTTCCGCCCTGCCGATCGCGACGATCTGATCTCCTTCCTGAGCAACAAGCCGTCCGATGTCCCGGTCACGGTGTTTGGGGTCGGCTCTAACCTGTTGGTTCGTGACGGAGGCATTCCCGGCGTCGTCTTGCGTCTAGGCCGCGGTTTCGCAGACATTGAGGCGGAGGGGCACGATATCATCAGCGGCGCAGCCGCCCTCGACCTCAACGTTGCAACCGCCGCAAAACTGGCAAACATCGGTGGTCTTGAGTTTCTCTGCGGCATTCCTGGCACGATTGGCGGTGCGCTGCGCATGAACGCCGGTGCCTACGAGCGAGAAACCAAGGACGTCCTGGTCTGGGCCGAAGCCATCGACCAACAGGGCAAGATCCATCGCCTTCAACCGGAAGATATGGGCTTTGCCTACCGCAAATCCTCTGTTCCCGCCGATTGGATTTTTCTGGGCGCACGTCTGCATGGTCATGCGGGCGATCCAGCTGCAATTGCATCGCAGATGAGTAAGATCCAAGCCTCGCGCTCGGAAAGCCAACCCATCAGAACCCGCACAGGCGGCAGCACCTTCAAAAACCCGCCAGGAGAAAAAGCGTGGCAGCTGATCGATCGTGCCGGTTGCCGCGGCCTGAAGCGCGGCGGCGCCATGGTGTCCGAACTGCACTGCAATTTCCTGATCAATACGGGCTCGGCAACCGCAGAAGATATCGAGCAGCTCGGTGAGGAGGTTCGCGCAAAAGTGCTCGCAGATTCCGGCGTTACTTTAGAGTGGGAGATTCGACGGATCGGAGCCCGCCCCTCTCCCGACTCCCAGGGAGGGGCTGTATGACCAAGCGGGTCACTGTGCTGATGGGTGGATTTTCCGCCGAACGGGAAGTCTCGTTGACCAGCGGCCGCGCTTGTGCGGATGCGCTGCGCGAAGCCGGTTATGAGGTCAAAGAAGTCGACGTCAGCCGCGACATGGCCGCTTTGATTGCTGCACTCGATCCAAAACCCGACGTGATCTTCAACGCCTTGCATGGCCGTTGGGGCGAGGACGGCTGTATCCAAGGGCTGATGGATATGCTGGGGCTGCGTTACACACATTCGGGTGTTCTCGCCTCGGCGCTGGCCATGAACAAAGACCGCACGAAAACACTTGCCGCCGAAGCCGGCATCACCGTTCCCCATGGTGTCGTGGTTCCGGCTCAACGGTTGGCTGGTGAAGACGTTCTACCTCGACCTTATGTGGCCAAACCTCTCGATGAAGGTTCCAGCGTCGGCGTTCAAATTGTGGACGTCGGTGACAACGGGCCGGCATTGCCTGCGGACTCCGCCGACAGTGACGACTTATGGCTGGTGGAAGAATACATTCCTGGCCGGGAACTTACGGTCAGCGTCATGAACGGTAAGGCCATCGCAGTCACCGAACTGCGTCCGAAGGTGGGCTTTTACACCTACGAAGCCAAGTACACTGAGGGCAAGACCGAGCACATAGTTCCAGCCCAGATTCCGGAGAAGATTTACGAAGAGGCTCTGAACGCTGCCGCTAAGGTTCACGAGATCCTGGGGTGCCACGGCGTGAGCCGCTCAGACTTCCGCTACGACGACACAAAAGGCGCACCTGGCAAACTCTACTTCCTGGAAATCAACACGCAACCAGGGATGACAGCCCTCAGTCTGGTGCCCGAACAAGCCGCTTACAAGGGCATGTCGTTCCCTGAACTTTGCGCGTGGATTGTCGAGTCTGCGGTGAGCGAGTCGGCGATGTCCAAATCTGAGATGACCGAGTCTGGAATTGCCGCACCTGAATTTGTCGAGCCTGCCGGAGAGTCAGCATGAACCCCAACGCCAAACCGCAGGCCCGTAAAAAAGCCAAACAGAGCCGTCGCCCCGCCCGGCGCCCGCAGCGAAACCTGCTGACCTGGCGGCGTGTACGCATTGGCGGGATGCTGCTCGCAGCAACCGCCTTTATCGGCGGTGTTTCCTGGTTGTCGATCGACGGCTGGTTCAGCCGACAGGCGGATGCCGCGGTCGAGGGCTTCTACGCAATGAGCGTCGATGCCGGCCTGGGTGTCGATGACGTTCTTGTTGAAGGTCGCAACCGCACACCGGCCAAACAGATGCTGAAAACACTTGGCGTAAAACGCGGTTTCCCGATGCTTGCCTTCGACCCGGAAGCGGCCAAGGTGAAGCTCGAATCCCTACCTTGGGTGAAGAGCGCTGCTGTTGAGCGCCGCTTTCCCCGCGATGTTTACGTGCGGATTGTCGAGCGTCAACCGCTGGCACTGTGGCAGCACGAAGGCAACACGGCGGTTATTGATCAGAGCGGTGATCTGATCCCCAACGTCCGGGTAGACCGCTTTAACCAGCTTCCGCTTGTGGTTGGTGCCGACGCCCCGGAACACACCGCTGCCCTCTTGGCCGTGGTGGACAGCGAGCCCCGCCTTCGTGAACTGGTCACCGCTGCCGTTCGCGTGAGTGGCCGGCGCTGGAATCTGAGGCTTCAGGGTGGGATCGACGTTCAACTGCCCGAAACCGATGCAGCCGGCGCCTGGGCGCAGCTCGCCAGGATCGAGCGCGAACAAGGTGTCCTGGAGCGAGACGTCGTGGTGATCGATCTTCGTCTGCCAGATCGCCTCGTTGTCCGCACGAATTCAAAGACAAAACCTAAGACAAAGCGTTCCGGGAACGGGGAAGAAACCTGATGACCGGAAAAACGCAAAAGCCCTGCACAGCAACCAACAGCACGCCTTTGGTCGACAAACGATGAACAAGCGAATGGATAAAATTCACAACGGCCTGGTTGCCGCACTGGACGTCGGCAGCAGCAAGGTCTGTTGTTTCATCGCCAAGGTCGAGACGGACCAGCGTCCACGGATCGTCGGCATCGGTCAGCAGGAAAGCCGTGGCCTCAAGGCCGGCGCAGTTGTCGATATGGAGGAGCTTGAAACCTCCATCCTGAATGCCGTTCATGCCGCCGAACAGATGGCGGGCGAAACCATCGACCGCGTTGTGGTCAACCTCTCTGGCGGGTATCCGGCTTCGAGCTCGGTCGGTGTCGAGGTGTCGATTAACGGCCACGAGGTCGGAGATGCAGACCTTCGGCGCGCACTGGAATACGGTCAGGAGCTTCAGACCACGAACGGCCACGCCGAGCCGGGACGACAGTTGATCCATTCGATCCCGACCGAATACAGCATCGACGGCAGTCGTGGCATCCGCGACCCGCGCGGCATGCACGGCGAACAGCTTGGCGTCCATATGCACATCATCACGGCCGCCGCCGGCGCCGTGCGTAATCTGGCGACCTGCATCCGGCGTTGCCACTTGGACATTGCCGGGTTTGTTGTTTCACCCTACGCGGCCGGCTTGTCGGCATTGGTCGAAGACGAGATGAATCTGGGCGTGACCGTCATTGACCTGGGCGGCGGCACGACGACGATCGCCGTCTTCTTCGAAGGCAACGTGATCTACACCGACGTTGTTCCGATCGGCGGACTGCATGTCACCAACGACATCGCCAGAGGGCTCTCGACACCCTTGGTGCACGCCGAGCGGATGAAAACCCTGTACGGACATGCACTGGCCGCGTCCGCAGATGACCGCGAGGTTATCGACGTGCCGCAGGTCGGCGAAGATGCACAGAACGCGACGCAGCAGGTTCCGCGGTCGTTGCTGGTCGGCATTATCCAGCCGCGCCTCGAAGAAACCTTCGAGTTGGTGCGCTCCCGCCTGGAGGCAAGCGGTTTCGACAAAATCGCCGGACGCCGGGTGGTTCTGACCGGCGGAGGAAGCCAGCTTTCCGGCATCGGAGACCTGGCCGGACTTATTCTCGACAAGCAGGTCCGCATCGGGCGGCCCCTACGTGTTGCAGGCTTGGCAGAAGCCACAGCAGGTGCGGCTTATGCCACCTGCGCTGGGCTCCTTCTATATGCCATCGCGTCGGACATCGCGGTTCCCCTCGATGTCCCTCAGCAAGTCAAGGAACCGGGAAACCTGATGGGCCGTATGGGCCATTGGTTTCGTGAGCATTTTTAGTGAAAGCAAAGCGGTATCTACGGCTGTTCCGGCCGTATCGGAACGAAGAGCAGACTGCCAGAGCGGCAAAGTTAAACAGTAGCAGACTCAAACTATTGCGTGGGTAAGTGGAGGCGACAATGACGCTGAATTTGAATGTACCGACATTAAAGTCCGACCTATCCCCCCGCATCACCGTTATCGGTGTCGGGGGAGCCGGCGGCAACGCCGTCAACAACATGATACAATCCAACCTGGAAGGCGTGGAGTTCCTGATTGCGAACACCGACGCTCAGGCGATCAACGGATCCAACTGCGATCGCTGCATCCAGCTCGGCCGGAATATCACCCAGGGTCTGGGTGCCGGTTCCCGTCCCGACATCGGACGGGCCGCTGCCGAGGAGGCCATGGACGAAATCCTGGGTCACCTCGAAGGCTCGAATATGGTCTTCATCACCGCTGGTATGGGCGGTGGCACTGGTACCGGCGCAGCACCGGTGATCGCCCGGGCAGCCCGGGAATCAGGTATCCTGACCGTTGGTGTCGTAACCAAACCCTTCCACTTTGAGGGCGTGCACCGCATGCGTCTCGCGGAAGCCGGCATCAACGACATGACCCAGTATGTCGACACCCTGATCATCATTCCGAACCAAAACCTCTTCCGGGTGGCAAACGAAAAGACAACCTTCGCGGACGCCTTCAAGATGGCGGACGATGTTCTGAAGGCCGGCGTCAGCGGCGTTACCGATCTGATGGTCATGCCAGGTCTGATCAACCTGGACTTTGCTGATATCCGGGCCGTCATGACCGAAATGGGCAAGGCCATGATGGGCACCGGCGAAGCCGACGGCGAAACTCGTGCCATTGATGCAGCGGAAGCTGCGATCTCAAATCCTTTGCTGGACGAAGTCTCCATGAAGGGTGCACGCGGTGTGCTGATCAACATCACCGGCGGTCCAGACCTCACCCTGTTCGAAGTCGACGAAGCCGCCAACCGGATCCGCGACGAAGTCGACCCGGACGCCAACATCATCTTCGGCTCTACCTTCGAACCGACAATGGAAGGCAAAATGCGGGTCTCTGTTGTCGCAACCGGCATCGACGTCGACGAAGCGATCTCGCCACGCCCGGCAGCGATCAGCCTGGTTTCTGCTCGTGCAGAATCAACACCGGCTGCTTCGCTGGAACCTGCCGCTGCTGCACCCATCGCAGCAGCACCCGTCGCCGCCATGCCGGCAGTCTCGGGCGCTCCCTTTGCATCGGCTGCCGCAACAGCGCAGGTCGCAGAGTACGAGCCAGAGCTGGAAAGTCAGTTGTTCGAAGAGCCCGAGCAAGCACCTGTCGAAAACTTCGCGGTGCCACAACCGGTAGAACGCGAGTCGGTTACGGACAGCTTCATCGCCCCGGCGCCGGTTACTGCAGAGGAAGCTTCGTCGGTGCGAATTGAAGAGCCCAGGGCCACAGTGGTTTCGGAACCAGAAGCAATGCCGGAGCTGCCCGCGGTCCGGACGGCACCTGCTGCCAGCGTGGATGAAGAAACCTCCAAGGTAGCCCCAAAGCGCCCAAGGGGCCTGTTCGCCAAGATGACCGGTGCCGCTAGGGCATTGAATGCCGGAAAGCCATTGGCACAGACAAGCCAAAGCCTCTCTCCGCTTGCCCGCCCGGCAAGCCCGGAGTTGCCAGCGGCGACGGCACCTCAGGCGACTCCGATGCCGCCGATGCCTCAGCCGGCACCGGTTTCTGCACCGGCATCGACCCTGCAAGGAACGTCAAGTCAGCAGCCCAGGCTGTCGGGTCTGGATCCATCTGAACGGATTGGGACCAGGCAAACAGACGAAGACCTGCTCGACATTCCGGCGTTTCTGCGTCGTCAGGCTAACTGACGGTCAGCTCTCGTCGCGAAGCTCAAGGGGGCTTTGACGTCGTGTCGCTCCGACGGCAAGGCCTTTCGTCAAGGAGTTACGGTTTCGAACCTGACCTCTAAGGCATTGATCTAAAACTGCTTTAGGTCAACCCACGCAAAAACCGCCACTGTCGAGCGCTTCCTGCTCTTCGGTGGCGGTCTGTTTTTGAGACGCTATGAAGCTATCTCAGAGAATCTCTCAGCTGTGAATTACGGCGATATGGATCCGTTCAGACACATTGGTTCGAATGAAAGGCTCGCTGTTCAAACCTATTGTGCATCGCAATATAAAACCGCGTTACAAACGGTAACATATTGCAACAAAGAGTGATTTGAGTTGCTGCACGGGGCCACTTACTGTGTTGTTAAGCAAGTCTATTAATGCGTTCGGTCCGGGGGGATTTCAGAAAACACGACGCAAGATGCAACGAGCGATACGGCAGTGATCGTAAAGCTTGAGACGGTTGGTTTGAACATGAGTTTGCCGAATTAAGATCGTCGGGCAAGCGCAGGAAGCGGATAGTTAGTGAAGATCATGACAGGTCAAAGCGGGATCTCCGGCGAGTTTGTTCGCCAAAAAACCCTGAAAAACTCCATTCACTGCTCGGGAGTCGGCCTCCATTCGGGTGCCAAGATCAACATGACTTTGCTTCCGGCACCGGCGAATACCGGTGTTGTATTTCGGCGCGTCGACATCAATGGCGGCAATAACGAAGTCAAGGCAAGCTGGGAAAATGCTGTCGAGACGCCCCTATGCACAACGCTGGTTGGACAGGATGGCATCAAGATTGCCACAATCGAACATCTTATGTCCGCGCTTGCCGGCTACGAGATCGACAATGTCGTTGTCGAACTGAACGGTGCTGAAGTTCCCGTCATGGACGGCAGCGCAGCTCCCTTTGTCTTCCTGATCGAATGTGCCGGCACTGTTGAGCAAGATACGCCACGCCGGGCGCTTCGCATTATCGAACACGTCGAAACATCGGAGAGCCATCGCTCGGCATCCGTTGCACCGGGCAAAGGTTTTTCCATCAACTTTGAGATCGATTTCGACAGCCGGGCGGTTGGCCGCCAGGAATGGTTCGTCGAGGTCTCTCAAACGAGCTTTAAGCGGGAAGTCTCGCGCGCACGGACCTTCGGCTTTTTGCAGGAGTTTGATAAGCTGCTTGAGCTTGGCCTTGCCCGTGGCGGTTCGCTGGATAACGCAGTTGTTATTTCCGGTGACACGGTCATGAACGAAGGCGGCCTACGGTACGATGACGAGTTCGTCCGGCATAAAGTCCTCGATTCAATCGGTGATCTCTATCTGATCGGCGGCCCGATAATTGGGCATTTCCACGGTGTTCGCGCCGGACATGCCCTGACGTTGCGTCTAATCAAGTCTTTGTTTGCACAGGAAAGTGCCTGGGAATGGGTTGATATGACCCACAGCGATTTGATGCCCCCTCTCGCCGCGCCGGCAAGACTTCAACCCGCTGTTGCCGCGCAAGCCTGATAGGTCTCCTTGAGCCTGACAAGGCACTCGGTCCGGCCGACAGACACTCCTCCAAACAATCCCAAAAGACATCCGCGTCGCTTGAGAGCTTCGGTTGTTGGCATTATAGTCACGAATGAGGCATATCGGTCGTCCGCCTAGTTGACCTGACGAGGGCCTGGAGCGCGGTCGCTCTCGATTGGGACAATGCGGAGCGTGAACCTCCCTGAAATAGACTGGGTAAGAGGCTGGTTCACGTTTCACTTTGATTCAGCAGCGGACGACACTTAATCTGAACCGGTTATATGTCGCTAATCCGCTCTACTTCAAAGCGTTAGAGCATTCATACGGCGTCATGTTTGACGTAGTTTGAATGCTCTAAGCAAATCGATCAGACTTTAGGGACGCATGAAACAAGCACTATTCGAGTTGTCGCACCCAAGCGCTGCCGCTAGCTCTCGCAGCCCATGGCGCAGAACAGCAATCCACGTTTTCGCGGCGCTGGGAATCCTGGGCCTTGCCGCCGGTTGCAGTTCTGACGATGAAGAGCCCTATATCGAACAGCCGGTCGAAGAGCTTTACAACGGTGCTACCGACCAGTTGCTGCAGTCGAACTTCGACGAAGCGGCCCGACTCTACGACGAGGTCGAACGCCAGCATCCCTATTCCGTCTGGGCGTCCAAAGCGCAGCTGATGGCGGCCTACGCCTTCTACCAGGACAACAAATACGACGATGCGATCAACACGCTCGACCGCTTCATCCAACTTCACCCGGGTAACAAAGACATCGCCTACGCCTATTATCTTAAGGCGATCAGCTTCTATGAACAGATCTCCGATGTTGCCCGGGATCAGAAAACGACCCGGCAGGCACTCGATTCCCTTGATGAAGTGGTCCGGCGTTTTCCCGAGACCAAATATGCCCGCGATGCTGAATTGAAAATTGACCTTGCCCGCGACCATCTTGCGGGCAAGCACATGGAAATCGGCCGTTACTATCTGAATCGCGGCGAATACCTCGCTGCAATCAACCGGTTCCGCAAGGTGATCGAAGACTACCAGACCACAACGCACGTTCCCGAAGCCCTGCATCGGCTTGTCGAGTGCTACATGTCGCTTGGAGTCATCACCGAAGCACAGGCGACGGCATCTGTACTGGGCTATAACTTCCCAGGCAGCGAATGGTACGTAGACAGCTATGCTTTGCTGACCGGTGAGGATCTGCGGCCGGAAGAGGCTGAAGGTTCCTGGATTTCCAGGGTATGGAATTCCGTCATCTAGAACTCGAAGACGCACTAAGGTTCCGGCCAGATGCTTGTCAGTCTGTCGATCCGCGATATCGTTCTCATCGACCGCCTCGATCTGACGTTTCACGACGGCCTTTGTGCGCTGACCGGAGAAACCGGCGCCGGAAAATCGATCCTCTTGGACGCTTTGGGCTTGGCGGTCGGCAACCGCTCAGTGTCGGGACTGGTTCGGCGGGATGCGAAGCAAGCATCAGTTACGGCTGTCTTCGACGTTGATCAGAATCACCCAAGCGGCCGGATCCTTGCAGAACACGATATCGAGGCCGAGCCTGGCAGCCTTGTGCTCCGGCGCATCGTTGCTGCAGACAACCGCAGCCGGGCCTACGTGAACGATCAGGCCGTCTCGATCGGCCTCCTCCGCCGTCTTGGCGATTGTCTTATCGAAATTCAGGGACAATTCGAGCAGCGCGGTCTGCTGGATGGCGCCACCCATAGATCTCTGCTGGATGCTTTTACAGGAGACCCTACCAGGACCACCAAGGTCGCCGATCTTTGGGATGCTTGGCGCGGTGCCCTTGCCTCCAGGGATCTCGCCCATCAGGATTTAGCCCAAGCCCGCAGCGACGAAGGTTATCTGCGTCACAGTGTCGAGGAACTGGAAGCACTGGACCCGCACGCGGGCGAAGAGGAAGAGTTGGCGGAGCGTCGCAAGCTGTTGCTCAATAGGGGGCAACTGGTCGAGGCCGTTAATGCGGCAGTTAACGATCTGACCGGAGGCAACGGACAGGCAAGCGCCGAAGACGCCCTTGTTGGGGCTCGGCGTCGTCTGGAAAGGGTCACGGCTGCAGCCGGTGATCGCCTCGATCCCGCACTGGGAGCATTGGATCGCGCAATGGCGGAAACCGAGGATGCTGTTGGACGTCTGCAGTCCCTCGCCAGCGATATCGATGTCGAGGGCGGGAGTCTCGTCGATATTGAAGACAGGTATTTTGCTCTTCGGGATATGGCGCGCAAACATGGAACCGAAGTGGAAAACCTCACTGCGTTGCGCGCATCTCTGTCGGCGCGATTAGCGACCATTGATTCCGGTGGCGAAGCATTGGAACGACTCGAACGGGAATGCGAAGCCGCGCGTGAGGCCTACGTAAAACAAGCCAAGACTTTGAGTAAAGCACGTCGCATAGCAGCGAAAGACCTCGACAGGAAAATAGCTGCCGAACTGCCCCCGCTAAAGCTTGATAGGGCAATATTTCATACTCGGATCGATGCGCTTGATGATGACGAATGGGGCGCTTCTGGCCTTGAGCGGGTGGCATTCGAAGTTGCGACCAATCCCGGCACGGCTCCCGGCCCCTTGGCTCGGATCGCATCGGGTGGCGAACTCGCGCGCTTCCTGCTTGCTTTAAAGGTCGTTCTGGCCGGCACCAGTCCGGTTGGTGCTCTTGTCTTCGATGAGGTGGATAGCGGCGTTGGCGGTGCAACAGCTCATGCAGTCGGCGAGCGGTTGGCGCGCCTGGCCAAGGAACGGCAAATCCTGGTCGTCACGCACTCACCACAAGTGGCGGCGCGGGCCGATTACCATATGCAGGTCCGCAAGACCACGCTAAACAGTGGATCGAAAAAGCAATCGACCGCCACCGAGGTTCTTCCGCTTGGAACGGGCGATCGCCGGGAGGAACTGGCGCGCATGCTGTCCGGGGCAGAGATAACTGACGAAGCCCGCGCGGCGGCAGATCGTCTGATGGGAGCGTAAAGAAGGTTATGGACGAAAGGTCCGAGGATTACGATGTGGCAGGTTTGGCGCCGGAGCAACTGAGCGAACAGCAAGCCGAAGTCGAACTGGCACGGCTTGCAGCCGAGATACTGCGGCACGATCAACTGTATCATCAGCAGGATACCCCTGAGATATCAGACGCGGATTACGACAGCCTCAAGCGGCGTAACGATGCCATTGAAGCGCGGTTTCCCGGCGCCGTTCGCGACGACAGTCCGTCGAAACGTGTCGGGGCAGAGCCTGCGGCGGGTTTTTCCAAGGTTCGTCACAGCGTCCCCATGCTTTCGCTTGGAAATGCCTTTGAAGACGAAGATATCACCGAGTTTCTGGCACGCATTAGACGGTTTCTTGGATTGGAAGAAGAGGTCGAAATCGCCGTGCTGGCCGAACCGAAAATCGACGGATTGTCCTGCGCGCTGCGATATGAAAACGGAAAGCTGGTGCAGGCTGCCACACGAGGCGACGGTAGCACGGGCGAAGACATCACCACCAACGTACAGTCCGTGGCAGGCGTCCCAAAGCACCTTACGGGAAGCGATTGGCCTGCGACCCTCGAGATCCGTGGTGAAGTCTTCATGCGACACGACGATTTCCGCGCCCTGAACGAACGCCAGGAAGCCAGAGGTGGAAAGGTCTTTGCGAATCCGCGCAATGCCGCCGCTGGCTCGCTACGGCAATTGGATGCCAGCATTACGGCTTCCCGTCCCCTCACCTTCTATGCCTACGCCTGGGGCGAAGTGTCCAGCCCTCTGGGTAAAACGATGACTGAAGTTCGTGCGAACATGGCGAGCTGGGGTTTTACGGTCAACGAGCCCGGTCGACTCTGCCGGAGTGTTGAAGAAATCCTCGCGTTTTATCGGAGCGTCGGGGCGTCCCGTGCTGAGTTACCGCACGACATCGACGGCGTGGTCTACAAAGTCGATCGTCTCGACCTTCAAGAACGCCTGGGATTCGTGAGTCGCGCACCGCGCTGGGCGATCGCCCATAAATTCCCGGCCGAACAAGCCGAGACCCTCCTTCGCGAAATCACCATTCAAGTCGGCCGCACCGGTGCGCTGACGCCTGTCGCCAACCTGGAGCCGATCACCGTAGGCGGGGTCGTCGTGTCCCGCGCCACACTTCACAATGAAGATGAAATTGCACGCAAGGACATCCGCGAGGGCGACCGTGTCGTCATTCAGCGTGCCGGCGACGTGATCCCACAGGTCGTATCGGTTCTGCTTGACCATCGCACGGCGGAGAGTGCGCCCTTTGTCGTTCCGGAAAACTGCCCCGAGTGCGGCAGTGCAGCAATCCGCGAAGAGGGTGAGGCCGTGCGCCGCTGTACAGGTGGGTTGATCTGCCCCGCCCAGTCAGTCGAGCGTCTAAAACACTTTGTCAGCCGCAATGCCTTTGATATCGAGGGCCTGGGTGACAAACAGGTGAAGTTTTTCTTCGAAAAAGACATGGTCAGCAAGCCAGGTGACATATTCCGTCTCGCCGCCCTGGATCTGGATAGCCTCACGCCGTTACGCAAACAGCCGGGTTGGGGAACCCAATCCGCCGAAAATCTTTTCGCCGCGATCGAAGCACGGCGGCGGATCTCGCTCGACCGGCTGATCTTTGCGCTGGGCATCCGTCAGATTGGTCAGACCACTGCCCGCCTGCTCGCCAAGACCTATGGCAGCCTTGCTAAACTGCGTAGCGCCATTGTCCTTGCAAACGACCGCGAAAACGACGCCTACGACGACTTGATCAACATCGATGGAATCGGCCCGGCAATGGCCGACGACCTCATCGCATTTTTTGCGGAACCTCACAACCAGGAAGTGCTGGATGACTTGGCAGCAGAATTGACCGTCGAAGACTATGTGGTTGAAGAGTCGGGCGACTCTCCGATTGCTGGCAAGACGGTCGTCTTTACCGGCAAACTGGAAACCCTCGGGCGTAGTGAAGCCAAGGCGAAAGCCGAATCCCTGGGGGCGAAGGTGGCCGGTTCCGTATCAAAGAAAACCGATTTCGTCGTGGTCGGCACGGATGCAGGTTCAAAAGCCCGAAAGGCAGAGGAATTGGGCCTGACAGTGCTTAGTGAAGCCGACTGGCTTGCATTCATAGCACCAGCGGGCTGAAGCGGAGACTGGAACATGCCCCATCGCCCAGGCAATAAAATCGCAGGATGCTTGGCGTGAGAGGGTTTCTTCGAATAGAAGACAGCTCTGGGGAAGAGGTTGCGTAATCTCTACAACTTTCATCTGCAAAAAATCCATAATAACTCCGTGTTTTTGGTTCTCACGGGGCTCCGTAAACCAAGTGTTTACTATGAAGGCTTAAAACCTTGGTAAGTATAGCGGGGCGGGAACCAAGATGCTTAATTCGGAAGAGAGCCTCGAGTTTATTCTCGAGAAAGTTCAGGAGCTGGGTCGCGGTGACAAACCGCACGAGCGCGCTGCATACCGTGCCTTGATACATATGTGTCAGCGTTGGGCCGAACCAACCGACCTCTTCATCGATGAAAATCTGCAGATGGCCGAACGAATCGGCCAGGATCTTGCCGATATCGCCCGCCATATCAACGACATCCAACACGCCTACATGAAAGCTCTGTTTTCAGACGCGAAATAGTCCCGCCCGTTCGTTCTCGTTCACCTGAATAGCTCTCAATTAATACTCCGACCAAACGGTTCAAGGCTTGTCGGCTCCATATCTCGGACTTGTCAAAGCACGTGATTCCACTTCACCTCATATGGTTAGAGTAGATTCACCTATACGATAGATCGCCCAAGGCGATTCCGTCCGACCAGGACCTCCCCTCGCAGCATACTTCCAGACCGTTTCCGTCAAGAACGTTTGCGTTCAATCGAATAATTGCGCGTGAGACCGGATCCTTGAGATATCGACGCTCCCGTCAATTCTCTGAATCTGACGAAATTTCTATCCCCAGAAGAATTCTCTTGCAGCATCATCCGCTATTTTGAACCTTTCGCCACTCCGGTTTCTACCTCACGGATGCAGTTCTTGTTAGATCGATAGTATGTAAAAATGCATCTGGGGGCACAAAACAACTCTCAAAAAACACATAACCTCTAAAAACAACTCTAATCATAACGCAATAATTCTATATCACTTCAATTTCTTGTGCCATACAATGGAATTTAACCATCAACTATTGAAATATAATTGAATTTCATATCATACTATACTATTACTTTAGTTCGATTATATATAAATTTATCTACATTTTTAGCTTCTTTTACTCCTGAAGATTCTGCTATTAATCTCGCGGTAACACCTTGTTAAGAGCTCTTGCTTAGGTTGTTGAGGCAAGCCAGTCAATAAGGGAGCGAAGCCACCATCCGACTAGAAAAAGGCTTCCCGACTGACACGAGTTCGTAAAACCATGCAGCTGATTCGGCGCCATTAGGACATCAGGCCCGATTGCGTAGGCGGGCCCTATCAGGGGCCGTACGACAAAGGAGCAAGAGATAAATGCGAGTGTTGGCGATATCCTCCCAAAAGGGCGGCTCGGGCAAGACGACCCTGGCAGGCCATATAGCCGTTCAGGCTCAGAAGATGGGTGCGGGTCCCGTAGCGCTGGTCGACACCGACCCTCAAGGCAGCCTGGCTGATTGGTGGAATGAGCGACAGGATGAGACGCCCGTTTTTGTCAGCACATATGTCTCGCGCCTTGCCGCGGATATCGAGCGCATGCGCGACGCGGGGATCAAACTTCTCGTAGTAGACACGCCACCGGCAATCACCGACACCATCGCCGATGTGGTCCACGTCTCCGATCTGATTATCATCCCGACCCGCCCCAGTCCGCATGATCTGCGTGCAGCCGGCGCCACGGTCGAACTGGTCGAGAATTTAGGCAAGCCGTTGATCTTCGTTATCAACGCGGCCACTCCCCGTGCTCGCATGACGTCGGATGCCGCTTGCGCCCTGTCGCAGCACGGAACAGTGGCGCCGGTCATCATCCATCACCGGGCCGATTTTGCCGCCAGCATGATTGACGGCCGCACCGTCATGGAGGTTTCCAAGGCGGCGCGCGCGGCAAGCGAAATCACGAAACTATGGGAATATATAGACGCTCGACTGATCTCGGGCCGACGCAAGACGATCATGCCGTCGTCAACCGCTTCCGTAATCGAAAAACCGTCTTTTAACGTAGGTGTGCATTAAAGTGGCAAGGAGCATGACTTTGAAAGCAGCAAGCCTGACCGGATCCTTGCTCGTGCCCAAGGGCGCCGCAATCCCGACCGGTATCGCCCCGCCGTCCAATGACACGGCGGGACCGAGAACAACAACGACTGCCAACGATCAGATCGCTGCAGCCGTCGCCCGGCCCTTCCATTCGGCGCAACGGAACAGCAAGCAGATCACAGCTGCAGCAACGCAGCAGGCCAAGATTATGCGGATGCAATCGCGCAGGGCATCGAAAACCACCCACAAAGCACGACTCACTGGCCTGGGCAAAAACAACATGCTGAAGGCGCAGGACAGTCTCGAATTCATTCTCAACAAGATTCACGAGCTTGGCCGAGGCAACCAACCGCACGAGCGGGCAGCCTACCGCGCTATGATCCATATGATCCAGCGCTGGGCGGAGCCAACGGATCTCTTTGTCGATGAAAATCTTCAAATGGCCGAGCGCATCGGCCAGGATCTCGCAGACATCGTCCGGCACATCAACGACATCCAGCACGCCTACATGAACGTGCTATTTACCGACGGCAAGTAATGGTCATCGTGCCGGCTTACCGCGCCAACGGCTGAGTGACCTTCTCCAGCCACGTCGCGTCATCGCCTTCGAGGTTTTCAATCAGCGAAGCCCGCACCCGCGCGTGATAACTATCCAGCCAGGCGACCTCGCCATCCGTCAGAAGTGCGGGTTCGACCAAAGTGGTGTCAATCGGTGCCAGCGTCAGCGTCTCGAACGCCAGCATAGCCCGATCCTCTCCCGGCTGCTGTTCCTGCTCAATAACGGCGACTAGATTTTCGATCCTGATTCCATAACCGCCGGCCTTATAATAGCCAGGCTCATTTGACAGGATCATGCCCGGCAGGAGGGCGACATTCGAGCCTGCCTTGGCGATCCTCTGCGGCCCCTCATGGACACTCAAATAACTGCCGACGCCATGGCCAGTGCCGTGGTCGTAGTCCAGGCCGGCCTGCCAAAGTGGATACCGCGCCAGACTGTCAAGCTGTCCGCCATTGGTTCCTTTAGGAAAACGCGCCAGCGCAAGGGCAATGTGACCTTTCAGTACGCGGGTGTAGCGGTCACGCATTTCTGCCGATGGCTCGCCGATCGCAACGGTGCGCGTAACGTCGGTGGTACCGTCCAGATACTGAGCGCCGGAATCCACCAGATACAGCTCACCCGTCCCGAGCCGCCTGTCATTGTCGGGCGTCACCCGGTAATGGCAGAGAGCGCCATTCGGACCTGAGGCCGATATGGTCTCAAAGGACGAGTCCCGGAACAAGGAATCTCCCTTGCGAAATGACAAGAGCTTTTCCACCAGATCGAGTTCGCTGAGATTACCAGCTGCAACTTGTGCCGGTGCTTCCCGATCCAGCCAGGATAAGAACCGGGTTAAGGCGGCGCCGTCGCGCAAGTGCGCATTCCGAGTGCCCTGAAGCTCGATCGTATTTTTTTGAGCTTTAGGCAATTGGCAGGGATCGCTGGCTTTAACAATCTCTGCGCCTGCCCCTTCCAATCGCTCAAACACCCACTTTGGCGCAGATGCCGGATCCGCCATCACACTGCTTTTGCGTCTTCCCAATTCTTCAAGCGCATCGGCCAATTCGGCAGGAGCTCGCAGATCGACCCCATTGCCCAGTTCTTCGCGCAGACCATCGGAGAGCTTTCGGTCGTCGACGAACCAAGTCGCGACCCCATCATTAGCCAGAATGAGAAAAGACAACGGCAATGGCGTACATGGCACATCTCCGCCACGCACGTTTAAAAGCCATGCTATCGAGTCAGGCAGAGTCGACACCGCCGCAGCGCAACCGGCTTGCTTGATCTTGGCTGCGATCTCCGCGCGCTTTTCGAAGGAGGCCTGTCCGGCAAAATCGATCTGGTGGGGCACGATCTCCGCAAGCGGGGCCTCAGGCTGATCCTGCCAGGCGCTATCCAGCGGATTCGTCTCGCAGGCGACAAGTTCACCCTTCGCTGCGGACACGGCATTGCGAAGCTGCAGAACCTGGCTGTCTGTATGGAGCCAAGGGTCGAATCCAACACGCTGTCCGTCAGTCAAATTCTCTTTCAACCAATCAGAAAGCGGTTCCTCAGTCACATGCCGCGGTGCGAATTGGGTCAGATCTATCTGCTCGCGGACCTGAACGGTATAGCGCCCATCGACAAAGACGGCTGCCTTGTCCGGCAGAACGGCGGCGCTACCCGCGGATCCGGTAAACCCAGTCAGCCATGCCAACCGCTCAGCCCGGGCCGGCACGTATTCGCCTTGATGTTCATCGGCCCTGGGTACGACAAAACCCTGGAGATTGCGTCGGTCCAATTCCGCCCGCAGAGCGGCCAGATGGTCGCCGTCCCCCGTTCCGGCTTTGGATTCCTGCGCTGGCGAAACTTCGGCGGACGAAGTCATGGATGATGATGGCACGGCAACCTCGTGATCAGACTCTCGTTCAATGAGTGACAGAGCGATCTCGCCCTGGTGATCTTAAAAGCTAAGCGTAGGACCTCTCCTTGACAAGAGCGCTTAGAAATCGGCTGCATTAACCAAACCAGCCGCCCAGAAGTTAAAAATTCGTATATTTTCCGCCATTTTTTCCCATGCTTGAAACGCAATGCTGCGCTGCAATAAATCCTCTGTTCAGGAAGATAAAAGAGCCTAGATTCCTTTTCATGACACGGCGGCACCAAAGATCTGCAACCCAAGCCGCTCAAAACCAACGAGATGGAGTCCGAGAGATGCCCAAAGTAAACGCTGCAAAGGAGTTTGATTTTTCGAACCAGCCGCACGACCTTGAATGGATGATGGTTGATACCCGCCGTCGCCAGAGCGAAGCCACGCTTAAGCTCGCCGCACAGACCAAACGCTGGGTCCTGCGCGTGACGGGGCTTGGAGCGATGGGCCGCGTCGTGAAAGAGGCCGTGATCGATCCGCTTCGTATGTCCTTGCTTCGTCGCCGGACTCTTGCCGACCTTCAGCAGCTGGACGACCGGCTCTTGGCGGATATTGGCATCGAGCGCGCCGTTATGACCGACGTTGTCAACCAACTGGTTGCCGTCGATCCTAAAGCCGACCATACCAAGGCTTCTGTGGCTGAGCAGGCGGCTTCCGAGCCTGTCGCAGTCCAGAATCCGGCCGCCGAGATCGCGGTTGTCGCACCGAAGATGGCCGTTGCACCGAAGACTGCCGCTAACAGCAACGCGGCTTCGCACCGCGCCGCTTAACCGGCTTTATATTGCAGATCTTTAAGTTATCGACTTGCACGGCGGCTTTCCGAGAGGAAGCCGCCGTTTCCTTTTTTGGAGCGCTTGTCTGAGCAGAACCACTGCCATTCGAAATGCTGTTCCTCAAGCCCGCAAGACGAGTGTTGTCCATTCCCCGAAATGAAGCCGGCGAACAAGATGCATGCCTTGTCCACGGTGTCTGGCCAGAACCTGACGCTGTTGGCTGGTCAGCAAGCCGGCAAGGATAACATGGCCGCCAGGTGCTAGATGGCGTTTTAAATCCGTCGCCATTGCGCAAAGCGGCTCGGCCAGAATGTTCGCCACGATCAGATCAAATGGCCCCCTTCGCGCAACCAGATGGCTTCGGTAGCCATCGCCGCAGTGGGGCTCAATCCAGTCCGACACCCTGTTTTCCCGGGCATTTTCGCCTGCGACACGCACGGAATCCGCGTCGTTATCCACCGCCAGGATCGGACAGTGCCAAAGATGGGCCATTGCCATCGCGAGAATACCGGACCCGCAGCCCATATCCAGTGCGTTGCGCGGCCGCTGACGCCTGGCCAGTTGGCTCAACGCCAGCAGGCAACCATAAGTGCTTTCGTGCCGTCCCGTGCCAAAAGCAACATTTGCCTCGACCAAAAGAGGAATGCTGGCTGCTGGCGGAAGACCGGTAACATGCGAACCGTAAACATAGAAACGACCTGCAGAGATCGGCGGAAGAGCCTTTTGACTTTCCGCGACCCAATCGACGTCCGGCAATTGCGTCAACGTATATTTGGGTGACGGCACTCCGGCGATCTCGGAAGCAGTCGCCAGCAATTCCCCGATCCGCTGGTCAGGCGGCGGTTCTGCGAGGTAGATCTCAAGCGTCATCAATCCGCCGCTGCCAGGGGCACCGGTTACCATCGCACCATCCAAAACCTCGAAAATCGTCTCGAACAGCGGCAGGGCTCCGGCTTCGACAGAAAAAGCAAGGCACCAGGCCGCGCTCGACGCCTTTGAGTGTAACTTGGCCATGGAATCAGCCCGCCTGATCGGCAGGAACGACGAAGCTCGCAATCACTTTTTTCTCCCCGGCAATGTCAAAGGAAATGCTCAAGCGATCCCCTTCAACGGCGGCAATTGTTCCGTAACCGAATTTTTGATGGAAAACGCGATCATCACGTTTATACCCGCTGCCGGACGAAGCGGTTGACGTCTGCTTTGGCGCCCGTGTTGTGCTGGCCGATGTCCGGTACGATTGGGCACGCACCATTCCCGGACTCAGGCTTTTCTGCCCCCAGTTTTCGCTGAATCCGCCGCCGCTATAACCACTGTGCATCTGTTGACCGCTGTAAACGCCGACGTCGCTTTCGCGCTCAACCCGGTCATCCGGAAGTTCCTCGACAAACCGCGAGGGTATTGCCGACGCCCAGGAACCATGCATCCGGCGATTGGCCGCGAAGCTCAGGATCACGCGCTGACGCGCCCGAGTCAGCCCCACGTAAGCCAGCCGCCGCTCCTCCTCCAGTGCCCGTAATCCGGATTCGTCCAACGCCCGCTGATTTGGAAAGAGTCCTTCCTCCCAACCCGGCAGAAAGACCGTATCGAACTCGAGACCCTTGGCAGCATGCAAGGTCATGATGCTCACCATCTCGTTGCTATCGCTTTCCAGCGTTTCCATGACCAGTCCCACGTGCTCAAGGAAGGCCGGCAGATTCTCAAACTCAGCGATGGCGTTGACCAGTTCTTTCAGGTTTTCCAGACGTCCGGGGGCTTCGGGTGATTTGTCATTCATCCAGAGCTGGGTGTAGCCCGATTCATCCAGGACGACCTCGGCGACCTCGTGATGAGGCAAATCCTCCAACAAATTGCGCCAGCGTTCGAAATCACTCAGCAAATTTCCTAACGACTTCCGCGCTGCGGGCCGCAGTTCGTCGGTTCCAATCACCATTCGGCCCGCCTGACTGAGCGGGATTTCATTTTGCCGGCTGATCTGGTGCAGAACACGGACGGTTGCGTCTCCAAGACCACGTTTCGGCGTATTCACGATCCGCTCGAATGCCAGGTCGTGTTCCGGCACGATCAAGAGTTTCAGATAAGCCAGCGCGTCGCGGATCTCCATACGCTCGTAGAACCTGGGACCGCCAATCACCCGATAAGGCAGGCCCAGGGTAATGAAGCGTTCTTCGAATTCACGGGTCTGGGATCCGGCCCGAACCAGAATGGCGATCTGGCTGAGCGAACATCCGCGCCGCTGGAAATCTTCGATTTCCTCTCCGACAAATCGGGCCTCGGCCTCTCCGTCCCAGAGCCCACGTACACGCAGCAGATCGCCGTCCTCGTCTTCGGTCCAGAGCGTCTTCCCGAGCCGACCTTCATTGTGCGCGATCAGGCTCGATGCCGCCCCCAGGATGTTCCCGGTCGAGCGATAATTCCGCTCCAGACGGATCACTTTGGCACCTGGAAAATCCTGCTCGAATTTCAGGATGTTTCCTACTTCGGCTCCGCGCCAGCCATAGATCGATTGGTCGTCGTCACCGACGCAGCAGAGGTTCTTGTGCCCTTGCGCCAGCAGACGAAGCCAGAGGTACTGAGCCACATTGGTATCCTGGTATTCGTCGACCAGAATGAACTTGAAACGCTGGTGGTAGCCGGCGAGCACATCAGGATGGTTCTGAAATAAAGTCAGGCAGTGCAGCAGCAGGTCGCCAAAGTCACAGGCATTGAGCGTCCGCAGCCGCTCCTGATAATCTCTGTAAAGCTCGACCAACCGTCCATTCGCCAGATCACCCGCCTCACCTGCCGACACCTTGTCGGGCAGCAGACCGCGATCCTTCCAACGCTGGATGACCGCCAAAACCGTGCGCGCGGGGGATTTCTTGTCGTCGATGCCCGCTGCCTGCAACAACTGCTTGATCAAACGCAATTGATCGTCGGTATCGAGAATAGAGAAGTTTGGCTGTAAACCGACCCGTTCAGCGTTAATCCGGAGCATCTTGGCGGCAATGGAGTGAAAAGTGCCCAGCCACCAGGCGTCCACAGGCTGTCCTACCAGCGCAGCTACCCGCTCCTTCATCTCCTGCGCGGCCCTGTTTGTGAAGGTTACTGCGAGAATTTGACCTGGGAATGCCGTTCCGGTGTTCAGGAGATGTGCTAGTCTGGTCGTCAGAGCGCGGGTCTTCCCGGTACCGGCTCCGGCCAGCATCAAGACAGCACCTTCCAGCGTTTCGACAGCCTGTTGCTGCGCCTCGTTCAATCCCTCCAAATAAGGGTAACGGACAGCAGGCGCACTGAGATTTCCTTGCTCTGAGCTTTGTGGAGCAGCCAAGGGCAGCGGCGGATTTGACGTGGCGGAGTTGGATTCGATCATGATCCGCCGTTTATACCTCAGCACCACCAAGACCTCAGCCACAAAAGCCACATAAACCGGAAAAAGCAAGACCGCGTAGTCAGCAAAGGCAAATACCCGGAGAAACACCAGCTGGCTTCGACAATAGACAGGCAAAAGAGGTAACGTCGCTGGCTCCGAATTTCAGGATAGATCGCGAAATGGCGATCCCAGCAATCGATAATAGGTTTTCTTCAGATGGCACGAACGACCGAACGCCTCCCCCTAAAGGGCAACTCCCCCGGCACCGGCCAGGAAGTGATGCTGCATCGCTATGGCAGCCCAGGCAATGGACCCAAGGCCTACCTTCAGGCCTCGCTCCACGCCGACGAAACGCCGGGCATGATGGTAATGCATCATCTCATTCCCCTGCTGGATCGCGCCGACGAAGAGGGAAGACTGTCTGGTGAAATCGTCGTCATTCCCTACGCCAACCCTATTGGCCTCGGGCAGATCGTCAATCAAAGCCAGCTTGGCCGCTATGCCTTGAACGGGGACGGCAATTTCAATCGCAACTGGCCCGATCTGGTCGCACTGGCCGGTGACACTGCGCTGGACGAGTTGGAAAGGAAGCTATCCGACGATGCGCTGAAAAATACGATCGCAATCAGACAGCTGTTCCGCAGAGTTCTACTAGAACGGGAGCCGCGCGATCTTCTGGAGAGCCTGCGACTCACTTTGGCCCGCGAAGCCGTTGATGCCGACATCGTGCTCGATCTGCATTGCGACGACGACGCCTTGATGCATGCCTTTTTGATCCCGCAGCATTGGCCAGAAGCGGCGGACCTGGTCGCCGAATTAGAATGCCGTGCGGCCCTCCTTGCCGAGGATTCGGGCGGAGCTTCTTTCGACGAGGCCTTTTCGACTCCTTGGATCAAATTGGCAAAGCGCTATCCTGATTGCTCTATTTTGCCGGCCTGTCTTGCCGCAACAGTCGAACTACGCGGCCGAAACGACGTTTCAGACGAGTTGGGGCGCAAGGACGCCGCGGCGCTTTTCAATTTTCTGCGACATCGCGGTTTTATCCGTAGCGAAGGCGCTGATCCCGAGATCCCGGCGTTACTCTGCGAAGCAACAGATCTTGCTGCCACCGACGTCGTGCGATCACCCGCCGCCGGAATCTTGGCGTATAACGTCGACATTGGCGATCAGATCCGGAAAGGCGAAGTGGTCGCCTGGCTGATCGACCCGGCCGCCGAGCAGCCCTTGGAGGGCCGACAGGCTATCAAAGCGGGTACGAGCGGTTTGGTACTGTCGCGCAATAGCCACAAATACGTGTCGGCAAAAGATTCGATCGCCAAGATCGTCGGCAAGGATCTCATCGAGGGCCGTGACGGCGGTTACCTGCTCGAGGACTAGATCCTTGGAAAAATTGAAGAAAGTCAGGCTTCGCCGCGTTCTTCCGCACGCGCCTGGTTCAGTGCGCGGTGGTAGGCCAGCATGACTTCGTGCTCGTGGGCAACGCCGCACATGATCATGGAGGTGCTGTCTTCAACGATCGGCACATGAACTTCGCCCGTCGAGCCATAGACCTTGACTGCCGTCTCCAGATCATCATGCCGTTTCAGCACAACCGGATGTTCCCGTGCAACGTTGATTGCAGTCCATTCCGCGTCGTGACAGGTGTCAAACGCCGCTTCATGCAGATCCGAGAATGTGATGGTGCCGACCAGCGCCCCCTTTTCGTCAATGACGAAGAGTTCGCCCCAGGGCGCCTCCTGCAGGCGTTCGCGCACTGTCGGCAGATCAGTATCGGGATTAACGATCTCGTAAGTGCCGTCCAGCACAGTCCCGACTTTGATTGAGCGCAGCAGCCCCAGTTCCTGGCCGCCCTTAATGATAATCCCCCGCCGCTCCAACTGCCAGGCAAAGAAGGAGCGCCCGAACGCCTGTTGCGTAATGATGCTGGCAATGGCGGTCGCGACCATCACGCCGATGGTCAGGGTGTAGTCATTGGTGAGTTCGAAGATCATCAGAATGGTCGAAATCGGCGCCCCCAATACTGCTCCCGCGACCGCGCCCATGCCAATCATGGTATAGGCGCCGTGACCCGACGAAAGTTCAGGAAAGGCCGTAGTAGCGATTACGCCGAATGCGCCACCCACCATCGCACCGATAAAGAGCGACGGCGAGAACACACCGCCGCCAAAACGGCATCCGATCGAAACCGCCGTCGCCGCGGTTTTGGTCGCCACCAAGGCAATTAAGAGCCAAAGTTCATATCTTGCTGAGAGTGCTGCGTCGGTCGCCTCGTAGCCGACACCCAGAACCTGGGGGAAGCCGATGGCAATGATACCAACGATCAGGCCGCCAATGGCCGGCTGCGCCCAAACCGGAAGGCCAATGCGCTGCACCGTGTCTTCAGTGAACATAACCGACCGCATGAAAAGGACTGCGGCTGCGGCAGAAACAACGCCAAGCAGAGCAAAGGCAGGAAACTCCCAGAAGGACACAATGGTCCAGGATTCCGGCAGGATGAAAGCAGGAAAGTCGCCGTAGTTCATGCGGCTGACGATGGTCCCGACGACGGACGCGATCACAATCGGTGCGAATGCCGAAATGGCATAGTGACCGACCACGACCTCGAGCGCGAAGAAAGTGCCGGCAATCGGCGCGTTGAAGGAAGCGGCAACGGCCGCTGCAACTCCGCAGCCAAGTAAGGTGCGCGACAGAGACCGGCCCAGATGTAGGCGCTTAGAGACCCAGGCGCCCAGGCTTGCACCGAGATGGACGATAGGCCCTTCACGGCCGACCGACGCGCCGACACCGATCGATGCCGCACTGACAACAGCCGACTTGATGCCGAGGGTGAGCGACATCCGTCCACCACGTAGGGCGCTGGATTCGATCACTTGGGCCACGCCCTGAGGGCGGCGGCCAGGCATGAAGAAATGAATGAAACAGCCGATCAGCAAACCGCCAACGGCAGGAACAAGTAAAAGCTGCCACCAGGGAAGGTTCGATGCGAGGCTGGCGACCTTCTCGCTCGAAAACCCATAACCCATTCTCTGAACCAGGCCGATACCCGAACGAAAGGCAAGTTCTGCCAGTCCTGCAGCCACGCCGATTACCAACGCGAGCACCGATAGGATAACCTGATCGTTCCTGCCAAACTTCTTCAGAGAACTGACGGTTCTTTTTAAGGAGATTTTCTGCGGCTTTACTTCGGCCATAGGGCTACCCTTGCTCCAACGCCGTATAAAGCATAACCGCGTAGGAGTTAAGGGCCTGTTGAGCAGAAACGGAAATTTGATAGCACGGACAGCTTAGTCTTATCCGGCAAGCGGCACTCACGTTGAAGATGATCAAGCCCTTACAGCGCCGAAATGCGGTAGAGGACATGGGGCCTTAAACCGTGCCGTTCCGCGACGTCAGGATGATCGAAATCATCTTCGCGTTTGCTTGTCATACCGATCCGCTTCATGACTGCAATTGAGCGTTTATTCAGTCGCGAATTAAGGGCAACGATCTCCCTCAAACCTGGATCGTTAAAGCCATAGTTTAAGCAGACATCCGCCGCTTCACTCGCGCAACCATGACCCAATGCAGATGCCCACAAGCGCCAACCGATCTCGGCTGCCGACAGAAAATCCGCTTAGAAACCTGACCTGGAGAGACCCGTGAAACCGACTAAATCACCACTTTCCCCGACTTCAAGTGCAAAACGTCCAATTCCAAGTAACTTGGTCGCTTAGCAAGCTACTGGGCTCCCACTCGCAGAATTATTGTTTTAGGTTAAAAGCGAACTTCAGGAATGAGAATATGACAGAAACCCTCGTACGGCTTGCCAGGTCCAACGACGCTGCCGCCATTCTTCAACTGATCAAGGAATTGGCTGCCTTCGAGCATCTCAGCGATGAGGTTCGCGCAACAGAAGCAGACATCCTGCGCGACGGATTCGGCGCATCTCCACGCTTTGAATGCCTGATTGCAGAGCGTCATGGCAAGGCAATCGGATTTGCACTCTTCTTCCACAGTTATTCGACCTTCGAGGGCCGCGCCGGTCTTTATCTTGAAGACCTGTTCGTTCTTGAAGACGCGCGCGGAATCGGAGTCGGCCGCAAATTGATGTGTGAATTGGCAAAACTCGCTCTGGAGCGCAACTGCGCCCGCCTGGAGCTGTCAGTTCTCCACTGGAACCCAGCCCGCACGTTTTACGACCAATTAGGCTTCATGCAGCAGGAAGACTGGCTGCCGTATCGCGTCAATGGAGACAGCCTCAAAAGCTTAGCCGAGGCTTTCTGACCGCTTTTGGTAACTTTACGAGGAAATTCAGCTTCTCAATTGCAGCGGCCGATCGAGCCTTCTGCACAAACTTTGTCGCCGGTCGTCCAGGTGGCACCTGAAAGATCAGCGCGCGCGAGATCGGCCCCCTGAAGCCGGGCGTTGGACAGGTCGGCGCCCCGAAGATTGGCACGGTTGAGCCGGGCCCGGCGCATATCGCTGCCGACAAAAGATGCATTGCTCAGGTCGGCCTTGGTGAAATCAGCCTCTGAGAGCTTCGCCGACTCAAATCGCACGCCAGTCATCGTCGCGTTCACGAACTTCGCCCTAAACGCGTCAGCACCGCTCAGATCGCTCTCAACCAGCGTTGCACGAAAGAAGCTTGCGTCCCGCAGACGCGAATCCCGGAGGTCCACGCCATTGAGGTCCTGACTGTCGAACAGACAGCGCTTCCAGTTGACGCCCTGCTCCGGAGGATCGGTGCAGGCAGCCTGGGCAATGGAAGGGGTGAAAAACAGGCAGGAGAAGAGGGCCAGTTTCAGAATGCAATTGGATTTCATCTGCATAGATTTGGCCATCTTGACCGTGACGGCAACGACAAATGTCAAAAACAGGGTCTTCACGTGTCAGGCGACCACGACACAAACGCGTTATCCGGGCAATTCCAGCCCACGAACGGACCGCCCTGCTTCTTCTGGCAGAGCCAGATTCCGGTGTTTTTCCCAAATGTCTGCAAGCCGGTCCTGAAGTGCCGGCGGCATTGGCGCGACTCGACGGATGTTCAGATCGACATGCAGACTCAACCATTCCGACGTGGCGGCCAGGTGGCCTTCGGTCGCGTGATACATCCGATGGAAAAACCTGAGGCGTTTCGAATCGTGAGCCAGCAGCTGCGTAGTAAATCGCAAGGGATCTCCCTGCACTACCTCCTGCTGATAGGTAACAAAGGACTCTACTGCAAAAGTCGATCCGCCCGTATTTCGGCGATAAGCCTCATCCAAGCCGATGTAGTCGAAAAATGCATCCGTCGCCTGATCGAACGCCAGGACGTAGTAAGCCACGTTCATATGACCATTGTAATCGATCCATTCCGGCAGTACCTCGGCACGATGCTGGTCGAACGGCGCCTCAATTTCCATCGATTGCTCCCCAAATTCTGTCGACCGCTGCCGGCCGGACAGGTCACCCCTGCATTGTTCCGGCCACACGCGAACCGTAACTGTGCATCGTCGTCTGCATGGCCGCCCCGCAAGATAGTTCATTGGCTAATGCGGACAAAGCAGATAGCGTCGCCTTCATCACTTGTCGGGGAATAGCAATAATGAACAGCGTGTAATGGTGTGGCTCCTTACGAAGCTGGGGCGGCACGCCACGCAAGTCCTATTTGTCGGTGTTTTTATCGGTTTGGCCCTGCCCAGCCTGGCAAGTCTATTCCGTCCCCTGCTGGCGCCAGCAGTTATCATCCTGTTGTTCGCCGCTCTGTTGCGGGTTAACTGGGCCGCGATGGCAGCTTATTTCCGGCAACCGGGGGTAACAGGTCTTCTAACCATATGGCTGTTGCTGGTATCCCCGATCTTAACTTGGCTCCTGCTGGATTTCTTCCCGATTCCCGAATCGCTGAGCGCGGCGGTGGTCCTGATGGCTGCGGCACCGCCGATCCTGGGATCGGCTTCCATTGCGATGATCCTCGGGCTCGATGGCGCACTGGTCGTGGTCGGAGCCCTGCTGGCAACGCTTTTAACTCCCTTGACCGTCCCGCCTTTGGCGCTGCAGTTGCTGGGGATTCAACTGGATATCGGGCTTGGCGCCTTCATGGGTCGGCTTGGGCTGGTCGTCGCGATTGCCTTTGCAGGTGCACTGATCGTACGCCGATTCATCTCCCCGGAAGCCTTAGCAGCTCGCGCTCAATTACTTGATGGCATCGTCGTGACCGTCATGCTGATCTTTGCGATTGCGATCATGGCTGGTGTGACCGATGCGATTTTCGAGCGTCCTGAAACCGTCGCCCTATGGACTGTAGCCGCCTTTGTCGCAAACCCGGTTCTGCAGCTTCTCGGAATCGCCGCATTTTCCTGGCTGGGCCTGCGCAAGGCACTTAGCATCGGATTGCTCAGCGGGAACTGTAACATGGGTTTGCTTTTGGCTGCCCTGCCCGCCGAAAAGGATGCGGACGTCTTGCTGTTTTTCGCGATCGCCCAGCTTCCGATGTACATGCTTCCCGTGCTTATGGTGCCGTTCTATCGGCGGCTCCTGAACCGCAACACGAACACAACCCAGAATCTTGGTTAAATCTCTGTTAAAACCTGCTGCATATATGCAACAGTGATGCAAATTGACGACAGTCTACTTTTTGTCTCCACTAGCGTTTCCTGGTTCGGTGTGATAGGCACTTTCCGGAAGGTTAGACGGAAGAAGATCTGCCTCAGGTTGGTGGAGTCGTATCGGTAATTCGCAGAATGAGCGATTTGCGATCGTTTCATAAACCAATCTTAAAACTGTCCGGATCATTATGCGATCGGGCATCGAGAGGTGGTGTTTTGTTCTGGCAAGTTTTGAAATCGGGGCGGCATATCGTGATTCCACAGATGGTTAAGCTATTTTTCTCTCACGTATCAGGCAAGATGCTGGGAGCGTTAGCTATTTTGCTGGTTGTTTCGGGTTGCGCCAGCGCCCCGAAAAACACAGACGATCAGTGGGCTCAGAGCGACGGAACCGTCAGCGCCTCGGAGCCTTCGGACAACGATCCCATCGAGCTGCTCAACCGCTTCGTCTTCGCTTTCAATGACGCGCTCGACGTAACGCTTTTCCAGCCCGCATCTGCTCTCTACCGCTTTGCGCTTCCGGAAGAAGTTCGCGACTCGGTCCGCAACTTCATGCGTAATATCTCCACTCCCGTGATTCTTGCCAACGACCTACTCCAAGGCGAATGGGAACGCGCTGAGGCCACGACGACCCGCTTCTTCGTTAATTCCACCATCGGTGTGGCAGGCCTGTTCGATGTCGCTAAGGATATGGGGTACGACTATCACGATGAAGACTTCGGTCAGACCTTGGCGACCTATGGGACCGGCGAAGGCGCGTATCTGGTTCTTCCACTCGTCGGCCCTTCGTCGCTTCGGGACGGTGCCGGGTTGATCGTCGACAGCCTGCTGGATCCTCTGACCTACATTTTGTCCACCGAGGCCGCGATCGCCAGACGGGGCATTTCAAGCGTTGATACGCGCTCTCGTAACATTGAACTCGTTGAAGAAATCAAACGCGATTCCATCGATTACTACGCACGAGTGCGCTCGCTTTACCGGCAACGCCGCGAAAACGAAATCAGTAACGGTGTCGAAGAAGACGACTTCCTGCGGCCGGGCCTGACTTTCCTGGAGCAAGGAACCGGCAATGCGCAGCTCGGTTTTGTCCCTCGCACGGCTCCCCTGAGCGAATAGATCCATGTTGCTTTCGAAACGACAACTTCTTTCCGTTCTTGCCGCGACCACGTTGCTGGCGCAAGCCTTGTTGCCGGTTCACAGTGCGTCGGCCGCAGGTGACGCAGCCGCTTTCGTCGTGGCTCTTAAAGACGACGCAGTCAAACAGCTGAGTGAAGCTAACGGCGACGAAGCGCTAAAGGAGCAACGCTTCCGGAAACTCTTAAACAACAATTTCGAAGTCGAAGACATTGGTAAGTTCGTTATCGGCCGATATTGGCGTAAAGCCTCTGCGGCAGACCGGGACGAATTTCTCAAGGTCTTCGAAGACGTTTTAGTCCAGCGCTTTTTGCCTTTGTTCGATGACTATGTCGATCGCAGCTTCAGTGTCGACTCGGTTCGGGCGGATGCCAAAAGGCCCGAGTTCAGCACGGTGGTCTCGCGCGTGAGTCAGCCCAAAGGGGCGGATGCCCAGGTTCTCTGGCGGGTTCGGGAATCCGGAGGTAAATTCCAGATTTCGGACGTCAAGGCTGAGGGAATCAGCCTGCGGATTACCTATCAATCCGAATATTCGTCCTTTTTGAAGAACAACAGCGGCAATGTCAGCAAGCTATCCAAACTGCTGCGCCGAAAGATCAAGGCAGGCGCTTTCGCCCCCAAATAACCCATTGCCTGACCGTATTTCACAGAATCAGTGAAATTCGTGAACCAGCCTCTTCATTACATATTCTGGCCACTATCAGGCTCTAGAGCCAAACGCAGCGTCGAGACTTAGGTTAGCTGCGAGAGACATCAGATTCTCCAACTTCAGCCTTTACTTTTCCGCCGACAGTGAAGCAATGGCGGCGTCCGTGCCTCCCGAGCCATGGGGAATGCCGCAGAGAGCCAAACTGCTCTCGACACTGGCCAGAGCTCCCAGGATCATCGGCTCATTCAAGTAGCCCATGTGGCCGATGCGAAACGCACGCCCCTGAAGGCGCCCATACCCTGCCCCCAGCGATACGTTGAAACGAGACGAACAAGTTTCGCGTAAAGCATCAGCGTTATATGGCTCATCAACGAGAATCGTAGTGACGGAGTTGGCCCGTTGTTCCAGCTCGATAGCATTGAACGAGAGTGCACCATTCTGACTCCAGGCCTCAACTGCAGCTCGAACCGCATTGGAAAGGCGTTGGTGACGCGTCAAAATAGCATCCAGCCCTTCTTCAAGCACCATATCCAGTGCCTCACGCAATGCAAACAGCTGGTGTTCTGGTGCTGTACCGCAAAAGTGCGAGTAAAACTCGCGGCCATGCCGGCGCTGCCAGTCCCAGTAATTTCGTGGCAAGGTCGCCTGCTCCGCCGCCGCGAGCGCCTTTTTGCTGACCGCATTGAACGCTAGTCCGGGCGGCTGCATTAATCCCTTCTGAGACGCAGCCACTGCGACGTCGACCCCCCAAGCATCGAACTCGAAAGGAACCGTCGCCAATGCCGCAATGGTGTCGACCATTAACAAGGCCGGATGCCCCGTATCGTCAAGTGCCTTGCGGACCGCGGGGATGTCACTGGTTACCGACGTCGCCGTATCCGTATGCACTATTAAAACGGCCTTGATTGACTGATTGGTGTCGGCTCGCAGGCGTTCAGCAACCGCATTCGGGTCCACTGCCCGGCGCCAGTCAGCCTCAACATAATCCACTTCGAGGCCGAGTGAGCTCGCCATGGCCGACCAGTTGAACGAAAAGTGGCCGGTTTCCGGCACGAGAACGCGATCACCGGCGGACAGAACATTGACCAGAGCTGCTTCCCAACCGCCATGTCCGTTTGCTGAATAGATGTAAACGTCGCTGCCCGTCTTAAAAATTTTCTTGAGGTCGCCGAAACAACTGAGCGCCATCGCCATGAATTCGGGGTCGTTCAAATCAACGGCAGGACGCATCATGGCACGAAGCACGCGATCGGGAATATTGGTAGGCCCCGGTGTATGAAGAAAATTTCGCCCGCTCTGTATCGCCATGATCACCCTCTGTCCGACAACTAACACGCCAGCCGTTATCGACCGACTAGTCGGTAAAGACAAGCCCTGTGACGACAACCACACAATGATATGAAGTCAGACTCGCAACACTCATTAGGCGCAGGCATTCCTGTTGCCGGACCTCTTAGCCACGCTCCCGGCACAGCACACCGGTCAAGCACCCAACTGCTCCCGCGGCTTTTGCCAGTTCGTCCATTGGTAAGGTGGTGCAATCAATACCATTGGCTTCATAAAGTCGCTGAACGACCTCATGGCCCTCAGGCATGAGGATACGGCCGGGCCCAAGGGTTACGAAGTTAAGGCTACGGTAGAGATATCCGACATTTTCATCGGGCAACCAGATGATTCGATACTCACGTTCCTGCAGTGCTTCGACCGCCGCATGGGGCGTACGGCGAGGCCAGGCGACCGCCAATCCACGATCGGGAAACCGTAACATCCCCATGAGATGCATGGTGCCGTATGGCATATCCACAACAATTGCCTCGACACCTATATCTGCGAGCGCATCGCCAATCTGGCGCACGCCTTCGGCGTTGGTTCTCGGCCCTCTGCCCAGGATAACCGTCATGGGGTCGAGCCACATGGCGTCAGCGCCCTCGAAGGTCGCTTTCCCCGTCAAGGACCGTAGTAAAGGGACGCCGAGATCAGCAAGACGCCGGGCAATCCAGCGCTCTTCGCCGGCGCGCACAGTCGAAGCGGGACGCGCCAAAATCGCGCCTTCGGCGGTCATGAAAAACAGATCAGCGCAAAACATTTGGTTAGGTTTGGCCGTTTCCGAAGGGTCAACGTAATGAACCTCGACACCGTTCTGGCGATAAGCCTCGGCCAAGGCATCATGCTGAGCAGCAGCTCGTATCCTGTCTAAGGGTGCAAGCATCTGTACCGCATCGGGGTCCACCGAAGCGTCAAGTTCTGAGCCTGGGCAGTGCAACAAGACGGCTTTTAAAGTTTGCCATTCACTATCTAACCGGTAAGGCGACCAAATACTCCCCAGTTCGTCCTGGTGGTCCTGAAGGCGCTGAGACCATCCCTCTCCGCCATAGGCCGACGTTCCGAAAAAACCGGAATCACTGGTGCTTGCTGGATTTCGAGTCACGGACGCTCCTTTGGCACCGCCCATAGATGCGCAGGGCAGAAAACGCCAGAGCACTTAATCCGCAGTCGAAGGCAGGGTCAAGGCGTGGATTTATCGAGATTTACCCGCAGCATCGTTCGCGCGAAGCATCTTTTACAGCAAGATGAAAACTCAAAGGCGCCAGCGCCTCGCCGTTTGGTTTGAAGCGAACGTCGGAGACGGTCTTGCCACCGGCACGAACTTCGCTCGCCCTTCTGCGCCTTGGCACAAATGAGAGAAGCCGTTTCAGTGTACGCAGTAACCCGTTGGCCGGGAAAACATTACGACGCCGCAGGTCATAATGCGCCGCGTGCCGGTCCAGTTCGGTTAGATGGGCAACAAATGCCAGATCCTCGTAAAGCAGGCGTCCTTCACGGGCTCGAGCCGCTGAATGGGAAAGATCGGTTAGAGTGATCATTTGAATATTTCTCGTCTATCATTGAATTTGAAAATCACCTATTCTCCACAAATTGGAGATATTAATAGACTTTACAAACGATATGAATTCACCATCAGACGAGAAAAATTCCACTGAATCTCAAGAGCCGACAAGCAGTCATCCTCTACCATCTCTGAACGCCTTACGTGCCTTCGAGACCGCCGGGCGGCACATGAGTTTCAAGGCCGCTGCGGAAGAACTCAATGTCAGCCCAAGTGCTGTCGGTCATTTAATCTCGGGACTGGAAAACTATCTCGGCACCAAACTGTTTCGCCGGCTCAACAGAACGGTGGAACTGACCCGGGACGGCAGCATTCTGCTGCCAGGCCTAACTGCGGGTTTCAGGAGGCTAGCGACAACGCTCTCCGATTTTCAAAAACGCGACCGGGACCTGCCCTTGATCGTTTCGGTGGAACCCTCATTCGCGACTAAATGGCTTATGCCAAGGTTCGAGAACTTCCGTTCTCTGCACCCCGACATCACCATACGCATCGATCCCACCCATGCGGTCGCCGACCTTCATCACGGCGACGTTGATATAGCATTGCGCTTTGGTTCCGGCCGTTTCCCGGGCCTTGAGGTTGACACGCTCTTTGCCAATCAGGAGATCATCGCGGTTTGCAGCCCAGAACTACTTCACGGCGAGATAGCATTGCAGACACCGGAAGATCTGTCCCGCCACACGCTCATTCACCGGCCGTCAGAACCATCGCAATACGATTTGTCCTGGGATCTCTGGTTTCGCGCCGCAGGAATCGAAGGCGTGCTGGAAAAAACCGCTCTCGTTGTCGGTTATGAGGATTTTGCAGTTTTAGCTGCGCTTCAAGGCCAGGGGATCGCACTCGCAACCCACTTGCTGGCTGCGGACGATCTCGCTGCCGGGCGGCTGGTCAAGCTGTTCGACGTCAGCTATCGCACCAGCTTCGGCTATTACTTGGTTACTACCGTGGACAAGTTGCGAAATCCCAAGGTCAAAGCCTTTCGAGACTGGATCCTGGAACTTGCTGCAAATGACCGCGCCAGAAGCGAATACGGCGTCCTCGCGACACCACAGGATAGTTCAAGCGCGACCGCATTCTAGCATTAACGGGTCAGCGGCTTGTATTTGATCCGGTGCGGCTGATCCGCCTCGGCGCCAAGGCGTCGTTTACGGTCAGCTTCGTAGTCCTCATAGTTGCCCTCGAACCAAACCACCTGGCTGTTGCCCTCGAAGGCAATAATGTGCGTTGCAATGCGGTCAAGGAACCATCGATCATGACTGGTAATCAACGCGCAACCGGCAAATTCCAACAAAGCCTCTTCCAGCGAGCGTAAGGTATCGACGTCCAGATCGTTGGTCGGCTCGTCAAGCAGCAGAACGTTCGCATCGCGTTTCAACATCTTGGCCATATGTACGCGGTTGCGTTCACCACCCGAGAGTTGCCCGACTTTCTTCTGCTGATCGGCGCTGCGGAAGTTAAACGCGCCAACGTAGGCGCGCGATGCCATGCTATGTTTTCCAAGTTCGATAACGTCGTGTCCGCCCGAGATTTCCTCCCAGACAGTTTTACCTGCTTCGAGAGACTCGCGGCTTTGATCGACATAGCCGAGCTTAACCGTCTCGCCAACCGTCATGGCCCCGCTGTCCGGTGTCTCCTGTCCAGTGATCATCCGGAAGAGGGTCGTCTTACCCGCCCCATTGGGGCCAATAATGCCGACAATGGCGCCCTTGGGAATCTTGAAATTGACGTCTTCCATAAGCAGCTTATCGCCGAAGGCCTTGGTGACACCCACGGCATCGATCACCAAATCGCCCAGGCGTGGCCCCGGAGGGATTTTAATTTGGCCGGGTTCGGGCGCTTTGTTCGCTGCTTCCGCCAGAAGGGTATCATACGCCTGAAGACGCGCCTTGGATTTTGCCTGCCGGGCCTTCGGTCCCTGGCGCACCCATTCCAACTCTTGGCTTAAGACCTTTTGGCGGGCAGATTCCGACTTTTCCTCCTGCGCCAGACGCTTCTGCTTCTGTTCGAGCCAGCTAGAGTAGTTGCCCTCAAAGGGTAACCCCTGACCACGGTCAAGCTCCAGGATCCAGCCGGCAACGTTGTCCAGGAAGTAGCGGTCATGAGTGACAGCCACCACGGTTCCCGTATATTCCTCCAGAAAACGCTCCAACCAGGCAACGGACTCAGCATCCAGATGGTTGGTGGGCTCATCGAGGAGCAACATGTCGGGGTGCTGCAGCAAAAGCCTGCAGAGAGCCACACGACGTCGCTCACCGCCCGAAAGCTTGCTCACATCGCTGTCACCCGGCGGGCAACGGAGCGCATCCATCGCGATCTCGACCTGACGGTCCAGGTCCCAGGCGTCCGCAGCATCGATTTTCTCCTGCAATTCTGCCTGCTCAGCCAACAGATCGTCCATTTCGTCGGGATCAACCTCGGCGAATTTCGCATTGACCGCCTCGAAACGGTCCATGAGGGATTTGGTTTCAGCCACACCTTCGAAAACATTGCCGGCAACATCCTTGTCGGCATTAAGCTCTGGTTCTTGCTGCAAATAGCCGACCTTGACCCCATCCGCCGCCCAGGCTTCGCCATTTATATCCTGATCCAGACCGGCCATGACCTTCATCAACGTGGATTTACCGGAGCCGTTAAGGCCTAAAACACCGATCTTCGCGCCGGGCAGGAAGTTTAGGCGAATGTCCTTGAGAACCTGCTTACCGCCGGGAAAGGTCTTCGAAACCCGGTCCATGTGATAGATGTATTGATAAGCGGCCATGAAGCACTCCGAACTGCGCGTCTCTCCCAGGGAAAGGACGACTCTGACAATAAATTGCAGCTTTGGTGCCAAATTAGCTGAGGCGCGGAAAGACTGCGAAGCATGATTACGGGCGCGGGTTTTACCCCATCATCTGCCTCGGTGCAATTGCTCCAGACGAACTACCAGCCTGCAGCTTTCTGTTTTGCGATCAGTTGGGTCGCATTGCTCGAGAAAGCTATCGCTTCGCCAAGGGTGCGGATACCCCGGTCGGCCAGTCGCGGCAACATCCGGCAATAGATCTCAGCAGTTACCAGACTGTCACCCAAAGCCGTATGCCGACCATGAACATCGACCCCGTACTCGGCTGCAAGCGCCTCGAGTTCGAGCGACGTGGAGACTGGGTCCAGCGTGCTCGCCAACAGCAAACTGTCCAGAAACAGCGGTTGCTCCCACGTCAAGCCAGCCAATTCGAATTCGCGCCTGAGCATGGCAAGATCAAACGAGACATTGTGCCCGATCACGACGCAATTCGTGAGTAGCGGCTGCAATTCCCCGTAGACTTCGGCAAAACCGGGCAAACCGCAGACCATATCGTCACTGATACCGTGAATCGCCTGCGACACGGATGGAATTGCGATACCGGGGTTGACCAGTCTGTCGAAGGAAATGCCCGGATAGGTCCGACCGCCGTAGAGGCGTACGGCCCCTATGGAGACAATCCGGTCAAGCTGCACGTCCAGACCCGTCGTCTCGCAGTCCAACACCAATGCCGGAAGGGCATCTAGCAGTGTTGCATCGCCAGCCGGCGGCGACGGCGGCGGCCGGTCATGCAGCGCAAGGTCATGCTCGACAGCGGCCGTGTATTCAATTCTCCTGTCCTCGAAGGACAATACCCCGCCTTCACCCTGTCCAAGACTGGCCACCTGTGCGGACAAAACCTCGGCGTCGACCGAATGAAGATTGACCTTGATCGGCCGCTCAGCCTGATGCGCCTTCGCAATTGCCTGCAACAGAGTCTTGCGTTCCAGAGCAGCAAAGACTGAGGTTCCCAGCCGCACCTGTTCACCGCCCAGGAGTGCCTTCGCGGCATGGTTCACCAAGCTGACCTGTCCTTGCTCGGTGATAACCACAATCGCTTCATTTCGCGTCGCGAGGATCCGCTCCATGCGATCTGCAGAGGAGAGTTGCTGCCTCTGCCTGCGCCGGGTCAAAGTTGATATCGCCTTCGCGAGCCGGCCAAGCTCCAATTCTCCCTCGACGACCACTTCGGGCAGATCAGTGACCGCTTGACTTCCAGCTAATGTTAGTACCGCGCCCTGCAGTCGTTCCAGGTTTTGAAAATGTATCCTGAGACGATCCACCACGTACCAGAGCAGCAGCAGCGCAAGACCTTGAAGCCCCGTCAGGGCGAGAAACAACCATCCGAAATCATCCCGGTTCAGGACAAACAGACTCATCATTAGACTAAGGCCGCACATAAGCGCCGCCAGGACCAACACAAGGATCAGCTTTCGTCCCGTACCGGTCATTGGCCAATCTCGATCACTAAAAGATCTCGCCGGTAAAACGCGCGCGAACCCGGTCTTTAAGATCTGAAATCGCTTTAAAGGAACCGATCAAAATATCTCTCTCACGCTTGCTCATGGCGTCGGGATGCACGTAGTTGTTGACCTCCCGACCAGCCGTGAAATCGGCGATCTGCTGTCTCAACAGCAAACCGGTGACATGGACAAAGGCGCCCCTCAGATAGTCCGCCTCATTGTTGTTTAACACCGCGCGTTCGTGGAGGCCCGCGATCCGTTCCAATGTCGATGTTTCGGCGATTCCAGCCTGCAGGCAAAGCAGCCGAATCGCCGATACTAATGGTAAAGTACCCATGTGCTTGAGGTTGATCTTACCTTTGAAAGCCACATTCTCCTTTTCCGTTACCAGCCGGCCGAACCATCCCAGAGCAACATCCATACGCTCTGTTTCCCGGTTCAACTCGGTCAGCAACGCTGGGCTGGAACGCGCCATCCCGGTGACACGTTGGCGGAGTTCCCCGGCCATAGCCGCCTTTCCGTAAACCGGTCGAAAATCAAAAAAGATATCCGCCAGTTGGATCGCGATTGTGCTGCGCTTACGCCCCCATCTGCCAATCTGGTCTCGCCATTGAGTCCGGCTCTTGCGCCACAGCGGATTGGTCGCCATGACATAGCCCTTACAGTAGGGAAAACCTATGTCGTCGAGATCCCGCGTCATTCTTGTCGCCAGCTCAACGAAAAACGCATCGACCTGCCCATGCCGGTCGTCCGGATAGTCGTCCAGAATGAAACCGTTGTCCTGATCCGGATAGAGAAAGTTCTCACCCCGGCCTCCCGATCCCATGACTATAGCGCAAAAGGCAACCGGCGGATCGCCCCATCCGGTCCGTTTCATATCGGTGATTTCGAGATCCAGGATCCGCCGATGGATGTCGCCGTTAATTCGTGTCAAAAGGCTCTGGATCTCCGGCGCGGGAACAGAGTCGGCAATGAGATCCGCTGCCAGTGCCACCTGTGCCGATTTGACCTCGCGAAGGCCATCCTTGCTATGCTCATGCGCGATGGTGTCCACGCGGCGCAGCATATCTTCTCCCGCTGCTGCCAGCGCATCGCAAAGGTCGATGGCGCCGGCGACACGCCCAGTCTCTTCCACGACCGGCATATGACGCCATCCAAAGCGCCGCATACGGGCGATTGCACTATAGAGATAATCGGTCGCGCCGATGGTTCGGACCGGAGTCGTCATCACCGAATCGACGAGCTCGTTCCCCTCACAACGCAGGGCGATCCGACGGGTCACGTCCTGTTCAGTGATCAATCCAAGCAACCGCTCGTCCCCGTCCACCACCATCGCGCTCGTCGCCTTGGCAAGGGTCATTTTTGACAGCAGTTCAGCAAGCGGCGTCTTGCTGCGCACCATAAGACAGTCATCACGCAGGTGGTCGCGCACCAGTTCAGAGAAAATTCTGGTTTGGGACATCATGCGGCTGGACGCGTCCTCGCAGATTGAAGCCGTTCCCACTATAGCATTGAATTCCTCTCACCCTTGCAAAGCTCACTCAAATACCCCAATGGACTTGCGTTCACGCAGATCAGGAAATCGACGGACCCTTTGCCAGCCACTCGAATTTCGCTAAACTCCTGAGGTCATCCCCCGCCTGCGGATCGACCATGGAAGCGCTTTTTTCCAGAGACTACTTATACCTCTGGGCCCTGGCCCTAATGTTGCTGCTGTTCCTGCCGGTCAGGCAGTTGCTTCACGTCCTCTATGTCCGTCGCGCACAGAGGGTAAGCGATCTGGATGAAACCGAAACCAGGCGTTTACGCCGCCGCGCCAATGTAACGGCCGCTCTTTTGTGCTTCGTCTTCGCGGTGCTCTACAGTCATCATCTGTTCCAAGGCCAACCATGAACCCTCGAGTGTTGCGCCGTTTCATCTTTCTTATGGCCTTGTTGACGCTCGGCGGGTTTCTTTTCTGGACGCTCGTGCCAGGATACTTCGATCGGCCGCCAGGTAATTACGAGACCGAAACTGGCACCTTGCGCCTGGAGGATGGATTGTATGCCGAGGCCCTGGCTCATTTCGACAAGGCGCTTGAGGAGCAAAAAAACCATCGCGGCGCTCTAATGGGGCGGGCGCTGGTTTTCATTCAGACCCAGCGCTATGAAAAAGCGCAGGCCGAGCTCGAGCACCTGATCGATTTCCTAAGCGACAATCTGGCTGAGGACGATGAGACCGGACGCGGCGTTCTTGCCGCCGCCTATGCAAACCGAGGGATCGTGCTTGATCGAACAGAACGTTACGAAGAAGCTTTGGCGAGCTACGTTCAAGCCTTGAATACGGATGCCGGCGCCGTCGAAGGGCCAGGCATCATTGATAAAATTCTTCATAATTCGGATGATTTTTCGACGGTGCGCAAGCGGGCAATCTATCTGCAGAAACAGCTGAAACTGCCGGAATCAGAAAGAGTGCTGAGAATTCCGAAGCTGGACGCTCGCCAGCGCATGCATAAACCCTAATCTTCAATAATTAGCGCTGACCTCCAGCAACTTCGGTCAACCGAACTCAACAATTCCCAGGACATCCTGAAACAGCACCAGCATGAAAAAGGTTGCTGCAATACACCCGAACAGAAGACGCACAACGTCCGTTTTACCATCTTCGGTGCGGTAGCGGATTGCGTGAACGGCGATCACAGCCGTAACGGCCAGAAAAAGGTAGTTGATGGGTTTTTCCCAGTCACCCGCAAATTCGAACATCGCCCACCTCTGTCCATTACTATCTGCGTGCACAAGCACGCATCAGGATTATGACGGTGATGCCGACGGCCCGGAAGATCTATTCCACGACCATATTCCTAAGCCTACCGGCTTTTTCCGTCTCGGTTGCGGGAAGCAGCTCATCCGCCTCGAAGTACGGCGGCAACACCGATGTCGGACTACTGCCGGATACGTGACCAATCAAGAGCCCGCCAACAAGTACGCCTGCCAAGACCATGGACACCAGGCAAAAGTGACGCACCCCCTTGGGTACGTCCGTTACGTAATCATGGTCGTAGCGATGATAATCTGGGCTGTTCTCGTCTAACTGGCCCTTGTCGGAGCTTGAAATGATATGGCGGGCGTAATGCCTTGCCCAGGAAGGAACATCGCCGCGTAGCATATAGGCCCGAAACATGACGTCGCTTTGCGCCGGTGTCATGTCTTCTCCGTACCAGCTGTGATAGGCCAATTGGAGAAGCTGAAACTCTCCGACCTGAATGATATTCGCAGCCGTTGCAATAATGGTGCGCTCCGGATCTTCCTCAAGATCCGGACGCAACAGCGTTTTGAAGAGCCCCAGCATTCTTGGCACCTTTCAAACAAAGTGTAGTCCGGCCGCAAACAAAGACAAGTTGTTCCAGCACCAAATTCCCAGCCACATTCTGCGTCGGCGTCTTTTAGTCTTTTACACACGCAGGCTGTTCGTATTTTGGTTAATATCTTTGCGCTAGAGTTGAGGATCTAAGCTGGGCCCGCCATACAATAGATCGTGACCGATCTTGCCCGGGACTCGGCCAATGATTAGGTGAATGGGCTGAGAGGATAGGTCGTGTCACAGGATTCCGAACATAGCTGGCGCCCGAGGATAGGGCTGGCATTGGGTAGCGGGGTCGCCCGTGGCTGGGCCCATATCGGTGTCATCAGAGCGCTGGCACGCTGTGGAATAAGGCCCGACATTATCTCCGGCACGTCAATCGGCGCCGTGGTTGGCGCCTCCTACATCACCAACGAGCTCGATACCCTCGAAGACTGGGCGCGCTCCATGACCAAGCTGCGCATGCTTTCCTATATGGACTTCAAAGTCAGCAGCGGCGGACTGATGGGTGGACGGCATCTGGTCGAGATCATGCAAAAACACCTGGGTGATGCGACCTTTGAAGACTATGAAACGCCCTTCGTAGCGGTCGCAACAGATCTCGTAACAGGTCACGAAGTGTGGCTGCGCGATGGGAAACTGGTTGACGCCGTCCGCGCCTCCTTTTCCCTGCCTGGCGTATTTCAGCCAACGCTTGTCAATGACCGTTGGGTTGTCGACGGCGCGTTGGTCAACCCCGTCCCCGTCTCTGTATGCCAGGCCTTGGGCGCGCAGATGATCATTGCGGTTAACCTCAACGCTGACATCATCGGCAAAGCCCGGCAGCCCGGCGGAAAGATTGCGACCGTCGCCGGCTTCGACCTGCTTGAAATGATGAAGGAAAACGCGCCTGCATCTTCTGGCTCGATGCTCGATGCGCTGGCCCGCCGTACCTTCAAAAGAGAGCCGAACCAACCCAGCCTCTTCGGCGTCATGATCTCTTCATTGAACATCGTTCAAGATCGAATCGCGCGCTCACGGCTCGCCGGCGAGCCCCCGGATGTGCACATTACACCTCGCCTCGGACAGATAGGTCTTTTCGAGTTCGATCGGGCCGACGAAATTATCGCCGAAGGCGAGGCCTCGGTTGAGAGGGTCCTTCCGGACCTGCGAGATGCTCTCTCAGTTTTTGCTCCGGGTTCTGGCGGATTCTAAAATTTACAGGCAAATCAAAGTATTACACGGCCACAGAATCGCCATAAATTCAACTAATCTCAATAATTTTGAGATTCGAAGTGCTAATTCTGCAATCTATGACAAAATAAAGACCCATACATTTTTTGCTCGCTTTTTTTCTTAATTTTCGTTAACCTATTGTTAACCATATGAGGTTATCTTTGCCTCACTCAGTTTTCCTGAGTCTCCCTGTACAACTTGCTTTCGGGCACCCCCACAACACTGTTGCGGGGGTTTCTTTTTTTAGTTGTAAATCTCCAAATCGACCCCGGCAAAAAGACTACGAATTCATATCATTGAATCAAGTCAATGGCCTACCACTGTTCCAGGAACGTTCCTAGAACAGGTTCAGTTGAGAGTTACCGCTTGAACGCCAGCCGGTGAGCGTGTATCGGTTTCCCTTATCTGGGGCCGTAGTTCAGTTGGTTAGAACTCACCGCTCATAACGGTGCTGTCGCAGGTTCGAGTCCTGCCGGCCCTAGATTAAATTTCCCCGCTTCGAACGCTGGATACGACCTGTGCGATTCTTCGCGCTGCCTGCTCGACATCGTCTTGACTGGTAAATCTGCCAAAACCGATACGTAGCGAATTGTGAGCTGCCTGGGTATTCAATCCCAAAGCCGTAAGGACATGGGACGGACCAGATGTTTCAGAGCTGCAGGCCGAGCCGGTGGAGAGCGCCAGATCATCGAGATGAGTCAGCACCAATTCGATATCTTCGAGTTCGAAGCTAAGATTGATGTTGCCGGGAAGACGCGCGGTCGCACTGCCATTGAGCCACCACCCCTCAAGCGAGCCAGCAAGAAGCGACAGAAAATGTTCCCGAAGAAAGGTCAGACGCCGGACTTCCTCGGCCAGTTCTGTCTGCGCCAATCTGCAGGCATGTCCCAATCCGACACAAAGCGGGGTCGGTAAAGTGCCAGAGCGTAAACCGCGTTCCTGTCCGCCGCCGAATAGGACAGGTTTCATGCGGACGTGCCGGCCCACGTAAAGCGCACCGATTCCTTTGGGTCCATAAAGTTTGTGCCCGGAGAGCGACAGCAGATCAATGTTGGCCCTCTTTACGTCGAGGGGTAGCTTCCCGACTGCTTGAGCCGCATCACAATGAAAAAGGATGCCACGGGCAGCGCATAGTGCACCGATCGCTTCCAAGGGCTGAAGGACACCGATCTCGTTGTTCACTGCCATAACCGACATCAACGCAGTATCCGGCCTGAGAGCCCCCTCCAAGGCCCCACAGTCAATGAGGCCCTCTTTGTCGACCGGAAGGATCGTCACGTCGTAACCGCGCTGTGTCAGCTCTTCGAAACAGGCCAAAACAGAGGGATGCTCGCTAGTAAGTGTGATCAGATGACGTCGCTCACCGTTTAGAGCCGCCAGAGCACCGAAGAACGCCAAATTGTTGGCTTCGGTCGCGCCAGACGTGAAGATCACTTCGCCCGGTCTCGCACCAATTAGGTTCGCAACTTCCGCACGAGCTGCCTCGATGGCCTGCTCCGCTTCGCGCCCATAGGCATGTTGCGTTGAGTGAGGATTGCCGTAACTGCCGGAAAAGAAGGGCTGCATGGCCGCCACCACTCGCGGGTCCGTCGGTGTGGTCGCCTGATAATCCAGATAGATCGGAGTTTTAGGGGCTGGTTCGCTAGCTGCCACGACTTACCTCTGTCCACGCTCTGTGCGCCCGAAATGCAATGATTCTTGACGAATTCAATCAAGAGCGATGGCGCTCGGCGTCCATACGATCGTCTGATAACATCGAAATATCGATAATTGCACAGAACAGAAACAAAACCTCAATGTCTTTGCGCTAAACAGTCGCATGACGAGGTTTGGCGCTTAGGCAGAAAGCCGGATCGCCAAAGGGCCGCACAAAAGTGCGGCTCTTCTCGTTTAAGGAAGACTTTTATCCAAAAAACACCCCCGCGGAACATAACCGCGAGGGTGTTTTGTAAACCTCATGCAGCGTTTAGAATTCACTGCATAGTCCGGGCCTGATCACTTCGGCAGTTTGCCTTGTACGCCCTGGACATACCAGTCCATGGAAAGCAGAACGCCGTCTTCAACAACCGCGTCCGCGGCAACCACTTCCTTGCCGTCCTGATCCATGATCGGACCTTGGAAGGGATGCAGGCTTCCATCTTCGATTGCCACACGCGCGGCCTCAGCCTCCGCAACAACTTCGGCTGGAATGGCTTCGTTGTAGGTCGCCATGCTCAGCATGCCGGCATTCAAGCCACCCCAGGTATCTTCGGACGACCAGGTTCCTTCCATCACTGCCTTTGTCTTCGCAATGTAGTAACCGTCCCAAATATCGACGATCGATGTTAGATGCGCCTTAGGACCGAAATGGGTCATATCAGACGCCTGGCCAACGGCGAAGACACCGCGTTCCTGCGCCACCTGCAGAGGTGCTGGGGAATCGGTATGCTGCAGAATGACGTCAGCGCCCTGGTCGATCAGAGCTTTGGCAGCGTCGCCTTCTTTGCCCGGGTCGTACCAGGAGTTCACCCAGACCACCTTGACTTCGGCCTCTGGATTGACTTTCCGCAGCGCGAGCGTAAAGGCATTGATACCACGCACAACTTCGGGAATCGGGAAGGACCCGATATAGCCGATGACATTTGACTTGGTCATGCGACCAGCCAGAATTCCTGCAATCGTGCGTCCCTCGTAAAAGCGTGCTGCGTAGGTTCCGACGTTCTTGGTGCGTTTATAACCGGTAGCATGTTCAAACTTCACGTTCGGAAACTGCTTGGCTACCTTTACCGTCGGGTTCATGTAGCCGAACGAGGTCGTGAAAATCAGATCGTGCCCGCTCGACGCCAGCTTGCGGATCACCCGCTCGGCATCAGCGCCTTCTGGCACGCTTTCGACAAAACTGGTCTCGACCTTGTCACCAAAGGCTTCTTCGATCGCCAGCCGCCCTTTGTCATGGCGGTAGGTCCAACCATGATCTCCGATAGGTCCGACATAGACGAAACCAACCTTGGTCGGCTCCGCCGACGCAGCTCCCAGCGTGACGGCAAACCCCAGCGCCGCAGCGCCGACTGTCGCACCGAGTGTCTTGAATACTCCCTGTATCATCATGTAACTCCTTGTCATAATTCCCTGTTTTCGTTCTTGCCCCGATTTGCACTCTGCAGCGAAAAGCCAGTCTGTTGTTCGCGTTCCCTGCATGCAGCCGGGATTTATGTCTCCGGATGGAAAACCTTGCCAATACAGGCCGGTGCATTCAACCGAATACGCGTGGAATCTCTGGAAATCGCCACCAAGACGACGATGGTTGCCAAATACGGCAGCATCGACAGTGCTTGAGATGGAACAGCGAAACCGGCGCCCTGGGCATGAAGCTGCAGAATCGTAACACCGCCGAAGAGATAGGCCCCCACGAGGACACGGCCGGGCTTCCAGGTCGCAAAGACCACCAGCGCCAACGCGATCCAGCCCCGTCCGGCCGACATGTTCTCCGCCCACATCGGTGTATAGGCGAGAGAGAGGTAAGCGCCGGCCAATCCGCTCATAGCGCCTCCGAACATAACCGCCAGATAGCGGATCCCAATAACCGAGTATCCGAGAGCATGGGCCGCATCGTGGGATTCACCCGTGGCACGCAGAATGAGCCCTGCCCGCGTCGATTTCAGGAACCAAGCAACCGCTGCAACTAAAACCAGCGAGAGATAGACCAGAAAATCCTGGCCAAAAATGACCGGTCCGATCAGAGGTAAGTCCGTCAGAACCGGTATGCTGAGCTTTGCCAAGCCTTTAATCGGCGTTCCCACATAATCCTGCCCAATCAAGGCGGAAAGACCGACGCCGAACATAGTCAACGCCAATCCCGTAGCGACTTGGTTGGCCATCAGCGAGAGCGTTAGAACTCCGAAGAGAAACGCCATTAAGGCGCCGGCAAGCATCGCCACGAAGATGGCGATAACCGGGTTGCCGGTCGCGATCGCCGCGGCGAAGCCGCTGACCGCGCCGACCAACATCATGCCCTCGACGCCCAGGTTCAGAACGCCGGCTTTCTCATTCACCAATTCGCCGGTTGCTGCAAAAACCAAAGGCGTCGCGGCTGTCACGACCGTGACAAGGATCGCGGCGAGAGTGTCGATCATTCCCATCATGATGCCGTCCCCCGCGCTTCCTGTGAGGCCCCGATCGACCATCGCACGCGATAACGAATCAGGACGTCGCAGGCGAGCAGAAAGAACAACAGCATCCCCTGGAAAACACCCGTCACCGCTTGTGGCAGTCCCATCTCGATCTGCACTGTCTCACCCCCCAGGTAAGACAGGGCAATAAGGAGCCCTGCGCCCAGAATGCCAATTGGATGCAGCCGTCCGACGAAGGCAACAATAATTGCGGTAAAACCGTAGCCCGGCGAAATCACCGGAGTGATTTGACCGATCGGGCCGGCAACCTCAAACAGGCCGGCCAAGCCGGCCAAGGCACCACCAGTCAACAGTGTCAGCCAGACCAGACTGTGGTGCCGAAAACCCGCATAACCGGCGGCGGCCGGCGTCAGGCCGATGACCTTAATCTGAAATCCAATAAAACTGCGGCTGACGACCAGCCAGGCCACAAGGACCACGAACACTGCCACGGCCGCACCTAAATGAAGGCGGGTGCCTTCGACCATCACCGGGAGTAAGGCGGAATCGGCAAAGAGCCTGGACTCTGGAAAATTGAATCCATCCGGATCACGGTAGGGACCATGCACCAGCAAGCTCAACAGCAAGGTTGCTACATAGGTCAGCATCAGGCTGGTCAGAATTTCGTTGGCATTGAAGCGTAGCTTTAAAAAGGCGGGTATAGCCGCCCAGGCAAGACCACCTAAAGCCCCTGCCAAGGCCATGGCAGGCAATAGAAAGACACTTTCGCTGTCATAGAACCAGAGTGCGAGTCCTCCACCGCAGATGGCTCCTAGCGTCAGTTGCCCCTCCGCCCCGATGTTCCAGACATTGGCTCGAAAGCCAAGCGCAAGCCCGATCGCGCAAAGGATCAGGGGTGTTGCCTTAACAGCAAGTTCGCCCAGTCCATAGCTGTTCGAAATCGGTGAGATGAAAAAGGCGTACATGGCCTCCAGCGGATTGTGCCCCAGCAGCGCAAAGAGAATCGCCCCCATAATCAGAGTTAGTAAAATAGCCAGTAAAGGCGTCAGGTAAATCATCGCGCGTGAGGTTTCGCCGCGCGGCTCCAGCTTAAGCAACATTGATCATCCGCTCCCCTGCAGCACCACCGTCGCCGCCCATAAGCAAACCGATTTCCTCGAGCGTCGTCGCAGCGGTCGGACGCGCTGCCGAGAGATGACCTGAAGACATCACGGCGATCCTGTCACTGATCGCAAACAGTTCGTCGAGCTCTTGAGAGACCACCAGAACCGCGGCGCCGGACGCCGCCAGATCGATCAACGCCTGATGAATGGAAGCAGCCGCCCCTGCATCCACGCCCCAGGTCGGCTGAGCTGCGATCATCAAGTTCGGCCGCTGTAAAATTTCCCGCCCGATAATGAATTTTTGAAGATTGCCCCCGGACAGGCTGCTGGCTTCAGCATTGATGCCTGAGGTGCGAACATCAAAGGACTCGCAAATCTTTTGCGCGTATTCCGCCGTCTTGGGGAAGTCGATCAAACCCCAACGCACCAGCTTTTCTCGCAGGTGTCCGCTAAGAAAGGCATTCTCTGTCAAACGCAACGCCGGTACGGCGCCGTGACCGTGACGTTCCTCAGGCACGAAACTAAGCCCCAGGGATCTGCGGCGCCTCGGGCCAAGCCTTCCGGAGGGCTGCCCACCGATCACAACAGCCGCACCGTCGGGCACAAGCTGTTCGCCGCTGAGCGCAGCCAACAACTCGTTTTGTCCGTTTCCTGCGATTCCGGCGATGCCGAAAATCTCCCCTGCATGCACATTGAATGTGACAGCCTTGAGATCAGTGCCGAAGGGATCTTGGCTTTGCAGGGACAGATCCGCGACGGACAACACCACTTCGCCAACTTGCGCATCGCCTTGGGGCTTGGGTTCTTTCACGTCGTCGCCAATCATCATTCGCGCCATACTTTGCGGCGATTCTTCCTTCGGATCGCAGGCACCGACAAACTTTCCGCCGCGCAGAACCGTAGCCGTATCACAGAGCTGTTTGATCTCGTCGAGCTTATGGCTGATGTAGAGAATAGAGCAGCCTTCAGATGAAAGACGACGCAGCGTCCCAAAGAGCGTGTCGACCTCCTGGGGAGTCAGGACCGACGTCGGCTCGTCCATGATCAGGAGCCGCGGATCCTGGAGCAGGCAACGTACGATCTCGATCCGCTGCCGTTCTCCAACAGAAAGAGAATGCACATGACGACGTGGATCCAATGGCAGGCCATAGGCGGCCGAAACCTCTTCGATCCTGGCTTCCAGGCGGCTCATGTCATGATCGCCCTCGACACCGAGCGCTATATTTTCCGCAACAGTCAGGGCCTCGAACAGGGAAAAGTGCTGGAACACCATGCCGATACCCAGGTTTCGGGCAAAGCTCGGACCGGCGATGTGGGTTTTCTGCCCTTCCCAGGCAATCGTTCCGGCATCCGCATGGAGGATCCCGTAGATGATCTTCACCAATGTGCTCTTGCCGGCTCCATTTTCTCCCAAGAGTGCGTGTATCTCGCCCGGAAGGATCGACAGATCCACACCGTCATTGGCTTTACAGCCGGGAAAGGACTTATCGATCCCCCTGAGTTCAAGCCTTGGAACCACGGGTTCCGCAGCGTCACTCCGCGCCACTTCAAGCTCCATCTGCTCCCACCTCTCCCTAAAAATACACCTGCCGCCGCTTAACGCGATCTTCCGGCCGTATGGCTAATAGTTGCTCGATCAGTACATGATTTTGTCGGTTTTTTCCTGCCACTCCGCAAAGACCAACCAGGCTTCGCCCGCAAGCAGGCGCTCTGTCGGGATCTCCCGCAACTCAAGCGCCTTCGGAATTTCCTGGTAGATATGATCGTCGTCGAATCCGATCGCAGCCGCGTCCTCACGCCCGTTCGCATAGAAAATGCGATCGAGCCGCGCCCAATAGATCGCGCTGAGACACATGGGGCAAGGCTCGCAGCTGGTGTAGATTTCGCAGCCTTCGAGGCTGAAACTATCGAGCACTTTGCAGGCGGCACGAATCGCGACCACCTCAGCATGAGCCGTCGGATCACTGGTCGAAGTGACCTGATTGGATCCCTCGGCAATCACCTTGCCGTCCTTGACGATCACGGCACCAAAGGGGCCTCCCAGGCCAGCGCGCATACGTTCTCCGGACAGATCGATCGCCTGTCGCATAAAATCTTCCCGGCTCATGATCCTTGTCCCGAAATGTTTCTCTTCAATCCATCTCTATCCGGCGCTTCACGCGCTTCAAACAGGCTTTGGGCTTCGCGTTCGGCCAACAGCTGCGCGGAAACGGAAGCGGCGATTTCCGCTGGATGCTTCCCAGAAATTCCGGCAATGCCAATCGGACAGGTCAAGCGTCCCAGGCGATCTGCCGGCAATCCCTTCGCCAGCAATCGGCGATTGAAACGCGCGCGCTTGGTCGCAGAACCTATCAAACCGAGATAAGCGAAATCCCCCCGGCGCAAAACCGCCTCGCAGATCTCAAGGTCAAGCTGATGGCTGTGGGTCATCACCAGATAAAAAGCACCAGGCAATGTGTAATCGACTTCGAGCGTCGGCCTGTCGACAACTTCGATGACGGTGTTAGACGGCATCTCTGGCGGAAAGCTGTCGGCGCGGCTGTCAATCCAGCTCACAGCAAAAGGTAGAGGCGCAAGCGCTGCAACAACGGCTTGTCCAACATGTCCTGCACCAAACAAAAGAACTTGCGTGCGATCGTCGCAAACCCGCTCGATCAAAACCGCTCGGCCCCCTTCGCTCGTAACACAGGGCATTTGTTCGAGATCATCGGCCGGATAGCCTGACCTCAGATACATCGCACCACCCTCCGTCGCGAGCGGGGTCACAAGAACTGACGGTGTCTCCGCATTCGACGGATCGATCTCCAGCAGATCTTGTGCTGCTACAGCTTCGAACAATACGTCCGCGGCTCCCCCACAGCATTGCCCCAAGGCCGGACCAAGTGGAAAAACCTCAAAGCGGCGAATACGTGCAACCGGCTCAGCACCCAAGATTTCCCGTGCAATCTCGAGGCAACGGTATTCCAGATGCCCGCCACCAATCGTGCCGAAGAAGCGATCGCGCGTTACGACCATCTTGGTTCCGGCCTCCCGGGGGGTCGATCCGCGCGCGGCTGTTACCGTCACCAGAACGGCCGACTCTCCGGCATCTGCAAGTCGTTTCAAATCAGCAAGCCAGGTCATGCCGGACGCTCGGAAATTAGAAGTTCGGCTGGTCATTGCACGGCCTCAGTCTGACCGTTCGTTGCCTGCGTCCGACGAAGTCTTTCGACCGCCATCAGGACTTTTTCCGGTGTCGCCGGCGCATCGAGTCCGGGAGGGAGCTGATAATCGCCGACACTTGCGACAGCGTCAGATAAGGCCGACAACGCCGAGATTGCCAGCATGAGTGGCGGCTCGCCGATAGCCTTCGAACGATGAATGACGTCTTCACGATTGCGGCCGCTCTCCAGCAGCTTCATCCGGAAATCCTCCGGACGGTCGCTGCAGGCAGGAATTTTGTAAGTCGAAGGTGCGTGGGTGCGCAGACGCCCGTTTTCATCCCAGACCAGCTCTTCGCTCGTCAGCCACCCGTAACCCTGTATGAAGCCGCCTTCGATCTGTCCCAGATCGATCGCCGGATTGATGGAACGGCCCGCATCGTGAAGGATATCGACTCGCAGCAGCTTATGCTCACCGGTCAGACTGTCGATCATCACCTCGGAGACCGCCGCACCATAGGCAAAGTAGTAAAACGGCCGCCCACTCGCGGTTTCGCGATTATAAAAAATCTTGGGCGTCTTGTAGAAGCCGGTAGAAGACAGAGAAACTCGCGCTAGATAGGCTTGACCGATCAGCTCGTCAAAAGTGATTGCCTCATCGCCGATATGCACTTTATTGGCACGGAACCGGACTTCGCTCGGTTTGACGTCGTACTTGCTCGCCGCAAATCCGACGAGACGTTCACGGATCGTACGTGCTGCCGCTTGTGCCGCCTTGCCATTGAGATCCGTTCCAGAAGACGCCGCAGTTGCGGAGGTATTGGGTACTTTACCCGTACTGGAGGCCGTGATCTTGATCCGATCCAGATCAACCTGCAGCTCTTCGGCGACGATCTGTGCCACCTTGGTGAACAAACCCTGCCCCATCTCGGTGCCGCCGTGGTTCAGATGCACGCTGCCGTCCGCATAGATGTGTATCAATGCACCGGCCTGATTGAGATGGGTGGTCGAAAAGGAAATGCCGAACTTGACCGGAGTCAGGGCAATCCCCTTCTTCATCACAGGGCTTTTTGCGTTGAAGGCCCGCGCATCCTCGCGCCGTCGCACATAGTCCGAAGAAACCTCGAGCTCTTCGATGATTTCCGGCAGAACGTTGTCTTCCACGATCATGGAATAGGGTGTCACGTTGCGGCCTTCGCCGCCATAAAGGTTCAGCTTACGCACCTCGAGCGGGTCCTTGCCGAGCGTAAAGGCGATCTCGTCGATGACGCGCTCGATCCCGACCATACCCTGTGGGCCGCCGAAACCGCGAAACGCTGTATTGGAGACAGTGTTGGTCTTGCAGCGATGGGAAGTGATTGTGACATCACCCAGGAAATAGGCGTTATCCGCATGGAACATCGCCCGGTCGCTGATGGCGCCGGAGAGGTCGGCCGACATGCCGCAACGCGAAGCCTGCATGAACTCGATTGCCTCGATCCGCCCCTCATCGTCAAAGCCAACGTCGTAGTCAATCTGAAAGTCGTGGCGTTTTCCGGTCATGGTCATGTCGTCGTCGCGGTCGACACAGAACTTGGCGGGACGTCCGGTCCGAACGGCGGTCAGCGCGGCGATGGCGGCAAAGAGGGCAGACTGGGTTTCCTTGCCACCGAAACCACCACCCATCCGGCGTACGTCTACCGTCACCGCATTGGAGGGACGGCCGAGCACACGAGCGACATTGTGTTGGACTTCACTCGGATGCTGGGTGGAGCACCAGACCTGCACGTCTCCGTCCTCAGCAGGGATCGCCAGCGACACCATGCCCTCCAGATAGAAGTGGTCCTGACCACCGACCTGTAGAGTGCCGCTCAAACGGCGTTTCGCACGATCGAGTGACGCCTTTGAATCGCCACGCCGGATCACGTGATCCGGCAGCACGAAGCTCTTTTGCTCGAGCGCGTCTTCGACGCTCAATACCGGTGCCAAATCCTCATATTCGACCTGTGCCAGGAGTGCCGCGCGCCGGGCTTGCTCGCGAGTTTCGGCGGCGACGGCGAAGATCGACTGCCCGATAAATTCGACTTTTCCGTCGGCAAATACCGGATCGTCATGAATTACCGGGCCGACATCGTTTTCACCGGGAATGTCCTCGCCGGTTAAGACCGCTACGACACCCGGCGCCTGACGAACCAAAGACAGATCCATGGAGATAATCTTCGCGTGCGCCCGTGCCGACTGACCGCAGGCAAGATGGAGAAGTTGGGCGGGCTGCGGTATGTCATCGACGTAGATCGCTTCGCCAGTCACATGCTTGTGGGCGGAGTCGTGCTTCAGTGCGCGATGCACACCGCCTTGAATGCTTTCGGAGTCGGTGATTGGTGCCGGTGCAACAGTGCGGGTGTCAGGCATGAGCCAACTCCTTGTCGCCGACCAGTCGGGTTTCGGCGGTGTCGCCCGAGGTTTCCAGGAAAAACTTAAGCAGCAGATTTCCGGCAACGGTCCTGCGGTAGTCGCTGCTGGCCCGCATGTCGCTCATAGGCGCGAAGTCGCTTTCCAGAGCAGCCATCGCCGCCTCAACCGAATTTCGTGTCCAGGCCTTACCGGTCAGTGCCTCTTCGCAGGCCGTGGCACGCTTGGGTGTTGCCGCCATGCCGCCGAAACCTGTGCGGAACGATTTGACCGTTTCACCTTCCAGCACTAACGCAAAGGCTGCGCAGACCGCAGAGATGTCCTGGTCGAACCGCTTGCTGATCTTGTAGCACCGCAGTTTGGTGGCAGGTTTTCGCTTCGGCAAAATAATGCTTTCCAGGAACTCGCCGGGTGTCAGGTCGGTCTCGCGATAAGCATGGAAGAATTGATCCAGGGGTATTTCACGACGCTCGCCGCCGCGCCGCAGGACAATACGTGCCCCGGCGGCAATCAACACTGGCGTGGAATCCCCGATCGGAGAGGCGTTGGCGATGTTGCCGCCAATGGTACCGCTGTTGCGAATCTGAACCGAACCCAACCTGCGGATCAGTTCACCGAAGTCCGGGTACTCTCCGGCAAGAATACGTTGAACCTCTGTATAGGTCGCGGCGGCACCGATCTCGACGGTGTCTTCGGTCTCACGAACCTCATGAAGCTCAGCAACATCGCCGGTGTAAATCACTGTCTCGAGGATCTGATGCTGCTTGGTCACCCACAAACCCACATCCGTCCCGCCTGCCAGTATGCAGGCATCCGGATAGGCCATCACCAACTCAGCCAGTTGATCAGCCGTCGTCGGCGCGAAGTATTTGCGCCCTTCGTGAGTCAAACTCAAGGTTTGACCATCTCTCAAACCGTCCAAGGCCTGGATGGTTTCCGCCGAACGCCGGTCGAACTGATCCGTCGTTCCATAGTTGCGCATCGTCTGTGCGGCCTGGACGATCGAGCCATATCCGGTGCAACGGCAAAGGTTTCCCGCAAGGGAATCGTTGATTCCCGGACGATCCCAGCCAGCCTTACCGGCCCTATCATCATGGAACATCGCAAAAAGTGACATGACAAAGCCGGGCGTGCAGAAGCCGCATTGCGAGCCATGACACTCGATCATGGCTTGCTGAACCGGATGCAATGCCTCTGTGTCGCTGCCGTCCCGCAGCCGTAACTTCAGATCCTCAACGGTGATGAGCTGCTTGCCATGCAGGGTTGGCACAAACTGTATGCAGGCATTGACCGCCCGGTAGCTCAATCTCTTTTCACCATCCAGCTCGGCGAGCACCACCGAACAGGCGCCGCAGTCGCCTTCTGCACAGCCTTCTTTCGTGCCGCAACGACCTGCTGTATCTCGCAGGTATTCCAGGACGGTCATGGTGGGATTGACTTCCCTCAACTCCTGGAGCTCATCGCCCATCAAAAATCGAATAGTGTCAGCCTTTTCCGCAGTCATGGCATCACTCTCAAGGCAAGATCAAAGATCAGCGTGGGCTTGCTAAAAATGTTAGGCACGACCAATTCAGCTCCCACGGTAGGTTGAATAGCTGTAAGGCGAGACCAGCAGTGGAACATGATAGTGCTGATTGGGGTCGGAAAGACCGACGCGCAATACAATCCGGTCTAAAATCCGCGGCTCTTCAGCCGCACCACAGCGCGCCTCGAAGTAACTTCCGGCCATAAAATGGAGCTCGTAGGTGCCTTTGACAAATGCAACGCCCTCGAGCAGGGGTTCGTCACAACGACCATCGTCATTCGTAACCGCTGTCTTGATTAGAATCCGCTCGGCGACACCATTTGCGGGCTGCTCATAATAGAGCGCTAGCGAAATGCCGGCCCCCGGAACCCCGTCGGCAGTGTTCAAGACATGCGTTGTCAAACGGCCCATTCGCCTTCTACGGGAGCGCCGGAACGCTCCGCCTCCATAGTAAAGCCTTGTTCACATACGGCGATTTTTTATTTAGCGCCATTTTCGGCGCGGGCTTTCGCTCAGTAATTTATGCCATGTGAATTTAACAGTGTCTACATATCTCACAGAAATTGAATACATAGAAGACGTTTTTTGTATACTTTCATTCGATAAAATTTGAAAGCGCCTCAAATTATTAAAGCGGGTAGCATCGAATTTGGTAGTAAACCGGCAATTGTCGACGCAATACAAGCCGGTCTAACCGTGCGCCACCAGATCCCTGTTGAGTTTCGCAGGCGCAAGAAGTACGATTTTCAATGTCATTGTATACAATAAATTGAATCGATTACATTTTGTGGAAGCGCGGCATGACATCGAGCGAACACACAACAAGTGAAGACCTCCGTGGTGTCGGCATTCGCGGCCGCAAAGCGGGTTTCAGCGAAGACCAGATCTATGGTCAGATTTTCGACGCGATCATCGAGCAGCGTCTTGCCCCAGATACCAGACTGGCAGAGGACAAGCTGTGCGATATTTTCAATGTCAGTCGGACCGTCGTTCGAAAAATCCTGCAACGCCTGGCTTATGAAAAGATCGTGCAAATTCGGCCGAACCGAGGCGCTGCCGTTGCCAATCCATCGGTTAAGGACGCGCACGAAGTGTTCGAGGCGCGCCGGGCCATCGAAGGTGCGATCGTGCGCACAGCGAGCGCGGTGATCAGTCCATCGGAGTTGGAAAGCCTGCGCCGGATCGTAGCGGAAGAAGAAGCCTGCATGACACGGGGCGACCGGACTGGCTGGATTCGCCTGTCAAACCGCTTCCATCTTCAACTGGCCGAAACCTCCGGTAATGAGACGCTATTGAGCTTTCTCAGGGAACTGTTGTCACGAAGCTCTCTGGTCGTAGCCAGATATGATTCTACGAGCCGAGCGATCGGCTCCCCCGCAACACACGGCAAGCTCGTCGACGCAATGGCAAGCGGCGATGACGACAAGGCCGCCCAGGCGATGGCAGCACACCTGGATCATTGCGAAGCACAATTGAACCTGGACGGCGAGGAACCACCGATCGACCTGCATACAGTATTTGCCGGCGTAACGAAGAAATAAACCGGGCCGGCATCACGCCAGTTCGAGAACAATCCAAGCTGAGAGCAAGACAAGAAAAAAGGAGGCAAACGCCCCCTTTTTCGATCACAGATCAGCATCTGATGCGTCGGTTGGTCGACGACCGCCGCCAACGACTCTCAGGAAAATCAGGTATCCAGGAAGCTGCGCAATTTCCGCGAACGGCTCGGATGCTTCAATTTACGCAATGCTTTTGCTTCGATCTGCCGGATGCGTTCACGGGTAACCGAGAACTGCTGACCGACCTCTTCCAGGGTATGGTCGGTATTCATGCCGATACCAAAGCGCATGCGTAGTACACGCTCTTCCCGCGGGGTCAGACTAGCGAGAACCCGGGTCGTGGTTTCACGCAGATTTGCCTGAATGGCTGCATCCAGGGGAATAACCGCATTCTTGTCCTCAATGAAATCGCCAAGATGGCTATCCTCTTCGTCGCCGATCGGCGTCTCCAGAGAAATCGGCTCCTTAGCGATCTTCAGGACCTTGCGGACTTTTTCCAGCGGCATTACCAGGCGTTCAGCAAGCTCTTCGGGAGTCGGCTCGCGGCCGATTTCGTGCAGCATCTGCCGGCTGGTCCGCACAAGCTTGTTGATCGTCTCAATCATGTGCACAGGGATACGGATGGTCCGGGCCTGATCCGCGATCGATCGCGTGATAGCCTGACGAATCCACCAAGTAGCGTAGGTCGAGAACTTATAACCGCGGCGGTACTCAAACTTATCGACCGCCTTCATCAGGCCGATATTACCTTCCTGAATGAGATCGAGGAACTGTAGGCCACGGTTGGTATATTTCTTAGCGATGGAGATCACGAGTCGCAAGTTGGCTTCGACCATTTCGGTCTTCGCCTTGCTGGCTTCGCGCTCGCCGGTCTGCACGGTCTTGACGATCCTGCGGAATTCGCCGATTGGCAGGCCGGTCAGGTCGGCAATCTCGGACACACGCGATCGAATGGAGACGATGTCATCGGCGTGACGCTCAGAGAATGAAGCCCAGCCTTTGCCCGGCATGGTCTTGATCCGCTCGGTCCAGGTCGGGTCCAGTTCGTGCCCGAAATATTCGTCCAGGAACTGGCTGCGGTTTACGCCGCGCTTTTCCGCCATGCGCAGAAGCTTGCCCTCAAGCCCGACCAATCCACGGTTCAAGCCGTAAAGCTGATCGACCAGCTGCTCCAGCCGATTGTTGTTGAAGTGCACGCCCTCCATCAGATCAACGAGCTCGGACTTCAACTTCTCGAACTTCTTCTCCGTCGCCGAGGCCGCTTTTTCACCCTTCTGAAGGCTTAGAAGACGCTTCTCCTGAACTTTGGAGAGCTTTTTGTAGGTGTCTGCAATCTCTTCCAGCATCTCAATGACGACGGGCAGCAGAGCCTGCTCCATGGCGGCCAGAGAAATATTGTTTTCCTCTTCCTCCTCATCGTCGCCATCAGCGTTGCCGTTGGTTTCGCCTTCTGCGCCACCTTCTCCAGTTGCCGCACCCTCGCCGTCGGCGTCCGATGCGCCCTCTTCCTTAGGCTTAGCTGCATCTCCCACCTTGGCGGCATCGCCGGCCTTGGCGGTTGCCTCTTTCAGCGCTTCAGCCACCTTTGCGGCGGGCGCGTCAGCCGCTGCACCGGCATCCGCGGTTTCGCCCTCTGCAGATTCGCCGTTTTCGCCGCCTTCTTCGTCATCGCCCGTGATCTCCTCGACCGAGGGGCCCGAGCCATAGGTGGCATCCAAATCGATGATGTCACGGAGCAGCATACGGCCTTCAATCAGCGACTCGTGCCATTCCAGCAGAGCGCGAATGGTCAGGGGGCTTTCACAGATCCCGCCGATCATCTTTTCGCGGCCGGCCTCGATGCGCTTCGCGATCGCGATTTCGCCTTCGCGTGACAGCAGTTCAACCGAACCCATCTCACGCAGGTACATTCGAACCGGATCGTCGGTACGGCCAATGTCATCGTCGTTCAGATTGCCGGTCGCACGCGAAGAGCTCTCAGAAGCCTCTTCATCCGCGGGCGCTTCTTCCTGCTCTTCATTCTCAATGACGTTGATGCCCATTTCGGACAACATCGCCATGGTATCTTCAATCTGTTCGGAAGACATCTGATCCGGTGGCAAGACCTGGTTCAGTTCGTCATAGGTGACGTAACCGCGCTCCTTGGCCTTCTGGATCATCTTCTTAACCGACGCAGACATACCGTCCATCAGCGGTCCATCGGCCGCTTCTTCGCGCGTCTCAGTTGCTTCGGCGCTTTCGGTTGCCTTACTCGCCATACGGTTTCTTACCCCATACCTTAATTACGCGGCGCTCCCCCCGAGCGGCCGACGTGTGTCCATGCACCAGTTAATCTATTTCGCTTGATCCCGCGGCCGTCACGCGATCGAGATCGATCGTTCGACCCTCGTCCTCATGCCCGAGCGCTTGCTTTGCCCGTATACGCGCGAGGTGATCTTCGCTCATATCCACCGCCAGTTGCCGTGCGGCCTCCTCGGTATCTGCAGCTGCCTGCCGCTCCCGAAACACCGCAAGAACATGGCCAATACCCTCGCGGGCCGCCAGGGAATCCGTGGCGGGGCGAGCGAATTTTCCATGCACATAGACGTCTGAGCTCAAAAGTTCACCCAGAAGCCCTGAATACCCTTGTTCGGAGAGGTGGCACTTCAGAGCATCAGTGTCAAGATCTGGTTCACGTGCAATTGCATCGACCAAGACCTGACGGAAGTGATCGAGATCCGCAGATTCCAGCTTCAGAACGGCCATATCCTCAGCATAATCCAGCAAAACGGCGGGATGATTAACCAGGGTTGCGAGGAGAACCTGATCTTGACGGCGCCGCAAAAATTCTGGCGACTGCAATGCACCGATCCGCATCGTGGTTGATTGACTGCCCCAAGTACCACGGCGGTCACCGTAGCTGCCTTTGGTGCCTCCGCCGCTCCACTTTCCGCCGCCCCCTCGATTACTCCCCCAATTTCCGCCCCGATTTCCGCCGCCGTCGCGCTGTCGGGCGGAGAATCCGCCGGAAGAACTATGTCCGAAGGCCTGCTGCACGCGATGATCCATTTCGCGGCCATATTCAGCCTTCAAATCCGGGTCGCCGATCTGCGCGACGGTTTTGCGTAACTCAACACGCAACGCGGCCCGGTCTTCGGGTGAATTCAATGGCTTGTCACCGACAGTCATGAGCCAGACAACGTCCGCAAGAGGCTGCGCGCTGTCCAGAACCTGCCGAAAGGCGGTTGCGCCACGGCTATTGACGAGGCTGTCGGGATCTTCGTTAGCTGGCAGTACGGCAAATCCCAGCGACCGGCCGGGTTTCAGCAGCGGCAAGGCCCGCGCAGCCGCGCGAAAACCTGCCCGCTGGCCCGCGGCGTCGCCGTCCAGGCACATGGTCGGACGCGAAGCCATCCGCCAAAGCTCCTCAATCTGCTCCTCGGTCACGGCGGTTCCCAGGGGAGCGACCGCCGCAGGAAAACCGGCCTGAGCCAAAGCCACGACATCCATGTAGCCTTCGACCACAATCACCTCGCCAGTGTCGTGAGCGGCCTGACGGGCGCGCGCCATGTTGTAGAGCACCCGTCCCTTATGGAACAGAGTGGTTTCGGGGGAATTCAGATACTTAGCCTTTGAATCGCCCAATGCCCGGCCGCCGAACGCAACAACCCTTCCGCGCCGGTCTGTGATGGGGAAAATGATCCGATTGAAGAAATAGTCCCGGAGATCCTGCGGACCGCGCGCGGGTCCATCATCAGGTTCCGGACGCTTCATCAGGCCCGCATCGACCAGTTGATCGTCATCATACCCACGCGCATTCATCGCTTTGCGCAAGGCGCCACGGCTATCCGGAGCAAATCCGAGACGGAAGACAGCCGTCGTCTCAGGAACCACGCCACGACGCTCAAGGTACGCACGCGCATCTGCGCCCTCTGGCGCATAGAGCCGTTCTTGAAACCAGCCGGTCGCCGCATCCAGCACTTCGTACAGATCAGCGCGCTTTTGCGCAGCCTCTCGGTCCATTGGAGTCGAAACGGGCAGTTGAAGACCAGCCTCAAGCGCCAGCTTTTCCGCAGCTTCGGGGAAGACCAGGCCCTCGCTCTGCATCACGAAACCGATCACGTCACCATGAGCGCCACAGCCGAAGCAATGATAAAAGCCCTTGTCTTCGCTGACCGTGAAAGAGGGAGACTTCTCGCTGTGGAAGGGGCATAGGCCGGAATGTTCCCGCCCGCGCTTAACCAGCTTAACCTTTCGCCCCACAACATCCGCCAGCGAAACGCGGGCGCGAATTTCGTCAAGAAATTCAGTGGAGAGGGTCATAGCTTTGGAACGCCTTCGCTGTTCATCGGCGCCAATCTCGCGGCAAGCGGTCTATCTTAGCAAAAGACTGTGCGCCATGTCAGCGACGCAGCTTCATCCCCGCGATTACTTAAGAGCTTCGCGGATAAATTCTGCGGGGCAGATTCAGGCGAGCAGTTCCTTAACGATGGCACTGGCCTTGCCAAAGTCCATTTGGCCGGCGAAGCGCTGCTTCAGCTCGCCCATGACTCGTCCCATGTCCTTTATGCTAGAAGCATTGAGCTCAGCAACCACAGTGTCGATCGCAGCTCGCATTTCGGTTTCGCCCAGGGCCTGCGGCAGGAACCGCTCGATCACAGTGATTTCATTGGCTTCCCGCTCGGCAAGCTCGTCGCGCCCACCCTTGGTATACATCTCAATGGAATCACGACGCTGACGAACCATCTTTTGCAGCATCTCAAGAATCTCGTCCTCAACAATGCCGTCGTTCTCGCCTTTACCGCGTGCCGCGATATCACGGTCTTTTAACGCCGCCAAAATCAGACGAAGCGTGGACACGGCAAGGCTATCCTGCGACTTCATCGAGTCTTTAAGGGCATCGTTTAAACGGCTACGCAACATGCGTTTTGCTCCAGCGGATCGGGAAAGGCGCAGAGCCTAGCCGATAGACTCAGAAAATGCAAAAGATCCTGAATTTTATAACTATCTGTTTTTATTGAATTTTTATAGTCGTCTTCCACTTGACCCAATAGGACCTTTCCCGTAAACAAAGGCCGCGATTATTGGCGGTCGCGCAAATTTGCTGACAACCGCTCCGTATCGCCCAGATCAAAGCTTCGATCGACCGCAGTTTCATCGGTGATGATCCCTGCGTAAATCTGAAAGACGTGCCGTCATGCCGCAAACACAAATTGAATCGCCCCCGTCGGATGAGACCGGGGCCAGTCTTTCTGCACGTCCCGTGTCTGGGCAATCTGCATCCACCCCTCTATCCCGACAGCAACCCAGCGGGGCAACCGCCGCATTGGTGCTTGCCGACGGCACAGTCTTTTGGGGTAAGGGCCTTGGGGCAACCGGCACCGCGGTCGGCGAAGTCTGTTTCAATACTTCGATGACCGGCTACCAGGAAATAATCACTGATCCTTCCTACGCCGGGCAAATCATTACCTTTACCTTTCCGCATATCGGCAATGTTGGGACCAATCCGGAAGACATTGAGACCACGACGCCCGCCGCCCGCGGTGTTGTCATCCGCATGGACGTGACCGAACCGTCAAACTGGCGCGCAGTTCAGCATCTCGATGCCTGGCTGAAATCGCAGAACCTCGTGGGCATTGCCGGCGTCGATACCCGCGCACTGACCCGCCGCATCCGCGATCTCGGCGCCCCGCAAGGCTGCATCGCACATTCCGCGGACGGCAATCTGGCGATCGACGACTACAAATCCGAAGCATCTGCCTGGGCCGGGTTGGAGGGGATGGACCTTGCTGCTGAAGTGACAACGCGGCAAACCTATAGCTGGGACCAGACCGGCTGGTCGATCGCCGATGGTTACGGCAGTCTCGCGCATGCCAAGCATCACGTCGTGGCGGTCGACTATGGAGCCAAACGTAACATCCTGCGTTGCCTTGCGTCGGAGGGATGCCGGGTCACTGTCGTGTCCGCTTCCGCAACCGCAGAAGAAATCTTAAGCCACGAGCCGGACGGCATCTTCCTTTCAAACGGGCCAGGCGATCCAGCTGCAACCGGACTCTACGCAGTTCCCACGCTTCGGGCCCTGCTTGACAAAAACCTGCCTGTTTTCGGTATCTGCCTGGGGCATCAGATCCTGGCACTGGCGCTGGGCGCAAAAACTCACAAAATGCACCTGGGCCACCGTGGCGGGAACCATCCGGTCAAGGACCTGACCACCGGAAAAGTCGAGATCACAAGTCAGAACCACGGTTTCGTCGTCGACGCCAAGTCCCTTCCAGACGGGGTCGAGGAAACACACATTTCTCTCTTTGACAAAACCAACGAGGGCCTGCGCGTCAAAGACCGGCCGGTCTTTTCGGTGCAGTACCATCCGGAGGCCAGCCCGGGACCACAGGACAGCCACTATCTCTTCAAACGCTTCGTTAACCTGTTGGACGAGCGCGCGCAGAAGACCTGACAACCCGACTCCTGCAACGCAGACGTCAATCGGAAGCCGACTGGAACGCCAGCGGAACTAGCTAAGATGCCCAAACGCACAGACATTAACTCGATTCTCATCATCGGCGCCGGCCCGATTGTTATCGGTCAAGCCTGCGAATTCGATTACTCCGGCGCTCAGGCCTGTAAGGCACTGAAGGAAGAGGGGTATCGCGTTGTCCTGGTGAATTCCAATCCAGCCACGATCATGACCGACCCCGGCCTGGCCGACGCAACCTACATTGAGCCGATCACTCCCGAAGTCGTCGAGAAAATCATCGCAAAAGAAAAGCCGGACGCGCTTCTGCCGACCATGGGTGGACAAACCGCGCTCAATACCGGTCTGGAGCTCGCCCGCCGCGGCATTCTTGAGCGCCACGGAGTCGAGATGATCGGTGCCAAGGCCGACGTCATCGAAAAGGCGGAAGACCGACTACTGTTTCGCGAGGCAATGGACAAGATCGGTCTCTCCAGCCCACGCTCGCGCGTGGTCAGGACACTGGATGAAGGCGTTGCGGCGCTGGAATTCGTCGGTCTGCCCGCGATCATCCGCCCCTCCTTCACGTTGGGCGGCACCGGCGGCGGCATTGCGTACAACCGAGATGAATTCGAGGAAATCGTTTCGGGTGGCCTCCGCGCGTCACCCGTTACCGAAGTCCTGGTCGAACAATCTGTCCTCGGGTGGAAAGAGTACGAGATGGAGGTCGTGCGCGACTGCGCTGACAACTGCATCATCGTCTGCTCGATTGAAAACGTCGATCCCATGGGTATTCACACCGGCGACTCGGTCACCGTGGCTCCTGCCCTGACCCTGACCGACAAGGAATACCAGATCCTGCGCGATGCCTCGCTGGCCTGCCTGCGGGAAATCGGCGTGGACACAGGCGGCTCCAACGTGCAGTTCGGGCTCAATCCCGAAACCGGTGAGTTGGTGGTCATCGAGATGAACCCACGGGTCTCGCGATCCTCGGCTTTGGCGTCCAAAGCAACCGGATTTCCGATCGCCAAGATCGCCGCCAAGCTCGCCGTCGGCTACACCCTCGACGAGTTGGACAACGACATCACCAAGGTCACTCCGGCCTCCTTCGAGCCGACCATCGACTACGTGGTCACCAAGATCCCGCGCTTCACCTTCGAAAAGTTTCCCGGCTCCGATCCCTATCTTACGACCTCCATGAAGTCGGTCGGCGAAGCAATGGCGATCGGCCGCTCCTTTGCTGAATCCCTGCAAAAAGCTCTGCGCTCCATGGAAACCGGTCTGAATGGTCTCGACGAGGTCGAAATCCCCGGCGCCATCGGCCTGGAAGGCGCCGTCGACTTTGAAGCTATCCACAGTCATCTGACCAAACCAACACCAGACCGCCTGCTGACCATCGCCCAGGCGCTGCGTCACGGCATGTCAGTGGAGCAGGTTTTCGCCGCCACAAAATTCGACCCCTGGTTCATTCGTCAGGTCGAGGATCTGGTCGTCAGAGAATCCGCTCTGAAGACCCACGGTCTGCCCGAGGAGCGGCAGGAGCTTCTGCGCCTGAAGATGCAGGGCTTTTCAGACGCGCGTCTCGCGGCCTTGACCGGAAAGAGTGAGGCGGCGGTTGCGGCCCGGCGGCGCAGCCTTGAGGTGACGCCGGTCTACAAGCGCATCGATACTTGCGCAGGCGAGTTTCCTTCGGCGACACCCTATATGTATTCGACCTATGAAGGTGACGGTATACAGGCCGCCGATTGCGAATCTGATCCAACCGAGCGCGATAAGGTGATGATACTGGGTGGTGGCCCGAACCGGATCGGCCAGGGCATCGAATTCGATTACTGTTGCGTCCATGCGGCCTATGCCCTCAGCGACGCAGGGATCGAGACGATCATGGTGAACTGCAATCCGGAAACCGTGTCCACCGACTACGACACCTCAGACCGCCTCTACTTCGAGCCCCTGACCGCGGAAGACGTCGTTGAAATCGCACGGGTCGAACAACGCAAAGGCAAGCTGAAGGGTGTGATCGTACAGTTCGGCGGCCAGACTCCGCTGAAACTTGCGCAGGCGCTGGAAGAGGCTGAGATCCCCATTCTCGGTACTTCGCCGGAAGCCATCGATCTCGCCGAGGACCGGAAACGGTTCCAGCAGCTGCTGCAGGACCTGAAACTGAGGCAGCCGAACAACGGCACCGCCTCCAGCCGCGACGAAGCCCACGCCGTGGCCGAACGCATTGGCTTTCCGATCGTTATCCGCCCCTCTTATGTGCTCGGCGGCCGGGCCATGGAGATCGTCCACGATGCGGCCCAGCTGGAACGCTATATCGCGACGGCGGTCAAGGTGTCCGGCGAGAACCCGGTCCTAATCGACAGCTACCTGCGTGATGCCACCGAAGTCGACGTGGATGCAGTCTCGGACGGTGCGACGGTCTATATCGCCGGGATCATGGAGCATATCGAGGAGGCCGGAATTCACTCCGGTGATTCTGCCTGTGCCCTGCCCCCACATACTCTGGCGAAGGACATCGTCGAGGAAATCTGCCGGCAAACCGAGAAACTTGCGCTCGGGCTGAAGGTCGTCGGCCTGATGAATGTGCAGTTCGCCGTTCAGAACGGCGACATCTATATCCTGGAAGTCAACCCGCGCGCCAGCCGGACCGTACCCTTCGTCGCCAAAGCCACCGGCGTTCCCATTGCCAAAGTTGCAGCCCGCGTCATGGCCGGAAGCAAACTGGAAGAGTTCGAGCTGAGTCACGGCAGTGTTGGTCAAGTCAAAGACGGTCATGTTGCCGTCAAGGAAGCGGTTTTTCCGTTCGCGCGTTTCCCCGGTGTCGATGTTATGCTGGGCCCGGAAATGCGTTCAACTGGCGAGGTCATGGGGCTCGACAGTTCCTTTGATCGCGCGTTCCTGAAAGCACAGATCGGGTGCGGCGCACCGCTGCCAGAGGAAGGCACCATCTTCATCTCCGTGAAGGACGGCGACAAACTGGCAATGAAACCGGTTGCCAAAGCTCTGATCGACCTCGGTTACAAGATCATCGCCACCCACGGTACCGCCGCCTATTTCGCCGAGCAGGGCCTTGAGATCCAAGGGGTCAATAAAGTCCGTGAAGGCCGTCCGCATATCGTGGATGCCATGATGTCCGGCGAAGTTCAGCTGGTGTTCAATACGACCGAGGGCGCCAAGGCCATTGCCGACAGTTTTGAGCTGCGCCGCGGTGCGCTCAACAACTCAATCCCCTACTATACGACGGTGGCCGGCGCGGCCGCAGCAGTGCAGGCAATTAATGCGATGAAAGCTGGTCAGCTTGATGTTGCGCCGCTACAGTCTTATTTTAGGAGTTCGTTTTAGCGCGATCCATTTGATAGACGCGCGAACTTTCTTCAAACCTTGTTGGATAAGTTAGGTGGCGGACGTACGCCCATGAGCGAAAGATTCCCGATGAGTGCAGACGGACTGAACCGTCTGCAGGATGAGTTGAGACAGTTGAAAACCGTTGAACGGCCGGCAATCATCCGCGCAATCGCCGAGGCCCGTGAGCACGGCGATCTTTCCGAGAACGCCGAGTATCATGCAGCCCGCGAACGCCAGAGCTTTGTCGAAGGCCGCGTGATGGAGCTCGAAGATAAGATCTCGCGAGCGGAAGTTATTGATGTTTCAAAACTTTCCGCCGACACGGTCAAATTCGGCGCGACAGTGACGATGGTCGATGAAGACACCGAGGAAGAGCTGAAATACCAGCTGGTTGGTGACGTCGAGGCCGACGTGAAGCAGGGGCGCCTGGCGATCAGCGCGCCGTTAGCCCGTGCGCTAATCGGCAAGGAAGTCGGTGACTCGGTCGAACTGAGCACGCCGGCGGCTGAAAAAAGCTACGAAATTCTCTCCATCGAATATATCTGATGCCGGGGCTGCGGCCCCTGCTCAGTGAGCTCGTAATCTTGGGTACGACCTGAGGTTTACACCGTCTTTTAGACGGCAATTTGTCGCGGCAAAAGTTCACCGTAACATCGCTTGCCATTGCAGACGAAGTCATTGCACCTTCGTCTGTTGAGCCAGGCACGTCGCCAGAGCTTTCCCGGCAACTCCACCCTACCAGACGCCTATTCTTCTACCGGCTCCAGGCCGGATTCGAGATCTATCGGCACACCCGGGCGCCACTTCGATGTCCGGATCACCTGGATCGTCTGAACCGTGACCACGTGCGGAAGCGCGGTCAGGCGTGTGGTCAACTCATTCTCGTGCGCCGTATTACGGGCGACCAATTTAAGGACAAAATCGTGCGGCCCGCGCGCCATATTGCACTCGCGCACTTCGCGCCAGTCATCCAGGGTCGCTTCGAATTCCGCAAGCACGGCTTCGGACTGGCTGTCGAGCCCGACCAGCGCAAAAAAGCTGACCTCAAAGCCCAGTTCCTCGGAATCCAGTTCTGCATGATAGCCGCGGATATAACCGGCTTCCTCCAGCGCACGGACACGCCGCAGACAGGGAGGCGCGGAAATTCCAGCACGGCGCGCCAGTTCCACGTTGGTGATCCGACCGTCTTCTTGGAGATCCTGTAGGATCCGCAGATCGATCCGATCGAGCTTTACCCGGCGCATAGGCCATCCTTTAGAACTAATTTCAGCTCATACCAATGATCGTCAATAACGATCATTGGTATTACTCACTCGCAGTTTCGCGCAACAATATTACCCAGCAGGGTTCATTACGCAAGCCCGCAAGGGGCCTTCCATAAGCAGAAGTGATGGCGCAGGCGTACTGTCTTTTCGAGCGACAGCGGCAGGATGCCGCCCTTACTCCCGAGGCTTGCTCCAGCCGCGCCAAGGGGCGATAGTCGCGCGCCACGAGATGAAGATTCCATGACGCAGAAACCTCAATCCAGTCCCGCCGAAACACGCGGAAACAATCCAAACCAGTCTGTCCCAGGCGATCCGGCCCCGACCTGCTGGGCGCTCAGCGAGGGGCATGCGGGCATGGAAATCCAGGCGGTGGCACTGGCCCGCGCCCTGGGCCTGGAGCCGGTCATCAAGCGGGTCAGGATTCGCAAACCCTGGCGCTGGATCCCGCCACGCTTCCTGCCACTGCCGCTTTCGGGACCCGGTCCCGGGGGCGACGCCCTCGCGCCGCCCTGGCCCGATGTGATCATCACCTGCGGCCGGCAGGTGGTCGCGCCCGCCGCCGCAATCCGGCGCGCATCGAAGGACCAGGGAAAGAGCTCGACCTTCGCAATCCACATCCAGGACCCGAAGGTGCCCTTCGGCTGGTTCGACGTGATCGTCGCCCCGGAACACGATCAGGTCTCGGGCCCCAACGTGATCACGGGGCGCGGCGGCATCAACGGCATCACACTGGAGCGCCTGGCCCAGGCTGCGGAGGAATTTGCCCCGCTCTACGCCCACCTGCCCCGCCCGCTGATTGGGGTGATCATCGGCGGCAGCAACCGGGTCTATACAATGGACGGCCCGGTGGTCGAGCGGCTGGCCAGGCAACTGGCGGAGCTGGCCGAAGCCAATGGCGCCGGACTGGCGGTTACGCCCTCACGCAGGACGGGCGCGGAGAACGAGGCGACCCTGCGCCGGACGCTGGCGAATACGCCGGCCAAGATCTGGGACGGCGAAAACGCCAATCCCTACTTCGGCATTCTCGCTCTGGCTGACGCCTTCATCGTGACCTGCGATTCCGTCAACATGGTTTCGGAAGCTGCCACCACCGGCAAGCCGGTGCATGTTGTGGAACTGGAAGGCGGCTCGGCCAAGTTCCGGCGCTTTCATGAGTCTCTGCGCAAGGACGGCATCACCCGGGCATTCGAAGGCCAACTGGAAAGCTGGGACTATCCGGCGCTTCAGGAAACCAGCCGGATCGCCGCGGAAATCCGCGCGCGCATGCCGGAGGAACTGCGGGCGCGACTCGGCGCCTGATCCGAAGACCACTCGAAAAGTCTGCGGCATTGAGCTTCATCAATTCCGGACGGCGACAAGGTCTCTAAATTCGCTGCGTCCTGTTAGATAGAGGCCCAAGGTTTGATCTTGTGCGTGTTTGATCTTCCGCGTGTTTGATCTTGTGGGGGCCAATCTGTATTGAATTCCTGTGACCGCCGTTCCGCTGCCCGGCTCAGTGCAAACGGCGCCCGGCGGTCCTTGTCCAGACAAAGAGTAGCGTTCCCATGGCCCTGAACATCGAGACCTTCAGCAACGACAAGGGCGGCAACGCCTTCTTCAAAGCAATCGGACATCCCCTCGCCGCGCGTAAGGCCGCCGGCTTCTTCGCCGATCTTGCGACGGGCCCGGTCGCAATCTACGACCCGCTGGGTTTTTCCGGCGCCCTGGGCGAGCTCTACGATCTGTCGGGCCTGAAGGTCACCGAGGCCTACGTGCAGGATCTCTCGGAAATCGGGAAATCGATTCAAGGCCGCGCCGCGCAACCGGTCACCGAGCTGCGCGAGTCCCAGGCGACAAAACTCTTCGTCACCGCCTTCGATGCCGAACGCCTGATCGATCACATCCGCCATCTGGTCCCCGCGGGCATGGAGGTGGTCTCGCTGGATGCCCTGCGCATTCCCGAGGACATGCTGCTGAACAAGCGCAACTACCTGCAGGGCCTGAACTTCGCCACCAACTTCGTGCTGTTCCGGGACGCGGGCGGCCATCACACCCGCCTGGCGACCGCCGACTACTGGTCGGCCTACGGCGCCAAGTCACCGGAGATCTGGTGCTGTTTGATGGATGAGGACGGCGAACCCATCGCCGAATGGCGCGACCCGCTGCCCGGCGCCAACGCTTCGGTCGTGATCGACTCAAAAGACATCCGCGCGCGCTTCGGCCTGCCGGACTTCACCGGCCAGCTCTTCATTCACATCCTGAAGCCCGCCGGCCACGACATCGTCAAGTACGCGCTGGACACCTACGGCGACAGCGATGATGTCCTGTCCTGCACCCACGACGCCAACCCCTGGCCCGCCGACCTCTACGCCGGTCTGCCGGCCCCCAAGGAAGGCGAAAAGGTCGTCCTCTGGGTCCAGAACAGCCACCCCTCGCCGATCCCCGCCGGCTCGGTCGGCCTGAACATGATGGGCAAGGAGGAGATCGTGCGCCTGGAGCGTGAGGTCCCGGGCTTCGGCCTGCTGGCCCTGGACACCGCCGAGCTGCTGCCCGACGCGCGCTGGCCCGAGCAGATCGAGATCCAGTCCGGTAAGCACTTCGTGCGGCCGCGCTATGAGGTCCACGCTCCCGACGGGCGGCAGCGCATCGCCCACGCCAACGTGGAGCGGGTCGATCTGAAACCCGATCCCGGGATTCCGGAACTCGCCAACCTGATGGGCAAGGGCTTCATCCTGCCTGCGCCGCTGCTGCCGACCGACCGCTACCGCTCGATCATGCTGCCGACCCCTATGGCAACCTGCCAGAGCAACATGCCGGTCGCCGCGCTGGTCTACGATCCGGACGGCAAGGAGATCGCCGCCCACCGCTTCGGCAAGCTGCCGCGCGACCACGCCGAGACCTTCGACGCCACGCAAGCGGTGAATGGCGCCCTGGCTGATTCCGGTGCCAATTGGGGCCACATGGAACTGGTCTACGACTTCGCCGAGGGCGGCGAGGCAGACGGCTGGCTGCACGCTCTCTTCCGCTACGAAGACAGCGCGTCCGGCCACGCCGCCGAGACCAGCTTCGGCGCCCATATGTTCAACACGGTCCTGACCTACAAGGGCGAGCCGCAATCCTACGTCGGCCGCCCGCCGGGCCTGAGCAGCCGACTCTTCCTGAGCTTCGGCCCCGCGCCCTACGAAGCCATCTGCCACCTGATCTACCCGGCCTCCACCCCCTGGCACGAAAAGAGCGACACCAAACTGATCCTGCACAACGGCCAGGGCGAAGCGCTGGCGACGCGGGAGGTGCAGATCGCCTGCGGCGGGTCGTTATTGTGGCGGGTGTCGGAGATGTTTGAGGCCGACGAGGTTAGCGCGGCGGGTGAGGACGGCTACGTGCTGATCCGAGACGTGACCTGCAGATTGTTCGGGTACCACGGGCTGGTGAACGGGGAGAGCGCGTTCAGCTTTGATCATATGTTTGGGTTTTGAGGGTTGGGCGGATCGAGGTCTCGCCCGCTATGCCCGCTTTTGAGCTGAGTGGCTCACCTAGCGGGTTAGATTGCCTGTCACTGCGTTATAGAATGTCGATGGGGCCAGATCAGAATTTGTGCAGTATACGTCGGTGGCTGACGCTCAGTTTTGGACCTGACTCCGGTCACACGAAGTAGCGTAAATTTCTTCCGAGCTGCAAAACATCAACGCTCAAATTAAATCGGTGCGCTAACCGCCTTCCCGCTGTTGGAGCAGCCACTCGCGCGGGCCGCAGCCGAAGCGGCGCTCGAAGGCGCGCGCCAGGGCGGTCGGGCTTTTGTAGCCGGTCATAGGCGCGACGGCCTTCAGGGGCCGGCCACGCAGGAGATTTTGCTTGGCAAGCTCCAGACGCAGGGCAGTCAGGTAGTCGCCCGGCGAGGCCCCGACGCTCTGTTTGAAAGCCGCCGCGAAGTTCGAGCGAGACATGCCGGCAATCCGTGCCAGTTCCTCGATGTTCAATTCCGCGGCCGGATCGGCGTGCATGGCGGCGAGAGATCTGGCCAGTTTGGGATCCGCCAGGCCGGCCAGCAGTCCCTTCTCAATCCAGCCCTCGGCGATGCAATGCCGCAGCAGCATGACGATCAGCAGCTCCACGAGCAGGTCGACCGCCGCACGGTGACCGAACGCGGTCGTAAAGGCCTCATCGAACAGGCGCTCGAGCACTGGGCCCAAGCCCGCCAGATCCTCGAGCGGGACGATGAGCGGGTCCGGCAGACCGAGCAGCAGAAACTCGGCCTCGGGGCCCGCATAGCTCAGGCGGGCACAGACCAGTTCACTGCCGGTCCGCTCGTCGGCCTCCAGACGGTGGCCGCGGGCTCGCGAGAAGAGGATGAGGCTTGGCCGTTCGATCTGCACGGCCTCTTCCCCCCGGCTATGCAGCCGGAGCGGCCCGCGGCGCAGCAAGTGCAAATGGCCCTGCGCGCCGTCTTCGCCGAGGTCCGAGGTTCCGCAGAGGGATCCGGAAAAGAAGACGTTTGCGCTGAGGTTGCGGCCGCTGAGCCAGGGAAAAAGATCGGGGTCTTCGGACGAACTGCGTGTTTCTTCGGACAAAAGATCAGACCTGATGGCTTACCTGTGTTCTCGAGGGCGGGCCACGGCGTCACCCACCAGCCTGTGCCCCGCTTATGATAGAATCCTATGGAGGTACCCTAATGTCGTCTGTTTTCAAAGTATTTCGTAACGCTCTTCTCTCCGTCGGCCTGGCTTTCGCCGTCATTCCGGCCAGCGTCCAGGTCGCGAATGCCGCGACTGAAAACAACATTGTCGACGGTTACGCCGTGCACGGCTACGACGTCGTAGCTTACTTCACCGAAGACAAGCCGGTGATCGGTGACGACCGCTTCGTCGCTCAGCATGACGGTGCAACTTATCGTTTCGCCAGCGCGGCCAACCGCGACAAGTTCGCCGGCGATCCGGGCAAGTACGCGCCGAAGTACGGCGGCTACTGCGCTTTCGGTCTCGCCATGGGCCGGAAGTTCGACGGCGATCCTAATGCCTGGAAGATCGTTGACGGCGAGCTCTACCTGAACCTCAACAAGAAGATCCAGGCGCGCTGGGTAAAGGACATCCCGGGCTTCGTCAAGGGTTCCGAGAACAACTGGCCGATCGTCCGCAGCGTTGCAGATGCCTCGCTCGAATCCTCCCCGCCGGAGGGCCTGACCATCGGCGCTCAGTAAACTCTGAGGCACCGAGAACGGTATTTGTCATGCGGCACCTGTCTGGTGCCGCATGATGATGCCCCCGGGAGGAATTCCGGGGGCATTTTACGTTGTTCCAAAATGCGGATGGGGAAATACCGACAACCCCGAATGCGCGAGGAAACAAGACTGCGCGATCAGGCAAAGAACCTTAGTTGTATACAGTATCTCTGAATTGATTCCGGCTAAAATTATAATCGTGCCTCCCGCGTCTGAGGCAAGACACCGGGCTTCGTCATGATTAAAATCTAAAAACCGCGCGCGGTTTCCGATTTGGGGTTTTGGGAGATCGAGGGCCTCAAGCTGAAGGTCTACGGACTGCTGGCGGAAGGGCAGAAAATCAGCACCGAAATGGTGACGCGCGGGCAGAGCTTCGTTCGCGAAGAGGTGCTGCCGGTGGTCGCCGCGGAAGGCGACGACGACGGCCTGGGCTTCGTGATCCTCCACCCCGGGGATCTAGGCGTTTCGACATCCGTGCATTGGTGGATCCAGGGCTCGGTGCTCTGTCAGCAGATTCACCAGCAGCTCTACGGCGTGCTAAGCCCATGGACATCAGGACGCGGCCTGTCGTGGCCCGCGTGTGGGAACTGGCGCTGATCAACGCCGAACAGGATACCGGCTCCCGCTCGCGGCTTCCGATGCCTTCTGAGTGATCCTTTTTTCATATGTAGACATATAATTTTCTTGACTGACGCAACCCGTTAAGAGAGTATCGGGGAATTCGAATACGCGAAATTTGAGGGCTTTTAGCCCCGCGGGCTGATGCCCCGAACGCAATATTAAATTGCAGATTCAAAGACCTTGACCTGACTTCATTCAGCCGTTTGGCCACAGGGATGAACGGGAGATGATTCAGGTCAAATTATTGAGGGGCCAGTTGGAAGCTTATTTCAGCTTCGCGTTCCAACAGCCTGGTTCGCAGACCAAGCGGACGAACACAACGTCCCCGGACTACCTCCAACGCCAGTTGGAGTAGGACATATTACCCGGTGGGAGCCGGGGGAAGGAGATTGGAAATGACGACACCGAATATACCCACGGCCGCGGCGGCGGCAAGAAACAACAGTATCGTCGCGGCGAGAGAGAACAATAATGCTGTGCTCAACGCAAACGCGGCTTACAGCATTAAAGTCTATCGCCCAACCTCTGTCGGACCGGGCGGCGGTTTCTTCAATCAAGGCTATATGGAATTTCAGCATGGCGCATTGCGGATCAACACGCCCTGCTGGTGGAGCAAAAAGCGCGTCGATCCGGGCGTCTATATCGCCACCGCCACACGCATGGACAACCGTCTTGATGGGCGAACGAAGGATGGAAATGGGATTACGAAGAGAGAAGGTATCTTTCTGCTAAGGAAAATCTCCTTCGGGGCACATAACATCGTGCAGGATCTTCCAGATGTGGCGCCTCTCACCGCCACTCCGCTCCCCGCCAACAATGGCACGACGACTGCCGATGGGGTATTCATTCACAAAGGCAAAGAACCAGAAAATTCTATCGCTTGCATCGTGGCTGACGAAAGCCAGGTCTTCAATATCTGGAACACTGTTCTTCCCAAAAACGAAGAGAACGTGATTGTCTACGTGTATGATTACGAACCAGTCGGCGACGGACCAATGTTTCAAATGTGACGTTCGTTTGCGTAATCGATTTTTAAGGGGTCTGGTCCGAATATTTGCATAAAAAATCAACACGATTAGGCAATATCGAACCTGCCCCTTAGATCATACGAGCGCTACAGGGGAGAAGATCTCTGTCAGCCGAATTGAACCGCAACGGCCTCCCATAGGGCGGTGCTAGTTCTGTTTCATGTCCCCCTTGAGCTGGAGAATGTACGGCGTGAGCAGCGGTGCGACGAGGTCCCCTCGCAGATACGTCTGAAAGTGGTTCAGACCTGACAATGGAACGAAATCTCCATTGGACAATCCGGAGGCAGCCCTTCTCACCTTCTCAAAATACAGCACATCTTCGCTGCCGGCGAACAATCGGCAACGCCTGGTTATCGTCGGTAGAACACTCGAGATATCAGGCCGGTCATTGGCGACGACCGCGCGCAAGGCCTCGACGTCGTTGCTCAGAAGCCTGTCACGTGTCGACGGTGTCAGAGGCCCGGCCGAAGCCTCGATGACTTTAAGCCATGCATCCAGCCCGTCTTTAAAAATATTGCGGTAAAATTCTGTGCTCGAAAAATAGGGGTGATGTCCGCCCATCATGAAAGCGTGAATTCGCTCTGGTGCGTGCCTGGCTATTTCAAACCCGATACGACAGCCCAATGAATAGCCGCAGTAACAGACTCGCGCGAGATCAAGACTGTCCAGCACAGCCAGAACGTCGCTTGCCATCAACTTCAAATCATAGGCAGCGGTATCATGGGGCTTGTCGCTCTCGCCGTGGCCACGCGCCTCAATCATGATGAGCTGATAATCATTCTTCAGCTGTTCCACATACCCGAATTCGTACCAGCTCTCCATGCTGTCGCTCAAGCCATGCTGAAGCACCAGAGGCGACCCCTTGCCCTCGACCTCGTAGTGAATGCGGACACCGTCATTGGAAACGAATGGCATTTGGATTTCTCCTTGTCCAAAAACGCCATTCTCCCACCCCGGAGTCCCCGAAGCGTCCCCTGGCGGCGATCGTTGTTTCTGCGATCATCCCCTTAGAGGGTATTCAGCGCCTTCAGCTTCCAGGTCAGTGGTCAGGGTGGTTTTCTGCATCCGGCAATTGCGGATCGAAGAATAAGAGGCCCGTCGTTCGACCGGTACCTCGGGTTGGTTTATGTACTTGCCGGAGGTGCATTGTCGTTTCGACGAGTGTCTGGAACTAAAGACGGAAGGCGATGACGACGGAACCGCCCAACCCGGCAGCCTATCTGAAAACCTGCGCGAATACGGCAGCCTGGCAAGATCTTGACTTACTTCTTGCGGCCCGCGCCAAGGAAGCAATCGCCAAACATCTCCGAGTCTTTTAAGGCTCCCGCATTCCCAAACCTACAAATTTGCATGATCACTTTGCGGTTTCGCGGGTTCAAGTCCTGAAAAATTAGGTGTACCACGAGACTCAAGTGCAACGCGTCTGCGCGGAATATCGTTGCCCGCGCGTATATCAAGCGATTCTAAGGCATTTTAACAGAGGTTGGGATGCAGGTGATGCGGCAAGGCGCCCATTCAGGCGCAAGAGGAGCCGAATTTAAAAAGTGGAAATAGCAAAAGATTTTTAGTTTGGAGCGCTGTATCCGCGCTGCTCTAGAGCGTTTACGTAAAGGTTGATTCAAAAAACCGCTGCCTCTCAGTCAACAGGTAGCCGATTTCGAAAACCTAATTCGAGGTTCGGTGGATCAGGGAAAACGCAAAACGCTATAGAGCGCGGAACAGGCCCACGCTCCGCTCATATTCGAATTCACAACATCAGGGCGCAGGTGGCGTTTTGACAAACAACGGAATGGAACTATGGAAGTCAGAGAATTGATTTTAGTACATTTTCAGAATTTTTTATCGGTGCTGTTCGGCCTGGCATTGTTCGGGATGTTGGCCACCCCTCATCAAGTGGATGCTGCCGTTATTCTGCAGGACGAAGGCACTATCACTGCTCAGATCGAATTTTCCGAACCGCTTGGCCAGTCTTTTGTCGCCGAAGACGCGCTGGTGAGCTTCGCCTTTTGGTACCGCGAGTTAAATCTGGGCTCTCCGAACGATCCTTTGGAGTTCCGGCTTTACGATGGTGCCGGGACCGGCGGCCCACTGCTCTTCAGCCACGGCTTCGGTCTGGCTGAGGATTTCGATGCGTTTTATAATGTCGACTTGAGTTCAGTGGCGCTGACCATTGGGCAGACCTACACAGCGGCGGCTTTCATTCCCGGCGGCAGTGAACGTTGGGGCCTGCGGTTATCGCGAGATGATCCCTATGCCAGCGGGCAAATGCTCGCCGACAGCAACGTTCCCGGATGTGGAGTCGATAATGCCGGATGCGACTTGAGATTCAGAGTCACACCGCGGACCGTCTCCGTCCCCGAACCGGGCTCGCTGGCCATCCTGAGTCTCGGCCTTGTAGGGTTCGGCGTTGCCCGGCGGCGTCGGGCGATCTGAGTAGAAGGCTTTAACGCCTGTCGCCTGCAAAACGGTGATTCTTTCGAATCACCGTTTTTCTTGCTCAAGCCTCGCCGATGGGTGTTGACCAATTCAGGCAGCTGAATCGAGTATGCAGAACTTGAGATCATAATATCTCGTAGACATAATAACTAATTAGGATTCTACATGATTTTCATTTAGATGTTATGTCATAAATACCGGTCCGTGCGCGGAGAGAGAGAATGATGAGTGACAAAGGTTCACCCTAAATCCCTTCTTCATGCACACCTACTCCGACATGGCTCGGACCTTAATGGCGGCAAAGCTCGATAGAGGAAAGCAATCGGCGTTCGCATTGAAAACCAACGCCGGTTGCTTGTGCGCATGAGCCGCCAAAGCGCGCCCGTTCTAGGCAACTTTCTTTAGCGCCTTTTTTGCTTTCTTCAATTTCGCGGTCTGCTTCGCCACCTTGGCTTTTCGGCTCTTGACCTCTTTTTTCAGGTCTTTGATTTTTGAATTCTTCGACATGAACCTGTCTCCTATCTGAATTTATCGGATATCGGAGGCCATCAGTCGGTGCGCTTGTTGTTGCGAAGGAAATCGCGAGTGAAGCCACCGACCTCCCGAACAGCACTCGAATCTAGTTCATCGCACAGATCAACGAACCCTTGTCTTTCCTTGCTTTTGATGCGACTGATCAGTTGACTGTTCTTCTTGAATTTTTCTTCGAACTCTGATTCGCGCCCATCTAAGATTTTCGCCTCACCTGATGATTGAGAATATCGTATAAATAATGGCTATGCGTTGGCTATACATTTTTGGCCCGAAGGTTAGGTTCGAATTTGTGTGCAAAATCCCGGCACAAAAGAGTGCCCGTCATCGAGGCCGTTCACCGGACGGCGCAAACAGGCTTGAAGACTGCTCAATCGCACGAAGCTTGCAGTAAGGGTCAGGTCTCGAAGTTTGCGTTTCATGAAGATACCGGAACAGACCTGACGATACCCGCCCCGATGCCACAGGACTTAATCGGGGACGGGTCAGGAAGCATCCGTCAACTTCATGACGAATGAACGCTACAGCAGCCTATATTTGCCCTAGCTCAAGACGTTCATGTAATAACGCCGGCCGCTCGCCTGAATTTTCAATCGCCCGCATCAAGAGCCCAGTTTGAGCGCAAGTTCGGACGGCACAGGAAAACGGCCGAATCGAATCACTCAGCGATTTTCGAAAGGAGATCCGGGTTGGTCACCAGATTGCGAACGCCATGCGCATGGTCTTCGTCGAAGACATTGTCCTTGAGCCATTTGTCCACGGTCTCGATGTTCACTTTCGCGACCCTTGGACGCACACTCCATGACACTTGGAAAGGAGATCCCTTTTCATTGTAGCCCGGACCTGTCGTTGAGCCTTCGTACTGAATGGCTGCGCCCGTATTCGCCGGGATATTGATCGCTTGGTGCACGCCGTTTCTTACCTCATGTTTCGTGAGCTCGACGAAATTCAGAGCACTATCATCGTTCACGAGAACAAAGACCTGCGTTTCAACGCGCAACTGAGGGTTCTTGATGGAGTCGCTTAGGCAGGAACCCAAAGTCGGCCCCGGTGCAACCTGCGCCGTCGTATGAACATAATGGACTTCGATCGTATCGCCAGGCACCAGGTCGCCGTGTTCGGTCTTGCCGATTTCCTTGTTGAGTTTACTTAACTCCGCGACACTCAAATCGCCGGAATAGGTGTAGCCGGTCCCATATCCATGACCATCGCCATTGCCGGCGTACTTAGTAAACTCTCCGCCTTTGTGCTCGGCATTCTCGTGGAAGTGGATGTTGCACAAGTTCATCTCGGTATAGGCGGGTGCCGATCCAAATGCGCGGCCATTGCTGCCTCCCGAAGAGTCGATATCCCGGGGCGACTGAGGCCCAAAGCCCGCGCCCTTTGTGCTTGCTGCCAGCGCCTGGCGCTGTTGCGCGATGGTTTGATCCGGCACTTGGTCATGCTTGCCTGATTCCGCACTTACTCCGCTGCTTACAAGTAACAAAGATGTTACTACGGCCGTGATAACCGGAGAGAATCTAACCATTATTTTTCTCACTCTTTCAGTTGGGAAATTTATCTACAGGGTTCACTTCGCATTACAATCAAATAGTTATAAACTCCTCGGATTTTAAGGAGTCTACCGACTTTATACAACCGTAGATTTGTCTAAAAGGAAGGGGTTCGCCCGACTTAGCCGTTCCTGTGATTTTTCAAATTCACTTGTTACGACTCGCCTGCGGGGGATTTTTTCTCTTGCGGCTGCTCTGTGGTTTTCCGGATTGGCCGAGCATGGACTGGTGAGTAACCCAACAGTGAAAACGGCTATGGCGCAAAGTACGACTTGCCTATAAAAATCGATATAGCGCTGTATCTAGAGGCCACTCGGCCAAGGCATGAGACAAAATATCGAATTGAGCCCACAAGATGATCACCATCTCACGGATGTTCGAATCCTTATGACCACGCCCCCGCCCTCAGCCCTGCACGCTATTCCCTTCATCTGCCCGCTTGACGGTCTCCCGCTCGCGCCGGAGGTTGGCAGCCTTATCTGTGCGAACCGGCATAGCTTTGACATTTCCGCAAGCGGCTATATCAACCTCTTGCCGGTTCAATATAAGAAGTCGCGCGATCCAGGGGACAGCAAGTCCATGGTTACCGCGCGCCGCCAGGTGCTGGACGCGGGCCTGTTCGACCCTTTGGCTGATGTGCTTTGCGAGGTTGTGGGCAGCGAGATCACCGGTAGCGGGAGGGAGGCCACCGGGCAGACTGGGACCGGTGAGGACGAGCAACCGCTGCTGGTGGATGCTGGCTGCGGGGAAGGTTTCTACACGGCTCGTCTGGCGGCGCATCTGCAGGACAACTTGAAGGAGCGCGCGCCAAAGGCCCTAGGCGTCGATATTTCCAAGTGGGCCGTTATGGCGGCTGCGAAGCGCCACAAGAACATTGCTTGGGTGGTGGCAAGCAACAAACGGCTGCCGTTGCTTCAGGGCGCCCCGAAGGTAATCACAAGCCTCTTCGGCTTTGAGACCTGGCCGGACTGGGCGCAACTGCAGAATGCGGGTCAGTCTGTAATCGTCGTGGATGCCGGACCACGCCACCTGATCGAATTGCGCGAGATCATCTATCCGACGCTGCAAGTGCACGAACCGCCCGTACACGAGGGCGCTACAGCAAACAGCTATGAGCTTGTCTCCGAAACCTCGACCCGCTTCGAACAGACAGTCCATGACGCCGACCTGCTTATAGATCTCCTGGAGATGACGCCCCATGGCCGCAAGTCGGGCGCGGAAGCACGCGACAGGGTAAAAGCGCGGGAAAGCCTCTCCCTGTCGTTTGATGCGGTGATCCGCACGTTCCGCCATCGTTGATCAGGGTCGATAAGGTGCCACGAAAAAATCAGCCCCGAAAAAACTCATGGTAAAGAAGGGTTCGCTACACTAGCTCCGAACAGGAGCCCAATTGCACGCCATCCTCAATTGGCCTAGCGTTATCGAATAAAGAGGAGATGAATAGTGATTACTCGCCTGAAATTTCGCTCACCTCCAAGCCCCTTTCTCGCCGGAGGAAGAATGGATGCCTCGCTTAACGCCCGATGAAGTCGCAAAATATCGCAGCGACGGCTATGTAATTCCGCACTTCCGCTTGCCGGATGAAGAAATCAAACATCTGCGTTCGGCACTGGACGAACTCATCAGAGCGAACCCGGACGTCCGCCCGGAGAAACTTGTGAGCGCCCATATCGAGGGGCGAAACTCGGAAGGTGTATATGGCAGTGGTACGTTTTTGCAGCTCGCCCAGCGTCCGGACATCATCGATCTCGTATCCAATCTGATCGGCGAGGACATCATCCTCTGGGGCTGCCACATATTCTGCAAACCCGGTGGTACGGGCTACGAAACACCGTGGCATCAGGATGGACATTACTGGCCAATCAGGCCGCTTGCCACCTGCACGGTCTGGATTGCATTGGACCATTCCACGATTGAAAACGGCTGCTTGAGGGTTGTTCCGGGATCGCACAAGGAACAAACGCTGTTCGGTCATGTACGGGACGATCGTGAAGATATCGCCCTGAGCGACAGTACTGTTCAGAATGCCTTTGATGAAAAGAAGGCTGTAAATCTAGTTTTGGAGCCCGGCCAAATGTCCATGCACGACGTCTACATGATCCACGGTGCTGCGGCGAATAGCTCGCCAAGACGACGCGCGGGTGTGGCGATCCGCTACATGCCTGCGACTTCCGTGTTCGAACGAAACCTCAATCCCTTGGATGGAAAGAGCGGCGTTCCTGTCAACTTCGCTGAACGACCGTTATGGCTGTTGCGTGGAAAAGACCGAACCGGCCGCAACAATTTCGAGATTGGGCACCATCGGGGCGATGCTTGAAAGAAAATGCTTGCCCCCCTGAAACTAGGGTTTGAAAAGCTCTACAGGTATTTTCAGAATCTTGGCGGCATAGAGCCTGTCGGCAGAGTAATCCTACCTTTCACATTGATTTCATCTGACAATGCCAACGAGCCCATTGTCTGTGCCCAACATATTGGAAACCATCGGTCAAGACCCACTCATATCACTTCACAGCATCAATGGTTCAAAGCTTACAACAATCCTAGAACCAATCGGCCTCGGTTTAGTTTTCCAGATCTTTAACTAATTCGTACTTGCCCGCTCTCAATCGCATACTGTCTTCGATGATCGAAGCCAGCGCTGCAATACTGACAAGCAATCCTGAGATTGGAACGATGGCGATAGCATATTTTTTGGGCATGTAGTTCGGTTTAAAAACGAACCCGCCGTCCTCCCAGGCGAAATACCACATCTCCCAGTATTTGCCGCCCATGGTGGAAACCGCTTCCATTCCGTAAATGATCATGATGAGACCCAGGCCAAATATGATCAGTGACCAGAATTGTTGAATGGCGAACGCGGCTTTCAGGGGGAGCCAGGAATAGATCAAGTCCAACGCGATGTGATCCTTGTCCCGCACCGTCAGTGCAAGAGCAAAAAAGACCAACCAGATGTTGCTGAGAACGGTCAGGAGATCTCCCCACACAGGTGGGTTTTCAAAAACATAACGCATCACGACGGAGTAGACTGTAAAGACCACCATCAACAAAAGAAGAATGGCGCAAAAGGCAGTCAGAGTCTTTTTGACCGTGCGATCTACGAAACCGACAGTAGCTAGCATATTAAAGACCTCCGGCGATTTTTCACAGCACATGCCCGTGTGCTGCTACAGGGGAGTTTGAGAGCTCCGGCGCGCATCAATTCGAGAAGCCAAAAGCACGGGGAAGAAACATCGTGATGTCCGGAATGACGATCAGAACAAACAATAGGGCAAAAAGCGCAACGAGATAGGGCAACATCGCTATTGCAACTTTTTCCAACCGCACTTCTGCTATTGCACCTGCGGTGAAGAACGCCACGCCCACGGGTGGGGTGACGGACCCGATCAGGAACCCGACAACGACGACAAGTGCCGCCTGTACGTCGGGATAACCTGCTTTCACCATCACATCTACCAGCACAGGCCCGGCCACGATGATATTTGCGGCCGAATCCATCACCATACCGAGCAGACAGATGAAGAGAACCAGCACCAGCGCGAAGAGAAGTGGATTGTAAGTGTAGCTTAGCAGCCACATCTCGAGCTGGTTTATCGCCCCGAGCGACGTCAGAAGCCAGCTGAACGGCCCCGCTGCAGCGATGATGATGAACACCATCGCAGAGTTCCGGAACGCGCGGACAAAGGCGCTCTTACAGTTGGTCCAGGTGATCGTACGATAGATGAACAGCCCGACGAAGAGGGCTATTGTTGCGGTCAGGGCGCCGGCTTCGACAACGCCTGCGATGCCAAAGACGACCGAGCCGACCAGCACGATAGGAATGAGCAGCGCAAAGGAGGATTTGTAGCCGACGATGGCTATCGCCTTCAGGCTGAAAGGTTCCTCGCTGCGTTCGAAATTATTACGTCTGGCAATGATGTAGTTGATCACCATCAGAAGAATGCCGATCAGGATACCCGGCACGATTCCACCTGCGAAAAGCGCCCCCACCGAAATGCCGCCTGCATTTGCGAGGACAATCATCATGATCGAGGGTGGGATGATCCCGCCAATTGTGGAACTGACGGCCGTGATCGCAGCAGCAAAAGCGGCCGGATACCCCGCGCGTTTCATAGCCGGCACCAGTAGCGAACCCACGGTCGCCGTATCCGCCACCACAGAGCCGTTCATTCCGGCAAAGAACATGCTGACCAGCACGTTGGCCTGCGCCATGCTGCCCCGCATCCGGCCGATCAGACGCTGGCTCAACTCCACCAGCCGGTCAGTGATGGTGGCGCTGGTCATCAGCTCACCGGTCAGCATGAAAAACGGAATCGCAGTGAGGGGCACTGAATCGATGGCGCTGAACATCTGACTGGGGATCAAGATCATCGGAGCGACGTCGGTGATCATGATATAGACCACCGGGATCAGGATCATCGTGAAGCCAACCGGAGCACCAAGCAGGATCAGCAGCACCAGAACGATCAGAAGCGCAATGCTTTCCATGGATGGCGTCCTATTCGTGGTCAGGGTAACGAGGCCGATTTCAGATAGAAAAGGTGGCGCGAAGCTGGGTCCGCGCCACCGCTAGTCTAAAGATATCGACGAAGATTACAGCGCGCCAGCTTCCTTGAGCTGCGCGATGAAGTCGGTCATACCCTGTTCTTCCAGAACGCGCTCTGCGGTTGCAGGATCGAAGGTACCCTTAGCATTGAGCCAGGCGTCGATCGCACCGGCGCGCCATTTCACAAGCTCTTCTTCTGTCGGGACATACCATTCTTTGATCGTGGCCTTGATGGCGGTCTCGCCGGCTTCGACCCATGCGCGATCAAGCTCCTGCACACGCTGACCAAAGGCCTGCGCAGCTTCGTGCAGCCATGCCTTTTCCTCGTCGCTCAGCGCATCGTACTGGCGCTTGTCCATCGACAACTGGTTGCCAGACCAAGAACCGCCGATTTCGGTGAAGTATTTCGCGACCTCGTGCAGCTTGGCGACATGCTGCCAGGGCGTTGCAACATACTGGCCCGAGACCACCCCGGTTTGCAGGCCCTGATAGAGCTGTGACCAGTCATAGGGCACCGGCACCGCGCCCCAGTTCTTGATCAGCGTATATTCGATCGGGCTTTTGGTTACACGCCATTTGATGCCTTCCATGTCCGAGGGCACATGCACGGGACCATGGGCGTTGCCAAGCTGGCGGAAACCACCGCTGGAATAAACGGTCAGGCAAACATGACCGGCCTCTTCGGCGGCAATATCGCATTGCTTTTTGGCCAGCCATTCTGACGAAATGCGATCTGCGTCTTCAATGCTTTTAAAGATATAGGGCAGGTCAAAAATCGCCAGGGAAGTGCCGAAATTGCCGAAGTTCGCGGTCGAACTCGTCCAGAGCGCCAACAGACCCTGATTGGCCTGCTCCCCGCAGGATTGCTCACTGCACAGCGACTTCCGGTAATGCGGCTCGATGCTCATCTTGCCGCCGGACACCTTTTCCAATGTCGGGATCAGTGCCTGATCAATGGCGTCCCCAATCGGCATGCCCAGAAAGCCTACCGTGCCCAGCTTCAGAACTTTTTCGGCAGCAGCAGGTTGCGCAAACATTGCCGCGATTGATGCAATGCATAGCGCCTTGCAAACGGATTTCATCCTCATCGATCTCGTCTCCCGTTGAATAATTTTTGCTTGGCCACATCTTTCACCGCACTATTCGCCATTGAAAGGGACAGATAGTTTGAAAGAAGGTGACAGAATGGTTTATGCCTGAGACGCGCGCGCGGAATCGGCTAGTATCCGGCGCAGAAGAAAGACCGCAGCACCCTGGAGCAACCAGTTGAGTTCAACCACACCGCGATTTCTGAAGTTACCTGAAAACTCCAACCTCAGTTTGCGCGATCAGATATGCGAGGTGGTCAGCGCAGCGATCACTTCGAAGTCGTTGGCTTATGATCGTCCCCTTCCTTCCTGCCGGGAGTTGGGAGAGCAGTTCGGTGTCTCCCGGAATACGGTTTTCGCAGCTTACAACCGCCTTGTGGATCAGGAACTGCTCGTCTCGCGGGACCGGTCGGGATACTTCGTCAATCCGGATCTGGCAGAGCTTGAAAAAACAGCCGGCGAGATAGCAGCAAACCGCGACGCAATCCCCTGTCCGGTGCGTTTTCAGCCAAACGATCTGATGCCGGTGGTCAATCCTCTGGACTGGAACTCTTACCCCTATCCCTTCATCTACAACCAGATCGACCCGAACCTTTTCCCGGTCGACAGCTGGCGCGAATGCACGCGGCAAGCTTTAGGGCGCAAACAGATGCCTGTCTGGGCCAGCGATTCCGTCGAAAGCGACAGCCCGCAACTGGTCCAGCAACTTCGTCAGAGGCTGCTGAACACCCGCGGGATATATGCCGAAGATGACGAGATCCTGGTCACTCTTGGGTCACAGAATGCACTGTTCATTCTGGGTACGATCTTTGCGAAGACCGGCAAGCCTTTCGCCCTTGAAGATCCTGGCTTCTTTGGCGCCCGCAATGCGTTTCGTCTGTCGGGCAATAAGCTGATCGGCATTCCGATTGATGGAGAAGGCCTGATCCCGGCGGCCATTCCGACCGGCTGCCAACTGGTCTTTACGACACCCAGCCATCAGTTCCCGACCATGGTCACAATGAGCCAGTCGCGGCGCGAAGAACTGTTGGAAGCGGCGGTCAAAAAGGATTTCCTGATCATTGAAGACGACTATGAGGCGGAGATGAACTATGTCGCCAAGTCTTCGCCATCGCTGAGGTCGATGGATAAATCGGGACGCGTGATTTATGTCGGCAGCCTGTCCAAAACCATTTCTCCCGGGATCCGCCTGGGGTTCATCGTTGCGCATCGGGACATCATCCGTGAGTCCCGCATCGCCCGGGGTGTGATGATGCGCCATCCGCCAACGATCGTACAGGAAATCACCGCACTGTTCTTTCGGCTGGGTCACTACGAATCCCATCTGCGCAATATCGAACGGCGGTACAACAAGCGCTGGCACACAATGAACGATGCGCTCACCAAACACCTGGGGATGTTGCAAACGACGCAGTCCGAAGGCGGCACGTCTTTCTGGCTGACCGGGCCGGAGGGTTTTGACGCCACAGCCTTGGCCGCGCGCCTGCGGGAAAAGGGCGTGCTGGTGGATCGGGGGCAGGATTACTACCTCAACTACAATGACAGCCGCAGTTTCCGTCTTGGCTTTGCCTATGTGCCTGTATCCCGGCTTGAGTCAGGGGTGAAGGTAATCGCTGAGGAAGTACGATCCATGCTGTGATTTCAGGAGACAGAGGTAAAAGCATCTGTCCCTTCGAAATGCCGCACCTGTCTCTCGCCGTGTTCTCAAATTTCCAGTTATCTGAAAGGCAGAAACCCCGGGCTCACCGGCTTGGATAGGGTCCCCGTTTGAATCTAGGGAATTGTCCTTTTGAATGACCGTATTGCAACCAACCCAAATTTGACGCCGTTCCAGTTTCACGTCCCCGACGAGGTTCTGGAAAACATCCTGAGTCGTGTCGCGGACTATCCCTGGCACGAGATGCCCGATGATGGCGGCTGGGATTACGGTACCAACATGGCGTACCTGAAAGAGCTGTGCGCCTATTGGGTTGATGGCTTTGACTGGCGCGCGCAAGAGGCGCGGATCAACGCGTTCTCGCATTTTAAGGCGCCGGCTGGCGGCATCGACATGCATTTCATCCATGAAAAGGGCAGCGGTGATAATCCGATGCCTCTGATGATCAGTCATGGCTGGCCGGGATCGGTGGCAGAGTTCTTCGACCTGATCGAACCCTTGGCGCATCCCGAGCGGTTCGGTGGCGATGTTGAGGACGCCTTTACCGTAATTGCGCCCTCGCTCCCCGGTTTCGGATTCTCCGGGCGGCCGCCGCGGCCCTATGGGCCACGCAAAATGGCCTCGGTCATCAACGCCCTGATGACCGACACCCTGGGGTTTGACGGTTACCTGGCCCAGGGCGGGGACTGGGGCGGGGCGATCTGTTCATGGCTGGGCTACGACCACGCCCCTGCCTGTTCGGCGATACACATCAATGTGCTGACGATGCGCCACCCTGATGGCCCGCAGACGCCTGAGGAAAAGGCGTGGGAGGCGCAGTTCGACCACGATCAGATCATGCAGAACGGCTACCGCACGCAACAGGCAACCCGGCCGCAGACACTCAGCTATGCGATGATCGACAGCCCCGTCGGGATCGCGGCCTGGCTGATCGAGAAGTTTCATGACTGGTCGGATGTCGAGGTTGGCGGCATCGAAAGAGCCCATTCCAAGGATGAGCTGCTGACCAATATCATGATCTACATCACCACCCGCACGTTCAACACCGCGTCGTGGATCTACTACGGCCGCCGCGAAGAGGGCGGGCGGATCCTGTCGCCCGAGGGACGGCGCATCGAGGTCCCCACCGGCTGCGCGGTCTTTCCGGCCGAGATGCTCAATTGGCCGCCTCGGTCATACGCAGACCGGATTTACAACATCCAGCACTGGACCGAGATGCCCCGCGGCGGCCATTTCGCAGCAATGGAAGAGCCCGAACTGCTGGTGAATGACATTCGTAAATTTGCCCGCACCCTGCGTGGCTAAGACGTAAACCAGCGGTTAAGACCCCGCGTCCGGATCAAATCGAACAACGCTTAAAGACGAGGGAGAGTCCCCATGACGCTTTCACATAGCGAGTTTAAGGCCATTGCAGGAAGACTGATCCCCAACGGGCAGGCCTTTATTGACGGCAAATTCTGTGATGCTGCCGACGGCGAGAAATTCGACACGACCAACCCCGCAACAGGGCAAGTACTGGCCAGCGTCGCCCATTGTAAGACCGCGGATGTGGACCGCGCTGTAGCCGCTGCCCGCAGGGTTTTCAACGCCGGCACATGGTCGCGCGCAGAACCCGAAGTGCGCAAAGAGGTGTTGCTTAAAATCGCTGCACTGGTGCGTGAACACACCCATGAACTGGCGGTCCTGGAAAGTCTCGATACCGGCAAAACCATCAATGACTGCCTGGATGAAATCGGCGGCGAAGTTCCGAATTTCTTTCAGTGGTACGCGGAACTGGCCGACAAGACCTTTGGGAAGATCGCGCCGACCGGCCCTGGCGCCATGGCGCTGATCACCAAGGAACCCGCCGGCATCGCGGGTGCCGTGCTGCCATGGAATTTTCCGCTCGTCATGGCCGCCTGGAAGATCGCGCCATCGCTTGCGGTGGGGTGTTCCGCCGTCATCAAGCCGGCAGAACAGACCCCGCTGAGTACAATCCGGCTGGCGGAGCTGATGCAGGAGGCCGGCGTGCCCGACGGCGTCATCAATATCGTGCCGGGCTTTGGCGAAACCGCAGGCAAGGCGATCGGTCTTCACAACGATATCGATACCGTGTCCTTTACCGGATCAACCGAGGTCGGCCGGATGTTCATGCGTTACTCCGGTGACAGTAACCTCAAAGGTGTCGGTCTCGAGATGGGCGGCAAAAGTCCATTTGTCGTGCTCGAGGATGCGGTCCTCAACGACGAGTTGATCGAACATGCCGCGATGTCGGCCTTCTGGAACGGCGGTCAGAATTGTTCGGCCAATATGCGCCAGCTGATCGCGCGGCCGCTGGTCGAGGAATTCACCGGGCGCATTATCGATCGGGTCAAATCATTCAGGCTGGGCGATCCTCTGGATCCTGCCACCGATATCGGGTCGATGATCACCAAGGACCACAAGGATATGGTGATGAGTTACATCCAAAGCGGCGTTGATGAAGGTGCGGACAAGGTGATGGGCGGCGGAAGCGATCTGCCCGGCTATTTCATCGAGCCCACGGTCTTTCAGAACGTCACGCCCGAGATGAGAATCGCCCGCGAAGAGATTTTCGGTCCGGTTCTGGGCATTATGCCGACCAAGAGCACCGAAGAGGCCTTGGCGGTGGCCAGTGACACCGATTACGGCCTCCACGCCACTGTTTTCACTCAGGACATTGACCGTGCCATCCACATGGCCCGTGCGCTTCCTTGTGGCACTGTCTCGGTTAACGGATTTTCAGAAGGCGACATCAAAACTCCGTTCGGTGGCTACAAGCAATCGGGGTCGCTGGCACGTGACAATGGCACCGAAGCGCTCGAGCAATACCTCCAGACAAAAACCATATGGATCCAGACAAAGGCAGGCTAATCGTCTGTCGCAAGCACTGAGCAAACGACTGCGAGAAATTGTACGTCCGAGTCTCGAGCAATGTTGTAGATCTTACGGCATCGAACCGGTGGCTGGAGAAATTCACGTCGTCAATTGCAACCAAGACGCATAGAAGAAAATGTTCCACTAGCGTATCTTGGCTCCTGGACGAGGCTTATATTCGATGGTTACCTCTATCCTGCCGACGGCGAGTTTTGGCAAAAGCTTAGGATTCAAGCTGTCCGAGTATCGGAGTGATACCGCAGCGGACAAATTTTTCGGCAATGCGCTCAAAACCAACGCAAATCCTGAAATTAATGCGATCGACGAAAGCGGCGCCAAATACAAAAAAGACCTAGCCGTGATCTTCAGCTAAGCCTTTGAAAAAATGGTGCCCAGGGGCGGATTTGAACCACCGACACGCGGATTTTCAGTCCGCTGCTCTACCAACTGAGCTACCTGGGCATCTCCGCGATGTTGCGGACGAGGGCTTATAGAAAATGTACCGCCCTCTGTCCAGAGCAAAAGCCGAGATTCGTTGCATTCCCTTCTAGGTCTGTCCCATGATCCTCCTGGAGTTTTCATCTCCTGTGAGCATCAGGTCAGAAAACCTAAGAGATACTGCCGTAGCAGTAGTTTTCAGTAGTCGTCCCCATCCCCAAAGGTGCTATCGCCGGGCGCTTCGTCGGTCGGAATACGGTAGCCTTCCTTAAACCAGCGCCCCAGGTCCACATCGGCGCAGCGTTTGGAGCAGAAAGGCCGGTATTTGGGCTCCACGGGGGCTTCGCAGATAGGACAACGACCCGCTGTCTTGATCGCGTGAACGGCTTCCACCGTCCCTTTGAGTTGTTTAGATTCGTCACTCATAAAACAATTTTTAGCGCCGTATAGCCAAAACCTCAACCGTCCGAGAGGTATGAGCGGTCTTTGTCGCCACAGGTAGTTGCGTCTCGAGCCGGAGGGCACGCCCTAAGCGCCGCTCGACTACCTGCCGCGCCTCAGCGGCAGCACCTTCCCGCAAGGCAGCCAGAACCACCGAAGGTGCTGTGATCACGACCTCACAGCCCGGTGCCGCGTCAGCCTCGCCCAGCGCGCCGCGTAGCGCCCCGAACGCCAGGGTCACGGCATCACGCTGCCGGCCCCACCCCTGCTCGCCGGCAGGCTCAGTCAAGATATCGGCCAGGGGTGGCCCGCCGCGGCGGCGTGTCATCTCCAACAAGCCAGAGGGCGACATGCCGGCCACCTGACAGGGTTGGTCGTCTGCTTCCAATGCTTTACGCAGCGTGGCAATCACTCGGGCGCGCGCCGATTTTTCCCGCAACTCCAGCAAATCGACCACGATCAATCCAGCGATTGCCCGCAGGCGGAGCTGTCGCGCGATCTCGACCGCGGCTTCCAGATTGACCGTGAGAGCTTGCGCCTGCGCCGTCCCACTTGCTGCCATCGCGCCGAGGTTGACATCGATTGCCGTCAGGGTTCGCACCGGTTCGATCAAGAGGCTTCCACCCCCCGGCAATTCGACATACGGCCCCAAAAGGCTCTCGATCTGCTCTTCGGCCCCTTCCTGCTCGAACAATGGCCGCGGCGCGGGGTCAAAGACGACGAGGCTGTTATCCCCTCCCAGCGCTGCAATCCTATGTTTCAAGCGATTGCAGGTCTCGCTGTCGTCGCAGATAATGGAATCAATTGGCCCTTGCCGGGCGATCAGTTGCAAGAGCGGATCATCCCCCTCCATCAGCAATGATGGAACCTTCGCGTTCGTGGCGAGGGTCGCAAGATCATCTGGCGGAGTGTCGATCCGAGAAGTCAGGCGGACGCCCTTGTCCTCGCTGGCCTCGCGCACGACCTTGACCGTCACTGCGTCGCCATCAGACAGTGCTCGGCCGAGCTGCTTTTTGCCGGGAGCCTCCCCGCGCGGCAGAAAACCTGGCCGCGCCAGGCCAATATCGACGAATGCCGCGTCCAGGCTGGGACTTATCTCGAGAACCCGCCCCTGATAGATGTTCCCCATCATGCGCGGATGATCGGCACGAAGAATGAGAAGATCCTCAAGCCTGTCTGCACGCAGACAGGCAGCACGCACCTCTCCCGGCAAAGCTGAAACCACTATCCGCGCGGGTACCTGACTGCGCTCCTGCCCCCCCTGTTCCAGGCGATCCTCTGAGCCTGTCATAGCTTGAAACCGGATCCCGTCAACAGCGCCGTCGTTTCCGCCAAGGGAAGACCGACCACATTGGAGTAGGAGCCGTTGATTGTGGGAATAAGTGCTGCGGCCCGGCCCTGGATCGCATAGCCGCCGGCCTTACCGCGCCACTCACCGCTTTCAAGGTAAGCGTCGATTTCGTCTGGGTGCAGGCGCTTGAAGATCACAGCCGTCACCACTAGGCGCCAGCGCATCTTGCCCATAGGATCAATCAGCGCAACCCCGCCCATGACCTTATGCCGCCTGCCTGACAATAGCTCCAAGCAGCAACGCGCATCGGCTAGGTCTTCAGCTTTCGGCAGAATTCGACGTCCAACGGCGACAACTGTGTCCGCAGCCAGGATAAAAGCACCCGGATGCCGGGGTGCGACCGCAAGCGCCTTTTCCTGTGCCATGCGCCGGGCATAATCGGCCGGCAATTCTTGGCGCGCCGGAATCTCGTCGATCTCCGCCGGATCGACGGAATCGGGCTCGACACCGATCTGACACAGCAAATCGAGCCTACGCGGCGACGCGGAAGCCAAAATGAGGGGAACGGACCGCTCGGCCACCGCCGGAGCCCGATCTATTTGAATCGGAAGGTGATACGGCCCTTAGTCAAATCATAGGGCGTCATCTCGACGTTGACGCGGTCACCGGCCAGCACACGGATGCGGTGCTTTCGCATCTTGCCGGCGGTATGCGCCAAAACTTCATGGTCGTTATCGAGCTTCACACGAAACATCGCGTTCGGCAGCAGTTCGAGAACCGTGCCCTGAAACTCCAGTAAGTCTTCCTTCGCCATTCACTCCGCTTTCCGCTGTTTGCGGTCATACATTGCGTGGATCCGCCCAATGCGGTCTATCCACGACAAGAAAATATGTCATACGCTCATATCGCCGGCGCTTATATAAAGGAAGTTAACAGCGACGTCGAGCGCGCGGATCATAAACAGATCCTGCAAAATCATCAAATCCGAAGAAATGAGCCTCCAAGCGCGAATTTCCGGGGGTTTTCAGATGATGTACGGATCTCTGTTAAATTCAAAGAGAATGCCGGCGAAATCTATAGGTTGGGCTTGAGATCCAACGTGAAGCGATCTGTGATCCGCTTCAGGAGCTGATCCCTGACCTGCCGGTAGGCATCTAGGCGCGTTTCACGGTTACCTTCCACTATGGAGGGATCAAATGTGTTCCAGAACTCGACGTCGCAAGCCATGGTCCGGGTCAATTCAACCGCACTATGCTGGGCTTCCGGAGAGAGCGAGATGATCAGATCAAAAGAGGTATCTTCCAGGGTATCAAAGGTTTTTGCCTTGTGCCGGGAGATATCGATGCCGATCTCGTCCATGACCTCGATAGCGAACCCATCAAGCACGCCCCCCCGCACACCAGCAGAATCGACATAAATTCTGTGCCCAAGCAGGTGTTTTAGGATGGATTCCGCCATCGGTGAGCGCACGGCATTCATGGTACAGGAAAAGAGAACGGCGTCGGGCAGATCGCGCATACGCGCTTAACCCCTGATATGCAGGACGCAGATCAGCGTGAAGAGCCGTCTCGCGGTTTCGAAATCAATCTCGATTTTCTCTGCAAGCCGCTCCCGCAGCAGATCCGACCCGTCGTTGTGAAGGCCCCGCCGGCCCATATCGATTGCTTCGATCTTGGCCGGACTGGCGACCTTGATGGCCTCGAAATAGGTTTCGCAGACGCTGAAGTAATCGCGGACGATGCGCCGAAAGGGCATGAGGGACAGCTCAATGGTGCGCAGGTGCTCCTCTTTCTCATTTGAAATGGCGAATTGCAGGCGATTCTCAGCGATTCCCAGCTTCAAACGGTAAGGCCCGGTGAAATCACCGGCAGGTGAGAAAAAATTCTGCTCCAGCAGATCGAAGATCGCAATGGTGCGTTCCTGTTCCACATCAGGATTTCGGCGTACCATGCTGCGCTCGTCGAGTACAATATCGACAAGGCGTTGATCCGCAGATTCGATGGATTTCCCGCTTCCGGTATCCTGCCCGTCGTTCATCCCGTTCCCCCGTTGCACGTCTCAAAGCAGGGTTTTACCGCAGTCGATTTAGGACCCGATTAACGCCAAACGACTTTCGACCCAGCGTCATTCATTTAGAGCATCCCTCGAAAAACCTCACACAGTTAAGATGCTCTGAGTGGCGGACCCATTCCGGCTCACATTGGTTCAGAAAGACTGGATTATCAATCCTGCACAAACCGGAACGAGAAAATTGCCATCACTTCCCATCCAACCGCCCCAGATGAATCTGTCGCTCAAACAGATTTGTCATCGTCCAAGCGCACAGCGATAGAGAGCGCGTGCGCCCCAAGCCCCTCCGCCTGCGCCAAAGTCACGGCCGCAGGGCCGATGGCTCCCAGGCTGGTCGAAGAACAGGAAATCATTGACGAGCGTTTCAGGAAATCGAGCACGGAAAGACCCGACGAGAAGCGTGCGGAACGCGCCGTTGGCAGCACGTGGTTAGGCCCGGCGACATAGTCACCAATGGCTTCCGGCGTGTGGCGACCCAAAAAGATTGCACCGGCGTGGCGTACCTGCGCTGCAACGGCGTCCGGGTCCTCAATTGCCAGTTCCAAATGTTCCGGTGCGATCCGGTCAGATAGCTGCACTGCGACGCCCATATTTGGCACCAAAATAACAGCGCCATGATCACGCCAGCTCTGACCAGCGATCTCCGTTCGCTCGAGGGATTGCAGATGTATCTCCACAGCGCGCTCGACCGCCTCGGCGAACTCCGCGTCGTCTGTGATCAGGATCGACTGGGCTGCGGCATCATGTTCCGCCTGAGACAACAGGTCGGCCGCAATCCAGCGCGGGTCATTCTTGGCGTCGGCAATCACCAGGATTTCCGATGGTCCGGCAATCATGTCGATGCCAACCGTGCCAAAGACCTGTTTCTTTGCAGCGGCTACATAAGCGTTGCCAGGTCCAACGATCTTATCGACCGGTGCGATGCTTTCAGTACCATAGGCCAGCGCGGCAACCGCCTGGGCGCCACCGATACGATAAATTTCCGTGACACCGGCCAGCTTGGCTGCGGCCAGCACCAGGGGAGAAACCAGTCCATCCGGTGTGGGCACCACCATCACCACCCGCTCCGCTCCGGCAACAGCAGCCGGTATGGCGTTCATTAAGACGGACGAAGGATAGGACGCCAATCCACCGGGAACATAGAGACCCGCTGCCGAAACGGCCGTCCAGCGGTGTCCAAGACGTACACCGGAGCCATCAACATAGTCCAAATCTTCCGGTACCTGGCGCCGGTGATAATCACGGATCCGCTCGGCGGCGACCTGAAGAGCGTCGAGATCCGCCGGATCACATTGCGATTCGGCTGCAGCAATCTCCACTTCGCTGATCCGAAGAGTCTCAGTCGTCAGCGTCTGTCGATCGAAACGCGCTGTATAATCGATAAGAGCCGCATCGCCGCGCGCCCGCACGTCGGCGATTATGGCCGCCACAGTCTCGTTGACATCGACAGAGTCTTCGCGCTTGGATCCAAGCAGTTCCCGAAACGCCCCTTCGAAGCCGACATCCTCTGCGTTGAGCTTAAGCGGCATCGGCTACATCCGAAAAACGTTCGATCCAACCGTTCATTTCGCCCGGTCGGGTTTTTAGCGCGGCCCGATTGACGATCAGGCGCGAGGTTATTGTCGCGATTTCTTCGACCTCCACCAGACCGTTCGCCTTCAAGGTTGCGCCTGAAGACACCAGATCGACGATCCTTTTGCAGAGACCCAGGTTCGGGGCCAGCTCCATGGCACCATTCAGCTTGATGCATTCCGCTTGCACGCCGCGGGCCGCGAAATGCCGGCGAGTGATCTCCGGATATTTAGTGGCCACGCGGATATGGCTCCAGCGTGCCGGATCTTCCTCGGCCAGCAGTTCTTTGGGGGCTGCAACCGAAAGCCGGCAGTAGCCAATATTCAGATCCACGGGCGCATAGAGCTCGGGATAGTCGAACTCCATCAAAACGTCGTTTCCTGCCACTCCAAAATGCGCGGCGCCGAAGGCAACGAAGGTCGCGACGTCGAAACTGCGTACCCGCACGATTTCGAGGTTGGGATGGTTGGTTGCAAACCGGAGTTGCCGGGCGGAGTCGTCGTTGAAAGCCGCCTCCGGCTCGATACCCGCCCCAGACAGCAAGGGTGCGAGTTCCTTCAAAATACGCCCCTTGGGCAGGGCCAGCACGAGCTTTTCGTTCGCGGTCATTGCTAACTATTTCCGTCTAACATCCGATAAGAGTCCGATCGCACTCTACGGTCAGGTCGCGTAGCCTGGCTAAGGCTTTACCGCGATGCAGCTACCGATTATTGCGTCGCGGAGTATTTTAGAGCCGGTGTCAGTCTACGCCGGCTCCGGCATCGTCCATGGGGTGATGCGGGCGTGATGAGGTCGGCCAGGGCTCGCCAAGATCTTCCAGATGGCAACGAATGGCAGAGACCTCAAGTCGAATCACGCCACCGTCGGAGAAATGCAGGGCAATGGCCTTGTCCGTGGAGGCGACGGTCAGAAGATTTAAGATCTGATCCTTTTGGCTCATATCAATATTTCGGACCTGCACATTACGAACCTTATCGAAGCAGACACCACAGTTGACCCGCTCATAGGGCGCATCTTCGGCAAAACTGGCGTCTTCCAGCTCGAGCGCTTCCTGTCCGGTTTCTGCAGCCGGCTCCCTGTCGCCGGCAGCCTGCGCTGTCGCTGCGTTTGGTGCGGTATTAACAGGCACATCAGCTGGTTCGGCGGCAGCGCCGCCAGATTCAGCATCGACAGTTTCCCACCGAAAACGATTGGCGACGAAGACGAAACGCTTTTCCGCCTTCAAGTAGGTTACATCGCTGAGCGGGACCAGAGCATCCTGCAGGACACCGGCTACAACGCGCATGTCTTCTGTATCATGCGCGCGCAGCTTCAAGGGTTTGACGTCGCCGGTTAAATTCACGTTCAGGAACCCTTGATCCGTTCAATGTCGGCGCCACAGGCCGCTAGCTTTTCTTCGACCCGTTCGTAACCGCGGTCTAGGTGATAAACGCGATTCAGCATGGTTTCACCCTCGGCTGCAAGCCCAGCAAGCACGAGAGAGACCGAGGCGCGCAAATCCGTCGCCATGACTTCTGCGCCGGTCAGTCGTTCCTGCCCACGCACCATCGCAGATGCGCCATGCACGTTGACATTCGCGCCCATCCGAGCCAACTCGGGGACGTGCATGAAGCGGTTTTCGAAGATTGATTCTGTAATCATGGCGGCGCCCTCGGACGCCGACATCAGAGCCATGGTCTGCGCCTGAAGGTCAGTGGGAAAGCCTGGGAAAGGCTCGGTCATCACGTCCACTCCGGTCAGACGCCCGTTCAGACGGCGGACCTTGAGGCCGTTTTCTGTCTCGGTGATCTCGACCCCCGCTTTGGTCAGGATTTCGATCACGGCACCCAGATGCTCGGTCCGCGCGCCAAGGAGCTCAAGATCACCGTTCGTGATCGCGGCGGCAATGGCATAGGTGCCGGTTTCGATCCGGTCGGGTACCACGCTGTGATCGGCACCATGAAGGCGTTCAACCCCCTCCACCACAAGAGTGTCGCTGCCGATACCCTCGATCTTCGCACCCATCTTCACCAGACAGTCCGCCAAATCGGTAATCTCCGGCTCTCGCGCCGCATTGATCAGGCGGGTCGTTCCCTTGGCCAAGCAGGCTGCCATCAGCAGATTCTCGGTCGCCCCAACGGAAACCTTAGAAAAAATGACCTCGGCCCCGTGTAGGCCATTTGGCGCCTTTGCATAGATGTAACCCTCGCGGATCTCAATCTCCGCCCCAAGCAGCTCAAGCGCCGTCAGATGCAAATCGACGGGACGGGTACCGATGGCACAACCGCCCGGCAGGGAGACCTGCGCCTGACCGACCCGCGCCAACAGCGGACCAAGGACCAATACGCTGGCGCGCATCTTGCGCACCAGATCGTAAGGTGCGCGGGTCGAGGTGATCTCACGCGCGGTCATCTCTAACACCCGGCCGGTGTGTCCGCCGTCGGTCGCGCCGTTCATGTGCAGATCTACGCCATGCTGGACCAGCAGGTTGGCCAGCGTCGTGATATCCGCCAGATGCGGCAGGTTTGACAGGGTCAGGGTCTCATCGGTGAGCAAGCAGGCAGCCATCAGGGGCAGCGCCGCATTTTTGGCACCGCTGATCTGAATTTGCCCTTTCAGGGGCCGGCCGCCGCGTATTCTTATCTTATCCATTCAATCTTCCACATCGGGCTTTCCGAACCGGGCTTCCCCATGGCGGCATCGCCATCCCGAACTTTATCTCCGACCTATTCATCCAATTGCGCGAACCTGTGTAATCATTGGCCAGCTACTGCAGATGCCCAGCGCATGCAGCCAAACCGCCTTTGCTACAGGCGCGGCAGGGTCACCCCTGTCTGTTTCATGTATTTGCCCGCCCGGTCCGCATAAGAGGTTTCGCAGACTCCCTCGCCTTTTAAGAACAGGAACTGACAGGCGCCTTCGTTGGCGTAGATCTTGGCCGGCAGCGGCGTCGTGTTGGAAAATTCCAGTGTGACATGCCCTTCCCATTCGGGCTCCAGCGGCGTAACATTCACGATGATCCCGCAGCGCGCGTAGGTCGACTTGCCCAAGCAGATCACCAGGACATCACGTGGGATTCTGAAGTACTCTACGGTCCGCGCTAGCACGAAGCTGTTTGGCGGAATGATGCAGACATCGGTCTTGCGTTCGACGAAGCTCTGGTCCGAGAAGTTTTTGGGGTCAACCAGCGCGTTGTCCACATTGGTGAAGATGCGGAATTCGTCGGCCACCCGTGCGTCGTAGCCATAGGAACTGACACCATAAGAAATGACGCCCTCGCGGCGCTGCGCTTCGACATAGGGCTCGATCATAGCCTTGGTCTCGGCCATCTCTCTGATCCAGCTGTCGGGCAAAATCGACATATCGGCGGTCTCTCTCAAATTCCTACGGGTCGACGGGCGTATTTGTTTGCGTGCTCGCAGGTGACGGCATCGACCACCACTCCTTGTCTACAACTCAAGGGTCGTGCAAGTCACCAGCGGGTCTTCTACTGCAAAAATCGGGGGAGTCTCAAGGAGAAGCTGCGATAATCACTCCCCTTCACCCCCTGCTGTCCCGGTCTTAGCGGATGCGGAGCCCGTATCTGGCGGGTCCGTACGTTCGCGCAGCTGTGCTTTGCGCTTGCGCAGGTTGTCGCGCAACGCCTGCGCCTGCCGGCTGCGCCGCTCGTCGAGCTGCGCCCGCCCCTTGTCCGACAAACGTGTGTGACTGGGTGTATTTTGGCTCATGGCGCGCAGAGTGCTAGGTGATCGTGGCAAGGTCAAGGCGCCATAGTTCGCCTCTCCCAGACCGATAAAACACTTCTAACACCCGAATTGAGATCGTCACCGATTCCCCTCTCCGTCCGATGGCATGAAGCCTCTGGAATCGCTTAAAAAAACCACATGTAAATTCGGCGCTTGCCATGACGCCTCACTGGTGGCATTTTCCCGCCAAATCAGCCCCCAGTGCCGCCGTAGCTCAGGGGTAGAGCACACCCTTGGTAAGGGTGGGGTCGCGTGTTCAATTCACGCCGGCGGCACCATTTATCTTATTGAAATTAAATCCAATATTCGAATTTTGTGGCAATTCACACTCGCCCTAACGATCACCCCATGCCTACACGGCATCGAGGGAATTCGGTCCAACTTCCTACGCCTTAACGCAGGCGAGAATTAAGGCCGAACCATATGTCCGAACGCAGCTTTGCCTTGGTCCTGCCGTAATTTTCTTATTTCTATACCCGCGGCACAGCGTGACAAATCGTAGCATCGGCATTCATGGAAAGTCAGAGGATCCCAAGCTAAATTAACGGTTGGTGCCGCCTAAGAGCACGCCTCCCGACAGGTTGCAGAACAAGAGCTCAGCCTTGGACCTTGGTCCAAAAGAGGGGAAGAAATCTGTATTTAGAAGGGTTCTTATGCTATCAGGATGCCACGATAGCCCAACGGAGAGAGATCGAATGAAAAAAAGTTTGAAGGCGATGGCGCCGGTTGCACTGGCACTCGCGGTCGCTTTGACCAGTGGAAGCGCCTTTGCTGAAGGTGACGCTGCAAAGGGCAAAAAGGCCTTTAAGCGCTGCTCTGCCTGCCATTCTGTGGAAGCAGGCAAGAATAAAGTCGGACCAAGCCTCCATATGATCATTGGACGCAAAGCCGGGAGCGCCGAGGGTTACAAGTATTCGTCAGCCTTCGGCGAAGCCGGCGAGAAGGGCCTCGTCTGGGACGCAGACATGCTCATCGCTTATCTCGAGAACCCTAAAAAGTACCTCGCTGCATTTCTTGGCAAAGACAAAGTCAAGTCGAAGATGGCGAACAAATTCAAAAAGCTTCAGCTTCGCGAAGACATCGTCGCCTATCTGCAATCCCTGCAATAGAGCGCACGCATAAACACCGCAGCCTGGCCGGCAGCGGTGCAAGCTAGAAACCGGCCCGGGGCATACGCCTTCGGGCCGGTTTTTATATGACTGCCTTCCCGGGCACGCCCACCTCATTTAGGTGGTTCAACGGCAAGGGCATCGTCGCCTTTATCGTACAAAGAGTGAAATTCGAGCGCACGTCTTCAACCATCGGCAACAGCAGCAGGCGCTCCATCAGTCGGCCTCATTGGCTTCCAGGTTAGTGACATTACTAACCGGGCTGATCGCCGGCGGAACACCTATGGCATGGCCGTCAATCGGATCGGCGCCTCAAATTCGCTGCGCTGGTACCGGTTATCTTCACACTCCTGGGAATGATCCTGCTTGGTGAACAGCCGGATCTTCCGACCCTCTGCGGCGTCACGGCAATCAGCCTCGGCGTCGCACTCGCCAGTGGCATTGCCGACCGAAAGACCACCCTGAGCACTTGATCTGAATCAAGGAGGGGTATGGCCAGGCCCTATAGCATGCCGCCATCTGTTAAAGACAGCGGAGCAGGTCATGACCGAAGCGATCCAGACACTTCGATCCGAGCACAAGACTACGGCGCGGATGCTCGACCTGCTCGAGCGCCAAATCACCCTGTTCGAGGAAACTCAACAGCCGGATTACGATCTGCTGAAGGAAGTCATCGACTATTTCCTGACCTATCCGGATCTCTATCATCATCCGAAAGAAAATCTGATTCTCGAGGTGCTGCGCCGAAAAGCACCGGAAGCCGCGGCACCTGTCGGTGATATCGAGAGGGAGCATGCCGAGATTTCGTCGCGCCTGCACGATTTTGCTCATGCCGTCGTTGAGGTCCTGATGGAAGCGGAAGTCTCGCGAGATGCCTTCGTCAAGATCGCCCGCGACTTCGTCGAGGAACAGCGTCGGCACATGATCAAGGAGGAACAGGTGTTCTTTCCAGCAGCCCTAAAGGCGCTGACCCCCGTAGACTGGGAGGCAATCGATAAAAAAGTCTCGCGCTTCAACGACCCACTGACCGCCACTGAGAGCGAATTGCGCTTTGACTCACTGCGGCAGATGCTCCGCAGGTAATCAGGTGTAACAGAGGCAAGCCCAGAATTGCGGTCTCAAGCCGGTCTTTTGGCAATGAAGTCGATCTCCACCAGCGCCTGCACTGCCAGAGCTGTCACCCCGACACAGGTTCGAGCCGGCAGCCGGTCGGCAGGAAAATAGGACCGATACACGTCGTTCATGATGGTGTAATCCCTCTCGAATTCAGTCAGGAAGGCCCGAGCCGAGATAACGTGCTCCAAACCCAGTCCCAGACCTTCAAGCACCAACACGAGATTATCCATCACCCTGCGTGTCTGCGCCTCGATCCCTTCGCCCAGCGGTGCCAAGGGATCGGTCGGATCGGTCGGCATCTGTCCGGTCAGAAAGATCCAGCCGTCGACCTCTACAGCATGGGAAAAGGGCGCCACAGGCTGAGGCGCCCGGTCAATCATATGAAATGCGGGAGAGGTCATTCAGTTCGCATCCTCTTTTAGCAATCGTGTTGCCAGCTTAAATTCAGGCACACAAATGAGCGGCCACCTGTACGGCAAACCCGCAAGGCAGGAAACCATAAGGCCGACACCGCATCTGCGGCAACCACTTCACTCTCAAAGCCGTCATTTGACCGCAGCGCCGGATCTCCCCAGACTGACACTCCCGAGCCTTAGTCATAAATCATGAGGGCGGTTTGCGTTCTTGCTCACGTCTGCGAGGAACGATCGCACTTCAGAAAGTCCGAATTGGGGGCACAAGAACCATGGCTGACAAATACGACGTGATCATACTGGGTGGCGGAAATGCGGGATTTGGTGTCTCGGCAATCGCACAGGACGCCGGCAAGAAACTCGCATTCGTCGAAGAGTGGGACTTCGGCGGCACCTGTCCCAACCGGGGCTGCACGCCGAAGAAGTTTCTGGTTGCGGCCGCCCACGCGCTTCATGAGATTGAGCTTGCCAGCGCACACTGCATTACGGTGGGCAAACCTAAACTTGACTGGGCAGGCCTCATCCAGCGGACGAAATCGATGGTCAGCGGCGTGCCCGGCGGCATGGCTGGTCTTGCAGAAAAAAGAGGCGATGTTTTCAGGGGTTCCGCCAAGTTCGTCAGCCCGAATTCGATCGAGGTGAACGGCCAGGTCTTAGAGGGTGAAAACATCGTCATCGCCACAGGTTCGACGCCCCGGCCTTTGCCGATCGTGGGCGCCGAGCACATGATCACATCCAACGAGGTACTATCGGAAGAAAGCCAGCCGGACGAAATCGTCTTCATCGGCGGCGGCGTAATTGCGATGGAGTTCAGTCACGTCTACGCCCGGGCCGGAACCAAGGTAACGATCCTGGAAGTCATGCCCCGGCTGTTGCCGCGTGTAGAAGAAGGTGCCGTTGCTGCGGTGCAGACCGAGAGCGAACGGATCGGCATCACAGTCAAGACCAGCGTTCAGGTCAAAGAAATCACCAAACAGAACGGCAAGCTCTGCGTCGCCTACGAACACGAGGGTCAAGCACTTACCCTCAGCGCCGACAGGGTGGTCAACGGCGCGGGGCGCATTGCCAACGTCGAGTCCCTCGACCTCACTGCGGGAAACGTCAAGCACGACAGGATCGCCGTCGAGGTGGACGAATTCTTGCGTTCGACATCAAACCCATCGGTCTGGGTCTGCGGGGATGCGCTTGTCACTTCACCTCAGCTCTCGCCCATCGCGACCTACGAGGGGCGGATCGTGGGCCAGAATATTGTTAACGGGCCCAGCGCCACTCCGGATTACAGCGTTATTCCTAGTGGAATCTACACAGTGCCGGCCCTCAGCACCGTCGGCCTGACCGAAGAAGAGGCGAAGCAGAAAGGTCTGAACGTCAATGTCACCGTCAATGACATGACGGGATGGTTCTCTGGCAAGACCTACGCCGAATCCGTGGCCTATGCGAAAGTTCTGGTAGATGAGGGCAACGATCGTATTGTCGGTGCACATATGGTTGGCCATCAGGCTGAGGATTTGATCCACTACTTCGCGATGGCCATGCGTCATGGGATTTCAGCCAGCAAACTCAAGGACGACATGTTTGCCTTCCCGACCTTCTCGTCCGACCTGAAGAATATGTTCTAGAAGACGCTGTGCGTTCCGAGTCCGCCGCGTTCAACAGCAGGTGATCTCTTGTGAATTGCTGAATCTGGGTCTGAGCCCAAGATCCAGGGTGACCGGAACTTACAGCACAAGAGACCGAAACCTTGGGATTCACCGTTTTTCGACGATCCACCACCTTGCTTCTGGCAGCGCTTGTTGCGACGCCCTTGGTGATGGCACCAGCTCTGGCAGCGCCGGTAACCGTTCCGCCATCCTTTGACGATTGGAAGCTTCTGGTCCTGCCGGACAAGCAGCCAGCCGAATTCAAGGTTTCCAAAGACGGCGGGCTTCAGGTTGAGGCCACGGACGCCGTGGGCTTTCTCTATGCGGAGATCGACGGTGCGCCCACGAAAAGGATGGCGTGGCGCTGGCGTGTGGACAAGGATATTCCGCCGACCGATCTGTCCAGAGGCGGCCGCGACGACCGGCCACTAGCCGTCCATGTCTGGTTTCCACCAAAACCTGAAGATGTCACTTTGAAAGATCGCCTGGGATCTTTGTTCGGCTATCCCATGATCGGGCAAGTGCTCACCTATGTCTGGGGCGGCACCGCACAACGCGGCGTGGAGATGGCAAATCCACACTTTGAGGATTCGAAGTTGATCGTCCTCAGATCCGGCACGACCCCTACCGGCACCTGGTTCAACGAAGAAATCGATATCGCGGCCGATTACAAAATGGCTTTTGGGACGGCACCACCGGCTCAGGCCTATATCGCCATATCCGCTGATACGGACGACGTCGGTGGCACTTCGGTCGCGCGACTGGACAGCCTGAAGCTTCTCTCCGCCAAGTCAGCTGCTCCAAGACATTCTAAAGTACCCGGCAGCAAATGAGTGCGACTTTGAACGGCCAACTCGAAGCCCTGGCGGACAAGGGTGGAAGGGCACAGTCGGAGCATCCTTCCTTGGATTGGGAGGGAATGCCTCCGAAGCTCACGTCTTGGCGCCGCGGAATGGCCATTGGAATTGTGAATCAGTTCATCGGCGGCGAAGAGGCCACGGCACGCCTTTGCCGAGACCTTGCGCCACGAATCTGCCTTGCGTCCGCTCGTGACTGTCTCTTGATTCAGGTCGAAGATGAGATGAATCACGCCGCCATCTACCGCCGCTACCTGAATAGGATAGGCGGCAGGGCGTCGGCGCATCACTTCCTCGAAGAAGTGGTGAAGCGTTCCTTGTCCTGGAAGGGTGCACCGGAAGCGGCTCTTCTCGCGTTTCATGTCATTGTCGAGGGAGAGGCGCTGGCCTTCCTGGACGAGGCGCGCGACTGGATTCAAGACCCTCTGTTCCACAACTTAAGTCGACAGATCGCCAGAGACGAGGCCCGTCACGTGGCCTTTGGGCGTCTCTATCTGTCTCAAACCCTTCCATGTCTTCCATTGCAGGAGAGGATCGAGATCTATCGCTGGTTACGGGCACTTTGGTTCGACGGGACCACGCGCCTGACCAAAGGCCGCCTGGGCAGCGTAATCGCCACCGCCCTTCCCCACAGTTGGATGCAAAAACGTTGGGACCATTGGATCCTGGCACTACAGCCAACAGGACTGTTCGACGGCGCCACTCTCTCGGAATTTAGCTAATTATGAAAATCTCAATTGTCATTCCCACGTTGAACGAGGCTGAGCGGATCGGCAAAATCGTCCGCGATCTGCGGCAACAGGATCCGAATTGTGAAATTGTCGTGGTCGACGGCAGCAGTGAGGACCGAACGCGTGAGCAGGCGGAACGAGCTGGCGCATGGGCTTATGTCGCCCCCCGTGGCCGGGGGCAGCAACTTGCCCTGGGCACCTTGCGTTGTACGGGCGACGTTATCCTGTTTCTGCATGCTGACACTCACCTCCCCGAAGGCTGTCTGAATGCCATAAAACAGCAGCTGGAAGATCCCGATGTTATCGGTGGTAATTTTCATACTCTGTTCGACGGCGACACCCAGTTTGCAGAGTGGCTGACGGATTTTTATGCCTGGTTCCGCGGCCACGGACTTTATTACGGCGATTCAGCTATATTTGTCCGCCGCCGCGTTTATGACGCGATTGGCGGCATTCGGCCAATCGCCTTGATGGAGGATTATGATTTCTCGCGGCGTCTGGAACGCCACGGCAAGACTGTATGTATCGATCTGCCAGCAGCCGAAACCTCGTCCCGGCGGTTTGAAGGCCGGCGCCCGGTGGCAATTGTCTGTGGCTGGGTACTGATCCACGCGCTTTATCATCTCGGCTTGCCGCCGAGTCTCCTGGCAAGCCTATACGATTCCTCTAGAAAGCGTGGTTTACCCTCTCGCTTCTCAAGACTTACAAACACACCGCAGAACGAGCGGGTTTAAGATCAGATCCAATCAGCCTGTAAGGTCTCGGGCTTCTTAGATGCGGGCAGGCTTATTTGAGCGCTCGAATTTGACTGGTGACTCGAAGCACGCATCAAATGATTCAACCTGTCAATCTTGAGTCGATCTTTGTTTGAGTTTGAGAGCAAGAAACGGGTAGTTCCTCTAGCCCTACGTCTCTAGTCTCCGCGTGAGTGAATGCTTGCGAAGGAACGAGAGATGGAAGCTCCCAAGACTATGGATGGACAGGATTGGGGGCTATTGATCCTGCTTTCAGTTCTGTGGGGCGGCGCTTACTTCTTTGCAGGCGTTGCAGTGAAAGAACTGCCGCCGCTCACCGTTGTGTTGGCCAGAGTGTTTTTAGCGGCGATCGCCTTGCTGCCGCTGTTTTGGTATTTTGGTCATTCGCTGCCGAAATCTCTTTCTGGCTGGCTTCCATTTTTCGGCATGGGTTTGTTGAACAATGTACTGCCATTCGGATTCATATTTGCGGGTCAGACTCAAATCACAGTCGGTCTTTCCTCCATTATCAACGCCATGACGCCGTTGTTCACTGTTGTTGTGATGGCCATATTTTTAGAAGAGCGCTTAACCGTTAACCGCGTTATCGGAGTAATACTGGGTGTCGTAGGTGTCGCAGTGCTGCGCGGGTTCGATGGTCCCTTAGACGTTAGCCAGACACTTGGCATAGGTTTGTGTCTGGCTGGTGCTCTTAGTTATGGTTTTGCAGCACTTTGGGGGCGCAAGTTCCTGGTCGGTGTTCCGCCTCTAAAGTCCGCAACATGTCAGTTGATCTGCTCGACGCTGATCATAGGCGTGGTTGTTTGTTTTATTGACAAGCCCTGGACTCTTGCCGCACCAAGCCAGAGCACAATTTCGTCTCTGGTCGCGCTTGCTGTTTTTGGAACTGCCGTCGCCTATATCGTCTTTTTCAAAATCCTGGTTCGCGCCGGCGCAAGCAATGTCATGCTCGTAACCCTGCTAATACCGGTGACGGCGCTTGTCTTGGGAAATGTTTTTCTGGGTGAACCTGTCCAATCGAAAGAAATTATAGGTGCTGTCATAATTGGAGCTGGGCTTTTGTTCATCGATGGCCGCGTGATCAATCGTTTGACCGGAAAACGGGCCGTCGCAGACTAATACCTACGTTACCTCGCAAGAGCCGTTCATTGAAACGGCGGAGCAAATATCTCCGTTCGACTCTAATTGTCTTTATCCCTGTGGGGAGGTGCCGTCGTTAAGACTCCAGTCGTAACGAGTATCCTCGATGTCGCCAATCGCGTCTAACCGCTCCGCCAACGCGGGGGCGGCGTATCGCTTCAGATGTGCCAGCACCGAATGCGTCGAACCGCCGAAGTCTTCCTGGAACCAGTCATAGATCTTGGACACAGTCACTTTACTGCCTGCCACTGAGACACCGCGCGGATCGTTGATGTAATCTTTAGCGGCTGAATCCAGCCTGTTCCCCACCTCTGCACCATCATAGGCATCCCTGGCAAGATTCGGACACCCGATTGACGCGCAATTGACCGCATAGTGCAGCCGCGGGTCATTCCAGATCGGGCGTAAAATTCGATGCTCTATGTCGTTGAGGCTGAGCGCCTCGCCTTCGACTGAAACCAGTTCCTTGTCCCAAGGGCCATCTGAGAAAAGGCCTGGCGAGATGTCAATATCCCGGATGCTCTCGACCGGATAGTGAGCGAGAATGACCTGCACCGTCACGGCATTGTATAGATTGATCCAATACGCCAGCTGTTCGTCCCGGGTGTAGCGGCTAATCGGCAGTGCGGTCAGATCCGCAATGACTTTGGCAAGTGCTCCCTTACCCCCCGAACGAAAGGCAGCGTAGTCGACCCGATTCACTCCGTCGGAACTCACCTGCACGAAGCGCTTGAGCAATCCGTCCCAATCCGAGAAATCGATCTTGGCTGTAGAGTTTGGATCGTGCCGTTCCCAACGGGGCCAGAGGTCGGCTGATGGTGCAAAGAGGTTTTCGACTGAGGTAAAGCCGCTAAGCGGGATGATCAAGGCGAATGAAAGAAGCAGGCGCCTACTTACGCCAAACACCAAAGAGGGGTCTTTACCAAGAAACATCATAGGCCTCGAACACCAAAAAATACGCTATTCGAGATCTTGGGTGACAGCCGGCAAATGGAAATCAAACAATCGCGACATCTGTGTGATACGGACGGGATCGAAATCTGTCTTCGCGATATCAGTGGAAACAGTCAGACACTGACATCAGCTGTTGTCCTTATGATTCTTGAAGGCCAGCAGATAGAAATCATAGGACGCCATGCAGAGCACAACAATCGAGATAACTCGAAGGTCCCAGGCATCAACGAACCAGATGATAATTGTGACGAACGCAATCATGCAAAGCATGGAAAAGGTCGCGAAAAATTTATCAAACATCTATCAATTCCTTCCGCGCGATGGTCCGCTCCAGATCATTAATCATGGCTCTCACGCATCGTCACTTTGCTCTGATACATGCCTCGAAAGCCAGTTGGCCGTGCGTAATAGTCGGCCATCGTCATGGCGCGGACCGATAAGCTGAACCCCCATTGGCAGCGAATTCTCCCCTTCCAGCAACGGCAGTGTTACCGCCGGCGTGCCGCAAAGCGTCCAGAGTGCGCAAAAAGCCGGATTACCGGTCGCCTCCAATCCAAGCGGCGCTTCTCCGGGTGCAGCGGGTGTGATCAGGGCGTCGTAGCGGTCGAAGATTTCGTCCAGGCCTGCGTTCAAAACTTCGATCCAGTCGAGAGCGGCCATATAATCATGGGCCAGAATCGATCGCCCTTCTTCCACTGCTGCGCACATTTGCGGGCTCAATTGATCTTTGCCGCGTTGATAGTAGTGACCAAAATTCTTGGAAAGTTCCGCCAGCATGATGGTGCGGTGAATAGCGTGTCCTTCGGCAAAGGGGCTCGGCAGCACCACTTCATCACAATTGCCGCCCAGGAACGCAGCCAATTCGCCAAAGGCTTCCTTGGTCACCTCTTCGGCCTGATCCCAGACCGGTGACCTCACAAACGCAAAGTTTGGCGTCAGCGGCGGTTCAGAAACCGCCTGGGACTGCAGTGGTGGCCTGGGTATCGCACTTGTCGCCCGGTCCCGCGGGTCAAAACCACTGATGCATTCGGCCAACAAGGCCACATCCTCAACACAGCGACCGAACGCGCCGATGGTATCCAGATGCGGCGCCTGTGTAACGACCCCGCTGCGGGGGATCAATCCATAGGTCGGCTTGTATCCGACAACACCGCAAAAAGCTGCCGGACGAATGACTGAACCGGTTGTCTGCGTGCCAATGGCTAACGGCACCATCCCGGCGGCAACGGCGGCAGCGGAACCCGACGAAGATCCGCCTGGCGTCCGAGCGGAGTCATGTGGATTTTTTGTCTTACCCGGTGCGAAATAGGCAAGTTCGGTGGTAACCGTCTTTCCCATGATAATCGCCCCGGCCTCGCGCAACTTCGCCACCAAGGCAGCATCGTCTCCCGGGCGGCGCCCTGCATCTAACGGCGTACCGTTTTCGGTCGGGATACCCTTGGTATCTACAATATCCTTAATGCCGACAGGTAAACCGTGAAGCGGCCCGATCGGCCGGCCGCTCACGCGCTTTTCGTCCGCGCTTTTAGCCTGCGCACGTGCAAAGTCGGGATTGAGGAACGTCCAGGCCTCAACCTGTGGCTCCCGCTCTTCGATTCGCGCAAGGCAGGCCTCGACCAGTTCGCTCGCCTGGATGTCGCCTTTCGCCAGACGAGGACGCAGTTCGCTGGCTGTCAGATCGGCCAAAGGCTCCATCAAATGACCTCCAACACTTTAAAGATTCTCATAAACCCGCGCCTTGTATCATGAGCCTCCGTCAGCCGTAGACCAGTTCCGGAAGGCCCAGCGCCAGGACCGGAAAGAGGTACAGCAGGACCATTGCCAGTACGATCATGGAGAGGAACGGCATGACCCCCTTGAAGATCTGTACCAGCGTGACCTGAGGCGGCGCCACTCCTTTCAGATAGTACGCCGCCATCGCCATTGGCGGGGTCAAAAACGACGTCTGCAGGTTCAAGGCGACCAGAATGCCGAAAAACAACGGATCGACCCCGAAATGCGGCAGCAACGGCAGGAAGATCGGCACGAAGATGATGATGATCTCGGACCACTCGAGCGGCCATCCCAGCAGGAAGATGATCAGCTGCGCCAGGATCAGGAACATAATAGGTGAAAGCTCCAGGCCGAGCACGAATTCACTGACCAGGTGTTCGCCACCCAGATACGAAAAGACGGAGGAGAAAGTCCAGGAGCCGACGAACAACCAGCAGACCATCGCGGAGGTCCGAACGGTCAGATAGACGGATTCGCGCAAACGGCTCCAAGTCAGTGAACGATAGACAGCAGCCAGGAACAAGCCGCCCAGCGCACCGATGGACGCGGCTTCCGACGGCGTGGCAAGACCGAACAGAATCGCCCCCAGCACTGAAAGGATCAGGATCGCCAGCGGAAAGAACGAGGTCAGCAACATCCAGGCTACTTGCAGGCCGGTGTATGTTCCCGCTTCTTCATCAGTTGCCTTGGGTGCCAACGATGGATTGAACATGGCCCTGCCGACCACATAAGCCATATAGAGTCCCGCCAGCATGAAACCGGGTATCAGTGCACCGGCATAAAGCTTCACGATGGAAACGTTGGAGGCCGCCGCGTAGACGATCAGCATAATGCTCGGCGGGATCAGAATCCCCAGACAACCACCGGCGCATATAACGCCGCTGGCGAAGCTGGTGTCATAGCGTGCTTTCAACATGGCCGGGAAGGCCAGCATGCCCATCAACGTCACCACCGCGCCGATAATACCGGTCGCAGTCGCGAACATAGCGCAGGTCAGCAACGCCGCCACCGCCATGGCGCCTGGCAACCGCCGAGCCGTCAGATAGAGGGTCGTGAACAGGCGATCGACGATGTTCGCCCGTTCAACAATATACCCCATAAATAGAAATAGGGGGATCGCCGTGAGCACATCGTTCGCCATCACGGAATAGGTTTGATTGACGAAAAGATCGAAGATCCGGTTATCGAAAATCGTCTGCATCCGTTCCGGGTCGTAATAGGCGTAGTAGCCAAAGCCGACGCCCATGGCCATCAGTGTGAAGCAGATCGGAAAACCAAGGAAAATCGTCATGATGAAGATGCCGAGCATCATGACGGCAATTTGAGGGTCGGTCATTTGCGCTCTCCATCGGGCGCGATCACATCGACGGCCTCGCTGCTATGCTTCAAAATTTCATGCTCATGCTGTTTCAGCAAAACATCTTCCATTTCTTCGACATCGTCGTGGGCTTTGGGCCACTCATTTTCGCGGATGCAGATCAAGCAGCGGCAGATCTGTGCCAACCCCTGAATAAACAGCAGGACGCCGGCCGCGACGATGATGGTCTTGAATTGAAAAATCGGAACGTTCGCGGGGCTCATGACACTGACTTCACTGTAGCGCCAGGACCGTGACGAGTACTTCCAGCCGGCGAGGATAAGCGCAATGATGCCGGGATAGAAAAACAGGATGTAGAGAACGAGTTCGACCTTCGCCTGCGTCCGCGGTTTCCAAAGACGGTACAGAAAGTCACCGCGCACATGGCCGTCCCGGGACAGTGTGTAAGCGCCCGCCATCATAAACAGCGTGCCATACATCATGTAACTAATGTCGAACGACCAAGCGGTCGGGTCATTCAGGATGTATCGGACGAAGACTTCATAACCGACGCCGAAGGTCATGATCAGAATGCACCAGGAGAAGGCCTTCCCGAACCAAGCCGAGATGCCGTCCACGATTTCGATAAAGCGTTCCATTTCAGCTCCGAATGCGGCCGGTCACGAGTCAGCCGCCGCCGCTCCCGTCATCACAGGAAGATATGGCAATAGGGGCGGCAAGGATTGCCGCCCCTACCCATTTTACTCAGGCCCTACTTTCACAGGCCATCGGGAGATGCCAGAGGGCCGTTCACGTTCTTGTTCAATCGATCAAGAACCAGCACACTCTAGAAGCCGAGCTTACCCGGGAAATAGTGCTCGTAGGCAAGCTTGTAGTCTGCTGAGTTCATGAGGTCATAGAAGGCCACCCGCTCAGACCAGGCCTTCTGGCTGTCAACGACCTTCTTGAAAAACTCGTCTTTCAGGAGACCTTCCAGCACCTTGTCCCAGGATGCGAGCTGCGCCTTCATCACCGAGCTCGGCGTGCGGTGAACATTGACGCCGTCATCATTGATCAAGGTCTGCAGGTCTTTGGAATAGCTGTCCATGGCCATGCCATAGTTGGCGGTGTTGGTGGCCTCCGCAGCATATTCGAGAATCGCCTTCTGCTCGTCGGCCAACGAATCGAACCGCTGCTTGTTGAAGATGATTTCGAAGAATTCAGCTGCCTGATGGTACGAGCCCATCATGTAGTCTTTCGAAACATCCTGCGCGCCGAACTGACGGTCGGCGGTTGGGTTGTTGAACTCGAAAGCCTCGATCACGCCACGCTCCAGAGCCGGAACGATTTCACCACCGGGAAGCTGGGTTACTTTAAGGCCCATGCCCTGCATGATGTCTGTGGCAAGACCAACCGTGCGATACTTCAGGCCCTGCATGTCGTCGGCGGATTTGATCTCCTTCTTGAACCAGCCAAGCGGCTGCGTCGGCATGGGCATTGCGAAGAAGCCGACCAAGTTCAGGCCGAGCTTATCCTGAACCAGTTCCTGATAGAGCTCTTTACCGCCGCCATAGTGGATCCAAGCAAGAATCTGCGAGGCATTGGCACCGAAAACCGGACCCGTACCGAACAGGGATGCTGCCTTGTTCTTACCATACCAATACGCCGTCACGGTATGCGCTGCATCGAGAATACCGTCGTGGCAAGCATCCTGAACCTGGAATGCCTTCACGACCGCGCCTGAGGGCAGGTAATCGATTTTCAGACGGCCGCCCGACATCTTGCCGACGCGCTCGGCGTATTGTTTCGCCATGTCGGAGAAGATCGAAGAAGGCCCCCAGGAGCCCTGCATCTTCAAGGTTATGGTATCGGCGCGCGAAACCTGCGGCATCGCAAGAGCCGCAGTCGCCGCACCGGCCACGCCGGCACCGCCTTTAAGGAACCGACGACGGTTGACCTTTTTCGAATCTGTAGTTTTGGACATACTTTCCTCCCTGGTTGACTTTTATTCTCACCGCTTCACGGCAGAGCACGCTTGTCAGTCACGCAATCATTGCCATGCGCAGGCATGGCCTTTCCAAACCTAGGAACTGAATTCAGTTTAAGCAGACTTTAGCTTGCTGCGCAATAAAACCTGGTTCCGCATGGTGGAAACGAGATCAAACACGTGAAAATAGGCGATTAAGTTGCCAATTTTCACGCAACCGTGAAGTAATTGGTAAAGACAAAATACCAAACTGGAATAAATATATCGGCATTTATACAGACTGTTCTAAAAGTTGCGATTCCACACTCCTTGCAACCCAACAGGTGCTGAACATAATCCACAAACCTCGTAAACTCCCGGCCCGGTAAATCAATACTGTGTCAACATTCCGCCATACATTTCAGGGCCGGATACCGCCGATGGAGTCGGTGATCCGGTCGGCGGCATGCTGGACCTCAGGGCCAATACGGTCGACGCGGTCATCGGGGATGCGGATGGTGGGCCCGGAAACGGAAACACCAGCGATCGCTTCACCGTATTCATTGAAAATCGGCGCCGCGATACAACGCATGCCGAGGGTATGCTCTTCATCATCGACCGACCATCCACGGTCACGAATTCGTTCTAGATCGGCCAACAGTGACCCTGCGTCACGATGGGTCTTATCGGTAAAGCCAACGAGCTGTTTCTTGCGAACGAGCTTACGGACCGCGCCCTCTTCCCAAGTCGCCATCAGGGCTTTGCCTATGCCCGAGGCGTGAATGGCACCGCGGTGACCAGGCCGAAAAAATGCCCGCATGGGCGAATGGCTCTCGAATTGCGAAATGAAGACCACGTCACCCTCGTCCTCGATCGCCAGGTTCACCGTTTCTTCGCAGGTTTCCATCAGTGCGCGCATGATACCACGCCCCATAGTGACCAGCTTTCGGTGTCTCGCGAAGGTGCTTCCGATCTGAAAAGTCTTCACGCCGATCTGCCACTGGCTAGTTTCTTCGTCAAGATCGACAAAGTGCCGGCCCTGTAGCGTGCTGAGCAAGCGATGGGTGGTCGAAGGCGCCATATCAGCGCGCTGCGCCAATTCGCTCAGTGTCAGACCCTCCTCATCAGCGAGCAGTTCCAGTAGGCCAAGAGCTCGATCCAAAGCCTGGACCGAAGACGTCTGTGTCGTCTTGCCGCTTGGCGGCCGGCCGCGCGGCCGGGATAGCGGTGTCGCTTTGGCCATGTTCTCCTCTTCCAAATCGCCGTCTACGCTCAGCTATAGCACGTTTGGCGAGCTGTACCATTTGCGAAGCCATTCTGTGTAAGGCGCTCACAGAAAATTCCACAATATGGAAATTGTTTCCATTTTTGTTGACTTCTTTAATTTTTGGAAATAGTTTCCGCATTATGGAAACACCGCAACAAACGACACGACAGCCGAATAAGGAAGATTGATATGGCCAGAATGACCGCTGTGGAAGCCGCTGTGCGCGTAATGGAACGCGAAGGTATTAGCGTTGCCTTTGGTGTGCCGGGCGCCGCTATCAATCCCCTCTATGCAGCCTTGCGTAAACGCGAGTCTATCGATCATGTGCTCGCGCGCCATGTCGAGGGTGCGTCTCATATGGCAGAGGGCTACACGCGCGCAGAGCCCGGCAATATTGGCATCTGCATCGGGACATCAGGTCCAGCAGGCACGGACATGATCACCGGCCTCTACTCGGCATCGGCGGACTCGATCCCCATCCTCTGCATTACTGGTCAAGCGCCGCGTGCGAAGCTAAACAAAGAGGATTTCCAGGCAGTCGACATCGAATCCATCGCCAAGCCGGTCACCAAGTGGGCCGTAACTGTGCAAGAGCCTGCACTGGTACCGCGCGTCTTCCAGCAGGCCTTTCACATTATGCGTTCCGGTCGGCCGGGACCGGTCCTGATCGACCTGCCCATCGATGTGCAGATGGCAGAGATCGAGTTCGACGACGACACTTACGAACCACTGCCGATCTACAAACCCACCGCCTCGCGACGCCAGATCGAAAAGGCGCTGGACATGCTGAATGAAAGCGAGCGCCCATTAATCGTCGCAGGCGGCGGCGTCATCAATGCAGACGCCGATCAGTTGCTGGTCGAATTTGCCGAGATCACCGGCATCCCGGTTGTTCCCACCCTCATGGGCTGGGGAACGATCCCCGATGACCATCCGCTGATGGCGGGCATGGTCGGACTGCAGACCAGCCATCGTTACGGCAACGCTACATTCCTGCAGTCCGACTTCGTACTGGGCATTGGCAATCGTTGGGCCAATCGCCACACCGGTTCGATCGAGGTCTATACAAAAAATCGCACCTTCGTGCATGTCGATATTGAGCCGACCCAGATCGGCCGAGTCTTCATGCCCGACTATGGAATTGTCTCAGATGCCAAAGCGGCCTTGGAGCTCTTCGTCGCTGTGGCACGTGAGTGGCAACGCGATGGGAAATTGGCTGACCGCAGCACCTGGGCCGCATCTTGCAAACACCGAAAACTCAACATGCATCGTAAGACCCACTACGACCAGGTGCCTCTCAAACCCCAACGCGTCTACCAGGAGCTTAAAGAAGCCTTCGGCCGCGACGTCTGTTACGTCACGACCATCGGCTTGTCGCAGATTGCCGCCGCGCAGTTCCTGAACGTTTACGGGGCACGCAATTGGATCAATTGTGGCCAGGCCGGCCCCCTTGGCTGGACCATGCCTGCGGCGTTAGGCGTTCGAAGAGCCCGCCCCAACGCGGAAATTGTGGCGATATCAGGCGACTACGACTTTCAGTTCATGATCGAAGAATTAGCGGTAGGCGCCCAGTTCAAGTTGCCTTACGTCCACGTTGTCGTGAACAACTCCTACCTCGGTCTGATCCGCCAGTCACAGCGCGGATACGATATGGACTTCCAGGTCGGCCTCTCTTTCGAAAATGTGAACTCACCAGATCTGGGAGAGTACGGTGTGGATCACGTGGCCGTCGCCGAGGGACTTGGCTGCAAGGCCATTCGGGTAACCAGCCCAAACCAGTTCAAGGAAGCCTTTGATCAGGCCAAGCAACTGATGGCTGAACACCGGGTCCCGGTTGTCATCGAGTTTATCCTGGAGCGCATCACCAATATCGCTATGGGGACAGAAGTCGATAACGTGAAGGAATTCGAGGAGATCCTGTGCCTCGATCCGACGCTGGCCATGAACGGTCTCGCCGACTCCCCTGGCAATATCGGCCTCGACGAAATTGAAGCGGATGAGCAGGAGAGAGAACTCTCACCCGCGTAACCACCGCCCAGGTCTAGAAAGCAAAACCAGACGTTAATGAGAGGATCCGCTATGCCTAAGTTTGCCGCCAATTTGACGATGATGTTCAATGAAGTCGGGTTTCTGGACCGTTTCGCGGCTGCAGCCGCTGCCGGATTTCAGGGAGTCGAATATCTTTTCCCATACGACTTCGACAAAGACGAACTAGCGAACCGCCTTTCCGAACATCGCCTGACACAAGTGCTTCACAATCTTCCGGCAGGCAACTGGTCCGACGGCGAACGCGGCATTGCAATCCTGCCGGAACGTACCCTCGAATTTCAAGACGGAGTCAGGAAAGCGATTGACTATGCCAAGGCTCTGGGGTGCACCCAAGTAAACTGCCTGGCAGGGATTGCACCGGAAAATGTACCTGCCGAAGCATTACGTGAGACCTTTGTCGAAAATCTGAAATTCGCCGCACCGATGCTCGCGGAAGAAGGTATCAAACTGCTGATCGAACCCATCAACACACGCGACATTCCCGGTTTCTTTCTGAACCGGACCCAACAAGCCCTGGACCTGATCACCGAGGTAGGGTCGAATAACCTCTTCGTACAGTATGACATCTATCACATGCAGATCATGGAAGGGGACCTGGCGCCAAGTCTTGAGGCCTATCTCGATCGCATAGCGCATGTTCAGTTGGCCGACACTCCGGGTCGAAACGAACCGGGTACCGGTGAGATCAACTATCCGTTCCTGTTCAATCATCTCGACAAGATCGGCTACGACGGATGGATCGGATGCGAATACAAACCCGCCAGTGCGACAGGCGCAGGCCTGGGATGGTTCGAATCATATAAGGGCCTTAAAGACGCCGCTGCCTGAAGTCAGAAGGGCTTCAGAGAGTACTTAAAACAAATCCCCGGCAGGCGGGAGAAACCAATTGCAGGAAGACGCAAAGGAAGTGGAAATGACGACGATCGGCTTTATCGGGACTGGAATTATGGGTGTTCCCATGGCAGGACACCTGTTGGATGGCGGGCACAGCGTCGTCACAACTACCCATCGGACGCCGCCAGCCAAGGAACTACTCGACAAGGGTATCAAGGTTGCAACCAATGCACGGCAAGTCGCGGAGCAATCCGAGGTCGTCATTGTCATGGTGCCGGACACGCCTCAGGTCGAGTCGGTGTTGTTTGGCGAAAACAGTGTCGCAGGCGGATTGAGCGCCGGCAAGCTGGTGATCGATATGAGTTCGATTTCACCCATCGAGACTCAGATTTTTGCCAAGAAGATCAACGATCTGGGGTGCGATTATCTGGATGCGCCGGTATCGGGCGGTGAAGTCGGCGCTAAAGCGGCATCGCTGACCATCATGGTTGGCGGCACTGAAGCGGCCTTCCAGCGGGCCAACCCAATCTTCAGCCTGATGGGTAAGAACATTACGCTGGTAGGTGAAAACGGCGCAGGACAAATCACAAAAGTCGCGAACCAGATTGTTGTGGCGTTGAACATTGAAGCCGTCGCCGAAGCGTTGGTCTTTGCCTCCAAGGCCGGCGCAGATCCTTCAAAAGTCCGTCAAGCTCTGATGGGAGGCCTAGCATCATCTCGCATTCTGGAGGTTCATGGCGAGCGCATGATTAATCGGACCTTTGAACCTGGTTTCCGCATTGAGCTTCATCAGAAAGATCTTAACCTGGCCCTGCAGGGTGCAAAGACCCTCGGCGTCAGCCTACCCAATACCGCTACAGCTCAAGAGCTTTTCAATTCTTGCGCCGCCAACGGTGGGTCCGGTTGGGATCACTCGGGCATGGTCCGCGCGCTTGAACTTATGGCTAACCACAAGGTTGCCGGGGAGAGTTAAGTCTGGGTTGTTTGCAGGCGCATTGGCGGCAAAGGTCAGCGCGCCTGACGCCCAACGCTTTTCTTTTCTTCACAAATAATACGCCGCTCGGGTGGTAGCGAGACAACGGCTGTCGTCCCCTCGCCCAACTGGCTGCTAAGTTCCAAACGACCACCATGTAGCTCGACCAAAGCTTTGGTCAACGGAAGACCCAGCCCGGTTCCTTCGTACTTCCTGTTAAGATTCGAATCCACTTGGGTGAAAGGCTGCATGATCTGGGGGATTGAAGCAGGCGACATCCCAATACCAGTGTCCGAAATACTGAACGAAATACCGCCTTCTTTGGTGCAGCCAACCGCCAAAGTTACACTGCCCCTCTCTGGTGTGAACTTAACCGCGTTCGAAAGCAAATTGATCAGGACCTGCTTAAGCTTTCGTTCGTCCGCCCACAGACAGAGCGGCTCATCCGGCTCTTCGCATTCGAATGCGAGCCCCCGCTCCTCTATACGTTCGTTCATGATGATCATGCAGGATTTCAGCAGTAACAAGACATCAAGGCTGTCTTCATAAAGCTCAAGCTTACCGGCTTCGATCTTCGACAGATCAAGGATATCGTTGATAACCTGAAGCAAATGTCGCCCGGATTCATTGATATCCTTGGCATACCCGACATACTTTTCGGCGCCGAGTGAATCGGTGGCTCCAGCAATCATCAATTCGGAAAAGCCGTTGATTGCATTTAGCGGCGTCCTCAGTTCATGACTCATGTTGGCAAGGAACTCAGATTTCGCCCGGTTTGCAGCTTCAGCCTGTTCCTTTGCGGCACGCAACTGTTCTCCGGCGAGATGACTCGCCGTCACATCCCTGCCTGTACCGCGGTAGCCGGTAAAGCGTCCAGTCTCGTCGAAAATCGGATTTCCATTTGCCGACTGGTACGACATTTCACCGTCGGCTCTACGATAGGAAAACTCAAAGTTACGAAACGGCATATGCGACCGCAGAGCTTCTACATACTGCAGATTCGCGCCCGAATGAATCCGAACATCGCTGAAAGCGCGCCAGGTCTTACCCAACAGGGCATTAGGGGCGACCCCCGAAACCTGCTGAAAGCGCTGTGAAAAGTATGAGAAATGGAGCGTTTCATCCATTTCCCAAAACCAGTCCGATGCCGCATTGGCAAAATCTTTGAAGCGGCGTTCATTCTCCCGCCGTTCACGATGTCTAAGACTGGAAACTCGCTCCAAGAGGCCGTTTAGCGCCTCAATCATTTCTCCCAGTTCGTCACGATTGTTGTTTTCCAATGCAACATAACGATCGGCATGGTCTGGATCTTTCTGCGCAGCTACAAGCCGGCTACTGAGATCAAGCATGGGGCTTAGTACATAGCGGCCAAGCACGACGAAGGTCAGACCGGTAACCGAAAGTGAGATCAACAGAACCAGCCCTACGATCCGCAACAAAAAGGCCTTAAGCTCGATGGCGATCCAGCCTGCGTCCATACGACCAACCACAAAGTAAGGAAGTTTTACTTCCTCTGGCTTCCAAAGCACGTCGTACCATTTACCATCGGGAGACAGGCGGCGTCGGGTTGGGTTTTCCTGAGCACCTAAAAGTTCAAGATCAGGGATGACGCCGAAGCCACCAATCAAATCTCCGCTCGAACTGTAGATTGTCCCGCCGCGAAATCTCGGACCCCGGGCAAGGCCTTTCCCGGCAATCAGCAAGTTTCGGGTGTTGTCGTGTGCATGCTCGCGCAATCCGGCAATAACCGCTGTATGCCCGATGTCTTCCAAGCGGATCAGCAAATCCTGCTTATAGCTGTAATAAGAGGGAACGAGGATAGCGGCTTCAACGGCTAGAATACCAAAAAACACCATGACCGCGATGCGAACGCACAGCCGGCTGCCAAGTAGCGATCGAACCTGTCGAACTGCCTCCCGCCAATGGCTGTTTCGCTGCTGGACTTTCTCCAATTGCATGGACCGGATCATCGCCGTCTATCAAGATCACCCATCGCTGGGCCTACCTGGGATGTTACCGGAAGGTGTTTTACTGCTGGTTAACGCATTCCCGACTTACCTCAATGCGACCGGCTCATCTGGCCAAAACGCTTCACATTCCCGTGACCTGACATCAAGCGGCGTACAAATGCCCGGTTGTATCAAAGACTTCATCGCGCAAGGGTTTCACGCGAAAAGGATCTGTGACCAGCGAACTATTGGAATTCAAGTGCTTATGGAGACGCGCGTCCTTTGTTAGCACCCGCAATTAATAAGGATACGAAGTTAGTCGAAGAGAAACGACCTCCTTGCGCCACTGCTTCAAATTGCGAAGTTGGGAGTTTTTGGCAGAAGGCTCTGCAACGCGCCTTCAGCAACGGCCCTCAGTGGTTTGAGAGAGACACCGCTGCGGGCGCGAACCGTCAAACCTTGACTGAAGCTGACAAAAAGCTGCGCTAGAAGCTCGACATCTGCGTCCCGCGGCAGATCTCCAGAAAGTCGAGCCTGTTCAAAACGCCGGGCAAAGATCTCGTCCAAAGCATCCAAACACTCGACGAGCTTGGCCCTGAAGCGTGGTGAATTCTCCGCCGTATCCGCAAGCACCGTTGCAACCAGGCACCCCTTCGGCCCATCGGGACTGCAAGTCACGCTGAGTATAGCGTCAAAGAAATCAGATAGATCCGCGGAAAGCGCCTGTCCTTGCTCCAGTCGTTCCAAGCACGGCAGGATGAGATCTTCGATATAGTGGTCAATCGCCGCCAGGAAAAGCGCCTCTTTGCCACCGAACTCGTGGTATAGGCTGGAGCGCTTGATGCCCAAGGCTTCAGTCAGGTCCTCGATGGAGGCGGCATCATACCCGCGCGCCCAAAACACCTTTACGGCGCGGCTGAGCACCTCGTTTCGATCGAACGACCGCGGGCGTCCACGAGACCGACGTGCAGTCTCATTGGAGGATGTATTTCGCTGCTCCTGCATGATTATTCCATCCAGATCAATCTTTTAGCTCAAAGAGCGCGACACCCTATTTGGTAAAAAACAACAACGGCGTGACCAAAAATTGGGCAGTTTTCGGGCGCCATTGTAACGCTCCTGCCGAAATGTACCAGAAACATTACAGAATGGATGCAGGTCTGAAGCGATAACCATAGTATTCGGGCCGGAAAACACGCCGCGTGAACATTTCGCTAAATGCAGAAATAACGGAGCGCATGAGGTTATTTCATTGAGTATCTTGGCATTTTAACAACCAACAGATTTTTTTGCTTGTTACGGGAACCTTTTCGAAGGTCAGCGCATCTAATGGACATATCTGACTTGCAAGGACCCAAAAGCTATGACCGAAGTAAGATTGGACGACACCCAATCCGCGACAGGTAGCGCCATGGTCTACGCAAGAAAAGCAACCGATGAACAGTTGGCCAGAGACGCTCGCTCCGGCGAATTACATGCTTTCGAAGCTATAATGCGCCGTTACAATCAGCGGTTTTTCCGGCTCGCCCGCAGCGTAACAGCCACCGACAGCGATGCTGAAGACGCATTGCAGGACGCCTATGTCAGGGCTTTCACAAATCTAGAGAGTTTCGAGGGACGTTCGACCTTTTCCACTTGGTTGTCTCGGATCGTTTTGAACGAAGCTTTGGGTCGTACAAGGCGGGGGCAACGGGAACGAGAACAGTTTTCGCAGATTCAAGGAGATCGATTAAGCAATGATGATGTCGTTGTCCCTTTTGACCGCGATGCCCCTGAGAACCCGGAAGCTCTGGCAGAGCGTGGTCAAGTGCGGGGCTTGATCGAACAGGCGATAAACCGGTTGCCCGAGGGTTTCCGGAGCGTCTTTGTTCTACGCGTGGTCGAACAGCTTTCAATCGAAGAGACTGCAAAGATTCTGCAGATTCCGGAAGCGACCGTTAAAACGCGCACGCACCGCGCAAAGCAGCAGATGAAGGCTCAGCTTCAGGACATGATCGACGACGCGCTCGACGACACTTTCACTTTTCTCGGCAAACGCTGTGATCGCACGGTTGCACGAGTACTGGAACGCTTGACGCTCAGGGAGCGTTAGCGGAACGCCGCCCAATTAAGCCGAGGGGTAATCCGGAGCCCAGCAGGGCGGCGAATTAAGTAAACAAAACTGAATCTGAACAAGGAGGTTATTCCATGACCGGCCAACCCTTAAACACGCCTGGCCTCGTAAGCGGATACGAAAACAAATTCCAGAGTTTCTCCAGGCGCATCTTCTTTTCAAAGTCCGGGGCCACACTCCTGTCGGCGAGCGCTGTCGCCTTACTCGCAGGCTGCGACACAATTGCGGCAAACGCCGACACCGGGTCAGTGGAAGATGACATCAATATTCTCAATTCAGCAATTGGCGCCGAACTGGAGGCAATTGCCGCATACCAACTTGGGGCGGAAAGCGGTCTGCTTAGTGCCGGGGTGTTACCAATTGCTGTAAAATTCCAGGGACATCATAAAGAACATGTCGACGTCCTGGCCTCGACAGTTACAAAACTTGGCGGCACAGCGGAAACTGCAAAAGCCGACTATAACTTCCCGGTCGAGAAGCTGAAGAGCGAAGCTGACGTGCTTTCCTTTGCCGCAGAACTGGAAAAAGGTGCCGTTAGCGCATACCTGGGCGCGGTGCCGCTATTTGCAAATCGTGATCTCGCCAAAGCAGCTGCCAGCATTCTTGGCGACGAGGCCATGCACTGGGCAATTCTGCGTTCAGCTCTTGGTCAGGATCCCGTGCCGTCTGCGTTTGTTTCCTAATCTCTCTTCTACACCGAGCCCTCTATAACGCGGTCTGTCCTGACGGAAGCAAGCAAGGGGATGAATCGCTCTCCAACAGTAATACTGGAGAGGGCTCGGTCTTTTTTAGAATGCGGTAGCCCTATGTTTGAGTTCACATGCTAACAAACCGAACGAAACTGTCTGTCTGGATTGGTTCTATCCTCATGGCAATCGTCCTCCCGGCGCAAGCGGAGGACACGGTCGTTTCCGGTGATGCACTCCGCGGCGAAAGCATTTACGGCCGCTGCAAAGCCTGTCACTCTCTCAAACGCGACCGGACCGGACCACGTCACTGCGGTCTTTTTGGCCGTAAAGCTGGCAGCGTAAAGGGATTCCGTTACTCTAAGGCCATGATCAATTCAGGCATTATCTGGTCAGAGGATTCGCTCGACGCCTTTCTGACGGACACTCGAGCTTTCTTACCCAAAAACCGCATGGGCTATGCGGGGATTAAAGACGCGCAAGAACGAGCCGATTTGATTGCCTATCTGGCGCAACAAAATCGAGATCCGTCTGTCTGCAACTAGTTTTTGTTGTTACGGCCAGCGCCTTGCTCAGGAGGCCATTGCCGCGACACCTTTTGCCTCCGCTTTCACCCTGAGTCGGAGTGCATGTAGGGTCGGTTCGGTGTAACCCGACGGTACATCGCAGCCCTGAAAGATCAGATCCCGTGCCGCGTTAAATGCGTGGCCATTGCAGGCAGGCGCCATGGGAACATAGTGGGTGTCGCCTGCATTTTGAGCATCGACCACAGCCGCCATACGCTCCAGAGTTTCTTGAATCTGCTGCTTTGTACAGATCTCGTGGCGTAGCCAGTTCGCCATCAATTGGCTTGAAATCCGAAGTGTCGCACGGTCTTCCATCAATCCAACATCGTTGATATCGGGCACCTTGGAACACCCGATCCCTTGGTCGACCCAACGCACCACATAGCCCAAGATGGACTGAATGTTATTGTCCAGTTCCTCCTGGATCTCTTCTTCGCTCCAGTTCGGATCGGCAGCGAGGGGTATGGTCAGGATACCGTCCAAAGATGTGCGTGACCGTTGCTTCAGTTCTTCCTGCCGCAATCGAACGTCGACTCTGTGGTAGTGCAGTGCGTGCAGCGTCGCGGCAGTCGGTGACGGCACCCACGCGGTATTTGCGCCGGCCATTGGATGTCCGGTCTTCTGTTCCATCATGTCGGCCATCCGATCAGGCATGACCCACATGCCCTTGCCGATCTGCGCGTGTCCCTGAAGACCGCAGGCGAGGCCGACATCCACATTCCAATTTTCATAAGCGCCGAGCCAGGTAGCGGCTTTCATATCGGCCTTACGCGCCATGGGGCCTGCCTCCATTGAGGTGTGAATCTCATCGCCGGTACGATCGAGGAAGCCTGTGTTGATGAAGACCAGGCGATCCTTCACATTGCGGATGCATTCTTTCAGATTGACCGTCGTCCGTCGTTCTTCGTCCATGATCCCGATCTTCAAGGTCGCGCGTTCCAGCCCAAGCAGATCCTCGACACGCTCGAACAGCAGGTCGGCAAAGGCAACCTCCTCAGGGCCATGCATCTTTGGTTTGACGATATAAACCGACCCCTCGCGAGAGTTTCGCAAGCCGCCGCTGGCACGCAGATCGTGCATCGCAAGCAATGATGTCACAATTGCATCGAGGATCCCCTCGGGCAGTTCCCGCCCCGCAGAATCGAGAACCGCTGGTGTGGTCATCAAGTGACCGACATTGCGGATCAGCATAAGACTGCGGCCCGCCAGAACCAGCGACGAACCCGACGGCGAGAGGAATTCGCGATCTGCATTCAGCGACCGGGTGATTGTCTTGCCGCCCTTGCTGAGTTCGGCCGACAGATTCCCCTTCATCAGACCCAGCCAGTTTCGATAGACCGCCACCTTGTCCTCGCTGTCGACGGCCGCAATAGAGTCTTCACAGTCCATAATCGCCGTCAATGCGGCTTCGACCTGAATATCCGATACGCCGGCCGGATCGGACTTCCCGACAAGCGTCGTCGGATCGATACAGACTTCCAGATGGAGCCGGTTGTTGACAAGTAAGATCGATGTCGGTGAGTTGGTGTCCCCCCGGTAGCCGGCAAACTTCGACGGTGCGAGCAGACCGACGCTGGTGCCATCATTTAAATCGGCGCTTAAGGCTTCGCCGGCGACGTGATATCTGACAACTTCCTTATGCGACCGCCCACCGGAAAGTGCGGCGCTTTCGTCTAAAAAACCACGCGCATAATCGATGACTGCTCGACCGCGAACGGGGTCATACCCGGAGTGCCCAGCACCACTCTGCGCAATAACGTCCGTTCCGTACAATGCGTCGTACAGACTGCCCCAGCGCGCATTGGCAGCGTTCAACGAATAGCGTGCATTCATGAGAGGCACGACGAGCTGCGGGCCGGCAATCTGCGCAACTTCGTCATCGACATTCTGTGTCCCTACGGAAAAATCCTCGCCTTCCGGCAGCAGATAACCGATATCGGAAAGGAAAGTTCGGTATGCCGCTGGATCAATCGCTTCGTTAGATTGGTTGCGGTGCCAGGTATCGATTTCCCGCTGAATACGATCGCGCTTGTCGAGCAAAAGCCGGTTCAGCGGTACCAAATCGCGCATGATCGCACCGAAGCCGGCCCAAAATCCCGAAGCATCGAGACCAGTCCCGGGCAGGGCTTCCTGTTCGATGAACTGAACCAATTGGCGATCGATCGATAGACCATTGATAACGACGTAGTCTGACATGACTTAACCTTGGACCTAGCTTTGCAAAAAGGGGGATGGCGTGCGGACTCAATCCGAACGCTTGTTAGGCTTACAGAGATTTGCCTTTTCGTGGGAAACTTTTTCACGATGCGGCATGAAGTTATTTTTCACATATTTTTCAATTAGATAAATTCTAAATCTGCACGAAAAATCTTTCAGAGGCCTTAAGATTTACGCCTAAAGCCGTACTGATTTTTCCGTGAAAACGTCTCATATCAAGAAATAATTGAAGGACGGGAGAGCCTCAACCCGCTGCGGTGGTAACGCCGCGGGCTGAGGGCAATTCCTTTAGAATGGATTATCTTCAGACGCTCCGCGTGACTCGAAGAACTTCTTGGTGAGCGAAAATACGACAGGGCTCAAGAGCGCCAAGGCAATCAGATTGGGGATTGCCATCATGGCATTTAACGTATCTGCAAGCAGCCAGACGAAATCCAGTTTTAGAAGCGCACCGACCATAGCCGCAAGCGACCAGACTACCCGGAATGGCATAATGATTTTTACGCCGAAGAGATACTGAAGCGACCGCTCGCAATAATAGCTCCAGCCGAGAATGGTCGTGAAGGCAAAGATCGCCAGCGCAACGGCAATGACATAACCGCCGACACCGGGAAGCGCGAGATCGAAGGCAGACGAAGTAAGCGCTGCACCTGTTTCGCCACTCGTCCACGCACCGGTCACCAGGATGGCCAATGCCGTAAAGGTACAGACCACGATCGTGTCAATGAACGTTCCAAGCATAGCTACCAACCCTTGACTGACAGGACCTTTGGTCTGGGCAGCGGCATGCGCGATCGGTGCGGAACCGAGACCGGCTTCGTTCGAAAAGACGCCGCGGGCGACACCGAAACGGATGGCCGCCCAAACTGCCGCACCGGCAAATCCGCCCGTTGCAGCCGCTGGCGAAAAGGCATGCGAAAAGATGAGGCCAAAAGCATCGGGAATGGCACCGGCATTTATGATCAGAACCAACGACCCCGCCGCGATGTAGGCAACAGCCATGATGGGAACCAGCTTACCGGCAACGGTGGAGATACGTTGAATGCCACCCAGAAGGACCGCGCCAACGAGCACGACCAACACGATACCGGTCAGCCACTCAGGGATTGAAAAGCTGGTTTCAAGCGCATTGGCGATCGAGTTGGACTGGACCATGTTACCAATGCCAAAGCCGGCGATACCGGCAAAGAGAGCAAATGCAATCGCGAGCCACTTCCATTTCGCGCCCAGGCCATTTTGGATGTAGTACATCGGCCCGCCGACAAACTTGCCGCGTTCGTCTTCCTCACGATAATGAACCGCACAAACGGCTTCGGCATACTTGGTCGCCATGCCGACCAACGCCGTCATCCACATCCAGAAGACTGCGCCAGGGCCGCCGAGAAAAATTGCCGTCGCCACACCGGCGATATTTCCGGTCCCGATTGTTGCAGACAGCGACGTCATCAGTGCGTTGAAGGGGCTGATTTCACCTTCACCACCGGGAATCCGGCCGCGCCATAACAGGCCAAATCCAAAGGGAATACGGAGAATGGGCATCAGTCTCAGGCCCATCATTAGAAAAAAACCAACACCCAGGATCAGGACCAGCATGGGAACGCCCCATACCACCCCGTTCAGCCAGCCTACGGCTTCAGTAATTGCTTCCACGATTTCCTCCCAAATGCCCTACGGGTTAGTTCACGACGACCGGTAGGGCGTGTTGAACGACGTTGGCGAAAACTTCTGGGAACTGTGGTATTCGATGAGATCAATCACAGACAGGCCCAGACTTTCGTCTACGACCCCATCTGTCATTGACCTGAGAGATGCGGGCCGGAACAGCCCTTACTCCGTCGGTGACGCCGCGCGAAAAGACGCACGGGTACTTTCCAGATTACCTTAAAGCCGGGCCCAGTTCGGTTGCCTGAGAGTTTCCGGGGCGGTTGCTCCTTCGGCGCCGTTTCATAGAAAACGAACTCTCCCGGTGCCCAGCCTTTAGGCATGACTGCCCAAAGAAGGTGCAGTTGCTTAACAAATCGGAAACAAGGATTCAACCCAACAGATCAACGTTAACGTCTAAGTGATATCGCCGAAGCAGCTGAAGTCTAGTTAGATTGCGAAGTAAATTACGCAAAATCAATTACCTGCCACAACTTTAGTCAAATATTGCCCTTCACTCCAACCGACCAAGAATATTTCCTCGCAGGAAAAATTTTCTCCACATACGTTAGCCAGGAGTTAACCAAAACCGCTGTATAGTTGTATCGGTTTTTCTTCCTCTGATTAGCAAAGCCTACTGGAACAACGACATGACCGTTTCCAACGCAAATCCGGACGCAGAGCCCAATCAAGGCTTTCGCGACATTTCGCAATTCGAGCTGCTGAAGGCGCTACAGAGCTTTTTGGAGAACGATTTCTCGAGCCTGCCGCAAGGCGATGGCCCGCTCGCACAGGCCCTATCGGATGTCGCGGCGAAGATACGGGGCTCTTCTGCGCAAACACTCGACGAACCATCATCGGTTCGACAGACCTCTATGGCGCGCGGTACCTACAAATTGGTCCAGCATGTCGCCCACCTACAAAGCCAGGCAGAGGGTGCAGGAAATCTCCAGGAGTACTTCAACAAAGAAATCGACGGCAGCTCTCAGAAACTGCGCCTTGCTCTCGATGCCACCAGCCAACAGGTTGGTCAAAGCACGACAACATCGGCTGCCTTGAGAGATCAAGCGAATGGTCAGATCGCGGGCGCTTCGCAGCAAATTTTCGAAGACCTTCAGAAAATTGGTGAGGAACTGAAGGAAAAAGCAGAGGGCACCGCCCAGGTGCTTCAGGGAATTCAGGATATCGGTAAAGGTGTTCGCTTGCTGTCGCTGAATGCAACGATCGAGGCCAACCGCGCTGGCGAACACGGCCTCGGTTTCGCGGTGGTCGCCCAGGAAGTACGCGATCTGGCGCAGAGAACCATGGAACGCGCAAAAGAAGCCGGCGAATTGATCGATCTTTCCGATATCTCGACTTTGCTTGAATCCACAACGGCCAGAGCCGGAGAAGCCCTCGATGGCCTGGGCAGCGATATCGGCAATGCGTTAGAGCGCCTGCAGGCGCTTTTCGTCGAGATGGCCGAGCATCTGAAGGAAATAGAGGAACACAATCAGTTTGTGACTGCAGTTCTCGAAGGCAGCAACGACGCTTCGAAACGCTCATTGGCCAAGATCCAATGGGCACGCAGCGACCTCGACGATCTGTCCAAGGTGCTCGGCGGCCATCGGAATGACGCGGATGGGCAACGCGAGATGAACCGCCTCCTCGCCAACAATCACATCACCACAGATGTCGCCTTCGATCGCCTCGACGCGATCAAACGCGAGGGCAAGCTCAGGGTTGCGATAGAACCCTCCTTCGTCGGCCTTTCCTTCAGAAGCAAGCCTCAAGACCCTTTGAGTGGAATGGACGCCGACTATGCCCGCGCCTTCGCCAAATGGCTTGGTGTTGACTGCGAATTCATTGAGCAGCCGTGGGACATCGTTACGGAACTTTTGTTTGCCGGCCCCAATCCGGGACAGCCCAAGGCAGATGTGGTATGGAGCGCGCTGCCGCCGAACGAAACCTATGGCAATATCGCCTACTCAGAGACCTACACCTACCTGCCGTTCGTTCTGGCGCGCGCGGCCGGAAACGACGGGATCAAGGATCTGCAGGATCTTGATGGAAAGTCACTCGGGATTATCAACGATCCAGGTGCGTTCGCGGTGCTCCAGGATGCGGGCGTCCGCTGGGCCGACAATGAGTCCGAACCCGGCGGTCGCGCCAAACTCAGCAACCTCGTCGCCTACACAGACCAATCGAAAATCCACGACTGTCTTGTGGAAGGTGTCGTCGATGCCTTCGCGGTCGACCTTCCGATCTACTATTGGGCCTGCAACGATCCTGCCAGTCCCTGGAACGGCAAGATCGAGATCATTTCCGGCAATCTGGCGCCGGTGCCATATTACTATGCGGTGGCAGTGGCGGCAGAGCCGTCATCTTATCGGCTGCTCTCCGCCATCAACCAGTTCGTCGCCTGGTTCCAGACGCAGCCCGAGCGCGAAACTCTCGAACGGAAATGGCAGGGCGAAGTACTGGACCACACGATCAGCTTCCGGGACGAACCCGGCGACCTCATGGGTGAAGCCGCACTCGAAAGGCTGTTCCAAGAGCATTGTCAGCGCCACTGCTTGAGCATGGAAGTACAGACGGCCGCTTGACGCCAATTGAGCGAGAAGATAGTGCGAGCTCTGTTATAAGCCCGCACGTAGCCTTGACGCTCCTATACGTCGATCGCGTTGTGCCGTTCCCATTCCGAGAAGTGGTGCATGTAGTCGTTCCACTCGGCGAACTTCATCTTCGCGTAAGCGTCGCAGAATTCCTTGCCGAGCATCTCGGGAAGCACCTTGCTTTTCTCGAAATAACGAATGGCGTCGAGCATATTAAGCGGCAGCTGGGGCGCATTCTTGACCTTGTGCCCTTCGGCATACATGTCGATATCCAGCCGCTTGCCGGGATCGATTTTATTATCGATGCCGTGCAGGCCCGCCGAAATCAAACTGGCCTGCAGCAGGTAAGGATTGGCCGCACCGTCGGCTAACCGCACCTCAATGCGATTGTTGTCGGGAATGCGGATCATGTGGGACCGATTATTGCCGCCGTAGGTTACAGTGTTCGGTGCCCAGGTGGCACCCGAAGTGGTCCGTGGCGCGTTGATCCGCTTGTAACTGTTCACCACCGGATTGGTGATCAAAGTCATGGCTTCGGCATTTTTGAGCAGGCCGCCGATGAAATTGTAGGCTAGGTCCGAAAGACCGAGCTCACCCTTAGGGTCTTCCATCAGGTTCTTTTTACCCGATGTATTCCAAACCGAGATGTGCGCATGGCAGCCATTGCCGGTCAGATGCGCCATGGGCTTGGGCATGAAGGTCGCGCGCAGGCCATGCTTCTCCGCCAAGGTCTTGACCATGAACTTAAAAAAGGTGTGCCGGTCAGCGGTTGTGAGGGCTTCGGTATAGTCCCAATTCATCTCGAACTGGCCGTTGGCGTCCTCGTGGTCGTTCTGATAAGGACCCCAGCCCAGCGCCAGCATGTTGTCGCAGATCTCGGTGATCAGGTCGTAGCGCCGCATCAGCGCCTGCTGATCATAGCAAGGTTTGGACAGCGTATCGTATTCGTCCGCCAGGTTTTGCCCATCTTGTGTCAGCAGAAAATACTCACATTCGACCCCGGAATAGACCGAGAGCTTTCTCGCCTTCGCCTTGGCCAGCACCTGCTTTAGAACGTAGCGCGGGCCGTGCTCCACCGCCTTGCCACTGAGGTAAACATCACTGGGCAACCACGCAACTTCGGGCTTCCAGGGTAGCTGGATCATGTGGTCCGCATCGGGCATTCCGAACATGTCCGCATCTGCCGGTGACATATCCAGATAGGCTGCGAATCCGGCAAATCCAGCGCCGTTTTTCTGCATGTCGGCTATGGCTTGCGCCGGCGCCAGCTTTGAACGCACAACCCCGAAGAGATCGGTAAAGCTGATCAGAAAGTATTTAATCCCCTTGGCCTTGGCCACCTTTGCCAGATCTTGAGCCACGTTAGCCTCTCTTTCTCGTTCTTGTTATTGCCCCCACATCGCGCGCCCGGCCCTTCGGCTCTTGAGTTGCTATTCTTGTCTACAGGCGCTGCTTTGCAGCTTAATGTCAGAATCTGATCGTTTCACTTGCTTTCGAAATAGAGCGTGAACCGGCTATTGCTTAGTTTCCCTTTAGTCCCTTCCCGGAATCCAGCTCGTTCCCGCCAGCGGCACCCCGGCCATGGCAGCAGCCTCGACGCTCAATGCGACGAGATCTTCCGGTTCCATGTTATGTACGTGGCTCTTGCCGTTCGCACGGGCCAGTGTCTGGGTCTCTAGCGTCAACACCCGCAGGTAGTTCGCCAGACGCCGCCCGGCTTTCACCGGATCGAGGCGGCTGGAGAGTTCCGGGCTCTGCGTGGTGATGCCGGCCGGATCGCTGCCGTCCTGATAATCTTCCCAGAAACCGGCGCGGGTGCCGAGTTTTTTGTAATCTTCCTCAAACGCCGGATCATTGTCACCCAGCGCGATCAGCGCAGCCGTGCCGATCGAAACCGCGTCCGCGCCCAGTGCCAGTGCCTTGGCAACATCGGCGCCGGAGCGGATACCACCACCGACAATCAGCTGCACTTTGCGGTGCATGTCCAGATCCTTCAGCGCCTGAACGGCCTGGGGAATCGCGGCCAACGTCGGTTGGCCCACATGTTCGATGAAGACATCCTGCGTGGCCGCCGTGCCACCCTGCATGCCGTCCATCACCACAACATCCGCGCCCGCCTTCACCGCGAGAGCCGTATCGTAGTACGGACGCGCTGCTCCGCACTTGATATAGATTGGCTTTTCCCAGTTGGTGATCTCGCGTAGTTCGAGAATCTTAATCGCCAGGTCGTCCGGCCCGGTCCAATCCGGATGCCGGCACGCCGAGCGCTGATCGATCCCTTCAGGCAGCGTGCGCATCTCGGCAACCCGCTCGGTGATTTTTTGTCCCAGCAGCATGCCGCCACCGCCGGGCTTGGCGCCCTGTCCCACCACAATTTCGATAGCGTCCGCCTTGCGCAGGTCGTTCGGATTCATGCCATATCGCGAGGGCAGATACTGATAGACGAGCTGCGTGGAGTGTCCGCGTTCCTCCGGCGTCATGCCGCCATCACCGGTGGTCGTGGAGGTACCCAATTCCGACGCTCCTCGTCCCAGCGCTTCCTTGGCATTAGCGGAGAGAGAGCCGAAAGACATTCCGGCAATGGTGATCGGTATCTTCAACTCGATCGGCTTCTTGGCGTAACGAGCGCCCAGCGTAACGCTGGTGTCGCACTTCTCGCGGTACCCCTCCAGTGGATAGCGGGACATTGAGGCACCCAGAAAGACAAGGTCATCAAGAGTAGGAACCTGCCGCTTCGCGCCGAAGCCGCGGATCCGGTAAAGCCCGGTCTGCGCCGCACGGCGAATCTCGGCGATGGTGTTGCGATCAAAGGAATGGGATTCCTTCAGACTCCAGTTCATATCGTCCATGGCTTGAGATTCCTAGTAAGCGTCGACGTTGTCGGGCTTGAAGTTGTAGAGTGCGCGCGCCGAGCCGTAACGTTTGAATTCGGAAACATCGACGTCGGAGCAGCCGGCTTTCTCCAGAAGGACGCGCAGCTTTTCATGATGCTCGGCACGCATCTCCTTTTCGATACAGTCGGCACCCAGGTTGTCTGCACTTCCGCGGACATAGATCTGCGCCTCATAGAGCGAATCGCCCAAGGCATCCCCTGCATCACCCAGCACAACAAGTGTGCCGGCCTGGGCCATGAACATGCTCATGTGGCCCACATTGCCCTTGACCACGATGTCGCCGCCTTTGAGCGAAATGCCGCAGCGCGCGGCAGCGTTGCCTTCGATCACCAGCAGGCCGCCATGTGCCGTCGCGCCTGCCGACTGACTGACGTCGCCGGTCACCCGGACTTCGCCCGACATCATGTTCTCGGCCACGCCCTGACCGGCATTGCCGTTGATCACAACCTTGGCCTTCTGATTCATGCCGGCACAGTAGTAGCCGGTGTGTCCCTCGACTTCGACCTCGATCTCGTTATCGAGACCGCAGGCCAAGGCATGGGCGCCGCGTGGATTGATAATTCGGAAAAAACCGTTTGCCGAAGCACCATCCCCCTGGAGCCGGGCATTCACATCGCGCAATTCAGTCAGCGCGAGGTCGAGCACCTCAATGTTTTCCCCCGATGCCATCAGGCCCGCCCTCCCCAGCTGTAGACCACGGCCGGCTCCGGCTCCCAAACCTTCGCCGACTCTATGCCCGGCAGGTCGACAAGAGCACGATATTCGGATGCAAAAGCCACGTAATCATCAGTCTCCGCCAAGACCGCAGGTTTGCAGGCAATGGGATCACGCAAGACCGCAAAACCGTCGCGTGTCCCAACGACGAAGGTGTAAAAACCGTCCAGATCTTTGATGCTGTCTTCAAGGGCCTCGTGCAGCGTGCGGCCCGAATTCATCTTGTCGGAGACGTAGGCTGCGGCAACCTCAGTATCGTTCTGGGTCTTGAATTCTATGCCGCGATGCGCAGCAAGATGCTCGCGCAAGCGATTATGGTTCGACAGCGACCCGTTATGAACGAGACAAAGGTCCAGCCCGGTCGAGAAAGGATGAGATCCTGCCGTGGTTACAGCGCTTTCAGTCGCCATGCGGGTATGACCAACGGCATGGCTGCCTTTCATATCCTTCAGGCTGAATTTCTCGGCCACCTCTTCGGGTAAGCCGGTTTCCTTGTAAATTTCGATCGTCGTCCCGGCACTCATCACCTGCAACGCAGGGTCATAAGCCTCGATAACCGCTTCGATGGTATCGGAGTCTCCATTTGCGATCAGCACGTGATGCGAACCGTTAGGGTGGTGGGCGATGGACAAGTTCAGATCGCTTCCAACGGCATCCGCAAGCGCATCCCAATCAAATTCTTCGTCGGGGTGGAACGCGGTAATCTTCACCTGCCCGTCTGCAGCGGGTTCATGGTAAACTGCAACACCCGCGCTATCAGGACCGCGGTCGGTCATCTCGATCAGCATAGGCGTAAACATCTCGCCGAGCCGGTCCTTGAGACTGCTGGATTTTAAGTACAAGCCGACGATGCCACACATTCCGGTCACCTCTCCGATTTCTGAAGGCGAAAACAATCCTCAAAAGAAAATTATTTTCACCAGAAGAAAACGTCAAGGTAAATTACCGCACGCTTTGCGGTTTTTCCTCCGAAAAGGCCATCTCATAGTGCTCCTGCTGCAATCGGGCTGCCGTAACGGCATTGCGCAGCAGGGTCGCGACCGTTACCGGGCCGACGCCGCCTGGCACAGGCGTGATCCAACCTGCGACTTCCGCGCAGCTGTCGAAGTCGGCATCACCGACCACTTTCGGGCCATCGGGCGTCTCGATCTGATTGATGCCGATGTCGATGACCGCCGCACCGGGCTTAATCATATCGCCCGTTACCAGGCCGGGTTTGCCCACTGCAACGAACACGGCATCGGCTTGGCGCGAATGCACCGCCACATTGCGCGTCATATGGTGACAGACATTAACGGTCGCCCCTTCCGCCATCAGCAGGAAGGCGATAGGCTTGCCGACGATCGCCGAGTGACCAATAACGGTCACCTCCAGACCTTCAAGTTGCAACGGCGTCTGCTTGAGCATTTCAACAGCCGCAACGGCAGTACAGGGCCCCATTCGCAGATCGTTATAGACAATGTCGCCGATATTTGAGGGATGCATGCCCTCCAGATCCTTCAGCGGATGAACGGCACGCTGGATATCACGGACTTGGATATGATCGGGCATGGGTCGCTGAATGATCACACCGGTAATGCGTGGATCGACGTTCAAGCCTTGCACGATACCCAGAAGTTCTTCTGCGCCGATATCAGCCGGATAAGTCCTAGGCTCAAAGGCCATCCCCACTTTTTCAGCTGCCCGGCGCTGGTTGCGGACATAGATGTGGGCGGCATCTTCGTCTCCAACGCAGATGGAAACGAGCTTGGGTGCCCAACCACCTTTCTTCAATAGACCGACGTCTGCGGCAATGGCCTCCCGCATACGGGCAGCAATACCCCGACCGTCAAGCAGCTTGTGTTCGATCTCACTCTTCATAAAAAAATACCTATCCCCCGCCCAGGCGCTCATTCAACAAATAAAGCGCGTTCGATCCCTGTCCCACGACAAGCACAAGGAAAAAACCGCCCTCTCCAAGGTCTCCAGGAAAGGGCGGCTAAAGACTGCCTATCAAAGTAAGACCGAGATCTTAAGAAACCGGTCTTGTACCGGGCAGCAGGGAAATCACCTGTGCATTTGCTCCAGGCCTTTAGAACAGACCTTCGATCAAACCATCATCGTTAAGCCGGATGGCTTCGGCGCTGGGCACGCGCGGGAGCCCTGGCATGGTCATGATCTCACCCGTCACCACGACGATGAAGCCCGCACCGGCAGAAAGCCTGACTTCCCGCACCGGAACCGAATGACCCGTCGGCGCACCGCGCAGATTCGGATCAGTCGAAAAGCTGTACTGGGTCTTAGCCATACAGACCGGCAAATTACCGAAGCCCTGTTCTTCCCAGCTGCGGAGCTGGTCCCGGATTTTCTTGTCGGCCATCACCTCTCCAGCACGATAGATGCGCTTGGCAATGGTCTCGATCTTTTCGAATAAAGACATGTCGTCGGGATAGAGTGGCGCAAACTGCGCCGAGCCGCTATCCAGCATTTCCACGACCCGCTCGGCCAACTCCGTAGTGCCTTCGGAGCCTTTAGCCCAATGCTGACAGAGAATGGCTTCCGCGCCCTGCGACGCGACATACTCTTTGATCGCATCCACTTCGGCGTCGGTATCGGTCACAAAATGGTTGATCGCTACGACGGCCGGAACACCAAACTGCTTCACGTTTTCGATGTGGCGTCCAAGATTGGCACAGCCGCGTTTCAGGGCTTCGACATTTTCATTGCCCAGATCGTCCTTTGAGACTCCGCCGTTCATCTTGAGCGCACGGATCGTCGCGACGATGACGACGGCTTCGGGATTCAAGCCAGCTTTGCGGCATTTGATATCAAAGAATTTTTCTGCGCCCAAGTCGGCACCGAAACCAGCCTCCGTCACCACATAGTCTGCGAGCTTCAGTGCCGTCTTGGTGGCGATGACCGAGTTGCAGCCATGTGCAATGTTCGCAAAGGGACCGCCGTGAATGAAGGCCGGATTATTCTCCAGAGTTTGCACTAAGTTTGGCTGCATAGCCTGCTGCAAGAGCACCGTCATAGCCCCGTCGGCTTTGATGTCGCGGCAGAAGACCGGCGTGCGATCACGCCGGTAACCGACGATGATATCTCCGAGACGGCGCTCCAAATCGTCGAGATCATCGGCAAGGCAGAGAATCGCCATGATTTCAGAGGCGACGGTAATATCGAAGCCGGTCTCCCGGGGGAATCCATTGGCCACGCCACCGAGGTTACAGACAATCTGCCTTAGAGCGCGGTCGTTCATATCCAGAATGCGCTTCCAGGCAATGCGTCGAATGTCAATCTCCTGCGCATTCCCCCAATAGATATGATTGTCGATCATGGCGCTCAGCAGATTGTGCGCCGAGGTAATGGCATGAAAGTCACCAGTAAAGTGAAGGTTGATGTCTTCCATTGGAACGACCTGGGCATAACCGCCGCCGGCTGCGCCACCCTTCATGCCGAAGCACGGCCCCAGTGAAGGTTCGCGAAGGCAGATTGCGGCCTTCTTGCCAATCTTGTTTAACCCATCTCCCAGTCCTACCGTCGTGGTCGTCTTGCCTTCACCCGCTGGCGTGGGGTTGATCGCAGTGACCAGGATCAGCTTACCGTTGGGCCGGTCGCTCAGTGATTTGATGAACTCACCGGAGACCTTTGCCTTGTCATGGCCAAAAGGCAGGAGGTGATCGCTGGCAATGCCAAGCTTTTCGCCAATTTCCTGGATCGGCTGTTTGCTTGCCTTGCGGGCAATCTCAATATCGGTCGTCATGTTAAAAACGCTCCCTGATTTTCAAGAGCCCTGTACCAAACGCCACAGATACAAAATTTGCTTGGCCGGAGTGAGCTCCAATGCGTGCATTCCCTTAGCCGCCGGTTTATTGATCCATCGTCCGGGTTGTCAACTGCCCCTAATAGCGAAGCCAACACGATCCCTTTCGGCCAATCCCTCGACTGCCGCCATACAAGCCGTTCAAAAATTTAAATTTTTTAGCCCAACCTTTAACGACGTAGGGCCATTGAATATCGTGGGGCAATCGGGAGGCATACTTACTTCACTCGATTTAATACCCAATATTAGGCCGATTGATTGCGCATCTGATAGCTTCGCGCAGAAGCCTCGGGTCAGCGCGCCACTACGGGAAGAAACGCAAGAATCCGCCAGCCTTGAGGCCAACGTGATGTCTTGGAGCCCGCTCCCCGCTCAGCTCTTGTTGGCGTAACTGATGATTGCAAGAAAACGAGCCGGCAGCTCAATCAGCTCCTCCGGACCGTGGGGTGCATTTGGATCAAAGAACAGGCTATCGCCAGGCTTGAGCCGGTAAAGCTGATCACCATGCCGATACCCGACCTGCCCTTCCAACATATGGATGAACTCGATTCCAACGTGCTGAAATAGAGGGAAGACGTCGGCTTCTTCCGACAGAGTGATCAAGTAGGGTTCAACTGAAATCTCTCCCCGCACACCATGACCAAGCAACTGGTACTGATGCCCGGCCCGGCTGCCGCGGCGCTCAATGGTTAGCCCCTTCCCTGAAGGAACAAAGCTCGCAGATCTGTGCTCCTCAAACTGACGGAACAAAGATGTGACCGGCACATTGAGGGCAACTGCCAGACTCTGAAGCGTGCTCAACGAGGGCGAAGTCTGCCCGTTTTCGATCTTCGAAATCATCGCCAATGACACACCCGACACACTGGAAAGCTCGGCGACTGTCAGATCATTGGACTTGCGAAATTCCCGCAGTTGGCGGCCAAGCGCCTGCTCGAGCACCATCGTGCGCTTTTCTTCCGTAAGTTCGTGCGGGTCCTGCATCTACGCCTCGTATAAATCTGCCCTGTATAAGCTGGCCAGCCAAAGCTGACCCGTCGCCATTCCGATACTTCCAACCGGCTTCGAATCCAATAACTATCGAATCAGCGTTGTCGCGGTCCCCGCATTCCTCAAATTGAGCAAGATGTAAAGTGACCGAAGGGAAGTGCTCCTAAATCCGCTCGAGCGGCAAAACCATTCTAGAACGAACGAATTTTTCCCAGCAATAACAATATTTGAACACTGTTAAAGCTAAGCTGCTGGCTAGTTTGGCGCCTCGGCTTCGCTTTGTGTGATGGCGTTGAACTCGAATCGCGGTGTGAAGCTTGCTGGCGCCAAGGATCCTGTGGCGCTGACCTCATTGATATTGTCCCCATTAATCAATGCGGTTTGCGGTCCTGCATGCCGGATTTCCAGCTTACCCTCAAGGGCACGGACCGCCTGTTCGATGGCCAATCGCCCCTGAACGACAGGAAAATCCGTTGGCGCGGTCAAGATGCGGCCGCGCTTGATCCCCCGAAAGACCGCGTGTGTGAGATAGTCGGAAATCACCTTGATCCGGCCCGACAGCTCCCGGGCGCGAAGAATCGAGACCGCCGCCTCTGCGGTCAGGGCGTTACCTACGATATAATCGATCTCGGGGTGTTCATCGAGGGCTTCTTCCACCAAACCGACCTGTATTTCCTTTCCAGTATCTCCCCATTTTGTCACAACAATTTCTGCCGAGCTCTCGCGCAGTGCATTGCGAAAGCCTTGTTCGACAAATCCCACCCAACCGGCGCCCTTGGGACCGGGAAACCAGGCAATTTTGACTGGTTCGGTGCCTTTTGGATGGGCCTTGGCAAGATATGCACCGGCCGCGTGGCCCATCGAAATCCAGGACACGCCTGACTTCGCCGTGATGCCTTCGTCAGCAATATCGTTGACCGCAGCAATGACGGGCATGCGCCGCGATATTTCCTGCATCAGGGGCGTGAGGCCCCGATAAGAGACGGTCCCGACCACAAGCGCATCAGCGTTTCTCTCGACGCATTCGCGGATTTGCGCAATCTGCCGTTCCAGGTTCGGATAACCGCCGGCCTCAACCAGATGGAAAGAAACGCCCAGACGCTGCGCCTCCTGCACCATGCCGTAGTTGACGCTGAGCCAATAGGAATCCTTCAAATGAGGATAGGCAACACAAATTCGCCAAGGACGACTGGCACGCTGCAGCGGCTCATACTCGACGATTTTCGACGGACTTCGGTAGTCGAAGGCCTTTTCCCAAACTTCCAATCGCCAGGTTTTAATTCCGTCTGCGCGAACCTCAAACGCAAAGAAACCGGTCAATACAACCAGAAAAACTCCTGTAAAAAGCCTTAAAAACTGCCGTTTCAACATAAACCAAGCCTGCATCAGATACCTTCGTGGACAGGATATCCATAATGCTGACCGCTTCACATTTATTATTTGCGCGCCGATGTTTTTATTTACCGGCCATGGCATTCAGGGTTTTACTTGAGATATGTGGAGGAAGGCAGGATTAGGCAGCCGTTTGTTGCTGGCGTTCTTGGCAATCGCCGGACTGCCATCGCTGGCCGGGCTGCTCGGTTGGGTCGAGTTGCGCGATGTCGCACAAACGCAGTCGATCATCGTCGAACGGACGATTCCGGCCGTTGCAGAGGTGCGTGCGATCGCCGAGGAAAGTGCGCGCATTGTCTCTCTTGCTCCCGAACTCGCTGAGGTTTCAACCCAGGCCGGGCGCCAAGCGCGTGCCGCCTACCTGATGGGTCAAGTAGCCGCGCTTCGCCAGCGTCTGAGTAACTTTGCAACCCTGGCTCCGGACACCGACGCCGTGACTGCGCTCAGAGCGACCGTCGAGCGGATCAGCGACGACATCGTCAATCTGAACCGCATGGCACAACGCCGCCTGTTCCTGCGTAGCTTGTTCGACGGACGCCTCGACGAAGGCATCGCCGCGGCGGAAGAACTCGTCCAGTTAACCAACACGCTCGTTGCCAACGCGCACATGGGCACGACTGCAACTATCTCGAACCTTTACGAAATCGACGAGCAAAACGCCGCGCGTGAGGAGCGCTTCCGGACATTCGATAAACTGCTCGAGGTTGATCTCTTCCAACTTGAGCGGATGTACGAGCTGCGGTCCCGATCGGCCGGCATTGGGTTGCTGATGAACCAGCTCAAGACTGCAAAAGCAGCGACGGCGATATCCAGTATCAACGAAGAATTCCACCGCCACTTCGCCATAGTTGAGCGGCGGGTGGGCGCGATCCTTGACCCTGTTCGCGCAGCACAGGCCCATGCTCTGGTAGAGAAGCTGAGACACTTGAAAGGCGGCGGGCCACTAAACGAGAGCGTCTTCGAGCTCCGTCAGCAGGCCGTCGAAACGGAGGACGATATTCAACGGCTGCAAGATCACGGCCGCGCCACTTCGGCCCAGCTCGGGCGCAAGGCTCAGGATCTTGTCGACCAGTCCGAGGCGGTGGCACGCGCTGCAGGTCTTGAGGCAGAACAGGCAGTCAGCAGCGGCCTGATCCGTTTGATGCTGGTCACTCTGACGGCGCTGGCAGTGTCCGGCGGCATTCTGTGGTTTTACGTGCGCGGCAACGTCATTCGCAGACTGGACCGCCTTGCTCACTCTATGGTCGCGCTGGCGCACGGCGACCACAACATCTCCATCTCAGTCGAAGGCGCCGACGAGATTGCCCGCATGGAGCATTCGACCGAGTTCTTTCGCGAAGAGGCAATCCGCAAAAGCAAGCTGGAAGCCGAGCGCGTCCAGACTGAACGGGAACTTCGGCAACATAGGAACGAGCTTCAAAGCCTCGTCGAGCAACGGACCGTGGAGCTCCAGGACGAAGCGACGGCCCATGCTGTTGCCCGTCGCAAGGCGGAACAGGCCGATCGCGCGAAATCCGAATTCCTGGCCATGATGAGCCATGAAATCCGCACCCCCATGAACGGCATCCTAGGAATGTTGCGTATTCTGTCGGAAACCGGGATGCGTGACGATCAGACCCGGCACGTCAGTACGGCGCTGGCGTCGGGCGAAAGCCTTCTTACCATATTGAACGACATCCTGGACTATTCGAAGCTCGAACATGGCCACATGGAAGTCGAATGCGTCGATTTCGATCCCAGGGCACTGACCACCCAAATCGCCGATCTTTTCCGCCCCCGGGCAACCGAACGCAACGTTCGCTTGATCATGGACTATCCGGATGATCTGCCGGGCGCTCTTTGTGGCGACCCTGCAAAACTGCGGCAAATCCTGTTCAACCTGGTATCCAACGCCTTGAAGTTCACGACTGATGGCGAGGTCGTTTTGCGCGTCCGCAAGCTCGCTCAAAACAGCGACGAGATCACTGTCATGTTCGAGGTCAGCGATACCGGCACCGGCATTCCGCCCGATGCACAGGAAAAAATCTTCGATGCCTTCGTCCAGGTCGACGCATCCATTGCGCGGCGCTATGGGGGGAGTGGCCTGGGCCTGGCCATTTCGAAACGCTTTGCCGAAGCCTTGTCTGCCGACCTTTCCGTTGAGAGCACGCCGGGTGTCGGAACGGTCTTCTCTCTCAGGGTGAAGCTCGACATCGGCGACATTACTCTGATTGATCCTCCGTTCAGCGGTAACACCGCTTTTGAGCAGCTCGCGCCCTTGCGCGTTCTGGTGGTTGAAGACAACGATGTCAATCAGCTGGTCGCTCACAGTTATCTGGCCCGTATGGGTCATGATGCGGTTTGCGTACCGGATGGTTTCGCTGCTCTCGCAGCTGCACAGAACAGCCAATACGATGTTATTCTGATGGACATAAACCTGCCGCATCTGGACGGAGTCGAAGCAACCCGACGCATCCGCCGGCTGAGTAATAAGCGCTTCGCCGAAGTCCCCATAATCGCTATGTCCGCGCAGGTTGCCAGCGAAGATATTGAAGACTATCTGGATGCGGGCATGGATTGCTTTCTTGCCAAACCCGTATCGCCTGAACGTCTGGTGGCAGCGCTTACGGAAGCCATGTCGGGGGCAAAACGCGGCGTCTTCCTTTCACCGCGTTTCCTGTCCACATCGGAACCAATCCAAGACAGTCTACCCCCTGCTCCAGACATTCTGCGTGAAACGCTGATTCACGATCGAGATGTTATCGGCCGGTCGCGAACGGAGGAGATCGTTAACCTTTTCGCGGACAACTGTGCGGAAAATGTCGGGGCTATCGAATCGGCTCTCGAGGCGGGCGAGTTCGATAATGCGGCCGCTATCGCACATCGGCTAAAGAGCTCCACGGCGAACTTCAGACTGGACGAGCTGTCGGAGCTTTTGGAAAAACTGGAGAGCGAACTGCGCATTGGAAACACAGAACAAGCGCACCGGTTGACGGAGAACCTAAAGAGCGAATCCCTGTGCGCGACCCGCCAGATTTTGAACCTTTGGTCGGAGTTAAACCAACCGCAATCCGATGAGCAGCCGGTAGCCGTCGCTATCCCGTCTTAGAGCTCAATCGTTCTTGGCTGGAACAGTTAAACGCGACAACACAATACCTAATATTCTCCGATGCAATGATTTTAGAAAGCCACTGGCTCTCGGTTATTGCACCGTCTTTCTTGGTCTGATCGTCAATCGCTCAGCCGCCAGTTGACTACACCAAAGCAAGTGGGCATTGGGATCAGTCAGAGCCCGAAGACCTTTAGCCCGGAAGCGCAGTTGTACGCGTCGAAATGCCGAACCGTTGTCGCCCAGGTTATGGACAGAAAAAAACGCCGGCAAATGCCGGCGCTTTCAGTCTGTTAGCTGCGTCGTCGATTTCAGAGAGAGAGGCCGTTACTGACTGAGAAAATCAATAACGCAGATCGCCCTCTCTCCTAATTGTTTAGAGACTAATTCACGTTTCATTTTGTGCCAAAATGGAACGATCAACCTCTAATATCGATCGACGCCGTGCTCAATGTTCTCTTTTCTGTGGTTGTGCTGCTTCTCGTACTCGATCTCTTTGTTCTCATTCTTGAGCTGCACGATGTGCCACACGATCCAAAGTGCAACCGCGATGATCACCATCAAAACCTCAGAACCCTGGAACGGGTAGATCGCGCCAACATCCTTGAGATCAACGGCCCAGCTATCTAATCCATTTGTAGACATGGTTTCCTCCTTTTATGCCTTCTTAGGCCATCGACTTTTCGGCCGCCTGAACATCTGCAATCGCATTCTCGTAGGCTTCTTCTGTGCTGAAATCCAGACCGAGCAGTTCGACCTCTTCAGGCACACGCAACATACCCATAGCAGCCATGATCTTCGAGACGATGAAGGCCGGTAGGAATCCGAGGACACCAAACATGATGATGGCGCCGGCGAGTTGTCCCCAAGGGCTGATTGTCGCGTAACCTTCGAACGGCGACGCAGGCGCGCCCCAAAGCAGGAAACCGCAGATGACCAAGCCGATAAAACCGGCATAACCGTGCACGGCTACTGCACCAACCGCATCATCGATCTTGAACTTACGTTCCACGATGAAATGCAGCTTGTAAACACACCAGGTGCCGATACCGCCAACGATCATGGCCTGGATGGGATGGTAGAGATCGTTACCCGCCGAAGCTGTGATAACCCCTGCCAAACCGCCTGAATAGGTCCAGAAGGCATCGCCTTTGGACACCACATAGGCCATCAGCAGGCCACCGGATAGCGACATCAGGAAGTTGAAGGTAATCGCACCCAACGTGGTTGGTGCAAGATAGATGTTGGTTGCCGTCCAGACCTCGCCGGTGATTTGACCGCCGATGAGTTCCGGACTGATGATCGGCACGTTGCAGGCGGCATAAAAGCCCCAAAACCCCGTGTAGATCATGAAGAGACCGATGGTCACCATCCAGACGTTGTGCGGCGGGATATCCCTCGGCGTTCCGTCTGCAGCAAATTTACCCAGACGTGGTCCGAGAACCACCAGAACGCCAAGAGCATAACCACCTGCGATCGCGTGGATAACCCCAGACGCATAGGCATCGTGGTAGCCAAGCAGTTTGACCATCCAGCCGTCGTAATGCCAGCCCCAAGCCGCATCTATAATCCAGAAAACAGAGCCAATCAAAACGGCATGTATCCAGAAGGCGCCGGATCGGATCCGCTCAATCACAGCCCCCGATACGATCGATGCAGCAGTCCAGGAGAACAGCAGGAAGGCTGCCCAGAACACACCCGTGATACGATCACCGAGGTTGGTACTCATGGTCTCCGACCAAGGCAGATTGGCCTCACCGGCATCCCAATTTATACCCAAGCCTTCATAAATGAAGGGCCCATTGGGGAACGCCCAATAGATCCACCATCCGAAGAAGAAGAACGTGATGGTGACCAGCGGGATCAGCATCGTGTTCTTCATCAAGGTATGAAGATGATTGCGGCGCCGGCTGGCGCCGACTTCGTACATACAGAACCCGACGTGAATCAGGAACATGAAAACCACCGTCACCCAGTAATAGAACTCGGTGAACACGGTGGTTAGTGCATTGAGATTACCGTCCATAGACCTCCCCCTTTTTTGATTTTGGTCGAGGTCTGAGTACCAAGCATCAGTTCACGGACTAAGGCTCTCACCTGAATGAACTGAGTCGGCCGACAGCTAGACGCATGAACCGTCTGGGTCGAGACCTCATATTCCTGCTGTCATCGCGCCGTGTTAACTGGAGAGCGACTTCACATCGCACGACGTGCGATCTCATAGCAGGGCGAATAAATCGGTTGGCTTGCTCCCCCGGTTATCCGATCACTTGTCTTTTCGACAATCCAATTTTGCGTCAAATATGAATGTGATGCAAATATTTTTCCTCTCAGAGGAAATCTCATCCCCACGAGAATGCTCACAAACACACTATTCCCGCCACGTTTGCTCCCAAAAGCGGAAAAAAGCGTAGCGAGGCCAAACCGGCAATGGATTCGGAATACCATAGTAATCGAAATCCATTTAGAAGACCAAATATAAACCGATTAAATCCAAATCGATACCATTAAGTGATGGTTGTTGGCCAAGATGGTGTTAAATTGGCGAAGAGCAGGTTAGGATTTTCCTTCCTGCAACAGGCCACCTCAGGCCGCAGGGACAAGCAAGATGATTACAAGTGAGGTAGTTCCGGTGACGCAAAGTGTGCAGCTCAATGGTCAGGCCGAAAGTAAGCTCAAACATCACTTTCTCGGCTGGCAGTGTCGGCTGCGTCAGATTGCCATGCGCAAAGACGGCGGCCGCCCTTCAAGCGGAATGCGCCCCCGGCTTCTTTCAGAGCAGGGCCATGAACTGGTCGCCGGTCTTTCCATTGTAATCGTTCCGGAGGACTCCCAAGAAAGTACGGAGTTCTTCCGCTTCCAGGTGCAAAAGACTCACGATCCGCGTCAAGTATACGAAAAGGGGCTGACATATCTTCAGTCGACTCACTTTCAGAAGGCCAAATCCTTCAGTGACCGAATGACTGCGCTGTTCAGTCGAGGCGCGGAACTTCCCATGGCCTTACTTGATTCCGGGCAATGTATCCTGGAGTTCGCACAGTTCAGTCAAAGCTATCGGCTGGTCTGTTCAGTATCGGAGCTCAGCAGCGATCACGATCATGCTCAAGCGACGATATGGCATAATCGTCTGTTCAACCCAAATCTGCCCGCAGACGTCCAGGTCATTGCTTTTCAGCCCGATTGGGAAGCGTCGGACGCCGATCCTTCACCCTGACGACCCAGGATAGGCCATCTCAAGTTCGGCACCCAATCCACTAAAGAAGCAAAAAAATCGACCGGCGAATCATGCGCGCCGGTCGATTTTTGTTTCATAGAGCAAGGCGGGAGGTTCAAACCGAACCTCCCTAACAAGCAATCAGAATTTCCGGTAAGCCTTATTAAGCTGAACCATCGGATGCTTTGGCGACATCTGAAACTTGATCAGAAGCTCGCGCGCCATCATGTCCCGGTCCTGCTGATTGTCCGGCAATTCCACATCCGTGGGAATGCCGACCCAGCCGTTGATGTTCCGGTCGAAGACGGCGGGTCGGCCGTCTTCGTATCCCATGTGAATATCTTCGAGCCAATTCAGGTCATCCCAGCCCATGAACTCTAAATAGTTCTTAAGGAAAGGGGTAAGTCGCTCGTAGTCCGGCAACAGGTTCACGTCGTAACGGTAACCGATATGCTGCCCGATCGTCTTTTCACGTTCGCTGTCCAGGCCGTCGCCTTTGATAAACTTATCGACGTCGTTGTCGTTTGCCATGGGTCTTTCTCCCTGGAGTCTCTGGTCTGACCGTTCCGGGTCAGATGTGGTGGTAGTCGGCGACACCGACCGTAAACTCGGTTCCAGCGAGGGGAACCTGGGCAATTGCCGAAGCTTCCATGGTCAAGGCCGCAAGGTCTTCGGGCTCAAGGCTGTGGATATTGGTCTTGCCGCAGGCCCGTGCCATCATCTGTGCTTCGATGGTCAAGGTGTGGAGGAAGTTATAGACCCGCTCCGCAGCCGCATCCGGATCCAGCCGCTTGCGCAGTTCCGGATCCTGTGTTGCCACGCCTACCGGACAACGGCCGGTATGGCAGTGATAACAGTAACCGGCCTCGACACCCATTTCGTTCGGGAAATCCGCTTCGGGGATATCTTTGTTGCAATTGAGCGCCATCATTGAAGAGTGACCGATGGCAATCGCATCGGCACCCAATGCAATGGCCTTGGCGATATCACCACCGTTACGGATACCACCGGCGTAGATCAGCGAGATTTCACCGCGCTTGCCGAGGTCGTCAATGGCACGACGTGCCTGACGGATCGCCGCCATGCCTGGCACACCGGTTTCTTCCGTGGCCAGATGTGGTCCCGCGCCGGTGCTGCCTTCCATGCCATCGATATAGATGCTGTCCGGATCACATTTCACCGCCATCCGCACGTCGTCATAGACACGGGCGGCGCCAAGCTTCAGCTGGATTGGGATTTCCCAGTTCGTGGCTTCACGAATCTCTTCAATCTTGAGCGCCAGATCGTCTGGACCGAGCCAATCCGGATGCCGGGCCGGCGAACGCTGATCGATACCCGCAGGCAAAGACCGCATTTCGGCAACCTGATCCGTCACCTTCTGGCCCATAAGATGACCACCCAGGCCGACTTTACAGCCCTGACCGATGAAGAACTCGCAGCCATCCGCCAAACGCAGATGATGCGGGTTGAAGCCATAGCGAGACTGAATGTTCTGATAAAACCACTTCGCGGAATAACGCCGCTCATCGGGAATCATCCCGCCTTCACCGGAGCATGTCGCCGAACCGGCCATAGTCGCCCCGCGTGCCAGTGCCATCTTGGCTTCGTAGCTAAGCGCGCCGAAACTCATACCGGTAATATAGACTGGGATATCCAGAACCATCGGCCGTTTGGCGCGCGGTCCGATCACGGTCTTGGTCTCGCACTTCTCGCGGTAACCCTCGATCACAAAGCGGGTCAAGGTTCCAGGCATGAAGGTCAGGTCATCCCAATGCGGGATCTTCTTGAATAGCGAAAAGCCACGCATGCGGTAGCGGCCGAGTTCGGCCTTCACATGAATATCGTTGATGACTTCCGGCGTGAAGATCTGGCTCTGTCCGAGCCGGTATTTCTTTTCTTCGGCAACCCGCGCCTCGCCGCTTTCTTTGGTGTGTTTTCCAGTCATGTCATAACCCTTGATCGGTTGTTCGCTCCTACGGCTGTCTTCGCAATGCGAATGAACACGCCGACGGAAACTTCAGCCCCTGCCCGTTCCTGACAGTCGTATGCTGCGCCTGTCGGGAAGGGCGCGAAGACGCAGATCACAAGATCAGCTTCTTCTCCGTTGGCTCCAGGTTGTCGTAGTTCCACAGCTGCTTGCCGGCGACGATCTTGGTGAAATGATCGACTCCCTTTTCAGGCAGAATCTCATACATCTTGAGCTTGCGTGTCAGCCACTGCTTGTCGAGATCGGTCAACTCGCCCGGCACGGCATCGACACCAAGATCGGCGATTTTTCCACCGATATAAATCGTGCCGTCATACATGGAGTCTCCGAGGTTCTTACCGGCGTTGCCGCAAACGACCATTCGGCCACGCTGCATCATGAAGCCCGAAAAGGCCCCCGTGTCGCCACCGACGATGATGTTTCCGCCCTTCATGTCGATGCCAGTGCGCGAACCGACCGACCCCTTGCAAACCAGGTCACCACCACGAAGTGCTGCACCGAAGGTAGAGCCGGCGTTCTTTTCGATCACCACCGACCCGGCCATCATGTTCTCGGCACAAGACCAGCCAACGCGGCCGCTGATCCGGATGTTCGGCCCATCGACCAAACCACAGCCGAAGTAACCAAGGCTGCCCTCGATGATCAGGTTCAGCTTGTTCAGAATACCAACGCCGATCGAATGCTTGGCGCCGGGATTCTTCAGCACGATGGTGCCATTCCCTTCCTTCATGAGTTCCCGGATGCCGGCATTGACTTCCTTGGGTCCCATGTTCGAGGCATCGAGCTCAGCGCGTTTGTTGAAATCGACCTCGAAGGAATCGGGATAGGCGAAGCCACCTTCTTCATCCAGATTAAAAAAGACCTGCTGTGTTCGTCCCGACAGCTGTTCGGTATGCATCCCCATTTCATGGGATGCATCGTCCTGCTGAGCGCTTACCTGTGCCATACCCGCACCTCCTCGTCATAGGGATCCCAGGTGTCGATTTCCTGGGGAATAATGGACCGGATCGCGACCTCTTCGGAGGCCAGAGCAACCAGGCTATCTGATTCGAACAGGACCATCGGTTTGGCTGCCATGGTGTCCTTAGCCATCCCCAGTGAATCCTCAGTGGCCACCAGATAGGTGAAGACGCCGTCGATTTCCTCGATCGACTGCTTCAGCGAGTCTTCAAGCGTCGCGCCCTTTTCGAGGTTATTTGCGGTATAGACAGCCAGGAGCTCGGAGTCACAGTTCGACACGAAGCGCTGTCCTTGTCGCTCCAACTGCCGGCGCATGATCCAATAGTTGGTGATCTGTCCATTATGGACGACGGCGATGTCGTTATAGGGGTAAGCCCAATAAGGGTGAGCCGAACGGATATCCACGTCGGATTCCGTCGCCATCCGGGTGTGGCCGATGCCGTGAGTGCCCTTAAACCCGCCAAGCGCATATTGGTCGGATACAACGGTCGCATCACCCAGATCTTTGATCAGTTCCAGGCCGTTGCCGATCGAAAGAATCTCAGCCCCCTCAACATCCTCGACAAAGTCCGAGAGCTTCTTAAGATCGCCGGCGAATTTAATCTTGTAGCGATACGCGTACTCGGTAGCGTCTTCCGCCAGGGAAACATCAACACCCAGCGACTTCAGGCGATCGTCCACCTCGGCCCTGCGTTGCTTGATTTGATCATGAATCTTAAAGCCCGAAGCCAGATCCTCTTGCTCCGCCACCTTAAAGCGCAGCACATATTCACCGTCCGCGGCATCGCCGTATATCGCGAAGCCGGTCGAATCCGGTCCGCGATGCTTGAGGGCCTGAAGCATCGATGTCATTTCCTGACCGATGCCGGAGGCGCCATCGCGGTGGATGAGCCCTGCTATTCCACACATTGCCTTCGTCTCTCCTCAACTGAAGTGTTTAAGGGCGCAGGGGAGCGTCTCGCCAAGGCAAAACGGCCCTGCAATGCATTTTTCTCGTCCGAAGCCGTACCGGAGATTCTGCCCCGATACAGGCGCCTTACGGCAGACAATCGATGTAGGTTTCCATATCCCAATCGGTCGTGGTGTGCAGGAAACGCTCCCATTCGTCGCGCTTGTACTCATCAAACAACCGGTACATTTCTCCTGGCATCGCCGACTGGATCACCTCGTCCTCGCCAAGTGCCGTCAGAGCATCACCCAAGGTCATTGGTAGCCTTCTGACTTCCTTGCCTGCTTCCATAGCCTGATAAATGTTGCGGCTTTCGGGTTCACCCGGATCGATATTGTTCTTGATGCCGTCGTCCGCAGCTTTGATGATTGCTCCGGCCATGAGATGAGGATTCACCATGGAATCCACTGCCCGGTACTCGAAGCGTCCCGGTGCGGAAATCCGCAGGCCCGTCGTGCGGTTCTGATAGCCCCAGTCCGCAAAAATCGGTGCCCAGAAGCCCGTGTCCCAAAGCCGTCGATAGGAGTTCACCGTAGAACAGCCGATCGCGGTCAGGGCCCCAAGGTGCTTGACGATACCGCCAACGACCTGCAAACCGACTTTACCGGGCATTTGCGGATCATCGGTATCGGGCATGAAGGTGTTTTCACCGCCTGAGCGATACATGAAATTCTCAGCCATACCAGGCAACTTTGCCGGATCATTGCCAAGCGATTTCACGCTATCTTCGCCACCGTTCCACAAAGAAATATTGTGGTGACACCCCGAAGCAGAGACGTTCATGAAGGGCTTCGACATGAAGCAGGCGATCAAATTGAATTCGCGGGCGACCTGCGCGCATATCTGGCGGTAGGTCGTCAAACGGTCCGCAGTCCGGAGCGCATCGTCGTAGGTGAAGTTGAGTTCGAGCTGACCCGGTGCGTCCTCGTGATCGCCCTGGATGATGTCGAGGCCCATCTTGCGCGAATATTCGATTACCTTCATGTAAACCGGTCGAAGGCTCTCAAACTGATCAATGTGATAGCAATAGGGGTTCGAGAAACCGCCGTTCGGTTTACCGTCCTCGCCCTTCTTCAACCACATCATCTCAGGCTCGGTGCCATGACGCAGATGAAGTCCGCCGTGGTCCTGCTTGAACTGATCATGAATACGCCGCAGATTACCGCGACAGTCCGATGTCAGGAAGCTGCCGGCATCTTCGCGTTCCTCGCGATTGCGGAACAGAGTGCACCAGATCCGCGCGACCCGTGTGTCCCAGGCCAGCTGCATGAAAGTTTCCGGCTCCGGAATTCCGACAAGCTCCATCGACTCGGGCCCGTAACCCATGTACTCGCCGTGCCTGTTGAGGAAGAGATTGACCGTCGCACCATAGACAAGCTGAAAACCCTTCTCGGCAACCGACTCCCAATGGTCGGCTGGAATCCCCTTACCGCAGATCCGGCCCGTTATCGAAACGAACTGGAGATAGAGGTACTCAATACCCAACTCGTCGATTTTCTCGCGAACCTGCTTGACGAGATCGCTACGTCCCGGCTGTTCGACAAAGCCTTCAAGATCCGTTGCCATGATGCCACCACCCCTGTCGTTGATTGGTATGTTTTCTGATTCCAACTTATACCAATTTGAGCATAAAAAGAAACCAATTTAACATTTTGGTAGGTCTTTTAGAGAATCGCTTTCTAGCTCCAAGGGAAGGGACTGCTGGAAACGGGATGCAATTTCCCTTCGGCGTAGCGAGAGAATCGGAAGGGTTCGAGCAATTTGCTGCTCTCACCCATGATTTCCTGCGCGACGAGTTTGCCGACACCGATCATCTTGTAACCGTGGTTGGAGTCGGCGATGACATAAGCGTTCTCGCGGAAAACATCGAAAACCGGGAAGCTGTCTGGCGTGAAGCATCCAAGACCACCGGACGGATCCGTGTTCTTGTAGTAACGGATCTGGCCTTCGAAGCGCTTCTGGCAATGTGCCAGCGCAGAACACCACATGTTGATGAAATTATCACCGACGATGAAATCCGGCGAGTCGGGACCGTAAGGATCGATCGCCACTTCATAGGGATTCTGATCAACCACATAAGGCGCTGCGCCGCCCTGAATTCCGCCAAAATTGAAGTCGGGCTTGTAATAGATGCCCCACATCTCTTCTGTAATCAGCGAGCCATCTTCGTCCGCGTAGAGAGGCGCATTCGAATCGACGTGCAGAACAGGCGGCATGGCACCGTCATTTGTCTTGTGCATGTTGGGATCGACACCAAGCGTGCCCTCTTCCAGACACCAGTACTTCCACATTGCGACGTCGTCATGCTGCTGGCCGTCCCGCCCCTTGATCGAGATGCTGCGCGGCAGGTCGAGAAAATCCCAGAAACGGCTGACCCAGGGCCCGGTGGCAATGACAACATATTCGCAATTGATTTTGCCCTTGTCGGTCTGGATGGCCGTCACGGCGCCACCGTCGGACGCGAATTCGAAGCCAGTAACTTCGACCCCGGTCAGAATACGGACCCCTTCCGCCTCGGCCTTGGTGGCAAGCCCATACATACTGGCAGTGTTGTTGGCGTAGCCGCCCTTCTTCTCGTGCAGAACCGACGTAATTCCCTTGGCTTGCCAGTCGTCGAACAGCCCCTTCATGTAGGTCATGGAATCAGCTTCACCCTCGATGAAGGTGGATTCGTAACCGATCGCTTTTTGCTGTTCGTAGATTGTACCTACATCTTCATGCATCGATTCCGGGCTGATCTGCATATAGCCGACCGGGTGATAGCTGTAGGCCTTGGGATCGCTCTCCCAAACCTCGACGCACTGCGCCATCAGCTCGCGCATGGCCGGTTGGAAATAGTTATTGCGAACAACGCCACAAGCGATGCCGGAAGCACCGGCCGCAATAGCTGTTTTGTCGATGATCAGAACATCTTCGCCCGAACCGCGGCCGCTCGCGCGAAGCGATGCTGCCAAATGGTATGCGGTGCTCAATCCGTGAATACCGGCCCCCACGACCGCATACTTCACACCTTCAGGAAATGCCATGTCGTCCTTCGTCCCCTACCTAAATCGCCGTGTAACTTGCTTAAAACGGCGAGTCACCCTATTACAGTTGGTACGCGAACCGCCCTGAGGCAGGCAATGATACTCTGCACAACTCAGAACCGATTGCAAACCAATTTTACACCAATGGTCAAAAAATTTGGCAATAAACAAACCAACAGACTTTGATCCAAGCCCATTGCAGGCGGAACTTTCAAAATCGGTATCCGCCACAGGAGAATTGATGCCGAGCACGGGTAAGGGTGCCGGCGCAATCACCACTCGATTGCGCCGGGCCATTGAAACAGGTGTCTATGCCCACGGTGAGCAGTTACCGGCTGAACGGCAACTGGCAATCGCACTGGGTGCTGCACGCAGTACGGTCCGGAAAGCCCTTAACCAGCTCGAAGAGAATGGTGTCGTCATCCGCAAGGTAGGAAGCGGCACCTTCGTCAACTATGCCGAGCCACTGCAGAACAGCGTCGAAGACATCACTGACTTGATCAGCCCGCTGCAGCTGATCGAGGCGCGCTTTTCGGTCGAACCCTATATGACCCGGCTTGCCGCAATCCATGCGACCCACCGGGACCTCAATTCGATGGAAGCGATTCTGGAGCGGCTTGAAAGCTCAAGCAGCGATAAAAACAGCTTCGGCCACTGGGATAGTGAATTCCACCTTCTGCTGGCCCGCTGTTCCCAGAACCCGCTGCTGGTCAACCTCTATCAGCAGATCAACAATGTCCGCTCGCATGCTCAGTGGGCCGCGATGAAGGACACAATCCTGACGCCTGAACAAATCGACTCCTATAACGCGCAGCATCGCGACCTCTACGAGGCGCTTTGCCAACGGGATGTGAATAAGGCCGTCGACCACATCAACCGGCATCTCGAAAAAGCCAGGCAGGATTTGCTCGGTGCGTCCGGCATTTAGATATTAAATTTCAATAGCTTACCGACGCTTAAGACTCATCGCTTTCGAGTTGTTGCACAAGAAAGGGGCCCTTGCCATCTGGGGAAGGTATGACGCGGAACTGCGCCTGTGCTTTGGTGATCTTGTCTTCGCTGACTTCGAAGGTTGCGATCTCACCGCTGTGATCCATGAAGTCGACAAAAGTTCCGTTCTGAAAGAAAGCAAGTACGGTCAGTAATCCTTTTGCCGCGAGTTCGCTTCGAGCATCTTCGGACCAATGCCAGCCGAATGGACAATCAAGCGACGTTGTCGTCAGACGGTAGTTTTGCAGGATCTGCACTTCGTCCCAGGCAAAATCCGTCACATTGGCCAAATTCAGAGGCACAGGGGCTTCGCTGCTGCCGGCCGCAGCAGAAGTCTCAATCGCAGTGGTCAGGCCGGACGTCAAACCCGCCTTGTACACGCAGGACTCTCTCAGTGAATAGCCCTGCCAACCTCCGCCCAGAACGACAATGATGGTTGCAATGATCACGCCGGGCTTTGTCGGCAACGAACGAAGGGCCTCCTGAATCTTCATGCTTTGATCTACCTGTTCATGCGGTTGTTGGGGATATTTAGCCTGGTGAAGATCGCACGGCCTCGCGGCTGGCGAAAACCACTTATGCGCTGGCTCTATCGAAGCCTCACTCGGCTGCATTCTTTGCGTGCGGCCCTGGCGCTTTTGGATCGCCCTTGATTAAGACCATGCGATCATGCTCAAGGGCGGGAATGCGACCACGCGCACGCGAAACCGCCTGTGGATCAATGTCGGCAACCACAACACCCGGCCCTTCGCCCCCATCCGCCAGAACTTCGCCCCAAGGGTCTATTATGAGCGAATGTCCGTAACACTCACCGCCGCCGACCAGAGTCCCATATTGGCAAGGTGCAATGACGAAACAACCGTGCTCAATGGCGCGTGCCCGATTCAAAATATGCCAGTGAGCCTGGCCGGTCATCTTGGTGAAGGCAGCCGGCACCGCCAGCATGCTGGCACCGGCCTGCGCCAATGTCCGATAGAGCGGTGCAAACCGCAGATCGTAGCAAATCGATAGTCCCAGGCCGCCCCATGGCGTTTGCGCAATAACAGCCTCGGAACCCGGTGCAATCGTCGCTGATTCCCGATAGACCTTCCCTGCGCCGAGATTCACATCGAACATATGGATCTTGTCATATCGCGCTGTGACTGTGCCTGACGCATCCAGCAGGTAGGATCGATTAAAGATACGGCCGTCATCGGATTTAACCCCGAGAGATCCCAAAAGAATCCAGGCGCCGAGCTTCTTCGCTTCTTCGCTAAAGGCCGGAAGAACCGGATGATCGCCCTCGGGAAATGCCGCCGGATGCAGCAAACCGTCAATGGTTTCCAGTCCCGAGAAGTATTCGGGTAGACATATCAAACTGGCCCCGGCCGCCGCCGCCTCGCGCGTCAACTCAAGAGTAACAGCAATGTTCTGTGCGACATCTGCCGTGGCACAATTTTGAACGCAAGCCGCTTTATAGGTATCAGACATGATCTCACTTTAGGAGATTCCGGGCGCTTTATGGAAGCCCTATCGACGAAGAGACCGTTTCCCGGGCATTCTATCAGCCCCGTAATACAACAACGCTGATAAACGGTTACGCTTTTTTAGGAGGCTGAAACTTTGGAAGCAGAGCAGGAACAACGCGTCGCACGCAAAATCTTCGATGCGCACAGCAAACGGCAAAACTTCCAGCCTCTGCGCGGCCTGGACGCTCCTGGATCCCTGGACTCGGCGTATCGAATCCAGGACAAAGTCCATCACCTGTTCGAGACCGAAGGTGGCGTCGGCCCCATGGGTGGGCACAAGATTGCCTTAACCTCCAGAGCGGTACAGGAGCTCTGCGGTGTCGATCAACCGGCCTATGGCGGAATTGTCGCCAAGACGATCCAGAGATCGCCTGCCAGCGTGAAGCTATCCGATTTTTTACACCTCGGGCTCGAATTCGAAGTCGCGGTCGAGGTGGATCGCGACGTGCCGGCGTCCACCACAGCCTATGATCGCGATAGCATTGCAGGTTACGTTGCAGCCTGCATGACGGCGTTTGAGTTAATCGAAGATCGTAATGCAGATTATAGCGATCTGGATGCGGCATCGATTTTGACCGACCGCTGCTGGTGTGGCGGCGTCGTGCTTGGCGAACCGGTTACAGACTGGCGCGATCTGGATTTGACCAATGCGGTGGGCGAGCTGTCCTGGAACGGCGAAACCATCGACCGCGGCGTGACCGGCGACGCTTTGGGGCACCCGCTGGAAGGGTTGGCATGGATCGCCAATCACCTGATCGGGCGCGGGCAGATCCTGCGCCGAGGCGACATTGTCATCACAGGCAGTGCGCTCAAGACCCGCTTTCCCCAGATCGGCGATGAAGTGCTCTACAGCGTCGAAGGTCTCGGCGACATCGCTGTCAGCTTCGAAGCCTGATCATTTTGTAGAGAACGCTCCAAGAGCCCTCACAAGGGCGTCAAGGCGATAAGATCCAGCCCCGCCGCGACGGGCTCGTCTTCGCGGATTTCAAAGCGTCGGGTGGGCCCGGACGAATAGCCCAATTCCCGGAGTTGTTTTTCGTCGAGCATCAGATGATAGCGCCCGTAAGGCACAGGGCTGATGAAGAAGAAGCCGTCGTAAGCACTGACAGTTTCGGCGACCACCTTGCCGTCGTCATCGATTAAGAGGACTCGCAGCCCGGTGCCAGGTTCGCCTGTCCCGGCCTCGTTGCCGGTAAAATCAAAATCGGCATCGATCGACCCTTTTTCGCCGGCCGGTCCGGTCCGCAACAGGATCAACCCATCCACTTCGCCGGTTTCAATGACCGGAAATTGAAGCTCTGTCACCGCGCCCGGACGTGTCATGACCAGCCTCGGCTTCTGCGCACTGGCTCAGTAAGGGTCTTCCAACGTCGCTTCATTATCAAGCTGCCCGCATGACGGTTTGCACACAAGACGCCTCTTGGTGGATGACTGTTTGGCCCTGAATCAGGGACGAACATGATGGGTCCTTTAGAAAGATGCAGAGCCGGCAATCAGGCTTCCTCGATCTGCTCTGTCTTCATCACGTAGATCGACGGCAAGCGGACACCGCCACGAACAAGATTCCTGTAACGACGCCGGCGGCGTGAGCTTCGGGAACCGGCGGCCAGTCCCCAACACCGAACAGCGACCTTTCAGCGAACGCTTCAAAAACGACTTTTCCAATCACGCCTAACGCAACCAGCGGTGTGGTCGGGTGTCGATATTCCTGCCAGACATGCCAAAGCAGAAGTATGAAATAGCCGTTCAGAATTCCGGACAGACCGACATAGCGAACTAGGTTGGGCCGAAAGCAATAGACGACAGCAGAAATGGCGATCGCCGACACGGCCAACAGGCTGAACTGTTTCGCAGCGGAAAAGCCGTACTTGCATTCCAGCAACCCGGCCAGTCCACTCAGTGCCGCAAGGTTCCAGACTAAATGCTCTACGTCGCTATGCGCGAAGTGACCGGTGACGCCACGCCAGAATTCACCCTCATCAATCCCGGCACGATCCCATACCAGTAGATCGGGCGCGGGACCGAAGACGACAAAACAGCCGGCAGCGAGGGCAGCCAGAACAAGGGAGAACCATGGCAACGCGAGGCTGTCATGGCTCTTCCATCCGCGGGATGCGGTTGTCACGCTCCTCGCTCCCCTTTCTTGAAACGCGCCACAGCGAGGGGAACAGCGGCCATCAGCAGAAAGACCAAGATCAAGGGGTCGATAGCGCCCGCGCCACCGCCTGAACTGCCACCCGATCCGCCACCAGAGTAAGAGGCCCGGTCATTGCTGAAGGCAGAACCGGCACTTTTACTGCCAGTCTGGGCAACCGGTTTGCTTTGTATTGGCTGTGATGTCCGGGCCTGCTGCGCAGAAGCTTCCGACGCCAGACGGTCTCGATTGAGGCGATCAATACCATACTGTGCAAAGAGCTTCTCCCGCACCACGACCATCGAAGTAAAGGGCGTGACCAGGCCGTTTTCGACGGCGAGATCTGTCACCGCCTGCTTGCCGTCTTCGGTCGAACCAAAGAGTTCCATGTCCTGCATCAGATCTTCGATGGCGGCGAAGCCCCAAAGCCGCTCGATCTCAGGATTTCGAGTCTGCACCTCCGGGAAGTCGTAGTGCATCCTGTAAGAGACCGGCTGCCCGGACAGCTTAGCGTTCAGCGTTACGTCCGCGTCGCCACCGCCCCAGTAGTGCCCGAACACGACCAACTGCTGTCCCCGGTAAAGGCTGCCAATCCGTTTGGGAGAAATGTCGGCGGTGCGTACGCCGTCGATCGCGATCGTTACGTCGTGCAGCGCTGTATGGGTCAACTTGCTGGTCGCCGACAAAACCGCGCCGACGACATCGTCACTGTTGGAGACCGAGATCGCCGTACCGCCCGAAGCCAGGCTGATGGCGTTAAGCAGCGGCCGATTGGCACTGTTGCCCATTACCAGGGTGAAGAGACGCACGTCCTGCTTCTCAACAAGCTTGATGAAAGAACGCTTCTCGGTTTCCCCCAGGTTGGCAACCCCATCTGTCACAAGAACCAAGCCGGACGTTCTGTCACTGTCGAGCTGTGTTAGGCCGTGCGCCAAACCGGCGTAGAGATTGGTTCCGCCATTCGGCTTCACTCTGGCTAAATCTCTGACTGCCTGGGCGATGTTCTCCGGTGTTGCCGCTGCAAAACCGCCACTGTCGCGCGTGCCGTTGTTGAAATACACAATCCGGAAGCGGTCTTTCGGAGTCAGACGATCCAGGCCTTCCGAGACACCCTGCGCCAAGGTGGAGAACTTTCCATCCATCGAGCCCGAAATGTCCAGCACGAAGACCCAGTCGCGCCCTTCGGCAATAGGGGCAAGATCATCACCAGGCGTGAGGACCATCATGAAGGTGCCGCGGCCTTCGGCGACCTCCTTTTGGACAACCAGGTCGAGACTGGCTGGCAGACCATCCTGCAGTTTCCAATAGACCACGATGTCCTTGTTCAATCGACTCGCCTCTGTCACAGCCCCTTCCATTGCCTCTGGACTTTCGATTGCAATTTGTCCCGATGGCACGGTGTGCGGCACTTCGCCAGCGTCGTCCGTAGCAGCACCCCCAACGCTTCGCGCGGCCGCTCCTGCGGTCGGCGACGTCTTAACTATTTTCACATGCCAGTCCCCTTCGGCGTCGCGCGAGATCTTTGCATCGGGATGGGCCGGCAGGCGCAGACCTTGAAGCGGAAACGCCGAACGCAGTTCCAGTTCGAACCCGAAACTTTCCATGACCCGTTCGTTCGTGAACCAAAAGGCATTCTTCTGCTCGTCGACCCCGCCATCTTCCAGCGGATAGGCATAGCGTCCGACACCTGTGTCGATATGAGCCGGTTGAATATATGACAGCCTCACCCTTACATCCTGTCCGGCCCGCACCGGCCAGACGGATATATCAAAGGTGCGATAGTCGTCCTGTTCCGTAATCGCGGTTTCCCGCCCTGCAGCCTTCTCCTTTTCATAGATGTCCCGGGCCTGCTTTTTCTCGAGCACCTCGCCGGAGACCGGCTGCCCGTCAATCCAATAGGTGAACTCCGACACCGCCGCCTTTTCGGGCACGGGAAAAGAATAAACAGCCTCGAAATCCGAGCTGTGCGGGTTGCTGAAGACCTGTTCAATACGGGTAATGGCATAGCCGTCTTCGATCACGACGCTGACGTTGTGTTCTCGGATGCTCAAGGGTGGAGAGCTCCCGTCCTTGGGCGAAAGCAGCCCGGCAGCATCGGACTGACCGGTCGTACCGCCGAGCAGTGTCGCCGCTAATAACAGCCCGGCGAACTGTGCTTTTAAGGATTTTCGGGCTTCGTAAGGCATAGGATGATTCCTTAACAATAATGAACATTGTTCAATTTTTTCGCAAACCTTTGCGCGGACACATGTCGACGCAGCAGGGTCGGCTCTCAATTGAACGAGAAGTGATACATAGGTCGATCGTGAACACTGTTCAATATTTTTTGAACAGTGTTCACTTTATAATCACCGGCACCGGCTAAGTCGCGACACTTGATGGGTCCGACCTGGCTGTGTCGGCAACCGGAAGAAGACTTTGGGCGGAAAAAACTGCTTAAGCCCGGAACCTGGCATGCTTAACCAGGCTCCCTTAGACCCATACGCCTGAGCCCCGGTGCTCTCAAGTTGTACCGATTGCAAATTGACCCTCGTGTCATCCGCAGACATCTCGATGAGCGAAAACAGGCAAGGCCTGGTGAAGAAACAACCCGGGCCACATTCGTAGTGAGCCCGATGCCTCCCAAGTATTGAGAGAGGTCTGCGGGTTCGATCAATTGCACTAGGGCGAACCGCTCGCATCAGACCCCGTAGGACCGACGTGCTCAAAGAGTCGAATTGGTTCGAAAAGAATGGTAGCGGAGGAGGGATTTGACCCTAAAAGTACTTCGGGTTTCATCAGTTTTTCGGCGTAGTGTTAGCCGCATCACTCAAAATGCTCTCACTTTTCAAAAACACCTCGATAAACGCTGAGCTTTTCATTTAGGTATGTAAGATCTGACTGAAACTCTGGATGTTCCGGATGCTTCTCAGCCAGCTTCTTCGCGATATCGTAGCTCTGTGAATAAGACACTAGTGCGGTTTGTTCTTTTCCGAGCTTGATCCACACATCGCCGATCCTTTCGTGACTGACCGAAAGGTCCCGTTGCCAGCCGGCGTTCCCGGGATCCTGTGACGCGAGACGATCGGCAATCTCCAATCCAGCCTGATAGCTCTTCAGTGCGCCGCTAAGATCGCCTTGCGCAACCTGAACATCGCCGATCCTGTTATGACTGACCGATATCTCGCGCTCATCACCGTCCTGTTCCTGAAACTCAAGATATTGGCGGAACGCCCGCTCCGCTTCCGCAAGAGATCCTGCTGTGACAGCCGCGTCCCCCAAGCTAATCCAAACACTCGAGTACTCTGGATCCAATTTGCTTGCTCGCCGGTAGGCAACCAATGCCTTTTGCGCATCGTTCAAGGTCGCCAGTGCACCGAGGTGACGCGCAGCAGCGGCGGCTTCCTTGTTCGCCGCTTCGCCCTCGGCCGCCTTTCGCTCCAAAGTGTCAGCAAAGATTTGCTCCGCTGCCTCCGGATTTCCGGCTTCCAACTCTTTCTGAGCGTCCTCGACACTCTGCGGAGCGTCGGGCTTCTCGGCTAAATGCGCAAATGCCGTGACCGCTTTGGTCAGTTCTTCATCTCGTCTCTGATACGCCTCTTCGCGACGTTGGTACTCGGCAATCTCTCGCTCATGAGCTTCTTGCAGAACTTTAACTGTCTCAGCGACCTTAGCACTTCGCTCCACATCTAGCGTTGCCGTGTAGAAGGCGTAGCCAAAACCGCAAAGGATCATCACCAATGCAATCACGAAGCCGTACTTCAGCAAGAGTTTGACCACGACGCCGCCCTGCCTCTCGGACAACGGCCGCAGGACCCCGGATTTGATCAAAGTCCGATGAATGCCGAAGAACAAGAGCAGGACGAAACCCACCAACACCAGAGGATTGGAGAGGAACGGAGCGATATCCGCAAAGGCCTTTAATGCGTCCATGGGTTACGCCGATCCGAGATATAGTCAATCTAGGATAGGCGAAAACCAACTTGGTTGTATAGAAACAATAACAAGCAGCCTATAGTCGTTGAACTGCACGCGCGCTTCGTAAAACCAACAACAATAACGTGCTAAACTGCTACCATTATCGGTCTGATTTCACTCTAAACTATTGATTTTATTAGTAAAATTGGTAGCGGAGGAGGGACTTGAACCCCCGACACGCGGATTATGATTCCGCTGCTCTAACCAGCTGAGCTACTCCGCCACAAGCATGGAAACATGCCGTCAGACGCAGGCGTATAGGTGGTCAGGCGCCCTTCTGTCAAGGGCCTTGGGGTGCTTTTGTGTGTTCCCGCTCCGGCTGGCGCATAGACTCCGGGCACCGGTGTCGAATATCGCGCCATAGCGGCAAACTTCTTGTCCTGCCTGCAAGAAGCGAACGCGCCCGGATCGAACCTTGCAGGTTCCGTCAGAACGTGTATTTCTCTCATCATCGGTAGCAGCTGTTTCCGCAAATCCGGCTTCTCTTACGCAGCGGAAAAGCACGCTAAAACAAATAGTTAGAGAACTTAACTTGAAATCGCTTTCATGCGAAATTCTCTAGGCTCAGTGACAGGACCCTTTGATCATGGACAAGAATTCTTCTACCGACACAGCAAAGTTCGACAATCTTGTACGAGAAATGCAGGAATTTGGCGCCGAACATCTGATTGCAATCGGACTGAAAGAAGACGGCAAGGGTGGTTACGATGTCAGGGGGTTCGGTACGGTCCAGGACAAGGATTTTACCTGCGAAGTGCTCAGGCAGATGCTCGCCAGCATGGAGGGAAGCTGACCAGCGGCGACGCTGGTTTCAAAACAAGACGTCTTAGCCCGGCTCTACAACCGGGCCCAATCCTAATGCGCGGTAAGTCAGTCCGATCGGCTAACCCAAGTTGGCAACGGCCATTACGAAGGCCAGCCATATCACCACACTTGTAAGCAGAATAAAGGCCGTCGAACGCAACGCCGGCCATTTTTCGTGTTCGGCCGAACCTGCGAGCTTTCCAAGATCCTGATGATCCGTTTTGTTCATCCGTATTTCCCCTAACTGGATTCGCTGCACGATTTCTGTCTGCGAAACTCTATTTGGGAAGAAGGTAACACATCTTTAACCAAAACTTTAGACATCTTGTTCAAAAAAATTTCATCCCTCCCGACCCCCGCTACAGCGAAAAACGTCATTGAATCAAGTGGTTTGTCAGTAAGCGAACAAATTCGTAATTGCCATTTATGCTGGAATTACAAAAGGCTGCTCGCGCGTCGCATCTTGACGCCTTGCCAATCAAATTCCCCTATAAGCTTACGGTTATCGGTTGAAAAACTCTCTGTTATCGCCGGATATGGCCGCCGAGGCTCGGACCACCGAAATGATGCATCAAATTGACGATCTTTTCATAGCAGCACAGAGGCAAACCGCTCTGAAGGTCCGAATCAGCCTGCCTGTTACGTAGGAATTACGTCTTGAGGCGCCGAAACGCCCAGAAGTCAGGCGAGCCAATTGGATGCCACGGTCGAACTTCCCTAGTGTTCTGGGGACCAGCAGCAACTTTAAGCAGGATTCTGTGTTTTCAGGAGAAAGGACACCGCGCCGTGATCCTGCTTCCTAGCTGAAGGCACAGCCACGACGCGGTGCAAGTGATACCAACACTTTAACGAGCGCCACCAGACACAGATCATAGACGAAACATGGCGCTCTTTATCTGAAATGGGGATCTTCAGGCTCCTGCAACATGCGGTATTTCCCGTACAAGGCGCAGCAGCTTCCAACACATCTCTTAAAAAATCACGCCCACTCTTCTTGGTGCTATCAGTCTCATCAGGCAGGCAAGCGACGCTGCAAAGCGCCTAAATGCGACTAAATGCCCTCTGATTTGCAAGAGACCTCCCTGCTATCGGGAAGATCGTTGCAGCCTTTTGCCAGGCTAACGTTTTGGATGTGACTTGTTGTGATAACTCTGCACAATGCCGCGAGGATCCCAAATCTTGCCCAGGCTCGTAGGCGCGAGGTTGACCGAGGTGGAGCTCCATGCACAGATTAGAGCGTGAAATCGAGGAAAACCGAGCCGCTCTGACCAAGGGCGCATCGGTAAAAGATGACATTTTGGCTGAATCGCAGCAGGAAGAATCGGTACGCCTTTCCGGCGACTCACTCCACCCCCTGCGACACGAAGTCATGGCGGAAACCAATGCAAGGCCGTCGTTAACAGCCGCAGCTCCGTGCATCTGCGAGCATCTTGTTTTTCTGTCCGGCGAACTCGACGCGCAAAAAGATTGGGAGAACGTGCGCAACGTTGCGCAGCAGCTTGGCCATTCCGTCGGCTCCGACGCTAAGCAGCAATTGGTTCTCGAAGACGACCGCGTCATCTTCAAGTGGGAACGCCACACTGAATTCTGCTCCTATACCGTCCTTTGCAAAAACCCGCCGGACGGGTCCGAAGCCGTCTTCGGACGGGTTATTACTGCGGATCTTATGGGAACCAGCGAAGGCACAACGCCCGAGAAATCAGCCGAAAAGCAGACCGGAAAGCCCGTCGTTGCATTGCGTTTTTATGTCGACAGTCCGCAAGATCCGCGCTGGTTGGGAAAAGAAAAAACGGACTTGCTGTCCGGCAACCGCATCGTCGCAGTGACCGCCAACGGCGGCAGAGCCAAGATCATGACGGACTTCACGTTCCACGAAGACGGGTTTTCTCGTTTCCTGGTTCGCGATGACTCCGAAAATCCGAACCGTGCGGGGCGACTGCTTCAACGCCTGATCGATATCGAAACCTACCGCACCTTAGCGCTGATTGCCTGGCCCGTCGCAAAGTCCGCCGGCCGGAACATCGGCCAGATCGACGATGAACTGCGCAAACTGATCCAGGAGATCGGCTCGGCCGGCCCCGACGATCAGGCCCGGCTGCTGACCGAACTGACCTCTCTGGCCGCGCGGGCTGAGACTGTTGGCGCTGAAACCAACTTCCGTTTCAGCGCGGCCAAAGCCTATTATTCGATTGTTGCGTCACGTCTGGACGAGCTGCGCGAAGAACGCATCGAAGGCTATCAGCGCCTTTCCGTCTTCATCGAACGGCGGCTTGGGCCCGCGATTCGGAGCTTTCAGGCAATTCTCGACCGGCAATCTTCGACCTCCGAACGCATTGCCCGGGCATCGTCGCTGCTCCGGGCGAGGGTTGACGTCGAGCTCGAACGCCAGAACCAGGATCTTTTGGCCTCAATGGACCGGCGCTCTCAGCTGCAACTGCGCCTGCAGCAGACGGTTGAAGGTCTTTCCGTCGCAGCGGTCAGCTATTATTGCATCGGCATTCTATCCTGGCTCCTGAAGGGAATCCCCAAAAGCTACCTGCCCGTCGACTCTTCGGTCATCACTACGGTTGCCGCGCCCTTCATCGTCCTATCCGTCTGGCTGATGGTACGCCGCATCAGGAAGTCGGCCCACGATGGTGAGAAGCACTCCTGATCACCTTGCGCTTGATCATCAATACAACATTTGTTATCGATAACATTCGAAACTGATCACTTTCGGCGCCCCTGAGAGCAGGGTCTCGTCAGGGGACACCCTGGTGCAATGATGTTCTTGCCTCGCACGGCATTCACTGCCAATTGATCCCATAAGGCTGCCAACACCAGCGAAACGGTACAAAGCCGGGATGTTGAGAAAAGAATAAGACCAATAACCTGATGGCACAGCAGGACGGGCGACTCGGACAAGAGGGCATGGCGACAGAAGAAAAAGACCCCAAAACAGGAACGGCTGGCGGTACAATGCGAGCTGATGGGAATCCTGACGACTCCCGCGGAAGCTTATTTCGCTCTAACCTGCCGCGTCCAACCATGGCCGACGTGGCACGGCTCTCCGGCTTCTCTGCGATGACCGTGTCGCGGGCCTTGAAAGATGGTGCCTCGGTCTCAGCCACGACACGCGAACGTATCCTCGGGGTCATCGAAGAGATCGGTTATGTCCCCGACTTGACCGCAGGCGGCCTCTCATCGAAACGCTCCGGTTTCATCACGGCACTTGTTCCTACCATCAACAACTCGAATTTTTCCGATACCGCCTGCGGTTTGACCGACGCGCTCTCTGAACGCGGGCTTCAACTCCTGCTGGGCTACACTGACTACTCGTCCGGGCGGGAGGAGGAATTGATCTCGGCCATGCTCCGACGGCGCCCGGAGGGAATGATCCTGACTGGCGGATTCCACACGGAACGGGCACGCCGGCTGTTGGAATCGGCAGCGATCCCAATTATCGAGACTTGGGACCTGCCAGAGGCGCCGGTCGATCAAGTTGTCGGCTTTTCCAATGCCGACGCCTCGCGCGCAATGGTCCATCACCTTGTCGAACGTGGTTACCGCAACATCGGGTTCATTGGCGGCTCCAGCAACCGAGACACGCGCGGCGCCGACCGGCGCGCCGGTTACGAAGCCGCAATGTCCGAACTCGGACTGGGTGAAGGTCATATCATCACATTCGGCACGCCACCAATCTCCATGGAACAGGGTGGCCAGGCCATTGCACAGATGATTGAACAGTGGCCCGAGGTCGACGCGGTTATCTGCGTTTCCGATCTCTCCGCCTTTGGCGTGATCATGGAATGCCATCGGCGCGGCTGGTCCGTACCTGGTCGTGTGGCGGTTGCCGGTTTCGGTGACTTCGAAGTCTCGCGCTGCTGCTGGCCCTCCATTACGACCGTCACGGTGAACAGCTACGACATCGGCAAGCAGGCCGGCGAGCTTCTACTCTCGACAATCGACAGGATCCGGGCGGGAGAAGAGGTCGCGCCTGCGACCGTGAAGATCGACTTCAAAGTCGTCTCCAGGGAAAGCACATAAAAAAAACAGACAAGAAGGAAAGGGTGAGAAATGTCCTGGGAGAACATTGAGATTCTCGACCCAAGGATGAGGGACCTGTTGTTGCCGGAATCAATTCTCGAGCGTCATTGCACCGGGGCGACCTGGAGTGAAGGACCGGTCTATTTCTTCGAAGGTGACTATGTTCTCTGGAGCGACATTCCCAACAACCGCATGCTCAGATGGTCCCCAGCCGACGGCATGAGCGTCTATCGCGCCCCCTCCAATTTCACCAACGGCCATACGCGCGACCGCGAAGGACGCTTGGTGAGCTGCGAACACGGTGGTCGCCGGATCAGCCGCACGGAGCATGATGGCAGCGTGGTCTGTGTGGTCGATAATTATCAGGGCAAGAAACTCAACTCGCCCAACGACGTCGTCGTCAAATCGGACGGAACAGTCTGGTTCACCGACCCACCCTACGGTATCATGAGCAACGAGGAAGGCTATCAGGCCGAAAGTGAAATCGGCGCGAACTACGTCTACCGCTTCGACCCGGAAACGAACGAGCTAGGCGTCGTGGCGGACGACTTTGACAAACCCAACGGCCTTGCCTTCTCGCCCGATGAAAGCCTGCTCTATATCTCCGATACCGGCAAGTCGCACGACCCCGAGGGTGCCCACCACATTCGGGTGTTTGATGTCGTTAACGGCGTATCACTAACCAACGGCCGGGTCTTCGCCATCGTCGATCCGGGATTGGCCGATGGATTCCGTCTCGATGTCAACGGCAATCTCTACACAAGTTCGGAAGATTCGATCCAGGTCTACACGGCCGCTGGCGAACGCATTGGCAAAATCATGGTTCCGGAAAAAATCGCCAACTGCACATTCGGCGGTCCCAAGAAAAACCGGCTGTTCATCGCCGCCTCTTCGTCGCTCTATTCAATACACCTCAACACCCAGGGAGTTCAGCAGCCGTGAGCGAGAATATCGAACCCTTCGTCGCCGACTCAAGAGTGCTCACTCACCGCGGTGCTCTGACCATGCTCTCTGCAGCGGTCGACCACGCTACGAAGATCGAGGTTCCGCAGTGCATCGTGATTGTCGACCGCAGCGGCGAGGTGATCGCGTCTTTACGCATGAGCGGAGCAAAGTTCCTCAGTTTGCGTAGCGCCACGGCCAAGGCAAGAACGGCAGCTTCGATGAATGCCGCAACAGGCAATCTGGACATGAATGTCGGAATGGCGCTCGGACTCGCGACCGATGGCGCCATCACGCCCCTTCCAGGCGGACTGCCGATCCGATTTGAGGGTGAGCCAATAGGCGGTATCGGCGTAGGCTCGGGCAGCGGCGAACAGGACCGTGCGGTTGCAAGGGCCGCCCTGGAAGCCGCTGGCGCTGACCTGGACGTCTAATTCAGAAGGATTAATTGGCCGTCAATCGAATGAGATTTGCACCTTCATCGCTCTTGAGCGATCACCGGCCAGCTCGAAGGCCTGCAGCGCCTTGTCTATCGAAATGACGTCCGTCAACAGTGGTGACGCGTCGATCAAACCGCGCGACAGGAATTCGACTGCCCAGGCGAACTCTTCGTGAAAGCGGAAGGTGCCGCGAATGTCAATTTCCTTTGAGACGATGAGCCCGAGCGGCAAGGTCGCATCACCGCCCACGCCGAGTTGCACCAGAACACCGCGTGGCTTCAACGCCCCCAGTCCCGCAACAATAGCACGATCGTTCCCGCTGGCTTCAATCTGGATATCGAAGGTGCCTTTATTGGCCGCATAAGCCTCCAGGCGTTCCGGGTTTTTGGCGACGTTAATCACTTCGTCCGCGCCAACCTTCTTCGCAGCCTCTAACGGCTCATCCATCACATCTGTGGCGACGATATCTTTGGCGCCAGCCCTTCGCACAGCTGCGACAGCAAGCGCTCCGATTGGACCGGTTCCGGTAACCAAGACCTTCTTTCCAATTACTGATCCGGCGCGTTTGACCGCATGCAGGCAGACCGAGAGTGGCTCTGCAAAGGCAGCCGTGGTCAGATCAACGTTGGCTGGCACGGGAAAACACTGCTGTTCTTTGGCAACCAGCACTTCGCGAAAAGCCCCTTGGACGTGGGGGAAGCGCATGGCGCTGCCGTAGAAACGCATATCGAGACAGTGGTTGGGCTTGCCGTCCAAACAGTAACCGCATTCACCGCACGGCACGCTGGGATTAACGGCAATTTTATCACCGACCGCCACCGAAGACACTTCAGCACCTATCGCATCCACAGTCCCGGAAATCTCATGACCAAGGATCATGGGTTCACGAATCCGCACTGCACCGAATCCGCCATGCTGATAATAGTGCAGATCAGACCCACAGATTCCACCTACGCCGATCCGGACTTTGACGTCTTTCGCCCCGACTTCACCGGGGTTCACATCGTCAAGCCGGAGGTCGTTCGGCGCATGTATCGTAACCGCACGCATGGTAAAAATCCTTTCAGGTTCGCTTCGTCAGTGAGATCAGACAACAGGTGTCAAAAGATCCACACCGTCGAAGTGCGCAATGAGATTATCGAGAACAAGCTTGCCCATGGCCTTGCGGGTTTCCACTGTGCCGCTGGCATGATGGGGCTGAACCACGACGTTTTCGAAGTCGAGTAGCCGCCTGTCCATATCGGGCTCCGCCGCGAAAACGTCCAAGCCTGCGCCACCAATCCGCCTTTGCGCCAGCGCATCGATCAATGCTTCTTCGTCGACAGTTGATCCACGGGAGATATTAACAAGAACACCCTCGGGCCCCAAGGCTTCCAGGACCGAACCATCAACAATATGCCGCGTCCCGTCACCACCCGCTGTCGTGATGACCAAAAAGTCGGACGCCGCCGCCAGAGCCTGCGGGCTCTCCATGTAAGCCGCATCAATGTCATCGCGCCGCGAACGGTTGTGATAGGCTATCGTCATATCGAAACCCCGCATGCGTTTTGCTAGGGCAGCGCCGATCCGGCCCATACCCAGAACACCTAGGCGCTTGCCGCTGACCCGGCTGGTCAGACCCATGGCGTTTTCCAACCAAGCGCCGGAACGCACATGAACATCCCCTTGCGGTATACGTCGCGCCGCCGCAAGAAGCAGGGCAACACCCATGTCGGCAACGTCATCAGTCAAGACGTCGGGTGTGTTGGCAACTTTGATCGATGCGGAACGCGCATACTCCAGATCGATGCCGTCGACGCCAACCCCGAAGCAGGAAATCATCTCCAGATTCGGCAGTCGCTTCATCAGCGCGGCATCGGCCCCCAAATCGCCCCGCGTTGCAACCGCACGAATACTGTCGGCATGGGCCGCGAACAAAGCGTCCTGATCCGTAGCCTCCCAGAGGCGGTGAAGTGAGAAACGAGCGTCCAACGCGTCCATATCCCATTGCGGATAAGGACCGATGACAAGAACCTGCGGCTTCGACATTGAAAGCTCCCGAGAAGGCTGATGCCGGCGAGACATGCCGCCGAATAAGTTATCGATAACATTGTAGAGCAAAAAGCGCCTTTGACAAGTCACCTCAACGCTCTTCGCATCCCCGCATCGTCACCGTTTTTTGAAGGGCAACCGCTTGACAATTACTGACTGTTATCGATAACATAATGCATCTTTTCCGGCGTCGATGCAGCCTGTCGAGTGAGATTCAGGGCATTGCGGTCAAACGTGGAAAAGAAAGCGATCAGCCCTTGAGATCCGGGTTATCGGCTTACTCAACATTCAAGCATTTGGAGCCTCTATGACCGCAGCCTTGTTCGACCTGTCCGACCGCATCGCGTTGATCACTGGCTCGAGTCAGGGTATCGGCTACACCTTGGCACGCGGCCTCTCTGCTGCCGGTGCAAAAGTTATTCTGAATGCCCGCAATCAGGAAAAACTGGAAGCGGCAGCCGTGCGTCTCCGATCCGAGGGGGCAACGGTATATACCGCTTCCTTCGACGTTACCGATCAGCGCGCAGTCGCCTCAGGTATTGCAGAGATTGAGTCTTCAGTGGGCGAACTTGACATTCTGGTAAACAACGCCGGTATTCAACGCCGCATGCCTTTGGAAGATTTTCCTGCTGAAACCTGGGAAGAACTGATGCGCACCAATCTGGACAGCGTCTTCTTCGTCGGACAGGCGGTCGCGCGGCAGATGATCCCGAGAAAACGGGGCAAGATCATCAACATCTGCTCGGTTCAAAGTGAGTTGGGACGTCCGTCCATCGCCCCTTATACGGCCTCGAAAGGCGCGGTCAAGATGCTGACCAAGGGCATGGCGATCGACTGGGGGAAACACAACATACAGGTCAATGGTCTCGGCCCCGGCTACTTCAAGACCGAGTTGACAGAAGCGCTGGTCAAAGATGAAGACTTTACCGCCTGGTTGGTTGGCAGAACTCCTTCCGGGCGCTGGGGCGACGTCGATGAGCTCATTGGTGCAGCGATCTTCCTCGCCTCGCCGGCTTCCAGTTTCGTCAATGGCCACGTTCTTTATGTTGACGGCGGTGTCACAGCAACGCTCTGACCATATGCAGCCGCTTGGCATCGTCATCATGGGCGTGTCAGGCTGCGGCAAGACAACGATCGCCCGGTCGCTGGCCCGGAGTCTGCGTGTTAAATTTCTAGACGCCGACAAGTTTCATCCACAGGTCAATATCGAGAAAATGAGCAGCGGAACGGCGCTGACCGATGCCGATCGTGAACCTTGGCTCGACGATGTTGGATCCAGGATTGCTGGCGCGGCGAAGGACCGCGGTATGGTCGTTGCAGCCTGCTCAGCCTTGCGCCGCACTTACCGCGAACGGCTAAATCGCGCGTCAAATCTCAATCTATTGTTCGTGTTGCTCGACGGTTCCCGCGAGGTTCTGCAACATCGCGTCAATCGGCGTACTAGTCATTTTATGCCGGCGACTTTGTTGGATAGCCAATTGGCCACATTGGAACGACCGGATGATGATGAGCGCGCGATGGCAGTGAGTATTTCGAAGCCGGTCAAAAAAATCGTCTCTGAAATCATGCAGTCTCCGCAGATCACGGTCATTCAGAGAAGGATGGCGGATACCACGTCAGACTGACGTCGGAACGCGAAACTCAGCGCTGCAGGCGAACGACAGCAGCTGAAAGAAACAAATGTAAATAATAACCGCAAAACACAGCGGAGCCCTGGGAGGACATAATGGCAGCGGAAGGGCCGCTCCTGTACTTCGAATCTATCACCAAGCGCTTTGGCGGAACACTTGCGCTCGACGCCGTATCACTGAGCATTGAGGCCGGTGAAATTGTTGCGCTGCTGGGTGAAAACGGCGCTGGCAAATCCACGTTGATAAAGACTCTGGCTGGAATTCACACGGCGGACGCCGGACGCATACTCGTGCGTGGCGAAGCTTACCAGCACCGTCCCTCGCGCTTTGGCGAACGCCAAACCGTCGCCTTCATTCATCAGGATCTCGGCCTGATAGAATGGATGACAGTGGCCGAAAACATCTCTCTGGCGCAGGGTTTTCCCAAAGGCGGTGGTCTTATCAAATGGTCGGAGACGGAAAAGCTGGCCGAACGGACCATTCGGGCAATGGGCTGCGACATAGATCCGACTCGCCGTGTCCAGGAACTTTCCCGCATTGAAAAATCTCTGGTCGCCATCGCCCGTGCCCTGGCCGTTGAAGCCGACCTGCTGGTTCTCGATGAGCCTACCGCGAGCCTGCCTGCAGACGAAGTCGAGCGCCTGTTTACGGCGTTACGCCCTCTGCGCGAACGCGGCGTTGGCATTATCTATGTCTCGCACCGGCTCGATGAGATCTTTCAGATTGCCGACCGCGTCGCGGTCCTGCGCGATGGGCGGTTAGTTGGCGAACGGGCCATTGGCGAAACCGATCCAAGCGATTTGGTCGAACTGATCGTTGGACGGCCAAATGACGAGATGTTCCACAAAGCCGACACACGACCGGGAAAGCTCGTCCTAGAAGTTCGCAATTTTGTCACCGAGACCGCCGGCCCTGTCGATTTCGACGTCTACAACGGCGAAATCCTGGGGCTTGTCGGCCTGCGCGGTGCAGGACAGGAATCGGTCGGGCGCGCACTGTTCGGTTGCGAAGTCCACGCTGGAACAGTGCGCCTCAATGGCGCGGCGCCGAACCTCTCCTCACCACGTGGCGCACTCGAGAGCGCCATCGGACTGATCGCACGCGACCGCACTGAAGAATCCGTCGCACTCTCCCTGTCCGTACGTGAGAACACCTTCCTTAATCCCGCGTCGACCGGACGGAAACTGCTTTCCTTCACCTCATCCGGCAGCGAGGCCCGACGTGCTCAGGAAATCGGCGACGCCGTCGGGTTGCGCCCCAATGATCCCGACCTCCCTGTCGAAGCGCTTTCGGGCGGCAATCAGCAGAAAGTCGTTGTCGGCCGATGGTTGGCCACCGACCGCAAGCTCCTGATCGCTGAAGATCCGACAGCCGGCGTCGACGTAGGGGCCAAGGCGGAAATCTACCGCCTCATGAACCAGGCGCTCGCCGGGGGCACCGCGCTGGTTATCATCTCCACCGACTTCGAAGAGGTCGCTAATATCTGTCACCGCGCGATCGTGTTCAGCCGCGGTCAGGTCGTCGACAGTCTCGAAGGCGAAGCCTTGACCATCGCCAACCTCATCCATTCGGCGTCGGCGGCCGAGATTCCATCGCCTCTCTCAACAGAATCCGCTGTGCCAGCTACTGCCGTTTGAACGGACGAACAAGAATATGCAATCCATCGAATCCAATGCTCTCGAACCTACCCGGCACGAACTTCAAACTGCCAGCCCGGGTGAAAAGCTGATCCGCTTTCTGCCGGTTTACGGTCTCGTCCTGTTGACGGTCTTTTTGATCCTGCTGTTTTCCATCCTGCTGCCCAACACCTTTCCCACGCTTTTGAACGTGCGTTCAATCCTGAGCGACAAGTCAATCATCGCAATGCTGTCGCTGGCGGCAATGATCCCGATGGTGACCGGAAAGATTGATCTGACAGTCGGCTACGGTATCGTCCTCTGGCACATTCTCGCCATCAGCCTGCAAACCTGGGGCGGCCTGCCCTGGCCGCTTGCAGTTCTGATCGTGCTGTTGCTCGGTGCCTTTGTGGGCTTTTGCAATGGGATGCTTGTTGAAGTCGCCAAGATCGACAGCTTCATCGCCACACTCGGCACGGGCACCGTACTCTACGCCCTTGCGCTCTGGCACACCGGCGGACGGCAGGTGGTCGGCATTCTTCCGGACGGATTCTATGCCATTAACGGCACAATGGTCTTCGGCCTGCCTATCACCGGATTCTATGTTTTAGTGATTGCGCTCGCCATGTGGCTCATCTTCGAATATCTGCCGATCGGCCGTTACATGTACGCCATCGGCGCCAATCCCAAGGCAGCATCCTTGAACGGTATTCCCGTGCAGCGCTATACCATGGCCGCCTTCATTACTTCAGGCACGCTGACCGCACTGGCCGGCATCATTCTGGCCTCTAAACTGCGCATCGGCCAGGCCAGCGTCGGCCTTGAATTTCTGCTGCCGGCGTTGGTCGGTGCCTTCCTCGGCTCCACCACGATCAAGCCCGGCCGCGTCAATGTCTGGGGCACGATCATCGGCGTCACTATCCTGGCAGTTGGCATTTCCGGCATTCAGCAGTTTGGCGGATCCTTCTGGGTCGAGCCAATGTTCAACGGCGTCACTCTGTTGGTCGCGATCGGCATCGCAGGCTATGCCCAGCGCAAACGTAGCGCCGCGCGCAAGCTTTCGCCGCCATCCAAAAACGAACCCATCTCGTCAACGCCCGAGACCCATTCGGAATCCAGTAATTAAGACAACAATACTAGGGAGGAAAGAGGATGAAACATATTGCATTGACCTTGGCCGCCGCCACATTTGCGGCGGCCGCTGCAGGCACAACAAGCGCTTTTGCCCAGGACAAAATGATGGAGGCCGAAAAGGTCGTCCAAAAGTACGCCACCCGGCAAGATAGTTGGGATGGCCCGACCACAGGTCCCAAAGCCGCAGAAGGCAAGACCATCGTCGTGCTCGCTGCCGACCTCAAAAACGGCGGTGTGCTCGGTGTGACCACTGGGATCGAAGAGGCCGTTGATGCCATCGGCTGGGATGTGCGGGTCATCGACGGTGGCGGATCGGTCTCGGGCCGACAAGCCGCCTTCAGCCAAGCCTTGGCATTGAAGCCGGACGGATTGGTTATCAATGGTGCCGACATTCTCGAGCAAAAAGCAGGGGTCGAGCAAGCACAGGCGGCAGGTATCAAGATGGTCTCCTGGCACTCCGCCCCGGTAATCGGACCGGTCGACGGCACCGGTGTTTTTGCCAACGTCACGACCGACGCTATGGAGGTCTCTCGCGCAGCTGCGAACTGGGCGTTCAAGGACGCTGGCGGTAAACCCGCTGTGGTGATCTTCACCGATTCGACCTATTCCATCGCCATCGCCAAAGCCGACCGCATGAAAGAGGTCATCGAAGACCTCGGTGGAACTGTTCTGGAGTATGTTGATACTCCCATCGCAGACACCTCGACCCGCATGCCGCAATTGACCACGACATTGCTACAACGCTACGGAGAAAAGTGGACGCACTCGCTGGCCATCAACGACCTCTACTTTGATTTCATGGGCCCCTCACTGGCTTCAGCAGGCATCAAGGGTGACGGCGCCCCAATTAACGTGGCCGCAGGCGATGGATCGGAGTCAGCCTATCAGCGGGTTCGGGCGCAGCAGTACCAGGCCGTGACGGTCGCAGAACCGCTCAATCTTCAAGGCTGGCAGTTGGTCGACGAACTGAACCGTGCCTTTGCCGATGAAAAGTGGTCAGGCTACGTCTCACCGCTGCACGTGGTGACACCCGACAACATCGCCTACGACGGCGGCCCGGATAACCGCTTCGACCCGGGCAACGGCTATCGCGACGAATACAAAAAGATCTGGGGCAAATAAGCGCCAACTTTAATCAGCAACCGGTGGTGCAGGAAACTGTACCGCCGTTTTTTTTGCCCATCCGGGAAACTCGCACCTGCAGGTTCTCGAATTTTTTGCCTTTTTATGTTATCTTTTTCTGCAATTTTGCAGAGGTAGCATCTGGTGGAATGGAATTCACTCCAACTCGTCTTGGCCATTTCCAGGTCGGAGTCTCTTTCGGCAGCAGCGCGTCGGCTTGCCATCGACCAGACCACCGTTTCGCGGCGCCTCAAGGCAATTGAGGCCGATCTTGGAACCGCTCTCTTTAGCCGCACAGACGGGCAGTTAACCCCGACCGAGGCAGGCGAGCGCGCAGCTGTTGCCGCCCAAGCCATGGAAGTGACTGCCGGAAAGCTGCAAGAACATCTCATGGGAACCCTCCAGGAATGTGAAGGCACAGTGCGCATCACCGCGGTGCCAATCCTGATGAATAGCCATTTGATCCCACGTCTGGACGACCTCATGGCAAAACACCCAAGACTCCAACTGGAGACCATAGCGGAAACCGGCAATCTGAGCCTCAGCCGGCGCGAAACCGATTTGGCCCTGCGCTTCGCCCGACCGCAGAAGGACGCCGGCCTGTGCCGTCGTCTGGCCGACCTGCCCTACTCTCTCTACAGCGCGACATCGAACCCGGCTCGCGCGATGCCATGGATCACCTACGAAGAGACTCATGCGCATCTGCCCCAGGCCCGCTGGATGTCCAAGCAGACCGAAGGAGCAACCGTCGGACGACTGCGCGTCAATGACGCGGAAAGCGCACTCGCGGCGGTCCGGTCCGGCTTGGGGCAAACGCTTTTGCCAGACATCGTCGCTGGGAACGATCCATTGCTTCAACGGGTCACGGTGGGAACCGCGGTACTCACGCGTGAAGTTTGGCTGCTCGTTCATCCAGAAGTCCGACAGCTTCCCCGCGTGCAGGCCGTTATCGACTGGATCGACGAAATCTTTGTGTCACCGGCACAGCGTTAAGCTTTGACGGCTTCGCCTGAGACGACCGTCGATATAGCGTCTGCAGCGGTCTTCAAGCGGTTGAGATAACGCGCCGTAACCTCCTCCTGGCTCATCACACTTCCGATCCAGACCAGGTTCAAGGCCGCCTGCACACGCTCGCCATCGAAGATCGGCACAGCGATGGCACCGAGTTCCGCACCGTGATCGACGACACGTCCCCAATAGCCCGGCTCGCGTCGGCCATAGCCGCGCTCCCGGGTCTCCTCCAGCTCCTGCCGGAATGCCGGACTTGAGACATAGCGTCGCTCATGCTGGCGGCCGAACTCCGCGAGCCATTTCAGATGGGGCTCACGCTCGCCCGGATCCAGAAATGCGAGATAGACACGCCCCAATGCTGAGAACGCCATAGAGGGTCGGAAGCCCACCACCAGCCGGTTAATCGCGAAAGGCGCGCGGAAGCGGCTCGTCTCCAGGATCTCGACCTGTCCGGGCGAGGGCGAAACGGCAATGTCGGAGGGCCAGCCGACAACTCGCTGCAGATCCTGGAGATAAGGTGCGCCGACCTCGCACAAGATGTGCTCGCGACCAATTTGATTGCCGAGGTCCTGCACCGCGCGTGCAAGCTGATAATGGCCATCGCTCGGCCGTCTGTGCACCCATTGAGCTTCGATCGCTGTGCGAAGAATTCGCAATAGCGTGGCCTTCGCCAGACCCGAACGCCGATGCAGATCTTCCAAAGACGCCGTTGGCCCTGCTCCCAGAAGCTCAAGCACCTGCAACCCACGCTCCAGAGCGCGGATTGTCTTGACAGAGTCGACACTGTCCATTGAGATTCTCCAAGTTTCACCTGGTGAAATAGCATGCTGGCGAAAACACCGCCAGAGATCGTAATCTCTCCCGTAGCAAACCCTGCGATCTAGACGGGGATGCGAGAGGGGCGTGTTTATGGCAGAAACGTTGGCCGGACAGCGGTCAGGCCTGATGGATCGTGGCCGGCATATCGTTGTTGGCCTGCCGTGCTTTCTGCTGCTCGCAACCGCCGTCTACATCGCCGCCTTCGGGGTCTTTGACGAAGTTATCCAGCGCGTGGGTGCACTCCTGCTCGCCGGCCTTATCCTGTTAATCGGAACCAACAACGAAGAGACAATCTGGCGCAAGGCCGACCTCGTAATGCGGGCTGTCATGCTGCTCGGGCTCTGCCTCTCCGCGGTTTGGTTCTTCCGCATTTCCGAAGAAGTCGAGAGCGGCCTTTATTTTCTCAATGAGGCGGATGTAATCGTGGCATGGGTCGCCATCGCGGTGGTCGTCGAATTGGCACGCCGCACCGTCGGCAATGCCATGGTGATCGTCTGCATCCTCTGTCTGCTCTACGCAACATACGGCGAATCCCTGCCCTGGATCTTTCAGCACGCAGGCGTTTCAAGCGAAGAATTGCTGCAAACCCTTTGGTACAGCTTCGACGGCATCTTCGGCCGACCCATGGCTGCCGTAACTTCAACCATCCTGATCTTCATCGTCTTCGGCGGCGTTCTGGAAGCGATTGGCGTCGACCGCAGCATCGTCCGCCTTGCTCTGATGGCCACCGCCCGTCTGCGTGGCGGCCCGGCCCAAGCCGCGGTCATCGCGAGCGCACTCTTCGGTACTATATCCGGCAGTGCAGTCGCCAATGTGGTCGGTACAGGTGTTGTCACCATCCCCTTGATCCGGCGCTATGGTTTTTCTGCAAAGTTCGCCGCGGCCGTGGAAGCCGGGGCGTCGACCGGCGGCCAGATCATGCCGCCAATCATGGGTGCGGTCGCCTTCATCATGGCCGACATCACCGGCATTTCCTATCTCACTATATGCCTCGCTGCGCTGATCCCTGCCCTCTTCTATTTCGGCAACCTGCTAGCGGTGATCTACACAGAAGCTGGCAAGATCCAGGTCGAACAGAAAGCCCTTGAAGACAAGCAGGTGATGGACGCCACCGAGTGGCGCAAGCTTTTCGTCTTCGTGGCACCACTCAGCATCATCGTGGTCACTCTCCTTCAGGGAGCGAGCGCAGCGCTCGCGGGTTTCTGGGGAGTCCTTGCGTCAACCCTGCTCGGTTTCGCTCTCGTCCCTGAGAGCCGCCGGTTAGAACCCTGGTTGCGGTTCCTGCGCCAAACCGGACGCATTGCCGCCCTGCTGGTCGCTATCGTTGCGGCTGTCGGTATCGTCATCGGAGTCATGAACCTGACCGGCCTCGGTATTCGTTTTGCCAGCGTCGTGCAAACTCTCTCCCAGGGCTCCCTCTTGCTCTCACTGCTGCTCATGGCTATCGCCTGTCTCGTTCTCGGCATGGGCATGCCGACGGTGCCTGCCTATCTGGTCATCGTTCTTGTGATGGGCCCTGCCGTCCAAAAGCTCGGCCTATCGACTCTTCAGGCCCATCTGTTCGTGGTCTATTTCGGCGTACTCTCTGCCATCACCCCCCCAGTCGCCCTCGCCGCCTTCGCCGCCGCGCCAATCGCCGGAGCCAATCCCATCAAGGTCAGTGTCGAAACAGTCCGGCTATGCGTCAGCGGCTTTCTCATTCCCTTCGCGTTCGCTTACAAGCCAGCACTGCTGCTTGGCACCGGTCAGCCCTTGTGGGAGACCGTGTGGGCCGTGGTTGCTTTAGCGCTCGCCCTGTTGATGATTGACTTCGCAATTGCGGGATCAGCTCGCAAAAATGTCCCACGCGCGCTGCTCTACGCCGCACTGGGTCTCGCCATCATTTTCACGTCCAACCTGATAACTCTTGCCGCCTGTGGCCTCGCCGTCCTTCTGATTGGCTGGACGCTTTGGCAAGGCTATAGAAATCGAAACAGCGGTTTCGCATAACCCGGAGGAACGACCAATGACCAAGACAAACGCCATCATCACCCGCCGCGGCGCGCTTGCCGCCATGACGGCAGCAAGTCTGGCTCCGCTCCTGCCCAGCCGTCTTGCCGCCAAATCCTTTTACCGCATGTCGACGTTGGGCCCAGGCACGACACCCAACTTGGTGATGACCACCTTCGCGACCTTGGTCAACAAGGTCTTGCCCGAGCACGAAATTCAGGTCAACGCCACCGGTGCAGCAACAAAGCACATGTTGGAGGTCGGCGCTGGTAAAACCGACTTTTGCATGTCTTCACCGACCGTGATGTTTTTAATGTCCAACGGCAAAGCCATGTACAAGAAGATCAAGCAGGCGCCCGATCTTTCCAAGAACATCCGTATGCTCTTCAACTTCCCTATGGGCATGTATCACATCGTGGTCTACGCGGATTCCGGTATTGAGTCGCTGATGGACGTGAAGGGTAAGCGCGTATTCCTGGGACCGCCGGGTGGAGCCGCACTTCGCACCATGACTCTGCTGTTCGAGAGCGTCACCGGCTACAAAGCCGGCGAGGATTTCGAAGTTGCCAAGCTTGGATGGGATTCCGCCGCTCAGGCCTTCCAGGATAAGAACATCGACGTCTATTGTAATCCGACCAACCCGCCCAGCCCGGTGATCAGCCAGGTTGCGGTCTCCAACGAGATCCGCATGCTGGGTATCCCAGAGGATGCGCTGGCCAAACCCGAAGTTGCCAAGCTCGCCAAGCGTCCGGGATTCCGCTTCACCCAGATGCCGCCGGATGCCTACGGCGAGGCTCAGGTCAACACAACCCCGGAGAACACTCTCGCCATCACTGTCGGGATGTCCACCAACAAGGATCTGCCGGACGACGCCATCTACGAAATGTTGAAGGCCTTTTGGGTCGGCCTGGAAGACATCAAGGCCGAAGCTCCCTGGATGCAACCCATCTCTACCGGGACGGCGCTGGCCGATATGAATGCGGTCCTCCACCCCGGTGCGGTGCGTTACTATGAGGAAATCGGCATGACCATTCCCGACGAACTCAAACCCTGATCCTTTCGGTCTTCCCTGCCATCCATTAAGCGTTTCGGGACCACATGACAAAAAAGCCCAATATCCTCTTCATCATGGCGGACCAATTCCGTGCCGACTACATGGCCTGCGCTGGTCATCCGACCATCAAGACCCCGCATCTGGATCGCCTGGCCGCGGAAGGCGTACGCTTTTCAGAAGCCTTTGTGCAAGCCCCTGTCTGTGGCGGCTCACGCATGAGTTTTTACAGCGGGCGCTACGCCTTTTCTCACGGTGCCTACTACAATAACTACCCACTGCGCATCGATGAAAATACCATGGGCGACTACCTGCGCCCTCAGGGCTATCGCGTTGCCCTGGTCGGTAAAACTCACATGCGGGCGGACCTTGAGACCTGTGAACGGCTGGGACTTGATCCCGAGAGCGCGGACGGCGTGCTCATGAGCCAATGCGGATTTGAGCCTGTCGAGCGTGACGACGGCTTGCACCCGGATCAATTGCTCGACCCTAACCTGGCCTACAACCGCTATCTCAAGGAACAGGGATATGACGGTGAGAACCCATGGCACGAGTACGCCAATGCCGCCGAAGGCGAGAATGGTGAGCTGCTTTCCGGTTGGTTCCTGCGTAACGCCCGCCTGCCTGCGCGCGTGAAGGAAGAACATTCGGAAACCGCCTATATGACAAACCGGGCAATGGACTTCATTCGCGAAACTCCCGACCAGCCCTGGTGCTTGCATCTCTCCTACATCAAGCCGCATTGGCCTTACATGGCGCCCGCGCCGTACCATGACATGTACGGACCGGAAGACATCGTCGAAGCCAATCGCGCCGAGGACGAAAAAGCCGACTGCAATCCAGTGATCGCAGCTTTTATGAAGCACGAGGAAAGCGTCAACTTCTCCCGCGACGAAGTGCGCCACACAGTCATTCCGGCTTATATGGGCCTGATCACCCAGCTCGATCACCATCTGGGCCGGCTGCGCGCATTTTTGGAGGAAATCGGCCAGGCCGATAACACCATCATCATCTACACCAGCGATCATGGTGACTATCTCGGTGATCACTGGTTGGGCGACAAGGACCTCTTTCACGACGAGGTTATGCGCGTGCCGATGATCGTCTATGACCCGCGCACCCAGGCCGACGCCACCCGCGGCCGCACTATCGACGACTTCGTCGAAGCGATCGATCTGGCACCAAGCTTCCTGGATTGGTCCGGCGGCGAAGCTCAGCCGCACCTCCTGGAAGGGTCATCGCTCGCACCGCTGCTTCAGGGCACAAAACCGGTTGGCTGGCGCAACGCCATTTACGCCGACAGCTGCTTCGCCATGCACCACGCAAGCAAGGATCTCGATTTGGAGCCGGACGAAGCCCGCGCTTTCATGATCCGCACCACGCGCTGGAAATACATGCGTTTCGAAAAACACCCTCCTGTGCTCTATGACCTACAGGCCGATCCACGCGAATTGAACGATCTGGGCCGCTCAAATATCCATAGCGAAGTGCGTGCGGAAATGGACGGCCTGCTGTTCGACTGGCTGCGTAAGCGAAAGCTGCGCACCACCATCAGCAACGAGGAGATAAAACGGCGCACCGGCGGTGCGCGAAAGCGCGGCATCTATATCGGCGTCTGGTAACGCCCGGTCTCGGTTTGGTCCGGGCCCGGTTTTACTTTCGTGGCTTTCGGTTCCAGCGCCTCGGAGATCGACGCGCGCTTACGCCAGATCCACAGCCACATTGCGACCACGGCAACCGCCCCCACGCCCAGCGGAAGGCGCAAGCCGAAGGATTCGGAGAGCGTGCCCATAATGAGTGAACCCGCAGCGGGGCCACCGATAAAGATGATGCCGTAAAGGCTTAGCACCCGCCCGCGCAGATCGCCGTCGACCGACATCTGCATCAGGGTTTGCATGCTGACACCTGCAGCGACCATGGCCATGCCTGCAACGGCCACGCTCGCGACCCCGATCCAAAGCCAATCGGTTGCAATGAAGGCCAACATCGACAGTGCCAGTAACAAGGTATTGAGCAGTACCAGCTTGGTAAGCCCACCACCACCGCGCCGCGCGATCCAGAGGCCGCTCATCACCGCGCCGATTCCAACCGTCGATGTCAGTAAAGCGAGCGTGTCGGCGCCACCTCCGAAAACCCGGGCGGCGAAGCCGGGCATCAGTTCGACGAAGGGCCGCACACCCAGCGACGCGGTCGCAAGCAACAACAGCATCGGGCCAATCCCCGGATGCCGGGCAGCATAGGTGATTCCCTCACCAAGTTGAACCCAGATCGACGGCGGAATCTTGCCCTTACCCCGGTCTGGCCGACGCGGCACTTTGATGCGAAACAAGGCAATCAAAAAGGCCGAGAACGTCAGGGCATTTGCTCCAAACGCGCCCTGGACCCCAACAGACACGATCAGCAACCCAGCCATGGCAGGACCGATAAATCGCGCCAAGTTGAAGATGATCGAGTTGATCGCAATCCCGGTCGAAAGGTCCTCGCGAGGTACCAGACTAGGCATAAGTGCAAGGCGTGACGGCTGATTAAAGCCCATGGCGATCCCGTTGATAAGCACAAGCAACGCCAGCAGTTCGACGGTCACTTGCCCCGACGCAGTCAGGGCAAAAAGTGCAATCGCCTGAAACAACGAGACGGTCTGCGCGGTCAGCATGATCTTCAAGCGGTTATAACGGTCAGCGACCACGCCACCGAAAGGCCCCACGAACACCGCGGGCAGAAGGTCAGCACAAGACACCAGCCCGAGCCAGAAGCCCGACTCCGTCAACTCCCAGGTCAACCAGCCCACGGCAACGCGCTGCATCCAGGTGCCGATCAGAGAAATCGAAGCACCGGTAATGTAGATGCGAAAGTTCCTGTGTTGGAGCGTGCGAACGACCCCGCCGAACCCGGCCTGACCTGGCATTTAGTTTCGCTGATGATGTGAGCAGAGAACCCCTATTGAGCCACATCCGCCCGAGTCTCGCAAAGCGGCAATGCAGCTTGCGCCGGTGTATCGAGAATGGACGGGCTCCTGGGTAACGGAATCCTGATCATGCCCTCTGCCACGTGTGCTCAACTCGTTTGGTCTTTAAAGCCTCAGAGCCTAGCCCACCGCCGCACCGAACTTTGCGCGGTAATCCAGCGGCGAAATTCCCATGTGCCGCACGAAAGCCCTACGTAGACGTTGTTCATCGGCAAGGCCGGTATTCCTGGCAATCTTCGCGAGTGGCAAATCCTGCTCCAGTTCCAGCATGCGCTTCGCCGAATCGACACGCATCATCTCCACGGAGCGTGCCGGCGTGACGCCGGTACGCTCCTTATACCGGCGCGCGAAGGTTCGAGGGCTCATGCGGACCTCTTGGGCTAAAACCTCGATACTTAGGTCGCGCCTCAGGTTTTCGGCAATCCAGGCATGAAGCTCGGAAAAGGTACCGGCTTCGTCCTTCTTCTGGACGTTCAACACATTACTGAATTGCGATTGCCCACCGGGCCGCTTGAAGAAAACCACGAGCGACTGGGCAACCAACATAGCAAGGCGATGATCGAGATCTTCTTCAACCATGGCAAGGGCAAGGTCTATCCCCGAGGTCACACCCGCCGCGGACCACATCTTTCCACTTCGCACAAACAGCGGATCCTTCTCGACTTGAGCTTCAGGGTGCTGGCACTGGAGATCCTCGGCGTAGCGCCAGTGTGTCGCAACGCTTTCTCCATCAAGAAGCCCCGCTTTAGCCGTAACAAAGGCACCCATGCAGGTCGTCGCCACCCGCCGGCACTCCGCATGGCGGGCGACGACCCACTTAAGGAACCTGTTTTCCTCCAGCAGATCAAATACGCCCACACCGCCTGAGATAATCATCGTATCGATCGGCTGCTTCGAGGCGTTTTGCAGAGAAAGAGTTTTTAACACAATGCCTGTGTCGGTCTCGATATCGCCGCCGAGCGGAGAGGTCAGCAAGAGCTGATAGAGGGCTTCTTTGCCTTCCCGGTTCAGCATGTCGTTGGCACTGGAGAATACCTGTGCGGGCCCGGCCGCATCCAAAAGCGTCACGCCGGGATAAACGACAATCACGATTCTCTTAAGTCGTCTGGCCTTCTCGAATCGATCGGTGGTTACATTTGCGGAAGTGGCAGAAATTGAAGTCATATTGTCATTTATGCCATGAGGACGAGGAGGTAAACCAGCAAAAGAATCGAGCAAAGACCAAAGGGCGGACGATTAATGCAGAAAGATACAGTAGTGAATTGGCGCCCTTGGGTGATGGTCGGTCTTTCCTTTCTTGCCTTGGCCCTGGCCTACTCCACGCGCGCTACCTTTGGGCTGGTCATGCCCCTTTTGGAACAGGAGCTCGGTTGGTCGCGCAGCTTTACCTCTGGAATCGCCGCCACCGCGCTCATGATGACTGCGGTTCTTGCGCCACTGGCAGGCCGGCTGGTGGATCGGCAGGGCGCGCGCGCAGTTACGCTGTTGGGAATGGGACTATTGGCAACCGGTTGCTTTTTGGTCGCCGTCACGAGTCATCCCGTGGCATTCCTTGTGGCGTTCGGGGGCATCGCCGCAACCGGCTTCGGTTTGGTGGCAATCCATGTGGTATCCGCCGCAGTGGAACAGGAATTCGACGCCAACCAGGGACTGGCGACAGGTATTGCCACGTCTGGCTCCTCAGCAGGGCAGCTCCTGATCGTTCCACTCCTTGCGGTACTGGTCGCGAGTTACGATTGGCGGCTGGCGTTCATTGCCTTGGGAGGCGCAACGGTCATCATGATGGTCTGCGTCAAGCGCTGGTTCCCCAGTGGTATGAGCCAAGTTAGATTGTCGGAGAATGCACAAGGCTCCCAAACAAGCCTGGCGCAGGACACTTGGCGAATCCTCCGCATGCCGGTTTTCCAGATTCTCTTCTGGAGTTATTTTCTTTGCGGCTACACGACCTCCGGAGTGATCGAGACCCATTTCCTCCCCTACGCGTCTTTCTGCGGCTTCGGTCCTATCCCTTCCGCGACGGCATACGGTCTGCTCTCGGCCATCAATCTGGCCGGCATGATCCTGGTCGGATGGTTGACTGACCGCGTGAACCGGCCGCTTTTGCTTGGCGGCATTTACCTCATACGCGGCTTGACCTTTATCCTACTCGTTCATGTCGGCACGGACCTGGAAACTCTGTTTCTCTTCGCCGTCATCTTCGGGCTTGTGGACTATTCGACAAGTCCTGTTACCGCGAGCCTTGTCGCCAGCCACATCGGTATCCGCGTGATGGGCCTGGCCTTCGGATTGATTTCCGCGGGACACCAGATTGGGGGCGCGGTCGGAGCCTATTTCGGTGGGATTCTCTTCGACCTCTATGCCCGTTACGACTGGGTCTGGTGGTCATCACTCTGGCTGGCCGTGCTCGCCGGCTTGCTCGTACTTCTTTTGCGAAACACTCCTCGTTCTGGCACCCTCGCACCCTGAGGGCACGAGAGATTCGCTTCACCGCTGTAGACGTTTTGTCGATGCTCCTAATCCTAGGGAGTCGTGTTAGTCTCCCGGAGGCCCCCTATCAGATGAGCTTGAACAGCGGCAGTGAACAAATGAGCAAACAACAAGAACGCCCGTTACCGGCCTTTGCCGCGCGTGAAACATTCTTCACGACAGCTAAGACGGGAGGCGCGGAGATCTCGATCGCCGGGGTACCGCTGGATATCGCCACCACTAATCGGGCCGGCGCGCGTGACGGTCCCGCCGCGGTCAGGCGCGCCAGCCGCATGGCCGGTGGAACCTATCCCGATCTCTGGGCCGATCTCTACGATCTGGATTTCGCGGATGTGGGGAACTTCGCGGTCCTGATGGGCAAACTGGACGAGTCCCTGGCGCTGATAGAGCAACAGGCGTTGGAACATGAACACCTGATCGCGGTGGGTGGCGATCACCTCGTAACCCTGCCTCTGCTGCGCGCTGCAGCAAAGAAACACGGCGGTCCGCTCGGGTTGGTTCATTTCGATGCGCACGTTGACACCTGGGCTGAGAACTACGGCGTCGCCGTCACCCACGGTACGAATTTTCGTATCGCCATTAACGAAGGACTGGTCGACCCGGAGCGCATGGTCCAGGTCGGCATTCGCTGTCGCGTCGAGCCGGAGGTCTGGCAATGGACACTGGATCAGGGTGTCACGATTATCACTGCCGAGGACGTGCATATGAGCAATCCTGCCGACATCGCCACCCGCATTCACGAAGTGGTCGGCGACGAAGCGAAAACCTACCTGACCTTCGATATCGACTGCTTCGACCCCTCCTGCGCACCCGGAACCGGCACACCGGAAATGGGAGGCCTGTTGGCCTGGCAAGCCCGTGCCATTCTGACCCGTCTCGGCGGGATTAACTTCATCGGTATGGACATGGTCGAAGTCGCCCCGGCCTACGACGTGGGAGAGATAACCGCCCTAAACGGAGCTTCTGTCATGGCCTTCTATATGGGCTTACTGGCCGCTGCAAAGAGGTAAATCACTTCGTGCGTCTATCTACTGTCAGGGTGACATCAGGTTGTTACCTTGCGTTCTCCTCGCCAAGAATTAGAGGCTCTGTCTTTTCCTTGATGATCTCAACCAACTCTGGATCCATGAAACGGTAGTCATCGGGAATGTCGAGCACGTGAAGCGTCTTGAACCTTACGTCTTCGCGAAAGTCAGCTCTGATTCTCGACTTGTGTTTGTCCTCCATGACGAGGATCAAATCGGCCCAACGAATATCTGCAAGCGTCAGACGACGACGCGCGCCTCTGCTCGTCCCAGCAGAACGAACGGCCACACCAGAGACCTTACGCCAAACATGTTCGCCCGTCGGGCTCCGCCACTGATTGCGGCTGCAAACGAACAAGACATTCATAGAGTAGATCTTCAGCCCTACTGTGCCGTCCAACCGCCGTCGACCGGCAGGGTCGCGCCGGTGATTGAGGCTGCGCTGTCCTGGCAGAGGAAGACTGCAAGCGCGCCCAAATTCTCAACCTCGACAAACTTCTTGGTCGGCTGCCCGGCGAGCATGACGTCGCGTTTGACCTCTTCCTCGCTGATGCCACGCGCCTTCGCGGTATCGGGGATTTGCGCCTCGACCAGCGGTGTCAGGACGTAGCCCGGCGCGATCGCATTGACGGTAATACCCTCCTGTGCCACTTCGAGCGCGACAGTCTTGGTCAGACCGGCAATGCCATGCTTCGCTGCAACGTAGGCCGACTTGTAGGGTGAGGCCACCAGGGCATGGGCGGAGGCGATATTGATGATCCGGCCCCACCCCTTCTCCTTCATGCCAGGCAAGGCAGCCCGTATCGCGTGAAATGCAGAGGTGAGATTGATGGCAATGATCGCATCCCACTTTTCGATCGGGAATTCGTCGATCGGCGCCACATGCTGAATCCCAGCGTTATTGACGACGATATCTGCCGACCCGAAGGTGCTTTCACAGCCTTTGACCATCGTCGCAATCTCGTCGGGTTTGAGCATATTTGCAGGCGAATAGGCCACCTTGACCGCATATTTTGCCTCCAGGCCGGCACGGATCTCTTCAATGGCAGCCGCATCTCCCAGGCCGTTAAGCATGACATTGGCGCCGGCGGCCGCAAGAGCCTCGGCGATCCCAAGCCCGATCCCGCTTGTGGATCCGGTGACGACTGCGTTTTTTCCGTTCAACATGAACGTTCCTCTCTTTAGGTCTCGACGCCGGGCGGCATGACGATTTGTGCAGCGCAATATTTGGGCAGAGGACGCTCACTTGCAAGCGGCTTTTTGCAGCCATATCCCGGTGTCCGCACGCAAAGCGAAAGTGTTGTCGCGTCGCGATCTGCCCAAGTCATGATTTGGGGTATCGGTCCTAGCGAAGAAGATAAGTTGGTGTGCTGATTTTTCGGCGTTGGCTGGCAAAAGACAGCAGCTCAGCCGCACCCTTACTTCCGCAGCAGCCGCCAAAGAGTGGTCTGGTCCGGGAAACCCGTCGTTTCGAAGTTAAGGTCGGATTGAAATGCGATGAGAGCCGACCGTGTCGCATCGTTGAATCTTCCGTCGGCTTCGTCTTTGAACAGCCCCAGTTCGGTCAGTTTGACCTGCATGCGGCGGATCGTTTCCCGATACAGTGCGGTTTTACGCTCACCCTCCACGATCTGCACTTTCGGCGAGCTTGCCTCCAGCCTGTCCGGCCCGAATTCCGTCAACATGGAATCGACGACACCATAGAGAACGTCTTCGGGGTTGGAGCGGCAGTGTACTTCGATAACACTGAGTAACAGCTCGAGCGACTCGAAGGACATGACATCGAAAGTATCTTCGGAAAGCCGGTTATGGGCGGAAATGTATCCCTCCAGCCAACCACCGATCATGTAGTAAACGTTGTTTTTGTCTTCCCGCGCTTTGACGTAGATCTGGCAAGGCAGGAAACCTGCCCCCTTCATGGCAAATTTGTTATTGCTGTCCGCCGCTAATGCGGCCGTTGTCTGAAACAGCAACCCACAAAGCGCCAACCTAAGGAGTTTCATCTAAAACCTCTACACGCAGCTAAAAAGCGGTACGTCGCCGACGGCGAAGAAATCGGCTTCGAAAGTCCCCGCCGCCGACAACAGATACAGTTATCGCCTCTTCGAAGATACATTCAGTCGGATCACGACAAGGGCCGAACCCTCGTCCGCCATCCGCTGGCGAAAGGCGAAAAGCGCACATACCCCAAGAAAGAACAGCGCAAGCGTACCCGGTTCGGGAACCGATACAACTGCAAACTCCAATATCGGATTCTCTGCACTCTTTGCAGCAGCGGTTGTGGGTGCCGTCGAACCGTCGAGGAAATCGACAACAAAGCTCTCACCGATTTCGACATTGAAACCGAGCAGCGGGAAGAGATTCTCATAGAAGTTCGGGGATTCGAACAGATCGACTCCCTGCTCAAGTACATTGCCTATTCCAAAACTCCTTTCGATCCCGAGCAGATCGAACTTTATCTGCAGCAGGTCGATGATGAATTCGAAATCGAAATCCAGCAGAGTCTCGTTGAGCAAGTCAGCTTCGACAAAGAAAGTCGGAGTTACCGTCGTCACATCATCCACGAAGGTGATATCCGGCAGCTGCTCCCAGGCGGCAACAAAGCTGGTAACCAGTTCACCGCCGATTAAGACCGCCTTATCAAATACCAACTCAACGAACAGAGTCGGATCCAGTTCGAAATCCTGTTTCAAATCGACCGTCGGACCGATTTCAACGTTGATGATGTCGAAACCTATGGAACCGACCGTCCCGATTGGCGCACTCGATCCAAACAACCCGGGGAGACCGGCGGCGGACGCAACGACCTCATCGAGGTCCACGATCAGATCGACCAGATCATCCTGTCCTGAAGCCTTCAGCGTTTTGCTATTGGGGTCAAGACCACCGCTGGCGTCAGGCTGCGGAAGATGAAGCGTCACCTCCGCAATTCCGGCATCGATAGCGAAAGGAAAACCGTTGGCTTCGTCCGGAAAACCAAAAACCGATGGTTTTTGTCCCAACAGCAGAACTTCACCCTCTCCGCCCTTATTGAAGGATACAATCGACGCGGTTTCATCGATGTTGAAAGGCGAGCTTCCAACCTTGCAACCGGCGCCAATGACGCAGGCTTCGCCGGTCACGTTGCCGGAGAGTTCCATAACCGCGTCGACCGAGAGTTCCAGGTTTGCGAATTTGGTGTTGAGTGTATTGGTTCCGGCCAGAACGCTGTTCGGATTGAAGTTGATCGCGTTCGCTTTACTGAGGCCCTTGGTATCGGGAATATCCAGCGAAGCTTTGTAGGAAACCGTCGCGTCCACAGACCCGCTGTCAATTTCAACGCCAAGCTCGACACCGACACGCCCGTCCGTCGTACCTTTGACGGCAACACCTGTTCGCGTGTCAACCTGAGCAAACTGGGCCGGAGCGGTCCCTAGAGCGGTTACCCCAATTCTGGGCGACTGACCTTTACGACAAGTACTGCTCGAATTCTTTTTTCTGCAGAGACTGAAAGCCGCATCGTATGTAGCTCGACGGGCAATGTCAGTTGCGCGAAGGCCTTTACAAACGAAATTATACCTCCCGCAGCTACGAACACTCGGTCGGCTGCCAAGAGGAACCACAAGAGACCGGGCGCTCCGACCATTGATGCAGGTGCTCGCAGAGTGGAGAAGATCACAGGCCGCAAACTTGATGTCGTAAAGGATCCTAGCGGGATTTGGGACGTTGGTGTCCTCATTGCCCGCGATCAGATCTATTTCAGTGGTTTTATCTTCCCAGGCCGCGCCGAGAAAGGTGCTTTGACTCAACGTGGTCGACTGTCCAGAATCCCAGATACTTTGACCATTTGTCTGAAACTCCAGTTCGTAAGTGAAAGGTACAGCCTGTACTGTTTCCGACGACAACAGCAGCGCGCAGACTGCAGACGTCAATATCCAGCCCAAAATTTTCATGTTCCCCCCCGAGATCCCCAAGCCTCCGCGCCGGCCGCCCCTCGGCCTAAACTCTGTAAGTGCGAAAGCTTTAGCCAGGAAGAAAAGCAAGATTCGTGCCGAAGAATCTAATATGCGAAATATTTGATTATACTCAATATTTATAATCACTCTTAATAGTTGTGTAAAAATTACCGTCACTTTTATCAGTTAATTTACCTATTTGATAAAAATACAACCTAGTTTTTTTATATTTATCAATGATCTATATTTTATTTCTACTCAAAGTAGGTTCATGTAAGGAATTTCGTCACATTCATCACTTTATAGTTTAATAACTCATCTGATCACCAACCCTTAGTAAGTGGAAGAAATCTTCAATAAACAACACGCCGCTAAATTCACATGCGACTTCAAAAACCCGCTTCGCCTTACTTTTCCCGCTGAATTATTACGGCCAAACGATCAAGAACATCGCAGTTTAAGCGTCCATGACCTAGGCTATGGTGAGAGCGCGAAAGCGCGCTTGATTGAAAACTACGCAGGACGGTAAAAACTCAGGTGACCAGTTCGGGAACAGCGCCAACAACAGACGCAACAGCGCCAAGTTTGAATCGGCGTCTGATCGTGATCGCCGGTATTCTCTTGCTGGCTGCTGTGACCATTTGGAAGGCCGCCGACATTGCCCGTAGCACGGCGGTCGATGGGGCACGGGAAACCGGTCGGGAACGTTTGGCCCTGTACGACAGCACCCTGCAGGCTGCCCTGGAAAGATACCGCTACCTTCCCTTTGTTGTAACGAGAAACAACGGTGTTAACGAGCTTGTGTCACGCGGCGGCGAAGCCGGCGACGTCAATCTCTATCTGGAACAGATCAACGCTCAAGCTGGCGCCGACGCACTCTATGTCCTAGATGCGAACGGCGAGACCTTGGCAGCCAGCAATTGGCGCAGTGACGTCAGCTTCGTCGGTCACAACTACAGCTTTCGGCCTTACTTCCGCGATGCCATGGAAGGAAAAGCGGGCAGCTTCTTCGCCATCGGCGCAACCACGGGCGAACCCGGCTACTTCCTCTCCTGGCCGATCGTCGGCACTGAGGCTTTGGGTCAAGCAGATAAAATCCTGGGGGTTGCGGTGGTCAAGGTCGACCTAAACCCCTTGCAACAGGACTGGCGGGATGGCGGCGAAACAGTCTTCGTCAGTGATTCCAACGGCGTTGTCTTTCTCTCCAGCCGCGCCGACTGGAAGTACCGAACACTCGGCGCCCTGACGCCGGAGACTGTTGAACGGATCCGCCGGGGACGGCAATACCGCGGTATCAAGTTACAACCCCTGGAACTCATGCCGGTTACAGCTTCGTCAGCGGCGGCTGAGAGGCCCGGCGACGGCGGTAGCCAAGGGCAGCTTCGCAGGTTCGGTGGTACGGACTACCTGTTGCAATCGAGGAACATCGAAAACCTTGGCGGTAGGCTGCACTACCTCTCTCCATTGGCAAATGTCACAGCACGAGTCTCATCCGTCATCGCGATCATGGCCATCTCGTGGATTCTGCTGTTCTTCGCTATCCTGTTCCTACGCGAACGCAGACTGAAAGCGGCGTCGGCCCGCCGGGCACGTGAGGCCATGGCCATCGAGGCCGTCAACCGGAAACTTCAGGCGGAAATCGAAGAGCGCCGCCGGGCGGAGGGCGAACTGCGCGAAACCCAGAATGAACTGGTTCAGGCCGGCAAGCTCGCCGCGCTTGGTCAGATGTCCGCTGCCATCGCCCATGAGCTCAATCAACCCCTGGCCGCGATCCAGACCTTCCTCGCTGGAAGTAGAATCTTCCTGAAACGCGGCGACAGCGGGCAGGTCGAAGAAAACCTGACCACCCTCTCCAGACTTGCCGACCGAATGGGTGCCATCACCGGTCAGCTCAAGACCTTTGCTCGTAAAAGCGAAGGCAAGCTCGCACCTGTGGTTCTCCAGGACGCGGTCGCCGATGCTCTGGCCCTTCTGGATCCACAAATCCGTCTGGATGCCGTAGAAATCGTGACTGACCTTCCAAGCACGCCAGTTACGGTGCGTGCCGACGAAGTACGGGTTGGCCAAGTGCTGGTGAACTTCGTTCGCAACGCCATCGATGCAATGGAGGAGAGCGACAAGCGTCTGGTCACGATTGCTCTATACGTAACGGAACAAACAGCAGTGCTAAGCATCGACGACGTTGGGCATGGCATCTCGGACGAGAATCTCGCAAAGCTTTTCGATCCTTTCTTCACTACCAAGGAGGTTGGTGAAGGCATCGGGCTGGGGCTTTCAATATCCTACGGCATCATCACGGACCTAGGAGGCAGCTTGCAGGCGGAAAATAATCCCGCCGGCGGAGCACGCTTTACCATCCGCCTACCTGTTCTGGAACAGGCAGAGACTGCACTGAGTGGTTTCGCGCCCGCCGGAACCGGAACATGACAGGAATGCATGCATGACCACGCCCCGGGATGATGCCGCCCGACCCTGCAATCTTGTCTATTTTGTCGACGATGAAGCGGCCATGCGGGCGGCGATCAAGCAGTGGCTGTCGCTGGCCGATTTCGAAGTCGTTGCCTTCGAACGAGCCGACGACGCCTTGCAACAGCTGTCTCCTGACTTCCCCGGAGTCATCCTCTCTGACGTCAAGATGCCGCGCATGAATGGCCTGGAACTTCTGCGCCGCGTCTCGGCCATGGACAAAGACCTGCCGGTCGTCCTGATGACAGGCCACGGCGATGTCCCCATGGCGGTCGACGCCATGAAGGAAGGCGCCTACGACTTCATTGAAAAACCTTTCGAGCCGGAACAAATTCTCGAAATCGTGCACCGCGCCGTCGAAAAACGCCGTCTCGTGCTCGAGAATCGCCGTCTCCGGCAACAGGTGACTGAAAGCACTGGCCCCACTACACAGCTTCTCGGCCACTGCCCGGCCATGGACCGTCTGCGCGCAGACCTCCACGCCATCGCCGACACCGACGCAAGTGTTCTAATCCTGGGCGAGACCGGCACCGGTAAAGAAGTCGTGGCGCGCCGCCTGCATGAGCTAAGCAGTCGTGCCGCCAACAATTTTGTCGCCGTGAACGCCACGGCAATCCCCGAGCAGATTTTCGAGAGCGAGCTTTTCGGACACGAGGCGGGGGCCTTTACCGGCGCTCAGAAAAAACGGGTCGGCAAGATGGAACACGCCAGCGGCGGGACTCTCTTTCTCGATGAAATCGGCAGCATGCCGCTTTCGCTCCAACCCAAGCTTCTCCGCGCCCTTCAGGAAAACCGCATTGAACGGCTGGGCTCCAACGATTCGATCCCGATCGACCTGCGGACCGTAACGGCCGCCAACATCGATATCGAGGAGGCGTCAACCGAAGGCCGCTTCCGCGAAGATCTCCTCTACCGCCTCAACGTCATCACATTGCGCATTCCGCCCCTGCGAGAACGCGGCGACGATATCGTAACTCTGTTCGAACATTTCAAAAACGCCGCCGCCACCAGTCACGACCGTCCTGCACCCGCCCTGAGCGACAGCGATATCGCATTGCTGATGGCACACACCTGGCGTGGCAATATCCGCGAACTCAAAAACACCGCCGAACGCCACGTCCTATTCGCGAACACCGGCCGGAGCCTGACTTCGATCCTTCGCCCCCTCGACCAGAGTAGCGATCCCGAAGCCTCCGACGCCTCACTGGCTGAACGGGTCGATCGCTTCGAACGCACGGCGATCCTTCGTGGACTCAAAACTCATCATGGCAACATTCAGGCGGTCTGCGACGCTCTCGACATTCCGCGCCGGACGCTCAATCAGAAAATGCTCCGGCATGGTCTAAATAGGCAGGACTTCATAGTGAGCCACTCAGAAAGCAGCGATGCTTCATAAAACGCCTATCAGATACAGGATTCTGACAAACTCACGTCGAAGAGTCTAAACATCCAACACTAGCCGCCGCGATTTCGAGCGTGAACAGCAGACCGTTATCTTTCTGTTCGACGCTTTTTCGGTATCCGTCTGCACTAAATCACGATGGTCGGGCGTGCCCTCCAGAACCGCTGTCAGACAGCTTCCGCAAACGCCGTTCTCGCAAGAGGTCTCGACGTAAATCCCGACATTCTTCAAGGCATCCAAGATTGTTTCCTGCGCATGCACCTTAATCGTTGTCCGGGATTTCGCAGCGATCACTTCAAAGGCCTCGCCATCGCTGTCGATCTCTGCACTGAAGTGCTCCAGATGGATCAGGTTGGCCGGATGACCTGCAGCGCGGGCCTCGCCTTCGACGAAACGCATGAACCCGGCAGGCCCGCAGATGTAAAGATGCGCTTTTGCTCCCAATGACGGTATCGCCTCGGCAACATCAACGGGCGGGCTGTCAGGCTCGGCGTCGACATGCAGGTGCACCCGCTCAACAAAGGGTGCTGCAGCCAAGTCCGCCGCGAAAGGCAAGCGCGCACGCTCACGGACCGAAATATGGAGTGCAAAAAGCCGCCCCGCCTTATGGAGCTGCCAGGCCATGGCAAATAGCGGTGTCAGGCCTACTCCGCCCGCGAAAAGAACAACTGGAGCCTCACTTTCATGAAGCCGGAAGTTGTTGCGTGGCCGGCCAATCAGGATGTCCGAGCCAGGGTGGAACTTCTCGTGCATGGCAACGGATCCGCCGCGCGACCGAGGTTCTTTTTGGACGGCGATGCAATAGGGACCTTCGTCGAGATTACCGGTTAGGGAATACTGCCGGACCAGACCAGGCCGGATGTGGACGTCAACGTGAGCGCCCGCCTCCGCGGGCGGAAAGCGATCTCCTGGTTTGGGTTCAAGCGTGAGAGTAATGATGTCTCGTGCGACTTCCTTACGAGCTGCCACTTTTGCCGCCAGCAGGCTGTTCGTGTCCTTCTGCGCCGGCGGTATGACTGGTACGGGAAAAAAGCGCCCTTCCGGCTCGAACGAGGCCTCAAGGTGTGAGAAAGCGCGGATGGTATTGTTCATGGCGATGATCGGCTCACCGACATCGACACGACCGACGCGCGGAATCATCGCATGCAGCAGAGACACCATTTCCATCTGGGCAAGATGCATGCCTACGCACATGTGAATGCCGCTCCCGAAACCCAAATGGTCTTTCGGATTACGGGTCACATCAAACCGATCCGGATCATCGAACTGAGCTTCATCGCGGTTGGCTGAAGCGAACAGCATCATCACCCGGGAGCCCTCGGGAATGCAGTAGCCTTCAACTTCAACGTCGCGGGTCGTATGGCGCGAGAAGCTGCGAATCGGCGTGCACAGACGAACCGCTTCGTTGACCGCATTGGTACAGAGGTCCGGGTCGTTCTTGATCTCCTCCCACTGGTCAGGGTTTCTCGCCAATTGCCAAATCAATTCGCCGGTCGCCGAGATCGTCGTATCGAGACTGGGATTGATGTAGTCGCGGATGGCGAATTGTGCGAGGCCAGCACTCAGTCCACCCTGATCCACAAGTTCATGGATACGGCGAGTCCAACTTCCCTGTTTCAGTTTATCTGGGGTCGCGCCGGTACCGATGAATTCCCGCATCTCCTCAATGGCCGCAAGCGCGCATTTCCCCCGCTCATTCTGCTCGCCTAAAACATCAAACGCCGCCGCCGCCCATTTCAGCATGTTTTCCTGACCGAAATCCGGCAAACCAACCATATCGCGAACAATGGTCAGCGGCAGATAGCGCGCCAGATCGGCCATCACGTCAAAGCCGGCTGCGGCACAGAGGCGGTCAATGAGAGCATCGGAGTGCCGCTGAACCTCGCCACGGATGGCCTTGAGCGCTCCGGGCAGAAGTGGCGGCGCCATCGCCCGGCGCAACTCCGAATGGCGCGGCTCATCGGAAGCGACGGTATTGCCCTGGAGGAAACTGCAGCCAAAGCGGTCGCCGGCAACGCCCTTGCTGCTGCAAAAGGTGACGGGATCGCGCAGAGCCGCCTGAATGGACTTGTGCCTGGTCAACGCATAGTTATCGAGCTTTGGCAAGTAGATGACCGGGCCAAGCGCCCGCATCTCGGCATAGCGAGGCCAGGGATCCTGGATAAAGGTATCACTGTAAAAATCCGCATTACAAAGCGGCACGTCAACCATGGCAAACCTGCTTCCAACCAATATCCTTGCACCCTGTCTTATCATTGGTTAAATATATTTATCAATATTAAATACAGAGAATCTGCCACATGAGGGAGGATGGGATGAACGTAGGGAAATTGATCCTCGGAGGTGTAAGCGCAATCTTGGTCGCCGCGAATGCAGCGAACGCGCCAAGCGTCAATGCAGCCGAGTTCAACCTGACGATTTCAAGCTGGGCACCGCCGAAACACGGGTTAAACGCTCAGATGTGGCCTAGCTTGATCAAAATGATGGAGGAAGCAACCGGCGGCCGCGTCACAGCGGAAGTCAAATACGGGATCGCCCCGCCACCGGCTCAAATGGATCTGGTCATCGATGGTGCCGCTGATATGTCCGTGATCTTCCATGGTTATCAAGCCGGGCGCTTCACCGCGACCAAGCTTATCGAGCTGCCTGGATACGATGGCAATGCCGAAGCCGCCTCGGTCGCCTATTGGCGCGTGCATCAAAAGTACCTTGCAAAGGCAAAGGAACACCGCGGCGTAAAACTGATCGGCCTTCATACCCATGGCCCCGCGCAGCTGCACTCTAACGTGAAGGTCACATCGCTTTCGGAGATAAAGGGCATGAAAATCCGGGTCCCCGGCGGCGTGGGCTCCGAAGTCGGCAATGCCCTGGGAGCGACGGGTATCAAGGTCCCAGCCCCCAAGGTGTATGAAACCCTTGCCTCCAGGACAGCCGACGGCGTGGTCATGCCGCTCGAGACCCGGGGCGGATTCAAACTGACCGAGGTCGCCAAGAACGTTTATGTGATTCCGGGCGGACTTTACCGGGGGTCCTTCGCCTTTATCATGAATGAGGAAGTATTCGACTCACTGCCGGCGGATGTCCGTCAAGCGTTGGAAGAGAAAGTGTTCGGCGAACCGGCAAGCCGCATGGCAGGCGCGATCTGGGATGCGAACGACGACAAAGCCCGCAAGCTAACCAACGACACCGCAGGCAATTCGATCAACAGCGCATCGGACGCCGATATCGCGACCTACAAGCCGATCGCGGAAAAGATCGTCGGGAGCGTGCTGGCTGAGATCACCGCCAAAGGCATCGACGCAGCAGCTGCACACAGGATGGTGCAAACAGAAATGTCGGCGAATTGACTTCATTTACAGGGGCAGGCTGCGAGCCTCTGGCTGGCAAGTAGCCGGTGCCACTGCCGTTTTTCATCTCCATAAAATTCAGCGCGCGACGTAGCCCAATTCACTGGATAGTCGCCGGGCGGTTTTCTGTAGGGCCAGCGCCACCGGTCCGTCGAGATCCACATTGAATTCGCCGATCCAGCCGAGCGCTGTCACAGTTAAAGCGAGCCGCTTATCTCGATCAAAGACGGGTACACTGAGTGCAGCTATGCGCGGCAGGAGATTGCCTTCGACGCGTCCGAGCCCATCCGCCCTGGTAGCTGCGCGGATTTTTTTTATCTCGCTTTTCGACACCCCTTGCTCACGACCCAGGATGGGTGCCAGCTGGCTCTCATGCCCCCAGGCGAGAAAGACCCGTCCCGTGGCCGAAGATACGACTGGCAGAACAAGGCCTGCCCTGACCTCAACCGTGACCGGCTGGAATCCTTCAAAGTAACGCACGATTGTAGGACCGTGACTGCCCCAAACTGCGACAAAGACCGCTTCACCTGTTTTATCGCGTAAAGCTTCGGCGGCCGCATTGCTGCGAGCGATCGGATCGAGCCGTCTAAGCGCAGACAGTCCCAGATGAAGAGCAAAAGGACCTAGGTCATAGGCGCCGGCGCTGTTTTGCTGGAGCACCCCCGAACGCACGAGCGAGACCAGGTAGTGATGCACCTTCGAAGGCGGCATTTCGAGGCGGCCAGCGATTTCCTTGACCGCGAGCGCCCGTTCAGCCGCTTCCATGACACGCAGGATCGAAAACGCCAGTTCAACGGACTGCACGCCTTTGCGCGTATCCCGCTCTAAATCCGTGCCCGGCGCGGCCGCCTTACGGGCTGGCGCGGAAGACCCCTTCGATCTGTTCGGTTTATCTGCTTTACTCATGGCAACTAAGCAAACACAAAGTGACCGCCGCATCAATTCGCGTATGATGTTATCTCGCTGCACGTGATAGAATCGGGTTCCTTGGCTGGCTTTTCAAACTCCGCTCATCGGCTTGAAATCCACCCTTCAGTCCAACGATCGGCAGGCGCCTGCGTAACGCCGAAGCCGTACCGAACCTGCAAGTTAATTTGGGAGCTTTGATATGCAGGTCACGAGACGCCTGTTATTCCAACAGTCAATCGTTGCACTTCTCCTGGTTTCAGGTGGGAGTCTCGCTATCGGGCGCTCTCCGGTCGCGACTCCACGTGTCCGGCTACCGGCACGCCTATTCGTTCCAGCGCCGAATCCAAAAACCGGCTTACACCTCGCGGCTTTCGAAAGCGCCGGCGAGGTGGTCACCCTTCGCTTTGCCGAGGGCGCGTCATTGAATCTTCCCGCACAAAGCTCGGCAGCCGATCACTTCCGCGAGGGTCATCAGCTTCCATCCATACAGGTCAAGAACATGGCTGCCTGGCTGTTCGAGACGCTGTGGACCTCAGTACGGGAAAAGGTTTCCGCAAAGGCCTATGCTAACCTGAAAGCGGACTTCGGACTGATGCAGACCGCAGAGGTTCTGGATTTTGTGACGCCTCAGGCTCTCTGGCAGCTCGTTGCGCGGCTGGAAAAACCGGAAGGCATCAGCCGCGTGCGCTGGGTCGGAACAAACTTCGACGTAACCTAATCGTGTCCTCGTTCTGGCGAGTGACGAGGTCTTCGTTGTTCACCGGACTTGGCCAACAGAAATCACATATGGCACGCCTTGCACCTCACTCTGAGCGCCGCGCACCTCGCCGAAAATTACCTTTGCAATGTCGCCAAGGCGAAGCGAAGCGCTCCTGTCGTCGGCACTGACCAACACCAGATCTTCTAACGCCTTTAAATCGCCCTGCCCCGACAACGTACCAAGGCCGGCCCGGATTTTGGCATCAATGTCCGCGAGAGAAATCCCAAAAGCACGCAATCTGTCTTCATCGAGATACACGGTAAATCCCTGATCACCTGAAGGCATTGTCTCGTGCTTGATCTGCAGCCATTTTCCACTCGGCAGGTCGCCTGCCAGATACTCGGTTTTAACTGACCTGAATTCGCCCAACTCGGAGAGCGCTATGCGTTTCCCCGCGACCTCGACAGTGCCAAGATCTCTCATGGAGACGCTCCCTGACGAAAGACGCAGCTTCAAACTCATTGCCGCATTTAGGTCCGTTGCCTGGACGCCCAAACGGGCAAGCGCTTCGCGATCGGGAACAAACTGGAGTTCGGAGAAAGTATACGATGCCTGTTCCAGAGCAAACTCAGGGCGATCCAGCTGTTCTAGTACCGTGATTTTTACGCCTGGGAACCGGAGTTCCATTTCCCGCAGAGTGTTGACCAGGGCCAGTCGCTGGCTTCCCTTGCGCCACCAGACTGCAGGATTAAGTTCCAACAATATTTCTCTGACATAAAGAGACCTGGCAAACTCGTGGTCCTCATCTGTGTACCCTGCGAAACTCTTGAGCGTCTCCACTTCGCTCAACGCCAGAATCTGCTCTTCCAGCGTGGAAACAGCCGCGGCTCGGTGATCCTGCGGGTAGCCTGGCGGAACGGTAGCGCGAACAAAGACGGCCCCCTCGTCCAGCGAGAACCTGACCGGACCATAAGCGCTGAAACCAACGAATGCGGCGGTGACCAGCACCACGATACCACTGGAGAAAAACACCAGTTCTTTATTGGATGATGCATCAGAGGATGACGACACTCTGGCAAAGGCGGATCGCGCAAAGTTCCCGCATATCCAACATCCGATCAGCCCGCCTGGAAGGAAAATTAAGACATCCCTGTTCGCTGACGCACCCAAGGCGGCAAGATTTATCAGCAGAAGAAACAGACCGAAGCGAACCACGCTAAACCCATGTATCCGATCTCTCGACAGCGCAAAACCTGTGCAGAAAATCAGGGCCGGCGCAAACAGGTCGACAATCGTCAAATCTGGATCCGCACTCAATCCCGCGAAAAAATCGGGCTGCGTCTGCCAGTACTCAAACCCGTAATAGGAAAGGAGAGGAAAGAAGATTAGTCCGTACAGGCCAAACACACCGACAAGGTATGACCAATATTCGGGCTTGGTCATCTTGTAGGTCGTCATCGGCGGGTCTCTCCAGGTTCAGCCGGCAGGAACAAGAACCGTGCGTTCGTAACGACAGCCCTGCAGCTGACTTCATGCCCCAGGCCCTTTGCCAAAATAGGCCGGCACAGGGGCGCGTGCGGTATCAGGGATACTCGGGAACGACGTAATAGAAGATCGAGAAAAAATGGAATCCGGCGCCGGCAATCACAAAGAGATGCCACACGGCATGTCCGAAGCGCAACCCTTTCCAAAGATAGAACGCCACCCCGATGCTATAGGCCAGACCGCCGGCGACCAACAGCCAGAGTCCACGCGACTCCAGAACACCGAATACGGTCTCGCGCGCATAGAGCATCGGCAACCAGCCCATCGCCAGATAGAAGATGTAGGCGAATCTTTCGTAACGGTCGCTTTGGCCGGTGAGAAAGGCCGCTATCTGCACAGTGATCCCGGCCACCGCCAGCCCCCATATCATCGCCAGCAGAGTCCATTCCTCACCCGTTGGCAGCATGAGGCAAAAGGGCGTATAGGTGCCCGCGATCAGCAGGTAGATTCCGCAATGATCCAGCGCCAACAGGAACTGCTTCAGACCAGGGTTCCAGACGGCATGGTGGAGCGCTGAAAACAGAAACAGCAAGATCATCGCACCGCCGTATATGATGACGGCCGGCAAGCTGCCATCGCGCCCCACGCTTTCGGCCTGCATGACCATGAATATGAGCCCGGCTGCGCTCAACAGCGCGCCGAGACCGTGGGTCAGGGCATTCACCCGTTCTTCGTCACGGGGATAACATTCGACATACATGTCCGGGATCTTCCCCAAGAAAATGCGCATCCGCCTGCTCAAGCGGCGCTCACATCAGTTAAGCACGCGCTGGGTTCGTTTCAAACGTCCTATTGTTTTTGTGACGCTGGGTTCACTCATTCCAGGTGCTCACTGCCGGTGACCTGCAGCATTGTTCTCAGGAACAGCGCCGCCACCAGTGCGACGATGAGTGGAAAGGTCGCCAGCAGCCTGAGTGTGATCACAGGATCGCCCAGAAAATCCAAGGCATAGGAGACAGGAATCGGACCGACCGACGCGCCGAACACCGCCACCATTTGGCCCGTCCCCTGAATGCGCCCAAGGTGCAGGCGTCCGAAATAGCGCGGGAAGATATAGCCGAATATGGTCATGGAAAAGGCGTTGTTCAGGCCGAAAGCCATGGAGTAGGCGATCAGTAGCGAAACCGAATCGACGAAGGTTACACCCACCAAAGTGGCAGCCTGCACACACAAGGCCGCAGCGAACATGTAACGCGTACGGAATCGGTCGAAACCGCGCCCGACCAGCGGCATGGCGGCAACCATGGTGATTGCAGTGAACCAAAACCCCAAGGTTGCCCAATTGGCATTCAGTCCCTGTGAAGCCAGAATGTTAAACTGATGAAAATGCAGTGTCGTCACGAGCCCGGAGATCGTAAAGAGACCTGTTGCGACAATGTAAAAGCTCGGGTGACGCAGAGCCTCGGCAAGAGTCACGCCACCGAGTAACGGTTTTTCTCCATCTGCTTTCTTTGGCGCCTCTACACCGTCAGGGCTGAGGCCCAGATCCTCGGGCTTGTCCTGCGCCAAAAAGAACAACACCGGGAGCATCATCACCCAGGTCATCAATCCGAGACCAAACCAAGCCTCGCGCCAGCCAAAGAGTTCAATCAAGACGCGTGCGAGCGTAGGGTGGATCGCCATGGAAGCAGCGAAACCGAGTGCCATCAATCCCATGGCGAATCCACGCTTGAGCGAGAACCACTGCGCAACCAGATTTGCCGCCCCCAGCATCATCGAGCCCTGACCGAGAAATCTCAACAAACCGAAGCCGATCACCAGCCAGAGGAAGTTTGCTGCCGCCCCAAAAAAGAAGCAGGCAAAACCCAGCGCCGTTGACACGACCAGCAGACTGCGCCGGGATCCGAAGCGTTCGACCTGCCGTCCGAACAGCGGCAGCAGAAAAGCAGCGCCAATCGTCGCCAGAGAGTAGGCAAAGGCGAGTTCGGTGTTGGTGATCCCCAGATCGGCCGCGATCAGGGCATTGAAGGCGCTGAAGGTGTGGGACTGCCCCGGTCCGCTGGCAAAGATGCTGAAACCGGCCACGAACACCATGAACCAGCCGTAGAAAACCCGCCGGTTCAACCTCCGCGCCAACGCCGTTCGACCGTTCATAAAGTCACGGCTCCGCCCTTCAGATCACCGGCCAATCAACACTTTACCTCTACACGCTACACCCCGCGTGCCGCAAACTTGAAAGATTCGCTCGTCGTTTCCCCAAATTCCTGCCGGTACAGCTTAGCTAAGTAACCGGCACTGGAGAAGCCCGCAGCATAGGCAATCTCAGCCAGCGTGTTGTGTCGGTGCAAAAGGATCAGATCACGTGCTTAATTCAGACGTATGGAGCGGATGAAAGCTGCAGGAAGCTGTCCTTGCGCTTCCTTCAGGCGCCACCCAAGAGTCTTTTTACTCACGGCCATAGACGCCGCCAAATCACCCGTCCCGATGCCATCTTCGGTCAAGTGCTCGAGAACGATCTCCGTCAGACTGTTGACTCGGGTGCAGGCAGTCGGGTCCTCCTGTGCCACTGCGCTGTGCACCAACACAAGAACGCAAAGCAGAAAGCTCAGGAGAGTCTCTTTTCCTGCGACCAGGGTGTATCTCATAAGCCTTTCAACCACGAAACTGGACAGCATCGGCTTGCATTGCGGTCTCCGGTGGCCTGAACGAGTAAAAATCCGGCAAAATTGCCTGCATCTCGATCAACGCAATGACTTTTCATTCAAATTCGCCGGTAAATTGGCTCCAGTTTTCACAGGAAGAACATACAACAGCATGCGGAACATAATTCCCGTTGCTTGTTTTGGTTGATGTTCAAGACCCTGTGAGTCGTCGTCGCGCATCAATTGCTGCGCCTCACCGCACAGCCCGGCGAGGCATGATATGGCTGCCAACGGCAGGCTTGAACGAAGACGCGGGAGTCAGCTCAGAAATCATCCAGTGCCTGTCGCTGGATTGTCCACCATCGAACCGTCAACTTCGGTACCCGAGCCGGGCCCTCTTGCAACGCTTGCTCTTGGTCTCGTAGGGATCAGGGTCGTGCGGAGGCGGCACGAAGGGGATCAACGGCGATGTCTCAGATGACCAGATGCAGTATCTCCCACACGTACAAGCGCCGATATGGGTGCATCTCGAGTCCGATTGTTCTTCGCGGCTTCAGCGAAACCACTTACACCTCGCCATTCCCTGCGTTCTTCTCCAGATAGTCCAGAACAGCATCTTCACTGTGGTGGCCGATAACCACCCCTGCACGCGCCTTGATATCTTCGCTGGCATTGCTGACAGCAACGGCATTGTCGACTGCAGCCAGCATTTCCAAGTCGTTGGAGCTGTCGCCAAAGGCCGTTGTCTCCTTGACATGCAGAGCACGGTGGTTCCGCAGGTGATCGAGGAGCCTTTCGACGGCATGGCCCTTGTTCGCCTTTGGGGCGGCAATGACAATCTCCCAATCGCCCACGTAATGGTTGGGATAACGTATGACCAGGGCATCGGGCACTTTCGCGGAAACGGACGCGGCGATCAGATCAATCTCATCCTTGGGACCAAGATAAACAAAGCAAAGCACATCCTCCAAGCCCCGGTTGTCGGCGATTGGGTCACCGGACGACTCGGTCAGCCGGGGATCGTTGTAACGGACTTTCTCGTCATAGAACCACTGCATCCCCCGGGTGTGAAGCTCCGGAACGTAGAGCGGATTTTGATCACCGATCAGGCCGGAGACATAGGCGGGTAATCCGAGTTCCTGGAAACAGTCGTTGATTGCCGTGGCCGCTTCCAGACCGAGTCCGTAATGGTCGAGAATATGACCGCTTTGCAGATCGCGCAGGATCGCGCCGTTCAGTTCGATGACCGGCAGTTCCAGTTTCACTTCGGAGAGCAGATACCGGATCGAGGGCGCCGACCTGGCCGTCGCTACGGTAAAGTTCAGACCACCTGAGATCAGATCGTTCAGGCGACTGGCGGCGTCCGAGGAAAACACACCATCCTTCCCCAACAAAGTGAAGTCCAAGTCAGATACAAACAACTTCACGAAGGCACTCCGTTTGTTAAGATTCGCGGTGTGATCAACGTCATTTCAACGACACTGTGGCTGCTTTGACCATCGGAAAGATTTCCGATAACGCGGCCAGACCGCGGTTTTCTCCTGCTGTGCAGAACCCGGCCCGGCAGACCCATGAGATTCTTACGTTTTTAAGGCGGGTACTGGCTCAAATCACGAAGAATTATACAGATAATTTAACGATCAGGCAGGTCTCGCGCTTTAGATTGGGCCGACGTGTGGGGAGGATGACAAGCCACAGAACAGCGAAACGATCAGTCTTGAAGGATGCGCGCATTGATTTCCCGATTCGCCGGTTGGCATGACCACATGTTCGATCGGGTACAGAACGGCCTGGAAGACTGGTTCCTTGGTCTCGCCGCGCGCTTTGTATTCGCAGGTGTCCTGCTGGTTTATCTGTTTAACTCCGCCCTGACCAAGATCGGCGACGGCGCTTTGGGCGTCTTCTCAATTTCCGACAATGCCTACTTTCAGATTCTGCCCAGCGTGGTGGAGCAGTATGACTATGATGCTTCCAAGGTTCCTTTTTTCCCTACGACATCATCGTAGCAGCCGGGACCTATTGCGAATTCATCCTGCCCGTCCTGATCGTCTTCGGCCTCTTCACGCGCCTTGCCGCAATTGGCATGATCGGCTTCGTGGCGGTCCAAAGCTTTGTCGACATCGTCTTCCATGGGGCAGACGAAAAAACGGTTGGAGCCCTATTCGATCGTTTCTCAGATGCCGTCATCCTGGATCAACGCAGCCTTTGGCTATTTCTACTGGTTTACCTCGTTATCCGAGGTCCAGGTTTGCTGTCCCTTGATCATTTCTGGAGCAGCACGCCGGCTGCGGATTGATTGACATTCATTCTCGCAGCTGAAAGCAACGGGTAGCCGCGAGTTTTCTGTTCGACTCGAGAATGTCGTAGGCGGGGTCGCCATCCAATGCAATGGCGGTTGCCGTGCCAAGATCTTCGCCGTTGTTCAAAGCATCCAAAAAAAACTTTTCTCCCTTCGTTAAAGAGATCACGGATAATAGACCATCGTTGCGCACCATCAGTGCGCGGGAAGCGACATCGATCGGCCCCAGAGACGTAAGGTCAACCGGCACACTTTTGTGTGCGCGCCATATATCTACAACGGCAAATTTGGATTGGAAAATACGCGCGCCCGGAATGAGGGCCAGTTCGAGGCTGAGAAGCGTTTCGACCGCCTGCGCTGAAAAGAATGACGGCTCCAGAGCCTGCGCATCTGCAGCGAGAGCGACCTGATGCAGATCCCACTCAAACACTGCTATATCGGACAGGTATGGCAGTGTTCCGGCTGGAGGAAAATTTGCGATAAAGCCAGGAAACCCGCTCCCGTAATCCAAGATCACCGGTGAGGTCGGCGGCTCGGCAATGATAAAAGCCTTTGCCATAGCCGCGAAGAATTCCTCGCCAACCAATGCCGACACCGTTCCGAAGACTGATGCCAAGGCTTCACGTGTGGCGAAGAGAAAATTATTTTTGTGAATAGCCAGCGCGGGACTTACCGCAGCAAATTCGGAATCATCCCTATCCTGCGTCAGAAGAGCATCCCGCCAAGTGGCTTGGTATTCAGCTAGCGAGGGCACGAAGTTCCCCTCCCGCAACACAGACACGGACATAGCTCTGTGCTTTTTCCGCCTCCTGCAGCAAGCGCTCCAACGACGGCACGTCCGTGTCCCATTCTATCAACGTTGAAACCGGTCCAATGCGGTTAAGCAGATCAGCAAACAACGACCAGACTTCTGAACAAACTTCGCTACCATGGTCGTCGATCAGAATTTTACGCCCCATCCATTCGCTGCAGGTATGGCCCGCCAGATGAACTTCGCCGACCTGAGAGAGGTCGATGGCATCAAGATAGGTTGTTGGATCAAACCCAAGATTCTGCGAACAGACATAGATGTTGTTGAGGTCCAGCAGCAATCCGCAACCGCTGCGCCGGGTCAAAGCGTTGAGAAAATCACTTTCCGCCATCTCGCTCTCATCAAGCGCGGCATATTGGGAAGGATTTTCGACCAGGATGCGGCGGCCGAGACGAGTCTGCACAAGATCCACTGCATTGCAGAAGGTTTCCAGGCTGGCCTGCGTATAAGGAAAAGGCAGCAAGTCATTGAAGAAGGTTCCGCCACTGCTGGTCCAAGCCAGGTGATCGGAAACACGACAGGGATCGTAGTCGGAACAAAGACGGTCAAGCCGCTCCAGATGAGTGAGATCCGGTCCTTCTGCCCGCCCCAGGGAAAGGCCAACACTATGGAAGGATAGGGGATACCGATCCGCAATCGCACTCAAAACACGATGGCTTTCACCGCCTTCAGACATATAGTTCTCGGGATGCAGCTCGAACCAGCCGATCTGCGGTCTGTCGTGCAGGATTTCGCTGTAGTGTTGCGGCTTCAGGCTGATCCCAATCGGCGATTCCGCATAAGCCATCAGTTCTTCAGCCTGTAGGATCGCTTGCGTCGCATCGGTGATTTATTACCGTGCAACTGAGGCAGCCGGCTCGTGCGATGATCGTCAGAACGAACGCAGACTCTGCGATCCAGTTGAAAGCAATCATCGCACAAGCGGCAAACGTCACGGTTAACGCTTCACCGGACGGAGACTACCCTTACCCGCGGGAGTCTCGATCTCGGCACAGGTACCTTTGGGAACCAGCTTCCAGGCGTTACCCTGATAATCACGGGTCGAGGTACCGGCACAAGTCGTTCCGGGACCGGCTGCACAATCGTTCTGACCAGCCTTGGCAACGCCGTAACAGCGCTCTTTGTCGCCTGCCTGCACATCGTCCGCCGACGCCATGGCGAATCCAGCGACCATCGCACCAGCGACGACGGCCATGGAATAGCGATAGTTGCGTGTCTTACCTGACATATCTTCCTCCAAAATTGCACTCAGAAAATGAGATAGTGAGAGTTTGAAAGCTAGGCGAAAAAACCTAAACATCCGTTTATAATCAAATATCTAATCAGACTTTTTCTGCGCTGCTATCGCATCGTCACCACAAATGAAACCACTGCCTATTCAGGCCTTGTTCGCCCAACTCCGGACCGCGGATGTGATGGTTGTTTCCAGCTCAGAAATTTGTTCGGTCACCTGAGATGCGGCTGCATCCACCTCGACTGCAATCAGACCCGAGTTGCTCGACACATCGGAGACTTCGGAAATACTGCTGCTGACCCGTTCCGTATCTTTTGCCGCCACCCGGATGTTTTCAGCAATCGCATTGGTGTCGGATTCCTGCTGATTGACCGAAGCGGCGATGCTGTCCGCAATCTCACTCATCCTATCGATCGTGCTGCCGATATCCTCAATCGCGGTGACCGCTTCGTCGGTGATGCGCTGCATGGAACTGATCTGCTCCGCCACACCTTCCGTCGCCTTGACCGTCTGATTGGCCAGGGACTTGACCTCGGACGCCACGATGGAGAAACCCCGACCGGCCTCGCCGGCGCGGGCTGCCTCGATGGTCGCATTGAGTGCAAGCAGATTGGTCTGTTCGGCGATGTCGTTGATCACACCAACGATCGTTCCAATACGTCCGCCTGCTTCTTTCAATTCGTTAACGGTCAGGTTGGTTTTCTTCGCCTTGTCGACCGCCGTTACCGAAAGTCCCAAAGCGTCTTTGGCTGCCTGTTCGACCTGACTGATCGAAGAAGACAGTTCGTTGGTGGCAGTCGCTACATTCTGCATCCGATCGGCGGATTCGAGAGAGACTGTAGTGGCCGATTGGCTTTGATCCTGCACCTGGGTTACGGCCGTCGTCATCTTCTGGCTCATCGCCTTCATCTGGCTCGACTTTTCTTCGACGGCCACGACGGTCTGTTTGATCGCCTGCTCAAGCGTGCCGGTCAAGGTAGTCATCTCCTGCTTTAATTTTTCTTCCGACCTCTTTTGTTGCGCTTCGCGTTCAGCGGTCAGTTCGGAGACACGTTCGGCGTTTTCACGGAAGACTTCGACCGCCTGCGCCATCTCGCCCAATTCGTCTCGGCTTTGAAATCCGCTCAAATCGATCCTGGTATCGCCTTTTGCCAACTCACACATCACGGCGGTCATTGCATTGATCCGCCCGGTCACCCGGCGCACCATGAAAAACAGGAAATAGGCGCTGAGCAGCAGGCCGACCAGCGCAATCGAGGCATAGAACAAGAGGGCCGTAAACTGGTCTTGCGCCTGTTGGGACCAGAATCCGAGCTTCTCTCGCTCGATGATCAATTGAAGCGATGCGACTCCGGCCATTGCAGCAGCGCTTTGTTGCAGGAACTCGTCGGACGAAAGCGGAAAGGCTTCGCCTGATTGCGCTAGATAGGTGATCTCATCGCGCAGGAACCAATAATCCTCGAAAAATTCGGTTCGGACCTTGGTCAGCTGTTCCAAAACATCAGGCGGCAGCTTGGTATCCTTGAAATAGGGCTGGATCTCTTGCCAGGAGAGTACGGCCCGATCGATCATCTGGGCAGCATATCCTAAATTCTGCTCCGCGGCGTCCGGGTTCGCGATGATGAGAGCTAAGGCAGCGCGCTCGCGTCCGCCATAGTCGAAGAGACTCCAGGTCAGCTCCTCCAGCTTTTCCAGAAATACCATCTGATGGGGAATGGAGACATCGCTACGTCGCAATCCCGACGCAATTTGGCGCAGAGAAATGATGATATTCGTAAAATCACCCGGAAGCTGAATTACCCGCACCGGATCCCGGTCAGCAGCCGGTGTCGAGATCAGGCTGTCTGCCTCGTCACGGAACAGTTCCAGAACGTTTCGCGACTGTCCGAGAAGCTCGGCGAAGTTTGCCGGATTGTCTGCCCAGGACGCACTTTCGATTTCGCGGTGGAAGATTTCCAGCTTTTCATTTACGTGATTTCGGGTCGTCTTGATCGAACTTCCGAGATCCGAGGACGAACCTTCTCCGGTTCCGAGTGCCATGTACACCAGATCACGTTCGGTCGAGAGTTCGGTCAGGGCGCTTGAGAGCACAGAAAGCATCATCGAGCTTGCGCGCGCACCCTGCGTTGCCACTCGATTCTGCTGCATCTTATAGAGATCAAAGGCGAGAACGGCCATAATGAGTGCCGCGAGAGCGACCGACACCGACACGCTGATAATTCGAATATTCATTTTTTGAATTCCGGCTTACTGCGAAATATCATCCCAGGCTTGATAATTTCCTACCGTCTGGTGTTAATTGAATTGTCCTAATGAATAATTTATCTCTCTATTCTTTATCGTGCTTACATTTAGACCTGATTATTATTTGGGCAAGAAACAACCATAGTGGTATTTAATTAGCGACACACGTTCTCTCACTAGTTGTTCAATGAAACTTTATTGTTGTTGAGAGAGATCGCACACTCGGCTCGTATCCCGTAGCGGGCGGAACTGGATAGTGCGTTAAATTGCTCATCGGCGCTTCAATCGCTATTTGCCTGAATTGATCGACCGAATACGGTGACTGTGAGCTTGAATTCGAGAGTTCATTCGCGCCGCAATCGACAAGTGTTCCATGATCTCGACAAGATCCGGCACTAAGCAGGTGAGTAGGAGATCGTTCTATCACTGCTCACATCCTTGATTACGTGAATCAAAACCAATCGCACTCTAGTTGTGAACTGTTCAATTTAAGGTGTTCATAGAGACAGGTTTTTTCGCAAAATTGGACACGAATTCGTGCATTTGCGCCGATTTTTAGCATTCGGGTAATGTTCTGAGCGCTAGCTTCTGACCAGGCGTTGCCAAGCGAGGGACCCGTGACCGCCGTCACAGGCAGCTCAAGGCTCCGAGGTCGATTGAAAACTACCTTCGACGGCACAGGCGGATACGACAGAACTGGTGATCGATGACTTTGCGGGAAAGCTATTCTCCTGACTGTCCGATCCTCTTCACCCTTGTTGTTATTAAACCAGGTCGGTAACGGTCAGGTGCTTTTGAAGGCGGAAAGACATGAGCGAAGCGAGCAGAGGTTTTCGGAACAAGTTTGTCTTTTCCGCCATTTTCGGCGCTGTCCTCGTTTTACTTGCGACCGGCGGGATTGTGATCGCCAACATGACCGCCAGCAGAATCCTTGCTGATCAGGCTGAAAGAACGTCTCTGGCTTGGGGTGAATACATCAGCGCCGAGTTGGACCAGATAGAGGCGATTGCCTCCGGGAACGGGCTCACCCAGGAAGATCAGGCTTTCCTGAAGGGTGTCAGCCGCTTCGGTGACGTGTTTCTGTTCAAGCTTTTTGACAAAGAGGGGCGCATAAGCGTCGTGTCGAACGAGTTGAACGCCTCGTCCACCAGCGGTCCCAGTCTGGGTGATCATAATAAAAAGGCGGCGTCCGTCATCGCCACCGGGATCCCCTACACACAGATCGAGAGCGGCCTCGAGAAGCCTGACCGGCCTGACGTCTATGTCGAAAGCTACATTCCGATTGTTCGAAACGGCGAAACGCTTGCCATTGCCGAAGTCTATGTCGATCAAACCGAACAGGCCGCCGAGCTCAAAGAGGAGTTCTGGAAGCTGGGCCTTGAGCTTGTTGGGATTACACTGATCGCCCTTCTTCTGCCTTTTATTGCGCTCGCCGTCTTACTTCATAAACAGCGAGGCCAGAACCTCCTTTTGGCGGAGGAGCGCAACAAGGCATTGAGCGCCGAGCGGGCAAAGTCGTCATTTGTCGCGAACATGAGCCATGAAATCCGGACACCCCTTAACGGCGTTTTGGGTATGGCCAGCCTGATGCTGGATTCAAAACTGGACGAGAGCCAACGCCAGCACGCCGAAACGATCCTCTATTCCGGCGAATCGCTTCTGACCATCCTGAACGACATCCTGGATTTTTCGAAGATCGAGGCCGGGAAGCTAGAGTTAGAAGATTCTGAGTTCGAGCTACTGCCAATGCTGGACAGCGCCGTAGAACTTCTGGCTCCTCAGGCCCACAGCAAGGGCCTGGAAATACCAACCTTCGTTGCCGCCGACGTTCCCAGTGCCTTCATCGGCGACGAAGGCCGCATCCGACAGGTCCTGCTAAATCTGATCAGCAATGCAGTCAAGTTCACCAATGACGGTGGCGTTTCGATCGAAACCTCTGTACGTCTCGAAACGCCCCAGACTGGCGCCCGTCAACGAGAGGAAGGTCAGGACGACAAGGTCGTACTTCGCTTTGAAGTCAGCGATTCCGGCGCCGGTGTGCCCGAAGAAATGCGCGAAAAGCTTTTCCAGGAGTTTTCTCAAGCCGATGGAACCGACAAGCGCAAACATGAAGGCACAGGCCTTGGGCTGGCAATCTGTAAGCGGTTGGTCGCGTTACTGGACGGCGACATCGGGTTTTCGCCGCGCGAAAGCGGCGGCAGTCTTTTCTGGTTCACGGTCTGCATCAAGCGACAGATCAAATCCGATTCCTGGGCGCAGGATGTCAAAGAATTCTTGCGTAGCCGGAAGTTCCTCGTGGTCGACGACAACCATGTCAACCGCGCGGTTTTCGAAAAGCAGCTTTCTGCACTGGGAGCCCAAGTCACCCTGGCCATCAACGCCGAAACGGCCCTGACCAAACTGCGTGACGCTTTTGATTCCGGGAACGCTTTTGACGGCGCGATCATCGATCACTTCATGCCGGTGACCGACGGCCTCGATCTAGGAAACATGATCCGCGCGACTCCTGGGATCGATCAGACGACCCTTATCTTTTCTTCGTCATCCGGCCAGTACAATTCCAACACGCTCGCCAAACAGCGCGGCTTCGACGCGGCCCTTCCCAAACCTCTGCGGCCCGGTGCCTTGTTAAAGTGTATCGGCACAGTCTTCGCCGACGATCCACTCAACACCAATCAGAGTCGTCCCGACGATGACGATCACAGTCACGACATCGCCGGCCAGAAAAGTTCCGATCAGGATCCGTCACGCCCCGCGCAAAACCCGGAACCGCAGCATGAACTGTCGAAAAAATGCAGAGCCCGCATCCTGCTGGCCGAAGACAACCATATAAATCAGAAGGTCGTGCGCGAAATGCTGCAGGGCCAGGGTTACAGCGTGACTGTCGTCGCCAATGGAACCGAGGCTGTTCAGTCGGTGCGGGACCTGCCGTTCGATGTAGTCTTGATGGATGTGCAAATGCCGGAAATGGACGGCATGGAAGCGACCCGCAAGATCCGTCAGCTGGGAAAAGATGCCGCGCAGCTGCCGATCATCGGTGTTACGGCCCGCGCCCTCAAGGGTGACCGGGAACGCGTCATCCAGATCGGCATGAATGATTATATGACCAAGCCGATCAATCGCGCCGAGCTCTACGAAAAAATCGCTTACTGGACGGAGACGACGCCCGGCGGTTCCGGCGAATCAGAATGCGTCGAAGATGACACGCAAACGACGCTGCGCAAAAACACTCTTTGACGACAGAGACTGATCGCTGGAGGGCCTTTCACGTTCTTTGCTGATCCAGTCGCACTCCTTCGCTGGTGCCCCTATCGCCTTTCAATCCAATGTTCCTACGGCTTCTGCATCACAGGCATGATGTCGATCCTGTCCACCCTCACCGACGGCAGATCGCGCCCCACGTCTATTTTCCAACCGACCCCCATTGTGAAGTAAGATTTCGATCGAGTTAACTTCGCCCCTCAGGCATCGATATGTTAGGTTACACGGAAAGTACGAGACAGGTCTCAGATGCCTGTCCTGAACGCGGGGGAGAATAATCGGTGAAGTGGAGTATTGACCTCGCTGTTGCGGTGGCGCTTACGGTGTTCGTCTGGACTGCCTTTTATTTGACCTTTCCCAACGAGCCTTTGGGCGCAGGAGAAACGGTTTTTGTCCTAGCGGTCTTTTACGGCCTGGTGAAGCTCGTGGTATTGGCGAGAAAGCACTTGGGCTCGAACCAGAAGGTGGATTCGAAATGACCGGCACCGCCAAGAACAATAATTCATGGCATGTCGTCTTCCCCCTGTTCCTGCTGACCGTGCTCTTGTGGAGTCCTACAACGGTCGTTGCCGGGCAGGCAATGACTCTGATCGAAATACAAAAACCGGCACCGGGTGAAACCCTAACCGTTGAAGCGCCGAAAAACACCATCTTGACATTAATGTTCGATGCCCAAGATGCCCAGATTGTCGAAGTTGCCAGCGACCTCGTCCTCTTGTTCACCGACAACGGTCGCATCGTACTGCGGGATTTTCTAGTGCGGGATGATCTGGAGACGATCGATTTTTCTATCAATGGGACGATTGTCAGCGCCCAAGTCGTTGTCGATCAAATCCAAGCAGTCACAACTGTCGAAGACACTCACTTGGAAACAGCTGCGGGAGAAGATTCGGGAGGCGATAGCCCGCTACCCAATCTGTCAGGCCTTCGCCACACCGGCCGCGATCTCCTGTTTCCAGGTGAATTCGAACGGGACGGCCATCCACTCTACAGCTATCTGTTGTTCGCGGGCGCCAGCGAAGGTTCGCGCGAGGAGCATGCGCGGTTTAAGAGCGCCATCGAGGCCTATGTCGGTCAAGTCCGTTCGGCGGACGCGTTGGAAAGCAGCGGTGCCGTCCGGGCCAGCATCAATATATTCTACGCGCCATTAAAGCCGATCTTTATCGACACCAAACCGACAAGCATGCGACTGCACTTCGCCCAGCGGACCGCAACCGAGCAAATTGATATTCTGTCGAGGCTCTACGATCATGCCCGGGCTGAAGTATTGATGGGGCAGGTTCAATTGCGCGGTAACGGACCCTTCATCGTATCGGTTCTAAGGCCCTTAAGCGAAAAGTCCGTCGGCGCAGACGAAGCATTCCTGGTGCAGGATCTTTCCGGCGTGCCGCCAAAGCTGGTCGCACTTTGGGTCGACGAGTTCAAGCGCCAGGTGGTGCGTGAAGCGACTGACTCTCCAGAGCATCTGCGGCGCTTCGCTCTCTCTCTTCGCACCCAGATCTCGGTTCTGGCTGAGGGCTTTGCCATCACCAAATCCGCGGTTGCCGAGATGTTCGAGACGCCAAAGGCTTCTGGTGAAGACGGCAACTGACATGCCCCAACTTCAAGAACAAACTTAATCCAAAAGCATTCGATCTAAGGATGCCCCAGCCAGAGGCAACGCGTATGCGCTCAAACCCAAGCTCTATCTTCCTCACCCGAATGGCGTTCATTGGCTTGATCTTCACCGCAGGAAGCTTCACCCCACTACAGGCAGCAGCACTCTGGCAGGTGCTCGACGTAGCGAAAAATGACTGTGCGCCCGTTGAGAACGCCCTCGCGGCCGCCTCCTGGGAAGCTTTGGCTATACCGCGAAACGGTGAGAACTGTGCTGCCATCGCCGGCCAGCTCTACCTCCACGTCCTCCGCGACGGGAAACAACAGCAGATCCTTCAAGAGGCAATCACGCAACAACGCAGATTGCTGGAAGACGTACGGTCAGGGGTCGAAAGCGGAAGAGGCACTAACGCCGATCTTCTGCTCGCAGAAATCGAACTCAAGCGATTTCAGTTGAAAGAGGCCAGACTCGCAACCTCATTGGGCCATCTCACTCTTTTCTTTCAGACCGCACTGCAAACCGACCCCGCCGATTTCATCACACCGTCAATCTTGGCCGAAAGCTGGCCGGAGAACGAAGCAGCGGCACTGACAGCACAAGCTTCTACGGCCGAGGAAGCGCAACAACGCCTTAGACATGCCTGGAACCGCTATGAGGGAGCGAAACGGCAACATGCCTTGCTCCAGCCTATGAGCGCGTTCTCCGGCGACCTCTCTGATTCGGTCCTGCAAGCGTTTTATATCGGCCAAATCAGCCTAACCCGCGTGCAAGAACGGATAGGCGACGCTATCGACCAGAAGATCGCCGTGGCTGAAGCCGACGCTGATCTGCTCGCCGCCCAACTCCAGGTCCTCGAGATCATGAAACGCAGTTCGGCGATTAAATAAGCCGAAATTGCAGAGTCAAATTCCTGCGTCGCATTCGGGCGGAATCAACACCAGCTTGCCTGGATATTTTTTTGACTGAAAATCTTCCTGCGCGATTGCAATGTCTCGCAGCGGATAGGTTTTCGAAATAAGCGGTCGCACCTTACCTGCGTTGATCAGTGAGACCAGCTCGGCGAAAACTTCGGACGGTTGAAATGTACAGCCGAATAGCGTGATGTCATTTAGATAGATGGTCCGCAGGTCGGCCTCCACGATGGGGCCGGCTATTGCGCCGGAGACCGCATAGCGTCCACCAGGTTTCAACGCTTCGATGTAGCCTCCCCAGTCCGGACCGCCAACGACATCAATCACGACACTAAAGCTTCCCGGTTCGGGTAGATCGCCACGGCCTATGGCTTGCTCCGCCCCCGCCGCGCGCACCGCCTCCTGTTTCTGCGGATTCGAAACACCGGTCACTCGGGCACCGCGCAATCGGGCCAGTTGAACGGCGGCAAGACCAACGCCGCCGGAAGCCCCCGTGATGAGCACCTGGTCGCCTTCACCAACGCCTGCGCGTGCCAGCAGGTTCATGGCAGTCCCAAAGGCGCAGGGAATGGCAGCGATCTCCACATCGCTCAGCGGTGAAGAGCTGACGTCCGAAAGCTGGTTTGCTGGCACAGTGCAGTACTGGGCAAAGGCGCCGTCGAACTCGGACCCCAGGGCAACGAACGCTGTCGGCTTACCCGCCGTCGGTACGGGTTGATTGATGGGACAAGTCACACGCATACCGACCGCCAGAGCGTGGACCTCCGCCCCGATCGCAACGACTTCACCGCAAAGATCACCGCCTTGAATGAGCGGCAAAGGTAACGTGCCCGCCCAACCGCCATTTTCGACGGTGACCTTCTCAACGGCGGCACCCTGGCCATTGTCTTTCCCTTGCTCCGAGTCCTCGGTTCCGCCGGTCACTGTCTTCGAATACCAGCCGACGCGTGTATTGATGTCGGTGTTGTTGACGCCCGCCGCCAAAACGCGCACCAGCGCCTCGTCCGCATTCGGGGCACGAACGGGAATTTCGTCATTCCACAACAGTACTTCCGGACCACCGTGTCGCGACAGCTGAACGCCACTCATTAGCTTTGGAAGGCTCATAGGATTCACTTCAGTTCGTGAAAAGGCCCAATTCGACGGCCCTTTACCGGGCGTCATAGATCGCTATTCGTCGTCCTGCCTCGGTTTCGGTCCCGGTTTTTGACGTACCAGCTGGCGATTTAGGCGCTTTTCCAGTCGCCTGGTAAATTTGTCCGGGCCGAGCGGCCGACCGGTACGCCCGGCAGCTTCGATCGCCTCGAATTCATCTTCGTAAAGACTTTGACGCAAAAAGGCTTTCCAGTCCGGCTCCAATGACAGCAACGGCTCAACGTCTATCAGGTCATCGTCTTCGCCGGCCAGATGCGCCCGTGCGCTCGACCATTTCCAGTCCCGCACGCGCCGCACCAAGCCTTCACGCACCGGTGTCTGTTCGACGTAACGTACGCAATCCAGCAAATAGGATTTGTCCATGGGAAAGGAGGCGAAGCGACCCTGCCATAAGTAACCTCGCCATCCTTCGCGGAGATTCACGGCTCTTGTATAACGCCGGTGTGCCTCGCCCAATGCCGCACGCAAACCATCGGGATTCGAGGGCACCAGGATCAGATGGACATGGGTCGGCATCAGACAATAAGCCAACAGCTTTGTCCTCGCCGACCGGCAACCCTCCGCCAGAAGTTCGCAATAGGCTGCGTAGTCCTTCTTGCCGAAGAACACCTCCTGCCCCCTGTTGCCACGCTGCGTTACCAGATGCGGTAAGCGTGGCGCCACTACTCTTGCCAATCGTGCCATTGGAGGAGGCTAGTCTTTCCGAGAGGAATCGTCAATTTTTAACTATGTCCCCATAAATATGGTTCTTGCATTCGAAGAGCGATAGTTGTTCACGCCCGCAGAGAGCGTCTGGCGAAAAGAAACTGCTTTTCGTGCAGCATTCAATCAGCCAACGGCTTCACCCAAAGCGCACACTGCGTCGTACAAATAGGCACGCGATTCTCTCGACGATAAGAGGTTTGAAAAGCGCCGCGACGTAACAAATGGCAAAGGCAATAGAGTGGGTTGAATGGCCAGCACTTACGAAAAGCACCCCTCTGTATGAAAGGCCATCTCCAACACGCCCCTGTCGGACCAACCGAAGCCGCGCAGCTTAATCAAATTTTCGCTTGCATTTAGTTATTTTCCAAGTTAGGAAATTATCTATGGCTAGTCCCTTCAAAGCTCTAGCGTCCGAGCCACGGCGCCGCATTCTGAATCATCTCGCCGGCGGCCCTATGACCGTGGGCGAGATTGCCGCCAAATTTGACATGGCCACACCGTCGATATCGAAGCACCTGTCCGTGTTGAAGGAAGCCGGCTTGGTGCATGAGCAAAAGCGTGGGCAATACGTCATCTACAGCGTGGCATCGGACAACCTGATGAATGCTCTCTATGGATTCCTCACGCCCTTCTGTCCCGATGCCAGGCGCATTTCGGCTGAGCGGAAGACGCCCGGGGACAAGGAATGAGCGGGTCGTCCGTTTCCCCGCCGGTGGCACGCCTGATTGATTTTTTAGGAGACCTTGGTCCCCGATGGGGCCTACCCGAAGTGCCGTGCCGGGTTCACGGTTATCTCTACCTGATGGCGCGCCCGCTGGGTGAAGAAGAGCTCTGCGAAGATCTGAATTTAGACGAGGCCGCCCTTCGGGAAGCCCTGGATTGGTTGTCCGATTATCAGTTGGTGACTTCGTACCTGCTGGAAAAAGATGCGCCCAAAAGATGGCAGACCGATAGCGATCCCTGGAACTTAGTGCTCAAGGCTTTGGAAGAGCGGCGCCGTCGGGAAATCGGACCTGCTGTCGAGCTGCTGCGAGATTGCCAGCATGAAGCCGCTTCCGAAGGACCGGAAAGCCAAGCAACCAGTCTGCAGATCGGAAAATTGCTATCCCTGGCCGAGGACGTCGAGGCGATCGACGTGCAAGCGCGCCGGCTTTCTCGTGACAGCCTGCGGCAGGTTTTGCGGGTCGGCGGACGGGCTGCCCGGCTGTTCGACCGGAGCTTTGGAAAAAGGGCCTGAAATGACAGCGAAGCGATCGAAGACACCGGGTCACATCGAAGCCAACGATGGCATAATCAGCGCCGATCACACAGATGCTTTCAAAGTCAATTCGCTCACCGGTCTGGACAAGGCTGATCCGGTTGACGGTGAAGTCGTCTGGGACGCTCCACGCTCAATGTGGAACCTGGGCATGTTCCTGACAGCGCTCGCCTTGGCGCCCATCACCTTTGAATGGGACGCCCTTCTGGTCTTTCTCGTCACCAGCGGCATCACGCTCTGCGCAGGCCATTCGGTCGGCTTTCACCGACGTCTCGTCCACCGGAGTTTCGACTGTCCCAAATGGCTGGAGCATCTCCTACTGTGGTTCGGCACTGCCGTGGGCATGGGCGGACCGATCTGGACGATCCGGCTGCACGATAGCCGGGACTGGGCACAGCGCCAACCGGACTGTCACTGGTTTCTATGCCACAAGAAGCCTCTGCTGCTGGATGGTTTTTACTATTTGAACTTCCGCTTGAAGCTTCGGAATCCGCCGGGTTTCGATCCAGGCCCGGAGATTATGAATGACCGTTTCATTGTCTTTCTGGACAAAACCTGGATGTGCCACCAGATCCCGATCGCCTTCGCTCTCTATCTTCTCGGCGGCCTCCCCTGGGTTGTCTGGGGTGTTTGCGTCCGGGTCGCCGCCTGCACCTCCATGCATTGGCTGATCTCTTACTACGCCCACACCAAGGGACCGCAGGACTGGACCGTGGACGGCGCGGTGATCCAGGCCCACAATGTACCCTTGCTGGCCATCCCGACCATGGGTGAATCCTGGCACAACAACCACCACGCCTTCCCCAGCTCGGCCCGGCATGGCCTTTACCCGGGTCAAATCGATCTCGGTTGGAACTTTATTCAAGTCCTGCAATGGTTTGGGCTGGCCCGGAACGTTAAGCTTCCAAAAAATCTGCCGCCCCGTGTGGGGATTTCACCCACCAGCTCCAGAGCCATGGCGGCCGCAGCGCCCAATCAGGCCGAGATTTCAGGCGCCTAACCCAGACCGTGTCACGCCTGCAAACCAAAAAAACTCCCTCGGTCAGGGAGGCGCTTCGAGACTATAAGATCTCCAACGGACTTCCCTGGGATGAAGCCGGTCGAAAATTCTGGAGTTATAAACTCGGACCTTTGACAGTCTGGCTTCCCAACTTCGCCTGGCGCAAGAAAGCCATTGCCGCTCACGACTTGCATCATCTGATCACGGGCTATCCCTGTAGCATACAGGGTGAATGCCAGATGGCCGCCTGGGAGTTTGGTGCCGGCCCCATGCCTCATTGGGCGGCAAGCTGGTTCTGCCTCCCGCTCATCCCGCTTGGCTTGCTGATTTCGCCAAGGCTCTTGTGGCGTGCCCATGTCCTGGGACGGCGAGCCAGAAGCCTCCACGGTACGGACATTAGCGATGCATTGCTTGCGGCCCCCATGACCACCCTAAGGGCTCGGCAGACCCTCTCTGGCCAACTGCCCGGCCGCGCGGACTACCTTTCTTTCGCAACGCTCATCGTCTGGTCGGTGATTGCTCTCGTCGGGCCGTTCGCCGCCATTGCGGTTGGTTTGTTAGCGATTCTTTGACGCACGCCGCATTCTTACCCAAACGTCAGAACCAAGCTTAAAGCAACCTGAAAACGGCCTTCAGCTTCGTTTCATCCAGCGACGTCATAAAGCGTTCTCTGTGACGGTCAAGGCATCTCGGCCGCGCAGCGAATGAACATCGCTTGGAGGAAACGATAACGGAAGCTGAGTCTTTCAGAAAAAATTTCAGAGCGAGCCTTTTGGCGCCGGCTCTTTCGGCAATAGGTCTTTCGGTGGCGTTCATGTCTGGGATTGCGCATGGGGAAGAAGACCTCAAGCCGGTTGAACAATCAGGGCTCAACGCAGTCCTCGCCGAGAAAGGCGCCAAGGCGGCCTTCAACCATGCCTTCGAAGCCGGCGATGAATTGACCGAATTTAACTTCACGGCAGAACGGGGGGTCGGCGCGAACGTCGGCGAGGGCCGGCGTTTCACGCGGATCCCGCGTGCCGACTTGACGGGCGCAACAGAATGGTCGGCCCACCTCCCGACACGCGAGGGTGGCCCCAACGCAACCGCCTGCATTGCCTGCCATAACGTGCCCATGGCGAACGGGGCCGGCGACGTGGCCGTGAATGTCCTGGTCGATCCTGCACACACCGGCGATCCCAAGCGATTTCTCGAGAGAAACACACTGCCTCTGCTGGCACTCGGCGTCCCCCAACGGCTGGCCGAGGAGATGACCGCCGAGTTGAAGACGCAGCGGGACGCGATGGTCGCACAGGCTTGTCGAACCGGCGCAGCTGACACCGCGCTTGTTGCCAAAGCAGTTGCCTTCGGCACGCTTGCCGCATCACGGGTGGCTATCGAGCCTTGCAAAGTCGAAATCGACAAAAACGGCCTGGAAGGCATCGACGAAGATCTCGTGGTTAAGCCTTTCGGCTGGAAGGGCAACCATGCCACCATCCGCTCCTTCACCCGCGGCGCGGCGCATAATGAGCTGGGCTTACAGGCGGTCGAACTGGTCGGCGACAAGGACGGCGATCACGACGGCATCATCAACGAGTTGACCGTCGGTGACATAACTTCGCTGACCCTTTACATGGCCGGTCTGGAACGACCGGTAACGCGGCTCGAACTCGCGGATCTTGGACTGACCAAGGTTTCAGAGATGGAGAAATTCAGGATCCTTGAGGGTGAGGCGCTCTTCGCCAGCACCGGTTGCGCGGCCTGTCATGTTCCAGAGATGAAGCTGGACACGCCTATCTTCAGCGAGCCGAGCGCCACGCCGGGCTTTTACGACGTGACCTTCCCCAGTGGCACAAAACCCTCCGACGAATCTCTGACACAAAAGACCGCAATCCGTTTCGACCTGACGGCGGACCAGCCGAACAACCGCATCGAAACGGCAACCGGAGAGATCAAGCTTCTGGGTGCCCTGCGCGAAACCAAGAACGGCGGCGCCCTCGCCCATTGGTTCACAGACTTCAAACGCCACAATATGGGGCCCGTCCTCGCCGACCCGGACGCGCCCTTAGGCATCGCCGCCGAGATGTGGCCGACCCGGTCTCTCGCAGGTGTCGGCTCGACCGGCCCCTGGCTCCACGACGGCCGTGCCACGACTCTCGACGAAGCCATTCGCACGCATGGTGGCGAGGCCTCTGACAGCCGCGGCGCTTACGCATCGCTGCCGAAAGAAGAGCGCGAAGCACTGATCGCATATCTGGAAAACCTGGTCATCTTCAAACAAGAAGAGGAGGATGAAGACCTCTGATGGTCGCGGTCGTGAAGCCTCGCTGCGTCAAGCTATGCGCTTTAAACACCCCCTTTACACATGCCGTTGGGATAAATTTTACAGCGAGCTAATCAGGTGGATTTCCAGCACACGACCAGTCCAGTGTCGCCAACCCGATACCGCCACTTTCACCTGCGCCGCAATATAGCAGATAGACGACGCCCTCCTCTTCAAAGATACAAGGATCACGTAGTTCCCGGCGCGGTCCGTCTGCCGCCCCCATTTCGGACTTTGTCTCGGGCAGACCGGCCCCTTCCCAATCGAGGTCGGGCTCCAGAATGACGTCGAGGGGGCCTGCGCGCCAGTTCTCCCAGTTTGGGGAGAGGGCTATTTTCGTATGAAGAATGTGTTCAGGTTGATCGCCAATACAGGTGAAGAACAGGTGTAGATCCTGTTTCCTGAGAAAAACAGCGGCATGTCGAATGACGCGATCCGGTTGATCGGCCGTTTTAACGTCCGGCAGAACAGGTCCTGGTTCAAAAGGGCCGTCCCAAGCGCGTGAACGCAGAAAACGACCGCCCCAGCTTATGGCATAGACAAAACCCGCATTTTGGAAGACACGGAAATAGGTTGGACCGAGTAACGGTGGATGTGGAGTGAAAGACAAGCCGTCCGACGAATAGGCAACACGGGTTTGCTGATCTCCGTTGGCAAGCAGTCCGTGATAATACATGCGGATCTGCATGCCGGATTGATCGATATGCACGTCCGGCGACGCGACATGAGCGTAAAGATAGCCGCCCTTAAGGGATTTCGTCCAATCCGGCCGTTCTGCCTCTGCAGGCTCAGGCGGATCTTCCGGCTCGAACAGCGATTGCTCAACGTCCAATACCCCTGGAACATACGTCCTCCAGGGTCCAAACGGGGAATCTGCGAAAGCCATGCGTATGTATCGACCCTTGTGATGGGCAAAATACAGGTAGTAGCGGCCGAGTGGATGTTGGACCCAGTCGGGAACCCGAATGAGCGATGGTCCACAGATATTGTCACCCATCCGGTCATCTATATCCGGGAAGATGATGGGCTCTGTTTGTAAGCGTCGAGCCACGATCGTCATTCGGATCTGTCTCTGGATTACCTGACCGCTCTAGAATGTGATCATATGATAAAGAGAGCAATCCTCATTCAGGAACCATCCTCTAACAATGTGAAATAAGAGAGTAGGCTCGAAGTTTTGTGCTTGCGGACCGGCGCTTTGGCTCAACCGCTCTTGCTGACTTCAAGCTCCCGCACCGCATCCTGGCCGGTGTCACCCGCGGCTGCTTCGTCGTCCACCGCAACGCCCTGGTCAGCCTCGTTCACACCGAAATCCGGTACCTTCGGACATTCGCGGAAAACCCGGGTCGTGCAGGTTGCACAGATGTCCAGGTCGAGGTTGGCGACAAGCTTCGGCAGCATCTCCGTCTTGCGCCGGAAGATATGCTGGCGGCCGATCTCCCGCGGCACGTGAAAGCGTGCCAACTGTCGCCGGATCGGCGGGTAACGCACGCCGATATAGAGTTGCCCACCTCGCGCTTCCCTGCGCTTTGCCTCCTGAACCAACAGGTCAGCGCCCGCCAGATCGACCCCGACAGCGCCGTCCAGCATTAGGCCGAAGTGCTTCTGTCCCGGCCGCTCCTCTTCCATGCGGCGGAATTCCTTCTCGATGAATTCCACAGCACCGAAGTAAAGCGAACCCTGAAGCCGCGCGAAGACCGCCTGCGGACATTCCGGCAGGTTCCACAAAATCGGGCTCATGAAGGGCCGGCCGGACACACGCGCATTGGGCACGTTGATCGGCAGCCCGGGCTTCATGGAACGGCGCAGGAAGATCGAGAGCGAAAGAATGACGCCGAGGTAGATGGCGAATTCGAGATTGACGGCGACCACAGCGAAAAATGTGACCAGCAGAACGATGGTTTCCGCCGCGCTGGAGATCAGGATATGCCTGATTTCCTTGAAGTCGATGAGCTTCCAGGCCACCAGCATGATCAGGCCGGACATGGCGGGAATGGGGATCAGCTCGATAAAGGGCGAGATCGCGATCAGGATGATGAAGAGGAACAGCGCCGCCATCAGCGCCGCCATGGGCGTCTTGGCGCCAGACTCGTAGTTCAAAGCCGAACGGGTGAAGGAACCGGAACCCAGGTACGCGGAGAAGAATGATCCGCCGATGTTCGACAGGCCCTGGCCGATGATTTCCTGGTTGCTGTCGAGTGGCTGTTTCGATTTCAGCGCGATGGCGCGGGCGATGGAGACAGCTTCCAGCAGGCCGATGAGCGCAAGAGCAAAGGCCCCGGACGACAGCGTCCGCAAAGCCTCCAACGAAAATTCAGGTGCAGAGAACTGCGGCACACCCGTGGCGACGCTCTGGACGAACTGCACGCCATGAGCCTCGGCATCGAGCAGATAGGCCAGACCGCCGCCGAAGATCAAGCCGATCAAGTAATTCGGCCATTTCGGCAAATACCTCTTACAGGCCGCGGTGACCGCCAGAGTGCCGAAAGCGATGGAAAAGACGTAGGGGTCGACATTCGGTAGAGCCCGCCATATGGCGGTCAGGAAGGCATCGATGTGCTCAGGGCGCGGCAGCTTCTGACCCAGGAAGCCGGAGACTTGACTGAGCGCGATCAGGATCGCGGCCCCCGCGGTAAAGCCGACCATGACCGAATGCGAGACCAGGCTCACCAACTGCCCCAGGCGGACCAGCCCCATGAGCAGCTGAAAGATTCCCGCCAGCAGGGTAATGGTGAGCACCGCCTGGATGTAGGCGGCGCTGCCCGGTTCGTGAATATTGCTCAAGGTCGCGAAGATCACCACCGAAATGGCGGTCGTCGGCCCCGAGACCAGATGCCAGGAACTTCCGAAGATCGCTGCGATTACGGGCGTGACCATCGCCGCATAAAGACCGTATTGCGGCGGCAGGCCGGCGATCGCTGCAAAGGCGATGGCCTGCGGCAGGACCACGGCCGCGTTAGTGAAGGCCGCGGCAGCATCATCGCGCAGCGTCTGCCGGTTGACCTGCCCGATCCATTTGCGGAAGGGCGCCAGGTTCCTGGCTTCGAAGGGCGGTAAAAACGGCTCTTTCTTGATCCTAGGCATCAGGCGCAACTACCCTTAGCCGACCGTCTAAACCCGTCACCCCAAATATCCCGCCGGTCCCATTGCCCCGGCCCCAAAACCTCAAAACACAACATAGCGACGCCAGCGCGCTCCAAAAAAGAGTCTAACCGTTTTTGCTGCATCAGCGAAAAACGTGAATCAGCCTCGGTTACCTATAGCCATTGGGCGATGCAAGCTCCTGACACTTTCCGTCAAGAACGATTCCGCTCTAGCTACGGCTCCATCAATCAGCCCTCGACGCCGGGTTAGCACCGCCGATCGGCCCAGAATGCATGATTCGGGTTGAATATTAGTTTATGTGCGCCGCAATATCCATGGGAAGCAAGGGAAATCACCTATAAGTCATCACACCCTGGTTCCGGGCTTCGCGAGCACGGAGGGCAGAAGCCGGTTAAAGGCTGTCTCGAAGCTCTTGTGCGACCGCAAAATTACGATCTGGCCTCGGACTTAAATCAGCCTAGCCGCAAACTGCTTTAGCTTCACCCAGGCGGCCTTCGGCTTCTGCTTCAATGACACACAAAACCCCAAACCCAGCCGTCGTCGCTCTTAGGGAAAGAGCCGTTGAACAAACCCAGCGGCATCAAAACGGGGTTCCGGAGCAAACTAGGTTACCCGGATCAGGCCGCCTTTTCTCTATTGGCCTCCAGATGCGCATCAACGATTGCAACCGTCGCATCGATCTCAGGATGCTGCATGCCAAGCGATTTCCCGATCAGCTGAACAAGCCTGTCCACCCGCTCAATCGTAACCGATCCGGCCGCAATTGCCCGGGCAGCGGAAGACGGCTTCAGAAGTCCATTTGCCGCTTGCGCGTATTTTTCAAAAGGCACCATATCCGACGGCTCGGCCCCAAGGCGCACAACCATTGATTCGACGAAGTCATAAATTTCCCGGGACAGTTCCAGGTCATCCTGAACCGCGTCGCGGATTGGGCGGAACCCCTCTTTGGTGACACAACGGTAGTTGCCGGTCGCCAGCATACTCCACTTTGCAAAGGGGACAAAAAGCGACTCGTGAATACGAAGCTTGACCGGAACATCCTTGCCGTCGATGCGAACCTCCGCAATATCCTGCGCCAGCGCCTGCAGTTTCCGGTCGGTTTCTTCCTGGCCGAATTGCGCAACCTTGAAGTTCGTCGGCAAGCCCACATGCAAAATGTTCGGTTTTTCTTCCGGTGGACGGAACGCTTGAGGATCGGGCGAACAGAGCGTGACAACGGAAGGATCAAAACGCTGCCACAGCTTCGCATCAGTGAAGGCCGGTGCAAGAGCGTCACAGTCCAGACCGGGAATGCGTTTCAAGTAGGGTAGTGGCGGCATGTTCATGATCGAGATGCACGGAACTCTCGCGTCGGCAACCCTGTCGAGAAGCTGGCGCAAAGCCGGATCGGAATACTGCGGCTCCTGCATCGCGAGACCCACGAAATCATACGCGGCCGGATCAACCTCTTCGGGCGTCTTGGCGTCAACCCGCCCCTTCTGCCCCTGCGACAAAATCCGGCGATGACTATCCTCATCACGAAGTTTGATCCGGACTTCCGTGCCCTCGCTATTGATTAGATCTGCGGTCGCCGATCTGCACACCAGCGTTACGTCATGACCGGCCATCAGGAGTTTCGTGCCCAGCAGCGATCCGTAGGACGCACCCAAAATCAGTATTTTGCAGCTCATTTTCCCCCCGTATGGTCTCGATCTTTCCGCAGAAAAATGCCGGAACAGCCCCTATGGCATACCTAACGCCAAACGAATTTTCGGTCACGAAAAACCGTGTTAATATGTTACTTTCAAATTTAACATTTATGGATTTTGTAATTTTGTTAAAATCACGGTGTTAATATGAAGAAGACCTTCGTTGGCCGCCAGCTCAGACAATTGCGTCAGGAGCGGAACGAAACCCAAACCGACGTCGCCAGGACCCTCGGCGTAACCCCTGCGTACATCAATATGCTGGAGAACAATCAGCGTAGCCTCTCGGTGAAAATGCTGATGGCTCTCTCCGACGCCTATCATCTGGATTGGAAGGAATTGGTGAGAGACGACTCTCCCAACCTGCTGGCAGATGTGCGAAACGTCGTTCAGGATCCGATCTTCGGAAGCGAGCCGCCCGATCTGCACGAGCTGCGCGCGGCAGTCGAGCATTCTCCCCGCCTGGTCAACTGTTTCGTTCAACTCTATAAGAACCATCGCACGGCTGTTGAAAAAGTCATGCGGCAAGGCGAAGCACAAAACCGTTCAGACCTGGTGGCGATGTCGCCCGAGGCCACGATCCACGACTTCTTCCGCAACCATTCCAACTATTTCCACACATTGGAAGAGGCTGCGGAGCGGCTGCGCCGCAATGAGCCCTGTGGCACGCACGACGTCTATGCGACCCTCAAGAAGCGCTTGCAAAGCAAGCACGGCATCGCGATCCAAACGCAATCCGTTGAAGCCATGGATCAAACCCTGAGGATTCACGACCGTGAAAATTCACTGCTGATCCTTTCGGAGGCTCTCGATCACCAGAACCGCGTCTTCCAGCTCATCCACGTGATATGCCTCCTCGAAATGGATGACCTGTTGAACGATCTGACAAAGGGGAGCGGCATCCGCAGCGACGCGGGCCATGCCAGATGCCGGGTTGAGTTGGCGAACTATTTCGCCGCGGCCTACCTGATGCCCTATGAAGCCTTTTTGCAGAAGGCCGAAAAAACGCTCTACGACGTCGATCGGATCGCAGCGGCATTCGGCGTATCTTTCGAACAGGTCTGTCACCGGTTGACAACCCTTCAACGTCCGGGCGCAACGGGTGTTCCGCTGTTTTTCCTGCGCATCGACAAGGCGGGGAATGTCACCAAGCGCTTCAACGCGACCTCGTTCAATTTGGCCGAATATGGCGGTGCCTGTCCGGTCTGGAACATTCATACGGCCTTCCGCACACCCGGCGTTGTCTTGCCGCAATTCGTCGAACTCCCCGGCGGCGAAAAATTCTTCACCATCAGTCGGACGACCGATCGCCCGGTCTACAGCAGAGAGACGCAAAACCATCGATTGGCGGTCGCCCTGGGCTGTGAATTCCAATACGCCGACAGAATCGGCTACGCCTCCTCGTTCAATCTGCGTGACCAGAATCTCTTTAACCCGATTGGCATCAATTGTTATTTGTGTCCCCGTAAAGCCTGCTCGCAACGCGCTCATCAACCCTTCTTTGTGGAACTGCCCATCGACCCCAACCGGCGCGGCAACACGAGGTATGAGAGTTGATTGTCGCGATCAGTAAGCGCCGATGCGTTTTATTGGCCAAATAAGCTATTCGTGCCGACCAAGAGCATGGCCCGAAGGGGTCCAATGAACACAGGTATCGCAACTGCATCAATGCTCAAGTCTTGATTAGTGCAGGCATCAAGCAATTCGATACACAAATGGAGACCTGATCTCGGTAAACACTAAATATCTATCATTCTCGGAAAACGACGAATCAAACGGATGTTAGTAGATCCAATTCCTCCTGATCATCAGCCATTTCCAGCCCACTCCACCTTCCCCATCAGCCATTCTCCGCTCATCCGCCGCCCCATACACCCTCTACTCCTATCGCCCACCCCATTGAAAAACCCCGTCGCATCATAACTTTACATCTTAGGACCGCCCGGACACCTGGTCCTGGCATCGTCCTTGCTATCGTCACACCCCATCAACCCGGGCTCAGACGAACCGCGCTTGTGCTGCACGCACAGACGCAATCCCAACAGGGCCCGAATGAATAACCTGGTTTGGGAGGACCACATGAAACCAGCTTCACTTCTGAAGTCCGTCACCTTTGCCGTATCGGCATTCGCCATCGTCGCCAGTTCAAGTCACATTGGCTCCGGCGCCGCCAAGGCCGCGGACGACCGCAGCTATCTGCTCGCCACGGCCAGCACCGGCGGCACCTACTATCCGGTCGGCGTGGCGCTGGCGACACTGACCAAGGTCAAACTGCAGCCGAAGCAGAAGATCGGCATGTCGGCCATCAACTCCGCCGGTTCCGGCGAGAACGTCAAGCTGCTGCGCGAGGACGAGGCGCAGTTTGCGATCCTGCAGGGTCTCTTCGGTTACTACGCCTGGAACGGCAAGGGACCGGTCGAAAAGGACGGGCCGCAGACCGATCTGCGCGCGGTCTCCATGCTGTGGCAGAATGTCGAGCAGTACGTTGTCCTGGCCGAGCATGCAAAGACCGGTACCGTTTCCGACCTCACCGCCCTGAAGGGTGAATCCATGGCGCTGGGCAAGAAGAACTCCGGCACCATCGGCTCCAACCGCACGATCCTGGGCAACCTGGGCATCGACATCGATGCGGACTATTCGTTGGTCCATGTGGGTTACGGCCCCAGCGCAGATGCGCTGCAGAACGGCCAGGTCGCCGGCATGGGTACGCCCGCGGGCGCGCCGACCGGTGCGGTCACCAAGGCCATGGCGGCCATGGGCGACAAGATCGCGCTGCTGAACTTCACCGACGATCAGGCCAAGCAGGCCGACGGCGGGCTCAACCTCTGGACCCGCTACGTCATCCCGGCCGGCACCTATCCGGGTCAGGCCAGCGACGTGCAGACCATCGCCCAGCCGAACTTCCTCGCCGTGCGCGCGGACGTGGACGAGGATGCGGTCTATCAGATCACTAAGACGATCTACGAGAACCTGCCGTTCCTGCAGGCGATCCACAAGGCAACCAACGCCATGGCCCTGGAAAAGGCCATCAACGGCCTGCCCATGCCCCTGCACCCCGGCGCGCTCAAGTACTACAAGGAAGCCGGTCTGGCTGTGCCTGAGCACCTGATGGCGAAGTAATATATACTGTCCCCGCGTTAAAATAGATCGGGGAAAGACTTGACGCGAGGCTGGTGGACAGTAGACCCAACCGCTGCCATCAGTCCCGCGCTTTCTTCTACTGGAGATCCGAACTGCGTTCCTGATACCAAACTCAGGACGGGGCGGGCTTCGGTGGTTTGGGTTCTGGGAGACCAAACCGTGACGACAGCCAACACACCGAAATCCGACCAACCTAATCCTGAGCAAAAGAATCCGGACGACATCAGCCCGGACATCGAGGCGCAAAAAGACGCGGGCGAAACGCAAGCCGTCCTGCGCCCGGCGACCGGCCTGCTCGGCGCGGTGGTCTTTACACTCGGCATCGCCATCTCCCTGCTGCACATCTACTTCAACATCTTCGGCGTGCTGCCCGGCCTCTGGCGCAACGCCCTGCACTTCGCCGGCTTCGCGCTGCTGTGCTCCCTGCTGCATCCGGCGATCCACGGCAAGACCGAGGGCGGCAAGCGCGCAGTCTTAGGCTTCGATATCTTCTTCGGTCTCGCCGCCGCCTTCGCCGCCGTCTACATGGTCGCCATGGAAGACGCGATCTACGACCGCGGGGTCCGGCTTTCGACCGCCGAGTGGTTCCTGGGCAGCTTTCTGATTCTCGCCGCCATCGAATACACCCGCCGCACGACCGGCTGGATCATCCCGATCATCATCGTGGTCGCCCTGAGCTATGTCACCTGGTGGGGCAGCCTGATCGGCGGCGTGTTCCAGTTCAGCGGCCTCTCGGCCGAGACCATCCTGTTCCGCAGCATCTACGGCGACGACGGCCTCTTCGGCACCATCGCCCGCATCTCCTCCAGCTTCGTCTTCATGTTCATTCTCTTCGGCGCCTTCCTGCTGCGCTCCGGTGGCGGCGATTTCGTCATCGACCTGGCGCGGGTCGTCGCCGGACGCATGGTCGGCGGGCCGGGACTGGTTGCGGTGCTGGGCTCGGCATTGACCGGAACCATCTCCGGTTCTGCGGTCGCCAACACCGCCTCGACCGGCGTGATTACAATTCCCCTCATGAAGAAGGCCGGCTTCCCCGCACGCTTCGCCGGCGGCGTCGAGGCCGCGGCTTCGACCGGCGGGCAGCTCATGCCGCCGATCATGGGCGCAGGTGCCTTCGTCATGGCCAGTTACACCCAGATTCCCTACACCACAATCATCGCGGTCAGCGTCCTACCCGCCATTCTCTATTTCGCCACCGTTGCCTTCTTCGTGCGTATCGAAGCCAAGCGCTCGAAAGTTCAGGGCATGGACGAAGGCGGCCCGAAAGCGCTCGACGTGCTGCGCAACGGCGGTATTCCCTTCCTTATTCCCATTTCCGTGTTGATTGGCCTGCTGATCTACGGGTTCACCCCGACCTATGCCGCGGGCATCGCAATCGTCGCCGTGGTCGTCGCCTCATGGCTGACCCCGAACCGCATGGGACCCAAGGCCGTGCTCGAGGCCCTGGTGCTGGGCGCGCGCAACATGATCATGACCGGGTTGCTGCTCTGCGCCGTCGGACTGGTGGTCAACGTAATCGCCACCGCCGGGGTGGGCAACACCTTCTCATTGATGATCACCCAATGGGCCGGTGACAGCCTGCTGATCGCCATCGTCCTGATCGGCCTGGCCTCACTCGTTCTGGGCATGGGCCTGCCGGTGACCGCGGCCTATATCGTGCTCGGCACCCTCTCCGCCCCGGCACTCTATAACCTGATCTCCGATGGGCTGGTGGTCCAGGCCATCGCCGACGGAACCATCCCCGAGACAGCCAAAGCCGTCTTCATGCTGGCCGCACCAGAGAGTCTCGCCCAGCTCGGCCAACCCATGTCCGAAGAAGCCGCCAAAGCGATCTACGCTGCCGTGCCGATCGATCTGGCCGGCACCTTGCGCGAACTCATGATTCCGGCAGAGACACTGACCTTCGCATTGCTCTCGGCCCACATGATCATCTTCTGGCTCAGCCAGGACAGCAACATCACGCCACCGGTCTGCCTGACTGCCTTCACAGCTGCCGCCATCGCCAAGACGCCGCCCATGGCGACCGGCATCCAGTCCTGGAAGATTGCCAAGGGTCTCTACATCGTACCCCTGCTCTTCGCCTACACGCCGTTGCTGGGAGGTTCCTGGATCGAGGTGATGGAAATTTTCGGCTTCGCGGTGATCGGACTCTATGCCTTCACCGGGGCGCTGCAGGGCCATCTCGAGGCGCCGCTGAATCCGTTTTTAAGACTAGTCTCTTTGCTGCTCGGTGCGGCAATGCTCTGGCCGGGTGTGATTTGGCTCCATGCCGGTGGCGCCATGGCTTTTGCAGGCCTTTTCCTCATGAATCTACGGGAATCCCGCAGCCGAGCCGTGGCCAAAAACGCGGCCTGATGTTTGTTTAACTCAGGCGCTAGCCGAGCATTTTCCGCATACCTCTATGCTGCTTGTTAAAACCTGATGACCGATAGAAGCGCCGGGCGTCCGTCCGGTCTTCGTGAACGAGCAATTGCAACATTCGGCAGCCGCGTTTTCGCGCTTCCGCCTCCGCCCAATCCATGAGTCTTAGGCCGATACCGCTGCCCCGATGCAGGCTTGCGACTCGTACGTCTTCAATCTGCGCCCGGCTAAGGCCTTGAAAAGATAAGCCTGGCATCACGCTCAACTGCAGGCAGCCGATAACCTCACCACCATCCTCCGCGACCACCAGCAGGCTGTTTGAATCGGCCTGCACCGCCCCGAAGGCCTCCAAGTAACAGGCGGGTAGCGGCTCCTCGAGACGTTCCCGGCCCACGCCGATATCATCGTCGGCGAGCAACCAGACAATCTGGGGAACATCGGCAATCACGGCTTCGCGAATGCGTACGTTGGTTCCTCGATTCACAGTTTAAAATTTTCCTTAACCCTTTGATTCCTCACAGTACAATAGATCAGAGAGCGGGCAAAACCCAGCCTGCGACAATTCGTGCCAAAAGCTTCACTTGTACCCGCGCAACATTAGAATAATTTTAGATCATCGGAATAACGCTTTAGGAACATTGCTCTAAGCAGTGTCGTCGATATGACCGAACTCTTCGATGCCGTGCTTTTGGCGCGCATACAATTCGCCTTCACTATCGCCTTTCACATTGTCTTCCCGGCCTTCTCCATCGGACTGGCGAGCTATCTAGCAGTTCTTGAGGGTCTGTGGTTCTTCACCGGCCGCGACGTCTATCTTCAGGCCTTCCGGTACTGGATGAAGATCTTCGCCGTGGTCTTCGGCATGGGCGTCGTCTCCGGCATCGTGATGAGTTACCAGTTCGGCACGAACTGGAGCGTCTTCTCCGACAAAACCGGCCCGATCCTGGGCCCCCTCATGGGCTACGAGGTGCTTTCGGCCTTTTTCCTCGAGGCCGGATTCCTGGGGGTCATGCTGTTCGGCATGAACAAGGTCGGCCCGCGCCTGCACTTCTTCGCCACGTTGATGGTGGCAATCGGTACCCTCTTCTCGGCCTTCTGGATCCTCTCAGTGAATTCCTGGATGCAGACCCCGGCCGGCTACGCCATTAACGAAGCAGGACAATTTATCCCGGCCGACTGGTGGGAAGCGATCTTCAATCCCTCCTTCCCCTACCGGTTGGTACATATGGTCCTGGCGGCCTACCTGACGACCGCCTTCGTAGTTGGCGGTGTTTCGGCCTGGCATCTTCTGCGCGACCGTGCGAACGAGAGCGCGCGGGTGATGTTCTCCATGGCCATGTGGATGGCCGCCATCGTCGCCCCGATCCAGATCTTCGCGGGCGACCTGCACGGCCTCAACACGCTGGAACACCAGCCAGCCAAGATCGCCGCCATGGAGGGACACTTCGATACGCAAAAAGGTGCCCCGCTGATCCTCTTCGGCTGGCCTGATATGAACGCAGAGGAAACCCGCTTCGCCATTGAGATTCCCAAGCTGGGAAGCCTGATCCTGACCCACGACTGGGACGGTGAGATCAAAGGCTTGAAGGAATGGGCTCCCGAGGATCGTCCGAACGCGCCGATCGTCTTCTGGTCCTTCCGCATCATGGTTGGACTTGGCATGTTGATGGCCCTACTGGGACTCTGGAGCCTGTACCAGCGTTTTCGCGGACGCCTGTTCGAGACGAAGCTCCTCCTACACAGCGCCGTTTTGATGGCACCTGCGGGATTTGTCGCTTTGCTGTCCGGCTGGATCACCACCGAAGTCGGCCGTCAGCCCTTTACGGTTTATGGCCTGTTGCGCACCGTCGATTCTGTTTCGCCCATCGACGCGCCGGCGGTCGCATTGTCACTGCTGGCTTTCGTCGTCGTCTATTTCGCAGTCTTTGGGGCCGGCATTTTTTATGTCCTGAAACTTATGGGCCACGCCCCCAACCCGGGCGACAGCGGGCCGCGGGCCGATCAGCCCATCCGTGCTGCTGGCTTGACGCCAGGTCCGGCGCAACCTAGTCACGAACCGGCAGAATAGGAGGAAACAATCATGGAATTCGATCTTCCTCTCGTCTGGGCCTCGCTGATCGCCTTTGCCGTTCTGGCCTATGTTCTCCTGGATGGCTTCGATCTGGGAGTGGGCATTCTCTTTCCTTTCTTCAGCAAGGGTACAGAGCGGGACTACGCCATGAACACAGTGGCCCCGGTTTGGGATGGCAATGAAACCTGGCTGGTCCTGGGCGGCGGTGGTCTCTTCGCTACCTTCCCACTGGCCTATGCGGTCGTTTTGCCGGCGCTCTACGCGCCGCTAACGGTGATGTTGCTGGGACTGATTTTCCGCGGCGTCGCTTTCGAATACCGCTGGCGCAGCGAACAATCTCAAGGCCTCTGGGATCTCGCCTTCACCGCAGGCTCCGTAACGGCCGCCTTCTGTCAGGGCATTGCGCTTGGGGCCTTGATCCAGGGTATTCCGGTCGCAGAGCGCGGCTACGCCGGCGGCTGGTGGAACTGGCTGACGCCTTTTTCTCTATTGACCGGCGTCGCCGTTGTTGTCGGTTATGCCTTGCTCGGCTCGACCTGGCTGGTGATGAAAACCACCGGCAGCGTGCGGCAAAAGGCTCACAGGATTGCCGGAGTCGCGGGCTTTGGGACGCTGCTGCTGATTGGTGGAGTCAGTCTCTGGACGCCCTTCCTGGATCCGATCTTTATGTCCCGCTGGTTTGCCTTTCCGCAAATCCTCTACGTGGTACCGGTCCCGATCCTGGTTGCAATAGCGGCATTCGTTCTGTTCCGCGGCCTGCAGAAACACAACGACGGTCAACCTTTCTTCGCGGTGCAGGCGATCTTTGTGCTGTCCTATCTCGGTCTGGGAATCAGCTTCTTTCCCTACATCGTCCCGCCTGCCATGACGATCTGGGAAGCAGCGGCACCGGATGAGAGCTTGCTATTTTTGCTGGTCGGCGCAGCCGTTTTAATTCCCCTGATCCTGGCTTACACGGCGTATGCCTATTGGGTGTTCCGTGGCAAGGTCGATCCATCTGAGGGTTATCACTAATGTCCCGCAGCGCTCGAGACGGCCTGGAGCCCAACCTGAGCACGCTTCGCAAACTGCTTTGGTTCGTGGGTTTATGGGTCGCGGGCGTGGCCACGCTCGGCATCATCGGCTACAGCATTAGATACTGGTTGGGACTTTAGAGCCTGATCGTGTCAATCAAGAACGGCGGAACTTTTGGAAGTCAGGCGGCGAGGGTGAGTTCGGTTTCCGCGATCCATCCGCCGCCGAGCACGCGTTCGCCGTCATAGAAGACCGCAGCCTGTCCCGGCGAAATCCCAAACTGCGGCTCGGAAAGAACCACCTCAGCACCGCCATGGACGGCACGGCTGATGCGCGCTTCCGCAGCGCTGGAAACGGACCGCAACTTGACCTGAACCTCGATGCCCTCCTCGGATAAGGGGACATCGCCCAGCCAGTTCACCTGGCCGATACGCACGACATCACGCGCCAGAGCCTGCTTCGGTCCGACGATGACCCGGTGGGTCTCCGGATCCAGCCGAACCACGAACAGCGGATCGGCCGTCCCGCCAATGCCGATGCCGCGGCGCTGTCCGATGGTGTACTTGATGATGCCTTCATGCCGTCCCAGAACGCGGCCATCCACGTGGACGATATCGCCGGGCTCAATGGCGCCTGGGCGCAGCTTTTCCACGACACTGGCGTAGGATCCGTTCGGCACGAAGCAGATATCCTGGCTGTCCGGCTTGTCGGCAACCTCCAGCCCCATCTTTTCAGCCAGCGCTCGGGTCTCCGTCTTCGGCATTCCGCCTAGGGGGAAACGCAGAAAATCGAGTTGCTCGTCCGTGGTCGAAAAGAGAAAATAACTCTGATCCCGGCTTGGATCGACTGCGCGATGCAGTTCCGCACCCTTTGAACCCATGACCCGCTGGACATAATGCCCGGTCGCCAGGGCTTCCGCCCCCAGATCGCGCGCCGTGGCCAGCAAATCCCGGAATTTGACAGTCTGATTGCAGCGCACACAGGGGATCGGCGTCTCGCCACGCAGATAGCTGTCGGCAAAGTCGTCCATCACGCTCTGGCGGAACTTGGACTCGTAATCCAGGACATAGTGCGGAAAATCCAGCCGCTCGGCGACCTGGCGGGCATCGTAGATATCCTGTCCGGCGCAACAGGCGCCCTTGCGCTCGATTGCGGCGCCATGATCGTAAAGCTGCAGGGTCACCCCAACCACGTCATAACCTTCGGCGTGCAGCAATCCGGCCGTGACCGAGCTGTCCACGCCGCCAGACATGGCGACCACCACGCGGGTCTCCGCGGGCGCTTTATCGAAACCGAGCGAGTTCATAGGCGCGAATATAGGAGAAAGTGTCAAACACGCAAGGTTTCAGGCGGAAATTCTGCACATAAAGAAAGGCGTCTGGAGCGACCTCGCGTCAACGTCACCTATCAGCCTTCATTATTTCGGCCAGACGCATCAGGACGCTATTATCTTGATAAAGCCCGAGGGAGGCCGAAAAATGTCCCTGATACTTTCTGAAGATGTTGTTTTCAGGGACATTCCAGCGGCGCATCAGGTTTTCACCGCCTTTGATCGGCGTCAGATCGTCCGCCCTACCAAGCAGAGTGACAATCCGATCTGCAGCCATCACAGGATCGCCATGGGGTTCCAACAAGGGTGTCCAACGGGCAAGATCGGCTTCGGCCCAACCGGCCTCAGCGAAACGCCTTGGCATCTCTAAGAGGCGAGCCATGCTCCCGCGCAGCGCAATATCCAGCATATCCTCGCTGGTCGTAATTAGAAGCAACTGATCCGGGCGCCGTTCCGAACTCCAGTTTCGGGCCTGGGTCGCAACAATTTGAGCCGTCAAAGCACCGAGGCTCAAGCCGCCAACGGCTACCTGCGGGGATCCATTCCGGCGCGCCCATTCGATCAGTTGCGCGACTTCCCTTACCCAGGCATGAAACAACCCGATAAACCCCAAGGGACCCTGTCCAATGGCCGGCTCACCGCCAAACTGGCCGTGCAACCTGCGATGTCCGTGCCAGGGGGCTTCCGGGCGGATGACTCGAAAACCCTGCTTGGTCAGCATGTTCACAGGGTCGGTCATTTCCCCCCAAAAATCCGTCTCCATGCCGATCCCGTGGAGAAAAATGATACAGGGTGCGTCGGTTGCACCGGTTTCGGGCTCGTAAACCTTCGCCCAGGCCTTGCCTTCTTCGCCCGATACCAAAGACGGAAATCTCAGCCAATATTGCCGATAGGGAGCATCCGAATCCCAGTTGCCGTGCAGAATGCCGGATTGCTCCAGCACAGGAAGGGATGGCGCGGCAAAGGCCGAATCCAAATCAAGTAGCCGCTTCCCATGATCTCGCTCGACGTCTTCTCGAGGAGAGACTGCCCACAACAGTTTCGGGAACTTTCGTCGCCATGGCAGGTAAGCCTTGCGGCAGAGCATTCGTCGTTTGGAAAGTGCCTGGCGCTCCACTTCAGCCGTTGCCATGCCGGTCTTATGGCTATTCCCTTCGCCGAAAAAGCAGCTTTCCCAACGCTGATGACAGTCAAGATAAGCCCGGTCGGCAAGGGATGTCTGTTCCAACGCAGAACGTATCAAACCCGAATTCCGAATTCGGGTTCCGAGCGCGCCATTAAATGCGTCAAGGTCTCCCTCTGCCTGAAGTGCGGCAGCCCACGCTCGCGAAAGCGGAAAGTACCAGTTTACAATGGCGCGAACGCCACACCAGTCGTACCACGGACGCAGCAGAAACCTACCCTGCAGACCGTCAAAAGTCTTGACCAACATCGGCCGGGGGAGACGGGCGGAAGAGTCCTTTTCGAGAGAAACTGGCGCGTTCACAAACAATGGCCTAAAATAAAATTGGTTTCCAGCATATCTACCACAGTCAACTAGTCGTCGGGTTGAAACTCACAAACATATCACCACCGATCACCATTCGTGCCACTATGATCGCGGCTGTAGATCGTAAATTACAGGATAGATTGCAATGCATCGGCTTTTTCTAACGATAGCCTTCTCACTCGGGCTGATCACATCGGCATCGCTTACCGCCCTCGCCGAGAACGGTACCATCGTCAAAGAGAGCAACCGCTCCGTTTCCGAGACCATTACGCTGCTTGAAGAGACTCTCAAGTCCAAGGGCATCACCATCTTTGCCCGGATTGATCATGCGGCCGGCGCCTCCAAAGTGGATCAGTCGTTGCGTCCGACAGAGCTGCTTATTTTCGGCAATCCCAAACTCGGCACGCCCTTGATGCAGAGCAATCAGGCCGTTGGCGTCGACCTCCCCCTCAAGGCGTTGGCCTACGAGGACGAAGCTGGAAAGGTGTACCTCGTGTACAACGATCCGAAATACCTGAGCGAGCGTCACGATTTGGGCGAGAAAGCTAAGGTCATCGAGAAAATATCGGGCGCACTCAGCAAGTTTTCCGATATTGCAACGAAGTAAACTTCCGGCAGCGGCTGAGTCTGGTTAATAAAATACATACCAGGCCGAGCAAAAGCTTTGTAAAGCTGCCCGAATTTCGGGTGCTCACGAATAGTTGTGAGTTCGATCCCCTGCATGCCCACTGGCGATTGCCAGATTTTGCTTCCCAAGGACCGCTATATACGAAAAACTGAGCCCTTTCATTCTCGGGGCTCAGTGGCTTGTGTGTTGGTCATAAGCCACTTTTCGTTGCTGGTCGCTGTATGAGGGGTACTCTTAGACTACGCTATCTGTTGGCCTTCGCATTCACTTTGGTTGCGACGGTTCCCGTCCTGCTGCTTGGCTTTTGGGTGGAAAAGAACGCCCTTCCCAACGAAATACAGTCGGCCACGGAAAAACATCTCCTACTGGCGCAAAACATCACATCGAGTCTTGAACATTACCTCTTCGATGTAGAGGCAGCGTTCAACTATTTCGTCGAAACCTCGAATGAGGAGCAGAATTCGGTCGAGCTCGCGGCATTTGCTGAGCACCTGGGATTTAGGGCATTCTTTATTTTATCGGGCGAGGATCAGGTCACATATGACCTGATGTCCCCCGTTGCCAGTCCTGCCCGGAACGTGAAATACCTGGCTGAAAAAGTGCGTTCGCTCGCCATCGCGCCGGAGCCACGCTTCAGCGGTGTTTCAAGAAATGACAGCGGTCAACCGACTATTTATCTGGTTAAACCGCTTGAAAGCCAAAAACTGGCGGTCGGCGAACTCTCTACGGATTACATCGTCAAGGTTCAGAAATCGATCGCGTTCGGCGAAAAAGGCCACGCTGCGATTGTCGATGCCAAGGGCCGGGTCATCGCCCATCCGAGGGAGCTTTGGCGCAAAGAAGTACGCGATCTCTCTGCGCTTCCCCCCGTAAAGCGCATGATGAACGGCGAGACCGGTGTCACAAGATTTGTTTCACCGGCTTTGAACGAAGAGATGATCTCTGGCTTCTCCGTCGCCAAGAACGTCGGATGGGGTGTCATGGTGCCCCAGCCGATCAGTGAGCTGACCGGACAAACCAACAAGGTTCAACGTGCAGTCTTTGCAATCGTTGCCGTCGGCCTCGCAGCGGCAGCTTTTCTGGGCTGGACGCTTTCCGGCCTGTTGACGCAGCCTGTCGAGGCTGTGGTTCAGGCCGCACAGGATTTTGCGAGCGGCAATAGAGATCGCCGCGTTCCACCACTGTCGAAGCTGGCGCCAATCGAATTCCGGACTCTCTCCCACGGCTTTAATGCCATGGCACAACAGATACAGGATGACCATAGCGCGCTGGCCGAGCGCACCCGGCAAGAGGGCATGGAGCGCCTGGGCTCGATCGCCGCCAATATCCCCGGCCTGTTGTACCGCCGGATCCGGATGGCAAACGGCGACATCAGCTATCCATTTCTGCGAGCCGGTGCCCGGAACGAGTTCGACCTCGAGCTCGATGGCCACAGACCCATGCTCGACAATCTGACCCAGGTCGTTCATCCGCAGGATGTCTCACCGCTGATCTGGGCCATCGACGAGTCGGCCAGCACCCTCGATCCGCACACTCATGAATTTCGCATTATCGGACGATCGGGCGAGGCAAAATGGGCACGCTCTTTTGGCATCCCGAGACGGCACGAGAACGGCGACACGATCTGGGACGGCGTAATCGTTGATATCAGCGAAACCAAAAAAGTCGAGCAAGCATTGCTGGAAGCGAAGGAAGAGGCGGAAAACGCCAATCGGGCCAAAAGCGAGTTCCTCGCCAATATGAGCCACGAATTGCGGACCCCGATGAACGCCATTCTCGGTTTTTCAGAAGCAATGCAACTCGAACTCTTCGGCCAGCTTTCGCCGACCTACAAGGAATATTCGGACAATATTCACAGCAGCGCAGAGCACCTTTTGAGCCTGATCAACGACCTGCTCGACCTCTCCAAGGTCGAAGCCGGGAAATTTGAGCTAGATATCGAAGAGATTGCCATCGACGATTTTGTCGAAGAGATTCAGAAGCTGATGGAACCCAAGCTGACCGCCGGACGTCTGCAGCTTGTCAACGCGATCCCGGTCAATTTTCCGCATCTTTGCGCAGATCGCAGAGCGCTCAGGCAAATGCTCCTCAATCTCGTGTCCAATGCGATTAAGTTTACGCCGCCAAAGGGGCAGATTGAGATTGTCGGACGGCTCGAGCGCAACGGCGCCCTCAGGCTTGGCGTTTCAGACACCGGAGTCGGTATTGCGCCGAGCGATATCAAAACCGTCATGGAACCCTTTGGGCAGGTCAGCAAGGGCTTGGAGCATGCCAATCCCGGCACAGGTCTGGGTTTGCCACTCACCAGATCTCTGATCGAACGCCACGGCGGCGAACTGCGCCTGCATAGCCTGCCTGACAAGGGCACCACCGTTGAACTGATTTTCCCCAGGCACCGCGTTCACCCGGCAAGCGACCTGCTTCAGGCCTAGGTTGGGAACTCCTATTCCTTGACGATCTTGACGACAAAATTGTGTTTTCTGGCAAGAAGTTAGGAGCGGAGCGATGCTGATGCATCGTGCCTCTGCCAGAATTGGACTGACGAAGCAACGCTGTCCAGAACGTGGTTCCCAGAACTCATGGTCTTGTCGCCCAAACGGGGTCGTATTTTGGGAGAGTTCAGGGGCGTCGTACCCTCTCACCGGGCCTTCAAGGCCCGCTTTCAAGATCCCTCCGGCCTGAAACCTCCCAAAATACGATCAAGGCCACCAAGGAATAGGAGGCCTCAACCTAGCGCGCGATCGTTTTTCGCTTATTCAGTGTAAAACAATCAGACGTTGAGCGCCTGCAGCATGATCCAAATCAAAGATCATGCCCTCAAGGAGTGCCAATCTCACTGCTGTAGAATTTCTGATTCAGTGGGAGAGACTGAAATGTCAGCTCATGATTTGATAGCAAGCATCGGTTTCGCTGCACGGCGGCGCCTGCGGCAAATGCGCGAACTCAATCAGCTTTCCAAGATGGACGCGCAGCAGTTTGCCGATATGGGTGTCTGCCGCACGGATTTGACGGCGATTGCCGGTGGCGCATCGGATGCCAAAGAGCGCCTGGAAGCTATGGCGAAAAAGCTCGGGATTCCTGCAGCGCGCTTAAACGAGGAGCACTGGCGGGCGGTCGACATGGCACGATCCTGCGCGGCCTGCCGCGAGCGGAAGCTCTGCCGTAAGTGGCAAGCAGGAGAAGGATCTCGCGAAAGCTATCGTTTCTTCTGTCCGAATGCCACTGCCTTTGACGAGCTGAATTCAGAACCTTTTCATTGAATCTCTGCAGACGTGTATCAGCTTCCGCGCTTTTTCATATGCTTCAAGTAGACTCACCGGGAGGACAGGTCGTCCACGGCGCTCCGTTTAACCCGGATCTCCTCTGGAAATCGAACCACCTGTCCCACGTCCTTCCGTTTGGACCGGAAATCCCTTGCGATCGCTGACACAGAAGTCGATTTCCCCTTGAGCCTCAGACGATCTGGCTCATCTGAGATTGGGCCCGTTGAGTGCCGAGCGCTATCGCTCAACACCTCCCTGAGAAAGAACGCCGTCTCTTCATGAGTGCCCGATGGCGGCAGTCAAGAAGTGTGCTTGATGGCCGCTCAAGCTCGCATTTAGTTTGAACGGCCATCCGAATCACACGTAGTCCGGTGCGTCGAGAGTAACGCCGTTGTAATCGCCCTCAACGGCCGCCACATAGGCTTTTGCGGTATCAGCGGCTGATAGGCCCGGGGTCGGGTCCATGCCCATCATCTCCATTGTTTCTTTAACGAACACCGGGCTGACCGTGTTCACGCGCAAGTCCCGATCAAGTTCGAGGGCGGCGGCGCGTGCAAAGGATTCCAGCGCCCCATTCGCCATGCTGATGACAACCGATCCAGGCATTGGATCGCGGGACAAAATGCCAGCGGTCAAGGTGAAAGATCCCGAGTCACTGACATGATCCCGGCCAATCCGCACAAGATTGATCTGCCCCATCAGCTTGTTGGTTAGAGCAAGATCGAAGGCAGCATCGTCCAAGTCGCTGAACGGAGCAAAATTTGCGGCTCCAGCCGTGCAGATGACTGCATCGATCGTACCGACGGCACTGAACAACGCTTCGATGGATGCCTTCGAGCCAAGATCAACCTGGAAGTCGCCATCGCGATGCCCGGCCCGGACGATCTCGTGTTTCTCTGAAAGGCGTTCTGCAACGGCTTTACCGATTGTTCCGGTGGCTCCGATAATAAGAATCTTCATGAAATTTCTCCGGTTGAAGGATGTCCCTGGAGTGGGTCCGGGTTCACTGGTATCGCCTCGAGCGAACTATCGACCCGGTGAGTCTGTTTCAACTTTTCGATGTCGGATGGATGCAGATGCTGGGACGAAACCTCAAAGCGGCTCCGGCGGAGCACGATCCGATTTAAGGCTTCAGGCCGTAGTCCATGTCGAGGGGTGAGACACCCTCAATTGGACCGACCAGCTGCTCCATCTGAAAACGGAAGCGCTCCTGCGTTGCCCGGTCCAGCATGAACCTGTGGAAGTCTTCAGGAGAGGTATTGTGGTGTTGGACAGCTTTGAAGCCGCCGGGGGCTTCCACATCCGTACGCACCGGCCATTGAAGCCATTTGCTTTGGAATCTCTTAGACAGCATCCAGCTCGTATAGAGTTTCGCAGTTGCCTTGTTTTTTGCCTTTGCAGGAATGGCAGCGGTTTGAATCCAGGTGAGGAAAAAATCCTTCTTCGGGAGCAGAAATTTCACCGGGCTGTCCTGAAAAGGCACAAGGCTCCAGGACGTCGTGAAGCTTGCGGGATACCAGCCGGATCCGATCGCGACATAAGGCATGGAAGTGCCGCGCACCCAAACCGGTTCATTGGCAACAAGTTTTTCAAGGTAGTCCCAACCGTATTTCTGCTTGAGATGCCAGAACTGGTAGAGAACGGCGTCATCATCGTGAGGGTAGGTCAGAATCACTTTGCCCTTGAGCGCCGGATCCAGATAATCCATGGCATCGCGCGGGGCTTTGTCCTCGCCAATCAGGTCAGTATTGATCAGATTGCTGAACGAGACACCGAAAAGACCCGTCCAGTGTCCGTTTGGATCCCTGTAGGCCGGGTACACTTTGTCCCAGTCTTTTGGCTTGTAGGCCAGCAGCTCGCCGCGTCTTGTCCAATAGTCGAAATCGTACAGCGTCTGCAGTTGAATCACGTCGGGCACCTCCCCGCCGTTTTCCAAGGCATTGTCGAAACGCGGCGCGTGATACTTGCTCAGATCAACCCTGTGGATGACGTTGATGTCCGGGAAATCCTCCTTGAACATATCAAGTATGAAATCCGACTGATCCGGCTTGTCGCCACCGGCCCACAGGACCAGATTGCCGCCTTCTTCCTTAGCGGCTGTGTAGAGCTGATCGAGGGTTCTGCTTTCAATTTCTACTGCGGGTGCCGCCGTTGAGATCATCACGGACGCTATTGCGCCCATAAGAATGCGCTTCATATTCAGTCTCCAGTTTTTGATCGATCAGGCATCCGGCCGGAAGAGAGACCGTTTGATCGACTGCCCGGTCCGCGTGCCGGGCTCGTTTTGATTGATCTGCAAATGAGACATACATCCTGGCGTAAAAAGCCTTACGCCACTGCGCAGCTTTCAATGAGGAATAGCGACTCACGGCATGCCACCAATCTGCGTACGGGCTTGAATATAGTTCGGCAATTGACGCAAGCTAATTTCTGGATTTTGCAAAGAGACTTTGCAAAAATGCACAGATTATGGATTGGAGTGATATTCCTTTTGTGCTCGCCGTTTGTGAAACGGGTAGTCTTTCCGGTGCAGCCCGACAGCTCGGCGTCAACCACTCAACGGTGTTTCGCCGTATTGAGGGAATGGAAGAAAAACTTGGTGTGGCACTGTTTGAACGCTTGAGTCATGGCTACGTCATGACAGCGGCCGGCGAACATTTCTTCCGGCATGGTCTTGTCCTGAAAGATGGCGTGACCCGTATTCAACGTGAATTAATTGGACAGGACCTGCGCCTCGAAGGTGTTCTTACCGTTACAACCACCGATTCTCTGCTCCATCGTCTCACCTCCGTCTTCCTGGCGTTTCAACAGGCGTATCCAGACGTCGAACTGCGTCTCTTATCCGACACCCGTCCTCTCGATCTGATGAAGCGTGACGCCGACATTGCCTTGCGTCCCACCCGGCATCCGCCGGAACACTGGATTGGCCGCAATCTATTGCCGGTCGCCTATACGACTTACGCTCATTCAGATTATGTGAAAGCCTCGCGGAATCTGGCCCCGGAACAGCTTCGCTGGGTCAGGCTCGACGACAGTCTGAACCAATCCCCCATGAGTCAGATTACAGCCCAGCGCAAGGCAGAGGGTGCGCCGATAACGATCACCAGCTCAGTTATGGGGATGTTTGATCTGGTTCGCGGCGGCCTCGGTATCGCTGTACTGCCATGCTATATGGGTGAGAACAGTCCGGAGCTGATCCGGCTCGATGAGCCTGAGGCAGAATTCAATACAGATCTTTGGATATTAGCTCATCCCGACATCCGTCGGAGCGCCAGGGTCCATGCCTTCTTTGAGTTCGCGACAAAAAAGATCCGCGATGGCGGCTCCGATTTCTTTAAAACGAACGGCGGATCGGATGGAGAAGGCTGACGCGCTCGACGATCGCCAAGATGTTTGTACGCTATATAGAGCGCTTGTACCGGAACCAGGGATCGACGTTGTTGAGCTTCGCGGCTTCAATCAGGTCAATAGGAACAACAGCTTAACGTCTGCCGCCGCGCGGACACTACCGCGACAAGAACTCGGGATTCGCCGCAGAACTACAGTTTGAAGAGGGCTTAAAAGTCGCTGCGAAATTGTCGGATGCGCGCCGCATTGGGGCAAAAACCCGGAGGGTCCGCATGGCGGCGTCCTTCAGCAAGCCATTTGCGGCACTTGTCGGTGTCCTGGCATCCGGCACAGGCATACATGGCATTCTTGAGTTTGCCTTCCAGCGACCAGCCGTAATTCCGCGAGTCTTGCAGAGCGTCTGTCTGGGCAAACATCTCACCCATGAGCTCCACACGCTCGTTCAGTTTATTGAACAGACCCATTGTTTTCTCCCTCCCAAACTGCGCAATGCTCGAAAAGGATGAGCCTTGAAGCAAGCGCACGCATTGATCTGCATCAAGCGTTTGCAGGGTGTGAAATCAACCGGTGCTGTTTGGAGACATACCCATGTTCCAGAAACCGACTTCCAAACGCGTGGCTGCGCCGAAGGTCTTACTCAGAGACTTCCAGCGGCCGCTCTGCCTGATGTCGTCACCGGCACGGACCGTGGCAACCTGGTCTAATTGCTGTAACGAGGCTTCCACAACCGATTGATAACCGTCGCCAGCGTAGGTTTCGATCCAATCCCGGTAAGGATTCCCTGACAGATCTTCGCTGCTCCGCGCTCCCAGCCTCAGCCCGATTTCACCGTATCCGGCCACGCAAGGCGCCAGGGCCGTCAAGAGGTCGAGCAGATCGCCGGACAGCCCCGCATCCAGGACAAAACGCGTATAGGCAAGATTTTCGGATGCCTCGTCGACTCGCGCCATATCGGCTTCATTCAGACCCCATTGCTCGCAATACCGCAGATGTAGCTGCATTTCCTCGTTCAGCAAGGCTTCCATAGTGGCAGCGGCCTTGCGCATGTCGTCCAGATTGTCGCTCTTGTAGACGGCAAGCGCATAGGCCCGGCTGAAGTGGATCAGGAACAGATAGTCCTGCACGAGATAATGCCGGAAGCAGGCCTCTGGCAAAGTTCCGTCACCTAGCCGACGGACAAACTCGTGATCGACATAGGCTTCCCAGTCCGCCCGGTTTTCGGATTTCAATGCCGCGAAAACGCCCTGTTCCCACGCCGGAGTGAAGTCAGACATCGAGCTGAATCAATCCATCAGCATGCTGGGTGAAGACCCCGGCAACGTTACCGTTAGGCCGTCCAATGCATCGGTGATGATCAGTTGGCAGCCCAGGCGCGAGGTCCGGGTCAGGCCGAAGGCGAGGTCGAGCATATCCTCTTCGTCTTCGCTCGCTTCATTGAGCTTCTCGTACCAAGTCGCATCGACCACGACGTGACAGGTCGCGCAGGCCAGAGAGCCCTCACAGGCACCCTCGATGTCGACATTGTTGCGATGGGCGATTTCCAGCACCGAGAGGCCCAGAGGCGCATCCACTTCCTTGTGGGAGCCGTCTCTCTCGATGAACACCATCTTCGGCATGCAGCCAAACTCCTATTTCATCTCGTCCGATGCAAAAAAAACCGGATGCTTATTAGAACCTCACGGAGAGAAAGGCGAGCGCTCTCTCGCCGCCAAATGCAAAAATCTTCCGCTTAACCTTGATTTTCGGCCCGTATCTTCGAAACCGCTGCCACCAGCATGGTAATTGAGGCGTCAATCTCCGCTTCGCTGTTGAAGCGACCGACCCCGAAGCGCAGGCTGCCGCGCGCCAAGTCCGCGTCGACACCGAGGGCCTGCAGCACATAGGACGGCTCAACCGATGCCGAGGTACAGGCCGATCCGGTGGAAAGGCAAAGTTTGGGCACCGCCCGCAGCAAAGCGGCTGCATCGACCCCTGCGAAAGAAAGATTGAGGTTGCCCGACAGGCGTTGTGTCGGGTGTCCGTTCAGATGCACGCCCGTCAAGGCAGCGCTCAAGCCACGATAGAGCCGTTTCGTGAGCGCCCCGACCCGCTTGACCTCTTCTTCCATCTCTTCGCGCGCAATCCGGGCGGCTTCACCGAAACCCACGCAGAGCGGCGCCGGAAGTGTGCCGGAACGCAGACCGCGCTCCTGCCCACCGCCATCGATCTCCGCCTCCAGCCGTACGCGAGGACGGCGTCGAACGAAGAGTGCCCCAATTCCCATCGGCCCATAGGCCTTATGGGCCGATATCGACAGCAGATCGATGGGCGTTTCGCGCACGTCGATGGGGATCTTGCCAATCGCCTGGGCAGCGTCGCTGTGGAAATAGGCGCCCTTTTCGCGGCAGATAGCGCCAATCTCCTCAAGCGGTTGAAGTACACCGATCTCATTGTTCGCCGCCATGACGGAAACGACGGAGGTCTCTTCATTTACTGCCCGTTTCAGTGCCGCCAGATCGATCAGCCCATCGGGCAGGACGGGCACAAAGGTCACGCGGTGCCCCTCGCGTTCCAGCCTGCGCACGCTTTCAAGGACACATTTGTGCTCGGTCGTGCAGGTGACGACGTGCGGCTTACGCTCCATGTGAAATCTGGCGGCGCCCTTGATCGCAAGATTGTTTGCCTCGGTCGCCCCCGAGGTAAAGATGATCTCGCGTGGTTCGGCCCCGATCAACGCAGCAACCTGCGCCCGGGCCTGCTCGACTGCGTCTTCCGCATCCCAACCGTAACCATGGTCGGCGGAATGGGGATTACCGAACTTCTCGGTGAAATACGGCAGCATCGCCTCGGTCACCCGGGGATCGGTCGGCGTCGTTGCCTGATTATCGAGATAAATCGACGCAACGATGCGGTTTTTTCCGGCCGGTTCGGGTAATTCTTCAACCACGTAATCCTCGCGTTGCCGCGCCTCTAAATCCATGTCCTCAGACACACCCGCCCCCCTAAGCAACTGAACTGGCGGGAGCAGCGGGAGAGGTATCCCGCCCCGCGTGACGATGAAACAATGCTGTCCAGGCTTTCACGAAAGCCTCTATGTCCTCAGCTTCGCTGGACCAACCGAGACTGATCCGGATGGCATTCGCCGCGTCTTCATCACTGGCCCCCATCGCCTTCAAAACATGCGAAGGCTGGACTTTGCCCGAAGAACAGGCCGACCCCGAGCTGACCGCGATGCCGGCGAGATCGAGAGCCATCACCTGGGTCTCCGCGGCGACATCGGGCATTGTAACGCAAGTGGTGTTGGGCAGACGGAGAGCTTCCTGCCCATAGATTTTACTGGCTGGCGAAACCACGGAGATCTTCCGTTCCATCTCATCCCGCCAACTGGCGAGTGACTGGGCTTTGGTCAGCTGTGCCGCCGCCAGATCCGCCGCAACCCCAAATCCTGCACAGCCTGCGACATTCTCGGTGCCGGCGCGGCGGCGGCGTTCCTGGCCTCCACCCCGCAGCAGGGGTTTCAATTCGACGCCGGGAGCAAGAACCAATGCTCCAACCCCTTGCGGGCCACCGATTTTGTGCGCTGAAAGGGTCAGCATATCCACGTCGAGAGCTGCGATATCCAGCGGCATTTTCCCAGCCGCCTGCACCGCGTCGCAATGGACCATGACACCGTGACGACGTGCAATCGCCGCAGCCTCCGAAACAGGCTGAATCACACCGGTTTCATTATTACCCAGCATGACCGACAGCAACGCCGGCGCCGCACTGGCGGCGAGCAGATGTTCCAGTCTTTCGAGGTCCAGCGTCCCATCGGCGTTCAAGGGGACGCGGATGGCGTCCGGGGCTGCCTGCAGCACCGAATCATGCTCACCCGCACCAACGAGCAAACGCTCCCGGCCACTTCCCTTCAAGGCGATGTTGTTGGCTTCCGTGCCGCCCGAGGTAAAGACCACATCCTGGCTTCGTCCGCCCACGAGTGCCGCAACAGAACGGCGGGCATCTTCGACAAGCCGCCGCGCGCTGCGCCCGAACCCGTGCACGGAGGAAGGGTTGCCGACCGTAGACAACGCTTTGGTCACGGCTTCAATCACCTCGGGGCGGATCGGCGCCGTCGCGTTGAAGTCCATATAGTGCTGCTGCATCTCGGCTTCCGGTTAATCCCTGGGGCTATGCATTGAAACAGGCCTTCTGTGGTCATTCAGCTGCATGCGCGGGATCATTCTCATCTAAATTCGAGGTCTGACAAGTGTCGGTTTCCACTTCTGCTGCAAGGTCAGGCTGCGGCGGTTCGCCAAAACAGGCTGTGGCGAAAAGACCGCTGGTCCCGAGAACGCGCCGGGCAACCACGTCGGCGAGGCTCACCGAGTTCAGATAGAGATAGATCTGGTTGCCCAGCTCTTCCCAAAGGTCGTGAGTCAGACAGCGGCTGCTGTTGCCGCGGCATCCCACCGGCTGCCCAGGCATACAGCGGGTTGCCCTGATCGGTTCGTCGACCGCTAGAATAATATCGGCGATCCGTGTGTCTTCGGCCGCGCGGGCCAACAGATAGCCGCCACCCGGACCGCGCACGGACTGTACCAGAGCGCCGCGCCTCAGCTTGGCAAAGAGCTGCTCGAGATAAGAGAGCGAGATCTCCTGCCGTTCGGCGATCTCCGCCAAGGGGATGGGCCTGCAGCGCAAGGCTGAGACACCGTTGTGCCCCTCACCGGTTTCATTGCAGTTTGCTGCCAGATCGACCATCGCCATGACGGCATAACGCCCTTTGGTATTAAGCTTCACTGCGCTCCTCTCTTTCGATCATCTACGTGCCGGTGCCAGTGCCGGTTCGGAATTCGGACTCACTGTCCTTAGCCGCCCGATCACAGATTCCGGTTAGACGGGATCGCCAAAGACGATCTGTCGTTCCACTGAAGCCGCTTTAGAGGCGGCCGGCATGATCGCCACCCGGGTTCTTGTCGTCCTGTGTCCCTTTGGCCCGGACCGTGGCATCGGGTACGGCGTCACCATCTGCCTCGGGCACCGCCTGTGCGGCCTCCAAGGCTTTTACTCTGGTCCGAAGCATCTGCAGCTCATTCATCAGTCCCTCGATCGTTTTGGCGACCGGGTCAGGAATATCGCCAAGTGGCGTTCCATAGGCTGCAAAGCGCGGCTCCGAAGGGATTTTCGCCTTGGTGTCTCCGGCAATGGCAGTGTTCGTGGGAACGCGTCGCCCCGGAATACCGACGATGGTCGCACCGGCGGGAACATTGCGCGTCACGACCGCATTGGCCCCTACTTTTGCAGCCTTGCCGACGGTAACCGGTCCGAGAATCTGCGCGCCGGAGCCCACAATGACCCCGGCTTCCAACGTCGGGTGCCGCTTAGCGCCGCGTTGACTGTCGCTATCGACGCTCGGCGCAACGCCGCCCAGCGTCACCCCATGATAGAGCGTGACACCATCGCCGATTTCACTGGTCTCGCCGATCACCACACCCATGCCATGGTCGATAAACACCCTTTGGCCGATCCTGGCGCCAGGATGAATTTCGATGCCCGTCAGAAAGCGGCCGATATGCGAAACGAAGCGGCCCAGGAGGTAAAGCCGGTGCCGCCAGAGGGCGCTCGACAGCCGGTAGATCAGCACGGCCTGAAACCCTGGATAGCACAACACGACCTCCAACCAGGACCGCGCGGCCGGGTCGCGAGCCATTGCGGACTCGATCTCTCGTCTTAGACCCTTGAACATGGCTCTATCCCTCGTGCTATGATGCACGCTTGTATTCGGACAATTGGCGCGAACCAGCCGTTTGTCTGTCGGCAGACAGCATAAGGACTTGTTCTCGCGATATAGTAAATCCGACTACAGAGGTCAAGTATAGCGCTTTTGACCCCAGAAATGGATGAAACCTTGACCCAGCTCACAACTGGGTTATACCGCGCTGCCGAAGCGTGGAAGAGATTATGATGAGGAAGATCGGCTAGATGCCAGACGTGATCATAAACGGCCCCGAAGGTCGACTAGAGGGACGCTATCAGCACAACAAGTCCCCCAATGCGCCGATTGCTCTTATGCTGCAGCCGCATCCGCAGCACGGCGGCACAATGAACAACAAGGTCGTTTACACCTTATTCCACGCATTTGCGCGGCAAGGCTTTTCGGTCCTCCGTTTCAATTTCCGCGGCGTTGGCCGTTCCCAGGGTGTTTTCGACCGCGGCGAGGGTGAGCTGTCTGACGCGGCCTCCGCGCTCGACTGGCTGCAAACGATCAACGAGAACGCGTCGGCCTGCTGGATTGCCGGTTTTTCTTTCGGTGCCTGGATCGGCATGCAGCTCTTAATGCGCAGGCCTGAAATCAATGGCTTCGTATCCATTGCACCGCCGGCCAACATGCACGACTTCACCTTCTTGGCGCCCTGCCCATCGTCAGGTCTGATCTTACAAGGCGATCAGGACGATATCGTGCCCGAACCCTCGGTGGCGAAGCTGGTCGACAAACTTTCCAGTCAGCGCGGCATCGCAATCGATTATCGCGTCCTCAACGGCGCCGGACACTTTTTCGGCGATCAGATGGACGAGTTGAATACACACCTCGACGACTATCTGAACAAAACGCTCAAAGACGGAGATCAAACGGCCGTCGCCCGCTGACGCGTTGTGTCGGGGATTGGCTACAGCCTTCAGGCGGCGGTGAACATGCCGCCGCTTGCCGCTTGTTTGATCCCGGTCGTTCCAGGAAGCGAGAGCGGTAGATCCAGGCGCGAGCGGACCGCCAGATAGGCGAAAGCCTGTGCCTCGAGGGCATCACCGTCCCAGCCTACTGCCTCGACCGGTTCAACGGGCACGGCAAGCTCCCGAGACAGCATCGCCATCAGTGTGGGGTTATGACGTCCGCCACCGGTCACCAGCCAGCGCATCGGCGCTTCGGGTAATTTCGGTACCACGCGGGCGATGGCCGAGGCGGTGAAAGCCGTAAGGGTCGCGGCGCCGTCTTCCAGACTCAGCCCCGTTACGGGCGCCGGATCAAAATCATCCCGGTCCAGGGATTTCGGCAGAGGCAGTGCGAAGTAGGGATGATCCAGCATCTGTGCCAGAGTTTCAGCCCGCACCTTGCCTGTCTGCGCCAACCTGCCGCCTTCATCCATCGATTGGCCGGTGTGGCGTTCCACCCAGTCATTGATCAGGGCATTTCCCGGACCGGTATCGCAGGCAATCAGGTTTTCTTCAGTCATCTCGACACCCTGTGCCCCAGCCGCACCAATCCAGGTCACATTCGCCACACCGCCGATATTGAGGACGGCCAGCGGCTTTTCGAGATCGCGGGCCAGGGCGGCATGGAAGAGCGGTGCAAAAGGCGCACCCTGCCCGCCCAAAGATACATCCCGGCTGCGGAAATCGGCAATCACATCGATCCCGGTTTCACGGGCCAGGAGTCCGGCATCACCAATTTGCCAGGTCCGCCCCTGATCCGGCGCATGGAAAATAGTATGGCCGTGAAACCCCAGCAACGCGACCTCGCTCGCCTCGATTCCGGCCTGTTTGATCAACTGCCGGACCGCCGCCGCATGACGCAGGGTCAGTTCGCGCTCCACGGCTTCGACAGGGCTTTGGCCTCCGAGGAGTGCACGCAGCGATTCACGGAACGTATCGTCGTAGTCCAGCGTCAGGCGCGGTCCAAAAGCAAGAACCTTGTGGCCGTCGCTCTTCAGCAGCGCCGCATCGATTCCGTCCAGAGACGTACCGCTCATCAATCCGATGGTCCAGAACTTGGAAAAATCCTGCATGAAACCCTTCTTGCAACAGGTCTATTTGAGAACTTGCAGCGATTGTGTTAAATCGGCCCGCCCAGGGCAAGACATCAGGCTTCAGGTATGAAGCACACAGGTTTCAGAAGCCTTTATGCCACCGCCCGCCAACAAAAAACTTAAATGCAACGGACCATGACATCCTTGAATTCGAACTTGAAATCAGACTTTTTGCAGGAGATGACCCGCCGCGGGTTCATTCACCAGTGCACGGATACCGAGGGCCTCGATGCCCTTAGCGCAAAAAGCCCGATTGCGGCCTATATCGGGTTCGACCTGACCGCAGACTCACTGCATGTCGGGAGTCTGGTTCAGATCATGATGCTGCGCGCTCTTCAACGCGCGGGCCATAAACCAATTGTCCTGATGGGCGGCGGCACGTCGAAGGTCGGCGATCCAAGCGGTAAGGACGACCAGCGCCGCTTGCTCACAACGGAAGACATCGCGAAGAACGTAGCGGGAATCCAGCGGATCTTCGCACAATTCCTGACCTTTGGGGACGGTCCGAGCGACGCGGTCATGGTGAACAACGCAGATTGGCTCGAAAAGCTGAACTACATCGACTTTCTGCGTGATTTCGGACGGCACTTCTCCGTCAACCGCATGCTCGGCTTTGATTCCGTCAAGCTCCGCCTGGACCGGGAGCAGCCTTTGTCGTTTCTGGAGTTCAACTACATGGTTCTCCAGGCTTACGACTTCCTGGAGTTGAACCAGCGGTTCGATTGCATGCTTCAGATGGGTGGCTCCGACCAGTGGGGCAACATCGTAAACGGCGTCGATCTGACGCGCCGGATCAATCAGTCCACGGTCTACGGCCTCACGACGCCGCTGTTGACAACCTCGTCTGGCACCAAGATGGGCAAGACGGCAGACGGAGCGGTGTGGCTGAACGAAGAGCGCCTGTCCGCATACGATTACTGGCAGTTCTGGCGCAACACCGAGGATGCCGACGTCGGCCGCTTCCTACGGCTTTTCACCGAACTGCCGGAAGATGAGATCGCCCGGCTTGAAAAGTTAGACGGTTCGGAGATCAACGACGCCAAGAAAGTGCTGGCCGCCGAAGCAACGGCGCTTTGCCGTGGTCGCGATCAGGCTGAAAAGGCCATGGAAACTGCCCGAAAGACCTTCGAGGAAGGCGTGCTCGCCTCGGACCTGCCGACCACCGAGATTCAACGCAGCCTGCTCGATGCCGGCATCCCTGCCTACGAACTCCTGCGTCAGGTCGGACTGGCCGCCAGCAACGGCGAGGCACGCCGGCTGATTAAGGGCGGCGGCGGGCGAATCAACGATGTCGCCATACCGAGCGAAAATCACACCATCGGCTTGAGCGATCTCAACGCCGAGGGCGTCGTGAAGCTCTCAGCTGGCAAGAAACGGCATGCTCTGGTGAAAGCGGTCTGATCCTGTCAAACCGCTTTCAATGTCTTAGAGCGTAATCGTCTAGATTAGATCCGTCGTCCCGGCGAATACTCCCTAGCCACATGAGAGAGAGCGGGTCGGGGCTTATTATTTCTTTAAATACTGGCGTCCGGTTTGAGTGTTGGACCCAACGGGTGAACCTTCGCCCTGAAAGGATGTACGGCCCGCTCGCGCCAGGTTCGGAAGTTCGTCAAGGTCAAGCCAGATACCCGAAGGGCTAAAAACCCGCCTCTTCTGCCTACACGATCGTCAGCATGAATATCAGCTTTCGGTTGGGAAGCCCGTCGTTCAACAGCACGCTTTTTGCCCCAGACAGCAGGCCCGAATATCCGGATGACTGCCACAGCAGTCGTCCAACAGGAAAGAGATGAGGCCGCCGAGGCGATCGAAATTTGCCCGGTAGATAATTTTGCGCGACTGGCGTTCAGACGAGATCACGCCTGCTTGTTCCAGTGTCGACAGATGAAACGAGGCCCGCGAGGAAGTCGCTCCGACTTGCTTGCCCACATCGCCGGCTGCAGCGCCTTGCTCCCCGCATCCGACCAGATACCTGACAATCCTAATCCGGGTTTCCTGCGACAGCGCTCCGAGCATGTCGAGGGCTTGTTTTTCTTTCATATCTCAATATCTCTTGAAATGTTGAATTATAGATATCATACTCTCTCTACAGGCTGCCGATCAAGCCGAGACAACGGATTGAGAAACGAGGATTCCCCCCATGAAAGTCGTTAGTTTTAAGATTTGCCCCTTTGTCCAACGCGTCACGGCGTTGCTTGAAGCTAAAAGCATCGACTACGAGCTCGAGTTCATCAGCCTGAGCGACAAACCGCAGTGGTTTCTCGATATCTCGCCAAACGGTCAGGTTCCAGTGTTGATCACGGATGAAGGCAAAACGCTCTTTGAAAGCGATGCGATCGTCGAATACATCGAGGAAGCCTATCCCCCGCTTCAGTCTGGCATCACGCTTGAAGAGAAGGCAGCAAACCGGGCGTGGAGCTATCTGGCGTCGAAGAATTATCTGGTTCAATGCAGCGCACAGCGCAGTCCTGACGAAGACGTTTTAAAGGAACGGAGTGCGAAGCTGGGAAAGGCTTTCGACCGAATCGAAAAACAGCTCGGCGACACGCCGTTCTTCAGCGGAGATAAGATCGGCATGGTAGACATCGCCTGGCTGACATTGCTGCATCGCACGGATATTGTGAACAAACACTCGTGCTACGATTTCGTCGGCGACCGTCCCAAAATGAAGAAGTGGCGACAAGAACTCCTGAAGACCGGGCTCGCAGAAAAATCCGTTTCGGCTGATTTTGTGGAAGCTTTCTCCGCATTTTACCTGTCAGATGAAACCTACCTCGGCCGCGGCTGTCGCGTCGTAGACGGTTCCTTCAGTGAAGCCTGTGCAACGGACAGCTGCTGCTAAACCCGAGCGGGAGTCTGACCACATGAGCGGCTATGGGTTAAATGAGTTTCTGGCGGAGACCCAAACGGTAATCGCGCAAGCAGGAGAGCCCGCCGACTGTGTTGAAGCGGTGGCGCCGCTTCTGCACCGTCTAATCAACGGATCGAGGGACTTCCTGAAGCCCGAGCATTTTCAGAGCAAACCGGACTGCTATGCGCGTAACGCCATTCACGTCGATGCTGACGGCGGGTTCTCGCTTTATTCCCTGGTCTGGTTGCCGGGCCAGTGGACCCCGATCCATGATCACGGCACATGGGGAGTCGTCGGCGTCGTTCAGGGAGTGCTGGAGGAACGCAACCTGATCCGTGTCGATCCCGATCAAACCCGCGACACCGGAATCGACCTGCGCCGTGGAGGGCCGATTCTCCTGGGTGAGGGCACGGTCACCACCTTCGTTCCCAACCCCGACCACATCCACAAAACCGGCGTACCGGAAGACCGCGAGCAGACCGTCAGCCTGCATCTGTACGGCCGTGCCATGAACTCCTTCCACGTCTACGACGTTACTGAAGGCACCCGAGAGCGGATCGACGTATTTCACAACGAGAGTTGAGAGCAGCCCGCCTCTCTCACGACAGCCAATGCCCGTTTTGAGTTGGAGCCCCTTATTCCAGCTGCTTCGAGAAAAATTCTTCCGGCCCTTCCACTTCGATCAACCGGTTACGGTCGATCTGCCAGAACCTTGTACCAACCGTCCGTACGAATGTTCGATCATGACTTACCAGTAATGCGGTCGCGTTGTGCTCCAGTATCTCATACTCGAGTGCTTCTTGGCCTTCGATATCAAGATGGTTCGTCGGTTCATCCAAAATATAGAAATTTGGTTTTGCCAATCGCAACAACAGCATCGCGAGACGGCTCCTTTGTCCTCCTGAAAGGGTCGAGATCGAACGCTCTTGAACATCAATGCCGGCACCTGCACCGGCCAGCAGCGCTCGCGCACTGCGGTCACCAACCTCGGAGCTGCCGGTAACCGCGTCCATGGGCGAAGAAAACCTGTCTAGCTGTGACAGAGTCTGATCCGAAACGCCGGGCACGACCGATGGTGCGACACGGATACCTGATTGATCTCTTTGCAAGGCGTTGATCACACGGGTCAAAAGCAGAGTTTTGCCGCTGCCATTTGACCCAAGCACAACGACGCGGTCGCCCCGGTTGATCCAGAGTGGCCCGACGCGGAACAAGGACTGCCCATCGGGGATCGTGATCTCCGATTCCTCGATTGCGACAAGCGCTTTGGCGTGCGTCCCCGAGTTGGCCAGGCGGATTTTTCCGGCGGAGCGCTCGCTAAATGCCGGACGCGCGGACTCTTCGATCTTCTCCGCCCGGACCTTCAACTGCTTGGTTTTGTTCAGCAGTAGATCCGAACCTGAGTTAAAGCCAATATTCTTGAGTTTTGCCGCCTGCCGCCGCAGTTGGTTGGCTTTGGCGATCTCGTTCTCAAACTGGCGTGCAGCTGCAACATCCATTTCGTCTAAAGCGTCCCGAGCCTTGCTGTAGGCCAAAGCAAACGAATGCGACTGCTCGGCCCGCAGGAAGAAAGTCCGGTTCGTCACCGCATCAAGAAATGAGCGATCGTGACTCGCCACAAGAAAGGGCGTACCGCGCGCAACAGTGCTCAGCCAGTGTTGCAGAATGCCGATGCGGTTTAGGTCCAGATGGTTGGTCGGCTCATCCATCAAGAGGACATCGGGTTCAGTCACCCAAACCCGCGCCAGCAATGCAATGCGTTGCCAACCGCCGGATAATGCCCCGAGCGCTGTCTGCCGCGGTTCAGGCGGGATCTTTAACTGATCAAGCGCGACATCAACGCGCCAGCTTTCATGCTCAACCTGATCGCTAGCGAGGGCGGAAAGTACGGAGTCGTACATGGACATAGCCAGCAGTGCTTCGGGCACGTCCTGAGACACAAGTCCGATCCGCAGTCCACGGACAGTTGTGATTTCACCTTGGGTCGTATCGGCCTCTCCAGAGACGACACGAAGCAAGGTGGACTTTCCACGGCCATTGGCAGCCACAAGGCCGATCCTGTCGCCTTTGCCGATCGTCAGGTTGAGATTGGAGAACAGCGGGGTCGCAAGGGTTACGCCGAGATTGCGCAGGTTGATCAAGGTCATGTGTCACGTCTTTCGATCCAAAATGCTCAGCCAAACAGGCTGCCATCGGGGCAGATCGTCGTGACGTGAATGTCCTTCGATCAGCCCTACAAACGAATTTGCAGGGCGGAGACAGGGCCGCGTGTTCTGTATCGTTCGATATTCATCCGACCCTCCCTTGGTTCGGTTAGACACACAATTCTTAATGCGCCTGATGAGAAAGGTCAACTTGGCAGGATTTCTTGGGCGCAATCTGAAGAGCCCTTCAGAGCCTTGAAGAACCACTCTGATACAACGGCTTCATAACGCAGGCTCAAGCTCCAAACATGGCGAGTTCTGCCTTTAAAACCGGACTGTTCTTCAAAAGTTCAGTGAATAACAACCAAGCTTTAGGGCTGATGTCTCTCGTCGGGGAGCGCCGTCACTTCGCCTTCTCCTTCAAAGAGCCCGCGCAGGAAACCGGGAGTCAAAGCCGACAGGGGGTTGACCGAAACCTCGGGTTCTTCAAAGGGACCGCCGACACCATAGGTTACGCCCAGAACACCGCCACCTTCGCCACCCGTCAGGATCGTCCCCAGCAAGGGAATTTTGCCGAGAACCCGGTTGACCGTATAGGCCGGAATAACGGTCCCCTTGATGTCGAATCTCCTGGCGTCCACATCGACCTGTCCTTTAGCGGTCAGGCCTATCGCGGCGCCGTAGGCGCGGATCATCTCGGAGCTTGCAACGCCATCGTTGAGCACGAAGTCACCAATCAGCCGCTCGAATTCGATCCCGTCGCCGGACAGAGTATCCAGCACACCTGTCAGCGACCCAAAAGTCAGCACCTTGGCAAGAACGGGCGCGTTCACGACACGGTAGTCGCGCGCCTGCAGGCTCGCTTTGATGGGAAAGGCCGGTGAAGGCCCGTCACTTTCACCTCGAACTTCCAGAACGCCGCCCTCGATGGTATCGAGAATATTCATGACCCGCAGCGCCGCCCCCATATCGTTGGTTTTGGCCCGCAGGCTGTGCTTGCTTCCGATCAGTGGGCGGAAATCTATACTCACCCGTTTTTTATCGTCCGCCGGATTGCCTTGGGGCGCGGCTTCCGCAGTATTGGTATCCGTCTTCGTGTCTTCAGACGCCTCCCCGGCGACCCGGGGCGTCCAGAAACGCTCAGGAATCTCGCCGTCGAGGGCGATCCGCTCCCATCCGGCCGTCGACTGTTGCAGAGAAAAAGTCACCGCCTCCAGATACTGATCTTCTCCGAACAGTAGCGTATCCAATGTCCTTGTCGTGATGGAAAAGGCATCGCGAGGCTCTTCCGTCGTGTTCTGAGGAGCCTGATTTTGCCCTGACTGACCTTGTGCTGAAGCCTTGGCGGGATCCCGGGCTAGGTAAGGCTGCGCGTCAACAGTTCCGCCACCGATGGAAACGGCGACCTCTCCCGGAAGCCGTCGCAGATGCACAGCGGTCACCGCCGTGCGGCCAAAACGCAGGCTATCGGCAAAGATCTCCGAGATATCCCGGCCCGCATCATCCATCAAGACATTGCCGGTCGCAGTAAGGTCGCCCGCAGTCAGTTCGACATTCTTGATACGGGTCGCCCGATCGTCGACCAGTTCGACGACGGCCCGAATTTCACCGGTTTTACCGGGGTCTTTTGCCCACAAAAGCGGCTCGACCGCGACTTTCGCAGCCTCGAGGTTGGCAACCAATTGAACTTCGTCTGGCAAATTCCTACGCGCCGTGTAAATGACAGAGGCCGACACGGGACCATCCAGATAAGGGAGAAAATCAAATCCCAACCGCTCACGTCCCGCATTGTCAATTGAGGGAACGAGGGCCTTGATAACGCTGCCGGTCGGCAGCTTAGAGTCAAAAGGTTCGAACCAATCCAACGTTCCCGCAACCCCACCGAGTTCGACCGGCCCCTTCAACTGCATCTGTGCGTGGGTGAGATCCAGTTCCAGCTGTCCTCTGGTCGCGTCCTGCCCGAACAACACCTGCTTGACTGCCGCATCCTGAACCTGTGCTTTGGCAGACAAAACAATATCGTCAAAATCCAGGGCGGCGATCAGTGGAAAATCGAAGCTGAGTTCCGTGGTAGCGGACCCGCCGGTGTCCTCGGGATTAATCCCCAGATTGTCGATCAGCTTCAGCCGCTCGTGATTGAGCAACAAGAGAGCGTCCCGGACCGGTCCGGTTACGAGACTGCGGATCGCCATCGTTTCAGGGCCATCTCGGTCGAATCCTTCGATCCTTACGTCAGTGGGATGAACGATCAGATCTCCGAGCCGTCCTCCGGCAGGCTGAAAGTGCATACCGGAAGCATCGAAGCTGGCGGTACCATGAACACCAGAAATCGGCGGCATCGGCCGCAAGAAATGGATGTCGAGGCCGCGGTACTTCATACTGCCTTTGACGGAATGGACGACAACGGCTTCGAGGTCGTCTTCCGGCACAGAGGCCGAAACTTCCACCTTCGCGTATTCGGCGATCCCCCGGCGAACATTTTCCAAAACCCACTCGCGGGCGTTGGGACTTGCGATCGGCGGCCAGTAACGGCCAAGATCGTCCGCTTTGACGTTCGAGGTTTCGACACTGCCCGAAGCCTCGAAGATGCCGTCACGGACCTGTAAGTCTCCGGCAAAGTTGATTTCGGGCCCAACGTCATCTTCCGACCCCAGTTGCAAGCTGCCGCTGTCGACAACAAGTTCCTGTGTTGGACCGTCAAACCGGCCTTTGATCTCCATTCCCCTGACCGGAAGGGGATCCGGCAGAAGTCCGGCAACTGCGAGGTCGCCGGCCCCGAGAGTCAGTGTAAAGCGCAGAAAGTCGACACGGCCACCCAAGCTCATCGATGCAGACACACTGGCGCCCAGTGACGCAGAAAACCCGCTCAAGGGCCGAAGTTCCGATGCCGCAGGCGCAATCGCGGCAGGCGAGAGATTCCCGAGCGTCGCAGCCAGGTCGAGCGTATCAACGGATTTATCGTACAGAAATGCGCCATTCAGCGTCGCACGCTCTGATCCGGTCTGCAGGGACAGGTCGACCTCGCCGGCAAGACCGGCAGTATCACGCCGAAGGGAGACGTTCGCGTCAGGCGCATACCACAGCATGCCCGAACGCCGGTCATCCAGATGTATCGTACCGCCGACGATCCGGACTTCGCGGAGAAACGCCAGCGGATGATCGGGATCCGGTTGCGACATCAGCTCATTCAGCGCCCGTTCGAGCGCTGCGGAACTTCCCGAAACGTCGTCTTCGTCCTGAGGCTTGGCAGCCCCAACCCCAATGTCGGTTTCATCGGAGATGGCTTCGCCGCCGAGGAAAAAACGCCCGTCAACATCGCGTACCAGATAGATTCGTGCACCTTTGACCTCGACCTCGGTCGGCGCAAAGGTGCCCTGAGCCAGGGCACGCAGACTCAGTTCAACGCCAACATCCGGAAAACTCGCGACGACGACACCTTCGGCATCCCGCGCCACGGCCCGGCGCACGCGAACTTCGACCGCTCTCTGGCTTGGGTTCCAGGCCAAAAGCGTTTCCGCAACCTCGACGCTGGCGTCCTCTTCGAAGCCGCCCAATGCCTCTTCCACGTAGGGCACCAGGAAGTCGATAGCGACAGGGCCTTCTGTCAAACGCCAGAAAACGATGCCGACCAGCAGCGCGGCACCGGCGATCAATCCGATACAGCATTCGACGGCAAGGATGCCAAATCTTCGCATTTCTCCGGAAACTTCCTCTATGACCCCTGCCGCATGCTTGACCCGCCGCGCAGGGTCTCGCAGTCTTCCGGAAAGCCGGAATTGAGAGACAATGCAGTACTTAGATCAAATTTCAAAAAACCAACTGCCTAAACCACGCAACGCCGAACGAGTGGCGTTGGGTCAGAATCTTTGGACCGAACAGGTTGAAAGGCTGGAAGATCCTGCTCTCAAAAGCCTTGCGGAAGCGCTTCCAGCCTCGGATTCCGGAAAGCCCCTCCTCGACGCGGTTTTCGCAAACAGCCCTTTCCTGACACATGCTCTAACCTCAGATATTGGGACCTTTTTCTCAGTTTTAACCCACGGCCCTTCAAAGGTTCTAAGCGAGCTTTTAGACGGCCTCAAGAACGATCTCTCCACAACGGCGACACTCGCCAGCCTTTCCGAGGGCTTGCGCGTGTCGCGGCGGCGTATGGCGTTGGTCACGGCCCTCGCCGACCTCTGTGGCTTCTGGAACGATAAAGAAGTCGTCGAGGCCTTGTCCGATTTTGCAGATGCGTCTCTTTCAGCCGCGATCGGCCACCTGCTGCGTGCGGCCCATCAACGTGGTGAGCTGCAGCTGCCAAATCCCGACGAGCCTGAGAAGGACTGCGGTTACGTTGTCCTGGCCATGGGTAAGCTGGGGGCCGGTGAGCTCAACTATTCGTCCGATATCGACCTCGTGGTGCTGTTCGACCGGGATAAGGTCGACTACCTCCATCACCGCGGCCCTCAGGAAGGCTACGTGCGCCTCACGCAAGAGCTTGTTCGCCTGTTGCAGGATCGCACGAAGGACGGCTACGTCTTTCGAACGGATTTGCGCCTGCGGCCCGACCCAAGTGCCACACCGCTCGCGATCTCCCTGCAAGCCGCACTGACCTACTACGAAAGCCTGGGGAAAAACTGGGAACGGGCAGCGATGATCAAGGCCCGGCCCTGCGCGGGTGATCTGGCCCTCGGCGAGATGTTTCTGCGCGAGCTGCACCCCTTCGTCTGGCGCAAGCATCTCGATTTCGCGGCCATTCAGGAAATCCACGGCATCAAGCGGCAGATCAACGCCCATAAAGGCAGCGATGCCATCGCCCTGCTCGGCCACAACGTGAAACTTGGGCGCGGTGGTATCCGGGAAATAGAGTTTTTTGCCCAGACCCAACAGATGATCTGGGGTGGTCGGGATGTTCGCCTGCGTAACGCGAAAACCGTGGCAACCTTAAAAGACCTCGTCGAGACCGGACATCTGGATCAGGAAGCCTCCGAGCAGCTCACGACCGCCTACTGGTTCCTGCGCCGTGTCGAGCATCGGCTGCAGATGGTTGACGACCAGCAGACTCATAACCTGCCCAAGGACGAGGAAGGTCTAGCCGAGATCGGCGCCTTCATGGGCTATGACGATAGCCAGGCCTTTCGGGATGATCTCCTCAAGCAGCTTCGTTGCGTCGAGGAACACTATGCGCGCCTGTTTGAAGACGACACGGCCCAGAAATCCGACGTCAGCCTGATCGTTACCGAGGGAGAGCCCAGTGAGGCAGTTCTCGAAACCCTGGAAAACATGGGTTTCAGTGACGGCTCCAAGGTCTTTCACCTAATACGCGGTTGGCAGCATGGCCGTTACCGCGCCACGCGGTCGCCACGCGCCCAACGCATCCTTGGGGAACTTCTGCCATCGTTGCTAAGGGCCTTAGGCGAGACGGCGCAGCCGGACTTCGCACTGACCAAGTTCGATAGCTTCCTTGGCGGGTTACCGGCAGGCGTTCAACTCTTTTCCATGCTCAGCGCAAACCCTACGCTCCTTGGTCTGATCGCGGAAATCATGGGAGGCGCACCGGTTTTGGCCGACCGCTTGAGTCAGAATAGCGGCCTGTTGGATGCAGTTCTGACGCCCGGTTTCTTCGATCCTGCGCCGGATGTCGAAGTCCTTGAGGCGGATCTGAAGGCCACCCTTGGACGGGCACGGGACTTCGAGGATGTTCTCGACCTTTCGCGACGCTGGGCCAACGACCACCGTTTCCAGATTGGCGTCCATATTCTGCGCCATACTGGCGACGCACAGGAAACCGGCGAATCCTTAAGCAATGTCGCGGACGCCATCGTTCGCGGCCTCTATCACCCGGTTCTCGAGGAACTTGCGGTCCGGCACGGTCGCCTGAACGGGCCCGATATGGCGGTTATTTCAATGGGACGGCTCGGCGCGCAGGAAATGACGGTGTCGTCGGATCTGGATCTGCTGTGCCTCTACGACCCCCCGCCCGACGGCACGGAATCCGACGGCGCCCGCCCACTTGATCCCGGTGTGTACTTTGTCCGCTTTACACAGCGCCTGATCAACGCCTTAACCGCCCCGACGGGCGAAGGAAGGCTCTACGAGGTCGATATGCGGCTGCGCCCCTCCGGCAATGCGGGCCCGGTGGCCTCGTCCCTGTCCGGTTTTGTCAAGTATCAGGAATCGAGTGCCTGGACCTGGGAGCACATGGCATTGACGCGGGCGCGGGTGATTATTGGGGATTCCGCACTTAAGGGACGTTTTGAGACCGCAGTTCGCAAGATTCTCTGCCAAAAGCGCGATCCGGTGAAGCTTCTGTGCGACGTTGCGGAGATGCGTGAACGAATCGAGCGTGAACGCAGGGCAAAATCGCCATGGGACAGCAAGCACTTCCGCGGTGGATTAGTGGATATCGAGTTTCTCGTGCAGTACCTGCAACTCAGACACGCCGCCGATTTCCCGGAGATTCTATCACCCTCCAGCCAGACAAGCTTTGCCAAGTGCAGCGAGGCCGGGATCCTGTCTGCCAAGGATGCCGGGCAACTGATCGCCACCCACCGGCTGCTTCGGGAGATTCAGGGTCTCCTGCGGCTGACGGTCGGCGATTCATTCGAGGAGGAAACCGCGTCCGACGATCTTAAAATCGCTCTGTGCAGAGCAACGGGCTTTGAGGATTTCCAGTCATTGAAGAAGGCGATGATCGAGCAGACCGATGCCTGCTACGAGATCTACCAGGAAATTATCGGCCGTCCTTACGCTAAGCTCGAGACGTAGTTTGGTTAACCGCGTCGTTCGCCACCATCAATCCCGTTTCAACTGGATCCCGTTCCAGCGCGGCGGACTGATCGTCCGGGCGTAGTCGCTAAACATAATATTGAAACTAATGCTGATCCGCTCGCCCTGACTCGGATTTGGCGGCACTGAATGCCCCAGCCAGGAGGGGAAGATGATCAAGGTGCCGGCGTCGACCTTGACGTTCTGAAACAGGCTGTTGAATTTGTTCAGCTTCTTGAACTTCGGCTCAAGAACATCGCGCTGCTGACGCGGATCGTGATAGCAGATCGTGCCCGCCCCGGCCGGCATCTGAACATAGTAAACCCCGCTCAGATAGTTGTTGGCGTGGGTATGGGGCGGATGCGGCGCGCCCGGCGGATTGATGTTCGCCCAGCAACCGGTGATCTCGAAGGTCTCGTAATCCACCTCCATGGTGTCGAGAACCGACTTCGAGGCATGGGTGAAGATCTTCACCAGCTCCGCGAATTCGGGAAAGTGATGCAAATCCTGAGAAGACTGCCAGGACTGGCCCGGCGCGATCGCCGGCAAGGGTTTCATACGCTTGTCCAGGCCGGCCAGAATCTCCTGGTTCAGACGCGCGGCATCTTCGGCCTTCAGGGCGTGCAGCCAGACATGAGTCGGAAAGATCGGTTGTGCGATAGCCTGTTCAAACATGGAGGCGCTGTCTTTTTCGAAAAGGGTTACAACATCGGACAGATCAGTTTGCCGGACGAAACGACGAAACTCTGCCGGGGCCAACCTAGATCAAAGCCCCGCGCCTTGTCATCTGCTGCATCCGGTTGCCATCGCAGAAGTGATCTGGCACGGTCCGCCCTGATCGGCGGCGCGATTGAAAAGGCTGCAGCCGATAGGATTCACTCTTCGAGAAGACCCGCGCATTATGCAAGAAGAACACAGCAGCAGCTGCGATATTCCGTCCCTCGTCCAACTGCTCGAGCTGCGCAACCGCATTGGCTTCGTCTATGGCAGCGAAGACATCTCAATGCTGTTCTATTCCCTGATCCGACGCGAGCAGCCACTGAACGTGGTCGAGCTCGGTACCGGCTTAGGCGTGACCGCTTTCTGGATGGCCCAGGCGGTCAAGGAAGTCGGCAAGGGCCACGTCTGGACCATCGATGACGGCAGCCAGTGGCTCGACAGAAACCAGTTCCGGCACTCGATCGCCCCGTTGATGTCGTCGGAAAGCTTCCGTGTGATCGACGACCCGGATTTGGATTATCCCACCTTCGTCAACCGCCTGACATCGATTCTTGCCCTTGAACGCCACATGACCTTTCTGCACGACCGTGTCGATATGGAGAGCGAAGAGGGTTTCACGGCAGCGCGATATCCGTTCCTGGAGCAGCCGATCGATCTGGTGTTTCTGGACATCAACCGCAAGCCCAGCGACATTCTGGATGCCCTTTATTTCCTGCTTCCGCATATGTCGGAGTTTGCCTCGATCTTCATCGATTCGGCATCGACCAGCCTCACCAGCTATCTGTTTCTGGAAAACCTGATCACCCAGTTAAACCACAGCAAAGTGCCGCGCCGGTTCCTGGTCGGGAAATCACCGGAAATGCGTCAAAAGCTGACCGATCTGGTGTCCCAGCGCCGCTTTACGCTTGTCCACCTCGTCGAAAAGGTAAAGCGCGCGCAGAACAGTACGGCCTGGATCAAGATCGAAGCGAACGACTACGTGCCTCATCCCAACGCTCTGATGAAATGGGTCTAGGTTGAGGATGATCCGCTCTGCAGCGGAATTCCGCTCCAGCGCGGCGGGCTGATCGTTTTGGCGTAATCGGAAAACATTACGTTGAAGCTAATGCTGATTCGCTCATCCTGACCCGTGTTCGTCGGCACGGAGTGTTTGAGCCAGGACGGAAAGATGATCAGGGTGCCCGCTTCGACCGCCACCTGCTGAACCACGATGTTGAACTGGTTGGTCTCTTCGAACCTGGGCTGAATGATATCGCGCTGATCGCGTGGATCCTGAAAGCAGATGGCGCCGGTGCCGGGTGGTGTCTGAACGTAATAAACGCCACTCAGGAAGTTATTGGCGTGGGTATGCATGGCGTGTGACGCGCCGGATCCTGCGATATTGGCCCAGCAGCCGGTGATTTCGAAAGCTTCGTACTTCACGCGCATGGTATCGAGAACGGCACGGGACGCGTGATTAAAAATCCCTACAAGCTCGGCAAACTCGGGAAAACAATGCAGATTCTGGGACGATTGGCGGCTACCGCCCCTTGGTTCCGCCGAGGCGCAGCCCATCATACGTGAAAGGGACCCCACCGCAGACTTATTGATCCGCTTCGCCTCTTGGTCTTTCAGACAGTGAATCCAGATGTGCGTCGGGAAAAGAGGTTGAGCAATCGCTTTTTCGAACATGTACTTTCCAATAGCGAATATAACTTCGTAAAAAAATCGGGCTGAAAAAAATCGTTTGCCAAAATTGACATTCAGCAGCTCGTGCAAGTTTCTCCTTGAACGATGAAAATGACAAGCCTTGCGTCCCTATCCCTCAAAGCCGTCTTAATCTCTCAATCCAGGCAGCTATTTGTGAAACTGGCTATTGACCCGAGCGCATTCGCAAACAATTTTTGTAGCTTCCTAAACATCCAGCAGAAAAACAGGGAGAAATGCGATGGTCGAGGTCGGACAAAAGGCGCCGGAATTCAAGATGAGCACGGACGGTGCCGGAGATGTCAGCCTCAAGGGCCTGAAAGGCAAAAAGATTGTGCTGTACTTCTACCCGAAGGACGACACGCCCGGCTGTACAACGGAGGCCTGCGGTTTTCGCGATTCCTTGCCGGACTTTACCAGCGTCGATGCCGAGATCGTCGGCGTTTCCAAGGATACCGTCGCCAAACACGATAAGTTCAAGGCCAAGCACGAACTCAACTTTGCACTAGGGTCCGACGAGGACGGCAGCGTTTGCGAGGCCTACGGCACCTGGGTGGAAAAATCCATGTACGGCAGAAAATATATGGGGATCGAACGCGCGACCTTCCTGATCGATGAAAAGGGCGTCATTCGGAATATCTGGCGGAAAGTAAAGGTCAAGGGCCACGTCGACGAAGTTCTCGCCGCAACCCAGGCCCTATAGGGTCGGTTGGGTTTCATGACCGAACCAACCAGCCTGAGTGCGGCAGCGGTCGCCGTTCTCTCGGCGGCCGATCCGATAGAAAAGGTGAGATTATCCCGCGCTACGGCGGCGCTCTGGCGCAGCGGCGAGCTCAGCGGTATCGGAAACGCACTCCCTCCATCCAGGCCCCAGCGGCCGGAAAGACCACCCCTGATGGCGCCCCGCGATGTGCCGAAACGTAAGATCAATCAGGGCACCAAAGGCAGGGTTGCCCTTCTGCACGCCTTGGCACACATCGAACTGAACGCAATCGACCTGGCCTGGGACATCATTGCGCGTTTTACCGGCGAGGACCTGCCCAAAGCCTTTTATGATGGCTGGGTTAAGGTCGGTGACGAGGAAGCCAAACATTTCGATCTACTGGCACAGCGCCTGTCGGAGCTGGAAGCAGCCTACGGGGACCTGCCAGCCCATGACGGACTCTGGCAGGCGGCCGAAGAGACGGCACACGATCTTTTGGCGCGGCTCGCGATCGTGCCCATGGTCTTGGAAGCGCGAGGCCTGGACGTCACGCCAGGCATGATCGCGAAACTGAGCGCCGTCGGCGACGCACAAAGTGCTGCAATCCTGCAGATCATCTATGACGAAGAAATCGGCCACGTAGCCTGCGGCAAGCATTGGTTCGACTATTTGTGCAAGCGTCAGCAGCGAGTGCCTCAGAAGGCGTGGCGCGAACTGGTCCAGCGCCATTTTCGCGGTGCTCTGAAGCCGCCTTTCAACGAGCCGGCCCGCAGTGCCGCCGGCATTCCGGCCGATTTCTATCTCGCTCTTGAGCTGGATCGTAACCCAGAGTCGCTGAACAGGCCCTAGTCCACCACACTAGATTCGCGCCAGCAACCTCAAGCCATGCAATTTCAGCATCGGGGGTAGAATTTGCCGCTCGCAGAGGCATCCGATATATCGAAGCGATGACAGAAAGCCTGCCCCTCAAGACGCATGACGCAGCCGTGCAGCCCGCAACCCGGTTTTTAGGATTGACCGAACGGCAAATTGCATTCGTCCTGCTGGCGCTTGCGCCGGCATTTTTCTGCAGCAATATGCTGGTGGCCCGGGCCACACACGACCTGATCCCACCGGTCGCCCTCGCGTTCTGGCGCTGGGCAGTCACATTTGTTCTGCTTTCGCCGATTACCTTTGCCGTGCTCTGGCGGCATCGCGCGGCATTGCGGCGTGAATGGCTGGACCTGTTAATCCTTGGTGGACTTGGCATGGGCGTTTGCGGCGCCTTTGTCTATATCGGTGCAGACAGCACGACAGCTACGAACATAGGCCTGATCTACGCGGCCTCTCCAATCCTGATCGTCCTCTTTGCGCGGTTGTTTTACGGCGAAGCTCTCTCCGGCCTGCAGGCGCTCGGGGTGGTCGTCTGCCTGATCGGCGTCTTGGCAATTGTCTGTAAAGGCGACCCGAATATCCTGCTTGAGCTGCGATTCGTTGTGGGTGATCTCTGGATTGCGACTGCCGCAACGGCCTGGGCAGTTTATTCGCTGCTCTTAAGGCACCGGGACAGCGGTCTTCCGATGATTGCCCGGTTCGCCGCGATAACGGCGGGCGGCTTGATTATCATGATTCCCTTTTACCTTGGGGAAATGGCGGCGGGCGATCTCACGACGTGGAATCTCTCCACTCTCGCCACCATTCTGTTCCTCGCGCTGGTGCCGTCCTGCGGAGCGTATCTCTCCTACGCTAAGATACAGCGGACCCTGGGCGCAGGACCGACGTCTCTGCTGATGTATCTGATCCCGCTCTATAACGGGGTTCTGGCCTTTTTCCTGCTCGACGAGACGCTTGAATTCTATCACCTGATCGGCGCCGCCATGGTGCTGCCCGGAATCTATCTGGCAACCCGTAAAGCCCGGTCCTGAGCGCCCGCGTCAACGAAAGCGCCCAGGATCGTCTGTTCAAATCGCCTTATACCAAGGAGCGTTGGTATTAGCAGGCTTCCTGCGTGTTTTGATGCCGAAGCTCAGCAGCACGCTGTTTTCGACGGCAAACTGTTCCCAGAGCGAGCATTGCAACGCCGAACAAGAGCAGCGTTGATGGCTCGTCAATCTCTGCTGGAGAACCTGAAGCCAGCGAGAAAACAGCAAAAGTATTGTTGTCGAGTATTGTAAGGTCAAAGGCTGGCGATGCGTTCGAAACGAACACACGCTCTGTACCATCCGAACTCAGATTTTCTGCGACCACTGCGTCAAAGGCAGAACGCCTGAGGCTGTAAGGAATCACTGAAAAGCATGTGACCAAACTCTCGCAACCCTGTGTTAGTTCCGTCCTGGAACCGAAAAGGCCCTCGACTGTATCAAGAAAGACTTGTTCAAGAAGCGCTGTACCAGCCGCGAACGCGCTGTCGAAATCGGTGAAGGTGAAATTTGATGCAGCGTCAGTGCAACCCGAATAGATATCGATGCAGGTACCATCCACAAAAGACACATCGTAGAGCGTTCCCTGAACATCGACGTTTTGAGCACCAATCAGTTGGCCGTTGGAGGTATTCAAGATTACCGCAGCCTGTGCCGCGTGGGAGAGCAAGCCAATCGTAGCCATGGCAAACACCCCGCCGAACACAAGCGAGTAGATTTTCCTCACAATGCATACTCCTTATCTATGGTTTTATTAAGCGCGTACTTTTTTTGGTGAGGTGAGCGTTAGATGCTCCTCTCTAGTTGTTTTACGCGATTAATTAACTATCATTGAGAAGGTTAACAGAGTGTTAAAGTCGCTGGCGCTCAGCATCCAGTTTTGTCGGAAATGTTTCATTATCTTGTTTTTTATCAATAACTTTTAAGAAATATCAATCACAACTTAACGGAGAATTACTTGATATCTTAGATTGATTTTTTCTTTTTCGGGAATTAAGTAAGTAAAAATCTATAATTGAGAGCAGAGTTTATTTATAGTTGTATTTTCGATAGAGCGAATGCACCGGCACCCAACTTACGGGAGTCAATCGGAGGGCCTGAAACGCGGGCACTTAACTCATCAAAGATCCAAGATGACTTCGCTTCCAGCCGTCCGGGCACGGGAGCAGCAGGTCATCATTTTTTCCGCGCGCTCCTTTTTTCCCAGGACAAAATCGCGATGTTCAACTTCGCCCGAAATATAGCGCGCGGCACAGACTCCGCAGATGCCTTCCGAGCACTTCACGTCGACATGAATGCCTGCCTCTCCGAGGACATCCGTAATGGTTTTCTCCGCCGGCACCGCGAAACTCCGGCCGTCTTTAGCCAGCCGGATTGTGAAGTCGTGATTTTCGTACTCGGCGTCTTCAGGAACCGAAAAGTACTCACGATGAAGCGCATCCTCGGGCCAGTCGTTCCCGTCCGCCGCCGCAAAAACCGCATCCATGAAGTTTGAGGGGCCACAGGTATAGAGCTGATCACCCGTGTTGTATCCGGCCAGCAGACTGTCCAGGTCCGCGCGATTGCCCTCGGTAGAGAAGCAGAAACGGACGCGGTCTTTCCAGGGCGCTGTTTCGAGATCCTCGATGAAGCCGGCCGTTTCACGCTGATGCGCACAGTAGATCAACTCGAAAGCGGCTCCCTTTGCATGCAGTTCATGTGCCATCGCGATCAAAGGCGTCACGCCGATCCCGCCGCCGACGAGAAGGGATCTTTGCGCCTCTTCCGCCAATGGAAAGTGGTTACGCGGCGGTGAGATGAAGACCCTTCGCCCTTCCTCGAAAATCCGGTGCATGAGCTTTGAGCCACCGCGCCCATCCTCCTCCTGCAACACGCCAACCACATATTTGGAGCGATCCGCAGGATCGCCGGCGAGACTGTATTGGCGGAAATACTCGGGCGCCACGACGACGTCGATGTGCGCACCGGCCTCGAACTTCGGCAACTCCGAACCCTCGGACGCGCTAAATTCGTAGCGCGCAATGTTCTCAGCCATATCCTGCTTTTTCGACACCTTGACCGGGATGACCGGCGGCGGCCCCTCGGGCAGCTGGAATTGCGGCACCAATCCATCGGTCTCCCCCCTGGCCAACCGCGCCTGGTGCTCATCAGGGCTGAGCAGGTTCTGAAAGGCCTCCAGACCTGCTTCCCGGTCCATTGGAAAAGGCACGGGATAGGGCGGCGGCGCGAGATGCGCCGGGTAGACCGCCAGCGTTTGATCTTCGTGTTTGAGGTCCAGATCGAGGCTCAGCGCCCGGGCATTGGTTTCCTGTGCGGGGATGTAGCGCCCGTCGGGCTGCAGTTCCAGATCCCACCACCATTTCTTCACCGGGTTGATCTGACCGTTCCCGACCTTATCGTCGAGCTTCGCAAGCCATTTGGCGGCCTTGGGATAATGCATGGCCAGCCAGCGGAACGGCGTCTCCTTGAAAAGCCCCTCCAGGTTCCAGGGGCAGGTTTTCATACAGCGGCCGCACATGCTGCCCAGCAGGTTGGTAATACGGTAGCGGGCGCAACGCTCGGAATCCGACTTCCAGATTTCGTAACCGTTGAACATGACCTTGGGGCCGGCAGTGATGGCCCCGGCCGGGCACTCACGGGCGCACTTATTGCAATTCCCGCAAAAGGTCTGCATGCCGAAATTGATCGGTTTGTCATAGGTGAAAGGCATGTCGGTCGTGACCACACCCGACTTCAATCTGGGTCCCAGATAGGGATTGAGAATCACCTCGCCGATCCGGCTAACCTCTCCCAGACCCGACAGCAGCAGCAGTGGCGGCTGCAACACTTCGCCGTCCAGCACCGAGTGCACCCGCGCGCCATATCCCAACCGCCGGATCTGTTCAGCCACGATCCCGCCGATCAACGAAGAACGCAGATAGGCGCGCATGGATTGCGCCGCGGAGATCCAGTCGTCGCCGCTGGTCGCATCCATGGTCTCGTGCCCCTGGTCGATCAGGATCGAGATGGCATTCTTGTGGTAAGGCGCCAATTCGTTGCCGGCGGCATCGTGCGAGTAATAGACCCAATCCGGTGCGGGCGAGAGCCCGACCGCATCAGCGCCGAGGTAGTAAAGGGAGGCCTTGACGTTGTCGGCATTGCGTTGCGGGTCCTTCGCGCTTTCGGCGATCTCAACGGCGGGTTCTCCATCCTGCAACAGGATCAATGCGCCCAGCGCGCGGCGGGAGCAATAACCCATGGGATTTTTCAGAACGTAGTAGCCGTTCTTCGATCCCTCCTGCACCACCTTGCCCATATCGCCAAAGAGGGCGCGCGCAAACATGTCTGTGCGTTTAGGCACGCGCGGAATACGTTCGGCATCGATAAAGGTGGTGGGCTCGTCCTGCTGCTTGATCTTTTCGAAGGGCAAGGCCCCCTTGGCAAAGGGTCGGTGGTCATAGGGCGTTCGGTTGAAAGCACTCTTAAAGGTCCCTTTGCCAAGCCACCATCGCGGTCCGTGGGAACGCCAGCGGCCGGCAAGACCACGCGGCGCCAAGGGAGCGTCGGGGGCCAGTTCGAGGGTGGTACTGATTGCCGCCAGGCTATAGCGTGCCCCGACGTAGGGGTTTACCAACGTGACCGATCCTTCTTCACCGGTCCGCTTTTCCACTAAGCCGGCCGAAAGGGCGAGCTTGCCCAAATCCACGTCCGAGGAACTGGCTGTATGCGCCCGCGCCTCAAACCCCAGAATACGGAGATAGTTCGCGAGAACCACGGCTGTCTCGGCCGCCCGCACGGCAGAGCGTTGTGCCAAGGTTCCGGTAATCCAGTCCGATCCTGCTTCCTGTGGATCGGGATCTCGCGGATGCTCGACCAGATAGACAATCGCATAGCTGTGATGGTCAATCGGTGCAGGTACCGCCTTGGCGGATTCCTTCACGTCGGCCATCACCACGTCAATGCCGGAGGCTAAGGTCTTGGGCTGGCTGCCCTCCAGCTGAGCAACCAGTTGATCCAGAACCGGATTGCGAAAAGGCTGCGCGAGGAACGCCGCCGCGGGGAGTTTGCAGATGCCGGCCTGGGTCGCATCGAAATAATAACCGGCCGCCTTGAGATGATCGCTGCGCGCCTCCGGCTCGCTCGGAATCTCGGAGCGGTTCACTGCAATCGATCCGTCCCGTATGGCATCGAGCATCCCGATAAAGAGGGCCATGGGGTTGGACAGACTCTCAGGGTTATCGGCATCGAGAAACGCGAGCTGCTGCATAACCGGGACATCGGCAAGGTCCGGCATTTCCGACTGCCGTTTCAGGCGCTCCAAGGGATAAGGTCCCAGATGGACCGGCCTGTTCTTGTAGGAAAACAACCGCATGCTTTTCATCCCTTCGTGTCACCTGCCCGCGTTCCAGAGTCTGAGGCAGATCGTTTTTCACTGTTTTGGTAAAAACCGTGAATCCGACTCTAGATTCCGGGAAGCGCGCCCTCTTCACCGGAAAGCAGTTTATCGATCAGGCGATGGAGAATTTCGACTTCCCGGCAATTCAGTTTGCCGCCGAAATGGTTGGTCGTCCCCTGGGATTGCGGCAAGGCACCATCGAGGCAACGCCGCCCCTTCCTGGTCAGACTTACGCGCGTTGACCGTCCATCGCTGTCATCCCGCGCACGCCGCACCAGGTCCTTGGCTTCCATTTCGCGCAGGACCCGTGAAAGGGCCGTCCGGTCGACGCCAATGTGCTCGGCGATATCGGACGGCCGCTCGATGTTTTCCAACCCCACAGTGGGCAGAACACACCACATCAGACGGGTGATGCCCAAACCGGCAAGCCGACGCTCGAAGTCGCGTTCCATCACACGGGCGAGGCGCGACACCCGGTAACCCAATCCATCTCGCAGTTTGTAAGAGAGCGCTTTTTGGTCCATTGGCCTGCTTTAACCTCAACTCCGTGACGTGGAAGCTGATTCACGTCTTCCCCGCACAACGTGTAAAGCCGCCAGGCATTATCAGTTTCCGCAAGATAGTTGACATTGTCAATTACCTTATGACAGCCGCTTCCGGCCAGCGGTTCGTGCATCGCCAATCTATTGTTCTCCGGTGGCTTATCCCCTGCCGCTTGATTCAACGCTTATTGAGATCGAAACTCCCTGGCTTCATTGCCCGGAACGGGGAAAGGCCAAACCGATGGAAAAGGACGCAGAGCTGCCGTGGTCACTCTCCTGATCGATGAAATCCCTTCGCCTATCGGCCGTGTCGTCCTGGTGGCCCGGGACGGCAAGCCTGAAACAGGTCCGGCGCACGGCCTCTGCGCGGTCGAATTCGACGACTGCGCCGACCGCCTGCTCAAGAACCTAAAGGCCCGGTTTGCGCAATACGACGTGCGTCTCACCAAGATCCCCGGCGGCTACCACAAACAACTGGAGGCTTACTTCGACGGCGACTTGGCCGCGATCGACAGTCTTCCAATCGACAGTGGCGGCACCAGCTTTCAACAGCAGGTCTGGCAGCGGCTGCGTACGATTCCGGCCGGCCAGACCTGGCAATACGGCGAAATGGCGAAGAAACTCAAGCGCCCCGACGCACCGCGCGCGGTCGGTGCTGCCAATGGCCGGAATCCCTTATCGATCGTGGTCCCCTGTCATCGTCTTATCGGCAGTACCGGTAAGCTGACGGGCTATGCCGGCGGGCTGAAACGCAAGCGCTGGCTGCTGGAACACGAAGGCGCACTGTCGTAAGCAACGCGTTGCCTGAACGGTCAATCTCCTCTTAAACTCACAGATTGCGCCCCGCGTTTTTTCCTGAAGCAATGAAAAGCGCACGGGCTCTGATACAAGGTGTCGAAATTAAGGAGTGACCGTCATGCCGAAGCAGCCGGAGGGGAAACTTGCCGCCGTCAGCGGTGCGCGTACGGACATAAATCCTCAGGAACACTACGACGCCTGGTCTGCGGATTACGACGCCGATCTGATTCACACCTACGGTTACGTCGCCCCCCGGATCGCGGTTGAAGCCTTTCTCACTGCCGCCCCGGACCGGCAGGCGACGATCATCGACCTTGGATGCGGCACCGGACTGGTCGGTCGAAAGCTGGCATCGAACGGCTATACGAGGATCGACGGCCTCGACATCTCGCCGGGCATGCTGTCCCAGGCGCGGCGTCTCGGCATCTACCGGCAGCTTTTGCCCGGCAATCTGACCAAACGGACCAGCATTCCGGATGCCAGTTACGACGCCCTGATCTGTGTCGGCGCTTTCGGCGGTGGGCACGTCGGCCCCGATAACCTGCGCGAACTGATCCGAGTGGTCAAACCGGGCGCGCCGATGGTCATCTATATGAACGCCCTGCCCTACGAAGAACGGGATTACCCAAGAAGATTCCGCGATCTGCAGTCTGCGGGTTTTTGGGAAGTCGAGAAGATCGAAAGCTCCAATTACATGGATGCCCTCGAGCGCCCCGGCCGCCTGATCATCGCCAAACGGACCGGCAGCCGGCCGATTGTGGTCTGACGGCAAAGAACCGGAACCCGGCCCGACAGCCGCCGGCAGCGGTGAATTCGGGTTTAGGCAGCCAGGCCCTTCACCACGCCGGTCTGCAGGACAGCCTCGTCATAGGCTTTGCGCAGAAAGACCTCCCGCACCATCGGCTCAAAGAACGCAAGCGGCTCACTCTCATAGGCCGGATCGAAAGAGGACTGGTCCCAGCGCTCGCAGAAATCGACGCAGGTCTGGTAGTAGGGATTATCGCGGTATTTTTCGCGCTCGTACTGGTCCCAGCCGTAGTGATGCGCGTAGTAGACCATTTGAAAGGCACCGTGGCGTTCGACCACCCAGGTGACTTCGTCGCGCACGAAGGGGCGCAGAATCTCAGCGGCAAACCGATCGTGGTTTTGCGGCGCCAGACCGTCACCGATATCGTGCAGCAGGGTCGCAACCACCCAATCCAGGCCAGCCCCCTCGCGGTGGGCCCGCGTCGCCGACTGAAGCGCATGCTCCAGGCGGGTGATCTGATAGCCCGGGATGGTCTCTTCAGCCTGCAGCCGCATCTCGCGCAGCAGCCGTTCCGCCGTATCCGTGTGATGCGCGGCCTCGTATCGCTGCAAAAGCAGATACTCTTCCCTGGTCCCGTCCTTCATCTGGGTGAAGGAAACCGTCCGGTCCTCCGTGTCACCGGGTTCGACGGAATCTTGCGCTGCAATGGCCTCAGTCATTTCGATCTCCTGCAAGGCGGTCGCGTCTGCCAAGGCGGTCGCGTCTGCCAAGACGCTCGGGTTAGGTCGCATAGAGTCCGACCGGCTGCGCCGCCCCTGCCGACAGAGCCTCGGTCTGATCGGCAAGAATGGTTTCATAACGTGCCAGAGCCGCCGGCTCAAAGTTCCCGCCTGGGGGCGCGACGTTGATCCAGTTCCGGTCCCGGTCCATTCCACGCGCCAGCATGGCGTAGTCGCGCTTGCCGACAATCTGGCGGACGGCGGGGGTGACGTAACGGATCGCAACGCCGATCCTCCGGTCGTCCGAATGGTTCGGGCCGGACGCGTGGAACATGCGGCCATGATGAAGCGACATCTGTCCCGGTTCAAGAACCACGTCCGTGGCGTCCGCTTCGTCAACCGCCACCGCAAGCTCCTGTCCGCGCGACAGCAGATTGTCGGCGTTGAAGGTGTCTTTGTGCGGCTGGATGTGTTTCCTGTGCGACCCGGCGACAAACCGCATGCACCCGGATTTTGGGGTCGCCGGCGACAAGGCGAGCCAGGCGGTCATCTCCCCGTCCGTCTCGCCCAGGCCCCAGTAGGTCAGGTCCTGATGCCAGGAGACGATCTTGGGCGTGCCCGCTTCCTTGATGAAGAATTCGCAGCTCCAGACCAGTAAATCCGGCCCCAGGATCGAACCCACGATATCGAGGATCTTGGGTGTCAGGGCAAGTTCCACCGCCAGCGGCAGCACATAGTGCGCATTGACCCTGAAGTACTGGCCCAGCGGACGGGGCAAGGCGGGATCGTCCCTGGCCTCCAGAGCCTCGATGGCGGCGCGGTGCCGGGCCGTTTCTGCGGCGTCGAAGACATTCAGCGGAAACAGAAAACCGTCACGCTGATAGCGGTCGACGGCGGCAGGAGCAAGAGATCCGGCAAGAGATGAGGCAGGAGTTGGGGCCATGGTGTTTGCTCCGCGCGTTGTGCGTTCGCTTCATTTGCTTCAAAAGCCCACGCGGCGAAAAGCTTTGTTTCTTGCCTCTATGATTAAGCTCAACTTATCCTTACTCCATGAGCTTTACCCGCATCCCTTCGCTCAACTGGCTCCGGGTGTTCGAATCCGCGGCGCGCACCGAGAGTTTTGCCCGGGCGGCGGAGCTGCTGAACATGAGCCCGCCGGCGGTCAGCCAGCAGATCAAGGCGCTTGAGAGTTATCTGGGAAAGCCCCTGTTCGAACGCGGCCCGCGCTCGGTGACCCTGACCGATGCGGGCAAGGCCTTCCTGCCGGTTGTCCAGCAGTCTTTCCAATCAGTGGAAACCACGGCGGCGGCCCTCTTCGGAAGCCGCGCACGCGAACCCCTGACGGTGCAGGCAAGCCTGATGTTCGCCTGTTCCTGGCTGGCCCCGCGCCTGTCCGCATTTCGTGCGGCCAACCCGGATGTCCAGCTTCACCTCATGACCGGCAACTACAATGAGGACTTCCGGCGTCCGGGGGCGGACCTGCGGATTGTGTTCGGATCCGGGCCCGATCTGAATGAAGAAGGAGAGCTGCTGTTCGGAGAAACTCTTTATCCGGTCGCCATACCCAAGCTCGCTGAGGTCATCACGTCGGCAGACGACCTGCTCGACCATCGCCTGATTGAAATCGCAAGCCACCGGACCGGCTGGTTTCAGCTCCTCCAGAGCCTTGACCAGGAGGACGCCGCTCCACCTAGCGATGACGAAGAAAACGGGGTCATGCCGGAAGAGCCGGTTTCTTCCCAGCATTCAACTGCCCAGCACCCAAGAAACGGGCAAAAAACAGCCAGACTCAAAACCGCAGACATCAGCTTCGCCGACACCACACAGCTTGCACTGGCGCTGGCGGCGGAAGGATACGGCATCGCCCTTGCCCGCGCCCCCGCGACGGACCGGCTGGTCCGGACCTTTGGACTGGTTCCTTGCGCTCTGCCGCCGTCCGCAGAGAGCGGTGCCCGGTCAAGCCGGGACTCCCAGCGCTTCTCAGTTCAGGGCACCCAATCCTATTATCTCACCTACCCTTCGGCGAGCGCCCTGCGACCAGCCGCCGAACTCTTTCGCGACTGGCTGAGATCCGAAGTCGAGCCCCTGCAAAGCAGATAAGACCAGCAGGCTCAAGATCGACATTAACACAAGAAATAAAATTCTGAATTCTGCATTCTAAATACAGAATCTGAATATGCGTTCAACATTTGAGGGGGCACAACGGGTATCTGGAAACGGATAATATACTGCTTTATCAAGGACTAACCGGAAAGCGAACGGCCTTCAGCGCTCACCGAGCCCATATGCTCGGCTTTTTGGTTCAAGGTATCTTGCAGGCGCCTCTTCCCTCCAACGGCTCCGAGTCAGCCGAACACACACCTGCCTCCGTAGGCCTCGCTCCCCTCCCAGCGCTCACTGGGATTGGTGCATGGACTGTCCGATCGATTATGACGCCGGCCCGGTATCTAAGTTTCCGGAAGTTCATGCCCTTCAGATATCACGATGCTTACCGTCACACGTTCGAGAAAGCCCGCTACCGCGTGACAAATTGGCAGGATTGCGAACGTGGACCGGTTCAGCGCGGCGACATTCTTTTCCGGATCGAGGAATCAGCTCTTGGAGCCTGGCCGGCGCCTCTTCGCAAGATACCAGGCGAACAGGCTGTCATTTTCAAGCTGGCGATCGAGACAACACTCATGTTGGCTCTGTCTCTCCGCAGCCGCTCCGGCCGCCGGGCACGCCGCACGGCGGCAGTGAGCGAGAAAGTCATGCGGCGGAGATTACCAGCCTTGGCGGTATCGCCTGGCGGAAGCGCCATGATTACGGCCTACGCTCATTGGGCGTGGGCGTAGGCATGACCGTGATCGGGTGGCTCAGGAGCCTCGGCGACGATGACCTCCGCGCCCGCAGTTTCAGGCCGCAGCAGAAAGAAGCCGCTATAGATGTTGCCGTCGCGAACAGGATGATCCGAACGGCCAAATCCAGTACTTTCCGAGGATCGTGAAGGGCAGCCGGTAGGGCAGAGTCCCTTCAACTCGCTCTGGGCACCGGACCCCATTGCCGCGTTCGGGTGCTGCCGCATTTGGCGTTGGCGCGTTTAGGCGCTGCCTGGCCCGGACTGTATCTGGTCCAAATTGTACCTGGCCCGGACTGTACCCGGTCTGGTCATCGCCCGGTTCGTTCAATGCCGAGTCGCCGCGCTCCACGCTTTTCTTTTTCCGCTTACAGAGCCCGCCACAACAGGGGTCGGTTCCGGTAGGCGGGCAGAAGACTACGCTAAGGAAAGCGGCCATTCGTTCACGGTGCGAGGAATAGCCGGAGCGAGCCAGAGTGACCGATGCTGCGGGTTGCTCCAATGGGCGGGATACGCGTGAAGCTGACGTTTCTGGACAGAGGACGACGGAACAAAATGGTCTGCCAAACCGACGCGACCGAAGCTCAAATCGTAAGCGCCTCAGACACACACACAGAGAAATGGCGGCAGCTAGAGCATATTCCGATCATATAGAATCATTTGATGGGTTCTATTCCGCTCTGACTGTGTTGCAGTTCTTATCCGATGCGCGGTGGATCTACGGGCATCGCATCGCGAACCGCGTCTTGTCAGAACCGAAAACCTTCCCGGTCAAATGATTCCATATGATTGGAACATGCTCTAGGCAGGCGCCAACAATCTGTTTTGACCAATACGCCTAATTCACAATGATTTCAGGCCCCATCACCGCATTTGGCAGCACAGTCGAGATCCACGGCACGTAGGTCACGATGATCAGGAAGACGAAAAGCACGGCCAGGAACGGCAATGCGGCCCTGACGACGCTCATCATCGACATACCCGCGACGCCAGATGTCACGAACAGGTTCAGGCCCACCGGAGGAGTGATCATCCCGATCTCCATATTGACGACCATAATGATGCCCAGATGGATCGGGTCGATGCCCAGCTCTATGGCGATCGGAAAGACCAGTGGCGCGACGATCACGAGCAATCCCGACGGTTCCATGAACTGACCGCCAATCAGCAGGATCACGTTCACAACGATCAGGAACATGACCGGCCCGAATCCGGCAGAAAGCATAGCATTGGCGACTTGTTGGGGCACCTGCTCTTCGGTCAGGACGTGTTTCAGGATCAGCGCCGTGGCGATGACGAAAAGAAGCGTCACGGTCAGTTTGCCGGCTTCGAAAAGCGTCTGCTGAGTGTCGCGATGGAAAAAGGCCGAGACAAGCGCCCAGGGTTTTTGACTAAGACGCAATTTATCGCCCGCAGACGCGCCTTCGACCAATGCAGCAGCCGAAAGGCTTTTGGCCCGCGGTTCGGTGAGTGGCCCCATGTCTTTGTAAACAAATGTCGCGATGAAGAACGCGTAGACGGCTGCGACTGCGGCGGCTTCGGTGGGTGTGAAAATACCGGCATAGATGCCGCCGAGGATGATCACGATCAGGAACAGGCCCCAGCCCGCCTCGCGGCCCGAAGTAGCAACTTCGCCCCAGCCCTGCCATTCGCCTTTGGGCAGGTCTTTGATCTTTGCCATGACGTAAATCGTCACCATCAGCATGAAACCGGCCAGAAGACCGGGGATCACGCCAGCAAGGAACATTCGGCCCACAGAAACTTCGACCGAGGCGGCGTAGACGACCATCACGATGGATGGAGGGATGAGAATGCCCAACGTGCCTGCGTTACAGATAACGCCGGCGGCGAATTCTTTGGTGTATCCGACTTGCCGCATGCCGGCGATCACGATCGAGCCGATCGCCACAACAGTTGCGGGCGACGACCCTGAAAGGGCCGCGAACATCATACAGGCGAAGACACCCGCAATGGCCAGACCGCCCGGAAAATGCCCGACGCAGGCAATCGAAAACCGGATGATCCGCCGCGCCACGCCGCCGGTTGTCATGAAGCTGGATGCAAGAATGAAAAACGGGATGGCCAGAAGCGTGAAATGACCCTCAAACGCGGAGAAAAGCGTCTGCGCCACTGAGGCGAGCGAACTGTCGGAGAACCACAGCAGAAACAGAACAGACGAAAGGCCAAGCGACACGGCAATCGGCACACCAATCAGCAGAAAGCCGATCACCATCGAGAACAGAAGGACGACTTCCATTATGACGCCCTCCCTTGCTGCGCTTCGATTTCTGCAAGCTCGTCTTCGACCTCGTGGCTGGCAACTAGCCGGTCAAGTTCGCCGGTCCAGATCCGCACCGCTACCTGAATGAAGCGGAACAGCATCAGCGCCATCGCGACCGGAATGACCGAATAGGGGATCAGGCGCGGGATGTTTTCGTATCGCTCGCCTTCGTTGAAGACATCCGCCATCCACTGCAGAGCTTCCGGCATGAAGACGCTTTCGACTTCATACCATCCCTTGCCGCGAAACTTTTCTTCGAATCCGAGCGGGAACCAGCGGCCATCAGTGCCGGGAAGGTTGGCGAAGTTCGCCCAGTAATCCCAGGCGCCCTTCAGCATGAGAAACGTAAATACAAGGCAAAGCGCGACGGCAACCAGTGCCATTAGCCGCCGGGGCCCCTCGTTCAGCATATTCACAATGATATCGACGCCCAGATGCGCGCCTTTCTTGACTGCGTAGGACGCACCAAGAAGCACCAGCCAACCGAACATGAAGACGGTCAGCTCGAGCGCCCAAAGAATGTTTGAATTGAACGCATAGCGCGCCACGACGTTGGCGAAGGTGATCACTGTCATAGCCCCAAGAATGCCCGCCATCAGGGTTTCTTCGATGCGATCGGCGAACGATCTTGAATAGTCCATCGCGAGTCCTTCCAATGTATTGGGGAGCGGTCTATCCGCCCCCCTGAGGCTCCCGGGTTAGCTTCCGGCGCTGAAGGATTGCGCGGCGTCGATCATATCCTGGCCGACGTCATCGGCGAATTGATCCCATACCTGCTTCATGGCGTCGACCCAGGCCTGGCGTTCTTCAGGCGTGAGCGTGCGTACCTCGCCGCCAGCGTCGATGATGGCCTGCTTGTTGGCCTGGTTGACGGCGAACGACTCGGCATTCCGAAGCTCGGTGACCTCGCTCAAGATCGTCAGAAACTGGTCGCGGACATCCGCATCCAGGCTGTCGAGCCAATCGGCATTGGTCACGACCAGATAGTCGATGACCCCGTGGTTGGTCTCGGTGATGCCGTCCTGCACTTCGAAGAATTTCTTACCATAGATGTTAGACCAGACGTTCTCTTGCCCGTCGACTACGCCCTGCTGCAGCGCACCATAGACTTCCGAAAAGGCCATCTTCTGCGGCGTGCCTCCGATGGCCTCCATCTGCGCCACCAGCACGTCGGACGACATAACGCGGAATTTCAACCCTTCAGCGTCCGCTGGTGACATCAACGGCACATTGGCAGACATTTGTTTCATGCCGTTGTGCCAGAAGGTTAGACCCTGAAGGCCGCGGCGCTGCATGCTGTCAAGAAGAGCCTGACCGGCGTCAGAAGCCTGGAATGCGTCAACTGCTTTGATGTCTTCGAACATGAACGGCAGATCGAAGATCCGGAACTGTTTGGTGAATTTTTCGAATTTCGAGAGCGACGGCGCGGCCAATTGAACGTCGCCCTGGAGCAGCGCCTCAAGCACCTTGTTGTCATCATAGAGGGTCGAATTCGGGAACACCTCCATGCAGGCCTTGCCGTTCATCTCTTTGTTCACACGCTCCGAAAGCAGAGTCGCCGCGATGCCTTTGGGATGCCTGTCAGTGTTGGTGACATGGCTGAACTTGATGGCGACTTCGCCCTCGTCGCAGGCCGCCAACGCGGATGTCGCGCTGAACGACAATGTCAGGGACAGTGCCGTGGTTAGCAGAAACTTCATGGTATCCTCCTTTGATACGCTTCGCCGCGCCTCCAGATTTCTTCTGGAGCGGCTCGTGTCGCCAAAGACTACCGGGATTTGCCGTGAGAATTAGTCCGCAATACTGATCAGTTTTTACGATTAAATATTCCAGTTTAATCTGGGATAATGGATAGTGTTTTTCCCCGGGGAGTTTGAAATGTTCCACGAATTCGTGGACGAGCGTATCGAAGGAGACGGTGCGACTTTGTTCGTCCGTCGCGCTGGACCTCAAGGTGCGCCGCCACTTGTACTTCTTCATGGTTATCCGCAGACTTCTGCCATGTGGCACGGTGTGGCGCCAATTCTGGCACGCTCGTATCAGGTCGTCTGCCCGGATTTGCGCGGCTATGGCGGGTCTGAAAAGCCGGTCTCCGACCCTTCGCACTTTCCCTACTCCAAGCGTGCCATGGCCCAGGATATAGTCGCCGTTATGCAGCGTTTGGGGCATGAAAGGTTCCTTGTTGGCGCCCACGATCGAGGCGCACGGGTGGCGCATCGGCTCGGCCTCGACCATCCCGATTACGTGGAAGCCATGGTTCTGCTCGATATCGCGCCGACCCGAGAGATGTATGCCGGCACCAGCGCCGAATTCGCGCGCGCCTATTGGCACTGGTTCTTCCTGGCTCAACCACAGCCGCTGCCCGAACAAATTATCTCTGCAGATCCCGAAGGGTTCTGGAAGTTAAAGTGTTTCAATCAGGCACGCGGCGGAAACCCGTTTTCTACCGAGGCTTTGGCGGAGTATCTGGCTGCCTTTAAGCGGCCGGACGCAATTCACTCAAGCTGTGAAGATTACCGCGCAGCCGCGAGCATTGACATCGAGCATGACGACGCGGACCAGGGAAAAAAGCTTGTAATGCCCGTACTGGCGCTCTGGGCGAAGCGCGGCGTGATCGAGACCTGTTTCAACGCCCTTGGCCTCTGGCGTCAGCGGGCTGAAAGGGTTGAGGGCGAAGCGCTCAACGCCACACATTACATGGCCGAAGAAATCCCGGACGACATCGCCGCACGCATGTCTGGTTTCTTTTCTCGCAACCCGATCCATGCGGAGGCTGCAAAATGAGCCGCACGCTGTACGACAAACTGGTCGACGCCCACAAGGTCTGCGATTTGCCTGACGGCGACATATTGGTCTACGTCGATTTCCACATCATGAACGAATACACCAGCCCTCAGGCCTTTTCGGGGCTGGACGCAAAGCGGTTGGGCGTTTGGCGACCTGAGGCGCATCTGGCAGTGGTTGACCATGTGAACGCTACCCGAAGCAGAGAGCCGCATGATGCTGCGTCTAAACTGCTGATCGACAATTTAGAGGCAAACTGCACCAAACACGGTATCGCCTTTTACGGTCTTGGCGACCGGCGACAGGGCATCGAGCACGTCGTGGTGCCGGAACAGGGGCTGGTTGCGCCGGGCATGCTGATCGCTTGCGGCGACAGCCATACCACCACCTATGGGGCCTTTGGCGCATTGGGCTTTGGTATCGGCACCTCGGAAGTGGAACATGTGCTGGCAACCCAGACGCTGCGCTACAAACGCATGAAAACCATGCGCGTCACCGTCGAGGGAGACACTGCTCCCGGCGTGACGGCAAAGGACATCATCATGAAGGTTGTGCAAGTAGTTGGGGCAGGTGGGGCCAATGGATATGCGGTGGAGTTTGCTGGCTCGGCCATTCGCGGCCTCGATATGGCCGGGCGTATGACCGTTTGCAATATGGCGGTTGAGCTGGGTGCCCGCGCGGCTTTGATTGCAGCGGATGAAATCACCGAAGCGGCGTTGAAGGGCCACTCCCATAGCGGTCAGTTTGCATTCAAAGGTGAAAGCTGGGTCAGCGGCCCCGAAGCCGTATTTGATGAAGAGTTCACAATTTCAGGGGCCGATATCGAACCTCTGATCACTTGGGGCACCAGCCCGGATCAGTCAGTACCAATCACTGCGAATATACCGTCTGCGCTGGACTATGTCTCTCCCAAGGCCAAAGCGGCGCTGGAACGCTCATTGCAGTACATGGGGTTGACCGAGGGGCAATCGGCCCAGTCGATAAAAATCGACACGGCATTTATCGGCTCTTGTACCAACAGTCGTATCGAAGATTTACGAGAGGCAGCCAAAATACTGGAAGGTCGCCAAGTGGCCGAAGGCGTCGAAGCAATCGTTGTGCCAGGTTCTGCCATGACACGCATCAAGGCCGAAGCCGAAGGCCTTCGTGGAATTTTCGAGACCGCCGGGTTCGAATGGCGACCTGAGGCGGGCTGTTCGATGTGTCTGGCGATGAACGACGACATTGCCATGGATGGCGAGCGGATCGCCTCATCGACCAACCGAAACTTCGAAGGACGTCAGGGCCGCGGCGCACGCACCCATCTGATGTCACCAGCAATGGTGGCCGCGGCTGCCGTCGCCGGGCACCTGGCTGACGTGCGTGATTTTAAATGAAAGACACGCAGATGACGAAAACCATCAAAGGGATCGCCGCCCCATTGCCACTGGCCAATGTCGATACCGATGTGATCATGCCTAAGCGGTTTCTGATCACGATCACCCGCGAAGGGTTGGCCGACGGCACTTTTGCCGACCTGCGCTTTGACAACGCTGGTCAACAGCGCCCGGAATTCATCTTGAACAATGCGCCTTGGACGCAGGCCACGATTTTGGTTGTCGGCGACAATTTTGGGTGTGGTTCAAGCCGGGAACATGCCGTTTGGGGGATGCGCCAGCTTGGAATCAGGGCCTGCATCGGGACAGGTTTCGCCGGGATTTTTTACGACAATGCCCGCAAAAATGGTCTTGCACTGCCGGTTGTTTCCCCCGAGACACGGGACGCTCTCTTGCAATTCGCCGGCAACACCAGCGGTGCCGAGATATCGATTGACCTTGATAGCCGAACGATAACGGCAGGCGAAATTTCGGTGCCTTTCGAGATGGGCGATGCCACACGAACGTCGCTGATACGAGGTCGCGATGATACGCTTGACTCACTGGAACATGCAGGTGCGATCCGCGATTTTGAGGCCGGTTTGGAGCACAGAATGCGGGTAAGCGTCATCAAATAAACGAACAAAGGGTAACGGATTGGACATCAGACAACTGGAATGCTTCGTTGCCGTCGCGGAAGAACTGCACTTCCGAAGAGCAGGCGAACGTTTGGGGCTGAGCCAATCCGCTCTGTCTGAACGGGTCTCCGCGTTGGAACACGATCTCGGCGCCCGGCTGTTTTTCAGAACGACCCGGCAAGTCAGCCTGACCCAAGCCGGGTCGGAGTTCGTCCAGGATGCCAGAAGGATCCTTGCCGATATCGAAAGGTCGGTCTCCAGTGTTCGCCACACCGCCGAGTCTGACCTACGCCACATCCGCGTGAGCGGCGTCGACGAGGCAATTTCGATGTTGTTGCCCCGGGCTCTCCTTGCATTTCGCCAGATCGATCCGAAGGTCCATGTGCAGGTATTGGAAATCTCGTCCTCTGAACAGCATTCCCAGGAGTTGATCGGCCATCGGACAGATGTGGCCTTCGTACGGACATCTCAGGAAGACGAATTCATTACTAGCGAACTTTTGCATAGTCAGCCCATCGTGGTGGTCCTTGCCGATACCAACCCGCTTTCAGGTTCTGCGTCCCTTTCCACATCTGATATCGCCGACCAACCGATCGTTGGTTATCCCAAGCACGCGCGACCAATCCTGCACGAGGCATTGTGGAAGGGTTTCCGGCAAATCGGCGCCCAACCAAACATTGTCTGCGAGATCATCGACAAGTCCACTCTGCTGCAGTTCGTGGCCCACGGGCTCGGGATTGCGTTGGCACCGGCCTGGGTCAAGAATATCGCCCCACCTGGCGTTTCCTTCGTCCCGTTTGAACCATGCGAAAACCTAATCGAGCTGTATGTCGCGTTTCGGAAGTCGGGAAACTCTGACACCGTAAAAAGATTCGTCGACACCGTAAGAACAACCGCCGTCTAATACCAAGGAGCGTTGCTGCCTTCGTCGAACTTCTATGTTGCAAGGCGCTGGAAGCGATCGTGGATCAGGCGGCTACATTAATCGGAAAAGCCGGACACCAGCTCCCGCAAAGCCGCCTTGGCATCGGTCATGATCGAAACGCCGTCGCCCATCAGGAGGCAATCGAGCTCGAGATCCAGCAGTGTTTTCACACTGGCACGCAACCGCGCTGGGTCATCCATCTTTTCGTCGGGCAGCAACGAACAGCGTCCCGGAGGGTTGCCGATCACCAGATCGCCGATAAAGGCCAGACGCCGCTCGCGCCAGTAAAGCACCACCTCGCCGGGCGACTTTCCGGCAGCGGACAGGATATGGAGCGGACCGACCTGCGATCCGGGCGTGAGTTCGCCGTCGACCTCACAGCCCTGGGACCTGGCGTGGCGCACATCGTCGGCATGGATCAGGGTCTGGGCCTTGGTGGCCTCGCGGATACGATTGGCGGCACGGCTGTGGTTGCGGTTGGTGAGCAAAATCTTTGCGACGCCTTCGGAGACCATCCGTTCAAGGTCGGCTTCCTCCGGGTCCACCGGATCGATGACCAGATTGCCCGACGGCAGCGTCAAAAAGTACCCGTTGAAGTCATAACCGTGCGGTTCGGACAGACGGGACCAGGACCGGATTCCTTCAAGAACTTCACGCATTCGCTTTCACCGCCCTTATCAAATTTCAACGTCCCGCGGTCCCGCCGCAGATCGTCGTGCCCAGCTTTTAACATTGGTGCCGACTTCAAGCATAGCCTATACCAAGGAGCGTTGATAATGCCCCATAGAGATTGTCTATAGGGGCCTTCGGGCAGGAGAAGGGGCGCCGGCGATACGGCAGTATCGGTAAGGCCTTTCGACGCCGACCTCCGAAGGTCCCTGTAGACAACCGAAACGGCGGCTTCGCACGACTTTCAGGCTGCGTCCCGTGCGGCTTCCGATGCACCGGCTTGCGAACCCCGCATCGCTGCGCCGCTCGCTCCTATCTGAAAGACGCGTAAAGACGTCTCTATGAGTCATTATCAACGCTCCTTGGTATAAGATCATGACATAGTTGTTTCTTTCCGTTCGGAAGAAAGGATCAGGGCCATGTCAGCACGCGATCCGATGACCCATCTGGCGACTCATGACGTCTCCAATCAGGTTCCGCCGCTCGAAAACATCAATCTCTTCGAACAGGATGTCGTTCTTCGCGACGCCGTGGCGCGCGAGGGCGCCGGCTGGGCCGAGACAAAGCTGCGCGCGCTGGGCGCCACGCTCGGCGGCACGCAGGGACTGAAGCTGGGAGAGGACGCCAACCGCCATCCGCCGGAACTGCGTGCCTTCGATCGTTCCGGCCAGCGCATCGACGAGGTCGAGTACCATCCCGCCTATCACGCCCTGATGGGATTGGGGTTCGAATATGGCGTCCCCTCAATTGCCTGGACGGCAAATCAGTCCGGCGGTCATGTCGCCCATGCTGCGATGGAATACCTCTTCTCACAAGTCGAGGCGGGCGTTTGCTGCCCTATGACCATGACCTATGCGGCCGTCCCGGCGCTGCGCGTCCAGCCCGAAATCGCCGGGGAGTGGGAGCCGCGCCTGACCTCCTCCCACTACGACTCGCGGATGATCCCGGCCACGGAGAAAACCGGCGCCACGCTGGGCATGGCGATGACGGAAAAACAGGGCGGATCGGACCTGCGCGCCAATACCACAACCGCCACCGCAATCAACGGCGGCGGTCCCGGCGGCGAATATCTGCTGCACGGACATAAGTGGTTTTGTTCGGCCCCCATGTCGGACGCCTTTCTGACCCTGGCGCAAACCGAAAAGGGTCTTTCCTGCTTCCTGGTTCCGCGCTGGCGGCCGGACGGCACGCGAAACACGATCTTCATTCAGAGGCTGAAGGAAAAGCTGGGCAACCGTGCCAACGCGTCCAGCGAGATCGAGTATCATGACAGCTGGGCCCGCATGCTGGGCGAAGAAGGCCGCGGCGTGAAAACCATCATCGAGATGGTGCATCACACGCGGCTGGACACCTGCCTGGCGCCTGCCGGCCTTATGCGGCAGGCGGTTACCCAGGCAAGCCATCACGCCGCCCACCGCTCCGCCTTTCAGAAGCACCTTAACCAGCACCCCCTGATGCAAAATGTCCTGGCGGACCTGGCGATCGAATCCGAAGCGGCCAGCGTCCTGGTCATGCGCGTCGCCCGCGCCTTCGACGAGAGCAGCGAAAGCGAAGGCGCCCGTCTCTTCGCCCGGATTGCCGTGGCAATCGCAAAATACTGGATCAACAAGCGCGCGCCGAACCTGATTTACGAAGCGATGGAATGCCTTGGCGGCGCCGGCTATGTGGAAGATTCGATTCTGCCGCGCCTTTACCGTGAAGCCCCGCTGAACTCCATCTGGGAAGGCTCGGGCAACGTCATCTGCCTGGACGTCTTGCGGGCCATGCAGCGCGAACCGGAATCGATCTATGTCCTGCTCGACGAGATCGAGGAAAGCCGCTCCGCCGATCGCCGCCTGGGCATCGCCCTGGACAGACTCAAGGACATGCTGACCGACCCGAATGACATCGAGCTTCGCGCCCGGCGGATCACGGAACAACTGGCCATCTGTCTGCAGGGAGCGGTTTTGCTCAAGGTCGCCCCGCCGGAGATCAGCGACGCCTTCTGCGCCAGCCGTCTCTCCGACGACTGGGGCCGCAGCTACGGTACCCTGCCGACCGGTGTCGCCTGCGCCGCCATCGCCGAACGCAGCAGGCCGAAGCTCTAGCGCCGTGGCCAGCGGAGGTCTATCGCCCCTTTAGAGCAGATCCAGTGTGTCACGCATTTCAGATCCCTCTTGAACCACGATGACACATCGGATGGAAGCGCGGACGGGCGCAGGTCCGCTTTGTGGGACAAACCCGCCGGACGGATACATATGCGTTTGGACAATGAGGGGGGTGCCGTAATTCGCCGCAAACGCGAGCCAGTGATACAGCAATGTTAAAAGCCGACATTCAGGCGATCTTTAAACCGGGCTTCTCACTTCGGCGCCGTAAGTCGGCTTCGAGTCCACTTTACCCAATGCCGCACTACAGCCATTCTGAAACTAAACGCTAAAACCGGTCATTGGATGGGTGTGAGACTTTCGAAAACCTCGTGGGTGTGCACTGTTTGCTGCTGCTGCAAAAGGTTGGTGTCACTTAGGAAAGCTGGCGTTACTAATTCGAAAAAAGTTGATTCCACGCCAATCCGTTTCTGCCTGGTAAAAATTGGATGTATCGGTACACACAGTTTGCCAGATCCAACGACCTCGGGCGGACAATGACACTTGGTTGATGGCCGAAATTCATTGATGAGTCGGGTTCGGTAAATTACGCGTCCGTGTTTTCCATGTCGAAGTTGGCTGCCACCATAATGTTATAGGCACTGTTGATATCCTCGCGTAGCGCGTTGACTGCGCGTTCTGTATTCCCAGCGACAAGGCCGCTAACAATCTCCCGGTGCTGTTCGTTGGATATTTTGTAGTGCCCGAATTTCTGCAGAAGATGGAAATAGGGATTTATGCGCAACCAGATATTGCTGATTATCTCGAGCAACACCGGTGAACCTGCCTGTCGGTAAATCGCGAAATGAAAATCATAATTTGCGTGGAGAAATCCCTTTACCTCACCGGCGCGTTCCGCGGAAATCATGGCGTCCAATTTGCGTTCGATGTCACGTTTGAACTCAGGCGTGGAATTGTCAACTGCCCATCGGATGCATAAGGATTCGACTTCAAGACGCACGTTCCTCAAATCGGAGAAAACGTCCCTGTCGAGTTGGGGAACACCGATTGATCGACCCGAGACAACTGTCAATGCCCCCCCTGCCATCAACCGGGAAATCGCCTCGCGCACGGGCATGGGGCTGACGTCGAAAGCCTTGGCAATGCTGGCCACGGTGATCGATTCGCCGGGTGCAAGATTGCCTTCCAGAATCAACTCGCAAAGTTGCTGATACACTTCTGTCTGAAGTGTTTTACGGCGGACAGGTTTGACGGTGTTTAACGCGGAACTCATGGCACGGTCCTTGACTAGCGGGTTCCTTTTAACCTTCGGGTTTGGGTTTTGAAAGCTTATTGACTTTTGATCAAAGATCAATGATCAATATTAAGACGAACGGGAAAACACCGACGGAAAATGGGAGGAACCATGTTCAATTTCAGAAAAACCGTGGCCGGTTTGGCCATAGCGACGGGCATGTCTGCGATCACTGCGACATCAGCCTTTGCGCAGGAAAAATACGATATCTACTTATCGATGAGCTACATCGGTAATGACTGGCAGGCGGAAGCCGCCAATATGGTCAAGGCGCTGGCGTCACATTCTAACTACGCCGAGCGCATCAATCTGCAGGTGCAGGTTGCCGGGCCGAATGCACAGCGCCAGATCCAGCAGATCAATGCCATGGTGCAGGCGGGTGCGGATGCAATTGTGGTATACCCGATCTCACCAACCGCGCTGAACAATGTGGTTAAGAATGCCTGCGACAAAGGTGTCACCATCATCGCCTATGATGGCGAGATTTCTGAACCCTGCGCCTATAATGTGACCATCGATCAGCTTGAAGCGGGCCGCGTGACAGCTGAATGGCTGGTGGAGAAGATGGGCGGTCAGGGCGACGTTGTGATGATTACCGGCGTGCCCGGAACCTCGGTTGACGCGGCGCGTACGGCGGCTGCGAAAGAGGTGTTCGCCCAGCACGACGGCATCAATGTGGTCGGCGAAGCTGTTGGCATGTGGAGTCAGGCGGTTGCACGCACCGAAATGTCTAAAATACTAGCCACGCGCGACTGGGATAGCATTAATGGACTTTGGATGCAGGTCGGTTGCTTTACCGCAAACGCGATGCAGTTAGAGGCGGGAGCAGCTGCCGAAAATCTGCTGCCATGTGCGGGCGAAGGGTCAAATGGCGGTCGTATTCAGATGTTGCCGGCGGATACCGAAGTAGAGGGCGCTAATGGCCCCTACACGCCAATGGGGGCACCACGTATTTCCTATGCATCGCCACCCTATTCAGGTGCATTGGCGCTGAAACTTGCGGTCGACGTGCTGGACGGTAAAAAGGTGCCAGACGTGACGACGCTGCCTCTTCCGATTGTAACAAGTGAAACGATTCTGCTGTGCAAGACCGGGTCGTGGGAAGAGCAAAAAGCAGGCTGCAATGCCTTCCTGCCATCGCTTGTCTCGAACCCGGGCTGGTTTGCCTCGATCTTTTCGCAAGAGCTGCCCGAGGTGGGTTTGAACGCGGCGCTTGTCGGACAGCCTGAACCTTAAGAGATTGATACGATGTCCAACAACACCCGACGCTGAGAGGCGTCGGGTGTAAATGTCACTCGCGCCGGGAATTCCGAATGTCTGAAGAGAGCCTCCATCCTGTCATCGAAGTCGTGAATGTCAGTAAGGCTTACGGGCCCACGATTGCGAATGACAGCGTCTCATTCAGTGTGAAACGGGGAAGTGTTCACGCGGTTCTGGGTGAAAACGGCGCTGGGAAATCAACAACGATGAAATTGTTGTCCGGCCTCATCCGACCCGACAGCGGCACGATCCTGGTTGATGGTCGCGAAGTTTCGCTGAAATCTCCGCGCGACGCGCATGCGTCGGGTATTCAAACGGCGTTTCAGGAACTGACATTGATCGCGGACCTTAGTGTTCTTGACAACATGTTACTTCCCAAAGGGGCGACCAATCCAATCTCAATGCTGAAACGCGCCGAGGCTGCCCATGCAGTTTCCGCCCATTTCGGCGAGCTGGGATTGAATATTGAAATTGACGCTTTGGCCGGAGAACTTGATCTGGCCACTCGCCAGAAGATTGAGATTGCCCGCGTCCTTTATCGAGACCCGCGGATTTTGTTGCTGGACGAGCCGACTTCGGCACTGACCGGCGACGATGTCAAATGGCTGGGCGGGATTATTGCCGGTGCCAAGGCGCGCGGTGTCACCATTTTGTTCATATCGCACCGGATGCCGGAAGTGCGCGCCTTTTGTGACACCCTGACCATTTTGCGTAATGGCCAGCATATTAAGACCATACCCGTGGACGAGATTTCGGATGAAGAAATTCTTGAATTGATCGTCGGTCGATCAGTCGAAAGCGCCTTCCCGGAAAGGGGTGAGACCCACGCGGACAGCCGTACGCCGGTCCTGGAGGCCTGCAACCTGTCCGCCGGGGTCAAATCGCGCAATATCAGTTTCGGTCTTCATTCAGGTGAAATCCTTGGTGTGGCTGGGTTGCAGGGCATGGGGCAAAACGATCTGTTTGCAGCTTTGTTTGGCAACATCCCGATAGACAGCGGCGAGATGCGTGTTGATGGCGCGCCGGTCCATCTAAGATCGCCCGCAGATGCATTACATCCCTCAATTGCCATTGGTCTGGTGCCGGAAGAGCGTAAGACCCAGGGTCTGTTCCTGACGCTGACCGGCAAACAGAATGCAAGCCTGCCTGTGATTGATCGTTTCCGGAGTGGAGCGCTTCTTGACCCGCAAGCCGAGGCCGTGGCAACGCGAACAGCCTTTGACGCGGTTCAGGTGACAGCTCGGGCGCAATACCTGCCCGTCACCGCCTTTTCGGGCGGCAATCAGCAGAAAATCGCAATCGCAAAATGGCTGGTTGCGCAAAGTCGTATTCTGCTGCTGTTCGATCCGACCCGTGGCATCGATGTCGGCACGAAACACCAACTCTACGCATTGATGCGCGACTTCGCCTCGGCTGGTGGGGCCGTCCTGTTCCATTCCACGGAAATCCCCGAGTTGGTGCACATGTCCGACCGCGTTGGTGTTCTTTACGAGGGGCACATGACAGCGTGGTTGGAGCAGCACGAGATTTCCGAGACGCGTATCATGCATTTGGCTTTGGGCGGCGTGCCGGGCGATCATGAGGATGCGGCGTGAGTAATCCCGAAATCCAGATGCCTGCCCCGGCTGCGCGCAAAAGTTGGATTTGGCGTGAATTAGGCCACGGCCGTCCTGTAGTGATGACCTTTGCGGTTTTGATTGTCCTACTGGGTCTGACCAGCGCGATCAGCCCCTATCCCTTGTCCTACTTCGACATCTCCTTCATGGCCAGCGGCGGTGCGACGACATCGCTTGCCGCGATGGGGCAAACGTTGGTGATCCTGTCGGGCGGGTTTGATCTGTCGGCAGGCGCCGTCGTGTCATTGGTAAATGCCGTTCTGGCCAGCCAGATGGACTCGACGGATTTCGATGCCTCCGTGCCTTTGTGGACAGCGATCGGCGTTGCAGTTGGCATGAGCGTCGGCGCGTTCAATGGCTTTTTCATCGGCTTTTTACGGCTGCAGCCGATTGTGGTGACGCTGGCGACCATGTTCATCGTTCAAGGGCTTACCCTTTTGGTTTTGGACAAGCCCGGCGGCTTTATCTCGCCTTCAATCGGTGCCGTTTATATGGGCGACGCCATCCCCAATGTCCTACCGACTTCGATTGTCCTGATCGGGGCCGTCATTCTGCTTTGGCTCTGGCTTAAACGCACGCCTTTCGGTCTGGCGCTCTATGCGGTTGGCAGTGACCCCGAGGCCGCCACCGCCACCGGTTTGCGCACCAATTGGATTATATTCTTTACCTATGTGCTGGCAGGCGGACTTTATGGCCTGGCAGGCGTCTTTGTTAGCGCCCAGACCGGCTCGGGCGATCCACTGATCGGGAATTCACTGTTACTGCCGACATTCGCGGCCGTGGTGATCGGCGGCACGCGGCTGGGTGGCGGCAAGGGCGGGCTGGTTGGCACCGTCTTTGGCGCCTACATCTTGATGGTGGTTGTCAATATTCTCTTGTCACTCAACGTTTCAGCCTACTATTCGACAATTGCGGAAAGCGCCGTGCTGATACTTGCTGTGCTGGCCGGGTCAATGTCGAAAGACAGTCCCTTGGCGCACAAGTTGCGAGGAGCAAGGGAGTATTTGGCGGCCCGACGCAAAGGCACGCTGGTTTCACAACGCGCGACAGCAGACAATCGATTACGCTTTGCCGCACATTCAAAGGCTTCCGAACATCCGGCTCCCGGCTTTTGGATCCGCAATGGTGTGATGTTGCGATACACGCTGCCCGCCTTTGCGTGCCTGCTGATTGTGCTGGTCGTCACTCAGATGGTGCTCGGCAATGTCTTCACCAGTTTCCGTTACTGGGATGCGCTGCTGGTTCTTTCGTCTTTCCTCGCCATTTTGGCGCTTGGACAGGGGGCGGTGATCCTGACCGGCGGCCTTGATCTTTCGGTGCCCTGGATGATTGGTTTGTCGGGCATTCTGGTCGCAGGTATCGTTCACGGTTCTAACGGTGCGTTGATCTTCGCGATACCTGTCGTGCTCATCGTTTCTGTTGCCATCGGCACTCTGAACGGTCTGGGCGTCGTGGCATTGGGACTGTCACCCATCGTTGTGACATTGGCGATGAATGGCCTCCTGCAGGGTGCCGCGTTGATCTATTCAAACGGCACGCCAGATGGATTTGCTGCCCCGGCGCTACGCTGGATGATGACCGGTGAGATCGCGGGGATCACACCGATCATTCCCGCGCTCGCGGTTTTTGTAATCGGAGCCGTCCTGCTGTTGGGTCGTACAGCCTTTGGACGTCGCCTTTATGCCATCGGAAACAGCGAGATTGCCGCGCGTCTGTCGGGCGTGAATACGGGCAAGACCCTGATCGGCGTCTACATCATGTCGGCGGTCTGCGCGGCGCTGGTTGGCATCTTGTTGACCGGGTTCTCAGGGCAGGCGAGCCTTGGAATGGGGGATGATTATCTGTTGCCCTCAATTGCCGTGGTCGTGGTTGGCGGTGCGCTGATCACTGGCGGGCGTGGGCATTATATTGGCATGTTCGGCGGTGCGCTGCTTTTGACCGCAATGCAAACTCTGTTGGCCGGAACAACACTTCCGTTCGCCTTCCGATCGGTATTTTTCGGCCTCGTCATTCTCGCGGCAGTGATCGCCTTGCGCGAAAAAAGGACTACATAATCATGCCTGACAGCGAAGTCATGCGCCTACCGGGCCTGAAGGACCAGCGTGTTGCCATCACGGCCGGAGCGGGCGGCATCGGGCTGGCCATTGCGCGCACCCTTCATGCACAGGGTGCCAGAGTTGCGATTTGTGACGTTAATGCCCGCGCGCTCGAAACTGCCCGCTCCGAGTTGGGCGATTGCCCGTTCATTGTGGCGGATGTGTCCGATCCGGCTGCTGTGGACGGATTTTTTGATCTGATCGGAACAAAATTGGGCGGACTGGACGCGTTGATCAACAATGCCGGAATTGCCGGACCCACCGGTGGTATTGAGGACATTACTGTCGATGACTGGAAGCGATGCATTGACATCTGCCTGACCGGCCAATTCCTCTGCGCACGTCGTGCCGTTCCGATGCTCAGGGCTGCGGGCGGCGGCTCCATCGTCAGCATGTCGTCAGCGGCGGGCAAACATGGCTATGCGTTTCGCACACCCTATTCCTCGGCCAAATTCGGCGTTATCGGCCTGACCCAGAGCCTGGCTAAAGAGCTGGGTCCGCAAAACATCCGGGTGAACGCGATTCTGCCGGGAATTGTCGCAGGTCCGCGCATTGAGGGCGTCATTCGCGACCGCGCAACGGCAACAGGAGTCAGCTATGCGGACATGGAGGCAGATTATCTGCAAAAGACATCCCTTCGCCGGATGGTGACGATGGAAGACGTCGCGCGCACCGTTGCCTTCCTGCTGTCGGACGCCGGTGCCAACCTGTCTGGACAATCGCTGGCCGTTGACGGAAACGTGGAGACTCTCTGAACCATGCTGCGCGTCGCGATCACTGGATGCGGATTGAATGCAAGAAAATGACCAGGAAGGAACTCCCCAAGTGACAACGCATAAACAAGGCGGAAAAGTCATCATCACCTGCGCTGTCACCGGCGCGATCCATACTCCAAGCATGACCCCGCACCTGCCGATCACCCCGGACGAGATTGCGTCAGAGGCAATTGCCGCAGCGGAGGCCGGCGCGTCAATCCTGCATCTGCACGCGCGCAACCCCGACACCGGGCAACCTGATCAGAGTCCCGAGGCATTCGCGCCCTTTCTGCCGCGTGTCAAACAAGGCACCAACGCCGTGATCAACATCACCACAGGCGGCAGCCCTTATATGACGGTGGAAGAGCGTGTTCGTCCTGCGGCTGCCTACAGGCCCGAGGTTGCCTCACTCAACATGGGATCGATGAATTTCGGGTTGTTCCCACTTTTGAACAAATACAAAGAATTCAAATTTGACTGGGAGCGGGCGCATCTGGAAGGTTCGCGTGATCTAGTATTTCGGAACTCCTTCAAGAACATCGAGTATGTCCTTGAGACCTGTTACGGAAATGGCACCCGGTTTGAGTTCGAATGCTATGACATTTCGCATCTCTACAACCTAGCGCATTTTGCTGACCGGGGATTGGTCAAGGCGCCGTTCTTCGTGCAATCGGTATTTGGTCTTCTGGGTGGTATCGGCCCTCACCCCGAGGATGTCATGCATATGAAACGCACCGCCGAGCGGCTGTTCGGCGACGACTACCGGTGGTCGGTGCTCGGTGCTGGTTCCAACCAGTTCCGTATCGCCGCGCAGGCGGCAGCCCTTGGCGGAAACGTCCGGGTCGGGCTGGAAGACAGTATCTGGGCCGGCAAGGGCGAACTGGCCACGTCAAACGCCGTGCAGGTCAAGAAAGTGCGCCAGATCATAGAAGGGCTTGGGTTAGCTGTTGCCACACCGGATGAGGCGCGTGAAATCCTGTCGCTCAAAGGCGGCGATCAGGTGGCTTTTTGAGCACTGAAATTGGAGGGAGGAATTCAAATGCGGATCGAGGTTTTGCTGGACGTCAAAACCACACTTGGTGAAGGCCCTGTGTGGGATGTGGAACAACAAAGATTGTATTTCATCGACTCCATGGATGGCCGCGTGTTTCGCTGCACCGCCGAGGGAACCGAGATCCGTGCGTGGGATGTACCAGGCAAGATCGGCTCCATGGCGCTGCGCAAAGATGGCGACGGCGCGATCGTCAGTCTTCAGAGCGGGTTTCACCGGCTCGATTTCAAGACCGGGGAGTGTGAACTTTTCCACGATCCTGAACCAGACCTGCCCGCCAACCGCCTCAATGACGGCAAATGTGATCGCCGCGGCCGGTTCTTCGCCGGGTCAATGGACACAATGGAAGAAGGCCCCTCAGGCACGCTCTACCGCGTTGACCCTGATTTCAGCGTGACCAAGGTGGATGAGGGTATCATCTGCTCAAATGGCCCTTGCTTCAGTCCGGACGACAAGACCTTCTATTTTCAGGACACCTGGATCGGCGACATTTGGGCTTATGATTATGACATTGAAACGGGTGCGGTCTCTAACCGCCGGACATTTGCTTCGGTCGATGGCAGCGGTGGCGGTGCGGCGGATGGGTCAACCGTGGATGCCGAAGGCTATCTCTGGAACGCACTGGTCTATGACGGCAAGCTTTTGCGCTATGCCTCCGATGGCAGCCTCGATCGTGTGATCGACATGCCGGTCAAGAAAGTCACCAGCCTCAACTTCGGTGGGCCGAATATGGACATTCTTTTTGTCACCTCCATGGCCAAGCCACCCTTACCGCGCTTCCCCGGCGACGGTGTCCAACGCGGCAGCCTGTTCGCAATCTATGATCTGGGGATCAAGGGCGTACCCGAACCACGTTTTGGGGTGTAGACGCAATACATCCAAAACCGCAAAAATTCCGGCAGGTCTAATCGGAAATCTGTCATTCGGACCACTGATTATCCGTCTAGTTAGCACATGCGGCGAACGTCCGGTTCGGTGTTCCGCACCCGCGATATTGGCAATGCTAGTGAACGACCGCTTCTCTAATTGGGCGTTTGGGTCAAGCTCGTTTTCCTTGTTTCTTTCGGGTCATTGTCGCTCATCCGGGTCACGC
>NZ_CAMZOF010000002.1 GCF_947331435.1 Pelagibius sp. Alg239-R121 | reverse complement strand
CAGCCCGGTAGCTCGTCAGGCTCATAACCTGAAGGTCGCAGGTTCAAATCCTGCCCCCGCAACCAAATCAAAACAAAATCAATAAATACACAAACCCCGCATAAACGCGGGGCGATCGCCGTTCAGGGACGTGATCCGTGATATGGTTGGGTCCATCAGAGATCAGGTCCAGATTAACTTCCTGAGAATTGACGTGAGGACCCACCTTCCTTGAGAGAAGTTCGAGGGACGATGCGGTTTGCCCGAATGATAATGCGTCATGCAGGTGCGGGCCATTGGTCGGGAGATGTCACTGACGGTTTGTTCAGGCAAAGCAGCAAGCGTGTTTCCCCTGTGCCTGCGACTGGAGGTGAGCGGTGTACGATCCCGGTTCCAGGACCTGCACAGCTTCCCAGGAAGATAGCGACATCATCAGCCGCCAGTCTCTGGATCGGTCCCAGGAACGACTTCTGCTGGCTGATCGCAGCCTCTGAATCTGACGGATGAACCCACTCGCTCGTCGCGCCGCGATAGGTCGTAAGCAGTCGCGCATCCACACAGTCCCGATGGAACTTCCAGCAGGCATCGTGAGAGATGCGTTCGAAACGAACATCGATCAGATCTGTCCGGACGATGTCGGCGAAGAGCTGGACCAGTGTACTGATGTCGCCGACCAGAAGGTCGCGCATCGGGCCGTTCGGCATGCCCGCCTCGTCCAGAAGCGGCTGCAGCGCACGATGCAAGTCCGCTGGCCGGACAAGCAGTCTTACGTCGGGCAGTTCGGAGGGATCGAGCCGGTCGAGCCAGACTCGCAGATGCGCAGGAAGGCTGCGGCGCCAGATTGCAAGCGCAACATCGGGATTGTTGACGACCTGCAGCCCCTCAATCGTTTTGGACACTTCGATACCGTCAGGTGCGGTAGCCGACCGTCCTTTGGTTTTAACGGGTAGGGCGACTGAGGAAGTGGTCATTGCGGTTCCGCCCGTTTCCAGGCCGGAAACGGATCTCTTAACTTCTGCCAGATAGCCGACTGCATCGATTTGGCGTTCGCGTCTCCGACAAGACACCCGTCGAGCTGTCGTCGGATAGATGCTTCATCTAAGTCACTCCCTATGAAAACGATTTCCTGACGTCGGTCGCCGTACACGGGATCCCAGGATTCGGCAACGTACTGGCGCCACTCCGGATGATCTGGCCAACGCGCCTCGGGCACATTGGCCCACCAGAAGCCCAGGGCCTCATGGCGGACAAGTGCTCCGGCTTGACTTAACTCGCCGACCCATTCGGGGCGAGTGGCGAGCCAAAAGTGCCCCTTGGCACGGATGACTCCCGGCCAAGACGCATTAATGAAGGCGTAGAATTTCTCGGGATGAAAGGGACGGCGTGCCCGATAAACGAAACTATGTACTCCATATTCTTCCGTCTCCGGTTTGTGTTCCGCAAAGCCATAGAGCTCCTTGAACCAGAGGGGATGCTCCTGCGCTTTGTCGTGGTCGAACCGGCCGGTGTTCAAGACTTTGGCAAGGGGCACACGCGACATGCTCGTTTCGACGAGATCGGCGTCGGGATTGAGTGAGCGAATGATCTTGCGCGCGGCATCAAGCTGTTCCGGTGAAGCGGCATCGATTTTGTTCAAGACGATAACGTCGGCAAACTCGATCTGCTCGACGAGCAGGTTGACGAGTGTGCGGGCGTCTTCCTCGCCTAGCGCCTCGCCCCGGTCCTTGAGGAAATCGGTGGATGCATAATCTTGCAGGAGGTTCATTGCATCGACAACCGTGACCATGGTGTCGAGTTGCGAGACGTCCAGTAGGCTATCGCCATCTTCGGAGCGAAAATTGAATGTAGCCGCCACGGGAAGTGGCTCTGAAATGCCGGTGGATTCGATCAGAAGGTGATCGAACCGGCCATCTTGAGCGAGGCGACGTACTTCCTTGAGAAGGTCATCGCGCAACGTGCAGCAGATGCAGCCGTTGGTCATTTCGACCAGTGTCTCTTCTGTGCGGCTGAGATTGGCGCCCCCATCGCGAATGAGATCGGCATCAATATTGACCTCGCTCATGTCGTTGACGATGACCGCTACGCGCTTGCCTTCGCGGTTGTTTAGGATGTGGTTCATCAAGGTGGTCTTGCCGGCACCAAGGAAGCCGGACAGGACAGTTACGGGAAGCTTGGGATCTGTGAGAGGTTCATTCATGGGCGGCGACTTTCATATTTACAGCATCGTTTGCGACAGTGTTGGATTACTCAATGCGGTCCGCCTGCGGTCGATATCTCGTCAGCAAGTTGGCTCAGCACAGATGCCACGCCGGTTGGTCCGTAGGCCTGAACGAGACGTGGCATCAACTCTGTCATCAACGCGGCGAGAACCGTATCGCTGGGGATGCCCGCTTTATCGCAGCGTGCGATCGCAGCGCGCACCTCACCCAGAGCTTCGGCAAAGCGCAGAGGCAGATCGACGTCAGAAGTATCGTCGACAGGCTCAAGCAGGGCCTGTATTTTCGTTCGTTCAGGCATATGGCGGTCCCTCAAAGCTGCGTCGGGTTCGGTGCATCACCGTAGACGTCCTTCGGATCGAAGCTTCGGCTTTTTTCCGTGAATACGAGCCGTGCTGGTCCGCCAGATGGGCCACGGAGTTCGACCGATCGATAAAAGCAGGAACGGTAGCCGACATGACAACTGGCGCCAGACCCGGCGATCCGGACGCGTAGCCACACGGTGTCCTGATCGTCGTCAATACGGATTTCGATAACTTCCTGGACGAGGCCGCTGGTCGCGCCCTTGTGCCAAAGACACTGTCTGCTCCGGCTCCAGTAGTGCGCCTCTGCGGTTGCGATCGTTCGTGCCAGCGCTTCCCGGTTCATGTATCCGAGCATCAGTACGTCGCCAGTGTCACCGTCGGTGGTAATGCAGGGAATCAGCCCGCCGGAATCGAATTTGGGTGCCAAGGCGAGGCCTTCCTCTACCTGTTCGACAGTCGTTCGGGCGGCGAAATGGGCGACTACGGGCGGTACAGATTTATCAGGATTCATCTAAAGCGCTCCTGGAGCCGCCGATCATCGCAAGGAATTCCCGCCGGGTCGCAGGATCATCGCGAAAGGAGCCCAGCATGCGGCTGGTCACCATGCTGACCCCAGGCTTTCGGATGCCGCGTGTGGTCATGCATTGGTGCGCCGCCTCAATCACGACTCCGACACCACGCGGTTTTAGAACTTTGTGGATGGTGTCTGCTATTTGTGACGTCAGCGCCTCTTGAATCTGCATCCTTTTTGCGAAGACCTCCACTAGGCGGGCGAGTTTGGAGATGCCAACGACTTTCCTGGATGGCAGATAGCCGATATGCGCCTTGCCCAGGATTGGGACGATATGGTGTTCGCAGTGCGATTCGAGGCGAATGTCGCGCAGGACGACCATCTCGTCATAGGCGGCCGTCTCCTCGAATGTGGTGCCAAACAAAGCGACCGGGTCAGCATGATATCCGGAGAAGAATTCCTCATAGGCGCGGACTACGCGCTTGGGTGTCCCTTTTAGTCCCTCTCGGTCAGGATCGTCGCCTGCCCATTCAATGAGGGTGCGGACAGCCGCCTCGGCCTCAGATTGGCTGGGGCGGCGAGGCGCACTCGAGGCGGCTCGTGCTGAGTTCGCCGGCTGGTTCCCGAACACTGCAGTGTCCATGCCTACTCCTTCCCCGCATTCAAGTCCGATTCTTCGAGAGCAATCGGCGTTCACGACTTTAATAAAACGTTATAACGTAACAAAAACGAGAAACAAGAGGCTTGTTGCAAAGTGTGATTACGGTTGAGCTTCATTCATGATTCATGGCTTTTTCACGCTTTGTTAAGTTTTAGGAGTCTGAAGCAGAGCGCGAGCATCTCGTTCTGTTTGTGAATGCCCCATTTTCCAAAAGCTCAACCCCTTGCGTAACCAGAGCATGGCTTCGAAGCCTTTGATCGTTTGTCGCGCTGTATTGAAGCTCTGAAACCCACCACTGCGAGGAAACCGTTGTTTCAAAATGAATTGATCGCTCTCGATCCCCTGTTGGAGATACTTGGTGACATAATGGATCGTGCCATTCGGCAAAATGCGGTTGTTTTCGCTATCTTTGACAGCGGCGGCAAGAGCGCGGTCGCCATCCGTGCCAATCCGGCCCGGCGCCAGCAATGGCATTTCCTTGAGCGATTTGCGGAAGAAGCGCCTGGCGGCATCCCATCTCGTTTGGCTGAGAGCATGGAATCGACAGGCTTGCCGTGTTTATCGATCGCTCTGTACAAAAAGCGCCACCTGTCTTTGATACGCACATATGTTTCGTCGATCCGGTAAGGTCCACAGGGGATCTTGCGGAATCGGCGCAAGCGCTTCTCCAACAACGGAGCATAAGCCAGAACCCATCGATTGATCGTACTGTGGTCGACGGGAAGCCAGCGTTCCAGGAGCATTTCTTCAAGGTTTCTGGAGCTCAGAGCGTGCCGGAGATAACAACCCACTGCTTGTAGGGTCAGACCGGCTTCAGAATGACGACCCTTGAAATCATCCTTGGCCTCTTGTCTCATTTTCTCTGCAAAAACACTCAGTATCATCGCGGCATCCTCGTAAATGAGGCGCCAAAACATCATGCAACCTGATGACAATTCCTGAACCAAATCAACGTTGCGCCAAGCTCTTCAATGATCTGCGGAACCATATAAAGTTAGGATAGCGACGGGTCATCCAATGCATCGAGCCGCAGGATCAATTTATGCGGGCCAGTAAATCAGTTTTCGTCAGTATTGTTGGTATCATGTCCCCGCAACCAAAATATCACCCGCCACACAGCGGATATTTTATCGGTTATGAGCCGGCAGGATTTTGTTTTGGGTCGAGGTAGGGCTCTACCGCCACCAGGCAGGAATGTGCGATCGGACCCTGTGCGAGGCTGGAAGTGCCTTTGTCGAGGGTAAGAGCGTTGGGATTGCCGTGTCGGCAGGTAACGCCATCCGGGTCGAACCAGGCACCGGTGGCGATCTGGATGACGCCGGGCCGAATCTCGTCACTGATATTTAAGGCAGCCAGGCAAGCGCCACGGGTGTTGTGCAGGCGGACGATCTGATCCTGCGTCAAGCCACGTGCCGAAGCATCATCGGGATTCATGGTCACGGGCTCAACCCCAAGAGGACGATCGGCGCGGCTGACGGAACCATGGTCAAACTGGCTGTGCAGTTTGTTACGTGGCTGATTCGAGATCATGTGCAGCTGATCAGGCTCCGTGCGCCCAAGCCATTCGGCCGGCTCGAACCATGCCGGGTGACCGGGACAGTCGTCATAGCCGAAGCCCGCGATGGTGTCCGAGAAGATTTCGATCCTGCCACTGGGTGTGGCAAGTGGATTTGCCTCAGGATCGGCGCGGAAGGCTTCCATCATGATATTCGGACTGTCCGGCAGGGGCACCTTGATCCAGCCGTCGCGCTGGAAGTTTTCCCAGCTCGGCATTTCAACTCCCTGCTGTGAAGCCTGCTGGCGCGAGATATCGTAGATCCAGCGCTGCCATTCGTTCGGGCTACGTCCCTCGGTGAAGGCCTCTTCCACACCCATCTCAGCGGCGATACCCCGGAGAATCTCATGATCGTCACGGGCGTCGCCCACGGGTGCTATCGCTTGATCCATAACGACCTGATAAGGGTCCTTTGGCGTTAGCGCGATGTCGGAGCGTTCAAGCGACGTGGTGCAGGGCAGCACGATATCGGCATGCTTCGCCAGGCTGTTCCAGCACCATTCATTGACGATGATCGTTTCGGGCTTTGCCCAGGCGCGGCGCATGCGGTTGAGGTCCTGATGGTGGTGGAACGGATTGCCGCCCGCCCACCAGACCAATCTGATATCGGGATATTCGTAGGATTTACCGTCATAATCGAACCGTGTGCCGGGACTTTCCAACAGGTCGGTGACACGGGCCACGGGAATGAAGTCCCGCACCGGGTTGCTGCCCTGCGGGAAGGAGGCGTAATTGATCTGGCGGCGGTTCAATCCAACATTGTTCATTGCCGAATAGCCGAAGCCGATGCCGGTGCCCGGCAGGCCGATCTGACCCAGCATCGAGGCAAGCGCAATCGCCGCCCAGAAAGGCTGTTCGCCGTGATCCTGCCGGGTCAGCGCCCAGGCGACCGAGATCATGGTGCGGCGAGCGGCCATGCGTCGGGCGAGAGCACGAATTGCGTCGGCGGAAAGATCGCAAATTTCCGCTGCCCATTCCGCAGATTTGGGAATGCGGTCGGTCTCGCCCATGAGATAGGCGGCAAAGCGGTTGAACCCCACTGTGTAGCGATCGAGGAAGACGCTATCTTGCAGGTTTTCCACCAAGAGCGTGTGCGCCAGGCCCAGCATCAATGCGACATCCGTGGAGGGACGCAACGGAAGCCACTCGGCGCCGACCGCATCCATCACGTCGGAGCGCAAGGGGGAGACGTTGACGATGGAGACGCCAGCCTCGTGCGCGGCCCACAGTCCCGCCTTTTGAACGTGCGCGCCCGTACCGCCCTGGCTGATCTGTCCATTCTTCAAGGGAACGCCCCCGAAGGCCACGAAGAACTCGCAATCGGACGCAATGGACTCCCAGCAGGTCGTCTCGTCCACATGCTGGCGGAAAGTGCCCAGCACATGTGGCACGAGCACCTCGGCGGCGGCGAAGGAATAGGTGTTTTTCGAGCCGGTGTAACCGCCGATGCAGTTCAGAAAACGTTTGAGCTGACTTTGTGCGTGATGAAACCTTCCGGCGCTGGCCCAGCCGTAGGACCCGGCGTAAATCGCACGGTTGCCATGTTCGCGCCGCACCCGGTTTAGTTCGCTTGCCACCAAGCGGTTGGCATGGCCCCAGCTGACTTCGACGAATTCGTCCGAGCCACGCTTCTCGCCATCTGTTCCCGGCCCGCCTTCCAGCCAGCTCTTGCGCACCATCGGCGCGGTAATCCGGGTCGGCCCCTCCAAGACATCTACAATGCCCGGTCCAATCGGAGAGGGATCGGGATCTCGTTCGAACGGATGCAGGGCAACAATCTTTCCGTCCCTGACCTCGACGCGGTAAGTGCCCCAATGTGCACTGGTTAACGGCATTGTCGTCATTCTGAAAGCTCCGTAGCGAATTAGCTTCACCGATGTTAAACAGCGCGCAGATGGACTTACTGGACGGATTCTCTGGAATCATTCCTCCGAAAACTAAACCGAAACGGATCCGACCCAGTCGGGCTGCACCAGACAAACCAGGCGTTTCACTTTTGCTGCTCCTTCCTCGCGCATCATTTCCACTGGACCTTTGGCAAAAGTAAAGGCTCTGCGGGCTCCCATGTCGATGTCTTTGGGAGCCGCTACCTGTTCGGTCAGTTCCTCCAGAACGCTAAGGAAAATCGCACCTTTCAGACGATCGCCGATGCGGGTGCGCGTAGTGACATCGATTCGAGCGTCGCCTGTCAGATCCCAATCGTCATCGGCATCGCCGGTTGTTTCCAAGCTCCTTGCCGGCGCATAAAATGACCCAAGCGGCGTCAAATTACGAACTGCGGCCAGGTTGATTCTTGGTTTCACGATGTTCATGACGGCGAAAGGGCCGATTGCGACACCAAAGACGTCTCGTGCGACTTCGTCGATCTGGGCGGGAGTGCCAAGACCATCGTCGTAACATCGAGCCGCTTCGTTGGTGTAAGGACAGAAGAAGCGGTTCAGCGCGAACCCGCTTCGATCGAGACACTCAATAGATTGCTTCCCGCAGGCTCCGAGAAATGACAGAACCGCATCTATGGTCGCGTCGGCAGTCGCGTCGGTTCGTACGACTTCGACGACAGGATTCACTTCTGCCGGGCTGAAGTAGTGGAGTCCACAGAGCCGTTCAGGGCGGATAAGCCCCGCTCCGATGTCGCTGACCTTCAATGCGCTTGTATTGGTCGCCAGTTGGGTTTCAAGTCCGACACTGGACTCCAGTTTCCCAAAGACACTACGTTTTACGGCGAGGTCCTCAAAGACGGCCTCGATCACCAGATCGCTGTCCGCGGCACTGTCCATCTTTGTTGAGAAGCGGCAGCGGTCGAGTGTGGCCGCCGCTTCGGTGCCGCTCATTTTTTGTTTTTCCGTCTGCCGGTCGAGATATCTCCGGATACGGCTTAATGCGCTTTCGAGTGCGGCCTCGGTCATATCGATGACGATCACGTTGAAGCCGCTCACAGAAGCCGATATTGCTATTCCTGCACCCATGGTGCCGGCGCCGATGACCGCAATCCGTTTCATCTCGCTCATTGAACGGCCTCGGCGTTTTCGACGATGACCGCGATACCCTGACCGCCCCCGATACACATTGTTGCCAACCCAAACCTGCCGCCGGTCCGGCGCAATTCGTAGATGAGTTTGATCAATATGATGGCACCGGATGCGCCGACTGGGTGACCAAGCGCAATCGCGCCGCCATTGGGGTTCGTGATCTCCGGTGGGAAGTCCAATTTACTTGCCACCGCACAGGCTTGAGCCGCAAAGGCCTCGTTGGATTCGATTGCAGAGAGATCGGATATGGCCAGACCGGCACGATCCAGGGCTTTCTTAACTGCAGGTATGGGGCCCAGGCCCATGACTTCCGGACCAACACCCGCAACTGCAGCGGAGCGGACAAAAGCCAATCTGGGCATGTTGTGTGCTGATGCCGCGCGCTCTGACGACAGTATAAGCGCAGCAGCACCGTCATTGATTCCTGAGGCGTTGCCAGCGGTCACTGTTCCAGTTTTTTGAAAAGCGGGACGGAGATTCCGAAGATCATCGGGCGAGATATCAACGCGGACGTGCTCATCCGTATCAAACAAAACTTCTTTGCGGGCCTTTTTAATGGCAACGGGAAGAATCTGTTCTTTGAAATATCCTGCCTTGATTGCAGCTGCCGCTCTGTGATGGCTGGTCAGAGCGAGTGCATCTTGGTTGTCGCGATCTATCGATTCCTGCGCAGCAATGTTTTCAGCCGTGACGCCCATGTGGCCATTACCAAAGGGGTCAGTCAACGCGCCAAGCATCATGTCGGTTGCCTTAACATCCCCCATCTTTGCGCCGAACCGCGCCGTGGTCATCAGATGGCCCACCCGGCTCATGTTTTCCGCACCTCCCGCCACAACGATTTCGGCGTTGCCGAGCATGATTGCTTCGGCCGCTGTCACGACCGCCTGGAGGCCACTGCCGCACAGCCGATTAAGTGTCAGTGCTGACGAAGAGTTGGGGAGACCGGCATCGATCGCGGCAACCCGTGCCAGGTACATGTCGCGTGGTTCGCTGTGGATGACGTTGCCGAAGACAGCCTGATCGACGCTTGAAGGTGAAACCGAGGCGCGGCCGATGGCTTCGCGGGCAACCAGGGTGGCTAATTCGCAGGTCGGTGTAGCCGCCAGCGCGCCCCCGAAATCTCCGATGGCAGTGCGCACACCGGATGTGATTACGATGTTTTTGAACAAGAAAACTACTCCTGGGAACCAAAGGGCGGAACAAGCAGGTCACCCGCGTTAATCGTGTTAATCGACCTTTTCCACAGGAGCATCGGCTTTAAGCCAGGCCGAGAAACCGCCCTCGATATGGACAACCGGGTTCAAACCCATTTCCTTCGCGGTTTTGGCACTTAATGCAGAGCGCCAGGCGCTGGCACAGTAGAAGACGTAGGTTTTATCCTGATTGAAAATGTCCTTGTGGTAAGGACTTTCCGGATCAATCCAGAATTCCAGCATCCCGCGTGGGCAAGAGAAGGCGCCGGGGATTTTACCAGCGCGCTTCAGTTCGCGGATGTCGCGCAGATCAACGAAAACGTGGTCGTCACTACCTAGAAGCTTTGCTGCATCGTCAAGCGTGATCGCAGTAACTGTTTCGTTGGCTTCTGCCAGGAGGGTTTTGATCCCTTTGGTGATGGTTTGAGGCATTGGTCTTTGTAACCTTCATGTCACTGAAGCATGGTTTGAGGAAAAGCGAGGAAAATCGCCGGATAAGTTGCTTTATCCAAACTGGACAGAATAGCGGCACAGGCACGACTCCTGGACAGCAACAGGGATGACCGCCCTCATAGTGCCATTCCCGGTCTTCAGGTCCCGCCCGCTCCATCAGATGGTCAGATGCAGTTTGGGTTTCCAGAATGGCCGGAACAGTTCGATTTTTGGACAGCGGTTCATCACGACCTTCAAGCCCGCGTCTTCTGCCAGCTTGGCTGCCGCATCATCCCGCACGCCGATTTGGCCCCAGAGAACCTTGGCGTTAATTTCGATCGCTTCTTTTGCGACGCCGAACAGATCTTCCGAGCGTCGAAAGACTTCAACCATGTCGACCGGCTGGTCTATCGCTTTAAGCGACGGGTAAACCTTCAATCCCCGGATTTCGCCGCCTTCGAGGCGTGGGTTGACGGGAATCATGTTGTAGCCGGTTTCATGCAGCACACGCAGGACCCCGTATGAAAACTTGGTTTTGTCTGCGCTGGCACCAACCATTGCGATGGTTTTCACCGACTTCAATATGTCTTGAAGATAATCTTCAGAATAGGGCTCGTCGTGATTCATGTCTTCTCCTCTAGGGGAGTGGCAATATCAGCTTTAAGCTCATGCGCCGCCAACGGGTCGAGAAAGGGGTTGCGGTAAAGGTCGCCGTGGCTCTCGACTCCGATCTCCAGCGTGCAGTCGGTTACCGGCCGAGCGACACAGAGAATAACGTAACCGTCATTGATCTGCCGATTGTTCAATGCAACCTGAGCTTTTTGATTGACCTCGCCGGCGATCAATCTGGCAGCGCAGGTGATGCAGCCGCCGTATTTGCAGCCATAGGGAAGGTCGACGCCCTGATCGAGCAGGGATGTCAAAAGCGGCTTGTGCGGATCAACGCGATAAACCGCATTGTCTCTGTTTGCGATCGTGATTCTGTGCTGGGTCATACCCAAATGTCGCTTGTGCAATCGCCGCCTGGATAACGTGTTTCGTGGCAGCGGCTTGGGCCGTTGGGTTCTTTTCCGAAATCGACAACGAAGTTCGGATCGATTTCCATTCCGCCTGTTTCCGTATCGCAGTTTACCATCAGCATGCAGCCGCCGTTGGTGCGGATCTCGGGGTAGAATTGGTTATCCCAAGTACTGAAAAGGCTGGTGGTCACATAGAGCCGCTTGCCGTCGAGGCTGAGCTGGATCATCTGCGGGCCGCCGGTGACTTTTACACCGTTCACAAAAGGGGCTTTGTCAAGAAGACCGCCCATCCAGACCTGACCGGTCAGCTTGGCATTATGCGGATCGGAGATGTCATATTGCCTGATGTCGCCATGCAGCCAGTTACAGAGATAGAGGAATCGGTCATCCATACTCAAAAGAATGACGGAGATGACACCCGGAACCGGAATGGGCCATTCGGGATGCGGCTCATTCCCCACGTCGACGATTTTTTCCCATTGCCATTCGCCGGCTGCGTCTTTCCACCAATGAATGATGTTGGCGCTCAATGCCGCTCCGACGAAGCCGTGGCTGCTGTCGGGGTTGTGATGGAAACGTACTTCGAGGGGGATCAGGCCATCTTCGCCCAGATACATTGTCTGTTTGGGCTCTCGCTTTTCAAAATCCCAGAAATGCAGCTCACGGCCGTATTTCAGATGGCCAACCTCTTCCAGATCGAAGCCTGGCATGAAGGTATTGGGGGCGGCCCACTCAGAACTGACCATGACGTTGTGGCGCGGCTGGTACCAAAAGTCGTACCCGAACTTGATGTCTCCCATCGAGTTTTCCCAACGGCCGACGATCTCGAAGTCTTTGTTAAGATGTAAGTAGCCGCCAGGCGCATTGCCTTTCGCATCGCCCAGCATCGAGATGATAATCTCGGATCCCAAACAATGTACCGTGTGAGGTGCTGAAAGGTTGGTCCTGGCTTTGATGTCTGAGCCCTTTACAATTTTGTGCAGGGCTGGATTTCGCGGATCAGTGCCGCAGTCGACAATGTGCAGATTTGTCGAACGCACACCCGGAACAATGAGGTACTTGCGTTCCATGTCAGCGTCACCGTGACAGGAGGAGCAGGCGTTCCACCCCATATGATGCAACTCATCCCCAATGCCCGGCATTTCGAGCCGCGAGATAACCTGAGAATAGGTGGGACTGTCGGGGTCGGCATCAATCGTGCAGAGATAGTCGGGCTTTTGAATGCCGGTTCCTGTATAGATTGCAATGGTATAAAGGAGCTTCTCGCGTGGTGCCTGCATAGCTTCCGAAGGTGAGGCATAACCAGGGCCGCAGCAGTGTTCGGTCATTAGATTCTTACCCTCTTCTCAGAACGCCAGCCGTTGAACAGACGCAATTCGTTGCGTTAAAAAGTACCTGTTGGATCGTACCGCAATCAAAGCGACCGCCAACTCGGCGGACGTTTTTCAATAAAGGCACCGATGCCCTCTTCAGCGTCCGGTTCCATCATATTCTGAACCATAACCTCAGCCGTATAGTCGTAGGCTTCTGAGACGGACATTGAAGCTTGACGGTAAAAGGCATTTTTACCAACCCTTATAGTTGCCGGCGCTTTGCGAGCAATCCGAGTTGCCAGAGCAAGTGTGGTCTGTTCGAGTGCTTCGGGCTCGACGATCCTATTGATCAGTCCCGCCTGCAAGGCGTTATCTGCGTCAATCATCTCGCCCGTGAGCAGCATCTCCATCGCTTTCTTACGCGATACGTTGCGCGACAAGGCAACCATCGGAGTGGAACAGAATAAGCCTATATTGACTCCCGGTGTTGCAAACTGGGCATCACTTGTAGCAACAGCCAAGTCACAGCTTGCCACAAGCTGACAGCCAGCGGCGGTGGCCGTACCACGCACAGCCGCAATGACAGGCTTGGGGCAATCGCCAATTGAGAGCATCAACCGCGAACAGCTGCCCATCGTTTCTCTATAGAACGCCAGGCCTTTGTCCGGATGTTGACGGGCGCTGGTGAGTTCCTTCAAATCATGGCCAGCGCAATAGGCCGGACCATTCCCCGCTAGCACGATGGCATGCACATCACGTGACGCACCCAGGTCGATGATGGCCTGATGTATACGGCCAATCATCTCCAGAGACAGGCTGTTGCGTGCGGCTGGGCGGTTCATCGTCAAGCGCGCCACGCTGCCGTCGCGATCTTCGATCAGGATGTCATCTGCGCTCACTATCAGTCTCTCAGCAGGCCGCGCGCGATGACCAGCTTCATGATCTCGTTTGTACCCGCGTAAATGCGTTCAATCCGGTTGTCGCGATACATGCGTTCCATCGGGTATTCACTCATCACCCCGTAGCCGCCAAAGAGCTGCAGACAGCGGTCGATGATTTTGGCCTGCAGATCGGTCAACCAGTATTTCGCCATCGACGCCTTTTCGGTCGTCAATCTCCCTTCAAGGTGTTCGGCGATACAGTGGTCGAGAAACACCTTGGCGATGGTGGCTTCAGATGCGCATTCGGCAAGAACGAACTGTGTATTCTGGAAGTCGGCGATTTTTTTGCCAAAGGCAGAACGCTCTTTGACGTAGTCCAGCGTGAGGCGTAGAGCGCGCTCCATACGGGCCACGGCATAAACCCCGATCAGAAGCCGCTCCTGCGGTAATTGCTCCATCATCTGTACAAAGCCTTGCCCTTCTTCGGGACCAAGCAGAGACGAGGCGGGAACGCGCATTTCGTCAAAAAACAGTTCGGAGGTGTCGTTGGATTTCATCCCCAGCTTGTCAAGGTTGCGCCCACGCCGAAACCCTTCAGCGCTGTCGGTTTCGACCAGAAACAACGAGATACCTTTGCCACCCGCCTTTGGATCGGACTTGGCCGCCACTATGATCAAGTTGGCCAGAAATCCGTTGGTGATAAAGGTTTTGGACCCCGAAATCTTATAGTGGTTGCCGTCCTTTACGGCCGCGGTCTTGATACTCTGCAAATCAGACCCGGCACCCGGCTCGGTCATGGCGATGGCGCCGATGAGTTCGCCGGACACCATCCGTGGCAAAATGCTTTTTTTCTGCTCTTCTGACCCGTAATGGATGATGTAGGGGATCACGATTGAGTTGTGCAGTCCGCCGCCCCAACCATCGATGCCGGCTAGATTGCCCTGATAGGCGATAACCGCATCATGTGCAAAGTTGCCGCCTGGGCCACCAAAATCTTCGGGCACTTCGGCGCCGAGCAGGCCCAAAGCCCCAGCCTTTTGCCACAAACCGCGCCCGACGTCGCCACGCTTCTCCCATTCGCTGTAGTGGGGGACACATTCTTTTTGGTAAAACTGACGACAGGAATCTTCCAGCATGCCCAACTCGTCGTCCATCCACCGAGATTTGGGAAAATCGAGATCAGGCATCCGGTTCTTGCTTTCGGTTTGGGTGGAAACCGGCAGAGCCTAGTTCAATCAGATATTCCAAAACCAATCGAATTTAGCTATGCACACGATCTGAACTTGATATGGCATTGAGCTAAAGGCCGCTTGAGAATTGAATTTGGTCGGTTGGATTTGTCAGGCTTCTGTAATCAATTGGCCTTTCCAGTTGCCTTCGGTGACCTCGGCTATCAGAGTCTGTTGAACGATCTCGTAAACCGCGTGTGACGCACTTGTCAGCGGTCGCATGGATGGTATGGCCAATGAGATAATGCGTGAGAGGCTGGGACTGATTATGCGGCGAGCGTCGACATCACCTGTCTCCCAAACATCGGCCATCGAGGGCCAGTTTAGAACAGTCGATCCTACGCCTGCACGCACCATGCTTCGAATTGTCAACAGCGACTGCTGTTCGTAACAAACCTTGAGATTACGGCCGATCTGCATAAAAGCTTCTTCAAGGCTGCGCCTGACATGCACCTTACGATTGGGCATGATCAGTTTCTGATCTTCAATTTCCTGGAGCGGGATGTCGGTTGAGATAGGGTCTGTGCCTTGGCGCTTCGAAAATAGGAAGAGATTTTCCTGCAGTATCGGTTGAAATGTCACGTTCTGCAGGCGTCCGACGTTGGGGATGATGCCAAAGTCCACGCGTCCGGCATCAATGGCTTGTCCCGTCTGAAAACCGAACCCATCTTCGATAATTACAGTGATATCGGGATAAAGCTGTTGCGCCTTCTGGACAATTTTCGGGGCCAATAATCCCGCGATTCCGACGGGGATCGCGAGCCGGATTTCACCGACCAGTTCACCGGAGCTTCTGCGCGCGTCCGTTCTTGCAATTTCGACCTTGTCGAGAATGGCACGTGTATGGTGGTAGAATCGTCGTCCTGCGCTGGTGACAGTCGTGCCTCCGGGACCGCGATTCAACAGATCCACGCCAATCTCTGCCTCCAATTCGACCACCTGCCGGCTAAGGGCCGGTTGTGCGATATTCAGTTCCTTGGAAGCAGCAATGAAGCCACCGTTTTCCACGATGCTCGCAAAGTATTTCAGTTGAATTAGCTTCAAAGCGATACATCGCCCGATCAGTCAAGTCATGCCTACATGATATGATGGCGGTGGGTGCAAGTAAACGATGCGCGCCTATGGTAATGAGAATTCCCTCAGTTTCTCGCAAATTTACACAAGATTCTGCGCCGTATAGCTTGGATTTCGGACTTGTGATGCCGTTTTGTGATGAGATGCATAGCTTTTATGAATTAGTTCTTACGCAATAAACAAATAAAATGGCTCCCAACTTGTCAAAATGGGCAAGACCTGGGAGGAATCCATGAAAAATCTATCTTTGCTCAGTAAATTGTCTCTTGCTGGCGTTATGTTCCTAAGCTTGGCAACACATCCCGTGCTGGCTGAAGATTATCCGAGCAAGCCCATTGAGATGATCATTGGTTTCAAGCCTGGCGGGTTTTCTGACGCCATGGCACGCAAGCTATCCGAGCCGCTGACCGAAGCACTCGGACAAACGATTGTTCACACCTACAAGGGCGGAGCGGGCGGCAGCATCGCTGCGACAGCCGTCGGGAGCCAGCCAGCCGATGGCTACACCCTGGTGGTTGCAACCAGCCTGACCTTCGCGTTCAATCCGCTGCAGGGCAAGGTGAAGTATTCGAAAGACGATTTCGACTATCTCTTGACCATGGCGCGGTTCGAAACCTCGTTCGTATCGTTGTCCAGTAAGCCCTGGACGGATTTTCCATCGATGATCGAGCATGCGAAGTCGACGGGAAAGCCTTTGCGCTACGGCACCTTGGGACCTGCTGACCGTGCGCAAATCGATGCTGTATCTGCTGCAACAGGAGTCACGTTTATCCCGCTTCCGATCAAAGGCGGTGCAAATATGATGCAGTCTATTCTTGGTGAGCACGTGGATTTCGGCCTAAGCGGCGGGCCGCATATTCAGTACGTAAAGTCGGGCGAAATGATTGTCCTCGCGGCTTCCGGCTCTGAGCCCCTAAACTCGACGCCTGACGCGCCGACCATGTCGAGTTTAGGCTATCCGGCCGTCAGCTATAACTCGGTTATCGCCGCGCCCAAGGGACTTTCTGCTGATGTTAAAAGCAAACTCGAAGCGGCTTTGATCAAGTCTGCGAACGATCCGAGGTTTCAGGACCTTGTCCAACAGCGATTTGTCGGTATCCCGCCGATGGGTGCGGACGAAACCGCCGCCTCCATCGAACGCATTTCAACGGCGATGAAGGCCGTTGTCGAAGAGATGCAAAAATAGCGACCCTCTGTCCGTTGAATCCGTAATGACCGATCTGAAGCGTCACGCCCGATGAACACAACGAACAGAAACAAGGTATCGATCGCCGTCTTGCTGCTTTGCGGGAGCGCCCTTTGGATCATCCCTTCGCAGATTGAAGACGGCGAGACTTCATTTGCGGCAGGCGCGGCGTTGTTGCCGGATGTGGCGGTGAGTCTGATCTTGTTCCTAACACTGTTGGAACTGATTCACTCCCTTGTAAAGACGGCCCGATCGGTTGCAGGTCGTGAGCAGGCCTTGGCGAATGATGTTCCTCTGAAGAACGCCCAGGTTCTTGCGGTTGTTTTTGTGACCGGCGCCATGTCCATATACGCGTTTGTTTTGCCGGTTGCAGGTTATCTGCTCTCTTCTACGCTTTTGTTGGGGTTTCTGATGCTTTGCACGGGAGCGCCGCGTTCACGCCAGGTGATTGCGGTCACATTTGCGATCGTCCTCATCCTCTATCTTGGGATGAAGTTTGGGTTTGGCGTCAATATTAAGGCGCTGCCGGATCTCGCCTTCTTGGGAGGGTGAGTAATTGGACGCGCTGATCGCCGGCATATTGTCTGTGTTTTCACTTGGCCCTTTGATCGGGATTGCCGCCGGCGTCGCGGTCGGCATCTTTATGGGCGCCATCCCCGGCCTGACCGCCGCCATGGCCATCGCTTTGCTTTCGCCCGTGACTTTCGGTATGGAGCCGCTCACAGCGATCGCCTTTCTGACCGGCATCTATAAGGGCGGTACCTTCGGCGGGTCGATATCAGCCATTCTTCTCAACACACCCGGTTCACCAGAAGCAACGGCGACTGCTTTTGACGGCTATCCGCTTGCCAAAGCCGGACAGGTGAAACGCGCGCTGCATATGGCGCTGTTTGCCTCGGTGGCGGGTGCCCTGTTGGCGGATGTCATGCTTTATGTCGTCGCTGCGCCGTTTTCCAGGATCGCCTTAAAGTTTGGCCCGACGGAAATCACCTTCGTCGTTTTGTTCGCCTTCACCTTCGTTGCAGGCCTGACCGGCAGATCGATGTCGCGCGGCATGGCCGCCTGCGCCTTTGGGGTACTCTGCGCGATGGTTGGACTTGATCCGATGTCGGCGACGCCACGTCTGAACTTCGGGTTTATCGAATTGCAGGATGGCTTGCCTTTGCTCCCGATTGCTATCGGGATGCTGGGCGTTACCGAGGTCATGCTGGCCATTGAACGCGCGTTAAAACGGCGCAAGAGCGGATCTGCAGACGAAGCCAACTCCATCAGCGAAACAAGCGGTCCAGCGTTGTCCGTGACGGAGTTTCTTGCCTATTGGAAAACTGTTTTGCGATCTAGTTTGATCGGCTCGGCGATCGGTGCTTTGCCCGGCATCGGCGCGTCCATGGCGGCTTTTGTCGGCTATGGTACGGCCCGCAAATACTCCAAGACTCCAGAAGAATTCGGAAAAGGCACTTTGGACGGCGTCGCGGCCCCGGAAGCGGCAAACAGTGCGGTCGTTGGCGGCAGCTTCGTTCCTTTGCTGACATTGGGTATTCCCGGAAACGTGACCACTGCGCTGCTGATAGGTACTTTTCTGGTTCATGGTATCGAACCCGGGCCGCATGTCTTCAAGACCGAACCGACTCTGATATACGGCATCTTCACAATCTTGTTCGTTGCGAACTTCTTCAATCTTGCGATCGGTTTGCTCGGAAGCGGGCTTTACGGCCATATCGTGAAGGCGCCTGAGTATTTCAGTTACGCGATTGTCGGGCTGACCTGCGTGACCGGTGTTTACGCATCTTCCAACAGCGTATTCAGCCTCTACGTGATGATCGGCTTTGCAGTCGTCGGTTACTTCATGAAGAAATTCGATTATTCATTTGTGGCCTTCTTGATCGGCTTTGTCCTGGCCCCCGAATTTGAAATCGCATTCAGATCGTTTCTCTTGATCGCCCAAGGAGATCCCCTCGGGTTGATCATTGGAAGTCCGATTGCCCTTCTGTTCTGCGTACTCACGATCATCGCCGTCGTGCGTATCGCCTGGACGGGGCGCCCTAGATCCAATGACATTAAGCAGCAAACTTAATTTTTCTGATGGCACAGGCGATCTTGAAACCGGAGATATCTATGAATTCGGAGCCTAAAATTCGTGGCGGCGCACTGCTCGCACGAGCATTAAAGGAAAAAGGCGTCGATCACGTCTTTACCTTGGCGGGCGGTTTTTGCAACCCAGCTCTGGAAGGCTTCATGGAATGCCAGATGCCGGTCATCAACTGTCCCCATGAGCAGGTGGCGGGACATCTTGCAGATGGGCACACCCGGATCACGCGTAAGCCGTCCATTTGCCTTGTTGGACCCGAAGGTTTTGCCAATGCGGTGCCTGCGATGCTCGAAGCCTGGGGCGAGCGCTCTCCGGTGATATTCGTAACCGGATCTTCGACTTTGAAAAGACAGGGCTCCGGAGGGTTCAAGGAGATTGATGACGTGGCGATTGCTTCGCCACTGACCAAGTATTCGGTTCAGATCACGGACGGTGAGCGGATCGGGGAATTTGTCGACCGGGCCTGGACAGCGGCGACAACCGGCTATCCCGGTCCGGTTCATATCAGCTTGCCGGTGGACATCATGTTCTCATCGTTTTCCGAGACTGCGGGGAGGCAGGAACGACCTTTCAATTGGACGGCCCGCCCATTGCCACGTGCGTGGCCGGAACCTGCGGCATTGAATGAAGTTATGGATCAAGTGCGTAAAGCCGAACGACCAGTGATCATAGGCGGGCACGGGATCTGGTGGTCGGGCAGCGAAGAAAAGCTCGAAACAGCGGGCAAGACCCTGCGCATTCCGATCTTCAACGTGCCCTATCATCAGAAACTCCTGAGCGAAGAATGTGAAGCCTACATGGGTCTCGCTGATTTTCACCAGTATCACCCGTCCAAAAAAGCAATCCAAGAAGCCGACCTCGTGCTGATGATCGGATGCCGGCTGGATAATCAGATGAACTTTGGGAACCCGCCGTTCGTTCCGAAGGAAGCCAAGCTCGTGTGTGTGAACGGCAGCCACGAGGAACTGGAACATAATCGAGCTGCGGACATAAGTCTGTTGTCTGACCCAGGAGCCTTCCTCGACGAAATGCTCTCCGTCAAGAAATCCTGGTCCGAATGGTTTGATTTGCAAAGATCCCGACGCGCAGCTTGGGTGGCTGGTTGGAACGAGCATATCGCCGACGAATCAGCAACCGATCTCAAAGAGGGCCGCAAGTTACACCCGCTTCAGCTTGCACTGGATGTTCAGGCCGAACTGAACGGCGAAGACTGGCTGGTGTTTGATGGCGGGAACACACACTTCTGGAATGAAATCGCGGTCAACCTTGCGGGCTGGGGTGGGAAGAAGTTGGGAGGGATCCTGCATCCCGGCAACTACTCAATGCTGGGTGTCGGCGTCTCCTTTGCGCTTTCCGCCAAGAACACCCATCCCGACAGGAATGTGGTTTTGATTACTGGAGACGGCGCGTTTTTGTCTGGCGGGTTGTCGATCGAAGCGGCGTTCCAAGAAGGCCTGCCGATTGTTGTGGTGGTTGATAACAACGGTGGCCTCGACTGTATTTCGCAGCAGCAGGAGCGTCTCTTTAAGAACGGCAATCACTTTGCGACAGACTTTCGCGATATTCCCTTTCACAGCATGTTTGAGGGCCTCGGAGGTCATGGCGAACTCGTGGAACGCCGGGATCTACTCGTACCAGCGCTTCGTCGCGCGATTGCCAGTGGTAAGACCGCTTGTGTCAATGTTAAGTGCCGCGGCGTCATCAGTCCGATTGTTGCCGCGACATCTGATAAACGTGACAAAGCCTCGATCGAGTAATGGCGCGCGTTTCATCACATGTGCTGAACGGAATGGATGGCACGCACGCCGATGGTATTGCTGTCACGCTGTCACGGATTGATACCCGGGAATCGACACGAATCTTCGCAGTCGACACAGATGAAGGCGGCCGGGTTTCGGTGGAGGTCGATCTGACAGGCATCGACGCTGATGCCATTTACGAGATCGTTTTTACCACTGGCCACTATTGGGATAAGCGAAATCTACAGTTCGACGCAAAAGGGATAACCAGGGAGGTCGTACTGCGGTTCCGGATGCCTGATCGACACAAGACGTACCACATGCCGGTTATCCTATCACCTAACAGCTATTCAACCTGGTTTTCCGGTTGAGCGGCAAAGCACAGTGTTACCTGGACAAAAGTCATGCAGGCGAAAACCCCTGATTCTCGTTTACTGAACCGACTAAAGTCGATCGTAGGATCGAAGGGCTGGTGCGCATCGGATAGTGCCGGGAAGTACTTTGCCGATCCCAGGGGTCACTTCCGCGGCAATGCCTCTATTGTGCTGCTTCCCTCGTCGACACAACAGGTTTCTCAAGTGGTCGCGGCCTGCAACGAGGCGCAGGTTGGTATCATTCCCTTTGGGGGAGGAACAGGGGGTGTTGCAGGACACATGGAAATCAGCGGCAGCCTTCCGGTCGTTCTTTCTTTGGAGCGCATGAATGCGATCCGCTCTGTCAGCATTGATGACGAGACGGTTGTCGCGGAAGCCGGATGCATTCTCGCTAGTATTCAGAAGATTGCAGAACAACACGGACGCCGATTTGGATTGTCGCTCGCCTCCGAAGGCAGTTGCACGATTGGTGGAAATCTTGCCAGCAATGCTGGCGGTATCCAGGTTTTAAGGTACGGCAACTGCCGTGATTTGTGCCTCGGGATCGAAGCCGTTATGCCCGACGGTTCGGTCCTCAATGACCTGAAGCCTCTGCGCAAGAACAACACCGGTTTCGATTTAAGACACCTGCTCATCGGCTCTGAAGGGACGCTGGGGATCATTACAGCGTCAGCGCTGAAACTATCTCCGTTGCCAGAAGACTCTGTCACGGTTATGTGCGTCGTCCCTGCGCCGGGTAGTGCGTTGAAGCTGCTACACAAGATTCGTAATAAGCTCGGCGAGACTGTGACGGCTTTTGAGCTGATGTCTGGCTTGGGAGTCACTCTGGCGACCAAGTATTTCGAGGCGCTGCGTAATCCGTTCGATGGACCCTTTGAGTGGTGCGTTGTAGCAGAAATTGAAGGACACAAAGGGATTCAGTGGTCTCTCGAAGAGGTTCTTGAGCAGGAACTTGAGCAAGGCAACATCGTTGACGCCGTTTTCGCCGAATCTCGCAGCCAAAGCGAAGCGCTTTGGAATCTCAGAGAGCTCGCCTACGAATACAATCAAAAAGAAGGTGCCATATGCAGCTCAGACACTTCGGTGCCGGTCAGCCAGATCGAAAAATTTATTGAGCTGACAATTACGGCAATTCGTTATCTGGACGACGGCCTTCGAGCCAACTGCTATGGACACATCGGCGATGGAAACATTCACGTCAATATCTTCCCGCCACAAGATGTATCGAAGCAGGCTTACATACAGATGCACCCGGGTATCCAGGAAACCACTCGGATGATAATCAATGAAACAACACATCAATGTGGCGGTTCGATTAGCGCGGAACATGGAATCGGCAGACTAAGAATATCGGAATTGCAACGCTACGCCGACAAGACAAAGCTGGCTGTCATGCAGACAATCAAAACCGCTATCGATCCGAACGGCATCATGAATCCTGGGGCCGTTTTCGAAGCACACGGCCAACCGACGCAGATTCTGTCAGCCTCCTCCGAAGGATAACCTGAATCCTCGTTCATGCGACCAGCAGAGAGGCAGTATTGGATGGTAAAGTCAGGAGCCTTAGATATGCCAATTGAAACGTTTAAGGTTAGGCCGATAACACCTGTTTTAGGCGCGGAAGTTCATGGAGTTGACCTTTCCAAACCGCTGTCTGGTTGCCGGTCTGACGAGCTTCGCGGCATGCTCATGGACTATCAGGTGATCTTCTTTCGCGACCAGAACGTTTCGCTTGAGCAGCTCAAACGATTTGGCCGGTTGTTCGGAGAGTTGGAGGTGCACCCTTATGCATCCTCGCAAAACGGCCATCCCGAGGTTCTGCCGATCCACGCGGACGCAAAATCAAAACAGGTGGCGGGCGAACGCTGGCATTCGGATGTATCTTGCGATGCAGAACCACCAATGGGGTCGATTCTGCACTTACACACCGTTCCGGAAGTGGGGGGAGATACTCTCTTCTCCAGTATGTATGCCGCCTACGACGCATTATCAGAAAAGATGAAACAATATCTGGATGGGCTGATTGCCGTACATGATGGCGGGCCAAACTATAGGCGTCGCGCAGCTATCGAAGGTCTCGACGACAAACGGGATTTCCCTCGTGCTGAGCATCCGGTCGTTCGCACTCACCCTGTGACAGGCCGGAAGGCGATATTCGTTAATCCGGTTTTTACGACAGCCATCCGTGGTTTACCGGAGAATGAAGGAGACGCTACCTTGCAATTTCTCTACAACCACAACAGTCAACCGCAGTTTCAACTACGCTTCAGATGGCAGGAAAACTCGATCGCTTTCTGGGACAATCGTTGTGTCCAACACATTGCTATGTGGGATTATTACCCACAAGTGCGTTCCGGCAATAGGGTGACTGTCAAGGGCGACAAGCCGTATTAAGAAATAAGCCAACTCAAAGTCATTTTATGCCAGCACGCGCGCGTTGCCGGGCCTGAGAATGACAGTCTGTTCAGTTGTTTCGGCTTCCTGCACATTGTTCACTACGCGCGGGACTGTTCAAAAACGATCATCCTGATGTGCCTGAAGCTATGCTGAGGCAGTTAACGGGTTTCGTAAATGTCGTTGTTTGCGGGCCCCCGCAACCAAATCATTCCCAATTCAAAATATACCTATCCAACCCCGCAAACTCGGCGGGGCACTCGCCGTTCGGGTCAAGGCAAACAACCATATCGCCGAATTTGGGAAACTTCTTATAAAGAGACCGAACCTCCCCATGAATATACTGACTGTTGGCGTCGATCCTGTAGGGCGATTGGCCGGCTTGGCAGCTAATATGCAGGGAGAGCCGACGCCGGGCGCTTTAATCTGTCGAAGTTCTCCAAAGAGAAGTCGGATTTTACACCTGTCTCCCAATCAAACAGGCCACGCTTCAATTTCATCAAGGGGCCCATATAGATATGGAGAGACAGAGAACAGATATCGCCGTTGGCAGAAACGGCGTGGATACAATCTTTGTTCAGTGACAGCACGTCGCCGGGCCCAACGATTTTCGTGGTTTTGTGCTTTAGCTGGCCATCACCGCGCCGGAAGAGAATATTCTTCTCTTCGCCCGAATAAGTTCCGATATGGGCTATCACTCTATGCTCGTGGGGTGGCATGATGACGTGGGGGCGAAAGCGGCAGCGCCAAATTGAAAGGGCGTCGTCTTCAAACAACATGACTTCGTCCTCTCCGTCTTCCGGCGTATGGGTGATAATCGGGCTGGGGTCGGAAACGTACTTTTCCAGTAACGTCCGCACGGACAAATTCGGATCAGGTTCTTTTGCAGCGCCGCGTACCGCTGCGACGAACTCGTCAAAAGAAAAGCTCATAGATCTTCTCCAGGTTTGCTGCCCATAACAGCATAAGTGTTTGCGTATCCAGCGAACTCTATAGCAAATCGTGGCGAGATGCGGGACCAGCTGCTTGAGATGAAGCCGGACTTCGGGAACTGGGAAGCTGTTACATCAACGATTTTCAGTGAGTTGGGGTATTGGCCGGAAGGTAAAATTCACCGATGGTTTGGTCCGCTCATGACGTAGGCCGGAAACGGGTCTTTAGGACCTCGAATGCGGTTCGCCGCACCAGGCAATTCGGGAGGTTTCAGCGCTCACTTATCAAGCGTCCGGCATCCTGAGGGCTGCTTGCAACGTCGCAGAAGGACCGGATCAGCCGGGACTGTTTTCGTTCTTCGAGAAAGGCCAAAAAATACTGAGTGCGCACCGTTGCATCCCGGATCGGGATCGGTTTGAGATTTGGATGTGCCACAAACTCGAAATCGGCGACAAAGCCAATTCCCAGGCCCCGCTCGACGGCTTTCCAGATGCCTTCCCGGCTCCCGATATCGAGTACCGGGTCGATGGTGACACCATGTTCGCCAAGCGCCCGCTCCATTGCGGTACGGGTGGTCGACCCGCGCTCGCGCTGAACGACTTTTTGATCTTGCAGCTCGTGAATAGAGATGCTGTCGCGTTCGAAAAATGGGTGCACAGCGTTTACGAAGACGACGACGTTGTGCGCGCTATAAGGCATCGTTATCACGCGCGGGTCGGAATTGACCTCTGCAATCAAGCCCACATCCGCCTCATAAGCGAGCAACCGCTCAAAGCTGCGTTGTGAATTTCCAAACTGCACCGTGACATCGATATTGGGGTAGTTCGACTTGAATTCGACGATCATATCGGTCGCGTGAAATGGCCCAACCGCTGCAATGCGCAACGTCCCGGATTGCAAACCTCCGAGGGAATTGAGCAGCTCTTCGGCTTCCTCCTCGATCTGATGCAGCCTGGTGGTGACTTGATAGAGTTCGCTGCCGGCAAGCGTCAGATGCACATCCCGCCGGGCGCGACCGAAGAGTTCGACGTCATAGCGTTGTTCCAACGCCTTGACCTGAGTCGACAGAGTCGGCTGGCTGAGGTTTAACGCCTTGGAGGCTGCGGAAAATCCGCCGTATCTAGCCACGGCGTGGAAGGACCTGAGGGCGTTTTTTAACATAGAGTGAGTATATCGTTTCTATCATGTTAATCAATTTGATAAATAGAATGCCACCAATCAAGCTACTCTGACTTGGCGCTTATTCACGGCACAGCGCGGTTCTGGGAGCTTCGAATGTGGACCTATTTTAATCCGGTCAAAATCGAATTTGGTGCTGGACGCTTTAAAGACCTGCCAAGTCTGATCGGCGGGCGCAGCTACGCAGTCGTGACTTACCCGGACACGCCGTTTCAGGCTCTGACCCAAAAGTTAAGCGAAACGGCAGGCAAGCCAGTGCTTGTGTTCGATGATATCGCGCCGAACCCGGATTACCGCGTGCTTGATGCGCAAACTGCCCGCTTCAGGGGCGTGGCCGGCGGTCCGGAAGTTATTGTTGCCATCGGGGGTGGGTCCGTCATCGATTCGGCTAAGGTTTTTGCCGCCGCTAACGGCGACTTTCAGAAAGTGCGCCGGTATTTGGAAACCAAGGACGGTGCCGAGGAACTCTCAGGCGTTCCGGTCATCGCCGTTCCGACTACAGCAGGCACCGGCAGTGAAGTGACCAGTTGGGCGACCGTCTGGGATGGTGAGGGAGGACGTAAGTTTTCCCTGGCCCGGCCAAACCTCTATCCGGAAACCGCGGTGATCGATCCGGCCCTGATGTTAGGCAAACCCTATAACCTTACGCTTGCGACGGGACTTGATGCCTTATCGCATGCACTGGAAAGCATCTGGAACATCAACGCAAATCCGATGTCCGCGCGCTACGCCGTTACGGCATCTCAGATCATACTGCGGGATCTGCCCAGCCTTTTATCTGATCTGGGGAATCTGGATCTGCGCAGCAACATTGCAGAGGCTGCCCTCTGCGCCGGTCTTGCGTTCTCAAATACGAGAACGGCGATCGCGCACAACCTTTCATATCCAATCACCTTGGGCTGGGGTGTGCCGCACGGCATCGCCTGTTCCTTTACCCTGCCTACGGTCTTGAAGTCGGTGATTGGCACGGGCGGTTTCCGCGAAGATTGCCTGAAAGAGATTTTTGGACAGGATCTTGAAAAAGCGGCCGAGGATCTCTCCGCATTTCTCAAGACATCCGGGGTGGGTATCAGCTTTGCCGACTATGGCGTTCCAAATGACAGCTGCGCGGCAATTATTGACGAAGCCTTCGCGGGTGAACGCGGTAAAAACTTTATCGGCTCGAAAGAGAGCTTTTTGAAGTCAGCCGCCCTCGACGGCATCCTGAACGACAACAGACCCCAACTTGTTCCCTGAAAAAAACAATAAGGCAGCGAAGAAAAATGAACGCAGCCGATTTCACCGAACGGAGGAAAAAATGAACACCTGGAAGCAAATCAAGACCGTCGTCGGCGGTGCGCTTGTCGCCAGCCTTGCTACGGTTGGTGCGGCCGCAGCGCAAGAATGTAAAAATCCTGAAGCCTTGCGCTTTTCCATGATCCCAACTGAGGAAACGACGCAGGAGCTGTCGCTCTACCAACCCCTCGTGAAGCAGTTGCGCGAAGCTACCGGTAAGAACATTGAATTCTACCTGCCAACGTCTTACGCGTCTGTGGTTGAAGCAATGCTCGGCGGCTTCGTCGATATCGGGATGCACGGTCCCTATTCCTATGTCATTGCGCAGGAGCGCGACCCGGATCTTCAGGTGGTCGCGACCTATGCAAAACACAAAGGACATTTCCAGGAAGAAGGGCCCGGATATAAGGCTGTCCTGGTGGCCCGCGCGGATTCCGGTTTTAAGAGCATCGAGGATATCAAAGGTTCGGTGATCGGTCTGACCGATCCGGCTAGCACCTCCGGCAATCTTCTGCCACGGGTATCCTTTACCAAAGTGATCGGTTCCGATCTCGAAGACTATTTTTCGCGTGTTGTCTACACCGGCGGTCATGATCTCTCGGCGGTTGCGGTCATCGAAGAACAGGTCGATGCAGCCTTTGTCGCAACGCACCGGCTGGACAATGTGATCGATCGGGGACTTGCGAAGATGGAGGACTACGTCGTGCTCTGGTCTTCACCGGTCATTCCGCAGGACCCCTTTGTCGTTAATGGGGATCTTTGCGATGAAATCGTCGGTCAGATTCAGAAAGCCTTCCTGACGCTGAGCGACAGCGAGGACGGGCGCAAGTATCTGGAGAACGTCAACGCCAGCCGCTTTGTGGCGATGAAAGACACGGACTACGACATCATTCGCGATCTTAAAGCAGCCAAAGACGCGAAGAAATAGGACAGCGGCCGATGCCCCGCTCGTGCTGAAGCAAGGGCGGGGCAGGCGAAAAGGGAGAGCTAGAATGGCCGTCCTGTCTGTACGGAATCTGAAAGTCCGATACTCCGGCAAGGGCCCTGAAATTCTAAAGGGGATCGATTTCGACGTCGAAGGCGACGATTTCCTGGCCATCATCGGGCCAAGCGGTGCCGGAAAGTCGACCCTTATCCGCTGTGTCAACCGGTTGGTGGAGCCGACCGACGGTACGATCACCCTGCTGGATCAAGATGTGCGGGCGCTCAAACCGCGGGCGTTGCGAGAACTGCGCCGCGATGTCGGAATGATTTTTCAGGAATTCAATCTGATCAACCGCATGTCGGTCATGGACAACGTGCTCTCCGGGCGATTGGGATACACCGGAAATCTGCGTAGCCTGTTCCGGCATTTTACCAAGGACGATATTCGGCAGGCGCTCGATTTTCTAGAGCGTGTCGGCCTAAGCGATCATGTGGATAAACGTGCCGACGAGTTGAGCGGCGGCCAGCGTCAGCGGGTCGGGATCGCTCGTGCCCTGATGCAGCAACCGAAACTGCTGCTTCTGGACGAGCCGACCTCCGCCCTCGACCCCAAAATTTCACAGGAAGTGATGGCGCTGATTCGCGAGATAGCAAAAGAGCTGCGTGTGCCGGCGTTGTGTAACATTCACGACGTGCAGCTGGCCAAGGAGTTCTGCAACCGCATCATTGGCCTGCAGGACGGGATCAAGAAATTCGACGGTGAGACTCGCACACTGCGCGATGCCGACCTTGAAGACATTTATGCGATGGAAGTGCTGTAAGCGATGTCAGCGACAGACTCTCTTGCGGGCAGCCTGAATCTTCAGACGGGATTGCGCCGCAAACGCCAGCTCCGGCTGGCGCTTATCTGGGGCCTCTTCATCCTCTTTACCGCTTGGTGTGTGAACGGCACGATTATCGAGGATACGGACTGGTCGCGCATCGGAGGCCGGAGCGGCGTTCTGGCCTCTTTCGGACGTTATATTCAGCTGGATCTCGGCTTGGTATCGGAATTGATCCTACCGACCATCGAAACCTTTATGATGGCCTGTGTAGGTACGGTTCTGGGCTGTTTCTTTTCACTGCCCGTGGCCTGGCTCGGAGCAGCCAACGTAACGCCCAGCCGCCATATCCTCTATCCGGTCGGCCGATTTCTGATGGTGCTCAGCCGATCGGTACATGAAATCGTCTGGGCATTGATCTTCGTCAGTGCCGTTGGCTTGGGGGCTTTACCCGGTATCCTGGCGATTGCCATGCGGTCGGTCGGTTTCATCTCGAAAATCACCGCCGAAGCGATCGAAAACATCGATGCCAAACCGGTCGAGGCGATCCGCGCGGTCGGCGGGAATCAGTTCCAGGTGATGTATTACGGGATCCTGCCGCAGATTTATCCGGTTGTCCTCGCGACGGTCATCTTCGAATGGGATATCAACATCCGCCGCTCGGCTGTCATGGGGCTGGTCGGGGCCGGGGGTTTGGGGTTGCTGTTTTTCCGGCAGATGAACAGCTTCAACTACGGTGGGGTGACGATGGTAATCCTGGCGATCCTTTTGCTGATCGTGTTGGGCGAAGTCATTTCGCACTACCTGCGCAAAGCGGTGATCTGAGGGGATGGCCATGACGGAGCTGACCAAAACTCCCAGCACCCCGGTCGCAGAGACCTGGTCACGTTACCGCTTCCCGGGGTCGTTGTACCGCTTCGGCAGTTTGCTCGGCGTGCTGGTGTTTCTTGTCTATTCACTGCACTTCCTGAATGTAGACATACCGTTGCTTTTTGGGGCCCTTGGCGGCTTGGTGGGCGTGGTGGCGGAACGCTACTATCCACCGGATCTGGCCTACGTGACCGACCCCGGCTATCTGGCCACGGTTGTCGATACCCTGCAGATGTCGTTTCTGGGCGCGATTGCGGGAGTGTTTCTTTCGATCCCGCTGGCCTGGTTCTCGGCCTTCAATGTTTCGCCAAATCAGCGGCTGCTGTTTCCGCTCGGCCGCTTTGGCGTGATTTCCTGCCGAGCCATTCACGAAACCATCTGGACTATTCTCTTCGTGTCGATTCTGGGTTTCGGCATGCTGGCGGGGGTCAGTGCCCTAACGATGTTCTGTGTCGGTTTTGCGGGCAAGCTGTTTTCGGATGAGATCGAGGCCGTGGACATGGGGCCGGTCGATGCAATGCGGGCAGCCGGTGCCAATCCATTTCAGGTCTTCGTGTTTGCCGTGGTTCCACAGGTGCGGGTCGCCTTCACGGGAATCGCCATCTACACCTGGGATGTGGCCTTTCGAGCAGCGACCGTCGTCGGGTTTTTCGGCGGCGGCGGCATGGGATGGTACCTCAAGCGCAATGTCCAGCAGCTCGAAAACCTCCGTGTCGGCGCCATCATCCTGTCGATCATCGCCATGGTGCTGATCGCGGAATTCATCTCCGGTTGGCTTCGCAAAGTCGTCAACCGGGCGAAGTGACAGCGGGCGCCGCCCGCCAGCATCAAAAGAACATTTGTCCTTGAGTGAATCAGGACCTCAGGAAGGGAATTGATCGATGATTATCCGTGACTCCATAGAGGTGAACGAACGCGTCTACCCGGCCCCGAAGGTGCCCGCGGTTGCGATTTGTCTCGATGGCTGTGAACCCGCCTATTTGGATGCGGCGATCGCTGATGGGTTGATGCCGACGCTCAAACGGATGCGCGAGACTGGCACCGACCGTTTGGCGCACTCGGTGATTCCGGCCTTCACCAATCCAAACAATCTGTCGATCGCGACGGGCCGTCCGCCATCGGTGCACGGTATCTGCGGCAATTACCTTTACGAACCGGAAACCGGTGAGGAGGTGATGATGAACGATGTGCGGTTCCTGCGTGCGCCGACTCTGTTCAAAGAGTTCTACGACGCGGGAGCTCGGATCGCCATTGTTACGGCGAAGGATAAGCTGCGCGCGTTGCTAGGGGCGGGTCTTAAGTTCGACGAGGATCGTGCGAAGTGTTTTTCAGCTGAGAAATCCGATAGCTCGACCGCAGCTGAACATGGGCAGGAAAAGGCGAGTCAATGGCTTGGGATGGCCCAGCCTGAAGTCTATTCTGCAGAATTGTCGGAGTTTGTTTTTGCGGCCGGGGTCAAGCTGCTTGCCGAATGGAAGCCGGACCTGCTGTACCTGACGACCACCGACTATGTGCAACATAAGTTCGCCCCCGAGGACGCAGAGGCGAAGACCTTCTACGAAATGTTCGACCGCTACCTGACCCAACTGGACGCAATGGGCGCCACGATCGTCGTGACTGCCGATCACGGCATGAAGCCCAAGCATCTTGCCGATGGTTCCCCGGCTGTTGTCTACGCGCAGGACCTAATGGACCAATGGCTAGGCGAGGGCGCGGCACGGGTGATCCTTCCGATCACCGACCCCTATGTAGTGCATCACGGCGCGCTTGGTTCCTTCGCGACCGCCTATCTGCCCCAGGGTGTGGATCAGGCGGATATCATTGCCCGCCTGAAAGCCACGGCCGGAATCACATTGGTCATGGATAAGGCCGAGGCGGTTATGCGCTTCGAATTGCCCGGCGATCGGATCGGCGACATCGTCGTGATCTCAGGTGAAAACGTGGTTATCGGCACCTCTGCGCACCGGCACGATCTGGCAGCACTAAAACAGCCGCTTCGCAGCCATGGTGGGCTCAGCGAACAAGAGGTGCCTTTCATCGTCAATCGCAAGATTGACATGCCCTCTGCGCCCATCTTGCGCAACTTCGACGCTTTCTTTTATGCAACAACCGCAGCAGCGCTTTGAGGATCATCGGCATGAGTAATCCCCCCATTGAACCCCGTCACGAAGCGATGCGCATTGCAGGCCGTAAAGTCGACAGCGAGGCGCGCGTGCCGGTGCACTACCCCTACACGGACGAGGTCATCGGCTCGGTTCCCGCTGGAACCGCCGAGCATGCGCGCGAGGCCTTTGAGATTGCCGCAAACTATACGCCGACACTCACCCGTTACGAGCGGCAGAAGATCCTTCTCAATGTCGCCCGGATCATCGATGAACGTAAATCGGAACTCGCCCCGATCATCACGGCCGAGTTGGGGATTTCGATCAGCGACTCCCTCTACGAATGCGGCCGGGCTTTCGATGTTTATACGCTGTCCGGGCAGATGTGCATTCACGATGACGGCGAGATCTTTTCCTGCGATCTCACCCCACATGGCAAAGCGCGCAAGATCTTCACCACACGCGAACCGCTGAAGGCGATTTCGGCGATCACGCCCTTCAATCATCCGCTGAACATGGTCAGTCACAAGATCGCACCCGCGATCGCTACCAACAATTGCATGGTGGTCAAGCCAACTGAGTTGACGCCGCTCACGGCAATCTGGCTTGCCGATGCACTCTACGAAGCAGGATTACCACCCGAAATGCTGTCGGTCGTTACCGGTTGGCCACAGGATATCGGTGACGAAATGATCACCAACCCCAACATCGAGCTCGTGACCTTCACCGGCGGCGTGCCGGTGGGCAAGATGATTGCGGCGAAGGCAATTTATAAACGTCAGGTGCTCGAGCTCGGCGGCAATGACCCGCTGATCATCTGCAACGACCTCTCCGATGCGGACCTTGCCAAGGCCGCCGATCTGGCCGTGGCCGGCGCAACCAAAAATTCCGGCCAGCGCTGCACCGCCGTGAAGCGCATTCTCTGTCAGGAGTCCGTTGCCGAGCGTTTCGTTCCGCTGGTGCTGGAGCGAGCGAAAAAGATCAAGTTTGGCAACCCGATGGATCCTGAAACCGATCTGGGCTGCGTGGTGCATGCAAAGGCCGCCGAGAGCTTTGAAAACCGTGTACTGGCTGCCGCCGAGCAGGGTGCAAAGATCCTCTATCACCCGAAGCGGGAGGGAGCACTGCTGCCACCCATCGTGATCGATCACGTGCCCCACGAGAGCGATCTGGTAATGGAGGAAACCTTCGGTCCGATTATCCCGGTCATCCGCGTGCCCGACGACGACATTCAAGTCAGGGTAATTTCCAACGCTACCGCTTTTGGCTTGTCAGCTGGCGTCTGTACCAACGATTTCCACCGAATGCAGGCCTATATCGCAGGACTGAACGTCGGCACGGTGAACATCTGGGAAGTGCCGGGTTATCGGATCGAGATGTCACCCTTCGGCGGCATCAAGGACAGCGGCAACGGCTACAAAGAGGGCGTCATTGAAGCGATGAAATCCTTCACCAACGTCAAGACTTTCTCCCTGCCTTGGGGTTAGTATTTAAGGCAGTTCGCCGTAAGGCAGCCATCCCCCGCCGAGCGTAACGCCGCAGTCCACGACGACGGCCGCGCCGGTCATGGCGCTCGCGGCGGGGGAGAGCAGAAACCACGCGACTTCGGCGACTTCTTCGGGTTTGACCAATCGTCCCATCGGCGTCACGCCCCTGATTGGCGAGAGATCGCGGCCCGCTTCTTCCTGACGGCGGATAAAGGGGGTGTCGACCCAGCCCGGTACAATGGTGTTCACACGCAGGCTCTGCTTACCCCAATGAACGGCGAGGGATTGGGTGAGATTGAGAACCGCAGCCTTGCCGGCGCCATAGCCGAGCATCGGGCCGGGTCTGACAGAGAGGGCGGAACTGATCGTGACGATCGCACCGCCACCTCGGGCCGTCAGCTTTGACCCGACAACTTTGCAGGTCAGGAAGGTGCCTGAGGCGTGGTTATCGAGCAAACGCCTGAACTCTTCCAGCGGATAGTCCTCGATCGGCAGGCGTGTCGGTGAAACGCCGGCGCAGGTGACCAGTCCGCCGATTGGCGGCAAGCTTCCTTCTAGTTTTTCGTAGGCATCTGTCAGCTGAGTTTCGTCACAGATGTCGGCGCGCGCAAACCCGGCATTCTCACCCAGTTCATTGGCCAGGGCGGTTCCCTTGTCCTCGTCCAGGTCGATGATTCCGGCGCTGCCACCCCGCTCGACGATCAGGCGGCAGATTGCGGCGCCGATGCCGCTTGCGCCACCAGTGACCAAGACCGTGGGCATAGGGTTGTCCATGACCGGAACCTCCAGGATTTTAGCCTTCACTGCCTGAAGGCATCGGTTATATCGGAACGTAGATAGTGAATGTAAGGCGCTAATGTTACCGGTATCATTTAATGAGTCAATGCACATTTTGACAAAGATCGTCAGGGAAATGGCCGTGAGGTGATGGCACCCAATTCCGCTCGCCATTACACCCGTAGAAGGCGCGAATGTACGGCTCTCGGTTCGATGCTTTCCTGCGGTCAGGCTTGGGGTTATTGAGGGGGCAGGCGGGTGCTTCCGCGCCACACAATTTCAAAGCCCAGATCGACCGAACGCTCAACAGTCTCATCGCCGTTGAGCCGTGCCATAAGCATGGCTGCAGCTTTATGGCCGATTTCGTAGCGTGGAATCCGGACCGTTGTCAGCGGCGGGTTGGTCATGGCGGTCAGCTCGAAATCGTCAAATCCGCAGATGCCGACATCTTCGGGAAACCGGATCTTCCGGCGCTGGCATTCCATGACTCCGCCGATCGAAAGCACATCGCTGGCAAAGAAGATCGCCTCGAGTTCGGGGTGTTGCTCGACCAGTTCGCCAAGGGCTCTCGCGCCCTCCCGAAAAGCGAATTTGGCGTCACGGACCCAACCGGGAACCACATTGAGACCAGCCTCTTTCATGGCAGCAAAATAACCTTCACGACGTCGCGTCGCGCGATCGTTGGAGGCAATAGGCGCAGACACAAAACCGATCTTTCGGTATCCAGCTTCGATCAGTCCCTTAACCATTTGGAAGGACGCATCGAAGTTCGAAAAGCCCGCGCACATGTCGATTGGCTCGGCCCCGGTCTCAAAAGTTTCCAGCACCGGAATATCGATGCTGCGCAAAAGCTCCGCTCCGTGTTCTGTATGAACCTGTCCGGTTACGACAAGCCCCGCCGGCCGCTGCGCGATCATGGTTTGAATCAACTCCATTTCGCGCTCGAGCGAATAGCCGCTTTCGGCAATAAGCAGACGATGTCCGTTGTCTTCCAGCCCGTCGGATAGGCCCGAAACAAGGTCGGCGAAAATCGAGTTGGTGATGGTCGGGATGATGGCCGCGACCACGTTGGTGCGATTTGACGAAAGACCCTTGGCGACCATATTGGGAATGTAGCCGGACTCTTTGATCGCTGAGGCGATCTTTTCACCCGTATCCTTAGCGACCTTCCCCGGATTGTTGATATAACGGGAAACGGTAATGGCGGAAACACCGGCCAGCCGCGCGACATCGCGAATCTGCAACCGTCCGCCCGGCCGTTTGCGCCGTTGTGTGGGTTTCTTTTCCGGGGATGTCATGGCGTCAGAAATTCGCTTGGCATGATTTTCAATCGATAAGTATCAGCTTTCCCTGTACCGCCCTGGAATCTCTGTAGGGAACGTCTTGGGCACTTTTTTAAGAGCGATTGCCCTTGGAAAAGCTCCTTGCGACGGCACAGGCGGCACCGTAGCCATTATCTATATTCACGGCAACGATCCCCTGTGCGCAGGATGCCAGCGCTGAATGCAATGCCGTCTCGCCGTTTCGGCAGATGCCGTAGCCGCGCGAGGTCGGCACGGCGACCACCAAACCCGGAACCAGGCCGCCGAGCACTGAAAACAGGCCGCCTTCCATTCCAGCGACGGCGATAATCGCGGGATAGGTCGTAAGTTCCTCCTGGATTTTCAGAAGACGCCAGAGCCCCGCCACCCCGACATCTGCATACTCCCGGCTGGCCACCCCGAGATAGGCCAGGGTGCGGGCGGCTTCGCGGGCCACCCCCAGATCGGAGGTTCCGGCAGCGACAACTGCGACACGTGGCTTGCTTGCCGGTGCCGTCCAGGGCCCGGCGATCCCGGTCCGTGATTCGGCGTCATAATCGAACGGGCTAAGCGAAAGGGCCTTCGTGCGATCAGCGTCCAACCGGGTCAGCAGAACGTTTTTTCCGGCATCGAGCATCTGTTTTACCGCAGTTTCGACCTGCACGTCGCTCTTGCCTTCGCACAGGATTGCTTCAGGCAGTGCGGTACGGCTTTCCCGCTCGAGGTCCATGATGACGTCTTGCTCAGCCATTTCCGTGCACCACAGAACTTCCCTGGCGATAGGGGGCGAAAGTCACCGGAAGGGGTTGCTTGCCGAGTGTAAAGTCCAGGATGCGCGCGCGCAGTGTTTGGGATTCCTCCAGCGTTTCCAGGCTCCGTGCATCGAGCTGGATCTCGACCCGGTCGGAAAGAATCCTGCAGCGGACGGTATCTGGTGAAAGGATGTCCTTCGCCGTCTCCTCAACTTCGTCGATGAAGCGCAAACGCTCGGGCGTAACGATTACCCCGGTCTGCAAGCGGCTCGAAAGACAGGGGGCTGCCGGAAGCTCTGCAATGTCCCCAAGCCCGAACTGTCGCGCGATGCGCCTGATGCCCTCTTTGTCGATTCCTGCCTCCACGTAGGGGTGGCAGACTCTGTATTCTGCCGCTGCCTTGAGGCCCGGCCGAAAATCAGAGAGGTCGTCGGTATTGGTTCCGGATGCGATCGGCAAATCGGTGACGCGCGCGATCTCGCCGTAGAGGTTAAATTTGCAGAAGTAGCAGCGGTTAACCGGATTTGCCAGGTAACGTTCATCGCCGAATTCCCCGGCATTCAAAATCTGAAGCGGCCAGTCCAGGCTCTCGGCAAGCCGCCTTACGCGTGCGGTGGCACGGGGCGGAACGGCTGGCGATACGGCATGAACCGCCAACATTTTATGACCGAAAACATCACCGGCAACGGCGGCAAGCGTCATGCTGTCGACCCCGCCACTGACAGCAACGGCCACCGGACCCATCGCGTCGAGAATACGTGTCAGATCCGCTCTTGCCTTAGCTCCGTCCATTGTCATCCTCCTCTAAGACAGCTGACTCTGACTGACGCCGGAGCTGTTCACGATCGTTGTGTCCTGTGGCGCGTGTACGAATGTCATCCAATTCGGTTTTCGCTGTACGGCTGCCGTCCGGTCGTTTGACCGTTTTGACCGCGAGCCCGTCGGGCGCGATTCTTTGCTGTCTGGAAAGGACAATTCTGTTTTCAAGCCGTTGCCGCAGCCCAATTGTCGTGGTTTCCCTGAAACAGGATTCGGTCGTTTGTTCCAGCGAATCAGGCCTTGTCAGCACCTGTATCAAATGTCCCAGCCGGCTCTTCTTTCCTGTCGCGGGAATCTGCAGAACATCGAGGACACCCGGGCATTCTCGCAATGCCTCGACCCCGGCAGCCAGATCCTCGGGAGTTTGGTCATCTACCATGAATTCTATGACCGCAATCTGCTCGTTCCTCTCAGCGGGTCTGTGTGATTTGTAGCAGCGGAGACGCAACATATTTGCGAGGCCCGGCAGCGACCGGGTTCCGAACCCCGCGCCGGTTGCAACTGCGTTCCAAATGCCGTCGGGCATCCTAAGTGACGGTTCCAGATGACGCAGGATTGCAGCGCCAGTCGGTGTGATTCGCTCTCCCATAACGCCATCGTCAATGAAGGGGAAACCCTGAAGCAGAGTTTGCGTGGCGGGTGCTGGAACTGGCAGCCGCCCGTGGGCGGATTGAATAAATCCGCCGCCGACCGGCAGCGGACTGATGGACCAGCTACAGGGTGACATCTCCTCGATCAGAAATGCTGCGCCCACGACATCGGCGATCGAATCAAGGGCGCCAACCTCGTGCAGCGCCACCTGTCCGATGCCGATTCCGTGTACTTGCGCTTCGGCCTCGGCAATCAGATGCAGGATTTTCTGCGCCCTGATGCGCACGGCTTCGGCCAGCGGCGCTTTGTCGAGATTTTCAAGGAGGGCGGGATAGTGGTAGTGGTCATGTCCGCCATCCTGTCCGGTCGTCGCAGGCTTGCGCGGACCGATCTTCATTTTGGTTCCTGTTAAGCCGCCGTCCTTGGCGCTCTCAGGCGCAACAACCCAGTCGGCGGGGAGTCCGGCGGCCCGGATGGCGTCGATCACGCCGGCGGCAAGATCCGGCCGGGTATCCAGGCAGGCGGCCATGAACATATCGCCTGCGATCCCACCCAGAACATCGAGGTGGATGTGTGTGGCACGCTGCGTTTCCTGATCGTCATCCATTGTATTGGCTCATTTGTAAGGGCTCATAGGGGTACAGGAACTCATACCGGCGCTTCCTTCAGGCCTGCAGTTTCTCAAGCCGCGCCCGGACCGGCGAGATTGACTGCCATGCCGCCGGAGTAACATTCGGGCGTGCAGAGGATCTGGGGGTTTTTGCCGACATGGCGTTCCACATCCTTCAGTGCGTCCTGTACGCTTGGGAGCGTTTTGTAGCCCATGCCCCGGGCATAGCCGGGTTTTTGCGCGCCAACCATGTAGATTTCGGAGCACCATTTGAAGGGAACGCTGCCACCCGACGTCATCGACATGGCATGGAACGGGTGATAGGTGTAGCGGTTCGAGTAACTAAAACAGTACTCGTTGTCGGTGGAGATGTGCAGGGCATCTTCGGAGGCCAGAAAAGCTTCCGCAGTATCGTAGTTCTGCAGCGCAAGATAGGTTTCTTCGTAAGAGGGGAACCAGCCGGGATTGAACCAGCCGTCGCACCAGGATACGGCGATGATCGCGGCACCGGGCCGAAGTGCTTTGTAGCAGCGCGAATATTGCACACCGATCCCAAGGCTCATCAGAATGGGGTTGGTCCCCATCCCCGGTCCGTAGTGAAAGTCGCGCGGCATTCCCACGAGCAGCACGTCCGCCGGTTCGGTGAGTTCGTCCAGCACCACGTTCGAACGTTGATTGGCTAAGGGCCAGGTTGCTTTTTCGACAGCGGCGGTTCGGCCTGCTTTGACGTCGAGTACGTCACCCTTTTGACCCAGGACGGCATCGATGGTGAAAAAGCGCGTGCCGGTGCGCTCTTCAATGGCTTCGCCGATGGATTGGAATTGATTGCGCATGTGCGATTTTGCGCCGCCGCCGAGCCAGTCCTTGCGCAGCATTGTTTTGGGTGTGTGATGGCTGGCGATCGACCGCATACCCGCCAGGCCTGTGACCATCATCTTGTACCCGCCCGAGTAGCCTCCGTAGGGATTGGCTGCACAATGGCCGACGAGGACGGAGATGTCAGACTCGGCAACCAAACGGTTCGTCTGCACCGAATTGCCCATGTCGTCCAGGCCGAGATCCAGCAGGTCGGGGCCTTCGGCGTCGTGATTAATGATCCGGTCGGGCCAGAAATTATCGACAATCTCCGCGCCCAGATACCATAGCCATTCTTCGTAGGTGTTTCGCCGGTGCAGCCCTTGAGCGCAGATCAGCTTTATGTCCTCCAGCAGGCAGCCGCCGGCCAGCAGATCCTCGACGATCATCGGAATGCAAACCCGCCGGTGCGCAAGACGATGAGCGCCACCTTTCACCCGGTCGGGAAAGACGATCGCCGCTGTCTTACCCGGACCGGCCAGATCCCGTAGCGGCGGCATCTCCAACGGGTTGTCGAGGGCGGCACGCGTCACTGCGACTGCGTCGGCGTTGGGCGGATCCTGGTAGCTTTCGCCGTAGCGCACAACAACGGATGTGTCCGGAAGTTCCACAGACATTTTTCCCCTGCCGTAGTCGAGCTCAACCTGTTTCATTTTATGCGCTGCCTTTGCGTGTTGATGCATCCTGGTAAATTTTGACCAGGGCTGCGGTATCTTCCCTGCCAAGCCCGGCTTCCTGTGCCAGTTTGTTTTGTTCTTGCACCCTGTTACCGATGGCAAGGGTCATGCCGCACTGCTCTGCAAGCTTGAGGCCGAGCCCCACATCCTTGTGCATGTTGTCGATGGTAAAGTTGGGAGTGAACTCTTGCGCGACGATCTTCGGCCCCAGCTCCTGAAACAACTTGCTCACCGTGCCCGCACCACTGTTTGAAATAGTGTCGAACAGCAGCTTGGGTTCCATGCCCAGGCGTTCACCCAGCGCGAAGATCTCGCAGGTAATCGAATTGATCGTACCGAACATCAGGTTGTTGAGCAGCTTAAGCGTGTTCCCCTGGCCGGAAGCACCGACGTGCACGATCTTGGCTGCGAAGCTTTCCAACACCGGTTCGGCAATGCGGATGTGCTTGGCTTCTCCGCCGGTGGGCAGGGTCCAGTTGCCGCAGGCGCTGGGACGGCCGAGCACAGGGCTGTCGAGATATCCGACTCCCTTCGCAGCACCGGCTTCCGCATTGCGGCGCGATGTTTCGGGATCCACTGTGCTGGTATCGACAAAGACCGACCCCTCGGACGCGCCGGCGAGCAAGCAATCATTGCCCTCTCGAACGACCGACGTGACATGTTCTGGCTTGGGCAGCGAAATCACGACCACGCGCGCCCGCTGGGCAACCTCGATCAATGTCTCACAGACGGTGCAGCCATCCCTTCGGGCGCGGGATGCCGCATCGGCGCTGACGTCGTAGACCAGCACCTCGTAGCCTTTCCCGATCAACTTCGGTGCCATGGCCGCCCCCATGATGCCGTAACCGACCAGCCCAACCTTTTCACTCATTCTTCTTCGTCCCAGACGGTTCAATTTCGATAGATGTCTTTAAAACAGTACGACCCGCGGGCTGTTATGCGGCGGCAAACCTGCCGGATCTCGATCAGGAATGCGGCCTCACAAATCCAAAAGGTTTCGCCAAATCTTTCGCTCTGTCGTGAAATCTCGGCCCACGGAGATTCGTGACTTGCATCTTATTATGTTACCGGTATCATGATTCCTGTCAACCGGCATGTGAGCGGGTTGCAGTCACTGGAGGTTTGACAATTGACAAGCCGTAGGGGGGCGATAAGTCAATGTATGTTACCGGTACCATTAAAAGCAACGCCGATCTTAAACAGGCGTAAGAACAAGGGAGCGAAGCCGTGATGCCGCAATTCGGGCGGAGATCGTTCAGCCTGCGTAATTGCTGCGCCGGTGCCGTCGGTATCGCAGCTGTCTTCGTTGCCTTCCGAGGTCTCTATGGGCATGCCGGTGGAAGCGGATCATCGAACTCTGAGCGCGATGAAGAATTCACCGGACCTGCAAGCTGTTCATGGGAGGCACTGACATGAACTGGTGCGTCAAAGTGATTCGAGTCCTCTCTCTTATCAATCTGGCAAGCCTCGAAGTCTGCAGGCTGTCCGCCGTTGTCCTCTCGGCAGGGATTGCCGTTGTCGTTGCGGTCGGTGTTTTCTGGCGCTACGTGCTGAACGACTCTCTCTCCTGGTACGAGGAGATGGCCAAATTCATGATGGTTTGGCTGGTCTTTGTTGCCGCACCGATCGCGCTGCGTGTCGGCGATCACATTTCCATCGAGATGTTTCCGAACCTGCTGCCCAGCCGCTTGCGGTCAACGCTTCTGGCCGCGATTTCCCTCGTGGTCTCCGGCTTCTGCGGCATGCTTGCCTATGTGAGTTTCCAGTTTGCCTGGAACGGACGCACCCAGGTCGCCATCGCGATCGGAGACGTCTCGATGTTCTGGATCTTCGTTTCAATACCCATCGGTGCGGCAATTATGTTTCTGATCGCGAGTCAGCAGGTCTTCGAGAACCTCCTCGATGCCTTTGCCCCCGGTCTGCGCGAAACGGACCGGTTCGAGACGAAGTACGGACCCGACCTCAGGGACGTAGGATAGAACGGCATGGTTCCCGCGAGTTTCATCTGGGTCCTTTTCATTCTGATCGCCGTTGGCGTGCCGATCGTATTCGCGCTCGGTGTCGCGCCGATGGCCGCGTTCATCATGGCCGACAAAGAGGTCTTCCTAAAGCTGATCGCCCAGCGACTCTATACCGGTATCAATCAGTTTCCTCTGCTGGCGATACCGCTATTCATCCTCGCGGGTGAGATCATGAATGTCGGCGGCATCACCACACGCCTGGTCGGGTTCGCCAACGCCCTGGTTGGACATTTCCGCGGCGGCCTCGCGCATGTGAACATCGTATCCTCAATCTTTTTTGCCGGTCTTAGCGGGTCCGCGGTCGCCGATACTTCGGCATTGGGCTCGATGCTGATTCCTGCGATGGAGAAGCAGGGCTATAGCCGGCGATTCGCGGCTGCCGTTACGGCGGCATCGTCGGTGATCGGGCCGATCATTCCACCCAGCATCATCATGGTCATCTATGCCTATATTATGCAGGTATCGGTGGCCGGACTGTTTCTCGGCGGTATCGTTCCAGGAGTCCTGACCGGCGCGGGCTTGATGGCAGTGACCGCAGTAATCGCGCGCCGCCGTAACTACCCTAAAGCCAACCGCCGGGCCACGGTAGTGGAAGTCGGCCGCGCCGGTTTCGACGCCGCGCTGCCGCTTTTGACCCCTGTCATTATTCTGGGCGGAATTCTGTCCGGTATCTTTACGCCGACGGAAGCGGCGGGCGCTGCGGTGGTCTACGCATTGCTTCTCAGCACTTTCGTCATGCGGACTCTGACTTTCCAGCATTTCAGTAAGCTGCTTCTGCGCACCGCAGTTGCGTCGTCGATCATCCTCCTGGCAGTCGGAACGGCGAATGTCTTTGGCTGGGTCGCGACGATTTCCGGAATTCCGACCAAACTGACTGGTTTTGTCTTTTCCATCACGGACGACCCTCTTCTTCTGCTGCTCATGGTCAATATCCTGTTGTTGATCATCGGTATGTTCCTGGATGCCGGCCCGGCGATCCTGATACTCGGCCCGATTCTCGCGCCCTTGATGCAGCAACTCGGGATCGAACCGCTGCATTTCGCGATCATCATGTGCGTCAACCTGACGATCGGGTTAGCGACGCCGCCAATGGGCCTCATCCTGTTCGTCGCTTCAACGGTCAGCCGGGAACGCGTCGAACACATCGCCCGCGAGATGCTGCCGTATTACTGCGTCCATCTCGCAATCATTCTGCTGATTACCTACGTACCGGCCCTGTCGCTGTCGGTGCCCCGCTGGTTGGGGTACCTGCAGTAAAAGCCGAACCGACTGCCCGGAAGCATAAGCCGGGCACAACAAGATGGCGGATTGCCATAACAAGGAGGAAAAAATGTCAGGAAAATCAAAAGCCATTGTGGCCTTGGCAGCAGGCGCATTGCTGACAATGGTAACATCCGGCGCAACCAGCGCCGAAGAGTGGGTGTTGAAGTACGGTCATGTGGGGCCCGTCAATTCTGATGATCAGGTGCCCGGTGAATTTCTCAAATCTTTCCTCGAGGCCCGCTCTCAGGGCCAGATCAAGGTCGAAATCTATCCTGCTGCGCAGTTGGGTAACTTCCGCGATTTGATCGAACAGGTTCAGCTCAACACACTCGAGCTGACCCATACGACAGTCGGCGGTATCGCCAGCTTTGTGCCGGAACTTCAGGTCACCGATATTCCCTACATGATGCGCGACGACATGGTCGTGGAAAAAATCGCCCAAAGCCCCTTCATGGACAAGGTGCGTGACACGGTCATGGAAAAGACCGGAAACGTTCGGCTCGTTGCTGTCGGCAACACAGGGCGCTGGCGCAGTTTTTTCACTTCGAAAAAATTGGTCAAGACGGCGGCCGATATGAAGGGCATCAAGATGCGGACGATCAACTCGCCTCTGCAAATCGAGTTCGTCCGTTTCCTCGGTGGCAACCCCACACCGGTTGCCTGGGGCGAGGTTTATACCTCGTTGCAGACCGGCGTGATTGAGGGAACCAAGAACGCGGCCACCGATATCGTGCCGACCAATATGCATGAGGTCGTCAAGAACGTAACCATCGACGAGCACGCCTATCTCTTTGCCTTCTGGTGGATGAGCGATGCCTGGTTGAAGCAACTGCCGCCGCATCTGCAGGATTTGGTGGTCGACGGCGTCCAGCAGGCTTCCATGATTCAGTCGGACTGGAATAAGGAATATGAATCGCGCAGCCTTGCCCAATTCCAGGAAGCCGGTGGAACGGTCTATGTTCCGACGGCAGAGGAGAAAGCAACCTTCCTGCCGGCCCGTGACGCCATGAAGGTCTGGTTCACGGAAAAGTATGGTGACGAATGGCTGAAGTTGTTCGAACAGGCTGTTGCGGATGCCGAATCCGCGATCGATTCCGATCGCAAGCGGATTCTGGGTCGCTGAACGCAGCCTTGTGACATTCCTGCCGGCGCCCTGCACGCGCAAGCGCGGTTCGCCGGCAGGATTCGTGATCCGAGTGGCAAGGCGTTCAGCGGCGAGAGGCCTGTGCACTTAATTTGGAAACAGTAATGGACCCCAAAGCGAGAAACTCCATCGATATCGATACGCTATGCCATAAGGCGAAAGAGATCCGTAAACATGTTGTCCGTATGGTTGCTCGCCACGGACAGGGGTATGTCCAGCAGGGTCTGGGAGCGGCCGATCTTTTTACCGTTCTTTACTTCTCTGAACTGCACCTGGACGGCAATGATTTGGAGCGGGATCGCTGTATTTTGTCGACAGCGCATAATTCCGCAGTGTTTCACGCAACTCTGGCGGTGCGTGGGCTGATCGAGACCTCCAGGCTGGACAGTTACTGTCAGGATGGATCTCAGCTGGAAATCAACGTTTCCGAACGCATGGGCGCTTCGGTTGAAGCCACCTGCGGATCGCTTGGTCAGGGTCTTTCTGTTGCCGTCGGTATGGCGCTTTCGGCGCGCCGTAGAGAGTCCAGAGCGCGCTACCACGTCATCCTTGGGGATGGAGAAATGCAGGAGGGTCAGGTTTGGGAAGCTGCAATGTGCGCCGCCAGCTATAGCCTCGATAACCTCTGCCTGACGATCGACATGAATAATATGCAGGCCGAAGGGCATATCGATTCCGTATTGAATATGGAGCCTGTTGCCGACAAATGGACCGCGTTCGGCTGGCATACCATATCCTGCGATGGGAATTCGATCGAGGCGCTTATGCAAGCCTATGACGAGGCGCGCGATGTGAAGGAAAAACCAAGCGTGATCATCGCTGGCACACTGGTCGGCTCCGGTGTTCCATTCCTTGAAGGCAAGCTCAGTCACAATATGGTTCTGCCCAAAGATGTTGCGGAACAAGCTTTGAATTTCCTGGAAGCCTGATATGAGCGGTTCTCTTCATCTCGGCGATTTCACCTCTGCTGCCAACGTGTACGGTGCCGGTGGAATGCCGCGCTACTATGGCGACGCTCTTGTGGCCTCTGCCGCATCCGATCCGCGCGTGGTCGCGCTGGGAGCGGACCTCTCAGCTCCAACCGAAACGGATGTCATCCGTGATGCGATGCCTGATCGGTTTTTCATGGTTGGCATTCAGGAAGCGAACCTCATCGGTGTTGCGTCAGGCATGGCAAAAATGGGCGACATTCCCTTTGCCAATAGCTTCAGTGTCTTTCTAACGCGCCGCTGTTACGACCAGATCGCGATGCAGGTTGCCTATCCCAAGGCAAATGTGAAATTGGCGGGCTTCCTGCCTGGCCTCTCCACTTTGCTTGGGGTTTCCCATCAAGCGATCGACGATATTGCCTTGATGCGCGCTCTGCCGAATATGACCATCATTGAACCCGGCGGCCCGGATCAGATTGTTCCTGCCGTCAAGGCCGCGATCGAGATCGACGGACCGGTCTATCTGCGTCTGCAACGAGCCGATCGGCCGCTCCAAAAAGACCAGACCTTGCCGCCTTTCGAGCTTGGCAAGGCGCAAACCCTCAAAGACGGCGCTGATGTCGCGATCGTAGCATCCGGTCTGATGATCGGGCAGGCGCGGCAGGCCGCAACCAAACTGTCAAAGCGCGGCATTTCCACGGCGGTCGTCAACCTGCATACGATCAAGCCGTTGGACCGGAATGCAATAACGCAATGGGCAAGACGTTGTCAGCTCATCGTTACGGCGGAAAACCATTCTATTATCGGCGGATTGGGGTCGGCGGTGGCTGAGGTTCTCGCAGAAGAGAACGCTGGCGCTCGTCTGGTCCGGGTGGGGCTTAAGGATCGGTTCGCCGAGGGTGGTTCACTTCCCTATTTGCTGCAGAAGTATCGTATGTCGGCCGACGCAATTGTTGAAGCGGTCGTCGAAGCTTCCTAGGCTTTGCTAGCGAGACCTCTCAGTCTGAACCGCCCTCTAGACTCTTGGACAACGGATCACTGCGAACAGTTTCTCTGCGTGAGACTGATCTTGTTTCGGGTCGGCGAAACGGAGTCGCGAGATTGTTTCCGAGTCGCACTCTTATCGAACTTCACGGCGACATGACAGCTATCTCCAGGTTTTTGCCCGATGATCGCGAACAAGAGCCTTCAACTTGAGTGAGATATGGTCCGGTGTATTGACTCCGACTCGTTGTTGGAGAATAATTATAACACATATGAATTCTTGCGCCCCCCTGGGTGCAAGCGAGCGCGCTTTCGAGGGATGCATCGAGTTCATCGTTTGGGTCTTGATTTTTCTACCATCTGATTTCTTTCGTTTCCAAATTCCTGTCGCACGACCCGAATACAGCTACAACATCATCAGCTGATCTCCTTGTTTTCCGAGGTTTCGCGTCCAATTTTTCGGACTCGATTTTTGATGCAAGGAGCGTAGATCATGGCCGTCGCCGTCTCTTACCCCGGTGTCTACATCCAAGAGGTTCCCAGCGGTTCGCGCGCGATTGCCGGCGTGCCGACTTCCATTGCTGCTTTTGTCGGCTACACAGCACGTGGCCCGGTCAATGAACCTGAGCAGCTTTTCAGCTTTGGCGATTTTGAGAGAGCGTTCGGCGGACTGCACCTCGACAGTCCGCTCGGTTATGCGGTCAATCATTTCTTCCTGAACGGTGGTGCGAACGCCTGGGTCGTACGCGTTGCATCAGGGGCTGCCGCCGCCGAAATCGGTCTCCAGACGACGGCAGGGAATTTGACCCTGACGGCAACGGCCGCGAGCGAAGGTTTGTGGGGAAATGCGCTGGTCCTGTCGGTTGACTACGGGACCGCCAATTCCGCCAGCAGCTTCAATCTGACCGTGACCGAGCTTGTGGAACGCAATGGACGTTTCATCACGGCACGCAGCGAAACCCATCGCAACCTTTCGATGGATTCTCAGTCGGGTAACTACGCTGTCGCGGCAGTCAATGCGAACTCAGATCTCGTTGAGCTGAGGGATGAAGGTGCGGTAGGTGCCATTCAGGGCGAATCGCGCAGCAGACCTTTGCAGAATGCCGTCGTGAATGATTTGAACGACGACGTTCGCCGGCTCGCGGTTTCGCTGGACGGGGGGCCCTATTACGAATTCGATCTGTTCGATGTGGGTGGCAGTGCGACCGACCTTGCCGACGTCGCCACGCGTATTACCGATGCAGTCACAGCCCTTGAGCCCGGCAACCCCGCCTTCACGGGATTCACCTGCGCCATTGATGGCGCAACCAATGAAATCGTTGCTACGTCGGGGAGTACCTCCCGGCAGTCTGCTGTCAGTTTCAGGCAGGCGTCAATCCGCAGTGCGACCGCAACACTATTGCTCGGCTTGGCAGCAGGCGGCCGCGAAACGCAGGGTTCTGCCCCTACGCGTCCGGCCGCAACAGGCACATCGGGCGCGCGGATTGCCGATTTTTCCGCAGTTGTTTTTGCCGATCCGGAAGACCTGACGGTCGATCTTTTGGACAGCGCCGGCGGCAACGTGGGAACCTTGACCTTCGAACTGCAAAACACCGGATTGGCCGATCCGATCGCTGCACCTGCAAGTCTTGCCGAGGCACGCGCGCAGATCGAAGCTGCGATGCGTGGATCGACCCAAGACGCTTTCTCGCAAGCACGTGTCGAGGTCATCGACGAAGCGCTGGTGATTACACCCGGTGGCGCCGACCAGTCCCTGCGCTTCACCTTCAGCTCTGGCGGTGCGGCTTTGCTCGGCCTGACTGGTGGCGGTTCCTTTATCAATGTTGCCGCCTATCAGCTAGGGGTCGGTCCAACAGTGGCTGCCCAAGAGTCGGCAGTCGGCGGCGCAGACGGGGCGCCACCCAGCGCGCTCGAAATCCAGGGATCCCGGGCACAGAAGACCGGTATCTTCGCCCTGGAGGATGTCGATCTCTTCAACATCCTTAATCTGCCGGAAGTGTCCGACACCGGCGTTCTCGCCAACGCCATCGCCTATGCCGAGGAACGCCGGTCGATGATTCTGGTCGACATGGATGCCGGTGTGAACAACTTCGATGAGGCGCGGGAATGGATTAACGATCCCGCCAATGCTGGGCTGCGACATCGTAACGCCGTCACCTATTTCCCCAGAGTGTCGATGCCTGATCCGTTACAGGGGAACCGGTCGCGTCCCTTCGCCAATTCGGGCCTGATGGCCGGGCTCTATTCCAGAACCGATGCCGCGCGCGGAGTATGGAAGGCACCTGCCGGGATTGAGGCACGTCTGCGCGGCGTTCAGGCTCTCGACTATGTGTTGTCCGATCCTGAGAACGGGGTCTTGAATCCGCTGGGGCTCAACTGTCTGCGGACATTCCCGGTGTTCGGTTCCGTCAGCTGGGGCGCACGCACTTTGGTTGGCGCTGATGCCCTGACCAGTGAGTGGAAGTATGTTCCGATACGAAGATTGGCGCTCTATATCGAGGAAAGTCTCTATCGCGGCACCCAATTCGTGGTGTTTGAGCCGAACGACGAACCGCTCTGGGCGCAGATCCGCTTAAGTGTGGGCTCCTTTATGAACAACCTTTTCCGGCAGGGCGCGTTCCAGGGAGCGACACCACAGGATGCCTACTTGGTGCGTTGTGATTCTTCCACGACCACGCAGGCGGATATCGACCTGGGCATCGTCAATATTCTGGTCGGTTTTGCGCCGTTGAAGCCGGCCGAGTTCGTCATCATCCAGATCCAGCAACTGGCCGGCCAGAGCCAAGCCTGAGCGCTAAGGAGTAACAGACATGGTTGAATTCAGCGTCAATCCACAGCGCTTTGATCCCTACAAGAACTTCAAATTTCGGGTTCGCTGGGACAATCGCTACGTCGCCGGGGTTTGCAAGGTAGGTGCCCTGAAACTGAGTACCGAGGTCGTGGAGCATCGCGTTGGTGGAGACGGCTCCACCAGCCGAAAGTCACCCGGGCGTACCAAGTTCGAGGCAATCACACTGGAACGCGGTGTGACTCATGATCCGGAGTTCGAGAACTGGGCGAAGAAGGTCTGGAATGTCGAGGCTGGACTTGGCGCCGAGGTCTCGCTCGCGGATTTCCGCAAAGACATTACGCTCGAGATGTACAACGAGGCCGGCCAGCTGGCGATCGCATACAAGATCTTCCGTTGCTGGGTCTCTGAGTATCAGGCTTTGCCGGAACTTGACGCCAACGCCAACGCCGTCGCGATCCAGACCATCAAACTCGAAAATGAAGGTTGGATCCGCGACGTCGAAGTGACGGAGCCCAGCGAGCCGTCGCTAGATGCGTAACAGGCAGAATCCGCTTTGGAACCCCTAGAGTGCGATCGTTATTGACCGGACCCGTCAGAAACCGAATTGCCCTCTAATGATCAGATTCTAGCCGCTGGAGTAACATGACAGCCGCATTGACAGCATCAGGGATAATCGCAGCCTGGGAAACCGGTGCTGGCCGCGGTCCGCTCGACCGTGCGATCGCTGTTCTTTGGGCTGCAGCTGGGGAGGCGGATCTCGCCGCGCTTCCGTTAGCTGAACGCGACCGGCAACTTCTGTATCTGCGTCACGCGACGTTTGGCGCAACGCTTAACTCGGTTGCGAAATGCCCGGACTGTGGATCTCAGATGGAGATTGAACTAGATGTTCAGGCTTTAGCGGAATCACTTGCGGCCCCCAAGCGAGAAGTCTTCGATGTCGAGGGGGTGCAGATCGAATTGCGGCCGCTCAACAGTCGGGACCTGGCTGCCGCGGCTTATCTGCCTGAAACCGATGTTACGGCCTTCATCCGGCATCAGCTTGCAGGCGAAGCGGTTGAGTTGGCACCTCAGGTGCTCAAACAGATCGATGACCTGATCGAAGAGCGGGAGGCGGCAGGCGAGCTTAACATCACATTGAGCTGTGCGGACTGCGAGACGCAATGGACCGACCAACTGGACGTGGGCGCCCATATCTGGCGGGAAATCGAAGCAGCGGCCCTGCGGCTTCTGGGTGAGGTTGGCGAAATTGCAGCGGCTTTCGGCTGGGCGGAGTCTGAAATACTGGCGATGAGCGGAGTCCGAAGATCCGCTTATCTAAACTTGGCGAGAAGCGGATGAGCGGTGTTCTGTCACGTCTGGTCGCGCGCGCCAATGGAACCGCCGGTCCAGGGTTAAGCCCCCGTGTGGCATCGCGTTTCGAGGTGCCATCCACCGAGTGGGGCAGTGCGCCGGAAACAGTAAATGAAAGTATTCCGGCTGAACCACCTGTAGTGCCGCCCAAGCCGAGTGAACCCGTGCCAGACTCAAGATCTCCGCTGGCAACAGATCCTGCAGAGCTCGACAAAAGAACGTTGCGTCGCGCGCAGGCGCCCAGCCTCGAGAACCGTCCATCACCGCTTTTACCGGCAAGCCCTTTGCCCAGGCAGTCCGATCCTCTGCAGAGCCATCGGGACCATCGGAAGACGGATGATATGCCAGTCAGAGAGCAAGCCGTGCCTCCTGCGCCCATTGCGGCGACGTTGCCCAACGAGGCTGTTGCTGATTTGCCATCATCCACCGTGGATATTGCGTTGCCGGCACCCCGAGCAACACAGCCCGCTCGCCCGCCGGAACCTCTCCTTCCCCAACATCACTATTCTCCGCCGGAGGGCGAAGATTCCGGCCGCTACGAGCCGGATTCCGCCCGTCAGCGTGTCTCCAGCAGATCGTTGCATCGGGAAGATCCCAGCGCGCCAGCGACACCAGACATCGTCATCGAAATCGGCCGCATTGACGTTCGTGCCGAACCGGTCGCACAAAAACAACCTAAGCGGCCACAGCTTCGTCAGCCCCAGATGACATCGCTTGCAGATTACCTTAAGAGCGGCAGGGGGAGCGGATGAGCAACGTCCTGGCCATTGCCGCTGTGACTCAGCTTCTGAAGGATCTTCTGAACGATGCGATGATCGATGGCGATGTCAGCCAGGCTCTCGGGGCGGATTTTTCGGTCACTGCCCTTCCGCCGGATCGCGTGGTCGCCGATAACGGAGATAGTCAGGCCACGCAGCTCAATGTCTTTCTGCATCGGATCACGCCGAACGCCGCGCTTCGCAACACCGACCTGCCCACGCGCAGCAGCGAAGGCCGGATCGTCTGCCGACCCAGACTGGCGCTTGATCTGCATTACATGCTGACGGCAGTCTCGGGAGAAGAACTCCATGCAGAGATTCTTCTCGGTTATGCCATGCAGCTGTTTCATGAAACGGCGATCCTGCCGCGGGAGCGCATCCGGACTGCATTGATGGGCGCAGTGCCTGGCGATATTCTGCCCAACGATCTGGGTGTCATCCAGGCTGCAGAGATCGCCGATCAGATCGAACTCCTAAAAATCACGCCACGCACCCTCTCGATGGATGACATGTCCAAGATGTGGACGGCGCTTCAGGCGAATTACCGCACCACCGTGGCCTATGACGTCTCTTTGGTCTTGATCGAGCGCGATCAGCCGACCCGTCCGAGCCTGCCGGTTCTCAGCCGCGGCGGATTGGTCGATCCAGCAACGGGGCGCGATCCGGGCGTGACTGTCCGGCCTGATCTGATGTCGTCGGTCCCCACCTTGTTGACCGTCGAACCTCTCGATGAGCAGCCGGTCATGCGGCTGGGAGGACGGGTTGCAGTCACCGGGTTTGCCCTTGATGGCGGGGACGCGACCGTGCGCTTTTCCGAACCGGGAACCGGACTGGTTCTGGAGCTGGTCCCGCTGGCACCCGCAGCCCCCAACCGGTTGCTGATCGACCTGCCCAGTGGCCCCGCCTTGGCAGCGGCACACCCGCTTGCAGGCTCGGGAAACGACCCGGGAGCCTGGCGTATCGGGTCCTATTCAATCGATGTCCGGGTGCTCGACGGCGATGGACGGGAAGTCTTCTCCAACGCTTTGCCCCTGGCGCTTGCCCCGGCCACAACGCCGTCAGCCGCGCCCGATGCGGGCGGTGTTGCCATCACCATGACCTCGGAGCCGCCGATCCGACCGGGCCAAACGGTGGAGATCCTTGTTGGTCAGCATACGGCGCAGATTGCTTCTCCTGTTGCGGCGGTCGATCAGGTCCAGGCCGTGTTCGCAGGTTTGAACTCGGGCGCTGCACTCCCCGTTCGTCTGCGGGTGGACGGCATCGACAGTCCGGTCATCGACCGCCAAGCCGAACCCCCGGTGCTTGAAACGGTGACGATCCCATGAGCGCGGAATCCATCCACGCCGAATCTGATGTGCCGCGTAACTTGGTCGGTGAGATGCGCGCGGCTTTGGCACAGGACTGCGCGGAACTGCGTGCGCGCCTGTCGGCATTCCGCGCTGGTGAGACGCCTCTGGAATCGCCGTCCGTACGGCGCAGTGGGTCCGCGTTGGATGCGCTCGACGATCTCTTCCGTCTGACGCCCACTGAGCGCGGCATCTTGTGCCTGTCGGCAGGGGCTGAGCTTGACGCACAGCTGTCTGACGAGATCAAGAGCGCGGCCGGATCACCCCAACCCGACGTCGCACTTGCGCAGGCTCTTTTCGGTGATACAGGCTGGGATGCCCTGTGCCCGGCGGCGCCATTAAGACGATGTCGCTTGCTGGATCTTTCCGGTTCGGGCCCCTTCCTGCGGCGCAAGATAGAAGTCGATGAGCGCCTGTTGAATTTCTTGATGGGGCTGAACTACCTGGATACGCGGCTCGAGGGCATCGTAACGCGGGTACGGTCGTCGGGCGCCGTCTTGAACCCGGTTGATCAAAACGCGTCTGCCCATAGGGTCCTTGCCGCCTGGTCCGTGCCGACCGCGATGCCGGTTCTATTGCTTGCAGGCCGTGACAAGCTTATTGCCCGCGCCACCCTGGCAGCTGCCACTGACGCGCTGCGCCTCAGTCTTTTTCGGATTAGTGAAAGCGACATTCCCACCGATTGGACTCAACGCCACGCACTGGCGGTTTACCTGGATCGGGAAATGGCACTTTCGGACGGCGCGATCCTGATCGAGAGTTATGAAACCGAGGGAGGCCAGGCTGGACGCTTGGCGGACATGCTGGCGGGACCGACTGCGATTGCTGCGATAGACCCTGCCGTTCCGGAACGCGGCCCCAGGCTGAGGATCGATATTCCCGAGGCAACGGTCAGTGAAAGGCGGGCGATATGGCATGAAACCGTTGGCCCGCAAGCTGAAGCGCTGGGCACTGGTCTAGACCGTCTCGCCGAACAGTTCTCTCTCGATCGGGCGGGTGTGTTCGCGGCAGTTGAGGCTTCACTCAACGGAACAGCGGTTGACCCCGATAAGGTTTTCGGCCGCTTGTGGCAGGCCGCTCGCGAACAGGGGCGGCGCCAGCTGGACGGCCTGGCCGAGAGGATCGAAAGTCAGGCCGATTGGGACGACCTCGTTCTACCCGAACAACAGATGGCATTGTTGGGCGATCTCGCAATGCACGTGCAGGAATCCTGGCGGATCAGCGAAGCCTGGGGCTGGAAGCAAAAAAGCCCGCGCGGCTTAGGCGCGGCGGCACTTTTCTCGGGCCCGTCCGGAACCGGAAAAACCTTCGCGGCGGAAGTTCTTGCCAACCGTCTGGGGCTCGATCTTTATCGCATCGACCTCAGCCAGGTCGTCAGTAAATACATCGGTGAAACCGAAAAGAACCTCTCGCGGATCTTCACCGCCGCCGAGGATGGCGGGGCAATTCTCTTGTTCGATGAAGCCGATGCGCTGTTCGGCAAACGTAGCGAGGTCAAGGACAGTCACGACCGTTACGCCAACGTTGAGGTCAGCTACCTGTTGCAACGGATGGAGGCTTATCGTGGCCTGGCTGTCCTTACCACGAACCAAAAATCCGCACTCGACAGCGCGTTTCTACGCCGCCTGCGTTACGTTATTCAGTTCCCGTTCCCCGACGCCACGGCGCGCGCCGAAATCTGGGCGCGGATTTTCCCACAGGCCACACCAGTCGAAGGCCTCGATCCACAAAAACTGTCGCGTATGAATCTCTCGGGCGGCTCGATTCGCTCAGTCGCCCTCAATGCAAGCTTTCTGGCAGCGGGCGCGAACACGCCGGTGATGCCGCAGCATGTTTTGAATGCGGCCCGGCGCGAATATGCCAAGCTGGAAAAACCCTTCTCGGCAGCGGAGATCGGAGGGATCACATGAGCCGGCGCCGGATCACTCTGAAGATCGACTCGGTCACGGTTCCCAGTGGGCGCTTCTCCCGACGCGAACTGTCGGCAGCCATCGAGGCGGAGCTGACTGCGTTGATCCATCAGCAGCCGGCAGGTTTGCAGAATCCGTTGAACGCCAGAATCCGGTCTCTCGATGGCGGTCAGGTGAAGGGCCGTGGCTCGGAAGCCGGTGTGGGGCAAGCGGTTGCCCGGGCGGCATTGGGAGTGCTGAAGGGATGAGAGCACGGGCCAAACAGACAAACGACGTGCTGAGCGTTCCGGTGTCTGCGGCGCTCGCGACACCTGCGCGGGGACTGGGGGCAGAACGTGCCGGGCTGGAAGCCCGTCTGGGTGGTGATCTTTCTTCTCTCCGGATTCATGAGGGACCTGCGGTCGATCGGGCGTCTTCGGCGCTGGGCGCCCGCGGGTTTGCTGTTGGACGCGACGTCGCACTGTCAAGGATGGCGGTGCCTGATACGCTCGCCCATGAGGCTGTCCACGCACTTCAACAGGGTATGGCTGAACCGACCGGGAGGGTTCCTGTCAGCCGCGCTGGCGATCCGGCCGAGCGGGAAGCGCAATCTGTTGTATCAGGCGGCGGACCGATTACCGGTGGTCACGGGCTGCGCCTGAGCCGAGATCTCGTCAGCCCGGGACGTCTGGGTGATGTTCATCAGGGAGTCCGGGTTGATGGTCCGCCCCGCGCGCCGGCTTCACCGGGTGGCAGTACGCAGCGTAAACCTTGGGTCGACGGGGCGCTGGGAAGCGGTGGCACCGCCGATCATCTCTTCACGCAGGCGTTCAACTTCCTGGATGCGCGAAACTTCAATCGCCCTGCATCGACCAACACGACCAATGCCAATCTCGATAGTGATGCGGTCGCGATGCACAAGCGAGTGACCGCGCACTTCCCACAGATCTCTTCGCCGCTCAGCGACACTGAAATCGAGAACCGGGTGTCGTTGATGAAGCCGTCTGTCGTGTCGAGCGATGCGGACTTTTTGAACCAGTGGATGGACAACGTTCTCGAGAAGATGTCGGATTCCGAGGATTTCGACATTGACCCTACAAACGTTAATTACCGGGCGATGATCACTAAGTTGATCAACGACACCGATGTCGGCCCGAAAATTGTGACCCTGGCGGCGCGACAATCTGCCTTTGCGCGGGGTGAAGCAGCAAACCGGGAAATTTTCGTGCATCCGCGTGTTCAGGCGGGACCTCGTCAGACGACTCTCATCCACGAGATTGTGCATCTCTACCGGCATACACGCTACAAGGCTTGGGTCGATGCTTCCCGCGATATCCGTCACTACAACGAAGGTTTGACCGAGTGGCTGGCCCGCAAGGTCATGACTTCCACGGAGCTTACGGGGCGTAATAACTATCAGGCGCGAGTCGATACGGTGCAGGACCAGATCGGCGCAAACGTCTCCGAGGATGGTGTCGCGAGGGCGTTTTTCCTGGGCGAAGTCTGGCGCCTGGAAACCCGGAGTGCCGAAGCGCGCTCTGCCTTCGAGGACGACACCGGAATTCGCGAGGGTTCGAACCAAAACGAAGAACGTAAAGCTTCTCGCAGCGGCAGTGGCCTGTTTCAGACAGTGGTGCCCGGCGAGCATTTCCGCTTTCTGAACCTTGGTTTTGGCGAGGCGCAACCGAAAACGGAACATGAGACGGCTTTTCAAAGCGTCAAGACCGATCGCTTGGACAGTGACCCCCAACTGAAAGTCCGGTTTGTCGGTCATTCCTCGGGACCGGGCAGTGACGCCGCGAACATGGATATGTCCCGGCGCCGCTCTGTTGCGTTCTATCGAATGGCCCATCAAGAGGGCGTGCCTTGGAATAGGATGGTCGATGCCAATCGGCCGCCGCACTTCGGTGAAAGCCGCCCGACCGTGACGGAAGAGGATGCCATCACCCGGGCGATGAACCGGCGCGTCGAGATGTTTCTGATCCGGGGAGGCACGCCATGAGCGTTCAGAATCATCAGGCCGTGACCGAGACTCCGACGGTCGCGAACACGAAAATCCAGCGGGCCTGCAGCTGCGGTGAAGCCGCCGGCATATCGGGTAAGTGTGGCAGCTGCGCTTCGGCCGAGAAATTGGGCATCCAATCAAAGATGACGATCAGCGCACCGGGCGATCGGTATGAGCAGGAGGCCGACCGCATCGCTGATCAGGTTGTTTCCAGCGAGATTGCGCCGGGGCAGGCATCACCGCTGAGGTCCTCGCTTTCGATCTCACCTCTTGTGCAGCGGCAAAACGATGCCGAGGAGGAAGAGGAGGAGATGCTGCAGGCCAAATCGACATCGCCGGCGGCAGGACAGTCGACAGCAGGACAATCTACGACAGGTCAAGCAACCGCAACCCAATCGGCGGTTCGCGCGGTTGCCTCTGGCGGACGGCCACTCTCGCGATCGGACCGCAGTTATTTTGAGCCACGTTTCGGCCATGACCTTACACACGTCCGTCTGCATACCGGGGGAGAGGCGCAGTCTGCCGCCCGTGGCATCAATGCGCGGGCTTATACGCTCGGGAACCACATTGCTTTTGCCCCGGGGCAGTACGAGCCGGAAACACCGAGAGGCCGTCACCTTCTGGCGCACGAGCTGACCCATACCTTCCAGCAGAACGGCGGCCGGACGATCCGCCGGACCTGCCCCAGTGATCCGGCGAAAATCCCCACCGGCACGAAAGAAGATTTTGAGAAAAAGGCCGATGAGGCTTTGAATCACGCGGTTTATTTGAGGAAGTTGGACTGGAGGGCCAAGGGTTATACCCGCCACATCATCGACGGCGCCCGCAACAGTGCCTGCCCGATGTATTACATCGACAAGCTACTGCTCATGTTCAATACACCCATGGCGTCAGGTGACAAACTGGCAGACGAGAATCGGGATATGACCGAAAAGGCCGAAAAGAAAGAGGAGACCCGCCTGGCCGACCCAACTGCGGGCAAACTTTCCGGCGTTGAAGAGGACATCGCCGATCGTTCCGAACCGAATTTCGTATCCAGGAAGGGCGAAGGGGGCAAGGAGTTTCAGGTCGATCGGACCGATCCCACGAACATCGTCGTGCGTATGAAAGTCCTGCTGAAACCCAAGGGCAAGGGGACTGAAGACGACGTCAAGCGCACCAAGGCCATCGTTGACGCGATCGAAAAGGCCTCCTCGACCCGCGGTTACACGCTGGACATCGATTTCGTGAAAAAGAACGGTGCACAAGACATTTTCACTGTGGGCGTGGATCCGTCGCAATGGACAAATTCAGGCAATTGGGTCGGCGATCCCCAAACCATCGCGCACGAGGCCCATCATCTGCTCGGTCTTGAAGACCGGTACAACTATATCGAGGGCCATGCCGCCAATGAGAACATGGTTTTTAAGGACCGGCTCTTTTGGTTCCGCGAGCAGATGGGCCGGGACTTCGATCCGCTTGCCGATCAATCCATGATGAAGGATGAACATTCCGCGGCTTCGATGAACGATCAGGACATCTGCGCCCTGGCCGGCGGAGACTTTGACACTTGCATAAACGCAAGGCTCGACGATCTTCCTGTCATGCAGATTGAAGGCCGGGCGAAAGCGCTATTGACGCCATATATTCCACAAAATGCGGGAATGATCGAACGCCTGCGGGAGTCCTGGGATCGCAAACCTGCCAAGGATAGAGCGAGAAACTGCGACCAAACCGACCCGCTCTGCGGTTCGCCTCCCAAGTCCGTCTTCGGTGACGCCAAAACCATCGAAGCCGATGCCGACAAGTTTCCTTTGACCAATCCTCATAAGCAGCCAAAAGGCGAAGACCTCAAGCGGAAACGGAAATGGCAATGAGACAGGGCAGCCAAGCCATCGCTGAAACCGCTGCCGTACAAGCCCGGTCAACGTTGCGGGACGCCTGTTCTTGCGGTGAAACGGCTGGAATTACCGGCAAGTGCGATGGCTGTGCGTTGGGAGCCAAGCTCTCTGTTCAGCCTAAACTTTCTGTAAATACTCCTGGCGATCGGTACGAACAAGAAGCAGACCGTATTGCCGATCAGGTCGTGTCCGACCGAGTCGTGTCCGACCGAGTCGTGTCCGACCGGCCGGTTGGGCAGACTGCCGTGCTGCCCATCTCACCCTTGGTGCAGCGTCAAAGCGATGAAGAAGACGAGGAAGAAACGCTGCAGGCCAAGCTGGCGGGTCCGCAGGCGGTTTCTAACAGGGCGCCAGCGCAAACGTCGCCAACCCAACTTGCGGCACGCGCGGTCGCCTCCGGCGGCCAACCTCTGTCACTGTCCGCGCGCGGCTATTTCGAGCCGCGTTTTGGGCGCGACCTTTCGCATGTCCGTATTCACACCGGATCCGAGGCGCAATCCGCGGCCCGCGGCATCAATGCGCGCGCTTATACTCTGCGGAATCATATCGCTTTCGCCACAGGGGAATATGCTCCGCAATCATCCGCAGGGCGCCATTTGCTGGCGCATGAGCTGACCCACACTTTTCAGCAGGTCGCGAAAGGCGGTTCCAGAGGCGGGGTTCTGCAACGCCAGCCAACCAGCCTTGGTGCCATACCCCAGAATGAACGACGGGAAATCCAGGTATCCGCGATTCCCATCGATATTCCGGCGGCCATCGTCACGGAGTATTTCGAGGTAAACGACAGCGGACGGCATGGTTCAACCCGATCGATTGGCGCCACCAACAGTTTCGACCCGGGGATAGACGCATCGCTTCATGTGGGGCTCGGGAGCATGGGCGCCTGGCTCGGAGGGAACACCAATGCGTTGCCCCTGAGCACGAGCATCGAAGTTGCACTGGATCTTTCGGCACATGGTGGCGCGCATCGGGTTTATCGCTTTACGCGCTTCACGCACGTCACGGGTCAGGGACCTAGTGCAACGAGCACCCATGTCATGCTGATCGAAGACATCGGGGCCGAGACTGCCACGCCTGCACAAGCGGATGTACCAACGAGTGTCACGGTCGGAGGCAGCACATTCACTCTGACGGGAACGTGGACTGCCGGCGAATATTCCTCGCTCCATCAAGCGCTTCATCTCCTAACTCCGGCCGCCGTGACTGCAGCAAACGGCCTCACCTTCGCGCGGCGGAGCGGTGATGCCCCCGGCGGCGAGCCGGCACACTACGATGAAGTCAACGACGTAGTAGAGATGTTCGACGATAGCTTCAGCACGAGCTCCTTGCGGTTTGGCGGGCATTCCCAGGCCGTGCGTAATCTGGTGCATGAAATCGGCCACGCATTGGATCTGCGCCCGCTGGAGGCTGAGTGGAACAGATTCGACGCTGCAGGCCAAACGCCAGCCGCACGTCGGCGATTGCTGCAGCAGCGCTCGCTCTCAGGTTCGCGATTCAAGCAGGATGCGGACGGCGAATACAATCGGGAATTCGAGGCGACGGATCGGACCCCTGCGTTCCGGGTCGCAGTCCGCGCTGACGGTGTCGAGGATGAAACAGCTACCCGGAATACCCCCGAAGGTTCTGTGGCGACTCTGCGGCGCGGGGTCACGACCTATTCGGATTCCGACTATGAGGAGCTCTTTGCCGAGTCCTTCATGCTCTACATGGCCGACCCGGCCAGACTCCGCGCGTTGCGTCCCAGGACCTTTGCCTTTTTTGAAACCAGATATCCCCGGCCGGCACCATGAAGCCGCGAGAGAAAAATGCGTCAGCGGACTTCGAATTTAGGATGAAAGCAGAACCAAGATGACAGGCTTTCCCAGATCCCCGAAACTCACCCGCGCCGGGCTTGTTTTGATAGAGCCGGAGAGCGGTGCGATCGAGCGTATCATTACGCTGCAATATGCATCTGAAACTCTGCAGCGATCGCTTCAGGTTCAGTCGATCCAGGATGAGCCGGACCGTTCGCAACCTCTGCGGTTGACGGGCCCGGCGGTTGAGACCATCACCCTGGAAGCCGAGCTTGATGCCACCGATCAGTTGGAGTTTCCAAAGCAGAATGCCGATGCCGTGGAGGCCGGCATCTTCCCGGCCCTTTCGGCAATGGAGACCCTGCTGCATCCGAGCGTAGCGCAGCTGGAGCGGCAGAATGCCCAGTCGGATGCCGGAAGTTTCGAAATCACACCTGCTGAAACACCGCTCGCGCTTTTCGTCTGGAGCCGCAACCGGGTGGTGCCTGTGCGCGTCACCGATCTATCGATCACCGAAGAATTCTTCGATGCCGCGCTGAATCCAATCCGCGCCAAAGTCAGTCTTAGTCTGAGGGTCCTGAGCGTCGATGACCTCGGGTTCAAACATCGCGGCAGCGGCCTCTTCATGGCTTATCTGCAAGGCAAGGAACAGCTTGCTTCCCGCTCTGCCAGTGGTCCGCTTGCTGACTTCGGCATCGGAGGTCTGCCATGAAAAACCCCATTCAGGCCATGTTCGAGGCCGGTGTTGTCGAGCGCACAGATTTTCCACCCGAAAGCCGATATCACGGAGTTCCCACAAGCGTGATTGTCGGAGCGGATGGGGTCGCGACCACCTATCTGCAGCGCCGCTTTGCGCCGCAACCGGAGTCCTTTCATACGCTGCGCCTGCGCCGTGTCCTGCAGGGCGAGCGGTTGGATCAGATCACTGCCGCGGAGGTCGGGAATCCCGAAGCCTTTTGGATGCTTTGCGACGCTAACGGCAGCCTCTGGGCGGAGGAGCTGGAAGAAGAGGGCGCCGACGTGCGCATAACTCTGCCGCAAGGTGTGCCCGGGCCCGAGGAAGGATGACATTGGTATGATCAAGGGCGTCGATCTTACGGTGATGTTTGGACCGGGTGTGCCGATCGCGGCGCCACGTCCCGTTGTCGATGCCCTCCAATCCGTTACGGTCCACGAAAACTCGGGCGAAACACAAAGCGGATTCGATCTGCTGTTCGCGCTGGAAAAGAATTCTCCGCTCAACACAATTTTTCTGCTCGCAGGCGGATCCGCACTTCCGATCCTTCGTGTCGCACTCATTGCCACCGTGAATGGCCGTGCGACGCCACTGATCAATGGTGTCGTAACCCGTACGGAGTTGAATCCGGGCACCGGCGGCGCACCCGCTATGCTGAAGGTGATGGGCAAAGATCTCACGGCGACCATGGAGCTTTTCGATTTCTCGGGTCTGCCCTACATCGCGATGCCGCCTTTTGTCCGGGTCAACTTGATCCTGGCCAAATATGCCTGGCTGGGCCTGATTCCACAAGTCATTCCGTCTCTCGAAGGGCCGCCCCTGCCGACCGAAAAACTGCCCCGGCATCAAGATACGGATCTCGAATACATCCGCATGCTCGCTGGCGAGGCAGGGTACACCTTTTTCATGAAGCCCGGCCCTGCACCGGCCACCAGCTTTGCCTACTGGGGCCCCGAGGTTCGTATCGGCGATGTACAGCCCGCCCTGACGATCGAGTCCGGCAGTCCGACCAATGCCGAGGAGCTGAGTTTTACCTTTAACAAAGACGGCACAGAGATCCCGATCGTGTTTATACAGAACCAGTTGACCAAGGCACCGATCCCCATTCCGATTCCGTCGGCAATCCCGTTTCACCCACCCTTGGGCGCGATTCCGCCGTTGCCGCCAAAGATCACCCGCCTGCGCGACACCGCCCGCCTGAATCCTTTTGAAGCCGTCGTTCGCGGATTTGCTTACGCGGCTCAGCACGCCGACGCGGTCACGGGTACCGGAAAGATCGACGTGGTTCGCTACGGCAGGATTCTTAAGGCCCGCTCTCTGGTTGGCGTGCGTGGCGCCGGTCAAGCCTACGACGGCGTTCACTACGTCGACAGCGTAACGCATGAGCTGACGCGCGGCGCCTACAAGCAGTCTTTCACCCTTAAACGCAACGGGCTTTTGCCCACACAAACATCGGTTCCGGCATGACAGAAACCTATTACGGCAAATATCGCGGGACGGTGGTCAACAATATCGATCCCATGTTGACCGGTCGTATTCAGGCAATCGTGCCGGATGTTTCCTCCATTGCCCTGACCAGTTGGGCGATGCCCTGTTTTCCGGTCGCGGGCATTCAAACGGCCAATATGGGTGTGCCGCCGATCGGAGCCGGCGTCTGGATCGAGTTCGAGCGTGGCGATCCGGATTATCCGATCTGGACCGGCTGCTATTTCGGCTCAGCCGCTGAGGTGCCGGTGCTTCATCAACTAACGCCTCCGGGTGTTTCTGCGATGACCATGCAGACGCTTCTGCAAAACGGCATCACGGTCACGGATTTGCCCGGGCCGACCGGCGGGATCGTATTGAAAACGGCGACCGGTGCGTCGCTTATCGTCAATGATACCGGGATTTACATCCAGAACGGCCGGGGGGCGTCCATCGTGATGACCGGACCGGCCGTTACCATCAACAACGGCGCGTTGACGGTCATCTGAGAAAGGGAAGAGCATGCCAGGTCCCATACTCCATCTCGGTGCGACGGTCACCTGCAGTCACGGTGGCCAGGCGACGCCAACCACTCCCTTTCCCCGGGTTCTGCTGTCCGGGCAGCCGGCGGTGACACAGACCTCTCCCTGGGTGGTCGCAGGTTGTGGCTTCGTGCCGCCCGGCGGCAACGGACCCTGCGTTACCGGCACGTTCGTTGTTGCCGCGACCCGGGTATTTGCCGGTGGTGCGCCGGTCGTTCTGCAGGACAGCGTCAGCACCTGCGTGCCGACCGGAACGCCGATGCTGCCCATTCAAGCCCAAACCCGCGTGATCGGGAGCTAAGGCGCATGCAGATCGATTTCCCATATCATTTCGACGGGCGCGACCGCACCGCCAATGTGTCGGAAGCCGAGCATGTCCGAAATCTGATCGAGCAGATTCTCTTCACCTCACCCGGCGAGCGGGTGAACCGCCCCGAATTCGGCGCAGGCATTCTTCAACTGGTTTTTGCTGCCGCCAGCCCCGAGGCCGCTGCGACTGCCGAATTCATGATCAAAGGCGCTTTGCAGCAAAATCTTGGGCAGCGGATCGTCGTGGATGGCGTTCAAACCGAAGCCGAAGACTCCGCGCTGCGCATTCGCATTGCCTATCGTCTGTTGAGCGATGATACGCAGCAGCTGGCTGAGTTTGAGATGGGAGGCGGACCGTGATCTATCACTGCTGCGATGCCCGCCGCCGGGAACTCGTGCTGGCGGACGCCGTTCTCAACGGTATCGACTTCATCGAAGTCCTGGACCTGGAAGCGCCCGAGAACACGCCGCGTCAACGCACGTTGCTGCTGCGCTTTCTGAAGCCGGCGCCTGATCTGACGCTTGATAATCTGGAGCTGTCAGGTGGCGAGCGGATTACTGGGGTGGAAATTGAGTGGGTCACCCGGGCCGACGCTCCCGATCTAAGCCTGATCGACCCGATCGAGGCAGGCTTGCCGGGGTTCTTGACCGCCTTGCCCGAGGCCGATCAGGTTCTGGTCTTGCGGACCAGCTCCAATGGCGACTACGCGACCTATACGCTTCGTCTGGTATCGACCTTGGGCGCGCTGTCGCCCCCTGCCGGAATCGACCGTCTTCTCTCCCAGGTCGATTTTTCCTTCAAGGTGGAATGTCCGACCGACTTCGACTGCGCGCCGCGCAACGATTGCCCCGGCGATCTGACGGACAATCCGGCAATTTCCTATCTGGCCAAGGATTATCAGAGCTTCCGCCGCCTGATGCTCAACCGTATGGCGCAGATCATGCCCGACTGGCGCGAACGCAATCCAGCTGATTTGGGGATTACCTTGGTGGAAATGCTGGCCTTCACCGGAGACCGCTTGAGTTATGCTCAGGATGCGGTCGCGACTGAGGCTTATCTGGCCACTGCACGCCGCCGTTCGTCGGTTCGCAGGCATGCACGGTTGGTCGATTATCAGATGCATGATGGCGGCAACGCGCGGGTCTGGATTCAGATCAGCGTGGATGTGGATGGTGTCATCATCCGGCAAAACGAAGAACAGTTTCTGACCCGTCTGACCGGGCTGGATCCGGTCGTCGCGCCTGCTTCGCGCGACCGGGTTTTGAACCGCCTGCCGCTGGTGTTTGAGCCACTGCACGACAAGGAGCTGTTCGCCGCCCACAATGCGATGGATTTTTACGAATGGGGCGATGCCGAATGCTGTCTGACCAGGGGTGCCACCCGTGCCACCCTGGCTGGAAATTTTCCCGATCTCGCGAACGGTGACATCCTGATTTTCGAGGAGTGGGTTGGCCCGCGGACCGGCCGCGGCGCGGATGCCGATCCCAATATTCGACATGCAGTTCGACTCTGCGCGATCGAGAGTGGATTGACGGATGAACTGACCGGCGCCGAGATTACGGAGATCCGCTGGGCCGAAGAAGACGCCTTGCCTTTCCCATTCTGCATCTCTGCGACGCTCGACGACGCTGTCGGCGGTGGACCGGTCAACCGGGTTTCTCATGCTCTCGGCAACATCCTGCTGGCTGATCACGGCCGTTCGGTTTCGGGTGAGGAATTGTCGCGCGTTCCTGCGCCTTATCTGAGCCTTGTTGCGGAACCGACGAACGACGCTTGCGAACGGGCCGATCCCATTCCCGTGGCGCCCCGGTACCGCCCGGCTCTAGAGCTTGGGCCGGTCACGCAGCTATCGCCCGACTATGATCCCGACATCAGTCCGTCCGCGTTCGATGCGACGGATCAGCGTATCGATAATCGCCGGCCCGACGTGCGGCTCGATGACGATCTGACTCCTTCGGAACGCTGGCTGGCGCGTCGCGATCTGCTGCAATCCTTCGCCGATGATCGGCATTTCGTCGTCGAGACCGAACGCGACGGGCGTGCCCGTCTGCGCTTTGGCGATGATCGGAATGGACGCCGGCCGAATGCCCGCACGGGCTTTTCCGCGTCTTATCGGGTCGGTAACGGTGCCATTGGGAATATCGGCGCCGATGCGTTGCGCCATGTGATTACGGATCAGGGCGGGATCATTGAGCTGCGCAACCCGTTGCCTGCCACCGGCGGGGCGAATCCGGAATCCATGGAGGAAGTCCGTAAAGCGGCGCCCTATGCTTACCGGCGCCAGGAACGCGCGGTAACGGCGGATGATTATGCCGATCTCGCCCGACGCTATCCGGACGTGCAGCGGGCGGCGGCCACTTTCCGTTGGAACGGCCATGGGCACACAGTTTTTGTCACGGTGGACCGTTTTGGCGGGCGTCCTGTCACGTCGGAATTCGAAGCTGGACTGCGGAGCTTCCTCGATCGCTTCCGCATGGCAGGCTACGACCTGGAGATCGATGCGCCGCGCTTTGTCGCCCTGGAACTGGGATTGTTCGTCTGTGCGAGCCCCGAACACTTCCGTTCGGAAGTGCGTCGAGAGGTGATGGCGGTGCTTGGAACCGCGGGTTTCAGCGACGGAACGCTCGGGCACTTCCATCCGGACAATCTGAGTTTTGGCGAGGCGGTTTATCTGAGCCCGATCTACGCAGCGGTCATGGCCGTCGAGGGTGTAACTTCGGTGAAGGCTACTCGGTTCCGGCGCCGGGGCACCACCACGACCACTCCTCTCAAGGATGGCGTCATCGCATTGGGTCGGCTTGAGATCGCCCAGCTCGAGAACAACCCGAACTTCCCGGAACGCGGCGCGATCACCATAGAAATGGGAGGCGGCAAGTGAGCGACGCTCCTATTCGCATCGGACACGCTGATTTAGGTCAGGACATCGGCAGCACCTGCGATTGCTGCGACGGCACGACGCTTTCGACTTTGCAGGCCGTCGAGAACCGGCCGAACCTCACGGCCATTGATTACCGGATTGGGGACCACGGGCGCTTCAAGGCTTCGATGCTGGCAAATCTCGCGTCATCCGCTCATCCGCCTCTTCTCGGCTTGGGCACGCGCGAGGATGATGACTTTACCATCGCTCTGATCGATGCCTGGGCAAGCGTCTGTGATGTGCTGAGCTTCTATCAGGAACGCCATGCAAACGAAGCCTATATTCAGACGGCACTTGAACGGCTATCCATTGCCGAGATCGCGCGTCTGATTGGTTATCGGCTGCATCCCGGGTCCGCGGCCGAAACTGATCTCGTTTTTCTGATGGATGATCCGCCGGGTGCAGAGGCCGATGTGGCCGATCTGGAGGTGCCCGCCGGAACGCGCGTGCAAAGCCAGCCAGGACCGGACGAAGAACCCCAGACATTTGAAACCCTTGAAGCGTTTCACGCCCGGGTCGCCTGGAACAGGCTGCGTCCCCGTCAGAACCGGCGCATCGCACCCGCAAATGACGATTTCGAAACCTGGCTTGAGGGGCTTCCGACACTGCAGAAAGGCGATGCGATAGTGATCGTGGGCCGGCAGCGCGGAGATCCCTCGGCCGCGGACTATGATCCCGGTTCGGAGCTCTGGGATTTCCGGCGGATCCTGCAGGTCACACCCTATCCGGATCTGAACAAGACGCTGGTGCGTTGGGACCAACCGCTTGGATCCGATACGCCGCCCGGTCTGCCTGCGCAGGCAGATCACCGCTTTTTCGTGATGCGCGAGCGCGCGTCGCTTTTCGGCTACAATGCTCCTCATCCGCGTGTTCTTTCCAAGGAGCAACGCGACACTTTCGGTTACACAACCGATCTGTTGGTTATCATCATCGGCGATGAAACACCGCAAAACTCGCCTTCTAAGATCGTGGGTTCAGCGACAAACATCGGGGACTGGTCCTTCAAGTTCCCGGGGACCGGACAGATATCGCTCGATGCCGTCTACAAAGGCTTTGTAGAGGGGGGGTGGGTTGCGCTGACGGTGCCCACGGGTCTGGTGGAGCTGTATCGAATCGTCGAGGCTAAGGATGATGCCGAGGCACGCTATGCCGTGAGCGGCAAAACCACGCGTCTGACGCTCGATACGACGGAAGGCTTGAGCGTTTTCGACGACGATTACAGGCGCGTTTCGGTTTATGGCGCCAGCGAAGAAATCGCGTTGGCGGAAAAACCTCTGATTGACCCGGTCACCGGCAATGTGATCGAGCTGGATACGGCGGCAGCCGCGCTGCCCGAGGGGCGGCGTTTGGTTTTCGCTGGCCACCGTGCGCAGATGATCGTTCGAGCCGACAGCTTGACACTTACATCGATTGAGGGTGCTTCGCGGGTCGTCAGCAAGGGACAGCGTGTCGCGCTCTATGGTGAACCCGTCGCCGTTCCAGGCTCGTCCAGCCTCTTGACCTGGACGCTTGGAGAAGCGGACGGATTTGCCGGGGCTGTTAATGCGCCGGACAGTTATTTTGAGACTATAGTCGCGGACGACACTTCGGAAATCATTGCGGAAACGGCAATTCTTGATCGGGTGAACTTTGTCGATGCGACTCATTCAACCCTCGTCCTGCAAGATGCCTTGTCCGCGGCCTTCGACCGCCGCAGCCTCTCGATTCACGCAAATGTGGCTGTTGGCTCGCATGGGGAAAGCGTCTCCGACATTCTCGGCGGCGGTGATCCGTCCCGCCCGTTCCAAACCGCCGTCCTGAAACAGAACCCGGTGACACATCTGGTTGCGCCGACAGAAAACGGCGTCGCTTCGACTCTTCAGTTGCGGATTGACGGGGTGCAGTGGGATGAGGTCCCCAATCTCTATGCCCGCCAGCCGACCGAACGAGTCTTTACTACCAGTCTGTCGGACGCGGGTGAGACGACCGTGCAGTTCGGCGATGGCATCTCCGGCGCCCGCCCGCCGGCTGGCCGAGACAACATCCAGGCGGAATATCGACAGGGCCTGGGACGGGCTGGGAACCTGAATGCCGGTCAGCTTTCGTTGCCGCTTGATCGGCCGCTCGGGCTCCGGGAGGTCACAAATCCACTGCCCTCGAGCGGCGGCGCCGATGCTGAGGCCGCCGCCGCCGCACGGCAAAATGCACCGATCTATACGCTGACGCTCGGGCGCGTCGTCTCAGTGACCGACTACCGGGATTTCGCGCTTGGTTTCCCCGGTATCGCAAAAGCCGACGCGCGCTGGGTCTGGCAGGGCGAGACACGCCGGATCGTGGTGACCATTGCAGGCGACGACGGAGTGGAGATTCCAGTTGATGGTCCGGTCTTTTCCGCACTTTTGGATGCGTATCGTACCTATGGCGACCCACTCGTGACCTTCGACCTGATTACCTATCAGCCCGCCACCTTCCGTCTGGGACTGAAGGTGGCCGTCGATGGCGCCTACGACGACAGCACCGTGCTGACGGAAGTGGAGGCAGCATTACGGGACGCCTTTAGCTTTGCGCGCCGCGATTTTGCCCAATCGGTTGCACTGAGCGACGTTGCTGCTCGAGCCCATGAGGTCGACGGCGTCATGGCGGTCGATATCGACCGGCTCTACCGGGACATCGACCCGCAAACCAACCCGACCGATCATAGGCTCCTGGTATCGCAGACAGGGCGACGGGGAATTGATGGATCTTTGCTGCCCGCCGAAATTCTCACGCTCTCGCCTGAACCCTTCGATCTGCTGGAGGTGATGGCATGAACCGGATCAACGCAGACAATCTCTACGCGCTCCTTCCTGCTGTCCATCGTCTGCGTGATGCGGACGAAGGAGAACCTCTGCGGGCATTGATTGCAGTGCTGGCGCGTGAGGGGGCTGCCGTTGAAGAGAATATCGAACAATTGCTCGACGATCTCTTCATCGAAACCTGTGCACCCTGGGCCGCCCCCTACATTGGCGGCGTGATCGGTTATAGGACCCTTTTTCCGGTCGAAGGTTTGACCACGGGCACGAGAGCGGAAGTCGCCAACACCATCGCGTACCGTCGGCGCAAAGGTACCGCCGCCGTGCTGGAACAATTGGCCAGAGATGTCACCGGCTGGCCGGCCCGGGTGGTCGAGTATTTTCAGCTGGTCGCCACCTGCCAGCATATGAACCATATCCGGGCCGGCCATCACGCGACCCCGGACCTGCACGACCCGCTCATGCTGGAACCGCTGGGACGCGCCTTTGATTCGGTAACCCGTTCCGTCGATGTGCGCTCGATCACACAGGGTGCGGGGCGCAAGTCCACAGGTGGAAAGCATAACCTGCCGAACATTGGTATCTTCCTTTGGCGTTTGGCGGCACAACGGCTGAGTAATGTGCCGGCCACGCAGATCGATGCGCGGCGCTACCTCTTCGATCCCCTGGGCGCCCCCCGCCAGCTTGTAAACCGGCAGGAGGCGGAAACCGAGATCGAAAGTCTCGCCCAGCCGATCAACGTTCCTGGCGACATCACGCGCCGGATGCTGCACGACGATCCTGCACTCTGGTATGGGCGGACCGACGCAGGCAGCCTGCGCAGCCTGGAGGTGTTCATCGACAACGTGGCGATTCCGGTCACACGTATCGAAGCCTGCGATCTGTCTGATGACGCGCCGGGGTGGAACCACTCGCCCCACGATGCCATCGATCCGTCGCTGCTGGCCGATCTCGAAGGCGCACCGGCACCCGAAGTACCTGCGCCGAACGCACTCTTGCGGATCGACCCGGAACTGGGCCGGATGGCATTTCCTGAACCCGAAACCCGCGAAGTGCGGGTCACCTATCACACGGCCTTTCCGGCTCCGATCGGCGGCGGCGAATACAATCGCGCCAGCAGCCTTGCAACCGCGATGAGCGGGACACCGGTGATTGCCTTTCCGAGCGCCGAGCATGCAACCTTACAGGACGCGCTCGATGCGCTGCAGCCCGATGGCGGCATTGTCGAAATTACAACCAACGACGTCTTTGTTGCCCCGGCTACGATTACGGCGGCCGCGGCAACGGAGGTCGGCTTGCGGGCGGCGGATGGTGCCCGGCCCATACTGCGGGCGGCAGCGCCAATCGAAATTCACGGCGGATCGGATGCCCGGGTGAGCCTAAACGGCCTTGTTGTCGAAGGTGCGGCTCTTCATATCGTGCCGGATCCGTCAGGCGCGTCATTGGGTGCGGTCAGCCTGTCTCACATGACACTCGTTCCGGGTCTGGCTTTCACAGAGACCGGTGCACCGCAAAGTCCCGGTGCGGAAAGCCTGCGCATTACGGCAACTGGGGTTGAGTTGGACATTGCGCGCTCCATCGCCGGACCGATGCGCATGCTCGACACGACCAATGTAAGGATCGAAGACTGTATCATCGATGCGGCATCTTTGGCGTCGTTGGACAGCGCCGAGGGGCTGGCGGTGTCGGGGCTTGCCGGTGAGGGCGACCCTGCAGGCGCGCTCACGATTCTGACTTCCACAGTCATTGGACGTATTCTCACCCGCAGCTTCCCCTTGGTCTCCGACGCTATCCTGTTTGCACGCGATCCCGGTGACGGGTCAGCACCCGTTCGGGCCCTGCGCAAACAAGAGGGCTGCATGCGCTTCAGTTACGTCCCCGACGGATCGGTCACACCGCGGCGGTATCGTTGTCAGCCGCAGCTGGCCATCGATCAGGCCGTTACAGCACGCGAGGAAGAAACCGGTGTGCCTGCCACTGCAGCAGAACGGGCGCTTATCGCGTTGCGGATACGGCGGTGGCTGCGCCCGAGTTTTACGGCCTTAAGCGCCAGTGCTCCTGCCTATGCGCAATTGCGCCAGGTAGCGCCCGCAGAAATTCGCACAGGCGCGTCGGATGGCGGTGAAATGGGCGTTTATCACGTGCTGTTCCAGCCACAGCGAGAAGCCAATTTGCGGATTCGTCTGGAAGAGTATTTGCGGTTTGGTCTGGAAGCCGGCGTATTTTTTGAAACTTGAATTTTTAAGAGAGGGGCGACCCTATGAGCGGCGACTATAGCAGAGACAGTTTCGATGCCCTTCGGGACTACGCCGGGGTGTTTCTCCAACAGGGCCGCGCGGTTCTCGATTCCGACTGGAACGAAATGGTCGAGATCTTCGAGCGCCGCATCCGCACCGGCACAATCGATACCATCGGCCGGGCTGTGGTTCCGCGTGAAACCATTCTGGGTTTTCAGATTAGGATTGCCGCTGGCGGAGGACTGGAAATCGGGCGGGGCCGGAAATACCTCGATGGAATGCTTCTAGAGTGCCATGGGGCCGCGAATTATCCAGGCTCAGGCGACGACGATTTCGCCGATCCCGTATTTGATCGGGCCCGCGAAGGGACAGACGGACCTGAGGGGGTGCTCGACGAGCTGATTTCGCAAGAAACAGGCGATTTCCTGCCTTATGATCGCCAGCCCTACTGGCCGGATGTCGAATCTCTACCGACTGGCGCCGGGCCGCATTTGGTCTATGTCGTTGCCTGGCACCGCGAGGTCACGCCACTTGAACAACCCGAACTATTGGAGCCGGCGCTGGGTGGCATCGATACCACGACACGCTGGCAGACGGTTTGGCAGGTCCGTGTCTTACCGAATGTAGGTCCGAATGCGACCTGCGCGACGGAAGACGATCAGCTGGAAGGCTGGATCAATACGATTGCGCCCTCTACGGCGCGTCTGACGACCGATACGGTGGATGTAGAAGACCCCGAAAACCCCTGCCTTGTCCCGCCGACCGACGGCTACATCGGGATTGAGAACCAGTTCTACTGCGCCAAGCTGCACAGCGTAGGTGATACGCAGGAAGACGCGCGCTTCAAGTTCTCGCGTGAAAACGGTTCGGTCGCGGCCGCAATAGAAACCTTCGCCAATCCTGCCGACCGGATCACGGTGCGGCGGATCGGTCGCGATGAAATCCTGCGCTTCCGGGCGGGCGACTGGGTTGAGATCACGGACGACCGCCGGGAGCTTGATCACCATTCAGGTCAGATGCTTCGCGTTGCACTGGTCAACGAGGAAACCCGTGAGATTGAACTGGAAGGCACCATCAATGCCAACCTCGTTCCCTCGGGAGCTCCTGGCGACACGGTTGAGACCCGCCGCAGCCGCATCATCCGCTGGGATCAGCGTGGTGTGGTCCGGCTTGCAGACGGTACGGAGTGGGTTGATCTGGATGCACCCGGCTCGGACGGGCTGATTCCAGTCCCGTCTGATGGTACGGCGATCATGTTGGAATCGGGCGTAACCGTCTCCTTCTCAACCGCTGCGGGACCTGGCGGCTTCAGGGAAATGGATTGCTGGAGCTTTGCCGCCCGGACCGCCGGGACACAGATCGAAGAACTGCGTAACGCACCACCGCAATCGGTCCAACGTCACTATTGCCGTCTGGCAGTTGTGACCTTCCCGAACTCAGTGCAGGATTGCCGTGTCTTCTGGCCGCCGGAAATCGGTGAAGTCGGCGAAAGCTGTGGCTGCACGGTCTGCGTTACACCTGAGGGCCATAATTCCGGTCAGCTGACCATCCAGGCCGCCATCGATCAGATCGGGCCCGAGGGTGGTACCGTCTGTCTGGACGGCGGCGCCTATACGATCAATGAACAGATCAACATTACGTCTCGCACGGCCATCACCCTGCGCGGGCAGGGCCTTGCCACGCTGATACTTTATCAGGGCAACGATTCTGCGATCGCCGTCACCGGGTCCGTTGATGTGCAGATCGAACGCTTGAGTGTTCTGGTCGCGCCGGATGGTGAGGACGCTGCAGGCAATTTGCTGTTCGCGAACGGGATCACGGCAACCAATACAGCCTTTCTCGCGCTTCGGCGCCTGGCTGTATTGGTCGGTGCTCTCGGCGAAGCGCGTCAGGATCATGGCATTGCCATAGAGGGTGTCGCGATCGGATCCAAGATCGAAGAATGCCTTGTGCTGGCACCCATTGCGCTGGGTTCTTTTTCGGCGCTGGATCCCGACAATGAGGGGCCGGGTTATCTCGCTGTTGCAGAGTTTCGTGCCCTCGACAATATCTTGTTTGGCATGCGTGCGGCCATGCGCTTCAGCGGCACCGCGTTCAACGTTGCAGGCGTCACGGCCACCCGGAATCTGTTCTTCGGCGCGGACCGCGGTGTGCAGATCAATTGGTACGAGCCGCCCATTGGAGCGACGGCGCTTGATGACAACACGATTTTCTCGAACGGGGACGCGGCGGTCCTCGGACTGTCCGACCTGCGTTTGCAGGACAATGAGATCAGCGGTGGGCCGCAGAACGGTAGCGGCGTTCGTCTGATTCCCAATGTTGCGCCCGATGCCGAGACCGATGCCCAGATCATCGGCAACAGGATCGGAGATCTCGCTGCTACGGGGATCAGTATCGAAGGGCGTCACGGTGCTCTGCTGATCAAGCGTAACGTCATTCGCCGATGTGGCACGGCGGGCATTCTGACCGCACCGGATGCCATCATAAGGCATATCGCCGTCGATAATAACGTCATCGAAGAAATCGGCGAATCAATCAACCAGGACGGCACTGGCGCCGTGATCTTAACCCGCGTTGCGACGGGTCAGATTATTGGCAATAGTATCAGGGCCATCGGGCAGAATGCACCTGAAGGCACGTCAATGGCAGGGGTCGCAGTGCAAGGCGTGGGGAGCGTTGCGATCGACAGTAACGTCTTCTCTCTGATCGGCCCCGACCGCGCCGACGTTCGCGCGGCCGCGATCATGGCCCGGCCACCTGTTGCGCAGCTTTCGATTCAGTCAAACCGGATCAATGGTGTGGCCGCACGCAGCGATAACTCGACTGGCTGGATGGCGATCGAAGTCGGTCCCTTGGGAATTGCCGATGAGATCGATCCCAATATCGGATCAACGCCATCGCCGCAGGGCTTTCTGGCCGCTGTGCCGAGGGTCGCATCGGACGATTTGGGATTTGCTGCCGTGGGTGGCGAGGTCTTTGCTTTCTCCCGTGCCGACTTCCTTGCCATTGCGCGCGCGCGTCGGAGTCAAATAATGGTGCAGAACAATCAGGTCCATCACGCGGCCCGCCTGCTTCGCGCTATGATCTCAATTGTCGATTCAGCGGCTTCTGCGGTTTCCTTTAATCAGAACCAATGTGAGCAGGATGCCGGCGGAGGTGTGCGTGCGGTCGTTCTGATCGGTGCGCCGCGTATCACGGCCAGCAGCAACGTTGTCCGGCATCAAAGTGATTCGATATCGATGCTGCTCAGCATCGGCCGGTCGGGCGCGGCAGCACCGGTCGGAAACATTACGACGGGTTCGATTGAAGTCATCCCAACTGGTTTAAATCCGGCGTTTGCAACGCTTAACCTCAAAAACAATTAGCTTGCGAAGCGAGGAGACCGACTATGGCAGCCGCCGTTGCAAAACTGGGACGTGAAAAGAGCATCTCGACCCTTGCCCAACGTGTCTATGTGATCGAAGGGCGCAACAATACTGACGCCCAGCGCCGCGCAGAGCGCGCGCTCTTACGTGCCAATCCCAGCCTATCGGACAAAAAGGCATTTCGTACCGGCAGAGTCATTATCGTCCCGTCGGATGTGGGCTTGGCAACGACCGAGCGTGTTACCAAGACGACGGCAGATCTGGACGGGGCTTTGGACGAGACGAAGCTGCGCATGGAACTTGCCGCGCAGATGCTGGAAGAACAATTCGAGCGTAGCGGAGCTTCGGATAAGGCTACGACAGATCGCCTCGCCGACAAAGCCTTAATCAAGCAGGTACGGACCGCGATTCCCGGAAGCACCAAGATTCTGGCCAAGACTGCAGCGGCGGTAAAAGACCGGACCGCGAAATCATCGCAACGTAAAAGCAGATACGACAAAGCCTTCAAACAGGCCTTTACCGAGATCGATCGTTTAAAAAAGCTCGCGGGAAAGGGCTGATTGTCCAAAACCGCCCCTCGGTTCAAGCTGGCGCATCGTCGGCAAGTCAAAGAAATATCGAGCTAAAGTGTTGTTATTTATAATTATTATGTTGATTGAAGGTAATGCAAAAGTAAATCAAAAAAAGAAACAGTATTGACTGTTTTTTTATAAATATGCAGAATTTAAACTCAAATATGAAGAATGTCCGGCAGACCGGGCGCAAATCAGGGAGAGGGGCAATGAACACTCAGTTTGAGAGTATGATAAGCCGTCGCCGGGCCCGGCTCATGGGGGCCGTACTGACATCCGTCGGATTTTTGCTGAGCGCTGGAACTGTCGGCGCCGCCGAAAACTGGAATCTCGCCAATGCTTACGGGGCGACCAGTATTCACGGCGAAGGCAATGTCGTCTTCGCGGACGCCATCGCCAAGCTTACCAACGGCGAAATCAAAGTCACCGTCCATACCGGTGGCGCACTCGGATACAAATCGAAAGACCATTTTGATGCCGTGAGTGACGGTGCGGTCGAGATTGCCGATACGCCCGGTAACTTTTTGGGTGGGATCGACCCATTCATGCTGCTTTCATCTCTGCCATTCCTTGCCAAGACAGTCGACGATGCCCGCGTCCTGATGGACGTTGCCATGCCGGAATATGAAAAGATCTTCGAAGCAGGCGGGCAGAAAGTTCTCTACGCCTCGCCTTGGCCGGCGTCTGGAATCTGGGCGAAAAAGGCCATCGGATCCGCCGCGGATCTCGATGCGGTGAAAATCCGGACCTACGATCCAAGTGGAACCAAGACGTTCAAGGCCATCGGCGCCGCACCAATCCAACTCGCCTGGGCGGATGTGGTGCCTCAGCTGGCGACCGGTGGCATTTCTGCGGTCCTTACATCGGCCGAAGGTGGGGTCACTCAAAAGTTCGTTCAACACACGCCTCATTTTACCGAAATCAACTACGCGGTACCGCTCAACTTCGTTCACATGAACATGGAAACTTACGACGCGTTGTCGCCTGAGTTGCAGGCCGCGGTCATGGCGGCGGCTGATGAGGCCTCGGCCCGGAATTGGGCGGAGGTCGTCGGGCGCACCCAAAGGAACTACGATATCCTCAAGGGCGAAGGCGGTATTATTGCGACTGAGCTCAGCGATAATTTCCTGCAGGACCTGGGGAAAGCCGGTGGCGCGGTTCTGGACGAGTGGCTGGCGAAAACCGGCGATCGCGGGGCTTCCATCATCGCCGAATACAGGAAGCGCACCAACAACTAAGCAGCGCTATCTTGTTGCTGATTCTCGACTGGGTGAGCTTCGGTGAAGCCGCCCCGGCGCGGATCGTGGCTGCGCCGGAACAAAGGCTTGTGGAACAGTCTGCTGTAGTGAATGGAAAAATGGGGAAGCGATGTTAGGCCGCTTGATCGACAATCTTGCCCGGGTCGCTGCTACAGGTGCCTGTTGCATCCTCGTCGCTATGGTGGTCCTGATTCTCTACGAGATCCTTCTGCGCAGCGCCTTCGCGTCTTCGACTTATGTCCTCGATGAATTTATCGGCTACGGCGTTGCCACCATGACGTTCCTATCCTTTGCCGCAGCCTTGAAGGATAATGTCTTCATCAGGGTAAATCTTGTGCTGGCCAACGTCGGGTCTGTTCCAAGGCGAGTTATTGAAGTGTTGTCCTGCGCGCTCGGCACCATTCTGTTCTCTGTGATCGCGTTCTATTTCGGCAAGTTGTTCCTGCGCGATTTCCTGCGCGGGACCGTGAGTAATTCCGTGGCAGAAGTCCCGCTGTGGATTCCCGAATTCACCTTGCTTCTGGGAATTGTGATTCTGGTGCTGCAGTTTCTTCTGCTCACGCTGCGCTACGCGCGCGGGGCGCCGATCCTCGATGCACAGGAAGAACTGTGAGAGGGCTGTCATGACCGAACTCGGCGCCGGCATTGTGGTCCTGCTTCTGATCTTCTTCTATCTGGGTATCGGTATCTGGGTCTTCGTGGGGCTTATCATGGTAGCCGTGACCGTGCAGCTTTTTGTTCTGGGATTCCATGTCGACAAAATCGGCTCGATTACCGCGCGTATCCTGCTGCGTAGCGCGAGCGCCTGGGAACTCGCGGCGATTCCGATGTTCATCTGGATGGGCGACATCATTTTCCGCACAGATATCTCGAATCGGTTGTTCAGCGGCTTAGCACCAATGGTTGATCGGATTCCGGGTCGCCTGCTACACACCAATATAATCGGCTGCACGCTCTTTGCGGCGGTCAGCGGGTCGAGCACAGCAACGACCGTCACGGTTGGAAAAATCTCTCTGGAGGAGCTGTCCCGTCGCCACTACGATCAGACTATCGCTGTGGGATCGCTGGCGGGCGCCGGAAGTCTTGGACTGCTGATCCCGCCTTCCATCGTCATGATCGTATACGGAATCCTGGCCGAGGTATCGATCATCGCGCTTTTCACCGCTGGCATTCTGCCCGGACTGATGATCGCGGCGCTCTATTCTACCTTTATCGCGGTACGCACGTCTGTGATACCCGCGATCGCGGCGGACGCGCCGGTTGAACGCATGCGACCTGTCGCCTGGCGCGACTTCGGCAATCTGATGCCCGTGCTCTTACTCGTCTTCATCGTCCTGGGGTCGATTTATTCGGGGCTTGCGACGCCCTCCGAGGCGGCGGCCATCGGCGTTGCAGCTACCCTGATCATGACGGCAGTGATCGGCCAGTTGAACTTCCGGCTCTTCACCGAGTCTCTGATGAGCGCGGTGAAGATGTCGGCCATGGTGGTTTCGCTGGTTCTAGCCGCCGCTCTTTTGTCCACCACCATGGGCTATCTGCACTTGCCGCAAAGCGTCGCGGCGCTGATTGCTGGTCTTGAGCTGTCGCCCTACGCGCTCATCGCGATGCTTTCGCTGTTCTACATTCTCTTAGGACTCTGCCTGGAAGGTATCTCGATCACGGTTATGACTCTGCCTATCACACTCCCTCTTATCTTGCAGGCCGGCTTTGATCCTCTGTGGTTTGGAATTTTCCTGATCCTGATGGTCGAACTGGCCACCATTACGCCGCCGGTCGGTTTCAACCTCTTTGTGCTTCAGGGCCTGACCAAGATGTCGATTGGACAGATCGCGAAGGCTGCCTTTCCGTTCTTTTTGCTGCTTTGCCTTGGTGTGATCCTGTTAACGGCTTTTCCGCAAATCGCCCTTTGGCTTCCCGAACAGGTGACTGGACGATGACTGAGACCAAGATTGCAACAACAACGAGCGGCTCAGGGGATTTCCTCGGTTCGATGGCAAGTCTGGCCGAAGCCGTGGCTAACGTTCGTCGCATCGATGAGGTCTGGGCGCAGGCTGATGCGGTTTTTGGCGAAGTCATCGGACACCGTATGTTTACGGTGCTTCGTTACGTTGAGGAACGCGGCGAAGTCGCACGGCTCTATACCAACAAACCTGATGCCTACCCGGTCGGTGGAACTAAGCCCATGGGGCCGACGCCCTGGGGCGAATTGGTCCTCAAGCGCGGGAAACCCTTTGTTGGCCCGGATGCGGACGCTGTCCGTTGGGCTTATCCCGATCACGAGACGATTATCGGAATGGGCCTGGAATCGGCCCTGAACCTACCGATGCGGCTCTCCGGTGAGACCTTGGGAACGATAAACCTCACTCACCAATCGGGATACTATCATGACGGCCATCTGCAGGCCGGAAGCATACTTGCAGCTTTGCTGACACCTCTTCTGGTGCAGTACCCATCCGAACACTCATCAAATCATGAAACGAGAATCTCATAAGATGACACAGACTCCGAGAAGCCTGACTTTGAACAATGCAAATCTTCTCGACGTGCGCGCGGGTAAGCTGACCGGTGCGACGAACCTTTACATCGAAGGTGGCCGCATTCGGGAGGTATCATCTTCCCCCGTGTCCCAAGGTGAAGATGTTGTCGATCTTGATGGGGCCACATTGATGCCAGGTCTTTGCGATGCGCATGTTCATGTCGTCGCGGCGACAGCAAGTTTTCCTGACCTGATGCGCTGGTCGCCCATGTATGTGACCGCACGCGCAGGTCAGATTTTATCGGGCATGCTGATGCGCGGCTTCACAACAGTCCGGGATTGCGGTGGCGCCGACCATGGCCTGGTGCAGGCCGTCGAGGAAGGTTATCTGATTGGTCCGCGTGTTCTATTCAGCGGTCATGCGATTTCGCAGACCGGCGGCCATGCAGACATGCGCGATAAGGGAGAGGACTGGGAAGCCAGTACTTGTTGCGCTGGTCTTGGCCGGGTAGCGGACGGCGTGCCGGAGGTCCGTAAAGCTTGCCGGGAGGAGCTGCGCAAGGGAGCGCATTTCATCAAGATTATGGCGTCCGGCGGTGTGTCCTCGCCGACAGACCGTATTGGAAACACTCAGTTCGCACGCGAGGAAATTATCGCAGCCGTCGAGGAAGCAGAAGCGGCGGAAACCTATGTTGCCGCGCATGTCTACACTGCCCGCGCCGCCAATCGCGCGTTGGAATGCGGGGTTCGCTCGATCGAACACGGTAACCTCATCGACGATTCGACGATCGACCTCCTATTGGAGAAGAAAGCTTTTCTGGTGCCGACCATGTCGACGCACGAGGTGCTCGGTGCGGAAGGTGTCGCCGGCGGAATGCCCAAGCATATGTGCGACAAGGTGTTCGAAATCGTTGAGGCAGGACATAAGACTCACGCACACGCTCATTCGCGGGGTGTGAAGATGGTCTTCGGGACCGACCTTTTGGGACCGATGCACAGGCACCAGTTGCTCGAGTTTAAGATTCGCAGTGCCTTTCAGACTCCGGCCGAGATCATCCGATCGGCTACCGTGAACGCGGCTGAGTTATTCCAGTTGGAGGGAGAAATCGGCGAGGTCGTGCCGGGAGCCCGCGCCGATCTCATTGCCGTCGAAGGCGACCCGCTTTCCGACATCACCGTTCTGCAGGAGCCCGACCGTTATCTGAAATTCGTCGCTAAGGACGGTGTCATCTTTCGTAACGCACTTTGAAAGAACGAGGGTCAGCAGGATTCGCAGACTTGAGAATGCAGTTATTCGTGATTGTTGACACCGATTGAGGCCTCAACTCTGTGGAGCAGACTCCACAGCGATCGCCGCGGTCATCTGAGCCGCTCCGATCGGTTGGGAGATTAAGGTTGGGGAAATCAGGGGTGCCAAAAATAGGGATCCGATGAGTTTCGAGCCTGATCACGGACGTGGTACTTTGGGCGGCGATTAGAGATACCTTCCAAGAAAGATCAAAGATGAATGCACCCGTTAAGTTGAGCAAGCAGGAAGCTCGCTCTGCGCGCATGCGTGAGAGAATTCTGACAGCGACACTCGATTCCATCCACGAGCTCGGGTATCAGAACGCCTCGACAACGGAAATCGCCAGTCGTGCCGGTGTTTCCCGAGGCGCGATGCTGCATCACTTTCCTACCAAGGAGGTGCTGATCGGCTCAGCCGTCGAGAGTTTGTTGGAGGCTGAAATCACTGACTTGCGCGGGATTGCCGACGATTACGCTCATAAGAAACTGACTATCGACGATTTCGTTGATTACCTCTGGAGTCGGTTTTCAGGCCGGCTGTTCATGATCACCATCGATTTCCTGTCTAGCGCGCGCACCGACGAGAAGCTGCGCGAGGCGGTCATTCCGGTCAGCTTGAACTTTCATAAATCTCTGAACGAGATTTGGTCGCAATTCTTCACTTACCGCAAGACCTCACCACATAAGGTTCAGATCCTCCTCAACACGACGCTTTGTTTGATGCGCGGCATGGGCGTCCAGACTATCGTGCGCAATGATGCCGAATACTACGATGGCCTTCGCAGTAATTGGAAAACGATTCTGCATCGGATGCTCGATGAAGATGCGGATGACGAGAGGCGTGATGCCTAGCGCTGCCGTTGGCCGCTCTTTCTGCTTAAGCGTCGCCTGACAGTCTGCTCTTTTGTACGATGCGGAAGTGAAGGTCACATCGCCGGTTATGTACGGTCCCGATTGAAGGGTTGTTCCGCGCCCATCGCCAGATGCATGAACTCGACGAATGCGCGCACTGCTTCGCTCTGCTCTGCGGAGTTCGACCAGGCCAGTCCAACATCCATCGTGGGTATGTTGTCTTGAACGGGCATGACTTCCACGCGCCGGCCTTCCAGAGACCAGGGCCGGTAGACCATGTCGGAGAGAACGGCAACGCCCATCCCGTTCGCGACCATGCTGCGAACCGCTTCCACTGACGAGGTGCGGAAGATCGTATCGGGCCGGTACGGGCTGCGATTCCAGTACCTTTGTGCCGTGTTGCTCGCTTCGTCTACCGTCAGCATGATGTAGGGCTCTGCTGAAATATCCTGCAGAGAGACGTTGGGGCGGGTGAGAAAGTGATGATGAGCATCCAGCCAGAGCCGGCGGCGCGACCGCAGAAGGGGGTCGTAGGAAAGGTCTTCCTGATTGATGATATTCGAGGTGAGCATCACGGCGAGATCGAACCCGCCGGAGATCAAGCCTTCCTCGATATCGCCGCGATCAGCCTCGGTCAGGTTGACTTCGATGTTCGGGAAACCGCGGGAAAAGCGAGCCAGATGTGCCGGCAGAAAATAACCTGCGACCGTATAGCTGACTGCGAGATTGAAGCTGCCGCGGATGTCTTCCCGGATGCGGCGAGGCAGGCGGACCGCTTCTTCAACCGTTGCGATGATGTGCCGGGCGTGATCGAGAAAAAGGTTGCCTTCGTAAGTCAGCTTGACGCCGCCGGGATGCCGCTCAAACAGCGGGGCGCCAATAATTTCCTCCAGTGACTTGATCGCCGAAGTGACGGCCGATTGCGAGACGTTGATATCAATGGCCGCGCGCGATACCTGGCCGGCATTTGCTGTCGCAATGAAATATCGTATTTGCCGAAGAGATGGTTCCATCTATATTTCCGATTCTCGATATCAAAAAATTCGATTCAATCCACTGCCCAGCAATTTCCCCCGGAGGGAAGTTGTTTGGGTCGATAAGGCCTGTTTGAAGCTGGTATCTAACCCCAGGTTATATAGCTTAAGTAATGCGAGAGGTAAGCTGACTGACGCCACCGTTGGTCTTTCTTTGTGCTCATGATGCAATGGCATACGTCAGTATGAATCAAAAAAACAGATATAATTTAATTTAAAATCGTATTTCACAATACACTGTCGTTCTTCCTATCATTCTCGGACACGGGAGACAGCCGCCTCTTGCGACGATCGGATCAACACCTGGACCAACAGGGAAACCGAGCGAGCGGGCGCTGTCACATTCAACAGGGAGAAAACAACATGCAACGTTCAGTGCTGGCATTGCTGGGGACGGCGGCTATCGCGGCCACGATGACAACCGGGTCCGCTCAGGCCGAGGAATGGTTTCCATATCCGGTCGAAGTCTGGGACCCTCCGTTCAACATGGAAAGCCCGCGTTCGACGACAGATTACTCGCCGCTCGCGAAGGCTTCCAAGTCCTGGGAGATCTGCGTCTCCTTCCCGCACATGAAGGACGCCTACTGGCTCGGCGTGAACTACGGTGTCGCTGAAGAAGCCAAGCGTCTTGGGGTCAAGATGCAGCTCGTGGAAGCGGGCGGATACACCGAACTGAACAATCAGATTTCGCAGATCGAAGACTGTGTCGCGGCAGGCGCCGATGCCGTGGTCATTGGTGCCATATCCTTCGACGGACTGAACAACATCGTCAAGGAAACCCGCGCAAAAGGCATTCCGGTCATCGACGTCATCAATGGCATGTCGTCGCCGGAGCTCTCGGCCAAATCTCTCGTGTCGTTCGGTGAAATGGGTCAGAAGGCGGGCGCGTTCCTGGCGGAGCTTCATCCCGCCGGCGGTGCGAAGGTCAAGACGGCCTGGTTTCCTGGTCCCGCGGGGGCTGGCTGGGTTGAAGCCGGCAACAGCGGGTTCGCCAGTGCCATCAAAGGCAGTGGTATTGATCTTGTCGAGACCAGGTATGGTGATACCGGAAAGGAAGCGCAGGCCAAGCTGGTCGAGGATACGCTTGAGGCCCATCCGGATCTGTCCTACGTGGTTGGAACGGCGGTAACTGCGGAAGCGGCGATTCCGATTCTGCGGGCGCGGGGCCTGACCGATCAGATCAAGGTTGTTTCCTACTACTACACCCCCGGTGTTGATCAGGGTATCCGCCGCGGGCAGATCATGGCGGCGCCAACAGATTCAACCGTGGTCCAGGGCCGGATCGCGATCGATCAGGCGGTTCGCATTCTGGAGGGCGAGAGCTACGAGAAGCACGTCGGTCCTGCGCTGTTCGTCGTGAAGCAGGATAATCTTGCCGACTTCGATACTTCTTCGACGCTCGCGCCGAAGGGCTTCAAGCCAATCTTCCGCGTCGATTGATTGACCGCGTAGAAGAAGGAGCCGGGGTGATGCCTTCCCTGCACCTCGAGGAGGACGCGCGTAATGGTGACGCGCGTCCGCTCCTCGAAACCCTCAAGATTTCCAAAGACTATCCTGGTGTGAAAGCCCTGGATGATGTCGATTTCGAGCTGCGTGCCGGTGAAGTGCATGTTCTCTTCGGTGAGAACGGTGCCGGAAAGTCCACCCTGATCTCATTGATTGCTGGCGCCAACACACCCAGCGGCGGGGAGATTCGCTTTAACGGGAACGCGGTTCGATTGTCCTCAGTCCATCAGGCCCGCAGTCTGGGAATCAGCGCGGTCTTTCAGGAGTTCTCGCTTATCCCGCAGATGACGGTGGCTGAGAACTTGTTTCTGGGCGCGGAACAGACCCGCTTTGGATTCCTCCAAAAGGGCGTGCTTCGGGACCGTGCCCAGGAAGTGCTCAACGATCTGGACTTCCAATTGTCGCCGGGCCGGCGTGTTGATCATCTGACGCGCGCTGAGCAGCAGATGGTGGAAATCGCCAAGGCTTTCCGCTCAGATCTCTCTGTGCTGATTCTTGACGAGCCGACGGCTTCTCTGACCAATCACGAGACGGAACAGCTTTTCCGATTGATCGGCCGGCTGAAAGAGCAGGGTGTTGGGATTATCTACATCACGCACCGCATGGCTGAAATCCGGCAGATCGGGGATCGGATCACGGTGCTGCGTGACGGCCGCTTCATTGACACTGTCGATGCCGGGACGACTTCAGAGGACAAGCTTGTTCGGCTGATGACCGGGCGTGTTGTCGGCCAGATCTTTCCAGATGTCTCCTATGCGCCGGGTGAAGTCATTTTGCAGGTCGAAGATCTGCACACTTCGGAAGGCTCGGTTCGTGGCGCATCGGCCAGCGTCCGGCGTGGGGAAATTGTCGGTTTCGCGGGACTGGTGGGTTCGGGTAAATCCAAATTTGCACAGGCTTGCTTCGGTGCCCGCAGGCTTTCGGCCGGATCGGTTACCTTCAAGGGGACAGATGTCACCGGTGCGACGACGCAGAGCATGCTGGACAGCGGGTTTCTCTACCTGCCGTCGGACCGTCGTACCGATGGCCTGATGATGATGCGGTCGGCGCGTGAAAATATGAGCCTAGCTTCCTTGACGACCCGCCCGTTTTCCAACGGTTGGGTCCTCGACAAGAGGGCCGAGACAAGGACGGCAGGCGATCTGGCTGACCGATTGAATCTGTCGCCCAAGCGTGTAGAGCGCGCGGTTGAGCATTTTTCCGGCGGTAACCAGCAAAAGGTGATGCTGGCACGCAGCCTGACCCGGGACTTCGATCTCATCGTTTTCGACGAGCCGACCGTCGGCGTGGATGTTGGAACGCGGGCGGCTATCTATGCCTTCATCGCTGAGCTTTGCGAGGGCGGCGCTGCCGTTCTTCTGATCTCATCCGATTTGCCGGAGATTCTGCATCTGAGCAACCGGGCCTATGTCTTCTACCGGGGACGGATTCAGGCAGAGCTCGCCGGCAACGAAATTACCGAGGCCAATGTGCTCTCTCACTTCTTTGAACGGGAGGCGGCATGATGGCGAGCCAGACCGATGCGGCAGCAAAAGAAACCAAAGGTTTCGTGATCGTCCTGAAGCGGCTTTTCGTCCGCTTGGGAATCCTGCCATTTCTTCTCGCGATCGCGGTGATCGTTTTCGCCCTCATTTCGGACAACTTTCTGACCGGACGGAACCTCATGAATGTCATGCGGCAGTCGGTCTATCTGACCATCGTGTCGTTGGGCCAGATGTTCGCGCTGCTGACGGGCGGCTTCGATCTTTCTGTTGGAACGGTTCTGGCACTGACTTCGGTGGTTGGCGCCTTGACTATGGCGAGCGCCTACGCGGCGATGCCGGATGCCGTATGGTTGGCCATTCTGCTTGGCTGTTTGGCGGGCGTAGCCGCAGGCAGCCTCATTGGCGTGTGCAACGGCATCGGCGTTGCCGTCTTCAACGTATCGCCCTTCATGATGTCGCTGGGTATGGCGTCGATTGGCTTTGGGGTTGCGCTTTATCTCACGGGTGGTGTGCCGGTCTACGGCATGCCGCAGGAATTCGGCGACAGCTTTGGTTTCGGGACCCTCTTGGGAATTCCAACGCCTCTCTACGTAGCGGCCGTCATTCTCGTTGCGCTGTATCTGTTCCTGAATTGGACGCCGTTCGGGCGCTACTTTTATGCCGTCGGCGGCAATATCAAGGCAGCAGGCCTGTCGGGCATCAATACGCGGCTGACGCTCTTTTGGACCTACGTCCTTTGCGCAATGCTAGCGGCTATCTCGGGGATGTTGCTGACGGCCCGCCTCGATACCGGCGAGGCCAATATTGGCGCGTCGATGCCTCTGGAATCGATTGCCGCCTGTGTGATCGCAGGTGTCAGCCTTCGCGGTGGTGTCGGGCGGCTGGAAAACGTTGTCCTCGGCGCATTGTTTATCGGGATTGTTCAGAACGGAATGAATCTCGCCCGGATCGAATCCTATCTGCAGACTGTCGTTCTCGGCGCGCTGCTTATTCTTGCCGTGATCGCCGATCAGATCCGGCTGCGTTTTGTCGCTTCACTGAAAGACTAGATTAAGGAGAAACCGGTGTGACGGTCGATATCAACTGCGACATGGGTGAGAGCTTTGGCCTCTATAAGATGGGGGACGATGAAGGGATCATGCCCTTTGTGACCGAGGCGAACGTAGCCTGTGGGTTCCATGCATCCGACCCGAACCATATGCGCAGCACGGTCGAGCTTGCAAAACGCCATGGCGTCAAGGTGGGGGCACATTTCTCCCTTCCGGATTTGCCAGGCTTTGGCCGCCGGGAAATGAAGATCGGCCGAGAGGAGATGGCGAACATCGTTGCCTATCAGATCGGCGCTTTGAAGGCTTTTCTTGATATGGCCGATGTTCCTCTCAGCCACCTTAAGCCGCACGGCGTACTCTATGGGATGGCGGCGCGGCAGGAACACATTGCCCATGCGATCGCTGATGTCGGCGAGCATTTTCGCGTACCGATTTTCGGACTGGCGGGGACTCTGCATGAAGAGATCTACAGCGCGCGGGGATTGGAGTTCAGGGCGGAGTTTTTTGCGGATCTGGATTATGACGATGACGGAAATCTGCTGATCACGCGCGAGCACGATGCCGTGCCGCCGGAGCTGGCGGCAAGCAAAGCCGTTCGTGCCGTCACCGATGGCCTCGTTCGGAGTACGGGTGGAAAAGACGTTGCGGTGCGCGCCGAAACAATCTGCTGTCATTCCGACACGCCCAACGCGGTCGATGTCGTCCAGGCCGTTCGCGCCGCTCTGTCGCCGCATCTGGCGGCCTGATATCCACAAATACCTTGTCGCTTAGAACAAGGCGCAATGGAGGAAACCATGCCTACCTCGGAAATTCGGACCCCGCTACCGGGCACTTTTTATCGCAAACCCGCTCCGGATCAGCCTGCCTACAAGGAGCCGGGCGATCAGGTTGCCAAGGGCGATGTCATCGGCCTCGTCGAAGTCATGAAGTCGTTTCACGAAATCAGATCCGATGTTGACGGCGTGGTGAAAGCCTTCCTTGCCGAGAACGAGGATCCGATCTCTCCCGGTCAGGTTCTTGTCGAGGTCGAAACTTAAGGAGCGAGCAGATCAATGCCAATCAACAAGCTCCTGATTGCCAATCGCGGGGAAATTGCAGTGCGAATTATTCGCGCTGCGCGCGATCTCGGGATTCGGACTGTCCAGGTCTACAGCTCAGCTGACGCGCAGTCTCTCGCGGTGGAGTTGGCAGATGAGGCTGTCGAAATCGGTCCGCCGCAGGCGGCGAAATCCTATCTTAAAGTCGACGCGATTCTAGAGGCAGCCCGTCAGTCGGGCGCCGACGCCATCCACCCGGGTTACGGCTTTCTGGCCGAGAATGCCGAATTTGCGGATGCCGTCGAAGCGGCTGGCGTGGCCTTCGTCGGTCCCAGTGGCGATACCATCCGGGCGATGGGTGACAAGGCGACGGCGCGCAGAGCTGCCAAGAATGCCGGAGTTCCGACTGTGCCGGGCAGTGATGGACTGCTTGAAGATTTGAGCGAGGCGCGTGCGATTGCCGAAGCAATCGGATTCCCGGTCATGATCAAGGCAACGGCGGGTGGTGGGGGACGAGGTATCAGAGTGGCCGAGACCGCCGTGGAATTCGAACAGCTGGCATCGCAAGCCGCCGCGGAGGCGAAAGCGGCTTTTGGCGATGGCGGACTCTATCTTGAGAAGGTTATCGAACGCGCCCGCCACATCGAGGTGCAGATCCTTGGTGACGGCCAGCGGTTCGTCCATTGTTTTGAGCGCGAATGCTCACTACAGCGCCGCCGCCAAAAGGTTTGGGAAGAGGCCCCCGCAGCCGTATTGGCGCCAGATACGCGCGAACAGCTCTGTGCCTCAGCCGTCGCTCTGGCCAAGTCCGTCGATTATCGTGGCGCGGGGACGATCGAGTATCTCTATGACGATGTCACAGGTGCATTTTACTTCATCGAGATGAATACCCGAATCCAAGTCGAACATCCGGTTACCGAACAGATAACCGGGATCGATCTGGTGGCTGAAATGATCCGGATAGCGGCCGGCGAACCGCTTTCTCTTCGACAGTCCGATATTTCGATCTCAGGGCATGCCATCGAGGTCCGGATCAATGCCGAAGATCCGGCAAACGGCTTCATGCCCTTTCCAGGCGTTGTCGCGGATCTGCGTGTACCCGGCGGACCGGGCGTTCGTTTCGATCACATGCTCTACTCCGGATATCAGATCCCGCCATTCTACGACTCTCTTTTGGGCAAGCTGATTGTTTCGGGAGAGACCCGGGAACATGCCATCGCGAGGTTGAAGCGTGCAGCTTCCGAGCTCCAGACCGATGGACTGAAAACCACGACGCCACTCTTCCTGGCTTTGGCTGAGGACGAAGAACTCTTGCGGGGGCAGGTTCATACCCGCTGGCTCGAGCCCTGGCTGGAAACCAACGCCGAAAAGCTAAGCAAACCACTCACTCTTGCGGAAGGAGACGCTGCATCATGACTTCGAGATACACCTTTGGCGGCGACGAACACATTTTCGTCGAAGTCGATGAAGCGATGTCGCTGGAAGCCTTCTTTAAAAGCCTTTCGATGACCAATGCGGTTCGCGAGTCCGCAATCAAGGGCGTGACGGAGATCTGCCCCGCCAATGCTTCCTTCCAAATCAAGTTTGATCCGGATGCGATCCACCCCGACGATCTCATGACCGAATTGAAGCGTCTCGAAGAAGGGGCGGATCAGGCGGAAGCGGTCCTCAATACCCGCATCATCGAGATCCCGGTCTACTATCAGGATCCCTGGACCCACGAGACCTTGATGCGTTTTCGAGAACGTCATCAAGACCCGGACGCCTCAGACATCGAATTCGCCGCCCGGATCAACGACTTTAATACGGTCGAGGACTTCATCGCCGCCCATGCCGGTGCGCCCTGGTTCGTCTCGATGGTGGGGTTCGTCTCAGGCCTGCCATTTCTCTATCAGATGGTTGATCGACCGCGGCAGATTCAGGTGCCCAAGTACCTGCGTCCACGGACCGATACACCGAAGTTGACGGTCGGTTACGGCGGGTGCTTTTCCTGCATCTATTCGGTGCGTGGGGCCGGCGGCTACCAGATGTTCGGCATTACACCCATGCCGATCTATGATCCGAATCAGGAAGTCAATTACCTCAAGGACTTCATGGTGCTCTTCAAGCCCGGCGATATCGTGAAGTGGAAGCCGATCGACCGCGAGGCCTATGACCAGGCTGTCGCCGATGTCGAGGCCGGTAAGTTCATGCCGCGGATGCGCGACGTCGTCTTTTCGCTTGATGATTTTAACAAGGATATCGACGGAACCAACGCCAAGCTCGAGGAGGCGCTCTATGCCGGTTAAAGTCAACACAGCGGGGCTCGCCACGACGATTCAGGATCTCGGCCGGCCCGGCTACTACCACCTCGGTATCCCAATCGGTGGTGCAATGGATCGCCTGGCATTGCGTGCTGCCAACCTGCTGGTCGGCAATGGGGAGAATGCCGCAGCCCTCGAGGCGGTCTTTATGGGACCGGAATTGGAGTTCACCGAGGATGCGACGGTCGCCGTCACCGGCGGTGAGCTGCCGCCCAAGCTCGACGGCGAACCGCGAGAAACCTGGACATCCTTTAGAGTCAAATCGGGACAGGTGCTTTCCTTCGATTACCTGCGTGCCGGAGCACGTGCCTACATCGCGATTTCTGGCGGAATCGCAACGCCGCCAGCGTTGGGCAGCCGATCAACCTATGCCATTGGCGCGCTTGGGGGTGTCGGTGGCCGTGCCATCCAGCCCGGTGACGCCTTGCCGCTTGGGCCCCAGGACGAGGCTACAGCGGAAGGGCGAAGCCTGCCCGCTGATCTTCGACGAGCCCCTGGAAATCCTGCGGAGCTTCGTGTGCTACCGGGGCTTTATTGGCACCGGATCACGGAGGCTTCTGGGCGTAATTTCTTTACGGACAGTTGGAAGGTCGCACCGGAGGCGGACCGGATGGGGTATCGTTTTCAGGGCGGCCGCGCGTTGGAGTTCGTCGATCGCGAACCGCCATTTGGCGCGGGATCAGACCCGTCGAATATCACGGACGCCTGTTATCCCTACGGTTCCATACAGGTGCCGAGCGGTGCCGAGCCCATCGTACTCCACCGGGATGCGGTTTCGGGCGGCGGCTATTTCATGCTGGGTACCGTGATCTCTGCAGACATGGATTTCATCGGACAGCTTCAGCCACACACGGAAACCAAATTCGTCAAGGTCAACATGCATACGGCATTGGCTGCCAGACGAAGCCGCGCGCAGACACTCGATCAAATCCGTGCCGCGCTGAGTTAAGACGCAGCAGACGGGCGATACTGAAGGTACAGGAGAGGTAAATGCTTACATCTACGGTTTCTCATCCCACCCTTGTCGATACGCTATGGGATCGCGACAAAGCGGCCGTTCGCAACATCGTTCTTGCGGTTTTCGGCAGTGCGGCGCTCTGGATCTCGGCCAAAATTCAGGTGCCCTTCTTTCCGGTGCCCATGACCATGCAGACCCTTGTCGTTCTCGCGATCGGCATGGCCTATGGCTGGCGCTTGGGGGCGGCGACGATACTTTTGTATCTCGCCGAAGGCGCTGCCGGTCTGCCGGTCTTTGCGGGAACACCCGAGAAAGGGATTGGTCTGGCTTACATGGTCGGCCCGACCGGTGGATATCTGGCCGGGTTCCTCGTCGCTGCCGTTGCCGTTGGTTGGCTTGCGGAGAGAGGTTGGGACCGCTCGATCCTCAAAACCGCTGCCGCAATGTTTATCGGCAATGCTCTGATCTATCTGCTTGGCCTTCTTTGGCTCGGAACAATCGTCGGCTGGGATAAACCCGTTCTGGACTGGGGTCTCCTGCCGTTCCTCCCGGGCGATGCCGCAAAACTCCTTCTGGCCGCCATTGCGATGCCGTTGGCATGGCGCCTGGTCAAACGCGACAAGCGTTAGACAATTGCGCTAGACGACGAGGAGGGGCTGGGTATGAGCGAGTGGATCGGTAAACCTCTTCGTCGGAAAGAAGATGCCAGGTTTGTCACCGGGGCGGGTAACTATGTCGCCGATGTTGCCGACAAGTTATCGGGCATCGTGTGTCTTCACATCGTGCGCTCGCCCCATGCCTGCGCGGAAATCGGAGCAATCCGTATAGATCGTGCCCTGCAGCAGCCGGGCGTTCTGGATATTTTTACTGGAAAAGAGCTGTCGGCGGCCGGCATTGGCGGTTTGCCTTGCGCCTGGCCGGTGAACAGCCGGGACGGCACGCCAATGGCTGCCCCGGAACACCCGGTTCTGGTTACAGGGCGGGCTCTGCATGTTGGTGATCCGGTTGTAGCCGTTGTCGCGAAAACAGCTGAAGCAGCCGAAGCAGCGGCCGAAATGATCGAAATCGACTATTCGGTCCTGCCCAGCCAAACGGACCTTGCAACTTGCCTGAAACCTCAGGCGCCCGTTGTGCATTCCGGTCTTTCGAACAATCAGTGTTTCGACTGGGAGCTGGGTAATGAGGCGCGCATTGCAGATCTCTTACAGAGTGCGCCGCATGTTGTAGAGCTTGACCTTGTACAAAACCGGGTCAATGCGAGCCCAATGGAAACCCGGGGAACGGTTGGCATCTACGACAGGGGGCGCGATCACTATACGCTCTATACCTCGAATCAAAACCCGCACCCAATCAGAGTGATGCTCTCGGCCAGCACCCTGAAGGTCCCCGAGGAGAAGATCCGCGTGATCTCGCCCGATGTTGGTGGTGGCTTCGGGATGAAGATCTATCACTACAACGAAGAAGTCCTGGTTCTGATCGCCTCGAAACGAACCGGCCGTCCGGTGCGTTGGATCGCGAGCAGGTCCGAGGCTTTTCTTGTCGATACCTACGCCCGGGATCATGTGACGAAGGTTGCGCTTGGGCTTGACGGAGATGGAAGATTCTTGGCGCTCAAGGTCGAGACCATCGCCAACATGGGAGCGTATCTTTCGACCTTCGCACCGGCCATCCCAACTTTCTTTTATGGCAATCCCCTCCCCGGTCCCTATGCACTGCGCGACGTTTATGTCCACGTCCGCGGTGCGTTTACAAATACCACCTCTGTCGACGCCTACCGCGGCGCGGGACGGCCCGAAGCGACCTATGTTCTCGAGAGGATTGTTGAGTGCGCCGCCGAAAAGCTCGGAATGGATCCCTTCGAGATCAGGCAGAAAAATCTGATAACTCCGCCACAGATTCCCTACGAAACGCCCTTTCTCTGGACCTATGATTCGGGTGATCTGCCTCGCGTGCTCAACTCTTGCCAAGAAGCGGCGGACCTGCCGGGGATTGCCGAGCGGAAACAACAATCCCGAGCACGCGGGCGGGCGCGCGGTCTTGGGATCGCCTTCTATATGGAAGCCTGCGGCATGGGACCGTCCGAAATGCTGATCGAGCAGGGTTGCGGTGGCGGGCAGTATGAAGTTTCCACTGTCCGGGTGAGCCCGACAGGCGGCATCACCGTTCTGACCGGCAGCCATTCCCACGGCCAGGGGCACGAAACGGCGTTTGCGCAGCTTGTTGCCGAAGAGACCGGGCTTGACCCCTCTCTCATAGAGATCGTCCATGGCGATACGGACAAGGTGCCCTATGGAATCGGTACCTACGGATCCAGATCTCTTGCGGTGGGCGGAAGCGCCATTTTGGGCTCGACGCGCAAAGTCGTCGCGAAAATGAAGCGCATTGCTGCGCGTATGCTCGACGCGGAACCTTCCGAGGTCGATCTTGAAGACGGAATCTTCAAGGCCCGCCCTACAAATCGGACTGCGACCTTTGTCGAGGTTGCGGGCCGGGCCTATGCGCCGGTGAACTTTCCGGAAGATCTGGAGCCGGGCCTGGAAGAAGTGACCTATTACGATCCGGAAGCCTTCACTTTTCCGTACGGATGCCATCTCGTCGAGCTGGAGGTGGACCGGGACACCGGCCGCGTATTCATTGAGCGCTATTTGGCGATCGATGACTTCGGGAGGGTCGTCAATCCGATGATCGTGGAGGGCCAGATTCATGGCGGGGCAGCGCAGGCGATTGGTCAGGCCTGCATGGAGGAATGCCGCTATGACAAGGAAACCGGCCAGCTTCTAACCGGATCCTTCATGGATTACGCCATGCCACGCGCATCCGATCTGCCTGCCGTCGAATTTCATTCCTTCGAAACCATCTGCAGCACCAATCCCGTCGGAGCCAAAGGTTGCGGCGAAGCAGCAGCCATCGCCGGTCCCGCGGCGACTATCAATGCGATTTGCAACGCCCTGCAGTCTGATGGCGTACGGCATATCGATATGCCGGCGACGCCCGAGAAAGTGTGGCGCGCGATCAACAAGGTTTAACAAGCGGCTGGATGTTCAGCGAAAGGCGTAGGGAATCGTATTCCGGACGTTGGGATCGACTTCCAGCGCGCGCTTTAAGGGTGGAACGGCCCGCTGGTGGCATCCTCGGCGCTCGCAGATGCGGCAGGAGATCCCGATGGGCTCGAAGGCTTGCTCGCGTTCAAGGTCGAGATCGTCCGCATAGACCAATTCCGAGGCATGTTTGATCTCGCAGCCCAATGCAAGGGCGTAGCGCTGAGCGGGATCGCGGAAACCGCCGCCACGCTTGGTCACCGCCATGGCGAGACAGAGATAGCGCATGCCATCGGGCGTTTCGGCCAGTTGCCGGATAATCCGCGTTGGGGTTTCGAATGCCCGATGAACATTCCAGAGCGGGCAGGCCGAACCGAAGCGCGCGAACTGCAGCTTGGTCGCGCTGTGGCGTTTGGTGATGGTGCCGGCCTGGTCGACCCGGGCGAAGAAAAACGGCACGCCCTTTTGCCCCGGTCTTTGCAGTGTGCTCAGGCGATGTGCGACCTGTTCGTGGCTGGCGCCGAATCTGTCACCCAGAAGATCGAGATCGTGTTTGAGTTCACGCGCTGCGCCGGCGAAGGTTTCATAGGGCAGCAAGGCACTTCCGGCGAAGTAGTTTGCGAGGCCAATACGGCAGACGGGAGCGGCATCCTGGGACCGGAACTCGGCGGTTTCCACAATTGAATCGATGATCCGACTGTGCTCCAGGATTGCGATCTGATGGGCAATCTGAAAGGCGTGAGTTGAAGGTGTGACGGTCGGGTTGAGTGTCAAAACCCGGCCTGTCGGGTCGTAGCGCCGGATCGCACCAGGCGCATCGGTATCGTTGCCGATCACAACCCGCACCCGATGGCGCCGTTCCACATAATCGGCGAGTACACGAACCCGGTTGCGCGAGCCGCCCGCGAGTTCGTTAGCGAGCTTTTCGGCTGCCAGATCCAGGTCGTGGATGTAGTTGTCGCGATAGTGAAAGAAATCCCGCACTTCCTCGTAGGGTGTCGGCTCGTTCAAGGCGCCGGAACGCTCCAGAGTCTCGTCCAGCTCCGCCAGCTGTTCGCCGGCGCGGCGCAGGGCCTGATGCATGGAAAGAAAAGCCCGCGCCATGGTCGGGGCGTTCTGGACCACGACCTTTAGGTCTTGTTTGGTGGGTTGCTGGCCGCCGAGGAGTGGATCGGCCACGGCCTCAGCCATATCGGCAATCAAACGGTCGTCGTCATGTTCCGACAAGCTTGAAATATCGATTGTAAAGGCTTCGGCAAGCGAAAGCAGGACCGGCGCGGTGATGTGGCGTTGATTGTTTTCGAGCTGGTTCAGGTAGCTTGTTGAGATGCCAAGCCGATCGGCGAAGGCTGCCTGGGTCAGGGTGTTTGCTTGCCGAATCTCTTTAATCTGGCGCCCGACAAAAAGCTTTCTTGCACGCATTGTTCGCTTTTTTGCAAATAATTAGTTGCAACATTAATAAATTAGCAACGCCACATTTTCAACCCTGATATTAGATCGGTAGGAGGTGTAAACAGCAGCCCAGGTTACCAAGACCCGGCATGTTTCCAAGATATGGAGAGATAAAGTGACATTGCATGCAGCGCTTTCGAAGAATTTTGACGAATCGATGCTCCGGAACGTCGGTATTGCTATTGTCGGGTCGTTGCTCCTGACGCTGTCGGCGAAGGTTTCGATTCCCTTTTACCCGGTTCCGCTGACCTTGCAGACCTTTGTCGTGATCGGTCTGGGTTTGGCTCTGGGTCCAACATTGGGCTTGGCTGCCGTGGGGCTTTATCTGATGCAGGGAGCATTTGGACTTCCGGTTTTTGCCGGCACCCCTGAAAAGGGCATCGGTCTTGCCTATATGGCCGGCCCAACCGGTGGTTACTTGCTCGGCTATCTCTTTGCCGCCTTTGCGGCAGGACTGCTGGCGAAGCGCGGATGGGACAGGAATGTCTTTGGCGCCTTTGCGGCCGCCTTGGTTGGGGGTGTCGTTCTCTATCTCCCCGGTCTCCTTTGGCTTGGGTCTCTCTTCGGTTGGGACAAACCAATCCTAGAGTGGGGGCTTTATCCCTTCGTGTTGGGCGATCTGACGAAAGCTGCCCTGGCAGCCGCCGTGTTTCCAGCGGCCTGGCGGTTCCTTAAGGCGCGGGGGATTGGCTGATGCAGGAGATCCTTGAACAGCTTGAGAGGCGTCGCGAACAGGCCTGGCTGGGTGGTGGTCAGCGCCGGATCGATGCCCAACATGCCAAGGGAAAGCTGACGGCGCGCGAACGGCTCGAAGTTCTGCTCGACGAAGGTTCCTTCGAAGAATACGACATGTACAAAACCCATCGCTGCAGCGACTTCGGGATGGGTGAGGTTGAAATTCCGGGCGATGGTGTGGTGACCGGTTGGGGCACGATCAATGGCCGTCCGGTTTATGTTTTTAGCCAGGACTTTACGGTTCTCGGCGGCTCCCTGTCAGAAACCCATGCCGAAAAGATCTGTAAGGTGATGGATCTTGCCGTCCAGAACGGCGTCCCCATTATCGGACTGAACGATTCCGGCGGCGCGCGCATCCAGGAAGGTGTTGCGTCTCTGGGCGGCTATGCCGAGGTTTTCTGGCGCAACGTTCAGGCCTCCGGCGTGATCCCGCAGATTTCGGTGATTATGGGGCCCTGCGCGGGGGGAGCCGTCTATTCGCCTGCCATGACCGACTTCATCTACATGGTGAAGGACACCAGCTACATGTTTGTGACCGGTCCCGATGTGGTCAAAACGGTCACGAACGAAATCGTTACGGCCGAAGAACTGGGCGGCGCCTCAACCCATACCAAGAAGTCCTCGGTTGCCGACGGCGCCTTCGAAAACGACCTGGAAGCTTTGCTCGAGATCCGGCGTCTCTTCGATTTTCTGCCGCTCTCCTTTCGCGAAGCGCCACCGGTTCTGCCGACAGCTGACGATCCGGAGCGGCTGGAAACGTCGCTCGATACCATCATCCCGGACAACGCCAATAAGCCTTACGACATGCACGAGGTTATCGCGAAGATCGCGGACGAGGGCGAGTTCTTCGAGGTTCAACAGGCGCACGCCGGTAACATTCTTTGCGGTTTCATCCGGCTGAACGGCTCGACGGTGGGGGTGGTCGCAAACCAGCCCATGGTGCTGGCCGGTTGCCTTGATATCGACAGCTCGAAAAAGGCCGGGCGCTTCGTGCGCTTCTGCGACGCCTTTAACATTCCGCTGCTCACCTTAGTCGATGTCCCGGGCTTCCTGCCGGGTGTCGGGCAGGAATATGGCGGAATCATCAAGCACGGCGCAAAGCTGCTCTTTGCCTACGCCGAAGCGACGGTGCCGAAGGTCACGGTGATTACGCGCAAGGCCTATGGCGGTGCCTATGACGTCATGGCCTCCAAACATATTCGCGCCGACGTCAACTATGCCTGGCCGACCGCACAGATTGCAGTCATGGGCGCCAAGGGCGCGACCGAGATTCTCTACCGTTCCGAACTCGGCGATCCTGACAAGATCGCGCAACGCACGAAGGAATACGAAGACCGTTTCGCCAATCCCTTCATCGCAGCGCAACGCGGTTTCATCGACGAGGTGATCATGCCGCACTCCACGCGCCGGCGGGTGGTTCGTGCTTTCGAGTCCTTAAAGACCAAGAAACAGAGTCTGCCCGAAAAGAAACACGACAACATTCCGATTTAGGTGGCTGAAATGTTCAAGAAAATACTGGTTGCCAATCGTGGTGAGATCGCCTGCCGGGTCTTTAAGACCGCCAGGCGCCTGGGAATCGGCACTGTCGCCGTTTATTCTGACGCCGATAGAGACGCCGTCCATGTTCAAATGGCGGACGAGGCCGTTCATATCGGTCCTTCGCCGGCCGCCGACAGCTATCTGGTGATCGACAAGATCATCGATGCCTGTAAGGAGAGCGGTGCGGATGCGGTGCATCCAGGGTATGGCTTTCTTTCAGAGCGCTCCGCCTTTGCCGAGCGCCTGAAGGCTGAAGGCATTACCTTTATCGGTCCGCCGCCCAATGCGATTGACGCCATGGGCGACAAGATCACCTCCAAAAAGATCGCCGCCGAGGCCAATGTTTCGACTGTCCCCGGCTATATGGGACTGATCGACAGCGCGGAACATGCCGCTGAGATCGCATCCGGCATCGGTTATCCGGTGATGATCAAGGCCTCGGCCGGCGGTGGCGGAAAAGGCATGCGCGTCGCATGGAACGACGATGAAGCGCGGGAAGGTTTCGAGCGCTCGAAGTCCGAAGCCGCGTCGAGTTTTGGCGATGACCGGATCTTTATCGAAAAGTTCGTCACTGAACCCCGTCACATCGAAATCCAGATACTCGCCGACCAGCATGGCAACTGTATTTACGCCGGTGAGCGGGAGTGCTCGATCCAGCGACGGAATCAGAAAGTCGTGGAAGAAGCGCCGTCGCCGTTTCTCGATCCGGAAACCCGTAAAGCCATGGGGGAGCAGTCGGTCGCGCTGGCCCAGGCGGTGGGCTATCACTCTGCCGGCACGGTTGAATTCATCGCCGACAAGAACCGCAATTTCTATTTCTTGGAGATGAACACCCGCTTGCAGGTCGAGCACCCGGTGACCGAACTGATCACCGGAATCGACTTGGTCGAGCAGATGATCCGCGTTGCGGCAGGCGAAAAACTCGACTTCACCCAAGAACAGGTGACTTTGAATGGCTGGGCGGTGGAAAGCCGGCTCTACGCGGAGGATCCTTACCGCAAGTTCCTGCCGTCGATCGGACGTCTGACCGGGTACAAACCGCCGGAAGAAACCGCGGGCTCGGATCTTGCCGTCCGCAACGACACCGGCGTCGTCGAGGGTTCCGAGATCTCGATGTTTTACGACCCGATGATCGCAAAGCTCTGCACCTGGGCGCCGACGCGTTTGGAGGCTGTCGATGCCATGGCGGATGCCCTGGACCAGTTCGTTGTCGAGGGCGTGGGGAACAACCTTCCCTTCCTATCGGCTCTGATGGATCATCCGCGTTGGCGCGACGGCCGGCTGACCACCGGCTTTATCGCCGAGGAATACCCGGACGGCTTTATGGGCGTTACGCCCGATGAAACTATGGAACGGCGCCTCGCGGCCACTGCCACCGTCTTGAACCGGATCCTGGAAAACCGGCGGGCAGACATCTCTGGGAACCGTTTCCGCAGGAAACAGGCTGCCGGCACAGAAAAACGTGTGGTTTGCCTTGAGGAAAAGCGCATCCTGGTCGGGTTGGAGACTGAGGTCGACGGATATCTCGTTTCCTTCGGCGGCGATGCGGGATTGGTTGTCAGGACGGCTTGGTCACCGGGATGCGCCGTCGCCGAAATGCAGATTGACGGGGCGGCATATTGGTTCAAGGTTTCCGCAATTCCTGGTGGCTTTCGCCTCCGGCATCGCGGGGCTGACTGCAGGCTTCAGGTCCTTGTGCCGCGCCTGGCAGAGCTTGCCGACCGAATGCCGCGCAAGGAACCACCGGATACCTCCAACCTGTTGCTTTGCCCCATGCCCGGCTTGGTGATCGCACTGCACGTAAATGAAGGCGACACCGTCGAGGAAGGACAGACACTCGCAATCGTCGAAGCCATGAAAATGGAGAACGTTCTGCGCGCCGACAAGTCGGCTGTGATCGGCAAGATACCGGTCAGCGTCGGTGACAGCCTTGCGGTCGACGACATCATCATGGAGTTCGCAGCATGAGTGATAACATCGATAGCTGGAACAGCCTGGCATCTCATGAGCTCAAAGGCGGTGATCTGGGCAAGCTGGAAAAAGCAACACCGGAAGGTCTGACGATCAAGCCGCTTTACACGGTGGATGATCTGCCCGAAGAGGCGGCCGGAGAAGTCCCCGGGGTCGCGCCCTTCACGCGCGGAGTGCGGGCGACCATGTATGCCGGCAGGCCCTGGACGATCAGGCAATATGCCGGCTTTTCGACGGCGGAGGAGTCCAACGCCTTCTATCGCAAGAACCTGGCAGCGGGGCAAAAGGGACTTTCCGTCGCTTTCGATCTCGCGACCCATCGCGGTTACGATTCCGATCATCCACGGGTGGTCGGCGACGTCGGCAAGGCGGGTGTTGCCATCGACAGCGTCGAGGACATGAAGATCCTCTTCGACAGTATCCCGCTGGATCAGATGTCGGTCTCAATGACCATGAACGGCGCGGTGATCCCGGTTCTGGCCATGTTTATCGTGGCTGGTGAAGAACAGGGAGTAGCGCCTGCCAAGCTATCCGGGACGATCCAGAACGACATCCTGAAAGAGTTCATGGTGCGGAACACCTATATCTATCCGCCCGAACCTTCCATGCGCATCATCGCGGACATCATCGCCTACACTGCAAAGGAGATGCCGAAGTTCAACTCGATCTCGATCTCCGGCTATCACATGCAGGAAGCCGGCTCAACCTTGGCGCAGGAGCTTGCTTATACGCTGGCAGACGGCATGGAATATGTCCGGGCCGCCATGTCCAAGGGGCTCGATGTCGACGACTTTGCGGGACGGCTCTCGTTCTTCTTCTGTATCGGCATGAATTTCTTTATGGAGGCCGCGAAACTCCGCGCCGCGCGTCAGCTCTGGGCCAAAATCATGACCGATTTCGGCGCCAGATCCGAGCGTTCGAAAATGCTGCGGACCCATTGTCAGACCTCTGGTGTGTCACTCACCGAACAAGACCCCTACAACAACGTCGTGCGCACGGCCTTTGAAGCCATGGCCGCCGTTCTGGGGGGAACCCAGTCGCTGCACACCAATTCGTTTGATGAAGCTATCGCCTTGCCGACCGAATTCTCGGCGCGTATCGCCCGCAATACACAACTTATTTTGCAACACGAAACGGGCGTGACCGACGTTGTGGATCCGTTGGGTGGATCCTATTACATCGAACGCCTGACCAAGGATCTTGCCGACGAGGCCTGGGCGATGATCCAGGAAGTCGAGGCGCTGGGCGGAATGACCAAGGCCGTCGAGCAGGGGCTGCCTAAGATGCGGATCGAGGAAGCCGCCGCCAAACGCCAGGCGCGCATCGATCAGCGCGAAGACGTGGTCGTCGGTGTCAACAAATACACTCTTGAGAACGAGCCGCCCGTCGATATTCTGGACATCGACAATGTCAAGGTACGCGAAGCGCAGATCGCCCGTCTGACACGTGTGCGCAAGACGCGAAACAAAGCGCTCTGCAATGACGCGCTGAAGGATTTGGCGGCGGTCGCGGCAACGGGACAGGGCAATCTGCTGGAAGCTGCCGTCGTGGCGGCGAGAGCCCGCGCCAGTCTGGGTGAGATCTCTAACGCCATGGAACAGGCCTTCGATCGGCACAAGGCGGCAACCCGGGTCATTGCCGGAGTTTATGACCAAGTCTATGCGGGGGATGTGGAGTACGAATCCCTCCAAAAGCGCATCCTGGATTTCGCCGAAAGTAACGGGCGTAAACCGCATATTCTGCTTGCCAAGATGGGACAGGATGGGCACGACCGCGGCGCCAAAGTGATCGCCACCGCCTTCGCCGACATGGGCTTTACCGTCGACCTCTCGGAAATGTTCGAAACCCCGCAGGAAGTGGCCGAGAAGGCGATCGCTTTGAAGGTTGATGTCGTCGGAGTCTCCTCTCTCGCGGCAGGACATAAGACCCTGATCCCGGAGCTGATCGAGACGCTCAAAGACAAATCGACCGAGGACATCACGGTCGTTTGCGGCGGGGTCATCCCGGAACAGGATTATGGCTTCCTGCGGGCTGCAGGTGTGGCCGACATCTTCGGGCCGGGCACCAATGTGATCGAAGCGGCCAATGCCGTGCTTGGCCGCGTATCCGGCTTCAGACGCAATCGATAGAGCCGAGGTTCGGAGTCTTCGCGGCGCCCCGCAGAAGTCTCCGCAATGGGAATGAAAGGGAGGTTCAGATGACAAGCAATTCGCGGTATCACGAGACCTATGCGCGTTGGCAATCGGACCCGGAGGCTTTTTGGGCAGATTGCGCGGAGGAGTTGGACTGGTTCGAACCCTGGAGCAAGACCTTTGACCCTGACGCCGGCGTCTATGGCCGCTGGTTCACTGGCGCGTCCTGCAACACCTGCTTCAATGCGGTCGACCGTCATGTTGATTCCGGCCGCGCAGAGCAGGCGGCCCTGATCTACGACAGTGCCATGACCGGTGCCAAGCGCAGCATCACCTATGCCGAACTGCTGAGCGAAGTCGAAGCGCTCGCGGCAGTGTTGCGCGAGCGGGGTGTCGAGAAAGGCGACAGGGTCATCATCTACATGCCGATGGTGCCGGAAGCCGCTGTTGCAATGCTCGCTGCCGCGCGACTGGGGGCCGTGCACTCGGTGGTCTTTGGTGGCTTTGCTGCCGCAGAGCTGGCAACCCGGATCGAGGACTGCACCCCCAAGGCCATCATTTCCGCCTCTTGCGGGTTGGAGCCAGGACGGACTGTTGCCTACAAACCGCTGCTGGATGCCGCCATCGACATGGTTGCGCAGAAACCCGATTGCTGCGTTATCCTGCAACGAGAACAGCTTGCCGGCGAGCTGATTGAAGGCCGGGATATCGACTACGCAACCGCCGTTGCTGCGCACAAAGCAGCCGGCACCAAGGTTGCCTGTGTTTCAGTGAAAGCGACCGACCCTCTCTACATTCTCTATACCTCTGGCACCACGGGACAGCCGAAAGGGGTGGTCCGGGACAACGGCGGCCATATGGTTGCCCTGCATTGGTCCATGAAGGCGATCTATGGTGTTGAGGCTGGCGAGGTTTTCTGGGCGGCTTCCGATGTCGGTTGGGTCGTTGGTCACTCCTACATCGTTTATGCACCTCTGTTGAAGGGCTGTACTTCAGTCATCTTCGAGGGCAAGCCGGTCGGCACGCCCGACGCTGGAACCTTCTGGCGTGTGATCGATGACCACGATGTATCTGTGCTCTTCACCGCACCCACGGCCTTTCGCGCGATCAAGAAAGAAGACCCCGCCGGCAGCCTGATCCCAAACTACGATCTTTCCAGCCTGCGGTCATTGTTCCTTGCGGGCGAGCGGGCCGATCCGGACACCATCGAGTGGGCGCAGGCTAAACTGGAAGTGCCGGTGATTGACCACTGGTGGCAGACGGAAACCGGTTGGACGATTGCAGGCAATCCCTTGGGACTCGGCGCTCTGCCGGTCAAGGTTGGCTCGCCGACCGTTCCCATGCCCGGCTACGATGTTCAGGTGCTGAACGATGAGGGGCACCCGGTATCACCCGGCACACTGGGGAACATCGCTGTAAAGCTGCCGCTCCCGCCGTCCTGCCTGCCGACGCTGTGGAATGCGGATGATCGTTTTAAGGATGCCTATCTCGACGAATTTCCGGGCTATTACAAAACGGCTGATGCCGGCTTGATGGATGAAGACGGCTATCTCTTCATCATGTCGCGTACCGACGACATCATCAACGTGGCTGGTCACCGTCTCTCGACCGGAGCGATAGAAGAAGCCATCGCCAGCCATCCCAGCGTCGCGGAATGCGCCGTAATCGGTGTTGAAGATGCACTGAAAGGCCAGATCCCGGTCGGCTTTCTGATCCTGAATGCGGATGTCGAACGTCCGACGGAAAGCATCGAAAAAGAAGTGGTTCAGCAGGTCAGAAATGTCATTGGCCCGGTTGCCGCCTTCAAACTTGCCGTTTGTGTCGAGCGCCTGCCGAAAACCCGTTCTGGAAAGATTCTGCGCGGAACCATGCAAAAAATTGCAGATGGTGCCGAATGGAAAATGCCGGCGACGATCGACGATCCGACGATCCTTGCGGAGATAACGGAAACACTCGACGCGCGCGGCATCGGAACCTTTGCTCCGTCGTGACAGTCAAGCAGGGGCGTCAGGTCGATGGCTGATGTGAATCCTGACGCAGGATAATCTCGCTTCTTATCCCCTGGCCGCTCGGCGAGGGGATAAGTTGAATTCTGCCGCCATGCTGCTGGACAACGTCGCGGGCGATTGCCAGGCCCAGACCGCTACCTGAAGTCGAAGCGGAGCCGTTCACGAAGGGCTCCAGCACCTTTTCGAGATCTGCCTTCGATATTCCGACTCCATTATCCTCGACATAGGCGGTGGCCTGTCCCGATTCAGTCGAAACCCTGACTGTCACCTCTGTTTTAGAAGGATTGTGCGCGAGGGCGTTGTCGATAAGATTGGAGACCGCTTCTTCGATCAGGGTCTTGTTGGCGGTTACCATGATGGGGTTTGCGGCCGACAAAAATTCCAGTGACTGGTCTTGCCTCATGGCTTTCGGTACGAAGTGGCGCGCGACCTCGCGAGTTGATTCCACGAGATCGAAACTCTCCAGACTCTCGGCCCCGCCTTGGGCTGAGTGTATCTTGGCACTGAGCAGCAACTGGTTCACCAGCCTGCTCATGCGATCGCTGGAGGTCACGATACCTTCGACTCTTTCGCGCATATCGTCCTGCGTCTTGGCATTTGCGGCGACCTCGGCTTGTGCTTTCAATCCTGCGATCGGATTTCGGAGCTGATGAGCTGCGTCGGCAATGAAACGCTCTCGCACATCGATGGACTGCTGTACTTTTTTGAAGAGGGCATTCATGGATTGCACGAGGCTTTGTACCTCTATGGGCACCGAACGGCGGATGGGTGACAGATCGGAAGAAGAGCGCTTTTCCACTGCATTCTGTAGGTTGCGCAGCGGTTTCAAACCAATCCGGACAGCGAACCAGACGATCAGACCCGCGCTGGCAACGAGCAAGCCGAGACGAAGCAGGGATTCTCCGAACAGGCGATAGGTAAGATCCTTGCGGGAGTTGATGCTTTGCCAGGCAGTTACGGTGATCCAGCCGTTTAAATTGCGTTCGGAGACGAGCTGCCGAATGGTCACCACACGAACCGGTGTGCCTTTGTAATTTCCATCGTAAAACACCGGCACGCCGCCTTCCAGGACGACACCAGGCGCGCGCGCGGGATAGCCGGTGTAGCCGGTAACGAAGACGTTGTCGGGACCTGCGACGTGATAGAAAAACTGATCGCCGAGGTTTTCGGTGAGAGCTTCCAGAACGTTCTCCGATAACAGGTCGCCGTTCGAAGCCAGGACGTTTTCCGACACTGTAAACATCACAGCCAGCAGCGTTTTGTCGTAAAGTTCGTCCGCCGTCTTTCTGGCGGTGAAGAAGGTCTCCAATGATTCGATGACCGCGATCAGGCTCAGCGGGAGGAGTAGTAACAGCAGCAGACGGGTGCGAATAGCGTGTACGCGCTTCATGGATTTTCTTCCATGCAGTAACCGAGTCCACGGAAGGTTTTGATCGTGAGGCCGCAGTCGACCAGGCGTTTGCGCAAGCGGTGAACATAGAGCTCTGCGGCGGCGGCGTCTGAATCCGACCCTGTGCCATACAAGTGATCGAGGATCTGTTCTTTCGAAATTACCTGCCCCACCCGGCCGGCAAACAGCTCCAGCAACGCAAATTCGCGGCGGGGGAGATCCAGCGGAGCACCAGCCTGATAAACCCGCCGGCCCACTTGGTCGAACACAAGATCGCCGACTCGCGTCTCGAGAGTTTGTTCGAGTGAGCTGCGTCGAAGGAGTGCGCGAACGCGCGCCAGCAACTCTGCCATGTCGAAGGGCTTGACCAGATAATCGTCGGCACCCTTGTCCAGGCCGGCCACACGGTCTTTCGTATCCGAGCGCGCAGTGAGTAGAATCACCGGTGTAGAGGCTCCGCCGGCGCGAAACTCGGCAAGAACGTCAATACCGCTTTTTCCCGGAAGATTGATGTCGAGAATAACCAGATCAAGCTGTTCCTGGGACAGGAACAAGCTCGCCTCTGAGCCATTGTCGATAACGTCAACGCCGTGGCCTTCGTCCATAAGGGACGTCGCAACAGCCTTCGCTAGGGCTAAATTATCCTCGATGACGACGATTCGCACCACTCTCTCCGGTACCTGTTACGCCTGATAGGTTGGTGAAAGGTTTGGGCAGTACTCATAGTATGAGCAACCTTGCCAATGTGCAAAAGCCTGCGCGATCAGCTGGTTGTTGTGAAAAAACAATCTGGTGAAGATCTGGGTAATAGCGTCCGGATCCACCGACGAAAAGTGTTTGGGAGGATTAAATGTCAGGACGTTTTCTTAGTTTTGCGGCCAAAACTCTAGCCGGGGTGGCAGCCGCAGGTCTGCTGGCCGGTTCGGCGCTGGCTGCGGATTTTTCGGGTGAAACCGTCGAATGGGTCATCCCCTTCAAGGAAGGTGGGGGATCCGACAAATGGGCGCGGTTCTACGCGCCGCTGCTTGCTGAGGCCTTGCCGGGCAACCCCAGCATAGTCGTGAAAAATATGCCGGGCGCAGGTTCCACCAAGGGCGCTAATTGGTTTGCAGAACGCGCGAAGTCTGATGGGCTTACAATTTTTGGGACCTCCGGATCGACCCAGTTCCCTTATCTTCTCGGGGATCCGCGCGTCCGCTACGAATATTCTGACTGGAACGTGGTGCTGGCGACGGCGACCGGTGGGGTTGCTTACCTGCCTGCGGATCTGGCCGCACGTTGGAAAAAAGACCCGAAGGATGTCATTGCCAACGTTGATTTTATTTATGGATCTCAAGGCGCAACGCGTCTCGACCTCGTGCCGCTTCTGGCCTGGGAAATGTTGGGCATGAAGGTCGAACCCGTCTTCGGGATCAAAGGCCGTGGTGCAGGGCGTTTAATGTTCGAACGGGGCGAAGTTAACATCGACTACCAGACCTCTTCGGCATTCCTATCCAAGGTAACGCCGCTGGTTGAGGAAGGTAAAGCCGTGCCGATTATGACCTGGGGCGCGCTTGACGCCGAGGGCAATGTCGTCCGGGACCCGACCTTCCCCGATATTCCGACCTTTAAGGAGGTCTATACGGACGTTAAGGGCGAGGCGCCGTCGGGCGATGCTTGGGAAGCCTGGAAAGCCTTCTTTGTTGCCGGCTTCCCTGCTCAGAAAATGGTCTTCCTTCCGAAGGGCACTGAACAGGATATTATTGATACCTATTCAGCAGCCTTCAAGGCTGTGACGGAGCGCGCAGATTTCGCGGATATTTCCAAGAAGCGGCTCGGTGTTTATCCACAGTCAGTAGGTGACGATGCCAAGGCGAAGCTGGTTCAGGGCACGGTCGTGAACCAAGCGGCTAAAGACTGGATCAAGGCCTGGTTGAAGGAACGCTACGGCGTTGAGCTCTGATGTTTGAAGCTGCGCCGGATTTATCACCGGCGCAGCCTTCCTTCTCTCGGGCTATCCGGCCACTTTAAGACCAACCGAAAGAATCACGATGGACTTGCTCTCAATCGCCTTGCCGGCGTTGAGCGAAGCCTTCTCGCTTATCCTGACCCCAACGGCGATGGGATACCTGGCGGGTGGCGTACTGCTCGGACTTTGCGTTGGCGTGTTCCCAGGGCTCGGCGGCATTGCCGGTCTCTCACTGGTATTACCTTTTGTGTACGGTATGGATCCGGTTTCGGGGCTGTCCCTGATGGTCGGCCTGGTGGCGGTGATCCCGACCTCCGACACCTTCGCGTCAGTGCTGCTGGGCATCCCCGGATCGTCGGCGTCACAGGCGACAGTCCTCGATGGCTTTCCGCTTTCCAAACAGGGACAGGCGGCAAGGGCGCTCGCTGCGGCTTTCGTTTCCTCGCTCTTCGGCGGCTTGTTCGGCGCAGTCGTCCTCACATTTTTTATCCTGATTGCGCGTCCTCTGGTGCTTGCCTTCGGCGTGCCGGAGTTGTTGCTGCTCACGGTTCTTGGTTTCTCGATGGTGGGCGTGCTCGCGGGCCGTAGCCTGCTGAAAGGCCTGATCGCGGTCGGGCTGGGTATGACCGTCGGTGCGATTGGTGAAGCGCCGGCCCAAGGTTCGGCGCGACTTGACTTCGGGTCCTGGTATCTGCAGGACGGCTTCAGCCTCGTAGTGATCGGCCTGGGCATCTTTGCGGTGCCGGAGATCATTTCGCTCCTGCGTCAGGATCGCGCCATCGCCAAGGATGCGAAGCTGGGCGCCGGTTGGGGAGACGGCATCGCGGACTGGTGGCGCAACAGATGGCTTTCCATTCGTTGTGCGGCAATCGGTGTTGTCGTTGGCGTGATTCCCGGACTCGGCGGTTCGGTCGTGGATTGGATCGCCTATGGCCATACCGTACAGACGACGAAGGACCGCAGCCGCTTCGGGAATGGTGAAATTCGCGGGGTGATCGGCCCGGAATCGTCAAACAACGCGAAAGAGGGCGGAGGACTGGTGCCCACGCTCCTCTTTGGTATTCCCGGTTCCGGTTCGATGGCTGTGTTCATTGGCGGAATGATTCTTCTGGGTTATGAAGCCGGCCCCCAGATGATCAGCAACGACCTTCCCATCACCTATACGGTGGTCTGGTCGCTGGCGCTCGCCAACGTGGTGGGTGCAGGACTCTGCATCTTTCTTTCCGGTGGAATCGCCCGGCTGACCACTATCCGCTTTCCGCTGCTGGTGCCTTTCCTCTTCATGATGATCTCGTTCGCAGCCTTTCAGTCGAAACAAACGCTTTGGGATCTGGGAGCCTTGGTTGCCATTGGATTGTTGGGCATCTTCATGCGGCGTTTCGACTGGTCTCGGCCGGCGTTCCTGATTGGTTTCGTGCTTGCGGATCAAGCCGAAGTCTATGCCTACCAGGCGACCCAGATCGCCATGGTCAAGGGCCGGACGGGTGGATTGGAAGGAATGCTGTCTTATCTGTTCACGCCCGTCGGACTGATCCTTATCGCGATTATCGTTGCGTCGGTTTGGCTGGGCATGCGGCAGTCTTCGACACTGCACCAGGATGAGTCCAAGCCGGAGACCGGGGATAAACGCGGACCATTGATCTTTGCGCTGCTGGTAACTGCGTTCCTTGCTGCGGCTTTCGCAGACGCAATTTCCGTGAGTGTCCTGATCGACAAGGTCTTTCCGGTCACCGTTGCGGGCCTGTCGCTGCTGGGGGCTGTGATACTTCTGCTTCAGATGCGTCTGAGGCCGGAGACCGACGTTGTCTTCTCAGATGGCGAACGGCACGGCGAGGACGCGACGGCGCCCATTGGCTTGTGGCCGACTCTGGCCTGGTTCATCTCGCTTCTGGTTCTCACGGCGCTCTTTGGCTTCGTCATTGCTTTGGTTCTTTTCTTCATTGCATTCCTCCGGGTGCGTGCGGGGGCGAGCTGGCAAAGCATTGCCGTCATGACGATTGGTGGCGTCGGCTTCATGCTGTTGATGGCTGGAGTTCTAAACCGCGACTTTCCGCCCGGTTTGCTACAGAATTTCGTTGAGCTTCCCTGGCCCTTTGGCGGTCGCTGAGCGTCATCGAGAAATGAAAGAAGGCACGTAATGCCCCAACTGGACATTCCTTGCATAGTGATGCGCGGCGGAACCTCTCGTGGGCCGTACTTCAATGCAGCCCATCTGCCCGAAGATCTCGATCAGCTTGCGCAGGTTTTGATCTCGGCAATGGGAGCGGGATCGCCTCTTCAGGTGGACGGTATCGGTGGCGGGCAACCGACAACCAGTAAAGTTGCAATGCTGTCACCTTCGCAAGACGACTGGGCGGAAGTCGACTATTTCTTTGCTCAGGTCCATGCGGAAAAGCCTGAAGTGGATTTCTCTCCGAGTTGCGGGAATATCCTGGCAGGGGTTGGTCCGGCGGCACTGGAATTGGGGTTGGTAGAGCCTCAAGGTGATGTTACCTCAATCAAAATCCGCAATGTAAACACCGATTCTTTGATTGAAGCGAAGGTTGAGACACCGGCTGGCAAAGTCAATTACCAGGGAGACGCCCGTATTGACGGTGTCCCCGGAACAGCCGCACCTGTGATCCTGAACTTCATGAATGTGATTGGGTCGAAAACAGGTAAGCTCTTTCCAACCGGCAAGCCAATCGATGTGATTGACGGGAAAGCGGTGACTTGTATCGATGTTGCGATGCCGATGATGATTGGCCGCGCAGAGGACTTCGGCCTTACCGGTTACGAAAGCCGGGAGGAAGTCGATGCAAACGAAGCGCTTTTTGCTCTAATCGAGCCTATCCGGATCAAAGCCGGCGAGATGATGGGTTTTTCGAATGTCGCTGAATCCGTCGTGCCAAAAGTTGGTCTGCTGGCTTCACCTCGCGCAGGTGGCGCCATCGCTGCGCGCTACCTGATGCCGTGGAAATGTCATCCAAGCTATGCCGTCACTGGGTCAATCTGCACGGGCTCCTGCGTGCTGGCGCCGGGAACCGTCGCAGAGGGGTTGGAGCATTTAAGCGATGAACGACCGCTTCCACTTAAGATCGAACATCCGTCAGGCGCCATCGACGTTGTCTTCGATTATGCATTGGATAACGGCGAGTTTTACCTGAAGTCCGCCGGCCTGCTGCGTACGGCGCGCAAGCTCTTCGCCGGATCCGTTTGTATTCCCGACGATGTCTGGCCCGCGAACTAGGGGTAACCCGGGCTAGGCGGATTCGCACTGGGCGATCTGTCGTCCCGGTGACTCTAAGCGAGCCCGCTGATCCGTTTCAAAGCCGCCAACTTCAATCAAGCGCCGCTCCGCGCGCCACAGCTGGCCGCAAGGCAGAAAAGAAGCCTGAAGGCGGTAGAGGTACGTTTGCGCAGAACAGGACGATTATCCCGACCAACAACAGCAGGAGCCTGTTTCTGGGTCGTGAAGCCGCCTGAAAATCCGCCAGAATGGCTGCTGCCGGTTGGACGTGAGAGGCGGCTACCTGTAGTTCGATTCCACCCAGGGCGTGTGTTAGGTGCCACGACAATGCCAAGGTATGCCATGGGTGGGCAAAGACCTTGATCCCGGATGACTCGAGCAGTGACATCGCAAAGGCGGCCTCGTATGTGCTGTAGGCGCGACCCACTGTCGTCAATGCCGGGTTGTCCATGGCCGATGGTCCCTTTCGTCGTCGTCGAAAGCACCAAGAATAGAGTTAAGCGCGATAGGCCAGCCAGAAAAAGTTCAGGGCACCGATGACCGTCAAGATGTCGACGAGCGTTCCATGTCCTTCGTTGGTCATGCGCCGCAGGATGGACCGCCCGATCCAGTTGCCGGGAATGGTCACCAGTCCGATAAGAACGCCAAGCGTCAGATAGCGTGCGTCGAGAAGCTCCAGGCCTCCGAAGACCGAAACCCTTGTGACATTGGTCGTGAGGGCGATGACCGCCAAAGTGGCGACAAAGGCCTCTTTCCGGAGACCATAACCGAGCATAAAGGGGATGAGGAGCATTCCGGGACCAATGGATGTGCCCGATAGACCGCCATAAACGGCGCCTGCCGCGTAGAGTGTCGGCTTGCCCGCTTTGATCTCCCGGGATTTGGCCCAGCGCCGGATCGGAATGGAAGACAGAATCACGCAGCCCAGAAGGATAGCGATGGCTGTTGGCTGCAATCGACCGTAAATCAGAGCACCGGCGACAATGCAGGGAATGGCCGGCACGGCGACGGAGAAATATACACTGCGGTCGAAATCCCGCATGTTCATAAGGGCGCGCGCACTATGGCTGATCAGGAGCGCGACACTGATCACCGGCACGATTGGCTTCACGCCGATTAAGGGCGCGATGGCCGCCGACATGAGGAAGCCGCCCGCAACCCCGGTTGCACCGTGAATGGCCGAGGTGACAAGGACCACGAAACCGATTCCGATAATGGTGTAGAGTCCGAATTCGTCAACTACGCTGCCGAGTAATGCCTCGATCACGACGCAAGTACTCTGATCGGCTGCCCATCGAGCCAGGCTTCGATGGCCTCCAACATCTCACGATAAAAGATCTCGTAGGTCTCGCGCGTGACGTAGCCAATATGTGGCGTCAAAAGCAGATTGGGAGTGCTCAAGAGAGGATGATCGGGAGGTAGGGGTTCATGGTCGAACACATCCAGTGCCGCGCCCGCAATTACCCCTCCGACCAGCGCGCGTTCCAGGGCGGCCATCTCAATTATCGCGGCGCGAGAGGTGTTGACCAGATAGGCGTCCGGTTTCATCAAGAAGAGCTCGTTTGCACCGATCAAGCCCTCTGTCCGCTTGGAAAGGCGAAGGTGAACGGAGAGAAAATCGGATTCCGCGAAGAGCTGGGTTTTTTCACGGTAATCAACCCCAACTTCCGCGCAACGCTCTGTGCTCAGGTTCTCGCTCCAGGCGATGACCTTCATGCCGAAAGCCCTGCCAAAAGCGGCAACCTGGCTTCCGAGCCTCCCGAGTCCAAGAAGCCCAAGCGTGGCGCCACGCAAATCGCGCCCGATTCCTGTTTGCCACCGGCCCGCCTGCAGACTGTTGGATTGAGGCAAAAGATTGCGGGCAAGGGCAAGGATCAGGCCGAATGTCAGCTCTGCTGTTGCGTGCCCCGGCGACGATGTGCCACTGACCACGATACCTCTTTCCTCGGCGGCAGGCAGATCAATGGCACCGTTCTTCATGCCGCTGGTCACGAGCAGTTTGAGATTCGGCAAGGCCTTGATGAGGTCGCCGGTGAACGCGGTGCGTTCACGCATCAGACAGATCACGTCGAAGGAACCCAGACAGTCGGTGAGCTGCGCTGGATCAGAGATAGGATCGGTAAAGAACTGGACTGATGCCCGGTCGCGCAGCCGGTTCCAATCGGCGAAGGATCGGGCAAGCGACTGGTAGTCGTCTAGAATCGCGATTTTCACATTCGTCCCTCTTGTGTTGAATTGTATGCATTTGTATGCAATATTGGCAAGAGAAGAATGGAAGGTGATGCAGGCGCGCAGTGGGGCGGATATCTACTCCCTCTTGATCCAGGCGATCGAGGATGGGGACCTGAAGCCGGGAGACCGCTTGCGCGAAACCGAGTTGGCGGAACGTTTCGGCGTCAGCCGCACGCCAATCCGCGAAACCTTAAAGCAGCTCGAAGCGCAGGGGTTGGCGCGCCATGAGCCCAATCGCGGCATGGTTATTCCCACCCTCGAGCATGATGAAATCAACCAGCTCTATATGGTTCGAGAAGTGCTCGAAGGCACTGCGGCTCGCTTTGCGGCGCAGCATGCGACCGATGTTGAAATCGCGATCCTGCAAGACGGGGTCGCTGCCGATCGCGAGATCATCGATGAAGTCGACAAACTGGTTGCCTCCAATCGGGTGTTTCATCGCCGCTTGACCCTGGCTTCGCACAACCGTTATCTGGTCCTGCAGGTTGAGCATATGAAGCAGTACCTTTTGCTCCTGGACGGAACCACCTTTACCGACCCAGACCGCAGAGCCGGTGCGGTGGAAGAGCACAGCCGCCTTATCGAGGCGGTTGCTGCGCGCGATCTCGACAAAGCGGAAGAGTACGCAAGGCTCCATATTCGCAAGGCGCATCGGGCCCGGTTGGAAAGCCTGTGATCTTTAGACTCTCGACGGCATCGCAGTTCCACGCTTTACTTCACCGTCAGGTATGGGGGCTGGAGCGCTGACAGCGTTCTTTTTCTCGGATGACGGCTGAATCGGCAGGCGGAACCAATGAAACACTTTCCGAATTCGGGGGCGCAGTTCTTAGTTGGTGCCGCTATTGGTTCAGGGAATGCGGCGCTTGCTGCCGAGCGGGGCGGCGCGGATTTCCTGCTGGCGATCAATGCCGGACGGTTGCGGAACATGGGGGCCCCGTCAATCGCCTGCATGTTGCCGATCCATGATGCGGCGCCTCTTACGCAGGGTTTTGCGCTGAGTGAACTGCTGCCGCAATGCAAAGTGCCTGTCCTTCTCGGCGTCAACGCCTGGGGGGAAAGCTGTGACGCAGCCGAAATCGCGGAGCAGGTCAAACGCAGCGGCTTCGCAGGCGCGGTGAATTTTCCGAGCGGCATGCACTATTCCCACGCCATGCAACAGCTTCTCTCGCGTGCCGGGCGTGGCATGGAAAAGGAAGTCGAGCTCCTGCGGGCCGTGCAGGACGTGGGCCTGACGACGATGTTTTACTGTGCGACCCGTACCCAGGCGCGGCTCGGTGCAGATGCCGGGCTGGATATGGTCTGTCTCAATCTCGGTTGGAACGCCGGCGGCGCCTTTGGTCATCGGATGCGCGCGTCGATCGAGGAGACGGCGTCGGTCGCCCGCGAAATCGGCCGCTTGATCAAGCGTATTCATCCTGATGTCGCATTTCTGTTGGAAGGCGGGCCAATCGTAACAGCTGAAGATCTGGGGCGCGTGACAGCGCGTGCACCGATCGATGGCTATGTCGGTGGTTCTACGATCGAGAGACTGCCGTTTGAGGCTTCCGTTGCCGATCAGATCGATGCCTACCGGCGGGCCAGCAAGCGGCGTGTGGCTTTGGATGCCGAGAGTGCGAAACTGGTTTCCTGGGGACAACGCTGCGGATTTATCGGCCGATCCAGTGTTTTGGTTGGTTTCCTGCGCCGGCTTCGCGCGCTTGCCAGCCTGCACACGCCGGTCATGGTTATTGCCGAGCCGGGTGTCGACGTCGGCCCGACCATCGCCGCACTGGCCAGTCAAAGCGCGCGCGGCAAAAAGACGGTTCTGGAAATCGACCTCTTGTCCGAGGATTTTCCGGCGGGAGTCGGGCGCAAACTCTTCGGCTCCGCCGAGCAAGGCGGCTTGAATTCCGGTGCGCTCGCGGACGATGGCTTGGGCATGATCATTGTTCACGCGCCGAGCGCCCTGCCGGCAACCGTACAACGCCGCTTGGCACGTGCTCTAAGAGAGGGAAACTTCGTTGTGACCGGCAGCCGCCGACGCCGCCAGATATTGCCCCGCGTGGTGTTGGTCGCTGACGACTGGGACCGGGGCGGTGCCGAGCAAAACTCTTCCAGTCTCGAGCTCTCCCGGGTTATGGCGGGCTGGACTTTGCGGTTGCCGCCTTTGCGGGAACGGATCGAGGATTTGCCTGCCCTTCTTGTCACAAATGCTGCAGCTCTTAACCCAAATGCCGATGGGCGCAGTGTCTTCTCCGCAGCAGCCAAAAAGCTTCTCAGCACGCATACCTGGCCTAGAAATGAAGCGGAACTGCGTGCTCTTTTGGGAAACCTGGCGGGTCGAAAACTACCGGGGCCGATCCAACCAGAGGACATCGCAGAATTGCTTAAAAGTCCCGATCCGGGTGAAAGCGATGCGCGCACGGAAAAGAACCGGGTCGTCGAAGCGCTGTGGCGCAACGGCTTTCATCGGACGCGCACGGCTGAAGCTCTGGGGATTTCCCGCAAGACGCTTTACAACAAAATGGCGAAGTACGGTCTCAAAGGTTAGAGGCTCGGCAGCCAAGACCTGGCTATTGTGGTTCCACTCCGGCGGTTTTCAGCCGTTTTGGACGGCAGACGACGCCGTCCAACACGTCGGGCCAGAGCGTTTCGTGCCCAACCTCTGTTTCTGCCGCAAGTCCAAGGACCGGACCGTGCCATCCGGCAGCACGTAGTACCTCGGCAACATCCCGCGCCGCGGCGCCGCGCTGGCGAAAGGATGGAAAGCCGGCCGCAAAATCGACAACACGCGGTATCACAATGATCGCTTGCGGACTGATTCTGGCGGCCGCCTCGGCAGCTTCCCTGCCAGCGACAACAGCAATCGAATTGAAACCAGATTCTTGTAGGGCCCCGAGCCTCTCGAACTCCAAGCTGCGGTCGAGTCCGACGTCACCAAGCAACTGCACAAACTCGTGGTCTTGTTGTTCGACTGTCGGGAGATTGGCTATCCACTCGATCCCGGCGTCACGCAACCGGCCGGCTTCTCTGCCGGCATGGAAAAACGGATCGGCAAGGAACAGGCCGATGGCCCGTTTCCCCAAGTCGGAGCGGTTCGACGCAACCTCAGATATAAGTGCTGATGCCCCGTCGTTGTTGGGCAGCAGCAAAGCAATTTCATCTGGCATCCCCGTGTCGTGGAATCTGGGTCCCGCAGTCAGGATCGCAGGCGGCAAAGCACCGCTTTCCCACTGTGACTCCCTGCGCAGGGTGATATCCCAAGTCAAGTGATTCCGTAGCATTGCTTAAAATTTTACCCAATATTACCCGAATTTACGCTCAATCTAGGTTGTTTCCAATAATTTTACTCTACACACTCATGGCAACGCCAAAAAGGCTGCAGCGGAAGTTCGTGAGCGCTCCAGGCATTATTGCCAGGGAAAAAGGTTCGGACTTACCCAAAAATATAATGCCGTTTCACTGGAATGAGGCGGCCTTGAGGGAGGCAGAATTGATCATGGCGTTCACGACCATGCCGTTTCGTTTCGCGCCTAGTTTACCGGGAACAACAATCTGCCGCAGCTCTGACCGAGCCTATCGGCAACGCGCCCTCCCTGGCGAGATTACTTGTGCGCGGAGGGCAGCGAGGTGAGGCGCTTCATCGAGCGTCATACCTTCTGGGCGATCATGATTCTGATCGTGGCGGGGATCTTTTTATGGATGATCTTTGCTGTCTGGCCCGACTGGTTGATCTCGGCAATCGGCCGTAAAAAGACCTTCGTAAACACTTTTCTCAATGGCTTGACCTTGGCCGGCCTCTACTTCCTGGTGGCCAGCGGCTTTACGCTCGTCTTTGGATTGATGCGCAACGTCAATCTGGCCCACGGTTCCATGTATCTCTTGGGTGCTTACATAGGCTATGAGGCCGCCGAAGCCTCGGGCAACTGGTTCGTTGGTCTTGGTGCAGCCTTTATCGCAATTGCCTTCGCCGGCATCCTGCTTCAGGTACTGGTTTTCCGGCGGATGGAAGGCGACGACCTGCGGCAAACTCTGGTCACCATCGGCGTTTCCATCGTCGCAGCCGACCTGATGCTGGCAATCTGGTCTGGTACGACCTATCAGTTCGCGCCGCCCGAATGGCTGTTCGGGGCGGCTGAACTCCCGATAATCTCGACCATCAGGTCTTCGGGAAAAGAAGTTTTCCTTAAATACCCGATTTACCGTCTGGCCGTACTCGCGGTTGCCATCGCAGTCGGCATCGCACTCTGGCTGTTCCTGAACCGGACCCGCATCGGCATGATGATCCGTGCCGGCGTTAATGACCGTGACATGCTCGCGGCAACCGGCGTCAACGTTCAGGTCGTCTTCGCGATGGTGTTTGCAATCGGCGCCGGCCTGGCGGGCTTTGCCGGCGTCATCGGTGGCACTGCACTATCGATCGCACCCGGCGAAGATATCCGCTACCTGCTGGCGTCCCTCGTGGTGGTGATCGTCGGTGGCATGGGTTCGGTACCGGGCGCCGCTATCGGCGCGCTATTGATTGGATTGGCCGAGCAGTTCGGATTGGCTTACTTCCCGACCTACGGCGTGGTTCTGACCTTTTTGATTATGGTGGTGGTACTGGCTGTGCGCCCCCAGGGCATCATGGGGAGTAGCTGAGCCATGGCGAATATCAGCCTCATCGCCGGGAAAGGCGTGCTGCCGAACATTCACCCGGCAGCCGCAATCACCGTGCTGTTTCTCCTCTTTTATCCTGCCTTCGCCTCAGACTTCTTTGTTTTTCAGATCGGCGCCTACTCTTTGGTGCTGGGCACCATTGCGCTGTCCTTGGTGATGTTGGCCGGCTACGGCGGCATGGTGAGCCTGTCCCAACTGACGGTCGCCGGACTGGCGGGCTATCTGATGGCAATTCTCGGACATAACTCTGTCGGTGTGATGGGCCTTGGTTGGCCTTGGTGGCTGACTGCGCTCACGGCGATTTTTGCAGCCTCGGTTTTCAGTGCGCTGATCGGGGCGATCTCGGTGCGGACCGAAGGCATCTATACCATCATGATCACGCTGGCGATCGCAGTCGCTTTCTTCTACTTCGTCCGCCAGAATTACGTCATCTTTAATGGATTTACGGGCTACGCCGGGGTGGTTCCACCGACCCTGTTTGGCATTTATTGGCGCGATCCCACGCCATTTTACTATCTCAGCCTCGCGGTTGCGGCCTTCTTTTTCTTCATGGTGGTTTATGGCGCGCGCTCGACCTTCGGGCTGAGTCTACAGGCCATCCGTGACAATCCCCGGCGCATGCGCGCCATCGGATACGACGTCACACTGCACCGGATCTTCGCCTATTTTCTGTCCGGTCTGATCGCGGGAACCGCTGGCGTTCTGATGGTCTGGTTCAATGGGCGGATCTCCCCCGGTTCGGTCGGCGTCGATGTTGTAATCGATATCCTCGTCATTGCCGTTGTGGGGGGTATGCGGCATCCGATTGGCCCATTCGTCGGTGCGCTTGCATTCGTTCTTTTGGAGAACTTCGCCATCGATCTGATCGACCGCGAGCGCTTCAACACAGTCATCGGCACAGCATTTCTTTTGGTCGTTTTGTTCTCACCGGACGGCCTTCTTGGGCTTTGGGCAAGAATCAGAGAGAGACTCAGGCTCAGGAAACACCCGCAGTCGGACGGCAGCGGCGTGCATTGACCGGGATCAGGCGAACGCGCCCGAGCACGGTAAACCTAAAAAGGGAGGAAAAAAAGATGATACCCGATAGTCGCACACTCATAGCCGCCGCCATCGCGGCCGTACTTGCCGGGCCTGCAATGGCGCAAGACGACAGCATCAAGATGGGCGCACTTGCGACCCTGGAGGGCGCCTTCACGGTCTTGGGCGAAGACAGCATGCGCGGGGTCAAGCTGGCCCTGGAAGAGTTTAAATATACAGCGGGCGGCAAAAAGATCGAACTGATCACTGGCTCGTCTGATGCCTCACCGGACAGTGCCATCCGCGCCACTCGGAAACTGGTCGAGCAGGACGGCGTACAGGTGCTGGTTGGACCGCTGTCGGGCTCGGAAGGCCTTGCGGTTAAGGATTACGCCAAGACCAAGCCGAACGTCACATTCCTGAATGGATCTTCGGCCGCCCAGGACACGACGCTGCGCGAGCCGGCGGAGAACTTTTTCCGTTTCGGTACCGAGGGCGCGCAGTGGATGGCGGGCTTGGGAGAGTATGTCTACAACGAAAAAGGCTATCGCAGTATAGCGGTACTAGCCGAGGATTATTCTTTCCCTTACACCCAGGTCTTCGGATTTCTGGAACCCTTCTGCCGTCTCGGCGGTAAAGCTCCGGCCGATGCGCGATTCTGGGTGCCGATCGGCAACAAGGACTACTCTTCTGTCATCGCAGCGCTGCCGGATGACGTCGATGCCATCTACGTCGCTTTGGGCGGCGCGGATGCGGTCAATTTCCTCACACAGTACGAGCAGGCAGGTGGCGATCTTCCCCTGGTCGGCGGGTCCATCACGGTTGATCAGACAGTACTGGGTTCCAAAGGCCGTACCCGTGACTTCGTAATCGGCACACCTTCTGCGGGCCCCATCTCGGATACCTGGGACGACGCAAGATGGCAGAAGTTCGTGGAAGCCTATAAGGCGCAGTTCCCGGACGGCTTTCCTTCCCCATCGCTGTTCGCGCACGCCTACTACATCAATACCAAGGCGGCCCTGTTGGCGCTTAACGAAGTCGGCGGCGATCTTTCGGACGGCGGCAAGAAGTACCGCGCAGTATTGTCAGGCCTTTCCTTCGAGACGCCGACGGGCATGGTGAAACTGGATGAGCGGCGCAACGCCGTTGCCGACATCTTCCTCACAGAGGTAAGCGAGGGGCCGGACGGCAATCTGCTCAACAAGACCATCAAGGTAATTCCTTCGGTCAGTCAGACCCTCGGCGTTTCCTACGATGAGTTCCTGAAGTATGGCCCGGTCAGCCGCGAAAATCCCAAGTGCGGTTGAGGTTGACTTAGTGCTCCGGACCGACGCCCTTACCCGTCTGCAGAGTACCGGCCAATATGCGCTGGAACTCGAGGCCGTCAGCCGCCATTTCGGCGCGCTGGTGGCCCTGGCGGACATTAATCTCACCGTTAAGGCGGGTGAGCGGCGTGCGGTTCTGGGGTCCAATGGTGCCGGAAAAACAACGCTCTTCAATGCAATCACCGGAGATTTTCCGCCCACGACCGGCCGGGTCAGGCTGTTTGGCGAAGACGTCACCGATCTTCCGGTCCATGAAAGAATTCGCCGCGGGTTGCGGCGCACTTATCAGATTTCACTTCTGTTCGACGGCCTGAGTGTCGTCGACAATGTCTATCTGGCCTGTCGCGGTGCGAGCCGGGGACGCCTGTCCCTGCGCCGGCCAAAGCCCGATGACGCCATGACACATGTTGCCGAAACTCTGCTCGATGCTGTTCATCTCGGTGCGGTTCGCGACAGCCTGGTTGCGGAGCTCAGCCACGGCCAGCAGCGCCAGCTCGAAATTGCCCTGGCTCTGGCCGGTGCGCCACGCTTCATACTTTTCGACGAACCCGCAGCAGGCCTCTCGCCGACGGAACGAAGCGAGCTCATCGAAATTCTTCAGTCACTGCCTCCGCACATCGGGTTTATCATCATCGAGCACGACATGGATGTCGCCCTGCGGGTCGCTGAGAGCGTTACCATGATGCACAACGGCCGGATCTTCAAAGAAGGCAACCCGAAAGAAATTGAGAGCGACCCGGACGTCCAGGAACTTTACCTGGGAGGTGGCCATGCCTGAACGCCGGCGCAGTAAGAAACCTGCAGATAGCGTCCTGCAAATAAGAGATTTGCATGTGTTCTACGGCAGCTCGCATGCGCTTCAGGGAGTCGATTTTACGCTTGAACATGGCGTGCAGGCCATTGTCGGGCGCAACGGCATGGGCAAGACGACCCTTTGCAACGCGATTATGGGCCTGGTGCCGGCAAGCCGCGGATCGATCCGGTTCCATGGCGACGAGCTGACGAAGCTGCCGCCGCACCGGATTGCGACCCTTGGCATCGGCTATACACCGCAAGGGCGGCGGCTATGGCCGTCCCTGACGGTCGATGAACATCTGAGGCTTTCGGACAGGGGCGGCAGCACCTGGACCATTGACCGGGTTTACGACACCTTTCCCCGGCTCGCCGAACGGCGCAGCAACGGCGGCGGCCAGCTTTCAGGTGGCGAACAGCAGATGGTCGCGATTGCCCGCGCACTGTTGCAGGATCCGGAGTTGCTGGTGCTGGATGAACCCACCGAGGGTCTCGCACCGGTTATCGTCCAGCAGGTTCAGAGCATGCTGGCCAAACTCGCCGAAGAAGGCGATGTCGCCGTTCTGCTGATTGAGCAGAACATTGGCGTCGCAACCGCAATCGCAGAAGATGTTGCGATTATGGTGAACGGCCGGATTAATCGTGTCATGCCGGCCCGCCAATTGGCCAATGACCGGAACCTGCAGGAGCGTTTGCTTGGTGTCGGACGTCATTCCCACGAGGATTTCGACCAGCCGCCGACTGTAGAGGCCGGACCCGGTCCAGCGCCGGATCCAGCGCCAAGTCCAGCTCGAGATGGGGCGAAGCCTGGCGCTGAGTCCAAACATGCTGAAGCTCAGGCGGAGACAACAACTGCTCCGCAAAAAGTGCTCTATGTTCCCCCCACGCGCTGGTCCAGTGCGGAATGGAAAACCAGAAACGAACATGACCGTCCGACCACACCATCGCAGGCGGCCGTGGAGCCACAAGATCCAGACGTCAAGGTGGCTTTGTCGGACCGTCCCTTCGACGCGAAGCCGGAACCGATGTTCTCGGAACCGCTGACGCCACTGGCCCAAATCCGCGGCAAAGAGGTTCTGGTCGTTGGCACCTTCGATACAAAGAGCAAGGAACTCCGTTACATCCGCGATCAAATCGCCGCGCAGCAGCTTTCCGTGCGCACGGTCGATCTTTCGACTTCAGGAAAGCCGTCCAGTGCTGATGTGCCGCCACATATGGTTGCCGCCTATCATCGTGGCGGCGCAAGTGCGGTCTTTACCGGTGACCGCGGCGCATCGGTCCGAGCCATGGCCAAGGCTTTCGAAGCCTGGATTCGGCGTCAACAGGGGATCGGCGGCATCATCTCGGCAGCTGGATCCGGGGGGACCGCTCTGGCCACCCCTGCTATGCGCAGCCTGCCTGTCGGCGTTCCAAAGGTGATGATATCGACGGTGGCGTCCGGCGATGTGGGGCAATACGTCGGCCCTTCGGACATCATGATGATGTATTCGGTGACCGATGTGCAGGGACTGAACCGTATTTCGCGGCAGGTGTTGTCAAATGGTGCAAATGCACTGGCCGGCATGGTTAAGCAATCCGGCGGCACCGCCAAAATAAGCACTGAAAACGCCGACCTGCCCGGTCTTGGCCTGACAATGTTCGGTGTCACCACGACAGCTATCAGCCAGATCACAGCGCAGTTAAACAGCCACTACGATTGTTTGGTATTCCATGCAACCGGTGTCGGCGGGCGCTCGATGGAGAAACTGATCGACAGTGGGATGCTGACCGGGGCCATAGATCTGACCACCACGGAAGTCTGCGACATGATGATGGGCGGTGTCTTTCCCGCCGATGATGACCGTTTCGGCGCCTTCATCCGCACGCGTGTCCCATACGTCGGTTCGGTTGGAGCACTCGATATGGTGAACTTCGGTGCGCCGGAAAGCGTGCCGCAGAAGTATAAAGGCCGCACCTTCGTCGAACATAATCCACAGGTCACGCTGATGCGCACGACGGCTGAAGAGAACCGGCTGATGGGGCAGTGGATCGTCGAGCGCCTGAATCAAATGGAAGGACCTGTGCGCTTTCTGCTGCCGGAGGGCGGTGTATCGGCGCTGGATGCACCAGGGCAGGTCTTCCACGATCCCGAGGCCGATCAGGCACTCTTCGACGCAATCGCACGCGGCTTTAAAGAGACAGGCAACCGGCGCCTTCTACGCCTGCCGCATAACATCAACGACCAGGCCTTCGCCCAAGCAGCGATCGCCGCTTTAGCAGAAATCGACAGTTATCTTGGGAGAGAGCGACATGCCGCGCTTTGAGCGTTCCGTCATGCTGGAAAAGTTTCAGCAAATGAAAACAAACGGCGAGCCCATTATCGGTGGCGGCGCGGGCACCGGTCTCTCTGCAAAATGCGAAGAGGCCGGCGGGATCGATCTGATCGTAATTTACAACTCAGGCCGTTACCGCATGGCGGGGCGCGGCTCACTCTCCGGTCTGCTTGCCTACGGCAACGCAAATGAGATCGTAATGGAGATGGCACCCGAGGTCCTCCCCATGGCACCCAATACACCGGTTCTCGCCGGTGTTAACGGAACCGACCCTTTTTGTATGTTCGACAGCTTTCTCGACGATCTCAAAAGAACTGGCTTCTCGGGTATCCAAAATTTCCCCACCGTCGGACTGATCGACGGAACTTTTCGGGCCAATCTTGAAGAGACCGGAATGTCCTACGGCCTGGAGATCGACGTGATTCGGATGGCCCATGAAAAGGATATGTTCACCACGCCCTACGTCTTCAGCGAAGACGATGCCGCGGCGATGGCCAGGGCCGGCGCAGATATCGTCGTGTGCCACCTGGGTCTGACGACCGGTGGTTCCATCGGTGCGGAAACCTCGCTTAAGCTCGAGGATTGTCCGGCGCTCGTGGATGCCTGGGCAGCGGCGGCGCTTCGGGTGAACCCGGATATTATCGTGCTGGTACACGGCGGTCCGGTCTCCATGCCGGCTGATGCCACCTATGTTCTCAACAATACAGAAGCCTGCCACGGATTTTACGGCGCCTCCTCGATGGAACGCCTGCCGACCGAGGTTGCGCTGACGGAACAGACCCGGGCCTTCAAGGCCATTAGCGGTCGCTGAAAATGGGAGGAGCAACATGACAAGCGGACTGATCGGCGCGGTCATACTTTGGCTTATCGTCGCGATCATCGGCATCGCGGTCGTCGTCTATCTCTTACATTGGCTTTACCACCGCTCGACCAAAGAGGTCTCATTCGTACGCACTGGCTTTGGTGGTGAAACCGTCGTGATCAACGGTGGCGCGCTGGTGCTGCCGATCATTCACGAGGTGACGCCGGTCAACATGAACGTCGTACGTATTCCGGTGCGCCGGAGCCGCGAGGAGGCGGTCATCACACGTGACCGTATGCGTGTAGACATAGAGGCAGAGTTTTTCGTGCGTGTCGCACCCAAACCCGAAGCAGTCACTGCCGCCGCCGCCACGCTTGGCCGGCGGACCATGGACCCGGATGGTCTGGCTGACCTGCTTTCCGGTAAGTTCATCGGTGCGCTGCGTTCTGTCGCGGCGGAAATGTCTCTGGACGAGATGCACGAAAAACGCGGCGACTATGTTGTCGAAGTCGAAGCGCGGGCGATGGATGTCCTCGCGCGCAACGGGCTGGAGCTGGAATCCGTTGCCATTACGGATCTGGATCAAACGGATTTGGAGTTTTTCAATCCGGCCAATCGTTTTGACGCAGAAGGCCTGACTCAGTTGATTGAGGCGATCGAGACCCGCCGCAAGGCCCGTAACGATATCGAACAGGATTCAATGGTTGCCATCCGCAGCCGTAACCTGGAGGCGGAAAAGGCCACGCTGGATCTTGAGAGAGAAAGCGAGAACGCGCGCCTGGCCCAGGAACGAGACATCGAAGCTTTGCGTGCCGCGCAACGGGCCGAGATCGTCCGCGAACAGGTCGAACGGGAAGCCGATGCGGCCCGTGCCCGGATCTCCACGGAACAGGAAACGCGCAAGCGCGAGATCGAGCGCAGGATTGCTCTGGAGGACACCGAAATCAAGGCGCACGAAGACGTCGAGAAAGCCCGTATCGCCCAGGAACAGGTTCTGGATAAGGCCCGCATCGAGCGGGAGAAGCTGCTCAGATCGCAACAAATCGCGCAGCGTCATGCCACCGAGGTTGCGGAAATCTCGGCAAACGAGGATGTCGAACGCGCACGCATCGTGTCTGAAAGGCAGCTCCGCGAAGCCCGGATCGTTGCCGAGGAGGAAACCCAGGCGCGCGAGATCGCCCGTGGACAGCAGATCGAAAGTGCCGAGATATCGGCGCGGCAGTCAGTCGAAGCTGCCCGGATCCTGCAGGAACAGGCGCTCGACAAGGCTCGTATCGATCGCGAGATGCTGCTCAAATCGCAACAGATCGCGGAACGCCAGGCCACGGATGAAGCCGAAATTTCCGCACGTGAAGAAGTCGAGCGCGCACGCATTGCTTCGAACCGGGGGCTGGACGAGGCGCGTATTCTGCTGGAGCGCGACCTCAAACGACTGGATGTCGAACGTCAGCAGGTCATCGAACTGGCCGAATTGGACAAGCAGATCGCTCTGTTGAACAAACAGTCCGACGAAGCGGCGGTCAGGGTCACAACGGAAGCTGCCCGCGCCGAAGCGGCCATCGCAGAAGAAAAAGTCGCGACCATTCGAGAGATTGAAGTGGCAGATCGCTTGGCCGCTATCGACCGGCTTCTTGCTGCCAAGGACGCTGACACCGCAAAGATCGCGGCCGAGGCCGAGAAAGTCAGAGCCGCGGTCGCTGCAGAGGCTCAACGGCTCATGAACGAGGCCGAAAACGTCCTGACCGACGATGCTCGCGCGAGCCTGCTACGCGGTAAGTTGATCGAGCGTTTGGAGGGGATCGTCCGCGAGTCCGTCCGGCCGATGGAAAATATCGAAGGCATCAAGATCCTGCATGTGGATGGATTGGCCGGCGGTGGTGGCAATGGCGGACCGCGCTCGCCTACCGATGAGGTCATCGAGAGCGCTTTGCGGTACCGCGCCCAGGCGCCGCTGATCGATGAGATGATGAAGGAGATCGGTGTCGAAGGTTCGAATGTCGCACGTATGGGCGATGTCTTCCGCGCTGCAAAGGACGCGCAGAGCCTGGCCAAGAGCAACAAAGACGCAAAGAAGGACGATTAGACTATGACGGAGGTCTACACCTCCTCGATTATCAACGCACCGGCCGACCGGGTCTGGGCGCGTATTCGGGATTTCAACGCACTGCCGTCATGGCACCCCCTGATCGCGGAAAGCCGCATTGAGGGCGGCGCACCACCGGACCAGGTGGGTTGCGTACGGGATTTTCGCTTGAAGGACGGCGGGCGTATTCGGGAAAAGCTTCTGGCACTCTCGGATTATGATTTCTCCTGTAGTTATTCTATCCTCGAGAGTCCGATGGGTGTCGACAACTATGTCGCCACCCTGAAACTTACGCCGGTCACCGATGGCAACCGCACTTTCGCCGAATGGTCGGCGGAATTCGACTGCGCCGCCGAGGCTGAAGCACAATTGGTGGCGGATATCGGCGATGATGTTTTTCAGGGCGGCTTCAACGCCTTAAAAGCGCACTTCGGGACTTAACATGGTCGAGGTTCGCCGCTCCACAGTGATAGATGCGCCGATCGACGAAGTCTGGCGAATCCTGCGCGATTTCAACGGTCATGACCGCTGGCATCCCGCTGTCGCCGTCAGCAAACTGGAGGGTGCCGATCACACGGATCAGGTCGGCGCAGTTCGGGATTTCCGGCTGACGGGCGGTGAGCGGGTTAGAGAGCAGCTGCTCAGCCTCTCCGACAAGACCCGCAGTTTCAGCTACGCAATCGTCGATAGCGACGTTCCGTTGAACGACTATGTCGCCCACGTGGCTTTAAAACCGGTCACCGACGGCACCCGGACCTTTTGGAATTGGCATTCGAAGTTCCGGCCGCCTGCCGGGCGCGAGCAAGAGCTGGCGGCGCTGGTCGCCGAAGGCGTTTATGAAGCGGGCTTCTCCGCCATTCGCACATTGCTGTCCGGACAAGCGGCAGCGCAGATTGCAGGATCGATCGAAGGCCAGGCGATCATGGTTGCGCGCCATGGCGGCCCGGAGGAATTGCGGCTTGCGCCGGTTCAGGTGCCACCACCCGGACCGGGTGAGGTTCGGATCGAACATTCAGCGATCGGCGTGAACTTCATCGACGTCTATTGTCGGACCGGCGCATTCGATCTGCTGCAGCCGCCGGGTATTCCCGGCATGGAGGCCGCGGGCATCGTGATCGATGTCGGTCCCGGCGTGCCACATCTGGCAGCAGGCGACCGTGTGGGATATGCCTGCCCGCCCGTGGGAGCCTATGCCACGCATCGCACAATGGCGGCGGATCTGGTTTTCTGTTTGCCCGATAATGTGAGCAACGAGGTTGCCGCAGCCTGCCTTCTGAAGGGCATCACCGCTGAGTTTCTGTTGCATCGGGTACACAGGCTCAAAGCCGGAGAAAACGTGCTGGTCTATGCGCCGGCGGGCGGAGTCGGCCGAATGCTCTGTCAGTGGGCGTCGCACTTGGGCGCGCGGGTGATTGGCGCCACGTCGAGTCCGGAGAAGGCTGAGGCCGCACGGGCGGCAGGCGCACGTGATATTGTTGTGCCGGATGGCAGGAGCCTCGAAGCTCAAGTGATGGAACTGACCAACGGCCAGGGCGCGAATGTGATTTTCGACGCGGTGGGCCGGGACAGCTTTGCGCATTCCCTTCGGTCGCTCGCTGTCTGCGGACATCTGGTCAGCTTTGGCCAGGCATCCGGGCCTGTCGGTACTTGGGACATCGGGGCTCTCTCGGCACGTTCCGCCACAATATCAAGGCCCAACTTCGGTCATTTTGTCGATACGCCGGAAAAGCTCACCCGCAGCACAGCACGGCTCTTCGAGGCCTTGCGCGATGGTGTCGTGACAGCGGGCACCACCCAGCGCTTTCCGCTGGCGGATGCGGCACTCGCACATCGTGCCCTGGAAGCGCGGCAGACAACGGGATCGACAATTCTCATACCGGGGGAAAGCGCGTGAAGATAGCCGTCTTTGAATGGAATGGAATTCGGCGTGCCGGCAAGGTCGACCAGACGGCCCAAACGGTCGCGCCTTTCGATCTGCCGCTCGGCGCGGCAGACGAAGCCGGTGTCGCGGCGCTGATCGACAGGCCGCTGCCGTCGATGGGCACGCCCCTCCCGCTTTCGGACGTGACCCTTTGTGCGCCGCTACCGAGACCGCGCCGGAACATCTTCTGCGTCGGCAAGAATTATCACGAACATGCGCAGGAATTCGCCTCATCGGGCTTCGACAGTTCTGCGGCAAAGGGGGCCGTGCCCGAGCATCCAATCGTATTCTCCAAGACCCCGGAGACCGTCATTGCCGCCGGTGCGCCGGTGAAGATCGACACTGCGGTTTCAGAAGCTATCGATTACGAAGCCGAATTGGCTGTCATCATTGGGAAGGGCGGACGCAACATCTCGACGGGCGATGCGCTCTCCCATGTCTGGGGCTACACCATCGTCAACGATGTCACGGCCCGCGATCTGCAAGGCCGCCACAGCCAGTGGTTAATCGGAAAGTCGCAGGACAGCTTTTGCCCGATGGGCCCCTGGGCGGTGACGGCGGACGAAGTAAATTTGGATGACGCGGCGGTCCGCTGCTGGATCAACGGTGAACTGCGCCAGGACTCGAACGTGAAACTGTTGATCTTCGACGTGCCAACCATCATCGCGGCGGTCTCGAATGGTTTGACTCTGATGACCGGAGACGTGATTGCGACCGGGACGCCGGCTGGTGTCGGGATCGGGTTTAACCCACCGAAGTATCTCAAATCAGGCGATAAGATGTCTGTCGAGATCGAAGGGATTGGTCGCCTGGATAATCCGGTAGAGGCTTTCTGACTCATGGTCGATATCAAACTTGGCAGCATGGTCAGTGAAATAACCGGAGACGGAGCGGCCGTCGTATTGATTCATGGTCTGGGCGGAAGCTCCAACAGCTTTCAGCCCCTGATGTCGGCCTTGCGTGGCTTTCGTGCGATCCGTCCTGACCTGCCAGGCGCCGGGCGCTCGGCCATTCGGCCGGGACTCGCGGGACTCAAGGGACTCGCGGCTGCCGTCGCCGAGATGCTGCGCGCACAAGCGATCGCAGAGGCACACTTTGTCGGCCACTCCATGGGCACGGTCATCTGTCAGGAACTAGCCGTATCGCAACCTGACCTCGTGAAGTCCATGACCCTCTTTGGCCCGATACTCGAGCCTCCCGCCGCTGCGCGCGAAGCTCTGAAGGTCCGGGCCGAAGAGGCCCGTAAAAATGGCATGAGTGGCATCGCGGATATGGTTTCGACCGCTAGTCTGTCAGCAAAAACCAAGGACACGAACAGCGCAGTCGCCGCCTTCGTGCGCGAAAGCCTCATGCGCCAGGACCCTGCCGGCTACGCCCGCCATTGTGAAGCGCTTGCTGACATGGAACCGCCCGACCATGATGCTATTTCCTGCCCGACCCGGTTGGTCACCGGCGCCGAAGACGTCGTGGCACCACCAAAAATGGGCGAGAATCTGGCCGCGCGCATTGCCGGCGCCGAACTCCATGTTCTGCCCAACTGCGGTCACTGGACGATGATGGAAATGCCGTCTGAATCTGCAGAACACTTATGTTTGCAACTCGGTGTAAATTGATCTGACGAAGCGGATAGGAAGGAAACAGCTATGGCCGATACCAACTATACCGATTGGGGCGGCGGTCGCAGCGGCCTCAGCGACAACGCCATCACCTTCACCAACGTCAGGGTTCTCGACGCCACCGGTGAAGCGCCCTACAGCGGCGAAGTCGTCGTTGAAGGTAACCGGATCAAGAGTGTCAGCCGTTCCAGCGGTGGATACGCCTGGGGGAACGGCGGCGGCCAGCGAATTGACGGACGCGGCGCGACCCTCATGCCGGGTTTGATTGACGCCCACCTCCATCTGAGCTGGAACAATGCGCCTGGCATCGCGCCAATCCAGATGATGCCATTGGAAGAACATGTTCTGGTGACCGCCGAGATGGCGAAAATCATGCTGGATGCCGGCTTTACCGCGGGCCGTGGCGCTGCAGCAGCCAAGCCGCGGCTCGATGTGGTGATCCGCAACTTTATCAATGAGGGGCGCATACCCGGACCGCGTTATACCGCTGCCGGACCGGAAATCACGACCGTTGGCGGCCTTGGTGACACTTCGCCGCCGCATATCCAGCACGAAGGGATGAATCTCGGCATTGTCGTATCGGGTCCGGAAGAAATTCGGCGCACGGTGCGCGAGCTGATCAAGTACGGGGTCGACACGATCAAGCTGAATCTCTCAGGGGAAGAGATCACGGGCATGGGGGCTGAGGAAACGCCGATGTCCGATGAGGAGATTGCGATGGCGGTTCGGGAAGCCCGGATACGCAACAAGTCTCTCGCAGCGCATGCTCGATCTTCCGATTCCGTCATTCAGTGCGTCAAGCATGGCATTGAGTACATCTACCATGCGTCCTTCGCCAACGAAGAGGCGCTGGATATGTTGGAGGCGGTTAAGGACAAACACTTTGTGGCTCCTGGCCTTGCGTGGCTGATCAACACTTCACGGAACGCCGGAGACTATGGAATCAAACCGGGTACGCCGATCACCATTGCCTACGAGCGCGAATTGGAGATGGCGGTCAACACGATGCAGAAGATGCACAAGCGCGGCATCCGCGTGCTGATCGGCGGCGACTACGGCTTTGCCTGGACGCCACAAGGAACCAATGCCACCGACATCCACACCTTTGTGGACCTGCTCGGTATGTCGCCCATGGAGGCCATACAGGCAGCCACCAAGTACGGCGGTCAGATCATGGGAATGGGCAACGAGCTGGGCATGATCCGCGAGGGTTTTCTGGCAGATCTCTTGTTGGTGGATGGCGACCCCATAGCCGATGTTCGGATTCTACAGGACAAGAAACGCCTGCTTGCAATCATGAAGGACGGCAAGTTCCACAAGGCGCCGTCGAACCTGGCATCGGATATGCGCATTACGGCCTGATCACCGTAAACAACCTTGCGCGGCGGTGACCGGTTCCGCCTTCATGAGTGGTTGCGCGCGAAAGCTAAAGCCGGGCATGGCCATTAGGTTGTTGCTGCGACTCCACGCGATGCCTATCGTGAAACCCGTCGTTGGGCACAAGTTCGGGGCTCAAGGACGAGCACTGCCTTTGCCTTTTGGTATGAGCGCCAGAGATGGAAGAGTTTTTTGAACCGGGTCGCTTCGCCGCCGAATTCCAGTCGGTCGTCGAGTGGACTCTGCATCACATCACCAATATCTGGACTCTGTTGCAGGTGGTGTTGCTGGTTCTGCTGTTCGGGCTCTCTGCCTATCTCGGGAAACATGCGCGTCCGGCCTTAAGCAGCCGTCTGGATCGCATCAATATACCGGCGCGCGTGGCCAGTCAGATCAGGGTGTTACCTACGGTATTGACGCCCCTGATTTATCTTCTTCTGCTTGGGACCGCGATCCTTGTCATTCAGCAACTGACCTGGCCGAGTCGCAGCTATCTTCTCGGGATTGCCACCAATCTTCTGACAGCCTGGATCGTCATCCGCCTGGTCACGACCTTTGTAAACAATCCGGCGCTTGCAAAGACTCTCGCCTTTTGCGCCTGGACCGTCGCGGCACTCAATATTACCGAGTTGCTTGATCCGACGGTGGCGCTGCTCGACTCTCTGGCGGTGAGTTTCGGCGATTTGCGGATTTCGCTGCTGACCATCGTCAAGGGCATGCTGACGCTGGCTCTGTTGCTGTGGGCCGCGTCTGCGCTGTCGCGATTTCTGGAACGACGGATCAATCAGGTTCCTGACCTGACTCCGTCGGTGCAGGTGTTACTCGGTAAGCTGCTGAAGATCACGCTGATATCGCTGGCGGTGGTTATTGCGATCAATAGTGTGGGAATAGATCTCACCGCGCTCGCAGTCTTCTCGGGAGCGGTAGGTGTCGGTATCGGTTTTGGCCTGCAAAAGGTCGTGTCCAATCTGATCAGCGGGGTCATCCTGCTGCTCGATAAGTCTATCAAGCCTGGTGACGTCATCGAACTGGGTGAGACCTTTGGTTGGATTTCTTCGCTTGGCGCACGCTACGTGTCGGTCGTCACGCGCGATAGCAAAGAGTACTTGATTCCCAACGAGGATCTGATCACGCAGCGTGTGGTGAACTGGTCATTCTCCGACAAACTTATCCGTATGGAGATCACCTTCGGTGTTTCTTACGACTGTGACCCTCATGAGGTCCGGCGGATCGCGCGGGAAGCGGCATCAAACCCGGATAGAGTGGTGTCCGAGAGGCCTCCGGTCTGTCATCTGACCGGTTTCGGCGACAGTTCGCTCGATTTCGTGTTGCGTTTCTGGATTAAGGATCCTTCGGGAGGCGTCGCCAACATCAAAGGTGAAGTCCTGCTCGCGCTTTGGGATGCCTTCAAAGAGCACGACATTGAGATTCCCTATCCGCACAATCAGATTATCGTGAAAGACCCGATCGTGGTGGAGAGCCGCAACCGGCCCACAGAGGCCTGAAGCCTGCTCATCTGAACGATACCCTTCATGCGGTCAGATTTTATGGGTCTCCTGCATCTGATTGCCGTGGTTTTTAACGCCCGGCATTTAATTCAAAAAAAATTTCCCGGATTTCTGCTGTTTTTCGCAACGCGTTGAATTTTTTGGGAAGGATTCTCCAAAGCAGTCGTTGTTCTCCTGAAACGCCCAATGATCTGGGCTGTGGATCAGGAGATACAGCTATGAAACGTTTATTCGTACCCCTTCTCGCCCTCCCTCTGGCTGCGTGTTCGGTAGGGACAGATATCGAGAGCTTTAAAGTTCCGTCATTGGGGACTTTGTTCGATAGTGCCCGGCCGGAGACCCAGTCTTTAACGGCGTCAATCTCGCCGGTCCAAAAGCCGACAGCGGCCGAACTGCGCAGCATGACCGTAACGAGCCTGGAAAACGGAGAGCGAATGAGCTTTTCCGTCCGGTCCTTTGGAAACGGTATTCGCGTCACTGAGGACAGCGGATGTGTATGGACCCGTGCCGGCGATTGGTTCTCACCTTCGGACAGTTGGTCCAACTGCGGTGTTTCGAACAACTGGCACACGGGACAAGCAAAGGTTCGCGAGCTCGATTCGCTGTACCCCTTGAAGGTCGGAAGCGTTGGCCGCTACGAACGCAGTGCGGTCTCGCACACCGGTCGATCTTATACCCGCGAAACCCGTTGTGAAGTGACCGATGCGGTTGAAGTGGTTCGACCCGGGCAGATTGCAACGCCCGCTTTTGTCGTCGAATGCAATGACAAAAGCCGCCGCCGCACGACCTGGTACGCGCCGGGGAAGGGCCCCGTTGCCTATCACGAAGTACATCGGCGCAACGGTGTGGAAGAAGCCTGGGTTCGCACCAACTGAAGCCGGCTGCCGGGCAAAGATGAATTCCAGATGAAATCGGAATTAATGCTTCACCAAGAAGATGTGAATAGAAATGAAAATTACTGTTAAAAATCAATATTGTAACTTCTCCATCGAGGATGCCGTGCTATGTGCAAAAGCACCAAATGGCGGCATCTTCCGAGGGTGCCGCCGGTTCAAAAGAATCAGCAGTCTTGCAGGAGCGGCGTTGTCCTGCGGCGCTCTCGAGGAGATTGTTATGAATTACTTCCGGTGTATCACATCCGCCATCGATACCTTGCCGTTCCTGAAAGAAATTGCATCGATCGAAGGTGCATGGAACCAATCCACCGGCCGCCAGGCCAAGATCAAGGTACAGCGTGAAGCACGTGCCATTCCACTACGCGGGTTGCGCAAGTCGGCAATTAACGGCCGCAAGCGTAGTGACGTGCACGAGAGCCGCTGGACGACCGGCTCGATCAGTTATCCGATCGCCTCTCGGTTTCTTCGAGATGTAGCCCGGGACGAGAACAGTCAGCTTGGCCGTGCCAAGATTGTGTGTCTGCCTGCGGGCCGGCGCGTCTATCCACATATCGACCGCGGCGAATACTACCTGCTTCGCAACCGATTTCATCTGGTTCTGAAATCGGCGCATGGTTCCTGGCTCAAAGCCGCGGACGAAGAGGTACGCATGCGCGAAGGCGAGCTTTGGTGGTTCGACAACAAGCAGGTTCATGAAGCTCACAACGACGGCGATCAGGACCGCATCCACATTATCTTCGATCTTTTGCCTCATGCCGCTACCGGCCGATCTTCGGTAGTGCGTTATGAAACTGCCTGAAAAGGACACTGAAATGCGTAATGCTATATCCAACCGGCCGATATCCACGCCGTCGGAATCCGTCACACTGCTGCATCGGCCTGCGAAGGGTAAAGCGGCGTTGGCCTGTTGGTTGGCCATGCCCTCGAATGTGGCGTCCGATGCCCAACCTCTCGTGGCTGTTCACGGGATTCAGCGTGGCGCCAAACAACAGGCAGAGCTTCTGGCTCCACAGGCCGCTGCACTCGGTCGCCCTGTAATTGCTCCGCTTTTCGACAAGCACCGCTGGCCGCGCTATCAGCAGGTTGTACTTGGCAAACGGGCCGATCTTGCTCTTCTTGAACTCATGACGGAGTTGCGTCTTGCCGGTATTTGGCGGACGCAGACCTTTGATCTGTCCGGTTACTCGGGTGGGGCGCAGTTCTCGCACCGTTTTGCCATGCTGTACCCTCAACTCGTACGGCGCCTGACGGTGTCTTCCGCCGGCTGGTACACCTTTCCAGATGCCGCAGCTTTTCCTTATGGTCTGGCCGCCAGGCCTGGTCGAACCGAAGACTGGGGACCGCGCCTCGCCGCTGGGATGGAGGAGTTTCTTCAGCGCCCAATCCAGGTTTGTGTGGGGGCTGAGGACTGCGTCTCCGACCCCAATACGCGCCATGGCCCTGAGATCGATAGGCAACAGGGAAAAGACCGGGTGACGCGTGCCGAACGTTGGGTCGCGGCGATACGGCAGGCCGCGGCGGCACGAGGTATCTCACCTCAGGTGACGATGACGATCATGCCCGACTGTGGTCACGATTTTCGAGATTGCATTCAACACGGCGGCCTCGCCGACTTGATTTTGCCGCCCGAAGAAGTCAGCCCCGATAGGCCCCGGTCGCAACATTGGGAATCGGCTCTACTACAGCCCGCCGGATAGCCAAGACGTGCCTTTCATCAGCTGTTCATCTGCTCTTGGAAGGCCATTCATCGCAGCGACAGACGGGTTTTAGAAAAAATCTGCACACTCAAAATTATCGAATTTCGGCCCTTCACCAAGTGCCGGATGAATCCAGGAGAAATTCTCATGACCGTCCTTTCCCCCATTGCCTTCGACATGCTGGATCAAGCGAAGTGGGCCTTTTCTACCCGGCGCGTTGAGCGGCAAGATGCCGTTAGCCTGCTCGATATGCTTACGCACGCTACCTCAGGCGACCTTGTTCTCGGCCGTGTCGAGCGGATCGGCTCCCACAAGAAAATTCAGCTGGCCAAGGGCCGCGCTTCCGAACTCTATGTCGGCGATCTGGTCGTGTTGGCCTGTGGCGACCGCTATGCCCCGGATCAATTTGAAGGACTTGCTGAACTCGATCCCGAAGGCGCGGACATGTTGGCCGGCGGCGGCGTGCTCGGAAGGATGCGGCATCGCCATGCGAAAATGTCGGCTCCGACCCGTATCATTCCTCTCGGAATGCTGGCCAACGCTGCCGGAAAAGCCATCAATTTAGCCGATTATGCGCTCAACAAGGCCGCGCGGCCCGATGGGCTGAAGGTCATTGGCATTGTCGGGGCGTCCATGAATTCTGGCAAGACAACCGCGGTTGCCGGCTTTGCGCATGGTTTGAGCCGCGCCGGTCACCGTGTCGCCGCCATTAAGGCGACCGGTACCGGCGCGTTCGGTGATTTCAATGCCTTCGTCGACACCGGTGCGCGTTATGTCGCGGATTTCACGGATGCGGGCATGGTCTCGACCTATCGCCAACCGCTGGTCCGCATCGAATCCGGACTTGATACTCTTTTGGCGCATGCCAAACGCGACGGCTGTGATGTCGCGGTGGTCGAGCTTGCGGATGGTGTATTTCAAAAAGAAACCGCAGATCTGTTGCGGAACCCCCGGGTTCGTGACGGCTTTGCCGGCGTCGTTTTCGCTGCGCCCGATGCTCTCGCCGCCGCTGGTGGCTGTGCTGCTCTTCGTGCCATGGGTGTCGAACCCGCCATTGTGACCGGCATGGTCAGCTGCTCACCGCTTGGTGCGGCGGAGGCTGAAACGGCAACCGGAGTGAGCGTGGTCACGCGCAGCACGCTGTGTGATCCGGCGCAGGCCAATGCCCTGCTCGCACAGATGCTCGCCAAGCGTTTCGATCATGCTGTGGCTGTATCGGACGTCGGAGTGGCGGCATGATCTGGTTGCGCAAGAGCCGGGTCTCCGCGAGTCGGCTGCCGCGCATTTTCGGCGAAGGGCGGCGACGCAGCATTGCGCTGGTCGCGGTCCTTGCCCTGGGCCAGGCACTTGCTGCCGGCGTGGCGGCTTTCGCGACGCGGGATGTATTCGCTGCGTTGCGTCTGAGCGAAGCCGATTTACCGCTGCTTGCTCTTTCTTTTATTGCTCTGCTCGGTCTCTCGATCGCTGTATTGCGGGTGGCAGAGCGGTTGGTTGCCGAGAGAGTCGGCCAGGACTATGCCGCGTCTCTGCGCCTTAAACTCTTCAAGCATCTTACGCGTATGTCCGCGCGCGATGTTTCCGCGCGCCGGAGAGGTGCACTGGCGATGCGTTTCGTCGGCGACCTTTCGGCCGTTCGCGGTTGGGTCAGCCTCGGTATCGCACGGCTGATTTCGGCCAGTATCGTACTGCCGGTCACGAGCGGCGTTCTGTTTCTCTTGAACCCCGATTTGGCGGCGGCCGCAGCGGTACCCATCGTGCTTGGATTGATCGTCATGGGGTTTATCGGCCCCTGCCTGGGACCCGCGCATCGACGTTTGCGCGCGCGCCGTGCGCGGCTGGCCGCCGACATGAGTGAACGCATTCCGCATGCGCCGGAGTTGCGGTTGCTGGGACGCAGTCAGATCGAGATATCACATCTTGTGCGCCGTACTGAAAAACTGATCTCGTCGGCTCTCGAGAGAGCACGGGGTGCGGCCTTGCTGCGTGCCGTGCCGGATGCCGTTTCGGGATTCGCCGCCGCCGCTGTTCTGTGGACGGCGTTGCGAACCGGCACCTCCGGGGCCGAAGCTGCCGGCGCCTTGGCTGCCGTAGGACTGTTGATCCAGCCTATGCGCGACCTCGCGGGCGTTTGGGATCGGCATAGGGCCTGGGTTGCGGCGCGTGACAAATGCGATGCGATGCTCGCAGCTCCGAAGCTCGATCTTCCACGCAGGCAGCCGGCCAAACCTTTGCCGGACGAACCGCGGTCCCTGAAGTTCAGGGGCGTATCGGCCGGATTGCTGCATGCGATCGACATAACCGCCCAGGCAGGCCAGAAGATCGCAATTGTCGGCGGTAACGGCGCAGGCAAGTCGACGCTGCTTGGCCTCGCCGCGGGATTGGAACAGCCGGACGAAGGCAAGGTGACGCTCGGCGGAAGAACGCCTATCAGTCTGCGCGCCTCTGAACGGCGACGCATTCTCGCACTGGTCGGCAAGCACTCGCCGATCCTTGCCGGCAGCCTGCGCCGTGCCCTGACGATGGGTGTCGCGAGCAGACCTGACGATGACGCGATCCTTGCGCAGGCGGAAGTCTTTGGACTGAAGGAGATGATCGGCCGGCTTGGTGGTCTCGACGGCAAAATCGCCGAAGCCGGACAAAATTTGTCCGCCGGCGAAGCGCGCCGTGTGCTGCTGGTGCGCGCTGCTCTTTCCCGACCGCAGCTCATGCTGCTCGATGAGCCCGATGACGTGTTGGATACGGACGGCCCCGATTTGGTCGAACATCTTACACGTCAAAGCGATGCGACCACGCTGGTCATCACCCATAGCCTGGCGGTCGCCCGGCGCATGGACCAGCTTTGGTTTATCGAGGATGGTCGGATTCTGGAAGCGGGCGCGCCCGAGGACCTGCTTGCCGGAGAGAGCGTCACTGCCCGGTTTTTCGCGCCTCGCCAGGCCGCGTAAGAGGGAATTGCAAGCTTGCGTTATCTGACAAAACTGACGCTGTCTTTCAGCGGGTTGCTTGCGATTGCGCTGATCTCTGCTGCGATCGCTTTTTGGAGCGCCCGATCCGCGGAGCACCATCTTGAGCGTTCCCAACTCGCCCATCGGGTCCACGGGCAATATCTTTCCTTGTCGACCCATACCTATCAGCTGTTCAAACAGTTCGGCGATGCGCTGCTGATCGGCGACCGCGACGGCGGGCGCGGTGAAGCGCTGCTTTTGACCGCAATTCGCACAGATATCCGCAGGCTCAGGGTTTTGATCGCCGAAGAAGTTCAGATCGCCGGCGAGGAAGAGATCGAGGAACTCGAACTCCTCGCCAGGATCGAGCGTCAGATCGAAGGCCTGCTGCAAGAATTCCTGCGCCTGCAATCGGGATTGCAATCAGCCGACCCGGACGGGTTTCAAGCGCGCCTTTCCAAGGTTCTCGACGAAAAGATCGATGCGGATTTCCAAGTGCTCCTCGCCGAGGCGCTGGCCGAAGAGCGCGAGGAAGTCGCGGAAACCGAGGCGGAAATGCAGGCCGCCATCAGTCTGTTTCAGACCGCGGCGATCCTTGCCGGTTTGATCGCAGCCCTGACCGCGGTCTTCGGTATTCTTTTTCTGCGCCGTGGTTTGTCCCGGCCGTTAAAACACCTTTTGGAAGGCGCTGAGGCTGTGGGCCGCGGCGAGCTGGATCATCGCGTCACTGCGTCGGGCGATACCGAACTCGGGCGTGTCGCCCAGGCCTTCAATCAGATGATTGCCAAGGTGGCGCAGCGGCAGGATTCGCTGAGTGCGTCCCGCGATGCATTGGAGAAGGAGGTTTCACGCCGCACCGAGCAGCTCCAAAACCTGCTGAAGACTCTGCGCGTGTCGGAAGAAAACCGGAAAAGACTGCTGGCCGATGTCAGCCACGAACTGCGCACGCCCCTGACCATCATTCGCGGCGAGGCCGACGTTGCCCTCCGCGGTGGCGACCGCTCAGCCGAAGAGTATCGCGAAGTGATGGTTCGCACGCGCGATGCCGCCGACCACACGGCACGGATCGTCGATGACCTGCTGTTTGTCGCCCGGCATGAAAACGGCGAGGTCCGGATCCAACTGCAGGAAACGGACCTTACCAGGTTGGTGGAGCGCGCGGTTGCCGCCGGCAAGGCGCTTGGCGACAGCGCAAAATCGGTGACTTTCGAGGCCATGGTGGCGCAGGCGAAACTGCGCGCCGATCCCAACCGTATCCAACAGGTCATTACGATCCTGCTGGAAAACGCGCTGCGGTACGGAGGCCAGAGCATAGAGGTGCGGCTCGATCAGACCCCGGGCGGTTTTGCGGTCACGGTTATCGATGACGGACCCGGTTTGGCGCAGAGTGAATTGACGCACGTCTTCGAGCGGTTTTTCCGCGGCACCAATGCGGCGACCCGTTATGACGGCGGTACCGGACTCGGGCTGCCGGTGGCGAAAGCAATCATCGAAGCGCACGGCGGTCAGATCGCTCTGACAAGCGAAACGGGGGAAGGGGTGCAGGCACGCTTTACCCTGCCGAACCGCCGTGTGCTTGCCGCTGCTTCCTGAGATTTTCGGCGGTTGATACCGGCCGGCAGAGAGCATTGGTCCCTGGCGGGCAATCCCTCTCTTTAGCGAGCGGCCTCCTTTTCGGCAGGACTTTTAAAGAGCTGTTTTTGTTGGAAATTCCGTCGAACAGATAATTGAATTTTGCCCCGATTTTGTCACAGCTGTGCAGGGATCAAATCATCGCAAGGGCCGTTGTTGTTATGAAAACGCCCCGGACGCCCAGACCTTTGGTTCGGACTTCAGAGGCAAATGGACATCGACCCACTGAGGTCCGTGTGACTTAGAGAATAAGTGGTCCCGCAGGTCTTGCGGCGAGCTGCGGCCTGTCACGCGAAAGCAGAAGGAATGACGACATGCCTCTCTCGCAACTCGGGATCGACCGGCGGCGGGTTCCGGCCCGGATTTCACCCGGACGTCTGTTGGAAGATTCGTTGGAAAACCGACCCGGGAAAACGCGCTGGCTGTCCCGGATCCAAATGGCCGGCGAGGGCCGGGTGCGATGAACCTTCTTCTTGTGGAAGACGAGGCACGGGTCGCCGACTTCATCGTGCGCGGTCTGCGGGCCGAGGGCTGGATGGTGACCCATGCACCCGACGCCGAGATCGCAACCGAACTCTCGCGCCAGGACAGCTTTGACGTCATCGTCCTGGACCTGGTCCTGCCGGGCATGCAGGGCAAGGATTTCTGCCGAAAACTGCGGGCCCGCCGGAACCTGACGCCGATCCTGATGCTCTCCGCGCTCGACGCCCTGGATGAGCGGGTCGAGGGCCTGAAGATCGGTGCCGACGACTACATGGGCAAGCCCTTCGAGTTCGACGAACTGATCGCCCGCATCGAGGCCCTGGCCCGCCGTTCCACCCAGTTCTGCGCCCCCGCCGCCGAAACCCTGATGCAGGCCGGCGCCATTGCCCTGGACCTGGAAAGCCTGGAAGCCAGCGTCGACGATGAACCCCTGGACCTGACCGCCAAGGAGCGCGAGATCCTGAAGCTCTTCCTCTCCAAACCCGGCCGCGTCTTCTCCCGCGAGCGCATCCTCAACAGCGTCTGGGGTGCCAGCGAAGACCCCCTGACCAATGTGGTCGATGTTTACGTCGGCCGCCTGCGCCGGAAGCTGGGGGAGCAGGGAGAGAAGCTGCAGACGGTCCGCGGTGCCGGCTATCGTTTGAGAGCGGAGTGACCGCCGCCGCGATCAGAAACTCAAGAGGACGAGACAGCTTGCCCGGCAGCGGCAAAAAGGGAAGGGGATGGCGGGGAGATTGGGGACAATGGGCATAGAACGCCGGCTTGGCCGTCGCCGGGCGTCGCTTGGGTGACCGTTGGCCTGCCCGCGGAGCCTAAACGGGGGACAGTGGGGACCAGCCGGACTCCGCCCTCCGTTCCAAGGCTCTGGCCCGCTTTCTTGAGACGGTCTTTCAGCTTTGCTTTTTGGGGCCCTTCTTGGGGGTCCTTTGAGGCCTTTTGTCGTCCCTTTTTGGGGACAGTGGAGAGCCTTTTTGCTTTTTCCCCCACGCTGGTCTTTCCTGGTCTTTCCCGGCCAAGCCACCGGTGACAGGGGATAAGTTCGGTTGCTGCGACCGGGTCGCTGCGGCCGGAGAGTTGTCTATACATTTCGAAGACCTGTTGAGGCTGGGTATAGTTTGTTGCTTGGATCTGGATCGTCACGACCTTGGCCAAAGAAAAATCTGAGCGCGCGATTTTCAACGTCATCGGCAGTGAAAGTTATGGAGGGTTTACGGATCATGTATGCTCTTTTTATTTAATATTATGTCCCTAATAATAATTGAACTCGCGATCAATTTGTAACTCTAAGTTACCTACGTATGCGCCGATGAGTTTTTGAGATCACATCGTTCGCGCTCGTCCTGCATGATATCGGCCGGAATAGAAGCAAAGTGGTAGTCTCCATCTCTTCTCTAATCCATCAGACTCCATCTCTGCCCCACCTCACCCATCCCTCACACACGCCTTCAAAATCTCCATCCCGCGCTCCAGTTCGTCCTCCGTGCTTGACGCAAAGCCGATCAAAAGTCCTTTCTTCGGGGCCTGGCGATTGCGGTAGTAGTAGGAGAGCTGCTCCACTCCGAGCCGGCCGTCGTTGCAGCGGGTCAGGATGTTGTCTTCGTCGCGGGACTGGTCCTTGAAGTAGCAGAGATTGTAGAAGCCCGCCGTGAAGTCCGGGGGCTCGAAGCTGTCGTGGAAGTTCCGGTGGAGAATTTCCAGGAGCCGTTCCTGCCGCCTGGCGTAGATGCGCCGGGTTTTGTGCAGGTGGCGGGTGAAATGGCCGTCTTCGATGAAGCGGGCCAGGATCTGCTCGCTCAGTTGCGGCATGGCGCGGTAGCGGACCTGGATCAGGCGCCGGCACTGCGCGGCGAGCGTTCGGGGCATGATCATGTAGCCTACGCGCAGGGTCTGTAACAGGGACATGCTGAAGGCGCCGATGTAGATCACGCGGTTGTCCTGGTCCAGGGCTTTCAGGGGCGGAATGGGGCGGCCCTTGTAGCGGAACTCGCTGCCGAGATCGTCCTCGATGAGGAGCGCGCCGCTCTCGGCGGCCCAGAGCAGGAGCTCCAGCTTTCGTTTGACCGGCATGGCGATGGTGAGCGGCTGCTGCTTGGCAGCGGTGACGAAGGCCAGCTTTACCTTGCGCGCCGACAGGGCCGTTGGATCCAGGGCTGCGGGATTCAGGGACGCAGTATCCAGGGCTGCGGGATCGGCGCCGAAGGCATCCACGGGCATCGGGTGAACGCGGCAGCCATGGGACTGGAAGATCGAACGAACCGCCGACATGCCGGGTTCTTCGAAGGCGACGTCGTCTTGTGGGTCAAGGAGCAGTTCGGTGAGCAGGCTGACCGCGTGATGGGCGCCGAAGGTGGTCACGACCTCCTCGGGCGCGCAGCGGATCCCGCGGCTCAAGGCGACCTGCGTTGCGATCTGCTGTTCCAGGAGCGAAGGCTCGTCCGTATCGCGGTAGTAGGCGGTGCGGCTGTCGATCCGCGACATGACTTCTTTGGTCAGTTTCGACCAGATCTGAAAGGGAAAGAGGCGGTGGTCGGGCGCGGACATGTGGAGATATCTGGCGCTCTTGTTCCTGGAGATGGACTCCCGCCAGCAGAGGCTCTGCGCCCGCTGTGACAGCAGCCGAAGCGTGTCGTTTGTTTCGGGCGCTTCGGCCGTGCCATCGCGTGCGTTGTCAGGTGTGTTGGCGCGCGCGCCGAGAGAGGCCAACGGTGGCGCCTGAAGGTTTGGAATGGCCTCGACAAAGATGCCGCTGCCCGCGACCGGCCTCAGATAGCCCTCGGCGATCAGCTGGTCCAGCGCGGTGACGATCGTGAAGCGGGAGACGCCCAGGCGCTCCGACAGCGCACGGGACGAGGGCATGCGGGCCCCGCTGGGCAAAACGCCCGACAGTACCAGTTCCCGGAGCCTGTTGTAGAGCTGCCGGTGCATCGGCACGCCGCCCGAGGGATCGAGAAGCAGTCCGTCGATGGGCAGGCCGTCATTCGATCTTCCGATGGGTGTGCCTCCCGGCTCTTTTACAGCAGCATGCCAACTGGACTGGTCAAATTTTTAATTTCTGGACATGTCAACAGTACGCTTTTGCGGAGTAGAAACAAGCCGCTTGCTCACGGGCTGATGTGAAACGGCCAAAACGAAGCGCGCCGCGAAAGGCTGCGGCCAACGGCAGGAAAGCCTGCTTCAGGGAGACGAATCATGACCGGACCTTCAAAGAAACTGTCGCGCCGCGGCTTTCTGCAACACAGTGGTGCGGCGGGACTGGCGGCCACCTCCGCCGGTCTTCTGCTGCCGCAGGCGGGCTTCGCGAACAGCCCCAGGAAAGGCGGGCATTTCGTCCTCGGCCTGAAGGGCGGCGAAAGCACGGATACGCTGGACCCGGCCTTGTCGCTGGGCAGTGCCAACTCCTACGCGCTCTATGCCTTTGGCGACTATCTGGTCGACATCACGCCCGACGGCGGGCTGACCCCGGCGCTGGCCGAAAGCTGGGAGGCTGCGGAGGGCGGAAAGGTCTGGCATTTCCGCATCCGTAAAAGCGTCGAATTCCATAACGGGAAGAGCCTGACCGCCGAAGACGTCCTGAAAACTATGCAGCGCCATTCCAACGAGGACTCCCAGTCCGGCGCACTCGGCATCATGCGCGGCGTCGAATCGATGAAGGCCGACGGCGATCTCTTCACCGTCACCTTGACCACCCCCAATGCCGACCTGCCTTACCTGATGACGGACTATCATCTGGTCATCCAGCCGAACGGCGGTATGGACAGCCCGGCGGACGGCGTCGGTTCGGGACCCTACAGGCTGACCGAGGAAGAGCCCGGGGTGCGCTACAGCTTTGCGAAGTTCGCGAACCACTGGAACGGCCAGGTCGGCCATTACGACACCCACGAGATCATCGCGATCAACGACGACACGGCACGGGTCGCGGCCCTGCAGTCCGGGCAGGTTCACGCCATCGACAAGGTGCCGCCCCGCATCGCGAACCTCGTGGGCCGGGCGCCGGGCGTCGCCGTCGGCATCACGCCGGGCCGCGGGCACTACATCTTCGTAATGCACACGGATACCCCGCCCTTCGACAACAAGGATCTGCGGCTGGCGCTGAAGTATGCGATCAACCGCCAGGAGCTGGTCGACACGGTTCTGAACGGATACGGATCGGTCGGAAACGACATTCCGATCAGCGATGCCTATCCGCTGTTCGACGAGACGCTGCCGCAGCGCGCATTCTCACTTGAAAAGGCAGCCGAACACTACGGGCTGTCGGGTCATGACGGATCGCCCATCATCCTTCAGGTTTCGGACGCGGCGTTCCCCGGCGCGATCGACGCGGCGCAGCTCTTTCAGCAGAGCGCGAAGGCGGCGGGCATCCCGCTGGAAATCAAACGCGAACCCGCCGACGGTTACTGGTCCGAGGTCTGGAACAAGCAACCCTTCTGCGCCTCCTTCTGGGGCGGGCGGCCGGTGCAGGACCAGATGTGGTCGACCGGCTATCTTTCCAGCGCCGACTGGAACGACACGCGCTTCAACAATCCCGAATTCGACGCATTGCTGCTGGAGGCGCGGGCCGAACTGGACCAGACCCGGCGTAGGGCGCTCTACGCGCGCATGGCCCGGATCGTCTGGGAGGAAGGCGGCTTGATCAATCCGATGTTCAATCAGTTCATCGACGGCTATTCGGAAAAGCTCGGCGGCTGGACGCAGCACTACAGCCAGATGATGAACGGATTTGCCGCCAAGCTGACCTGGTTCGCCTGAGGGTTACGATCCCGATGCACCCGATGTTAAAGCTTCTGATCCAGCGCCTGGCGCTGGGTCTGCTGCTGCTCTTCGCGTCCACCATATTGATCTTCGTCGGCACGTCGATCCTGCCGGGGGATGTCGCGCAGGCGATCCTGGGGCAGACGGCGACGCCCGAGGCACTGGAAAACCTGCGCCGCGAAATGGGGCTGAACGAGCCGGCTGTCGCTCGGTACTTTTCCTGGATCGGCGGGATCCTTCAAGGCGATCTCGGTACCGCACTGACCAATGGCGCCGATATAACGCAGTCTCTCGGCAAGCGGCTCGGAAATACGCTGTTCCTCGCCTTCTGGGCCGCGGTCGTTTCGGTGCCCCTGGCCATACTGCTGGGCGTCATTTCCGTCCGATACCGGAACCGTTTGCCGGACAAGCTGATTTCGGCGGTGACGCTCGCCACCATTTCGCTGCCCGAATTCATCATCGGCTACGTCGTGATGTTCCTTCTTGCCGTCAAGCTGCAGTGGGTGCCCTCGGTCTCCCTGATCAATGACGGCATGAGCCTGTTGGCAAAGCTCCAGGCGATCGCCCTGCCGGTCATCGTCCTGGTCTTCGTCGTCCTCGCCCACATGATGCGCATGACCCGGGCCGCGATCCTGAACGTGATGGAATCGGCCTACATCGAAACGGCGGAACTGAAGGGCCTGAACGGATTCCGGGTCATCGTCAGCCACGCTTTGCCGAACGCCGCCGCACCCATCGTCAACGTCGTCATGCTCAACCTCGCCTACCTGGTCGTCGGTGTCGTGGTGGTCGAGGTGGTCTTCGTCTATCCGGGCATGGGTCAGTACCTGGTCGATCACGTTTCCAAGCGCGACGTGCCCGTCGTGCAGGCGGCCGGCCTGATCTTCGCCGGTGTGTACATCCTGCTCAATACGGCGGCCGATCTGATCGCGATCCTCAGCAACCCGAGACTGAGGCATCCGAAATGATCCAGGCCGTAAGGAAGATGCCGCTCAGCGCGCTCGCCGGTCTGGTCATCACCCTGCTGTTTTTTCTGATGGCTCTTTCTGCTCCGCTGATCGCGCCTTACGGACTGGGCGAGGTCGTGGGCAAGGTCTGGGAACCCAGCTCCGCGCGCTTTTGGCTGGGCACCGACAATATCGGCCGCGACCTGCTGTCCCGCATGATCTACGGCGGAAGAACCACCATCTTCATCGCGTCGGCGGCGACACTAATTTCCTTCACGATTGGATCGGTGCTGGGCTTCACGGCCGTCGTCATGGGCGGCTGGTGCGATGTTCTGCTTTCTCGCTTTGTCGATCTGATCATGTCGATCCCGGGGCTGATCTTCGCGCTGGTGATCCTGTCGGTGGTCCCGGCGACGATCCTCGTTCTGATCCTGGTGATGGCCTTTCTGGACGCCACGCGCGTCTACCGCCTGAGCCGCTCGGTGGCGGAGAGTATCTATGCCATGGACTATGTCGAAGCCGCCAAACTGCGGGGTGAAGGCACGGGCTGGATCGTGCTGCGGGAAATTCTGCCCAATGCGCTCAGCCCGCTGGTTTCCGAACTCGGACTGCGCTTCATCTTCATGGTGCTCTATCTTTCCACCCTGTCGTTTCTGGGGCTGGGGATTCAACCGCCCTCCACCGACTGGGGCGCCATCGTAAAAGAGAACAGCGACGGCCTGGTCTACGGCATCACCGCGGCCCTGGCACCCGCCATCGCGATCGCGACCCTCGCAATTTCCGTGAACCTGGTCGCCGACTGGGTGCTGTCACTCACCACCAGCCTGAAAGGAGGCCGCTCATGAATAACAAGCTCCTCTTGCTTATTATCGACGGTGTTCCCTGGCGCAATTGGCGCCGTCTCTTCGGCAATCTGGAGGGGTGGGTGGATACAGGCGAAGCGCGGGTCTGGAAAATCCGCGCGCCTCTGCCGTCCGTCTCGGCGCCCTGTTATGCCTCGATACACACCGGCGTGGTTCCAGCCGTACACGGCTGCACCGGCAACTATGACGTAAACAGACTTTCGGTCCCGGACATTTTCTCGGAAATCCGCGGGGCCGGCGGCATAACCGGCGCGATAACGCATTCCTCCTGGTCGGAGTTCTTCAATCGCGCGCCTTTCGATCCGGTGCGGGACATCGAATACGACGAGCCGGAAAGCAGCAGCATCAATCACGGCCGGTTTCACACCATGTCGGGCGATTGGTCGGCCAATCAGATGACCCCCAGCGACGCGGATCTCTTTGCAACGCTGACCATGCTCACGGAACGCTTCGGGATCGACTACGGTATCCTGCATAGCTGTACGCTCGACAGCATGGGGCACCGCTTCAAGCACGACTGCGAGGAAACCGACGGGTCCTGCTATCTGCTGGACGCGCAACTGGCGCCCTATATCAAGCGCTGGCGTCAGGCGGGTTATGAGATCATCGTCACGGCCGACCACGGGCAGTCCGAACGCGGCCATCACGGCGGCCGGGGCGAGGATCAGCAGGATACGGCTCTATACTATTTCGGTCCTGCCAAAGGCCCAGAACCAGAGACGCTTTTACAGATCACCCAGATCGCCCCGACGGTTTTGACCCGGATGCAGGTTCCCCTTCCCGAGACGATGAAAGAAGCGAGCTTTCTCGACTAGAGCGTCGACCCTTTGAGCAAACGAGGGGCTATCTATCCCATTGGACCGTTAAGGTGGATTTACGGCCATCAATAGTTCGGCTAAAGATCTTGTTGCTGTCCTCCTGTGAGGGCGGGTGCCGGAGAAGAGCCGATGACCCAGGAAAACCCGCTTGATCTCTCGATCCGCGCCCTGCGCGTGCTGGTCGCCGTCGACGAGGCGGGCACGATGGCCAAGGCGGCTGAGCGCTTAGGGGCCAGCCCTGCCGCGGTGTCGCAGCAGATCGCCAATCTGGAGGCCTTTGCGCGCACGACGCTGCTTGACCGTTCGGAACGGCCGATCCGGCCCACGCCCGCTGGGGCGCTGCTGCTCAGCCATGCGCGCAAGGTGCTGATGGCGGTTTCGGAAGCGCAGGCGCAGATGATGGAACTCAATCTTTCCTCGCTGCCGCAGCTGCGCTTCGCCGTCATCGACGACTTCGATGCCTCTGTGACTCCGCACCTGATCGGCGGGCTGCACGCGGCCTATCCCAAGACCGCGTTCAGTGCGGTCTCCGGGCGTTCGGACAACATGACGGATCTTTTTGTGCAGCGGGAGGCGGACATTGCGGTGACCGGCCTGCCGCCGGAGGACCCGTCGATCTACGATGTTTTCCCGCTGCTGGAGGAAACCTTTTCCGTGGTCGCCGCGCGCGGTGTTCTGCAGAGGGATGCGCCGCTCCTGCCGCAGCTCCGCCAGCTGCCCTTCGTGCACCATAATGAAAAGATGCCGATGGGCCGGCTGGTCGAGCAGCATCTGCGGCGCCATCGCTTTTCGGCCGAGCGCCGCTTTTCCTTCGAGGCGCCCCGCTCGATCCTGGCCATGGTGGCGCAGGCCGGCGGCTGGAGCCTGGGCACGCCGCTCAACATTCTCGACAGCGCACGTTTTTTGGCGGAGACGGAAGTGATATCCTCGCCCTTCACCCGCCTCAGCCGGAAAATCTTCCTGGTGGCGCGGCGCGGTGAATTGGGCAGCCTGCCGGCCCGTGTCGCCTCGATGATCGGCAGCTTCCTGCGTGAGGACGTGGTGCCGCAGGCGGCGCGGCTTTCGGAGGGCGGGGAGGTGCTGTTCGAGGTGCTGGCGGAGGGGGAAGTAGCGCCAGACGTCGAGGTTTAAAACGGGAGAGTGGCAGTCCCACGTTTTGACACTCTATAGCGCGTCGACTGCGTAACGGTCAGAAGTTCTTGCAGACCCGCAGGGCATCGAGGATTGCGGCATGCAGGTTGCGGCCGGTGACGGCGTCGCCGATGCGCGCCAGCTGGAACCGGCCGTCCGGGTTATCTGTGCGGAAGGGGTCGGTGCCTTCGATCAGCGCCTGATGATCGAGCTGCCCCAGGTTTTTCGACTGTGATTTGAGCTCGTGATAGAGCGCATCCATGGGCGCGAGACCCTGTTCGACGACCACATGATCGACGAGGCGCTCGGTGATCGACCTGGTGAGGACATGGCGCAGACTAGCGCGCAGCTTGTTGCCGTCGCGGGCAACGGCGGTCAGTTCCTGAAGACAGGAAAAGGTGACGCCGTTGGCTGTCAGATCGCGCAGCGCGACGGCAGATGTGGTGGGGCCGAGGTCGTGCAGAAGAGTCCGGTCCGGGGAGACGATCTCGACGGCGGCGCCCGCACGGGCGAGCGTATCGGCGGTGACTGCCGCCGGGTGATCTCCCACCTCGTCGATCAGAAGAGTATCGCCGGTGATGCGGACTTCACCCGACAGCACGTCCCAGCTGGAGACCGTTAAATCGCTGCCCGGAATGGCGGGCGGTTCGGGCCAGCCGCCGGTCGCGACAATCACCAGATCTGGGGACTCCGACAGGACGTCCTGCGCTTCGACATAGCTGTTGAGGCGGATCTCCACGCCAAGAACGTTGACCTCGGAAATCAGCCAGTCCGCCGCGCCCCAGATCTGCCGGCGGGTCATGCCTTTGGCGGCGAGGTTTAGCTGTCCGCCCAGCCGGTCGGAGGCCTCGAATAAAATGACCTGGTGACCGCGCAGGGCACAGACCCGCGCGGCTTCCAGGCCGCCGGGGCCGCCGCCGATGACGACCGCCTTTTTCCGGCTTTCGGTTTTTTCGATGATGTGAGGCAGAGTTTCTTCACGCCCCGTTGCCGCATTCTGCCCGCAGACGGCGGGCTTGCCCTGATTGACGCGATCCACGCAATAGCCGAGCCCGACACAGGGGCGGATACGGTCTTCTTCGCCGCGCTGCAGCTTGGCGACAAGATAGGGATCGGCCATCTGCGCACGGGTCATTCCAACCAGATCGACATGACCTTCGGCCAGCGCGTGACGTGCTGTGGCAATATCTGCAATGCCCCCGGCGTGCAGGATCGGCAGGCGCACGGCCTGGCGGATGCGGCCGGCAATCCCGAGATGCGGCGCCGCCGGCAGGCCCATGGGCCGCACCCATTCCGCAAGACCGAGATCGTCGTAGGGCGCGCCCGCAAGAATGTTGAGGAGATCGACATGGCCGCTTTGCGCCAGTATCTGCGCCGCCGCGATGCAGTCCTCCGCGCTCAGGCCGTCCTCAATCAGCTCGTCCCCGGTCAAGCGCAGGGACAGGATGAAATCCGGACCGACCTCCGCGCGGACGGCGTCCAGCACCTGCAGGGTCAGACGCAGACGGTTCTCCAGTGCGCCACCGTAATCGTCCTCCCGCAGATTGGTCAGGGGGGAGAGAAACTGGCCGAGAAGATGCGAATGAGACAGCAGCTCGATGCCGTCGAAGCCGCCGTGTTGGCAGCGCCGTGCCGCTGCGGCAAAGTCGTCTGTTACGCGATCGATGTCCTGTTGCTCCATCGCTTTGGGAAAGGAACGGTGCGCGCGTTCGCGAACGCCGGAGGGCGCGAGAACCGGCAGCCAGTGCCCATCGTCCCAGGCAGTGCGCCGCCCCATGTGGGTGATCTGGCACATGATGGCGGCGCCATGCTTGTGCACGCCGTCGGTCAGGCGCTTGAACCAGGGAACGATGCTGTCGTCGCCGGCATAAAGCTGTCCGAAAACCGAGGGACTGTCGGGCGCGATGTTCGTCGAGCCGCCGACCATGGTCAGGGCGACCCCGCCTTTGGCCTTTTCTTCGTGATAGAGCCTGTAGCGATCCCGCGGGTGGCCGTCTTCAACGAAGTTCGGCGCGTGGGACGTGCTGACGATACGGTTGCGCAGGGTCAGATGTTTGAGTTGAAACGGGTCAAGCAGGTCGCCCAAACGCCTTCCTCCGGACAGGGAACTGAGGTCTCAGTCCCAGGTTGAGAGGAGACCTGACGTCAGGCTAATCGTTGTGACCCGGATTCGGTTTCGCCGCAAGCGACCTTTGTTCGGGAAATGGCGACGCTGGTGCCAATTCCTGAAGCCTCCAATCATCCGCCGTCCGGTTTCATGCGTTCTTCCGGCAGCAGGATATTGAAGCGGTCGCGGATCGCCCGGTCGGCGGCGGGATTAATGTAGTCCGGATAGTGGCTGGAGAGGATATCGTCCGCCCGGGTTTTGGCGCGGGTCCAGAGGTCGCTGGCGCCGGCCTCGGCCCAGGTCGTGGGTTCGTTCCGGTCGCCCAGCGTTGGGTAAAAGTAATCCCGCTGCATGGCGTCCATAGTCTGCGCCGCACCCAGGAAGTGGCCCTCGCCGGAGACCGCTTCGCGGATGGTCTCGAAGCCAAGCGTCTCCTCGGTGACCTCGATCCCGCGGATCGCGCGGTGGATGTGGCTGAGCATTTCGTCGTCGGCCACGAAGGCTTCGAAGGAGGCGCCCAGCAGGCTGGCCATCATGCCCGAGGATTCATAGATCATATTGGCACCGCCCAGACCTGCGGCCAGTGCCGACAGCGCCTTTTCCATACCCATCTGGGCATCCACGGCCTTGGCATCGGACATGGAGGACGCCACACCGCTCGGCAGACCAAGGTGGTTGCTGATCTGCCCCGAGGCGGCATTCATGATGGAGATCTCGCCGCCGCCGCCGCAAAAGGCACCGGTTCTGAGGTCGATCACCAGCGGCCAGTTGGAAAAGATCATCGGATAGCCCGGCGCGAAGAGATTGACCAGAATCAGGGCCGCGAGGGTTTCCGCGGTCGACTGCACCAGAAAGCCGGCCGGTGTTGCCGGGGCTGTCGCACCGGACATGGCGGCGACGATGGCATTGATAGGCACGCCGAGGCGGATGCATTCCAGGGTCACGCCGACCGCGTCATCGCCGTAGCGCAGGGGCGAGATCACCGGACTGATATGAGCCTTGCAGAAGGGACGTTCGCGGAATTTGCCTTCGCCGCCGAGGGCCATATCGAACATCTCGATTACCGGTGCGACGTACTCCGGCATGGTAAAGGAGGTGCCGACCGGTTTGGTCGTGCCCGCGAGCAGGGCGTAGGCCGTGTTGATGTCGAGATCGAAGTTGTCGGGGATGTCGGTTGCGACGCAGCAGCGGGTGAACCAGCTGACGTTGGGCAGGGTGTCGATCAGGCGGGCAAAGTCATAGAGGTCGGCCAGGTTCGAGGGGCGGTAGAGGCCGCTGTCCCGGTCGAGGGTCTGGACTGCGGCGCCGCCGGTGCCGAAATAGACCTTGTCGCCGCCGAGCTCGAAATCGTGTTTCGGGTCGCGGCCACGAAAAATAAAGCTTTTGGCCGCGCCGGCGATGATGTCCTCGACCATGGAACGCGGAAAACAAAGACGGCCCTGCTCATTGAGGTGAGCCCCCCGGCTCAGGGCCTGTTCCTGGACGACCGGCGGCACCTCGCTCATGCCGATTTCGCTGAGCACGCGGAAGGCATCGTTGCAGATGGCGGTCAGCTTGTGATCCGACAGCGGGCGGTAGCTGCCGCCCGCCTGGCCTGGAGGACAGGGATCGACTTCCACTTCCGGTGCCAGACGTGCAGCCTTCCGGGCCGCCCGGCCTCCACCGCGACGGCTGATCCTGGTTTCCTCCGACGTCATTGTTTCAAACTCCCGCTCTATGCCGGTGCAGTCTGCCTCAAGTTGGCGCTCCATGCATGATCCCACGCACCGGGTTCAGGAAAACCGAAGGGAGACCCTCAATCTGGCTTAACTTAATTTTTCTGCGTTATTTCCGGCGCCCCGATCGCGCATGCTGTCCGTGACGGTTTGCGTTTTTGGGAAAGAAGGAAGCGGTATGAAATCGCATGCGCGCGTGGTTGTGATTGGCGGCGGCATCGGCGGCTGCAGTGCGCTCTATCATCTGACGCAGGAGGGCTGGAGCGATGTGGTGCTGGTCGAGCGGGACGAATTGACCTCGGGCACCACCTGGCACTCGGCGGCACAGGTGACGAACTTTGGCGGCATCCAGGTCATGGTCGGACTGAAGAGCCACTCGATCCAACTCTACAAGGAACTGGCCGACGATCCGGACTATCCGATCAACTACCACCATGCCACCGGCGGATTGCGCCTGGCCTCGACGCAGGATCATCTGGACGGCTACCGCCACTTCATGTCGCTGGCCAAGGGCATGGGCGTCGAGTTTGAGCTGCTCGATGCGGCGGAGTGCAAGCGGCGTCATCCGCTGATTACCACCGACAATCTGCTGGGGGCACTTTGGGATCCCCTGGACGGCGACATCGATCCGGCGCAGCTCTGCCAGGCGCTGGCGCGCCGGGCACGACACGCAGGTGCCGAGATCTATCGCCACACCCCGGTAACGGACCTCACGCAGAAGCCGGGCGGCGACTGGATCGTCCATACCGAAAAAGGCGATATCCACTGCGAGATGGTCGTCAATGCCGGCGGTTACCGCTGCAACGAGATCTCCGCCATGATGGGCGTGGAGCTGCCGGTCGCCTCCATGGAGCACCAGTACCTGCTGACCGAGCCCATCCCCGAGATCGAAGCCCTGGATTTCCGCGTGCCGCTGTTGCGCTGTCCAACCAACGATTTTTACTCCCGCCAGGAGAAGCACGGCCTTCTGGTCGGCTTCTACGAACAGGACTGCAAAACCTGGGGGCTCGACGGCATCGACCCGAACTTCACCAACGCGCTCTGCCCCGATGACCTGGACCGCTGCATCGACACCATGGAGGGAACCTTCAATCGGCTGCCCTGCCTGCAGGAGGCCGGTATTCATACCATCATCAATGGGCCGATCACCTACACGCCGGACGGCGTGCCGCTGGTCGGGAAGATTCCCGGCAGGCGCAACGCCTGGTGCCTCACCGGTCTGCGCGCCGGACTGGGCGAGGGCGGCGGCCACGGCTGGCTGTTGGCGCAGATGATGGTACAGGGTGAAGCCTGCTACGATACCTGGGCGCTGGATCCCCGCCGGTTCACGCGCTATGCCAATGTCGAATATACGGCATTGAAGGCGATTGAAGACTACCAGAACGAATTCCGCTTCCACATGCCGCACGAGCATCGCCCGGCGGGACGGCCAATGAAGACCACGCCGCTGACCTCCAGCCTGAGGGAGATGGGGGCGGAGTTCGGTGTGGTGAACGGCTGGGAGCGGGCGCTCTACTTCAAGCCCGACCCTGATTTCCAGGAGCAGCATTCCTTCCGCTTCAACAATTGTTTCGAAGTGGTTGCCGCGGAGGTGAAGGCGGTGCAGACCGGGGTCGGCATCATGGAGGTTTCCGGCTTCAACCGTTACGAAATCAGTGGAAGCGGCGTGCGGGACTGGCTCGACGGGATCCTTTGCTCGCGGGTGCCCTCGAAGTCCGGCAAGCTGGCATTGACCTACCTTCTGAATGAACAGGGGAACGTGAAGGGGGAAGCGACCATTGCCAATCTGACGCCGGACCGGGTCGCGCCGGACCAGGTCGCGCCGGACCGGGTCGCGCCGGACCGGGTCGCGCCGGACCGGGTCTGGTACGGATCGGCCGCCGCTGCCGAGTACCACGATTGGGACTGGTTGCAGGAGAGGCTCCCCGCCGACGGCTCGATCAGCATCAGCAACCTGACCAACGACTACACTATCCTGGTGCTTGCCGGTCCCCGGTCCCGAGATCTGCTGGCCAAAGCGGCGCCGCGAAGCGACTGGTCCAAGGCGGCCTTTCCCTGGCTGTCGGTCCGCAAGGTCTTTATCGGCAACGCGGAAGCGATTGCCATGTCCGTCTCTTTCTCCGGTGAACTGGCCTGGGAAGTCCATATCCCCAACGCGCAGCTCGCGCTGGCGTTCCAGCATCTCCGCGAGGCCGGCCAAGCCTTTGGACTCAAGCCATTCGGTCTCTATGCAACGGAATCCATGCGCCTGGAAAAAGGCTTCCGGCACTGGAAGGCGGATTTGATCACGGAGTTCAATCCCTTCGAATCCGGGTTGGAGCGCTTCGTCAAACTGGATAAGACTTTCATCGGCAGGGATGCCCTGGAAAGAATGGTTTCGGACGGACCCCGGCGATGCTTTGCGGCCATGACCCTCGACGGCACCGAGGCACCTGCACAGCCCGGAGATTCCATTCTGCAGGATGACGAAGTCGTTGGGACCGTCACTTCAGCCGGTTGGGGGCACCGTGTCGGAAAAAACATCGCCATGGGCTTCGTCGATCCGTCCGCTGCGCCGATCGGAAGCCGCCTTGCGGTCGAGGTGATCGGCGAGAGCGTCGATGCGGTCGTTTGCGAGCCCTGTCTTTACGATCCGGAGTTCACCATTGTGCGTACTTGAGCATAAGAGCACTACGCGCCCCCGGCGACAGCTCACCCTTGCGGGGCGCCGCCGTGGACTTCCGCACAACGAGCGTGGTCTCAAGGGGCCGCGGCGCTGCGATGCGCTCGCCCTGCAATTTTGCAAGAAGATGCCGTGCCGCCTGACGCCCCATTTTTCCGCGCGGGGTCCGGACGGTTGTGAGCGGCGGCGAGGTTTGGCTTGCCAGCCACATGTCGTCGAAACCGGTGACCGACACGTCGCCGGGGACATTGAAATCCATATCGCGGGCTTCGAACAAGGCGCCGTAGGCGTGCGGCTCCGAACCACAGACAATCACGGTCGGTGGATTGGGCGCGGACATCAGGATGTGAAAAGCATCGCGGCCGGCGTCGGGATCAAACGGACGCTGAAGCAACTGGTCGTCTTCAAGGCTCAGGCCGTGCCGGGTCAAGGCGCTGCGGACTCCTTTCAGACGGGCTTGTGCCCGGTCGTTGTGTGCGATGAAGCCGGAAATCATACCGAAGCGCCGATGCCCGAGGGAAACAAGGTAATCGACCAGGTGCTCTGCGGCCGCGGCATTATCGAAACCGACGCAGTGATCGGTTCGGTTATCGCTCGATACCCAGGTCAGGACGTAGGGGATTCCCTGCTGTTCGATCTGGCGGTAGACCTGCGAATCACGCTGGGCGCCCACAAGCAGCAATCCGTCGACCCCGCTCTCCAGAAAATTTCGGACGTGCACCTGTTCCTGCTGATCGTCGTACTCGGAGCAGGCCACCGCGACCGTATAGCCGGCGCTGCCGATTTCTTTTTGAAAGGCCTCCAGCGGTCCACCGAACAGCATATTGTCGAGCGACGGCATGATGGCGCCGATCATTCTCGTTCTGCGGGAGGCGAGGGCGCGCGCTGCTCCGTTTGGAACATAGCCAAGCTGCTCGATCGCATCTTGAATACGGGTGCGTTTTTCGGGGCGCACACTGGCCGGTTGATTGATAAAACGCGAAACCGTCGCGGGAGAAACGCTGGCCGCTTGTGCAACGTCTTCCAGGGTGATGGTTTCACGCCGTTTCAATCTGAAAGCCTTTCCATCGAGAGCCTCGCTTATTCCGAAAAACCCGGTGCATCGAGCTTTTGCGGTCAACAGGCGATTTTTGCTTCCGGAGGCACAAATGGAAAATCACTCAAACATATCAATGCTAAAGTAAGAAGTGAGCCTCGCTTATTGACTCAATGCTAAACTATGTGATCTCCTCTTGGAAAGAGTGCAAATATGAAAGCGCTTTCAAGATCACGGCGGTGGCAGGCACAGTCGGCTGTGACAGAGACAGGGTTTGTAGGCAATGCAGATGGTCTTCAAACTGACGCCGGAGGCTGACAGGTAATGACGGCCTTGGACGGGCAGTGTGAAACAATGACCGGCGTGGTTTTCGCCGGCGATCTGAGTGCACCGGAGCCGGTTCCAGAAGCTGGAATCGAGGCTGCGGTTGGCCTGTTGCGTGACGGGCGGCTGTTTCGCTACGGCGAGGATCGCAATTCTATTCCCGAAGCCGCCCTGCTTGAGCAGGAATTCGCTGATTATCAGGGCCGGAAGTTCTGTGTCGGCGTGAATTCCGGCGGTTGCGCGCTCTTCATCGCTTTGAAGGCGGCGGGCGTTGAGGCCGGCGACAAGGTTCTGGTGAATGCCTTTACCCTGGCGCCCGTACCCGGCGCTATCTCCCATGCCGGCGGCGAACCGGTTCTTGTCGACATAGACGACCGCTATGTCGTTGATCTTGAGGATCTCGACCGCAAGGCCGCAAGCAGTGGTGCGCGGTTCCTGCTGATGTCCTATATGCGCGGCCATATTCCCGATATGGATGCCGTCGTTGAAATCTGTGCGCGGCACGACATCACGATGATCGAGGACTGCGCCCATACCATGGGTGGGGGCTGGGACGGCCGGCTCACCGGCACATTTGGCAAGGCCGGTTGTTTTAGCGCTCAGACTTTCAAACAGGTCAACTCCGGTGAAGGCGGCCTTATCGTCACCGACGACGAGGATCTTGCGGCACGTGCCGTTCTGCTCTCCGGCAGCTACATGCTGTACGCACAGCACCGCGCTCGACCATCTCTCGAGGTCTTCGACCGTCATCGCTTTACGACACCGAACTGCTCGATGCGGATGTCCGGCCTGGTTGCCGGTATTTTGCGTCCGCAGCTTGCCGAACTGGAGGATCGAAACCTCCGCTGGCGGCACATTTACAACAGGCTGGCCGCAGATCTGGCCGGGATCGAGGGGCTGAACCTGCCGGTGCGGCCGGCAAAGGAAGATTTTGCGCCAACTTCGATGCAGTTTTCCGTGAGCCGTGACGTCCTGGACGACACTCAGCTCGCGCAGTTTATCGATGAGGCTGACGCCCACGGTGTGCACGTGAAATGGTTCGGCGCACCGGATCCCATCGGTTTTACGAGCCGGCATGATCACTGGCGTTATATTGATGGAACACGGGCCGGCAGCGTGCCGAACGCGGATCGGGTGTTAAGCCGCCTTTGCGATTTTCGCCTGCCGCTGTGGCTCAGTGACGAAGACTGTCGGACGATCGCCGCAGTGCTGAGTGAGGCAATCGCAACGGCGCGTGCAAATCGCGTCAGCGCGTGCGCATGAAGAAGACGGTATTTCCGGCAGATATGCTGGAAAGGGCAGATATGCTGGAAAGGGCAGACAAGTTGGGGAATTTGTGCTGTCTGAAAGAGGAGAGGTTGGTGTAGCCGGTCTGGCGAAAAAGAAACCATCGCAGCCGGGTTGGAAAGCGACGATTTAAATAGCGACAACGAAAAGCGCAAAACAGGAGTAAGAGGCAATGAAACTTAACAAAGTACTTTCGAGCGTAGCAGTGGCAGCAGTTCTTGTTGCCGCCGTGCCCGCACAGGCGGCGGATGTCATCATCGGTGTACCGAACTGGCCATCCGTGCGCGTGACGGCACATGTTCTGAAAGTCGTTTTGGAAGATAATCTCGGCTTGGAAGTCGAATTGCAGAACGGCACAAATCCGGTTGTTTTCGAAGCCATGGATTCCGGAGCAATGCATGTGCATCCGGAAGTCTGGCTGCCGAACCAGGCCAACCTGAACAACAAGTTCGTCAATGAAAAGAAAACGGTTCGCGTCAACCCCAACGGCGTTGCCGGTGACCAGGCCATGTGCGTGACCAAGGGTACGGCCGAACGGACCGGAATCTCCGAGCTTTCGGACCTGACCAATCCTGATATGGCCAAGAACTTCGACACCGATGGTGACGGCAAGGGCGAGATCTGGATCGGTGCGGCCGGTTGGGCCTCGACCAACGTCGAGAAAATCCGTGCGAAATCCTATGGCTATTCCGAGACGATGAACCTGAAGGAAATCGACGAGACGCTGGCTCTTGCCGAAGTTGATAACGCGGTCGCTCAGAAGAAGGACATCGTATTCTTCTGCTACACCCCGCATCACATGTTCGCTCTGCACGACCTGGTCATTCTGAAAGAGCCGAAGTACGAAGAAGCCAAGTGGAATGTTATCCAGCCGACGGATGATCCCGAGTGGCTCGAAAAATCCGATGCGGGCGTTGCCTGGAACACCGCCTACCTGCACATCCACTACGCTGCCGAGCTCGAGGAATCTCAGCCGGGTGCGGCTGCGGTTCTGGCAAAGGTGAAACTCGACACCAACACGGTGTCCGCCATGACCTACGCACTCGTGGTCGAGAAGCAGGATCCGGAGGATTTTGCTAAGAAGTGGGTCAGCGAGAACGGCACGCTGGTTGACTCCTGGCTGAACTAGTCTGATCGATCGGTTATGCACCGGGCGCTGCTTTATGGGGGCGTCCGGTGTATCCCATTTGGTCAAGATATCGATCGTACTGGCCGGTTTTGGTCGGTTCGGCAGGTTCAAGTCAAAGCAGTTTGCGCTTAAGTTGATTCAAAATCCGCTGCCTCGCGATCAGCATGCTTCTGATTTCGAACGCGCATTTTGAGACCTTACGTTTCCAGAAAAACGCAAACCGCGATAGAGCGCGATCGTTCTGGGTTGACGCAATCTAAAACGTGAATCGCCCTCTAACTTAATCAGGAGGAGACTGATTCACGTTTTGCTTTGTCGCAAAGCACAGCGATCAGACTCCGGGGGAAGCTAAGTGCCGGAAAATGTAATTGAGCTTGAGGGCGTCTGGAAGATTTTCGGCGAGCGCGCTCAAGAAGCCATGGCTGCCATCAAGGCCCGTGACTTAGGTAAGCCGGAAGTCCTTCAAGAATTTGGGTGTGTCGTTGGAATCGCCGACTGTTCCTTTAACGTGGAGCGCGGCGAAATTTTTTGTGTGATGGGGCTGTCCGGGTCGGGAAAATCGACCATGGTCCGCCACCTCAACCGGTTGATTGAACCGACGGCGGGCAGCATTTCGCTATTGGGCCGGGATATGATATCGCTCGGCGGAGAAGAGCTGCGTGAAATGCGCGCCATGCACATCGGCATGGTGTTTCAGCATATGGCGCTTTTGCCGCACCGCACGGTGCGCGACAACGTCGGTTTTCCGCTTCAGGTGCGCGGCGAACCCAAATCCAAGCGCTGGGAGGTTTCGCAGAAATGCCTCTCCATGGTGAACCTCGACGGCTACGAAGACCGTTTTCCGAGAGAGCTTTCGGGTGGCATGCAGCAGCGCGTCGGTCTGGCACGCGCCCTGGCGTCCGACCCCGAGGTGCTCTTGATGGACGAGCCCTTCTCAGCGCTCGACCCGCTGATCCGCAGGCAGCTTCAGGATCAGTTCATGGCCTTGTCGGTAGAGCTGAAAAAGACGACCGTGTTCATCACGCACGATCTGGATGAAGCGATCCGCATCGGCAACCGCATCGCCATTATGAAGGACGGACGCGTTGTCCAGATCGGCACGCCGGAAGAGATCGTCACCCAGCCGGCTGATGATTATGTGCGGGATTTCGTCGAGGGAATTTCAAAGCTCAAGCTGGTGTTTGCGCACTCCATCATGCTGCCGATCGAGAGTTACCAGCCGAACCAATGGGAAGACCTCAGTAAATCACCCCGGGCACCGCACGGGACAGATCTGGATGAGCTCATCGACATCACGACGACCACGGACCAGCCGATCGTCATTCAGGACGATGACGGTAAGGACGTGGGCGTGATTAACAAAACGACTCTGCTCAAGGGCATTCAGGGAGGCAAGGCATGACCGATACAGGCCTCGAACTCGGGCCCAGAGCCCTCGACAGTTCCGTCGGCGAATTCGTCAAGGAAAAGGGAGATTACTACTCGGCAGAGTTCTCGAAGATTCAGGGCGCGACGGGCTTCGCCTGGTCCTGGAACCCCATGGCCGCCGTGTTCGGACCCCTCTGGGGTGCCTACCGCGGGCTCTGGGGTTTCTTCTGGACCTTCCTGGTCCTGGAGCTCTTTGCGCTGGTTCAGCTGGGGCGCGGCCTTTGGGCCGATCTTGGCGCCAGCAGCCTGGCAAGAGTCGAAAAGCTGACCGCAAACATCGAGGCACGCAGGCAAAAAGCCGCCGAGGCTCTTGCGGCCGGGGACGAAGCAACGGCGGCGTCCTCTACCAAGGTGGCCGATAACCTGGAAAAGGCGGTCGCAAAGGCGCAGGTGGCAGCCGATGCGGCGGCGGCCGATGCCTTTGCCATTCTTTTGGTCGGCATCGCTCTTTTCATCCTCGTAAAGGTCGTCGAAGGCTTCTACGCGAACGTAGCCTACGAAAAGCAGTATCTGCGCTGGCGCACCGATGAAAACACACCGTCGGGCCTGAACACCACGAGCGCGGGATTGGGTGCGCTTCTGCTGTTGGGGATCTGGCCGCTGACGCTCTATCGCTTCACGGTCTCGAAACCGCTCGACATCATCACCGAGTTTCCGGTCAAGAAGGAGTTCTTCACCCCGACGGCCAACTGGATGGAGGGTGGATTCGACTGGCTGGCGAACCAGTTCGGCGGCGTCTTCAAGGGCGTGACCACCTCGATCAAGTGGGTGCTGGACGGACTCGAAGTCATCCTGGTGGATACGCCCTGGCCGGTGGTCATGCTGGTCATCTTCGTGATGGCCTGGCGTCTGGCGGGACCGCGCGTTGCGGTCTTCTCGGCGGCGGCGCTGGCCTATCTGGCCTTCTTCGGGCTGTGGGAAGTCTCCATGGTGACGGTTGCCCTGCTGGGGGCCGCTGCCTTTCTCTGCCTGATCTTCGGAATCCCCCTGGGTATCTGGTTCGGCAAAAGCCAGCGCGCTTACAACGCGGCTCTGCCGATCCTGGATTTCATGCAGACCATGCCGGCCTTCGTCTATCTGATCCCGATCATCGCCTTCTTCGGCACCGGCAAGCCGCCGGGCGTCCTGGCGACGATCATCTTCGCCATGCCGCCGGTCATCCGCCTCACCGCGCTGGGCATGCGGCAGGTTCCGGCGGGCACCAAGGAGGCCGCGGTCGCCTTCGGCTGCACCAAGTGGCAGCTGCTGCGTGATGTGGAGATCCCGCTCGCCATGCCTTCGATCATGACCGGCATCAATCAGACCATCCTGATGTGCCTGTCCATGGTGGTGATCGCATCGCTGATCGGCGCCGGCGGTCTCGGGGCGAACATCCTGGAGGCGCTGCAGTACGCCGCCAAGGGGCAGGGTATGCTCGCGGGTCTCGCGATTCTGTTCTGCGCCATGGTGATCGACCGGATCATCCAGGGCAGCTACAGGCGCTCCGAAAACAAGTAGATCGGACGCAGTTTTGACAAGCCCCGGCTTCCATCGTGAGGCCGGGGTTTTTTCTTTGCGCCGCCGCTCAAATGCCTGGAAGTGTCCGGTGTGAGCTGGAAAGATCTGAGTTAGCAGCAGCTTTGCTTCGTTTTAGCTTCGGCTTTTACAGGAGTTGACCGAATGCCGTCTGTTGAATTTTCGAACACAGCTTTCAATCGCTTAAAGGCGCCTTGGATGTCTGCCCTGGGTGCGGCAATATTCATGCGGGCAAAGTCGACCGCGTTCTGATCGAACCATGTCCCCGGAGAAAACCCAAAGCCAGCTTCCGCGTATTTCTGTTTGAGGTCATCACCAGAAAATCCGGTCTCTGAGAAATCAAACCAGATCTGATAGGTCCCTTCGACCGGGTACATCTTCACCTCTGGCAGTTCTTCCTTCAGGAAGTTTTCGATCCAATCGATACTGTCCTTGAGGTAGATCAGCAGCTCGTCAACCCATTGGGCACCCTTGTCGAAAGCTGCAATGGTGGCGAAGGTGGTGAATGTATTGCCGTGACCCAGATACATGGAATCCGACACGCCATACATGGTGTCATAAAGCTCTGCGTTTTCCGTGTAAATATAGCCGTTCGAAATGCTCTGCATGCCGAAGGTTTTGGCCGGGGACCCGATCAGAGCCACGTGATTTTGAGCGTCGACGGACATCAGGCTTGTAAAGGTGTGGCCTGGATAAATGATATCTGAATGAATTTCGTCACTGATGATGGTTACGCCGTGCTTATTGGCAATCTCCGCAACTTTTTCCATCTCCTCTCTGGTCCAGACACGGCCAACCGGGTTGTGCGGGTTGCACAGGATCATGGCATTCACGTCATCTGCGCTCAGGTTGGTGTTCAGGTCATCGAAATCCATCTCATAGCGACCATCGACGATCTTGAGCGGGCTCTTCACGGCCTTGCGGCCAGCAGAGACAATCACTTTGTTGAACTGGTGATAGGCCGGTGCCTGGAACAGCACGCCGTCACCTTTTTTCGTCAGTTCGCGGATCAGCAGTGCGATGCCGGTCAGAACACCGGGCACCTGAACGAATTTCGCTGCGTCCAGCGTCAGATCGTGGCGCCGTTGATACCAACCTGTGATGGCGGCAAAAACGGCGTCGGAATTGAATTCATAGGCAAACTGCGCGCGGTCCGTGATCCGTTGAAGTTCGGCTTTGATCGGGTTGGCAACGGTAAAGTCCATATCGGCCACCCAGAACGGGGTCACGTCTGTTGTGCCGAATATGTCATTCAGCATCGATTCGCTATAGCGGACGAATGTGTTCTCAACGTCCTTGTTTGATTGATCAAAGTTGCTCATCTTGTGCTCCCTACAGAGTTGTGATCACGCGACAGGAATTGAACCGCGGTCGTCACAACGGATTCTTCAACTGATCCTTCGAAGTAACCAATGCCTTCTGCATCTGTTCACACAGTTCCAATTTTACCTGAAGTGCGGCGTCGCCACTGATGGCATTCGCATTGTTGAGCGCAGTGCGATTCATTCATACTATTTCCTTCGATGCATCGAACTTCGATGCTTTTGGGTAAATTTTTTTTACGAACGCTTCTCAATCATTGTGACGCAGTCTTCCAGAGCCCTGGTGATTTTCATCCATTCGCCCAGGCCAACTTTGAAAGCCTCACGCCCCGTTTGGGTGATGGTATAGATTTTCCGTTCACGGCCTGAAACGATCTCCGACTCGAACGTGACATATCCACCTTCCGTAAACTGCTTGAGAACCGGGTAGATCGTGCCCTCCCTGGGCGAGCAGCAGCCATCTGTTCGCCGTTCGACTTCTTTGGCGATGTCATATCCGTGCAGATCCTGTTCGTTCAAAACGCACAGGATAAAGAACTTCGATAAGCTCATCTTAATCGTACTGTTCCAGTAGACGGGGCTCAGTAGATCGGGAACATCGGCTTGCTTGCGCATATTGTTCATGTATACATCGATGGTCGATGCGTCAAGCCATTGCGTGAAGATAGTTACTTTGATCTCGCCGATACGGTTGCTGACGGCGATATCGCAGACCAGCGTTTAAAATCCCCGCCAGTCCACGCAGCAGATACAGCACCGCTAGCAATAGTTGCGAAGTCTCGCCCAACGACTGCTCAGCACTTCAGACCACCTTACAAAGGGCTATTCCTGGCCACCCCAGCGACCGGCAGAGTCAGCTTTCTGCACACTGCATCCATTCGGCAGATTGGGCTCAACCCAGCCCTTCGATACACCGCGCCAAGTTGCGCTATCATTGGCTCGCCAACGGCGGGTGGTGATGTGGCAGGGTGCGGCGTTCCGAAAAAAAGTAAATCGGACCCAGCTAAGAAAGTCCCCACCTCCATTGTGAGGCCGGGGCACTTTTTCGTCGCTTGCTGCAAGCCGGCTACAGGCTGGAGCTTTTCCCAGCAAAGGCGGTCACTTCACTTCACGGCCTCGGCAACGCGTAAACATCCCGAGCAATGCCATCGGGGAAGGTCTCTCGAACCATAAACACGCCGCCGAGCGACTTAACGAGAGATATTGCGGCTGCGTTCTCATCCTTCATGTAGGTCTGAACCAGTTCCCACTTCATCGTTTGGTAGCCAAAGCGAATGGCAGCCTTCGATGCCTCGGTTGCAAAACCCTTGCGGCGTGCGTGGGGGGCGATCCACCATGTCAATTCAGGTCTCGACCAGCCGTTGTGCAAAAACAACCCGCAGCCGCCGACGACTTCCTTGTCGTTTTTTCGCTCAAGAATCCATGGCCCGTATCCGCGCAGATGCCAATGGCCAACGTCGCGGGCGAGCTTGAGCCAGGCCGCATCAGCAGCTAAGGGGCCGCCATAGAACTTCGAGGCCTCGCCATCGGCATAAAAATCCTGATAGGCTTGCGTATCGCTTTCGCGCGGCGCACGCAGCACCAGTCGCTCGGTTTCCAATGTTGGAATTTGCTGCATTGAAACTCTCGTTAAAAATCGCGATCAGCGCGGTGCCCGGACTCTACTGGAAGTACCGAACGGCAGCAAACGTCACACAGCCTGCAACACGCAGGCATTTTAGGACGTCTGAGAAGGGCTCGAAGCGGTTCCAGAGCGGTCATTGGGATTGGGTGATACGAATGGCTGAATAGCGGACAAGCCACCGGTCTTAATTTGGTTGGGTGATCTACCTACGACATATCTCTCACCGTCACTTATGCAAATAACGGGCATAAAACGGGTAGTCTAAATGCCGATTGTTGCATGATTTGGTTTGTGTCGCCTGCACTAATCGAACCTATTTACTCTGTAGGGACTGATGTTGATGTCAGTCTGTTTCCCTGAAATTAGGTCCGCGACGGTTCTGCCAATTCGAGGCCCCATCGTCAGGCCGATATGTTGACCGCCAAAGGCAAAATAGATCGACGGTGCTTTGGGAGACGGCCCAAGCAAAGGCAGGCTATCAATTGTAGACGGTCGCTGCCCCATCCATTTGGTCTCTCCTTCCCACGTCAAATCAGGATAGACGCGCCGTATCTGCCGTCTGATCGCATCGAACACGCGCTCGTTTGGCACTCCGTCAACGCCACCGAAATCCACTGCACCGCCAAAACACAATCCCTCCTCCATTGGACAAACACCCAAGCCTGTGTCGGGAACATTCAAGACGGCTGGCGGCATATGACTTGCCCCTCTAAGCATCAAGTGATACCCGCGCTCTGACTCCATTGCCGCCTGGTGGCCTAATCGGGAAGCAAAGCGCCCAGACCAGACCCCGGCTGCCAATACCACACGATCCGTTTCAAGCCGTCGACCGTCTGTCAATTCCACGACCGCTTTGCTTTGTTTCAGCTGTCTTATATCGACAGCCTCATTGCACAGAATGTTCCCGCCTGATTGCCGAAAATGATCCGCCAATGCGGTGACATATTTAGAAGGCGAGGTAACAAAGACATAATCGCGCATGGCGGTGGCAAAGATATAGGCGCCTGAGATCGCGGGATCATATGCGTCTATTGCCATGCGATCCCATTCTTCCCAAACTGCGCCATGTTTTTTTCTCAGTTCATTCGAAAAAGTATTCCTGGCGAACTCTTCTCGCGCTCGAAATAGGGTGACGTAAGTCCCACGTTGGAGGAAACGTTCGGCAGCGGTCCCAGCCGCCAGCGCAAAATGCTGTTCATTAGAATCTTGAACCAGCGACGACAGGTCTTTTGCGATCTGATACACCTTCTCGCGCCGGCCATTCCACAGGAACCGAACCAGCCAGGGGATCAGCTGAGGCAAATAGCGCCACCTCAAAAAAAGCAGGGTATCAGGATTGCGCAACATTCCCGGTGCCTGCAAGAAAAGACCCGGCGTGGACACCGGCACGACGCTATTGCGCCCCACAATCCCGCAATTGCCATAGGACGACTGTGTCACGTCACCAGGATGAACCCGATCAACTATCGTGACGTCATGTCCATCACGTCGAAGCCATTCGGCTACAGAAACGCCAGTGATCCCGCCACCTACAACTACTACCTTCATTAACTTCCCCGCTCTAAAAATCCGTTGTTTCCTTCAATCTGGCGATAATTGCGTTCGTGTTGACATGCTGCAAACGAATATCCAGTATAGCTAACATGAATTTCACGAATGTCTGGGTGCAAATGTGAAACTCGAAAGCGATTTGATGCGGTGCTTTGTCACCGTCGCCGATCTGAAGAATTTTACCCATGCTGCAAACGCGTTGGGTCGCACTCAATCTGCCATCAGTGTGCAGATAAAACGTCTCGAAGAAATTGTTGGGAAACCACTATTCGATCGAGGACCACGCGGTGTTACGCTTACCGGCTTTGGGGATGAACTTCTCGTAAACGCTCGGCGAATCGTCAATCTACTCGACGAGACAGCGGCATACATCATCGCACCCTCACTAAAAGGTCAGGTAAGGATAGGTCTTCCAGAAGAATATGGATCAGAGATAGCGTCTCACGCCTTGGCTTTGTTCGGCAAGGTGCACAAGAACGTCGAGGTATTGGTCAGATCGGCCTGCTCAAATGTGCAAAAGCAGGCACTGCAAAAAGGCGAACTAGATCTAGCCGTGATCTTTGATTGGGAGCGCTCGTAACAGAGCGAGATCTTGATGTCTGATCCGACTGTCTGGGCAACATCGGATACCCACAGACTGCACGAACAATCACCACTACCGATTGCTATCTACGATCATGGTAATTGGTCCAAAGACTACGCCATCAGATCTCTACAACTGCGAAAGCGAGAGTTCCGCGTTGTCTATCGTGGTGATACGGGGGCCGCTCTTAAACTTGCTGTGTCCGCAGGGCTTGCGATTGCGCCGCTGTCACGTAGCAAAATCCCTCCAGATTGCCGAGAACTGACGGCGGCCGACGGTTTTGATCAAGTCGACATGACAAATATAGTGCTATGGCGGAACAATGACGCGGCTAGTGAGACTGTATCTGCAATGGAAAAAGCGATACGCTCCGCCTTTCAGGTAAGTTCAGTTTGACGAAGGCGAAAGTGTAAATGCCCGTGACGGGCGTCAATTTCGCCGACTTAAAATCATACGCGCCAAATTGCCCGCCTTCCAAACCGTAGATCTATTTTAGATCGCTCGGTTCAGGCTTGCGGTAAGTCTCCCAAGCTGCAGAATCGAAACCGGCGCGCCGGCGATCATCGAGAAAGCTTCGGGAGAATTTATGTCCCTGCCCAACACGCAGGCGTCCCTTCGGGATGATCTTTCCACACTGGGACTTGAACCCGGTACGACCGTGATGGTGCATTCGTCGTTGGGGCAGGTCGGCTGGACGGTCGGCGGGCCGGTCAGTGTCATCCGGGCGCTGCTTGAGGCGCTTGGAGAGGCCGGAACCCTGGCCATGCCGGCCGAGACGCCACAGCTCTCGGATCCAAGCATCTGGAACGACCCGCGCGTGAAGCCCGAATGGCATGATGTCATAAGGGCGCATCTGCCGCTCTTCGATCCTGCGACGACGCCGACGACTATGGGCGCAATACCGGAGGCTTTTCGGACTTTTCCCGGAACGCTCCGCAGTCTGCATCCGCTGGTGTCGGTTTGCGCCAACGGCCGGCACGCCGAAGAGATCACCAGGGATCATGCGCTGGAATTCTGCGAGGGGAGGGGCACGCCTTTCGAGAAGCTGTACAATCTCGATGGCTACACCCTGCTGCTGGGTGTGGGCTTCACCCGCTGCACCTCGCTGCACTACGCCGAATCCCTGGTGCCGAAGCGCAGAACCGAGAGGAACCGTTATCCCCTGCTGCGCGACGGGACGCGGACCTGGGTGGAGGTCACCGACATGTCCACCGATGGCGGGCAGCACTTTCCTGTCGTCGGCGAACTCTTCATGGAGACGGGCGCGGTGCGCAAGGGGCGCGTGGGAGAGGCTGAGGCTCTGTTGTTTTCCACCCGCGCCCTGGTGGATCTCGCGGAGACCTACTTTTCCCGCGTCCTGTAGCGGCACTTAAAGGCTGCATCTGCGACCGGCGGCAATTTGCCCTCAGCGGCCGTCGTCCGGCTTATGCCCCGAGGTCTGAAAGCAGTTGATAATCCAATTGATGACGGTACGGACCGAGGTGTTCCGGGACAGGTCCGGATGGGTGATCGTCCAGTAGTCGGCACGCAGCTCTTCGATGGGCGCCGAGAGCCGTACGAGACCGGGGAGGGAATTGCCGAGGAAAACGGGCAGCACCGCGACGCCGATTCCCTCGGTAGCCGCGACGGTCATAAGGTTGATGTTCATCAGCCGGGCGGCCGGTGGGCGGTCCCGCATCTGCGTGCGGAGCCAGCGCATGGTCACGTAGTGTTCCTGCTCTTCGACGAAGCCGAGCCAAGGAAGAGTTGACAGATCCCTGGGCGCGAGCGGCAGGGTCCGGCCCTCCGCGAAGGCCGCTACCCCGTAGAGCGCGCAGCTGATCGATCCGGCCCGCCGGGTCAGGCCGCTTCCTGCGTCCGGGAGGCCGTGCTGAACCAGAATTTCCGGACTCCGGCCCGTGCCGGATGAGGGAAGTCCCGTGACCAGCAACTCGATATTCGGTCCCTCGGCTATATCCTTCAGGCCACGCGCAAGCACGGCCGCCGCGGTTTCGCCGGCTTCGACCCTCACGGTCTCCGTCAGGCGCCCGACCAGACCAAGCGAACGCTGTTGCACGCGCAAGGCGGCGGTCTCGACCGCGCGGACTTCCGGCAGGAGTTGGGCTCCCGCAGCGGTCAGCCGATGACCTTCGCGGTCCCGTTCGAATAGCGGGATTCCCAGATCGGCCTCCAGTGTTTGGATGCGCCGGGCGATGGTCGGCTGGGTGACGTCCAGCATATCCGCAGCCTGACGCAGGCTTCCGAGTTGCGCCACCGCCAGGAAAGCGGGGAGATCAGACCAGTTCATGTTAAAATTTTTTAACGCATGAGATGGAAATATGCAATTTATGTCTTACGATCCCTATGAGACCTTGCGGCTGTTCAGTCTGTTGGAGCCGCTTCCTTGCACATACCATTGCTTGTCACCATCGGCGCCGTTTTGTCCTGGGCGGCGCTGAGCGCCGTCAGCCGGATCCTCCTGCTGCGGCTGGACCTCGATCCCTGGGCTTTCAGCTTCGTTCAGCTCTTTGCCGGTGGCGTCGCCCTGGTGGCACTCAGCGGACGGCCGTTGTTGGAATTCTCGAGCTTTCTGCGGCCTACAACTTGGCTGCTCGGGATTCTGAGGGTGCTCTCGGCGGCTTTTTACACAGCCGTTCTTGCATGGGTCAGCGTTCTGGAGGCCGGGATACTGGGGGCGGTCAACGTGCCGATGATTGCCATCGCGGTTTGGGTGGCGTTCGGGCGGCGTCCGGCCCGCGGCGAGTGGCTCGGCCATCTCGTGATCCTCGTCCCCATCCCCTTCCTGGTCCTGAATCTGGAAGGCGGGATCTGGCATCCCGTGGTTGGGCTGATGCTGCTCAATGAAGTCTGTTTGGTCGCCAACACTCTCCTGGCGGAACGGCATCCCGACAATGTTTCCGATGAGCCGGGCCTGCGTCTTCGCTTTACGGGCAGCGTTTTGCTGATCACCGCGGCACTGTTTCTTGCCGTCCGGGTCATGCAGGCCGGAGCAGGGGGCGGACTTGAGGGAGGACCGCAGGGTGTGATGACGGGTGGTATCTGGGACTGGCGGTTATGGCTTGCCGGTGCCGCCGTCGGGGTCACACTTCGTGCGCCCTCGATGCTCCTGTCCTTCTGGTCCATCCGTCTGGTGGGCGGGCAGAACTATATGGCTGCGGTTTCGCTGCTGCCGCTGTCCGGCATGCTGTTCGAACAGGCCGCTCTCGCCGCAGGACTGCTCGATGTCTCACGCTTCCGGGTGGAGACCGTTGTTCTGGCCCTGGGCATTTTGGCGGGAAGCCTGCTGGTGGTCGCTGCACGGTTCCGGGAGGCGCGCGCGGCAGCGGTGCAGTCGTGAACGGCCGTTCAGCGAGGCCGTGTATTTTCGTCACGCTTCGTGGCACAGACCAATTACCCGCGCAGTTTGGATTGGATGGATGTCGAGCGGGTTTCTTGGAAACAGATGCAGCCGTCTTTTGTGCTCAATCCAGCAAGAGGTTCGGCAACCAGGTTGCGATGGCCGGGATGTAGGACACCAGAAACAGCACGATGATGTTGGTCAGCAGGTAGGGCGCGATGGCCTTGACCACCGGTGTCAGCGGCAGCTTGGCGATGTTGGCGCAGACGAAGAGGCAGACCCCGACCGGCGGGGTGGTGAGGCCGATCATCAGGTTCAGCACGGCGAAGGTCGCGAAATGCAGCGGCTCCACGCCCACGCCCTGCGCCAGTGCCAGCAGCGGCACGAAGAGAATGATCAGCGCCGCGATCGTCTCCATGAACATTCCGACGAACAGCAGCAGCAGGTTGATGAGCAGGATCACCAGGAATTTGTTTTCGGTGACCGACAGGACGCCTGCCGCGATCGTTTGCGGGATCCTCTCCGAGACCAGGATCCAGCCGAAGACGTTGGCAAAGCCGACCAGTGCCAGGATTGCGGCTGAAGATATCGCGCTGTCGATCACGATGCGGGGCACGGCGCTCATGGGGAGTTCACGGTAGACGAAGCAGCCGACGACGAAGGCGTAGACGCTTGCGACCACCGCCGTTTCGGTCGGTGTCGCCAGCCCACTCAGCAGCCCGCCGATGATCAGCGCCGTCATGGCCAGTGCCCAGAAGGCGCCGAGGAAGGCGCGGCCGAGTTCAGGAAAGCCCTGCCATTGCTGGCGCGGAAAATTCCGGCGCACGGCGACGACATAGGTCGTCACCATCATGGCGATGCCCATGAGCAGACCGGGAATGGCCCCGGCCAGAAACATCTTGCCGACGGAAATTCCGGATAGCGCGCCGACGATAATCATCGGGACGCTGGGGGGAATGATGGGGCCGACCGTCGAGGAGGCCGCAGTGACGGCGGCGGAGAAATCGGCCGGGTAGCCGGCCTTCTTCATGCCGGGAATCATCATGCCGCCGATAGAGGCGGCGTCGGCGACGGCGGTGCCCGAAATTCCACCGAACAGCATGGAGCCTGCGACGTTGGTCAGGCCCAGCCCGCCGCGCATCCAACCGACGACGGCGTTGGCGAAACGGATGATGCGTTCGGTGATGCCCCCGTGGTTCATCAGATTGCCGGCCAGAATGAAACCTGGAATGCACAGCAAAACGAAGACGTCGATCCCGGCGTACATTTTCTGCGGCATCACGACCAGCGGGATATCTGCGGCCAGGAGATAGCATAGGGACGCGAGACCCAGCGTGACGGCAACGGGAATGCCGGCGGCCAGGCCGCCGACGAAGACTGCAATCAGAATGGCCAGGTTCACGGCAGCTCATCCGTCTTTGGGGGTTGGTCCTCTTGTCTCCGCGCCAATCCGTCCGATGCGCCCGTGAGCATGGCGAGGACACGCAATGCCGCAAACAGGAAGAGTGTGAGCAAGAGGACGAGTACGCTCGCGTGGATGAAATCCATTCGCCAGCCGAGCGCAGGCGAGGTCTGCAGCGCCCCGATCGAAGTGTAGGTCCAGGCCGGCAGGATCAGCATCGCGCAGAGTACCAGGGTTGCGACGGCGGCGAGGAGGCGGGCAAGGCGGGGGCCGCGTCCGGGCAGGGCCTCGCAAAGAAGATCGACATTCACCAGTTCGCCGTTGCGGTAGGACGGCCCGGCACCGAGGGCGGCAAGATAAAGCAGGGCAAAGCGTGTCAGTTCTTCGGTCCAGACCGGTGAGCTGGAAAAGACGGAGCGGCCCAGGACCTGAATGATGACGGCTGCCATCAAAACCACAAAAGCGAGCCCGGTGGCTATGCGGATGGGCCTCTCCAGCCAGGACTGCATCTGCCAGGACTGCATTTGTTTGAACATCACTTGAAAGCTGATCCCAACGAAACCGGCTACGCGCATCGCTTAGAAGAATAAGCGATCAGGAGGATTGGCGCCGCTGCGCGTTTTTCAAAGATGCAGCGGCGCCTTTCCAGTTTACTGCTTAAAGAGATCTTCGACGATAGGCCGGATCTCGTCCTTGACGTTGGCCAAAACCGCATCCTTGGCCTTGGAGGCAAAGGCGGCGCCATCGACGTCGACGAAGGTCATGCCCTTGCCTTTCAACTCGTCGACCAGTTTCTTTTCATCCGCGAGAAACAGCTCGCGCTCGTAGGCCTGGGCCGTGGCGGCGGCCTGCATGACCGCTTCCCGGTCGCTGTCGGAAAGCTTGTCCCAGGTAATTTCCGAGATGACGAGATAGATCCAGGACCGCACATGCTCGGTCTTGTTGACGAAGCCCTGGACCTCGTTGAAGTTCGCCGACTTGATCAGTGCCAGAGGGTTTTCCTGCGCGTCGATGGTGCCGTTCTGCAGCGACGTGAAGACTTCCGAGAAGGCCATCGGCGTCGGTTGGGCACCGAGGGTCTTCCAGACATCCACGAACAGCGGGACGTTGGGCACACGCAGCTTCAGGGCATCCAGATCGTCCGGGCTTTTGATCGGCCGCTTGGAGGTCAGGTTGCGCGGACCGCGGGCAAAGTAGGCAATGGGCCGGACCCGGGCCTTGTCGATGATCTCGGCCTTGATGTCGTCACCGATTTTGCCGCCGGCGACCTCGTCCATGTGATCAAGCGATTTATAGGCATAGGGAACCGCAAGCAATGCCGCCATGGGCGCCCAGTTCTGCAGGCTCTCGCCCGAGATCGTCATGTCGGCAGTGCCCAGTTGCATGCCGTTGATCAGGTCGATTTCCTTGCCGAGAGATTCGTTGGGGAAGACCTCGACTTCGATCCGGCCCTTGGTCAGCGTGCTCAGCTCCTCACCGAACTTCACCGAAGCCTTGTGCCAGATGTTTTCTTCGTTGGCGAGGTGACCAAGCTTGAGTGTGATATCGGCTGCGAGTACAGGTCCGCTCGCCATGGCACCTGCCAAGGTGACGCCGGCGAGGCCGGCAAAAAAGGTCTTACCAATATTATCAAATGACAGCATGAGTTCCTCCCTCGTTTGCTGTGTTCGCATTGCGAACGGCTTGGGCTTGGCGCCCTATCGGATGGCTTCGAAAAACTCCGGTTTCGCCTTGGCGATGGCCGGCAGGTCGGTCAGAATTTCACGAAGGTGTTCGCGCAGTGCCGTGTCGGCCCTTTCGGGCGTACCCTTTTCGATGGCGTCTACCACCGCTTCGTGCTGCGCGATCAGTTTATTCATTGGAAAATGCAGCAGGCTCAGGTAGCGGACCCGGTCCATCTGCGCCTTGACGTCTTCGATAATTTTCCAGGCGTAGGGTTTGCCTGCAGCTTCCGACAGGGTGCGGTGGAAAAGCTCGTCGAGCTTCATGAAGCGCTTGTGGTCGCTCGGGGCGACGGCCCGCTGAAGGGCGATCTGCGCGCGCAGCTCGGAGACGACGGCAGGGTCGCTCTTTTCCGCCACCAGTTTCACGACGTCGGCCTCGATGGCTTCGCGCACGAAGCGGGCATCCCTGACCGCGTCCATCGAGATCTTTCGAACGAGCGTCCCTCGTTGGGGTCTGACTTCCACCAGGCCGTCTTCGCTGAGTTTGATGAAGGCTTCGCGCACCGGCTGGCGGCTTAGGGAGAAGGCGCGGGCGATCTCGGATTCTGAAATCAGGCTGCCCGGGGTCAGTTCCGCGCGGATAATTCTTTTACGCAGGATCCGGTAGACCTGAGGTCCGACAGGTGATCCCTGTTCAATCGTCCAGTCGGTTTCAGCTCTTAATTCCACCTGTCTCTCCCCTCGTGCTTTATTATTTCCATACTTCCATACTAGTCAACGGATATCTTAATTTTCTGTCTTCGGAAATGAACTCACTTGATAGAAAACGGCTGTATCCTGGTCGCGCCGGATCACGGTTAAGACCTTGGAATCAAGTACATCTGCCCTTCGATCTCGAGCTCAAGACGAGCCCAATGCGCCGTCTGATCCCATAAGCCGCGATGGAAAGAGTCGCGGTGGATTGAGGTGCCTTGCGGCGTTCATTCCTCATCGCAACTTGACAGTCTTGTATGTGATTGGTTAAAAATGAACAGGTCTAAACAAGTATAATGAACAGGTATGACATTGAGCAGGAAGGCGATGGCTGGAACCAGCCCCGGGGTTGCCAAGCCCGAACGGGTGGCGAACGCGCTTGAGCAGGATATCCGGTCCGGCCTTCTGGGGTTCGGTGATCAGCTGCAGAGTGAGAACGAACTGGTTCAGCGCTTTTCGGTCAGCCGCAATACCGTCCGCAAAGGTCTCGAGGAGCTGAACAGCCGCGGGCTGATCACGACCAGGATGGGGATCGGTTCTTTTGTTACCTTCAACGGGCAGACGATTAATGCCGGCGTGGGCTGGTCACGTGCCCTGGCCGACACGGGGGTCGAGACGGAGACACGGACACTTCGCGTCGAAATCATTCATGACCAGTCCCTCGCGGCTTCGCTTGAAATAGAAGCCACGGAGTTCGTGGCGGTCGACCGTCTTCGCAGCCTGGCCTCGACGAAGCTTGGGATTTCTCTCGAGCGGAGCCGGCTACCGCTTCTCCCCGAACTCGAGGACGTTCCTCTACGCGGCCTGCGGGATGGTTCGCTCCACGAGACCATGCGGGCGGCCGGTCTTATTGCGCACCACGGTGACGAATGGGCCGATATCGAGATGCTGAACGAGGAAGATGCGGCTGTGCTCGGATGCGATCCGGGCGCTGCTTTTTTGCGGGCGCGCAGATTGACGCGCGCCGCGGACGAACGGCCGATCGAATATGTGGTGAGTCTGCTTAACCCGGCCTATTTCGCCCTTCATCTGGAGTTCTGAAGGTTGGTAACAGCTTCGGACGACCAACGACTGGATCGCGCCCTTGGTGCCCTCATCGGAGGCGCCCTGGGGGATGCGCTCGGCATGCCCACGCAACTGCTGTCGCCGGGCGAAATTGCGCAAACCTACGGTTATGTCGACGACTTCGTTGCGCCCACGGCGGATCACCCGGTCTCCAAAGGCTTGCCCGCCGGCGCCATCACGGATGACACCGAACAGACTCTTCTGCTGGCGCGCGTTCTGCTGAACTCGACAGAGGGATTCGATCATGCGGGTTGGATCGAAGCCCTGGTCGAATGGGAGCGCGACGTGCGCGCGCGCGGCAGCCTCGATCTTCTCGGCCCTTCGACCAAGCGGGCGATTGAGGCCATCAAGAATGGCGCGAGTGCGGAGGAAGCCGGTTCGTCCGGCGATACGAACGGCGCGGCCATGCGCATCGCACCGGTTGGAATTATGGCTCACTTTGAGCCGCTCGAGGATCTGATCGAAAGGGTCGCCGATACCTGCCGCGCGACCCACAATACTTCGGTCGCGATTGCCTCCGCCGCAGCCGTTGCGGCGGCGGTGAGCTATGGCGTTGCAGGCGGTGACTGGCGCGCGGCCAGCCTCCTTGCCATTGAGGCGGCGGACCGGGCCGCCGGACAGGGGCATTGGATTGCCGGCGCAGACATTGCAGCCCGGATCAAGTGGGCGCGGGATCTGGTGAGCGGCTGCGACCGGCAGGAGGCGATCACGCTTGTGGTCGATCTTGTGGGTACCAGTGTTGCCTCGCAGGAATCGGTTCCGGCGGCCTTCGCAATTCTGGAGATCGCGCAGGGCGACCCCTGGCAGGCGGCCGTGATTGGCGCCAACGTCGGCGGCGACACCGATACCATCGGCGCCATCGCCGCCGGGATGGCGGGCGCCTGCACAGGCCTGACGGCTCTACCTTCCGATAAGATTGCCAGGCTTAAAGGCATAAATTCGGCTGACGTCCGGCAGTTGGCGGCAGATCTTTTGGCCGTTCGTCCGCAGGAGGGCGAACGCGAGCCGGCCAAGGCCGGTGACACGGATTCAAATGGAAAAGACGCCGCATGACCGGATCCCGACTCCTTCACATGGGCGGCGCGGTCGTCGACTTCGTCTACCGCATTTCACATCTTCCCGCGCCCGGCGAAGAATCCCTGGCGAGTGCCTTCGAGACCTTACCCGGCGGCGGATTCAACATGATGGCAGCAGCGGCAGGCAGCGGCATGACGGTTGCTTACGGCGGGCAGCACGGTACCGGCCCTTACGGCGATCTGATCCGCGCGGCGCTTTCGGAAGAGGGAATTACCATTCTTCAAACCGTGAATTCGTCACTCGATAGCGGAACCTGCGTGGTTCTGGTAACGGCGGACGCGGAACGGACCTTTGTTTCCTGGCCCGGTGCGGAAGGGATTATGGTGCCCGGTGATCTCGCGTCCATCGTTCCCCGACCGGACGATTGGGTTTTCATTTCAGGCTACACGCTGAGCTACGCCGACAGCGGTGAGGCGCTCGCGGCTTGGGTCACGGCGATTCCAGACGGCATTCCGGTGGTTTTCGATCCTTCGCCGCTGGTGGGCAGCATCTCCAAGGACAATCTCGCAAGCCTATTGCAGCGCGCAAACTGGCTGAGCTGCAATCGCGCAGAAGCCGGGACGATCGCAGGTCCCGGCGGGACAGAAGCACAGGCAGATGCTCTCATGGCCACGCACTGTCCAAAGGCGCAGGGCGTCATCATACGTGCGGGCGCCGACGGCTGTTTCCTCAAGCTGCCGGGAAGGGCGTTGGAGCCTGTCCCGGCTTTTGCCGTCGATGCGGTCGATACCAATGGGGCGGGCGATACGCATATCGGTGCGTTCCTCGCCGAGCTTAGCCGCGGTGCCGAACCGCACGAAGCTGTCGTCTACGCCAACGCCGCAGCGGCCATATCAGCGACGCGGGCCGGTGGGTCCAGCGCGCCGGACAGGTCGGAAACCAAGGCGTTTCTGCGCGATAACGCGCATAGCCGGAATCGGAGGGCAGGTTAACGGCCCCCATACCAGATCAATAAATTCAACTAAACTCAGGAGAGGAAGCGGCAATGAATAAGCCAAAACGGATTGCCACGATAACAGCAAGTTTTCTGACGGCGGGGTTGCTCGCCGGTGCGGTGCAGGCGGCAGATCTGCATGTGCTCAACTGGAAAGGGTACGGCACCGACGAGACCTGGGCAGTCGAAGCCTTCGAAAAGGCAAGCGGCCACAATGTTATCCACGACTACTTCAACTCCGAGCAGGAGATGCTGACCAAACTCCGGACCAATCCGGGGACTTACGACGTCGTGATGATCAATGCCGCCTTCACTGGTCAGGCGCTCAGTGAAGGCCTGATCCAGCCGGTTGATGTTTCGAAGATTCCCAACGTCGCGGATGTCGCATTGGAAATGGCCGAGTCTCCCATGCTCAACGCCGATGGAAAGACCTACGGTGTGCCCTGGGTCTGGGGCTTGACCGCAATTGCCGTCAATGAAAATGCCTTTTCACAGCTGCCGACCTCCATCCAGGTGATGTGGGATGAAAAGCACAAGGGCAAGGTCGTACTGCGCGACGACGCGCTGGAAGCCGTGCAGTTCGGGGCGATCGCCACGGGCCAGAACATCAACGACATAAAGGATCTCGGGGCCGTGCGCGCAAAGCTTGCTTCGCTGATGCCCCAGGTCCGCGCCTTCTGGGGTTCGGAGAACGAATGGAACCAGATGGTCGCGTCGGGCCAGCTCGATGTCGGAACTTACTGGAGCGGTTCGGCGTCGCGCGCAAAGACCAACTTCAAACTGCCCGTGGCTTTCGTCATTCCCGAGGAAGGCGTGGTCGGCTGGCTTGACGGCCTGTCCATTCCGACCGGCGCAAAAAACGTCGAGGGCGCCGCTGCCTTCATCAACTACATGATCGATCCGGGCTTCTATGTGGAATGGGATACAAAGGTCGGCGCGCCGGTCTCCGCCAACAGCAAGGCTGTGGCGGCTTTGCCCGAGACGGCTTTTAACCGCACCGTGCTCGGTGATCCGAAAGTCGCCGCCCGTATTCAGTTCCAGGCGCCCGTGTCCGATGCCGACCGCGAGAAGTATCTGGCGCTTTGGCAGGAGTTGAAGGTCGAGGTGAAATAGCGCCGCGCAGGGGGAGGAAGAGCCGTGCCGCAAACCGACGTGAGCCAGCGCGCATCGACTGGACCCCGGTCGCAGTGGCGGCCGGCGCTTCCCTTACTTCTGCCGGCCTATCTCTGGCTGACGGTTGCGATCTTTCTGCCGCTTTCGGCCATGGCTTTCTTCAGCTTCATGACCGAACTGCCGCTTTCGGGAAAGCCCTGGGCCTTTACCCTGGCCAACTACGCGGCCTTTTTCGAAAAGAGCTTCTATGCGGTCCTGCTGCGCGACTCTCTGAGACTGGCCCTTGAGGTTACGCTCTGGTGCGCGCTGCTGGGGTTTCCCTGTGCCTATGTGCTCGCAAAGATACTGAAGGGCAGAAGCCGGGAAGCGATCTTCCTGTTGGTGATTCTGCCCTTCTGGAGCAACGGCCTGGTGCGGGTTTTCTCCTGGGCGATCGCGCTGAGAGGGAACGGGCTCCTGGACCGGACCCTCAACGCGATCCTGCCGTTTCAGGTCAATGTCGATCTGATGTTTTCCTATCCGGCAATCGTCATCGGGCTGGTTCACTCCTATCTCCCCTACATGGTCCTGACCTGTTATCTGACCCTGCAGGCGATCGACGACTCTCTAATTGAAGCAGCGCGATCGCTGGGTGCGTCACGCTTTACCGTACTGCGGCGGCTGATCATTCCTCTGTCCCTTCCGGGCCTGGTTGCCGGCAGTGTGCTGATCTTCGTGCCGGTGGTGGGCTCCTTCATGGAGCCGCGTATTCTCGGTGGCCGTGCAGGAACCTTTTACGGGACGGTGATCGAGGACCAGTTTGTGGCTGTCTTCAACTGGCCGCTGGGGGCGGCTCTGTCCTTCATCCTGCTGGCGGTCGTTTTGATCATTCTCGGCGCAGCCTCGCCGATCCTCAAGAGGGCGGCATGATGGGCACCACGCGATTGCTTGAACTGCTGGGGCGCGCTTTCGTCGGGCTGATGCTCGCCTTTCTCTATCTGCCGATCTTCATCATGGCGTTGATGTCGTTCAACGCCTCGCCCTTTTACCAGTTGCCTATGGACTGGACGACGAGTTGGTATGAAGCTCTCGCCCGCAACAGCGGGCTGATCGACGCGACCTGGAACAGCCTGCGGATTGCGGTCCTGACAACCGTGATCGCGACGATCCTGGGGACCGCCGCCTCCCTCGCCCTGCGCCGCTATGTCTTTCCGGGCAAACGCCTGCTGAGGGCGCTGCTGTTTCCGCCGATTGCGATCCCCTGGCTGATCACGGGCACGGCCATGCTGATCTTCTTTTTCGGCGTCGGGATCGGCAGGGGACTCCATGCGATCGTGCTCGGGCATGTCGCGCTCGCGCTGCCCTATGTCATTGTGGTCGTGTCCGCGCGCCTTGAAACCTTCGCACCGGAATACGAGGAAGCGGCGCGTTCCCTGGGCGCGACCCAATGGCAGGTCACGACCCGCGTGACCCTGCCCTGGATTGCACCGGGCGTGGTTGCGGGCGCGCTCTTCGCCTTTGCCGTGTCGTTCGATCAGTTCGTGGTGTCCTATTTCCTCTCGACGCCCGGCGAAGCCACTCTGCCAGTCGAGATCTACGCTGCGATCCGCAAGGGCTTCACGCCGGAGATCAACGCCGTTTCAACCATCATCATGACCGTATCCATGGGCTCGATGCTGCTCGCAGCACGGTTCTTCAGGTTCGGAGGAGAAAAGTAATGGCCGGCGTTCAGGTTCACGGCGTCTCGAAGACCTTCGGCCTGCATCGGGCGCTCGATGAGGTATCGGTCGACTTTGCCGACGGCGGTTTCTATGCCCTGCTCGGTCCCTCGGGCAGCGGTAAGACGACGCTTCTGCGCATGATTGCGGGATTCGACTTTCCCGATGCGGGGCGGATAGTCATCGGCGATGAAGGGGTGGAGCGAGTGCCTGTGGAGCGCAGGCGTATCGGCATGGTGTTTCAGAACTATGCGCTCTTTCCCAATATGTCCGTTGCCGACAATGTTGCTTTCGGGCTCTCCGTACGCGGCGAAGCGAAGACGGACATTGCACGCGAGGTGAAGCAGGCGCTGGATCTCGTGCAACTCGAGGAGCTCGGCCAACGCCGTCCCCATCAGCTTTCCGGTGGCCAACGGCAACGTGTGGCCCTGGCGCGCGCGATCGTCACCCGCCCGCGCGTCCTCCTGCTCGACGAGCCGTTGAGTGCCTTGGATAAGGCATTGCGCGTGGATATGCAGATCGAACTGAAACGCATTCAGCGCGAGGTGGGGATTACGACGATCTTCGTCACCCATGATCAGGAAGAGGCGCTGACCATGAGTGACCGGATCGGCATCCTGCGTGACGGCAGGCTGGTTCAGGAAGGGCCGCCGGAAGAGATTTACAATTCACCGGCCAGTGAGTTTGCCGCCACCTTTCTGGGCGATGCCAATATTCTACGCGGCAAGGCGTCGGAGGAGGGTATCGAACTGGGCGATGGCACGGTCATTCGATGCTGTAACGCCGGCCATAACCCTGCCGCGAACAGCAGCTGCGCGGTCCGTCCCGAACGTATCCGGATTGAAGCGGCGGAAAGTCCGGAAGCGTCTTCCGGGGAAAATCGCCTGAAGGCGCGTGTCACAAAGCGAATTTTTGCCGGGAACAGCACGACCTATTTTCTCGATCGAGACGGCCAGACCCTGAAGGTTCTGGTACAGAATTCGGGAGGAGAGAGTGTTGCCGACGGGGCGGATGTGATGCTGTACTGGCCAGCGGAAAGCAGCGTACTGGTCGCCTGAGAGCCATATAGACTCAGCGAATTTCACCATGAACGTAGAGCGTGCCGCCGGTCTCGGAATAGACCTCGTCGTGCACGGTCTGCCCGGAAATGACATGATAATCCCCGGCTTTCAGATGAAGTTCACCAATCCAGATCTCGCCGGAGAGCATCAGGCACTCTTCCGTCATGCGGTGGGCGTGGGCCGAAAAGCGGGCGCCTGGAGCCAATCGGATCAGATAGGATTCCGTCCCGAGCGTGGGGTCGGTAAACAGCGGCTTTTTCGCGATGCCCTTGGAGAGTTCTTCCCAGCGACCGTCTGTGCTTCTGATTGTTGTGGAAAATGATTTACTTTCACCGTCCGGCCGCGTCGACTGTTCAATTGCAGCGTCGATTTTATGCCACAGATCACTTGGGGGTGCGGCCTGGGGTTCTGCGTGAGGTTCTGCGTGAAGTTCTGCGTGAGGTTCTGCCGGGGGGGCGGCCTGCGGATCGAGATCGGCCAGCCCGGACAGTCTGTCTTCCCAATTCGCAACTGCCTGGCGTAACGCTTCGGATTCCGACAGTTCGCGCTTGAAGGCGGCGTGCGATTCGGCGCTCAAGGTTCCGAGCACATACTCAGCAGCGCCGAGTTCCTTGTGATCGTGTGCCATCGCTTCAAACTGATCCTTGCCGGTGTGGACCGTGACTATTTTTCGATCCTTCCGGATCGTAAAATCCCTATAGAGAGTCCGGGTTTCTGCGACGGATTTGGTGAAAAATGCGCATCGGGCTTTATAGGCAATCGAACAAATGGTGATTTACGCTGAGAGGTCAAGAGCGTGGCGTTTTCACTTTCGTTCACCGGATTGAGAGCCTCTCGGTATCAGCGCTCCTTGGTATTAGTCGGCTCCTTCCTGCTCGATCGCGGCAAAGTGCGTGCCGCCAAAATCGGTGAGTCGGGCGATTGACGGTACGTAGTCCAAAGATTGAATCGGGCTGGGGACCTCGCCGGTCGGCAGAACGCGGTCGGTCCGGCGCCGCGCCGGATCGGCGATGGGAACCGCGTCGAGCAGCCTCTGTGTATAGGGGTGTTGCGGATTTTCGAAGACCCGGTCGCGGGGTCCTATCTCGACGATCTGACCCAGGAACATAACGGCCACCCGGTGGCTGATCTGTTCAACGACGGCCATATCGTGGGAGATGAAGAGATAGCTCAGCCCCAGTTCGGCCTGAAGCTCATCGAGAAGGTCGAGCACCTGTGCCTGAACCGACACGTCAAGCGCCGAAACGGATTCGTCGGCGATGATGACCTTCGGACCCAGACTCAGAGCCCGCGCGATACAGATCCGCTGGCGCTGGCCGCCGGAGAATTCGTGCGGGTGACGATCCATCATGGCCGGGTCCAGCCCGACGCGGCGAAAGAGTTCCGCCACCCGGTCCGTCAACTCACCGCCCTGGGCGAGGCGATGAATGATCAGCGGTTCGCCGACCAGCTCACCAACGGTCATGCGCGGGTTCAGGGCGGCGTAGGGATCCTGGAACACCAGCTGAATGTTGCGGCGGATCGGCTGCATGTGCACAGAGGACAAGCCGGCAATTTCCTGCCCGCCGATTTTGATGCTGCCCGTCCAGGGGATGAGATTGACCAGCGACTTGCCGATGGTCGACTTGCCGCAGCCGCTTTCGCCGACGAGAGCCAGGGTCTCACCGGGAAAGAGGTCGAGCGACACCTGCTCTACGGCATGAACCCGCTTGACCGGGCGCTGCAGCAGTCCGCCGTGAATGTCGAAACGAACCGTCAAATCCCGAATTTCCACGATTGCCTGCCGGTCCGGCTTTCCGGCTTCGGACTCGACTTTCTCGCCCTGTTTGCTGCCAAGCTGGGGAACCGCCTCCAGCAGTTTTTGCGTATAGCTGTCTTGCGGCGTCGCGAAGAGGTTCATGACCGCCTGGGATTCCACAATGCTTCCGCCGTTCATCACCACGACCCGGTCCGCCATCTCGGCGACAACGCCCATGTCATGGGTGATCAGCATGATGGCTGTACCGAAATCCCGCTTCAGATCGTTCATCAAGGCCAGGATCTGGGCCTGAACCGTGACGTCGAGCGCCGTGGTCGGTTCGTCGGCGATCAGGACCTTGGGGTTGCCCGAAAGCGCCATGGCGATCATCACGCGCTGCCGCATTCCGCCCGAAAGCTCGTGCGGGTATTGCACGAGCCGGCGTTTGCTTTCCGACATGCGCACGGCATCCAGGGCTTCCAGCGCTTTGGTCCGGGCGGCGCTGCCGCGAAGACCGTGGTGCGCGGCAATGGCCTCGACAAGTTGGGCGCCCACGGTCATGACCGGGTTGAGCGAGGTCATCGGTTCCTGGAAAATCATGGCGATGTCGCCGCCGCGAACGTCCTGCATCTGCCGGTCGTTAAGTGTCAGGAGGTTGTGGCCGGCCAGAAGGACCTCGCCGCTTTTGACGCGCGCGGAGGGTGGCAGCAGACCCATGATCGACAGCGAGGTGACTGACTTTCCGGATCCGGATTCACCCGCTACGCAGAGAGTCTCACCCTGAGCGAGCTGAAACGAGACGTTGTCGATAATGGTCTTCGAGCCCTCGGATGTCGCAACCTCTGTCGTGAGATTGCGCACATCCAGTATGGCCCGCTGGTTCATCGCCTGATCAGTTTCCGCCGACACTTATTCTGCTACTCCAAGACCACGCGTGGGAAGTAGAAGGAGACGACCCAGTTCGGCTGATCGACGATCTCGCTGATCCGCAAGTCACCACAGACCGAACAGAGCATATAGGCGTCGACCGGCGCCATGTTGTAGCGCCCGGCGAGCAGGTCGACCATCTGGCTCAAGGCTGCGCGCGCGCCGGCGAAGAGGTCTTCGCCGATACCTGTCGTCACCTCGTAGCCTTTCTCGTCCAGATGTCGCGTCACCGGACCCGGCGTCGTAAAGCGTGGCATGGTGAGTTTGGCGTCTTTCACCAGATCCAGCGTTACCGTCACGTTCATCGGGCTTTCGATGGCTGTGCCGCAGACTTCACCGTCGCCTTGTGCGGCGTGGGTGTCGCCGATTGAGAAGAGGGCGCCCGCGACCTCCACCGGCAGATAAAGTTCCGCCCCGACGGAAAGATCGCGGATATCCATATTGCCGCCGACACGGCGGGGCGGCACGATGGAATGCAATCCCGGTTCCGCGGGCGCAAGACCGATGGTCCCGGCGAAAGGCTTCAGCGGAACCTTGCCGCCAGGCCCGTAGAGTGACGGCGCCATGGAGTCCGGATCGTATTTCCAGATATGGAGGGCAGGCTCTTCGAACTGGTCTGCGAGCAGCCCGAACCCCGGAATGTTCGCGGTCCAGCCGAAACCGGAAGGTTCGAACTGCCGGATCGTTACTTTCACCGCATCGCCGGGCTCTGCACCGTCCACGAAAATCGGTCCGGTCACCGGATTGATCTTGCCGAAATCGAGGGTGCCTACATCCTGGACCGTCGAATCAGGAGTCAGCTGCCCCGCCGAGGAGTCGCGGCATTCGAAATATATTGTGGATCCCGGGGCGACGGTCTCGACGGGTGGGATCGAATGATCCCACCCGAAGTGATGATGCGCGCCGTGGATCGTGTAATCGCTAGGCCCGCACATGATTACTGCGCGCCCTTGTCATAGACGTGATCGTAGTGCACGGGGATGTGCACGGGATCCACGAAGATGCCTTCGGGACCGTCCAGACGGCTCGAACGGATTGTGAAGCGCTGTTCGTTGAAGATCGGCACCCAGGGAGCTTCCTCCTGGATCGCGGTGAAGATCTGCTTCCACTCCTCAATCCGGGCGTCGGCCTGCGAGGGATCGGTCATGGCATCGGCCTTCTTGGCGCGTTCGTCCAGCTCTGCATTGCAGTACCAGGACCAGTTCCAGCCGCCTTGAACGGCACCGCCGCAGCCCAGGATCGGGCCGTAGAAGTTGGAGGGATCGGGGAAGTCCGCAATCCAGGCCATGCCGCCGGACCAGATCATGGGCGCCTGATCTTCTTCACCGCCGGCGGCGATGACGTTGGACTGGGCGAGCGATCTGATTTCCGCCTTGATGCCGATACCTGCCAGATCCTGTTGGATGGCCTGGGCGATGCGCGGCTGCGGATCGGTATTCGCCACGTAGAGTTCAGTGGTGAAACCATCCCCCAAGCCGGCCTCGGTCAGTAGTTTGACCGCGCCCTCGATATCGTAGGCCTGGCCGCTGTACTTGCTGTCGTAGCCGGGCATCAGCGGCGGCAGAGGCTGGTTCGCCGTGACGGCCCGCCCGTTGATGATGCGCACGATGCGGTCCTTGTTGATCGCCATAGCAACGGCTTTGCGCACCCTGACGTCGTCGAAGGGTTTCATCTTCACGTTCATGGTGACATAGCCGGTGTGCAGCTGCTTACCCTCAACGATTTGATCCTTGAACTTCGGATCCTTCATGGTTGCAAGGAACTTCGCCGGAGGAATGCCGTCACCGGCGATATCCACCTCGCCGCGTTCCAGGCGCAGCAAGGCAACGATGGGCTCCTGGCCGACTTCGAAGGTGATTTTGTCGAGCTTTGGCAGACCGGCGTGGTAGTAGTCCGCGTTGCGTTCGAAGACCACGTGCTGGCCACGCGTCCAGTCGGTCATCTTGTAGGCGCCGGTGCCAACCGGATTGGTGCCGAAGTCCTCACCGTGCTCGGCGACGGCTTCTTCCGGGACGACGGACGCGAAGTTCAGCGCCATGACGTGCAGGAAGGTCGCGTCGGGCCGCGCCAGGGTAATGCGGATCGTGCTGTCGTCGGCAACCTCGACGCCCGACAGTCCGCCTGCCGAGCCGTCCGATGCCGCGTCGAAGCCTTTAATCGAGCCAAAGAAACCCGCGCCCGGACTCTGGGTCTTGGGATTGGCGACCCGGTCCAGGGAGTATTTGATGTCCTTGGCCGTCATTTCACGGCCGTTGTGGAATTTCACGCCTTTGCGGAGCTTGAAGGTATAAACCAGTCCGTCGTCCGAGATCTCGAAGCTCTCGGCCAGGTCCGGCACCAGTTCGGTCGTGCCCGGTTTGTAGTCCATCAGCCCGTCAAAAAGGCTTTTGATCATCGACCAGTTCTGCCAGTCGTAGCCGATGGCGGGATCGAGCGTGGACACATCGTCTTTATAGGTGACGATCATCGACCCGCCTTGTTTGACCTCCGCTAAGGCCGTTCCGGCGATGCCGAGCATGGCGGCGCTTGCGACGCCGGTAAGAAGCCATTTTCTCATTTTCTGTCTCCCTTTGTTGAACTGCGGCCGAAAGATGGTCCGGCCCCTCCCTTAAAAATTCTCGTTATTTCAGTTTGATTCTCGGATCGACGAACAGCGCGACGATGTCGGCGAGCAGATTGCCCATCACGATCGAAAAGGCGGCGACCAGCGTCACGCCCATGATGATGGGAATGTCGACCCGCTGGATGGCCTGCCACGCAAGCTGGCCGATGCCCGGCCAGCCGAATACGGCCTCGACCACAACGATGCCGCTCATGAAGATGCCGATATCGATCCCGATCATGGCGATGATCGGCAGCAGGGCGTTGGGCACGGCGTGACGAAAAATGATGCGCGCCTTACCCAGTCCCTTAGCCCGTGCGGTCCGGATGAAATCCTGCCCCAAAACGTTCAGCATGGAGGAACGCATCATGCGCGAATACCAGCCAGCGCCCATGAACCCGAGGGTCATGGCGGGCAGCACCAGATGGCTGAAGGTTCCGTAACCGCCGATCGGGAACCAGCCGAGCTGGGCGGCGAATACATAGAGGAGCAGGAAACCGACCACGAACTGCGGGGCCGATACGCCGACGAAGGAAAGCACCATCAGGCTTTGGTCGGTAGCGCTGTTCCGGCGGATCGAAGAGACGACCCCCATCGTTAGGCCCATGACCAGCTCGGCGAAGATCGCCGCGACCATCAGCAGCAGGCTGGCGGGAAGGCGGGCGGCGATGAGTTCGGACACTTCGCTGCGCTGGATATAGGAGCGCCCGAGATCGCCTTGTACGAGCGAAGAGAGATAGCGCCAATACTGCTCGTAAAACGGCAGATCCAGGCCGAGCTGCTGGCGGATGTTCGCGATGGTTTCCTGTGTGGCGCTGCGGCCGGCGATCTGACGTACGGGATCGGCCGGCAAGAGATACAGCAGGACATAGGTGACGAGCGAGATTCCCAGCAGGATGAACGCGGCTTCGACAATCCGGCGAAAGAGATAGGCGGCCATCAGTGCCTTCCCTTCAGGGTGGGGTCGAGGATTTCGCGCAGCGCGTCCCCCACCAGATTGAATGCCAGGGCCAGTGTCACGATGGCAAAGCCGGGAAAGAACACCAGCCAGGGAGCGCTTTCAAAATAAGATTGGTTCTCGAAAACGATATTGCCCCAACTCGGCGTTGGCGGTTGTACGCCGACCCCTAGGTAACTGAGGGTCGCTTCCAGCAGCACGGTCGTCGAGATGCCGAGCGTACCGAAGACGACGATCGATGACAGAAGATGGGGCGCGATATGGCGAAGCAGGATCCGGATCCGGGATGCCCCGATACTGCGTTCGGCCTCAATGAAGTCGCGCTCGGCCAGAGACACCGTCTCCGAATACATGATCCGGGCAACCTGAACCCAATTGACCATGGCGATGACCATCGCGACGATCCAAAGGTTGGGTTTGAAGATCGCCGAGAGGACGATCGCAAGCAGCAGGGCGGGAAAGGCCATCATCAGATCGGTGAAGCGCATCAGGATCGCGCCGACGGCGCCGCGCATAAAGCCGGCGACGATGCCGACCAATGAGCCGATGAGCAACGAGACACCGTTGGCGACCACACCGATGATGAGCGAGGTCTGCGCGCCGTAGACCAGCCGGGAGAAGAGGTCGCGCCCGAGGGTATCCGTACCCAGCCAGAACTGACCATTGGGCGGAAGGGGCGCACCTTCCAGCGTCAGGCCTTCGAAGGGCTGATAATCGGGCGCGTAGCGTGTGATCCAGTCCGCCGACAGCGCCGCCAGGACGGTGACTGAGATCACCAGCAATCCAAACAGCGAAAGTTTTCGCCGTATGAGCTTCCCCAGAATTGTCATTCCTCGACGCGCCACTTGTCTCTTGATTGATGACGGATCAACTGCGCGAGCCGGTCGGCGTCCAGGCGGCTGCAGAACTCCTCAATGGTGATGCGCTCGTCCATCGCTGCCGAGCGGAGGCAGCTGAAGGCAGTGTCCTCATCCAGCAGCCCGAGCTGCATGAGATTGACCACGGCCCGGATCACGTCCGGTCTGCGCCCCAATCGCGCCTGCAGTTCTTCAAACTGTTCCTGCTGCGTTTTCGCGGCGTCGAAATTTGAGGCGGCGATCACCAGCGCACTGAAGACGCCGCTCGACTGCACGGGCTTGACCACATGGGATGCGATACCCTGGGCCAGCGCCCATTCGAGCCGGCCGGGCAGTTCCGAACCGAGCAGAGCGATCAGCGGCATGGGCGCCTCGCCCTGCGCCCAGGGAAACAGGCCGTCGAAGCCGTTGTCGGCATCGAAGAAAACGACATCCGCGCTACTGCCTTCTGCCGGAAAATCCGGCCAGCAGACTTCGACCGTCATGCCCAGGCGTTCGAGTTGCCGGGCGAGTTGACCGGTACCCTTGCTGCTCCGGTGCAGAATGATGGCGTGACGGCCGCGAAAGTTGGGGGTGCGGAACCTGGTCATTTCACCAGCCTCAGATGCGAGCTGCCGTCGGTTCTTGCCCGGCCGACCTCTTCCGCGAAGGCCTGCGGGTCGAAATCCACCAGATAGGGGTCTGCGGGAACCGGCGATTCCGCGGCCAGGACGATATCGAAACCACCTTTGTCGTTGATGCGCCCGAGATGGGGGATCAAGGCGGCATGATTGGTTTTGGCGTCGATTGTGATGGGGCCCTGTGCCGTATCGAAGGTCTTGGTGAAGAGGGCCTGTTTGACCGGCTCGATCTCATCTGTTCCAGCGCCGGCTATGGCTTCGGCAATCATATGAATCGCCGCATAACCGCCGACCAGGAAGGCTGAGAGGGGACGGTCTGCGCCGAACTTTTCAGTGACTTTGGTGCGGAACAGCGCATTCAGCGGATTGTCCACATCCTCGAAATAGACCGCCGAGCAAAGGTGGCCGGCGGCGGCCTCGAAACCGATATCGGCCAGCTCGCATTCGGTCAGATCGCAGCTTACCACCGGGCGCTTGGCTGGCAGGAAATCGGCGTCTTTGAGGCCCAGTTGGTGATAGGCCTGCAGGAAGGCGTAACTCGAGGTGCCGATCAAATTGTTGAGGATGAAATCCGGCCGCTTCTGTTCGACCTCGGTGATCATCCGTTCGACATCGGTGTCGTCCAGCGGCAGATATCGCTCGCCCAGGATCTCGCCTTTCGTCGCCAGGACAAGTTCCCGTGCGATCCGGTTGGTCTCCCAGCCCCAGATGTAGTTGGACCCGGTCAGATAAACCCGGTTCCCATAGGTGGGGATCAGGTGAGCGAAGAGCGGAAGGATGTGCTGATTGGGGGCGGCACCGGTGTAGATCACGTTTTCGCAGGCTTCAAAGCCCTCGTAGGGCAGGATGTACCAAAGCAGCGCATCGTATTTTTCGATAATCGGGATGACTTCCTTGCGGCCGATCGAGGTGATGGTGCCCACAACATGCCGGCATCCCTGTTCGCGCAGCATCGCCTCACTCATACGGTGGTAGCTGTCGATGTTGCCGCCGGGATCTTTGGAGACGGCCTTAAAGCTGATCGGGCGGGTTTCGTCGCGGTTGATTTCTTCCAGGGCGAGGAGCGCGCCATCGAGCGCGTCACGCCCAATGGCGCCGTAGGTTCCCGTAACCGAATAAAGCAGACCGAGCGGAATTTCCCGGCGCATACAAGCCTCCTGCGAAAACGAAAAAAGCCCCACGCGCCAGAATCCCTGCGGAATTGGCTGTGAGGCTTCGTCGCCGATTGCGGTTTTCCCGCATCATGTCTGCGCGCCACAAATAACGAGGCGCGATTTGGTTTAGCTTAGCCCTTTCGCTGCGCTTGTCAAATGGCCTCGGCCGCGGTCTGCCGCGTTGCACGCGACGGTAGCCGATTGTACCGCGGTGCGCTGCGCCTGCATCGAGATGATGGCGGTCTCCTCGATATGGGCGCCTTGTCAGCCCTTTTTCCGGGCCGGTCCGTCCAGCAGTTCAAGCAGGGCCGTTTCGTCTGAGATGAGATCTCCCAGGCTGTAGCGATCCAGCACGGCGATGTAGGCATCAAGGGCATCCGAGAGCACACCGCGCAGCCGGCAGGCTTTCGTGATCAGGCAGCTGTTGCGTTCCGGATCGAAGCATTCCACCAGGCGGAAGTCGTCCTCAGTCGCGCGCACCACATCGCCGATCCCGATCTCCGCAGGCGGTTTCGCCAGGCGCAAGCCGCCCCCACGTCCACGATGGCTTGCCACGTAACCCGACACGCCGAGTTGATGGGCGACCTTCATCAGGTGGTTCTTGGAAATGCCGTAAGCGTCAGCGATCTGCTGAATCGTGCAGAGATCATCTGGATGGGTGCCCAGATACATCAGAATCCGCAAGGCATAATCCGTGTAAACCGTCAGCCGCACACTGCGCTCCTCGATAAGATGTATTTAAAATATTGCTTTTAGCGGCCGGAGGCAATATATGATCCATCAAAGAGGTATTTAAAATACAGATTACACTGTTTTAAGTGAAGGCTATGACGGACCAGACGCGGAAGAAATCTCCGGAACCAGATGCTGAAGCTGTGCAGAGCTTGGGTGCGATACCAGATCCCCGCTCCGGTTATCCAAAACCTCTGCGCCAGCCCCTGCATCCCGAGATAACCGAAGAGCTCATCGAACAGCTGGTCCGCAGCTTTTACACGAAGGTGCGCGCGGATTCGGACCTGGGTCCGGTTTTTGCGCGTGAAATCGGCGAAGACTGGGAGCCGCACCTATCCAAGATGTTCGATTTCTGGTCTTCGGTCACGCGAATGACCGGCCGCTACCGGGGCAAACCCACGGCGGTTCACCACCGCCTGACGGGCGTCGAACCGGAGCATTTTCTGCGCTGGCTTACGCTGTTTCGCGAAACCGCACGCACGCTTTGTGCGCCGGAGGTGGCGGCTATCTTCATCGATCGCGCGGAACGTATTGGCGAAAGCCTTCAGCTGGCCATGTTCTTCGATCCGGCAAACCCCGGGCGGATACTGCCGCTGCGCGAGACACCTGCCTGAACAGCTGGTCCTGAACAGCTGGTAACGGAAGGAAGGACGGTATGACCATGGCGGGGACGGAACGGCAAGGGCTCTCAATCCCGCTGCTGGAAATGGGTTTCCGTCCGTTCTACCTGCTTGCTGCGCTCTCTGCGGGGCTTGCCGTGCCGCTGTGGCTGGCGAACTTCGCGGGCCTGCTGCAGGGGGGAAGCTACTTGACCGGCGCCACATGGCACAGCCATGAGATGCTGTTCGGCTTTGCGGCGGCCGTCATCACCGGATTTCTCTTTACCGCTGCCGCGAACTGGAGCGGCCGGCGCACGCCGCGCGGTGCCGTCCTGGCGGGCTTTGCGGTGCTCTGGCTATTGGGGCGGGTTCTGGTCGTCACCGGACCGGGGCTGCTTGCCGCAATTGTTGATGTGCTGTTCCTTCCGCTCGCTGCCCTGGCGGTGGCGATACCACTCCTGCGTAGCGGTAATCGGCGGAATCTCTTCGTTGTTGCAATTCTCCTGCTGCTCGGCACAGCCAACGCCCTGTTCCACCTGGAGCAGCTGTTTCCAAGCCAGGCACTGGATCTGGGTGCGTTTGCCGTGCGGCTGTCGGTGGACGTGATTGCCATCCTGATGGCGGTGATCGGCGGGCGAATCATTCCCGTCTTTACGGCAAATGCTGTGCCGGACGCGCGGCCCGTAAGATTGATGCCCATCGAGAGTCTGGCGATCCTCTCGCTCCTCGCCATCGCAGTTGTGGACGTTCTGGAGCCCTGGCGCCCGATCGGCGAGACCTTATTGGCGGTGCTGTTGTGCTTTGCCGCGTTGCTGCATGGTCTGCGGGTTTTGCTCTGGGCACCCTGGTCGACCCGCCGAGAGCCGCTGCTTTGGATTCTGCCGCTGTCTTATGCCTGGATCCCGATCGCTCTCGCCCTGCGTGGCGCTTCGCTCGTGTTCGAGGAGGTTCCGCCGTTGTTGTCGCTGCACGCCATGACGGTCGGGGCGATGGGGGGGCTGATGCTCGCGATGATGATGCGCAGCTCCCGCGGCCACACCGGGCGGGCTTTGTCCGCTTCGGGTCCCGAGACCCTGGCCTTGGTCCTGGTGCCGCTGGCTGCGGTGACCCGGGTATTCCCGGCTCTCTTCTGGCCGGAGGCCTCGCTGACGTTTCTAACGATTTCCGCCGTCTGCTGGTCGGCGTCCTTTCTGATCTTCTTCGGCCTCTACTGGCCGATCCTGACAAGGCCGCGGGCCGATGCCGGGACTGCGTAACGGCAACCGCCGATCTCCTTTTTAAAGAAGACCGGCGGGGTCTGTTTTCGCCTGTTATGCAGATTAGGCTTGCGAAGCCGGCGCTTCCGGCGGGCTGTCGCTGCTCGGCAGAATTTGCGCAGCTTTGCCGTTCAGCTGCTCATTGAGCGCGGCGGTCATGTTGCTCCAATCGCCGTTCTCCAGACCCAGTTCTTTCAGCAGGCCGTCGACCAGCGGTGCCTGCGCCCGGTACTTCAGCGCGCTTTGCACGATCTGATCGGCTCCGCCGCCTCCGGTTCCATTTCCGGCGCTGGCCGCACCGTTGCCGCCCATTGGGGCTATGCCGTCAAGCTGCAGGATCTTGATGGAGTCGATGTTCTCCATCGGCTTGACCGATTCGCGGATGATATCGCGCATCTGCTCGATCAGGGCCAGGCGCACCTTCATCTGCACGATGTCATCTGACAGCAGATTGTCGGCCTCGTTGAGTGCCATGCGACCCTTGGCATCAACTTCGTAACGCAGCCGCGCAGCTTCCGCCCGCAACTTTTCAGCCTCGGCATCACCTTCGGCTTCGATGCGGCTCTTGCTTGCGCCCGCCTGTGCCAGCGTGGTGATGGCATCGGCCTCGTCTTCCGCCGCCATTTTTTCGGCTTCCGCCTTCACCTGGACGGCAATGGCGCTACGTTCGGCCTCTTTGCTGGCTTCGATCAGCTCGATCGCCTTTTCGCGCTCGGAGCGTTCGGTTTCCCGTACCGTCACGACCTGCTCTTCGGCCTGCACGGCAATGGCGCGGGCGCGGTCGGCCTCTGCCTGAGCAGCAGCCTGTTGCTGGGATTTTTCAGCGATTGCGATGGTCCGGTCCTGATTGGCGACCTCGACCGTCTTCTCGCGATCGATATCCTTTTCGCGGATGGTCCGCTCCTTCTCAATGCGGCGCTCTTCCGTCTCCCGTTCCGCACTGATCTTCGCCAGTTCGACTTCCTGGGCGGCAAGAATCCGCGCTTCGTCCGCAATCCGCGTGCGTTCGGCTTCTTCGCGTGCGATTTCACTGGCTTGCGTGGCTTTACGAACCGAGACTTCGCGTTCCTGTTCCAGCCGGGCGTATTCGACATCGCGGGAGATCTGCAGGCGCTGTTGCTCGGCCTGCATATTTTTCTGTTCGATTTCGACGCGCGTATCCTGCTCGATGTCGTTGCGCCGTTTGCGCTTTGCCTCGATCTCCTCGGTCAGCTTGGTCAGACCGGCCGCATCGAACGCGTTGTCGGAGCTGAAGAACTCCTTCTTGGTCTGATCGAGACCGGTGAGCGAGACGGATTCCAGCTCGAGACCGTTCTGCAGCAAGTCCTCGGAGACAGCTTTCTGCACTTTTTGCACAAAGCTGACACGTTGCTCGTGCAGTTCTTCCATGGTCATTTCTGCCGCGACCGCGCGCAAGGCGTCGACGAATTTGCCCTCGATCAGGTCTTTCAGGGCATCGGGCTGCATTGTCCGCTGGCCCAGAGTCTGAGCGGCCGCAGCGATGGATTCCGAGGTCGGCTGAACCCGCACGTAGAACTCGGCCAGCACATCGACGCGCATACGATCGCGTGTGATGAGCGCCTGTTCGTTGGAGCGTTGCACTTCGAGGCGCAGGGTGTTCATGTTCACCGGGATCGCCTCGTGCAAAACCGGAAACACCAGGGTGCCGCCGTTAAGCACAACTTTCTGTCCACCCAGACCCGTTCTCACAAAGGAGACTTCCTTTGAGGCCCGGACATAAAGCCGGGCAAAGATCAAGCTGATGGTGATTAAAGCCAGCAGGGCGAGGCCTGCTGTAATTCCAATACCAATTAAATCATTCATACCAATACTCCTTACGCCGTTATCGAAAATCTATTGTTCGTAGAGGGAATCGCTCGGTGCCGGGATCGCGCGGAAAATGCTGCTTTCGCGGGACACCAAAAGGACGCTGCTTCCCTCCGGGAGAGTCTGGTGGTCCTGGTCGGGTTCCACCAAAACCACGTGACTGTGGCCTTTCTGGTCGTGCAGCCGTGCTTGGGCAGGCTGGCCCTGTTGCGCCGTTCCCACGGTGATCCTGGCCACCCGCCCAACGAAGGTTTCCGAAGACACCGCGTCGGTTTCGACGCTTGGGATCAGTCTTCCGAAGAAGAGCGCGATACGGCCACTCAGGGACGACCCGAGGATCAAGGCAGGCATCGACGCGATGGTTGCGGGAAGGTAAGTGCCTGTGAGCGCTTTAACCAGATACTGCTCCGCCAGCCCGACCAGACCGAAAGAGGTCAGGAACGCGACCAGGACGACGAGGAACGGCACCGTGCCAATGCCGAAAAACCCCAACACACCTTGAAGAAACGACGGGCCGTTGCCGTCAGGCAAATCCGCGTCGGCCTCGATATCAGCATCCAGGTCCAGATCTACGCCCGCGCTCAATCCTTCCGGCAGCACCGCATCGATCAGCTGGGATATTCCCCCCAGGCCGCCAAGCAGGAAACCTATTTCGAGTACCGCAAGGCCGGACATCATTGCTAGGGCGACCGAGAAAGGTCGTGAGTCTGAGGCCAGAAGTAAATCGATCATGAGCAATCTCCCCTACTTGAGTGCGATCGTTTGTGTCGGATTCGGTCAGGAACATTAATCCTTTAACCTGTTGAAAGAGGCACCGGTTGCGGAGCTATCCCCGTTCTCTAAAGGCCACCATGCGTTCCTTTACGCGGTTTCTGCGGGCAAGCTCTTCCAGCTCAGCAGTAGCGGCCAACGTCTTACGGTCGAGGGCGATATCGCCGCGCCCCACACCACTGGCGCGCTCCATGATCCGATCGAAACTTTGGGAGGCTTTTTCCACCCGGCGTTCAACACCGCTGGCACTGTCGGCCGCTCCCAACACTTCAGGCTGAGTTGCTGCGGATTGCGTCGCGTTCAGAAATTGTTTCAACTCCTCCCGCATTTCTCTGCGGCGGGCCTGTAGCGCGCTGATGTAACCTTCCAGTTCCGCCTGCGTTTCCCGGGTTTCCGCGAGGACTGATTCGAGCAGAGGAATCTGTGCTTCGATGTCGAGCAGCCGGGCCACTCCCGCCTCCGCCAGATCCGCGCGCTCCTCCCGGAGGGCAACTCTGATTTTCTCGCTTAAGTCTTCATGGCGCTGATTTTCAGAGCCGATCCGCTGGCTCGCGTGATACTGCCGGGTCATCACCTGGCCAAGCTCGACACGGATGTCGTCGATGGCGGTATCGATCTCGCGGATCGCTTCCTCCATAACCATTTCGGGCGCCATATCTTCCATCGCTGAGACGACCATGTTGGCGCTTCCAGAGATCAGTCGTTTCACACGACCGGCAAGAGATTCACTCATTTTCGTTCTCCATAATTGATGGCGACGACACTATCCAGAAGCCGGGAGACCGCGAGCACAGAAGGCATGCGCTGCAGCAGAACTTTCGGCTCGTAACACTGTTGATCCGCGGTTATTGCCATATTCAGAACCGCAATCATCAAGGCGAAAACACGATCTGCGAGCTCCTGTTCGAGCTCTGCAAGCTGCTCTGGATTAAGCGTTTTCTCGCCGGATCTCGTCATTGCCAGGGCGATGACGTCGGGTAGCCAGTTCAGAACCTGGAGCAGAAACTCCGAGTGAAGATGGTGTCTTGCCTCCGCGACTCTCACATTGTGCGCGGTCGGATTGACCTGCTCTTCGCTCAACTCCAGCGCAGCGTCGAATTGATGCTTCGCCGTTTCCCTCCTGTAGGCGTCTCGAACGAGTTTTCGCAGCTTTTCGCTGGGGGTGATGGCGCCTGGCAATACAAGAGAAGACAGCATTGCCATGTCGTTCGCGCTCATGCGAACGCTCAAGGGAACAGACTTTTCGACCATGTGATTTCACCCAGGGAAAGCGCAATTCAAGACTGAACATGAATCGATTTATATACACTTATAGGAGAAATGTCAACATATGTAGTACAAATAATTACAAATGTAATTTCTCGATCAGGTTGTTTTGATGATAAAGGGGCAGTGTTCGCCGGAGACCGGAGACCGGAGACCAGAAACCGGAAACCAGGGGCCGGTCACAGGTAAGACTCTTGGGGCGTGCCGCCTGTTTCCTGTACCGCGATACCGTGAGAGGGATTTGTGCCTGCGTGCTTAGCCGCGCCGCCGTGCGGTTTGGATCGTCAGGTAGTTCCCGAGGAACACGATGACACCGCCGACGAAAACCCAGATGTCGAGGCTTTCGCCATAGACGATCATGCCGACAACAGCGATCAGGGGGAGCCGAAGGAAATCCATCGGTGCCACGATGGAGGCGTCGGCATAGCGGAAAGCCTGGGCGATGCTGAAATGCGCTGACAGACCGCAGATGCCGACCAGAAGAACCCAGGGAATCGTCGCCGCTTGGGGGATAATCGGCACGCCCTTCAGCATGACCAGCGCCATGACCGTCTGCGACAGGGTCATCCAGAACATGATTGTCAGCGTGGTTTCCGTTCCGGTGAGTTTCTTTGTGCCGATGACAGTTCCGACAAAGCCGGCGACACAGGCGATGGCGGCAAGTTCACCCGGGCCGAGGGTCGTGAAGCCGGGGCGAACGACGATCAGGATACCGATGAAACCGAGTATGATCGCGCCGAGACGCAGGGCCGTAAAGCGTTCGCCCAGCAGCAGAGGCGCCAACAGGGCAACCCAGATCGGCGTGGTCAGTTCGAGTGCGAAGACCTGCGCAAGAGGCACCAGCGCAACCGCGTAAAACCATAGGTTCTGCCCGGCAAAATGGAACAGGTTCCGGATCAGGTGCAGCGGCAGTCGACGGGTTTTTACGGCCGAGACGCCTCGTCGAAAGACCAGGAGGAAACTGAGCACCAGCGTCAGACCGAAAAGGCTGCGGTAGAGCATGATCGAAAAAGTATCGAGATCGGGCGCGATTTCCCGGCCCGCAACCGCCATCACAGAGAAGGAGACAAGTGCCACCGATATCCAGGCCACGGCGCGGCCGATCGAGGGCACGGGCGCGGTCAATTCGTTGGTGGCCGGGATTGAGGACATTGATACCTGTCTAATAAACTAACCGCTGCGCCCGTTCGACGGGTGCCACACTGCGTGGTGTCTGCTTTTGTGCGTTCATTAAGGAATGCGGGAGCAGCACCTAAAGATCATTCTCAGAAAACGCAACGGCCCGACGTCTTACCGCGTGACCAGGACGCGGTAAAGGCTTAGCGTCACCGCTTTAAAGCGGCTTCTTAACACCAAGGATCGACACAGATGCGCCTGACCCGGCTCGATATTGCAATGGGCATCGCCGTTGCCTTCACCTGGGGTATGGGCATTGTCGTGGCGAAGGCTGCCATCGATCACTTTCCGCCGATCCTGCTGATGTCCCTGCGTTTCACGGTTACGGCCTTGGCGCTGGTATGGTTCGTAAAGCCGCCGGTCTGGGCATTGGGGAGGATCTGCGGAATTGCGATCATCTCGGCCGCCATTCAATACAGCCTGACCTTTACCGGGATGCTTGGACTGGATGCGTCGGTTACGGCGCTTGTCGTGCAGCTGGAGGTGCCGTTTCTCGTGTTGTTCGGAGTCCTGTTTCTGAAGGAGCAGCCGAGCGTAAGAAAGTGGTTCGGGATCGCCATGGCTTTTGGCGGCGTGATGCTCATTGCCGGCGAGCCGAAGCTGAACGGTGCCTGGAGTTCAATGTTCATGGTGGTCGGCGGTGCCTGCGCCTGGGCTTTCGGGCAGATCCTGATCCGGAAGCTGAAGGAGATTGACGGCATTACCATGACCGCCTGGGTCGCGGTTTTTGCCGCACCGCAGCTTCTCATTATGTCGCTGGTTTTCGAAGAGAATCATATGCAGGCGATGACCTCGGCCGGTTGGGTCGTGTGGGGGACCGTGCTTTACCTCGGGCTGATTATGACGGCGGCCGGTTATGGTCTTTGGTACACGCTTTTACGACGGCATCCGGTCAACATGGTCGCGCCGTTTCTCCTGCTGTTGCCGGTGTTCTCGGTTATCGGAGGTGTTCTTTTTCTCGGCGAAACGCTGAGCCTGCAGGTCATGGCCGGCGGTGCAATTGTCATCGCGGGTGTTGCGGCCATCCTTATCGAACGAGGTGGCCAGAAGGAAGCTTGCCCGGAAGTATGAAGAGTTATTGTCAACGCTGCTTGGTGTTGATTGCCGGCTCTGCTCTGAGGGATCAGTTCCAAACAAAGGATTGAAGCAGGAAGTCGGGCGTCGCCCCGTGCTTTTCGAAAAGTTCCGAGAGATCCCTGTTGTTGGTATCGGCAAGGATCCCCGCTTTTATCAGAACGCTTGCGGCGCCGATGCCGCCGGCGCCTGCAATGTCGTGTTCGACGCTGTCGCCTATACCGATCACGCGTTCAGGGGCCGGATTACCGCTACGCTCCATGGCGAAGCGATAGATGGCGGACCAGGGCTTGCCGATCCACTGTACAGAACCGCCGAGTGACTCATAGAGCTCGGCGATGCGACCTGCGCCAAAATCCAGGCCAGCCGGTGTAATCATCAATTTGTCGGGATTGGTGCAGAGGCAAGCAACGCCCCGTTGGGCTGCGGGCCGCAGCCGTTCGGCATAGACTTCCAATCCGATCTGGCTGCCTTCGCTGCCGGAAATCAAGACGATGTCAGCCTCGGTACCGTCTTCAACCAACTGCAGATTCAAGCCCTCAACCGCGGACCGGTCGCCGCCTCGCGACAGCAGAAGACAGCGCCGTTTTTCCAGCGTTGCAGTGTTGGAGGAGAGTTGATGCCAGGCAACTTCGCCTGAGGTGACCAGCAGGTGGTAAAGATCTTCCGTAAACCCCAAGCGGCTCAAGCGCTCCGCATTTGGTGCCGAGCGTTTGCCCGAGTTGGAAAGCAGGACGATTTGCTTTCCGCAGGATTTCAACTCTTCGAGAACGCGGATTGCGCCGGCGTAGGGCGTATGCCCATCGTGCAGAACGCCAAACTGATCGACCAGAAAGAGATCGTAGTTCCCGGCAATTTCTTCCAGCCCGCCAAGTGTTTTGGAAGAGGTCATATAAGGCCCGCAGTATGCGCCCCGGACAGGGCCAGCCGGGCCGTTCCCGCGGCAGCGTCCTGGGAAGCCGGCGTCACGAAGGGAACGGAAAGCTTTCTTTGGCGTATGGCCGTCCAGGCTGCGTTCTTCGCGCCGCCGCCTACCGTGCGAAGAAACTTGAGATCCGGCGCGCCAAGTTCTTTGAGGCGCTGATATCCGAGCGCCTCCACATCGGCTATTCCTTCCAGGATCGCTTGCAAATACTGACCGTCACTCAAAGGCCGTGGATCCATACGGGGCGGTAATTCCGGATCATTGATCGGGAAGCGCTCGCCCGCCTTGGTGAGTGGATAGTAGCCGAAGTCCAGAAGCTTATCGGGATCGATCTCCGCGGAAAGCGCTTGGATGCGCTCGGGAGTGAAGTGTTTCGCCAAAACCGCTCCGCCGGAATTCGAGGCGCCGCCTGCGAGCCAGCGATCGCCGATACGGTGACTGTAGAGGCCGTACTCGGGCGCGAAAAGCGGTTCATCCGAGAGCATTTTGAGCACCAGTGTCGAGCCGAGGGCGGTCACGGCGTCGCCGGGCTTTTCGGCACCGGTCGCCAGGAACGAAGCGCAGCCGTCCGTCGTGCCCGCCGCGACCACGGCATTGCGGGCAATCGCGAACTGCGCGGCAACATCCGATTTAATTTCGGCGATGACGCTGCCGGGCTCAGCGACGTCCGGCAGCAGTGGTAATTTGACAGCGGTTTGTTCAAGCCAACCGGGCCAGCAGCGTTCTACGGGATCATATCCGGTCTTCAGCGCATTATTCTCGTCACTGATATCGAAGCGTCCCGTGAGACAGCCAGCAATCCAGTCGGCCTGATGGACAACTTTCGACGTCCCCTCGGTATCCTGCAATCGAATGACTTTCAGCAGGCCGGAGGTCGGGCCGTGGGCGGCAGACGTCTTGGGCGCGTGTGCCGCGAGATCGGCGATGGCGTCCGGAGTGCTGGCCACATCGTTGTACATCAGGGCGTTGCCGAGCGGCATTCCGTTGGCATCGATTGCCAAGAGTGTTCCGGAGGTGCCGTCCACGGCGACGGCCTTGATGCGAGACATATCCACTTCATGCATCAAAGCTTGAAGCGTTCTAGTCGTGGCGGTCCACCAGACTGCCGGACTGCGCGGGTTCGGTCCGGCGATCGCCATCGGCGTGTCTGCGCGGGCAACCTCGGTACCTGATTCATCGATGGCCACGGCTCTGACACCCGTCGTACCGACATCAATTCCAAGCGCCAAATTATCTGAAACTTTCTCTCCGCCGATCACTGCGTGTATCTTTCCTGCGTTGTTTTTACTTTTAGAGTGCGATGCTGAAGCCGAAATCAGGCTCTAGATCGGATCATACAGTTAAGGTGGATTCACCGGGACGACTGATCACCTAAGGCGATTCCGTCTAAACATGTGAATCCGCTCTAAATCATATGGTTAGAGTAGATTCACCGGGACGACAGATCGCCTAAGGCGATTCCGTCTAACCCGGATCTACTCTAGGCACCAACGTCCAACTGCTTTCGGTATTTTTCCGCATCCCAGTTCAAGAGCTCGTAATCCTGTTCGGCTGTCAAATAGCGTATCTCGCTGTCTTCCTGAATACGGCTGGTGACATGCGCGAGACAACGTGCCAGTTCCTCGCCGCTGTCGGAGACCGAATCATGGAGCAGTACACCGACACCTGGAATAAGCAGCATAGCCGGTGCCAGGTTGCCGGAGGCTTCCCGGTCCGAGATCAGCGCCTGCAGAGTCTCGCCGGATTTCAGTGCCGTGCAACCGGTTCCCAAAAAGATCACGTGATCCGGATAGAGTGAACCGCCAAGGGCAGCGCGACGAGACAGAGGGTCGATCGCGACGGCGTGCGTGTCCCTGTGGCGCGGCAGGTGATACGGCGTATCCCTTGCGATCTCTTCCAAGGCGTCAATGTCAGTTTCCGGCAGAGACCGTGCCGCTTCTCTGAGGGCGTCGCAAACATCCTTCAGCAATGCTTCGGCTTCAGCGACCGTATCAGCTGCAACGACAAGCCCGTGATTGGCCAGAACCAGGACGGAGGTGTCCGGATCCGTTCGTTCCGCGATCGCGCGTGAGAGCGGCAGGCCGGGACGGACATAGGGGATCCAGGCCCAATTGAAGGCACTCATGCGGTCCTGCAGCTCGGCTTCGCCGTCCTGACGGATCGACCAGGCGATCGTTTCCACACAGTGGGCGTGGATGACCACCTTCTGCGGCATGGCCGCATGCAGCGTGGTTTCGATCGACGGCCGGAGGCCTTCCGGGTTGGCGTCTTTGACCACAAAGCTCTGGGCTTTTTCCGCTGCAGGGTCGCCGGCGGCAAGGGCCGACTGCAGGGGCTTTAAGCGCACGGGGACCATGATATTCCGATCATGCGCCTGGCTCAACCAAGTGCCCGATGCTTTGATCCAGAGTATGCCGTCATGCTTGATCGAGGTGTTGCCGCCGGCTGCCTGCACAAGGGCGGGGTCCTTACCGATACGTACGGAGAGCGCGCGAAGAGCCCGAAGCTCGTCGAGACTGTCTGCCTGCTGGTTCATGTCATACTGCCTTTGCGATTACGCCTGAGCACCAGGCCTCGAAGCTCTGCCGCTGTTCTTTCGACAGATGCAGCCCATGCTTTGTGCGGCGTTCCAGAATGTCTTCGGTTGTCATGGCCCATTCTCTGTCCATCAGATAGCGGGCTTCGGCTTCATAGAAATCTCCGCCGAAGTGGATACCCAGTTCGCTCAGCGAATTCGATTGGCCGAGAAGGTCGTGCAACCGGGTGCCGTAGAGGCGCCCATAGTGATCAGCGAGACTATCGGGCAGCCAGGAATAGCGTTGTTTGACCGCTGCATGGAAAGCACTGTAGTCGGCATTTTCGATGCCGCCGCCCGGTAAGACCGAGGAGGCGGTCCAGTCCGGCCCCAGGCCTGGAAAATAGGGTTGAAGCTTTTGCAGCGCATGTTCCGCGAGTTTGCGGTAGGTGGTGATTTTGCCGCCGAAGATCGAAAGCAGCGGTGCCCCCTTACTCGCGTCGAGATCGAAGACATAGTCACGGGTGACGGCGCTCGGGTTCTCCGCAGCATCGTCGTAAAGCGGCCGCACGCCGGAAAAGCGATGGATTACGTCTTCAACGCTCAGCTGCTTCCGGAAATAGCGGTTCACCGCCGAGAGAAGATAGTCGACCTCTTTATCATCCACAGTGACGTCGTCGGCCTTACCGCTGTAGGGAGTGTCAGTCGTTCCGATTAAGCAGAGATCGTTTTCGTAGGGATTGATGAAGATCACCCGCTTGTCACTGTTCTGAACCAGATAGGCCTGGGGGCCGTCCCAGAATTTCGGCACCACCAGGTGGCTGCCCTTGACCAGGCGGACAGCGCGCGAGGAATTGAACCCGGTGACCTTGCTCAAAACCTCCTGCACCCAGGGGCCCGCGGCGTTGACCAGGGTCTTCGCGGCTATGGTCCGGGTCTGACCCGTCCGGCCATGCCGCAGCTCGACCCGCCAGAAACCATCTTCACGGCGCGCGGAAATGCAGGCCGTCCGGGTATGGATCTCTGCCCCGCGCTCGCAGGCATCCAACGCATTGAGCACAACCAGACGCGCATCATCAACCCAGCAATCGGAAAACTCGAAGGCCTTACGGTAGTTCTCCTGAATTGCGGCTCCCTCAGGTGCGCTGCGCAGGTCAAGCGTTCGCGTGCCGGGCAGGCGCTTGCGGCCGCCCAGATGGTCGTAGAGAAACAAGCCGATCCGGATCAGCCAGGCCGGCCTGTCCTGTGGACTGTGCGGCAGCACAAACCGCAGGGGCCAGATGATGTGCGGGGCGCTCTCCAGCAGGACCTCGCGCTCGATAAGCGCTTCGCGTACCAGACGGAACTCGTAATATTCCAGATACCGTAACCCGCCATGCACGAGTTTGCCGGACCGCGAAGAGGTCCCCTGTCCTAAATCATCTTTCTCACAGAGTACGACCGAAAGCCCCCGGCCGGCTGCGTCACGGGCGATCCCGGTCCCGTTGACGCCGCCGCCGATCACGCAGAGATCGACGATGCCAGGCTCGCTGCCAATGTCCTTTTCCAGCGTGTTCGTTGCGGTGGGCGGCGGTGTCATTGTTCCGGTTTTGCAGATGCGGGCCGGTCCCGGCCCGGATTCAAGTTACGCGCGTTTCTTTGCTTTGGGTTTCGTTCGGGGTTTTGCCTGGATTTTCGCACGAGGTTTCACTTGCGCTTTTGCGCTGGGTTTAGCTCGCGCTTTCGCGCCCGGTTTAGCTTGCGCTTTCGCGCGGGGCTTGGCGGCGGCCTTAGTCTTGCGGCTGCTGTTCGCAGGCTTTTTGTCCTGGAGACCGTAGCCTTTGAAGCGTTCCTTTACGTTGGCGATCTCTTCGTTGCTCAAGAGGTTAGGGCCGCCGATCAGAAGACTCTGGTAATACTGCTTGGCAATGGTCTCCAGTTCGACGGCAAGCCACATGGCCTTTGCAACGTTGGCGCCTGTCGCGATCATGCCGTGATTGGCGAGAATACAGCCGGTTCGGTCTTCCAGGGCTTTCAGGGCATTGGCCGAAAGCTCCTCAGTACCGAAAGTGGCGTAGTCGGCGCAGCGGATCGTCGGGCCGCCGAAGGCCGCGATCATGTAGTGGCAAGCAGGGATTTCCTTGCCCGCGATGGAGAGGATCGTGGCGTAGGTCGAGTGAGTATGAACGATGCCGCCCACGTCGGGACGATCGATCATGATGTCGAGATGAAAGCGCCATTCGGTCGAGGGTTTGAGCGGACCTTCCCAGGAACCGTAGTTCTTGCCGATCGGCATGGTGGCGAGATCCGACGGCTTAAGAACCTCATAGGCAATACCGCTGGGGGTGATGATCATCACGTCTTTGTAGCGGGCGCTGAGGTTGCCCGAGGTACCCTGATTGAGGCCTGTCGAATTCATCTTCAGGCAATTCTCAACGATTGCCTTACGTATTTCCCGTTCCGTCATGGATCTCTCCGTTGTCCTTGCCGCGCCGGCGTTCAAAACTTCTTGGCGCTCTATCTAGTTGCTTGACCTGCTCGTTAACAGGGATTCTTTGGTGGCTTTCCGTTCAGGAACCGCCGGACCTCGTCGGCTGCCTGTTCGGCCGCATAGGTCACAGTCCGGACCGAGGCACCGGCGATATGCGGTGTGAGTGTTACATTCGGAAGCTGGAGCAGCGGCCAGTCGGCCGGCGGCGGCTCTATTGCAAAGGTTTCCAGCATGGCGCCACCCAGGTGACCTGATGTCAGGGCGTCGTAAAGCGCGTCGTAGTCGACCATCGGCCCGCGGGCCGTGTTGACGAAGAGGCTGCCCGGCTTCATCCGGGCGAAGGCCTCCGCGTTTATGAACTTGGTGGTCTCAGGGGTCACACGTGCATGCAGCGTGACCACATCGGACTGTTCCAGAAGTTCCTCCAGGCTGACCTGCTCGACCCCGGCCTTCATATCGGCGGCCGACAGCTGGACGTAGGGGTCCGAGACCAGGACCCGGCTGCCGAAGGCGCGCAGAAGCGGCACGACGAGGGTTCCGATGTTGCCGTAGCCGATGACCCCGATGGTCATTTCGTTCAGCTCCCTACCGGTCCTGTCCGCGCGGTAGAGGTCGCCGCGCCACTCGCCCTTGCGCAGGGATTCGTGGCCCATCCGTATCAGGCGGGTTTCCGCCAGAATGGCACCGATGGTGAACTCGGCGACAGCGCTGGCGTTGCGCCCCGGGACATTGACCACCCGGATGTTACGTTTGCGGGCAGCGTCCATGTCGATGTTGACGGGGCCGCCACGGGAAACCGCCACGAACTTAAGATTTGGCAGGCGCGCCATCATTCCGTCCGACAGCGGTGCGAGATGGGTCACGAAGATCTCGGATTCGCCGATAAAATCGACCACTTCGTCCGGATCGCCCATGTATTCCTTCAGGCCGTCCATGCCGGGCTTGGCGTAGCCGTGTTCCATGGGTTCGTCCGGCCAGGCAAACTCCAGGCTTCGAATCTGGTGCTCTGCGCCGCAGGCCTTTTCGATGGCATCGCTAAATGCCCCCGCCATCATAAAGCGATCGCCGATGATCGTGATCTCACTGGCCATGGTCGGCTCCATTCCTCTGCGTCAGAGACCGCCAGAGCGGTGGCAGATTGCGCCGGGCTTCCTCGTAGACTGCGAAGGTTGCTTGATAGATTTCGGCGAGATCCGGATCCGGGTCCTCGACTTCACCGAGATAAGGCGAGACCCACTTTGCGGCGCAGGCAGCCATATCCGGATAAACGCCAAGGCAGACGGCAGCCATCATGGCAACGCCGGCGGCACCGGCTTCTTCCCGTCCGCTGGTCCGGACACCTGAATTCAGGGCGGCGCTCAGTATATGACGGATCTGCCTGCTGCGCGCCGCACCTCCGGTCAGGCGCACTTCATTGGGCAAGGGCCCCATGGCGCCGTAGCAGTCGCGGGCCGCGAAGGAGAGGCCTTCGTAAGTTGCGCGCAGGAAGTCGCCATAGCCGTGCCGGGTCGACAGGCCCAGAAAGGCCGCGCTTGCGGTGGCGTCGGTGAAGGGACCGCGTTCGCCCGCTTCTGAAATATAAGGCTGATAAAGCAGGTTGGCAGGTTGCGCCGCGGCAACCAAATCGTCTGCTTTGGACAACAGGTCTGCACGGGACCGCTCGACACCCTCGCTGGAAAGCACGCCGAGCGCCACATCCAGGAGCCAATCGATGTTCAAGGTTCCCGCCAGATTCGACTGCATCTGGGCATAGCTGCCAGGCACCGGGAAGGGCATGGTGTAGCCGGTGCTATGCGGGTTCAGCACAACCTCGTTCGCTGATTTGACGAAACGCATGTGCATGCCGGTGGAACCGACAATGGTGCATCCCAGATCGACGCCCGGTTCGTAAAGGCCGGCCCCCAGCGCCGCGCAGATGACGTCGACATACCCGAGCACGACCGGCGTCCCTTCCAACAGTCCCGTATCCCCTGCCGCTTCGGCGGTCAGGCTGCCGTGCTGACTGGTGCCTTCGATGATTTCCGGCAAAAGATGGATATGGTCGATGAGGCCAAGGGAAGCGACGACGTCGTCTGAATAGTTCCGCTTGCGAAAATCGCCGTAGGTAAAGGTTCCTTCCGACGGATCGGTGACCCGGTCGCCGCAGAACTTATAGTAGAGCCAGTCTTTGCAATGAAAGGCGGTTGCGGCCTTGGCAAGAACCTCCGGTTGATGCCGCTTCATCCACTGAAGCTGCGGGCCTTGCTGGCAGGCGGCAAGGCCGGTGCCGGTGATCTCGAAACGCGCACGGTCGTCCGGCGAAGCCCGCATCTCGTGGACGATCTCCGCGGCACGGGCGTCCAGCCAGACCCAGGCAGGTCCTACCGGTTCGCCCACTGCGTCGATCAGCCAGGTGCCGTCGCCCTGGCCGGTCACGGCGACCCCCACTGTCCGTTCCGCGAGACCGGGCAGTTGTTCGGCCAACCCGCAAATCGACTTTGCCGCATCCCGCCAGGTGCGGCCGATATCCTGCTCGACGCCGCCGTCTCGAAGGTTCTCGTAGCTGTTTGTGCAGGCATAAACGGCAAGCTGTTCGCCGCCGGTCGAAAAGGCGATGGCCTTAATGACTGATGTACCGGCGTCGATTCCGATCAGGACGTCTTTCATCCGACAGCCTCCGTGCCGTGGAGAAGAGCTCTGCCGTCATCCTGGGCAAAAAGATGGATCGCCTGAGGCGAAAGGGAAAAGGTGATTTCCGCGCCGACCTGCTCATCCACACGGCCATAGCTGACGGCAACCATGGTCTGGCCTGCAGCCTCAATGACCACATGGGTCTGATCGCCGAGCCATTGATTTGACACCAGGAGGCCTTTGTTGCCGCCTCTGCCCAGGGAAACGCTGTGCGGGCGCACACCGAGATGAACCGCCGCGCCGCCTGTTAGCCTGCTGCCGGCCGGCCGCGAAACCTCGCCCAGATCCAGGGTGAATCCGGCCGCGGCACCTTCACCTTCCACCACCACATGCAAATGACCGTTATCGTCGGCAAGTCTGGCGGGGAAGACATTCATGGGCGGTTCGCCGATAAAGGTCGCAACAAAGAGGTTGGCAGGCCGGTCCTTCAGTTCCGCGGGGCTGGCGATCTGCTGCAGTACACCGTCTTCCATCACGGCAATTCGGTCGGCGAGCGCATTTGCTTCGGTCTGGTCGTGGGTTACGAAGACCGAGGTCAGGCCGTGTTCGATCAGGTAGCTCTTGATGCGGCCGCGCAACACCGAGCGAAGCTGCGGTTCCAGTTGAGACATGGGTTCGTCGAGCAGATAGAGATCGGCTTTGCGAATCAGGGCGCGGGCGAGACTGGCGCGTTGCTGCTGGCCACCGGAGAGCGAAGAGGGATATTTGCCCAGGATCGTCTCGATTTCGAGCAGGTCTGCGATATGGTCGACTTTTCGATCCACTTCGCCCTGTTCGAGTTTCGCGGCTTTGAGTGCGAAGGCGATATTGTCCCGCACGGTCAGGGGCGGATAGAGCGAGTAGCCCTCGAAAGCCATCGCGACGTTACGCTTGGCGGGGCGGAGTTCGTCGATGCGGCGTCCCGCCAGCTTGATCTCGCCCCGGCTCACAGTCTCAAACCCGGCGATCATGCGGAGGGTCGAGGTCTTGCCGCAACCGGATGAGCCCAACAGCGCAACGATTTCGCCTTCCGCGACCTCCATGGAGAAGCTCTTTACCGCATGCACGGCCGGGTTGGCGGGGTCGCCGTAGAACTTGTCGACGGCATCCAGGTGAAGTGCGGTCCGGGCGGAGGTATTTCCCGCATCCGTTATAACCGGTGCCTGTCCGGCTGTATCAAGCCCGGGTGATGGTGGTTTCACGGCTTCAATACTCATTGCGTCTGCTGCCCAGAGACTTGCGGCCCGGCGTCCAGCGGGTGGATGCGCTGTCCGCTGTCACGGTCGAAGACGAGGACGGCGTCGGGTGCGATACGCGCGAAGGCCGGTCCATGACGGCGGGTCCCGGTCGCGCCATCTTCCGGCGAGGAGGCAAAGAATTCCGTGCCGTCTGCGAGATGCAACAGCATCACGACACGCTCGTTGAGAGGCGTGACGGCGATTAATTCGACCGGCAGTGCGCCTTCGAGGGGCGTTTCCGACACCGAGATCGCCTCGGGCCGAACGCCGACAACGATATCGCGTCCATCCGCATGGTCGTAACCTGTGCCGAGTTCCACGGTTGTTCCAGCGAGGTCGGCCTGCGCACGCCCGTCTGCCACCGTGAGGCGCGTTTCGATCAGATTGATGGTCGGATCCCCGAACAGCTTGGCCACCTCGACATTTACAGGATTGTTGTAGATGTCCTGAGGGGTCGCGACCTGTGCGAAATCACCCTTCAGCAACACTGCGATCCGGTCGCCCAGCGCCATGGCTTCTTTATAGTCCTGTGTGACGTAGAGCGTGGTCGAACCAAAATCCCTGAGCAGGCGAGGTAATTCCAGACGCATCTCGAAACGCAGCTTAGCATCGACATTTCGCAAGGGATCGTCCAGCAGCAGGATCTTCGGGCCGGCGACCAGCGCGCGCGCCAAAGCGGTTCGCTGCTTCTGGCCATTCGAGAGTTCCTTGGGCCGATGACTCAGGACGTGGTCGATTTTCAGCAGTGTGGCGATCTCGCGCACCTTCTCCATGATCTGCGCCGCCGTCCCGCCGCGGGCTTCCAAGGGGCTGGCGATATTGTCGGCCGCTTCCATGTGGGGATAGAGGGCGAAATTCTGAAAGGCCATGCCTATGCCGCGATGCTCGGGCGCGATGCCGACGACGGAACTGCCGTCGAGCCGGATGTCGCCATCGTCGGGGTCGTAGATGCCTGATATCAAGCGCAAAAGAACTGTCTTGCCGGTGCCGGACGGCCCAAAAACCACGACGGTCTCCCCCTCCGTTGCCGATAGGGAGAGTCCGGAAAGAACCTGGTCGTTCTTGAACGACTTGCTGACGGCGTTCAGCTCCAAGCTTGTCATCGCTTTATCCCTTCACAGCGCCGAGAGAGAGACCCTCGACCAGATAGCGTTGGGCATAGAGCGCCAGCAACAAGGTTGGTGTAACCGATAGCACGATGGCGGCAGCCACCTGACCGTACTGAATGCCTGATGCCGTCACGAAGGCCAGAGCGCCGACCGTCACCGGTTGCTTGTCGGCGGAAGCCAGCACCAGGGCGAAGACGAAGTTGTTCCAGCAGAAGATGAAAGCCAGAAGGCTGGCGGCGGCGATGCCTGGCCGTGCAAGCGGAATGGCAATCTTACGGAAGGTCTTGGCCCAGGAATGGCCGTCGATCCGGTAAGCGTTTTCGATATCCGGACTGATGTCCTCGAAATAGCCGCGTACGATCCAGAGAATCAGCGGCAGCGCGATCAGCTGATAGACCCATACGAGACCGAGGTAGGTGTCGCTGAGGCCCAGTTCGCTGAAGTAGAGCGACAGGGGCAGCAGCACCAGCAAGGGCGGCGCGAAACGGAAGGACAGCAGCGTAAAGGCAATGTTCTCCCCTAGACGGAATTTGAAGCGCGCGAAGGCGTAGGCCGCCGGCACGCCCAGGATCAGTGCGACACCGACCGAGAGGCTGGACAGCAGCACCGAATTCCAGAGGTTCCGCATAAAGGCGATGTCCAGATCGCCCGCCACGGTCGACAGACGCCCGGAGATCAGCGCCACGTAGTTTTCAAGCGTGGGCGTGAAAAACAGGCTGGGCGGAATGCGCAGGATGTCCTCGTTGGTCTGGAACGACATCAGGAAGATCCAGAAAATCGGGAACAGGAAGAACAGCAGAACCAAGGTCAGAAGGAGGCCCCGGATGATGCGTTCGGCTGTTGAAGTGTGGTTCATATTCGTCGCGGCCTCACGCGTTGCCGTGCGCGCGTTCGCGCAGCTTCAGCCAGTGTTTGACGAAGAGGTTTGAGAGGAAATAAGTGATGGCCCAGAGCACCATGAGCAGGGCGGCCGAACGCCCGACGTTGGTGTATTGAAAGAACTCCAGATAACTCTGCACCTGGAACACCATCAATTTGTCGCCGGGACCGCCTTGGGTCATGGCATAGATGATGTCGAACTGCTGAATTGAATCAAGCAGGCGGAAGAGAGTCGCCGTGATGATGTAGGGCATCAGCATGGGAAGCGTGATGCGGAAGAAGACGAAGGAGCGCGGCACGCCGTCCAGTTCGGCGGCCTCGAAGGGCTGACGCGGCAGCGAGCGCAGGCCAGCCAGCAGCAGGATCATGATGAAAGGGGTGTAGACCCACATATCCACCAGCACGACGGTAAAGAGCGCCGAGGAGGGCGAGGAGGCCCAGCGGAAATCGTCGAAACCGATCAGGCTGATCAGATAGCTGAGCACGCCGAAATTCGGATTGGTCATCAGCTTCCACATCAAGGCCGCAATCGCCGGCGCCGTCATCAACGGCAGCAGCAGCAAGATCGAAACCATGTTGTTGAAGCGCCCCGGTGTGCGCAGCAAAAGCGCGATACCGAGGCCGAGCAACAGCTCCAGCACGACGGTCAGAAACGTGTAGAGCAGAGAGATCTCAATGGTGTTCCAGAACGCAGAGTCGGAGAAGAAATCGATGTAGTTTTCAAGACCGATAAAACCGCGCGCCTGCGGAAAGGAAAGATTGTAGCGCTGGGTCGAATAGTAAACCGCGGTTCCAAAAGGAATGAGAATGCCGATGCAGACAAGCAGAGCGGGCAGACTCAGCATATAGGGTAGGGCGCGGCGATACACCTAACGGTCTCCGATCAATAAGCGGATAATGTTATACAGCAAAACCGAGTCTCAAGGGTCGTGGCAAGGCTTTGAAGCCGGTCAAATTTTCGACGGGCAATCTGACCGGATGATCTGCCATTTGCTCTCAAGCAGGTTCGTCCACTGACCTTAGGGATGCGGGGCAGCCATGGGAGAACGGCCGCCCCGCAGAGCTCCGGAGTTTTCGCTCCGGAGGCCCTTTGGCGCGCGGCAGTCCTCAATCGAGGCCAATCGAGATCCACCGCGCTCCCTAGCCCGTCAGTCCTTAAAGGCCTGCCGATTTCAGCTGACGATTGACGCTTTCCGCCAGCTGATCGAGACCCTCGTCCACAGGGACTTCCTTGGTGACCATCTTTTGCAATCCGGCCGCCCATTCAGTCGTCAGTGTCGAGAACAGCGGCTGCGGCGTGAAGTAAATCTTCGCGTCCGGCGCCGAGGCTTCGTACTGCTCAATGTAGCCCGGATAGCTCTGAGCGATCCGGTCCCGGAACTCCTGATCCTTCCAGACCGCACCGCGGACCGGATTGACGAAATCCATCTTGCGTGCGCCGAACAGGCCGTGATCTGCGCTCGAGGCCCACTGCATGAAGTACCAGGCCGCGTCCTTTTCCTTGGAGAAGTTGGACATGGCGAGTGACCAGATCCAGACGTTCGACGTCGGTGTCGCCGCATCGGGGTTTGCCTTGAAGGAGGCATAGGCCAGATTGCCGGCTTCCTTGTTGTCGCCGCCGTTCATGAAGTAGCCGAGGATGTCGGCGTCGTAGATCATGCCGGATGCGCCTGCGCCCAGATCGGTTCCGACCTGATACCAGGTATAGGTTGCCCAGTCCTTGGGGCCCGAATCCTGGATCATCTTGACCCACTGCGCCGTGAAGGCCTTGGATTCCGCAGAGTCCATTGCCGCGCGCAGTTTCCCGCCGTCCTGTTTCAGGTCCTTGCCGCCGAAGTTGGTATAGGCGGAAAGGAAACCCGGGTGGATCGTGGCCCAGGAGCGCGAACCGCGTACACCGATACCGTAGGGGCCGCCGGCATCCTTGGTGATCTTGGCCGCGACTTCCATCATGTCGGCCATGTTCTCCGGCGGTGCGAGACCCAGCTTGTCGAAGATCTTGCGGTTGTAGGCGACGTTGTTGAGCTCAAAGCCCCAGGGGATGCACCACTGTTTCGAGTCCGCACCGCCGAGCTCGGCGCCGGGAACGCCGGACCAGGCGGTCGAAGCACGCAGGCCGGGCAACACATCGTCCCAGTTATAGTTCGGGTTCGTTTTTTCAGGATCGCCGATGTATTCGTTCATGTCGGCAATCCAGCCGGCCGGGCCGTATTGCCAGGTCTGATAGGCGCCGGTCATGAAGGCGTCGTACTGGCTCGACTTGGACGAGAGCGCTGCGGTGACCTTGTCGAAATAGACGTCTTCCGGAAAGATGTCGTAAGTTACGTCGACGCCGGTCATGGCTTTGAAGTTGTCGATGTTCGCAATCATGGCATCCGCGTAGGGATGCTTGTTCAACAGCAGTTTGACCGATTTACCCTTATGCTTCATCCAGTCGAAATCGGCCGCCATGGCCGCGGTCGAAGCGCTGTTTAACAGGAAATTTGCCGTCCCGGCCGCAATGCCGAGCTTGAGTGATTTTTCAATCAGCTCACGGCGGCTCATTTTCTGGGCCGCGTAAGACTTAAAGAGATCTTGTTCTCTACTGTACATGACGTTCCCTCCGTTTGAGTGGGGCGATTTTTTCGCCTCTGGTACCTGCTATCCCTTCGCCGATTTAACTGATTTCGGCGGCGAGCCTGCGAGTACATTTGCCGTGAACTCGTTGGTGATCAGGCCCTTTAAAAATCCGCTCTTCAGAATTGAGCGGATGGCATCGGTTTTTTCGCTTCCCCCGGCGACGGCAATCAATTTGCGGTCCCGCAGGTCGTCGCGTGTGAGCGAGAGCGTGCGGTCCGACAGATCGGTTTTGACCGGTGCACCGCTGCGGTCGAAGAAATGCCCAAGCAGTTCGCCGCACCCGCCCTTGCGTTTGATGTCATTGATCTCTTTCCGTTCGATCATGCCCGTCGCCACCAGCGATGCGCCCGGTTCGGCCGTGCCGATGCCGACGATCAGCAGGTTGGCCTGTTTGGCGAGATCGACGACGTCGCTGATGCCGCGCTGATTCAGCAGAACCGAGCGGTCTTCGACCGAATTCGCAAAAAACGGCACAGGCATGACATAGGCTTCGGCGCCGGTGCGTTCCGCGAGACGGTGGATCACATCGTGGGGGTTTGCCGCGAACTTGCGGGTCAGCCCGCCCAGCAGGGAAACGAAGCGGGTTTTTCCGGCAGAGGTTCGCGGCAGATAATCGATACAGGCAGCCAGCGTCCGGCCATGACCGACGCCGATGAGCTGGTCTTTGTCACGTTCGAGGGCCAGTTTGAGATACTGCGCCCCGGCCATGCCGAGCGATTTCAGCGGCAGGGCACTGTTATCGTTTTCTCCTTCATCCAGATCCGGGACGACCTGGCAGAACTCCAGCCCGTAGCGCGCACTCAGCTGTTCTTCCAGTTGGACGCATTCGGAAATCTCACCGTCGATATAGACCTTGATCAGACCTTCGCGGCTGGCGCGCGCAATCAGACGGTGGGCTTTGAGGCTGGTCAGTCCCAGACGCTTGGCAACCTCGGCCTGGGTGAGGCCGCCGGCGAAATGCAGCCAGGCCGCACGGGTCGCCGTACTCGCGTCACTGTCCCTGAGTGCTCCGTTCGCCGATTTGCCTGCCATGAGCCCAAGATAGAAAAAATTATCAACTAATGAAAATTTTTTCATACACAAGGAAAAGAGTCAAGGAGAGTCGGCTCCGGGGCGCGCACGATGCCGGGTAGCAATTGGTCTTACTGGCCTTGGTGAGCTGTGTTTTCGCCACATCTCAATGCGAATCAGTGTTTCGTATGGCCGGACGCACGAGAGGCAGGTTCAGGAACCCGTTCCGGACCCGAACTCAAAGTTGAGTGGCGGCGTTGAATGTCGCGGTGTTTAACTTGATAAGTCCCGGGTGGCTTGCCTAACATCACCTCAGCTCAAGTCATTCAGAGCAATCGGCAAATCAAAATTGGATCGGAATCCTGCATGACGAATTTTCGGCGGCTGGCGCTTGTTATTTCGGCGGTACTGGCGCTCTCAGGGTGCGCGAGTGGCCCCTATGATATCGGAGAACACGATGCGCCGCTTAGTTCTGAGCAAAGCGTTGAGGGTAGTTCAGGGGTGGTCGTTTTCTCGACTCAAACGCAGTACCAGATTTTAAATAATTTATACATCTACTTCATTCGTGAAGGAGCGGTAGATGGCGATTTAAGCCAGATGATTAAAATCTATCGTCCCGGTGGAGTCTCTATTTTGGGAACAAACTCGACATCTAGAGAGTACCAATTGCTACAGATTCCACCGGGAAAATACACGCTGTATGGGCATTCAGTAGGTAGTTTTGGGACTTTAGTGCCTGGGGCAGCGGTATATACAGCAACCGCGGCTACTTACGCTGCCAGACTGTACCCTCGAGGATTGGTAAACTTCGAAGTGATATCCGAAAAAACCACCTATATCGGTGATATTTGGCTGGAGGCGCCGTATTTCGAGGGTGAGCAAGAACCTGACACGAGAGATATGGAAGATCTGTCGGTTCACATAGCGGAACCAAGATTGGATGAGGTGCGGGCGTTTCTCCAAGGTTTTCCCAACATAAAGCGGCAATTGGTAAGTAAGACCGAGCATTCCGACTCATTGGAGTCAAACGTGAAGTGCGAACGGTTCGAGGGGGAATTGGTCAGGCCTTGGACCTGCCCGGATGAATGAAGAATGCTGATGGCTCTGCGGCCAAATGCTGACCTTCGGTTTCACACTGCGTGAATTTGGCTGAGGTCTGATTTTTCGTTGAAGGATGAAAGTGCCAAGCGGGTGGTTCGTAACTCAATGCAGTGCAATGCGCCTGCTTAGGCTGAGAACTCTTACGCGTCTTGAAGCTCTAACCCTGTCCGCCGCGTGCGATAGAGGAAATCGTCGCTTCCTGCGTGCGAGTCTTCCTGTGCCAGTGCCTGGAGCAGTTCATGCTCGGGGGAGAGGGCGCAGGCCGGGTCGACGTTGTCCGCCGCGCCGGTAATTGCGAAGGCCTGGCAGCGGCAGCCGCCCCAGTCGATTTCGCGCCGGTCGCAGGACCGGCAGGGCTCTGGCATCCAATCCGTACCCCGGTAGGCGAGAAAGGCGTCCGAGGTCTCCCAGATTTCCCGCAGGCTCTTGTCGGGAAAGCGGTCGAACGATAGCGAAGTGATCGATTCCGCCGCGTGGCAGGGGAGCACCTTGCCGGCCGGCGAGATGTTCAGGAACTGCTGGCCCCAACCACCCATGCAGGATTTCGGACGCTTGGCATAGTAGTCGGGCACCACGTAGTCGATGACCAGAATACCTTTCAGGCGTTCACGGGCTTCCTCGACGATTTCGGTGGCGCGCTCAAGCTGGGCGCGCGTTGGCATGAGAGCAGCGCGGTTGACGTAAGCCCAGCCGTAGTATTGCACATGAGCGATCTCGACCCGCCGTGCCGTGAGCTCGACAGCCAGCTCAAGCATGGTTTCAAGATTGGCGAGATTCTGCCGGTGCACCACCATGTTCGCTGTCAAAGGAAGGTCGAGCGCATTGACCGACTTCGCGAATTCGAGTTTCTTTTCGAAACCGCCTTTGAACCCGCCGATCCGGTCACAGCCAGCCGCTTCGCTGTCCTGAAAGCTGAGCTGAACGTGGTCCAGGCCTGCGTCTGCAAGGCTGCTCAGACGGTCTTCGCCGACCAGGACTCCCGCCGTGATCAAATTGCTGTAGAGACCGACCTCATTGGCTTTTCTGATCAGGGTTTCCAGATCTTTGCGCGATGTCGGCTCGCCGCCGGAAAAATGAATCTGCAGGGCGCCCAGCTCGGCGACCTCTTCGATTGCCCGCAGCCAGGTGTCGGTATCCAACTCCGCACTGGCGGCTTCAAGGGCCACGGGGTTGGAGCAATAGGGGCATTGCAGCGGACATCGGTGCGTCAGTTCCGCCAGGATGGCCAGCGGAAAGCCGGGGGGCGTGCCTGAGGGCTCGCTGCCTGAGGGCTGGCTGGTCATGCGGTCAGTATCCGCTTGTCCGTGAGATCCTGCAGCAGCGCGATGACGTCCTTCATGACCACGTCTTTGGGCGCGGAAAAGCTGGTGGCGAGGTCATCGGCGATTTCATCGATGTTTGCTTCGCCTTTGCAGCGCTTGACGATTTCCAGCGCGATACTGTCGAGCACGAAGAGGCGTTCAGGTGCCAGAAGCACCCATTGATCGCGCTGTTTATCGAACCGCAACTTGACCCCGCGCGGCAGCGCCGGGACTGAGGTTTCGGTGATTTCTATGCGCTCGGTCATGACACTTCGCCTGATGACCGGCCGACGCGGTGGTGGGTTTCGCCCGTATGTCCATCGGGCACAAAGGCACCCGGCGGGATGTGGCCGGGCGAGACATAGGCGTGATAAAGCGCGTCAAGCTGCGCCCAGAGGACGTCGGTCTTAAAGCGCAGCGCAGCGATGACCTGTTCCTGCTGCTCGCGGTTACGGGCTTCCCGTATGACATAGGCCAAACCGAACTTCACATCCTTCGGCGCCTCGTTCAGGCGATTGGTGAAGTAGGCGATTGTCCGGTCATTGGCAAAATCGTAGTGCTCCAGCAGGCCGGCTATGCGTTCTTCGTGGATCTTGGGCGCAAAGAGCTCGGTCAGCGAGGACGCGACAGCTTCCAGCAGGGACTTGTCGCGCACGAAGCGGACATAGGCTTCGACCGCGAATTTCGTCGCCGGCAGAATTCCATCTGTTGAAGCCACGTAATCGCGTTTCAGACCGACCGCTTCGGCCAGCACGAACCAGCGTTCTATGCCGCCGGCATTTCCCGCATGGCCGTCGTGGTCCTCGATCCGCTGGCGCCATTCGCGCCGCAGGTCGAGGTCTTCCGCGCGCGATAGCAGCGCCGCATCTTTCAGGGGAATGCGGCTTTGATAGTAGAAGCGGTTCAGCACCCAGGCCTGCACCTGCGCGTGGCTGCAGCCGCCGGAATGCAGGAGCTTATGGAAGGGGTGAAGATTATGGTAGCGCTCGGCGCCGACCTTGCGCAGGCGGCGTTCGAATTCCTCTGCGTCAAGAAAGTCGTCAGGGCCGTAATGCGTGATGGCAGACTCAGCGGCGAGGGTCATATGGTTATCTCCATGCCGTCGTAAGCGACCTGCCAGCCCGCGTCTTCGACCGCTGCGCGTTCGGGCGAGTCGGAGAGCAGGATCGGGTTGGTGTTGTTGATGTGAATGAACACCTTGCGTTTGACCTTGCTGTCGGCAAAAGCTGCAAGCGTGCCGTCCGGGCCTGAGAGGCTCATATGCCCCATACGGCGTCCGGTCTTGCTGCCTGCACCTTGCACCGGCATTTCATCGTCCTGCCAGAGGGTTCCATCGAACATGAGCAACGAGGCTTCGTCCAGTTGGCTGGTAAGTCCGCTGGAGAGTTTGGCGCAGGCGGGCACGTAAAGGAAGTAGTCGCCGCTTTTCGTATCCTCGATGCGCAGCGCAATCGTGTCTTCTTCGACCGTTCCGAAATTGTCGCCGGCGGCATCGTCTTCCAGATAAAGGGCAACCTTGCCCGGGACCGCGAAGGGCACGATACGAAGCCCTGTCCCGGTTCCGTCTTTCGTGCGCGGCTCGAAACCTTCGTCGAGAGTGATGGAGCGCCGCTCGACGAATTCAGGATTGAGGACGTTGAAGATGGAATTGGCGCGCAGAACCTCCAGCACCCGGCCAGTGGCATAGATCGCCAGAGGATAACGCTCGCGGAGCGTGAGCAGCCCGGCCACGTGATCGACATCGCCGTTGGTCAACAGCACGCAGGCGATCGGACTGTGCCGGACACCGATTTTGGGATGAAGCTGGTGGTTGTCGTTGATCTGCTGCCGTATGTCCGGCGAGGCATTCAACATCACCCAGTTTTCACCGTCAGCGGAAACAGCGACCGAAGACTGGCTCGACGGCCGGGCAGCAGGGTCGCCACGCCGTGCGCGCTGCGACGCTTCGTTGTTGCTGTTCCACTGTGGAAAGCCGCCGCCTGCCGCAGCGCCTAGCACTAAGACACGAAGCACCCAAACTCTCCTGGGATTAAAAATGAAAAAAGCCGGGAGCGTTTATCCGAAAACAGTGGATGACGCACCCGGCTTTTTAAATAACCACTCCGAAGTGGAGTTTCACAACTCCGCGCAAGCGTAGCAGTTGATTTCCATACCTACGGAGATCTCGATGACTTTTGGGGTTGCCCAGCTCATTTTTTTCTCCTCAGAAACACGTTGGTCTTAGAAACACGTTGGATAAGCGTCCCTCAATGCAAACGACCGTCGTAACGGAAAGCTGCGGCAATCCACAGTCGGGTCTTTGCAATGCTGGCTATGTTAACCTGTCGGCTTGTCCGCGCCCATCCTACTAAAGTCCTAGTCTTGAAGGATTCTAAACTAGCGCGGTCCGGATAGGATGGCAACCTCGCTGTTGAGGGTTCTATCTATTTGATTTGACGACGCTATCCGAACCGATCAAATCAGCGTGAATTCTACGGCGAGATCAGCAGAATATTGCGGCGCAGCAATCGGGGTCAGGCGGCAACGAGCTTTATTTCTGCCGCCAGAAGAGGCAGGATCAAGAAAAAACGACATAAAAATCAGCGGTTCCTGGCAGGTAAGCTATAATCGGGACTGCATATGGGAGGCAACAATGTATCCGGCGGCAGCACAGGAGTCGGCGCAGATTACGACCGGCGTGTCCTGTGCACAGGATCCGGCGTCTGCAGCGAAAGAGTTTTTCGAAGCTGTTAATCGGCCGAATCTGGACACGGTTCTATTCTTCTGCTCTCCGCAGTATGACCTCGCTGTTCTGAGTGGTGAGCTGAACACGCTGTTCGGAGATGTGCATCTGGTTGGGTGCACGACGGCAGGGGAAATCACGCCGCGCGGATATATCGAAGGCAGTATCACCGGTGTTGGGTTCTCTGCGCCGGATTTTGTCGCAGTCTCCGAGGTCATAAGCGACCTGAAGCATCTCAGCATATCTCTGGTCCGCGAAGTGGTCCAAAGCGCCATCGCGCGACTCGATCAGAAAGCACCGAACAGAAGTCCGGGCACCACCTTCGCGTTTTTGATGATAGACGGCATGTCCCAGCAGGAAGAGCAGGTGGCTTCATCCGTCTTCAATGCCCTGGGGGATATTCCTCTGCTGGGGGGATCAGCCGGTGACGATCTCTCCTACGTGGCCTCCTACGTTTTTCAAAACGGCAGTTTCCATAGCGCATCCGCAGCGCTGGTGCTGGTTCACACCCGTCACCCCTTCCGGATTTTTAAAACCGAGCACTTCAGCAGCACCGGTAAAAAAATGGTCGTCACGGCGGCCGGCAGTGACCGGCGTGTGGAAGAACTGAACGCGGTGCCGGCGGCGCGGGAGTACGCAAGGGTCATCGGATTGCCGAAGGAGGAGCTCAATCCTTTGGTTTTTGCGGCTCATCCGCTCGTGGTACGGGTTGGCGGTGAGTATCATGTTCGTTCGATCCAGCGGGTGAACGAAGACGACAGCCTGAGTTTTCTCTGTGCCATCGACGAGGGAATTGTCCTGACAGTGGCCGAAAGCGGCGACATCGTGCAGGATTTGGAAAATCAGTTCGCTGAGCTGCGGGCGTCCGTCAACAACGTGCAGGTCGTCATTGGGTGCGACTGTATCCTGCGGCGCCTTGAGATGGAGCGCAAAGAGGTCAAATCGGCAATTTCGGAAATACTGCTCGGAAACAAGGTCATAGGTTTCAGCACCTACGGTGAACAGTATCATTCGATGCACGTCAACCAGACCTTTACCGCCGTCGCAATCGGACTCGAGCCCGACTGATGTCAATTCAAAACACGGATTCACCGGATAGCTCAGAGACGAAGGCCGATCCGAAGTCACAAAAGACGTCGGGACAATCCTCCGCCGAGCTGATGTCGTTTGAGGAGCATCAAGATTTGGCCGGGACGGACGGCGCGCAGCCCGATTCTGCTCAACTTGACTCTGCCCAGCCGGATTTGGCCCAGCCGGATTTGGCTCAGCTGGATTTGGCCCAGCTGGATTTGGCGCAGCCGGACCTGGCACGAACGGACCCGGCGGAAAGAATAGAAGAGCTCGAGCAGCAGGTTGCGCGGCTGAGCAAGATAAACGACGCGCTGATGAAGCGTGTTGAACGCAGTATCGATTACCACGGCAACTCCTTCTCCTTGTTTCAGACTGCGATCCTGCTGGAAAATCAGGTGCGCGACCGCACGGAAGAACTGAAACACGCCCTCAACAACCTCGAGCACTCCAATACGGCGCTTACCATCGCCAACGAAGAAGCTGAAACCGCAAGGACACGCCTGGCCGACGCGATTGAATCTCTCTCCGAGGGCTTTGCACTCTTCGATGCCGACGATCTTCTGGTTCAGTCGAATTCCAAGTTCCGGGCACTTTATCCGGATATGGAAGATACGATCGCTCCGGGTATGACCTTCGAAGAGTTCCTGCGCAGCATTCTCGAGCGTGACGTCCTGGCAATTCCCAAGAGCGATCATGAAAGCTGGATCGAGCAGAGACTCAGACATCACCGCGACCCGGACGATGCGATTCTGCTGTCTTTGGCGAACGGCCGCTGGATCCAGGTCAGCGAGCGCCCGACCAAAAACGGCACGGTCGGCATCTATACCGACGTTACCGAGATCAAGAAGGTCGAATCGCAAAGGCGTGAACGGGAACTGGAAGAAAAATCGATCCAGCTTACGGCCACCCTGGACAATCTCGCACAGGGCGTTTCTGTGTTCGATCACCATCATCACCTGGCTTATTGGAACAAGCACTTTGTATGGCTGACCGGTCTGTCTCAGCCGATGGTGCGCGAAGGCATGCGTTTCGATCAGATTCTTGGTTCGCCGGAGGTCAAGCGGGCCTTTCCCGACACCGACATGGTGTCCGATCTTGTCGATTGGCTGCGCTATGAAGGGGGCGCGCAGCCGCTGCGCGCCGAGTATCATCGGCGCGACGGCGTCGTGATCGAAGTGCGCCGCAACGCGATACCTGACGGCGGCTTCGTTTCGACCTACACCGATGTGACCGAGCAGCGCCGCACCGCCAAGGTTCTGGAGGAAGCGAAGGAAAATCTCGAAATCCGGGTCCAGGAGCGGACAGCGGAACTGACCGAACTGAACGAGCAGTTGAAGACCGCGAAAGCCATGGCCGAAGAGGCCAACCTCAGTAAGACCAAGTTTCTGGCCGCAGCCAGTCACGATCTTTTGCAGCCCTTGAATGCAGCCCGGTTGTTTGTTTCCGCCTTGCTGGATTCCGATCCTTCCGACGAGGTCAACCGCCTGATCGAACGGGTCTATACCGCATTGGAATCGGTCGACGGTCTGCTCAAGGCCCTGTTCGATATTTCCAAGCTGGACACCGGGACCGTGACACCGGAGTGGCGCGAGTTCCCCGTCGATATTCTGCTCGAAGCTCTGGCCAGTGAGTTTGCGCTTCTGGCCGAAAACAAGGGCTTGGTTTTCCGGGTCGTGCCCAGCCACGTGGTCATCAAGAGCGATATGCTGCTGCTGCGCAGAATTCTCCAGAATTTCGTCAGCAACGCTGTACGCTATACATCGGAAGGGCAGGTGCTGTTGGGCTGTCGCCGAAAAGCCAATGCGCTTTCGATTGAGATCTGGGATACGGGTCCGGGCATCCGCGAAGAGCATCAGCGGGCCGTATTCGATGAATTTCAGCGGTTTGTACATCCCAACTCGGGGAACGATACGGGTTTCGGACTTGGGCTGGCCATCGCCAAACGCTCCGCAAGGATCCTGAATCATCCCTTGAAGCTTCGTTCAGTGGCCGGACAGGGGGCGATGTTTGCGGTCGAGGTTCCCTATGGCCGGGTCAACAGCCTCGACACCATGGACCTGACTCCGGCGCTCCACAAAAACTATGGCCTCGGCAATGCGACGATTATCTTTGTCGAGAACGATCAGGATAACCTGGAAGCCATGGCGGCCTTGCTCGAGCGCTGGTCCTGCCACGTGATCGGCGCCCATGACGGGGTCGAGGCGAGCAGCCTGATGGAGCAGGAACAGATTCATCCCGATTTGATCATCGCTGACTATCATCTGGACGACGGCCGCACGGGTATTGCGGCGATTTCCGAAATCCGGCGGCACTGCCGCTCGCCGGTACCGGGTATTATCGTAACTGCGGATCACACCTCTGCGGTGCGGATGGAAGTCAAGGATGCGGGTTTCGAACTGCTGCAAAAACCGGTCAAGCCTGCCGAACTTCGTTCACTGATGTCGCATCTGCTGGCGTAACACCAAAGGGCGAAACGTCCTCAGTTCCCAGGGTTGCTTTGCCGGGGGAGCTAGTCTTCGCCGGATGCCAGGACGTTTTCGAATTCGATGTTCTGCGCCTTGATGACGGCTTGCGTACGGCTGTAAACCTTCAGCTTGCGTAGAATGGCCGACACGTGGGCTTTTACAGTCGTCTCGCCAACGCTGAGCTCATAGGCGATCTGCTTATTCAGCTTGCCCTCACTCAACATGCGGAGCACGCGGAACTGCTGCGGCGTGAGGGTGGCGAGCTGCTGCGCAAGATCGTTCCCGCCTTCGGAGCCGCTTTCTTCGTCATTGGCATCGCGCTGATAGCTCGGGGGCAGAAAGACGCCGCCGTCCAGGGTCTCCAGAATTGCTTCCTTCAACATGGACTTCGGTGAGGACTTTGGAATGAAACCGACCACGCCATAGCTCAAAGCCTCCGCCACTATGCGCCGGTCGTCATTGCCTGAAACCACCACAACCGGCAGCTTCGGATGCTGGGTCCGGATCGTCAGCAGGCCGTTGAAGCCTGTCGTATCGGGTATATTCAGATCGAGAAGCACCAGATCTATGTCGGAATTGTCGGATATGATCTCGACCGTTTCCTGAAGGTTGCGTGCCTCAAGCACCTCGGCACTTTCGAAAGCCTGCCTGATCGAACTGCAGACGGCTTCGCGAAACAAAGGATGGTCATCGACAATCAGAATTTTTTGCATTGTTTGTTCCAGGTCGGCGCACGCTGGTCCAATCTCGGGTTCCTGGAGAGCGGTTGCTCATGACGGTAAAAGTCAAGAACTTGAAGCGCCCCCTATCCTATCAAATGAGAGGCTGATTCACGTTTTCCGCTGTGCAGTGAAAAACGATCAGACTCTAGCTCGGTCAGTCTCGTGAACACAGGATCAAGCGTGCTCACCTCAGCGAGGTCCGATGCCTTGACATCATTTTTCGTCAATTGGTCTATCGTCCCTTGGCGACCGTCCCTGGTCTTATCGGACCTGCCACAATCCGGATCGTCGTTTTGTCCATCCGACCGGCGCCCAACAGCTCGTAACCCTATTCAACGGCTAGATAATTTCCTGAAGAAGGTTGTCGCACGGTCAAACATTTTGCAACAGGCTTAATCGCTGAGACAGTTTATCCATACCTTTGGGGATTACCGCATAGGACTTTCGTATCACACTCTTCGGAATGCGCTGTTATGGGTCTTCGAATTAGCAGATTGGCGGGGGTTTTCGGGCAGGCAATGGGCCAACGGTCAGGCGATCATCCGGGGCCGGTTGCATCGGTTGCAGGGGGCGTCTTTGCCGGTTCATCCCGGCAGACCCCCGACCAGGGCGGACGCGCAGATGAATAGAGCGCGCCAAAGATATTTTGCCGGGCGAGCCAGGATGCCTGAACCCGATAGGCCTCGCGTTCCCGCAGCGCCCAGTTCATGCAGGGCGTGTTGTCTTCATAGGCGCTGTTGTGTTCCTGAAGGTAGTGAACAAGTTCGTGCAGCAACACGCCTCTGGCCTTTATGTTCAAGACCGGATTCAGCCGCTCGTCGAGAAAAATTTTGCCGCCATATGGATACCAGCCGAAAACTTCACAGGGTGTCTTACAGGCTTGGCGTTGAAGTTCTGCCTGCGCAACGAAGACGACGTCAGGGCGGTCGTTCGCAGGGGCATAGCCCGTAAAGCTTTGCGCGAACAACAGGAGTTCGGCCACGATTTCAGCAAGCTGCGTCAAATGACGGCCCGTGCCGGCGCTACCGGCACCCGCAACACTGAAAACCGAAGCACCCTTCGCCGGGTCGTCGATGCCCTCGGTCCCAGTGTTCCCAATCGGGATATCAGGGCCTTATTGTTCATAGGCATAATTGCTCCGGTTCGCCGGTCTTGCTATCAAGCTATCCAAGGGCAAGTTATATTGGACCTGTGATGACTCCCGATTTTTGGGAGAATTGTCGGGGTCGGCGAAAAGCGAGGTAACGATATGCGGAATCATTTGATCTTACCCGCTTTGTGGATGGCATTGTTGCTGCCCATCGCCGCAACATCTGATGTTTTTGCACACGATGTTACCAACGACTACAGCACGGCGACGCGGGCCGACTACGTTTTTGCCTGTATGTCGACCAATGGTCAAACTCGTCAGGTCCTGGAACGCTGCTCCTGCAGCATCGATGTCATTGCCTCCATCTTACCCTATGAACGCTACATCGAGGCTGAGACCGTCCTGCAGCTCCGCCACCTGGGCGGTGAAAAGGGATCGGTCTTTCGGGCGGGCGTGGGGTTCAAGAATGCGGTTGCCGACCTGAGGCGCGCGCAAGCAGAAGCCGAAATCCGCTGTTTCTGACGTGAACCGCCCTCCAGCAATAGGAAATGGGCCGGCGGTTACCCGAACTGCAACCCCGCCTAAATCATTAGCGCCCTGACGTCAGGAACCTGATGATGCGGATTGGATGTCCCAGGACTTCGTAAAAACCTGATCTTCCGTATCTTCGATCACGACATTGAGCTGGCTGCTGCCATTCGGCACATAGTGAAAACGGATCGAGGGGTCTTCGCTCAATGAAATGGCGCCTTCAACCGCCAGGATAACTTCATCGCCCTGCCGGACTTCGATGTCGCTGACGTAATGTGCGGGAATGAAATAGCGTGTGATCTGGTCCATCTGCAGGCCGGAATGGTTGGGATGGCGGATCATGATCTGCGCTTCCCGCAGCTCACTCATCCCGCCGCTCACGGCGGTTGAGACTTTCGGTGCTGCGGGTTTCGTGGACATGGGGAACTGCCGAAGTTTCATCCTGCCCATGCTGGCCAGGGCCTCGTCGGGATCCTTGCCGGCCGGCGCCGAGCAACCGCCGGAAGCCTTCACAAAACGGCTGACCATGTAGAGTTGTCCATCGTTGGCTTCGGCAATGGCGCGAATGTGGGAATAAGCGTTTACCCGCACCCGGGTCGAGAGCGAGGCAAGGCCGATGGACTTGCCCAGATGAAATACGGCGGCGACCGGCGCCGGGTTTTCATCGATCACCAGGGTGATGGATTTGATGTAGCGGTCTTTCTCCTGCGGACGCAGGGCGGCGATATCGATCGGCACAACCGCGGCGTCGTGTGCGCGGTAGGGGGCTTCGAGCTGAACCCAGTCCTGGCCATCCAGAATGGGGCGATCCCCGAAGATGTCTTCCTTCAGTTCAGGCCAGATGTCTTCCGCGGCAACAGCTGCGCCTGCGGGCAGACTGGCCACGGCGAAGAGTGCCAGAGATGTTAAGAAACGGCGCGCCATATTTGCGCTGGTCAGGGTTAAAGCTCTCATACTTCTACTCCATCCGCTGTGCCGCATGTTCTCCAAGCGGCCAGAAGTCTATGCGAATTCCGTCATCCGGTCACCCTCTGAGGACCGAACTCCGGTCAAAACCGCGTTATTCCCACTCAAGTTCGGCAAAACCTGCCGTGGCATTGCGGGTGTTGAACTCTTCGAACAGCAGCCACTTGTCACGTTCCGACTGCCCCGCAATCGATGACGCATGGCGCATGGTTTTACCTTCGGCGATCAAGCCGCGAAGATCGCCGGCGAGCTTGGTCAAATAGGCGCGCTGGGGTTCCAGAGCCTCGGGCCAGGGTAAAGAGACCGGTCCGTGGCCGGGCACTGCCCGCGTGACCGGCAGGGCCGACAGTTTGTCCATGACCTCAAGCCAGCCCTTCAGTCGCCCATCAACCACCGGCAGGTGTTTCTGGAAGAGCAAATCGCCGGTCCATAGGGTTCCTGTGCTTTCGTCCAGGACCGTTAAATCGGCATCAGTGTGCGCGGTCTTGACGGCATCGAGAACCAGACGCCGTTCTCCAAGGTCGATAACGCTCTGAGACTCCACCGTTTGCGATGGCGGAATAACCTCGGTTCCTTCGAAGGCTGCGGCAGACATCAAAAGCTTGTTGGCCGCCAGATAATGCGCGCCACGGGCCTGCATGGCGCGGGGAAGGTTGCGGTGGCCGATAAAGATCGGCGTGTCCTGTAAAAAAGCGGCGTTGCCGAAGATGTGGTCCGGATGAACGTGCGTGTTGATCACGTAACGGATGGGCAGGTTGCTGCGCTGTTTGATCGCGGCCCGCAAACGCGCGCCGTCCAGAAAACTGCCGCCGCTGTCGATGACCGCAATGCTTTCGCTACCGATGACAAATCCGATATTGGCGATGCCCCCGGCGTTGTTCTTGTCGATCAGGGCGTGAACGCCGTGACGGACGAAGGCCCCCGGGGCGACTTCGGTGACGTCGGCCGGCGTAATTTCCGCGGCTGATACCGGTGCTTGCAGGGATAGCAGGAAGACCGCGAGGGCTGAGGTCAGGCTGAGGTGCATTCTGGTTCAGCCTCAGTCAAATACCGCTGAATTCGCATTCAAAGCCTGATCCAGATCGATGATCTGATCCACGCCGCTGGCGCCGTTGAAGCGCGCACTCTCGATATCCGCTTTTCTGAAAACCGCCCCGCTCAATTCGGCACCGGTAAAGCGGGCGCCCGCCGCCTCAACCTGCATCAGGTTCGCGCCGGTCAGTCTGGCGTTGGAGAAGTCCGCGAATTCAAGCATGCCCATGGCGAGGTCGGCGTTTTCCAGATTCGCGCCGGTCAGATCCGCCTTGATCAGAGAGACCCGCATCAGGCCCATGGGCTGGTTCTTCATATCCGCCGAAAGGGTGGCACCGGACAGATTGGCATCGTGGAGTTTTGTGCGTTCGAAATTGGACACCAACCGCGCACCGCGCAGGTCCGTGCCCGACATATCACTCTCGGCGAAAACGGTCGAAAAGGCGCTGGAGTTTCGCAGGTCCGCGCCTACCAATGTCGCAGCCCGAAAGATCGCCAGATCCAGGTTTGATTCCGAGAGGTTCGCGCCGGTCAAATCAGCCTTCTGAGCCTCAATCCCGCGCAGATTGGTCTTTGAGAGGTCGGTGTTCTTCAAGATGGAGCCGCGCAGGTTCGCACTCAGAAAGTCCAGACCGGAGAGATTCAGGCCGGAAAGGTCCTGCCCGGAAAAGTCCGGCTGTTTCGACTCCTTCGCGGCGACGGCCAGCTGTGCTGCAACCTGCTCTGTCGTCAAGTCCTGCGCGCTCACGGGGTTTGCCACCGAGAGCGTCAACGTCAAGACCACGATGCAGGCGGACCAAAACAGGTGTCGTTTCGATAGGCCGAATGTACAGGCAACAGCGAGCATCTGCATGTGGGCTCCTCCCGGTCGCGAAGACAAACAGTCGCAACAACGGCCTGCACCCATGATGACCTATCGATGGGCGAGGTTGCTTTGCGCCGGTGGTTTCGATTCACAGTTGCAGACTAGCGCAAACACAGGCCTCGCCCCAATGCTGCTATGGTATAAGACCATCGATCGCCCGGTTGATCCGTTGCGCCAGCCCGTCGGTGACGGGCATCATAGGCAGGCGCACCTCAGGGCTGTCGATGAGGCCACCGCGCCAAAGCCAATGCTTGACCGCCGACGGACTTGGTTCCGAGAAGAGTAGCTTCGGGACGCTCGAAAGTTGTTGCCAGTCCGACAGTGCGCCCGGCTGGTCACCTCGCAGCAGGCGGTTCCGAATATCGGCGAAGGCCGCTGTCATGACATGGCCCGAGGCAAGAATGCCGCCGTCCGCCCCCTGGCTCAGTGCGCTGTAAAAGAGAGCATCTTCGCCGGTCAGGACGGAAAAGCCAGAGGGCCGGTCGCGCAGCAGTTCAAAGGATTGGGCCGCATCGGCGCAGCAATCCTTGAGCCCGACGATGTTCGGGCGTTCCGCAAGCTGCAAGAGGGTTTCGTTGCCTAGATTGACGCCCGTTCTATAGGGGATGTTGTAGATCAGGATGGGCTTTTCAGTGCCTTCCGACAGAGCTGCAAAGTGTTGGTACAGTCCCGCCTGAGATGGCCGCGAGTAGTAGGGGCAGGCAATCAGGTAGCCCTGGATGGGCCAATTTGCGGTGTGCGCCAGGGTTTTGGCGAGCTTCCGCGTGTCGCTGCCCGAGAGCCCGAGATAGAGCGGCAGTGGCTTGCCGCTATCGGCGATCACCTCAGCGCTGATCGAAACGAGCTGTTCGACCTCCGTTTCATCCAGGGTCATGGCTTCACCGGTTGTTGCTGCCAGGATGAGGCCGTCGACCGCTTCGGCCAGATAGTGCGAAACCAGGCGCCGTACGGACGCAGCGTCGAGCGCACCGTCGCGAAAGGGGGTGATGAGCGGCAGCCATAACCCGCTGAGGCCCGATGAGTTGCTGTTCATGGTTTTTCGTCTCCTGTTGGGCCGGAGACGAGACAAAAATAAACCCCGTCCAAACCGGCGGGGTTCAATGCGATCTCTATGTCTGCGCTATTTACCGCGCACGATAATCCCAGGTCCCCTTGAAGAGAACCCGTTTCAAAGCGAAGAGTTTCGTGCCTGCGTAAGTCATGTGCCGACCCTGCAAGCAAGCGTTCATTTTGTCAAGCTGTGTCGTGTGGCGAAGTCTTTCCGGGGCTGCCGGTCTGTTTTTGATGCCCAGCCTACTCTTGATTCACGGCTTACTCTTGAAACAACGTGCAATGCTCACGCTGAAACAGGCGCTGCAAGTAACGGAGGACGTTGGGAAGTCCTTCGTCCAGGTAACCGCAGCGCCGGCCCAGGTTGGCCGCATATCCGACGATGATGTCGGCAACCGAAAAACGATTGCCAATCAGATAGTCGGAGCGCTCCAGTTCAGCATCAAGCAGTGTGGCGCTTCGTTTGAAGAGAAAGGCCATCTGGGGACAGATCTCGGGAACGTGCTGTTCTTTCGACAACAATAGTGTGCGACTGTTCAAAACAGCCGTCCAGGCCCAGGCTTCCAACTCGCTGAGTGCAAAAGAAGTCCACTGGTAGTGCAGATTGCGTTCCCAGGTGCCTGGCTTGCCAATCAGATGCCGCTTCGGTGCAAGATCGGCGACGGCGGTCACAATGGCGGAAGATTCGAACAGCGCTTTTCCCCCGATGACAGCCGCCGGTAGCTTTCCGAGCGGGTTGACCTCCTTCAGCTCTGTGCTGCCTATGACCGAGTAGCTGTTGCCCCGCGATTCATAAGCGATGCCGGCTTCGAGCAGTGCCCAGCGACATTTCGCGGAGCGGGTGGGTTCGTATTCGTACAGAATGACAGCTGGCATCTCTAATCCTCAAGTTACGATGGCGTTACCGACAAAACGTCGGCCTGACTCGGATTCACAACTACGACAGAGCGCCCTCATCGATTCTATCTAACCTCGACCCGCTCTAAGCACTGGAGTTTGCGGTGTATTTTATATATGTTCAAAGACATATTAAAATACACCGGCGCAGCTGCACGCCTGAATGATTGGAGAAGCCCCTTGCCTTTGAGCCGTGAACACAAGCGTAACACCCGCCACCGGGTGATCGAGGCCGCGCGCCGCCTCTTCAATCAACGCGGTTTTGTCGAGGTCTCTATCGATGACATCATGGGGGCAGCGGGTTTGACGCGCGGTGGTTTCTACAATCACTTCAAAAACAAGGACGAGGTCTACGCCGAAAGCCTGCGTAGTTTTGTAGCGCGGCGACGCAGGACGATTGGTGAGATCCCGCATAGCGGATCCGATTTGCTCAAGCTCGTCGTCCAAAGCTATGTCTCACGGGATCATCTCGATAACCTCGGCGAGCAATGTCCGTTGATGGCTTTATCTTCCGATGTCGCGCGTGCGGGGCCCGAAGTCAGGCAGGCTTACCAGAGAGCATTCGAAGGTTTGGTTGCGCTTTTTGAGGAGAATCTGGATCGGGAGAAGGATCAGTCCCTGCGTCAGCGCGGAATTGCGGCGGTGGCGGTCTGTGTTGGCGCAATGGTTCTTGCGCGCACCGTTGAGGACTCAGATTTAGCCGCAGAAATCTGCGATACGGTCAGTGCGTTCGCTCTCGAGACAGTCGTCTAAGAGACCATCGTTTAAAGACTGTTCCGGGAATGCCGCGTTCGCATCGGCAGGAAACACGCCTTGAAACCCTAAACAAAACAAGGTTGTGTCCTCGCACCGACCTGTTTCTCTCCGAGAATCGAGTAACCTGCGATATGAAACATCCGATCCACCATGCGCGCGTCACCCCTGAGAAGATCGCCTATCAAATCGCGCAAGACGGCGCGTCCATCACCTTTGCGGAGTTGGATTCGCGCGCCAACCAGGGGGCGCAGGCCTTGCGCAAACTCGGAGTCGAGAGCGGCGATCACATCGCGTTCCTGCTGGAAAACCGCTTGGAATTCATGGAGATCTGCTGGGCCGCGCAGCGCGCAGGCGTCATCTTCACGCCGATCAGCCGCTATTTGCAGTCCGAGGAGGCGGCGTACATCGTGGCCGATTGCGGGGCAAAGGTCTTCATCACCTCCACACGCTATGCCGAGATGGGAGTGCAAATCCGGGCACTTGCCGGCAAGGAATTTCGAAGTCTGACGGTGGACGAAGCGGTGGAAGGATTCGAAGACTGGAATGCCTTGGTTGAATCCATGCCGGACCAGAGGCTGCCGGACGAATCCCCAGGCGCGACCATGCTCTACTCCTCCGGCACGACCGGTCGCCCGAAGGGAATCCTGAAGCAAAATCAGAGCAGCTCGATCGAGGCTCTGAGTCCGGTCTTTCTCAAACTGCTGGGGGAGATTGCGGCGATGGATGCGGAGTCAGTCTACCTTTCCCCTGCACCGCTCTATCATTCCGCGCCGTTGGGCGCGGCGATGGTTGCTGCGGGGCTTGGCGCGACCACCATCATCATGGAGCGTTTTGATGAAGAAGGCCTGCTTCGGGAGATCGAAAGCGCCGGGGTGACGCACACCCAGGTCGTGCCAACCATGTTCGTGCGCCTGCTGAAGATGCCCACCGAGACTCGCCTGCGCTATGACACCGGGAGCCTGGTGACGGCGCTTCACGTGGCGGCCCCCTGTCCGGTCGACATCAAACGGCAGATGATCGGCTGGTGGGGACCGATTCTCCTGGAATATTACGCCGGAACCGAAGGCAACGGCGTGACAGCCGCCACGACCGAAGAATGGAATGCGCATCCAGGGACGGTAGGCCGCGCGCTATTCGGATCGATCCGTATTCTCGACGATGAGGGGCTCGAATCGCCGCGCGGAGAAATTGGAAACGTTTACTTCGACACCGGACTCAACTTTTCCTACCACAACGATCCGGAAAAAACCGCACAGGCCTACAACAAAGAAGGCTGGTCGACACTCGGCGACATCGGCTGGCTTGACGAGGATGGCTTCCTTCATCTGACCGACCGCCGCGCCTATACCATTATTTCTGGCGGAGTGAACGTCTATCCACAGGAAACCGAAGACCTGCTCGTGACTCATCCTTCGGTTGCCGACGTCGCCGTCTTCGGCGTACCAAACGAAGAACTGGGCGAGGAGGTGAAGGCGGTGGTCCAGCCCGTGGATACTCATTCCGCCGGACCGGAACTGGAGGTTGAGTTGATCGCCTTCTGCCGGTCAAAACTTTCGGTCATCAAGACACCGAAGAGTATCGATTTTCGCCGCGAACTGCCGCGCACGGCAACCGGTAAGCTGATCAAACGTCATCTGAAGGCGGAGTATTGGCCGTCGTAGGCAAGCGTCGAAACAGGGTTCAAAGATCAAAAACGGTTACCCACTCCGATTCCACCACCTTGAATCCACGGACCCAAAGCAGATGCCGTAAAACGGCCCGCATATGCCGGGCGCCGAAGAGAACGCCGATGTTCAGCTTTTTGCCATCGGATTTTGCCTGTTCGCGGGCGATGACGTCGATCAGGTGTCGGTCTCGCCAGTCCAGGATGATTTCACCGGCTTGACCGAGGTCCGGACCCTCAAGCGATTCATGCCTCGTTTTCTTCAGATTCATACTCATGCCTGTCGCGACGTCGGCTCTGGTTCCAAAGTGTCGCATGTAGAGACCGAAAAGCGGTGCGGCCAGCGGCAGACCGTAGCGTTGCCAGAATGGCAGTTCGGACCATCGCTTTTCAAAGGCGGATCCCGTCACGTCCGCATGTACCAACCGTTCTTCGAATTTTGACAGGTTCAGCTGATTGTTCTGCAACACAAGGTCAACGCGCGGGACGTCGGCATAAAAACGGTATGACATGGTGAGCAGATTGCCGACCGGCGACTTGATGCCCTCACAGAGAATGGTATCGCAAGCTTCCAGTCGGCGTGTGACTTCGCTGTAGAACGCGGGCTCACCCACGTGGATCATCGGAAACAGGGTAAAGCTTGCTGTATCGCTGTTCGATTCAAGATGCATGACGGCACTGCGCACAGCCCAAGGAGTCGATTCGATAATCTGCATCTGCCAGTAACACCCGAATGCCTTAACCAGGTATCAAACTCATCGCTTCGTGCATGACGACCAAATGCAAAACATGAACAAGGTTAATGTACGCCAGGACGATCTTGAATTTGGGAGCAAGGCGTTTATCCGCCGATGAGCATGTCTTCCTCAATAAGCATTGCGCTTGATCCTGCAAGGCCTTTGCGATCTTGCATCGGGCCGTTGGCAATCCTGTAATCGTTTCCGTGTTCCATGAAGCCGCTCAAGTGTTGTGCGAAGGTACAATTGCCCGCTTACAAGGCCTTTCCTAGGATGCACATAAGCCGACGTTACTGCAAAGCCCAGCCCGTCGACTTGCCGTTTATCGCGTTGGGTTTTGCATAGCGTCGGTGTTTAAGAAACAGGTTCGCAGTGCTTTCGTCGCAAGACGAAGACGCAAGCTGCCGGGTACCTAAAAAGCGACACACCGTGTACGGCAGATTCAATAGCTGCCGATAAAAAATCGGTGGCAATGAAGACTGTTTTCACCCCTGAAAACAGAAGTCGGCAACAAATTTAGGGAGGAACCGGAGTGAAAAGGACTCTCAAATATTCTGGTGTTGTCTTGGCATCGGCCTTGCTCGCGTCTGCGGCGGCTTCAGCCAGTGACGAGCTCTTGAATATGCAGAAGAACGCAGACGATTGGGTAATGCCAACCGGCAATTACGCCAATCAACGCTATAGTGAGCTCGACCAGATCAACAAAGACAACGTGGGCGATCTTAACGTCGCCTGGACGTTTTCAACCGGTGTGCTGCGTGGCCATGAAGGTGGCCCGTTGGTGATCGGCGATACCATGTACGTGCATACGCCTTTCCCGAACATCGTCTATGCCTTAGACCTGAACGACGACGGGCGGATCATCTGGAAGTACGAGCCCAAGCAGGATCCCGATACGATCCCTGTGATGTGCTGTGACACCGTTAATCGCGGTGTTGCTTATGGTGACGGCAAGATCATCCTGCACCAAGCGGACACTTCTGTTGTAGCACTCAATGCCAAGACGGGTGCTGTCGAGTGGAAGGTCGCCAACGGTGACCCCAAAATGGGCGAGACCGGTACTGCGGCACCAATGGTCGTTAAGGACAAAGTGTTGATCGGCATCTCCGGCGGCGAGTTCGGCGTCCGGGGCAGCATGACCGCATACAACATCAAGGATGGTTCGCGCGTGTGGCGGGCCTATTCCATGGGTCCGGACTCGGATATCCTGGTGGATCCCGAAAAGACGACCCATCTGGGTGAGCCGGTCGGTAAAGATTCCGGTACGAACACCTGGGAAGGCGATCAGTGGAAAATCGGTGGCGGAACCACCTGGGGCTGGTTTGCCTATGATGCTGAGCTGGACCTTGTCTACTACGGCACCGGCAATCCCAGCACCTGGAATCCCGCCCAGCGCCCTGGCGACAACCGTTGGTCCATGGCGATCTTTGCCCGCAATCCCGACACCGGGATGGCAAAGTGGGTCTATCAGATGACACCGCATGACGAATGGGATTTCGACGGCGTCAACGAGATGATCCTGTCCGACCAGGAAGTCGGTGGCCAGATGCGCAAGCTGCTGGTCCACTTTGACCGGAACGGCTTCGGCTACTCCCTCGATCGTGACAATGGTCAGTTGCTGGTGGCCGAAAAGTTCGACCCGGTGGTCAATTGGGCGACCCACGTCGATCTGAAAACCGGTCGTCCGCAGGTCGTTGCCAAGTATTCCACGGATCAGAACGGTGAAGATGTCAACACGACTGGTGTCTGCCCTGCCGCTCTGGGTTCCAAGGATCAGCAACCTGCCGCCTTCTCGCCGAAGTCCGGCCTGCACTACGTGCCGACCAATCATGTCTGCATGGACTACGAGCCTTTCCGGGTCTCCTACACTGCCGGGCAGCCTTATGTCGGTGCGACGCTTTCCATGTATCCGGGTCCTGATGGCGACCATATGGGCAACTTCATTGCCTGGGACGCCACCGAAGGCAAGATCGTCTGGTCCAAGAAAGAGAAGTTCTCTGTATGGTCCGGCGCACTTGCAACGGCTGGCGATGTCGTCTTCTACGGCACGCTGGAAGGTTATCTGAAGGCGGTCGATTCCAAGACGGGTGATGAACTTTACAAGTTCAAGACTCCTTCGGGCATCATCGGCAATGTCACCACCTATATGCAGGGCGGCAAGCAGTACATCGCGATCCTGTCTGGTGTCGGCGGCTGGGCTGGAATTGGCCTTGCAGCTGGTCTGACCGACCCGAATGCTGGTCTGGGTGCAGTGGGTGGTTATGCCGCTCTCAGCAACTACACCGCACTGGGCGGGCAGTTGACCGTGTTTGCTGTCGACTGATTTCTAGCTAATCCCTGTTGCCCGGTATTACGTTGTCTCCATCGTAGTACCGGGCATTTTTTTTCAGATCAGGAATATGTGCCGAATGAAGACCGGTACGGATGATCGAGGTTTTGATAACCTGTCCTGCCCACGAGGAAACGAGATGAAATTTCGCCTGCCGTTGATGTTTGCTTTTGCTCTGGCACTCCTGTTGCCGGGTGTAGCTGTACAGTCCAACGAGATTGCCAGTTCCGAAGACGGAAAGTATTTCGATGCGGATGACAATCCAACTTACAAAATCGGCGAAGACGGCACAGTGGATTGGTTCACCTACAGTGGCTTCAGGCGTTACCATTCTGAATGTCACGTCTGCCACGGACCGGATGCGTTGGGAAGTTCCTTTGCGCCGGGATTGGCAGAATCCCTGAACACCATGGATTACGAAGGCTTTCTTGAGGTCGTTATCAACGGCCGCGAAAAAGTCGGCGCCTCTGATAACAGCAAGATGCCGTCTTTCGGCGTTAACCGGAATGTCATTTGCTATCTCGACGATATCTACGTTTATCTGAAGGCAAGGTCCGATGGCGCGCTTGACAGAGGGCGGCCCAGAAAAAAGGAAGCGAAGTCGGATGCGACACGCGAGGAGGAAAACGAGTGTCTTGCCGACTAGAGCTGTCCGAGGCACCGGTTTCGTGAGGATCCGGTCTGCAAAAAAATTGAGCCTTCCCGGCTGTTGTTTTTTGACGGCCGCCGTTGCTGTCTTTGTGGCACCCGCGCAGGTTTCGGCGCAAACATCCGATCTGGTCGACCGTACCGCATTGCGTGTCTGTGCCGACCCGGCCAATATGCCCTTCTCGAGCAGGGAAGAAACGGGGTACGAGAACAAGCTCGCCGATCTGCTCGGTGAAAAGCTGGGCCTTCCCGTCACCTATACCTGGTTCCCGCAGGCAACCGGATTCGTCCGCCGGACGCTACGTCTGCGCAAGTGCGACGTGATCATAGGCTATGCCCAGGGGCACGAGCTTGTGCAGAACACCAACCACTATTTCCGTTCCGCCTACGTCCTGCTGCATCGCAAAGACTCTGATCTGAAAGGAATCGTGAACCTCGACGATCCAAGGCTCGCGGACAAGAAGATCGGCGTTATCGCCGGTACCCCGCCCGCGACGGTGATGGCGTTGAACGGATTGCTCAAGAACGCCAAGCCCTATCAGCTTGTGGTCGATCGCAGGTACTCTTCGCCGGCAGAAGACATCATATCGGAAATTGCCACGGGCAAACTCGATGCCGGCCTGTTGTGGGGGCCGATCGGTGGGTATTACGCCAAGCAAAGCGACACACCGATTACCATCGTGCCATTGGTCAAGGAGACCAAGGGACCGCGCATGAGCTACCGCATCACAATGGGGCTGCGCCCTCTCGAACCGGACTGGAAGCATCAGCTCAACGATTTCATCAAGGACAATCAGGCGGAGATCGACAAGATTCTGTTCGACTTCGGGGTGCCGCTTCTGGATGAGAAAGACCAGTTGATCGAGCAGTGACAATAGCACCTGAGTTCACTTTCGCCCTGGTCCGGCGAATAACAATCGCTTCGGCTCTGGCGCTAGGATTGTGGAGCCTTGAAAACGGTGCACATGCTCAGGCCGTCGAAGAGCTTGCCGGCTATCGCATGGAGGGATTTCGCGCACCGGTTCCCGATCGTTTGACGGGGGCGGAAGTCGTCTCTACCGAGGAAGTGATGGATCTGCATGAGGCAGGGGGCATCATCTTCATCGACGTCCTGCCTCGTCCGCCGAAACCCAAGAAACTGCCCAAAGGTACCGTCTGGCGTCCTCGGCCGCGCAGCAATATTCCCGGCAGTGTCTGGCTGCCCAACGTTGGTTTCGGTGCGCTCAATCCTGAAGCCGAAAGCTATTTCCAGGATAGCCTGGCTCAGCTTACCAAGGACGATAAGGCTGCGCCTATCCTGATCTATTGCCTGTCAGACTGCTGGATGTCCTGGAACGCCGCCAAGCGCGCGTTATCCTACGGTTACGCCAAGGTCTACTGGTATCCCGATGGCACGGACGGCTGGACGGGCTTCGGCGGTGACGTTGAACCATCCGAACCGGTGCCGATGGCCGAGTAGGGCCGCAACAGAAAACGGCTGCACAGCAGTTCGCCGCGCAGCCGGTCTTCATCAAATCGACTATTTAAGCTTGTCGTTGATCCCATCGAATCCGGCAGTGTAGATGCCGCCGATGATCTTCTGCGCTTCGGCTTCCTCGACACCCGCGGGCTCAAAGCTCGAGGACCATTCGATAACCGATTGACCAGCCGTGTCGCCGGGGCGCACCGTTATTTTGGAGACGTAGTTCTGCACCGGCAACGGGCCTTCGACGATGCTGTAGCTGTAGGACATGTCGTCCAGCGAGTAGCTCTGCAGTTTCTCTTTAAGCACGGCGCCGTCGGGCAGGGTCAGCGTCCGGAACAAGCCGTTGCCGCCATCACCGCTGAGTTCCAGCTTGACCACGGCCGGATGCCATTTGTCGAGGTGACCGTATTCGCCGATCAGGGCCCATACCTCTTCGGCTGGGTGATCGATCACCGCAGATTTCATCACATCCGTGGCATTGGCGCCTGATGCGCCACCCAGGCCGGATGCGGCGAAAGCCGCCAGAGAGACAAAAGTTGCAAACTTCATGGTTCTATCCTCCTTGTAGATCTCTTGTCGTTATTACGGGATTGTTTTATTCCAGGTGCGTTGCCAGCTGTCGCGCCAGCGCGAACAGACGCTGCTCCAACAGGACCGGAACTTCGCAGACGTAAGTCAGGGACTGTTCCCGTTCATCGAAGACCCGCGTATCCCACAACAGCTGTTGATCCAGTTCCTCTGCACGATTGAGATCGGCCTGAGTGGCGCCGGTTTTGCTCTGCAGCTCGTTTGAACTCGCAGCCGCCTTCTTGATTTTTTCGGAAAGGGCGATCTGACGGCGTGCAAACTTTTCGATCCCCGCCATGATTTCCGAGCGTTCCGAATTGGTGCGGCTGAGAAGTCCGGTAAAGAGCAGTGTGAGCTTGGTTTGCCTGTCTTCCGTCAGACCCTCGGCATAGTTGTCGATCCGCTGTTCGGCTTCTTCGATCGGCAATCTTCGGGACGAAAGCGTTTCCACGAGGTTTGCCATCTCGGCATCCTTGCGCCAGCTGCGGTCGGACTCGTCGACCAGTGGTCCGCCCCACATCATTCCTGCGGAGATATGCGGTACCTTGCGCTGGATGCAGGGCCAATAGGGGTTGTCCGGGTCAGCCGCGAAGGCCGTGCTGCCCGCGATGGATGCTGTAACAGCGACCGCCGCCGCAGTTACAGGCCCAAGCAACATTCCTCGGGAGTTTATTTTCAAAGGTCTCTTTGCTGCGGTCATGCCGTCAGCCTCCTTTCGGGCCGGGAGCATTTCCACCGGGGCCTCCGCGCCGGGCGATGAGCCCCTTCGAAGGGTTGTAGGCGAAAATTGCGCCGCCGAGAAAAACGACGGTGAAGCCTGCGACGATCGCGAGCGCCTGCAGATTGAGTTGTCCATAGAGTGCAAAGCGGATCAATTCGACGATATAGGTGAAGGGATTGTACTGGCAGATCTCATAGAGCAGCGGACTGGTCTCCTTCATCCGCCACAGCGGGTAGAGGGCCGAAGAGGCGAAGAACATCGGGAAGATCACGAAGTTCATGATACCCGCGAAGTTCTCCAACTGCTTGATGCCGGATGACAGCAGCATGCCCAGCGCCCCCAGCATCAGACCAGACAGGATTAACGCAGGAATGACCGCGAGGTAGCCAAACAGCGGCGGTTCAACCTCCCAGAACCAGGTGATTGCGAGAAACACTGCGACTTGCAGCAACGACACGGCGACGCCGGCCATCAACTTTGAAGTCAACAGGAACCAGCGTGGATAGGGGCTGATGAGCAGCGTGCGCATATTGCCCATCTCCCGGTCGTACACCATGGAGAGCGACGATTGCATACCGTTGAAGAGCTGGATCATCCCGACCAGCCCGGGTGTCACGTAGACTTCGTAGAGTACATAGGTCTCGTAGGGCGGAATGATCGAGACGCCGAGCACCGACCGAAACCCGGCCGCGAAGATAAACAGCCAGACCAGCGGCCGCACCAGCGCCGCGACAAAGCGTTCGCGCTGTTGGAGGAACCGCAAGGCCTCGCGCCAGACGATCCCGCGCATACAGTTGAGATAGCCGGACAGGCTCAAACCGGACACTTCCGAGCGGTTGGGCACGGGTGCAGAGGTCATGCAGCAGCGCTCCCCACGGCTTTATCCTGCGTCAGTTTCGCGAAGGCCGCGCTGATATTTTCCGTTGCGCTGCCCGACAGAACCGCATCATGACTGCCGTCCGCCACAACCTTGCCGTGGTGCAGCATGACAATCTGGCTTTCCGGCGTGACTTCGTCGATCAAATGCGTGGCCCAGAGCACAGCGAGCTGGTCGTCCTGGCAGAGGGCCACGGTGCGCTCCAGGATATCGCGCCGGGAGTCGATGTCGAGGCCCACAGTCGGCTCGTCGAGTAACAGCAGTTGTGGGTCATGGAGCAGGGCGCGCGCGATTTCGACCCTGCGCATCTGACCGCCGGACAGGCGCCTCGCCTTGTCCTTGGCCCGGTCCAGGAGTTTGACCCGTTCCAACTGGCTCTCGGCCCGCGCCCGCGCTTCGCGTGGCGTAAAGCCGTGCAGGGCCGCATGATACAGCAGGTTCTGCATCACCGTCAGATCGAGATCCAGCGTTCTTTGCTGGAACACAACGCCCAGACGTTGCAGCGCCGCACCGGGCGACCGCCGCACATCATGACCGTAAACCCTGATCGCACCGGAAGTGTTGCTGTACAGGCGTGTCACGAGAGAAAAGAGCGTGGTCTTGCCGGCGCCGTTTAGACCCAACAGAACGCAGAACCGCGAAGGGTCGATCGTAAAATTCACGTCGTCCAGCGCTTTGTTCTGCCCGAAAGCGTGCGTAAGACCGGAGATCTCCAGCGCGCGCGGCGGATTTGATCCCGCGGTATCCGGACCAGGGGAGCTCATCGCCTGGACCAATTCCGGCCGGCAGTCAGAAAACGGTCATTATTCATTGGAGATCGCAATGCCCCAGGGAAAGCGTCCAACGCCGATTGATTTCACGACCCGGAGTTTTCCGACATCGATCACCGAGATATCGTTACTGACGCCGTTCGAGGTAAAGAGCAGTTTTTCGTCTGGCGTGAAGGCCAGCTGCCAGACCCGCTGGCCGACCAGCAGGTATTTCTCGACTTCGTGGCTTTCACCATTGATCACTGCGACCCGGTTGGAAGGGCCAAGCGCCACGAAGGCGCGTTTGCCGTCCTTGGTCACGCGCAAGCCGACCGGCTGAATGGCTTCCGGCTGCACCCCGGGTATATCGAAGGAGATTTTGGTGATGATCTTCCGGGTCTTAGCGTCGATGACCGCCACTGTTCCACCGATTTCGGAGGTGACCCACAGCTTGTCGCCCGCATCGTTGAACTCGGCGTAACGTGGCCGGCTATCCACTAGAATGTTATCGAAGATCTCGTTGGTTTCGGTATCGATGAAATGCGCCATATTGGTCGTCTCGGAAGTATTGACCAAGACCTTGCCATCGGGGCTGATCCCCATGCCTTCCGGCTCCACGCCGACGGGAATCTCCGCAAGAACCTTATCGGCCGCGATATCGACCACCGTGACCAGATTGTCATCTTCGTTCGCGATGTAGAGCGGGTTGCCGCTCGGGTGCAGGACAAAAAGTTCCGGGTCGGGGCCTGACGGCAGTTCCTTAACCAACTGCTTGGTCTTGACGTCGAAGACCTGAACTGTGTCGTCGTCACTTGCGCAGATCAGCAGGTGCTTTCCGTCTTTGGTGAGCAGGATGCCTCGTGGTCTCTGGCCGACGTCGATTGTATCGGTCACCTCCAGGCTTGTGCTGTCGATGATGCTGACCGTGTTGTCCTTTTCATTGGATACGTAGACCGTATAAGCAGGTGCGGCCGTCACGACGCCAAAAGACCCCGCAAAGGCGGCAGCCGTCAGAAACTTGATCGTCTTTCTCATACGTTCGTCTTCCTCCTGAAGTTCCGACCCGGCCCCGCCTATTCGCTAAGCGGCGATTGTCGTCCGGTTATTCGAATCGGCATTTAGACTCCGGTTCATCGAGGCCCATGGTATCGAGCAGCGAGCGTTCATGTAGAAAACCCTGCTGGGGTGACGTTGAGACCAACGCCCGCGCCGCCGTCAGCAGGATCGGCTGCCTCAGCTGGCCGTTCCATTTGCGAAAGGTGAGCTTCTGCCCCTTAAAGCCACCCAGTTCAAAGTCTGCACTGCGAATGTAGCCTTCCACATCGGCAAATGCGGCCGATTGGCTGCGCGTGGCTCCCTCGCCGATGGTGCGGATTGCTGCCCAGACGTGGTAATCGAGCGGCAGCATGAAACGGCCGTTTGCCTTTAAAAAGCGACTTTGCAACTGCGCGGCACCCCATTGTTCGTGGGTTCGGTGCCAGGTGGTCGGCGTTAGTCCCTGAGTGCCGACAATTACCTGCGGGTCCCAGGTCCGATAGGCCAGATACTCGCCGAACTCGCCGATTTCATCAGCCACAACCAGAACATCGTATTCGGCATCCTGGGTAAAGGCAGGAACTTCTGCCTGCGCCGTACGGCGTGCATCCGGCCCGTAATCCCAGCGCTTTTCCTCGACGATCTTGCCGCCGAAACGTTTGGCGGCGCGTTTTAAAGCTTCGCCGAAGAGGACATCACCATCCCGGCGCCCAACCACCAGAAACCAGTTTCGCCAGCGCTTCCAGGCCAGAAACTGCGCCAGGGCATCGGCCAGCATGGCACGGCTCGGAACAATGTGAAGAACGTTGGCCCGGCAGTCGGCGCTCCGCAGCCGGTCGTCCATGGCACCGGCGTTAAACAGCAAGACGTCTTTCCCCTTGGCGCGGTCGGCCATCTGCAGCAAGGCGTCGGCCGGTACGTTCAAGACGAAATGCTGGATACCTTCCGCCAGCAAACTGTCGAAGGCCGCCAGGGAATCGCCATCGGTCGGGACTTCGACGTGCTTCAGTGAGAACTCCTGTCCCATGAAGCGTCCGGTCGTGTTGTTGTCCTTGATCGAAAGCTGCCCGCCTGCGAGACCTTCATTGTCCGGCGGCAGGTCGAGGTTGGAGAGCTTCGGGGGCCGCTCGACAACCTGAACCAAATAGGCGATCGGAATTTTCTGCACGTCCGCGGCACTTACCTGCCCGGATGGAGTCGAGAAGCTCAGACTCAGGAGACAGGCGGCTAAGAGTCGAAAAGGCGTCAGACAGCTCCGCCTCTGCTCAGCGGCACCGATCCGTCCGTCAACGGTGCGGCAGTGAATTGCAGTCCTTCCGCCAAATTGATTGGCGATCCATGCGAGCATCGTGGTCAGGGTCATTGCGGTGCCGGTACGCTCCAAAGTTAGTAGGACCAAGCGATAAAATATCACCTGAAGACAAGTCTCTAAATAGCGTTTGCTCGCTTCAGCCTAGTACTATTTGCCAATTGTTCCCAGCCGTCGGCTACGGAGAATTGCAAGAGGTCGTCAGTTCCAGTGCTTTGTGGTCGTCACCTTTTTCTAAAGCTGGTTCTTCTGAAAAGCAGCTTGTGTGAGGACAGATGCGCGTTTCATTCGCTCCAACTTCGTTTTTCCGATCACGGACCGTGTCGGTGGGAACGCTTTTTCTTGCGCTGATGTTCGGCTTTGCAGATTTGTCGATCGCCGATCCAGGCACTCCGCGGGCTGCTGTGTTCAATTTCGAGCTTATCGACACCAGCCTTGAAGGATCGGTGAAGGGAATCAATGACAACGAGACCAAGCGCCTGGTTCTGATCAGCGACTTGCTGAGGGAAAAGCTGTCCGAGTCGGGCCGTTACGAGATCGCCGATATCTCTCATTTGCAGGTACAGATCGAGGAGGCCGGTTATCTGCACAGCTGCAACGGCTGTGAGAGCAAAATTGCGGCGCAGGCAGAGGCGCAGGTCGCGGTGACCGGTGTGGTCCAGAAAGTCAGCAATCTCATCCTGAACATCAATGTTTACTTTCACGATGTGGAAAGCGGCAAATTGATCAGGAGTGCGAGCGCTGATATTCGAGGAAACACGGACGAATCCTGGGCGCACGGGATCTCATGGCTGGCGCGCAATCGGCTGTTAAAGCCGTAAGGAGTTAGGACCATGGTTACGAGATTCTTCCGCAATGCACTACCAACTCTGTTGCTTCTCTGTGCGTCTGCGGCGTCAAGCGACGCCATCGCCGAATCGACAGCGTTGAAAGTCGGCGTTCTGAAGTTTGGAACGGTGAATTGGCAGCTCGACAGCCTCAAGTTCAACGCCTTTGACTCGGCTCAAAGCCTGGATCTGGAAGTTGTCGCACTGGCGTCGAAAAACGCCACCAGCGTTGCTTTGCAGGCTGGGAACGCAGACATGATCGTGTCCGACTGGATCTGGGTGAACCGGCAACGGGCGGGCGGCGAGGATTTTGTTTTCGTTCCCTATTCCAATGCGCTGGGGGCACTTGTTCTAGGACCTGACAGCGCTGTCACGGATGTCACAGGGCTCAAGAACAAGAAGATCGGAATCGCAGGCGGGCCGGTCGATAAGAACTGGCTGTTGTTGAGAGCCTGGACCCGGAAGTTTCACGGTTTCGACATTGCCGACAGTGCCGAGGCCATCTTCGCTGCGCCGCCTTTGCTGAATGAACAGCTGCGCACCGGCCGTCTTGATGCGGTTCTCACCTTCTGGCCTTATGCCGCGCGCCTGGAGGCAGGCGGTGCCACTCGGCTATTCGATGTGAGCGATCTGGTGAAGGACCTGGGCGTTACACAGCCAACGGCGCTGATCGGATATGTATTTCGAGAGCGGCTTCTGAATGAACGGCCGGGTGCGGTAGAAGCATTTTTCGGCGCCGTCAGCGCGACCAATGTCCTGCTCGAAAAATCCGACAGCGAATGGAAACGACTGCGTCCGGCGATGCGTGCCAAGAGCGACGCAGAGTTCGAGGCCTTGAAGTCGGGCTTTCGCCAGGGTATGGCGATGCCGTTCGCTGGCGCAGAAGAGGGCGGCGAAGATCAGGACAGAGACCGCAAGGACGCGGAGCTCCTGTTTGGCATTCTGGCTACTGTCGGCGGCGAGAAACTGGTTGGCCGAAACGTAACGTTTGATCCAAATACCTTTTGGACGCCCGAGACTTCGAAGCCGGACAGCATGACCCCGGATACGCCTGAAGCGAAATGATCGCCCGACTGGCGAGTGCGGCTTATTTTGTCCTGTCGCTGGGTCTTTTCCTATTGCTCTGGCAACTCGCGGCGCTCTGGAGCGATAGTCCGGCCCTGCCGATGCCCATCGCGGTGCTGGAAGCCTTCGTCGAGGCTGTTCAGAGCCGCGAACTGCCCTATCATCTGGCCGTCACACTAGCGCGCACCTTAGTGGCATTCGTTCTCTCGATGATCATCGGCGCGAGTATTGGCCTCGTGATGGGGCGCAGCGGCCGCATGGACCGCTTCTTCGACTCCTGGCTGATTCTCTTTTTGAATATCCCGGCGCTGGTGGTCATCATCCTTTGTTATATTTGGTTCGGTCTGACGGAAGCTGCGGCTGTGTTGGCGGTTTCAATCAATAAGATTCCGAACGTCGCGGCGACAATGCGCGAAGGCGCGCGCGCGCTCGACCGGCAATATATGGACCTGGCGCGCAGTTACCGTTTCGGCACATGGAAAACGCTGCGGCATGTCATCTTGCCTCAGCTTTCGCCCTTTTTCGCGGCGTCGGCACGTTCGGGTCTGGCTCTGGTGTGGAAGATCGTCCTTGTGGTCGAACTGCTTGGGCGCAGCAATGGCGTGGGATTTCAACTTCATTTGTTCTTTCAGCTCTTCGACGTTCCGTCGATCCTTGCCTATACGATCGCCTTCGTGATTGTGATCCAGATGATCGAGATCTTTCTGTTCAAGCCCTGGGAACGCCATGCCAACAGGTGGCGCCCATGACCTGGCTGTCGATTGAGATCGCGCGTAAGGGGTATGATTCCAAACCCAAAGTCAAACTCTCCGCGGCGATAGGGCTGCCCAAACTCAAGGATGCGGAGTCCGATCAAAAGGCGACGGTGCTGAAGGATATCAAGCTGGAGGTCGGCTTCGGGGAATTCGTCTGCATCCTGGGACCTTCGGGTTGCGGCAAAACGACGTTGTTAAATCTGGTTGCCGGGCTGGATGGGACTTTTGATGGCCGGATCTCAGTCAGGCAGACCAACGGTCGGAGCGAACCGCGGATCGGCTATGTCTTTCAAAACCCCGCGCTCCTTCCCTGGCGGACCGTGGGTGAAAATCTCACGCTGGTCATGCGGCCCGATCAGCTCGGCACGGGGGTGGAGCGGGACCTGCTCGCCGAGATGGGCTTGGGGGACTGTTACGACGCTTATCCAAAGGATCTTTCCCTTGGTATGAGCCGCCGGGTCGCCCTGGCCCGCGCTTTGGTGATCGAGCCGGACCTTCTGCTGATGGACGAGCCTTTCGTGTCCCTGGACGAGAGCAAGGCGTCCGAGTTGCGGCGGCTATTGACGCGGGCCTGGAAATCGAGACCGATGACGGTGCTCTTCGTCACCCATGACAGCCGGGAGGCGATCCAACTTGGACAGCGAATCATCGTGATGGCGGGATCGCCGGCGACGATCCAACGGGACGATATGGTCATGCTGACGCACGATCAGCGCATCGATCCGCTCTATATCGAGGCGGTTCGACGTCAGATCCTGAGCGAAACCAGACCGCGGCTGTGATCCGTTGCCGCCGTAGTATTCTCTGCACTTTATAGGTAAGCTAATTAGAGGCGGTACGCGTCGGATGATAGTGCCGATTCGTTTTGCAATGGGATGCTGCCGTTGGCGAGGTTTAGGGTTTTACTGGGGAGGGGAAGGCGATGCGGAGCGTGATGGGAAGATTGGCCTCTGTGCTCGTAGTGCTCGCGCTGTCGGGCTGCGGAACGGTCAAGTTCGTCGAGGATTACGATGTTGTTCTCGATCAGGGCCTGTCCGACTATCAGGGCGAAATGGCCGCCTTTATGGCCCGGATGGCGGCGCTATCAGGCAGCGACGAAGGTAAATACGGCAATGCCGACGTTCAGGCCTTCTATGCGCGCACCTCGGCGGAACTCCAGACCTTCGTTGAACGTGCGGAAGCCATTGATTCGACTGGCAAGTGCGTGACTGCCGACTACCTCGGGCGCGGCATTAAAAGTGTCGTCGAGCGCAGTGCCGGTTTCATCGACGCACAGGAACTTCCGCTGGGTAAATATACCAGCGTGACCGAAATCATCCGCAGCTATGGGGAGGGCGCGGATGAGGTCAGCATGGGAAACTGCACCGTCGTCATCTTGAAAGTCGTTCAGGATAATCATGGTGTTGTGATGGAACTGCATAAGACCAACGGCTCCCTCCCCAAGGTCATCGTCGATATTGCCGGACCGCTTCTGGATCAGTCGGCGCGGATCGCCATCAAGAATGAAGTTCTTAAGAAAACCCGGGGAGATCAGTGATGTCGGTGAATCTACAAGCGTTGAACGTGTCTGCAATCTTTCCGCCGATGCTCTCGGCGGCAAAAGATGTTGCCGGATCCGGTTGGGATGAGATCCGCACGATCGTAAAGATCGAGTTCAAGGCCGTCGCCAAGCGAATCAAGGAAATCGGAAAGGCTTTTGCCGACGGCGAGATCAACAAGCCGACGGCCAAGATGCTGATGAAGATGGTCCGCAACAACGTGGTCGCTGCGATTGCCCTGGTCACAAATCAGATCATGATCGTGGTCGAGAAGATCGTGAACGCGGCACTGAAGATCATTAAGGATGTCGTCAACACGGCATTGGGATTTGCGATTCTCTAGAGTCTCCTTAAATGTGACCCTTCGGATTGGATCAGACATTGGACCATGGGCTGGTTCCTCGGCCGGACCGATGATGGAGGGCGCAAGGGATTGAACAGAGGGTCGGCGTATCTCCTGCGGATCGTCTCCAGCGTCGAATCCACCCTGGTGTCGGCGGTTGGCGACATACGCTGGACCGGCTGGTTCGGCCGCTTGTCCCTGCTCGCCGTTCTCGTCTTCATCGCGCCGCTTGCCCTGCACAGCCTTTCGAACCTTGGACTTCAGGGTTACGCTGACGATTTGCTGGCTGAGACCAGGAAGCGCATTGTCCCGCGCCTCGAAGATGCTACCGGGCGCGAGCTCGGTGTCATGCCCCGGCGTTACTTCGGACAGAGGGGCATTGTGCATGAGGCGGTTCCCAGGAGTTTCGCCAGGATGTACTGGGCCTGTGAAGATGAGCGCGCCAACAGCTATTTCGCGCAGGCTGGCGTCGATCCGGTCGCGATCCTTTCTTCCGTGGCGCAAACTCTGCTGACCGGGCAACTGCGCGGTGCGTCAGGCGTCTACATGCAGGCCGCCCGGACGATGCGATCATCGGCGGCCGGCAACTGGTCCGCAAAGCTCAGACAGATACTCGATGCCGTTGCGCTGGCGCCAAGATTGACCACCCGCGAGGCTCTGGAGCTGATGGTCGCGAACCATGACTTTCTCGATCGGGTGCCGGGACGCCATTCCGGCCTCGGTTTTGCGTCCCGCACGCTCTTCGGTCAGGCTCCCGCGTCGCTCTTTCCAGAGGAAGCTGCGATCCTGGTTGCCGCAGTACGCCGTCCATTTCGTTTCGGCGATCAAGCCCGCTGGGACAATCTGCGCAAGCGCGCCCGCCACTGCCTGCGTAAATCCGGATACGATGCGCCGCTGGTAATGCGCCGCTTGAGCAATCTGGGCGCGCCGGAGGTAGGCGCCGCGCGTCGAAATTCTCCGGTGCGCATCGCTGGGGCGGGGACGGCGGCCGTGCTGTCCGATGCCAGCTTCGAGGCCCTCCTTTCGGGGCACGGCAATGACACTCAACTCCTGTTCAATCTGTCGGGTAAGCGGCAGAAAGCTTGCGACCTGAGCGTCCGGCGGGCGCAAAAGCGCGGTGCACTTGCGCGCTTTAAATTTGCCGAACCCTGGCACGACGTCGGTGGTGCCGAACTCTTAATCGCTGTGCGAGATGAAACCGGATTGCAGTGCCTCTTGTCCTACGGCACGCAGGCGGGAAGATTTCATGGTGCGGCACCCGCCTGGTCGGGCGGCGGTTTCGACTCCGCACAGGATCCCTTTCCGCTTGCTTCGACCGCCAAGATTATTGGCCTGCTTCATCTGAGCGACCGGGCAAACCTGCGCGAACGCTGGTGTCCCGAAGTGGCCTTTGCCAAAGACGGCAAGCCCTTGAAGGCCGGCAAAGACCTGGGTGTGAGTGACTGCGACCGGGCGCAGGACCGCTATCTCGCTGTGCAGGAGGCCATGGCGATTAGCCATAACCTGGCTTTCAACTGGCGCCTGCGCCGCAGCGATCAGGCCGATCTTGCCGGCTTGATCGATCGCCTCGGTTTTTCTACTCCCGACGATATCAACCCCGCCTACGCGGTCTCCTTTGGTCAAGTGCATGCCTCACCGGCACAGCTGCTCGCGTTGATGGATGCGGTTGCAGAATGCGTTCAGGGCAAGCCCGGAGGCTGGATGCCTGCGAGCCTCTTGGCCGTGGATGACGCTTCCGCAACGACCGCATTACAGCGGCAGGTTCGTGCCGTGGTGCGGGAGATCTGTGATTCCGACTCTGCCCGCCTGTTTCTCAGGCGAACCCTGGAAGCGCCGGTTCTCGGTAAGAAGGGCACGGCCAGAGCGACCGTCTTCAAGCCGGGTCGTATGGCACTCGATTTTTCGCTTCGAAAAACCGGCACGCACGATCTGGAGAATGGTCAGACTAAGGTCGTCTGGCTGACCGGCAGTGTCGTGCGGGGTGCGAAGCGCTACTCCTTCGTTGCGCGTCTCGGTTCCGGTCGAGGTGGCGGCAGCCTGGGGCGCCGCAATCTTTACGGGGCCAATCTGACGGCGGTTGCCGATGCTGCGCTCTGTGCCGTGAGCGGGTTTGAGTGCAGGCCGAAATGAACATTCGTTTTTTTCTCGACGGCGTTCTGGAAACCATCCTCACCGCGATTGGCACCGTTGCCATTCTGGCGCTCTTTGTCGAGCGGTTCGACGAGACGGCGGTGATTTGGGTGCCGGTCGTGGTCCTGCTGATCGTGGCATTGAGTATCGTCCGGCGCCTGGCCGCACGCCACATGTCCTATCGGCCACCGCTTTATTTGCTATCGCTCGCCCGTGCCGTCGGCGTGCTGGTGCTCTGTTCCTTCCCGCTGTTTTATTATCAGTCGACCGTGCGGGATCCGGGCGTGCGCAGCGCGACCAACGAAATTCTGAGCCTGGAGGCGGCGAGGATCGGGAGTTATCTTTCGGACTTCGCGGCGACTTCGCAGGCGATCCGCAAACGCGAAGTTGCCAGCGGCTTCACCTGCCCACAAAGCAAAGGCCCTTTGAGGGGCCGGGTGTCCGAACAATGGGGCGATGCCGCGCGCGAATTGCGTCGGTTGGAAGGCGAGCTGACCGGAGTTTTGAACCGCTACGAGCGTGCCCGAATCGGTTTCTACAATGCCTGGAATGATGTTGCCAACATTGCCAGCGCCTTCGAGCGGCCGGTCAATCTTGCCCCCTGCAACGCCGAAGATTTCGTCCTGTCGCTCAATCTGGCCAGTTGGCAGTCGCTGCTGCGCCTCGGCCTGCTGCCGCTGAAGGTGCAGATCTTCGCTGGGCTGGGACCACTGTTTAAAATCGAGCTCTCCTGGAGCTCGACGGTCCTGCTGCTGATCGGCGTAGTGGTTTTTTACACTGCAATCCGTCACATGATTTCGCGTCAGCGTAGATTCGGCCGGTTGTCTGAAAACAGTACGCAACAATTCCAGCACCTGCGGTCACTTGCCCGGGACATGGTCCCGGTCGGCGAACGCTACATCCTTTCGCTTTCGCCCGATGGTCTGAGCGAAGGAAAGAAGGCGGACCTGCGCGCGCTCGAACAAAGCCGGGCGGTTGCCCACGCCGGCTGGCTCGCCTCGTTCATCCTGCGCCGCCATCTGGGGCTGCGGGAAAAAAGGCTGTTTCGCTGGATCGACGATGCGGAACTGGCCCGCCGGGTACTTGAGACGCAGCGCGACGAGCCGGTGTATGAGCACCGGACCTGGGAGCAGGAAGACTCCGCAGATCATGACGAGAACGCTGCCGGTGGCAGAGACTAACGGACCTGGCTTTGTCACCTCATGGGACGACTGTCCAAGGAAGAAAACCGTCAGAATCGATTGGGCGCAGCTAACTTTCGGCGAGGACTCATGGTCTAGTCTCCTGCCATCTCTTGTATTTCAAAACCGCAGACAGACAGTGCTGCGTATAATCGATGCGAGTGAAGGGCTTCTTACGCCCGGCGATGAAGGCGCCGCTATAACCTTTGAGATTGGGCGATTGCAGATGGGTTTCGTCGCCTAAATCGAGCTGGTTCTGATTCGGTTGAATTTGAAGCGCCAGGTTTTTGCGCAGTTCCCAATCGATCCGTTCTTCCAAAGACCTGGCCAAAGAGCTCTCGGGTACACTCAAGGCCAGTGCCGGAATAAGGCCTTCAAGGGAATAGCAGGTGTTTGAATTGAGGCTCCGTCTGGGCCTGAGTTCAGTCAGATAGATTCTCGACTGATCCAGGGCGAAATGCCGAAGCTCTTCTCGACCGGTATCGTGAAACCGCAATGACGCTGCCATGGCGCCCCAATGAAAGAAACCGATGTGCGGCGTGGTTCCGTAGATCGTCATCATGGCGTGGTCGATCTCGGTGAGCAGCGGTTCCAGATGTTCCGCGTCGAAGGTCTGCTTGTAGAAGGCGAGCGCCAACCAGATCTCGCCGTTGTAGTAGTGGGATTCTTCCTGAGCATCGGGCGATTTCAGGAAACCTGCACCGGGTCGATGTAATGCGAGAAGCGCGCGCAGCCAAAGCTCGCGGTCCTGCGCGAACCGACCGTCACCGCTGGACCGATAGTAATAGAGTTCTGAGAGCAGGGCGAGGGCGGAGGCCCCCGCCTTGATGCCGGTCCTTTTGCCGTTGAAGGAAACCAGCGCACCCTTTCCAACCTGGATGGACTTGCCGGCCAGTGCCGCGACCGCCTTTTGAAGCGGCAGCCGCAACTCACTCTTGCGCTGCTGTGAAAAGGCTTCACCCAAAGCGTAGGCCGCGCCAGCCTGTCGAACGATGTTGTTTTTGCCCGTACCTTTGCCGAGCAGAAAATCGAAATCGTAGGTGAATAAGCCGTCTTTTTCTTGAGCTCGCAGCAACTGTTTTGTGGCGAGACCGGCTGCCGATTCCAATTGCGCTGTATAAGCGTTGGTCGCTTCAGCGCCGTTCGCCGCCGTCAGGGAAAATGTGCCCGATAAGAGAACACACAGCCCGAAAACGTGAAGACGGCCAGTGCGAACGTGGTCGTGGAGGGCTCTCTGTTGAGGGTTTCCGCCTGCGCTGGCCCGGGGGCGGCTCTCCTTCACTGCCAATCCGACTGCAGGAGGCGGCTTTCAGCAGCGCCATCAAGCGGTGCATCCTTCATAATTCTGTTCACGAACAGTCCGAGTACGTCGTGGTCCTCGCCGGCCGGCTGATAATTGGTGCTCGTTGAAACCTGCTGGGAGACCGCTATCTGCTGTGTCCAGGAACCGCTGTCGGTCCGGCATGCCACGCCCATCAAGTCCTGCACTCCAAAGGTCGTCTTGCCGATGATACGATATTCGCGGCAATAGCGTTGGTTGGTGTCGATGAAGGTCTGTTGAGGCTCGATCCGATTGCTCGTCAAACCGTCCTCGGAAACCTCCTCGAGCGCCTCCAGGCTGGGCGTGCGTTCGAGCGCGGCATGCAACAGAGATTGTTCCGGGATGGTTCCGGCGGCGACGACGGAGGGTGCGGAGGGTGAAGTGAAGTTTGAAAGCCCGAGGCCGCCGCCGATACCAACGATCAGTGCGACTGACGCAGCAAGAGGGAGGGCATGGCGCCTAAAAACGCTACTACCGTTGGAAGCGGTGGGAAAGCCAGGCTTTTTCGCCTGCCGCGCCGTGCGCTGCTGTGACAGATCTGCGACATTAGAATCTCCCGTGATGCGCGCCTCTGATCCGGGTGTTTCCGCAGCGGGCTCCTCAAAAACTTTCAGCAAACGCTCAGGCACATCCTGTTCAAACGGTGCCGCGAAAGCCTCGGACGCCAACTGGGCCGCCGTTCGAAATTGTTCGATGATTTCCCGGGCCGCCGGATCCTTCTCCAATGCGGACTCTACCTCGGCCGCAGTCTTTTCATCCAACTGACCATCCGAGTATGCGATCAGAACGTCGTCGTTGAGATCAACCATTGTTCGATTCCATGGCCGGGGCCGAACTGATTTTCGCCGTTGTTTCGTATGCGACTTCGTACAGCCGCCGCCGCGCACGCGCCAACCGGCTGGTGATCGTACCTATGGGGACATTGAGGAATTCGGCCGCTTCCTTATACGATCGGCCGTCGATCGATATCAAAGTCAGAACCAGCCTTTGGTCCTCGGGCAGTTCGCCAACGGCGGCCCGGACCCGTTTTAAGGTCAGGCGGGCTTCCATGGCGCGCTCACCATCGTCGCCGGCGATGTCGTTCGCCGCATCCAGGTCATAGCTGTGACCCCGGACCTTCTTCGCCCGCATCTGATCGATCCAGATTGTCTGCATAATCCTAAACATCCAGCTGTCCAGCCGGGTCCCTTGTTGCCATTGGTTCAGCCGGCTAAGTGCACGCTCGCAAGCCGCCTGGACCAGATCGTCGCCAAGATCGGTGGATCCTGTGAGAGCATAGGCAAAGCGGCGTAAACGTGGCAGCATCGCTACCATTTCTTGCTTGGTCTCTTGCGTCACAGGTCAACCAATCCACTCGTGATATACAGACAACGGGTTATCGGCGCATTCCTTCCCCCTAAAAGCAATTTTTTTCATTTTCTTTTAATCTGGGCAAAAATAACCCGGAAAATTCAGTTATTTTTGGAAGTTTTTGACCCTTAAACCGTTGTAGCTATGGATATGTTAAATCAATCCTTATCGAGACACATGCAAAGTTCCATAGATTGAAGTGATTTAGACCTCTATGACCGCGTTGTTTACACAAATTATTCGCATTCTCATTGTATCAGCGCTCGCGTTCTCGTTGATCGTGGCAGCTCGCGTTTTGCCGTTTTTAACCGGCGACGAAAGCACGTTTGTGTCGGCTGCATTAGCTGCGGACGACGACGACGATGATGACGATGATGATGACGATGATGACGATGATGACGATGATGACGACGATGACGATGATGACGACGACGATGATGACGACGACGACGACGACGACGATGAGGAAGGTGACGAGAAAGATGACGATGACCGTCAGGACGGTGGTTCATCCAGTGAAACTGATGGCGCGGGTTACTCTTTCGAGCCCAACGAAGTACTGGCAGTAAATTCCGATGCGCAGTCATTGCGGCGGGCAGCGGATTTAGGCTTCGTCGTAAGATCTCAATCCATCTTCAGCAATTTCCGGCTCGTCGTGACGCGGCTGGGTCTGCCGCCGCAAACCGATGCGATAGCTGCGCGGCGTTTGTTGGCTGAGAACGTACCGGGTGTCTACGAACTCAACCATCTCTACCGCGTCGCGGACGGTAGTTCGAAAACAGCTGCGGTCCCCGACGCTTGTGGTCCGGACCTATGTCTCGGACGGGCAATGATCGGTTGGCGCAACTCAGGCGGCAGTTGCGGTGCCAAGATGAGAATCGGTCTGGTGGATACAGCGGTCAACAGGACACACCGGGCCTTGCAAAACAGCACGATACAAGCACGCAGCTTTACGGGACCCGACCAGATTGACGCCGCGGACGGGCATGGGACCGCGATCGCCGCCCTGATGGTTTCGACCGACCCTGAAGGTGTACGGGGACTGTTACCGACGGCGGAACTCTTTGCGGCCAATGCCTTCCACCAAGAGGAGGACGGCAGTTCAGCCGCCAGTGTCGTGTCCCTGCTGGACAGCCTCGATTGGCTTGCGTCCCAGGGTGTCTCGATCATCAATATGAGTTTGGCCGGACCGCCAAACCTCGCATTGGCGGCTTCGATCAAGCGCCTGGAAGAAGCGGGTATCCTGGTGGTAGCTGCCGCCGGCAACGGTGGCCCGGCTGCGCCAACCGCCTATCCGGCAGGTTATGAGACGGTTGTCGCGGTTACGGCGGTTGACAGCAACCGGCGCCCCTACCGCCATGCAAACCGCGGCGATTACCTTTCGCTTGCCGCGCCTGGTGTGAAGATCTGGGCGGCGAGCGACAACTCCGATGGAAAATTTCATTACGGAACCTCCTTCGCGGCCCCGTTCGTCACCGCCATTGCGGCGGGCATGATCGGCAAGCACCAGAGCCTTGATCCCAGTGGGATTCGCCGTCAGCTGCGCAACGCGGCAGTCGACCTCGGAGCGCCAGGCAAGGACCCGATCTTCGGCTGGGGCTTGATCCAAAGCTCAGACGCTTGCATTGAATAATGCCTGGGCCGGGTTCCTAACCCGGGACAGCCTGGGCGTGGGAAAGAGGACCGACTTCCGTTCCGAACGACGGGTTGGAAATGGCGTCCTTCCCGGGTGGGTGACCGCACTGGCCGAACTCGTTTATGCTGTGCGTCCAGAAACCGAAGCCACCGTTGTTTCCCCATATTGAGAAAACCATATGATCCCCCTTATCGGTTATACCGACCGCCTCTCCGGCAGGCCGGGTGACAAGATTGAATTCAAAGTCTCTTCACAAAGTCCCAAAGCCTATTCTGCCCGCCTCGTTCGGATTATCTCGGCAGATCCAAATCCCGCTGGTCCCGGAATCAGAGAGGTGGAGATCTCGGCTGAGTTCGAGGGCGCCTATCCGTCCCGCAGCCAGGCCTTTTATCCCGGCTCTTATGCACGGGTGAAGGTGCCGGACAGTGTGGTCCACTTGGACAGCTTTACGGCCAGTGCCAACATCTGGCCGACTCTGCCCGATGCAGGTCGTGAACAGGCGATTTTATCTTGGAACGCACCTGATGGCTCGGGCGGACTGGTGTTGTTGCTTGATGAGGCCGGCCGGCCGTCAGCCCGCATCACCGATCTGGAAGGGCGCTGCGTTACGGTATCTAACGGCCAAGCGGTCAAGAACCGGGCTTGGGTTCGCATCTGGGCGTGCTTCGATAGCGGCAAGCAAACTCTGGAGGTTGGGGTTTCGCCTCTGGAGGCATCTGCACGCGCCGGGGAGCGAAGTGCTCTGCAAGTTTCAGGATTTACGCCTGCGCAATCCGCCAGTGACATCCTAATTGCGGCGTCGGGAGGAGGCGGCCGCGGCGATAGAATCACCGCCTGTTTCAACGGCAAGATAGAGGGGCCTGCACTTTATCGCCGCGCGCTGACGTTTGAAGAACTCAAGTCTGCTGATTTGAGCGTGTTGCCAAGCGAAGACATCCTGGCGCAATGGGATTTCTCTCTACGCATCGCGAGTACCGGGATCGAAGATATCGGGCCGTCGGCACTCCAGGGTGAACTCGTCAACCTGCCTGCCCGTGCCATGACCGGTTCGAACTGGACGTCCCGTGAAATCTGTTGGCGTCACGCGCCAGCCGAGTATGGGGCGATTCACTTCCATGATGATGACATTTACGATTTTGGCTGGGAAACGGATTTCAGCTTCACGATCCCTGAAAGCCTGAAGCCCGGCGTCTACGCCGCGCGCCTGACCTGCGGCGACCATGAGGACGCCATTCCCTTTTTCGTGTGCCCGCCGAAGGGCCGGCGGCAGGCGGACCTCTGTGTCCTGGTTTCAACCTTTACCTATTCGGTCTATGGCAATCACGCACGCCCGGATTTCACGGAAAGCTGGAAGGAACGCTTTGCCACTTGGAATGCCTATCCCTGGAATCCCGCCGAACACACAAAATATGGCCTATCGACCTACAACGATCACAGGGACGGCAGCGGGATTTGTCATGCCTCCCATCGCCGCCCCCTGATGAACCTTCGGCCCGGTTACGTCACCTATGGCTACGGCGAGAGCTCGGGTCTGCGGCATTTTCAGGCCGACAGTCACCTGATCGCCTGGCTGGAGGCAAAGGGTTACGACTACGACATCGTAACCGACCAGGAACTTCATGATGAAGGCGTTGCGGCCATCGCTGGTTATGCGGCTGTCACGACTGGAAGCCATCCGGAGTATCACACCAGCGAAACCCTGGATGCTTTGACCGCTTATCGCGATCAGGGCGGGAAGCTGCTGTACCTCGGTGGCAATGGTTTTTATTGGCGTGTCGCGCTGCATGAAAGTGAGCCGGGCGCGATCGAGATCCGCCGCGCGGAAGGGGGTATCCGCGCCTGGGCCGCTGAACCGGGGGAGTATTTTAACGCCTTCGACGGCGCCTACGGCGGGCTCTGGCGACGTAGCGGCCGCCCGCCTCAAAAGCTGGCAGGTGTCGGGTTTTCCGCACAGGGCCAGTTCGAGGGGTCTTACTACAGGCGCAACAGAAAAAACGAACCGCCCAGCGCCGATTGGGTCTTTGCGGGGATCGACGATGACATCCTTGGCGATTTCGGCCTGTCCGGTGGCGGTGCGGCTGGCTTTGAACTTGATCGGGCGGATGTCCGCCTTGGATCTCCGGAGAACATCGAAGTTCTGGCCAGCTCGGAAGGCCACAGCGCCGCCTTTGTTCTGGTACCTGAAGAACAGCTGACTCACATTACCAACTGGCCCGGCGAGCCGGTCGAACATCTGCTGCGTGCCGATATGACCTACTTCGAAGGACTCAACGGTGGCGCGGTTTTCTCGACCGGATCCATCACCTTTTGCGGCAGCCTGCCCCACAACGATTTCGACAACAATATTTCCAAGTTGCTGGAGAACGTTTTACGACACTTCCTGAAAAAAGCCTGACCACAAAAGCAAAGCAAATTGGCCCCTCCCTTTCAGTAGAAATGGCTCTTGGTTGAGGCCACTTGGCGGCTGTAGTGTCCTCTGGAATACCGGAAAGAATGGATACGCCATGAGTAGCCAAGAGACAGTGACGACCAAGCCGACGATTTGCCCGTTGGATTGCCCGGATACCTGCAGCCTGTCGGTCGAGACCGACGGTCGCAGTGTTCTGAAGGTCAGGGGATCCCGTGCCAACCCTTATACAGCCGGTGTCATCTGTAAAAAGGTCTCCAGCTACTACCCGGACTTCGTCCACGGTGACCGCAGGCTGACGGTTCCGTTGCAACGCAGTGGCCCGCGTGGCAGTGGCGAATACAGCCCGATTTCCTGGGAAAAGGCGCTCGATGTGATCCACGAAAAGGTCACGTCGGTGATCGAGACTCACGGTGCTCAATCGGTCGTACCCTTCAATTACGCCGGCCCGCATGGTCAGATCGCCGGCGGCTCCATGGACCGGCGCTTTTTTCATAAGCTGGGTGCCAGCTTCGTCGACCGGGGCCCCCTTTGCGGTGCGGTTCGCGGTGCGGCTTATACTTCTATCTTTGGCTCAGCGCCGGGCATGCCGCCTGAACAGGCGAAACATGCAGATCTGATTGTGGTGGTCGGCAATAACGTCACCGTTTCCAATCTCCACTTCGCGCGCGCGATCAAGGCGGCCCGCCGCAACGGGGCCAAGTTGATTGCGATCGACCCCAAGCGGACCAAGATTGCGGCGCAGGCTGATCTTTTCCTGCAGATCAGGCCCGGCACCGATGTCGTGTTTTTCCTGGCGCTCGCCGCGGAGCTGGAGCGGCGCGGCGGTTTCGATCAGAGCTTCATCGACCAATGGGTCGACGGTTGCGAGACTTACATGCTCGAAGCCCGGAAAATCAGCCTTGCAGCAGCCTGTGATCTTTGCGGCCTGGCCCCGTCGGATGTGGAGAGCTTCATCGAACTCTACACCTCTGCGGACAAGGTGGCTCTTTCGGTCGGCAATGGACCGGAGCGCGGCCATAGTGGCGGGTCCTCTATCCGGGCGGCGATATCGCTGCAGGCCCTCACCGGTAATTTCGGCAGGTTGGGTGCGGGTGTCTTTGCCAAGCCGGGTCTGGCTTTTCCGGCCACGCCCGCGAAGCTGCAACGCCCTGATCTGGCGCCGGAAGGCACCCGTACGCTCAACATCGTAGACATTCCCCGGCACATCCTGGATGACGATATCGATCCTCCGATCCGCGCCGTTTTCCTCTACAACCATAATGCCGTCTGCACCCATCCGGATCAAAACCGCTTGCGCGCGGCCCTTAGCCGGGAAGAGCTTTTCATTGTCGGCTGCGATGTCGAGATGAACGACAGCATGAGCTTCGCGGATATCATTCTGCCTGCCGCCACGCATTTCGAATTCGACGATATCTACGCCGCCTATGGTCAGGCTTACCTGCAGCGCGCCGAAGCTGTGATCCCCCCGCTTGGCGAGGCCCAGCCGAACAGCGAAATTTTCAGGCGCCTGGCGGCGCGGTTTGGCTTCGACGACCAGATCTTCAAGGCAAGTGATGCGGAATTGATGGACGACGCCTTTGATCCCGAGGATCCGCGCCTTAATGGCCAACGACCGAGCGAACTGCCTTTGGATGGCGCGCTGGCCATGACCAGTGGCGGTGAAGAGCTGATCATGTGCAAGACCGTCACGCCGGGTACGCTCAGTGGCAGGATCGAACTCTTTTCCCAGGATTTGGAAACGCGTTTCGGATACGGCATCCCCAGGTACGAGGCAGTGCCAGGAAGCTATCCTCTGGTCTTGATTACGCCATCTTCCTCAAAGCGCACCAACGCGACCTTCGGCGGGCATGCTGAATCACAGGGTCCGGAGCGTCTTGAGATTCATCCGGTCGATGCGGCAGCGCGCGGTATCAAGCAAGGCGACAGGGTCAAGCTGTTGAACGACCTGGGGACAGTCGTCCTGATCGCCGAGATCAGTGAAGATGTTCAGCCAGGTGTGCTTTATTCGCCGAAGGGCACCTGGCTCAGCACCAGTGAAACCGGTCAGACGGTGAACGCGTTGATTTCTGCGGATCTGAAAACCGACATCATGGAAGGCGCCTGTTACAACGACACCTATGTCGAAGCCGAGAGGATCGGTCACTGATCTTGCAATTGGATCGGTTGCAGGTCGGTCCCGTCGGCAAAACGCGTTGTCAGTTCTTCGCGCAACAGCGAGATAAAAGCCGCAGCGGCGGGCGATAACGAAGAGCCGCGGCGCGAGAGCAGGCCGACTTCGCGGAAGGCGGTTGCGTCGTTGATATCCAGAGTCGCGACGCCGGGCGTGTTGCGCGGGACCGAGAGGCGCGGCAGGAGGGTGACGCCGATGTTGCTGCGCACCAGTCCCAACAGCGAAGTGACGTTGCGGACCATGAGTCCGGTGTGCTGCGCCAGATTTTTATAACCCACTGAGGATATGACTCCCGCGGCGCCATTGTCGATCAGGACGTATTCACGAAGATCCTGCCAGTCGACGGCGGTTGCCCGCTGGGCCAATGCGCTTTCCGGCGCGCAGACCAGCACAAATCGGTCCCGGAACAGGGGTTCGAAATCCACCGGCCCTTTTCCACGCGGCTGTCCGGCGATACCGAGATCGATCCGGCTGCGTTCGACCGCGGTCTCCACCGCTGCGGTGTCGCTGTCGCGCAGATCGAGTTCGATCCCCGGCCGCTGTTTAATGAAACGGCCGATGATGTCGGGTAAGAGCTGCGATGCGACCGATGGGACACAGGCAATATCCAGACGTCCGATCTCGTTGCGGGCATAGGCCCGCATGGCTGCGACGGCCCGGTCGAAATTACGCACCTCGCCGCGCGACAGATCGAGCGTGTATTGCCCGAGGGCAGTCAGTTTGGTCTTACGGTCGCTCTCGAACAGCGCCCCTTCGAGGTTTTCTTCCAGCTGTTTCAGGGCCATGGAAATAGCCGAGGGCGTGCGGCCCAGTTTGTCTGCGGCGTCGCTGATGTTGCCAAGTTCGGCAACCTGCACAAAGACTCTCAAGGCCTCGAGTTTGATAGCCATGATACTTCCGTTCGCGCATAATTCAAATTATCTGAAATTAATAACAAAAATTTCGATTTGATTGAAATGATTTCTTCGGGCAGCTTGAACCCTGCACCGGCTATGAGGTGCGGACCCTGATTTTTGGGCGTGGTTTATCCTAGAGGAAACGTAAGAAAATGGCTGACCAATTCGGGAATTACATCGCTGGCCAATGGCGCGAAACTCCGCAGAGCGTTCCCAATGTCAATCCCTCTGATCTTACCGACACGATAGGTCTGTACGCCCAAGCGACGCCCGGTGATCTGGAGGATGCGCTGGAAGCCGCAAAGCGTGCGCAGGCCATCTGGGGCCGCAGCGGTTTGGAAAAGCGCTACAACGTCCTGATGTCGATCGGGGCCGAGATGATCGCCCGTAGCGGAGAACTGGGTGAACTGTTAGCTCGCGAAGAAGGCAAGCCCCGCGCAGAGGGTGTTGGTGAAGTCTACCGTGCCGGCCAGTTCTTTACCTACTACGCCGCAGAAGCGCTGCGCCAGCAGGGTGATACAGCGGATTCCGTGCGCGACGGGATCGAGGTCGATGTGCGCCGCGAGGCCATGGGTGTGGTGGCCGTCATTTCGCCTTGGAACTTTCCGACCGCGACGGCGAGCTGGAAAATCGCCCCGGCCCTCGCCTACGGCAATGCCGTGCTCTGGAAGCCGGCGAACCTGACCCCTGCAAGTGCCTGGGCACTGGCGGAGATCATTTCCCGTCAGGATTTACCCGAGGGCCTCTTCAGTCTGATCATGGGTTCCGGTGGCGCGATCGGCCAGGCACTGATCGAAAGCCGCAAGGTCGACGCCGTGACTTTCACCGGCTCCTACGAGGTTGGCCGCCAGGTTGCGGCTGCGGCCGCCGGTAATCTGACCAAATTCCAGCTGGAACTGGGTTCCAAGAACGCCTTTTTGGTGATGGACGATGCCGATCTGGATCAGGCCGTCGATTGCGCAGTCAACGGCGCTTACTTCGGGTCGGGCCAGAAGTGCACCGCGTCCTCGCGTCTCCTGGTCCACGAGAAGGTTCACGACGCCTTCGTCGAGAAGACAGTGGCGAAACTTGCCCAGCTCAAGATCGGCCATGCACTGGAAGAGGGCACACAGCTCGGCCCCATCGTCAGCGAGGGCCAACTTCAATCTAATCTGAACTACCTGGAACTGGCAGGGCAGGAGGGCTGCAGCCTGGCCTTTGGCGGCGAGCGTCTGGAGCGTGCGACCGAGGGCTACTACATGGCGCCGGCTCTGCTGACGGGCTCGACCAATGCCATGCGGGTCAACCAGGAAGAGATGTTTGGCCCGATCGCCTGTGTGCAGTCGATCGGCAGCTACGAGGAAGGCTTGGCGATCGCAAATGACACCGAGTATGGCCTTACAGCCGGCATCGCGACCCGTTCTCTCGCACGCGCAACGCATTTTCGGCGCAATGTTGAGACCGGCTGCGTTATGATAAATCTGCCGACCGCCGGAACCGACTATCATGTGCCCTTTGGGGGCCGTAAGAATTCGAGCTTCGGTCCGCGCGAACAGGGCCGTTACGCAGCCGAGTTCTATACGCAGGTCAAAACGGCTTATATCAGGGCAGGGGAGCCGGACTAAAGCGGATTGAACTGTTGAAATTGTGACTGACTAAGGCGGTCTGGCTAAGAAATAGGGGAAAGTTCCGTGATCATCGACGCTCTGCAATACAGCAATTGGTCGGAAAAGATTTTCCGGCAGATGAATGAAGGCGGCGTGTCGGCGGTACACGTCACCATCTGTTATCACGAGGACTTCCGGGAGACTGTCGAGCAGATCTCGGCCTGGAACCGGCGTTTCGAGCGCTTCAGCGACCTGATCTTCCAAGGCTTCACCGCGGATGATGTGCGCCGGGCAGAGAGCGAAGGCCGCACTGCGATCTTTTATGGTTTTCAGAATTGTTCACCGATCGAAGATGATATCGGACTTGTCGAAGTTTGCCACCGCCTGGGCGCGCGGTTCATGCAGCTCTCCTACAACAACCAGTCTCTCCTGGCGACCGGCTGTTATGAGGCCGAAGATCCCGGCATAACCCGAATGGGCCGGCAGGTGATCAAGGAAATGAACCGGGTCGGCTTGGTCGTCGACATGAGCCATTCGGCACAGCGTTCCAGTCTCGAAGCCATCGAGATTTCTGAGCGGCCGATCGCCATCACGCACGCCAATCCTGCCTTCTGGCATGCCGCCCTGCGCAATAAATCGGATGATCTGCTGAAGGCCTTGGCCGCTTCAGGCGGCATGCTGGGCTTCTCGATGTATCCGCATCACTTGAAGGAAAAGTCGGACTGCACGCTTGAATCCTTCTGCGAAATGGCGGCTCGCACTGCAGAACTGATGGGCAGTGGGCAAATCGGACTTGGCAGCGATCTTTGTCAGGACCAGCCCGACAGCGTCGTGCAGTGGATGCGCAATGGCACCTGGACCCGGGAAATGGATTACGGTGAGGGATCCGCCAATCAAGCTGGATTTCCTGCCCAACCCGAATGGTTTCGGGACAATCGCGACTTTGCCAACATCGCCGCAGGCTTGCGCGCAGTCGGCTTCAATCAGGCAGAAGCCGATGGGATCATGGGCGGCAATTGGCTGAACTTCTTCGAGCGGTCTTTCGGATCGCACCAGGCCGGTAGTCAAGAGCAGGCGGAGGTTGTGGACTTAGCGAAGGAGCGCAGCCATTCGCTCTGATCACATTCATAAGAACTGGGAAGACCCGGTTGTTGCCCTTCGGTCTCCCGATCAGGTGATGCGGCTTGAGCGCTTGGGAAGCTTTTTTCCATCGCGCCTGAGTTTCATGCCGACTCTGATCCGGCGATTGGTGCGCGAAGACTGGCGTTTCGACCGGCCGCTTTTTCAGCTGGACGCGCAGGGTTTCGGCCATGCGGTCTATCGGGTGTCGCGGGGAGAGCGGCGCTATTCCCTCATCGTCTTTTCTCACGAGCTGGCACCTGAAGATCGCACTGACCGGGTGATTGCCGAAGCCTGGGATGCAACTTTCGTGCTGTTCGACGGCGATCCGACTTCCGGTGACATTGAGCGCTTGTCGCAAAACGCGCCCAAGCAGGAGGCCGGACGGTTCCTCGCCAGCGAACTGGTTCTGTCGCGAGCGAACAAGAGCACCCGTTTTTTCGGCCACCTGGTCGAATGTTTGTCTCAGGGGCGGCAACCCGACCGGACGATGGTCGTTGACGTCGGCTATCTGATGCGAACCACGGCAGTCTACGGGAATGGCAAGTTCGGTATTGCCGATCGGGCCAAGATCGAGGCGCGTCCGGAACTAATGGGGCCTTTTCAGGCCGAAATGCTGACGGTTTATCTCTTCCGCTGTTTCACGCTCGATCTGGTTGAGCATGTGGCACGAACGCGGGCGCCGGAGAGCTTTGTTGAATTGGATCCCGAGCTGCGGCGCTTTATCGGCATCGGCAACTCGACCGGCCTGGGCATGGCGCCGTTTTTGGTGACCCATCCCATCCTGATCAACAATTGGGTGACTGTGCGTGAAACAGCGTTGGCGCGCGTGCGTAGCCTTGCGACTGTGGAATCTCACCGTTTAGCACGTTTCAGGTCGTTACTTTCCCGCGCTATCGGTCATGTTGAAGAATGGTCGGTGGCGGACGAACGCCAGATGAACCGGGTATTGGTTCTACGCGGCGAATTGCAGCGCTTGAACGAATGGGCTGATGACGAGGCGCGGTTCTTGTCCCAGGCTCTACCCTGGGACTGGCTCTACCGACAGTGCGAAGCGGAGCTTTCCACGGAGGCGCAGGAGTTTCTGGTCAGTCTGCTGTTGGAACCTTACGGCGATGAGGTCGATGGCCTGACCGACTGCATGAACAGCGATGCGGTCGCCAAACTCCAGCCGGCCATGACCTTGGCGGAGCTCAGGCATCTGCTCGAAACACATTATGCCTGGGCCTTGCGACTGAACTTCGATGCGCCGGAATCGCAGAGGCAGTTCTGGTATGTCTCGGAAGAAAAGCTGGAGCCACGGTTGGGCGACCGCTATGCCGAACCGGGGGCCGACAAGGAAATGCCTTTGGCCATCGGCCGCGATATCCAGAAACTGCAGGCTGCCGTCATCGACTGGATCGATGCGGGTGGTGCAGATGAATCGATTGCGGCGTTTCTTCTGCAAGTTCCCGGTTTTCGCCATGTCGTACGCCGAGTGCAGACCATGGCCCGGCACCCCTACGGCGAAATCCGCGACAATCTGATCGACCGGAGTTGTCTGCCCATCGATTTGCTGCGCTGTAAGCTATCGTTCTTTGGTGCGTCCAAGTTTGATCCCAAGTCTGATCGCTGGACCCGCATTACCATGTATCAGGGTGCTCCTCTGCCTGAGGATCTCACGAACGGCGACGATGTGCTCGATCCGACCGATTGGTGTTTCCCGAGCTTAAGTCCGCAAGTGGAGGAAACCGGCGGCAGGCAGGTGATCTCGTGATTGTTTCGCTCAATGAAATCGAGGTGAACCTCCGTAAAGCCGGCACAGGTGCAGGCCTGCCATATGGCCTGGCGGAAGATCTGGGGCGGGCTGCGGCATGGTTGGCGGTGTCGGGGTTTTCATCTGTTGCCCTCTGTGTCGATGCTCTGGAACGCCTGGCCGCTGCTACGGTTGCGACACCGGTCTTTTCGAAGGATGAGCAGGGGTTTTGGTCAGCGACCGGCGCCGATCCGTCAGAGAATCAGGCGATGTCTTCGCTCTATGCGGGACCCGCGGCAGGTGATCTGGTCTGTGCCGCCGGTGCGGGCAAACACCCGGCGCTGCAAGTCGATCTCGCGGCCATCGACAATCCCCTGCTGTTTCTGGCTGAGGTCTGTGCCCTTGCGCCGATCAGGCCTGATCTGAGTCTGCGGTTTATCTGCAAGACTTCAGGCGGTGACTCAGTCCTGGCGATTTGGGTCGGGGGTGAAGCGATGGTGGCCGCCGACACGGACAGGTTCGACCAGGCATGTGGCATGAGGCTTGAGATATTGCCGGTCGATGATGCGTTGAACACACAAGGTCTGACTAAGAACGACAGTTATACCGAGCGCCACCGGATCGCCGCAGAACAAGGTGTGGAGGTTTCCGGCCTGGATTGGCGGAGAGTCCAGGATTTGGTTGCCGAAACGCTGGTGCCGGCATCCGAGCTCTCGCGTCTGCAGGGTGCGGGCGCAGGGCTTCGAGACAACGATTAATCAATACCTAGAAACGGGGAAGACGTTATGGAGACGCAGCAACTCAACCTGCAGGAAGTCGAACAACTCGCGCTGGACGCATTGCGTGGCGCCGGGGCCAGTGTGCAGGCCGCCGCCTCCGTCGCGAAATCCACCTATGCTGCTGAACGCGACGGTATTCGCAGCCATGGTCTGCTCTACGTGCCGATCTACTGCGAGCACGTCCGCTGCGGCAAGGTCGATGGTCAGGCCGTACCAGCCGTGACCCGCCCCGCTGCTTCAGCGATCCGGGTCGATGCCGGCAGTGGCTTTGCTCATCCGGCAATCGATGCCGGTTTCGAAGCCCTTACAGATGCCGCGCGTCAAAACGGCTGTGCGGCGCTGACGGTCTATAACTCTTATAACTGCGGGGTGCTTGGCTATCACGTGGAACGCCTTGCGGAAGCGGGTTTCTTGGGCCTGGGTTTCACGAATGCTCCGGCGTCAATCGCGCCGGTAGGTGGCAAGGTCAAGGTGATCGGCACCAATCCCTTTGGCGTTGGCGTGCCGGACGGTAAGGGTGGAGCAGCCATTGTGATCGACCAATCGGCAAGCGTAATCGCCAAGAGCGAGATCGCCATGCGCGCCCGGGAAGGGATGGCGATCCCCGAAGGCTGGGCTTTGGATCCGGACGGCAACCCGACAACCGATCCGGCGGTGGCGCTTCAGGGCAGCATGACCCCCAGCGGCGGCTACAAGGGATTTGGTGTTGGGTTGCTTGTCGAATTACTGGCAGCTGCCTTGAGCGGCGCCACCCTCGGCAAGGATGCCAGCCCCTTCGCGGGCACGGCCGGCGGTCCGCCGCGCACCGGGCAGTGTTTTATCGCTCTGGCTCCGGATCCCATGTCCGGCGGCGGTTTCGCCGAACGGGTTGAAGGACTCGTTGATGCGATCACAGGACAGGAAGGCGCCCGGTTGCCGGGGGCACGCCGGCAGGAGAACCGCCAGCGCATTGAAGCTGAGGGCGTCGCCGTGGACCGGAAGCTGATCGAGACCATCTCCAGCTATATTTCGTAGCGACACCTCAAGCTTCCTCTAAAAGCCATTCCTGGAAGAGCAACGTTTCCGGTTTCTGGCGAACCTCGCCGTCGGGAATTAGCAGGTAGTGGGAGAGCTCGACCGGAATTTCCGCTTCGACCGGGACGACGAGACGCCCGGACTCGACGAACGACTCTGCGAAAGAATTCAAGACCATGGCGCAACGCGGTCCCGTGGCCGCCAGTTCCAGGGCTGCGAGTGACGTATCGACGTTCACCCGGCTGTTAGTTCGGCTGCCTTCGACACCAGCGGCTTGAAAGAACTGGCTCCAAAGGTCTTCAAAGCCGGTGGTCATCACGAGGGGGCAGTCGGCCAATGCCGCAGCGCTGTCAGGTAGGCCGTCCGCATAATGATGAGGACTGCACAACGGAACGGCCGCTTCGTTGCGGATCAGCTTGGCTTCGAAACCTGGCCAGTCACCTCGGCCGAGCCTGATATCAACGTCGGTTTCCTCAGGTGTCAGACCTTCTGCCCAGATTGCCGAACAGACCCGGATGTCAATGCTCGGATGGGCCTGAAGAAACGATTGCAGGCGTGGCGCGAGCCACAGTATGGCGTAGGAAATCGGCGCTCGTATGGTCAGGGACCGGTCGCCGACGGGGCCAAAAAGGCTTGCCGTCGAGCTGGTGAGTTCGTCGAACGCCTTTCTAACCGAGGGAAGATAAGCCCTGCCCATATCGGTCAGTCGAAGGCTTCGGGGCAAGCGTTCGAAAAGTTGAAACCCGAGATGCTGCTCCAGCATACGTACCCGATGGCTGACAGCTGCCTGGGAGAGGTTGAGTTCCGTCGCAGCCGCGGAAAAGCTCAAAAGCCGTGCGGAAGCCTCGAAGGCATGCAGCGCGGTGAGAGGTGGAACTTGGTAACGCATGGGATGGTCGCATCTGCAGCTGAAATTATGTGGCGCATCTTATCGCAGGCTGCGAGGAATGCGACCTAAACAAACCTGCAACCCCGTCCTGCCTACTTAACCCTCGACGGGGAAAGCCACTGCGTTGGTCAAGGCGCCGTGAATCTTCGCCCGCGCGTTTTCCTTCTGCATGTCGCTGCGTGAGAGCAGGCCGATGGTCCGGAAGGTCGGCGGAGCCCCAAACTCAAGCACCCTCAGGCTCGGCGCGAAAGACATACGCATGCCTGTATCGGGGATGATTGAGGCTCCGAAACCCGCGGCAACCATCATGCAGATTGATTCGATCGATTCGATCTCGGCGCGGGTGTCCATGGAGATTCCCATTTCTTCCAGGCGGCTCTCGATCAATGGCGCTGCCCAGGCGCCGCGATTAAAACGGATATAGGGGTGGGCGCCGAAAACCTCATGGGCATCTCTTTCGGTAGAGTCTGGCGGAGCGACGATGACGATCTTCTGGCGTGTAACGGGCTGCCAATCCAGATCGTTTTGCAGGCTGGTCGGTTCGCTGATCAATGCAGCATCAAGTTCGCCTTTGCGCACCTGTTCGGCAAGCGCGCCCGACAAACCCGAAATGACGTTCAGGGTCAATCTTGGCTCGCGTTCGGTCAGCAGCATGACTGTCCGCGGCAGGATGTTGGTCAAAGTCGTCGGGACGGCGCCGAGACGAAATACGCCCGAATAGGGTTGAGTTTCCGAGAGGGCGTCTTGAATTCCATCGTAATGACGCAGGATCTCCCGGGCCTTGGTCAGGACGATCTGTCCAGACTCCGTGAGGCGGAGCGGACGATGGCTCCGGTCGAACAGGGGGGTGCCCAACGATTGCTCCAAGGCATTGACCTGCATGCTGACCGCGGACTGGGTCAGGTGCAACATCTCGGCGGCGGCGCTGAAGGATCCGTATTGGCTCGCAGCAACCAGGGCTTTGAACTGCTTAATAGACACAGCAGCCTCTCAAAGTTAAATATCAAGTTTATTGATGATAACGAAAAAAAATTCCGCTTTGTAGAAGAAAAATTGGTGTTATCTTGATAGCATTCCTGGTGGATTGATCCGCACGGTTGTGTTCGAGGTCAGTTACAATAGCCGAAGTGCAAGTCGGCACTCGCCAGCGAAACATATGGGAGGAAAAACGTGATCAAATCTATGAAGCCTTGCGGTCTTGCCTTAGGCGCTCTGTTACTTGCGGCTGCGCCGCTGGGTCTTTCCGCTGCGGAGCTTCCTGAGAAGCCAGCCGGATTCGGTGTGCGGCCGCTGACGATGATTGTACCTTTCGGTGCTGGGGGCGGTTCCGACCAGCTAGCCCGATCCATGGCCAAAGCCATGGAGGAAGTTGCCGGTTTGAACTTTCAGGTGGTGAATAAACCTGGCGGTGGCGGTACGGCCGCGATCCCAGATTTCATGCTCTCGCCCGGTGACGGCTACACGGTGATGGAGCATATCGACAATGCGATTTCCGCCTATGCAAAGGGTGACATTAAGGAAAATCCCGCTGAGGATTGGACTCCGCTCTGCATGACGCAAATCACCTTCAGCCAGATTTATATTCGCGGCGACGAAGACCGTTTCACCGACTGGAATTCCTTTCTCGAATACGCGAAGGAGAACCCGGGACAAGCTTCTATGGCCAATCTGGGTAAGGTAGGCTCTATGGAGCTGGTGGTCATGTCGCAGCTTCAGAATGCGCTCGGTGTGAAGGTCAAGCAGATCGCATTCGACAAGCCTGCTGAGCGCTATGGCGCGTTGATCGGTGGACATGTCGATGTCCTGTTTGAACAGCCGGGCGATGTTCGTACGTTCTTGGACTCCGGTGCGATGAAGCCGATCCTGACGTTCCTCGACGAACGTCCAGGCGTTTTTGCCGATACGCCAACTCATAAGGAAGTCGGGGCTGATTTCGACGCCTTGACCCGGTTCCGTGGGTTCTATGTCAAGAGCGACGTTCCGCGCGACCGCATGGAATATTTGGCCGCTGCCTGTGAGGCTGGTTTCAAGACCGAGGGTTTTCAGGCCTTTAACGAGAAAAAATATATGAATCTGATCAACAGCTATCGGGATACCGAAGGCTCGGTGACGTTGATCAACGACGCGGTAGACACCTATCGCGCTGTCTACAAGGAACTGGGAATCGGAAAGTAATCTTTCCGCTTGCCGTGCCATCGGATGTGGCGTGGCGAAAATGACGTTCGGAACACCTTCGTTGGAAATTGACGAAGTCGAGGAGCAAGCATTGGCATTGTCCCGGCGAAGGGTTCCCTGCGGCATCATCGCTGCGCCGATCCGATCCTGATACCGGCATCTCCGGCTGTTGCGTCCCCAAGGCCGTTTACAATCTGTCGGTCAAGTGATGCCGACTTACCCATGAGGGCCATCGTGACCCGATCCGATACAAAACTCGAAACGCAGGACCGGACGGTTTCAATCTTTCCGCTCTTTTCGCGCCCCGTTTTGGAATGGCTGTTTTGGCTTCTGCTGGCGGCTGTTGTCTATTCCCTGACCGGCGGTTTCGACGAGCCGATTGCCGAGTACCGTTTCGGTGCGGCTGGTTGGCCGCGCGCCCTTTGTGCCGCTCTGGCATTCGGTGCGACAGGGCAACTGATCTACAAGCTGACGAAAAAGCGGCCTTTGGTGGATCCGCAGGCAGAAGTGGAGCCAGAGGCTGCCTCCCAGAGCCTGTCGTTTCGGGCGAGGCTGCAGCGGATCGGTGTTTTCGTCGCACCCTTCATCTATCTCTACGCGACGCCGCAGATCGGTTTCTACGTCGCGACGCCATTTCTGATTCTCGCCATCCTGTTGTTGCTGGAAGTGCGCAAGCTGAAGGCCTTGGCCGGCGTGACCTTCGTGGTCTACGGGCTGGTTCTGCTGGTCTTCACGCGCTTTTTCTATGTGGCGCTGCCGGTCGGCCGTATCGAAACCTTCTATGACATAAATAACTGGATCATCGCTTTGGTCCGAACCGGAATGTGAGGCTGGTGCGATGGTTGAATTTATTGGCGGTACGCTGACACTTTTCGGGGACCCGACCGCAGTGATGCTGTTCGGACTGGGATTGATTGGCGGCATGTTGTTCGGGGCCATCCCTGGTGTAAATATGCTGACCCTCGGCGCGGTCCTGCTTCCCTTTACCATCAACATGGAAGCGCCTCATGCGGTGATGCTGTTTTCAGTTATCTACTGTTCAGGTGTCTTCGGCGGCGCGATCACGGCGATCCTGTTTAATATTCCAGGCGCTCCGGAAAATGCACCGACCTGCTTTGACGGTTATCCCATGACGGTCAAGGGCCAGTCCGGCAAGGCCATTGGCGCCGCAGTTTCCTGTTCGGCCATCGGCGGCGTGGCCTCGGCCGTCGTCATGATGGCGGCAACACCCTTAATTGCGGGTTGGGCGGTGCGCGCCTTCGGTCCGCAGGAGATCTTTGCATTGATCTTTTTCGGGCTCGCGGTCTCCGCATCGGTTGGCGCGGAGACACTTTGGAAAGGCTGGCTTTCGGTCTTCGCTGGCCTGATCATTGCAACTATCGGGACGGATCCCGTCGGTGGCGTGCCGCGCTTCAATGAAGGCTCGGTGCTGGGTATGGAGTTTTCCTCCTACTATCTCTCGGCAGGAATCCACTTCATACCGATGATTCTTGGTTTCTTTGCGGTCTCCGAAGTCTTTACCCAGGCGATGAGCATTGCCGAGGGTAACCGCAAACGGCCAAAGGCGAACCTGGAGTTCCCGAGTCTCGCCGAATTCTGGGCGGTTCGCTTTACCATGCTGCGCTCCATGTTCCTTGGTTTCTTTGCCGGTATCCTGCCGGGAATCGGCGCGACCCTGGCAGCATTTTTGGGGTACAGCCAGGCGGTCCGTTGGTCCAAGACTCCGGAGCGCTTCGGTAAAGGCGAGTTGGCGGGCGTGGTCGCTTCCGAGACTGCCAATAATTCGGCAACCGGTGCAGCGATGATTCCTCTGCTGGCACTTGGTCTGCCGGGCGGCGCCTTGACCGCCATGATCATGGGAATATTTCAGATCCATGGTATGGAGCCAGGGCCGTTGATTTTCATCAACTCCAGTGATTTGGTCTGGATAACCTTCGCGGCGATGTTCTGGGCCAATCTCTGCATCGTGTTCCTGGGCTGGCTCCAGACCAAGACGGTTGTGCACATTCTTAACGTGCCTTTCCGCTGGCTGGCGCCGGGGATCCTGCTGCTCGCGACAATCGGTGCCTACGCGCTGCGCAATCTCATGGTCGATGTCTGGGTCATGTTCCTGGCCGGTGCCATCGGGTTCTTCCTGCGCCGGACCGGTTATTCGGCAGCAGGCATTGTGCTCGGCCTGATCCTCGGCAAGCTCGGCGAATCAGCCTTCGCCAAGTCAATGCAGCTGATGGACTATGACTTTCTCGGCTTTTTCTCCCGGCCTATTGCCGCGTTCCTGATCATCGCTGCGGTGCTGACCATCGTGAGCAGCATCTGGAACGAAATTCGCGGACGGGAGTTACAAAAGGCGCTGATCGACTGAGCGGCTTTTCATAAATCAAAGTTTCAATACGACGGACGCGCTGCAGTACGGCAGCGCAAGTTAAGGAAGGGATGAAGTATCATGTCGGCTAAGGTATCAGCACTCGAACCCGCGCCCTGTTCTGCCGAGCAGGCGGTAACGGATCTGATGCGGCGGGCGCGCGCTGCCATGGAGACATACGAAAATCACGACCAGACCCGCGTCGATGAAGCGGTGACCGCCTTGGCCTGGTCGATCTACAAGCCCGACAACGCTCAGATGCTTGCCGAGCTCGCAGTCGAAGACACGGGTCTGGGTAACGTCGACTCAAAGATTATCAAGAACACGCGTAAGACCTTCGGAGCGTTGCGCGATCTGCTGCGCGCCAAGACGGTCGGCGTGATCGATGAGGACCCGGACAAGGGGATGGTGAAGTACGGCAAACCCGTCGGCGTGGTCGGCGCGGTCTGCCCTTCGACCAATCCGGCGGCGACCCCTGTCAACAAAGCCATGATGGCACTGAAGGGCGGCAATGCCGTCATCATTGCGCCCTCACCGGCCGGGTACGGAACCACGGCCAAGACCGTCGAGCTGATGCGCGCCGAACTGAAAAGATGCAACCATCCGGAAGACCTTGTGCAGATTCTGCCGGCGCCGGTTACCAAGGACATGACCCAGGCCTTGATGAACAGTTGTGATCTTGCTGTGGTCACCGGATCTCAGAATAACGTCAAGCGGGCCATGACCTCCGGGACTGTCGCGATCGGTGTCGGCGCCGGCAACGTGCCGGTGATCATCGATGATACGGCGGACTTCGACGACGCAGCCGAGAAGATCACAGCTTCGAAGATCTTCGACAATTCGACCTCCTGTTCATCGGAAAACGCCGTCATCATCCTGGAGTCTGTCTACGAACAGGCCATCGAAGCCCTGAAACGTGCGGGCGGACATCTCTGCGACAGCGGTGAAAAATCCAAGGTCCTGGATGGCCTGTGGCAGAACGGTCATCTCAACCGTCATGTCATTGCCAAGGACATGAACGTCTTTGCCGAAGTGATCGGACTGTCGCCGGCGGCCGCCACGGCGAAGTTCGCTATGGTCGAAGATGACCGGCCCGGTCCGGATCGCCCGCTGTCGGACGAGAAACTGTCCCTGATTTTGACAATTTATCGAGCCACGGACTTCGCCGATGCCAAAGCAATCGCCAAAGCCATTCTCGAGGTCAAGGGCAAGGGGCATTCGGTTGGCGTGCACACAGCAAATATGGAACACGCCCGCGAACTCGCCGAGGAGACCGACGTGGTCCGCGTCCTGGTCAATCAGGCCCATACCTTCGGCAACGGCGGCAGCTTCAACAATGCGCTGCCCTTTACCCTCTCGATGGGTGGGGGAACCTGGGCAGGTAACACGATCAGTGAGAATCTGAACTATCGCCACTTCATCAACATCACGCACTTGGTGACAACGATTGGCGAAGATAAGCCCTCGGAAGAGGCTCTGTTCGGTGACTACTGGACGAAATACGGCAAGTGAACTGCCGTAGAGGGAATAAGTCTTATGAATTTCGAAGAATACAGAGCAAAACCACTGCTTGTGAAATCCGGGATTGCCGTTCCAGACAGTGATCTGGCCTCGGACGCTGCCACAGCAAAGGCGATTGCCGAACGCATCGGCAACTGCGTGGTCAAGGCGCAAGTGCCGACCGGCAAGCGCGGCAAGGCAGGCGGGATCAAGTTGGCATCCTCGCCGGATGAAGCCAAAGCGCATGCGGAAGCGATCATCGGCATGGAAATTGACGGCCATCGTGTCGAAAAAGTGCTGATCGAAGCTCAGGTGCCCATTGCAAAAGAACTCTATGCCGCGGTTCTGAACGATGCTTTATCCAAAAACCCCATGGTTCTCTTTTCCATGATGGGCGGGATGGACGTCGAAGAAGTTGCCGAGACAGACCCTGACGCCATGCGCAAGATTCCGGTCGAAATCACTAAGGGCTTCGATCTTGCGGCTGCGCGCCGCGCGCTAGAGGGTTGCGGTCTCGCGGAGGCAGAACAGGCAGTTGCAGATGTGCTGGTGCGTTTGTATCAGGCTTACAGGGAGCTCGATGCGGAATTGCTGGAAATCAATCCACTCGTGCTGACTTCCGACGACCGGGTGATTGCCCTGGACTGCAAGCTGACGATCGACGATTCGGCTTCGCCGCGCCAAGCGGATATCGCCGAACAGGCGGCACCGGAAATCATGACCGAGCTGGAAAGAAAGGCGCAGGCAGCGGGCCTGAAGTACATTGCACTCGGTGGTTCCGTCGGCGTACTCGCCAACGGGGCCGGACTGACCATGACGACCATGGATGCCATCACCCATTACGGCGGCAAGCCTGCGAACTTTTTGGAGATCGGCGGCGAGGCCTACACGAAAGCGAAGATCGCGCTGTCGATTCTGCTGGAAAACACCGACATCCGCAGTTTGCTTGTCAACTTTTGCGGCGCCTTCGCCCGCACCGATGTGATGACCGAGGGACTGGTCGCGGCCTGGAAGGAACTGGCGCCGGATATTCCGATCTTTTTTACCATTCACGGCACGGGTGAAGAGGAGGCGGTGAAAATCGTGAAGGAACAGTTGGGGATCGAGCCTTTCGATCTCATGGATGACGCGGTGCGGGCCGCGGTCACGGCAGCAGCGGAGGCGGCATAACATGATCGTCAGAAAAGAACATAAGGTCCTGGTGCAGGGCATCACCGGCAAGCAGGGGACCTTTTGGACAAAAGCGATGCAGGACTACGGCACCACTGTCGTTGGCGGCGTCAATCCAAAAAAGGCAGGCTCCCAGCATCTGGGGCTTCCGGTCTATGCCACCGCCGTGGAAGCGGCGCGCGACCAGGAGCTCGATGTTTCGGTGATGTTCATTCCGCCGATGGCCGCCAAAGCGGCCGCGATCGATGCCTGCGAAGCCGGTGTGAAGATGGTCGTCTGCCTGACCGAGCATATCCCAGCCCACGATGTGATGGAAATGCATGCCGCGGCCGCTTCGAACGGCGTGCGGATTGTTGGCCCCAACACAGCGGGTTTGGTGACACCGGGCGAGTGTTTTGTCGGTATCATGCCGGCTTTCAATTCCAATGTGTTTCAGCCTGGAGAAATCGGCGTGATTTCCCGCTCGGGCAGCCTGGGAACTCTGGTCAGTCTGAATCTTACCCAGAGTGGCTTTGGTCAATCGGCCTTCTACGGCGTTGGCGGCGATCCCATGATCGGGACGAATTCGCGCGATGCTCTTGAAATTCTCAATGCGGACGAAAGCACAAAGGCGGTCGTTCTCTGTGGCGAGATCGGCGGTTCTGCGGAGGAAAGCGCTGCCGAATATGCGGCCGCCATGTCCAAGCCTGTAGTCGCGTTCATCGCCGGCCGGGCTTCACCACCGGGTAAGAAGATGGGGCATGCCGGCGCGATTGTTTCCGGCAGCAGCGGCGCTTACGATTCCAAACGCGCGGCACTTGAAGCGGCAGGCGTCGCGGTTGCCGACGTGCCCAGTCAGATACCGGTGTTGCTAAAAGAAGGCCTGGACCGGAAAGCCGCCTGACCGAGCGGGTGAAAGGCCATTTGACTCTTGCGGGCTTGAGGCAGATTTTGAGGGTCTGACCTCATCGGTGACCGGCGGAGTTACCCAAACCAAAGTTTGGTTTTTTGCCAACCTGAACTGATCGCTCGGAGGATAGAATGCCTCCGGAAAAGCGTGTTTCGCACAATGGTTGTTTTGCCTAGTGATTGTTGCGCGATAAAGAGGTGTTTTGGCGAAAAATTGCGTGTTTTTGGTAATTTGGGTCTCATTTATGGTGGTTTTTGTCGCGAAACTCCCCTATTCGTACGTTCAATCTATTCCGTTTAATTGGGTGAAGCCCGGAGGCCGTCAGGCGCTGCCGGCGATTTCTCTCATCGTGGGGATGCGTTGATGTTTGCTTCGGTCATTGCATTGAAAGTATGGACGTCATTGGCGGGCGGATGCGCGCGCCTCAGCGGGGGAGGATGGTACGCATGAGCCTGTTTGAACGAGAGCCGGTGGAGACATCTCCCAAAGTCTCTGACGAGGTCCGCAAGACGACCTGTTACATGTGCGCCTGCCGCTGCGGCATCAACGTGCATCTGCGTGACAACAAGGTCCGCTACATTGAAGGCAACCGTGATCACCCGGTCAACAAAGGTGTTCTCTGTGCCAAGGGTTCTGCCGGAATCATGCAGCACTATTCGCCTGCACGCCTGCGCAAGCCGCTGAAGCGTGTCGGCCCGCGCGGCAAGGGTGAATTTCAGGAAATCGAGTGGGACGAGGCGCTCGGTCTTGCGACCTCCTGGTTGAAGGATATTCGTGAATCCGATCCGAAACGCCTCGCATTCTTCACCGGCCGGGATCAGAGCCAGTCGCTAACCGGCTTTTGGGCGCAAGCCTACGGTACGCCGAACTACGCTGCCCATGGCGGTTTTTGTTCGGTGAATATGGCTGCCGCCGGTATCTACACCATGGGCGGCGCCTTCTGGGAATTCGGTCAGCCGGATTGGGAACGCTCCAAGATGTTCATGATTTTCGGTGTCGCCGAGGATCACGATTCCAACCCGATCAAGATGGGCTTAAGCCGACTCAAAGAGCGCGGTGCCAAAATCGTCGGCGTGAACCCGGTGCGCACCGGCTACAACGCCATTGCCGATGAATGGGTGGGGATTACGCCGGGAACGGACGGTCTGTTTATCCTGGCGCTCATTCATGAGCTGCTGCGCGCGGGAAAGGTCGATCTCGACTACTTGATTCGCTACACCAATGCGCCCTGGCTGGTGATCCGTGATCCGGATGCCAATGATCATGGCCTCTTCGCGCGCAATGAAGACGGCGAAGCTTTGGTCTGGGACAGGGCTTCCAACAGTTGCGTCTCGCACAAGCAGTCCGGTGTAAAACCCAGCCTTAAGGGTGAGGTGACTCTGCCTGATGGCCGTAAAGCGGTGCCGTCATTCGAATTGCTGGCGGAAAAGTATCTCGACGGTGCCTACGCACCGGACGCCGTGACCGAACAGACAGGTGTTCCCGCTGCACAGATCAAGCGCCTGGCCGCTGAACTGGCACGCACCGCCTTCGAAGAAGAAATCGTTATCGAGCAGCCCTGGACCGACATGAAGGGCGAGCGCCACGAACAGATGATCGGCCGCCCGGTCGCGTTCCATGCCATGCGCGGAATCTCCGCCCATTCGAACGGTTTCCAGACCTGCCGTTCCCTGCATCTGCTACAGATCCTGTTGGGTTCCATCGAGTGTCCGGGCGGTTTCCGTTTCAAACCGCCCTATCCCAAGCCAATGGAAGCCCATCCCAAGCCACACGCGGAATATGCGGCCAACAGCCCGCTTCCGGGTCCGCATCTGGGTTATCCGCGCGGACCGGAAGATCTCGCTATCAACGAGGACGGCAGCTGCAAGCGCATCGATAAGGCCTTTTCCTGGGATGCGCCCATGTCGGTGCACGGCATGATGCACATGGTGATCTCGAACGCCTATGCCGGGGATCCCTATCCGGTTGACGTCCTGTTCATGTACATGGCGAACATGTCGTGGAATTCCTCGATGAATTCGCGCGGTGTGATGGAGATGCTGGAGGCCAAGGACGACAACGGCGAGTACGTCATTCCCAAAATCATCTATTCGGATGCCTATTCTTCCGAGATGGTCGCCTACGCCGATCTGGTTCTGCCGGACACGACCTACCTTGAACGGCACGACTGCATTTCTCTGCTCGACCGGCCGATCTGCGAGCCTGACGCGGCGGCGGATTCGATCCGCTGGCCTGTGGTGGAGCCGGACCGCGATGTGCGGGGGTTCCAGTCGGTCATGATCGATCTCGGCGCACGGCTGGGTTTGCCTGGCTTTGTCAACGAGGACGGGTCCGCCAAGTTCAGCGACTACGCTGACTACATCGTCAATCACGAGCGCAAGCCGGGCATCGGCCCACTGTCGGGATGGCGTGGCGAAAACGCCGACGAGGCAGGCCGTGGCAAGCCCAACCCCGATCAGCTCAAGCGTTACATCGAGAACGGTGGTTTCTGGATCGAGCATATTCCTGCCGAAGCCCAGTACTTCAAGCACGCCAATGCCGGTTATCAGGACTGGGCCGTCGGCATGGGTTTCTACGATGCGCCGCAGCCGGTCATCTTCCAGCTTTATCTGGAGCCACTCCGGAAGTTCCAGTTGACGGCGGAAGGCAAAGCGGACCAGAAACCGCCCGAGCATCTTAAGGCGCGCATTCGCGATTGTTTCGATCCGCTGCCGATTTGGTATGCCCCATTTGAAGGCGAACAGATTGACGAAGCGGAGTATCCTCTGCACGCCATTACCCAGCGTCCGGCCGCGATGTACCACTCCTGGGGTTCGCAGAACGCCTGGCTGCGACAGATCCACGGCACCAATCCCATGTATGTGCCCGGTGAAGTTTGCGATGCGCAGGGACTGGAAGACGGCGATTGGGCCTGGGTGATTTCTCACCATGGCCGCATCAAGGTTCCGGTCATGCGGATGGACGCCGTGAATGCCAAAACCCTCTGGACCTGGAACGCGATTGGTAAACGCGGCGGTGCCTGGGGTTTGTCGTCCGATGCACCTGAAGCCAAAAAGGGCTTCCTGCTAAACCATTTGATTCACGAACTGCTGCCGGCCAAGGGCGATGGCATGCGCTGGTCCAACTCCGATCCGATCACCGGCCAGGCCGCATGGTATGACCTGCGGGTCCGTGTCGAAAAGGCGGAGCCGGGTGATGAACTGAGCGAGCCCCGGGTCGAAGCCCAGAAGGGACCCGCCCAACCCGGTCCTTCGGAACTGCGCTATGGGAAGGAGTGGACGAAATGACAACTTTGCCCGCTCAAACCGACAAATCACTCGGTCTGGTCATCGACCTGGACGTCTGCGTTGGCTGTCACGCCTGCGTGGTGAACTGCAAAGAGTGGAACACCGGCGGCTACGGCGCGCCGTTGTCAGACCAAAACCCTTATGGTGCAGATCCGGTCGGCTCTTGGCTCAACCGGATCCATACTTTCGAGGTCGATGCCTCGCAAGGCGGGGGGTGTTCGGGGTCCGAGGCCCAGATTCTTGCCGATGGCAAGGATACCCGGGTTGTTCACTTTCCGAAGTCCTGTCTGCATTGCGAGGACGCGCCTTGCGTAACCGTCTGCCCAACCGGCGCCAGCTATAAGCGCAGCGAAGACGGCATCGTTCTGGTCAACGAGGACTGGTGTATCGGCTGTGGACTTTGCGCCTGGTCTTGTCCTTACGGCGCCCGGGAAATGGACGCCGCCGAAGGGGTCATGAAAAAGTGCACGCTCTGCGTCGACCGGATCTACAACGAAAACTTGCCGGAAGAAGACCGGGAACCCGCTTGCGTACGGACCTGTCCCGCTAATGCCCGGCACTTCGGCGATTTCAGCGATCCAAATTCCAACGTTTCGGTGATGGTCGCCGAGCGCGGCGGAATGGACCTGATGCCCGAGCAGGGGACCAAGCCGGTCAACAAGTACCTGCCGCCCCGGCCAAAAACGTCTCCCGTCCAGAGCGCGCCCAGCGATCTGGTCGCACTGGCTGAACCTGAAGCCAAGGGCTTCCTGGGTTGGCTCGATGCCGCTCTAGAGAAAATGGGGTAAGACAATGCATCCTGCTTCCTCGATTATTGTTTTCACCACCTTCTCCGGCATGGGCTTCGGCCTGATTGCCATGCTCGGTCTTGGCGCCGCACCCAGTGACGGGACGGCAGGTTTCGTTACCTGTGCCCTGGCATTCATATTGACCAGCGTGGGTTTGGCGTCTTCGACCTTTCACCTTGGGCATCCGGAGCGGGCCTGGCGCGCATTAAGCCAGTGGCGGTCGTCCTGGCTGTCGCGCGAAGGCGCTCTCGCCGCTGTGACCCTTGGGCTATTCGCCATTTATGCGGTGCTTTGGATCTTTGCTGATGACCGGGTGGCCCCCATCGGCGTTTTGCTGACGGTTCTCTCGATCGTGACGGTGTACGCCACTGCGATGATCTACGGGTCTTTGAAGACCGTGCCGCGCTGGCAAACGGGTCTGACGCCGCTGTGCTACCTTCTGTTTGCCGCCGCCGGTGGCGCGCTCCTGGCTGCCGCGCTATCGAGCCTGTTGGGAGCCTTCTCCGAAACAGCTGTATTAACCGCGCTGGGCCTTATGGTCGTCGCCTGGGTAGCCAAATTCGTCTGGTGGGGCCGCGCGGACCGCACGACACTCGGTTCGAACGGCTCTTCGCCGGAGACCGCGACCGGCCTTGGCCATATCGGCAAGGTGCGATTGCTTGAAGCGCCACATTCCTCGCCGAACTATTTGATGAAAGAGATGGTTTACCGCGTCGGCCGCAAGCATGCCCGCAAACTGCGCCTCTTGGCCGTTGCCCTGGGCGGCGCGGTCCCGGTGCTTGGTCTCTTGGCCGCGATTGCATTGGACGGGGGCGCATTTTTCCTGGTGGTGGCGGTGCTGTCGCATCTGATCGGGATGTTGGCGGAACGCTGGTTGTTCTTCGCAGAAGCGGAGCATTCAGTGTCCCTTTACTACGGACATAGATAATGAGGTGCAGCGTCCCTCTTTTCGGGCGCGAGGAATTTGAATATCTGAATCCGGAGCGAGGTCGTTTTTGACGGAAACGGTCAGGATCGTGGATCGCTCTCTCATCTATCGACCAAGAGCCTGATTGCCGGAAAGGGATCGGCGAGTGAGTTTCAGCAGTGAGTTTTTCAGCAGGGCGCTGCCCTGCTTGACCTGGCTTCCATCAGTTGACAGGGGGACTCTGCGCGCCGATCTTTTTGCCGGTTTCACCAACGCAACGATCGTTTTGCCCCAGGCGATCGCATTCGCCACGATCGCCGGCCTTCCACCCGAGTTCGGAATCTATACGGCAATGATCACGCCGATCGTTGCTGCGATCTTCGGCTCTTCGATGGTAATGATCTCCGGGCCGACAACGGCGATCTCTGCCGTTGTCTTCAATGCGCTTTACCTCAAGCACGACCCCGGCTCTGCCGCTTTTATCGAATCGGCCCTTATCCTCACTCTTCTTGTCGGAGCATTCCAGCTCGCGCTCGGCGTGGCCAAGCTTGGCCGTCTCGTGACCTTTGTCTCGCATTCCGTCCTGGTTGGCTTCACCGCTGCCGCGGCAGTGCTCATCGGTATCAGTCAGATGGGCGATGTGCTTGGAGTCCAAGTGGCGCGCGGGGGAACCGTGGTCGAGCGCGCCTACAATCTCGTGACGTCTGTCGACGTGGTGAACTGGCGATCGATCGTGATTGCCGTTTTCACATTGATTCTGGTTCTTGTGTTCCGCAGGATTTCCGTGCGCCTGCCTGGCTTCATGCTCGCGCTGATTGGCGGTGGGCTACTCGCTTGGTTGCTGGACGCCAGGGAGAATGGTGTCTCGATGGTCGGGGAGCTGCCTTCGATTACGCCGAGTTTTTATCTCCCGAACGTGACGCTGGAGAGCGCCGGCAGCCTGTCGGAAAGTGCGTTCGCTATTGCACTGATTGCGTTACTTGAGGCCGTTTCCATCGGCCGGGCGTTCGCGACTCGGACACATACGCGCTTTAATGCGAATCAGGAGATCATCGGACAGGGGATGTCGAACCTTGTGGGCGGGTTGTTCCAGGCCTATCCAGGTTCCGGATCCTTTACCCGCAGCGGCGTTAACTACGAGGCCGGCGCCAAGACCCCGATATCGGCCATTATCTCCTCGATACTGCTGGGAGGCATGCTGTTTTTCGTGGCGCCTCTGGTCAGCCTGACGCCCCTGCCTGCTATGGCCGGTATCATTCTCTACGTCGCCTGGAAGCTAATCGACCGCAAGGAAATCCGGCACGTCCTGCGCTCCAGCCGCTCCGACAGTGCCGTTGTAATCGCGACGATCCTGGCCGGCTTGTTCGTGCGCCTTGAATTCGCGATTTATGTCGGCGTGATTCTCTCCCTCCTGATTTTCCTCTCGAACTCCGCACGGCCGAAGCTGGCGATCAGTTCACCGGACCCCGGCAGCACCCGGCGAAGTTTCCGCAACGTCATTGCGCACAGTCTGGTGGAATGTCCTGAAATCGTCTTCGCGCGCATCGATGGAGCGGTCTATTTTGGGTCGGTAGAGACCATTGAGGCAGAATTCCGCAAGCTGGAACGCGACCACGCCGGTCAGCTTCATCTGGTGCTGGTACTCAAGGGAGTCGGCGAGATCGATCTGGCGGCCGCGGATATGATGGTTGAGGAACACCTACGCCGTCAGGCGCGTGGCGGTGCATTGTACATTGTTGCGCGCTACCCTCCGATGTTGAAGCGTCTGCGTAAGCTGCGGGTTATTGAAACAATCGGTGCGGAGAACGTCTTCGAGAGCAAGGGGACCGCGATCGAGCAGTTGGTTTCTCGGCTCGCTGACGATACCTGCCGGAATTGTTCGGCACGGGTCTTCCTGGAATGCAAAGGCAGGCCCGGTGCGCCCGAGCTTGAACCCCGCACGCCTGAAGCGGAGGAAGCCAAAATCATCGAAGCACTTGCCAATGCCCGTGAGGAAGAGCTGGCGGCAGTATCGGATGCAGCTGCTGCGCCGGTCGGTCAGGACGAGGCCCCCCCGGCGAACGATGAGTCCGACGAAGCCACCTCTAAGCGTCCACCGGCAGCCGCAGCTGACGCCTGATCACTTTTTCCAATAGGTTTGAGGCCGATCAGATGATCCGGCCGCTCTATTCAAGCGACTCGGTCGCTTGGGTTTAAGCGACCCGGTCGCCTGGTTCCCGGCCGGCGAAAACGGCATCCAGGTTATCGATGGCCCGGAACCCCATAGCATCGCGCGTGTCTTTGGTCGCTGATCCGACGTGCGGCAGCATAAAGACGTTGTCCAACCTGCTCAGTTCCGGATTGCCGCCCGGCTCGTCACAAAATACGTCCAGCCCGGCAGCAAAAAGGCCCCCATTCTTTAGGGCGTCAATCAGTGCAGCTTCGTCGATCAATGGTCCTCTTGCCGTATTGACCAGTACGGCGTCGTTTGGCAATAAGGCAAGGCGTTCGGCGTTCATCAGACCCTTGGTTTCGGGGGTCGAGGGACAGTGCAGGGACAGAACATCGCAGTTTGGTAGCAGGTCCTCGACCGTCTCATGAAAGATCGCACCCTGTTCGAGGTCCTGTGGCAAGCGGCGGCGGTTACTGTAGTGAATCTCCATTCCGAAACCTCGGCCGCGCATTGCCATCACTTGACCGACCCTGCCCATACCGATGATTCCCAAGCGTTTGCCCGTCGTCTGTACGCCGACCATGAAAGCCGGGCTCCAGAAATCCCACCGGCCTTCCCGAACCATTCTGTCACCTTCACTCGCTCTCCGTGCCGCGCCCAGCATGCAGAGGATCGCGATTTCAGCCGTCGCGTCAGACAGGACATCCGGCGTGTTTGTGACGATCACACCTTTTTCTTTGGCTGCCGTTAGGTCCACGTGATCGACCCCCACGGAGTGATTGGCAATGACCTTCAGGCGTTCCGGCAGCGCCGCAATGACCTCGGCAGAGAAGAGTTCAGAGTGGCAGGGAATCACCGCATCTACTGACTGGCATTTGGAAACCAGTTCGCTTTGATCGAACACCCGGTCTTCAAGGTTGAAAACCGGATTGTAGTTCTTCTCCAGGCGCGCATGGACGGCATCGGTCAATCGGCGGGTGACCAGGACAACGGGGCGGTCGGACATCGGTGTCTTCTCCTGCTTATCTGGGGGCTTGCTTCTGCAGCGCGGGGACTGCGCGGCGCAGTGATCAGTTTCTGTGCTGATCTTCAGGTTTGACCCTCGACCGTCAGATTACGGATTGCTGGCGCGCAGACAAGCAAGCCGGCGTGTGAATTCTGCATCGTGGGATGTGGGCTGCGTTACAGACCAGTATTCAACCAGAACCTGTAAATACTGGCGACACCTAGCGTGAAGTGACCACTTCTAAGCTAATTGCGAAGTGAGCGTTATTTAAACATTGCAAGTGCGAGTCATTCTCATTATTGATTGAGTCGAAGTGAGAGTTGCGGCGACCGGGCTCCGCATCGTTGGGTGCCGGTCACCAAGAACCCTCATGTTTGAGGAGAACAAATAAGGTCCCGCAACTCGTTGCTGTGGAGCGGCAATGCTGGAAAAGCCCGAGCGTAGACTCGGCTTCAGTGCGAAATCGAGCTGCGGGAAAAGTCAGGAAGACAATATGACTGTGAAGCCGAAGGAAAGCGGGCGCAATCCGCTCCATCTCGATGGAGTGGGTATGCCGAACCTTTCTTCGCGCAAGATTAAAATGTTGCACAGCCGGGACCTCTTTGCCGATTCCAATGAAGTCGTGATTGAACATGACGGCGAGCACTACCGGTTACGTGCCACCAAGAAAGGGAAATTGATTCTTACCAAATGAACCCAGCCGGCCAGGTTTTGCAGGCCCGGCGAAACGTTCATTTGGCAATAAAACGACGCGTTACGAAGTCCAAGCCAGCCACCCAAGGCCAAGCCGCTTTCGCAAGCCAGCCAGGACACGACATCCAAAGCTTAAAGCCAAGGGGAAGCATTTATGGCTGGTTTCATTCGCCCGAAGAACACGGGCGCGGCGATGACCGTATCGATTATCGGATCCTGTCTTATCTCGGTCGCCGTTCAGGCTCAAGACGGCCTTAAGCCCAGTGAGCCTTTGTCGCTCGTCGACGGACGACCGGAAGGCCAGGGCGAGATAGTCCCGGCAAAAGAACTTGCTCAGAACGACACGGCGAAAAAGGACTCCGAAAGCGGCGCGGTCACTTACGACAAGATCCTGGATCCGATTTCGGTCACCGCGACCCGTAATCCGATCAAGGCTTTCGAATACCCAGGCATGGTCTCGGTCATCGGTCGAGAGGAGATTCAAAGCCGGCAGGCTTCGACACCTGACGACATCCTGCGGTTCGTTCCCAATGTCGAGTTTACGGGCGGGCCGCGCCGTACGGGCGAAGTGCCAAGTATCCGCGGTTTCGATGGCCCAGATGTCATTGTTTTGATCGATGGCGCACGGCAGAATTTCGGTTCGGCCCACGATGGCCGCTTTTTCATCGACCCCAGTCTATTGAAGCAGGTCGAAGTCCTGCGCGGCCCTGCGTCTTCACTCTATGGCAGCGGCGGCACAGGCGGTGTGATCGAATTCCGGACCATCGATGCGAGCGACTATTTGGCCGCAGACGAAACCTTCGGCCTGTCAGCGTCGACCGGCTATCAGACCGTTAACCGGGAAACGAGCGGGACGGTGACCGGTTATGCCACGCCGATCGAAGGTCTCGATTTTATCGGCAGTGTAACCCGGCGGGATTCCGGCTCCATCGAGTTGGGCGACGGCACCGAGCTGGACAACACCGACGATGAAATCATCTCCGGCTTGTTTAAGGGAAGCTACGAGTTTGCCGAGTACCACCGCATCGAAGGCTCTTTCACCACCTTCCGCAACGATGCACAGGAACCCAACAACGGTCAGGCCATAAGCGATGAGGTCTTCGACAAAGAGGTTCTGTCAGACACCTACCGGGTTGCCTACAGCTACAAGGATCCCGACAACGATCTGATCAATCTGGACTTCCTGGCCTACTACACTGATCTGCAGGTTGATGAAGTTGAGTTGGATCCGACGACTTTCGCAGTAACCGGCGCGCTCTTGGAGCGTGATGTCGAAACCATCGGTTTCCGCCTCGACAACCGGTCTAATCTGACGCTCTCGGAAGATCTCGCGGTAACATTCACCTACGGCGCGGAGTACTACGAGGACGAGCAGGACGGCGCTCAGGGTTCTGCGGAGCGGGGCGGCGTGCCGGATGCAGAAGACAGTTTTACGGGCATCTATTCTCAAGCGGAAATTACATTTTCTGAGCCTTTCGGAGTCATCCCGGGTGACCTCCTGATCATTCCGGGCCTTAGGTTCGACAGTTACGAGGTGTCCAGTTCGGTCTCGGACAGCAACACAGAGACTGCGCTCTCTCCCAGACTCGGTGTCAGCTATCTGCCGACCGACTGGCTCCTCGTATTCGCCAACTATGCCGAGGCCTTCCGCGCACCTACGTTTGACGATCTCTTCACGACGGGTGTGCATTTTCAGATTCCTATCGGTCCTGGCATCACCAATCGTTTCGTACCAAACAGCGATCTGAAGCCACAGAAAACCAAGACCATCGAGTTCGGAGGTGGCGTGACCTTTGAGGATCTGGTGGATGCCGGCGATCAATTTCAGGTCAAGGCATCCCACTTCCTTATCTGGGGTGACGACTTCATCGATACAGCGGTCGATCAACCAACACCCTTTGTCGACTGTAATCCCTTCATTCCAGGGAATTGCGATGGTACGACGACGACCTTCAATGTGCCCGAAGCAAAGCTATGGGGCTCAGAGATCGAAGCTTCTTACGAAAGCGAGCGCTTCCTGGTGTCTCTGGGTTTCTCACGAATTGATGGTGAGAACGAAGAGACAGGCGAAAAACTGGGCACTCTGACGCCTGACGAAGTGACCCTCAACACCGCTGTGAAGCTGCCTGAGATCAACTCTCTGGTTGGCTGGCGCGTGCTGGCTGCCGATAAATTTGACGAGGTCGACACGCAGGCCGAGGAGCGCGACGGCTACGCGGTCCACGACATCTACTTTTCATGGCAGCCGTCCGACGACGTGTTGAGCGGTCTGAGGCTCGATCTGGGGATCGATAACGTTTTCGACAAATCCTACGCACGGGTCAACACCAACGCACTGGAACCGGGTCGTAACTTCAAAGGCCTCGTCAGTTATTCGCTGAAATGGTGAGGACGAAGATGTTCAGAACGAGCGTTGTAGCGAAAGGAAGAACAGAATGACCGAAACTGTCGTCATTGACGAAATGGAGCTCAGTGATATCGACGTGTTAGAGCTCAAAACCCGATGGCAGGTCCTAAGAGCGACGGAGCCGCAGCTGCGTGCACGGGATGCGGCCGGGCGGCTGGGCGTTTCCGAAGGCGAGTTGGTGGCTTGTCGCTGTGGCGAAGATGTCAGGCGTCTTGTGGGCCGATGGGGTGAGATTATCAAGAGCTTCCCGAACCTCGGGCAGGTGATGGTGCTGACCCGCAACGATCATGCGGTTCACGAAAAGGTCGGCGTGTTCGACAAGATTTCGATCTTCAAGTCCATGGGCCTCGTTCTGGATGAAGATATCGACCTTCGGCTGTTCCTGGACCACTGGCGTAGCGGTTACGCGGTTACGGAAGAGACCCGCAGCGGAGTGCGCCACAGTCTGCAGTTCTTCGATCTGGACGGAACCGCCGTGCACAAAGTCTACTTGCGCGAGGACAGCGACCGGCAGGCCTATGAAGCCTTAGTGGCGGAGTATCTCGATCCAAATCAGGAACCTGGACTGGAGGTCTCGGCGTTACCGGCACGCCAGCCTGAACGCCCTGACCCCGAGATCGATCCCGCGGAGCTGCGCAAGCGTTGGCGCGAATTGCAGGACGTGCACGATTTTCATGCGATGCTGAAGGACTTGGGTGTTGGCCGTGTTCAGGCTTTCAGGTTGGTCGGCGAAGATTTTGCCTATCGAGTCGATCCCACCAGTTTCCGGTCTGCTCTAGAGACGGCCTCCAGCACCTGCACGCCGCTCATGATCTTTACCGGCAACCCGGGCGTTATTCAGATTCATACCGGTCCGGTGCAGAAACTGAAGGCTTTCGGGCCCTGGTTCAACGTTCTGGACGAAGGCTTCAACCTGCATCTGCGTATGGATTCGATTGCTGCGGCCTGGGTCATCCGCAAGCCGACCCGTGATGGCGTCGTGACGTCGCTCGAGATCTTCGATTCCAGAGATGATCAGATTGCCTGGATGTTCGGCAAACGCAAACCCGGTGAGCTGGAGCGGGATGACTGGCGGAGCTTGATTGCCGCTTTTGAGCCCTACGGAGAGATAGTGTGAGCTTGCTGTACAGTCTTGTGAGGCTGCGTGTTGCCGCTGTGTTCGCGGCTTCGCTAGCCATCCAATCCCAGGTAGCCTTTGCACAGTCGCCGATGGTCGATGCGACCGGCAATAGCCTCGTGATCGCAGACAGTGGCTCGGTGGTGTCGGTCGGAGGCTCGGTCACGGAGATCGTCTATGCGCTTGGACTCGCGGATCGTGTTCTCGCCGTCGATTCCACCAGTCTTTTTCCGGCCGAGGCTACAGACTTACCGAATGTCGGCTATATGAGGCAATTGGCAGCCGAACCCATCCTGGCCATGGGGCCTTCGCTCATTCTGGCCGTGGAGGACTCCGGTCCGCCCGCCGTGCTCGAGCAACTGCGTGACGCCGGCCAACAGATCGTCCTGGTGCCTGACGACCCGACACCACAGGGAATTTCGAACAAGATTCGACTGATTGCCGACGCAATGGCTGTATCGGAAAAGGGTCTGGCGCTATCCCGCAAGGTCGAGAGCGACCTCAAGCATTTGAAGCAAGCGGTCGCCGATGTCGGAACCAGGCCGAAGGTATTGTTTTTGCTTTCCATCGGTAACGGTGGAGCACCACTGGCGGCTGGAAATGAAACATCGGCGGCCGGGATTATTGAACTTGCGGGTGGAGTGAACGCGGTCGATGCCTTTAAAGGCTACAAGGCTCTGTCGCCAGAAGCGCTGGTTGAAGCAGCGCCAGATGTGTTGCTGGTAACCAACCGTTCACTGACCCTGTTGGGCGGATCAGAAAACCTGATGCAGGTTCCAGAAATCGCCGAAACCCCGGCGGGCCGGGATGGACGGATCGTTTCGATGGATGGCCTTCTGCTCCTTGGTTTTGGTCCCCGTACGCCTTTGGCGATCGAACAGCTTGCCGCAAAGCTGCATCCGGACTTTGCCGGTGCAATGAAAAAGGAACCGTAATTGTCCAGATATGTACCGCGTTAGGTTCATGACAAACAGTGTGAGGGGTTATGGCAATTAGTAGTCTGGCTGCCGGCCAGGTTATGACGATCGCTCTGAGACGTCGGCAGCGGACGACCCTTTTTCTCTGGGCCCTTGCGGGTTTGTTGCTGGTCGGTTTCGTGGTTTCCGTTGGCTGGGGGGCCGTCGGCATATCGCTGCCTCAAATCATCGCCATTTTTGGCCACGCTCTGGGATTGCTAAGCGAACACGCCGTCGATGATGCCGGGTTCCAGAACTCGTTGTGGGCCTTCGGCCGGCGGGAAGAGACGGTTCTGCTTGCGATCCGTTTGCCTCGAGCCTGCCTGGCGATCCTGGTCGGAGCCGCGCTCGCTGTGTCCGGGGCGGCTCTACAGGGTCTATTTCGGAATCCGTTGGCGGACCCCGGGCTGATCGGTGTTTCAACCGGCGCCGCTTTGGCGGCGGCGACAACAATTGTATTGGGCAATAGTCTTGCGATAGTTCTGGGCCAGTTCTTTGGTTTCGAACCCCAAGTCCCCGGCACCTCGCCGTTCTCGTTTCTGGCCTTGCCGCTTGCCGCCTTTTGCGGTGGCCTCATCTCAACATTTCTGGTGTATCGCATTGCCAGTCATGCTGGGCAAACTGACGTCGCAACCATGCTGCTTGCAGGTGTCGCCATGAATGCCATCTCGGCGGCCGGGGTTGGTCTGCTGATCTTCCTGAGCAACGATCAACAGCTACGCGACCTCAATTTCTGGATGTTAGGCAGTCTTGGCGGCGTGACCTGGACAAAAATCCTGACAGTCGCTCCCTTCATTGCCGGTGCAACCATCGTATTGTCGCTATTTGCCAGGCATCTCAATGCGCTCCTGCTCGGTGAACGTGAAGCCCAACACCTTGGCTTTCAGATTCAATGGACAAAGCGCGCGGTGGTTCTGCTCGTTGCACTCGCAACGGGAGCCTCGGTAGCGATTACCGGTGTTATCGGTTTCGTTGGTCTCGTAGTGCCGCATCTGGTGCGACTGACACTGGGCGCGGATCATAAGACCCTGCTGCCGGCTTCAATTTTGCTGGGTGCCAGCCTGATGCTTTTCGCCGATCTGGCCGCGCGCTCCGTTGCTCTTCCCGCCGAGCTACCGATCGGCATCCTGACCAGTTGTGTCGGCGGCCCATTCTTTCTTTGGCTGCTGGTGCGGTCCCGTTCCAAGGGAGGCTGGTAGTGCTCGAAGTCAAGAATATCAAGGTTGAGCTTGGCGGGTCCAATATCTTGAATGATGTGTCTCTTAGCGTTGCTGCGGGAGAACTGCTGTCGGTTGTCGGCCCCAACGGCGCCGGTAAATCGACGTTGTTTTCCGTTATGTCGGGCGCTTTCAAGCCACAAGCCGGCTCAGCATTTCTCGAGGGCAGGGCCATGGCGGACTGGCCGGCCGAGGCGCTGGCCCGCAGACGCGCGGTCTTACCGCAGCATTCGGAACTCACCTTTCCCTTCCGCGTTCTGGAGGTGGTCTTGCTTGGCCGCTCGCCCCACGCCGGCTTCAGCGACCAGGGCAAGGACTTGACCATTGCGCGCTTAGCACTGCTGGAAACGGAAACCCTGCATCTGGTGGATCGCGTCTATACGACGCTGTCCGGCGGAGAGCGTCAGCGTGTGCAGCTGGCACGGGTTTTAACGCAGATAGAATTCAGTGATTCTGATGTGAAGGGCCGACAGGTCGAACAAGCGGTGAAAGAAACAGGTGGCCGTTTTCTTCTATTGGATGAACCAACATCAAGTTTGGATCCCTCCCACCAGCACGCGACCCTTCAGGCTGCGGTGCGAGCGTGCGGGCGTGGGATCGGAGTGGTCGCGGTTCTGCACGACCTGAACCTAGCCGCAATGTACGCGGACCGCATTGTGATGCTGAAGGAGGGGAAGGTGGTGGCTCAGGGCAAGCCCGTCGAAGTTCTGACGGAGGGGCTCATCGAGACGGTGTTCGAGTTGCCGGTGAGCGTCATGGCGCACCCGAGGCGTGGCTGTCCTTTTGTGGTTGCTGCCTGATGACCGATCTTACATTTCAGGACGCCGGCACTTTGATGTCTGAAGATCGCGAAGATGGTCACCTGGCCGCTTTGTGTCTTGCTGTCCTGGTTTCGTTTGCAATTCATTGTGCTATGCTTTTCTTTCTGCCCGGCCAGCAAGACAGCGGGGTTGCGAACTTCGGTCAGGGTGGAACGGTGATCTCTCTCGGCCCTTCCGGACGCGAAGCAGGGGGTGAAGTTGCTACGGCAGAAGGAGACCCTGACGCGCCTGAGGAAGTGGCTGCGAGCGAACTGCAGGCTGTCGAGGCCTTCGAGTCTACGGAAGCCATCGACGCTGAAGAGCTTACGCCTGTACTTGAAGCTGATCTGTTAAGGGAGCAAGAGGCGCTTGATAGCCCAGAGATCCATCAACCCGAACCCGCCGAGCAACCCGCGCTGGCCGAGGCGGTTGAGTTGGAACCTGACGCTTCTACAATTTCTGAACCGCTTCTAACCGACACTGACGAAATCCAGACGGCAGAAGTTGTACCTGTCCAGGAAGATCTGACCCAGGCGGCGGCCTCAATAGCCCCGCCCGTCCCGAAACGCCGGCCCTTGATCGAGAAAAAAATACCACCTCCGGCACTGCAAAAGACCGAGAAAGTTGCCGCGCCTCGAAAGAACAAGCAACTGCGCAAAACGCTCAGCGCGGCAGAGCCGACGCAGGACGCTAAATCGCAAGACGCAGTGGAGCAGGTAAAAAAAGGCTCCGCCGAAGGTCAGGATGCGACTGCCAGCGAAAACCAGGTCGCAGGAGAGGGGGGACGTTCAGGCCATTCCGGGCAAAGTGAAATCGGACAGGGTGACAATACTCCAGGCGGCGGCAGACCCGGGGCCGATAGTGATTATTACAAACAGGTCCTGGCCTGGTTGGAGAAACACAAACGTTATCCGCGCCGCTCCAAACTCAGGAACGAAGAGGGGGTTGTCTTGTTGCACTTCGTTGTTACACGCGACGGATCGGTCACCCTCTTCTCCATCAAGGAGAGTTCCGGCCACAAGCGCCTGGATAAGGAGGCACTCGGTATGATCGAGCGGGCGCAGCCTCTGCCGGCCATGCCGGGTGACATGCGGCAAGCCAAGCTTGATTTGGTCATACCGGTGAAATTTCAGCTTCGATAACTGACGAGCCTGCTTGATCTGGATCGCGACCTGAATGACAGCACGGGACCGGATCGCTCGATTTTCCGGCGCTTCCCAAATGACTTTTCGTGACCACGACCAGGGCACGCCGACGTATTTCGTTCTCGGAGGCAAAAAAAACCGCGCAGGTGTAACCCACGCGGACCAGATTTCGATTAAGCGCTCCCTGTTTGGCGCGCCGGGCGGCGTGGACGGTTGTAACCCGCCCTATGCACCAGCCCCACCCCTCGATCTCACCCGACAAGGCTGGCGCCTCATCGACTTGGCGATAGTCCTACACCAAACGAACTCATTTGTCAGCGTTTTATCCAGTTGGTGGAGCCGCGCGGACCGTTATTCGCGCGAATCATCATGTTTTCGCCTGCGGCCTCCAATTGGCGCAATGCTTCAGTGTAGAACAGAGGCTGCCCTTGGAGGTGTGGTGTCCGAGCACGCAGGATTATGAGATCCGCAACGCTGAGGAAGGAGCAAGCCGTGCCTCCGCATGTGGTTTGCGAGGCGGAAACCCGCTTCCATCATCTCTCCTGTGCCATCTGCCTTGATCAGCCATTCTGCAAGCGAGCGCGCCAGCAGGGGTTGCCGGTTTTGACAGGCGGCGACGAAACAGACGACGCTGACTTCATCGGCCCCAAGGTAAGAACAGCAAGGCTGATGATAGCAGATTCTCCGGCGCGCATTGCATTGCAGCGCCTTCAGCAGCCCGGCGAAACCGGAAAGGGCATCGCGCCCGTCCTGGGGGCCGAGCTGGCGTGCAAACTCATTCCAGACGAAATTCCATTGGTCTCCAGTGTTCTGCTTAAGGCCTGAAACCCAGCGGCGAAAGGACCAGACAATGAACTGTTCGGCGGGAGCGAGCTCCGCCGTGGATGTGGGCCATGGCATCTCGGCTTTGTCAGTCTGTGAAATAGGCAATCTTTGCTCCCGGCGTTCGGTCGGTCCCACCGCATTGCTTGGATGCCAAGCGCATTGGTGTGGGCGTTTGAGTATCGTATTAAGAATGATTATCATTATCAAATTATTTAGATAGAAAACTTGTCTTCCGACGCCTTGGCAAGTGCCTCATAAAGAATCTTAAAAAAAATGCAATTGACAATCATTCTTAACGTTTCCACATTATAGGAATGCTGGAGCCTGGGCGTTTCATCTTTGTTCAAGATGGGATGTGTGTCGGTCTCTCGTTCAACGTGGCAGAGCGCCTTACGAGCGATTTAGCGAAGGGCTCTCTTGGAGATATGAATGTACGTCTGTCTTTGTAACGGATATCGAGATTCTGAAATCAGCGAAGTTGCCCGTAGCGGTGTTCGTTGCGCCCGGCGCGCCTATTTCGAAATGGGAAGCGGGCCGCGTTGTGGTCAATGCCTGGAGATGGCTCAGGATATCATCGACGAGGTCCACGAAGAAAAGACGCCCTTAAGGCACGCTCAATCCATGGAAGCGGGCCAGCCCACGCCCCGCGCTAAATACAATCACGGTGTTTCCAGCCAAACTTAACTGAGTCTGTGCCCGTCACTCCCGCAGGATGATCCGTCGGCCGTCGACGACCTGATCGGAGGGATGCAGGACGACCGATTCACCTTCCGCCAGACCATCGAGGATCTGAACCGCAAGTCCGGTGCGGTGGCCCAGTGTCACTTTGCGTAGAGCCGCCCGGCCTTCATGCAGCGCAAAAACCGACCAGTGCACGCCATTACGGAATGGCGCGGTTGACGGCACCTGTAAGACCTCCTGGTTTTCCCAAAGAACGACATCGACTTCGACCCGGTAACCATGACCGAGCCGGGACCAATCTTGCGGCGGATCCTCGAGATCGATGATGACATTAACCCGTTGTTCCTCGATCCCGAGCGCTGAGATCTTCGTAAAACCGTATGGTTCGACGCGTTGAACCCGTCCGGTGAGGGGTTTGGCGCCACCCCAGGCATCGATGATCACGCGTTGACCAGCCTCGATCTTGACTGCATCCTCGGATAGGAAATCGGCCTCGATCTCGAGTGCTTGCGGGTCGCCGATCTCTGCCAGCGCCTCGCCGGCACCGACGACACCCTCACTCTCATGCAGGATCTTGAGAATACGCCCGCTGACCGGTGCAGTGATCGCCACGCACTCGCAGATTCCGCCTTCCGCGCGAACTTGAACCGGCGAGAGCAGGCGCGAGCGCGTCTGTTGCAGCTCCCAGTCGCGCATGCGTAAACGGGCCTTTGCGGTTTCGACGGCGGCTGATTTGGTGCGAAAGTCGCGCTCGGCGTCGTCGAGCCGGCGCTGTGTGATGGTGCCGGATTTGATCAGACGCCGGGCCCGGCTGAGTTCGGTTGTCGAGAAGTCCTGCTCGGCTTCGGCTTTATCCACTTCTGCCAGCGCCAGATGCTGGGCAGCCAGGGCGGTCTCGACCGCAGCCTCGGCTTCGGCTTCGCTGCGGCGATCGAGGAAGGCGGGATCGACCGGTTCGATCTGCGCGACAACTGTCTCGCCGGCGACCACCCGGTCACCGACTTCCAGATCGATGCGCAGGGCGCGCCCGGCGATCGGTGCCGAGAGCACGAAGACATCCATGATCCTGGTTTCGGCCTCCTCATCGAGGGTCACCACCAGGGGCGCGCGCTCAACCTGGGCCAGATCGACCGGCAAGGGTTTCGGCCAGAAAGCATAGGCAAGTCCAACCGCCAGGGCCAGGCCTGCCGGGCTCCAGATCACTACGCGTCGTGACAGATTCGACACTTTTGAGTTACTCCCGTGTCTTGAGGACTTCGATCAGGTCGAGTTGATCGAGCCGACGCCTGACCAGCAAGCCGGACAGTAAGGTGGAGACCAGCGTTGTCGCCACCGCCACACCAAAGGTTGCGGGCGTGATTGCCAGAGGCACTCGAAACAGCTCGCTCTCGAAGCCAAGAGATATGAACCAGGCGAGGGTGAGGCCAAAAAGGCAGCCCAAAGGCAATGCAATGGCGATCAGCAGGCCGGTTTCACCCAGCAGGATGTATGAGATTTCCCATCGACTGAAGCCAAGCACCCGAAGTGTGGCGAGCTCGCGTCCGCGCTCCGAGAGAGCGATGCGTGCGGCATTGTAGACCACGCCGACAGACAGCGTACTGGCAAAAACAATGAAGAAACCGACGAAAACAAGCAGCGAACGCCCCATGGTTTCGTTGAAGCGATCGACCAAAGCCCGCCGCAACGCGACGGCTGCGACCTCTGGCAGGTCTTTCAATTCGGCAAAGAGCGTAACTTCTTGAGTGCGGTCGACGAGGAGGGCGAGCGTGGCGACCCGGTGCGGCTCGCGCATTATGCGGTTAAGGGCCTCTAACTCCATGTATGCAGGCATGCCGAAATATGTTTCAAAGACTCCTGCGACGGTCAGTTGTGTATTCGGTCGCCGCCCCTCCAGTACTTCGACCCAAACCTGATCGCCGACGCTGACGGCGAGTTTTTGAGCCAGCATTTCAGATAGGATCAAGCCGTCTGGCGGCGGCCGTACGATGCCACCGTCGGCATCATAGACGACCTGCAGACGGGCGTCGGCGCTGATCCCCTCGATCGACCCGCGATGACGCCGTGTCCCACTGTGGAACGACGCCACGACAGTGCGGCTGCCTTCGGCGGCGAGTACGCCTGGAAGCGTGGCGAATTCCAGGGCAACGCGTTGGCCCTGGGCTTCGGACAGACCCACGGTCATATCCTGCCGTTGGGCTTGAAAGAAGTCGATGTCAATCATGTGATCGATTGCATCGACCCAGTGCAATGAGGTGATCATCACCGCGACTGCGAGCCCGACACCGGTAATGGTGGCGGCGGCACGCAGCGGCCAGCGAAGAACCTGACGAAAAATCATACGTGTCGGCTGGTCGATCCAGTTGCGTGCGCTGCGGCCACGTCCTGAGGCAGAACCGTGGTGGCGAAAGGATGGTGGCGCGGGCGGCTGCATGGCCTCTGCCGGCGACAGGCTTACCGCTCCGCGCACGGCGATCATGGCGCCGGCAAGCGACGCAGCCAGGCTGACCAATGCAGCGGTCGCAAAGGAATCCGGCCCTGGCCGAAACAACAGAAAGGGAAAATGAAAGAGTTCTGCATAGATTCCCGTGTTGTAGCGGCCCAGCCAAAATCCGAGTGCCCAGCCCAGAAGAACGCCCAAGGCAGTCATGGCCACTGCCATCTTTGCGTAATGCCATCCGACCGCGAAATTGCTGTAACCGAAGGCCTTCAGCAGACCAATCTCGCTGCGTTCGATGGCGATCAACCGTGCCAGAATCATGTTGGTCAGAAAGGCTGCGACCAAGAGGAAGATAGACGGAAGGATCCTGGCCATGGAGCGCAGCTGCTCCAGCTCATTCATCAGGAACCAATGCGAAATCTGATCTTTTCGTTCATAAGCTCCGATTCCACCGTACCGCGCCAATAGGAGGTCGAGGCGCTCCACGACGTCTTTAGGATTGGTTCCGCGTAGAAGGGACAAGGTGACGTTATTAAAGGCGCCATCCAGGTCGTAGGCCGCTTCCATTGTCTTCCGGCCGATCCAGAAAACGCCGTAGCGCTGGTCATCGGGCATCAGTGCGCCCGGCCCGATGGCATAGACAAACTCAGGCGAAAGCGCCATGCCGACGATGGTCATTTTTCGCTTATTGCCACGCATGATCACTGACACTTGGTCGCCGAGCTCCAGTCCATGGCTTTCGGCGAAGGGGGTGCTGACAATGACCTGATCGTCCCGGTTCGGTGCCACCCAGCGCCCGCGCTCGAGAGCGAGGCGGTTGAGAATCGGTTGCCCTTCTTCGGGCAGAGAGACCAGAACCGCCATCACCGGCTCCGCGAAACCGGAGACATCGATCACAGCCTGCTCGGTGATCCGGGTTTCGGCCGCCTGGACGCCCGGAATTGCCTCAATCCGATGGGCCAACGGCGCCGGTGCCCGTTTCACGTCGGCGAAGACTCCTGCAAAGCGGTAACGTTCGTAGTAGGCATCCGCTGTTTCGCGCAAGGCTTCCAACGAAGTCAGGGACATGACCAGGAGCGCGATCCCGGATGCAACGATGAGGGCAATAGCAATCACCTGGCCTCTGAGGCGCCAGAGATCGCGTATTAGCTTTCTATCGAGCATGTTCATGCGCCGGTTACCACTGCAGCTCCTCCGGGTCGCACCGCTCTGAATTGACGCGCACTTCGACAATCCGGCCGTCGCCAAAGGACACCACGCGATCTGCCATGTCGGCGATCGCCGCATTGTGGGTGATTAGCGCAGTGGTGGTCCCGAGTTCCCGATTGACCTGCTGAATGGCGCGCAACACCAGGATCCCGGTCTTGCTGTCGAGCGCGCCGGTCGGTTCATCGCAAAGCAAGACCTTCGGCCGTTTGGCGATTGCACGGGCGATCGCAACGCGCTGTTGCTCGCCACCGGAGAGCTGCGCGGGAAAGTGATCCAGCCGATCGTCCAAGGCGACCAACCCCAAGGCTTCGGCTGGATCGAGCGGCGCCTGTGCGATCTCGGTTACCAGAGCGACGTTCTCCAGCGCGGTCAGGCTTGGGATTAGGTTATAAAACTGAAAGACGAAACCGACGTAGTCGCGGCGGTAACGGGTCAGCGCCGATTCGCCATAACTGGTCAAAACCTGATCGTAAAAGGTCACCTCTCCCGCTGTTGGCTGGTCGAGACCACCGAGGATGTTGAGTAGAGTCGATTTGCCGCTGCCCGACGGCCCGAGGAAGACAACCAATTCACCCTCGAAGAGCTCGAGGTCGATGCCGCGCAGGGCTTGAACTTCAACCTCGCCGGTGCGGTAAAGCTTTGTCAGACCGCGTGTCGCGAGCGTGACAACAGGCGAGCCGGTGGGCGCGGCGACGGGAGCTGTCTGGTCCATCGCGATTGATCTCGCAGAAGGCAAGGCAAAGGTTTCGGCGCAATCTCCTTTGCTGACGGAGACCGCACCACGCCATTATTGCTAGATCAACGGCGCCCGTTTGGCTTTGATGCAAATCAACCGGAGATTCAAATTGAACGAGCTGGCGTGTCTCCAGGCCGTTCAATGTGCGTGCGCGCGGCGATCGCGTGCTCACCAACTGACGAAGAGCCGGAGCCCCAATGGGAAAAGCGGGGTGAGTGCCGATACCAGGCCTGCACCTCCTGGCCTATGGGGCGTTCAGTCTTCGGCGGGACTGCTTTGGAGCTGCGTGTAATTCTCGATACCCATGCGCTCAATCATATCGAATTGCGTCTCGATGAAATCGATGTGTTCTTCTTCGCTGCTCAGGATCTCGCGAAAGAGGTGGCGCGTGGCGTAGTCGCCGACCTTCTCGCAATGGGCGATGCCGTCGCGCAGCGTCGGAAGGGCGTCATGCTCGAGCTTCAGGTCGCACTCCAGGATCTCTTTGACACTCTCTCCGATCATGAGCTTTCCGAGATCCTGAAGATTCGGCAGGCCGTCCAGAAACAGGATCCGCTCAATCAACTCGTCGGCGTGCTTCATCTCATCGATGGATTCTTCGTACTCGTGCTTGGCGAGCTTTGAGACACCCCAATCCTTGAGCATTCTCGAATGCAGAAAATACTGATTGATTGCCGTAAGTTCGTTCTTGAGCGCTGCGTTCAGGAACTCGATGACTTTTTTGTCGCCTTTCATCTCACCACCTCGCTGTTCGAATCCGCTTTCGCCCTAACTATCTTCACTTGTGAAGGAAGCCAGGCGACGGATTTTTGCGTCTTTTAAATTGTCGTTAGAAACTCGGAAGCCAGAGCCTGGAAGAATAGAGTTTAATTTGGTTTTTAACAAGAAAAAATGAATAGAATCAATTGGATAGATGAGAATGAAACGCAATAACCATGATAATGATTGTCATTGCCACATGGAGTTGGGAAGCAGTAGCGAGAGCACAGGAAATGCGACCAGCAGGGCGAGCACGACGATATCCATAGCGAGGAACCTGAGGATGCCTGCAAAGATGCGCTCCAGGGGCACCTCGCTGCCGACGACACTGGAAATAACGAAGACATTCAGTCCGACCGGTGGTGTGATCAGACCGATCTCCAGCAGCTTCACCACCACCACGCCAAACCAGATCAGGTCGAGTCCCATACCCTCGACCAGCGGCACGACAAAGGGCAGGGTGAGAACCATGATGCCAAGAGGATCCAGGAACATTCCCATGGCCAGATAGATGGCTACGATCGCAAGGAGCACCAGCCACGGAGCCAGCTGCGATGCTTCCACCGAGCCGACCAGCGTGGGTGCGATGCCGGTCAGAGCGATGAAGGCGACGAACATCTTTGCACTGGCCGCGATGAAGAAGATTGCCGAGGTTTGGGTCACCGTCTCCCACATTGCGGACTTGAAGTCGGCGAGCGACAGGCGCCGTTGCAGGACGCTGATCAGCAACGTGATGGACAGGCTGATTGCGGCGGCTTCAGTGGCGGTAAAGACGCCGCCGTAAATACCGCCGATCACAATGGCGAACAGCAAAAAGGCCGGCCAGGCCTTGAAAGCGGCGCTGCTGCGTTCTTCAGTTGTGATGGCTGAACCGGGCGCGGGACCGGCGCCCGGATCCCGTTTAACCCAGATATAGATGACCACCAGGAAACCCAGCAGTGACAGCAGCCCGGGGATGACGCCGGCCAGGAACAGCTTGTTGATCGAGGTCTCGGTGAAGATCCCATAGATAATGAACAGGACGCTGGGTGGAATGAGAGAGCCGAGCGTTCCCCCGGCGGCGACCGAGGAGGTTGCCAGCCTTGGATCGTAGTTGAAGCGCAGCATCTCGGGAACGCAGATCCGTCCCATGGCCGAGGCGCAGGCAACACTGGAGCCGGTGATCGCGGAAAATCCGCCGCAGCCGATGATCGAGGCCATGGCCACGCCACCGGGAATCCGCGCCAGCCAGATCCGTGCTGCATGGTAGATGTCAGTGGTGATTCCAGCCCGGTAGGCGACATGGCCCAGCGCGATAAAGAGCGGAACCATGCTGAGGTTATAGGAGTGAATCAGTTCGAAGGTGTTGGAAAAGAGGATCGTTGTGGTCGGCCGGATCGCACGGACCAGATCGAAGTTTCCCGATTTTGTCGCAAAGAACAGAAGTGTGCAGATAGCCGCCATGCCTGCCAATGCAAAGGCGATGGGCACTCGAATGGCGAGTAGAAGCAAAACGACGAGGAAGCCCGCCGCGCCGAGAACGATGGGATCCACCTGCTAAACTTTCCCCGAATGACCGGCACTCGACCCTGCACGCCAGGCTGCTTTAAGATCGCTTGCGGTGAGGAGACAAAGCCGGAGCACAAAAAAGAACAGCCCCACAAAAAATGCCATTTTTCCGGGCCACTCCGGCAGCTCGAGATCGCCAAAGAAATAGGTCTCGGATTCGTATGCGTACACGAATTCGTGCCAGGCAGCGTAGGTAAGCGGTAAGAGCGCGAGGAACCCGAACGCGGTTCCAAAGGCCATGAGATAGATCTGGGTGCGCCGGCCAAGCCGGTTATACAGAACCTCGACCGCGATGTGACTTCGGCTGCTGGTCACATAGGCAAGCGGCAAGATGATCGCGCCGATCATGAGCTCCTGCACGATCGTAACGTCGTCCGGAATACCCCACCCCAAAAGCCAGCGGGAGACGACGGTGCCGGTTATGACGAGACAGAGACCAATCACACAGAGAGCCGCAACGCCGGAAAGAGCGCGTTCGACAATTCCAAGCATCACACTGCTCCCCGTGTCATTGGATTAAGAGAAGTCAGCGTGCCCAGGGATAGCCTTTTTCATCGCGTTCCGTCTGGTATTTCGCGATCAGGCCTTGATACTCTGCCAGAACCGCGTCGCCCGGCATGCCGTTGTCGTTTGCCTTACTGACCCACTCCGACACGTACTTCTTGCTGGCTTCGAGAAGCTTCGCGCGCTCTGAAGCTTCCAGGCGGATGATTTCGACCTTACGGCCATCAATGCCGTCCGTGAAGGCCTTCTCAGCAGCAGTGTTCGCCTTCTCAAGCATTGCGCCGTAGTGATCCGCGAACTCGCCCGAAACTTCCCGCAGAACCGCACGTTGCGAGTCCGAGAGGGCGGCGAGGCTGTCCTTGTTGCCGAACATCACAAAGGCGCCGATCTGGCCCCAGTCGAATATCGTCAGACTGTCAGAGACTTCATACTGTTTCAGAGCCCGGATGGCGTAGGTGTAGCCCTGTGAGCAGTCGATCAGGCCGGTATCCAGTCCCTGATAGGCTTTGTAGATGCTCATCCGTACCATATTGGCACCGAAGTCCTTGAAGACCTTGCCGTAGGCGCCGATGCCACGAACCTTTTTGCCTTTGATGTCTTCGACGGTCCGGATCGCATCACCCTTACAGGCGATCTGGACGGCTGAGGTCGAAAACGCCGCTACGAAGCCGACGTTCTGCTTGTCGAACGAGGCTTTCAGAGCTTCGTTTTTCAAAGCAATATCATAGGTTGCCCGCATGCCGACCCAGCCGTCGGGATTGCCGAGCGGCAGGTCTGCGACCGCAAGGGCATGCATCTGCTTGGGGACATAGGCGGCAATGACCGAGCCCATATCGGCAACGCCGTCACCGATGCCTTTCAACGCCGACTTGGCGTCGAACAATGCCCCGCCCCATTGGAATTCGATCTTCAAATCACCGTTCGAGCGCTTTGCGATCTCATCGGCAAACCAGTTGAGCGCTTTGGCGCGCGCGCCGCGGTTTGGCGATGCCTCTGCATAGGTGAGAACCGTTTCGGCACGCACAGCCACGCCCGTCGTCAGTACGGCTGCACCAGCCACAGCTGCCGCTGTCGCGGCACCTGCGAATTTTGTCCATAAGCTCATTGCGTTCCTCCGCCTTGATGTTTCCTGTCTGCCGGTTTCTTCGAACCGTGTTGCCGGGTGCAGTCTTGTTCCTCGTTGCCGATGATGAGAAACACACCCTCTAACCATACGAATGAAGCCCCGATTCGCGCTTTTCACCGGTTTGGCGGTTCACGGTCAGGCTCTCGTCTTTTTCCACGAAGTTGAAGCCTGTCCCACAGTGATTCACCGTGAAGTGATCAGGATCGCAGGTTTCCAACCTCATCAGCGCCCCAAGAGGCGTTAGTGCCTCGCAACGGTCGCTTAGTTTCAATTCCAACATGCGGAATATAATTCTGCATGTTGACCGAGATGCTACCGCATGATTTTCTGTTGAGCAATCGGCAATCATAATTCCACTCTGTTGCCGCTGATATTCACGGAGTCTGATCGTTCTTCACGAAATCGGCGCATCACGTGAATCAGCTTCCGCGTTAATTGAGTGTACGGCTTTCATCGCCCATTGCACTATGTGCTTGGAGCATTGCAGCCTAAAGACGACAGGAAACAGAATGTCATGTGGCTTTGGGCGAATTTGGCTCGTCCGTAGTTTCGTATTGAGATGTGAAGATAGGAGCGGCAAAGGTTTTGAAGGGCGAGGTCTCCATGCGGCGGATCCATGAAATGCTCGATCTCTGGCTGGAAGAACGGCCGGAGGCGCAGGCCTGCATCGACTTTGATGGCCGGTCGCTTACCTTCAGAGCATTTTCTGACGCCGTGGCACAGGCGGCCGGTCTGCTCCAAAGTGCCGGTGTGCGAGCGGGTGATCGAGTTACGCTGGTCTCCGAGAACTCGGTAGCGTCCGCCGCGGTGATACTTGCCTGCAGCCGGCTCGACGCCTGGGTGAATCCCTTGAACGCGCGCATGACCGAAAGCGAGATCAAACGTATCGTTGCCCACTGCAAGCCTCGGGTTATGATCTTTACCCACAAGTCGTCGGATGCAGCGGCCCGGCATGCGGCCACCTTTTCTGCAAGCGAGTCTGACAAAGCCGCCTTTGGCCAGGTCATGCTGTCCAGCTTTCCCGAGGTTGAAGCAGAGCCGGTTTTCGCAGCGCCCGAGGAACAGGTTGCGGCCCTTCTCTACACGACAGGTACCACGGGCGATCCCAAAGGCGTCATGCTGAGCCACCGGAATCTGCTTTACATGGCCGAGGCCTCTAAAAACGTTCGAGGCCTGCTCGCCGGTGAGTATCTTTATTGTGTCCTGCCGATGACCCACGTTTTCGCGTTCGCCTCGGCTTTTCTCGCATCGATCCGTGCCGGAGCCTTAATTCGCTATGTGCCGCGTTTCGTGCCAGCGGACGTGCTCGCCGCCTATGCTGAGGGTGTCTCGGTGATGCAGGGTGTGCCTGCTATGTATGCGCAAATTCTGAAATACTGTGCCGATCACGATATCACTGACCTCGAGGCGCCGAAGCTGCGCTACCTCTCGGCGGGCGGTGCCCCGCTGGATGTCGATTGGAAGCGTAAGATCGAGGATTTTTTCGGCCTCACTCTGCACAATGGCTATGGGATGACCGAGACCTCGCCTGGAATTTCCGCGACGGTTCCCGGGCATGAGCGCAGCGACGATAGCGCAGGACCGCCTTTGCCCGGTCTCGATGTTCGCCTGATGCCGCCGCCGGGGCAAAGCGAGTTGCGCGATGGCGTCGGCGAGATCGTGGTCAAAGGGCCCAATGTCATGATGGGTTACTACAAGAACCCGCAGGCGACCGCCGAGGTGATCGATGCCGATGGTTATCTCCACACCGGTGACTTGGGGCGGTTCGACGAGACCGGCTGGATCTATGTGGTTGGACGCTGTAAGGAACTGATCATCCGTTCCGGCTTCAACGTCTATCCGCCCGAAGTCGAAACGGCATTGAACAGCTTTCCCGGCGTCGTGCAGTCCGCCGTTGTTGGCGAGCGCATGAAAGACGGCAATGAAGACGTGATTGCCTTCGTCGAGATTCGCAAGGCCGCGGGCGTGACCGAAGAGGCCCTGCGCCGCCATGTGAAGGATCGCCTCGCCCCTTACAAGGTGCCGTCGCGCATGATCCTGACCGACAGATTGCCTGCAGCCGGCACCGGCAAAATTCTCAAACACAAACTGATCGATTTTTTTGCCCGACCTGATGGGGAAATGGCAACCTGAATCGACTCGTGACCTGCTCTCAACCCTAAAGAAAGCCTGGAATTTCTGACAATGCTCGATGCTTACATTTACGATGGATTGCGCACTCCCTTCGGTCGCCATAGCGGCGTTCTCGCTCCGGTAAGACCAGATGATTTGCTTGGACACGTCATGCGTCAGGTCGTCGAGCGTGCGCCATTCGCCAAAGAAGATTATGAAGACGTTGTCATCGGTTGCGTCTGTCAGTCCGGCGAAGACAGTCGCAATGTCGGGCGTTTTGCCGGTCTGTTGGCGGGACTACCTGTCGAGACCGGTGGTTTGACGGTCAACCGGCTCTGCGGGTCGGGCATGTCGGCGGTGCTCGATGTGGCACGCTCGATTACAGTAAAGGAAGCTGATCTTTACATCGCCGGCGGGACCGAGAGCATGACCCGGGCGCCGTTAGTGATGGGTAAGTCGGCCACACCTTATCAGCGTACCTTTGAGATGTATGACAGTGCGATCGGCAGCCGTTTTCCTAACCCCAAAATTGCCGCGGACTTCGGCGTAGAGTCCATGCCAGAGACCGCCGATAACATCGACAAGGACTTCGATATCGGCCGTGAAGCCTCCGATGCCTTCGCTTTCGGCTCGCAGCAAAAATACGAAGCGGCCCGGGCAGACGGCTTTTTCGAAGAGGAAATCTGCGAGACCGAAGTGCCGCAGGGCCGCAAGAAACCGTCTTTGAGTGTCACGGCTGACGAGCACCCGCGGCCGGAAGCGACGCTGGAGAAGATGAATTCACTGCGGCCGTTGTTCGATGGAGGTGTGGTTACGGCGGCCAATGCCTCGGGCATCAATGACGGCGCGGGCGCGCTGATCATGGGATCGCGTGCCGCCGGCGAGAAAGCGGGGGCCGCGCCTAGAGGCCGCGTTATTGCCGGTGCGATCGCCGGTGTGCCGCCGCGCATCATGGGAGTCGGGCCGGCTTACGCCATTCCAAAGGCTCTGGCGCGCGCCGGACTCGAGATGAAGGACATGGACGTCATCGAGATCAACGAGGCATTCGCGACCCAGGTGCTCGGCTGCTGTAAGATCCTTGGTCTAGACGGTGACGATCCGCGCCTCAATCCCAACGGAGGCGCAATCGCGGTGGGCCATCCGCTCGGTGCCTCAGGTGCACGCATTGTCCTGACGGGCTTGCGCCAATTGGAACGCACCGGGGGCCGTTATGCCTTGCTGTCCATGTGCATAGGTGCAGGACAGGGCATCGCCATGGTGATCGAACGGGTCTAAAGCTCAATGCAGAGACCTAGAGATCCGATCGGTTTATTGCAGGCCGACCGGGTCGACGATGCCGTCGTTGCAGCCGGGCGATGTTTTGTCCCCGGCGCCGATGGCGGCTGCAAGGTCTGCGTCTTCGCCGAGCGGTCCGGCCAGGTGGATTTTTAGTTCGGTGATGAGACGGCGGCCGCCATCGTTCTTGCAGGTCACCTGCACGCGCTGACTGCTGCCTGCTCCGAACGACTTCTCAAAAGCCTCATGAATGTCGCTCGTTGAGATGTTCTGACCCACGTTTGCAGCAAAGAGCGACTTAACATCGGAGTTGTTGAGTTGCTCCATCACCCTCAGAGAATCCCGATAGTAGGTTTCCGGTTTTTCCGAATAACAGGTGCCGTGCTTCACCCACTCATGGCGGTGGAGAAAAGACGCGGTGCCGGGCATAACCTTATTCAGTTCTGTACGCGTGCCGGCAGTGAGGTCGAGAAGGGGAAGCCGGTCCCAGCGACGATCCTTGTCGTCCCTCTTCATGCCTGAATCGACGTCGCAATAGACATTGTCGCGTGGCTGCGGCCAGAGGCCGTGAAGGGTGAAGTTCGAAGCATCGAAGCGTTCCTCATGTTGGCTGCGGCATTCCTTTTTGTCGGGACGGGTTTCACAGAAGGCTGGCTGCCAGGACACGGCAAGCAAAAGAGCCGTCTTGCGTGGCGGAACTTCGCGATCGTCATCGTTGCCGTCCCCACCATCCCCGCCTTTGCCGTCGCCACCTTCGCCGTCCCCGTCTTTACCATCATTGTCATCGTCACCGCCCGTAGGGACGTCGGTTCCTGGGTCGTCGAGTTCGGCGCGGACGACATGGATACCACAGGAGACCTTGACCCATCGGTCGGCCTTGCTTTCCGGATCGAGCCTGATCTGATAGTGGGTGGCCTCTGCCTTGTTCTTGCCAAGCATCCGGTAGGCCCGGTCCAACTCCAGCTGTTCCCCGGTCGAAGCGCGCAGGCTTCTCGTGGCGATGCAGGCTTCCTCCGCAATCAGCCATCCTTCCTCTTTGACGAAGGCCGAAGCTTCGCTGGAAACGCTCAGGGAAAAGATTGCGAGGAGTGCATGGGGCGAAAAGCGTTTCATCGGGCCTCTCCGAAACGGTCGTAAATTCAGATGAGTCAGTAGAAGTTTATCACATTTCATACGTATGCGTATAAAAATCGTAATCTCAGCGGTATTTCATCGCAATTTCTCTGGGTTTTGGATTTCGCGCAGGGGTCACGCTGCGAACAAACACTCTGTCTCAACTTATGCCAAAGAAGGTAACAATGAAGAAGGAAATCAACAAAGTAGGAAGGCAAGAGGCGATGCCAACAATCTCAATCCTAACAGAACGGCATGCGCTGTTGAACGCGACTCTTCTCCTGTAGTCAGGCCAAATAAACAAGGACGAGACGCCGGGGAAAATGAAGAATACAAGTAGAAAGAAGTCAATAGCGTCAGAAGGGTCGGTAAGGTCGATTTTCGATCCGAGCGCGACAATCAACGCTATCACACCAGCGTAAAGCAATGATGTCATCGTGATGACGATTGACAGTAGATAGCAACGAAACAGCAGCGTGCTTGGCAGTTGGTACGTTGCCATGAAAAACGCGTTCCTTCGTACGGCGGGTCTTGTCGACGGTCAGTTCAGGACTCCACCGCTGGCGGCGGGAAGCGGAAGTGGCCGATGATGCGGTTGGCGAAAAGCTGGTCGTTGCGGCGGGTGCCCAAGCCACTGTTGTGGATGATCAGCGGGCGCTTGCCGTCGCGGCTGGCGCGGTCGCTGACGATGGCAATGTGGGTCCGGGCGCGGGGAAAGAGATAAGCGACCACGTCGCCGGGCAGATAGTCCGAAGGTGTCTTTGAGTTCGCAAGCGAGGCACCCTGGCGGCTGAAGTAGGTGACCAGGTTCGGCACCCGGCGGTGATCGATGTTGGGATCGGGTTTCTTTAGTTTCCAGAGTTTCGGATAAGCGGCGAAATCGCGGCGCATGTCTTCGTGCACGGCGCGCTGCAGATCCAAGGCGAAGGCATCGCGGTAGGCACGCACGATTACGTCCGTGCAGACGCCGCGCTCAATTGGAATGTCGCCACTGGGGTAGGAAATTCGAACGTAGGCGGGATCGTATCGGACAGTCTTGCCAATCTGGCTCTCCGCCGCCGTAACAAGTTTGGCTGCCCAGCCGTCCGGCGTCATGTAGGGTTCCGGTGGACCGAGAACCGCTTGTTCGAGTTCCGCTTGCAGCACCGGTGCCGCGCGTCCAATGCGGTTTCGTTCCAGATAGGCCCAGCCCGATACCGCAGCGAAGCCCAATCCGGCAGCTAAGAAGCTGCGCCGTTTGATCGTCATGGAATGGGAGTGTCGGCAGGAACTGTGACTTAACTGTGATCGCTTTTGGGCAAGCTTGGGTAAATGCTTAGCTTGCGCTGATCGCGTTCAGGCGCTGGCTCGCCCGAACCATCTCCTGTTCGAACCGTCGCACGATGTCGGCGAGCGGTTCGATGGCATCGGCGAAGACCACCGATTGTCCAACCGACAAAAGTCCGCGGGCGCAGTCGCCGGTCTCGTAGGCCTGCCGTCCAATCTTGCCGGAGACGTAGGGGATCAGATCCTGGATCGTGACCTCTTCCTGCTCCGCCTCGATCCGGGCGACGATCTCGGTGGTCTCGTTGCGCAGGGCGCGCACTGTGTTGCGCACCGACTGCATGATCATGGTGGTGTCGCGTTCATTGGCTTCAATCAGACGGTTTTTATAGCCGTCGTGCGCCCAGATCTCCTTGGCAATGGTAAAGCGCGTGCCGACCACAACACCCGCCGCGCCCATGGCCAGGGCAGCGATGACCTGCGAACCCGTGCCTACGCCACCGCCAATTAAGTAGGGAATCTGGATCTGTTCGTCGGCCATGGCGCTTTGTACGAAGCTGCCGATGACGTCCAGGCCCGGGTGGCCACCGCATTCTGCGCCGACGATGGAGACCGCGTCCACACCGACCGACTGTGCCTTGGCGGCGTAGCGGACCGCCGGCACCTTGTGCAGGATCACGATTCCGGCTTCTTTCAAGGGCGGCAGGTAAGGCTCGGGATTACGTCCTGAAGTCTCTACGAAGCGCACACCCTCTTCGACGATTAGTGCGAAGATCTCGTTGGTCCGCTCACCCTGAACCAGTTTCGGCAGCATCGAAACGTTAACGCCGAAGGGCGCTCCGTCGCAGAGGTCGCGGCACTTGCGGATCTCGTCCCGCAGGCTCGCGATGTCGGGGAAGCTGGCGGCGGTGATAAAGCCGATGATTCCGGCGCGGCCGGCGGCCGAGACATAGTCGGCGTTGGCAAGCCATTGCAGGCCGCCGGCGACGACCGGCAGGCGGATGCCGAAGAGTTCCGTGGCGGTGGTCTTGTAGGCGAGGGGCACAGAATTATCCAACACGGTTTTTATCCAACATGCTTATGCGTCTCCAACCTCATCGTCCGTTGCCGGACGAAAGTTGGCTTTGCGTTTCTCCAGAAAGGCGGCGATGCCCTCGGCCCCTTCCGGCGTGCCGAATGATGCCGCCATGGATTGGGCCTCAAGATCGAGTTGGGTTTCGAGGTCGTTGGTGGCGCCTGCGTCGACCAGGGATTTGATGCGCGCCATGGATTGGCCCGGGCCGCTGGCCAGACGATGAGCGATCTCCTCTGCCGCGTCCAGGGCTTCGCCAGCTTCGACGATCCGATTGATCATGCCGAGGTCGTGGAGCCGCTGCACATTGACCCTGTCACCGGTCAGGCAGAGTTCGTTGACCAGCTGGCGCGGCAGGCTGCGCGCGAGAAAGGCGGTGGCGCCGCCATCCGGCGTGAGGCCGATCTTGACGTAGGCCACCGAGAAGTAGGCGTCTTTGGCCGCAACGATCATATCGCAGGCCAACGCCATCGAGACACCGGCTCCGGCGGCCCCACCCTCGATCGCGGCGACGATGGGCTTGGGGCAGGCACGCATCGCGGAGATCATGCCGTGCAGCTTATCGATGCCCTGGCGGCGCTCTGCTTCGTTCATGCTCGTGCGCGCCTTGAGACCCGCAACATTTCCACCGGAGCAAAAGAAGTTTCCGGCGCCGGTCAAGACAATGGCGGCAACGGAGGGATCGTCGTGTGCTGTTTCCAGCAATTCGCGAAAGCCGCTGTAGAAGTCCGGCGTAAGGGCGTTGCGTGTTTCCGGCGCGCTGTTGATAACGACCAGGACTGCGCCTTCTTTTTTCGTCTCGATCATGAGGGCTTTCTAATTCGACCGCTTGAAGACGCCGGTCGCCGTGGCGATGAGGCGGTTGTCTTCGTCCCGGACTTCCGCTTCTGAAAAGAGCGTCTTGTAGCCGCCGCCTGTCACGCGAGCGATGGCGCGGATCGTTCCTTCGGCGACCGGCGCGATAAAGTTTGTAGTCAGGGACATGGTGACAAAGGGGATACCGGCATCCTCGGCGGCATGGCGGCTGCAGGCATAGCCGCAGGCGGAATCCATCACGGTTACGATGATGCCTCCGTGCAGGACGTCGCGTCGATTCCTGTGTTGCGGCCCGATGGTCAGAAACACCTCCGAACGCTCGGGATACACCCGCGCCATGTAGCCCATGGATTTTTGGGCTCCGGTGTCGTTCTGGAAAATCAGCGCGCCGTCGTCGTCGCGGCGGCCGTGGCTTGCGGTTTCGTTGGTCATTGCGTTGCGCTTTAAGAAGCCTGGGACAGCGCAGCGAAGCGCTCCAAGTGATGGTCCGCATCACCAAAGAGATGATCGATCATGGTGAGGCGCTTGGCGAAGTGCGGCAGGGCGTACTCCCAGGTCATTCCGATGCCGCCGTGCATCTGGATGGACTCTTCGGCCACCAGGCGCGCTGTACGGCCGACCAGATTCTTAGCTGCACTGAGAGCCGCTTCGCGAGCAGCACGATCTTCGTTCATGCGTCCCGCGGCCAGGATCGTCGCAGAGCGGGCCTGTTCGATCTCCAGGCACATCTCGACCATACGATGCTGCAGGACCTGGAATTTGCCGAGCGGCGCTCCGAACTGTTTACGGGTCTGGAGATACTCCAGAGTCATGTCTTTTGCGGTTTCCATGGCGCCCAGGGCTTCGGCACACGCGGCCAGAATGCCGCGCCCGACGGCGCGCTCAATGACGGGGAAGGCCTCGCCGACCGTGCCGACCATGTCTTCGTCCGAAACCTCGACGCTATCGAGTGTGATCTCTGCCGCCCGGCCTCCGTCAACCGTTGCGTAGCCGCGACCGGACAGCCCCTTGGCATCTGCATCTATGAGGAAAAGCGTCAAGCCGCTTTCCGCGTCATCGGCACCGGAGGTCCGCGCCGAGACGATGATTTTGTCAGCCGTGTCGCCATTGAGCACGACCGCTTTTTGCCCAGAGAGGAACCAGCCGTTGCCAGTCTTCTCCGCACGGCAACGGACTTCCGACAGACTGTAGCGGCTTTCCGGTTCGCCGTGGGCGAAGGCGAGCAATCGTTCGCCCGCGATGACACTTTCCAGCAGCGATCTTTGCGTCTCCGACCCGGCGTCGGCCAGGATCCCGGCGCCAAGCACGGCGGTGGGCAGAACCGGTTCGACCACGATGGCTCGGCCCAACTCCTCCATCACCGTCATGATGTCGAAGCCCTCGCCGCCAAAACCACCGACCTCTTCCGGCAGCATGGCACCAATCAGGCCGAGTTCCGCCATCTGAGCCCAGAGTTCCCGGCTGAAACCCTCCTCGGACCCGGCGATCTCGTTGCGGGTTTCGAAGCCGTAGCGGTCCTGCAGAAAACGCGAGAGGCTTTCCTTCAGCATGCGGCGGTCGTCAGACAGATTAAAGTCCATGGTCCGTCTGTTCCTCTACAAGCCCAGCATCATCTTCGCGACGATGTTCTTTTGAATTTCGTTCGATCCGCCGTAGATCGAAACCTTGCGCATGTTGAAGTACTGCGAGGCGACCGGATTGGCCTCATCAGGCCCGATCGGCGGTTCGTTATAGCCCGCGTCCAAAGCCTCCGGTACGAAGGGTGCGGCGTAGGGGCCGAGCGCGCGGCGCAGCAGGTCGGTAATCTCCTGGCGGATCTCCGTGCCCTTGATCTTCAACATCGAGCTTTCGACACCGGGCACGCCGCCGTGCTGGGCCGCCGAAACAATGCGCAGGTTGAAGGTTTCCATGGCCATGAGGTCGATCTCGACCTGCGCGACACGGGTGGCAAAGAGCGGATCTTGCGCCAGGGGTTTTCCGCCCTTCATCTGGCGTGACGCAACCTGTTTCAGGTGAGCGAGACCGCTCTTGGCAAAGGCCACACCCGCGATACCCGTGCGCTCGTAGGTCAGCAGGTACTTGGCATAGGTCCAGCCTTTGTTCTCCTCGCCGACAAGATTACCCACCGGTACGCGCACGTCCTCGAAAAAGACCTCGTTGACCTCATGCTCGCCGTCCAGGGTAATGATTGGTTGCACCGTAATGCCGGGAGTCTTCATGTCGATCAGCAGAAAGGAAATACCTTCCTGCGGCTTGCAGTCGCTGTCGGTGCGCACCAGGCAGAAGATCCAGTCGGCGAAGTGCCCTAATGTGGTCCAGGTCTTCTGACCATTGACCACATAGTGATCGCCATCGCGTACAGCCTTGGTCTTCAGCGACGCGAGATCGGAACCGGAGCCGGGCTCTGAATAACCCTGACACCACCAGTCGTCACCGTTGAGGATTCGCGGCAGGTAGTGGGACCGCTGTTCGTCACTGCCGAACTTGATCAGGACCGGCCCCAGCATGTTAAGGCCGAAGGGCACCACTCTGGGCGCACCGGCAGCGACGCACTCTTCCTCAAAGATGTGTTTTTCGATCGGTGTCCAACCGGTGCCGCCGTGCTCGGCCGGCCAGTGCCAGGCCAGCCAGCCGCGTTTTTTCAGGCGGTCGTGCCAGAGCTCGTAGTCGGCCTTGCCCAGGCGCTTACCACCCTTGACCTTAGCGGCCAACGCGTCCGGCAGCCGGTCTGCTAGAAAGCTGCGGGCCTCGTTGCGGAAGATTACCTCCTCGGGCGTGAAGTTCATATCCATGACGCTTCGCCTTTCCCTAAGCGGACTGATTCAGGCTCTCGAAGTTCTCGCCGCGCTCGACCAAGTCGACCAACAGTTTGGCGGGTTGCCAGGCGAAGGCATCCTCTTCGGCGTAGCCACGGATGTCGGCGAGGATCTGATCGAGACCGACCATGTCGGCATATTTCATGGGGCCGCCGCGCCAGCGCGGAAAGCCGTAGCCGTAGAGCAGGGTGACGTCGATATCCAGCGGGCGCAGGGCGATGCCTTCCTCCAGCACCTTGGCGGCTTCGTTGATCATGGCGGCCAGATAGCGGCGCTGGATCTGTTCCGGCGACAAGGCTTTCGCTTCGATACCCTTCTTGCGGCGTTCCTCGATCACGATGTTTTCGACCACCGGATCCTTCGCGCCACGCCGGTCGCCGTCGCTGTAGAGATACCAGCCTGCGCCTGATTTCTGGCCCATACGGCCGGCTTCGTAGAGCCGGTCAGCAACTTCCACGTAACGTTCCCGTGGATCGCGGGTTGCATCCAGGCGGCGGCGGGTCATCCAGCCGATGTCGACGCCTGCCAGATCGCTGACCTGGAAAGGGCCCATGGGAAAGCCGAAGGCGCGGATGGCCTCATCGACTTCGTAGGGGCTGGCGCCATCTTCGACCATATAGTCGATCTGCTTGCGGTAGGTGGCCAGTATGCGGTTGCCGATAAAGCCATCGCAGACCCCGGCGCGCACGCCGATCTTGCCCAGGCGCTTTGCCAATGCAAAGCCAGTCGCGACAACCTCGGGCGCGGTCTGATCGCCAACCACGATTTCCAGCAGCTTCATGACGTGTGCGGGCGAAAAGAAATGCAGTCCGATCACGTCCTCGGGGCGCGAGGTTCCGGCCGCAAGGGCATTGACGTCAAGATAGGAGGTGTTGGTCGCGAGGATGGCTCCGGGTTTCAGGACGGCATCAAGTTCCGCGAAGACCGCCTTCTTGACTTCCATATCCTCGAAGACCGCTTCGACAACGATCTCGACATCTGACAGCGCGCCATACTCCACAGAACCGGCGAAGCTCTCCGCCATGACGGCAGCTTTGCTGTCCTCCGTCAGCTTGCCGCGCTTTACTGAGGCATCCAGGATTTTGTCGACGGTTGCCAGACCACGCGCGAGGCTTTCTTCGTCCCGTTCGATCATCATCACGGTCAGGCCGGACAGCAGCATGGAGACGGCGATTCCGGCGCCCATGGTTCCGCCACCTACGACACCGGCGGACATCAGTGGCCGCCGTGCCGCGCCCTTCAGGCCGGGGACCTTGCCGACTTGCCGCTCGACAAAGAAGGCGTGAATCAGGCCGGCACGCTGCGGTGAATCAAGGCATTCACGGAACAGTTCCCGCTCGCGCGTGATGCCATCGTCGAAGGGCAACTCGATTGCGGCCTGAATTGCATCGACGATCTTGTGGGGCGAGAAGAGGCCGCGGGCCGTCTTTTGCAGTTTGGCCCGCGCTTCATCGAAGACTTCGGTCTTGCCCCGATCGGAGAGGATTTCGTCCTCCAGGTCACGGACCCGGCGGAGAGGATAGGCGCCGTCCACCACCTGGCGGGCAAAGGCTAAGCCTGCTTCCATCGGTGTTTTGGCGCCGCTGACCTGGTCGATCAGGCCGAGTTCCAGCGCCTTGTCGGCGGCCACGAAGTCGCCCGAGAGAATCATCTGCAACGCTTTCGCTGCGCCGATCAGCCGTGGCGTGCGCTGGGTGCCGCCGGCGCCAGGCAGGATGCCGAGTTTGACCTCGGGCAAACCGACTTTCGCGTCTGCGAGGGCAACCCGGTAATGGCAACCGAGTGCGACCTCGAAACCGCCACCCAGAGCCGTCCCGTGCAGGGCAGCGATGATCGGCTTCGGACTGGCGTCCATTTCTACGATAACGTCGGGGAGGGAAGGCGGCTGCGGCGGCTTGCCGAACTCGCGGATATCGGCACCGGCGATAAATGTTCTGTCGGCACCGAGAATCAGAATCGCATGGATTGCGTCGTCGCCGACGGCTTCGGCGAGCCGTTCCGAGAGGCCTTGCCGAACGGCCTGGCCCAGTGCATTGACCGGGGGATTGTCCACCACGATGGCTGCGATATCTCCGTGGCGTTCAAGACGCACCACTTCACTCATTCCGATCTCCCGGCTTCTGCTGCATTGCTGTTTTCAGCTGTTATTCTAAAGCAAGTGCCCGGCGTCTTCGACGCCTTTCGGACATGACGATCAGACGCCTAACAAGCGTTTGCCCGAAGGATAACGATCAAGTTTCTTAATTCCAACATTTAAAATATAATTCCGCATATCGGAATTCGACGAAATCGAATTTAGATGCTTGATCATCTTGATTGAGGACAAATTTGTGCGGTCTTACCTTGCCGCTATCTGCCCCGTCATCGATTCCAAGTCGCCGATTCTGCGCCGTAGGAGGGGACCGACTTCCGTCAGTATCCTCTGTTCCGACAGGTTTTCCTGCAGCGCGCCGCAGTTGAAGACGAAGGCCTGCGAGGCCTCGTGGCTGCGGAACGGCACGGCGACTGCGTTGATGGTCTCCACCCAGCTGCCGATCGAAGGCATAAAGCCGAGGGAGAAGAACTGCCGCCGGGACTCCTTGACGATCCCGTCGAAGGCTGCACCGGTCAACTCGCCGGAGGTCTCGAAGTCCCGGCGCAGCTCGCGCAGTTCCAGTTCCGATGCCGAGGCCAGGAAACAGCGTCCCGAAGCCGTCTTGTCGATGGGGATCTTGCGTCCGACTTCAAGCCAAATGGTCGCCACGTTGCGCGGCCGCCAGCAGTGGGCGTAGAGCATGGAAAGGTTATCGCGGACGGTAAAAGCCACCAGCGTGCCGGTTTCGTCAGCCAATTCCTGCATAATCGGTTGAGCGGCTTCCAGAAATGACAGATTGACCCGCGCAATGTTGCCAAGCGCCAACACGGCCGGGCCCAGGCGATACTTTTCGATCGAGCGAAGATGATCGAGATATCCAAGTTGAGACAGCGTGTAGGTCATGCGCGAAACCGTCGACTTGGGGAGTCCCGTGCGTTCCGCCAGATCCTGGTTGCCGAGCGGGCCGTCAGAGGTGCGAAAGGCGCGCAGAACGCTCAAACCACGGGCGAGTGTCGTGGCGAAGCGGCGGTCCGGACCTGAGGTCTCATCGCCCTTATCGTCAGTGCCGCCTGATTTTTCTGTCGGATTCACGCCCGTACCTTCGTCCCTGTCATGAAACCGGACTACAGCAGAAACCCCACGCGGGTCAAATAATCCAAAGGGAGGGAACGATCACCCTGTTCGGCGCGCAGTGGTTAGTTCCAACCATTCTGTAAGGCGATTCTCGGGGTTTTCGGCCAGTAAGACATCGGTGACCGCTGAGATAACGTCTGCGCCGGCATCGTAGACGGCGGGCGCGCGTTCGACGGTCATGCCCCCGATAGCAACGAGCGGTATCGTTCCGACCTTTTCTTTCCAGCCGGTGACTTTCTCAACGCCCTGTGGCGCCCATTTCATAGCCTTCAGGATGGTGTGGTAGACCGGCCCGAGCGCCACATAGTCGGGTGCCAGATCAAGGGCGCGGAGCAGTTCGCTGTCATCATGGGTGCTGACGCCCAGGCGCAGGCCGCCGGCGCGAATCGCCGCCACATCAGCGTCGTCCAGATCCTCCTGACCCAGATGCACGAAGTCGCAGCCCAGGTCCAAGGCCAGGCGCCAGTAGTCGTTGACGACCAGTTGGCAGCCCGCTTCGGCGCAGACGGCCTTGGCGTCCCTGATCTGGGCACGTAGCTCCGCTTCCGGTTGATCCTTGATGCGTAATTGAACCAGCTTCAGTCCGAGCGGCAGAAAACGCGGCAACCACTTGGCGTCGTCGATAATGAGATAAAAGGGATCGAGCATCAGCTGTTCCAAAAAGGCGTTCCCGCAACGGGTGTGGATGGGGCCGCCATGTCGCGGGCCTCTATGGGATCGGCCTCGAAAGCAGTTCGCCCCGCCGCGATGGCGGCGGCGAAAGCCCCGGCCATGGCCGGTGGATTACCGGCTTTGGCGACGGCGGTGTTGAGCAGGATGGCGTCGTAGCCCAATTCCATGGCCTGGGCCGCATGGGAGGGCAGGCCGATGCCCGCATCGACGATCAGAGGGATCTTCGGAAAATGCGCGCGCAGGCTGCGCAGGCCATAGAGGTTGTTGAGCCCCCGGCCACTGCCGATCGGTGCACCCCAGGGCATCAAAACTTCGCAGCCTGCGGCCAGTAGTTTTTCGGCGACCACAAGATCTTCGGTGGTGTAGGGAAAGACCTCGAAGCCCTCCGCGCAGAGGATGCGTGCGGCCTCAACCAGACCGAAGACGTCCGGCTGCAGCGTGTCGTCTTCGCCGATGACCTCCAGCTTCACCCAGGGCGTGTCGAAGAGTTCGCGCGCCATTTGCGCGGTGGTGACGGCTTCCTTGACGGTCTTGCAGCCGGCTGTGTTCGGCAGGACTTTGGCGCCGGAATCCTTAATCAGCGACCAGAAAGCCTGACCGGCGCGTTCGGTACCCGACTCTCGGCGCAGTGAAACCGTGGCAATCTCCGCGCCTGAGGCCTTAAGGGACTCCAGCATGATCGCGGGAGAAGGGTAGAGCGAAGTGCCAAGTAGCAGCCGTGAAGTGACCGATATCCCATAAAGTTCGAGGCTCATGTCCTCAACCGCCCTTCATTGGCGCGATCACTTCGATCTGATCGTGTTCGGAAACGGCCATCTCCAGGCGCCGGCCTTTGGGCGCGAACTCGCCGTTGAGGGCGGTGGCCACGACTGCTCCGTCGTATTCCAGTTCGCTCAAGAGCTCGGCGAGCGTGGCAGCCGTGGTCTCGTGCGGCTTGCCGTTAACCGTGACCCTCATTCGTAGTCTCCTTTGGTGCCGATATCCTCCGGCACCCTCCCTTCAAGCACAAAATCGGCTGCCCGGCGCGCCACGGCGGGTGCGGCCAGATAGCCATGCCGGTACATCCCATTTACACGGATCGTCCGCCCATCTCTGCGAATCCGCGGCAGATTATCTGGAAAGGCGGGACGCGCGTCGACACCGATTTCGATAATTTCCGCTTCGCCGAAGGCCGGATGCAGCGCATAGGCAGCCGACAGCAGCTCCAGCATCGAGCGAACCGTCGGACGAACTCGTTCTTCGCTTTCTATCATGGTCGCCCCGACCATGAACAGGCCTCCGTCGCGCGGCACGATGTAGAGCGGAATACGTGGGTGCAGCAAACGGACTGGCCGGCTGAGGGTGACTTCTTCGGTCTTGAGCAGCAGCATCTCGCCCTTGACTCCGCGCAGATCCGGCAGCTTGTCGCGCGCCGCTAGGCCCCGGCAGTCGATCCGCCAATCCGCCTCCGGATCCGACGCCAGATGACCGTCCGTCAGGGTTTCCTCGAATCGAAAGGAAACACCGAGAGATTTCAGGCGCTCGACCAAGGCTGGAAGGACTTCGCGTGGATCGAAATGGGATTCTTCCGGGAAGAAAAGACCGGTAGCGAAGCGTTCGACAAGGTCCGGCTCCAGCGCGGCAATGCGGGTGGAATCAGCGGTTTCCCAACCTTCTGTGACCCGTCCGAAGCGCTTCAGATCGGGCGTATCGCGCGCCGCGGCAACCACGAGCGTTCCGTTCTTGGCGGGCTTCGGATCAAGCCGGTCCCAGAAGGCCATGCTCTCATTGCCCAACACCCCGATGATCGGTTCAGCGGATTCCATCTCACAACCGGGCGCAAGCATTCCGCCGGCCCACCAGGAACAGCAGCTTTCGTCCGGCCCTTTGCTACCTGCGACAAGGGTTACGGCGCAACCGCGTTCCGCAAAGGTCAGGGCACAGGTCAGGCCGACGACCCCCGAGCCGACGACTTCGACTCGGGGGGAGGAGGATTCAGAGTTCGGCATTGGACTCCTTTTCCGCAACTTGCGCGTCGATGTAGAGATTACCGCCAAGGCGTTTGAAGGTTTCGCTCATCTGGGCCATGCCCCGCTCTTTGTAGTCCATGGGTTCTTCGTCGTTCAGACGGTCGGCGAAATCCCGGACCTCCTGACTGATTTTCATGGAACAAAATTTGGGACCGCACATGGAGCAGAAATGCGCGACCTTATGGGCTTCCTTGGGCAGGGTTTCGTCGTGGAACCGTTGCGAGGTCTCAGGGTCCAACGAGAGATTGAACTGATCCTGCCAGCGGAAATCGAAGCGGGCCTTGGAGACGGCGTCATCGCGGATCTGCGCGCCGGGATGGCCCTTGGCGAGATCCGCGGCATGGGCGGCGATCTTGTAGGTAATAACGCCGACCTTCACGTCGTCCCGGTTGGGCAACCCCAGATGCTCCTTGGGTGTGACGTAGCAGAGCATGGCGCAGCCGAACCAGCCGATCATGGCGGCCCCGATGCCCGAGGTGATGTGATCGTAACCCGGTGCGATGTCGGTGGTCAGCGGACCAAGGGTATAGAAGGGGGCCTCGCCGCACTCGCGCAGTTGCTTATCCATGTTGATCTTGATTTTGTGCATGGGCACGTGACCGGGGCCTTCGATCATCACCTGACAGCCTTTGTCCCAGGCAATTTTGGTCAACTCGCCCAAGGTTTCCAGCTCGGCGAACTGGGCCCGGTCGTTGGCGTCGGCGATGGAGCCTGGCCGCATGCCGTCTCCCAGCGAGAAGGAAACGTCGTACTTGTTGCAGATGTCGCAGATGTCGGCGAAGTGCTCGTAGAGGAAGCTTTCCTTGTGATGGAACAGGCACCACTTGGCCATGATCGAACCACCGCGTGAGACAATGCCGGTCACGCGTTCGGCTGCCAGATGCACGTAGCCCAGACGCACGCCCGCGTGGATGGTGAAGTAGTCGACGCCCTGTTCGGCCTGTTCGATCAGGGTGTCGCGGAAGACCTCCCAGGTTAGATTCTCCGCCACGCCGTTGACTTTCTCCAGAGCCTGATAGATCGGTACCGTGCCAATGGGCACCGGAGAATTGCGGATGATCCATTCGCGGGTGTTGTGAATATTCCGGCCGGTGGAGAGATCCATGACCGTATCTGCGCCCCATCGGATCGCCCAGACCATCTTCTCGACTTCTTCTTCAACTGAGGAGGTCACCGCCGAATTGCCGATGTTGGCGTTGATTTTCACCAGAAAATTCCGGCCGATGATCATCGGTTCCAGTTCCGGGTGGTTGATATTGGCCGGGATGATCGCGCGCCCGGCGGCGATCTCGCTGCGCACGAATTCCGGCGTGATGAATTCGGGAACCTCGGCGCCGAAGCTCTCGCCGTTCTTTAGGGTTTCGGTGGCGTCGGGGAGCGCCTGTTTGCGGCCCATGTTCTCGCGCTCGGCGACGTAGACCATCTCCTCGGTAATGATTCCGGCTCGCGCGGCCTGGAACTGGGTCAGGGGCTTGCCGCCCTTGCCGCGCAGCGGGCGATTACGGATCGGGAAAGCGCGGGCGAGATGGTCGCCGCTGACGTTCCCGTTGTCTTCGGGCCGAATATCGCGGCCTTCATAGGCTTCGACGTCGCGGTCGTTCGTCCAGTAAAGCCGGTGGCGAGGCAGGCCCTGCTCGACGTCGACCTCGACGCCCGGGTCGCTGTAGGGACCCGAGGTGTCATAGACCCGCACAGGCGCTTCCGCCGGATCGCTCAGTGCGATTTCCCGGAAGGGCACGCTCAGGTCCGGTTTGGCATCGGGATGGGTGTGAATCTTGGTGGATGCCGGCAGGGGGCCGGTCGTTACGCGGGGGGCTGCAGTGGTGGATTCAGAAAAGGTCGTTTCAGTCACGAAAAATCTCCCGGAGAAAAGGCGAGTGAAAAGACCCGGGGAAAGCTCTGGGAGATTGTGGGTATGTATTTATCTGTAACATTGAGACTCCACTCCCTTCGCCGGCATGACCCGGATCAGGTTCTAAGAGTCCGACGCGGCGTCAGCGTCATCTCAGTCCTTTGCCAAAAGGACACCCCTAGGAATAGTCAAAGCGATATCACGCACACCCGCGTAGTACCAGTATTTTATTGGGTTTTAGTAGCCTTTTAGCGGCGATCAAAGGCCAGCTTCGCCGCCAAACCCAAAAAGATGGAGCAGGTCACCCAGCGGTAGGCGGTCGTCAAGGCGGCGCTTGATGTCAGGGTGCGGCCGATGCTTCCCGAAAAGGCGCCGACAGCGCAGTTTATGACCGTCCCACCCACATTGAGGATCGCGCCTAGGATCAGGAATTGTAGCATCGTCGAGCCCCGGGCCGGATCAACGAACTGCGGGACGAAGGCGAGAACGAAGATTGCCACCTTGGGGTTGAGGAGGTTCACAAGTGCTCCGTCGCGCCAGGCGACGAAGATGGTTCCCGATCCGACCTGCGCTGCAGACAGTGTGGCGTTGCGGTTCCAAACCGCCTGGATGGCTAGCCAAACGAGATAAGCCACACCGGCCCATCGTACGATTTCAAAGGCGAAGGGATAAGCGGCGAGCAGGGCGGCCAGTCCGAAGGCAGCGAGCAGTATATGGATCAAGGAGCCCGAAGCGACGCCAAAACTCGCGGCGATCCCGGCGCGGGGACCGGACTTCAGTCCCTGTCCAAGGCAAAACAGCATATCGCTGCCTGGGGTTAGATTGAGTGCCAGGGCGGCAGGGATGAAGATTACAAGCTGTGCCAAGTCGATCATCTATCCAGACCTCGCCGTTTGCGGATGCGGAAGCTTCGAATCAGGATGGTGTTTTAGCCGGTTTTGTCGAACAAGATGCCCTCGATCTTCTCCTGAACGCTGAGGGCCTCCTGCGGCGTCGCCAGCAGGTGCGGTTCTCGACGCAGGCAGTTGTCGAGTTCGTTCAACTGGCGCTGCAGACTGTCCCGGCGCGGGTCGGCAGGGCGTTGCAGGACTTCGGCGAAGGTCTCGCCCTCGGAGGACCAGAGTTGATAGAACTCGGAGATCCGATAGCTGCGCAGAGCTCCTTTTATCGTGACCTCCTGTCTGTCCGGTTGCGCGCCACCGACCGATCCCAGGATCGTAACCGGCACGCCGTGCGCATTCTCCAGCCGTGCCAGCACGTGGGTCTCGCAGAGCTCTGCGTCAGCCGGATAGCTGGGTTGGGCTGCGACCAGTGTCGTTGGACCGATCACCCGCTCGCTGAAGAACAGGAAATGCGAGATGACCTCGCGCGTGAAGCCGCCTTCGGCTCGAAAGCGGAGCCAGTCGGCATCGACCTGCCATGCACGCGGCCAGGCGGGGTAGGTGACGACGATGTCGACCCCCTTCAACTCTCCCATCTCACCGGCTTTTGACGCCCGCTGTACTTCCGAGAGCGCGCGGCCGGCTGCCTGCGTGAAGTTGACCGCGGCCGGTACCATCGCCTGCTCCAGACGCAGCACCAGATCGCGGCTTTCCACGATGTCGATGCCAAGGGGCTTTTCCAGGAACACGGCCTTTCCCGCTGCCGCTGCCGTCAGGGCGTAGCTTTTGCGCGGCACAGGGGGACAGGCGAGGTAGATCACGTCGCCTGCCGCAATGGCCTCTTCCGCCGACGCGCTAATCGGCACCTCGGGCGCTTCCGACCTTGCCTTGTTACAGGCGTCTTCGGAAGGGTCCCATAGTGCAACCGGTTCGAAGGCTTCATGAGCCTGCAGACTGGTGAGCAGACGCCGCCCCATGATGCCAAGGCCGATTACCGCGATTTTGTGTTTGGAGGTCATTATCTCTTCCTGATTTGTACCGAACCCTACTTCCTTGCGGGGCCTTTGCGTTCTGCCGAGGCTGCCCAGAGATTGACGCCGCCTTCGACGGCGTAGCGGTCAATCTCGGCCAATTCTTCGGCTGAGAAATCTAGATTGTCCAGAGCTTCGACGGAATTGCGCACCTGTTCCGGTCGGCTCGCACCGATCAGGGCTGTGGTGACCCGGCTGCCGCGCAATGCCCAGGCGATTGCCATCTGCGCCAGGCTCTGCCCACGCCTTTGAGCGATCTCGTTGAGCGCGCGAATACGGTTCAGATTGTCTTCCGTCAGGAAGGACTGCCTGAGGGCGCCGCCTTGGGCAGCGCGGCTATCCTCGGGAACGCCGTTCAGATACTTGTCACTCAACATGCCCTGGGCCAACGGCGAGAAGATGATCGAGCCAATACCTTCTTCGTCCAGTGTATCGAGCAGACCGTCTTCCTCGATCCACCGGTTGATCATGGAATAGCTCGGTTGATGGATCAGACAGGGCGTGCCCAGTTCGCGGAGGATTTTTGCTGCCTCGCGGGTGCGTTGGGCGTTGTAGGAGGAGATGCCGACGTAAAGTGCCTTACCCTGGCGCACAGCCGTATCCAGTGCACCCATGGTTTCTTCCAAGGGCGTGTTGGGATCGAAACGGTGGGAGTAGAAGATATCAACGTAGTCGAGGCCCATCCGCTGGAGGCTCTGGTCCAGGCTGGCCAACACGTACTTGCGGCTACCCCATTCGCCGTAGGGGCCGGGCCACATGAGATAACCTGCCTTGGATGAGATTACCATTTCGTCCCGGTGACCCGCGAAGTCGGTCTGCAGCATATCGCCAAAATTGGATTCAGCCGAACCGGGGGGCGGGCCGTAGTTGTTGGCGAGATCGAAATGGGTGATGCCCAGATCAAAGGCCGTACGGCAGATCTCTAGAGCATTGTCGCGTGGTGCGTTGTCACCGAAGTTGTGCCACAAGCCGAGCGAGATCGCTGGAAGCTGAAGGCCGCTTCTGCCGCAACGATTGTAGATCATCTTTTCGTAGCGGTTTTCGGCAGGAAGATAGCTCATGGTTGTTTTCTCCTATGAGCGTCTCAGGGAAAGACGCGCGTTTCTGTCGTACCTGTTTCGACCCGAAGGGTTCGACCCGGCTGTTTCGAACCGACGGCTTTGCTCGGTGTCCTGTAGCGCTTGGCCTCGAGTTTTTTCTCAGTGGCTGCGAAACCCGCGAATGAGCCCGTTGTTCCAAAAGTTAGGTGGCGATTCACGTTCTTGATCATCTCGTTCAATAACGATCACATTCTTGAGCAGAAGCCAATCACGGCCGCATGCCGAATTTGCGCCGGTTCCGGCGTCGTACCTATCGATGCGCTGTTCGAGATTGTTCATACGGCCGACGTTTGTGCGCCAGCATATCTGACTGCTTTTTCGCTCAATTTCTTGAACGGCTGTTCCAATAACATAATCGAAGCGGGACATCCCTTCAGAAATCCGTGAAGGCTCACTACACTAGTGATCGGAAGGGGTCATGAAGTGGTGGCCAAGACCGGTGTCGTATTTCAGTCCATCGGCGGTCAGCGTTGCGACCGCCATAGGGTCGTTGTTGTGTATCAGGCCCTTGCGGGCCAGTGCCGCCCATACTGCAGCGTTTGTCAGACCACTTGCGTCCCGCGTCGAAATGGTAAACTCGCCCACATGTAAATGATTGCCGTGCGCGTGGGGCAGCTGCAACAGCGCCGCTTCACCCGTCGCCTCGTCTAGCCGGGCCATGCCTGGATCCCGCGCCAGAATTTGTGCCAGCGCCAGCGTACGCAGCTGAAGCTTGTTGAGTTTGAGAGGGTTCTTTTTCGGTGGCATTGCAGATCTGTCCAGGCAGGGAGGGTATTCAGGATAGAGCAAGCGTGATTTGACAAAGCTCCCGGGCGTGGGAGCCAATATAGCGTCGGCGGTAGTTTGAAAACGCGATCTTTTATGCGGACATTGTAACGGTTGCCGGCAGTAATGCAAAAGGGACTTAGGGCCTTTTCCGCCATCAGGAAACCGCCAGCACAAGGAACGAACATTGGACCAGATCATCTTTCATGCCTATCCCCAATCACCGGTTTCAGAAAAGGTCCGCGTCGGATTTGGGATCAAGAATCTGACATGGAGTTCAGTGGAAGTCCCTCGCATTCCCCCGAAACCACTGTTGATGCCGCTAACAGGCGGGTACCGGCGCGCCCCCGTGATGCAGATCGGCGCGGACGTCTACTGCGATAGTCAAGGCATTCTGCGAGAACTGGAACGCCGCTTTCCCGAACCGACCTTCTATCCCGGCGGCTCGGACGGTATGGTCTGGGGCGTCAGCCGCTGGACTGACGGCACGCTGTTCGATGAGACGGTGAAGCTTGTGCTGGGGGCGGCGGCCGACGAATTGCCGGAAGCCTTTGCCAAGGACCGGGGACGGCTTTACCTGGGGCCCAATGCGGACCTCAAAGCAGTTCAGGCCGATCTGGCCCATGTCATTTCACAGATCCGGCCACAGATTGGCTGGATGGATCAGCGCTTGAGCGGTGGACGCAAGTTTATGCTCGGCGACCATCCTGGTCTCCCTGACGCCGTCGCATACTACCTCATCTGGTTCATTCGTGGCCGCTGGGCCAAGGGACCTGAATTCCTGAGCCAGTTTCCCTCCGTCGAAGCCTGGGAGCAGCGCGTTTCGGCGTTGGGTCATGGCACGCAAAGCGATATGACAGGAGAAGAGGCCCTTGAAATTGCCGCTGCCGCTGAAACTTCGACCCCCGAGGAAATCGATCCCCTTGATCCGCTCGGCTTGAAAGCCGGTGACCGAGTGAGTGTAGTGCCTGATGTTGATGGCGGTGAGACCGGTGTCGAGGGGCCGGTGCATCTTTTGGATCGGGAGCGGATCGCGATCCTGCACGAAGATCCTGAGGTTGGCCGGATCTGTATCCACTTTCCGCGCGTCGGATATCGTGTGACGGCGATTTGATTCCCGGCACGATGTTTGGCAAAGCTTGTTGTGTAGAGGCCGAAAACCACTATTTGATTAAGTCTCCAAACAGCTTTGAACATGGTCGGACATGAAACCCTTTATTCCTCAGCGCTTTGAATTTCTTGTCTTCGGTTTTCTGCTTTCGGGATTCATGTCCTGCCTGGTCACCTGCATCGCCAGTCTGCTGACGATTGGCGTCGTTCCCGGTCTTTTTACCATCTGGATGGAAAGCTGGGCGTCGTCCTGGATCGTGGCCTTTCCGGCTGTGCTGGTGGTTGCGCCCCTGGTCAGACGCATCGTGCATCGTTTGGTCGTGACCGGATGACATCGCCGAGCCTGATCAAAAACCTCCTTGTCTGCGGCTTTGCGACGCTGAGCTGGTTTCCTCTGGCTCACGCGGATCCTGCGGACCTGCTGCGCGATCACCCTCTGGCAGGGACGCTTTGGCATGTGGGCGAGGGGCGTTTGGCTGAACCTATGGAGTTCTTTGATGCGGCATCGAAAGCCAAATGGGTCCTGCTTGGAGAGAAGCACGACAATGCGGAGCATCACCGGATTCAAGCCGAAGTGGTCGCGGCGCTGGGCCGGCGGGGGCGCCGGACAGCGGTCGTTTGGGAAATGACCGAGCCTGAGCATGACCCGGCCCTGAAAGCAGCAACGCTGGAAAACCTGGGCGATCTGGGCACTGCCGTTCAATGGGAGCAAAGGGGCTGGCCAAGCTGGCTGGAATATCAGCCGATTGCCGAGCAGGCCTTGACCTTCAAGATGACGATGGCCGCCGGCGATGCGCCGCGGGCTATCCGGAAAAAGCTCGGGAAGGGCGGTCCGCTGGACCTCGCAACCGCTGCTGATATCGGCTGGTCGAGGGATTATGACGCTGACCAGCGCCGGCGCCTTACCGATCTTTTGGCCGACTCCCATTGTGGTCTGCTGCCGGAGAAAATCCTGCCGGCGATGGTGAATATTCAACGCCTCCGCGATGCCTGGATCGCCCGTGTCATGCGGAATGAAGGCGCAGATGATGGCGCAATTCTGATTGCCGGCGCGCAGCATGTGCGTGAAGACCGCGGTGTACCCTGGCATTTAGCGCCGCTGGGTGATGACGCTATCACTCTTGCGGCGGTGGAAGTGAGGCGGGATGTTGAGGATCCAACCGCGTATCCTTCGTTCGACGCGTTGCGTTTTGATTATGTCTGGTTCACACCGCGGGTCGACGAAAAGGATCCCTGTGAGGCTTTTTCGGGCACTAAGAATTAGCGGCCTGGCAAGATATCCAGTCGCTTGTTTTCTTGATTAAGTTAGACTGAGAAGCCGTGAATCAGGTGGCATGGCTGTCAAATCGTCGAATTATTCTATGCAACCAAGAGTATCTGTCCCAAGTTACGGATCACAAAGATTTTACCTGTTCAAACAATAACTAAGGCATTTTTGAGGCAACGAACGTTTAACTGGGATCATAACTTAAAGCTAGCGCCTCTGGTTGGTATGATCTTTAAACTCTAGAAAGGAATTCACAAATATGTAGAGTGCATTCCTTGAACCGTTCCTTCTCGCTATGGGAGTTTTCCACTCGATGCAAAAATTCGACACCGCAATTCAATCCGCTGAAGCAGAAGTCCGCGAAGCCCAGGCAAAGGTTGCTGCATTGTCGAGTCAGATCGAGGGCGCAGGATCACGCCTCAAGGATGGCCAGGATATCGACATCGATATTGAGAACGCGACTCTTGACGATGTCCATGCCCACAATGAATCGATGAACGCGAACATCGCGGATCTGATTATGGGGCTGGACGAAGTGACGGCCGGCTTTTCCAGAGACTTCGACGAGATGCGCGAGCGCTCGGGCATGGAGACCTTTATTGGAATTTTCTCCAGCGCCAAGTCGGATTCCATGCGCGAGGAACGGATCCGCAACTCCTCGGTCGACGACAAGCTGCAGGACCTGATTTCCAAGTCGGATGTGATCATCAAGATGCTGAGCGACCAGCTCGGTGTGCTGAACGAGCACAAAGACAAGGTCAACGCCAACTTGAGCGAGACCCTGAACGATCGGGAAGCGGTGGTCGCCGAGCTGGAAGCGGAGCGGGCCGAGATCCTGGCCATGGACCCCCAGATCATCGATCTGGAAAACCGCATCTCGATGGAACAGGACGCAGCCGCTCGCACCGCCCTGGAAACCGAGCTCGCCGAACTCAACACCCGCTACAACGAGCTGGTGCAGGGCGAACAGGTCAAATTGGCACGCTCCCAGACGCTGGAGCGATACATCGAAAAAGGCAAGTCCTGGGTCGATTCCCTGCAGAACCAGGCGGCCACTCAAATGGTGCTGATCAATAAGCTGCAGACAGATACCAAACAGCGGGTCGTGCTTTACGACGCCCTGACCAAATCGTTGAAGACGGCCCAGCAACAGGACGTTGCTCACCGCATCAACGAAATTGGCGTGGCGACCGACGAAAAGGCTCAGGCAGCCATGGCGGCCATTGGCTCCGCGACCCAGAGCCGCATGACCGAGATGATGGAAAAACACGAAGATCATATGGTCTTCGCGCGCAAGGTTCTCGAGGAGAAGGCCAAGTCCGACGAGCGCTTCGTCCGCCGTTTCGCCAAAATTGTCGAGAAGCACGATAAGAATCTCTATGGCGAGGAGAGCATCTGAAGCGGCAGACTGGGGACTTAGACGCTGTGACGGACTCCGGACAGGAAACCATTGAGATTCGCGACAACGCAGCTTGCCGGCGGTATTTTGCCAAGTTCGCGCGGATCGTCGGGCATCTGCGGGCAGTGGCCACCCTGGACCGCCCAAATGACAAGTCCAGTTTTACCGCGCTGCAGATCGATGTCTTCGAAGGCTATCTGAAAGCTCTCGCGAATACCTTTGATGCCCTCTCGACCAAGTACCTGCTGACCGGGACAGAGAGCCGGGGTATGGCGCCTGCGTTGGAGATCGACCGCACCGATTCCGGCTTTCCGGTGTTCCGCGAATTGCTTCAAATGGCTAACGATCTGTCTCAGGCAAGCCGGCAACTTGACTCCTTGCCGATGAAGCAGGACCTGAAGCAGGAAATGGTGGACCATATTCTGCAAAAGCGCGAGAAGCCGCGCAGCCTGCAGTTCGCCATGAGCCAGCGTGTCTACTTCGAAACCCTGCGCCACAAAACCCTCTTCCTCGCACAGAACGAGCCGCAGGTGGTCTGGCTCGGGTCAGGCGACAAGACGCCGGCCGCAGGACTCAAGCGGCGGCGGTACTTTGTGCACTGGGCGGTCTATGACAGTTCGCGCAATCTGCCGGCGCTCTATCAAATGCTGATCGAAGACAGCAGCGACCAGGCTCTGACGACAGACGAACCGCGCTTGCAGCGTCTGAAGAAACATCTATTGGCCCAGTCTCTGTCTGACTTGAAGCTGCTGACAATCGCGCGTGGGTTCGACAAGGATTTTCCAGAGTTTCATCCTAAATTCGTCCGGCGCGTCCATGTCGGTCCCATGTATTCCAACGCCTTTACCGAGCAAAGCGGCCCTCTGCGTGAGATTTTGGCTGAGGCGGCTGGCGAACCGGGGTTGGATTGGACCATGTCCTGGACCGTGGAAACGTTGCTGTCGAAACAGAGCGAACGCAAATCGTCGGGCCTTTTCGGCGAGGTCGAGACCGAGGTTTATCACCTGGATCCCTATGACGCGGAATCCCATGACGCCGGCGTGACTCATCTTGAACGCTCGATGATTCTCCCGCATCGCCCCTATCAGGTTTTGGTCGACCGGAACTTTTCCAGTCTCCGGAACATCCGAAAATACGTGGTCGCGCCCGATGGCGTCGTCATGACGGGCGCCTGAACGAAGGGCGCGCACAAAACACAGGAAAGAAAATGTCCGTCGCTAAAAATCTGATGGAGATCCGCGAACAGGATATTCGCAGCCACTACGAGCCGGCGTTTCATCTGCTCGAAGGCTTTGAACATCATCCGCGGATTGCGACGGCTCGGGTGGATTCGAGCTCTGCCGAAACGGCGCCGTCGCGTGGCGGTATTCCACAGCGCCGCGCCTTCCGCTCGACAACGCCCGGCTTGTCCACGCGCCGGACCATCCGCAAGGAAACCGTCGGTCTGATTGCCCGCATAGAAGCCGCCGACGAGGGTGACCCTCTGATGAGCACCACGCAGGCGAGCGTACTGTCGGCGCTGCGGCGGGCGCTTGCAACTTCCAATGCCGTGGCCGATCTCTATGACGAGCAGACGGCGCTTGGCGCGCTGAAGCGCGATAATCTGGAAGGCGGGCTTGAAGCCGCGAAGAAAACGGAGTTCGGTGAATTCCTGGCAGCCTCTTCGCTGATCGTCCTGCATGTCTTTGCCAATATGAGTGCGTTCCTGTTGGCGGCCCATAGCGGTGAAGCCGGGGATCACGAGATTCAGGTTGAGGATCTGAAGGAAATTCTATCTGACAATCCGGCACTGGCGCTGAAGGGCGCGCTTTGGGAGTTGGATCAGGTTGTTGCTGAAAAGGCGTCGGATGAAGCGACCCTGATCCCAACCGTGACCGCCTTCATGGAGCGATTGATGGAGGAAGTATCGATCCGGGCTCAGGCGGCTCCGCGGCTGGAGGCTTTCCTGGCCGCCAGCTTCCGGGTTGAGGCCGATGACTTCCAGATTGACGGCTTCACACCCGCCACCCGGGCGCGTTCCACCAGCCTGACCATGACCTTCAAAAAACCGCACGAGGTCGTCGGCAACCATATCGCCAAGTATCAGTCGTTGAAGCTGGCCAAGATGCTGATGGCCTATGACTTCGACCGGCGGCTGAATCCCTTCGCGGAACTGGGCGGGTTTATCTTCACCTTTATGGGTGACGGCAAGCCCGGTACCGGAAAGACAACCCTGATCCAGATGATTGCCGGGCTGTTGAACGACTATTGTCAGACGGCCGGTTATCCGTTCCGCTACGAAAACCTCTCATCGGACTCTATCGACAGCTATCAGGGTAAGTCGGGTCAAAACGCCAAGGCCTTTATCCGCGCGGTTTTGGATCCGCATGTCATCGGATTTGGCACCATCGACGATATCGATCAGATCGCGGGCAAGCGCGGGGACCGTCAGTCTTCGTCGGGCCAGCAGGAGGTGACGGCGGTGCTGATGGAGAGCTTTGCCGGTGCCAGTACGGTCGTGCGCGGCAACTGCACCTTTGGCATGTTTTCCAATTATCCAGAAAACGTCGACGACGCACTGCGTCAGCGCGCCGGCGCACGGTTCCTGGTCGACGGCCCGCAGACACGAGAAGACTATATCGACATCCTGCATCTGCTACTGGGGTCCAACCACGACATTCCTGTCGGGTCACACGACCTCTTCTCGGCTCAGGAGATTAAGTCCGCGGTCGCAGCTTCCTACGAGCAACATGGCCGGCCGCAGGAAGAACAGCTGGCGCGGGTCTTCGACAAAGCGCGTGACGCAGTCGGCGAGCTCGATACGATTGAAAAGATGGGCGCCTATCTGAAAGCCATTCAGGAGGCCGATGAACGCTTTACCGGCAGAGCGGTCAAGAATATCACCGACGCGGTCAAGGTGCGCGCGATGGATTTCGAGCTGCCGGACGAGTGGATGGAAAACCCCGAACTGTTCCTGCAGAAAGACTACGACAGCAAGCTGGCCATGATCAGGGAGCTGACCCGGCCCATCACGCCGGAGATGGTGATCCAGGAGATCAACCGCTATGCCGACAGCGAGTTCCGCTATGGCAATGCTTCCGACGAGGCGGCAGTCGATGCGCAGGTCAAGGAGATGACACGCATGGCCGAGGCGCGCCGGCGCTTCGCCGGGAAGGAGTCCTGATCTCATGCTGAGGCTGATCGAGCGTGGATTGATGTACGGCAACCTGGTGGAGGTCTCCTCGCCGACCCAGGTGAAACGTTACAATGCCGCGCTGGAAAAGCTCATTGGACGCCGGAGTGAGCTTGAGTCGTTTCACATTGATCTTTCCGGCTTTTCGCCGGAAGTTGGCGATGAGTTCGGCGACAACAATTATCTCAATCCTAATGGCTGCAATCGCCAGTTTATCCTCCTGACGCTGGCTCAGGCCACCTGCCCGCTGGTCGGTGCGAAGTTCTCGTCGAGCCGGTCAATCTTGAAGCAGTTTATCGAGGACAATCGTCCGGTGCTCTTTGCGCTGACGGCGCGCGATGCGGTGATGGGCGAACTGGTCAATTCCGTGTATCGGATCGATACCGCCGCCGACCTCCTGACGATCCGGACCATCCGCGTCGAAGCCAATACACCGCGCGCGCTGGTTTCAGATGCGGAAGCGCTCAAGAAGCGTGTGGAGGAGTTCCTGGAAAGCGACACTGACTGGTGGGACGAGGATGTTTTGGACGAGATGGTGGCGCTTGCCGGGCGGGTCGGGGATGTCACGCGGCATCCGGTCACGCCAACCGAGACCCTTTACCGCAAGGGCAATTTCTTCACGTCGCACCTGGGCGGACTCTATGTTTTCCGGGATGCGGCGCAACCGGCGCTAATCCACTGCGATCCTGCATTCGATTCTTCCTCGACGGATTTGCCGGCGATCTCGATTGATGATTCCACGGCCGTTGCAGAATTCCTGCTGGCCAACCGCCTGGTGGAATCGGTCTTTGAAGCGAGAGGTCTCGATGAGCGCGGCCTTCTGCGTCAGCGTCTTGATTTTATTCTGGTTGATCATCTGGCTTCGACTGATCAGCCCGGTGATCTCGAAAAACTGACGCGGGATGATCTGCGCTCGGCCGTGCATCGGCACCTGGACGCTCTGCCGGAGGAATTCCATCAGATCGCCGCAACCCTGCGCACGATCGATCAAGGCAGTGGGCGGTCCGAGCTGGCACCCGAGGAGCCATCTTACTTCTATCATTTGCGCTCGAAGTCTCATATCGACCGGGATTTGGTCAATCATTTGCTGGCGCATCTTACGCCCTTGGATGTCCGTCAGCTCTTTATCTGCAACAAAGACCGTTTCTATCTGAGTTACCGGCAGTGGGGCGATGCCAAACGGACCTATGTGGCCGAGTTCCTGGCCAAGGAATATGCGATCGACAAGCGCGGCGTCCGCGAATCTCTTTATGGCCCCGAGCCGGGGATGGATGCGGTCGAACAACCCGCGGAGATCCCGGAGGAAGGTGACAGCGAAACCGGCGAAGAGAACTCTTTTGCCGCGGCGGAAGGTGGATCCGTTCCTAGTTCCGGGAACGTACCGGATTCACCTGCCAAACCGGTCGCCATCCCCATGAGGAATCCCCGCCCACAATCTGGGTCCAAACCGCAGCGGCGCCCTGCCGTAAAATCCGGACCCTGGGGACCTAGAAACGGGAGCTAGAGCCAATGTGTGACGAGAGATTATTAGAGGGCAGGATTTAGTGAAGGGCAGGAATCAGTGAAGGAACGGGTTTCATGAGAGGTTGGGCCTGATGCTCGGGTTGGTCATCCGATTGGTTGTTTTATTCGCCATCCTCACGGTGATTTATCTGGCGCTCTCGCGCTACTACCGCTGGTGCAAGACACGCGAGTTGGAAACTCGCTTCGACAGCGGCGAGGTGCGATCGCGCGATAGAACCGGTTATGTCGCGCGCGGCATGGCGGAGTATGACCGCTCCCTGTCCAGGAAACTTCTGTGGGGCGTTTATCTGGTGCCGCTCGGGATCGTTGCCTTACTGATATACATTGCCGATTTTACCTGAGGAGGACCGACGACGATGCGCATAGTGAAATACGTGGCGCTGGCCCTGCTGGTTCTGCTCGTGGCGATATTCTTGAACTTTTACCTGCCGTCCAAGGACGTGGTGCGGGTTGTCGGAACCGACGTAAAGCGTATGGACGTGGTCAACCGCGAGTTCGTGGTTGAAGGCGACGGCAATACCGGGCGCAATACGCGGGATGTGCGTTTCGTCAATGCGGTCTGGGAGGACGGCTCGCCGCGCGTTTACCGGAACGAGGAAACGGATTGGGGATTCCCCTGGTACTTCAAGTTCGACAGCGGCAACGTACAGGCCAAGGCGCAGAACCTGTCGTCAACGCAGGAGAATCCCAAGTGGGTCGTGGTGACGCACTATGGTTGGCGTATTCAGATTTTCTCGATGTTCCCAAATGCCGTCGATATCGAACAGGTCGACGGACCTGACTATACACCGGTCCCCTGGTTCAACATCGTCTTTCTCCTGAGCCTCGCTCTGCTGGCGTGGGTGATCCTTGCCTTCCTGGCCAGACTGCGCGAACGCCACGTTGACCCTTTGGTCGACCAGTTCGAAGAAGAAACCGCGGCCTACCGGGACGCGGCTGAAAGCGGTGCCGAAGAAATCAAGCAGCAGGCCACAGGCGCTTATACGCGCTGGCAGCGCTGGCTGGATACCTGGCGGCCGAAGGACAAGAAACGCCATCCGCCGCGTTAAGTTCGGCAACTACTTGCCGGTCCGCCATCGCACTTTACAGTACCGGCTATAAGCGTAAACCGTTTACTGAATCCACTTAGCGCAAACAGCTTTAGTTGATGGCTGACCGCACTCTTGATCCCTCCTATCAGGAGCGATTGCGCTCCGTAACCTATCGCCCATCAGCATCCCACTTGTCGAAAACGGCGGCCTCCAACACACATCTCAGGAAATAGGGTTTGAACGCCCTGTGATCTGCTCATAAGGATTCTTCGCTTTAGGTAAATTCATGCAAACGATTGCATATAAATTTCTATCTAATTGTTAAATATGACAAAATTATTATATTTTTAGATATCATTAAGAAATCGTTTGCATGATTCAAAGATTGGGAGTTCACTTCAATCCAAAGGAAGCAGGAACTAGGGAGATCCATGAGTGCTTCGGTTACCCTAAAAGACGTGGCTCAACGCGCTGGCGTTTCGTCGGCGACTGTGTCGCGCGTCATCAATAGCCGTGGCCTGATCAGTGCTCCGACTGCGGAGAAAGTGCAGGCGGCGATCGCGGAGCTTGGCTTCCGCCCCAATGCCATCGGCCGTAACCTGAAAACCTCGCGGACCCGTACCTTCGGGGTTCTGCTTCCCTCACTCTCCAATCCGATTTTCGGTGAAGTGCTTGAAGGGGTACAGACTGCCGCGTTGGCGGCTGGTTACTCCATTGCCATCACCTGCAGCAACTACCGTGAACAGGAAGAAAAGCACGCCATCGACACGCTGCTCGCAAACCGTGTGGACGGTTTGATCCTGACTGTTGCCGATGCCGACAATTCTGCTCAGTTGGACGTCCTCGACGCGCACGGCATTCCCTACGTGCTGTTGTTCAATCAGCCGGTCAAAACCTCCCGCAGTGCGGTGAACGTGGACAATCGTGCTGCGGGCCGATTGGTGGCCGAAGAATTCATTCAATTTGGCCATACGCGCGTCGGCATGATCGCGGGACGTTTTGAAGCCTCCGACCGTTCTCGCCTGCGTTTTCAGGGCCTCTGCGATGGTATCGCCGATGCCGGCTTGGAAGCGCCTGCGCTGGTCGAAGTGGACTTCGTCGAAGGCCGCGTTGCCCGTGCTGTTCGCAACCTCTTAAACCGGACTGACGCGCCGACGGCGCTGTTCTGTTCAACAGATATGCTCGCACTTTCGGTGATCGACGTATTGCGCAGCCTCGGCGTCGGTGTGCCGGAGCAGATTTCGATTGCCGGCTTTGACGGCATTTCCTTTGGACAGCTGTCGCATCCGAGACTTGCGACTGTCGTCCAACCTTCGCACGCCATGGGACAGGCGGCTGTACAACACCTGCTCGGTCGAATGGCGGGTAGTACGGCACCTAAATTACAAGTCCTGCCGGCTGGCTATCGACCAGGTAGTTCGATTGGGCCGGCGAGAGTCTGATTGCTAAGTGGTTTGGAGGACGAAAACGGTCCTCTGTAGAAGAACCTCGTCAAACTGTTCTTTCTTACGAAAACCAACGAAACACGGGAGAGTTAAGATGAAACTGGAAACTGGATCACGCAGATTGATGATCGCAGGTGCGACAGCGGCGTTCGCCTTTACCGCACAAATCTCCACCGCCTTTGCCGCCGATGCCATCTGCTACAACTGTCCGCCGCAGTGGGCGGACTGGGCATCGCAGCTGGTATCGATCAAGGAAACCCTCGGCTACGATATTCCTCACGACAATAAAAACTCAGGACAAACTCTGTCGCAGCTGCTGGCTGAAAAAGACAGCCCGGTGGCGGACGTCGCCTACTACGGCGTGTCCTTCGGGATTGCAAGCAAGGATAAAGGGGTCGCAGCGGCCTACAAGCCGGCCAATTTCGATGAGATTCCCGATGGCTTGAAAGATCCGGACGGTCACTGGTTCACCATTCACTCCGGTACCCTGGGTCTTTTCGTGAACAAAGATGCGCTTGGCGGTGCCCCGGTGCCAACCTCGTGGGCAGACCTGCTGAAGCCTGAGTACGACGGCATGGTCGGTTACCTGGACCCCTCCAGCGCCTTTGTCGGTTACGCCGGTGCGGTGGCGATCAACCGGGCCATGGGCGGAACGCTCGATAACTTCGATCCCGGAATCGACTTCTTCAAACGGCTTCAGAAGAACAACCCGATCGTGCCCAAGCAGACGTCTTATGCACGGGTATTGTCTGGTGAAATTCCTATTCTCTTCGACTACGACTTCAATGCCTATCGCGGTAAATATAAGGACAAGGCCAACGTCGAATTCGTCATCCCGGCGGAAGGCACCGTGGTCGTACCTTACGTCATGAGCTTGGTGAAGAACGGCCCTAATCCGGAGAAGGGCAAGAAGATCCTGGACCACATCATGTCCGACAAGGGTCAGGCTGTCTGGGCGAATGCCTTCCTGCGGCCGGTGCGCGCCAGTGCGATGTCGCCGGAGGCCGAAGCCAAGTTCCTGCCTGCTGCCGACTATGCGCGTTCCAAGCCGGTCGACTACAAAAAGATGGCCGACGTACAAGACGGTTTCAAGAAGCGTTATCTGGACGAAGTGCGCTGACAACCCAATCGCTTTGCAGGGTGGCGGTGATCGGCCGCCACCCGCGAACGCAACAGACCCTTTGAAAAATGAAACATTCGGAATACCCACGGCTGATTCTGCTGATGCTGCCGGTCGCAATCGTCTTCCTGGCATTCTTTCTGCTGCCGATGGCACGATTGATTTTGATCGGGGGTAGTGGCGAAAACGGCTTCTCCGAGTATCTGAGCATCTTTCACACGCCGAGACACTTCGAGAGTCTGGTAAGCACCGTGCTGCTGTCCGCCGCGGTTACCATCGCGGCTGTAATCATATCCGCCGTCACCGGCGTATTTCTGGAGAGAAACCGCTTTCCGGGACGCGAAGTCCTCATATCTATGCTGACTTTCCCCTTGGCCTTTCCCGGCGTTGTCATCGGTTTCCTGGTGATCATGCTCGCAGGCAGGCAGGGGCTTGCCAACGAAATCTCCCAGGCGCTGACCGGCTCGCGCCTGGTCTTCGCCTATTCGATGGCCGGGCTCTTCACGGGCTATCTGTATTTTTCGATCCCACGAGTCATTCTGACCATCATGGCGGCGGCGGAAAAACTGGATCCGGCGCTGGAAGAGGCAGCCCGTTCGCTTGGTGCGTCGCGTTGGCAAGTGATCCGCGACGTCATCCTGCCGGCTCTCAAACCCGCGCTGATCGCGTCTGGCGCCATTGCCTTCGCAACGGCGATGGGCGCCTTTGGCACCGCCTTCACGCTAGCAACCAACATCGATGTGCTGCCCATGACGATCTATACGGAGTTCACGCTGAACGCCAATTTCGCGACTGCGGCTGCCTTGAGCATTGTGCTGGGAACCATCACCTGGTTGGCGCTCTACATCTCGCGCTCGATCGCGGGATCGACCGTCGCGGCGGCGGCCTAGTTTATGAAACGCAGCAGAATCTTTTATGTCAATCTCGCCTTCACGCTGTTGGTCTGCGCGTTCCTGATCGTGCCGATATTCCTCTCCATGCTGGCGGGGGTCACGGTCAATTTCTTTCAGGGCATAAAGAGCGGGCTGACACTGAGTTGGGTGATCGAAGTCTGGTCGCTCTATGCCGACACTATCTTTCTTTCGCTCTTGATCGCCGTTGCCTGTCTGATCTGCAATCTGCTGATTGGTGTGCCGGCGGCCTATGTGCTGGCCCGCAAGTCGGGCCGGGTGGCGCGCATGATCGAAGAAACACTCGTCTTGCCGATCGCGATTCCTGGGCTGGCGATTGCATTGGCACTGATCGTCACCTACGGCGGCATCCGGGAGTTTCGCTTGAGCTGGCTCTTCATTCTGGTCGGTCATGTGCTCTATACCCTGCCGTTTATGATCCGTTCTGTGCTTGCCGTGCTTTCGAGTTTCGATTTTCGCACACTGGAAGAAGGCGCGGCCAGCTTGGGCGCGGGATTCTGGAAGCGATTCCGGACTATCATCATTCCCAATTGCCGCGCAGGTATCCTTGCCGGTTCTTTGATGGTGGTGACCCTGTCAGTGGGCGAATTCAATCTGACCTGGATGCTGCATACGCCGCTGACCAAGACACTGCCGGTTGGTCTTGCGGACAGTTACGCTTCCATGCGCCTCGAGATCGGCAGCGCCTACACCCTTGTATTTCTGATTATGATCCTGCCTCTGCTGATCGCGCTTCAGCTTTACGGCAGACCCCGCGCAGCTAAGACAACCATAAGCGATCCCGAATGACCTCAGACCAAGAAGTTTCGACCTCCATTCGTCTGGAAGCCTGCGCCAAAACTTTCGACGACGGTACGCGGGCGCTGGAGCCCATCGATCTGGAAATCGCCGGCGGCGAGACTGTGGTTCTGTTGGGGCCATCAGGGTGCGGGAAGACCACGACTCTACGCATTATTGCAGGCCTGGAGGCGCCCGATCCCGGCGGACGGGTGCTCTTTGGTTCGGATGACGTGACACCGCTTCCGATCGAATCGCGCAATGTCGGTATGGTGTTCCAATCCTATGCCCTTTTTCCCAACATGACCGTGCGGGAAAACGTCGCCTATGGTCTGATGGTTCGCAATGTGCCGAAGCCCGAACGGGCGGTTCGTGTGGGTGAGATGCTCGCCATGATGCATATCGAAGAGCTTGCCGACCGACGTATCGATCAGCTGTCTGGCGGGCAACGCCAACGGGTCGCGCTTGCCCGGGCCATCGCCGTCAGGCCGCGCGTTCTGCTGCTTGACGAGCCCTTGACCGCGCTCGACGCCTCCCTGCGCGAACGCCTGCGGATCGAAATCAACGACCTGCTGCGCAGCCTTGGAATTACCGCGGTCTATGTGACTCATGATCAAGGTGAAGCGATGGCGATCGGCGACCGCATCGTGGTCATGCGCAAGGGCGTGGTGGCGCAGATCGGCAGTCCCAAGGATATCTATTACCGCCCCGCCAATGCTTTCGTCGCAGATTTCATCGGTACCTCCAACCGCTTGACCGGCCATCTTTCAAACGGAGCTCTGTCCTTTCAGGGTGGCAGTATTCCTTGGCAGAGGAGCGAAGCGGCCGAGTTGACCGTCATGTTCCGGCCGCAGGATGCGGAGATCGTCGCGCCGACGGAGGCACAGATAGCTGGCCGGATTGCCAACGTCTATTTCCTGGGCGACCGGACAAAGATCATCCTGGAGGCCATAGGCCAGGGGCCCATAGTCGTAGAGACCACCGCGCAAGCCGATTTCGTCATCGGCAGCAATGTGGGTCTGAAGATCAACCCCGACCGAATCTTTGAAATCGACGGAGAGACATGAGGACAGATTCGCAGTGATCATTGCCCAGATCACAGATACCCATATCAAGTCAGACGGTCGTCTGGCTTACCGGAAAGTTGACACGATGGCGTGCCTGAAGGCTTGCGTCGATCACTTGAACGCCCTCGCGCCAGCCCCCGATGTTGTCGTGATGAGCGGGGACATGACCGACTTCGGGACTGCCGATGAATACACGATCGCGCGTTCCCTGCTGGACCGTCTGGCCATGCCGTACTTCGTCGTGCCGGGAAATCACGATGCGCGAGACGCAATGCGCACGGCCTTTTCCGATCATAGCTATTTGCCCGCCGACGGCTTTCTCCACTATGCGGTCGAAGACTATCCTGTCCGCCTAATCGGTCTGGACAGCACCCTGCCAGGCCAGCCGTACGGCGAGATGTGCGATGCGCGGCTTACCTGGCTGGGCGAGACCCTAGACGAGGAGACGCGAAAACCGACCTTACTCTTCATGCACCACCCACCGTTCCTGACCGGCGTGGCGCATATGGATCGGCAAAACTGCCGAAACGCGAAAGCCATGGGCGCCTTGATTGAAAGACACACTCAGGTGCAGATGATCCTCTGCGGCCATGTGCATCGTCCGGCACAAACTCTCTGGCACGGTACGCTGGCCTGCATCGGTCCCAGCCCGTCCCACGCCGTTGCTCTGGATCTCAGTCCGGATGGTCCGCCGGCCTTTATTCAGGAACCACCGGCCTGCCGCATCGTGCATCTGACCGAAGACAAGCGGCTGGTTGCCGATTTGACCTACATCGGCAGCTTCGACGGACCGCATCCCTTCTTTAATGCCGATGGTTCGCTGATCGACTAACCTAAGTCGTCATGGCTGCGACGTTCCTTGGCGTAGCGCACCAGGGCGAGGAAGCGGTAGATCCCGTGCATGAACTTGCTGTAGGGCAGCGTGATAAAGAGGCCGAACACCACACCGAGGTGCACGGCCAGAAGCAAACCCATGGCCGGCGTGGCGCGCAGGATGAGGAGCAGCAGGCCGGTCAAACCAGTGAGGAACAGCATAGCAAGGAAGGCGATATCCATACCCTTGCGCGCTTCGTCCTGAAGGGCTGGATCTCTCGTCTGTTTCGAGACGAACAGGCCGATAGGACCGATGACGAGCCCGACGCCGCCGAGCGTGCCCAGGACCACCGGCAGATCGTACCAGGGATAAGGGGCTTCGAGCCCGAGCAGGTAATGATAGAGCGTGGCAAGGGACGTCGAGGCGAAGCAGAGCAGGAAGCCATAGAAGGTAAAGTGGTGATAGAGCCTGCGATTGTCGGTCGGTTTCTCGTCTTTGCCGTAGCAACCGACCCCGCCGCCATCGAGATATCTTAAACTTGAGGCATCCTTGATCGCCTGCCACAGGCTCTGCCCGCGGACGAGTGTCGACGCGGGCTCGTCAATGTCGGTCCAGAAGTTTCGCACCGCCATGAGCGAAGCGACGATCGCATAGAGAAATGCGGCGCCGAATACCGCCACCATCACGTTGTGCGGCATCAGCCGGTAGAACGCGCCTGGCCCACTATGACTGTTCCAAAGCACGCTTGGGTCGTGCCAGCCGACAAATCCGGCCAGGAAGATCGTGACGCTCAAGGCGACAAGCAGGCTGACCGCCAATCCGTTGCGTTCAAACAACGGTGCAAAGGCCCGCGGCCAGGCGTAGGCCTGATAGGACTCCGCGCGTACCACAGCCAGGGTCATTGGCACATTGACCGAAAATTCATGCGGTGGAGAAAACTGACAGTCGACGTAGCAGGCACCACAGGAATGGCAGAGATTGCCCAGGTAATTGAGATCCCCGTCAGAAAAGCTGCGGCGCATCTCCATCGCCGGAAACACGGCGCAAAGGCCTTCGCAGTAGCGGCAGGAATTGCAGACGGTCATCAGGCGTTCGGCTTCCTCCAGACTGGCGCTTGCGTGTGCAATCCGGGCGAGTGTTTGCGGTTCACTCATGCGCAAGCCTCTGCTGCCTGCGTGCCGGCGATCCGCCCGAAGACGCTGCCGATGGTCATCCCGATGCCGGCTGCATACCCGCTGCCCAGAATGTTGCCGGCCATAATTTCACCTGCGGCAAACATGTTTTCCGCAGGCTTGCCGTCCCGCATGATCATGCGCGCCTCCCGGTCCACCTTTGTGCCGAGATAGGTAAAGGTGATGCCAGGGCGCACGGGGTAGGCGTAAAAAGGTGCCGTTTCGATCCGCTGTGCCCAATGGGACTTTGGTGGGCTCAAGCCTTCAGTGCGGCAATCGTCCAGGAGCGAGGAATCGAAAGTTCCCGGCTGAACCAACGCATTGAACTCCGTGACGGTCGCTTCGAGCGCGGCTGGTTCGAGCCCAAGCTCCGTTGCGAGTGCACCAATGGTCGATGCCGAAATCGGCGGATAAAGCGACGGCATGAAGCGCTCCAGGGAAGGCGCATCGAAGACGATGTAGGCAATCTGGTCTGGTTGCTGGGCGACGAGGCGCCCCCAGATGGCGTAACGCTTAGGCCAGATCTCCTCGCCTTCATCATAAAAGCGCTGGCAGTGCCGGTTGACGACGATACCGAAAACCACGCAATCGAGCCGTGTGATGATGCCGCCGTCGAACTTTGGCGCACGGGCATCTATTGCGACCGCGTGGCACTGCGTCGGGTCGCCGACCGTTTCCACCCCGTGATCTATCAGCATTTTCAGGATCGTGCCCTTGTTGTAGGGAGTTCCGCGAATCAGGAAGTTCTCCGCGATCTCGCCCCAGCCTTCCTTCAGCCAGTCGATGTTGGCCTCGAAGCCACCGGCTGCCGTGACCAGCGACCCGGCGCACACGTTATAAATCTGCCCGGCTTTCTCGAAGGTTGCTGCAGTGAAGATGTTGCCGTTGATCTCCAGGGCGATGACCTCGGCATCGTACTCCACCTCCACGCCCAGCTCTTCCGCCGTAAGGTACAGGGCGTTCAACATGGCCCGGCCGCCTCCGAGAAAGAACGAATTCGTGCGTCCGAGACTAAGCGTGCCGCCGAGCGATGGCTGGAACCTCACGCCCTGTTCCCCGATCCAGGGCAGGACCGATTTTGACTGAGCGATCATGTGCCGGGCCAGATCGCTGTCGGTATTGCCTTCGGTAACGCGCAGCAGGTCTTCGAAGAACTCGTCCTCGCTGTAGGGCCCGGTCAGAGTGTCGGTTGCTGCGTCATGGGCGCAGCGCATGTTGCGTGTGTGCCGTGTATTGCCGCCGCGGTAGAATTTCGGCGCGGCTTCCAGAACCAGTACAGAGGCGCCGGTGCGGCGCGCAGATATGGCCGCGCAGAGGCCGGCATTGCCGCCGCCGATGATCAGCACGTCGTATCGCTTGGTATGCTTCGCCATAGAGCCCCATTTTCTCATGTCGGTTCAGGATGCCTCATGGAAATAAATTAGTTAAACGCAAAATTTTACTTTATAAATGCGCTATGCGCATAAATTTTGATTTTGGCGACCTTGAGGCCTTTCTTGCCGTGTCGGAGCTGAACTCGTTCCAGCGCGCGGCGGACCAGCTCAACATCTCACAGTCGGCGCTGTCGCGGCGTATCCAAAAGCTCGAAGAGGTGCTGGGTGTCACATTGATTGAGCGGACGACGCGCACGATGAAATTGACACTTGCGGCCAGGGGCTTCCGGATCCGGGCACAGGCGATGCTGGATGAGGCAGCCGAGGCGCTGCGGGCGCTCGGTGATGAAACCGCAGTCTACGACCGGCAAAGGAACGCGATCGTTACCGTCGCTGCGATACCGACCGCCACTCACAATATTCTGCCCAGCATCATCAAGGATTTCTCGGCGCGGGGGCACGGTGCGCGCATCAGGGTGCTCGATCTCTTCGCCAACGACGTGGCGGAGGCGGTAGCGCAGGGCGAGGCGGACTTCGGGATCAGTTTTATCGGTGCACAGGAACCGGAACTCACCTTCCGCACCCTCATGGACGACGATTTCGTTCTGGTCATGACGCGTGACGACCCTTTGTGCAGATACAGCCGAATCCGCTGGGCAGATGTCGACGAGCGACGTTTCATCGCCCCCTGGAAAGGCAGTGGCAACCGGATGTTGATTGATAACGCGTTGGCTCACAGTCGTAAGACTCTGAACTGGACCTACGAGGTCCGCCATTCATCGACCGCTCTGGGTCTTGTTGCGGCGGGTGTCGGTGTGACCGCTCTGCCGGCCTCCGCGATTCCCCAGGGTGAGCATCACCCGGTCATGTCACGGCCTCTGATAGAACCTGGAATTTCGCGCGCAATCGGGACCCTTCGCCGGACCCGTAGCCGGCTAAGTCCGGCAGCGGAACTCTTCTACGGGATACTGGTGGAACGCTGGTCAAACGACGCGGGAAACGGGGAGGCATAGCACTACAGCTGGCTATCAATTTGCTTAGCAGGATCGATTGCGCGACTAATTTCCTCTAAACTATTTTGATTGGATAATAACCTGGGTGAGATTTTTCAAGCAGATTGAAGCAGCGTTCCATCTTGGTACGAGGGGGAGTTCATAGGAATGTCGAGAACCACAATGTCAGGGAAAGCGATGCAGACCAGCGGCGGGCAGGACATCAGAGGTGTTCCGGTTTCTTATTCTGATACTGATGCGATTGAAGGCTTGGAGCGGGCTACCGAAATGGCGCTTGCTTTCCGCGGCGATGCTATTGCCGAAATCGATAGGCTGCTGGAGCGCCATCCGGACTTTGCCATGGCTTGGATCTTCAAGGCGGCCTGGCTGACGCAGGCGATGGAAACCCGTATTTACGACCAGATGGTTGCGGCTGTTCAAGAGGCGGAAAAGCATTCCGCTCACGCCAATGAGCGGGAGCGCGGGCACTTAGCGGCATTGCAGGCCTGGATTCATGGTGATTTCTTCGGCGCCGTCCAGCGATGGGAAGAGGTCCTGACGAGCTATCCCATGGATCTTTTAGCGCTCATGCTCGTGCATTACACCGATGTCTTACTAGGCGATGTGGTGGGACAACGTGATGTTGTCGCGCGGATCTTCAACATTTGGGACGAAGGCGTGCCGGGCTATGAGTTCGTGCTCGGTTTCTATGCTTTTGGACTTGAAGAAAACCGCGATTTCGGCAGAGCCGAGGAGATGGGGCGTCGGGCCCTCGCCATCCGCCCGGACAATCCTTACGCAGTTCATGCTGTTGCCCATGTCATGGAAATGCGCGGCCGACAGGTTGGCGGCATCCGGTTCATGGCCGACTATGTCGATCGCTGGGGGACCTCTAACTTCGCCAATCATCTCTGGTGGCACACGGCGCTGTTTCACCTGGACATCGAAGAGACGGACCGGGTTTTCGAGATCTACGACGCGCATCTCAGCTCCGATGATGAGCATGGCGACAAGTATGAGGAACTGGATGCTGTCGCTCTGCTGTGGCGCTTGGACCTTCTCGGTGCCGATGCTGGTGATCGCTGGTCTCATCTGGCAGACAAATGGGAGCCTGCGGCACAGAACACGCTCTATGCTTTTAATGATGTGCACGCCATGATGGCCTTCGCTGCGGATGATCGTGTGGACGCACAAAAGGCGCTTCTGATGGCGAACGAGCGCTATGTGGAAGAGGCGTCCGACGCCAATGCCGCGATGAGCCGCGAGATCGGGATTCCCTTCTGCCTCGCCATCCAGGATTACAAAAAAGAACGTTACCGGGAGTGCGTCGACCGGCTATTGCCCATTCGTTACAGGACCCATCGTCTGGGCGGGAGCTTCGCGCAACGCGATATCATCGGTTGGACCCTCCTTGAGGCAGCTCTGCGGGCGCAGCGCTTCGATCTGGCGCTCGGGCTTGCGAACGAACGGGTCGAGATGAAGCCGACCTCGGCACAGAACTGGCGCGCCGTGGCGCGGGCCTTCGAGGGTCTGGGGAACAGCGGCAAAGCCGGACGCGCTGAGGCACGTGCACAATTCCTGACCGCGGCGTAGAGGTCGATCTTACTGTCGAAATTCTCGTTCCTTTCGGTGAAGCTGGCGGGGTGGGGCTCTTTGCGATGAAGAAGAACAAAAAGGACGGGGGAGGCGGTCAAATCGGAGAGCGGTTTTTCGACAACAGGCAAAAGTACCTGATGTTCGTGAATACCTGTTCCGAGAAGCGGGAGATCGGCAGACGGATTGCGCGAGAACTGCCGCACATCCATCCGCGTCCGCCGGCGGTCAGGGTCTTTGATGCCGGCGTAGGTGATGGCACTGTTCTAGCGGCATTGATGCGCTCCATGCACCGGCGTTTCCTCACCATGCCCTTCTACGTGGTCGCTAAAGAGATTTCCATCGAAGACGTTCGTTTGGCGCTCGATGAAATGCCGGACCGGCTTTTCGAACATCCCGCGACCGTCCTGGTATTCACCAATCTCACCTATGCGGAAAGTCCCTGGCTAACGGCCAGATCTTCCGCGGCAGCCGCGAAACTTGTGTGGAAGAACGTTGCTTTGCGTGGGTCTTCCGCGGACGAGTTTCATGAGCAGATCGCCGGTCTGCAGTCCTTCCTTTCCGACAACTGGCAGGTCGAATCCGGCAAGCACGGTAACCCCGTGTACCAGCGCCCGGCCGTCCTTGTACTCTATCGGGAGGATCACCGGTTTCTGCTCGACCCGATCATTCCCAGGCCCGGTGCCGCTCGCGCCGACTTCGACCTGATCGTTGCCGCTCAACCTTACCGAGCGCGCGCTTCCGCGACATTTAAGGCGGAGAAGGTGATCGGGCCGCTGGCGCGTGCGCTCAGGCCCGGCGGCCGCCTCGTCGGCATCCACTCCTGCGGTGGCGATCCGGGTCTTGAACTCGTCAGAAAGGTCTGGCCACGGGAGAATCCCTTTCCGGTGAACCGCCGCGATCTCTTAAAGGCCGTGAGGAAGTTTTTTGGCACAGAGGCCCGGCAATACAACATGCCTGTCGGCGCCGACGGACGGGCCAAGTTTCGTTACGACCTCCATACCTTGCCAACCGACAGGCACAGCATGATCGGAACTTCCACGGTTCTTGCTGCCTGGAACGCCGCAACCTATGTGGCCCAAATCGAAGAAAAACGGCTCGAACAGGCTATCCTCGAGAATGCCTACGTCAGTGCGACTCGCGAAGTCCTGCAGAAACACGGCGGGCTCTGGTTCAATGATGAGAGCTATGTCATTGCACGAAAAGAGCTTTGAAAAATGCTAACGCGATGGGTTGGCGGGCGGCATCGCACAAATCAACTGTTCTTTCACCATCTGCACGGCTACTCAATGCAGTATTCGCGTCGGTCAATCTTCATGTGCGGAAGCTCTGCGCGCCGGTTCAATGCTCTCTCCACGTCATTGCCGAGTGGCTCGTCACTGCCTTTTCGCCATCGTGTAACAAGCTTCATCTTTAGCACGGCGTCACTGGCTTCTTGACCTTCTTGCCACAAACATTGATTGGCAGCGCGCCGGACTGCTCGGTTGGCCCTGGCTTTGTTCGCTGGAATGGTTTTACGGGCTGCATGCACACTGTTGCCGTACGTGTTTCTGCAATCTCGCTGCAACGAGAGCGTTTTCTTCTGTTGCTGGGTTAGTTTGCGTCTCATCGTTCTGTCAAATAACTGTTCTGCGTAAAAGTCCCAAAATTCGCGAGGTATACTGTGTGACCTCGATAAATGGGTCAATGTCAGAGCTTGACCTGAAGCAGCATGGTCATGCCGCGATCGCAATGGCCCTCAATGGCGCTGATGCCCTTTTACGAGCAGGTGACGCCGACGGCCACGCAACATGGAAGCGGGTCGCTACAGCAATCAATGACCTACTCAGGCAGGCGCCGCTTGAGGGCGAACAGCTGCAGCAGAACGCCTAGATAGATGTCGTAATCGGGTTTTGGAATTTGGAAATGTAGTGTCAGGGCATTAGCGACGCGTGCAGGCGCACGGTCGGCCACAAAATCACCCGTATCGACGGGCTTCTGCCCTGGTACTACACTCAAGCTATGCTGAATGTAATCAGGCTCTAACCTACAGTGCTAGATCGGCATCAAGGGACAGTCGCAATGAAAGGCAATTACGATGCAAATTATTACGGGCGACCCTGCTGTCGACCAAGCAGTTCGTGAGGCTCTAAAGGTAGTAGCGCGTGCAAAGGGCGTCAGTGAGAGCGACGCTCTTGCAATTCTTATTTCTGATGGTTTGAATGTTGCGCAGCAAACACAGATGAGCATTCAGTCGAAAGCAGAAATGCAGGCGACAAGCCGTCGGTTCCAAGCATTGTCAAACGTAATGAAGAACCGACAACAGTCAGCGATGAGTCCTGTTCGAAACATCAACTAGCGTATCCGCCAAGGCCTTTTCGAACCATCAACGTTCCCAAATCCCGTACCTCATCAAACTACGCCGTCTCGCCCCTATGCTACCCTGTGGCGAGGATGTTGAGTCTTTTTGCACACGCGTTCCTTCGAAGCGGCGCTTCTAATCTGCTGTGCACCTGGAGCGTTTTTACCGAGATGACAAGTTGCGTTACGCTCAATTGCGTGTGTGGCAGGGGGGAGGAAGGGATCGGTTCCTGTAGGAGCAGGATGAACTCTTGGTCATCGTATAGCCCTCTACCGGGTTCCAGCCCTAGAACTGACTCTCGTACTGGGCGCATCCCAGCATCATGTCGACTGTCTTACCGTCGCTCGCCAACGGCAAATAGATTCGTTCCACACGGTCGATACGCTTCTCGGTCTCCACAAACGGCGGTCCGGTCCGACGATCGGGCTCGCCTGTTGCTGCGATGCGATCCATCGTCTCGAGTACCACTGCGAGCGTATCTCCCTCCATCAACTCCTGGAGCGTCTTCCCGGTGCAGTCGCCGCGCATCGCCGCGACGATGGCGGTACCGACCAACCGATAGCGGTACTGGCGCGGCGGTCCTTCGACATCGATCAGCCAGATGTTCGCCAGTAGGCGGGGGATCTCCACCGGGTCGATGTGCTGACGGCCGGGCAAAAGGTCAGGTGCCGGCCTGCATAACAGCCAATAGTCGTAGGCTCCTTTGACAGTCGCGCCGAGTTTAGCCTCGATGGACGATGGAAAACGTCGCTCAGTCATAGGGCGAGTCCGCGCCGCGTCATATCAGTCGGGATTCCCAAGGCGCCCTCCATCTGGGGCAAAAAGTTTGCCCGATGCCCGATCCGGGCGCAATCGGCGATTCCACGGCGTATCGGAAAATACGCGATTGCGTGGGTGTTGCGGAAGTACCCTGCTCAAACAGGTGCCGGAAGGGGGCGATGTGTTGTCAACAGAACGTCAGGCTCCGATTGTGGAACGGATCGTCAATGGTGTCGTCACAACCGCTTCCGCAATTCCGAAGATCGTCATTCCAATTGGAAGAACGGTGATCGTGCCGCAATGACGTTGTTGGGGTTTTGGTCGGATCTCTTGATGGTATTCACACGCCAAGCGCTATCCCGTCATGACCAGGATCGGCAGCGCCGGTAAGTCTGTTTTCGTCAATGCGAATCCCGTGAACGGCACCGATACCGAACGTAAGCGCCGAGCGAATAACTTCGTATCCATCGTTGCGCAGAGGATCGACGAGATAGTCTGGGATCCGGTTGGTGATATCGATGGCATTCGAGGTCGAGGAAAATCTTGGCGCCGACACCGCATGCAGCATGGGCATGTCGAAATCCATCACATTGAGAAGGGCCTGCAAGACACCCATGGCGATCTGGGTGCCGCCGGGCGCTCCGAGCACGATCGCGGGTTTGCCATTGCGAAATGCGATGGATGGACAGACCGAACTGAACCGGCTTTTGCCCGGAGCGATCGAGCCGGCAGAACCGGGACGGGGATCAAAGACCGCCATGCAACCATTGTACATGAATCCCAAACCGTCGCTGATCACACCTGACGGCATGCCCAGTGAATGGGTCATGGTCACGCACGTCCCATCTTCATCGACAACCGCCACATGGGTCGTGTCCTTTGGTTCCGGCTGCCCGAGCCGGTCAACACGAAGGTGCTCGCCGGATTTGATCCGCTCGGCGATGGTCGCCGCATAATCCTTGGCAGTCAGGTGTGCGGGGATTGACACAAAGGCTGGATCTCCGACATAGGCGTCCTTATCGGCCGTCGCGGCCTTCATGGCTTCACACACGGTTCGAATATAGTCCGTTGAATTATGGCCCACTGCGGCAAGGTCGAAATGCTCAAGAATATTGAGCATCTCGATCAGCATGATGCCCCCGCCCGGCGGGTGATTGGTGGCGATATCAAAGTTCCGATAGGTTCCCCGCAGAGGATCAATGCGCGTTGTCTTGTAGTCGGCAAGGTCAGCGCGGGTGACCAATCCGCCATGACGCTTCATGTCGTCTTCGATCTGTTCGGCGATATCACCCTTGTAAAACAATTCCGCTCCGTCGCGGGCAATGCGCGACAGAGTACGCGCCAGATCGGGGTTGTGAATGTGATCCCCAATCTTCTTCACCGATCCGTCGGGTCGGAAATAGATGTCCTGTCCGGTATTGCTGAATCGCAGTCGGTCGAGAACGTCGACACGGCCGAGATCTGCCCCATGGGTGTGCCAGAAATGCACATGGGGCCGGATTGCGAATCCGCTTTCGGCCTGACGTACAGCCGGTGCACAGATATCGGCCCAGTCCCAGGTGCCGAACTCGGAGGCCATTTCGGAATAGGCCAGCAGCGACCCTGGGGTTGTGACGGCCTGATATCCGAGGTCGTTGACATTGTCCCGAAGCACAAAGCCGAAGCCGTCCCGGGTTTCTGCTTCCAGGCGGTTGAGCCACATGTCTGGAGTTGCCGCGAGCGGCGTTTTTCCGTGGAAATCGACGCAAGTGTGGACACCCAGTTTCGGACTGTAGATCTGACAGGATCCAAAGCCCGCTATTCCGCACATTTGCGGATCCACGACACCCTGAACCAAAGCGGCCGCCATAGCCGCGTCAACGGCATTGCCGCCGCGCATCAGGACCCGTGCTCCAGCTTCCGAGGCTTCTGGTTGCGCGGTGACGATCATCGCCTTTGGAGTGTCGTTCATAAATTGCTCCCTTTGCCTTACGCGTCCGGAGAGTGAGTTGCGGTCGAACCTACCAATCTTACAAAAAACGAAGGGAGGGGGAAGAGAACGGACACAATTAACCAGCGAGTGCTGCAAATTGCACGAATTCGCTACCTTCTAACTCGAGTTGTCTCTTTCGGATCATCTGAGCAACTTTGATGCCTTCAAGCGTTGCCGTAGCGGAATTGAACGATTTGATCCCGAGCATCGGGTGTGTTCGCCGTTTGATAAACCGATGGTCTTGCTCGATCATAATCCGCAAGGGAATGCCGTTGCTGGACAGCGCTTTTGCGAAGAATTGCGCTGCGGCAATTGTGGGCGCGAATTTCACGAGCCACCGGTTTAATGTCGCATGATCTACAACGACACCTCGCTCGGCCATGATCTCTTCGAGATCGCGGAAGGGCACCGTGTAGCGAACATAGAAATACACGGCAAATAGGATAACATCTCTTGAGAAATGGAGATGTTTGAACGAGATCGTGATCAGGGCTTATTGTGATGAAACCTTCGCCTTAAGGCTGACACTTGCCATCTCGTACCGTCAATGGGTCAACGTTTGCGACAGAATATTTTGCGGTCGGTCAGACGATTGATTTCGCGCGCCATTGAATTCAGCCCCACAAACGTACCCACAAAATGTAAGCGGAATTACATGAAAATCAGTGGATGCCAGTGGAGTATCAAGAGGCAATAAGCTCTTAAATCATGAAGTTCTTGTGGATTTAGGTGGAATTGGCTGTAGGGGAGATTGGCGGAGGGAGAGGGATTCGAACCCTCGATACGCTATTAACGTATACACACTTTCCAGGCGTGCGCCTTCAGCCACTCGGCCACCCCTCCGTCATACGCTGTTCCCGTCATCTTAATCAGGAATGCGCCTGCGCATCTCTGCGCGGCGGGAAATTAGCCGAGCAGTTCGGAAGATGCAATGCCGGAAAGCATCCAAACCGGCAGGATGTCTTTTTCATGAGGGAACACCGTTCGATCGCAGCCCGATTTGGCACGACCGCAGTTTAGCTGATATGGTCGCGATTCCTGGAAAACGATCAATCTTGATTCAAAGGAACAAGGCAGTAGATCGTCGTTCAGTCTTTTGAAGTCGTGGCTGATTTACGTTTCTATTCAGTCCTAATTTGGTGATCAAACTCTAGTCGGTGCCGCGCCGCACGCGCCTTCGCACAAAAATTTGGGGAGCAATGTGAGAGTTTTCTGCCGTTTCTTAGGCTGGTTCCTGGTGGCGATTGGTTTTATCGCGTTGGGCAGGGATCTGGTTGCCATTGCTGCGGGTGAATCCTTTCGTCTCGCACCGCTGGGCGAAGTCTGGTTCAAGCTTCATTCCGCCAGCCTGAATATGTTGCAGGCGGGCATCGAGCGCCGAATCGCCCCAGAAGTCTGGGACTCCGTGGTGGCGCCGGCACTGCAATGGCCGACGGTGCTGTTCTTCGCAGTTCCCGGTGTTTTGCTTCTGTTGCTCAGCCGTGATTGGCGCGGGCATAAGCGTCGTTTCAGGTAATCGGCGAGGTATAAATCGAGTGATTTATACCGGAGCTTAGTCGCTCCTGAATTGCTGCAGGCGATCCAGCCGCAATCTGTGTCGGGCATCGGTCAGGCGCCGCCCACCCGCCCAAACCACTCCTGTGGCGCCGATGGACGTTCCGCCGGCGATCAGGAACATCACCAGCAACTGATATTTCACAGCTTCCGCAGGGTCCGCCCCCGCCAGAATTTGCCCGGTCATCATTCCCGGTAGAGCCACCAGGCCGGTTGCCGCCATCGAGTTGATGATCGGCATCATGGCGGCTTTCATGGCAATCCGTGTGACCGGCAACAAGGCTTCCTGGCGATTGGCACCCAGCATCAGACGGGCTTCCACTGCGGCGCGTTCACGAGTCAGCGTGGAGGTCAGAGTGTGCAGGCCCAGACTGACACCGGTCATGGTGTTCCCAAGGACCATGCCCAGCAGTGGAATCGCATAACGCGGATGGTACCAGGGGTCGGGACTTACCTGGGTGGCGAGCGCGAAGATCGTCACCAGGCCTGCCGCGAACAGCATACAGCCCGTGCCGAGCCCATAGCTCCAGCCGCCACTCAGCCGGCGTTCCTGGCGGGCCGTGACCTCGCGGCCGGCAAAGGCGATCATGGCCAGAGCGACCAGACTGGTCCAGAGGGGCGAGACCAGCGAAAAGAGGGTGGTCAACACCAGACCAACCAGGATGAGCTGGACCACCATCCTTACTGTTGCGATCAGAAGCTGCCGCTCTAGCCTTAACGAGAGAAGAACCGACAGCGCGCCATTAATCAGGATCAGCAGAGCCGCCAAAGCGAGATCCCAATTGGACAGTAGAATCGCGTTCACTGCAGGATCCTGCCGTGGGCCTCGGCGTCACCCTCGATCAAGCGCTCTTCCGACGCGTCAGATCCATTGGCCCCTTTAAAGGGCAGCGCATTTCTGAGCCGGCCATTTTCCAGATAGAGCCAGCGGTTGGCCACGCGCTCGGCCTGCGTGGGATCGTGGGTGACCCAGATCACGCCGACCCCTGCTTCACGGATCTCCGAAATCAATTCCTCGACGGCCGCGATGGAGTCTTGGTCAAGGCCCGACGTTGGTTCGTCGAGCAAAAGAACCTTTGGATCGATCGCCAGAGCCCTACTGAGGGCCAGACGCTGCCGTTCACCGGTGGACAAGCGGGCGATGGGCCAGTCTTTTTTTGCCTCGGCCAAACCCAGGCGTTCAAAAAAGGGTACTGCGCGATTCCAATCGGCGAAGTGAGGCCCCAGGTCCTCTGCCCACCAACCTGCCTCCGCCGGCAGATAACAGACCTGCCGCCGCCAGTCGGGCGCAGCCATGGCTTCCCGAGAGACACCATCGAGGGAGACATCGCCTTCATTTGGGTCAAGGTCTGCGATCGCGCGGAGCAAGAGGCTTTTGCCCGACCCGGATGCGCCCCGGATTGCGACACATTCCCCGGCTGCAAGCTCCAGGCTGGCTTCCAGCAGATCCGGACGCGTAAGCCCTTTGACTTTGAGCATGACTCTCCAGTTTCGGCAGATCGTGGCAGGCGCGATCCTATCCTATGGCTGACGTCATAACACTTAAGTAAATGAGCACCTAAAAAAGTGGGGCCGCGAAAACCTGTTTATCCGTCACCCATCTTCAGGGCCGCAAGGAATGCCGTCTGCGGGATTTCCACATTGCCGACCTGGCGCATACGCTTTTTACCCGCCTTCTGCTTGTCCAACAGTTTGCGTTTACGCGAAACGTCACCGCCGTAGCATTTGGCCGTCACATCCTTGCGCAGGGCAGAGATAGTTTCGCGGGCCACGACCTTACCGCCGATTGCCGCCTGGATAGCGATCTTGAAAAGCTGCCTCGGAATCAGATCCTTGAGGCGTTCGCAGAGCATGCGGCCCCTGGGTTCAGCCTGACTGCGGTGGACAATGATCGCCAGTGAATCCACTGGCTCGGCGTTCACCAGGATGGCCACCTTGACCAGATCGTTTTCGCGGTATCCGTCCAGGTGATAGTCGAAGCTGGCATAGCCCCGCGACACCGATTTCAGGCGATCGTAAAAGTCGAAGACGACTTCATTAAGAGGCAGACGGTAGACGACCATCGCCCGGGTACCTGCATAGGTCAGGTCGACCTGTTCGCCACGCCGGTCTTCGCAGAGCTTAAGGATCGCGCCGAGAAATTCGTCGGGAACCAGGATCGTCGCCTTGATCCAGGGTTCTTCGATCGAAGCGATCTTAACCACGTCGGGGAAGTCGGCAGGATTATGCAGGTCGATAACCTGTCCAGAGTTCATTTTGATCTTATAAACCACGCTGGGGGCGGTTGTGATGAGATCGAGATTGAATTCACGCTCCAGCCGCTCCTGAACGATCTCCAGGTGCAGCAGGCCCAGGCAGCCACAACGGAACCCGAAGCCCAGGGCCGCCGAAGATTCCGGCTCATAGAGAAAGCTCGAATCATTCAGTGCCAGTTTAGCCAGGCTGTCGCGCAGATCCTCGTAGTCGGCGGCGTCGATCGGGAAGAGCCCGCAGAACACGACCGGCACGCTGGGCTTGAAGCCGGGCAGGGGTTCGCTGGCGAGGCGCCGTTCCTCTGTCAGAGTGTCGCCGACGTTGGTATCCGCAACCGACTTGATGCCGGCGGTTATGAATCCGATCTCGCCTGGCCCCAAGTGCGGCAGGTTCTGCATTTTCGGGGTGAACGCGCCAACCTTGTCGATCGTATGGGTCGCGCCACTGCCCATCATGCGGACCTTCAGGCCTGGTTTCAGGATGCCGTCGACCACCCGGACCAGGGTAATCACGCCGAGGTAGGCGTCGTACCAGCTGTCGACCAGCAGCGCCTTCAGCGGGGCCGAGCTGTCGCCCTCGGGCGGCGGGACATGCTTGACTAGAGCTTCCAGGACCTCCGGTACGCCCTTGCCGGTCTTGGCCGAGATCTCCAGGGCCTCGGAGGCGTCGATGCCGATGACTTCTTCGATCTGTTCCTTGATCCGCTCGGGCTCGGCCGCCGGCAGGTCGACTTTGTTGAGAACCGGCAGCACTTCGTGGTCGTTGTCGATCGCCAGATAGACGTTGGCCAGGGTCTGTGCCTCGACCCCCTGGCTGGCGTCGACCAGTAGGAGCGAGCCCTCGCAGGCCGCCAGTGATCGGCTGACTTCGTATGAGAAATCGACGTGTCCCGGCGTGTCGATCAGGTTCAGCGCATAGGTCTCGCCATCCTGCGCCTTGTAGGTCAGGCGTACGGTCTGAGCCTTAATGGTAATCCCGCGCTCGCGCTCCAGATCCATGGAGTCGAGGACCTGTTCCTTCATCTCCCGGTCCGCCAGGGCGCCGCAGTGTTGAATCATGCGGTCGGCCAGCGTCGACTTGCCGTGATCGATGTGGGCGATGATCGCGAAGTTACGTATGTTTTTGAGCTCTGTCATGGTCTGCTGGCTATAGCATCGGCGCACCCCGGCGCCAAGAGGTGATGCACTGACTTGTTGATTCGTTCGTTGCTTCTCTGGGATCAGCCGGGACCTCGGAAGAGGCTCGTTCCTCACGACTGATAGGAATAATGTAAAGAGAGCACTTTTTCCTAGTTTGTGTTAAAATTGTTTACGATCCTATGATTGAAATATGAGAATTTACAGCATCTTATGGTTTATCAATTGATGTACTACAGTACGGCATGCAATGAACCGTCGGATGGTGAACTTCTCAAGATTCTCGAAACTTCTCGCATCAACAATAAGCGCAGCGATATCACCGGACTTTTGCTCTACGGCGGAGGCGTTTTCTTTCAGGTTTTGGAGGGCGCGAAGAGCGAGGTGCAAGACTGTTACGCGAGGATTGAACACGACAATCGACATCACAGTCTCTTGCTTTTGGTGGAGCGAGACGTTGCAGCGCGAAATTTTGACCAATGGGCTATGGCGTATACACCCATAAACCGAGAAGTGAATCAGGGCATCGAGTCCCTAGTTCGACTTGATCGGCAAGGGGTTAACGCTGGCACGACGAAGGATTGCGATCCCTTTGTGAGTATGCTGACCCAAAGTTTTCTCAGCAACCAACGCTTGGTTTAATTGTATTTCGACCGGACTATCTTTGAGCTCCATCTGATGCAAAAGAAAGGCGTTCCGGCGATATGAGCTAGCTGTATGCCGATGCGCTTCAACCTGCGGGCGTCTCATCAACTGCATTTCAATTAAAGTTTATCTAACGTGACACACCCCCGAGCTTGAAAAGAGTCAAACTGCGCCTCGAGTGCTATCCAATGAGTTTTTACTAGGGGGCGAAATTATCATGTTTAGAGGCATCAAAGCCGCCACGGCTGCGGTCGCATTGTCGATTGCGGCGTTCGCGTCGGCAGGTGCGGGAGATGCGGAAGCCACAAAGCTGCGCGTCACTTTCGAAAACCTGGCGCAGAATGGTGGGTTCTTTTTCACGCCGGTCTATGGCGCCTTCCACGACAACAGCGGCTTCGACATTTTCAATGTCGGCGAGGCCGCCAGCCCCGTTTTCGAACGCCTGGCCGAAGACGGCAACTTCGCACCTCTACGGGATGACCGTGTCGCGAATTTCCCGAATTCACAGGGTGTTGCGCTAACAGGCATCGGACCCATCGGACCGCAGTCGAGCGTTTCCTTCGACATCCATGTCGACGGCAGCATCAACACCCATTTCGTCTTTGCCAGCATGCTGATCCCGTCACAGGACGCTTTCATTGGCCTGGATGAATCCGTGGAGTTGTTCGATTCCAACGGCAACTTCATTTCACCTTTCTCACTGACCTTCGATCGTAGCGACATCTATGATGCCGGGACCGAGGACAACAGCGATAACTCCGCCGTTGCCTTCCTCAATCAGGGGGCAGAGGATACCGGGGCGTCCGAAAACGGCGTCATCGGTCTGCATGAGGGGCTGAGTGACGAGATTCTGAACGCCGGACTGATCGGCCCGAATGGTGACATTCCCTTCAGCCGGGATGCCGCCGACTTCACCCAGGATGATTTTGGCATCTTTGCCCGGATCACGGTCACCGCGATCGACGTGCCGGAGCCGTCGTCCATCGCGATGCTGGGCTTCGGCCTGCTGGGCTTCGCGGCTTTCCGCCATCGCCGGAAGCGCAGCATCGCTTAAAGCCTTCAGTTTCAGGTAAAGAAAAACGGCAGTCTCTGGTGAGGCTGCCGTTTTTTATTTTGGGAAAGCAGGGCCTTGCAGCGTGGCTTGCCGATTTTGGTATGGCAAAGTGTAACTTCAGCGATTGTAAACTGGCAGGTAATACAATCCGATTGGGAGATCGAAACTGAAAAGCAAACCTATGGATTTATCGTCTTGGAATGATTTCGGCCGAAGTGTGGCAGCTCACAACTCGATAGAACTAGAAGCAGTTCATGAAGGCCAAAAGGACGCGCCGTCCTTTATTCGAGATGCGCGCGATCCCAACTTGGCAGAAGCGGTACTTCAAGAAATTGTTCGCCTGAACGCAAAGGGCCGAGCTCGAGAGGCACGGGGTTTTTTCGACCCGGCGCACGCACCGTTCATACCCGAGTTGGAGAAGGGTGTTCGCGGTTTGTCGTGCTGTGCAATCTTGGGTCCAGACCAGTTCCTTACACTTCAAGGCACGGCGTTTTCTACGAGAACAACTTGGCACATAAACGGCAACCAGATCACAGAAGCCGATCCCCTTGCGGGCTTTGTCTGGTCACGCAATCGACAGTATTTTTTAACACTCCAAACCGACGGCTCGCTCATTGTAAGCAAAACATACGGGAGTGCACCGCTCGATCGTATTCCAGCACTGCCTAGTTCAGCGTTCATTCCGACGGATCTGCCAAAAGAATTCAAGCCGAAATTCGCGGATCCCGGCGACATCGCAACCTACACGCATCTCGCTATCTCGGATGATGGCACGAAGATCCTTTTGTCCGACCACGGGAGGGGAGTTCTCCTTCTAGCTAAAACGGCGCTAGGTTGGACCTCTCAACTTCTTTTCCCCTCTCTGGCGCTTGGCTTGGAAGAGGATATGAAAGCGACTTCGGAAGATAAGAGAGTTTTCCGACCCTTTTTCGACATGATACACGCGGCACTCTCGCCGGACGGGCGTTTTGCGGCATTTAGCACTCAGATGGACAATCACCATATCATTCGTCTGGGAAGTGACGGTAGCCCATCTGTTTATGCTGAACTGGAAGGCCTGAGTGAGTATCCCCATGACGCTTGTTTTAGCGACGATAGCACATTGGTCGCGCTGAATTCGTGCCACTTCTTCCGAGGTGCAACATTTGCCTGTAGCCTGCCGGCGATCCAAGACCTGAACGGGCAGCGCGATAAACAGCAGGAACTTCAGACAGTCCTGAATGACTATCTGCGTGTCTATGCCTCGGGTTATCTTCCAGCCTCAATGACGGGAGAAGAATCTGGAGCATTCCTCTTAGCTGGCGTAGGTTTTGTGGCCTGTATTACTCCGGGCGGCAAAACTTTGTGGGAACTAGAGTTTGGATCAAGTGCAGGCGGTGTCGATGTTTGCCCTGATACGGGGCGCGTTCTGATCGCAAGTCATTCTGGGATGTTACATCTATTCGACCCATCTCAAAAACAAGATCTGCCGATCTTTGCGGGCTATAAAGCTCCCCGTGAAGATCGTCGTTGGCTTTTCTGGGACAGGTTGAGCCAGCCGTTGCTTTGGTGAAACCTTAAGCTCCCGTCTTTCATCGTTCTCAGAACGGCGGACTTGTTCCGTGGCGCGCAATACAAGATGCGGCCGCCAACGCTTGAGCGCTGGCGGCCGCTTTGATTCCTTTGAGACCCCAATCTCGCCGCAGCTTTAGCCGCGCAGCGTACCGCCCGTCGCCTTTGCCACCTGTGCGACGACTTTCGCCGCCACCGCTTCGATCTCTTCGTCGGTCATGGTTTTGTCGGTCGGCTGCAGGGTCACTGAGATGGCCAGGGACTTCTTGCCTTCTTCGATCCCTTTGCCGCTGTAGACGTCGAAGAGTTCCACGCTGGTGATCAACTGCTTGTCGGCTCCCTTGGCAGCGCGCAGCAGCTTCTCAGCCGGAGTATCGGCGGCGACCACAAAGGCGAAGTCTCTCTCGACCGGCTGGTAGGGCGAGAGTGCCAATGCAGGCTTGATCTTGCCCGAACCTTTGGCTTTGGGTTGCGGAACCGCATCTACAAAGACCTCGAAGGCCACGGCCGGTCCACGCAGATCCATTGCGGCCAGCACGCGCGGATGCAGCTCGCCGAATGCAGCCATGACCTTCGGACCAAGCCGGAGCACGCCTGAGCGGCCAGGATGGTACCAGGCAGGAGCGTCGGCGGTGACCTGCAGGTTGGCCACCGGCGCGCCGATCACTTCCAGCGCAGCCAATGCATCACCCTTGGCGTCGAAGGCATCGAGGGCTCGGTTCTTGGTTTCCCAGTGACGCCCCTGCGAAGCTCCGCTGCGCAATCCGGCGGCGACAAAGGTCTGTCCCGTGGGGCTGTCGTCCTGGTACTGCGGACCGATCTCGAAGAGAGCGTTGTCGGCGAAACCCCGGTCACTGTTGCGCGCTGCAGCCGCAACCAGCGTCGGAAGGACAGAAGGCCGCATCACGTCCAGATCGCTGGAGATCGGATTGACCAGCGTGAGTTCATCCTTGGTTCCACCGAAGAGTGCGGCCTGTTTTCGCGAGATGAAGGAGAAGGTCACGCATTCTTCCAGCCCGCGCCAGGCCAGGGCATTGCGCACGAAGCTGCGCCGCTTCTGGCTGGTAGTCAGGACACCGTGAGGCAGGACCTTGTCCCGATCCAGCGGAACCACCGGGATTTCATCGAACCCATGGATCCGCATGACCTCCTCGACCAGACAGGCCTCGCATTCGACGTCATTGCGCCAAAGCGGGACGACCGCATTCAGGCCGTCCGCTGTTTCGGTCACCTCAAATTCGAGATCCTTAAGGATTCGCACCTGCTCTTCGAAGGGAATCTCGATGCCACCGAGTGTCTTCACGCGATCCCGGCGCAATGAGATCTCGCGTTTTCTGGCGGGATGTTCGCCGGCGGAAGTGGTTTCGCTGGCCTCACCGCCACAGAGCTCAAGAATCAGTTTGCTGGCGACTTCGACTCCCCAGAGCGCAGAGTCCGCATCGAGACCACGCTCGAACCGGTAGCGGGCGTCGGAGAGGATACCCAGCTTGCGCCCGGTAATGGCGACACGGGCCGGATCGAACAGCGCGACCTCCAGGAAAACGTCGGTGGTGTTCTCTGAACAGCCCGACAACTCACCGCCCATTACACCACCGATTCCCTCGGGTCCATTGTTGTCGGCGATGATGACCATTGTGGGGTCGAGGGAATATTTCTCCCCGTCGAGTGCAAGAATCTCCTCGTCTTCGCGGGCTAGGCGCATGATTACGTCGCCTTTGACCTTTGCTGCGTCGAAAACGTGCAGCGGGCGGTTCAAATCGTAGGTCACATAATTGGTAATATCGACCAAAGCGGAGATCGGACGCAGGCCGATGGCGCGCAGGCGGTCTTGCAGCCAGCGCGGGCTGGGGCCGTTCTTCACGCCGCGGAAATAGCGCCCGGCCACGTAGGGACAGAGGTCCTGCTGGTCCGCCGGGAGATCCCGCCGCCACTTAATCGGCGATTCGAAACTGCCCGTGGTCGTGGGAATGTCCAGGGGTTTCAGCGTCCCCAGACCGGCGGCCGCGAGATCCCGCGCCACGCCGCGCACGCCCAGGCAGTCGCCCCGGTTCGGCGTGATGGCGATCTCGATCACCGGATCGTCGAAACCCATCAGTTCGGCAAAGGGCACGCCGACGGCGGTACCTTCGGGCAGCTCGATGATGCCGTCATGCTCGTCGGAAAGGCCCATCTCGCGCTCGGAGACCAGCATGCCGTTGGAGTCCTCGCCGCGGATGTTGCCGGGCTTCAGGGTCATGTCGGTGCCGGGAATATAGCTCCCGGAGGGTGCGAAGACGCCGATCATGCCGGTGCGGGCGTTTGGGGCGCCGCAGACGACCTGAACCTCGCCGTCGGCGGTTTCGACCTTGCAGACCCGCAGGCGGTCGGCGTTGGGATGCTGAACCGCTTCCCGGACGTAGGCAGATTTGAAGGGCGCGAGGGCCGCCGCGCGGTCCTCGATCTCCTCGACCTCCAAGCCGATCATGGAAAGGGCCGCGGAGATCTCGTCCAGGGTGGCCTCGGTCTCGAGGTGGTCCTTGAGCCAGCTGAGGGTGAACTTCATGAGCTTAGAGTCCTCTCACCATGCTGGGGGTCTCGAGCGGCAGGAAGCCGAAGTGCCGCAGCCACCGCAGGTCCGAATCATAGAAGGGGCGCAGGTCGGGCATGCCATACTTCAGCATGGCGATACGCTCGATCCCCATACCGAAGGCGAAGCCCTGGTATTTGGTGGCATCGATGCCGCAGTGCTCCAGCACCTTGGGGTGGACCATGCCGCAGCCCAGGATCTCCAGCCAGTCGGCGCCGCCGATCTTCAGCTGCCCGCCGTCGCGGGTACAGCCGATGTCGACCTCCGCCGAGGGCTCGGTGAAGGGGAAGTAGCTGGAGCGGAAGCGCACCGGCAGGTCGTCAATGCCGAAGAAGGCCCGGCAGAATTCGATCAGCGTGCCCTTGAGGTGGCCCATATGGGTCTTCTCGTCGATCACCAGGCCTTCGACCTGATGGAACATGGGCGAATGGGTGGCGTCGTGATCGGCGCGGTAGGTGCGGCCCGGCACGATGATGCGGATCGGCGGCGTCGTGCTCTGCATGGTGCGGATCTGGACCGGGGAGGTATGGGTCCGCAGCACCTGTCGGCTGCCGTCTTCACGCTCGGGCAGATAAAAGGTGTCGAACTCCTGCCGCGCGGGATGCTCCGGCGGAATGTTCAGGGCGGTGAAGTTGTGGAAGTCGTCCTCGACATCGGGGCCTTCGGCGACGGAAAAGCCCATCTCGCCGAAAATCGCGGTCAGCTCCTCGACCGTCTGGCTGATCGGATGCAGGTGACCAAGATTGGAGGGGCGCGCGGGCAGGGAGACATCGATGGTCTCTTGGGTCAGGCGGGCTTCCAGCTCGGCTTCCTTCAGAGTGCCGCGGCGCGCTTCGATCGCATCCGCCAGAGCGGTCTTGACGACATTGAGGGCCTGGCCCGCTTCCCGGCGCTCGTCCGGCGACAAACCGCCCAGCGTCTTCATGAGCTGGGTGACCTGGCCTTTTTTGCCCAGGGCCTGGACACGGATCGTCTCCAGCGCATCGACGTCGCCGGCGCCTTCGATCTGTGCGGTCAGGCTGTCGCGAAGTTGTTCGAGGTTCTCCATCTGCATCCCGGTGGAGGTTATCGGATGCCTGGAGTTTGACCGGCTTAAGATGATCTGCCGGCTGTGCTCCAGCCCCGATCTCCGCCGGTCCCTATTCGCTTTGTTGAGGCGAGCGGTGCTTCAAAAGAGAAGCCAAGACCGTGAACGGCCTTGGCTCTGCTGCCTTCGAAAATCTCGCCTGGGTGGCCGGCGGCTGCATGACGTTTCTTGTCCTGCAGCCGTCTGAGCCGATTGCCTTAAGCGGTCTTGAGAGCGGCCTGAGCCTGATCGACGAGGCTCTTAAAAGCGGCGGGCTCGTGGATCGCGAGGTCGGAAAGAACCTTGCGGTCCAGCTCAATGCCGGCCTGCTTCATACCGTTCATAAACTGCGAATAGGACAAACCATGCTCGCGGGCACCGGCGTTGATCCGCTGGATCCAAAGACCGCGGAAATTGCGCTTTTTGACCCGGCGGTCACGGTAGGCGTACTGGAGACCCTTCTCCACCCGCTCGACGGCAACCCGGAAAACGTTTTTACCGCGTCCCCGATAGCCTTTGGCCATCTTGACGACTTTTTTGTGGCGCGCACGTGCCGTGACGCCCCGACTTACTCTTGCCATGTGTCAGGTTTCCTTAAGCGTAGGGGAGGAAGTTGCGCTTGATGATCCGGCTGTCGGCAGCGCCCATAATCGTCGTGCCGCGCGCCTTGCGCTTCATCGACTTGCTGCGGCGACGCAGCATGTGACGCATACCTGCCTGGTTCATGACAACTTTTCCGGTTCCGGTGAGCCGGAAGCGCTTTTTGGCGCCTGACTTAGACTTCAGCTTGGGCATTTTGCATTCCTTTCGTTTGAAACGAATCTTTCGTGAGCCGCTGGGCATGCCCTTTTCGCCCGACCGCTCGATTGAAGCCGCAGGTTATAGCGGCCGAATTCAGCGATTGCAAGAGATCCCGGCGCTTCGCACAGAGATCTCCCTGACTTATTCTATCTTATTGATAAGTAAGTCGAATTTAAGCCGCTCTGGGCTTGTCGCCAGCCGCCGGGCGCGGACACCCGGCCGGTTGGCTGATGGTCGCAGCGAGATGTTACATCAACGTGGCGCCAGGACCATGATCATCTGCCGGCCCTCCAGCTTGGGAAACTGCTCGACCTTGGCAACTTCCTCGAGCTCGCCACGGACCTTGTGCAGGACCTTCAGGCCCAGATCCTGATGGACCATCTCCCGGCCGCGGAAGCGCATGGTCACCTTGACCTTGTCGCCTTCGCCGATGAAGCGGTTGGCAGCGCGCATCTTCACGTCATAATCATGCGAATCGATATTCGGCCGCATCTTGATTTCTTTGACATCGATGATCTTCTGCTTCTTGCGGGCTTCGTTCTTTTTCTTCTGAGCCTCGTAGCGGAAACGCCCGTAATCCAGGATTTTGCAGACCGGCGGGTCGGCATTGGGCGAAATCTCCACGAGATCCAAACCGGCGGCGAACGCACGCTGCAGCGCATCGCTCTTAGAGACGACCCCGACCTGCTCGCCGTTTTCATCGACGAGACGGACCGACATAACGCCAATTTGTTCGTTCACACGTGGTCCATCTCGGGACGGCGTGAGATCTACGGGTGGACGTGCTATTGCTAAACTCCTCCGTTAGCCTGAAAAAAATAGAGCCTGATCGTTTTAATTTGGATCAAAGTAAAACGTGAATCAGCCTCTTCTCCTATAAATTAGAGGGCGATTCACGTTTTCGATTGATCGATTCAATCTCAAACGATCGCACTCTAGTCCATATCACCAGCCGCCCGCGACTGCCTGCGCAGCCGGGCCGGAGTGCCGATATGGTGCTTCCCCTCTTCACCGGACTAAAATTTGCCCAGTGCTACAATGTGTTAGCCGGCGAGGCCGACTCTTCCCCCAAAACAGCGACCGCTTCTTCCAGGCTCAGGATCTGCTGTTCCTTACTGCCCAGACGCCGCAGCGCCACCTTGCCTTCTTCCGCCTCTCGGCGGCCGACGACCGCGATCACAGGGACCTTGGCCAGACTGTGTTCACGTATCTTATAGTTAATCTTCTCGTTGCGCAGGTCAATTTCCGTTCGTAGGCCAGCGGATTTTAACGCAGCCTGCACCTCGCGGCCATAGTCATCCGCATCGGAGGTGATCGTGGCCACCGCAACCTGGACCGGCGACAGCCACAGCGGGAAGCGCCCGCCGAAGTGTTCGATCAGGATTGCCAGGAATCGTTCGAAGGAGCCGATGATCGCGCGGTGCAGCATAACCGGGCGGTGACGCTTGTCGTCCTCGCCGATATAGCTGGCATCCAGGCGCTCCGGCAGGACGAAATCCACCTGCAGAGTACCGCACTGCCAGTCGCGCCCGATGGCGTCGCGCAGCACGAACTCCAGCTTCGGCCCATAGAAGGCGCCTTCGCCGGGATTGAGCGAATATTCGATGCCCGTCTGCTCGACCGCCTCTTTCAGGGCCTTTTCGGCCTTGTCCCAGGTCTCGTCGTCGCCCGAACGTACTTCTGGCCGGTCCGAGAACTTCACCACGAAGTCCTCGAAACCCAGATCCTTATAGATGCTCGACAGCAGCTCGCAGAAGATCACCGTCTCGCTGTTGATCTGGTCTTCCGTGCAGAAGATATGGGCGTCGTCCTGGGTAAAGGCGCGCACCCGCATCAGCCCGTGCAGCGCGCCCGAAGGCTCGTTACGGTGGCAGTTGCCGAATTCGGCCATGCGCAGGGGCAGATCGCGGTAGCTGGTCTGGCCTTGGCGGAAGATCTGAACGTGGGCCGGACAGTTCATGGGCTTGACCGCCAGCACCCGGTCGTCGTCGCTGACCGCCGTGAACATATGCTCGCGGAATTTTTCCCAGTGGCCCGAGGCCTCCCAGAGCGAACGGTCGATCAACTGCGGCGTCTTGACTTCGACGTAATCGGCGGCTTCGAGCCGTTTGCGCAGATAGCGCTCGACCGCGCGGTAGAGCTCCCAGCCTTTGGGGTGCCAGAAGACCGAACCGACCGCTTCTTCCTGCAGATGGAAGAGGTTCATGTCCTTGCCCAGGCGCCGGTGGTCGCGCTTTTCGGCTTCCTCCAGCATGTGGAGGTAGGCCTTGAGCTGCTTTTCCGTCGCCCAGCAGGTGCCGTAGATGCGCTGCAGCTGCTCGTTCTTCGAATCGCCGCGCCAGTAGGCGCCGGAAACCCGCAGCAGCTTAAAGGCATGGCCCAGCTTACCGGTCGAGGGCAGGTGCGGCCCCGTGCAGAGGTCGAGCCATTCGCCCTGCCGGTAGATCGAGATCTCGGCTTCCCTGGGCAGGGTCTCGATATGCTCGGCCTTGTACTTCTCGCCCATCTCCATGAAGAGGCGGATCGCGTCGTCCCGGTCCCAGACCTCGCGCGTGATGGCTTCGTCGCGATCGACGATCTCATGCATGCGCTTTTCGATGACCTCCAGGTCGTCGGTGGTAAAGGGTTCCTTGCGCGCGAAGTCGTAGAAAAAGCCGTTCTCGGTTGCCGGACCGAAAGTCACCTGTGTCTCGGGAAAAAGCTCCTGCACCGCCTCGGCCAGCACATGCGCGCAGTCGTGGCGCAGCAGTTCCAGGCTGTCGTTGTGGTTGGCGGTGACGATTTCGACGGTGGTGTCCTGCTCGACAAGATAGGCAAGGTCCTTGACCATACCGTCGGCCTTCAGCGCCAGGGCGTCTTTCGCCAGGCGCGGGCCGATGGCGGCGGCGATCTGAGCGCCGGAAACCGCCGCCTCAAAATCGCGCCGACTCCCGTCGGGCAGATGAATTGCAACCATGAAACTTTGCTTTTTAACCTTCTGTCATACGTCGTCAAAAAAACCACCGCGGCTATGCCGCAGTGCGAAACGCGCAATGTAGAAGGATTCCAGGGGCTGTCAAGAATATGGGGCGTAGATCTTAAGTACTCCGAGATCGCGTTGTCCGGGCAGGCAGAGCCCTGGCGCGATTTTTGGCTCGATCACGGTAGCAGGTTGGTCTGAACCGACGGCGTCGACTAGCCTGATCCAATGACCCTAGTCAGCTATTGGTGGCATCGGTTTGCGGCGCCGGTTTCCTGCGGAGATCATCTAGTACTGAGTTTGTCTCCGTTGTCGGCAAGCGTATGTACCTCCGGCATAGTGTCAATACTGTCAGGTTACCGTGAGAGCGAGTTCGAGGTCGCGTGATTGCTCGACCGATTGCGTGTTATCGCCTGAGTCCAAAGCAACTAAAAGATCGCGAGGTGCCGCAGCCAAAGGGACTAGGTTGCCGTCAATATAGACAACGACTTTGTTATCAAGAGCCCAGAACCGGTCGTGTTCTTCACTTTCTTTACCAAGTAGTGCGACGAGAGCTTTACCCCGATCTATAAACTGCACGGACTTCAAGCCGGGGAGGCCGCGCGTATCCACAAGCAGGAAAGTCTCCTCCGTGAGTCGCGTAATGAATAAACTGGGGGTTGCCGTTCCCTCCCATGCTGCCCGCCATTCATCCACGAGATTAGCGACGGACTCGATAATTTCACTGCCTTGCGATGCGAGCGAACGATAATCGCCGACGAAATGATACGCGATCTTTTCAAGATCGGCTTCTCCTGGAAACACCTCGCCATAAGCATTCAAAGGCTGCAGGCCGTCGATGCCGAAGGCGGTGGGTGCCGTGAAATAGGGGCTGAAGCGGTCGATTGAGATGTGGCCGAAGCCGCCGGGTGGCTGGAGGTGACGCAAGAGGGGTATCAGCGAAATCAAAGGCGCATAGTCCGCTTCATCGTCCCCTGGGAAGCCGAACAGCAGGTTCCAGTTGACCGAGATGCCGAGAGACCGTGCGAGCTGAAGCGTTTCGATGTTCTGTGCCGCCGAAACGCCCTTGCGCATACGCCGAAGCAGCGATGTCGTCAGCGCTTCGATTCCGGGTTGGATCTCCATAACTCCTGCGTCACGCAGCAGGAGCATGCGCCGAAGACCCAGATTGGCCTTTTGTTCATAGAAGAGTTCAAGATCCAGGTCACTGTCGATGAGGAGCGGGAGCAACGTCTCAAAGTATTTGTGCGGCATGATATTATCGACCATGAAGATCTTATTGATGTCATGGGCCTCAAGAAGCGTTTCAATCTCGCTTACGGCACGTCTGGGGGACTTCTCGCGAAAACTCATCCCGTGCCCGTTCAAGCCGCAAAAGGTGCAGTGATGTTTCTGACCCCACCAGCAGCCGCGGCTCGTTTCCATCGGTAATCTGACGAGGCCGGCCGTGGCGATCTCACTGTCGGGCAGGGCCATGGAAAACTGATCAAAAAACTCGGAGTAATCACCGACCGGCAACGCGTCCATGGCCTTACAGGGCGAACCTTCGATGACGCCCTTTGGGGGCAGGCGGTGACCACGAAACTGTTCGACGAATTCAACGAAACTTTCCTCGCTTTCGCCGGAAAACACATAATCCGGGCCAGCGCTCAAGGCATGGAGCCCAATGCCCATTTCGCTTTCGCAATTCGCGCCGCCAAGGATCGTGATTACGTCCGGTCTCCGTGCCTTGAGCCGGCGCAGGAGGGCAAGGCTGAATGCTGTTTGTTCGAACGTGGTCGAGCAGCCAACGATGCCGACGTCGACCTTTGCGAGACAATCGGCCAGGCCGTCGAGCCAGGCACCGGCAAGTTCCTGGATTTCAATCGCCTTTTCATGTGTCAGGTTGTTGGCATCCTCGAGAGCGCCGCTTGGTATGTTTCGGGGAGCACCATCAAAGGCAAGGTGTGCAAATATCCGCTCGCCGACCAGAGGCCCTGTCGGTAGATAACACAAGTCCTGATAAACGGCCTCCCCGATCTCTGCCGCGAAGAGCAGGTTGGCATATAGAACGGATGCAGAGGCGCCGTTCCTGCGGGCCAGCGCCTGTAAAAGATGCAGACCGATTGACGGCCGGTTGATTGCCGCAAATGGAGGATCGATTAGGAGCACATCACATCGATCGTTCAGGCTGTCAGGAAGGAAAAGCGCCATATCGATCCTCTTTATTGCTTGGCTGAAGTCAGCCGGGTTAACCAACTCTAGAACTTGATCTTGATACCGAGCAGCACCTGTGCCCCCGGTTTTTCGAGGGCTCCTTGCTGGACGGCCGCCGTGAGTTCTTCTTCCGCTTCCGGCGGAAGCTTGATGCCTTTTTCGCGTAGCGCGGCTACCGGGTTTTTGGCAAAGGACCGCCTAAGCGCCTGATCGGAATCCAGCCGTTTCTGAAATTGTTCAATGTCCATGACGAAATCTCTTTCCACCGTTTAAACAAAGAATAGAAGTTGGCTGTTAAGGTGTTTTTTTGTCTCCGCCGGACACTTTGAAGTCCACACTTCCTCCGACCTCGTATTTTGCCGTGGGATCCTTTGCCGACCCGGTCAACTGGTCTGCAAAGGCACGTGTAACCTCGGCCTCCTCACTGCGCGAGAGGCTCATGCCTTCCGATTTCATCACGGCTATGGGGTCTTTTAGAAATTTGGCCCGTAGGTCCTGGCTTGCATCGAGACGGCGTTGAAGCTTGCTCATGTCTTTCATTTCTGTCTCCTGGGTTCTTGTCCTAAAAAAGGAATGCCCGATCTCGATCATTCCGAAATTTCGGGCTGTTTGGCACCAATGTCGGTGGTCATGAATAAATAATGTTATTCATTCGTGAACATATGATAATTCTACTCTGAAGAGAACCCGAAAAACTGCAAGAAGCTCATGCATTTTTGCAGGATGTTAGGGGTGTAAATTGCAAATATGCTGTAATATATACGTTGAGGCGTTTCGGCGACTGTGGGAAAATTCGAATGCCAACAGTCTAAAAAAATACACTTCTCTCTAATTCAGGCCTCATGCTTCCGAAGATTTTGGTCCATGAGAGATAGCCGAGCGACTTTGGTGCAGGGATGCGTCTGACGGTTTACGAAGTGGTCAAATTTCTATTGTCGGATGTTTCATGCTTTCAAGTATCACGATGCTGACTGTCATAATGAGCGGCGTCAGACCTTGTTTTGTGGGTAATGCGCTGATCGTATCCACGTCATACGCGTAGCCCGTATTCAACGGCCGATCCGAAACACCAACTCCGCCGGAGCAGTCCCCACGCCATTGACGCTGGTCATATCCTGCGGGCAGGCGGACATGACCGCGATGCAGTCCTCCAGCGCTTGCAACACCACATAATCGTCCGGCTTTGAGACCGGTGCTGCCCAGTCAAAAGCGCCGCCCTGGACGACCGGCACATTCATCCAGATGTTGAAGGGGCAGGGCACGTGCAGCGGCGTGACGCCGATTGCGGCGAGGCTCATGCGGAAGTTGTCGGCGCAGTTGTCGTGGTAATCCCTGCAGCCGAGTTGCTGGTAGCGGGTGTGGTCGCAGGCGGCGATCAGGATGTCGTGGACGCCGGGGGAGCTGTCTTCCGTAATCTCGATCAGGGCGCGGCGGCGGTTGGTGACCAGCCGGTCGCCTGTCTTGACGGTGATGCGGCCGAGGGCGGTGCGGCAGTGCTCCATGGAGAGGAATTCCGCGGGCGAGTCTTCCGTGATCGCGAAGAAGTCACAGACCTGATGGCCCTGGGGATTGATGATGGTCAGGCTCTGCCCGCGCTTCAGGCGCATCGCGCGGCCCTGTCTTGCGGGGATGAGGTAGTCTTGGCCGGGTTGCGGCACGCCGTCCGGGGAGATGGGATTGCCCGCCGTCGGGTTGGACCCATCGGGTTGCGCTGTCCGGTAGGGGGCGGGTTTATCTCTAGTCATGGTTCCTCCGTGAGGTGCTCTGCGCGCACAATGCTTTCGAATTTTAGCCTGGGGTCTTCGGCCAGAAGGGCGTCGAAGCGGGCGGCTTCGGCCTTCAGCCAGTCGCGGAAGATCCCAACCTTGCGGCGGCGCAGGCTGTGGGACTGGCAGACGAAGTAGTAGGCGCGATTCTCCAGGGCGATCGGGAAGGGCCGGACCAGCTTGCCCTGCAGGATCGGCTCGGCGGCGGCCACAATCCCCAGCAGCCCGATGCCGCGGCCGGCGAGGGTCTGGCCCAGGGCCATGTGTTCGTCACTGAAGGAGGGCACCGTTTCCGGGCCGGGAGTCTCGACGCCGGCGGCGTGAAACCACTTTTCCCAGCTCGGGTCGCGCGGGCCGAAGCCGGACCAGCGGTAGTCGATCCGTGGCAGCTTTGCGATATCGGCGGGCTGCGGGATTTTCGCCGCCAGCTCCGGCGTGCAGACCGGCGTGATCAGATCGGGAAAGAGCATCTCCGAATGGAGATCCTCGTAACCGCCCTCGCCGTAGCGGATCGCGATATCGATGTTGCTGCGGTTGAGGTCGGCAGGCTGGTCCGAACCCTCGATCCGGACGGTGAAGTTCTCGTGCCTACCCTGGTTCTGAGCATCCTGCAGTCCGGGGAGTCTCGTATTGAGCCAGTTCGACGCAAAGGACATGGTGGCCGAGATCACCAGTTCACCGGCGTCGCTGGAGCGCCGCAGTTCGTCCGATGCCCGGGTCAGGATGGCAAAGCCCTCCTGCACCAGGGCCGCGTAGGCCTCGCCTTCCTTGGTCAGCTCCAGGGAGCGGGTGAGGCGGTTGAAGAGCTTGACCCCGAGCCAGTCTTCGAGTGCGCGGATCCGGTGGCTGACGGCGGCGGGCGTGATGAAGAGTTCGTCGGCGGCCTGCTTGAAACTCAGGTGCCGGGCCGCGACCTCGAAAGCCTTTAAGCCGTTCAATGCGGGTAGCCGGGAGTCACGCATCGCCAGACTTTCTGCAAAGGGTCTTTCCGTTATGAGCCCGGTAAAGGCTCCAGGCTGCGCGCGAGGGTTTCCGCCAGGGCCACCGCATTCTGGCGCGCGGCGGCACGGGAGCGCTCATGGCGTTCGTCGCCGAATTCCTGATATTCGACCGAGATGAAATGACATTCCTCCACACCGAGATAAGGGGCGAAGGTTTCGATATGGGGATCGAGATGGTTCTTGTCCTCCCGAATGCCGCCCTGCGCGAAGCCGAACTCGCCTTTCGATGCCAGGCAGACGAGGGTCTTGCCGGACAGGATCGGTGCCAACGGATAGTCGCCCCGGGCCAGATCGAAGCTGAAGGTCCTGTTGACCCGGACGACCTGATCGACCCAGGCCTTAAGCGCCGCCGGCAGACCATAATTGTACATCGGCGTGCCCAGGACAATAAGCGTGGCCTGCTCCAACTCGGCGATGAGGTCGTCGGATTCCTTCAGGGCTGCGTGATGGGCGTCGGTCCGCGCGCTTTCCGGGGTAAAGCAGGCGGCGATCCAGTCCTGGGTGACGAAGCCGGGCGGGTCGGTGGCTAGATCGCGCCGGATGACCGCGTCCTGCGGGCGGTGTTTCCGCCAGGTTTCGATGAAACTTGCCGAGAGATCGCGGCTGATCGAACGCTCGGTCCGCGCGCTGGCGTCGAGATGTAGAAGGCTGGCCAAGGGACTGTCTCCAGGAGCAATAAGAGGGCGTTGCTCTTATAGGAGCGCCAAGTGCTCAGCGAGACGAGCGCAGTCTTTTCATGCGTCGGACGAGCAGAATTCAGCCGTGTCGGTTTGGAGTCGGGAGATCAGTCCAACAAGTTCAATCAGTCCAACCGATGCGCGTCCCGCCGTATCAGCTCGTTGTAGAGCCCCAGCGTGGCCGCGCACATGCGGTCCTTGGAGAAGAGGGTCTGGACTCGGTTGATCGCGATCTTCGAGAGCTTGGCGCGGGCCTCGGCGTCCAGCGTCAGGGCCTGGCGCAGAGCCTTGGCGAGGGAGCTGGGGTCGTTGTTCTCGAAGAGGAAGCCGGTCGTGCCGGGGATCACCTGTTCGCGGGCGCCGCCGTGGTCGCTGGCCACCACCGGGCGGCCCATGGCCTGACCCTCGCTGACCACGCGGCCGAAGCCCTCGGGATCGGTCGAGGCCGAAACCACCACGTCGGACAGCATATAGGCGGCTGCCATGTCGCTGCAGTTGTCGAAGATGAAGGCCTTGCCGGCGAGGTCGTTGGCCATGATCTGGCGCTCGAGCTCCTGCCGGTAGCTGGTCCGGCCCTGGTCGGAACCCACCAGCACGCAACAGAAATCCAGGTCGCGCAGTTCCTTTAAGGCATCGAGCAGGATCGACTGGCCCTTCCAGCGGGTCAGGCGGCCGGGCAGCAGAACCAGGGGCACGCCGTCGGGCAGGCGCCAGTCGGTGGCCAGCTTGACCACCCGTTCCGCGCTGACCTGGTCGGGGTCGAAGTGCAGCAGGTCGACGCCGCGCTGGACCACCCGGACCTTGGTGCGCTCGACCTTGTAGTTCTGGTCGATGTGCCCGGCGATGAACTGAGAGATGGCGATGACCCGCTCGCCCTTGGTCATGATGGCGTTGTAGCGCCGCTTCAGGCCGTTGCCGATGTTATAGGGCGCGTGAAAGGTGGTGATGAAATGGCGCCCGGTGCCCTTGGCGGCGAAGTAGGCCGACCAGGCCGGCGCGCGGGAGCGGGCATGCACGATGTCCACGTCGTTGGCCAGGATGACTTTTTTCAGGCGCGTGATGTTGCGGGCCATGACGAGGGGATTCTTGGAGGCCATGGGCAGGCGGATATGGGCTGCGCCGATGCGCTGCAGCTCATACTCCAGAGGGCCGCCTTCGGACGCGATGATGGCCGTACCGCCGGCATGGGTCAGGGCGGCGGCCATATCGACGGCGCCGCGCTCCACACCCCCCGTGACCAGGTTCGGGACGACCTGCAACACCACCGGTCCACCGGCTTTTGTCCGCGGTCCCGGAGTGATAACCTGCGTGACAGTCGTCATTGCCAGGCCATAGGTGATTGATCTTTCATGTCTTCCGAAGAATTCCCCCAGGAGTCTTTGTCCGCCCAGCATCCGACCTCCGGTGCGGGACTCCCGAATCCTAAAAGTTTAGCACGCAAAGACGGTGCGAGCATCGCGTATCATAAGTTATCGGGCGATAAAAGCGGATCCGCGCAACCCGGTGTCGTATTTCTGGGTGGCTTTATGTCGGACATGACCGGCACCAAGGCGATTGCGCTGGAAGACCACTGCCGGGAACGGGGCCTGGGTTTCGTGCGTTTCGACTATCTGGGCCATGGCCAGTCCTCCGGCAGCTTCGCCGAGGGGACCATCGGCCGCTGGGCCGAGGATGCGGTCGCGGTACTGGACGAAGTGACCGAAGGGCCGCAGATCCTGGTGGGTTCCTCCATGGGCGGCTGGATCATGCTGCTGGCCGCGCTGGCACGGATTGAGCGGATCGCGGGTCTGATCGGGATCGCGGCGGCACCGGATTTCACCGAAGACCTGATGTGGGCGGAATTCTCACCGGAGATGCGCGAGGAGGTCATGAGCAAGGGCCGGTTCGAGCGGCCTTCCGACTACGGCGACGAGCCCTACATCATCACCCGCGAACTGATCGAGGAGGGCCGGAAGAACCTGCTGCTGCGCGAAGCCATCCCGATTCGCTGTCCCGTGCGCCTGCTGCAGGGCATGCGCGACGAGGACGTGCCCTGGAAGGCCGCGCTCAGACTGGCCGATGCGCTGGAGAGCGAGGAGGTCGAGGTGACGCTGGTCAAGAAGGGCGACCACCGGCTGTCGGAACCGGAAGATCTGGCGCGGCTGACGCGGAGCCTGGATGAGATGTTGGGTAAGGTTGGTTAGAGGAGCCGCTCTTTAATCGGCGCCAGCCCGCACCCCCTCCCGACCGCCCGTAGGATACTATCGTGGGGCGGTCGGGAGGGGGTGCGGGCTGGCGCCGCCTTACGCTAAACGAGACTCGCGAGCCCGGCCTTGTAGTCCGGGTAGCGCAGTTCGACCCCAAGTTCCTCATGCAGGCGCCGGTTCGAGACTCGCTTGTTGTCGAGCCAGAAGGTCTTTCCCATGGGCGAGAGTCCGGCTTCCTCGAAAGGCACCAGCGGCGGCGGCGCGACGCCCAGCAGTTCGCAGGCGTGGGCGGTGACTTCCGCCGGCGAGGCGGCCATGTCGTCGCAGACGTTGTAGATCCTGCCCGGATTGGGCGCGGCGATCGAGGCTTCCAGCACCCTTGCGATGTCTTCGACGTGAATGCGGCTGAAGACCTGGCCCGGCCGGTCGATGCGCTTGGCTTTGCCTGCCTTGACCGTGTCCAGCAGGCTGCGGCCAGGGCCGTAGATACCGGCGAGGCGGAAAATGTGGGCGGGCACCGCGTCCTTTGCCTGCAGGTCCAGCCAGCCGCGTTCGGCGGCGGCACGGTATTCGCTGCGCGGACTGCTGGGGGTCAGCGCCGCATCTTCGTCCACCCAGGCGCCATCGTGATTGCCGTAGACGCCGGTGGTCGAGAGATAGCCCAGCCAGCGCAGGTCCGGCAGTTTCGCAATGTCTTCGGCGTGCTGATTGAGGACTGCGTCGCCCGCTTCGTCGGGTCCGGCGGAAACCAGGATGTGGGTAACGCCCCGCAGGCTCTCCGCCGGATTTTCGAGGGGCCGGTCCCGGTCGAACAGCGCGACGGCATGGAAGCCCTGATCCAGCAGGGCCTGGCGCTTATCTTCCGAACGGGTCGTGCCCGTGACCTTCCAGCTTTCGGCCAGACGTGGCTCGGCCAGACGTGGCTCGGCCGGACGTGGCTCGGCCGGACGTGGCTCGGCCAGACGTGGCCCGGCCATAAGCCGCTTGGACAGGACTTGGGCGGAAAAGCCCAGCCCGAAGCAGAAAAGATGATTGGCCGCTTCGCTCATACCCTGCTCTCTCTTGCTTTCTGTCAGTGCTCATGGGCCGCGCCATGAACTTCGCCCTTGATCAACCCGCCTTCGATGTCGATCTTAGAGCAATTCGCGTTTAACCTGGCTCAATCTTCGCTGCCTCTCAATCGGCTCAGCGTTGATTTCGAACGCGAACTATGGGGCTGTCTGTTCCGGGTAAAACGCGAATCGCTATGGAATACGAGATATGGCATCGGACCAGCCAGAGTGCGATCAATTTTGATTGAAACAATACAAAATGATCAGACTCCGCGTTTGAAGGCTGTTTGGGGTATTGGTTTGGCATTTCCCAGAATAACTGTCGCGATCAGCATCGCTTTGGCGGCATTGTCGCCTGCCTTGCCGGCTGCAGGTCAGGAAATCGACCACGCAGAGCAGTACTCCGCCTGCATGCAGCTGACGCAGATCCAGCCGGAGGAAGCCTTCGAGGCCGCACTGGCCTGGGAATCCAAGGGCGGCGGCAATGCGGCCCGGCACTGCGGGAATGTCGCACTGGTCGGGCTCGGGCAATACAAGGAAGCGGCCGAACGCCTCGAAGCCCTGGCCCAGAACATGACCGATTCACGCAACGATCTGCGGGCCGATGTTCTGGCGCAGGCGGCGCAGGCCTGGCTGCTGGACGGTGACGTGGACCGCTCCTACAAGGTTCTTACCGCGGCACTGAAGCTGGATCCGGACAATGTTGAACTGCTGATTGACCGCTCTGTGTCCCTGGCGGCGGCTTCCAGCTATTGGGATGCCATCGACGATCTTAACCGGGCCGAGGATCTGGCGCCGGAGCGCGGGGATATCCTGGTTTTCCGTGCGACTGCCTATCGCTATCTCGACGCCAATGAACTGGCATTGGAAGATGTCAACCGGGCTCTCTCGCTGCGGCCCGAATATGCCGAGGCATTGTTGGAGCGCGGTATCCTGCGCCGGTTGAGCGGCGACGAACAGGGTGCCCGCACCGACTGGGTGACGGCCGCCAACATCGCAGAGGGAACGCCGACCGGCGATGCGGCGCAAAAGAACCTGGAAAAGCTCGACGTCAAGGTCGAGTAGCGATGCCGCTCCGGGTAAGGACCCAATAGATGACAGATCTGGACAGGCTTTTTGCGGCGCTCGACGAGCGTTACGGTGATGCCGGCGAAACCATTGACCGGGCAGCTCTTCCCGATGGCGATTCCTTGCCGTCTTTCTGGTCCAGGCTGGCCGCGCGCGGTTCCGTGCGCCGTTTCACTCCGGAGCCACCGCCTTTGGCGCAGCTTCAATTGCTTGCCGCCCTCGCCCTGGCCGCGCCGACCAAGAGCGATCTGCAGCAGCGCGATATCGTCATTATCACCGAAGAGCGGCAGTTGCGCGCCCTCAAGGACCTGTTAACGGATCAGGATTGGGTCAAAGGCGCACCGGCACTCGTGGTCTTTTGCGGCAATCACCGGCGCCAGCGCGGTCTGCACGAACTCCGTGACCATGTCTTCGTGAACGACCATCTCGATGCTTTCTTCAATGCCAGCGTCGATGCGGCGATCGCGCTGACAACCTTTGTTCTGGCCGCCGAATCGGCTGGTTTGGGCACCTGCCCCATCAGCGCGATTCGCAACCGCGCCGAAGAGGCGAGTGAAATCCTGGCTCTGCCGGATCTCGTGTTTCCGATTGCTGCTCTTGCTGTCGGCCATCCCCTGGAGTCTTCCCGCGCAAGCTTCCGGCTGCCGCTTGCCGCGACGCTTCATCATGATCGTTATGGCGAACGCGACAGAGAAGAGACAATTGTCGACTATGACCGGCGGCGGGCGGCGGCGCAGCCCTACGGCGCGCAACGACTGTCGTCCGAACTTGGGACAAATGACGATTACGGCTGGTCCGAAGATAAAGCGCGGCAGTACAGCCGCCCGGAACGCGCAGACTTCGGCGCCTTCATTCGGCGTAAGGGATTCCGGTTGGATTGACGCCCATCGGCAGCAGCGCTGATACGCGATTCCCTCAGAAGCGAGAGTTATCTGGGAAACTTCAGATGCATATTCCAATTTTGGGCGGTTTGGCCGGATTGGCCGACGATTACGACCTTTTCATCCTCGACCTCTGGGGTGTTGTCCATGACGGCGTAACGGTCTACCCAGACGCGGCGAACTGCCTTCGGCATCTGCGCCAACGGGGGGCGAGGGTGGTATTGCTGTCCAACGCGGCCAGGCTCGGCCCATCGGTGGCCCTGCATTTGGCGGCACTTGGCGTCGAGGCGGAGTTGTACGATCGGTTGCTGACGTCGGGCGATGCTACGGCGAGCGCCATCGCGTCGGGAGCCAAGGGTACCGGGACGAATGCGCGCCCGGCGTTTTTCCATCTGGGCCCGGAACGCTGCCGCCCGACTTTGGATGCCTGCGGTGGCCGGGAAGTCGCCGTTGAGGCGGCGGAGATGATCATCTGTACCGGCCTGATCAATGAAGAAACGGAACAAGCGGAAGATTATCGCGGCCTCTTGACCGGGGCTGCGGCCCGCGGCCTGCCGATGACTTGCGTCAACCCCGACGTCGTGATCAACCGCGGCGGGCGGAGGATCCCCTGCGCAGGCGCGTTGGCGGCGCTGTATGAAGAACTGGGTGGGACGGTGCAGCGCTTTGGCAAACCCTTTCCAGATATTTTCGATCGTTTGTTTGACGAGATCCCTGAAACTCCACGCGCCCGCGCCGTGATGATTGGAGATAGCCTTGCCACGGACATCCGAGGTGCGCGGCGGGCAGGAATTGATGCCGTTTGGATCGGCGGCGGAATTCATGCCGAGGCCTTGGGCTTGCGCCCGGACGGTCACCTGGACCAGGACAAGGTGAATGGCGTCGTCGAACAGTCAGGTGAACGGCCCAGGGCAGTTTTGCCCTGGCTGCAATGGTGAGGCTTTCCGAAGCAGTGGCCTAAAGCGCACTACTCCTGATCTTTGATACAAGAGCAGTTTGCCTTTAAACGGACTCACAATGTGCTGCCTCTCAATCAGCAAGCTGCTGATCTCGAACGCAAATTTTGAGATCCTGTGGTTCCGGAATAACGCAATCCGCTATAGGCACATCAACAGGGTCAAAACGTGAAAATATGCTGCTCTGCGTCCCTAATGCTAAAAGTCGGGGTCTGCGTAGTGCTTAGGCGGTTTAGTTCCCAGGACCTGATCGGCCAGGATCGGGCGCACGCTGGGCCGTGACTTGATCCGGGCGTACCAGTCCTTGGCGTCGGGGTGCCTGTCCCAGGGCACATCGCCCATGAAGTCGAGGCAGGAGAGCTGCGCGGCGGCGGCGATATCGGCCAGCGAGAGCGAGTCGCCCGCCAGCCACCGGCGCCGGTCGCAGAGCCAGGAGATATATTCCAGATGATAGTGGATGTTGGCGTGTCCGGCGCGAATTGCAGCGGAGTCGGGCTGACCCGATCCCTTCAGCCGCTTCATCAGCTTTTGGCCGACCAGATTGGCGGTCACCTCCTGATGGAACTTGCCGTCAAACCAGAGAACCATGCGCCGGGTCTCGGCCCGTTCGGTCGGCGTAGACCCGAGTAAGGGCGTTTCGTCGTAGGCGTCTTCCAGATATTCCGCGATGACCTGACCGCCGACCACGGCGGTGCCGTCGGTCTCAGTCAGAACGGGGACTTCACAGGCTGGATTGAGCTGCAGAAAGCCTTCCCGACGCTCCCAGATCGGCTCGACCTTCAAATCGAAATCCAGTCGCTTTTCTGCCAGCAGGATGCGGATCTTGCGGCACTGCGGGTCCAGCGGCAGGTGAAAGAGGTAACGCATCACAAAAAAATAGAGTCTCTCGGAAATCTGACAGCGCCGAAGTGAATAACCCGACTGCGGGCGACAGGCACTCAAAATCTCAAAAAAAATCGGGCGCCTCCGTATTCGAGAGGCGCCCGTTGCAGTTTTACAGCAGTTACAGGGTATGCTGCCTTATGTGACCTCTCTGGCCATTAACCAGGGATCAGGCGCGCTGTTCACGCGCACCCGCACCTATCGGATGGGCCAGGCGGTCAATCATTTCTTTCGGTACGATCTGCCAGAATTTGCCGCGTTCGTGAGTCCAATCGATGATCAGTCGCTCTGCAAAGCGCGATTGGGTCTCGCGGATATGCTCTTCGATCAGGGTTTTCAGAACATCTTCCCAGTGGTCGGTCTCAACCCGTTGAAAAATAACGCTCTCGCTGTTGATCCGATCGGGCAGAGTACCTTCTTCGTCATAGATGAAGGCCATGCCGCCGGTCATGCCTGCGCCGAAGTTATGGCCGACCTGTCCGAGAATGACGACGGTTCCGCCGGTCATGTATTCGCAGCCATTGGAGCCGCAGCCTTCGACCACGGCGACAGCCGCCGAGTTCCGGACGCAGAAGCGTTCACCAGCCTGACCCGCCGCAAAGAGCCGGCCATCGGTGGCACCGTAAAGAACGGTGTTACCAATGATCGTGTTCTCGTTGGTATTCAGCGGACTGGCTGTGGTCGGCCGCACGACGATGGTGCCGCCGGAGAGACCTTTCCCCACATAGTCGTTGGCATCGCCGAAGACCTCCAACTTCAAGCCCTGGACCGCGAAAGCCCCGAGCGACTGCCCAGCCGAGCCCCGCAGGCGCACGGTGACGTGACCTGGGTTCAGGCCCTTCATACCGAAGCGCCTGGTAATCATGGACGACATCTTTGTACCGATCGCTCGGTGGGTATTGCGGATCGAATATTGCAGCTGCATCTTTTCGCCGTCATCGAACAGCGCACGGGCGTCCTCGATGATCTGTGCATCGAGAGTCTCAGGCACTTCGTTGCGGCCCTTGATGGTGCAGTGAACCGGATGACCATCGCTTTCGGCCCGCGCCAGCAGCGGGTTGAGATCGAGATCGTCGAGGTGAGCGGCACCGCGGCTGACCTGAACCAGCAGATCGGTGCGTCCGATGACTTCGTTCAGTGAGCGCACGCCGAGCGAGGCGAGGATTTCCCGCACTTCCTCGGCAATGAAGCTGAAAAGATTCACAACCTTTTCCGGCGTGCCGGTGAATTTCTCGCGTAGTTTTTCATCCTGTACGCAGACGCCAACGGGGCAGGTGTTGGAGTGGCATTGGCGCACCATGATGCAGCCCATGGCAACCAGGGAGGCGGTGCCGATGCCGTATTCCTCTGCACCCAGGATCGCGGCGATCACCACGTCCCGGCCGGTTTTGATGCCGCCGTCGGTGCGCAGAATCACATTGTGGCGCAGGCGGTTGAGTGTGAGGACCTGCTGCACTTCGCTCAAACCCATTTCCCAGGGCACGCCTGCGAACTTGATCGAGGTCTGGGGCGAGGCGCCGGTGCCGCCGTTGCCGCCGGCGATCAGAATTACGTCGGCCTTTGCTTTGGCCACACCCGCGGCAATCGTGCCGATGCCCGAGCGGGCCACCAGCTTGACGCAGACCTTGGCATCCGGATTGATCTGTTTCAGGTCATAAATCAATTGCGCCAGATCTTCGATCGAATAGATGTCGTGGTGCGGCGGCGGCGAAATCAGCATCACACCGGGCGTGGCATGACGCAGCTTGGCAATCATCTCGGTGACCTTGAAGCCGGGCAGCTGGCCGCCTTCGCCGGGCTTGGCGCCCTGGGCGACCTTGATCTCGATTTCGCGGCAGTTGTTGAGATACTCCGCAGTCACCCCGAAGCGGCCGGACGCAATCTGCTTGATCGCCGAATTCTCGTTGTCGCCGTTGGGACGTGGGATGAAGCGCTCGGGCACCTCACCGCCTTCACCCGAATCCGACTTAGCGCCGATCCGGTTCATGGCGATGTTGAGGGTGCCGTGTGCTTCGGGACTCAGAGCCCCCAGCGACATCCCGGGTGTGACGAAGCGCTTGCGTATCGCCGTGATCGATTCGACTTCTTCGATCGACAGGGGCTCGATGGCATCGCGCTTGAAGTCGACAAGATCGCGCAGGCTGCTGGGCGGGAGGTTGCGAATTCCCTCGCTGAATTTACGGTAGGTCGAGTAGGCGTCGTTGGCGACCGCCGATTGAAGGGTATGGATGAGTCCGGCTTCCCAAGCGTGACTCTCGCCGCCGCGGCGGTAGCGGTAAAAGCCGCCGACCGGCAGAGCTATGAAATCCTCAGTCCAGGCTTTGCGGTGCAGGTCCAGGATCTTTTGCTGGATGCCCGACATACCGATGCCGGAAATCCGGCTCGGCATGGCCGGGAAGTATTCATCGACCAAGGTCCGGGACAACCCGACGGCTTCGAAGTTGTAGCCGCCGCGGTAAGAGGAGATGACGGCGATGCCCATCTTTGACATGACCTTGAGGAGGCCTTCGTCGACGGCTTTTTTGAAGCGCCGCACACAATCTTCCAGCGATAATTCGCCGAACAGGCCGCGCCGGTGCCGGTCGGCGATGGATTCCTGCGCCAGATAGGCGTTGACCGAAGTCGCACCCACGCCGATCAGAACTGCGAAATAGTGAACATCCATGCATTCGCCGCTGCGGACATTCAGCGAGATGAAGGTGCGCAGCTTCTGTTTGACCAGATGAGAGTGCACGGCGGCCGTGGCCAGGATCATCGGCATGGCCGCGCGGTCTGCATTTACATCCTCATCGCTGAGAATCAGATGTTCACAGCCCTCGCGCACGGCGTTCTCCGCCTCTTGCTGAATACGTGCAACCGCGTTGCGCAGACCGACTTCGTCCTCCGCAGCGTCGAAGGTGCAATTTATCGAGGTGACCGTATCGCCCATGTGGTGGCGCATGGCCTGGAATTCGGCATTGGACAGCACCGGTGAATCCAGCTGCAGCAGGTTACACTGGGTCTCGTCCTCGTCCAGGATGTTGCCCAGGTTGCCGAGGCGCGTCTTCAGGGTCATGACACGCCGCTCGCGCAGGCTGTCGATGGGCGGGTTGGTGACCTGGCTGAAATTCTGGCGGAAGAAATGGTGCAGTGCCCGGTAATGATCGGACAGCACAGCCATCGGCGTATCGTCGCCCATGGAGCCAAGGGCTTCCTTGGCCTCTTCCACCATCGGGTGGAGGATCAGTTCCAGATCTTCCATGGTCTGGCCGAAGCTGAGCTGGCGCCGGCGAAGTTCTTCGCGGTCGAAGTGAGATTTCTCGCCCTTGTCCGCGCTGGCCCGCACCAGATCGTCGATGGCGGTCGTGTTGCGCACCCACTCGCCGTAAGGCTGCTGCTCGGCGAGGTGGTCCTTGACCTCACGGTCCCGGTAGAGCTTGCCGTCCTCGAGATCGATCGCGATCATCTCGCCCGGTCCGAGTCTGCCCTTTTCACGGACCGAATTTTCGTCGACGCGTACCATGCCGGTCTCGGAGCCGGCAAACAGTATGCCGTCGTGGGTGATCGTGTAGCGCATTGGCCGCAGACCGTTCCGGTCCATGCCGGCCATGACCCAGCGGCCACCGTAGCCGCAGATTGCAGCCGGACCGTCCCAGGGCTCCATCACGGCGTTGCTGTAGCCATAAAGATCCTTGTGGGATTGCGGGACAGCCGAGTTGTTGTCCCAGGCTTCGGGGACCAGCATGATTTTCGCCATAGGCAGGCTGCGTCCTGCCCGCACGACCAGCTCGAAAACCGCATCCAGGGCCGCCGAGTCGGAACTGCCCGGCTGGATCACCGGCTTTAGTTCCTCGATATTGTCGCCGAAGGTTTCCGATGCCATGCGGCATTCGTGCGCCTTCATCCAGTTCACGTTGCCGCGCACCGTATTGATTTCGCCGTTGTGCGCGACCATCCGGAAGGGCTGTGCCAGATGCCAGGTCGGGAAGGTGTTGGTGGAATAGCGCTGGTGGAAGATCGCGAAATTCGAGATGAAGCGGTCGTCGTTCAGATCCGGATAGAATTCGGCCAGGGACTCGGCCAGGAACATACCTTTGTAGATCACTGAACGGCAGCTCAGCGAACAGATATAGAAGTCTTTGATCGAATCCGTCTCAGCGGCTTTTTCAATGCGCCGGCGGATGATGTAGAGGTCGGTCTCAAATTGCTCGAGCGAGACGCCGCGGCTGTTGGCGATCATGATCTGCTCGATTTCCGGCCGGTTGGCGGCGGCTTTCTCACCGATGACCGTGGTGTCGACGGGAACCTGACGCCAACCATAGATCGTGTAGCCGAAATTCAGGATCTCGCGCTCGACGATGACCCGGCAGCGCTCTTGCGCCGAGAAATCCGTGCGCGGCAGAAAGACCATGCCGACCGCAAGTTTGCCTTCGATCGGCGTATGTCCCGTCCGCTCGACGTGTTCATGGAAAAAGTCTTGGGGAATCTGAACATGGATGCCGCAGCCGTCGCCGGTCTTTCCGTCGGCGTCGACGGCGCCGCGATGCCAGACTGCCTTCAGCGCCTTGATACCGGCTTCGACCACCCGGCGGCTGGCGCGGCCGTCGATCGAAGCGACCAGGCCCACGCCGCAGGAGGCATGTTCCTCTGCAGGATCGTACAGGCCGTGCTCCGACAGGTAGCGGGCGTTGTCTTCCCAACTGTCGATGAACTTCACGCCGTTATCTTCCGGCTGCTTCTGGAAATCGCTTTTCTTCGTCATGCTCTTACATCCCTGAAGAGGTGCCCTTTTTGAGGAATCCTCTCGCCCATTCCGGGCCATTCATTCGTTCTGGTCCGCCTGTATCGCAGCCTTTGATCTGACCGGATCAGGCGACGGCGCGTTCGCCGGCCACGGTCTTTGCGGTCTTGGTTTCAGTGCCTGCGGCCTTCTGGATATAGCCGTGGATCTGCTCGGCAACGTCGCGGCCATCGCGCACCGCCCAGACCACCAGCGAAGCGCCCCGCACGATGTCACCTGCTCCGAAAACGCCATCCAGGCTGGTCATCATGGTCCGGAAATCGACCTTTAGCGTACCCCAGCGGGTCACGGTCAGGTCGCTACTGTCGAACATCTGCGGCAAGTCTTCCGGATCGAAGCCCAAAGCCTTGATCGCAATATCAGCGTCGATGGTGAAACTGGATCCTTCGAGGATTTGCGGAGTCTGACGACCGGTCGCATCGGCCACTCCCAGGTGGACCCGCGAGGCGCGCACGGCCTCGACTGCGCCATTCCCCAAGAAAGCTTCCGGCGCGGAAAGCCAGATGAATTCGACGCCCTCTTCTTCGGCGTGTTTCACCTCGCGCTGAGACCCCGGCATGTTTTGACGGTCCCGGCGATAGAGGCATTTGACCGATTTCGCGCCTTGGCGCACCGCGGTACGCACACAGTCCATCGCCGTGTCGCCACCGCCGATAACCACGACATTCTTGCCTTCGGCGTTCAGGTTGCCGTCATCAAAATCGGGGACCGAATCACCAAGGCCCTTGCGGTTTGATGCCGTCAGGTAATCCAAAGCCGGAAGAATATTGGCCAGCCCGACGCCCGGCATCTTGATGTCGCGGCCCTTATAGACGCCCGTCGCGATCAGCACTGCAGCATGCTTGCTGCGCAGATCTTCCAGGCTTGAGTCCTTACCGACCTCGAAATTCATATGATAGGTCACGCCCGAATCAGCGAGCAGCTTTGCCCGGCGTTCGACGATGTCCTTTTCCAGCTTGAAGTTTGGAATGCCGTAGATCAAAAGCCCGCCGACGCGGTCGTAACGGTCGTAGATATCGACCTGATAGCCTTTGCGCCGCAGCTCTTCGGCGGCGGCAAGTCCGGCCGGACCCGCACCGATTATACCCACCGATTCTGTGCGTTCGCGTAGCGGCTTGACCGGCTTGACCCAGCCTTTTTCCCATGCGGTGTCGGTAATGTACTTTTCCACGGATCCAATGGTGACCGTGCCGTGGCCGGCCTGTTCGATCACGCAGTTGCCCTCGCAGAGACGGTCCTGGGGACAGATCCGGCCGCAGATTTCCGGGAAATTGTTAGTCGACTGCGAGAGCTCGTAGGCTTCTTCCAAACGGTCTTCCGCCGTCAGCATCAGCCAGTCGGGAATGTTGTTGTGTAGAGGACAGTGGACCTGGCAGAAGGGCACGCCGCATTGCGAGCAGCGGCTGGCCTGCTCAGCCGCCCCGCTGGGATCATATTCGCGGTAAATCTCGTCGAAGTCCTGGCGCCGCGATGATGCGTCGCGCTTTTCCGGCAGATGCTGGTCCCGATGGACAAACTGCAGCATTTTCTTCGTCATTCTCCGACCTCACTCCTAACGACTCTCTGTATCGCGCCCGCTCCGTCTTCGGCGCCTGCTTCGGTTCCAGCGGACTGCGGGCAGGCTTTTGTCGCCGGAAGCCGTCATTCCGCCGGCGTTCGCCATCTCGCAGCGTCGCTACAACTTGGATGTTGCAGACTTTGAACGGATCCTCACCCTTGGGACAAAAATGTGCCAACGGGCGAGCGCACTCTTTTTGTGTGTAGCCTGACCGGCTGCACAGAACCCGCGCGGCAGTTTTCGCCTCCGCACAGGCCTATTGGGGAGAGCTATAACCGATCTGAGCAGTCAAAGCGACAGGAAACTGATTAATAGGTCATAAATGCTGACATATTAATCAAGAGCCATTGACGCAACACATATTTTTAGGCGAGTTAGTCAAAGCGGTTAACGGAGTATAGTACCGAAATGGGACTAATTTGGGCCTGTGCCCGAATTGAGGCGTAGTGCTATAAGCCGCGTGGATCTTGTTCGACCCAAATTTCCATGACGTCCGACCATCGGAAAATACCTGCTGCGGAAGATTGCAAGGAACAGCGGCTTTGCGAAGTTGTGCTGAAGAGGCGGTGACGCGGCCCTGATTATGGTTAACGAAATTTAGATACCGGTCGCTGCATGATTGAGTGTGAAAACAGGTGATCAATAAGAAGCTGATACCAAGGAATGTTGATAATGACCGAAAGAGATTGTGTGCAGCGGCGGCTTTCAGCGATTTTCGGGCTGCGCACACCTAACCGAAAGACGCGTAAAGATGTCTCTGTGCGTCAGTATCAACGCTCCTTGGCATAAGAGGAAAACGCCTTGGCGCTTCTTCATGTTTTTGTCCTGGCGATTGTGCAGGGACTTACGGAATTTCTTCCGGTCAGCTCTTCCGGTCACCTCGTGCTGGTGTGGGAGGGGGTAGACTATGCCGGCCTGTCGGTGCCGCAGGAAACCGCCCGTTCACGGCTTTTGCTCGATATTGCCGTGCATGTCGGCACATTGCTTGCGGTCTGCCTCTACTATTACCGGGATCTGGGGGCGATGCTCGGCGGGCTCTTCGCACTTCTTGCCGGCCGGGTAACACCGGGTGCCAAACTGGTTTTCCTGGTTGCCGTGGCCAGCGTTCCGCTTGGTCTGGTGGGATACTTCTTTTTGGATCGTATAGCCGATTCTCTGCACAACATCGAAGTGGTCGCCTGGACGACGATCATTTTCGCGCTGGTTCTGTTTGTGACGGACCGTGTCGGAATGACTCTACGCCGGATCGAGCACATGACGATCTGGACGGCCCTTCTGATTGGCTGTTGTCAGGTGTTGGCCCTGATCCCCGGCACCAGTCGTTCGGGCATTACCATGTCGGCCGCGCGGTTACTGGGGTTCGAACGTACAGAAGCGGCGCGTTTTTCCCTTCTCATGGCGATTCCCGCAATTGCCGGGCCGGGTCTGCTCCTCGCCCGCAAGTTCTATCAGGCACCGGACTTTCAGTTCGGCCACGAAGTCATCCTGGCCGCCGGCGTGTCCTTCGCCGTCGCCTTCATCACCATTGCCGTCATGATCCGCTGGCTCCAATACGCGGGCTTTGCACCCTTCGTGGTTTACCGGCTTCTGCTGGGGGCCGCGCTGCTCTACTGGATTGCCTGATCCGCTACATTCCTAGGCCGCTTAGCTAAGAGGTCTGGTTGGTGTTGAAGCGTCCGCCGGGCCGGTGGCGGTCCAGATAGGTCGGGATCACGGATTCGACGGCATTCGGGGTCATGCCCAGATCGGCGAAGCCCTTGGCATCTTCGCTCACGACATTGTCGCTCCGCAGCATCCGAACCTGGTCGCGCGTTAAAGGCGGAACGGGAAGCAGTTCCAGAAATGTTGCCTGCAGGCTGGCGATGGCGAAAGGCAGAGGGATCAAGGCGCGCCGCTTGCCGATCTGCTCAAGCATCATCTCCAGCAGGGCCTTGAAGCTGTAGACTCCTGGGCCACCCAACTCGAAGGTCTGCCCCAGAAGATCGTTGCGTTCCATGGCCATCTGAATCGCTTCTGCGACGTCGCCGACGCAGACCGGCTGGAAACGCGTCTTTCCACCCCCTACCAGGGGTAGGAAGGGCGAGACGCTGGTCATATCGGCAAAGCGATTGAAAAATCCGTCTTCCGGACCGATCACGATGCTGGGGCGCAGAATGGTAGCGTTTGGAAAGGCCTGACGGACGGCCTCTTCTCCCTGTCCTTTCGAGCGGGCGTATTTGGCCCCGGCCTCGGGATCCGCCCCGATTGCAGAGATATGGACCAGATGCCGGGCGCCGGCGGTCGCTGCCGCCCGTGCGATATTGGCGGCGCCGAGATGATGGACGGCATCGAATTTCTGCCGGCCCGACTCATAGAGGATGCCGGTTAGGTTCACCACCGCGTCAGCGCCTTCGACGACTCTGGCGACGCGGCTTTCATCCTGAACCCGGGCGGCGACAGCGGAAATCTGACCTACGTCACCAAGCGGCTGCAGGTAATGTGCGCGCGAAGGGTGGCGTTCGGCCAACAGGATGGACCAGCCCGATCGGGCCAGCCGTGTGACCAGATGACGTCCCAAAAAACCGGATCCGCCGAAAATTGTGACTTTTCGTTGTTTCATAGCGCCCCCGCAGCATTTCTTTTTTTGGATATCCCGGGCGAGTCGTTAGGGAAACAATAGCCCGAGCGCCAGAGAAAAGGTATAGCCGACGCGAAGGCAGCGATGGTTTAGGCTGATCGGGGTCGGGATCTGCGATCGCCGTGGCTGCGCCAGCCGTCCTGTGCGCTGGGGCGTAGAGCTTGACAGGCCTTCAGGCGTTGTGAGAATGCCCGCAGCTCCATATTTTGGGCCAATGGATAATCCATAGGGCCGTTACAAAGGTTCCACCGCGTGAACGCACCAGAGATACATCTTCATCAAGACGATCTTTCCGATGGTCTGGATTTTGGCGATGCCGTCGCCATCGATACCGAGACCATGGGGTTGAATCCGCTGCGAGACCGTTTATGTCTGGTGCAGCTGTCCGCCGGTGATGGCGTCTGCCATCTGGTTCAGCTGCGCGACGGCGCCTTCGAAGCGCCAAATCTGAGGGCGCTGCTGACCGACCAAAAGGTGACCAAGCTTTTCCATTTCGCCCGCTTCGATCTTGCGGCCCTGAAACACTATATGGATGTCGACTGTAATCCGGTTTACTGCACCAAGATTGCCTCTAAGCTTGCGCGGACCTTTACCGACCGGCACGGATTGAAGGATCTTTGCCGGGAACTGATCGGCAAGGATATGTCCAAGCAGCAGCAATCTTCGGATTGGGGCGCAAAAACCCTGACGCAGGAGCAATTGAAGTATGCGGCTTCCGACGTGCTCTATCTGCACGAACTCAGGCGCCGTCTCGACGAGATGCTGGTGCGGGAAGGCCGGAATGAACTGGCAAAGAGCTGTTTTGAGTTTTTGCCGACCCGCTCGGCGCTCGATCTGGCGGGCTGGAGCGAAGTCGATATTTTTGCGCATTGACCGGGCCGCGTTCGCGTGCGGCCTTTGACCTCTGTCAAGTCGGGGCCTTTGGGGATGGGGCAGTCTGGTCAAGGTGCGAAGACGGCGAGGCAAGGTAAAGTGGGACCTCATCGGCGAGGTCGTGCATAATTGAGATGAAAAACGAGATGAGAAGGTTGGCATGAAGCCGCTAGCAACGAGTCCCGCCGCAGTCGCGGATCTGCAGGATAGCGCCCCCTCGACTCCTTCAGCCGGCGCGGATGTTTCCGAAGCCGGTGATCCCGGACCGGCTGCCGTCGATACCCGTCAGGGCCTCGAGTTCGGCCGCCGCGTTCTACAGCGTGAGATCCACGGTTTGCAGGACCTGGCCGAGGGCCTTGATGAGAGCTTCGTGCAGGCGCTGGACATCCTGGCCGCGCTGAAAGGGCGGGCCATTATCACAGGTATGGGCAAAAGCGGCCACGTCGCGCGCAAAATTGCCGCGACGCTGGCGTCGACCGGCACACCTTCCCAGTTCGTGCATCCGGGCGAAGCCAGTCATGGCGACCTCGGCATGATTGCCAGGGATGACGTGGTCCTGGCTCTGTCGAATTCAGGTAACACGACCGAACTGACCGATATCGTCGGCTATACGCGGCGCTACGCTATTCCGCTGATTGCCATGACCAGCCGGGCCCGTTCAACTCTGGCCGAGGCAGCGGATGTGGCTCTGATTCTGCCGCGGGCACCCGAGGCCTGTTCCATTACCGAGGCGCCGACGACTTCAACGACGATGGCACTGGCGCTTGGTGATGCCCTCGCGGTGTCTCTGCTGGAGTGCAAGGGCTTCTCCGCGCAGGATTTCCACGTCTTCCATCCGGGCGGTGCCCTCGGCAGCAAACTCGTGCGCGTTTCGGAAGTGATGCGTGGCCGCGACGAATTGCCGCTGTGCGATCCCGAGACAGCGGTTTCCGATGCTATCCTGCTCATGACCGGCGGCGGCTTCGGCTGTGTCGGCGTGACCGACGGGTCGGAAAATCTGATCGGGATCGTCACCGACGGTGACCTGCGGCGGAATATGGCGCCATCCCTTCTTCAATGCAGAGTCCGCGATGTCATGACGCCGGAGCCGAAGTCGATCCGGCCCCAGGCGCTTGCGGCCGAAGCGCTTGGTGTCATGAACGACAACAAGATCACCAGTCTCTTCGTCCTTGAGGACGACCGGCCCGTCGGCATCGTCAGGATGCACGACTGTCTGCACATCGGCGTTGCTTGAGGAATTCGAACAGCATCATGGCGCAGGCATTCGACAGTCACGGTGATTACGGGGGAACGGCTACCGCCGCGCCCGCAGAACCTGCGCCGCCGCCGCCGCGCTATTCTCAACGTAGCGGATACAGCCGTTTTGTCAGTGTCCTGAAGGTGTTGCTGCCGGCCACCGCGGTCGGACTTATTATCCTCGTCATCGCCTGGCAGAAGATCGGCCCAACGGAAGGCATCATCCCGACAACGGTGCCGGAGTGGCAGGGGGCGGGCGAAGTTAGCGTGTTGAACCCACGCTGGAACGGCGTGGATGAAGAGAACCGGCCGTTTACGGTGACCGCAGATCTCGTTTCGCAATCGACGGGCGATGGAAACCTTTACGAACTCGAGTTGCCCAAAGCGGATATCACGCTGGAGGACGATACCTGGCTTGCGCTGACGGCAAAATCCGGACGTTTTTTTTATGAGGAACAGCAGCTTGAACTGATCGGAGACGTCGATCTCTTTCACGACCAGGGCTTCGAGATCCGCACCGAGGCAGCCACGATCGACCTCAAAACCAAGGACGCGCAGGGTGACAGTCCCGTGGAAGGACATGGTCCCGCCGGACGGCTCAACGCAGAAGGCTTCCGTATTACGCAAGAAGGTGCGAGAATCACCTTTACAGGCAAAAGCCGCCTGATCGTCTACCCGGAAGCGCAGGAGGCCATCCGTTGATTGAATTTGCGTTCGGAAACTCGACACGGTTTCGAGCCGTCCGGACTCTGCTGCTCGGTCTTGCCTTCACTTGGCTTTCTCTTGCCACGCCGCTGCACGCCCAGGGCCTCTCGGGCCTGGACAAGGGCGACGCACCGTTGGAGATCAACGCGGAAGACGGCATTGAATGGCGGCGTGACGAGCAGACCTATGTGGCGCGGGGCAATGCCCGGGCAGCCCGTGGCGAGCTTGAGGTCTTTGCTGATGTAATGATCGCCAGCTACAAGGAAACCGCCAAGTCCAACACCGACATCTACCGGATTGACGTGCATGGCGACGTCCGGATCGTGACGCCGAACGAGGTGGTGTACGGCGAAGACGGTGTTTATGACGTCGAAAACGGTATCCTGGTGCTGACCGGAGACAATCTGAAGCTGACCAGCGGGCCGGATGTTCTGACCGCCCGTGACAGCCTGGAGTACTGGGAGGGTAAGCAGCTTGCCGTGGCACGCGGCAATGCGGTCGCCATTCGCGAAGATAAGCGGATCCGCGGCGATGTCCTGACCGCCCATTTCGAGCAGGATGCGAAGGAAAAGCTGGAACTGCACAGGGTCGATGCCTTTGGCAACGTCGAAGTGGCGACACAGCAGGAGTTCGCACGTGCCGATAAGGGGCAGTATTTCGTCAAGCGGGAGGTCGCGCGGCTGGTCGGCAACGTCAAGGTTACGCGCTGCGGCAACCAGATGAATGGTAACGAAGCCGAAGTGAACCTTGCGACCGGTGTCAGCAGGATGCTTGCCGGTGATGGTGGTCCCGTCAACGTGCTTGTTGTGCCGGGCTCGGTCGACAAAGGTAAGGACGGTTGCTGAGTGTTTATGCTACCAATACCTGCGCATCGAATGCATTTTTGATGCCGGTGGTTAAATCGAGAAAGTTGAAATGCGGGAAATAAAGAGCGGTCAGGTCGAAGAAGCAGACGGTGACAGAGCAAAACCGAGGCTGGTTGCGGACAATTCCGGACTTATGGCGGTCAATATCGGTAAGAGCTTCAAAAAGCGGCCGGTTCTGCGTGGCATCTCGATGGAACTCCAGCGCGGCGAAGCCGTCGGTCTGCTCGGCCCGAACGGTGCCGGCAAGACAACAAGCTTTTATATCATCACCGGACTGCTCTCACCGGACTATGGCTGGGTGACCCTCGACGGCAACGACATCACGGATATGCCGATGTACCGGCGGTCGCGGATGGGAGTCGGCTACCTGCCGCAGGAAGCGTCGATCTTTCGCGGATTGAACGTCGAGCAGAATATCCGGGGCGTACTTGAGGTTACGGAATCCGATCGCGAGCGCCGCGAGGCCATGCTCGAAGACCTGATGGCTGAATTCTCGATCACTCATCTGCGGCGCACGCCTGCCATGGCTCTCTCGGGTGGCGAACGACGCCGAGTCGAAATCGCCCGCGCTCTGGCGTCGCAACCCGGCTTCATCCTGCTGGACGAGCCCCTGGCGGGCATCGACCCGATTGCAGTCGGCGACATTCGCGATCTGGTGTCTCATCTCAAGGACCGGGGGATCGGTGTGTTGATCACCGACCACAATGTCAGGGAAACACTGGAGATCGTTGATCGCGCATACATCATTCACGATGGAATGGTGCTCATGGAAGGCAACCCGTCCGAGATCGTCGCGCATGAAGATGTGCGGCGTGTTTACCTGGGCGAAAGGTTTAGCCTTTAAGGGTTTAACCATATGGCGGTGACCCAAAGGTTAGAACTCCGACAGGGCCAGACCCTTGTCATGACGCCGCAGCTGCAGCAGGCGATCAAACTGCTGCAACTTTCCAACGTCGAGCTTGCGGCCTTCATCGACAGGGAACTTGAGCAAAACCCTTTGCTTGAGAGGGAAGACGGCCCTGATGGCGGAGCCAGCGAAAACGCAGCACAGGAAAGTGCCGCGGCGAGCGAACCTGCCTATAGCAACGGACACGACGGGGATGCGTCGGGCAATGCGGCAACCGGCCCCGAAACGACATCCGATCCGCAGGCCGAGCCGGTCGAATCTCAACCCGATTCGCTCGATCTGGCCAACGCCGATAACCTGCCCGGAGCCAACGAAGCTCCTCTCGACACCGACTTTGAAGATGTCTATCAAAGCAGTCCCGGTGACGATCGGGGACAGGAGGACACGGCCTTCTCCAACTGGGGGGCCGGTGGCAATACGCGCTTCGAAGACAGCGAAAATTCGATTGAAAGCCAGCTGACCGAGACTGTGACGCTCCGGCAGCACTTACTTGATCAATTGCAGATTGAGGTCGACGATCCGGTCGATCGTATGATCGGTGTTCATCTGATCGATATGCTCGATGCCAGTGGCTATATCGTCGGTGAGCTGGAGGAACTGGCGGCGACACTGTCCTGCGATTTGAGCCGAGTCGAATCGACCCTGGCCATCCTGCAGAAAATGGACCCGGCGGGCGTTTTTGCACGCTCGCTGAGCGAATGCCTTGCCTTACAGCTTGCCGAGCAAAACCGGCTTGATCCTGCCATAGAACTGGCGCTCGATAATCTCCACCTTATTGCGACGCGGCAACTGTCCGAGTTGCGCAAGATTTGCGGTGTCGACGACGAAGACCTGATGGAAATGATTGCCGAGATCAAGGCGCTCAATCCCAGACCCGCAGCGGCTTTCGACGATAATGCCGCCGAACCCATTATTCCGGACGTTCTTATGCGTGCGCAGCCGGACGGCACCTGGATCGTCGAGTTGAACAGCGATACGCTGCCGCGTGTTCTGATTAATACGCGCTACTTCGCGCACGTGTCCGAAAAGGTCAGGACGAAAGAAGAGCGTGATTATCTATCGAATCAATATCAGACCGCAAACTGGCTGGTAAAATCGCTGCATCAACGGGCCACGACGATCTTGAAAGTGGCGGCTGAAATCGTGCGGCAGCAGGACGCCTTTTTCCGCAAAGGCGTGCAGCATATGAAGCCTCTGACACTTCGGCATATCGCCGAGGTCATTGAGATGCACGAATCGACGGTCAGCCGCGTAACTTCCAACAAATACATCGTCACACCACGCGGTACCTACGAGCTCAAGTACTTCTTTACCGCTTCGATAGGTGGGTCGGATGGCGAATCCCATTCGGCAGAAGCCGTCCGCCATCGGATTAAGATTTTGATCGATGCGGAGAACGCGGCCAAGGTGCTGTCCGATGACTCGATCGTAGAGATGTTGAGAAGTGATGGTATTGATATTGCGCGCCGTACGGTCGCAAAATACCGCGAAGCCATGCGCATTCCTTCTTCGGTTCAGCGCCGGCGTGAAAAAGCCGCCCATCTATAAAAGCGTGTCCTGCGCCCTTTGTTCTGCCCCCTAGGCTATACGCCTCCACGCACTGAACCCGCGGCTGATTCATATAGTTACAGGGCGATTCGCGTTCCCGGCTGTTTCCTTCAAGAACGACCGTACTCAAGATCGGCCGGAAAGTGATGCCAGGATACTGGCAAAGCGGCGCAGATGGGTTTAGGCTAACGCTATGAACAAGGCGGAGTAGTTGCTCTTGATTGCAACAATCGAGAAGGTTAATGCCTCTCTAACTTGTTGATAAAGAGGCTGATTCACGTTTCATTTTGCTTCAAAATGAAACGATCAGGCTCAGGAGTGCGTTCACTTTTGATTTGATTGATCAAAAGTGTGAATCGCCCTCCAAGTAGTTATAGTTAGAGACTGATTCACGTTTCATTTTGCTTCAAAATGAAACGATCAGGCTCAGGAGTGCGTTCACTTTTGATTTGATTGATCAAAAGTGTGAATCGCCCTCCAAGTAGTTATAATTAGAGACTGATTCACGTTTCATTTTGCTTCAAAATGAAACGATCAGGCTCAGGAGTGCGTTCACTTTTGATTTGATTGATCAAAAGTGTGAATCGCCCTCCAAGTAGTTATAGTTAGAGACTGATTCACGTTTCATTTTGCTTCAAAATGAAACGATCAGGCTCAGGAGTGCGTTCACTTTTGATTTGATTGATCAAAAGTGTGAATCGCCCTCCAAGTAGTTATAATTAGAGACTGATTCACGTTTCATTTTGCTTCAAAATGAAACGATCAGGCTCTAGGTCTGAGGTTCGACGGAAACGGGAGTCTCAACAGTGATAGCGCAACTATTGACTCCATGCAGGGCCGACACTAATGTGCGCCGTCCTGGGCTGAACAGAAGCCAAAAAACTTCGAAAACCCGCAGAAATCCTAGAGAAATATAGAAATATGCAGCTATCCGTCAAAGGGAAGCAGCTCGATGTTGGTGACGCGATGCGCACCCATATTGAGGACAGTCTGTCGCGAACACTCGACAAATATTTCGGTGACGCCATCGAAGTCAATGTGACCTTGACACGCGAAGCCCATCTCTATCAGGCGACGGTTTCAGCCCATGTCGGCCGCAATATTCGATTGCAGGCCAACGGTGCGGCTGCAGAGCCCTATCCGGCCTTTGATGTCGCGGCGGAGCGTTTGTCCAAGCGCCTGCGCCGGCACAAGCGGAAACTCCGTGATCACGGCAACTCGAATGAGCGTGCGGTTGAGACTCAGTTGGCGCAGCAGTATATTCTCTCAGGAGACGCCGAATCGCTGGATGGCGAGGGCGATGAAGGGGATAGCAAATCTTTGATCGTGGCCGAAATGGCCACAGATATCCCGAGCCTGACGGCTGGACAGGCCGTTATGCGTATGGATTTGGAGGATCTTCCGGCGATGATGTTCCGCAATAGTTCTCACGGCGGCCTGAATATGATCTATCGTCGACCAGACGGTAACATCGGCTGGATCGACCCCCGCGGCAATCGCGGCGAATAGTTTTTCACAACCAAGATATCATCATGGAAATTGCCGATCTCATCAGCCATGGCAGTGTTGTTGCCAATTTGCGGGTGACCAGCAAAAAACAGGCACTTCAAGAGCTTGCCAAACGCGCCTCTGAGCTGACGGGTCAACCGGAACGCGTCCTGTTCGAGGTTCTGATCGAACGGGAACGCCTGGGGACCACCGGCGTGGGGAACGGCATCGCCATCCCGCATGGCAAGCTGGCCGGCCTCGACCGCCTCTACGGTATGTTTGCACGCCTTGAGACGCCGATCGATTTTGACGCAATCGACGAACAGCCGGTCGATTTGATCTGCATGCTGCTGGCACCTGAGACAGCGGGCGCGGATCACTTGAAGGCGTTGGCACGGGTTTCCAGGTTGCTGAGAAACCGCAGCGTATGCGAAAAATTGCGCGGCACCGACAGTACCGACGGCATTTACGCCCTGTTAACGGAATCAACCGCCAGTCATGCGGCTTAGCCGCTGATAGGTCTGCCAATCCGGCGTTAAGGACCTCGCCGGTCTCTCACCTGCTGCTGCTCGGGACAATGACTGCGGTGTCGGAGGGGGAATTCCGGCGCCGGAACTGGCGCCGCTGGAGCATCATAACTCTTTGACATAGAGCCTGATTCGCGCTTTTCACTCATTCAGTGAAAAGCGGTAAGACTCTAGTGAATGCTGGCAGGTTCCATATTGTTCTGACGCACGGTCACGACTGCGACTTCCCGTTCGGGGACGCGCGCGACCTCCGTCCCATCGGCGGCGTGGATGGTGTAGTACACCTGCCCGTCCGATTCTTGAGGCTTAATGTAGGCAACTTCGTTAATCCCGAGGATACGAAGGTCATGGGTCGAAATGCTGTTCGCGAATTCCAAGGTGTTCTGCATTTTACGTCCTCCATCCTGGATCGTACGATCTAGATGTTAACAAGCTTCATAATAAGCGGCATTTGCCTAAGTTTTTCCGAAGATCGGGCTTCAATCGTCTGCGCCATGATCCTTTAGTGCAGGGAGCTCCAGGGATTTGCTGGTTTCTGCGCTGCGAATCGCAATGGTTTTGACCGCCGGCTCGATTTGGGGCCACTCCAGGTCTATGTGCAGGAGGCCGTTGTCGAGCGACGCTCCGCTGACTTCCACACCGTCGGCGAGAACGAAGCTGCGGTGAAACTGCCGCGCAGCGATTCCACGGTGAAGGTAAACACGGCTCTGATCGTCTTTTTGCTTGCCGTGGATGACGAGCTGGTTGCTTTCGATCTGGACCTGCATGTCATCCGACGTGAAGCCTGCGACGGCTAAGGTTATGCGAAGCCGGTTATCTGCGAGCTTTTCGACATTATAGGGGGGATATCCGTCCGACGCCGTCTTCGAAATACGGTCGATCGCCTGTTCGAACTGTTCGAAGCCGAGCATTAACGGGCTATTGAATAAAGACATCCGGGTCATCTGCCAGCGTCCTCCTCTCCTGTGAGCAAGGGCTGCGTTATAATCATCAGGACCTGCCAAGCAGCGTCCAACGTTTGACCACCTGCCTTTCGGCACGGTGCGCTACCCTTACTTGGGAGGTTTTTCCTGGCGATCAAGTTTTGAGATCTGCCGGGCTCTTGCGGGGGAGCACCGGCCATCATCACCGCGAGTCCCGAGACCGGCCTTACACTTCCCTCAGATTGTGGAAAAGATTCCGGAAAGGGTGCTGATCATGGCATATGAAAAAGTATCTTTTGTTGTCATAGCCTTAGCTGACTTTCAACGAAAATATGGTTACCAAAATGTTGCGATTAACGCTTTCTTAACGCCAGATAAGGTAGGTTAGCTCTATCAACATACTACATCTTGTGGATAAGGCTGTGGATAAGATGCCAAAAAATAAATTTAATCAATCTCTTAGCCCTTATCTCAATCGCCCGCTTCGCAGCCTCCATGAAGTCTTGAGCACTCGTCTTGAAACTCAGGTGCCAAAAGCGGAAGAGCGGGCTGTAAATTGCACGCACAACGATCATCTGAGCACTTCGGAAAATATACAAGATTCAGCTGTTTAGGCTGCGGGATCTATAGCTTAACAGGCGCACTTTCCTCACTTTTCCTCAAATTCCGGGTGACCCGGCCGCCGGGGCCAAATCTCTTTGAAGCTGCGGCGATGAATTCGTTCACATACTGCGGGTAATCTTGGATGGCGGCGGTTTAACTTAGGTTGAGCTTGCTCCGGAAAATGTCTGTCCTCCTAAAGAGTATCTGCCCGCCAATAATGTGTCCTCGACAGCGCCTACCCCAGACAACACAACCCCGACAAGGCCGGCTCCAACGCTTGCCGATGAAGAGAGGAGACCGAGCCGCGCCCAATGAACGATCTGGAACAGCCTGAGGAATTGCCGTGGAACGGGACAACGCATCTTATGAGGTTCATTCAGCAATATCGCCGTTAAGCCGCGTCTGGAGACTTGTCGCGCCCGGTGAGGCAGGTTAGGACATGCTTATGCGTGGCTCCTTCTCTTCTCTGAAGCGATTGTTTTCCGGCACCGCCGCGTCGTCTCAAGGAGGCTACCGGGTTCCGGAAGGACAACGCATTTATGCGATCGGCGACGTGCATGGCCGAGCAGATCTGCTGGCAGAACTCCACGAACAGATCAGAGACGATTTCGCAACGGGAACGGAAAGTCCGGCGGCCACGGTGGTATATCTCGGTGACTATGTCGACCGGGGTACGCAAAGCCGTGACGTCATCGACTTCCTCCTCGATCAGCCGCTTGAAGGTTTTACGTCAGTGCACCTCAAAGGCAATCACGAGGAAGCCATGTTGAGGTTTATGGATGAGCCCGCCATAGGGCCGCAGTGGTTTGGATTCGGTGGTGAGTCCACGGTCATGAGTTATGGTGTCGTCCTGGCGCGCACACCCGATGACCCGCGCTACTACAGCGATATTTCAACAGAGCTGCGCGAACGCGTACCCGCGCGGCATAAGGCATTTCTGTCCAGCCTCGATCTGCAATACCTCGTCGGCGATTACCTCTTCGTGCATGCCGGGATCCGGCCGGGTTGCCCGATCGATGAACAGGACGATGATGATCTTCTTTGGATTCGCAGTGAATTTTTAAATTCGCAGGAAGATCATGGGGTCATGGTCGTTCATGGGCATACACCGACGGCGCGTCCCGACGTCCGCAGGAATCGAATCGGAATCGACACGGGAGCCTTTGCATCCGGCACGCTGACCTGCCTGGTGCTGGAAGGGAGTGGGCGCCGATTCCTGTCGACGTCTTTAAAACGTTGATAACAATTGACGTTTGACTCGAACAAGAACGTGCTAAGCCGTTGAGTCAATGAGAGTTGGCTGTGAAGGCAGTTCGTACTGCGTAAAGAATTTCTTAAAGTTCGGGGTGTTAGGTCCTGGAATGTAGTTATTCGGTGGTGTGACCGAATCTTTTGACCTAAGCTGCCGAATATTATGGTAGTTTTCCGCCGACTCGGGGGGTGAGTCCGGGTCTCAGGGCCTCGACGGCGCAAGATGGTTGATATATACAGGCAATTGTTCTCGCGCCGAGTCGGGTTTCTAGAAGCAATTCGGGGTTCTGGACAACCGAAGAGGCGCAGTAGCAAACGCGGAGCATATGAGCAAAGCGATATCATCTGACCGTAGTTTGCGGTCTGTCGCTCGGGGGATTTTGTTAGGCGGGGTCAGTGCTGCGGCGTTGAGCCTGTCGTTTGGCTGTATGGCGTTCGCAGAAGAACGTCGCGCCGGAACGCAAGAAAATCTTTCGCAACTGGCGGCACAGACACCAGAGGGCGCGCAGCTGGAAGGCGAAGTGGCTTCACCGGACTATTTGATTGGTCCAGGTGATGTCATTGAACTGCTGGTGCTGCGCAATCCTGATCTTTCCGGTGTCTACACCGTGCGGCCTGACGGCCGTGTTTCCACACCCTTGATCGAAGACCTCGTGATCGTCGGTCATACGCCGACGACATTGGCGCGTGAGCTGGAAGAAAAGCTTAGTGTCTATGTGCAGGATCCGATCATAACGGTGATCGTCCGTAGTTTCGTTGGCGATCTCAGACAGCAGATCCGTGTGGTTGGCGCCGCGCAGCAGCCGCGCGCTGTTGCATTCCGTGATCGCATGACGGTGTTGGATGTCATGATCGCAGTCGGTGGACTTTCCAGTGGCGCCGACGGCAATTCGGCAATTCTTCTGCGGCGCGAAGGCGACGGAGAGGAGCGCAGGCAGATTGAATTGCGCCTGGACGATCTTGTCGACGGTGGCGATTCCTCTGCGAATGTCGCGATGGAGCCGGGCGACGTCATTATCATTCCGGAAGGCTTCTTTTCCGGCGACTGGCGCGTGACCCCGACGATTTCCTTCAATCAGACCTTCACCGATAACGTCGACCTGGATCCTGACGGCCAGGAGGAGGAGGCGTTCATCAGCACGGTGAGCCCGGGCATTACCTTCTCAGCCAACGCCGCCAGAATCAGATGGGCTTTCAGCGGCGATGTCGCGCTGAGCAACCAAAACGGCGGTGAAGACGAAGGTTTCAACGCGGACATCGATCTGAACAGCTCGGGCAATGTCGAAGTGTTCGAAGACCTCTTCTTCATCGACGGCAGCGCCTCGGTGAGTCAGGAAGTGCTGAACAACGATACCGCCGATTCGGGCTCGGATGATAACAATTCCAATCGCGACACGATTCAGAACTATCGCTTCAGTCCCTATCTGCAGAATCGTTTTGGTGATTTCGCCTCGGCCGAAACGCGTTACCGCCTGTCGCAGGTCTTTATCGATTCCGACGACGTGTCGAATACGACGGAGCATGAACTCAGTTACAATTTGAGCAGCGGTGAGGATTTTACGCAGTTCACTTGGCGACTGGCGCTCTCGGCCTCGGAAGCGACATCGTCGGATGATGACGATGTTTCGCGGCGCGATATCAACTTCACGACCACTTACGCGGTCACAAGGCAGTTTTTCCTTATTGGAACTGTGGGCTATCAGCAGTTTGACGATGGAGATTCGGATAACGACATAAGCGACCCGACATGGCGGACTGCCCTGCGTTGGCAACCGAGCTCCCGGACTCAGGTGGAGGTCGGCTACGGCCAGAGCGATGACGAAACCAGCTTTGACGGTACCGTGCGCTATGACATCTCCCCGCGCACGCGTTTTACGGCAAGCTATGACGAAACCCTGCGGACCTCTCAGGAGGCTTTAGGTCGGAACCTGGACAACATCGTGTTCAACCCGGACACCGGCCAGTTCGAAAATGGCGATACGGGACAGGTGGTCGATTCAGCCAACGACCTGCCGTTTGAAGTCGACGATGAAACGACGCGTGTTTCGACCTTCCGGATGGGATTGAACGGCTCGCGCGGCCGGAATACCTTTGGCTCCAACTTCCGGATCCAGACCGAAGACAATGGCGGGGGCGACGAAGACCAGACCGAGTACGGCCTCCGGGCCGATTGGGGTCGTACGCTGAACAATCGCACGCGCTTCAATACCTCCGGCGAATACGAGTACAACGATCTCGGCGATTCTATCGAGACCGAATACACCTTCCGAAGCGGCTTGAGCTACAGCGTGTTCAACAATGTTTCGGCGAGCGTCAATTACACCTTCAGGCTTCGCGAATCAGATACGAGTTCCGACGACGAGTTCATGGAGAATGCCGTGACCGTGGGGCTGAGCGCCACTTTCTGACGCGGCTCTTTTTCGAAAGTGGGTCCGAACCCGCCGCGACGATATCCTGAATCTCAACAGACCTAAGACAAACAAAACGGCCGGCGTCTTTGACAGACACCGGCCGTATTTCGTTGTGCGTTACGGAGATCGTTAGACGACGACGATATCGCTGTCCGGATCGATACCGACCGTCAGTGCGTCGGTGACACCGGAGAGTGTGACCATAAAGTCGGTAGCGCCGTTGACCGTAATCTCGGTGTTGCCACCGTTGACCACCACGTTGACGTCGCCGGCCCGGTTGGCTTCGGCAATACCCAGTGCGTCGAAGAGAGCATCCAGGTTGACCTGATCCTCGCCTTTGACGAAATCCTGGATGATGTCGTTGCCGTCAAAGTCGAGGACGCCTGCACCCAGATCGCGGGCACCGAAGGCAAAATCGTCCTCGCCCAGGCCGCCGATCAGCAGATCGTCACCGCCAAGACCGATGATAAGATCGTTGCCGTCGCCACCGGTCAGCACGTTCTGCCCGTTGTGACCTTCGACGATATCGAAGTCGTCGCCGCCGCTTTCGGGCGCATCTGTCGTGACATTGACGGTGATCTGGCCGCCGACCTGATCCGTTGTCGAATCGTTTGTGACGGTCAGCTTGATGTCCGGGTCGTTGTTATGTCCCTCGTCCAGCGGTGCGGAAAGGGTCACTTCCCAGGAGTGCTCGCCGGTCACCGGGTCGACGGTTGGCGCACCGATCGAGACATAGTCGTTGTCGTCGTCGGCGACACTCAGCGTCAGGCTGTCGGTAATCTGGTTCAGCCCGTCTTCGATGGCCTGGACCAGATTGCTGCTGTCGAGCTCCAGGGGCACGCGGGCACCGACACCCAGCTCCGCAATGACGCCGTCGTAGAAGTTATTGATGAAGGCCTCACCCTCGTCGCCGGCGGCAACCAGGAAAATCGGGATGACCCCGGAGGCCTGTAGATTGGCTTTCAACTCCGCACGGAAGACCGCGTTGTCCCAATCCTTGGAGGTGGCATCGGTGATGATAACCACGACCTTTGAAGAACCGGTGCGGAAGCCGAACTGGGAGGCTGTCCCGCCGTTGCCGTCCTCCGCTGCCGCCGCGTCGAGGGCGACCTGATTCAAAGCGACCAACTGGCGTTCTGGGAAGTCACCGCCGAGACCGGTCGGTCCGGGACCCGGATTGCCCGCGAACAATTCGTCGTAAGCTTCGCCGGGGTTAGGCGGCAGGTTCGGATTTGCCGGTGGAGGAACCGCCGGGTCTCCATCCAGGCGCTGACCGCCCTGTCCTGCCTCCAGATTGAGCAGATGCTGGAAATCGAACTGGCTGCCCGGCGCACTGCCGCCGCCTGGCCCGATATCGCGGAATGCACCCAGTCCGAACTGTACGTCCGAGGTAATCGCTTCCACCCCAGTCACCAGGTCGTCGAGCAATCCAAGATCCGCCGCGTCGTTATTGGCGGACTGCTCACCGCGTACGATCGGTAGATCGTCTCGGAACGAGCCGGAGAGATCCTGCAGCAGATAAAGATCGAGAACATCCGGGGCTTCCGGGTCGGCCGTCACCGTGAAGGTCACGTCGCTGTTTGGAAAAAGGTTCACATTGACGGTTGAAGGGTCGGTGTCGGTCCCATTGGGGCCGTCCACATCGACCAGTTGTGTATCGACCGTGCTGAGCAGTTCGGTCCGGTTCGGGTCGGAGTCGGGGACTGAAACAATCCTTTGAACACTGTTGTCCTGTCCGATCGTGATCTGAGCGGTGCTCGAGTCGGTGTTTCCGTCCGGGTCCTCAATTTCGTAAGTCAGGCCGACCGTCGTCACAGTGACGCCGACCGCAGGCGTGAAGACAACTTCGTTGTTCACAATGCTGACCGTTCCCTGTGCGGGATCGTCTAACGTGACAGACGTGATCGTCAATGGGTCGCCATCCGAGTCCACGTCGTTCGCCAGCACGTCGATCGTGACCGAGGTCTCCGGCGCATTGGCGTCGCCCGAGCGATTGGGCCGGACGTCTGAGGCGTCTGGATTGGCCTGTAGGCTGTCGGACGGTGGCTCGACCGGCGGTATCACCGGTGTCGGGACATCCGAGGTCAGATCCAGCGCCTCGCCGGGTTCCGGATCCGGCAGGCCGAAGACCAGCGCGGTCGGCGGAATGACGCCCTGTGCGGCCAGCAGGTCTATGGCATCGCCGAGATTGTCGTCGTAGACGTTGTTGCCGCCACCTTCAGGTGCCTGAGGTGCCGCGGTTTCGAAGGGAATAGGCTCGCCGTTGCCACCGCCGAGGGCGATGGTCTGGCTGACCAGCAGGCCGCTGCCGACCACCTGTCCGCCGATGACGAACACAGGAGGCGTGTCCGATGCCGCCTGATCGACCAAATTCAGAAATACGACGCGGGTGTCGATGGCACCATTGCCGTCACCGTCGAAACTGAGAACGAAATTGGCGCCGTCGACAGCGATAAAGGTATCTTCTGCGGCCATGGTCAGCAGGACTGGCTGGCCTGCTTCAAGCGTGATTTCCTGGGTCTGACCGGTCGCCGGCTGCGTGACGACGAGAGGTTCAGGCGCAGCCGCCTGGCCCAGAGCGATCGCTGACGTCGTTTCCGTCGTTGCAGCGCCAGCCGCGATCTGGCTCTCAGCGCCGCTGCCCTCACGTGCTTGACCAGAGGTAAGGGATGTAACGGGTTGCTCAGCCATGCGGTTCGACCTTTCCCAGACGGTGCCGTAGTTCTGCCCAAATCACCGGCAAGATGGCACGGTAGTTAACGCTCGGTTAATAGCTGGGGGATCTTGCGTATCGAGGCAAGAGGCGTCAACGCTTTAGACGATCAAAACAACACAATTATGTGTGATTTTCTAGAGTGAACAGTTGTCAGCAAACCTGATAAAGGAAAATAAAATTATTTGTTGATAATAAGATAGCGTGCAAATGTCTGCCACGGTTTCCATGAGACCCTGGCAGACGATAACGGCTGTTGAGGAGTTGGAGCGGGCCCTCGGGCGCGCTGGAAAAGATGGTTCGACCGATGACGATATCAGCTTTAAGCCGGCCTGATGAGATGGAAGCGTGTAAGCTTTCTGTCCGTCATGCTTCGAACGCCGGCGGGCGGTGACCGATGGCGGCGCGCATCATAACGGTCGCCAATTTGAAGGGTGGTGTCGGCAAGTCCAACATCGCAGTCAATTTGGCATGCGAACTGGGTGGCGGTGAACGCCGGGTCGCGCTGGTGGATGCTGATCCGCAGGGAACCTCGTCACATTGGATGTCCCGAGGCCGTTATCCCGCACAGATCCATTCTTTCCCGCTCGAGGACGAGCGCGGCGCGCAGAGCTGGATTACCAAGGTACTGTCGATTGACAGTGATTTCCTGCTGATCGATTGCCCTGCGCATTCTCGCGCTGTCACCGAGATAGCCCTGAGTCTGTCGCGGCTTGCAGTGATTCCTCTGACGGCATCTGGCCCGGACTTGATTGCCACGACCAATGTCTTGAACCTGATCGAAACCTCGCGGGCCATGCGCGACGGCAATGAGCTTAGTTTTCTGTTGGTGCCGTCGAAGATCGATCACCGGACCGGGGCAGGGCGGCGAATCGGCGATGTATTACGGCACCTCGGTGATGTCGTGGGACCTGAGGTGCGGCAACGCACAGCCTTTGTAGATGCTTTCACTGAGCGTAAGTGGATTGGTGAGTTCGCACCTAAAAGCGATGCCAGGCACGACATCGTCAATCTGGCCAACGCTGTATTGGCCAAAATGGAGGAAATCGAGGGTTTTGGACCCGACGAGCAAACGGCCCAGGTATCCTGAGCATATAAACCCTTGACCAATTCGCCATCTCGCTTGAATTTGCCTCTATTCAAACGACTTCGTTTTCGTATACATGGATTCACTATCACCTCTCGCTTGTAATTTGTTTGTCCCTTGACGCTCACGGCGTTAACGGGGGATTAGAAGCTCCAATATAAACAGTACATCCAAGTCTCACCCTGCCGGGTGGGCCGTCATGAACGTATCCGGGAAATGACATCGCTATGCTGACTTCAGAAAAGATTGCCGTAATCGGTTTGGGCTACGTCGGACTGCCATTGGCGGTTGCCTTTGCGAAGCATTTTGAGACCGTTATCGGCATCGATATCGACAGCAAACGTATTGCAGCCCTGCGCGCGAACGAGGATTGGACGGGCGAAGTCACCTCGGAACATCTTGCGGCATCCTCGATCCGCTTTACCGATTCCGCCGCCGATCTGGAAGGCGCGACCTTCTTCGCAATCACCGTGCCGACTCCGGTCGATGGTGACCGCCGCCCCGATCTGGGGGCGGTCAAAGGGGCCTGCCGGATGATCGCGCCCTATCTGAAGTCTGGTGGCGTGGTGGTTCTGGAATCGACAGTTTTCCCGGGCGTAACGGAAGATATCTGCGGTCCCATTCTTGCCGAGGTCTCGGGATTGCGCCAAGGAGTCGACTTTAAACTCGGCTATTCGCCGGAGCGGATCAATCCGGGCGATACCGAACACGGACTTGAGGCCATTGTGAAGGTGGTGTCCGGCGAGGACGCGGAAACCCTGGATCGTGTTTCAGAAGCCTATGGCAGCTTCGCTGCCGCCGGGGTTCACAGGGCACCTTCGATCAAGGTCGCCGAGTCGGCGAAAGTTATTGAGAACACTCAGCGCGACCTTAACATCGCTTTGATGAACGAACTCGCGATCATTTTCGAGCGGCTTGAGATCCCCACGAGGGATGTTCTCGCCGCGGCCGGAACCAAGTGGAACTTTCTGAAGTTCACGCCGGGCCTGGTCGGCGGTCACTGTATCGGCGTTGATCCCTATTACCTAACAGCCCGGGCCGAGGCCGTAGGCTATCATCCGGAAGTCATTCTCGCCGGACGCCGCATCAATGACGGCATGGGCGCGTTCCTGGCGCGTAAATTGATCAAGATGCTGCTTGCAAGTGATCGCATGTCCGCGAATGCCCGAATCGGCATTCTTGGCCTGACGTTCAAAGAAAACGTTCCTGACATCAGAAACAGCAAGGTTCCGGATATCGTGACTGAGCTGCGGGAATTCAGCCTGCAGCCCCTGATCTTCGATCCTTACGTTTCGGCGGAATTGGCAGAGGAGGAGTTCGGTCTGGCCCTGAGCCCCGACGATCAGCTTCGCGATCTCGACGGATTGATTTTGGCCGTCTCCCACCAGTCGTTCCTGGATGGCGGAACCGAACGCCTGACCGATCGCATCAAGCCTGGTGGTATCCTGATCGACGTCAAGGCCGTGCTCGACGAAACGACCATCCGTTCGGACGTGCAGTACTGGGGCCTTTAAACGCAACGCTATCCAAACGGTCCGTTCTTGTGGCCGGCTCTCGGCAGCCGGTTGCAATCCACAAGGCTATGAAAAGTGTGGGTGGGAGAGCGGGAGGCCGTCAGCGGCGTCAGCTGTATTTCTTAACAGCGGCCTCGATTTCCTTCAAAAGAGTGGCACCTACTTTGCCGCCGTTTCCAGTGATCTTCTGATTAAACACCGTTCGAATGGCACCGATATGGGCATCAATCAGCTTCAGGCGGTTCCCCGTGACTGCGAGACTGACGTCGAGCGTCGCTTCATAGAGGGATTTTCCGAAGGCGGTGCATAGAGGATAATCAAAAACACCGCCCTGGCCGCGCAGCTCATGAGCGATATGGTTGATCTGCGCGAGAACCCTGCGGCTGTCCTCCTGCCGTTTTTGCAGCTTGTTGAGACAGTCTGCGAGAGTGTTCAGGTAGTTTTCCGTCCATTTGGAATAATCGCCGACAAGTTCCTGGATCCGCGCTTCCGCTGCCTGGATAACGAGCGGATCAAAATCGATCTGCCCCCGCATGACATTCGGACCAAGCTTATCGAGCAGGCGATTGGCCGGGCGGATGATGACGGCATGGACGTCATCGCGAATATGTTTGATGTTCGAGCGCGCGTTGACGATCTGCAGGTCAGACGGCGCAGAGATGCGGCGGTCGTCGGTCCGCTCCACCATCTCAGTCTTGCCGCCTTTTTCGCTGGTTTTTTCGAACCATTTGATCGGCCGGTCCATGCGTCGGCGATCTGGTCCGAAATAATCGGCCGCGAGCACGAACTGCCGCGGATTTTGGATAACTTCCAGAATGCGGTCCGCCATTGTTTGGGCGGCGAACGGCTTTGCCAGGAATTCAGTCATGCCGGCGTCGCGGGATTTCTGGACACTTTTTTCGTCGGCTTGGCCTGAGACCATGACGAAGGGAACGAAACGGTCGGGAGCGTGTTTGTTGGTTCTTGTCCAGCGCAAGAACAGGATCCCGTCGACGTCCGGCATGACGAAGTCAGAGAGAATAATATCTATGGACCCGATTCCGGCGTTGACCGGGTCGGTTTTACTGATCTTGAGCTGCTCAATAGCTTGTGTGGCGTTCGGGACGCTGACGACGTCTTTGATGCCCAGTGCACGGATGGTCGAGGTGATCAAACTGCGCATAAAGCTGTTATCGTCAACCACCATGATTGAGATGTTGTGCCAGTTAAACTTTAGCATAGGGGAAAGCTGTTCTCGTTCCTGTGCGATTGGATTTGAAGGGTGCGGCGCCGATGAGTTTTCAATCTTATTATGCGCGAACACCCAAAAGAAGTTCTAATTTAAATAAGTTTGTCGTGACAATAATCCTATTATGTCGTGCCCCGCTATCCCGCTCCATTTGGATTCACTGAACGAATCATCTCATCCATACTTGTTGCTTCGTCTTCCACAGGTGCCCATACTTAGGAGTCTTTGTTTCCTGAGGGGGGTAGGAAACGAGAGTGCTGTGGTTAGAAACATGACCGCGGAACTCGTATCGCGACACTTAGGTGTTGGGGACGTATTTCCGCATGTTCAACTCAAGGCGGCCGATGGGCGCCTGCGAGTGCCTGTGCAGTTCGCCGGCCAGCCTTTGCTGGTGCATCTCTGCGCGTCGGGTCTTCTGTCTTCGCATGAAACTGCAGGCGATAATCGAACCTTGCTGCCGGTGATCGCCGGCGCCAGACAGGAGCTTACCGCTCTGGGTTTGAAGCTGTTGGTGATCGAGAGAGCCGAAGAGCCGACAAATCCCGATGCGCCCGGATCTGCATGCGATGTCGAGCGGCTGAAAGACCCCGCCGATGCGATCGCCAAGGCGTTTAATTTTGGCCGGTCTGGCGCGACATTATTGCTGAACGAAAATCAACGGGTGCTCGCTATTTTCGACCCGCGTGTGGTTTCCTGTGATCGTGATGGACTTTTGACTGCGGCCACGACTCTTCTGCCGCGACGCCCCTTCATGGAGGCCAAGATTCATGCACCGGTCTTGCGAATCCCACGGGTGTTCGACCCTGAGTGCTGCAAGCATCTGATCGGGATCTTTGAAAACTCGCCGCATCAGCCCTCGGGGTTTAACGAGCAACGGAAGGATGGTGCGCCGTTGGTGTTTGACGAAAAAGTCAAGAAGCGTCGCGATTTTGTCGTTGGAACCGGCACTCCCTTGGCAGAGCAGATTCGGGTGCTGTATATGCGCCGTCTGATCCCGGAAGTCGCCAAAGCCTTTCATTTCGAAGTTAAGTCGCACGAGGCTTTCAAGATTGCGCGCTACGATGCCGAGGACAAAGGCTTCTTCCGCCGGCATCGAGACAATACAAATGCAGCAAATGCGCACCGCAGATTTGCCGTCTCCATCAATCTCAATGCTGAGGATCACGAGGGCGGGCATCTGGTGTTTCCCGAATATTGTGAATCCGGCTATCGCCCAGCTACGGGTGAGGCGCTTGTATTCTGCTGTTCTCTTCTGCACGAGGCCCGGCCCGTTACCCGTGGCAGCCGCTATGTACAGCTGGCGTTCCTCTACTGACCCAGGGGATTGTTCTGCCGGAATGCCGGTTTCCCACCGGTCAGAATGGAAAAGCCACAGTGACTATGGCGGACTGCGAAGTGCCACAGAATTGAACGGCACGGGCGGCGAATGTTGATGCGGTGTCATTGCAAAGCCATATAATGCCGTAGGTCATTATCAGTGCTCTTTGATATTAGCCGATGACCTCCGTTTTCCCCACTTCAGTGCAGGTAAATGTCCGAGCAAATTACGTCGTTTCGGCAGCTGATCGATCCGCTGCCGCCTGAGAAGTTTTTTCAGGACTATTGCCGTCAGCGGCCGGTTCACATTGCGGGACGACCCGAGAAATTTGGTTCCGTCATGAACTGGGACGATCTGAATCGGATGCTGGAAATGGCCGTTTGGACGGCGCGTTCCCTCCAGTTATCTCTCGACAAGCAGCGGATACCACCTGGGGCCTACTGCCGGAATACGGTCGATCGTAACCAGATGCAGGTGCTTCAACCGGAATCCGAAAAGATTATGGATTTTTTGAAGCGCGGCGCGTCCTTGTTGCTGAACGAGATTGAGACTCTGCATCCGGGGGTGCGTTCTGTGCTGGAAACCATCGAGGCGGCACATGGCGGACGCGGAAACGCAAACCTCTACTGCTCCTGGAAGCAGCGACAGGCCTTCGACTCACATTATGACAGGCACGAAGTTTACGCCCTCCAGATCGTAGGAGAGAAGCGCTGGCGCGTCTATGAAGGCCGTGCCGAGAATCCAATCGAGCATCCCGCATTTATGAACGTCCCGCAGGCCGAATATGACCGCATGAAAGGCGCGGTTGCCGAAGAACTTGTCATGCGGCCGGGCGACTTACTGTACCTGCCGCGCGGGCAGTTCCATGACGCCCTTGCCAGCAGTGATGTGTCGGTACATGTGACCTTCAGCTGCAGCGAACCGATCGGCCTGGAATGGTTGACGAAGCTGTGGGAACTGGCGGTTAAAGACCCGGTTTTCCGGGCTGATTTGCCTCAATGCAACGATCGCGAAGGCGAGGAGCGGCTCCGGCGGCACCTGGACCAGCTTTCGGAGCGTTTCCAGGAGATTGCCCGCGGAGACGAAGGAATGCAGCGCGCTGTCGCACTTCGCAATGGATTTACGGTGCGAAGGCCCGGCTTTAGCCTGCCGAATTTCGAGCCTCGCCAGAGCTTTCAGGTTCTTCGCCAAGACCTGCGCGTTGTGCGCCGAGGGAAAGAATGGGTTGCCGTGGCAGAGGACTACAAAGTTTCGCAATCGCCGGAAGACGGTCCCCTTCTAGGCTGGATGGCAGAGCAGGGCCGGTTTGACAAAACCGCTCTGGCTGCCGCCTTTCCGCAGGTAACCGATTCGGTCCTCGAGGGACTTTTGGAGCGCCTCTGCGCTGATCGTACACTAAGCCAGGTATAGAAAAGTGACCTGATCGAAAAGATGTGAACGACTTGGAGCACAAAGTCGGCCCATGAAGCCGGACTCTTGGCCAGTGGCTATGATATAGAGACAGTGGTCTATGAGTACGACCGTTCTAAACGGCAAAAGTAAGGAACGTGAATCAGACTCAGGCCACGAGAAACCATCAGCTGTCATTGGCTGGGGCGCAGGGCATTTAAGCGCAGGGCGCATAAGCGCTGGGTCCCAGGTTTAAACAAGAAATCGATAGCGATGGTACAACCACAGTACGGGGTATGCAGGTGATGATCCGCTTTGCCAGTTTCAAGCTACGTCGAACCGGCGTCGTTGAAGGCGGGCGCAGCAAGTGAGATCCAACTCCAAAGCCTCCAATTTCGTCGCCGGAAAACCCGCCAAAGGAACGCCCCCGAATCTCGTGACCGGACGTCGTCGTCCGACCACGGCGCCGGCACTGAGCACAATAAGAAGCCTTGCGGCGCGCGTGATCGTGGCGGAGCTCTGGCTTGGGATTGGGGCCGTCGCCCTGCTTTCGACACTGGCGGAACGTGACTTCGCTCTCGCTATTGCCCTGAGTACGCTCTTTGCGCTCCTGCCGTCGTTGGTTTGGGTTTGCGACCCTGTCCGTGTTGTCGCGCGTTACGTACTGTCTGTCGGCTTCGTGGCGCAATGCGTCCTCCTGGCGGTGATGAGCCTGCAAACCTCAGGGCCGGTTACCTACGGAATTTTTGCCTTTTCTCTGGTCCTCTTGGCGCAAATCGCGGGCTTTATTTGCTGGCGCAGCCTTTTTCTCGCCGGCTGCTTGCTGATTGCATCCGTGGTTGCCGGCGGCTTTTGGATGTCGAGCGCCACTGAAATGAGTCCGGTTTTCTCGGATGGTTATCTAACCAGCGAACTGTTGGATGGCCTGCTGCCGCTTTGGCTGCTTGCCCTGGGGGTTCTTTTGCCGATGGCCTTCAAAGTCGAGCGCGCACTTGGCGAAGCCCATGCATCGCGTCTCGCTGCGCTGGAAGCAATGACACATGCTGTTGAAGACGCGCGCTCGGTTGCGATCAATAAACGACCGAACGCCCGCAGTGCTGTTGCCGCTCTGAATCTCCGACGTGCGGTCATGGGGGCCGATATAGCAAAGGCGGCAGAAGGGGAAGTTAAGGGATCTCCCGACTTATTGAACGATCCTGAGCTCAAGCGGCAGCTTTCGCTCGGTCTCGATCAAGGCAGTGCAGATAAATCCCCTGGCGAGAAACAGGGTGAGCAACCCGGATTTGAAAATCCGGTCCATCGTCAGCAGCAGATACTGTCGCGCGCACTTGAGGTCCGTGACTCGTCTTGATTCCCGGCCAGTTCTCTTTTCTTGCCAGACGGCGCAGGATGAAAGACGTCTTTAGCAATTCGGGCGTTATCATCGCACCCGCGCATTGCACCGCGTTGTGGTTCATTGCAGGCGTAAGAATTTAGAGTGCGGTCGTTCTTTGTGGAAACAGTCAAGAACGACCGCACTCTAACTACAGTAAATAGAGTCTCGCCAACGAGCGGGGGGAAGATTCGTGGGGACATTAAATGAGCGAGATAATTAACGCCGACTTGTGTGTCATCGGCGGTGGGTCGGGGGGCCTGTCCGTGGCTGCGGGAGCATCCCAGATGGGCGCTGATGTCGTGCTCATCGAAAAGGGAAAGATGGGTGGCGATTGTCTGAACTACGGTTGTGTGCCTTCCAAATCGATTATCGCAGCCGGGCATGCGGCAGACGTTATCCGCCGCAGTGGCCGCTTCGGTGTGAACGGCACTGAGCCGGCTGTCGATTTTCTTAAGGTGCGCGAACATATTCGCAGCGTTATCGCCGGTATCGCACCGCATGATTCTGTCGAGCGGTTTGAGGGCCTCGGTGTCAAGGTGCTCCAGGAGGCCGCCGTTTTTTCGGGGCCGCGTGAGGCCAAGGCTGGCGATTCAATCGTGCGCGCCAAGCGATTTGTCGTCTGCACCGGCTCCTCGGCTGCGGTCCCGCCTATCGACGGGATCCAGGATGTTCCCTTTCTGACCAACGAAACGGTATTCGAGCTGGACGAAAGGCCCGAGCATCTGATCGTGATCGGCGGCGGCCCGATTGGTGCGGAGCTCGCACAGGCCCACCGGCGCCTTGGAGCTAAAGTGACCTTGCTGGAAATGTTCCGCGTCTTGGGCAAGGACGATCCTGAAGTGACCGAGTTCGCGCGCCGCCGCCTGGTCGAGGATGGCGTCGCAATCCGCGAGGGTATCAAGATCGTTTCAGTCGGCGGCGGGGGAAACCAGATCTCCGTCGAAATTGAAGCGGACGGCCAGACGGAGACAATCACGGGCTCGCATCTGTTGGTCGCGGCCGGACGCCGCGCCAATGTCGATGGATTGAATCTCGAAGCTGCCGGCGTTAGCTACTCACCACGCGGCATTGAAGTCGACGCACGCCTGCGGACCAGCAACAAGCGGATATTTGCGCTCGGTGATGTTGCGGGCGGTCTTCAATTTACCCATGTCGCGGGCTATCACGCCGGTATTGTTATTCGGAATGCGCTTTTCAGACTTCCGGCGAAGGCGTGCCATGATTTCGTTCCCTGGGTGACCTTCACGGACCCTGAAATTGCTCATGTCGGTCTGACCGAGGCACAGGCGAAGGAAAAATTCGGCGACGACGTGAAGGTCCTGCGTTGGTCCTTCGAAGAAAACGACAGGGCGCGGGCGGAGCGCGAAACCGAAGGTCTGGTCAAGATCGTCGTCGGCAAGCGCGGCAAGATCCTGGGAGCGTCGATCGGCGGCCCGCGTGCGGGTGAGCTCCTGCAGCCCTGGGTTCTGGCACTCAGTCAGAAACTGAAGATCGGAGCCATGGCCAACGCCATCGCGCCCTACCCAACTTTGAGCGAAGTCAGCAAACGGGTTGCCGGCAGTTATTACACGGACGCTCTGTTTGGAGAGCGAACCCGTAAAATCGTGCGTTTTCTACAAAAATTCGGATGATTTGCGGGAGATTTACCCAATTTTGACGCAGTTTTTGCCTTTTGACAGATATTTTGGTGCGAATTTAACCCTTGCCTTGCTGTTGCCCTAGTATTGTCAAAATTATAGAGGTATATCAGAGGGTAAGCACACCGCGTAACGCTGTGCCATAAGTATTGAAAGGGGCGGTTAGAGTGGGCCGCGCGTTAAATTCAGCAAGTTGGTCCCGGCGTATTGTCGCCGGATTGTCGATGGCCGTGATCGCTGCGACCTTCGCGGTTGTTTCCTGGAACAGCAGCTGGGCCGAGCAAATCAACTTCTTCCGCATCGGTACCGGTTCGACCGGAGGCACCTACTTTCCCGTCGGTGGTATCATCGCCAATGCGATCAGTAATCCACCGGGTAGCCGGGCCTGCGATCGCGGCGGAAGTTGCGGTGTTCCAGGACTGATTGCGGTTGCCCAATCGACCGAAGGCTCGGTCGCTAACGTAAATCAGCTGGCCGCCGGTTTGCTTGATTCAGGCTTCAGCCAGGCTGACGTTTCGTTCTGGGCCTATCGAGGTGAAGGTATCTTCAAGGAACGCGGCGGCGTACCCGGCCTGCGCGCAATTGCCAATCTCTTTCCGGAATCCGTGCATTTGGTCGTGCGCCGCAACAGCGGTATCCGTTCGGTACGCAATCTCAAGGGTTTGAGGATTTCGATCGATGTGGAAGGGTCCGGGACACGGGTTGACGCTTTGCTGATCCTCAAGGCCTACGGCATTGATGTTGAGGATTTTGACGCGGTTTCAGCGACCTCTGGAATCGCAGCGGATATGCTGCGCGCCGGTGAACTGGACGGCTTTTTCATCGTGGCCGGGACACCGGTCAACGCCGTGAAGTTCCTCGCGGCGGATTCGCTGGTCACCCTGGTGCCGATCACCGGCAAGGAAGCGGAAACCCTGCGCCAGACCTATCCGTTCTTTGCCGAGGAAACGGTGCCCGCAGGCACCTATTTCAACGTTCCGGCGACCCGGACTCTCTCGGTCGGTGCCCAATGGCTGGTCACGGATGCCGTCGACCCCGAGTTGGTGTACCAAATCACCCGCGCGCTCTGGCACAAGAATACGGCCAAGATGCTGTCGCGCGGTCACCCTAAAGGCAGCCTGATCACCATCGACACCGCCATCAGCGGCCTTGGCGTGCCGCTTCATGACGGCGCCCGCCGCTACTACAGGGAAGTCGGACTGATCGAGTAGACGGCTGCAATTTTACCCTCAATCACTACTAACAAAGCGTCATTTAGACGTCGAATTCCATTGTCCAGGGCTCTGCGTGGCCGGCGTCGATCCATTCCTGCATCTCCGGCCGCGCCATGACTGCGTCACGATAAGCGCTGCAGACCGAATCCAGGGCGACGTCATAGGTTACGAAACGCGAGACGACCGGTGCGTAGAAGGCGTCGGCGATACAGAAACCCCCGAAGAGGAACTCGCCTCCGGCCCCGAAGCGCGCGCGGCAATCCCGCCAGATCGACGTAATGCGTTCGATGTCCTGACGCGTTGATTCCGAGAATTCCCGGTCGCGGTAACGGGAACGGACGTCCATTGGGCAATCGTTGCGCAGGGCGGGAAAGCTGCTGTGCATTTCCGAAGTGACCGAGCGGGCCAGGGCGCGGGCGCGCGGATCTTCCGGCCAAAGCCCGGCGTCGGGGAAGCGCTCCGCCAGATATTCCGCGATCGCCAGACTATCCCAGATCGGTCCGTCGGCCGTCTTAAGAACCGGCACCTTGCCGGCGGATGAAGCCTCAAGCAGCCGCGCCTTGGTATCGCTCTCCCGCAGGGGAATGACGATCTCATCAAAGCTTGCGCCGCTGAGCTTTAGGGGAAGCCAACCCCGCAGGGACCAGGAGGAATAGGCCTTATTGCCGAGAACAATCGTGAATTCGGGCATCGCTGTCGTTCCTTCCCGAGCCTGATCCTATTCACCCTTATCGGTGAAAACCGTGAATCAGTCTCTCCTTAAGTGATTTGGAATGCTTACGTCTTGAGCTGGCGGCGCGTGTCGGCTACCCATGAAACGGATATATTGTTAGCGGCCATCGCGGTCGTGGAAAACAGGAAAAGCGATCCCATGACCAAATATCTCACCGCCCGAGCCACTGCCGAAACGCGGCCCATTCATCTGGTGACCAAAGACGGACTAAAGGGTTGGCTGAAAAAGCAGCCCGTGGCTGTCAGGCGCTGGGTCGAGGCATCCGCTTTTGATGCTGCAGCGGGCAGATTTACGTTGTTGCCGGACGAAAAAAAAGGAGTCGGCGGTGTGCTGGCCGGGATCGATGATGCCGATATGCTCTGGTCCTGCGCCGCGCTTCCGGCCGCCTTGCCGTTCGGGCGCTACGCTATCGAAGGCGAGTTGAGCGGGGAGAAGGCATCGGCGCTTGCGCTTGGATGGTTGCTCGGAACCTATCGTTTCGACCGCTACAAGAGCTTCGATAAGGATTTTTCTTCGCTGGTCTGGCCGAAAGAGGCTGACCAGCAGGCGGTCGTCGCAATGGCCGAAGGGATCTGCCTGACCCGTGATCTGATTAATACGCCGGCAGAGGACATGGGGCCCGCGGAACTGGCAGAGGCTGCCAAGACTCTGGCGAAGACCCATAAGGCGAGGTTCAAGGCCGTCGTGGGCGAGGATCTGCTGAAGAAGAACTATCCTTCGATCCATGCCGTTGGACGTGCCGCGGAAAAGGCGCCGCGGCTGATCGACCTTAAGTGGGGCAGCAAGGGGCCGCGGATTACGCTGGTGGGCAAGGGTGTTTGTTTCGACAGCGGAGGCTTGGATCTGAAGTCGTCGGGCGGCATGAAGATGATGAAAAAGGATATGGGCGGATCTGCCCAGGTTCTTGGACTGGCATCCATGATCATGGCGTCCAGATTGCCGGTGAGGCTCCGGGTTTTGATCCCGGCTGTTGAAAACGCTGTTTCCGGCAACGCCTTTCGCCCGCTCGATGTCCTCGACACGCGTAAGGGATTGACGGTCGAGGTCGGCAACACGGATGCCGAGGGGCGCCTTGTGCTCAGTGATGCACTGACGGAAGCCTGCAGCGAATCGCCCGATCTGCTGATCGACTTCGCGACCTTGACCGGTGCGGCGCGGGTCGCATTGGGAACGGATCTTCCGGCCATGTTCTGCAACGATGATGCTGTTGCCGCGATGCTGCTGCGGCACGGCGAGACGGAGGGCGACCCACTCTGGCGGATGCCGCTGCATAAACCCTATAGGCAGCAACTCGAGAGCAAGGTTGCCGATCTCTGCAACATCTCCAACGGGCCTTACGGTGGCGCGATCACCGCGGCTCTTTTCCTGGAGCATTTTGTTGAAGGTGCCACGCCCTGGGTTCATTTCGACATCATGGCCTGGAATCTGGGAAGCCGTCCGGGGCGCCCCGAAGGCGGTGAGTCCATGGGTGTGCGCGCAACCTTTGGCATGATCAAGGAATTCATTGCCAAGGCGTAGTGTGGCTGCGGTTTGAAAACAACGGCTTGCTTTCATCTTCGGCCTCGTCAAAACTTGTTGCGCCTGCGGAATGAGTTTGGGCGAAACGAGATCGGGTGAACCGGCGTATGAGGAGGTTGGGCAGTGCAATTCGAACCGAATGATGTGCTGACGCTGTGGCGCAGTGTCATGGTGACGGCTTTGCGTAAGGACCTACCCGATCTGACATGGCGGCAGTTTGCCTTATTGCTGCAGGTCTATACGACACCGCAACCCCATACGGTACGCGGTCTTGCGCAAGAGCTGAATATGTCCAAGCCCGCCGTGACCCGAGCGCTCGACCGCCTGGAAAAGCTCGAGTTTCTGCGCCGAAAGATCGATGAGACGGACCGCCGATCTGTCCTGGTGCAGCGCAGTGTTGCCGGCTCGGTCTTCCTTCGGGAGTTTGCAGATATGGCCGGTGAACAAGCCGAAGACATCTAGATCAGGTGCTGTTTGAGTCCGTTGCCTCAAGCAGGCCGCCCACGACATCGTCCGCTTTTTCGCAAACGATAAGCCCGAGTCCGGAGAGCTTTGCGGTCACATCGACGGGCAGGCTGCTGTTCGATTGATCCGGAATTTGATTGAGGCGTCCCCCGATCAGGACCGGTAGGTCCAGCTTCTGCGTCTTTAGCTCCTTCAGAAGATCGCGCGCATAGGACAAGGCAACGCCATTGTAGGTGCTCAAGGCGATGGCGTTGCAATCTTCCTCAAGCGCCAAAGCGGCAATCTGATGGGGGTCGACGGAAATACCGCCGTCGACAACCTCGACGCCCAGGTTCCGCAGCAGGCGGTCGATCAGCTGTTTTCCATGCTCATGGACGTCGGTCGTCGCGGTCAGAACCCGCAGTCTGCGCCGGGACAGATTTGCCGCTGAGACTTTGTCGATTCCGCTCAGGATGATTCCGCAGTTTTCCGCGAGTTCTTCGATGACGGGCGAGGCAATCACGGGTGTGCGCGGAGCAGTTTCCTCGATCTGCCCGGGGCCGAACAGGGCTTCGAGACGCCTTGCGCCGATGCGCTTGAGAGACAGCAGCAGCTCGAAGGCATCTCCGGTGTCGATGCCGGCCGCAGCGAGGCCTTTGAAGACAGCATCTTTGAACTGCCGGGCGCCTGTCACAAGCTGTGCCGAAATTTCGGCAGCCTCTTCGGGAGTCGTCAGGCAGCGCGCCTGTTCCACGATCTCCTCAAGCCGGGCGCTGAAAAGCTGTGCGTCAACCACTTCGGCAATGTCGGGAATGCGTTCGTTCTCGGTCACGGGAACCGGGTTGATGGCATGACCGGTCGGCCAGCGCTTCAAGCCCTCGATATCGATACGCAGGTATCCCGCGAGACTGGCATAGTTCTCCGCCGGTGAACCCAGGTAGCTGGTCGTGTTGCCGTAGATCATCGAGCCGTCGGTCTCTCCGATATCGTAGAGAGCTTTTTGGAAAGCGAGCCGGGTCACGGGGTTGGAAAAATGATGGCCGTAGCAATGCGAGGTATTGACGCCGATCAGGCCTTTGACGATCTGCCGTTCGATCAGGACGGCGCCGAGACAACACGCCAGATCGCTGAAGTGGGCGGCAAAGCCGTCGTCCAGATTGGAGTGCACCAGGATATCCGTGTCCTGCGCGGCAATCAGTCCCAAGGCAGTAACAGTGGCGCGTGTCGTGGCGACGTCGTTGTCCCAGCCCGGCAGGCGGAAGGTAAAGTACTGCCCCAGATTACCGATGGTGGTCGCTCCGGCGGCCAAGGCCAGTGCGGTATTTTCGACCGCACCGGGAAAGCCGAGGACAAAGTCGCCGAAGTGTGGCGCGACCGGTGCCGCAGCGGTGATCTTCGCCAGATCTTCGGCCTCTTCGAAGATGATACCGGTTCCCCGCGGGCGCTTGCCGCGCTCGGCGGCCGGATAGCCCATGGACCAATCCAGACAGATGCCGTAGCGGTCAACCGCGACACCCTTAGCCGCGCAGCGCTCGTAAATCTCCGCCCAGGCGCGCTGCGTTTTTGCGGGATCCCGAAAGCCGATCTGGGCGTGGCGCATGATACGGCCTTCGGCTGACCAGCGGTGTTTGACTTCCCGCTCCGAAGACGCGCCCTGTTCGGCGAGAAAGGGGTTGGCCTGAAATCCGTGGAGCGCTGCGAGCTTCCGGCCGTCTTCGAGCAAGTCGGTTGCTCGCGGCAATTCTGTTTCCGTCAGAATTTCGGCTCGTAACAGGTCGCGAGGAGGCATGGTCAGCTATCTCCAGCCTTCACAGCTCAGCCTTGCTCCGAGCATTAGTATCCCCGATCGAAGTCCACGACATTCTGAAGAGGCTGGCCTTCCCGCAGGCATTTGATGCTCTCGGCAAGCGCCTCGGCCGCTGTGATCGGTGAGGTAATGCTGGCGCCGTGCGGGGTCACGAGCACTTTAGGATGATCCCAGAAAGGGCTGTCCTGGGGCAGCGGCTCTTCTGGAAAAACGTCCAGGGTTGCGGCTGCCAGCTGTCCAGAGTTCAGCGCCGCCAGAACATCGCCGGGTACCATGTGCTGCCCACGCCCGGCGTTGACGAGATAGGCGCCGCGCGGAAGCAAAGCCAAAGTCTCGGCATTGAGGATGCCTTTGGTGTTTTCGGTCAACGGCAGCAGGCAGACAAGAATTTCGCTGCGCTCCAGAAAGGGACGCAATCCCTCTTCGCCGGAGAAGCTGGTGACGCCCGGCACGTTCTTCTCGCTACGGCTCCAGCCGGCAACATCGAATCCAAGATAGTTCAGCTTGTCGGCTGCATCGGAACCCAGGACACCCAAACCCAGAATGCCAACCTTGCGCTGCCAGGCCAGGGGCGTGACGTGCTGCTCCCAAGTTTTCTGTCTCTGCTGCAGCTCATAGTCATGGATCCGCCGATGATGCCTCAGCACCGACATGACGACGAACTCGGTCATGCCCAGGGTCAGGCTTTGGTCCACCATGCGCACAACGGGGACGTCCTTCGGAAGATCCGGATCCGATGCCAGATGGTCGATACCTGCACCGAGCGAGAAAATCGCCTTGAGATTGGGCAGCTTGGCCAATTCTCCCCGCGGCGGATGCCAGACTAGCGCGTATTCGATCTCGGCTGGATCGCCGACTTCCGGCCAGTTGCGGAATTCAAGTTCGGGAAGCAGCGTGGCGATGGCGTCCTGCCAGACCTCTGCGCGATCTACATCGGATTTGAAAAGGAGCGCCATTGAACCCTAATCGCAGTTTGAGCGTTACATTGATACCACGCCACTCTCGACAGCTTCGAGGTCGAAGGCGGCTTTTATCAATGCCTGTGTATAGGGATTTTTTGGCGCGTTAAAGATCTCTTCTGCCGTCGCCTGCTCGACGACCCGGCCTTCTCGCATAACGATGACCTCGTCAGCCAGGGCGCGCACCACCTTCAAATCGTGACTGATGAAAAGGTAGGCCAAATTATGCTTGGCCTGAAGGTCGCGCAGCAGATCGACGATCTGCGCCTGCACAGACATGTCGAGGGCTGAGGTCGGCTCGTCCAACACCACGAAACGTGGTTTCAAGACCATGGCCCGGGCAATGGCGACACGCTGTCTTTGGCCGCCGGAGAATTCATGGGGGTAGCGATGCCGGCTTTCCGGATCGAGCCCGACTTCTTTGAGGGCCTCGATAATCAGGGTTTCGCGTTCCTGTTCGTTGCCGCCGAGTTCGTGGATCTTCAGGCCTTCTTCGATGATTTGTCCGATCGAAAGCCGCGGACTGAGTGATCCGAAGGGATCCTGGAACACGACCTGCATTTCCCGGCGCAGGGGGCGAAGCTCTCGTGAGCCCAGTTCCTGAATTGCCTGGCCGTTGAAGGAGATGTTGCCGTTGCTGCTGATCAGGCGGAGGAGGGCCATACCCAGAGTCGTCTTTCCCGATCCGCTTTCGCCGACAACGCCGATGGTATGGCCGGCCCGCACGGAAACCGAAATGCCGTCGACCGCGCGCACATAGTCGACCGTGCGTTTGAGCAGGCCTTTCTTGATCGGGAAGTGCACTTTTATATCGTCGCCGGACATCACGACGGGCGCCGAGAGATCCGCGGGCAGAGGATCGCCCTTGGGTTCGGCGGCCAGGAGTTTGCGCGTGTATTCGTGTTGGGGCGTTTCGAAGATGGCATCCGGCGTTCCCACCTCGACGATTTCACCCTGGGTCATGACGCAGATCTGATCCGCCATCTTGCGCACGATCCCCAGGTCATGGGTGATCAGCAGCATGGCCATGCCGAGCTTTTGCTGCAGATCCTTCAGCAATTTCAGGATCTGCGCCTGGATGGTGACGTCCAGCGCCGTGGTCGGCTCGTCGGCGATCAGCAGATCCGGCTCGTTCGCCAGGGCCATGGCGATCATGACGCGCTGGCGTTGACCACCGGATAGCTCGTGCGGGTAGGCGCTTAAGCGTTGTTCAGCGTCCCGGATGCCGACCAGATCCAGCAGTTCCAGCGTCCGTTCGCGTGCCGCCGTCTTGCCCAGACCCTTATGAAGAAACAGAGTTTCGTTGATCTGCTTTTCGACGGTATGGAGCGGATTGAGCGAGGTCATCGGCTCCTGAAAGATCATGGAGATCTCATTACCGCGCACGCGCCGAAGAGCCCGTTTGTCGGCACCGATCAGTTCTTCGCCCTTGAACTTGACCGAGCTTCCGGCCGGATGCCGCGCCAGAGGATAAGGCAGGAGTTGCAGGATCGATAGTGCGGTGACCGACTTTCCCGATCCGCTTTCTCCTACTAGCGCCAGGGTCGAGCCCTTCGCCAGATCGAAAGAGGTTCCCAACACCGCGGGGACGTTCCCGCCAGGCCCGGCAAACTCGACGCCAAGGTTATGCACCGAGAGCAGATTGGTCATTGCGCCGCCTCCTTAGCCGGTTTGCCGGCCGGTTCCGTTGCCTCGGCTGGTACCGGGTCCCCGGCAAAGAGCTTTCGGGGATCAAAGGCGTCGCGCACAGCTTCGCCTATGAAGGTGAGTAAGCTGAGCATGATCGCGATGACGAAGAAACCGGTTAGCCCGAGCCAAGGTGCCTGAAGATTGGCTTTTCCCTGCGCGAGAAGTTCACCCAACGAAGCGGAGCCCGGTGGCAATCCGATGCCGAGAAAATCAAGACCGGTCAGCGCAGTCACCGAACCGGCGAGTGTGAAGGGCATGAAAGTCAGCGTTGCCACGACTGCGTTCGGCAAGACATGGCGGAACATGATCACGGCATTTGAGGCGCCCAATGCACGTGCGGCCCGCACATAATCGAAATTTCTGGCGCGTAGGAATTCGGCTCTAACGACTCCGACGAATCCCATCCATGTGAACAACAGAAGTACGCCTAGGAGCCACCAGAAATTCGGTTCGATGATACTTGCCAGGATGATCAGGATGTAGAGAGTCGGTAGCGACGACCAGATTTCAATGAAACGCTGCATCAGAAGATCGGTCCAGCCGCCAAAGTATCCCTGTACTGCGCCCGCAGATACGCCGATCACTGCGGAAATGATCGTAAGAACAAAACCGAAGATCACTGATATCCGAAAGCCGTAAATCATACGCGCCAGAACATCTCGGGCTTGATCATCCGTGCCCAGCCAATGGTCCGCGTCTGGAGGCGATGGCGCGGCGACACCGAGGTTCCAGGCGACGGTTCGGTAGCTGTACGGAACCAAAGGCATCCAGAACCAGCCCTTGGCTTCAATCATCTCCATAACGACAGGATCGCTATAATCGGCTTCTGTTTGAAAGGTGCCGCCGAAAGTTGTTTCAGGGTAGCTCTTGAAGATTGGCGAATAGATTTCGTTGTCGTAGACAACGATGAAGGGCTTGTCGTTGGCGAGGAATTCCGCGAACAGGCTTAAGACCAGAACCACTGCGAATATCCAGAAAGATATGTATCCACGCCTGTTCGCCTTGAAATTATACAGGCGCCGCCGCGTGATTGGCGTGATCTTCATGCCGAGAAACCGGTCCGCCGTCATGTCAGGTCTCCCGCGTTTCGAAATCGATGCGTGGGTCGATGATCATGTACATCACGTCGCCGACGAGGCTCATGATCAGACCAAGCAACGAGAAGAAGAACAGGGTTCCGAAGATGACGGGATAATCGCGGGCGAAGGCAGCTTCGAACCCCAGCCGGCCCATGCCATCGAGAGAAAAAATAATCTCGATGAAGAGAGAGCCGGTGAAGAGGATACCGATAAACGCAGACGGGAAAGCCGCAATTACGATCAGCATCGCGTTACGAAAGACATGTCCGTAGAGAACTTGCTTTTCGCTTAGACCTTTCGCCCGTGCGGTTGTGACGTACTGAAGATTGATCTGATCGAGAAACGAATTCTTGGTTAGCATGGTCAGGGACGCAAAACCGCCAATCACCATAGAGGTAACTGGCAGGACCAGATGCCAGAAATAATCCAGAATTCTATCCGGCCAAGGTAGTTCGGCGGCATTGGGAGAGGTTAGTCCACGGAGCGGGAATACATCGAAATAGCTGCCACCAGCGAACACGACAATAAGAAATACCGCGAACAGAAAGGCCGGAATTGCGTTCCCGATGATGACCAGACCACTGGTCCAAACATCGAAGGGTGTGCCGTCCCTAACGGCTTTCGCAACACCCAGGGGGATTGATATGAGATAAACGAGAAGCGTCGTCCAGAGGCCGAGAGAAATGGAAACGGGCATTTTTTCGATGACCAAATCAACGACTTTGCGATCCCGGAAAAAGCTCTCACCGAAATCGAAGACGATGTAGCTACCCAGCATCTGAAAGAAACGCTCGTGAACGGGTTTGTCGAACCCGAATTGCTTTTCGAGTTCTTCGATAAACTTTGGATCCAGTCCCTGGGCACCGCGATATCTACTGGATGGACCTTCTCCGCTCGACTGACGCGTGTCGGTCAGAGTTTCGGAACCAGTACCGCCCGATCGCGTCACCCGCTCGGTAATATCTGTGCCAGTACCAGTGATCTGGCCGATAAGCTGTTCGACTGGTCCACCTGGTGCCAACTGAATAATGGCGAAGTTGATCACCATAATGATGAACAGGGTGGGGATAATCAGGAGCAATCGTCGGATGATGTAGGCGGTCATCTCTTGTGGCTCCTCAGTTGCCTGGTTTTGCCATGGCGCGGCGGAAGACAAAGAAGCCAACCAAGAGAAGGCCTGCAAAGACTGCTAATGTCGTTGACAACCCTGGTGTTTCGCCCTCTGCGGATGGATTGCTCTGCCTTTCCTTGGAGCGCGCTTCACGCAGCGCTGCGGCTTTTTTCTCGTCAAACCACCAGTAATTCGTAGTCGTGCCGTGTTTGGGTGTAACGTCGGGCCGGGAGAACTTGTCCCAATAGAGAATTCTATCGAACCGTAAGTGCCAAGCGGGCACAACGAGATGGTTCCACAGTAAGATCCTATCCAGGGCGCGTGTATGATCGATTAATGATTCCCGTGTCGGGGCGACAATGAGCAGTTCAATGAGTTCATCGATGACGGGATCTTTGATCCCCGAATAGTTCTGACTTCCCTGTTGATCTGCAGCGGTGCTACCCCAGTAGCTACGTTGCTCGTTGCCAGGGGAATCGGACTGTCCCCAACCGAGCGAAATCATATCGTAGTCGCGATTTCGCAGCCGGTCGATGTATTGAGATGTGTCAACGATGCGTATTCGGACTTCCATCCCTAGGCGCTCCAAATTTCGCTTAAAGGGTAGGATGATTCGTTCGAATTCCTGATTGGAAAGGAGAAATTCGAACTTGAATTGCTCGTCCGTGTCCCGGTTCACAAGTTTAAGGTCGCGCACTTCCCACCCAGCTTCATTGAGCAGAGCAAAAGCCTTTTCAAGATTTCCGCGCGGCCAGCCGCGTCCATCCGTTACAGGAACGGTGAAGACCTTGGAAAATACCTCGTCGGGAACTCGGCCGCGATAGTGTTCGAGGATCTCAAGTTCCTCTCCTTCTGGCAGGTCGCTAGATGCAAGTTCCGAATTGCTGAAGTAGCTCTTCGTCCTATTATACTGCCCGAAAAACAGTGTCGGATTGCTCCATTCGAAGTCAAAAGCGTAACCTATGGCCTCACGGACCTTCGGGTTCTTAAAAAGTGTCCGTCGCGTATTAAAGATGAAGGCCTGCATGCCCGTTGGCAGTTCGTGACCAATACGTTCTTTTTTGATCCATCCTTTTTTTACGGCCGGGACATCGTAGCCAGAGGCCCAGGCCTTGGCCTGATTTTCGTTCCGATAGTCGATTGTCCCTGATTTCAAGGCTTGTCGGATGACGGTCACATCAAGGAAGAAATCGGTGCGTAATCGGTCAAAATTGTTCTGACCGACATTCACTGCCAAATCTTTCCCCCAATAGTCTTTGACGCGTTCTCGAATAATGTAGCGTCCAGCTTCGAACTTCGTGACTTTGTAGGGCCCGCTACCAAGAGGCGGCTCCAGCGTCGAAGCGCCGAAATCCCTGCTTTCCCAATAGTGTTTGGGGAGAATAGGGAGTTGTCCGACAATAAGGGGGAGTTCACGGTTTCCGGCTTCTGAGAAGAAGAACTTTATTCGGCGTTCACCATCGGGTTCCGCGCGATCAACACTGCCGTAATAAAAGCGCCAACGCGGGTGTCCTTTGGTCTTAAGCGTATCGAGTGAAAAGATTACATCTTCGACGGTGACTGGTTTGCCGTCGTGCCAAAGTGCCTCGGGTCGTAAGGTGTAGGTGACCCAGGACCGGTCCTCGGGCCATTCGATGCTCTCGGCCAATAGACCGTACTGGGTAAAAGGTTCGTCTGCACTGCTAACGGTCAAGGTCTCGATTGAGCCTGTTGACGCCGCAGTGCCCTTTGCGATGTATGCATTGAAGCTATCGAAAGTTCCGCGGGCAGCGGTCCGGATTTCCCCGCCCTTCGGCGCATCTGGATTCACATAGTCGAAGTGATTGAAGCCCGCCGCATACTTCGGTTCGCCGTGCATGGCGATAGCGTGGGATTTGAATATTTCCGGTCCCGGTGGCGGGATCGTCTCTTCGGTAACTTCGATCGTGGGGACGGCGGGCAGTTTTTCGGACTGGGCCTGAACAGCTGACGAAGCTGTGAAAGAACAAAAAGCGGCTAAGAATAGCGGTGCGAGGATTCGACGCATAGACACCAGCAAATGACAGTCGGCAACGGCTGTAAAGCAATTTAAGCTTCTCAGCGCTTTACGCAAGTCGCGTTCACGCTTTTGTTGGCGGGTGGTTTGCTGCCTACGTTGGGTTGGAGCGGCGAGATTGCGCGTTTGAGCAGGCCTTGGGAGGCGTGATCAAGTGCCTGCGATGCGCTTCAGAGCTTCAGCGTGGCAGGCAGGATCGCCGGCAGCGACGACTCGTCCATCCGAATCGACGCTTAATGTCTTGCCGTCCCAATCCGTGATAATCCCGCCGGCGCCGCCGATCACGGCGGCAAGGGCCATGTAGTCGTAGGTGCCTAATCCGGCTTCGATGACGACATCGGTGAAGCCGCTCGACAGCAGGCCGTAGCTGTAGCAATCGCCGCCGTACTGGACCAGCTTTGCCGCCCCCCGGACCCGCTCGAAGGCGTTTTCGTTACCACCTTCGAACATCTCTGGCGAGGTGCTGGCCAGAGCGGCTTTGTCCAGGCCCGGGCAGGCCCGGCAGTGTACTTCAGCGGTCCCGTTGTGGTCTGTGAAGGTCGTCTGCCGGCCCCTGGCGCCGATCCAGCGCTCATTCAGCATGGGCATATCGATGACCCCGAGGATCGGTTGCCCCTTGTAAAGCAGTGCAATCAGGGTGCCGAACAGAGGATTGCCGGTGATGAAGCGCTTGGTGCCGTCGATGGGATCGAGGACCCAGACGTAATCGGAATCCGGATTGGTCGGGGCCTGTTCCTCACCGATCACACCGTGATCAGGCACTCGTTCTGCCAGAAGCTGGCGCAGTGTTGCTTCGGTTTCGCGATCAGCAATGGTTACCGGGCTTTGGTCGGCCTTGTCGTCGACAGCCACCGCCTGGCGAAAGTAACGGCGAATAACCTTCGCCGACGCTTCGGCCATCGATTCCGCGAGATCTATGAATTGCTGCGGACAATTTGGGCCTTCGGAATTTTCCGTCATCGCTGATCTCGCCGCTTGGAGAAGGATTGTTCAGGCAGGGTCTCGAAAAAAAACAGAGTCTTGAGAAAATCAGGGGTTTTCAGAAAACAGGATCTTCACAAAAAAGAAAAGGCGGCGAAAACCGCCGCCTTGTTGCTTCCGCCCGGAGGTTACTCCGGAAGCGGTGCTGGATTGTCGCTCTGGTTGCGCAGATAGGCGATGATGTTGGCCCGGTCCTGAACCTTCTTGAGACCACCAAAACTCATCTTTGTGCCGGGCGCGTATTTTTTCGGCGAGGCCAGAAATTCATTCAGCGCTTCGTAACTCCAGGTCTCCCCCGACATGTCGGACATGACGTCGGAATAGCCGAATTCTCTACTGGCATGCGCAGCCATGACCACACCCCAGAGATTAGGCCCAACCTTGTCTTTGCCGCCTTTATCGACGGTGTGACAGGCCGAACACTTCTTGAAGGCTTTTTCGCCCGCGGCGAGATCGGCCGCTGCCAGCAGCGGCGTGACCGGGTCCAGCGACGGCGTTTCCGCGACGCTTGCCGTCTGGGTTTCACCAACACCTTCCACCATGAAGGCATGTTCCGCCAGGGGAGCCTTGTGGAACAGTTGTTCGGCAATAAAGCCGGCTGTCATGGCGATCACGCCTGCGGTCAGGACAGCGGCGCCAATTTTATTCATCTCAAGTGAGGACATGCTTCAACTCGTTCAGATCGCGAAATTCGGCGGACAATAGCGCCCGACTCGCAGGCATTCAATAGCCCCGTTGCATCTGCGGCAAATCAGCACTGAGGGAAAGGCCTGCCCGAAGAGATCGACGGCACCTCGATCCTGTGGCCGACAGCACTTCAGTAAGCAGATGGGAGGAACCATCTTTCTTCCTGTGGTAAGCTCTATCGGGAAGAGAGTGCAATTTTAAGACGCAAACCCAATCTGCAAAAATTTATGTTTTACACTAATAAATTATCGTTTAGTAATAATTCGATTTTATCACGACACCAATGAGGACGAGCCATGTCAAATCTGAATCGCATTCAGCGCGCCGGCCGGGTGATGTCCGGACTGTGCCTTTTGATCATTTTCGCCCTGCCGCTCATTCTGGCTCTGGTCTGGACCAATCTGGAGCACCTTGGTCCTGAGGTTCTGGCGCAGCTTCCGTCTCAGGTTCGTTTCGAGGCCTTGGGTCCGGGGACCCTGCTGCTCGGATTCGCAATCAACCTCTTGCCAGTGATTGTGCTGATTTACGGGCTGATCCAATTGCGCAGGCTTTTTACCAGCTACAGCCAGGGCATAATCTTCTCCAGCGAACAGGCGGGCCGGTTACGCAAATTCGCCTTGGCCTCGATTCTCTCGGTTTGTGTTCAAATTCTCTCGAACAGCCTGCTCTCCGTCGTTTTGACCTTTAACAACCCTCCGGGCAACCGGCAGCTCGCGGTATCGCTCAGCTCCGACCAGCTGGGTACGATTTTTCTGGGCGCGGTTTTCCTGGTGATTGCCTGGATCATGGGGGAAGCAAGCCGGATTGCAGAGGACAACGCGCAAATCGTCTGATCTGGCGGTCGGTCTGATCCTGCGGCTGATCTGACTCCGGGCCTTGAGAGATTTTATGTCTCATGGGCAACTTTGGCTGAAGTCACCGGGTGCCTGGTGCCAATCCGGGGCGCGGTGACGCCCGCTGTTCGAAAGGAAAAAAGCTATTTCGTTCCCGTCGGGGGTGGCTATGCTGCGTCTGCTCGACCAGTTTGCGATCTTCGACGAGACCTTTCGAACATGACATTGCCTCAGAATCCTATCGTTGTGATCCCGGCGCGGATGGCCTCGACACGTCTGCCCGACAAGCCACTGGCCATGATCCACGGCGAGGCCATGATCGTGCATTGCTGGCGCCGTGCCGTAGAAGCCGACATCGGGCCGGTCATCGTGGCCTGCGCCGAACAGGCGATCGCTGATGTTATCGAGGCTGCGGGCGGCCGTGCAATCCTGACCGATCCCGGCCACCCTTCCGGTTCAGACCGGATTTTCGAGGCCCTGCAGCAGGTCGATCCCGATCAGGCACATGACGCCGTAATTAACGTTCAGGGCGATTTGCCGACCATCGAGCCTCAGGCAGTACAGGCTGTCTTTCAGCCGCTTGAGAACCCCGAGGTCGATATCGCGACGCTGGCGGCCCGGATCAGCAACAGCGAAGAACGGCGGGAACCCAGTGTCGTCAAGGTGGCCGCGGCGTTCGCGCCCGGCCGCAATATTGCCAGGGCCCTGTATTTCAGCCGTGCACCGATCCCTTGGGACGGTGGCAACGAAAATCTGCCGCTGTACCATCACATCGGGCTGTACGGCTTCCGTCGTGCGGCGCTGGCACGCTTCGTATCCCTGCCCAGCTCGATCCTTGAAGAACGCGAGCATCTGGAGCAGTTGCGTGCGCTGGAGGCTGGAATGAGGATCGACGTGGCGCGCGTTGACACGGTTCCCTTCGGCGTCGATACTCCCGCCGATCTGGCGCGTGCCCGCGAACTTTTGGCGCCCGGGCAGGCCTAATTTTCATGAGAGTCTGATTCACCTCGTTGATTGTTTCAATCAAGAACGATCGCACTCTGGAAAGCTGGATGTCCGGCCTGGCCATGCGGCGCACTGTTGCTGGCAAACCCTAACCCTTCTTGGATCTAGAAATGACTAAGGCAGATACCCTTCGACAAGTGATTGCATTCCAGGGCGTTCACGGCGCCTATTCGGATAAGGCCTGCCGGGCTGTCTTTCCCGAGTTGGAGACCCTACCTTGCGGATCCTTCGAAGAGACTTTCGCCGCTGTTCGTGACGGCAGGGCGCAGCTTGCGATGATACCCATCGAAAACTCCAGTGCCGGGCGGGTGGCCGACATCCATCATCTGCTGCCGACCTCCGGTCTCCATATAATCGGAGAGCATTTCCAGAAGGTCGACCATCAGCTGCTCGCGCCAAAGGGTGCGACTCTGGAAGGGATCAAGCGGGTGCACAGCCACGTTCAGGCGCTGGCGCAGGTCCGTAACTTCCTGCGTGACGCCGGTATCGAGCCTGTCGTTCACGCCGATACGGCCGGCGCGGCGGCAGAAGTCTCGGAGATCAACGATCCCACTCAGGGCGCCATCGCGTCGGATCTGGCGGCCGAGATCTACGGTCTCGATGTCATCAGAAGCGATGTTCACGATCTGGCGCACAACACCACGCGCTTCATCATCATGGCTGAAGAGCCGCTCGATCCAGACCCTGATAACGGACTCGTCGTCACGACCTTTGTTTTTCGGGTCCGCTCGGTTCCGGCGGCACTTTACAAGGGTTTGGGCGGCTTCGCGACCAACGGTGTCAATATTACCAAGCTCGAGAGCTACATTATCGATGGCGGGTTTACGGTGGCGCAGTTCTACGCGGACATCGAAGGTCATCCCGATCAGCGTCCGGTGCGCCTGGCGCTCGAAGAACTCAGCTTCTTTTCAAAGGAAGTAAAGATCCTGGGCGTCTATCCGGCCAACAGCTTTCGCGGCGGCAACAACTGATCATACGTCAGCAGGCCGGAGGTCAGCTGACTTAAGACCCGACTTGCGTCCATAAGATGTAAGGGTGTTTCTTGTTCTTGACCCCTTTGGTCAGGAACCGGTTTCCTTGAGCCAGTCGTCAACCAGACGCCGGGCAATGGAGTCGCGCCGCGGCAGGCGAAAGCTCTCGTCTTCAGGAGAATTGAGCATTTCTTCCCGGCTGTACCAGCGCGCCCTCTCAAGCTCGCGTTCGTCGACCTTGATCTCGGTGTTGAGTGCCCGGGCTGAAAACCCCAGCATGATGGACGAAGGGAAGGGCCAGGGCTGGGAGGAGTGATACGTCACCTGATCGACCTTTAGGGTCACTTCCTCAAATACCTCGCGGATCACAGCCTCCTCCAAGCTCTCGCCCGGCTCGACAAAGCCGGCAAGAACCGAATGCATTCCCGGCGGCCAGAAAGGTTGCCGCCCGAGAAGGCAGCGATCGCCATCGTGGACCAGCATGATCACCGCAGGATCGCTGCGCGGGAAATGCGAGGTGCCGCAATCCGGATTACTACAGCGCCGGACGTGTCCATTTTGCGTGCTTTCAGTCGGATGGCCGCAGCGGCCGCAGAAGGGATGGGTCTTGTGCCAGTGGGCCAGTCCGCGCGCATAGGCGAGGATTGAGCCTTCGTCACGTGGCAGCAGCGGGCCGATTTCACGCAAATCGACGAATTCGCCCAGCGGGGCCAGGTCGGGATGCTCCGATGGTTCTTCGACGGTCGAGAGATCCAGGGCGATCCGCACCTCGCCATCTCGAAGGCCGAGGAAAATCAGTTCATCGGCCAACTCGAGCAGACGAGCCGCCTTGAGGCTTGGCAGCCAGACCGGACGTGGCTCTCCGCTGATCCTGGAGCGTGTGTCGATCAGGTTTTTCGTGCGCCAAACCGGCAGAATGCGGGTAGTCGATTTGCTGAGTTGCGCCCGCAGCCATTCAGCATCGTCACGCAGGTGTTCGGCGCGGTCCAGGCCGCTGCCGCTGTAAAAATTTCTCGAAGGCATGGCGCGAAGTTGGCACAAGCCGACGGTAACTGCAATCGTCCAACTCGATAAAAATCAACCCTGCGGAGCTACCGGCATACTTGCCAATCATGCTGCCGTCCGCCAGTCTTCATGTTGCGGGTATGTAACGGCAAGTGAGGTGGACACTGCGACCCCTAGCAAGAAAGACTTGGCGGAACTGGGCCAAACCGGCGCTCAGGATCTTGGCGCGCGCGGTGGTCTTGCGTTTGTGCAGGTCGACCGCTTTGGCTGCGGCCTTAACCCTTTTCATTTCGGCACCGTCCCTCGCGGCGGAGTGCCTCAGATTTCCCGCTGACGGCGAACGGCAATTCGATATTTCGCGAAACGGGGCGCGGGTCGGAACCCAAAGCTTTAATTTTTCGCGACAGGACGGGCAGTTCTTCGTGCGCAGCAGCATCGATATCGAGGTGAACCGCGGACAGACCGTGCTTTACCGCTATCGTCATCATGCAGAGGAAAGTTGGCTGGGCGGGCGCCTGGAGGCTTTTGTGGCCGACACGGACGACGATGGTGCGCGCTATCTGGTGCGCGCCGAGCGTATCGACGACATCTTTATCGGCCGGGTCAATGGCCAGTCCTTTACTGTTTCCGGCTTTATCGTGCCGGCAAGTTTCTGGCATCGCGACACACCGGCTTCTCAGGCACTCTGGGATGGTGTCGATGGGATGGTCAAGGTCGTTACGGGTCAGGACCGCGGGCTGGAAATGCTCGAGGTTCAAGGCAAGCTGGTGGAAACGCGCCGTTTCGAAATTGCCGGCCAGATTCAGCGGATTCTTTGGTACGATGAGCATTGCGCCCTGGTTCGGATGAGCTATCTGGCGCGAGACGGGTCCGAGTTCGTCGCCGAACTGCGATAAATCCTAGTTCGCCGGCCCGGATTGCGGCACGACGATCTGCCAGAGAGGGAAAGGAGGCCCTGGGTGATTGAACCTGAAGCCTTTCAGCGTTTTGCCAAATACAATGCCTGGATGAACGTCAAACTCTACGATGTTTGCGCAGGCATCGACGATACGGTTCGCAGACGTGATGACGGGGCCTTTTTCAAGTCCATCCACAGCACTTTGAACCACCTGCTGTTCGGCGACCGGGCCTGGATGAAGCGTTTTACGGGCCAAGCCTACGAAACCAGGCCTATCGGTGCCGACCTTTATGAATCCTTTGACGAGCTGCGTCAGGCACGGGAGGAGATGGACAGGGATATTCTTGCGTGGACGGACGGGCTCGATCGCAACTGGCTGGCGGCGCCGTCCTCCTGGACCAGCGGAGTAGATGGAATGACCCGCAGCCAGCCTGCATGGCTGTTGGTCCTGCATATGTTCAATCACCAGACCCATCATCGGGGCCAGCTCACGACGCTGCTTTCACAGCAAGGTTTGGATATTGGCGCCACGGATATACCCTGGATGCCCGATCTTCAGGAATCGGTGGAAAAATAATGCCTACCAAGGCGATTCGTGCGTCAACTCCGCTCACCGGACGCGGAAACAAAGTTTCATGAACATTGCAATCGAGAGCCTGATCGTCTGGCTTCGACCCGAAGTGAAACGTGAATCTGTCACTTCTAAGTATGGCCAGAGGGCGATTCCTGCTCATGAAGGAAAAAATCAAGAGCGATCGCACTCTAAATCCCTTGCCTTGGAGGCGCAGAAGATTGATATAGTCCAACAGGGAGGTTGGCCGCGGACGGACCGCTCGCCAACCCGGTCAGATCCGGAAGGAAGCAGCCGTAACGAGTTTGGCCCGGGTCGAGGGTTCAGCCTCCCACCTCATCAGGCAACGCCGCGGGCTTGCGCGTCATCGATAAGCCTGAGAGAGCATTGGCGGGGAAGGCACCCGACTGTGGTGCCGCAGTTTTCGAGCGCTCAAGGATGACGGATCAACCGATAATCGAGTCCCCGGCCCCCGAAACAACAGCTTCGTCTGATGTCAGCCCGAAGAGCACAGATTCCGACGGTCCCGGGTCGCAAGAATCAAGCGATCCCTACCGCGTTCTCGCGCGAAAGTACCGCCCCGCAAATTTTGCTGATCTCATCGGCCAGGAAGCGCTGGTCCGGACTCTGACCAACGCGATCGAATCTGGCCGCATGGCGCACGCCTTTATCCTGACCGGCGTACGTGGTGTGGGGAAAACCACGACCGCCCGCATTATCGCCCGGGCGTTGAATTGTGTCGGCTCTGACGGCAAGGGCGGGCCCACGCCGCAACCCTGCGGCCAGTGTGAGTTTTGCGTCTCGATCGCCCAGGACCGTCACGTCGATGTAATCGAAATGGATGCTGCGAGCCGGACCGGTGTTGCTGATATTCGAGAGCTGATCGAAGGTGTGCGTTACCGTCCCGTCTCGGCACGCAACAAGATCTACATCATCGACGAAGTCCATATGCTCTCCAACAATGCCTTCAACGCCCTGTTGAAGACGTTGGAAGAGCCGCCAGAGCATGTCATCTTCATCTTCGCGACCACGGAAATCCGGAAGGTTCCGATTACCGTGCTCTCACGCTGTCAGCGCTTCGACCTGCGCCGGGTCGGACATGATACGCTCGCGGCCCATTTCGCCACGATTGCCAAAGCCGAATCCGTCGAAATCGATGCAGAAGCGCTGGCCATGCTGGCCCGGGCCGCGGATGGCTCGGTCCGGGACGGACTATCGCTTCTGGATCAGGCGATCGCGTTGGGTGGCCGTCGGATCGATGCCGGGCAGGTCCGTGATATGCTTGGATTGGCGGACCGGACCCGGGTGCTTGATCTCTTCGATTCGGTGATGCGCGGTGCAACCGCAGAAGCACTGACGATATTGGAAGACCTTTACGCGTCCGGAGCGGTTCCAGCCGTCGTTATCCAGGATCTGATGGACTTTTCCCATTTCCTGACCCGGGCCCGCCTGACACCCGAAAGCCTGTCGGCGCCGGGCGTGCCGGAGGCCGAGCGCCTGCGCGGCAAAGAGTTGTCTGAAAAGCTCTCCATGCCTGTGCTGACAAGAACCTGGCAGATCCTGCTCAAGGGTCTGGGCGAGGTTCAAAGCGCGCCAAATCCGCTGCAGGCAACCGAAATGGTTCTGATTCGCCTGGCATATGCCAGCGAACTGCCGACCCCGGGCGATCTTGTTAAGCAGCTACAGTCGGGTCCAAGCGGTGGCGCGAACACCACAAGCTCTGCCCCGCAGGCTGGCTCTGGCGGATCCACACCGCAATCGTCATCCTCGGTGGCGCCCGTTCTGCAAGAGGCGCCGCGGGCTGTATCCGGTCAGGGTGCTGGCGCCGCAATGTTGCGCGCAGTTGAGCCCATGCTTGTTGAGACAATGCCGATGGATGCGGCTGAGACGGAAACAGCCTCGACGCCGGCGCCTAAGGAAGCTGCGCCGGTTGCCGCTCCACAAGCCGCCGCCGCTCAATCGCCGGCGCCGAAGTCGTTTTCCGAGGTGATCGAACTGGCCCGCAGCCGGCGTGAGGCGATTGTTGCGGCCCACCTTGTCAACGATGTTCATTTGGTCAGCTTTGCAGAAGGTGCGATCGAATTTCGACCTAAGGACGATGCCCCGCGCGATCTGGCCGGGCGCCTGGGAAATCTGCTGCAGGACTGGACCGGACGCCGTTGGGTGGTCAGCGTCTCCAGCGAGGCGGGCGCGCCCTCGGTAAGAGACCAGGAAGACGCGGTTGAAGAGAAGCTGACGGCCGTTGCCATGGAAGACCCGCTTGTCAAAGCGGTGATGGCGTCCTTCCCGGGTGCCAAGGTGGTTGCACGCCGCAATGGCACCATGACACTGCCACAGGGTGAATTCGTGCCGCCGATCGGCGAAGACGTGATAACAGACGAAGATCTCCCGATCGGCGATGAAGTGCCGGTCGATGAATAGGAAGTGATATGAAAAACCTCGCTCAGATGATGAAACAGGCCCAGCAGATGCAGTCCAAGATGGCTGAAATGCAGGAAAAACTGGCCGATCTGGAAATCACCGGCGTGGCCGGTGGTGGTATGGTGCGCGTGACCCTGAACGGCAAGAGCGAGATGCGGTCTGTCAAGATCGATCCGGCGCTGATCGATCCCAAGGATCCGGAGGTTCTCGAAGATCTGATCGTCGCGGCCAGCAACGACGCGAAGCAAAAGGTCGAAGCCGAAGTAGCCGACAAGATGAAAGACATGACCGGCGGACTGAACCTGCCGGAAGGCTTCAAGCTGCCCTTCTGATCGCGCGTTCTTCGGTACATATCCGGCTTCCTCTATGGCACAAAACGATATCGAGCGTCTGATCCAGCTTCTCGCCCGCCTGCCGGGCATGGGGCCGCGTTCCGCGCGCCGCGCCGCGCTGCACCTGATCAAAAAGCGCGAAGGCTTGATGCTGCCGCTGGGAACCGCCATCCAACGGGCGGCGGATAACATCCGCACCTGTTCGAACTGCGGCAATCTGGATACCAGTGATCCCTGCGATATCTGTGACGATCCCAAGCGCGACGCTTCGATTATCTGTGTCGTGGAGGAGGTTGGTGATCTTTGGGCGCTGGAGCGCAGCGGCGCCTTCAAAGGACGCTATCATGTGGTCGGCGGGACACTCTCGGCGCTGGACGGCCGGGGCCCGGAGCAACTGAACATTGGCTCTCTGCGCGGACGCGTCGAAGACAGCGCCGTGACTGAGATCATTCTGGCTCTTGGCGCCACGGTCGATGGCCAAACGACGGGCCATTACATTGCGGAAAGCCTGACCGGCAGCAACGTTAAGATTTCGCGTCTTGCCCACGGCGTGCCCGTGGGGGGGGAGCTCGACTATCTGGACGATGGAACCCTGACAGCGGCGCTGCAGGCGAGACGCCCGGCAGGGTGATTGTGACGGCAAAGCCATTGCGGGATTTGCGCGGTCTTTAACATCTTTGCGCCGCCGTCTTGCCACAATCATTGCGCAGGTTTCGGGCTGAATTACCACTTTGGAGATTTCCATGACTGGATTTGCGAATTTGGCGAAGCGGGCAGGGTTTTCCGGCGCCACGGCTGCAGTTCTGACCGTTTCCCTGGTCATGACGGCCATGGCTGCGGAGCTGAAGATCGGAGAGGACGCACGCAAAACGGTGGCCTTGACGGTTTACAATCAGGACTTGGCCCTGATCAGCGAAATCCGGGGCCTGGAGCTGCCGAAGGGCCGGACCAAGGTTGCGATCGAAGGGCTGCCTGCAAATCTTCTCCCGCAAACCGCCTTGATCGGCGGCGAAGGTTTCCGGGTTCTCGAGCAGTCTTTCGATGCCAATCTGATCTCTCAGCAGAAACTGCTGGAAGCCTCCGTTGGCAAGGACGTTCGCGTCATACGGACCCATCCAACGACCGGCGAGGAAACTTTTGTCACTGCGCGGCTGATCAGTATCACCCAGGGCATCGTGCTTCAGATCGGCAACCGCATTGAGACCAACGTGCCGGGACGACTTGTCTTTGACGAGATTCCCGAAGGTCTGCGCGAAAAACCCACTTTGGTGGCTGAGATCGAAAGTGCTGCGGGTGGTGCCGGCGAACTGGCGCTGCGCTATCTGACGGGTGGGCTTTCCTGGAGTGCTGACTACGTGGCCGAACTGAACGAAGCGGAAGACCGGCTTGATCTCTCGGCCATGGTGACGCTCAGAAACAGCACAGGTTCGGAGTTTGAGGACGCGACACTTCGGCTTGTGGCCGGACAGGTGAACCAACAGACACCCAAACCAAAGCAAGCTATGATGGCTATGCGGGCACAGGGCGCGATGATGGAGAGTGCGGAAGCCGATATGTCGGCACCGCAGTCTGCCGGTGACCGCTATGTCTATGACTTGGAACGCGCTGTTGCGATTGGGGCGCGCGAAACCAAACAGATCAGCCTTTTGTCGGCAAATGGCGTTGCTGTCCTTAAGACCTACCGCTTCGAGGGTCTGGCGAATGCCCATGGCGGCGCCAACGAGATCGGCCCGGTCAATGCGGCCATCACCCTGGAGATCGAGAACGGCGAGGAGACGGGTCTGGGTTTGCCGCTGCCAGCCGGAATCGTCCGGGTCTATCAGTCGACACAGAAGGGCAGCCTGTTCCTGGGCGAGGACCATCTGAATCACACGCCGGAAGGAGAGAAGGCTGAGTTGAGGCTTGGGGAGGCTTTCGACATCACAGCGCGTGCGAGGCATACCGCCGTGGACCGGATTTCCCGCGATACCTATGAGTCGGAGCAGGAAATCGTTGTCGAAAACGCCAAGGACGAAGCCGTCACTGTAGAGGTTGCCGGTTTCTTCCCGTCGGGCTGGAAGATGCTTAAGGAAACCAGCGCGCACGAGGCGGAAACAGCCAATCAACTTGTCTGGAAGCTGGAGGTTCCTGCGGGTGGATCCACGACTCTGACCTATCGGATGCGCGTGAGCCGTTAAAACTGGCGGCGGTGCAGTTTGGCTTTACGCCCGGCGTGTATCGGAAAACGCGAGCGCTCCGGCGATGACGAGATAGAAGCTGGCAGCCGCCCGGTTGAATAGGCGTTGCCTGGCGACACTTGTCAGGAGCTTGGCAAGCCCGCCACCGGCGGCCGTGTAGCCGCTGTAGACCAGGATGATGATCGTGATCGCCGTGGGCACGATAACGATCAACTGCGGTATTAGAGGCTCACCGGCAACGATAAACTGCGGGAAGGCGGCCATATAACTCAGGATCGCCTTGGGATTGCTCATGGAGATGGTAAAGCCACGCCGGACCAAGCTCGCAGCCGGTTGCACCTCACGTTCCCCCAGGCTTGCCGCCATTACCGGCTTCCGCCACAGCGAAACACCGAGCCAAACCAGATAGGCGATACCCAGCCACTTTAGGACCAGGTATAACTCCGCATAGGCCAGAAGCAGGGTGCCGAAACCCAGGGTCGCGATTGCCATGTGGGTGAGACCGGCTAGGGCGATGCCCAGCACGGTCCAGAGTGCCCGGCGTGTGCCATTGGAGACTGCTGCGGTCATGCAGTTGATGGCATTGGGTCCGAGTGGCAGGGAAAGTACAGTCCATATCGCGACGAAGGTCAGCCATTCCGCCAGGGTCATGACAGCGGTCTCCTCTCTTATGTTGCGAACTCACAGTGCAGCATCTGGTGAGGCTTGTCGATCAACAACACTTCGGCTATCATCGTAGTATGATTGAGGGTCCCTACATTGCAGAAGCGGCGGCGCTGATCGGTGATCCTGCGCGCGCCAACATGCTCTCCGCCTTGATGGACGGCCGAGCGCTGACCGCAACCGAGCTTGCCCATGTAGCGGGGGTGACACCCCAGACCGCCAGCGGTCACCTTGCCAAGCTTAGGGAGGCCAACATGCTGGTGGTCGAACGCCAGGGCCGCCACCGCTACTTCCGTCTCGCCGGACCTGAGATCGCGCAGGCCATCGAAGCGATTTCCGTGGTTGCCCAGCACGGCGCGCCCCGCTATCGCCCGACGGGACCGCGCGACGAGGCAATGCGCTTCGCCCGCACCTGTTACGATCATCTGGCCGGGCAGGTCGCGGTGACCATCGTCGAACGTTTCCTCGACCTGGGGTACTTGACCGAGGCCGAAGAAGACTTCGAAATCAACGATCGGGGCGCTGCCGCGCTCGAGGAATTCGGTATCGAAGTGACGGCCCTGCGCGGCAAGCGCCGCGCTTTTGCCCGCCGCTGTCTGGATTGGAGTGAACGACGTGCTCATCTGGGTGGTGCGCTGGGAGCTGCTTTTCTGTCACGTTGCGAGACGCAGGGTTGGCTGCAGACCAAGAACGGCAGCCGAAGCGTCACGGTGACGACTGCAGGCCGGGCCGGATTGGCCGAAACCTTTGGGATAGACCTGCCGCAGTAAGAACTATTCCGCCACCAGCCTTGGTTTGACGGGGGCCAGTTCGGCGCTGATGTCCGTGGCGTCTTCCAACTGCAGTTCTTCGATCTTTTCGCCGCGCTTGGTAATCTTATCGGCCGATGTCCGGATGTCGCGAATGTCCCGATCGGCCTGCTGGAAATGGCGCTGCAGCTTGTCGACTCTCTCGTCCAGCCGTCCTACGTCCAGCAGCATCTTTTGCACCTCGGTCTGGATTACGCCGGCTTGTTCGCGCATACGCACGTCTTTCAAAACGGCACGTACGGTATTGAGCGTGGCCATGAGCGTGGTCGGAGAAACGATCCAGACACGCGCTTTGTAGGAGTCTTCGACCACGTTTCGGAAATTGGCATGCAGTTCCGCGTAAACCGCTTCGCTGGGCAAGAACATGAGCGCCGACTCGGCGGTTTCGCCGGGAACGATGTAGCGATCTGCAATGTCCTTAATATGCTTGCGCACATCGGCGACGAATGCACGCCTTGCCTGTAACGATGCAGCTTCGTCTTTGGCTTCGCGCAGGGCCTGATAGCTTTCCAGCGGAAATTTCGAATCAATGGCGATGGAACCAGGAGGATTGGGCAGGTGCAGCAGGCAGTCAACCCGCCGGTTTTCGCCGACTGCGGTTTGGAAACTATAGGCCGAAGGGGGCAGAATCGATGTGACGATGTCCGAAAGCTGAACCTCGCCAAAGGCACCGCGTGCCTGCTTGTTGGCCAGGATATCCTGCAATCCGACGACCTGAGACGAAAGCTCGGTTATGTTCTTCTGGGCCTGATCGATAACGGCAAGCCGTTCGCCGAGGGCGCCCAGCGCCGTTTGGCTCCGGGTCGCGTGATCCTGCAGGCGGTCGCCGACCCGTTTTGTCAGATCGCCCAGGCGTTCTTCCAGCAGTTTGCCTATTGCGCGTTCCTGCGCCTGGAAACGGTCGGCGGTTTGGGCCTGTGTGGAGGCGAGGGTCTCGGTTAACTGACTGACCCGCCCGGTAAGCTCGACAGATTCGCGATTGTCCTGTTCAGCCGATTTGCGCATTGAAATCATAGCAAAAATACAGAAGCAAAGGGCCGCGACGGCGAGCGCAGCGATCACCAGAGCAACGATGGTCAGGGTCATGTTTTTCCCAATTTGCGGTGCTAACACCGCCTGTTAGTAGCCAGTTGTGATTCAGTGCCTGGGCCCAGAGCCGGAAGCCAGCGAATCGATCAGGCGTAAGATTAGCATCTCTGCGCTCGGAGTGCAGGCGCCGGTTTGAGCCGGTGATGGGAGCTTTAAAGGGCGAAATCGCCGGTCCAAGGGGGCGTTGTGGCTCTTAAGTGGCTTGACGCCTTTACTTTGCGGCAATACCTAAGGGAATATTCTTTGTACGAACGATTTGATGTGAAGCTGAACCATGGCCCTGTTGCCCATCATTACGGCCCCTGATCCGCGTCTGAAACAGGCCTGCGCCACAGTTGAACAGGTGGACGACGAGATGCGCCAGCTGCTCAATGACATGCTGGAAACCATGTACGAGGCACCTGGGATCGGTCTGGCGGCACCCCAGGTTGGCGCGCTGAAGCGTGCGATCGTCGTCGATGTTTCGAATGAAGACGAGGAAAACGCTCCTCTCAGAATGGTCAATCCGGAACTCACCTGGGTCTCGGATCACGACGCAAGCTATGACGAGGGCTGTCTTTCCCTGCCGGAGCACTATGCCGAAGTCGTACGGCCGGCTGAAATCAAGGTTTCCTACCTCGATGAAATGGGGAAAGCGCAGGAATTGGAGGCCGAAGGCCTGCTGGCGACCTGCATCCAGCATGAGATCGATCATCTCGACGGCATTCTCTTCGTCGATCACATCTCGGCGCTGAAACGCAACATGATCTTGCGCAAGCTGCTCAAGGCCCGGAAAGCCAACCCGCCGTCCGAGCTTGAAAAGGCCGGATAAGCGGCCGAACCGATTTGACCAAATCTGCATGAGCGGCTGCGCTGACCAGCGTTGCCTAATATCGGTACTCCCTGTTAAAGAACCCCCTCCGGCTGTGCTCTTGTACGGCCGGGTGGATGTTTGGTTTGTTCCAGTTTGTTGTACCGGTGCCGGTGGAACAGGCGTTTCGCGTTTCAACGAAGGGTTCAGGGGAAAGCAATGACACGGCTCAGACTCGCCTTTATGGGAACGCCGGACTTTGCAGTCTCCAGCCTGCGCGCTCTGGCCGAGGCGGGGCATGAAATTGCCGCCGTTTATTCACAGCCACCACGCCCTGCCGGGCGAGGCCATAAGGAGCGGCCCTCACCGGTCCATGCCTATGCCGCCGCGCAAGGTTGGGAAGTCCGAACCCCTAAAGACCTGAAAAACGAAACCGAGCAGGCTGCTTTTGCGGCATTGGACCTGGATGTTGCCGTTGTGGCGGCTTATGGCCTGATCCTGCCGAAGGCAATTCTCGAGGCCCCGAGGTTGGGTTGTCTGAACATTCATGCATCTTTGCTGCCGCGCTGGCGCGGGGCTGCGCCGATCCAGCGCGCGATTCTTGCCGGCGACGCCGAGAGCGGTGTGACCATCATGCAGATGGACGAGGGCCTCGATACCGGGGGCATGATTACGTCTGCGAAGCAGCCGATCACCGAGCAGACGACGGCCTCCGATCTGCATGATCAACTTGCTGATCTCGGCGGGCGCCTGATCGTCGAGGGTCTGTGTGGCATCGAAGAAGGCCGCCTCGCGCCAACTCCCCAGCCGACTGAGGGGATCACCTACGCGGCAAAGCTCAGCAAAGCCGAAAGTCTGCTCGACTGGCGGCGTCCCGCGGTTGAGCTGGCGCGGCAGGTGCGGGCCTTTACGCCTTGGCCTGGGGCGGTTTTCCCGCTCGGCAAGGAACGTATCAAGGTGCTGGAGGTTGCCGCAGTCAAAGAGAACGGGCCGCCGGGCAAGGTGCTCGACGATGTTCTTACCGTCGCTTGCGGCGCGGGCGCCCTGCGGCTGCTTCGGCTTCAGCGTCCCGGCAAAGGTCCCATGGCCGCCAAGGATTTTCTAAACGGCTTCGCACTCCCGGCCGGCACGGTACTTCTTGAGGATGCAGGCTCGTGACCCGATACAAACTTGTCGTCGAATATCACGGCGGCGACTTTGTCGGTTGGCAGCGCCAGGACAACGGGCCGAGTGTGCAGGCAGAGATCGAGCGCGCGGTTAAACTCTTTTGTGGCGAGACCGTCACGGCCTCGGCCTCCGGTCGGACCGATGCGGGGGTGCACGCGTTCGGACAGGTGGTCACGCTCGATATCGCCAAAGACACCGACGCAAATACCGTCTGTAAGGCGATCAATGCGCATCTGAAGGAGGTGCGGGTGGCGGTCCTGTCGGCGGAGGCGGTGGACGCGGATTTTCATGCGCGTTTTTCGGCTGTCGGGCGCAGTTACCTTTATCGCATCGTCAATCGCCGCGCTCCGCTTGCGCTGGATCTGGGGCGCGCCTGGTTCGTGCCTGTGCCGCTGGATGCCGATGCCATGAACGAGGCAGCGCAATGTCTGGTCGGGCATCACGACTTTTCTTCCTTCCGCGCGAGCCAGTGCCAGGCCAATTCCCCCATGAAGACTCTGGATGAGATTGCGGTGGCGCGCGATGGCGAGGAGATACATTTAAGAGTGGCGGCCAGGTCGTTCCTGCATCACCAGGTGCGCAACATCGTGGGCACCCTCAAACTGGTGGGCGAGGGCAAGTGGAGTGCCGAAGAATTCAAGGCGGCGTTGGAAGCCTGTGATCGCAGCGCTGCGGGTCCCACGGCTCCGGCCCACGGCCTCTATTTCGTTGGCGTGGCGTTTGAATGAGAAACCCGGAATGATGTGGGACTTCGGTCAATGAACGGTTCGCGGGCGGGTGCGCCCCAATTCGACCGCTTCACGGCGATCATGGTACCGACGGTCCTGATCTCTGCGAGCTTCGCCAGCGTGCTCTCGACGGATATCTATCTGCCGAGTTTGCCTTACCTGCCGGAGTATTTTTCGACCGACGCCAAGAGCGTCCAGTTGACCATGAGCCTCAATCTGGCCGGCTTCGCTCTCGCGCAGCTGATTCATGGGCCTTTGTCCGATCGCTTTGGCCGGCGGCCCATCCTGCTGATCGGCATGATCGGATTTCTGCTGGCCAGCCTTGCCTGTGCAGCCGCGCAGTCGATCGGACAGCTGGTGATTGCGCGGACGCTCCAGGGTGCGGCCGCCAGTGCCGAAGCGGTTTTGATTCTGGCTGTCATCCGTGATCTCTACGACGATACCAAAGCCGCAAAGATGCTCGGGATCTACGGTATGTCGATTTCGGTCGCGCCGGCGATCGGTCCCCTGCTGGGCGGTTATGTCTTTGTCTGGTTTGGCTGGCGGGCGAATTTCCTGCTGGTCTCCGCGGTCGTCGCGGTGATCACGCTTTTGATCTGGCGCTTCTTGTCGGAGACGACAACGCCGGATCGTGAGGCTTTGCGGCCGCGCCGCCTGCTGTTCGGTTATCTGGGGCTGTTGCTGAAACCGGATTACATGATCTACGTCACGATACTTGCGCTTTCGTTGGCGGGCCTCTTTGCTTTCGTTGCCGGCGCGCCGTTCGTGTTGATCGACCGGCTCGGCGTACGGCCGCAGGATTACGGCTACTATCAGGCCATCGTGGTCGGCGCCTACTTCGTCGGCAACCTGATCGCCAGCCGCATCATTGAAAAAGTGCCCAGCGAATGGCTGTTGCGCAGCAGTCTCGTGTTCATGGCCCTGGGCGGTGCGTTACTGCCGCTGTTGCTGGTGATGGACCTGGAAACGCCCCTTGCCCTGGCAGGGGCGATGTCATTTTTCGGGCTTGGCCTGGCACTGATCTTTGTGACGGCGCCGGTACGGGCGCTGGCGGCGGCCGGTACCGGTGGCGGGTTGGCGTCGGCCCTGCTGAGTGCGGTCGAGATGGGGGGCGGCGCGCTGGGAGCCGCATCGATCAATACCTTCTACGACGGCACCGCCTATCCTATGGCCATCACCGTCGCTGCCTGCGGCATTGGCGCATTGGTGATTTACGAAACCTGGAGAGTATTCCGCGCAGCGGCGTGATTACGGTGAATTGACGATCGATTTTAGAAGCAGCGAGATCATGAAATCCACTGCCACCAAACCTGCCGCCGCCAATCCTGAAATCTCGAGGCTACGGCTAAAGACATAACCCTCGTAGACAAGCATAAATAGAAGGGCGCCAAGAAACATGATGGTCCAGAGGCCGGGCGTTCCCTCGAATGACCTGAGAAAGGCAATGGGAAGAATCAAATAGGTTTGCAGGACGTTCGACCAGTTGATGGCGACGATACAGCCAATGAATTTAGCTTGCTGACCAATTGCGTCACAGATGCCATGCACTACCACAGCCAGTACCAGCCACCCGGCCAGATACGCGGAGCAATTGCTGATGATAGCGTGCAGGGAGGCTTCACTGCTACCCGTTGTCAGCATGACAATCGCAATTCCGGGGAGGCAAATTATGGCAGCGTAGAAAGACTTCCAGAAAGCCTCAGCTGTCGAGTCGAAGTAGTTTAGGCCGTTCGGGTCAAACCGCATCAGCCGCCAGGCGCCATAGAGAGCGACGGAAACCTCTCCTAAAGAGGGTCTCATTCCTTAAAGTAGCCTTCCAATATGCCGCCGTAGATTGCTTCCAGTTGTTTGAGGTCGGAAAGCGGTACCCGCTCGTCGATTTTGTGCGCGGTGTCGTTCAACAGCCCCAGTTCCGCCACCGGGCAGAAATCCTTGATGAAACGCGCGTCTGACGTGCCGCCCGTGGTGCCCAGTTCCGGGGATTGACCGGTTACTTCGGTTACAGAGGCCGCGATCAGATCGCTGAAAGGGCCGGGCGTGGAGAGAAAGGATTCCCCCGAGACTTTCAAGTCGAGATCGTAACGCCCACCGACTCTGTCCAGGCGTTCGCGTACCCAGTCGAGAACCCCTTTACTGCTGTAAAGGTCGTTGAAGCGGACGTTGAACATGGCTGTGGCATCGGCCGGAATTACGTTGGTCACCGGATTGCCGACATCGACCGACGTGATCTGCAGACTGGAGGGGGGAAAGTGTTCGCTACCGCTATCGAGCGATTCCGTCGAGAGACCATGCAGCATCCGCACCAGACTGTGGGTCGGGTTGTTCGCCAGTTGCGGATAGGCCGTATGTCCTTGGGTGCCGAAAACCGTCAGGCGGCCGTTCAAACTGCCGCGGCGGCCAATCTTGATCATGTCGCCTAAGCGAGCGTTGCTCGTTGGTTCTCCGACAAGGCAGCAATCCAGAGTCTCTTCCTGCGCTGCGACCCACTGCAACATCTTGCGGGTACCGTTGATACAGATGTCTTCCTCGTCGCCGGTGATCAGCAGGCTGATCGAGCCGCCGAAATCCGAACCATGCTTCTCCAGAAAGCCGGCCAAGGCCGTTACGAAGCAGGCTATCGAGCCCTTCATGTCGACGGCGCCACGGCCGTAAAGCACGTCGTCGATGATCTCACCGCCAAAGGGATCGACCTTCCAGGCGGCCGCGTCGCCGACCGGGACGACGTCAGTATGGCCGGCATAGCAGAAGTTGGGCCCGCTGCTGCCCAGGCGGGCATAGAGGTTCTCGACGTCTGGAATGCCAGCGTCTGAGAAGGTCTCGCGGTGACAGGTGAAACCCAGCCCATTGAGAACCTGCTCGAGAAGGTCGAGCGCGCCGCCTTCGTTCGGTGTGACCGAAGGGCAGCGAATCAATTGCTGGCTGAGTTCAACGACGTTGGGGAGACTGCTCATGTTCTGCGATTTACCCTGCCTCGCCTCTAGTCGCGCAGCAGTTCGTTGATCGACGTCTTGGAACGGGTGCGCTCGTCGACCTGTTTGATGATCACGGCGCAATAGAGACTGGGACCCGGGGTTCCGTCTGGCAGCGGTTTACCGGGAAGCGCCCCGGGCACAACGACGGAATAGGCCGGAACCCGGCCCATGTGAATCTCGCCAGTGATCCGATTGACGATCTTGGTCGAAGCACCGATGTAGACACCCATGGAAAGGACGGAACCTTCTTCGACGACAACGCCTTCGACGACCTCGGAGCGGGCGCCGACAAAGCAGTTGTCTTCGATGATGACCGGCCCGGCCTGCAGCGGCTCAAGAACACCGCCGATACCGGCGCCGCCTGAGAGGTGGACGTTCTTACCGATCTGAGCACAGGAACCTACCGTGGCCCAGGTGTCGACCATGGTGCCGCTGTCGACATAGGCGCCGAGATTGACGAAGCTTGGCATCAGCACTACGCCTGGCGCGATGAAGGCAGAATGGCGCACCGTGCAGTTTGGTACAGCGCGGAAGCCGGCATCCCGAAAACGATTCTCGCCCCAGCCTTCAAATTTCGACGGGACTTTGTCCCACCAACTGGTGGATTGGCCCGGACCGCCGGGAATCGTGGTCATGTCATTCAAACGAAAAGACAGCAGAACCGCTTTCTTCAGCCATTGATTAACCTGCCAACCGGCATCGTTCTTTTCGGCAACTCGATAGGTTCCGGCGTCGAGACCGTTCAGGGCCTCCATCACGGCATCGCGGATCTCACCGCTGGTGGCAGGAGAAACCTGGTCACGGTTTTCCCAGGCGGCGTCGATGGTGCTTTGAAGGGCAGAGGCGTTCATATCAAATCCATAGCGTAAAGATCGTTGGAATTCCTTGGTCCGGACGTCCGTTCGGGCGCCAAGTTTGAGCCGTGGGAAGATGCGCGAGGGGCCGGGCGCTGTCAATGATTCAGAGATTGGTTTCAACGCCGATGTTTTGGGCCGGGCGAGACTGTTTTGGTGGCCAACGGCCGGCCTGGATGATGATGCCGGGGTAAACGCGCTTTACACGTCGCGGCTATCGCGGCGCTGCATCCAGGGAAACGGCTGTGAGCCACGCTGACAGATCGTTGGTTCTGTGATGCACGTAGTCGTTTTCAGCGCCCTGGGCGCTTCCATTGCTGAAGGTTTCAAGCCACACAGTCGTCATGCCCATGGCCGCAGCAGGTTCAAGATTCCGCGCCGTATCCTCAAAGAAGATTGCTCTCGCCGGATCGACGTCCAGTGTCGAGACGAAATCCTCGTAGGTCGCACGCGCCGGTTTGGGCAGGTAATCCGCACGGGCAATATCATAGATATCGCTGAAGTGCGACGCGATGCCGAGGCGTTCCATCACGTTCTGTGCGTGGGGCACCGACGCGTTAGTAAAGATCACCTTGCGTCCTGGAAGTCGCTCTAATGCCCGATCGAGCTCTGCATCGTGTGAAATGCCGGATACGTCGATCTGATGTACGAAATCAAGATAGCTCTGTGGGTCGATCCCGTGCACCGTCATCAAGCCGCGCAGGGTCGTGCCGTGTTCTCGGAACAATTGTTTTTGCAGAGTGCGCGCGCTGACACGGTCCATATCCAGCAACTGCTCGACAAAGAGGCCCATGCGCCGGTCGACCTGATCGAAGAGGCTGCAGGACTCCGGGTAGAGCGTGTTGTCTAGATCGAAGATCCAGGTTTCGATATGTGGCAGCGAAACCGCTTCACCAGAGCTGCGAGCCGGTAAAGGTCCGTTGTTGTTTTCGTTCATCACGCTCGTCACACCGATTAATCAATCGCATCGTGGTCATCCACTGATCATAGATAACGCCCGCGCTCCAGAATCTCCAAGGTATATTCACGGTAGCTCATGCCCAGCTCCTTGGCGCGTTTCATTCGACTGCGCACCACTTCGATAGGTGGGGTCTTCCAGGCTTCTTGTTGAGCCTTTTTCCAGCAGATCTTGGCCCAGCCGTTCGAAATGGTCAGAGGCGGTCCGTTATTGTGCCCGATGGCAGGCAAAGGTGAGCTCGGCGCGCGCAAAGCCTGGAGTTCGGGTTCGCGATAGCCCGACAGGGTGCGCTGCCCATAAGGCCAAAGCTGCGATCTGGAGCCGCGACTCCCTGGCATTGACATATCCTTCTGTACTGGCCGACTCAGCTTTGATTTGCTATATTCCACTATAGAGGAATAATTCTACGAAAGTGAAGCACCTGAATCCATGACGGAATCGCTGGATATCGCCGAGATCGGAGACCGTGTTCGCAATCTACGTCTCAAGCGGGGTTTTTCGCTGCAGGATTTGTCGGAGCGCGCGACCGTCAGCGTCAGTATGCTGTCGGCCGTCGAGCGGGGTGAAAAGGTTGCTTCGATCCAGGTGTTGCATCAGATCGCGACGGCATTGAATAGCTCAATTGCCCGGCTAGTCGAAGACGAATCGTTGCCGCGGGTCGAGGTATTGCGCCGCGATGAGCAGATTGTGATGGACGACAGGTCGGGCTGGCAACGGAGAATTCTCTCGCCGGTTCTGCCGGGAATCGAATTTGAGCTTATGCGGACAACCATTGAGCCAGGCGTGGACGCCGGTGAATTCGGGCCGCATCGGCCGGGTTCTCGGGAGTATCTCGCTGTTGAGCAGGGTGTTTTAACCTTGATTCTCGATGGAATAATTTTCCAGCTTGAGGCTGGGGACAGCATTTACTATGCCGGTGACAGTCGGCATGTATATCGCAACGATGGCGAGAGTCCCTGTAGTTACTATCTCGCCATGGATCTGGGGTCATCATCGATCTAGCGAATTCCACGTATAACTGCCGTCATTCGAACGCAGTGCCGAAGAATTGGTGATTCCGCAGTTTAACTACATGTTTTACCGAATAAAACTGGGTGTGGAACCACAACGGCCCAGCATGGCTTGTTTGATGGGAACGACCGGATTTAAGCGGCTGTTAACGGGATTAAGGCAGTCTTCCCATCGCGGGCTGAAGGTATTGGCCCGGGCACAATCAGTTGCATCATTTGTTCCTCAGGATGAGCGTTCAATTATGGCGAAGACACAGCCGTTACAGGCTTCAGAGCAGCCGAGCCCAGACGCCGTGCCGGAGCAAGCTGTGCCAGGCAGTTTCGCCGACTTGGCTCTTTTTGCACCGGGCGGACCCTTCGAGAGCTATCCTGGCGCAGCCATGGTGGTTGGCCGGAACGGTTTGGTTCTGGGTGCCAATGCTGACGCCGATCCGCTTGCAGACTTGTTGCGCGGAGAGCCGCCAGTTGAATTGCTTGCGGCAATCGATGCGGCGCTGATCGGTAAAGCGGCGCAGGTCAATCCTCTGCTCGTCCGCTCCAAACCTCAGGCCAACGGCCTAGAGGAGCTTGAAGCTGCAGGCGGCGTTACGCCGGATGTCAGCATCAATGCGCAGGCCAGCACAGCAATGGCGGAGAACGCACCCGTCGTTCAGGCTTTCGATGTTGCCGTTCTCCCCTGGGTGGAGGGCGCAGCAGCTTTGTTGCTGGGACGCGACGTCACTCTGGAACGGAGTTTACGCGCGGCATTGGTTGAATCCCGGCAGCGTTACAAGGATTTGGTAGAGATCTCGGCTGATTTTGCCTGGGAAACAGATGCCGACGGTGATTTCACCTTCGTTTCCCCTAGGGGGGCTCTGGGCTATGCGGCTTCCGAGCTCGCTGGAATCTCTGCCAAGTCGTTGCTATCTGATGCAGTTGGAGTGTCTCCTTTTACCGTGACTTCGGCTGTCAGCGAACAGGAATGCTGGGTTCGCGATGCCGAGGGCGAAAGCGTCTGTTTGCTGGTTACCGCCTTGCCTCTTACCACTGCAAACGGCGTTTGGGGCGGTGCTCGCGGCCTCTGTCGTGACGTGACCGACTTGCGAAGTCAGGAAGTTGCCCGCGCTGGCGCACAGAACCGCGAGCGGCTGCTGGGTTACATCCTGCGGATGGTGCGCGATGAAATTGAGCCGGAACGCATGCTTGCCGCCGCCGCCAGTTCGCTTTTACCGGCATTGCCTGCCACTGGGGCTGTCATTCACCGCAAGAGCGAGGATGGCAGCATGGTTGCTGCTGCAGAGGCAGGCGAAGCGATTCCAGAAGCGCTGCTGTCGGCGCAAGTCGACGAGATCCTTAAAGGCGCTGTCGAGGCCGAGACCGGTGACGATGGCGTCGTCGTGCTGTCGCTGGCGACAGAATACGATGGCGAGATTAACGGTATCGCCACAGTCTGGCGGAACGAGGGGATGCGGGCATGGCGCCCCGAAGACCTCTTTGTTTTGCGCGAGGTGGTCATCCAGTTGGGCTTGGCTAATCGACAACTCCTCCGGCAGGAGGAACTGGAACGCCTTTCGGCCACGGATCCCTTAACCGGCTTGCTTAACCGTCGCAGTTTTGGTGAAGCTCTTGAATCTCGCTTCGATTGGGCCAGCAAACGCGGCAGTTCAGCAGCATTATTCTACATCGATCTGGACAACTTCAAGCTGGTCAACGACCGCTTCGGGCATCAGGCTGGTGATGACGTGCTTTTGACGGTCACCGAAATCCTGCGCGGCCAGACGCGGAGTCGCGATGTTGCTGCGCGTCTGGGTGGCGATGAATTTGCTCTCTTCTTCGATGATATGTCTGCCGAGGCGGTCGAGCGAAAGGCCGAGGAGCTGATCCAGGCATCCGCGCAGTTGAGAGCGCAGTCTGGTGCTCCGGACAACCCACTGGGCTTCTCCCTTGGCATCGCCGCCTGGGATCCGGCTTCAAACGAGGATCTGGAGTCGCTTGCGCAACGGGCGGACACTGCGATGTATGCGGCAAAGCGACGTGGAAAAGGTGGGTTCGAAGTTGCCCCACCGGCCGGCGAAGCTGAGGAGTAACGAACAATGGGGGAAACAGCGGCTGTGTCCAATCAGACACCGATATCCTATGAAGAGTCCAAGGAACTTGCCAAGAACTCCGACCTCTCGGTGCGGTTAACTCTGGCCCAGCGGAGTGATCTTCGCCCCGAGATCCTCTATTACATGGCGGACGATCCCTCGGCTGAAGTCCGCCGTCAGATTGCGTCGAACAACCAAACACCGGTTCAGGCTGATTTGATCCTCGCTCGAGACAGCGATGAATCCGTCAGGATCGACCTTGCGTCGAAAATCTCAACCCTGCGTCCGGAGTTGGACAGTGATCAGCGTGAGAAGGCCGAACGTTACATCAACGATGTGCTGGATATTCTCGCGCAGGATCAGACGACGCGAGTCCGTCAGGTGCTTGCCGATACCTTAAAGGACGTAACACACGCACCGCCAGCCGTGATCCGGCGCCTTGCCAAAGACATCGAAGATGTCGTTGCAAACCCAATCCTCCAGTTTTCGCCACTGCTGAGCGACGAGGATCTCCTGGAGATCATCGATGGTGGATGTGCCAGCGGGCGCCTGAGCGCTATTTCCCGGCGCCAGGGCCTGGGTGAGGCGGTAACCGACGCCATTGTGACTACTGAGGATCGCGAGGCGGTGACCGCGTTGCTCGAAAACAAGTCTGCTCAGATACGTGAGGAAATGCTCGATAAACTGGTTGAGCAGGCGCCGCAGGTTGAAGCCTGGCATAAGCCCCTGGTCGAACGGCCTCAGCTTTCGTCGAAGGCCACGCGCCGGCTCGCTACATTTGTTGCCAAGTCTCTGCTCAGAAGCCTGGAACGGCGTGCGGGACTGGATGAAGAGACGGCCCAGATCCTCGAAGCAGAAATGAATCGCCGGCTCGAAGCGGAGGAATCCGGCGAAGCCGAAGACTCTTTCAAACGGGCTGAACAGTTGCACGCATCGGGAAAGTTGGACGACGAGACGTTGTCGGAAGCCCTGATCGCTGGCGATCGCGCATTGGTTCGTTCCGGACTAGCTGTGCGTTCCGAGCTGCCGGCGGACCAGGTTGGCGAAATCCTGACGTCCCGATCCGCCAAGGGCGTCACGGCCCTGGCTTGGAAAGCCAATTGCTCCATGCGCTTCGCGATGCAGATCCAGCAGCAGCTGGGTGGAATTCCGCCGAACCAGCTGCTGCACGCGGTCAATGATGGTGATTACCCGATGGAGGATAAGGAAATGCTCCTGCAACTGAAGCTTTTTCAGACCGCATAAATCAGCCGACACGCGTTTAGCTGCGGCCGATCAAGGTCCCGATGCCCCGGTCGGTAAAGATTTCCAAAAGCATGGAATGCGGCACCCGCCCGTCGATGATCACCGAAGCGTCCACCCCGTTTTCGACAGCGTTTACGCAGGTCTCCAGTTTCGGAATCATGCCGCCGTAGATGGTGCCGTCGTTGCGCAGTTCTCGAACTTTTTCAGTGCTGAGGTCGGTCAGCAGGTTGCCATCTTTGTCGAGCACGCCGGCTACGTCGGTCAGCAAAAGCAGACGGGATGCGCCTACTGCCGCCGCGACTGCACCGGCCACCGTGTCCGCGTTGATGTTGTAGGTCTGGCCATCGACCCCAAGTCCGATGGGGGCGATCACCGGGATCATGCCCGAGCGCTCCAAGGAGGTTAGGATTTGCGGATTTACCCGGTGTGGCTCTCCCACGAATCCAAGATCGAGGATCTTTTCGATGTTCGATTCTTCGTCGCGTTTGGTCCGTCGCAGTTTGGTAGCTTGAATGAGGCCGCCGTCCTTGCCGGAAAGACCGATCGCAGTGCCGCCGGCTGAGTTGATTGAGCTGACGATCTGTTTATTGATCGAGCCTGAAAGCACCATCTCGACGATTTCCACGGTTGCAGCGTCAGTGACGCGCAGTCCGTCGATGAATTCGCTTTGCACCTTAAGGCGCTCCAGCATTTGTCCAATCTGTGGTCCGCCGCCGTGAACCACGATCGGATTGATGCCGATCTGTTTGAGTAGCACGATGTCGCTGGCGAAAATATCGGCCAGCTCCTGGTTGCCCATGGCATGGCCGCCGTATTTGATCACGAAGGTCTTGCCTGTGTAACGGCGCATGAACGGCAAAGCCTCGGTGATCGTCCGGGCGGTTCTAAGCCAGTGCTTGGTGTCGCTGAAACTCTTGCTGGTCATTCGGGAAGTCTAACGTTCCGGCGCGGGCTCTGCCAGGGTCGCGAGCGCAGCGCGCAACTCGGCAATGCCTTTTGTCTTGTGCGACGAGGTGACTGCGACCTCAGGGTGGGCGGCGGGGTGTTTCGCGAGTTCAGTCTCAACGGCTTTAAGAACCGTTGCGAGACCTGTAGGTTTTAGCTTGTCGGTCTTGGTAAGAACCACCTGATAGGACACGGCAGCGACATCGAGTTCCGCCATGATCTCTCGGTCGTTGTCCTTGAGGCCATGGCGCGAATCGATCAAAAGGCAAACTCTGCGGAGCTCCGTCCGGCCCTTGAGATAATTGCGGGTTACGCCGGTCCAGCGCTTGACGTCCGTCTTGGCTGCCCGTGCGTAGCCGTAGCCGGGCAGATCGACCATAACCAGTCTGCCGCCGAGACCGAAGAAGTTGAGCTGCTGCGTGCGACCTGGTGTATGTGAGGTCCGGGCAAGCGTCTTGCGCCCGGTCAGGGCATTCACCAGGCTCGACTTGCCGACATTGGATCGTCCGGCGAAGGCAATTTCCGGCAAACCGAGGTCGGGCAGCTGGCCGTCCTGGGCGGCAGCCGTCAGGAACTGGCATTCCTTGGCAAAAAGGAGACGTCCTGTCTCCAAAGCCTGCTGCCGTGCGGCTTCGTCACCGGTATCTGGACCGGGAGGCGAGCTTGGCTCGAGATTTTTTGCCATGATCGCTGGTTCACGTCTTGGCTGGTTTGTTGCCGATAGGTACACCAGCCCGCTTCATGATCACGGCCTGCTGAATGATCGACAAGGTATTGTTCCAGGCCCAGTAGATCACGAGACCGGCCGGGAAGGTTGCCAGCAGGAAGGTAAACATGATCGGCATGAACAGGAAGATCTTGGCCTGAACTGGGTCGGGCGGTTGAGGATTCAGGCGCTGCTGCAGGAACATGGTGATGCCCATGATCAGCGGCCAGACACCCAGATTGATGACGTTAAGGACGCCGAGTTCCGGCGCGTCCCAGGGGAACAGGCCGAAGCCATTGATAATTGATGTCGGATCGGGGGCCGAGAGATCCTTGATCCAGCCGAAAAACGGCGCCTGCCGCATTTCAATGGTAACGAACATGACCTTGTAGAGGGCAAAGAAGACCGGAATCTGGACAATGATCGGCAGGCAACCTGACATCGGGTTGGCGCCCTCGCGCTTGTACAGCGCCATCATTTCCTGGTTCAAACGCTGTTTGTCGTCGCCGAAGCGCTCGCGCAATTCCAACATCTCCGGCTGCAACTTGCGCATTTTCGCCATGGCCTTGTAGGACTTGTTGGCGAGCGGGAAGAAGATCAGTTTGATGAAAACCGTCAGAACCAGAATGGCTACACCAAAGTTTCCGATTTTTTCGTTGAGCCAATGAAGGGCGTAAAACAACGGCTTGGTGATGTAATAGAACCAGCCGAAGTCGACGATTTTGTCGAAGAATTTGACGCCCAGGCGTTCCTCGTAGCCGTCGATTTGAGAAACAACCTTTGCGCCTGCGAACAGCGAATTGGTGGTTTCGACCGAACTGCCCGGCGCTGCGACCAGCCCGTCCTTGTAGAGATAGTCGGTTTGGTACTTTTCGGTTCCGCCACTCGATTGGCTGTAGAAACGGGTGTTAATGGTGACCGACTGGTCTGGGATTAGCGCTGTGCCCCAATACTTATCGGTGATTCCCAACCAGCCGCCGTTGGAGGTTTCGCTGATGGTACCCTTTTCTGCTTCCAGAACGTCGCTGTAATCGATTTCCTGGAGATTCTCGTTCAGGACGCCCACCAATCCTTCGTGAAGGATATAGAAACCCAGAGTTTCAGGCGTCCCTGTGCGATTGATCAGGCCGTAGGGTGAAGCGCTGAAGGGCTTGTCACTGTTGTTTACGACACGCTGATGGATCGTAAACAGATAGTTTTCGTCGACTTCGAATGTTTTCTCGAACTGCAGACCCTGGCCATTGTCCCAGCGCAAAGTGACGGACTGTTGCGGCGTAAGGCTATTGCGGTCCGCGGTCCAAACGGTCGTCGAGTCAGGCATGGCAACCGTGGTACCGGTGTTTAACCAGCCAAAGTCCGCGAAATAGGGGGTCGGAGTGCCGAACGGGGACAAGAGAACGATGTTGGGACTGCCTTCCTCCAGGGTCTCCCGCAGCTGCGTTAAAACCAAATCGTCCAGTCGTCCGCCCGTGAGCGAGATCGAGCCTTTTAGTTTCGGAGTTTCGATAGCAACCCGTGCGGCAGAAGCCAACACATCGCCACGCGACTGTGCGGCCGTGATGTTGGCTGCGTCGGGAGCGCCGGGTATGGAAGGCGCTGAGGGTGATACGCCGGCGCCTGGTATGGCGCTTGGCGCCGTTCCCGCCTGCCCAGCGGTTTGCTCGCTGGTCTGCGGCACTTCCAACGGTGGTTCTTGCGGCAGGAAGAACTGGAATCCCAGCAAGATAGCAAGCGACAGAACGATCGCGAGAAAGAGGTTTCTTTGGTCCTGTTGTCCCATGGTGCCGTTTGCTCAGTGACGTTCGTGAAAATGATGAGTGTGCAGGCCTTGGCTGCAGCCGGCTGTATGCCGCTCTGGTGCGGGCACCGGGTCGTAACCTTCGCCGCCCCAGGGGTGACACCGCAGCAGCCGGACAAGCGTTAGCCAGCCCCCACGCAGGGGGCCGTGTTCGCGCAATGCCTCACAGGCATAGTGAGAACAGCTTGGATAGAAGCGGCAGTGTGGCGGCATGAGAGGAGAGACGGCGTACTGATAGAGCCTAACAAGACCGATCAGGCCTCCGCTTATCAGTTTCATACTCCGCTCCCTTCGGGCCCCCGGTTGGTCTTTGGACCGCGGGGGGGTCCCTTGCGGCCTTTTGAACCTCGTTTGCTCTCGAAGCCCTTGTTCGTCGATGCGCGTGAGATTGCCACACGCAGATCCGACTTCAGATCTTCGAAATCGCGGGTCAAGGTCGACCCGCGACCAATCACGACATAATCGTGACCAGGACGCCCGAGTTCCGGCATGACCTCGTCCACAGCCGCACGCAACCGACGACGTGCACGATTGCGCTTTACCGCGTTACCAACCTTTCGGCTGACGGTAAAGCCAACGCGCAGATCTTCGCCGCTTGGCGCGGTATGATCGTACGACTCACCGGATGACCCACGCTGCAAAACCTGCAGAATAAGGCCGGGAGCTACCCACTTGCACCGCGCCGCCGCCACCTTGAGGAATTCTGGACGCCTTTTCAAGCGCCCGATGGTCGGCGTCATCGGGTTACGCAGACAGACGTTTACGGCCTTTGGCTCGACGGGATACCAGGACTTTACGTCCGCCGACGGTCGCTTTGCGGGCGCGAAACCCATGGCGGCGCTTGCGGACCAGCACGCTGGGCTGAAATGTGCGCTTCACTGCAATACTCTCCGTAGTACGGATGGTTGGAAAATGACGAGGCTGTATAAGCGCGCCTTCTACGTCTGTCAACGGCACGCTCGAGCATTCTTTCATTAAGTGATGGAAAAGCCCAATCGCCAGCAATTTTTAGGGAAAAACAGGGTAAGCGTTCGTTAACGTATCTTTCGCAAAGCGATGTTAAACCAAATCCCATGCTCAGCTGGGGTGTCCGGGAGTGTTTCTTTTCGGAATTTGGCGGAGTCACGGGCTTTCAAAACTTCGTGGGACCCGGCACCCCGCGCTTGCTATTGAGCGACAGACTCGCAGAGAATGATTTTATGACCGAACCCAAAAAACAAGCCGCTTCAGGCGGTTTTTCCCTCGCACGCATATTGCCCGCAATCATCATCGTAGCCGGTTTGGGCCTTGCCTTGTCTCAAGGATGGCACAAATACTTGAGCTACGAGACCTTGAGAGACAACCGCGAGTGGTTGTTGGGTCAAGTCGAAAGCCAGGCGTTGTTGGCCGCACTCGCCTTTATCGGTGCCTATACCCTGGCAGCTGCCTTTTCCATTCCGGGCGGTCTTTTCCTTACAATAGGCGGCGGATTTCTTTTCGGCACCTTTCTGGGGGGCGGTTATGTCCTGGTCGGAGCGACCTTGGGGGCAACACTCCTGTTTTTGGCTGCCAGGACCGCTCTCGGTGACGTCCTGCGTGCCAAAGCGGGACCGGCAGTGCAAAAGATGGAGGCTGGTTTTCGCGAAAACGAGCTGAATTATCTGCTTGTACTGCGCTTTATCCCTCTGTTCCCCTTTTGGCTGGTCAATCTTGTGCCGGCTTTCCTTGGAGTCTCGCTGCGCAACTATGTGATCGGGACTTTTTTCGGCATCATCCCTGGTACCTTCGTCTATACCAGTGTGGGGAGCGGACTGGGGGCGATCTTCGATGCAGGTGAGACGCCGGACCTTGGTATCATCTTCAAACCCCAGGTGTTGTTGCCGATTGTCGGCTTGATCATCCTGTCGCTGGTGCCGGTCATTTATAAGAAAATGAAAGGCCGTAAGGAGGCTGGTAATTAATCGGCGTTGAGTTGACACGGTGAATCGGGTGATTATTTGTCGAATCCGTTCTGTTCGTGCGGATTGGGCTGCCGATGATCGGGTGTTAAACGCAGATTATGACGGGACACAGACTTAAATTGCCGCCGCTGGTCAGAGGCCTTTCCGCCAGGCTGCTGCTCTTGACGATCGCTTTCGTGATGTTGTCGGAAGTCCTGATCTACGCGCCCTCGATTGGCCGCTTCAGGCTTTCCTTCCTCGAAGGGCGGCTCGCCGCCGGTCACCTGGCGATCCTCGCGCTCGAAGCAACCGACGACAATATGGTGACCGAGGACCTGGAGCAGGAGCTGCTGGCGCACGTCAACGCTTACTCAGTTGCTCTCAGCAAGCCGGACGACGACTTGAAGCTTATGCTGATGGTCGAAAAGCCGGGCGCGATCGATTCGGCATACGATCTTAGAAACGCCACGTTCTTCGGATTGATCGGCGACGCCTTCATGACGCTCTGGCATGGTGAGAACCGGCTTCTGCGTGTTGTCGGCCCGTCTCCAAAGGATCCGGAAATCTTGGTTGATATCGTGCTGGATGAGTCGCCCATGCGGATGGCAATGCTGGATTACTCTCAGCGCATTCTGCAGCTCTCATTCGGGATCGCATTGATCACCGCGGCTCTGGTCTACCTCAGCCTGCATTGGCTGATGGTGCGCCCCATGCGGCGGATTACCAGCAGCATGGTGGCTTTCCGTGCGTCGCCTGAGGACGCAACAACCAGTCTTGCCCACTCGGACCGGGGCGATGAGATCGGGATCGCCCAGCGCGAGCTGACCTCAATGCAGGAAGGCTTGCGGGCTTCCCTGCAACAGAAAACGAGGCTCGCCGCGCTCGGCACGGCGGTCACCAAGATCAATCACGATTTGCGCAATATCCTCGCGACAGCTGTGCTTGTTTCCGACCGCCTTACCGGCAGCGACGACCCGGAGGTTCGCAGAGTGACGCCCACCTTGATGCGGGCGATCGATCGGGCGGTGAATCTCTGTGCTCAAACCTTGAATTTCACTCGTGAAGGGCCGCCTGTATTGGATCTCAGCCACTTCGATCTTTATGACCTCGTGCAGGATGTGGGCGAAGGGCTTCCGCAGCCGGTCACCGGCGAATCTGCCTGGTCGAACCGGCTTGACGTCGGGACTGACGTGGAAGCCGACCGGGATCAGCTTTTCCGTGTGCTGTCCAATCTTGGCCACAATGCGATACAGGCGGGCGCAACGGATGTGTCCATCAGCGCACGCCGGGCCGGGGATCGGTTTGTAATCGTAATATCGGACAACGGTCCGGGCCTACCGCCGCGGGCGCGTGAGAAGCTGTTTCAGCCCTTCGAGGGATCGGCACGTGTTGATGGCACCGGTTTGGGCTTGGCGATTGCACGCGATCTGATGCGCGCCCATGGCGGCGACATAGAACTGGAAGCTTCCGACGCCGAGGGCACCTGCTTCTGCCTGGTATTGCCGATAACCCAGTCCCGACCGAAGCTGACCGCTACGGGACGAGCCGCCGCTTAATCGATTGCCGGTCAATTGAGGGCGAGCAGCATTGCCTTAAGATAAGACGTTTCGGGCAACGCCGGATGGACCGGGTGATCTGGACCTGCGCCGCCGCTGTAGAGGATCCTTCCTTCGCGTCCGGCATCGTTGAGGCCGCGTTTAACCTGTTCGGCGAAACTCACCGGATCGGCATGATGGGAACAGGAGGCGATGAAGAGCGCGCCTTCAGGGGCGACAAGCGATGCCGCCAGCCGTGCCACCTTGCGATAGCCCTTTAGCCCCTGGGCCAGGTTCTTCTTGCTCTTCACGAAGGCCGGCGGATCTGCAATCACGAGGCCGAAGTTTTCTTTCTCTTTCGCCAGATCGGCCATCTGCGTAAGGGCCTCTCTTTTTACGAAGCGGCAGCTATCGGCCACACCGTTGGCTGCGGCCGCCTTGGCGGCGAGATCCAGGGCCGTCTGCGAACGGTCGATGGCGATCACCTCCTGGGCTCCCGCCAACGCTGACTGGACCGTGAATCCGCCCGAAAAAGAGTAGCAGTCGAGCACTCTGTGCCCCTTGGCGAACTTGGCTGCCCAGCTTCGGTTGATCCGCTGGTCATAGAACCACCCGGTCTTCTGTCCACTTTCGAGATCAGCGAAGTAGCGCGCACCGTTCTCCAATACCTCGATCGGGCCTGTTAACTGTCCCACGGGTACTTCGAACAAGGATGCCAGACCTTCCGTTTGACGCGCAGGCGTGTCGTTGCGCAGGACCACGGTTGTGGGGGCTACGGCCTGCGCAAGAGCTTCCAGCAGCTGTGATCCAAATCTGTCGGCGCCTGCGCTGTTGAGTTGGGCCACCAGCACATCCCCGAAACGATCGATGATCACACCGGGCAGGCCATCGGCCTCTGCGTGGATCAGGCGATAGTAGGGAGCGTCAAACAGACGTTCACGGATTTGCAGGGCGCGATTTAGAACTTTCGTCAGGTACGCAACGTCGACACGCACCTTTGGATCCCGTGAAATGATCCTCGCTGCAATGAGGGAGTGACGATTGAACATTGCGACACCCAATGCATGGCCGTCCGCCCCCATAAGCCGGACGATTTCTCCGGGCTCTATCGATCGAGCGGCGCCGTCCATCTCGATTTCGTTCGAATAGATCCAGGGAGAACCGTGGAGAACACGTTTATGTACGTGTGGCTTGAGGCGGAGTTCGGGATAAGCAGGCATAGGGTCATCTTACTTGCGTGATTTGACGGGCATGGCAGATAGGATTTGCATCTCTGATCTCAATGCAAATCCGAGGAAGGACGGCCTTGGCGGGACTAAACTAGTGCAGTTGCACTTACGGGTCTAACCCGCAAACCGGTGCTGGAAAAAGGTGGATTGAGATTTGTTGCATTGCACAAGTCAAGTTGTTGAATTTACTAGAAGTCGCTTCATAACCTCAGTTTTCTTAAGAATATTGTCGGTTCAATTTTATTTGCGATGCAACAAATCTATCAATAAAGTGCTGCGAATGGTGCCGATCCTACACCAAACCCTCCAGGTCGTCTGTTGGAGTGGGTATGAGACATGTGGGCCGAGGAGAACCTGCCATGAGCGCACAGAAGCCTGTGAAAGCCGCGACGATCCAACAGATTCGAGCCAGCAAGAATCAAACTCCCATCGTTGCCTTGACCGCCTATAGCACCCCAATTGCCCGCTTGCTTGATCCCTATGTCGATCTTCTGCTGGTAGGTGATTCCCTTGGAATGGTGATCTATGGGATGGAAACAACCCTCGGTGTGACGCTCGAGATGATGTGCGCGCATGGTAAAGCCGTTAAGCGGGGGGCCAGTTCGGCCTGCGTTGTGGTCGATATGCCATTCGGCAGCTATCAGGAGGCGCCGGAACAGGCTTATCGCAATGCCGCCAAAATCCTCGCCGAAACCGGGTGTGCGGCGGTGAAGCTCGAGGGTGGCCGTGAAATGGCGCCAACCATTGCCTTCCTAGCCCAACGCGGCGTTCCGGTCATGGGACATGTTGGTCTGCTGCCGCAATCGTTCAACAGTCAGGGCGGATTCCGTACGCAGGGCAGAACATCGGAGGAAGCAAAGCGGATCAAGTCTGACGCCCGTGCCGTAGCCGAAGCAGGCGCCTTCTCAATCGTTGTGGAAGGGGTGGTCGAACTCTTGGCGGCGGAGATCACGGAAACCGTAGCCGTGCCGACGATCGGGATCGGTGCGTCCAGCCGCTGCGATGGGCAGATACTGGTCACTGAGGACCTTCTTGGGCTGTTTTCAGAATTCACCCCAAAATTTGTGAAGCGCTATGCCGACTTGGCACCTGATGTGTCGAGTGCGGTCGCGGCCTACGCGCAAGATGTGCGTAGCCGCCGCTTTCCAGGCGCGGAGCATTGTTTTGGGACGCCGCGCGAGCAGCCTTTGAAAAAAGGCTCTGCAGGAGAGAGCGATGTTGCTTGATAAGGAGTCAGGTGCTTCGAACAGGCCTGATGACACGACCCAGCCATTGCCTAAAATCGTCCGAACTGTCGCCGATCTGCGCAAAGATGTTGCGGCATGGCGCGCCGCGGGCGAGACGATTGTCCTGGTGCCGACCATGGGCGCGTTGCACGAAGGCCATCTTTCGCTCATGCGTGAAGGTCAAGGGCTCTGCAACCGGGTTGTGGCAACGATCTTCGTCAACCCCATGCAGTTCAACCGCGCCGAAGACCTTGAAAGTTATCCGCGAGATAACAACCGGGATATCGAGCAGCTTGCGAAGTTAAATGTCGACCTGCTCTATATGCCTGAGGTCGAAGAGATTTATCCGTCCGGTTTTGCAACCACGGTTTCCTTGCCTAGTCTCTCGGATTGTCTCTGCGGCGCGCACCGGCCCGGGCATTTCGATGGTGTCAGCACGGTTGTCAGTAAACTCCTGCTTCAGTGCCTGCCCGACGTTGCCATCTTCGGTGAGAAGGATTTCCAGCAGCTTCAGATCATCAGGCGCATGGTGCGCGACCTGAATATCCCCGTCGCGATCAAGGGAGGGGCGACGGTTCGCGAAACCGATGGTCTCGCGCTTTCATCGCGTAACCGCCTGCTGTCATCTGAAGAGCGCACTCGGGCAGCCTTGCTATATGAGGTTCTTATCTCAGCGGTTGCTGCGATCAAGGCTGGGCGAGATACGTCTGAGGCCCTTCGCGATGGGCGAATGAGACTGGCGGAGAGCGGATTTACCTCGGTCGACTATTTTGAGATCAGGGATGAGCGGGATCTCACCTTGCACACGGGCGAACAGACGAGTGAGGGCTTGCGTATTTTTGCGGCCGTCTGGCTTGGCACAACACGCATCATCGATAACCTACCGGTGGCACTCTCAAAGCGTACCAGGGCGTAACAATCAGGACCGCAACACCCCTTCCGGTAAAGCGCGGTCGTTCCTGAAGGAAACAATCAAGTCGGCGGATCGCCTTCCGACCTCTTGCGGGAATGATTGATTCGCGTCTCACCGATTCAGGAATAACGATCAGACTCTAGTCAGTTGCTTCTCAATCTAAAGTCAGCGGCCCGATTGGACGATCGGCGGAACCGACTGCAGTTCCATGTCCCAGGGAAACAGGATCCATGTGTCCTGGCTGACCTCGGTGATGAAGCTGTCGACCAATGGCCGCCCAGCAGGCTTGGCATAAACTGTTGCAAAGTGGGCCTTGGGCATCATCTCGCGAACCGCCTGGGCTGTCTTGCCGGTATCGACCAGATCGTCGATGATCAGCCAGCCCTCGCCATCACCGGGGACATCCTTGATGACGCGCATCTCACCCTGTGAGCGATCGTCGTAGCTCGCGATGCAGAGCGTATCGATCAGGCGCAGGTCGAGTTCCCGGGCAACGACGGCAGCCGGGACCAAGCCGCCTCGTGTGATTGCGGCGATGCCTTGCCACGGACCTGCGGCAACCAGGCGCCAGGCAAGAGCTTTAGCGTCTCGGTGGAGTTGTTCCCAGGATACGGGAAAGGTTTTCTGGGGTTGCTGCTGGTCGGACGACACGTTGATTTCTCCCTGATCTCTCGGCCTGTCGATCGCAGCCTTTTCGGACTCATGAGCTATCCGTGCTGCGATCGTCTGATTTTGGATCGGCGGATTAAAGCGAAAGCAGTCGCCGACGACAACGCCGTTGCGTCAATTTCGGGAAGAAAAATCTTAATGAGCTGAGTTAAATCGATTGCTCAGGCGCCGGAACCGTGACGACTCCGTCAATCAGCCACTGCCCGCCAGGCGCCTGAACCACGCTGTAAAGGGCGATGACGGGCTTTCCGTCCGGGCCGATGAATCGAATTTCCTGGACGAGGACGGTGCCGTCTCGGTGCAGCTTGCGGAATTCGACTGCGCGTGGCCGGTAGACGGCGGGATAACCGCTGCGCACCATCGACATGAAGCGTTCCGGCGTTCCGAACAACTGCTTGATTGTCGGCGAAGCAAAGGAAAAGGCGGTTTGCCCATCGTCGGCCTTAAAGGCAGCCAGTTGCGACTCGATGACGCTCTTGATTGCTGCCTTTTCACCGGCCGGGATGTCGGCCTCCGCCGCATTTGCACCAGCACCCGGTGCGATCAGGACAAGCGAGAAAATGAGAAACAGTCTTTGCAACATTGATTTAGGCCTCCTCCCCAAGTGTTGAGGATTCCCGCTGAACTGGTCGCGCGGAACCCTCCCTCAAGGTTACCAGATGGTGTCGGCCGATGAACGTGACCAGTCCTGCTGGCCTTTTGCGGGCTATTTTGGTCGTTTCGCTAACCTTCGATGCCGAGCTTCATCCAGTGTGTAACGCCTCCTCAAACCCTCGTCCTAGCATCGACTTCTGGTAAAGGGGCGGTCTCTCCTCAGTCGCCGCTTGTTCCGTCACGCAAATTCCAATAGTCATTCAAAGAGGACAAAAAGCCTTTCATCCTGGAGGAACGCATGACCGGCCTGCTGCCAAACGTCGACCCCGACGGGCTTCTCGAATACTCGGTGGTTTTTACGGACCGCTCGCTCAATCATATGTCCCAGTCTTTCCAGGGTGTGATGAACGACATCTCTGACACTCTGAGGCAGGTTTACAACGCGCATTCGGTCGTCGTCGTCCCCGGCGGAGGGACCTATGGGATGGAGGCTGTCGCCAGGCAGTTCGCGGGCGACAAGAAGTGTCTCGTGATCCGCAACGGCTGGTTCAGTTTCCGCTGGACCCAGATTTTCGAGGCCGGGAACATTCCTTCCGAAGCCATTGTCCTGAAGGCGCGTCAGACCGAAGCTGGGAGTCAGGCTCCCTTTGCGCCGGCGCCAATCGAGGAAGTGGTGGCGAAAATTCAATCTGAAAAACCTGACTTTGTTTTTGCACCTCACGTCGAGACGTCTTCGGGGATGATCCTGCCGGACGATTACCTGCGGTCGGTCGGTGAGGCCGTGCATGCTGTTGGCGGGCTCTTCGTCCTGGACTGCATCGCATCCGGTACCATCTGGGTGGATATGAAGGATGTAGGCGTCGACGTGCTGATCTCCGCTCCCCAGAAGGGTTGGAGTGCGTCACCCTGCAGCGGTTTGGTGATGCTGAGCGAGGAGGCGCGGGAAAGAATCGATTCGACGGCTAGTTCCAGCTTTGCCTGCGACCTGAAGAAGTGGCTGCAGATCATGGAGGCCTATGTGAATGGCGGGCACGCCTATCACGCCACCATGCCCACCGACGCCCTGGCCGCCTTTCGCGATACCATGAAAGAAACGCAGGAATACGGCTTCGACAAGGTGCGCGCGGAACAACAGGAACTCGGTGACCGGGTCCGGGCGCTACTGGCCGGCAAGGGGTTCAAATCTGTAGCCGCGCCGGGATTCGAAGCGCCTGGTGTTGTGGTCAGCTATACCGACGACGCGGACATTCAGAACGGAAAGAAGTTTGCCGCACAGGGTCTGCAGATTGCGGCGGGCGTTCCTCTGCAATGCGACGAGCCGGAAGACTTTCGAACCTTCCGGCTCGGACTTTTCGGATTGGACAAGCTGCACAATGTCGATCGCTCGGTCGCCAGCCTGGATAAGGCTCTGAATCAGGTTCTGGGCGACAGCAATCTGCGTTGACGGTCAAACTCCGATTCTTATCGTGAAGGGGCGGTCAAAAATGTGTTCTGAAAAAAGAGCGTCCGGAGAGACTGTGCACGCCGGACGCCGAGGTGGAGTGTAGGGTTGGGTTAAAGATCTTTGGCGGCTGTGTGTTCGATGTCGGTCCAGTTGCTGACCGCCTTATCGATATTGTCGTCGAGGTCTTCGAGAAAGGTCTCGTATATTTCCTCGTTGAGGTTCACGTAGAGCTTGTCGTTCTCGATCTTCCAGAGTTGGGGGTCGCCGTCGAACTTTTTGCCGACGGAAACACCGTAGGCGCAGAAGCCGCCGAACTGCGGGGTGTAACGAGCTGGATTCTTCTTAAAGCTCTCCAGATGTTCCTGCTTGCTGAAGCGGTAGGCCGCACCCTGATAGACATGCACCAGCTTGTCGGAACCGCGAGCCGGTTTACCTTGCGTGAAGTAGGCGACCGGGTCATAGCCATGCAACGCAAGCGGTGCGCCGGCGATTGAAAGACCCGGCACGACGTTGAGTTCGTCGGCAGCGTGAACCTGAACTGCGCCGCCCAACAGGGCGGTGGAAACCAGGGCGGTCATAATAAATTTCGAGGCGTTCATATCTGTTCTCCTGAGCATTTGATGTCGATCCGGCGGTTTGTCCCGGGCACCAAATTTATCTAGGAGAACGAGCGTTTTTCGCAATGATATGGCGATAAAACAAGAATTATGGTGTTGTTGTTGGGACGATCAGCAAATTGTAGAGTTAAACAGCTTCGCGCCGAATATCGCTCGGGCTGCGGCCGTAACGCCCCGTGAAGGCGCGCGAGAAAGCGGCCGGCGACTGATAACCCACCTTCGTGGCGATGGACTGAACAGGTGCAGAGGTGCTGGACAGCAGATTCATCGCCTTTTGCAGTCGCAGGTCTGACAGATAACTCATGGGCGCACAGCCCATCATCGATTGGAACTGTTCGGCGAAGCGGCTGCGTGACATGCCCACTTCCCGGGCAATGCCATCGAGAGTCCAGCTTTGATCGAAGTCGCGGTGCATGAGATTGAGTGCACGCCCGATCCGCGGATCGCCCATGGCAGAGATAATGCCTGAAAGCGCAGGGTTCTGGTGTGCGCAAGTGCGCACGACCTCGATGAAGAGGGCCTCGGACAGGCGCATGACCGAAGCCGTGACTCCTGGCGACTCTGTGAACATCTGGCGTGTAATCAGCCGCATCAGTTCGTCGAGCCAAGGGGCGCGTGCGCGCAGTTCCGCACTGACCAGAAGGTAAGGAGGGAGCGCCTTCAGGAGGGGGTGCTCCGCATCTTCTGCAAAGTTGAAATGTCCGCAGATCAGCTTGGTATCGGCATCCGGCCTGGAATCGCCGCCATATATCAGGACCCCTTCGCCGGAGTAGCCGGTCTGCTGGACGACGTCTTCCAGTGCCAGGGGTGTCGCTTCAGGGTCGTCGCAGATGACGTGCCCGACACCGTTCGGAATGACGATCAGATCGCCTGGGTTCAAGGTGACGTCCTGATCTTCACCGACGCGGACATGGCAACGCCCCTGTGCTGCAAGATGAAACCGGGCAGCGCCGCCATAGGCGGGAACGGCAACTGACCAGGGTGGCGAAAATGCAGTCCGAAAATACAGCGTGCCACGCAGCTGTAAGACATCGAGAATATCGCTGAGGACGTCCATGTTGCAGATCTTCCTGTTTACCTGGACGATTAGTTAAGTACGATTTCGAGGATTGTCCAGCTTTTCGCCTGGAGCCGGCTGCCCGGAACCAGCGATTTTTAGGGCTGTAATACCACCCGGTGCTGGGGTTCTCGACGTTGAGCTGTCAGGAAACAGGCGGCCCCTTAAGTTCTACCGTGTTGCCGTCCGGATCTCGGATGTAGAATGACGGGCCTTCGCCTTCGGCCCCGTAACGCAAGCCTTCGTCGAGGATTTCAACGCCGTGGGCTGCCAGATGAGCCCGGAGCTGTGGTTCGTCGAAGGGCACGATGCCCAGGCAGATGTGATCGACATTGCGGCCTTCAACTCCGGCTGCTGCGCCGCCGGCCCGACCCAGGACACCATCCAGGGTGATCAGGTCAATGAGTGAGCGGCCGGCCCGTAATTGGGTGAGCCCAATTTCCGCTTGAACCCGTTCCACCACGCATCCGAGGATCTCTTCGTAGAAGGCCTGCGTAACCGCGAGTTGAGGCGTCCGAAGTACGATGTGGTCGATGCCGGTGATCTCAAATCCGCTGCTCATAGTGCAAACACCCTTATTCTACAACGGTTTGCGTTTAGGTTGATTCAAAATTTGCGACCTCTCAATCAGCGTGCTGCTGAATTCGAGCGCAAATTTTGAGATCTCGTGGTTCAAGAAAAACACAAGCCGCTAAAATCGCCAGTCATGGACCCACAAAATGAATTTAGGTATTTTACAGATGGCGTAAAGAGAGCAGGATCTCGATATTGTGCGTTCCGGTCATGCGAAAGATATCACGCGACCTAAAGTTTCTTTGACATGATTTCGAAGGCGGCGCCGCCTTTTTCCAAATCTTCGAAGAATTGCCAGCCCAGTGGCCGGTAATATTCCGGCGTTGTGGTAAAGAGAAAAAGCTCGCTGTCGCCCCGCTGTTGCGCGGCCTGTTCAACCCGGGCGACCAATGCCCGACCTATGCCTTTGTCCCGAAACGCCTGATCGACCAAAAGGCTCGCCAGCCAGGGTTTAAGGTGAGCGTGGGAGTTGAGGTCGCAGTCGATCAGCAGGGCGAAGCCGGCAGGTTTCCCACCGTAGTGTGCGATAAACGCCAGTTCGCCGCTGCCGGGTTCGACGATCTTCTTGAGGCCTGAAACAATCTCTTCGAAGGACCAGCCGGTCGACCCGCCCCATTCGTCGAAGTTCCAGCGGGCGCAGAGCTCAATCAGATGGGGATGGCGCTCAAGCGGTTGTATCTCAATTCGTTCCATCGCTGATTCGATTCGAGATGGAAGCCCAGTGAGGGATTCGCGGTGACAAAACGACTCTTAGGAATCCGTTTTCAGCTCGATGCCTTGATCACTAAGGAGCCTGTTCTAGCGAACGTAGACGTGAACCTCAGAGACCCTGGCGGCTGGGCTGCTGGTTGCCGAGAGGCTGACGCGATCTGCGGAGAGGCCCATATTTGTCAGCGAGCGGAGCACGCCTTCAGCATTACGCCGGGAGGCGTTCGTCGCCAAAGCTACCTGTGCAGGATTGCCGACACCCGGTGCGACAGAAACAAGATCGAAGCCCGAATTCGGCCGACGCTCAAGCGCGCGGCTGACGGCCGTGAAGAGGGCCTGTTCATAGGCCACGTCAGGACGATCGAAGCGGATGATCACCAGAGGCTGACGCTGGCCGACCAGAGCGGCAGCGCCGCCCTGCGGCGGCGGTGCGGGCACGCCGAAGGAGCGGCTTGCGAGGCTGCCGCCGATATATTCGCCGTTGTCGATGGCGACCTGCATCGCGGTCAGATTGGAACGTTCGCCTGAGAAATAGTTCTGCGAGCGGGCCACGTCATCGGTCAGTTCGTTGAGCAGCCGGTCGATGATGACAACGGTCTGGTTGACCTCATCCTCGAGCACGGCGAGCTGTCTGTGATCTTCTTCCAGCGCACCCCGCAGCTCAAATGTCGCGCGGGTGGATTCCAGCATGAACGCGGCCAGCGCCGAGGTCGAGGAGGCTTCGTTCGACAGACTGTTCAGCGTCGCGATCGAATCGCCGACTTTTTCAAGCTCGCGCTGAGCCTGGTTCCACTGATTCACCATGATCGGGTTGCCAGGAGTCGTACCGACCTGCAAACGGGTGTTCATGGCGCCGACAAGGCCGTGGTAGGCGCCCGCGCTGGAGCGCGCCCGGGAGCGCTCGCTCTGCAGCGAATTGTTGTGTGAGGTGACTCGGGTTTGCAGGCGGGAAAGATCGCCGCGCAATTCCTGAATCTTCTGACCGACATGGGTTCCCGTAGGCTCACCCGGCGTGACCCCGGGCGCCTCGAAAACCGTCGTGCCTAAAATGGGTGGTGCGCCAGAAACCGCGTTGTTTGCTGCGCCTACGGATTCACCGGCCTGAGCGGCTGCCGCTTGAGCGTCGCTGGCGGCTTGATCGGCGGCCTGAGTCGCGTTTGCTTCCGAGTCATCGGGCGAGAGGGAAGGCCATAATGTGTCCTCTGAAAAGGAACATCCCCCCAAAACCAAGAATGCACTGAATACGAAAGCGGCTCTGCGCGCGAGAATCGCGTCTCTTACTGCCATTGAGTAATCCGTCAAATATCCTGGGGGCAGCACCAGCCGAATCGAGACCAGAAAAGTGCAGCCCAACCCCCCTTACCATTGGCCGATACTACTTGAAGGGCCAAAAGGGGACAAGTGGCATTTCCCTGGGGTTCCAGCCCCGTGCGACCAGTGATTTGTCCGCTATATTAAGTGTTTGCACGTTAACACATGATTAACGATAACGAGCGGCCGATTGCGTAAAAGTCAATCTTTCGGAGAATTCTAAGATCTTTGATTCCGGCGTCCCGCCAAAATGAACTGAGGGAGGAATCAGCCTGAGTCGTGACCTAGATTGAATCTGGCTCCGGCCAGATGACCAGATCCTTAATCCACGCATGCTGTTCGAACAGGCGATTGAGCTCCTTGTTTCGAAGGATGTTGCGGGATTCGGCGGCGATTAATCGGGGGACGTCGCCAAGGACATTCTTTCGCGCGACCAGTTTCAGGCTACGTGAAAACTGACCCCGTTTAATTGGCTCGACCCGGACGCGGCTCCCCACCTTCGCGTATTCCTGGAGCAGGCAAAGCGGGGTGGTGACGCTCCAGCCGGTACCAGCCGCAACAGCTGCGAGTTGGCCTGATGCGGTGTCGAATTCACCGGTGATTGGCAGGTTCAGCCGCAATCGATTGATCTGCCTTTCCACTTGGCGGCCGATCGCGGAGCGGAGCGAATAGCGGATGAACCTCAAATCGCCATGCGCCTCCAGGCCGGTTACCATCTCTTCAAACGTGGCTGGAAAAACCAAGATGAAGGGCTCTTCCAGGAGGGGATGGATTTCCAGGCCTTCGACCGAATCAAGCTCGTCGCTGGTCGTCACAATGATATCAACCGTGTGGTTCATCAGTGCATCGTGGTTTTCCGGCGAGATGCCCGACCATACGCGCCAGCGGCGGGCGTAGCCGTCCAGACTGTCCGTCAGCAGCGGCCCCACGGTGTTGGCAAAGCTCTCGGGCATACCGAGTGTCAAACTGGCCAGGCGCCGGCCCTGCTGTTCGCGCAGGGCCTGCAAGGTGTCCCCGGCCGCCGAGAGGATGGCGCGGCCGTGATCGTAGAGCGTAACACCGGTGGGGGTAAGGGCGATCGGCCGCACAGTGCGGTCGAACAGCGCCGCGCCCAGAGCCTCCTCGAGATTGCCGATGGTCTGCGAGACACTGGATTGCGTCATTTCCAGTCTTTGAGCAGCCTGAGTCATGCCGCCCAACTCCACCACGAAGGTGAAGGTGCGGATCGACTTTAGATCAAAGCCTGCGGGAAACTCCATTCCTGCCGTCCCGTAGAAAAATGGCGGAGATCGCCAAACCTGCCCGGATTCTCGGATCTCAGCAGCGCCGGCGACTGGTCCGATAACCCCTGTCTTACGTCACCTGAAGCCGCTATTCCAGCATATCATCCCGGCCCGAAGCGAAACGCACTGCGGCCGCTGTGTTCATAACGGCCTTGACCAGGAGTAGCGCGCTCACCGCAATGGCGACTATTGAATAAACTCATGACGTCTTACGTGGGGTCGGAATTCGAGGCTATGACCCTGAGGTTGGGCGATTCAACGGACAAGACGTCTCAAGTGGACAAGGCGAAGACCCAACCGATAACATTCATTCGGTGTCAGACATCATGTGAGAATTATCCTTCATGCCGACCTGGTTTATTGTACTTGCCGTTGCGGGAGTCGTCCTGGGACTGATCTATTGTTTAGCGACCTGGGACGCAAACCGGGAATGCCGTAACTGCAGGGTCGCCCTTTTCTTTGTGGGCGAGGTGACCGGGGCCTGGCTTGTCTTCAATGGCTGGCGCGAGGACGGCGAGCTGCAGATCGCTCTCGGTACCGTCATCCTTTTAACTGTGAACTTTTATTTGGGGATCAGGTATTTGGCGCAGCGGCTTGGACAAAACAACGCGCGACAGGAGCCCCGATCCCAATCTGAAGATACCGCTTTGACCATGGCTGCCACGGGCACTGCAGCGGCAACCATCACCGCTGCAGCCTCCAGTGCCGGCAGGGATGCTGGAACTGACGACGATGCAACACCCACAAGCGAAGGCAGTGATCTGGATTTGGACGTGGATCTTTGAGCGGCTCTCACCGCAGCGCGGATTTTCCTTGATCCTTTCCGGTCTTCATCAGGAAGAAACTGCATCAGGGTGCTTCTCTACAGAGCCTGTACCGAACTCCCTGAGAAGATAAAGAAACACCTCGACTGACGTCCGGTTCTTATGAGTGCCTATTGACCGGCGCCCGCGACCTGATAGCCATACTCCAGCGCCGCGTCCGTCAGGGCCTCCCAGAAGGAGAGCGCGAAGCCGCGGAAGATGAAAAGCTCAAAGGTCGTTTCATCGGTTCGATGCAGGGTCAGGCCGATGTGATGAAACGTTGTTTGCGCTACTGAATGCACAGGAAACTTGCGAATATCCAGATCGATGGCAAAGCCTTTGCGTAAGACATCGGCGGCATTGCGGCCGGTCATCCTGATCCCAGCGCGGGCGTGGCTGAGGTCGGTGACGACCCCCTGATCCGCATCGATCTGACCGCTAAGCTGCTGCGTGATACCGGGTTTGTCGCTGACGAGAAGATAGCGCCCCGGTGCGATGACCAACAAGGATCCTTCGGACGAAACCGAAGCCAGGCCCGGCCGTGACGGTACGCTCAAGTTCAGCGTGGATGCGAGCAGGGCTTCGAACGACGCCTGCGTGTCCGGCCAGGCGCCGAGCTGCAGCATGCTTTCCGGCCGGTGCTCGGAGATCGTCACGCCCGGCCCTTCGGTGCCGGCAGCGCCGTAAACGCCGGGCTGCGCCGCATCCTCAAGCGCATAAACGAGATTAGACATGCATTCGGCTCCCATCCTTGTCGAAGAAGCAGGGGTGGACAACCTGTACAGGATCGTGTCCGCCCCGAAGTGGGTCCGCGGCAAAGAGCTCGCGGTTTTCATTGGGCTCCAACCCGCCCTCCAGCATGGCCAGCGCGACAAACTTATCGATTGCCGGACTGTAAGTGGTGGAGGAAACATGCCCGAGGCTCTTGCCGGGCTGCTCGGCCGTTTGACCGGCAACCAGGTGCGAACCAGCGCGCAGGGGCTTGCCGTTGCTTGAGATCACTCCCACGAGGCCGAGACGATTGTCTTCATTGAGGGCTTCGCGTTCCATCAGTGGCCGGCCGATATAGTGCTTCTTGCGTGACGCCATTCCCCCGAGACCCAGGTCCTTCGCCGTGGTGCGGCCATCCAGTTCCGGTCCTGCCACATGACCCTTTTCGATGCGCAGGGTGCCGAGTGCCTCGGTGCCGTAGGGCACAAGGCCGAAGGCCTCGCCGGCCGCCATGAGTTTGTCCCAGAGTGCGGCACCGTAATTGGCGCCGGTATAGACCTCGAAGGCCATTTCACCGGAGAAGGAGAGGCGGGCGACCAGCACAGGGATACCATCGAGCGTTCCAGGCTGAACGCCCATAAAGGGAACGCCTTCATTGGATAGATCCAGATCCTTGATGACGCTTTCCAGCGTTGCCCGGCTCTTTGGCCCGGCGACCGCGACTCCCGCCCACTGCTCGGTGACTGACGTGACCTGCACGCGCAGTTCCGGCCAGACCGTGGCAAGCAGGAATTCCAGGTGCGCCAATACACCGGCGGCATTGGCCGTCGTCGTGGTCATCAGATACTCGGTTTCGCCGAGACGCCAGGTCGTGCCGTCGTCGTAGACGAATCCGTCCTCACGCAACATCAGACCATAGCGCGCCTTGCCAACGGCGAGGGTCTTGAATCCGTTGCTGTAAACCAGATTGAGAAAATTCTGCGCGTCCGGTCCCTGCACGGCGATCTTGCCGAGGGTGGAAACATCGACCATGCCGACACCCTCGCGTACCGCCTTGGCCTCGCGAACATAGGCAGCGAAGACATCTTCGCCCGCCTTGCGATAGACCTGCGGGCGCATCCACTGACCGGCGGTCAGCATGTCCGCGCCGGCTTTCACATGCCAGTCGTGCATCGGCGTGCGGCGGACCGGCGCAAGATGATGTCCCGTCTCGCGTCCCCCCAGGGCACCCAGGGTGACCGGCGTGTAGGGCGGGCGGAAGCGTGTCGTGCCGACCTCGGGGATCGAGCGCTCCAGGGCGGCGGCCATCAGCGCGAGACCGTTCACATTGGAGGTTTTGCCCTGGTCGGCAGCCATGCCGAGCGTGGTGTAGCGTTTCAGGTGCTCGACGGATTCAAAGCCTTCACGCTGCGCCAGCCGGACGTCTTCCGCCGTCACGTCGTGCTGCAGATCGACGAATTTTTTGCCCTTTGGTCCGCTGGGCCGGCTGATTTCCCAGATCGGATAAAGCGATCCGCCGCTGCCCGCGTGCGCGGGGACGGCGACGTCGGGTGTCGGCGTGGCTTCGGAAGTAAAGCCGGCGTCTTCCACAGCCCCGGCCCCGGCCTTACTGCCTGCCGAGAGGCAATCGGCAAGACCGAAATCTCCGTTGCAGGCCCCGACAGCGCGCCAAGCCTGCAAGGCTTTGCCCGGCACGAAGGAGGCAATCTTATCATCGAAGACCGGCTTGTCCCCTGCTTGGCTTGCCAGGTGAATTGTCGGCGTCCAGCCGCCGGACACAGCGAGCGTATCGGCTGCAATCCACTCCTTCGATTCGCCGACGCTTTGGCTTCCGGCATCGAAAGTTGCGACCTCAACCGTCTTGAGCCTTTTTCCGCCCTTAGCGCCGGTCACGACATGACCGCTCAGCAGCCGGATGCCGCGAGTCTGAACTGCTTCTGTGAGGGCGTCCGGGATGGTGTTGCGTGGATCGACAATTGCGGCGATATCGACCCCGGCATCTTTGAGATCCAAGGCTGCGCGATAGGCCGAGTCGTTGTTGGTGAAGACCACGGCCTGCCGTCCCACGGCAACGCCTTGGCGTTGCGCGAAGCGGCGTGTCGCATCCGCCAGCATGACCCCGGGCGTATCGTTGCCGTCGAAGACAATCGGCCGCTCGATAGCGCCTGTTGCAATGACGACCGAGGCGCAGCGAATGGTCCAGTGCTTCTGGCGTGGCTGGTGATTAACCGGTGTCGCAAGATGATCCGCGACCCGCTCGACGGCACCCAGGATGTTATGATCGTAGTAGCCGTAGACGGTCGTGCGCGGCATGAAGGTGACGTCGGGTAGGGCGGTCAGCTCGGCGAGTGTTTTGGCGACCCAATCCTGTGCAGGCTGACCGTCGATGGTATCCTGGCTCTCCCCGAGCAGGGCGCCGCCCGCCTCGGGGTTTTCGTCGGCCAGCACCACACGTGCGCCTGAACGCGCTGCGGTGAGGGCAGCGGCGAGACCCGATGGCCCGGCACCAACGACCAGCACATCACAGAAGAGATTGGATTTTTCGTAGCGGTCCGGATCGGCTTCCTTCGCGGCCGCTCCCAGGCCCGCGGCCTTGCGGATGAAATGCTCGTAGAACATCCAGGCTTTGCGGGTCGGCCCCATGAATGTTTTGTAGTAGAAGCCGGCGACCAGCATCGGCCCGCCAAGCTGGTTGATGCTCAGCAAGTCGTGTTCAAGGCTGGGCCAACAATTCTGACTTTGAGCTTCCAGGCCCTCATACAACTCGATCACCGTCGCCTTGGTGTTGGGTTCGGCGCGTCCGCCGCTCCTCAGCGTGACCAGGGCGTTGGGTTCTTCGGGACCAGCGGAATAGACGCCGCGCGGACGGTGGTACTTGAAACTGCGCCCGAAGAGGGAGACGCCGTTGGCCAGCAGGGCGGAGGCCAGGGTATCACCTTCGAAACCGCTGTAACTCTTACCGTCGAAAGTGAAATTCAGGCGTTTTGTGCGGTCGACAAGACCGCCGCTGTTAAGACGATAACCGCTCATTCCGCAATCTCCCGCTGGCCGGTCGTTTCGTCGTCCGGCGACGCGGCCGCCCAGGGGCCGACCAGTTCGGATGCACCGACCTCATGAGTCAGGACATTGCGCTGGAGCTTGAACCAGGCACGGCAGCCGCCGGTGTGCTGCCAGTACTCCAGGTGCGGGCCACGCGGATTTTCGCGGTTATAGACGAAGTGATTCCAAAGGTTGAGATCGGTCTCGTCCATGGCCGGGCGGGATATTGTCGCGTCGCCGCCGTAGGTGAATTCACCCAGATCGCGTTCGCCGCAGCAGGGGCAAGGAATACGCATAGAAGAATCCTCAAGATACGATAATTGCTAAAACCATCTGTTGCGGTCAGTGCAGGCGCGGAGTGGGGCCCGCACCGCGTTCATCGATGACCCGGCCGTGGTGGAAGCGCTCCAAAGTGAAGTCCGCATTGAAGGCATGCGGCTCGTCCTTTGCGATGGTCCAGGCGAAGCACCAACCGGACGCCGGGGTCGCCTTAAAGCCGCCGTAACACCAGCCCGCATTGAGATAAAGGCCATCCAAGGGGCCGGTCGTGATGATCGGACTGCCGTCCATGGACATGTCCATGATGCCGCCCCAGTGCCTTAATAGGCGCAGGCGGCTCAGGTTCGGGAACATGGCCAAGGCTTCTGCAGCAACGTGCTCGATGATCGGCAGATTGCCGCGTTGGGCGTAGGAGTTGTAGCCGTCGATATCGCCACCGAAGACCAGGCCACCCTTGTCAGACTGCGAGATATAGAGGTGCCCGGCCCCGAAAGTCACGACCGTGTCGATCAGCGGTTTCAAGGGTTCGGAGACGAAGGCCTGGAGAACGTGGCTTTCGATCGGAAGAGTTTCGACCCCCGCGGTGCGCATGACGGCACCGGTATTGCCGGCCACCGCGACGGCAACCTTCTTGGCGCGGATTTCGCCGCGTGACGTCTGAACACCGGTAACCCGACCGGTATTGTCGAACAGAAAGCCGGTGGTTTCGCACTGCTCGATGATATCGACCCCGCGGTCGCTGGCGCCCCGGGCATAGCCCCAGGCCACCGCGTCGTGCCGGGCGGTACCGCCGCGCGGCTGGCAAAGGCCGCCAAGGATGGGGAAGCGCGCGTTCGCGGATACGTCAAGGCCCGGCACCATGCGCGCCACCTGATCCCGATCAAGCAGTTCAGCGTCGACTCCCTGCAGGCGCATGGAGTTGCCGCGGCGTGAGAAGGCGTCGATCTGGGCCGGTGTATGGGCCAGATTTACGACTCCGCGGGAGGAGAACATGACATTGTAGTTCAGGTCCTGCGACAGGCCTTCCCAGAGTTTCATGCTCCACTCGTAAAAGCGGGTGTTGGACGGCAGCATGTAGTTCGAGCGAACGATAGTAGTGTTGCGCCCGACATTGCCGCCGCCAAGCCAGCCTTTTTCGATGACCGCCACATTGGTGATGCCATGCTCTTTGGCCAGATAATAGGCGGTTGCCAGGCCGTGCCCGCCGCCGCCGACGATAATCACGTCGTACTCGGGCTTGGGTGCCGGCGAGCGCCAGGCGCGCTGCCAGCCCTGGTGGCCGGTCATGGCGTTTTTGACCAGGGAGAAAACCGAATAGTTGCCCATCTTAACGAATTCCCGACTTTCGGCGCTATGATCGCGCCCCTTTGGCAGCAACCTGAAGCCTGGACAGAGATCCGGGCGGCGCCGATGTTTACGGCGTCTGGTTGCTATCTCTCCATATACAATAAAGGCTCCCGCGTCCTGTTCCACGCGAGCGCCGAAGGGACAGAATAACCGGGAAACAGGCCTTGATCGACAGCATTAGAATTTTCGTTCACTAAAATCGCGTTTGCCGATGCGCTCTGACTCGGGGGCTGGATTCCTGCGGGTTGGAAACCTATGGATGAAACCTCAAATAGGGATCCGAATTCTCTAAATTAAAATGCAGCTGCGGACAGGCTGCCAGAGGTTATCAATCGAGGGTCAGATCACCAGAAATGGCTGGTTTTAAGCTTCCGAACAGGCTCCAAAAGGGAGCGTAAATTTTCTGTCATTCTGGGGCTTGCACCGACGCCGGGCTTAAAGTAGTGTCCGCCCCGCTTCACCAAGAAGCTGCAACTTCGGTTGCCCGGCGTGCCCGTAGCTCAACTGGATAGAGCACCTGACTACGAATCAGGAGGTTTGGGGTTCGAATCCCTACGGGCGCGCCATTTCCTTTTCAAGCCATTGATTGTACTGAACTCTTTGTAATTTCAGCGTTTTTCGTTTCGGCGCTGGTACAAAGGATGGTACAAAAATGACTATGTCCAAGCCGTTCGAGCAAAAATTGGGTATCTATTATATTTGCCGGGTTGTCCCTGAGGATTGCTGTGGTGTCGTGGGAAAACGAGAGTGGAAAGTGTCCTTGGACACGGCTTCCCGAACCGAAGCTGAAAAGCCGATCCTGCCCCGTCTCGCAGAGACTAATCAGATCATCGATGACATCCGATCTGGAATTTACCGGCGCTATTCGGATTATGATCTGGAGCAAATCGGCATGTCCTGGGGGATCGATCTTAGCCATCAGCTTGATTCCTATCAGATGTTGCCGCCGACCACTCAGGACTTTACCGATGAGGTCTATGGGGGTCTGTCGCAAGCTTTGAGCCATTGAATGTGTGAAATTGCATGAGTGAGTCTCAAGCGTTTTTTCCATAAAGTGAGACTCAGATTATGATCTCGCGCAAAGGCCACCAACTTCCGAAAGATGTGATCCTCTTTGCGGTCTACTTCTACGTCCGTTACACGGTGCCGTACTGTGATTTTGAGGAGACAATGGCCGAGCGTGGCGTTGTGGTAGATCATGCGACACTGAATAGATGGGTAGTGAAGTGCGCGTCTCCAATTGCGACTGAGGCGCATAGAAGAAAATTCTCCGCAAGCCGGTCTTGGCGCATGGATGAGACTTATGTTCGGGTCCGCGGCGAGTGAGTTTACCTCTATCGTGCCGTCGATAAGTTTTGCAGAACCCTTGATTTCATGTTGACCAAGCGTCGGAATGAAGCAGCGGCCATCAGGCTCTTTACCAAAGCTCTAGAATCAAATGTACTTCCCGAGAAGATTGCGATCGACAAAAGCGGTGCCAACCAAGCAGGTATCCGCGGGGTGAACCGGATCTTAGCACGGTTCGCCTGTCCGATTTCGATCCAAATTTACCGATCAAAATATCTCGACAACGTCGTCGAGCAGAGTCACCGATTCATCAAGCGGCAGGTCCGTCCGATGCTGGGGTTCAAGCCATTTCTGACAGCAGCTGCAACCATCGACGGAATCGAAGTTGCTAACATGATCCGGAAGGGCCAATTCAGGAGTGAGGTCTGTCCGTTTCGTCAGTTTGCCCAGCTGTCAGCGTAGTCAAGGAGTGGCCACTTGGTTTACCGCAATCGTGTGCAAAAATGCGACAAAGCCTTTCCTGCCTCGCGTGATGAAGTCGGAAGAGTTGGAAAATGGAGACCTTCTTGTCATTGTCCGGAAGGGGCCCGGAGAGATCCTTCTCTCAGACCTGCTTGCAAGTGAGGGAAGCATGCCGGACGTCCATGCCGCATGGCTCTGTTCCGGCCTCATGAACATATGCGCTTGGCTGGAGTATGCCGGTTTGGTTCATGGTGCAATCTCGCCGGAGAATATTCTGATTGACCCCGAAACGCACGCAGTCCGTCTGGCTGCGGGATGGGCCTTCGCCACGAAGGTGGGCCAGCACCCGGTTGCTCTGCCTGAACGAACTCTTGGACTTTTGCCGCGACTCTCCCTCACGAACGAGACGGTTGACACCGACTGCGACAGAGAACTGGTTCGCAAGACCCTGCGGGAGGCGCTTGGAGATCCGACGGGAACGAACGGCGCCGTCTTCGCCTTGCCGGCGATAATTTCGACCTGGATCAACTGCCCATCTGCAGGGAGTGCGGTCGACGATTACGCTCAGTGGTGCGCGGCCTTGGAGAAGGGTTGGGGCGGACGCAGATTCGTTCAATACCCAGTCCAAGTGGCGGACGTTTATCGCGTCGCGTAAAGCGTAATCTCGGTTAATGGCGAAATACGCTCTTTTGTCTGTTCCCATTTTCGTAGTGATTACAGGTTCTTACAGGAGTTTTGGTTATCTTATAAATTGTAACTTGCAAATTGCATATTGCTAATTATTATAATCTCACACACACCAAACCAGAGGAGATCAAAATGGGAAACGGAAGATGGGATGCCAGCGCATGGGCCAACTACAGCGCGACCACGATCTCCGGCAGAAGCCGCAGAGCAATCTTCACTTCGAATGCGATGAAGGACGATTACGACCCTGCCAAAATCTCGCTTCGCGAAAGCCGCGACAGCGATGATAATCCACAGTCCACGCCGATCATCCTGGCCGGCGACGTGACCGGATCGATGGGAATGGTCGCCGAGCAGCTGATGCGGGACGGGCTCAACACCCTCGCGACCGAGATCTGCGACCGCAAACCCGTCACCGACCCCCACGTCATGATGATGGCCATAGGAGATGCCTACTGTGATCGGGCGCCGCTCCAGGTGACTCAGTTCGAAGCTGACATACGTGTTGCGCAACAAGCCCGCGAACTGTGGTTGGAAGGCGGCGGCGGCGGCAACCAGGGTGAATCCTACATGCTCGCGCACCTTTTCGCGGCCATGAAGGTCTCGGCAGACGCCTTTGAAAAACGCCGCCGAAAAGGATACCTCTTCACCATCGGCGACGAGCCGGTCCTCGATGGAGCGACAAAGGACCAAATCAAAAGGTTCCTCAACATCCCCGTCGAGCGCGATCTCTCCGCCCGTGAGATCATGACAATGGCGCAGCGGAATTGGGAGGTTTACCACATCGTTCTCGTTAACGAAGGCTACGCAAGCCGTGGACTGGACGATGTCCTCAAGAGCTGGAGGGCTCTGCTCCCCGAACGGACAATTCAGCTGGATAACGTCGATGCTCTTGCTGAAATGGTCGTCTCACTCATCCAGGTGAACGAAGGCGCACGCGCGGCGGACGTGGCGGCCAGCTGGTCGGGTTCGACTGCAATGGTTGTCGCGAACGCACTCAAGGGCGTGCCGGCACCGGCTGGTCAAACCGCTGGACTCCGGTTCCTCGACTGAAATTCGAGCACTATCCAGCGACGTGCCTCCTGACAAAAGGACCAAGCAAATGTCGAAAGAAGCCTATGCCGTCATTGGCGCCAATTGGGGCGATGAAGGAAAGGGACTGACGGTAGACGCTATTGCTTCGCGCCTTGTCGATGGAGGGCGCGAGGTGACCGTGGTCCGCTCCAACGGCGGCGCGCAAGCCGGGCACGGCGTGGAACGCCCGGAAGGCGGACGGCACGTTTTCCATCATATCGGTTCGGGAAGCTTTGTGGCGGCCGCGACGCACCTGTCGCAGTTTTTCATCGCGCACCCCATGGTCATGCAGAAAGAGATCGGCGATCTGGAGAACTTGGATGTGAGGCCCTACAGGATCACTATCGACCCTCGGGCAGCGGTCACGACCCCGTGGGATATGGCGATCAACCAAGCGCTCGAGATCAAGCGTGCCGGGGAGCGCCACGGTTCCTGCGGGCTGGGAATCGGCGAGACAATTGAGCGCCAGGAAAAGGGCTGGCGCCTGTGCGCAGCCGATCTCTGGCACAAGGATCTGCGTGAAAAGCTGGAAAACATTCGGGACGAATGGGTTCCGAGGCGCCTGGAGATCCTTGGCATAAATCCGGAGAAAAGCCCTCTCGCGGAAATTCTGACCGGACGTGCGGAACTGATCAGTGCCTTCCTGGCCGACTGCCGCGGCTTTACTCAAACAGTCGAAATCCTCCCTGATGCAGAGCTTATCTCTCGCGATGTCGTTCTCTTCGAGGGCGCGCAGGGGCTTCAGTTGGATATGGACTTCGGCGTCTTTCCGCATGTCACCAGGGCCCACACCGGGATCCGGAACATGCTGGCCATCGCAAAGGAGGCTGACATTCAGACGATCAAGGCGACCTACGTCACGCGCGCTTATGCAACGCGGCATGGTGCAGGCCCCTTGCCCAACGAGGCGGTGGGCGCCGCTGGACCCGGGAAGATCGACTGGGCGGACATCAATGACCCGACCAATGTCAGCAATGACTGGCAAGGCGGGATCCGGGAAGCGCCTTTGGATTTGGACTTGCTGAAAGAGACACTCAAGAAAGACGTCTCTCTGGCAGACGGAACTGACATCCAGGTCAGAGCCGGTATCGGAGTGACCTGTCTCGATCAGATACCGAAGGCGGCGACGTTCTTTCGGAACGGTCAAGAATACCAAGTCGTAACGAAATCAATAGCGGCTGAGCTGGAAACGCGTACAGGATTGCCGATTGTGCTGACTGCCTCCGGCCCGACGAGGAAAACCACCAATGTTCTCTGGCCCGATTTAGCCTTAAGGCGACAGGTGTAAGACGCCATCCGAGATCAGGAGTACTCCAATGCGGGGCAACGATTAGGGAATCGGTGACTGCTTCAATGTGATGCCTTGGCACTATTCCAACAACGGGCGTTCGAAAGGCTGCATTCATCGGCCACTTTGTCCGCGCTGCCGTTATTGGTTCAAAGTGCAACGAACTTCGGTTCTGAGCACAAACTACAGGTTTCCTGCTAAGCAGCGAATGTTCGCTGTGCGGCATCCACCAATTCAACGAGGTTATGTGAGGTTGCGTTAGGCGTTGCGCCGCTTCCATCGTCGGATCGAACTGATCGCTTGACCCAGATACTGCGCATACCCAGTTTTCTCGCGGGGCGAGCTTCACAGAGACCTTCAGCTACGTGGATGATACTGGCCGGTGATTCGTCCAACCGGCAGATCGCTTGTTCGAATATCGGGGCGTCTGGCTTGTAGCATTGGATCTGTTGAGACGTAATCACCTCGTCAAACACAACGTCAAAGCTCTGTAGTGTCCCAAAAAGAAGGTCATCATCAACATTGGAGATGATTGCCAGTCGAAAGTGTTTCGCCAACTGCTTGAGCGCTTCATTTGCCTCGGCGAAGACTGGCCAGGTGGGCAGCGAATTAGGAAATGCGGCGCTGAGTTCGGGGTCCGCATGCCCCAGTAACCGCTCGGCGATTTGATCAGCCACATTCTTCAAAACGTCGCTGTAGGGAAATATGTTCTTGCGGATTTCGACAGCATCCAAAGCCAGAAACATGTCAACCAGCGCATTTTCTGAAACGAGCTCGGTCGGGTAACCGTAAATATCACGCAGTGCCTTTGCTGCGCCAACTTCCCAGTCCACAAGTGTCCCGTAGCAATCAAAGGTCAGGGTCGTTGGTTTGGCGTAATGGAGTAGTTTTTCCAAATCGTTCATTTCTATGTCCCTGTCCCCTGAAGCCCGATTACCAAGTCCTCAGTTCCTTCGATCTTTTCGGTTGCCCACAATGACGCCGAGCTCCCGGCTAAACCGGGTTAATTCGGCACCAGTGTTAAAGTAATGAGGGGAAGCTCTGATCATGGCCGGCATGCTCCGCCGCACTTTATCCAGCCCCGTGCTCTTGTTTGGTGAGATTGAGATCATGATGTTTCTCTTGGTCAACTGAGCGGCGATCTCGTCTGTTCCCACAGACGCGTGGCTAAAGGTCACGATGCCGCAAGGGCTCGCGCCCATATCATGAACGGAAATACCGTCTAAAGATGAGAGCTGTTGCCGCAACTCGGCTGCCAGCCGGCGCGTTCTGGGTTCAATTCTGTCCAACCCCACAGACAGTGCATAATCGGTCGCGACGCCCAATCCGATCACCGCTGCGTAATTGAATTCCCAGTTTTCGAAGCGTCTGGCATTGCTCACCATCTCAAAACGATCAGGTTCCACCCATTCAGCGCCGCGCATGTCCAGGAAAGGCGGGTCGATCCTGTCGAGCATAGAGCCGCGTACATAGAGGAACCCGGTACCGCGAGGGCCGCGCAGGAATTTGCGGCCAGAGGCGGACAAAAAGTCACAACCGATGTCTTCCACATCGATGTTTAACTGACCGACGGACTGGCAGGCATCGAGCAAGTAAGGGATGCCGGCGGCGCGAGCGACCTTACCTATTTCTTTTGCCGGATTGACCAAGCCACCATTTGAAGGGACATGGGTAACAGCTATCAGCTTCACCCTCTCGTCTATCAACGCGTTGAGTGATTCAACACAGAGCTCACCCGTTTCGATGCTTGGTACGGGGACGATCTCGATTCCAAGCCGATGCCGGAGCTGAAGGAATGATATGTAGTTACTGGCATACTCTGACTGTGCCGTCAGAATTCGGTCGCCGGGCTTTAGTCCTAGCCCGTGGAAAACCATATTCCATGAAACAGTTGCGTTCTCAGTGAGGGCAATCTCGTCACGACCACAGTTCAACAACTGCGCAAGCGCGTCATAGCAATGTTCGATACGTTCCGCTTCCATCTCTGCGGCACGGTACCCACCGACTTTGGCTTCCAACTTCAGAAAGTCGGTTTGTGCCTGCAATACCGGTTCGGGCACGAGGCTTGATCCGGCTGAGCATAGGAACAAAACGTCGGCGCAAGCCGATGTATCTTTGCGAATTTTTTCCAAATCCTTCATGTCCATTGCCCTATTCCCTGAAGTCCGGTTGCGTTGCGTCCAAAAGTCGTTTCATGCCGTCCAGGTAACCCGGCTCTCCATTGCACTCCTCTCCGGCAAGAAGCTCCGCGTACGCTGTATCCATGGGTTCGGTTTTAACGCCGGTTGCCATCGACAAAAGCTGAACCTGACAGGCTCTTTCCAGTTGATAAGCTGAGACTGAAGCGTCAGCCAAAGAAGACGCAGCGATCAGCACCCCGTGGTTCTTCATGAAGAGCACCTTCCGCAGCCCCAGGGCTTCGGCCATCTCTATCCCTTCGTCAGTACTGTTTCTTGGGACCGCATAGCGTTCGAGATAGGCAACTTTCCCATGAAAGTAGGCTGCCGTTTGACTTAGCCTGGTGTCGAAGCAGGTTGCTTTGAGAACCGTCAAAGCCGTCGCATAGGGAGAGTGAAAGTGAAGAATACAGCCAATGTCCGGGCGCCTTTCGTAGATCGGAAGGTGGATTGGCACCGCGTCATGATTTGCCTCGCCGCTTCCAGAAAGTAACTGCCCGTCTTTGCTGTACAAAAGCAGAGAGCTGGCGCTCACCATTGAAAAATGTGTGTTACCGGGCGTGACCAAGTAACGATCGTCTGCTTCAAGCCTGCAACTGAAGTGTGTCCAGGTTCCCTCGCTAAGACCCTCTATCGCGAAAACTCGATGGGTCGCCGCAAGATCCTCTCTCAATGCCGTCTCGTTCAATTCATTATCCCCGGTCCCGCACACGTAAAGTCGGTAATTCCGAGCAGGGTGTTCGGTCACCGCACTCACTTGCAGAGAAGCACTATCGCTCTTTTCGTTATTCTTAAAACGAATTATACTTTTCATATTAATTAACAATGGAAATAACGAGTGATGACGCGTGATCTGGAGATTGATTTACTGAGGTCGTTTGTGGCTGTTGCAGCCCACTTGAACTTTACGAAAGCGGCTCAGTCGGTTTCGCGGACGCAATCCGCTGTAAGCTTACAGATCAAACGCCTGGAAGAGATTGTCGGCCGGCCACTGTTTGACAGAAACCGACAATCCGTTTCGATCACTCCGACAGGTGAGGCTTTGCAGGTTTATGCGAACCGTATTCTTTTGGCGAACGATGCCGCGCTCTCTCAAATTCGACGCCCTGAAGCCAAGGGGCGCGTTCGCATTGGGGCTCCGGACGACTACGCGACCTTGGTGTTACCAAGGATATTGTCCACAATCGAGGCGGAACACCCACAGCTTCACATCCAGGTTGTCTGTGAAAATACGCCTGATCTGCTGCGGATGCTTGACAGTGGAGATTTAGATATCGCCATTGCTGTTCACACACCCAACGCGGTTTCAGGACAGGTAATGTGTTACGAACCGCTTCACTGGGTTGCATCGCCGGGCTACATCAATGACCCTGATGCGGTGCTGTCACTGGCTTTGTGGCCCCCGAATTGTGTAAGTCGGGAAATCGCACTGGATGCCTTGAAGCAGATAGACAGAGAATGGCGTGTGGCCTATTCGACCCGGAGTGTCGGGTTGATTGAAAATGCGCTAATCAGCAGCCCCATGTTGGGTGTGATGGAAGCATCGTGCATCCCCGACACTCTGCGAATAGTAGACGGGCGGGTTGGGTTACCGGCTTTGTCGGATGTCGCAATCTCTTTGCACCGTTCAAATGAAGACGCACCCAACATTGCACACGTAACCGCAATCATACTCAGTATGTTCGCGAGCAACTTACGCGGAGTAACAAAAATTGCACGTTCAACCTGACGCAGGGCTTGAGAACTGAAGTCATAGCTTCGTGCCTACAGTTGCCATTGGAGTAAAGCCGCCAAATGGCAACTTTGTCCGCACAGCCGTCATTGGTTCAAGGTGCAACGAACTTCGACCCTGAGCCCTTTTCAGACGTTTTTAAAAAGGCTACCTAGTGTCGATTGTCAGCCATAAGCGGACAAAGTACCACACTCGTTGCAGCTATCCGTCTAATGTCGTGGCGGTAAGCTCCTCTGATAAGATATCGAAGATAGCGCGTATCCTGGCACTGGTTTTGAGCTCCCCATGAGTGACAAGCCAGACCGGAACATCGGCAAAGACTTCGTTTTGCAGAACAGCCTCGACCTCAGGTGTGATTTCCGCGAGATCTTCGAACATAACGGCGAGACCTTGCCCTCGTTTGACCAACTCCCACAATGCCACCCCACTGTTACTAATGATGCTGAATTGCTTTGACGTTATGGCACCGTTCATCGCGCTCAACATCTGAAAGACACGCCCAGTGGCATCTCCAATAAAGGTCGTTCGGTCGCTAATATCCTCAAGTGTTGCCGGACGGCCTATTACGTCGAGATAGGAGCTTGCTCCGTAGAGATAGGCTTTTGTGGTCCGTACACGCTTGGCATAGAGGTCAGGGTGTTTGGGCTGGACGTTGCGAATTGCTATATCCGCCTCGCGCCGCCTCAAGTCTTGCACGTCGTTGGATGACACGATCTCCACTTGTATCTCGGGATAGGCAAGCCGTATGCGCTCGATGATTGGTGGTAACAGGTAGGCACAAAAAGCATCACTTGCGGTGACGCTGACAGGACCTGCAACTCTCTGATCCTGCCCCAATGCCGATAGACTAACCAGGTCCGCCGCTTCCTTCATCGCTTTCACATGCGTTAGCAGAGCAAGACCCTTGTCATTTATCGTGAGGGATTTCCCGACTCGATCGAATAGCAACAGACCGAGATCGCTCTCGAGGGCAGCGACATGCCGTCCCACGGTCGGTTGAGACAATCCCAGACGTTCTGCGGCGCCGGAAAACGATCCCGTCTCAGCGGTGGCAAGAAAGGCTTGCGCTTGCGACCAATCGAATGCGGAGTTTCGGCTTCTCATTCAAAAATGAATATCAGATATGTGAATTTAGGCAATTACTTATTTGGTTTTGAATATATAAAAACTCTCATCTCCTCAGCGAATGCCGCCGAATACGCGCTAACCATTTGATATTAGGGGGTCAACAGGCGCCAATCGAGTAGGTCAGCCCGATGATGACATGCCGCTACCAACGAAGATTGATTTCGAACTAGGGTCAAGTTAGAGGGCGCAAAATGAGTGTTTTGACAGCACGCGAATGGACCACACTCTGTCTGATTGTTCTGTTCTCGTCAGTCCCCGCATTCGGGGGCTTGCTTCGGTTTGCTGAACTTGTGGGCGGCCCTTCTGTGCTGCCCGGAAATCCACGCGCCCTCTCTGATCCCTGGTCAATTATTATCCATGTCTCAGGCAGTTTCCTGTTCTGCATCGCAGGCGCGTTACAGTTTCTGCCAAGTATGCGCCGCCGCCGACCGATACTGCATCGCGTAATTGGTCGCATTACGGTAGTTGGCGGATTGTTGTCGGCAAGCAGTGGATTGTGGATGACAATGAGTTTTGCCTTCCCCGAGGCCCTGCAGGGCAGCCTCCTGTTTTCTACGCGCATTGTTCTTAGTATCGCAATGTTGGGACTGCTGGGATGGGCCGTTATTGCTGTCAGGACGGGTCGTTATAGAACTCACGCTGTTTCGATGATTAGGGCCTATGCCATCGGTCAGGGCGCCTCAACGCAAGCGTTACTTGGGGTGACGTGGATCGCCATATTTGGTTTCGAGCCCGCGGGATTTTTAAGAGACTGCTTTATGGTTTTTTGTTGGGTTCTCAACCTATTGGCGGCGGAAGCGTTGATCCGTCTGTTTTTCGCGAAACCACACGCCTCAAACCGATCTCTTTCCGAAACCAGATCGCAGATATCGATGATCCGGCATCGAACAGAAGCCTAGAAGAGACACCGACGCATTAGCAGATTTCTTTAAGTGGTCGACATAGATGGCGCCGGGCTCGGCGCGGCAGGACATCCCTCCGTCGATACCCAAACTTTCAATCCCCGTACGCCTATTAGGGCTCTCTTCTGTAGAAAGGAAAACCTTTCATGATATGGAAAATTGCAGCCGTTCTGCCCTTGTCTCTTGTGACTGGCTGCGGTCTGGGACAAGCGCTTACCAAGGCAGGCGCTGAAAACGAACAATACAAAGTCTGTGTCCACAATCAGGTAGAAATCTTATCAGCGAACGGCCGTGGCGACGAGATTGAGGTCGAGAATGCGACTGAGATCATCGTTACAGCCTGCAAGCCACAGGAGGATGTTTACGTTGTTTCGATGACTGACTTAGCGATAACGATGACGGGCAACATGGTCTCAAAGGAAAAGTTCTTAGAAGACGAGGAAGCTAATCTGCGCCGTGACCTTCAGGACCTGGCGGCAAATATTGTTGCACAGAATCTATAGCGACCCACTTCCGCTTAGGGTCATTAGCGGACAGGGATCAGGTTGATCCAGTTCTCTGCTTAGTCCGCACTGCCGTCATTGGTTCAAGGTGCAACGAACTTACGCTCTGAGCTCATTCTGCTCATTCGTCAGGGTGCAGCGAACGTCCGGTGATTCTGCTCGTCTTTAAATGCGGAATGTGGACTTCTGCCGGTTCCAATGCGTAACGTGAGGACAAATTGTTTGATCTAGCATTTCGAAAGCTGTCCCTGAGATAGCTTTCGACTTGCCGTGGACCCAAACACATTCAGAAAGAGATCAAATGGATGAGAATGACCATTTTTCTGACGACGTGCCTTTGGCCCTGATCGAACCCGAAGACCGGCTCGTGGTGCTTGCCCGGACGATACAGGCACCTGCCTCCGCTGCGGAATCCCTGTTGAAAGACAGCGCCGCCAATTTCGCAAACTTCGGCGAAACATGCCTTGGACGTGCGCTGTACCGGCACCGCACGGTCTTTCAAAGCACGTCGGACGCGCAGGTGTGGAGTCATCTTGAACTGAGCTACTTTCGCGACATAGTACCAACCAACGCGATTTTCGAACTTGTCGTTGGTCCGCAATCAGAGGGGATAGACCTGTTGCGCGCTGAGCTTCTTCTTACCACTCCCTCGTCATTCATTCTGCCGTGCGACTGGCAGGGCTCAGGCGGACGACCTGACCGTCGGGCATCACTGGAATTTCTCCAGGTACAGCCGGAATATCTCGGTGAATACAGAGATGCCATGCGAGAGTATTGTGGACCTGCCGCCACAAAACTTGTGCGGGAAAACAGGTTCGGGACGTTCAGAGCGATGGAGACGGCAGCAGTCCTCTATCATGCGCCAGAGCTGAAGATTGAATGGAACCAGATTCACCTGTGCGAGCTAGATCCCAACGGATTTGAAGGGTTTGGAAAGGAGTTCGAGGGCGCACTTCGGAAAGAACTCCCAGAGGATGCTGAATTTTCAGATGCCTTTGCCGACCTCGGCCGTCTACGCACCGTTCCACGTTGGACCTTCAATGATCCGGTGGTGGAAGCGGATACTGCTATCGCTCGGGAGGGCAGATAGAGGCCATCGGCGCAATCTGTCTCGGACCGGGCGGGACGGGCAGCTGATTTCCGCAAAGTTGCCAATGAACTAACGGCAGGAACGTCCGCACAGCCGTAGACACTCAACATGAAACCGCTAATCCCTTATACCGTACCGCTGTGTGGTGCACAGGATGGAAGCTTTACAATGGCAGTCCCTTGAGCAGATTATAAACAAGGAACTGGATCAAGTTTTCAGACACAGGCCGGCGTTACCGAAGCCCTTTCCTATTGCAGAATGCCTTGATCGGAGAAGGTGGGGCACAGGTTCGAGAAGCTTGCGGCTCGCAATTTGGACCTTGTTCGATGGGATGTTGTACCCGACGGCATGCAACTTCGTGCTGTTGAAACACCACAAATTTTTTGGCGCCCACCTAACCAAGACTTTTCGAAGTTTCTTCGTGATGATCCGAAATAAGACAACAGCGTTTTTGATCTACTTTGCGCTAACAGCCATCGTGGCGAGTGAAGCTTCGGCTACTGGCGATGGAGAAGGCGCGTGGCGCATGTACTCCCAGGAATTGAATGGCGATGTCTATTTTTTTGATACTTCACGCGTGAAAAGGATCGAAAATTTACATAGAGCTTGGAGTAGGGTCCGTTACAAAACGTCCGTCATGGGGGCCTCGAGTTATCAAAGCCTATTGGAAATCGACTGCTCTGAGCGTACGGAGAGAATATTGCAGAATACTTTTTTCTCAGATAAGCACTGGAAAAGTCCTGCGATGAACACTGACATGACGGAAAAGCCAAAGCGTCAAATACCGACGGACTCCGCGACGGAGCGCCTTTCAGAAATCTTGTGCGATCAATAAAATGTTTTATAGCGAAATGCGGTTTTATTGAATCGTATCATCTCAAAATTTGTGTTCGAGATCAGCAGGTTGCTGATCGAGAGGCAATGAATTTCGAGGCCGATTAGACGCATTTTGCTCTAGCAGCTGAGCCTTCAACACCGAGGTTTCGCACGAAACTTGCTCGAAAAAACACCCGCGCCACTTCTGTGACGCGGGTGCTCATTTTGCAGAATTACTTCATGCTTTCCGCTGTCACTCTGTAGATTTCGCCTGCATCAACAGAAACGTAAAGCGCGTTATCCGGCCCCATGACCAGACCACGAAATCTCTTCGAGAAGCCGAGAGGCATCCGCGTGATGCCATTGATGCCCAAGCCATCAGGAGTCATGCTGATCATGTCAATTCTCGAGCCTGGTGGTGTGCCACCAAAACCGATACCCATGATGCCGACCGCCAAGCGGCCCTCGTAGATACCCCAGTTGCCGCCTTTGAGGAAAGCGGCAGAGCCGGTTCCTTGGGAGAAGCCATTATTGTTCCATGAAGCCGGCATCAAGTCTTTGAAGCGTGTGTCGCTCATCGGGGTGTACGCAGCACGCACCGCGGGATCCATTCCCTCTTTCTGATTTGGCTCGTAGCCGCAGTATTCGTCCGGGCACTCACCTCTGCCGCCTCTGTTCTGCGCGGGGTCCCAACCGGCATTGCCGCCATTAACAAGAGCAGTGATTTCATCGTTATGCCACGGGCCATGTTCAGCCGTGAAGGCTTTGCCGTCGCTTGGGCGGAAATCTATGCCCTGAACGTTTCTGTGACCATAGGTGTAAATGCGCTTGTCAAAGCCTTCGGGAGGATTGTTGTCCGGGTGAGCATTCCCGTCCATATCGATCCGCAGAACCTTACCACACAGTAGCTGTCCATCCTGAGGACAAACTCCTCTGTGACGGTCGCCACCAGCTACCCAAAGATAGCCTCCAGGCCCAACGCGGAGTCTGCCGCCATTGTGAGCGCCCGGATCACCAAAAGGCTGATTGGACTTGAAGGGTTTATACTGAATATCAGTTACGATATCCGTCCGGTCAGAGACGCTCTTGAGGTCATCGCTGACCTTGAACCTCATGACAATGTTGCCGTCGCATTTTTCAAAGTTGGTTTTGCAGCCATCGCCGCGATACTTCATCGAAGATGAGTAGAGGTAAAGGATGCGGTTCTTCGCGAAATGCCTGTCCGGAACCACGCCAAGCACACCTGCTTGTGCTTCACAAAAAAGGTCATCGCCGACATCGGCGTAGCCCGTGGAACCCTTCACTCCATACAATGCATTTACGGTTCCATCAGTGGTTCTTACCGAGAGACCTTTGCATTTTTCAGTGAAGAACATGGTGCCGTCCGGCAAGAAAGCCATGTCCCAAGGATTCTCCAGTCCTTTCAACACAACCTCAGCTTTGATCTTGGGTACGTCCATGGCGCCTTCGTGACCGTCGGCCTGAGCAGCCAAAGGCACGCCGAAAATCAAAGCAGACGCCATGACTCCCGATAAAAAACTACTAGATATTTTTTTCATTTTTCGCTCCCTATTCAACAACGTACTTCGCATCTTTCAAATACGCCGCCAAATTTGCAATTTCCTCATCAGTCAATGGCTTGGCCATCGGAATCATGAGGAACGAGTTTGAGCCTTGTTCTATGCCTTTTCTGTAGGCCTCTAATTTGGCAGTCGTATATGAAATCTCTTTGCCAGAAACTTTTGGATAACTGGCTACGCCTTTTCCGGCTGGTCCGTGGCAGTTAATACAAGATTCCTTATATCTGGTTTCCCCCAATGCCTTGTCAGCACTGTACGCAGTTTGAGGAGAGATTAACGCTGTTAAAACCAATAGTGTGCCGGAAAATCTCAACAAGAGGCGCTCCTAAAAATTAGTAACTGTTGTAAGAGTTTGAAATAGAGGAAGAAAAACTCAGCGCATTTCCCACCGAAGCGGACCAGCAAGCCTTACAGGGTGAAAGAATCAGGCAATTGAGTCAAGGCGCCTCACGTTTGTACTTTGGTCCCAAATAGTTTCACTCAGTCGTTGGTGTTAATTGATGCGAGCGTCGAAGTTATATGAATTCTTCTACTCTTGGCTCCTCCCCGAAGTCCTGCCTTCCCAACATTTGTCTGTTCTGCATTCAGAAACGGACATGGGCGTCGGCGCCCCATAATGTCCGGAAGTTAGCGCATAGCCGAAGTCGGGCCGCTGCAACCGCATGACCGCTTGGGGGCAAAAGCGGACATTAGAGCCCTCGAGGTCGATGCCCGCTTCGTCCGCACTGCCGACTTTTGATGCCCCAGAAGCGAAAGTCTGCTTTAGGCCATTCGCCGAAGTTGCCTCTTGCCGCAATGAACAGTTATCTCCGGACGGCCTTGGTATCGGAATCACCGAGATGCTACAATCTGTACTTGTAGATGTGCGGATAGCGAAGCGCGAACGGTGAACAGAGGGCCGATTCATGAGCAAACGACGTAAGCACTACTTCTGGCGGGACACGGTGTTTACAGCCCTGGTGATCCTAAGCATGGGCATGTTGCTGGCGATCGCCTTCGATGTGCAGATGCCTTGGACGGTTATGTGATCCGGGATGGTTGATGGTCAAGGACGAACGCGAGCAGCTGGCATCTAGTTCATCGCGGAGAACGGCGGTGATGCTGACGTGCGGTTTAAGGAGAGGTTGTGAAGTTGAGCATCAAGCGTGGAGAAAGGGGGCTGACCATGCCATCCTCAATGCTTGAAAAACTTTATCTGGGATATGTCGGATTAAGTATTGTCTGATGGACAAACCGTTCATGAATAAGGTCGCCATGATCTCTGGGCTAATCGCCCTTGTATGCGCGGTGGTGATACGGGTGGGAGCCTATTTCGAAGGCCTCAGCTTCGCAAACTCCTGGTTCTATCCAATTATAGTTGTGCCAATTATTTTGCTTTCATCGATCCTGTTCGTTGTATATTTCCTGAGTTTATTATTGTTCGTCAAAAAGACAAAACCAACACTGCGTATATTGGGGCGACAGAGCCTTATTATTGCCTTGGTCGTGGGCGTTTTCTATTTTCCATTCCCCACTTTTCTGGACGGCATGCATGAAGCGGTTTACTCGAAGTTGGATCGCGACCGGCTTTTGGAAATGGCAGAAGAATCTCGCAAGACAGCGAGTGTTGCAGCACTTAGGGAGAGGTTTTCTCAGGAGCTTTCTTTGAGTGAATATCCTCCAAGGATCAACGTTTCAGAAGACTCGGTTGAAATCTATTACGGTGGCGCCTTATCCAAGCACTGGGGCTATGCGGTGGTTGAAACGGATAAATGCCCTCGCGACTACATTCCAAGCCATCTTTGCCGAAAGGTCTTTGACAACGTTTGGGTCTACAAGGATATCTGGTAGCAATGAATATGAAGTAGCATCCCTATCAATTGGAGGCCATGCAGCATATCGGCTTCCCTGAAGTACGACAAGCTTCTCCGCGGCTACGGTCTGAAGGCGATCGAGTTCTGGCTGGATGGGCGCAGCGGGATCGGGGAGAGAGTACTTAGATCTGTCAATGTCGATAGTCAGATCGAAACCGCGAACCTCAACGGTGTCGATCCAGAGGCCTGGTTCACTGACGTTCTCAGCCGCATCGCAGATCGTAAGATCAACAGGATCGACGAACTCCTGCCGTGGCATTAAGCGCGAACGACAGCCTAAACTCTATGCGCACAATTCAATAGAGCGTCCGCGCCGAACGCTCACGAAAAATATAAGATTTATGGATATGCACTTAGAAATCAGATGTTGCCTCCAGGAATTAAAATTTTCAGGTGAATAAGTTATGGACGTGGGGATTGGGATATATTCGGATATAGAAGCCGAAAGCAAAGTGCGCTTGATTGTAAAGGCGGAGAGTTGTCTGAAGAATTATTTCAAAGACAGGGATTACGGACCTGACATAAAGAACATTACGATCGGATTTATATGTGAAAGGGATCAGCCTGGATTCGAAAAGTTCTCAGAAAAAAGGAAACCACAGTATAGTTCCAGGCGGAAGGTCGAAACTATTATGGGCGAACCCGTCGAAGATATACATAATCACTTTAGCTATAGCGTAAAATTCGACGAAGCCAGCTACGAACTGTTTGTTCAATCATCTGATATACAATCCCTAAGTTTAATCGCGGCCGAGCTGATTGAGGGACTATCAAATTTTGATAAACTGCCAAAGAAAGTTAAAAACTTTGATGTCGCGAAGTTTAAGGCAGATATGGTTGAACTCTTGAATGGGCTCGCTAGTTCGTGATCGGAGTCATGGGATTTGTCGCATACTTCAGATGAGGTCGAGCCTGACACCATTACATCTTACGAACTTGGCATTGCCATTTGGTCTGCGTCATCATCCGATGATCCGCATGCTGCTATTGACACCGTTCTCGTGTTTGAAAAAGGCTACAACGATTAGCTGATGCCCCATGCAACTTTCCACGTCACGTACCAGCCAATCAGTCTCTTCAAGGCCAGTGAGGCAGCACGCTATTGCGAGATAACCTTTAATTCGCGGAGTTGCGTGGGAATGGGATGGCAGGATGGATACTGAGCTACTCGCCAATCTCAGAGCCACGGTTGAAACATTGCCCGCTGTAAAAGAACTAGAAAGTGCCAAGGCTCAAGCTCTAGTCGACAGCATTGCGCAGAAATATGTCAGGGACCGTGATTGCATTTGGTGGTGGGGGAGCCTCTCGGTTGCCGCCCGAACGATCGACTATGGTGACAGCGGCGCTTTCGGCACCATCATCGAATTAGCTGGGCCAAATCCCGTGGTCTCTCTGATCGTTTCCGATGACGAGCCAGAACCTTGGCCGGTTTTTAAAGGCCCGCTTTCCGATGTCCTTTACGTAATTGGCGAGCAATGGTTCTTCGAGTATTTGCTAGTCGATGAAACAGAAAATTGGTGCATTTTCGATACACATCATAATCGTCTGGTGATCGCTGGAGACTTATAGGCAATCGATCGAGCTATGGCTGGACGATCGCAGCGGGATTGGGGAGGCTGATTTGAATTTATTCATTCTTCTTTGGGTATCTGTATTGACAATTCGAGATTGACTAATCGTCCCTCGCTCTCAACTCTGCGGCCCTTGCGAGGAATCCAGGAGGGACACGGCGTGACAATAGATTCGGGGACAGCTCGGAAGGCAGGATGGCTGCTGCTGGTCGTTGCAGTGCTCATGGGTAGCGCTATCTTGGTCTGGAAGGCAACTTGGAACCATAACGTGACACGTAAAGACAGCATTGTCCTACAGGCAGTGAAAGGCGCGATTGTCGCGGCATGGGATGTAGATGAGTTCTGCTGTCTTAGTTACAGAGGTCCGGGCGCTGATCCTGACTTTAAGATGACACGCGAAATGCTCGACGACTGGACGGAGGATATGGGAGCCAATAGCGTACTAAAATTCTCTGAGGCTGTGAGCAAAGAACACGCTATTTTCATCCGAGACCGCATTCATCTCAGGCAGGCTGCAACCTCGGCGTTGCTTCTGTCGGATTGGTCCGGACTGCCTCTTCTTATCAGTGCGCGTAACAGCAAAGCCCGCGAGATTAACGCGCGATACCCCTAACTTCGCTCAGTCGCCCAGGTCGGCGAACTCCTGCCATTTGCATTGCTAAGCAGACACAGATTAAGCCTCAGGTAATCAGTGCTATAAAAGCGCATATGTCGCTCGCTCACCTTCATTCATTAGAGAGAAAATAAACATAGACAAGTTACCATAAGTTGTTTATTTGTTGGTTTACATTTGAATGGTTGAGCGTGTCTCTTACAGGAGAACAAAATGCTTGGCTTAAATGGCTCTTCACGATCCACATTTTTGATGGTTGCTGCGGCGAAATTTGCCGTCTTATCGCTTGGAGCAGCTCCAACGAGTGCCGTTCCAATATCATACACTTTCACATTAGAAACTCCGCTTCAGGCCGAAGCTGTTCTGGAAGGTGATCTCGTTACCGGTCAGTGGGAATCTTCAGGACCGGGTTCGGACCTTGAGACCTTCGAAATTGTTGCCACTTCTCCTAACAATTTTTGGACGACGAAAATCCTTTTAACGCGAACTCCTTTTGATGAATTTAACGTAAAACCGTTCTCATATTCGATAGTTGAAATTTTTGGCCAACACATCACCGCCCCACATCCCGGCGAATCTGAGAAAGGGCCAGAACTAACAATTGGCAAGCGCGGTACAGGGCAAAATCCAGTACCAGGGAGTGTTCCGGCCTATGAAGATCTTGGTGACGCACTGGACTTACCGGCCGCACGTTTGAATCGCGGGATTATGACGAGAAGTGGGGTTCACCCAGGACCCGGTGAGAGACCACATGTTGACTGGATGTGGTCGGCATTCGATAGGAACAAGCGAACTCTTCGGGATGTCCTAGACGATCCTGACGATACGATTAGATTGAGAGTTTTCTTAGAGCATAATGAAGGAGGCCAACCAAAGCGATTGAGAAGGCTCCCCGAACCTGGCTCGTTAATCCTCTTTGGGTTTGGTGTTGCTTGTATGGTTCTGCTCGGAACAACTTCGCGGAGGTTCAAAAAGAACTTCGGAGTTTGAACGCTCGTTGTTGGTTTCGGAAAATAGCAAGAACTAGGCGCACTCTGTCTCGCCTTATGGTATGTCCTTTACCAGTTCACACACCATTGTATTCCACTCTCCAACCCAATTGCCCCACATTGAATTCCGTGCCAGTGTTTCTCGCGGGGGAGGCAGGAAGCCGGCAGCATAGCTTGTAACCTGCCTGGAGGAAGCGAGGAATGGATGCGGGTAGTTTTGTTGTTGGCGATAGGGCTGTTGATGTCTAGCTGCGCCTCGGAGCCAAATCCGGGGCCTCGCGGGCAGCCTACTGATGCAACGTCTGAACAACGAGAATCCCAGTGCGAGTGGATTAATCGAGAACTTACCGGCACTCGAAGCCACGCCAGTCTTCCAAGCGTTGAAAACGCAGGCCCAAAAGAAAAGCGTTTACTCCTTGACGCCATTAAGGCTGATATTGCCACGCTGGAGAAGCTGCACGAGAAATTCAGCTGCTAACCCCTCCTCGACACCGGATTCAGCATTAAAGTGACGAAGTAGCTACTTCCGCTTCCGCCACTCCCAAGGCATCTTAAACTCACTCCCCCACAGCCCTCTACTCGTCTTTTGGCTTCAGCCTCGATCGGCAGATACTCCGGGTTCGGCGCATTGCCCCTATACCGGTAGGCCACAGCCAGACCGTCGCGGATGATGCCGGCGCCCAAATCCTCGCCATCCACCCTGCAGACAGCCAATAGTCGCTTGTAGCGGTCCCGCTTGCTGGCCACACAGCGCGTCACCTTGCCGAGAACCATCCAGGCGGTCGCCATTATGCCGCAGGGCCACTCCTGGCCATTCAGGCTGGCTTTCTGGCGGCTCTCACAAGCGTCTATGCCGATGATGCGGATCCGCTCGTCGCGGACTTCCAGTGTGTCGCCGTCAATGACCGTGGCTGGGCCGGTGACTGTTTGGGCTTGTGCGGGGAGGGCAAACAGCAGAGCAACTAGGACGGGGATAACTCGCAGAACCCTCAAGTTAACGCGCTCGCTCTATCAGTTTGATCTTGCCGAAAACTTCTTCTGATACTTCGCAAGGAAGTCTGCCGGCACCTCAAGCACGTTTTCATCGTCACTGTCAATTAGCTGGCAAGTACATTCATACTGAAATTGCCGCTTCTTATTCCGACAGTTTCTCAAGGCCACGAATTCGGCATTGGACTGATCCGAGCCTCCTCCCATGTGTGCTCGCTTATATGTCACGGATACATTCTCCAGATCCTAAACCAAGCAAGCCGATAGCGCTTTGTGGGCAGAGCCACGCATACCTTCGCGATAAGGATTTGGATCGCCTTTCTTGTGATTCGACCCAATTCCAACTGAGATAATTTTTTGCTTTAAAATTTTCGCCATCAGCTCTTCATGGAACCAGTCTGTGCCAGTCTTGGCGGAGGTTTCTGTAGCGGTGCTTGCCGTATCAGGCTGCTGGTCCGACGCCGGTTTCTGGGCGCACGCACCCAAGACGATTAACGCCATGCCGAAGGCGGTAAAAGGGCAAAACTACTCGCATATTTATCTTCCCCAACGAAATTACCTATCATCGCAGACGATATTGAAGCACGATCGTAGGTGGTGGGGGAAGATTGTTCGTTTTAAGCCGTCCAGCCGCTCTTCTACCCATCGGAAGGCGGACTTTAACCGGGAAAACTGGGTACGGTAGGCTCGACGTCAGGCGGGAAAGGTCAACAACCTTTTTCCACGGTAACCGGTTCGTTGGTTGGCGTTTTCCCCACCGTCCGCTCACTCATGCAGCGGAACCAACTCGCAGAAAAAGTAAATGGTCATGGGGTGGCGCAGCTACCCACCGACATCCGCGTCCCTTTTGGGTTGACTAGGCCATGACCAAGGCCCGTGAGTGCACGTCCGACACTCTTGACCCAATTGCACGACGAATTTAGGTGAGCAGGTCAGTGCAGTAAGCCTGTAATCTCGATCGACACTGAAGCCACTCTTTTGTCGGCGGAATTTACAGTCGAAAATGTGAGTTAAGGCATTTAAAAGTATAATTTTTATGTCCAGGCTGCTGCCAATTATACAATTTTTGAGAGAATTTCTGTCGACGCTATTTACAGTTGCGTGGTGCGGCCCATGGTTGTTGAGTGGAAACTGGCGGATTTCCAACGTTGGCATGGTGTTTGCAAAATTTTGCTCCTACTGAGCAGATAGGACATCTGTTACAGGCGAGGCAATAAGCTCTAACATTGGGAACGGCTATGAAACTCGGTAAAATCGCAGTGGCTATCGTAAGCGCACTGTTCTTTTCCTTCACTAACAGCGCAAGCGCAACTCTCATTGGCGACGACGTGACGCTGGAGATTACAATTAACGGTGCCACTTTTGGTAGCCCGATAACAGAAACCGTAGGTGCCGGGGTTGAATTCGATTTCGGCAGCCTCATCGTGGATGTAAGCGCGTCACGTATTGATATTGTCGTTACCGATGGAGGTGGCCCTTTAAGGGCTAATGTAGACTATATTTTAACCGACCTGGACTGGGTTGGAGAGGTCGGAGAGATCGTCAATGTTGTTTTGAACCCGAACCCGGGGATCGGTAGTGTGAGTTTCACCGAGGATAGCGTGACGTTTTCGTCGTTTGCTGGAGAACCCTTTGTTGGGGGGCTTCTTGCTTCGATTGAAATTGTGACACCACACAGTAGCAGCGTCAGCGTTCCTGAACCCGGCACGCTCGCTCTGCTGGGCCTGGGTCTTGCCGGAATCGCCGTTGCGCGGCGCAAGCGGGCGAGTTAAGTCCATCAGATAGTATTCTGAATGAACGGCGGTCCGTTGAGGCCGCCGTTTTTGCTATGGCGTTTTCTCCGTAAGCGGTTCTGTCCGTCCGATGCGCGAGAAAGGCTCCCGGCTGCTCAGCCGATTCCTGATCTCGCGTGATACACCATTTGCATCGTGCTGGTTTGCGATGACGCGCGCCGAACGCTTGAGCAATTTGAGGGCACCGTGCCCGGCGCGCTTGCCCAAACCCACGACGAAGAACATGAAAACCAAACCCGCAGACTCTCGTTATGAATGAGGGAACATCGGGGAGCAGGTCAGGTGAGCAAGCGCTTCAACCCTTCAATCCAATGATGGTCCTCGCTAACAAGAAACCGCTCCGGAGGGCGGCTGTGCTGCTGGCTGTGATCCGTTATTCCGGTCGTCGTGCCGGTTCCGGATCTTGCGCCAGCGGGTTATAGCGGTAGACGTTCCCGTCCTGGTCTGTGGCCTCAATGTCCGGCCCAAATTCCACCAAATCCCCGAATCCTTGCCGCCACACGCCACAACCCGCAGAAACGCTGGGGTTTTTGGTACTTTTTGCCGCCACAAACCCAATTGTGTGGCGGCTACGAATTCGCTGTAACCCGCAGTATCGTTGACTTGTGGCGGCGTTGCGCTTTGAGCAGGGGGGTACAGGAAACAGGGAAGGATTCAGGGATGGAACAAGCGGTCGGTAGGGTCTGGAGCGGTCGTTCGTTCTGATTGCAGCGAAGGTCCGGAAGGAGCTCATTCTGCTCTTTCGTCAGGGTGCAGCGAACGTCTGGTTTCCTGACCAAGCTCCGAGAACTGAGGAGAACCGGGCGCTGCCTGAAGGGCTGCAATAATCGTACTCAGGTGCGATTGCATTGCGTCGTTCGCGCCCTCCGGATTTCTCCCTGCGATGGCGGCAACGATACGTTGGTGCTGATCGCTGTGCTGCTGTTTGAACATTTCGATGCCTAGGTGGCGGTATGTCCGATCCCATTGTGTCTGCCATGTCGAACGCCGCCGAGCGTCGGATAGGAAGTTCAGAATCGAAAAAAGCACCGCGTTTTTTGCCACCTCTGCAATTGTACGATGGAATACATCGTCTGCCTTCTGACACTCGAACCGATCACGACCGACCCGACCCGCTGCGACGCATTCATTCAGTCTCTTCACATCTGCCTTTGTTGCACGCCTTGCAGCTTCTCCCGCAACGACCGGCTCGATCAAGTATCGGGCCGTCACAAACTCTTCGACCGAAGTTGCGTGAACCAGGAAGTTCTCTCGAAGTGGTGCACTACCAGGCCTGGGTCCACGGAACGTGCCTTGACCTACGTGTCGCCAGAGCTTGTTCTCGCCTTCGAGCGTCGATAGCGCACGACGAACGGTTTCCCGACTACAGCATAAGCGCCGTGCCAACTCCCGTTCTGTGGGCAGCTTTTCTCCAATGGCCACCTCGTCACTGTCGAGTAAGCTACGGAGCTGAATGAGCGCACTTGATGATTTCATCTCTTTGCCTTCAATCAGACCAATTTGTAGACCAATATAACACGAACTCATGTTCCGGACACAACTGGCCGTGAGCATGGAAGCTGTTCTCTCGGTCGTTGCAGGATCACTCTGTGGAGCACTCAAAGAGGTCAGGATATGCACGCTCTGCTTTTTGAGCTGGAACCCCGAGCCGGGCATGAAGCCCATTATTTCAGGCACGCGGACAAGTTGCGACCTCTACTCCAGGAGCATAAGGGGCTCCTGTTCATTGAGCGCTTCAAGTCTCTCTCTCGACCAAACGTGATCCTATCCCACTCACATTGGAGGGACGAAGCTTCCCTCGCGAAGTGGCGGAGTGATCCGAAGCATCACGGCTCACAATCGGCTGGCCGGAACACTCATTTTAAAGACTATCGCCTTCGGATATCACATGTCCTGACGATGGCACGACCGGATGCGGAAGTGGAAACGTGGACCACCGAAGGTGCCTATGCCGATGTGGAATCGACCGAGCCGAGATATCTCACAATCGTCGCTTCAAAAGGTAAACCAGTCGAAGCGAACGGCGAGGCATTTCAAAGCGTGACCGTTGACGGCAGCTATCTCTCGGTCGAAGACGCGAGTTCATTAGATCACGGCAAGGTTGCCCTCGCGACAGCTATGGAAAATCCTTCCGTCACAAGTGCCATGCTGACGCTGGTTTCGCGGGATTATGGGATGTTCGAGCGCACCGAGGCGCCCCAGTATTTTCCAGCCATCAATTCGACGCTGAAAGGATACTCGTCATGATCGTCGTGATTTTCGAATCGTGGCCCAAACCTGACAAGGGGCAAACCTATCTGGATATGGGTCAAAGCATGATGGCCCTCGTCGAGGGTTTCGATGGCTTCATCTCCATCGAGCGCTTTGAAAGCGTGGTCGAGCCCGGAAAGTTCGTTGCACTGTCCTATTGGCGGGACGAGGCAGCCGTGACAGCTTGGCGAAACGTCGCGGAACACCGGCGTATTCAACAGGGCAGCCGCAAGTCGGTGTTTGACAACTATCGAATGCGTGTTGCCGACATATCCCGTGACTACAGCATGAAGGACCGGTCTCAAGCACCAACCGACAGCATCGATGCTCACGCTTGAACCGTGATCGGCGGCAAGCTTTAGCAAAAGGTGATGAGATTCCAATCGTAAGAGTTTCCATGCAGGCCGGGAAATCCTCCGCCTAGCTTCAACCGACTGGCCGCTTCGGGTCAACTCCTGCCCGTCGCGGCGGTCGCGAAGACTCCGATCTCTGAGGCAGTGAAAGAAGGCCCGGAGTCGGCCAGAATCGGTCGTTCGTCAGGGTGCAGCGAACGTCCGGTGTTGCGGTGTCACGTGATCTCGTGACGCGCTAGAGTTCCCATCGCGGGCTCTTCCCGATCTCGGTGATCAGGAAGTCGATGAACACCCGGACCTTGGGCGACAGTACGTTGGATTTGGGGTAGATGAGCCACAGGACGTTGTCCTCGGCTCCTTCGTATTCGGGCAGGACGCGTTTGAGCTGTCCCGATGCAAGTTCTTCCTGAATACTCCACAGCGCATTCAAAGAGATGCCCGCGCCGGCCAGGGTCGCACGCTTCTGGCTCAGCCCGTCATCCATAATCAACTGGCTCTTCGCCGCCCCGGGGTCGAATGCCGCGACAGCGCCTTGCGCGGTTTTCAGTGGCCGCGGGCCAAGGTGTTGAAAGGCGATGAGTTTGTGACCGGTCAGATCGGACGGTGTTTCGGGTGTGCCATGCGCGTCAAGGTAGGCGGGGGCGGCGCACAGGATGCGCTTGTCATCTGCCAGCTTGCGCCCTTTCAGACTGGTATCGAGCAGCGGCGCGTTTCGCAGGGCGAGGTCATAGCTGCCTTCGATCAGGTCGAACTGTACGTCGGACAATCGCAGGTCCAGCGTGAGATCCGGGTGCCGGTCCAGGAAATTCGGCAGGATCGGTGCGATATAGAGCTGTGCAAAGGTGCTGGGCGCGGTAAATCGCAGCGTTCCACTGACATGGGCCGATCCTTTGCCCAGAGCGGCGAATGCCGCCTCTTCCTGGGCGATCATCTCGCGCGCGAAGGGCAGGAAGTCGGCCCCTTCCACGGAGAGCGAAACTTTGCGTGTTGTGCGATGCAAGAGCTCTGCGCCCACGCTGTGTTCGAGCTTGGCAAGTTTCGCGCTGGACACGGCCGGGGCCATAGCCAACCGGCGCCCGGCTGCGCTGATGTTCAGCAACTCGGCAGCCAGAATGAACAGGCGTAACCCGTCAGTGTCAACACTCATTATATTCATTCTCCGAATTATGAATACGAAATTAGGCTGTTTATTCACTTTTGGCCAGAAGTCATATCCATGGGCAGCGGAAGGCACAGATCACAGGAGAGTGCTTCGATGGCACGCACCGCCACGGTCAACTACCATGTCCATAAAGACGAACGGCAAGCCTTTGAGCTCGACGCAGGCGGTATCGTCGGCAATCTGATTTCGCCGGAACTCGCTCCGACACAGGTGCAGTTGACCGATATACGGTCGTCCGTGGATCGGGTGCGCTTCGCGACAGACGCCGTGGAGTTTGCCACCGTCTGGAGTGCGGTTGAGGACTTTTCCGGGGAAGGCAGGAGTGAGACCTATGACCATGAACTCACGCAGCTTCTGACGGACAGGCTGGGTGCACGCGAGGTCGTCGTCTTTGACCATACAGTGCGCGTGGATAACCCGGATGCCACGCGGAAACCGGCGCGCAATGTGCACAGCGACTACAGTGAAGACGGGGCGAAGCAGCGCCTTGTTGATCTTCTGGGCACTGACAGGGCAGCGGAGTGGAGAGACGGACATTACGCCTTCATCAATGTATGGCGGCCTGTCGAGCATAGGATCAACAGCGCGCCTCTTGGCTTTGTGCGCCCGTCGAGCGTTGATCCCGCGGACTGGATCCTGCTCGATCTGATCTATCCGGATCGCAAGGGCCAGATCATGGGGCTTGCGGGTAATCCCCATCACGAATGGCTGTACCAATCCAAGATGACACCGGATGAGGTGGTGCTCTTCAACATCTACGATAATCGCGGTCTGCCTTCGATCGCGCATAGTGCGCTGGATATGGTCGAGGACCCGAGCGTGACGGTGATTCGCAAGAGTATCGAGAGCCGCACTTTGGTGCGGTACTGACCGACCATGCTGGACAACACGCAGACTGCTAGCTTTCCCCGGCTCAACACGGCCTACAATCGGGTCTTTCAGCCGGGCCGGCTGAGCCTGGGGCTGGTGCTGCCGCTTGAGGCTTACGTGGTCGGAGCGGAACCCACGATGAAGGGCCATCTCAAGGCTGCACGACTGGCCGAGCATCTGGGGTTTTCCGCGCTCTGGCTGCGGGATGTGCCTTTTAACGTGCCAAGTTTCGGCGATGCCGGGCAGATTTTTGATCCCTTCGTCTATCTGGGTGCGCTTGCCTGCGTGACGGAACGCATTGCGCTTGGCACGGCCAGCATCATCCTGCCCTTGCGACATCCGGCGCACGTGGCCAAGGCTGCTGCGACGGCGGATGTGCTGTCGGGCGGACGGCTGCTGATGGGTGTGGCGTCGGGGGACCGGCCCGAGGAATATCCGGCGATGGCGCAGAGCTACCCGGATCGCGGCGCGCGGTTCCGCGACAGCGTGGAGTACATCCGGGCGGTTGGCGCGCCATATCCGCTCCACCAAAGCGCGCAGGGCAGCTTGTCGGGCGGTATCGATCTTTTGCCAAAACCCACGGGGGAACGTCTGCCTCTGTTGATCACAGGTGGGAGCCAGCAAGCGCCCGATTGGGTTGCGCAGAACGGGGATGGCTGGATGACCTACCCACGGGACGCTGCCTCTCAGGGGCGCGTGATCGCTGACTACCGCGCACGGCTTGTGGCTTCGGGCCAGCCGGGCAAGCCGGTGATGCAGTCGCTCTATGCCGACCTGCTCGACGACGCAGAGGCGACCGCGCAGCCCATCCATCTGGGCTTTCAATCCGGCAGTGGATTCCTGCGCCGCTACCTGCGCGAGATCGAAACGCTGGGCGTGAACCACGTCGCCCTCAACCTCCGTTTCAATCAAACCTCAATCGACACCACGCTCAAGCGGCTGGCGGATGATCTGCTGCCCGACTTTGCCTAAAGGACCGATCATATGACCAAGACCATCCTCATCACAGGCTCCACCGACGGGATCGGCCTGCTCACCGCAAAACAGCTTGCCGCTGCCGGGCATCGCATTCTGCTGCACGGCCGCAGCGCGGAAAAGCTGGAGACCGCCGCTGCAGATATCGGCGGCACCGTCGAGGCGTTCAACGCGGATCTGTCCGACCTGTCAGCGGTGAAATCGCTCGCCTCGGAGATCTGCGCCAGATACGACAGGCTGGACGTGCTGATCAACAATGCCGGCGTGTTGAAAACCCCCCGGCCGGTGCTCGAAAGCGGGCTCGATATCCGCTTTGTCGTCAACACGCTCGCGCCATACCTGCTCACGGACCTGCTGTTGCCGATCATCCCGAAGGATGGCCGTGTGGTGAACCTGTCCTCCGCGGCACAAGCGCCGGTGAACCTGAATGCGATGCTGGGCAAAGGGCACCTGTCCGATATGGATGCCTACGCGCAAAGCAAGCTCGCCATCACGATCTGGACCCGTGAATGGGCCAAGGCGCTCCCGGACGGTCCCGCCATGATCGCTGTGAATCCCGGATCGCTGCTTGCGTCCAAGATGGTGAAAGAAGGCTTTGGCGTGGCGGGCAACGACCTGAGCATCGGCGCCGACATCCTGATCGAAGCCGCGCTCGGCCCCCGGTTTGCGGATGCGTCCGGCGCCTTTTTCGACAATGACAGCGGAACCTTCGCAAACCCACATTCCGCCGCTCTTAATGCCGCACCTGCAGCGGAGGTTGTTGAGACGATCAAGACCTTAGTGCGCCAGCACGGCTGACCCCCGCGGCGCTCTGCCTCCGCAAACCCAAACCGCTTAACCCCAACGCCTCTCATCCGTGATTCCGAGGCCCAAGAAAGAACTGCCCGATGAAATACGAGAACTTCCAAACCTTCGATGTGACGGTCGAAAACGCCATCGCGACGGTGACCTTCAATTTCGGATCCGTAAACGTACAGGGCCAGGAGATGCTGGCCGACCTCAACAGCCTTGCCATGCGCCTGGAACGGGACCGCGACACCAAGGTCGTCGTTTTCCAATCCGCCAATCCCGAGATCTGGGTCTGCCACTACGACACCGAACTGCTCAAGGACATGTCCACCCAAGCCGTATCGCGCCAAGATGCGCGGCTGCTCGACCTGCAATCGGTGTGCGAACGCCTCAGCAAAGTGCCGCAGGCGACCATCGCCAAGCTCGAAGGCTTTGCACGCGGCGGTGGGCACGAACTGGCACTGGCCCTCGACATGCGCTTTGCCGCGCGGGGCAAGTTCAAGTTCATGCAAATGGAAGTGGGCATGGGCATCCTACCCTGCGGCGGCGGCGCCTCACGCATGGCGCGTCAAACCGGCCTCGGCCGCGCGCTCGAGATCATCCTGAGCGCGCAGGACTACGACGCCGACGATGCCGAGCGCATGGGCACGATCAATAAAGCTCTGGAACCGGACGAAATCGGTTCCTACGTTGATGCACTGGCCCAACGGATCGCCCAGTTCCCCGCCGAGTCCATCAACGCCTGCAAACAGATGGTCTACGAGTCCATCGACAAGCCCATCGATGAGGCGTTGAAAGCGGAGGCCTACTGGCTCTATCAGGCCACCAGCAAAACCCCAGCCATCAAGCGCTTCACGATCGCCGATGAGCAGGGTCTGGAACATGACATCGAAAATCAACGCAACTGGAATGAGCTGGTCATGAAGGTTCAGGAAATCAGCAACTAACAAGAATTCGGGGAAAGCGGGCTCACGCCTGTCTGCCTAGCGCACCCGCTTTCTCTCAGGCTTCCAACCCTCGTGCAGCATCCTGAAAGTCTGGTTGCGCGCAGCCTCCAGAAACTCGGTCCCTGAAAGTAAATGCCGGATTTGTCCGCACTGCCGGCCCTAGGTTGAGGTTATTTACCGGGTTAGCCCAGGAAAACGCGATGCTGCACTGGGATCAGGTAACGGCTTCTTCGAAACGTACTGAAAAAAAACAAAGCCCGGAATGACGACCGGCACCGCCACTGTCACCGCCTGCGCAGCGTTGCAAGTGTCTCCACCCCCGGCAGGCAAGTGGCAGCTCATCCGATCTGGGCAACAAACTCATTCGGGTAAGCCAGTTCGATTAAGCGATTGCGAATGACAGGATCCACGGCCGTGCTGGTTTTAGGAAAGATCCCCGTTTGTTCGAGGCTTCGGCGTGCTGAAATCCGCTCTGGAATCCTTTTCCAGATAATTGGCGATGCGTAGGGCGTAAGGCGCGGGCGTGTTGCGACACCCATGGTCAGTCCCTGGAGCAGATTTATCTGCTGCCGATGGGCGGGAAACATGATTGTGCTGGAGATAAAGCCATCTTCGCTATTCGCGTTTTCAATAAGATAAATTCGGTTTCCCTGATATGCGACCTGTCCTAAAAGCCGCGTTTTTTGCCGGACGCTTCCGTCCTCGCTGTAAGCGCGTTCGAAGGTATGGCTGAGAACTTTGCCTTTGTCTTCCCGCAGCCATACCAAGGTTCGGATGATGTTTTCTCCCCAGGTGGGAGTCCGAAAATGCCCATGGAAGAACCCGAGGTATCTCCGCAAATGCCGGGCTTGGCCTTCGAAAACGTAATCCAGGGAATGACGCGTTCGCCTGGAATCGTCGAATTCCAGGTTGTCCATTTCAGCAGAAAACTGATTTTTATCTGCAACGAGTGTTTCTACGCTCACCCCAAAGTACTGAGAAATTCGGCGCAGATTATGGGCCGACGGCATACCGCCACCGTTGAGATAACGGTTAAATTGCTGACGGTTGAATCCGATTTCCCTGCAGACCTGTGCGATGCTGACCCGTTCAGAGCACAGACTTCGCAAATTATTCGAAAAACTTTCCGACATAACCCCTCCGCATTTCGCATGTTTATACTAACCCGCGTACAAATGGTTACAAGTGTGCAAAGCTGAGAAATATGAGGAGGTGGCGGTTTGTGGTGACTCTCATCATTGAACACATTGCTGTGGATGGGGGAACAGATGATAAAGCCACCTTTTACTGATGTCGTAATCAAGAAGGCGCCGGCCGGGTTTTACGAAAATTACAGCCTTCCGATTGCGCTGGGCAGCAAATGCATCATGGTCGTTCTGGTGCTTTGGGCACTGCTCTGGCCGAAATCCGCGAACAGCATTCTAGACAGTTTCAAATGGGAGCTTCTCGAGAGCTTTAACGCCTTTTACATCGTCCTCTTTGGATGTTTCGCAGTCTTCCTGATTGCCATTGCAGTTATCCCCTCAACGGGAGGGCGCGTGATGGGGCGGCCGGGGGAAAAACCGGAATTTTCGAATTTCTCCTGGTTCGCAATGATGTTCGGCGCAGGTTTGGGTGTGGGACTAATGGTCTTCGCCACCGCCGAACCCTTGGGGCTGTGGGCGTCGAATCCTGAAGTCCTGGCCCAGAACGTCGACGCAAATTCCAAAGAGGCCATCCGGCCCGCCTATATATTTACCTTTGCACATTACGGCTTTCACACATGGGGCGTGTTTGTCATCGCAGGTTTGGCGATGGCGTATTGTTCATACACACGCGGGATGCCCTTGACGCTGAGAAGTGCTCTGACACCGCTCATCGGGCGGCATGCAAATGGTCTCTTTGGACATGTAATCGACACGCTTGGCGTCGTGGCGACGATTCTTGCGGTCTCCGTGACCATCGGATTTGGTGTCAGCCAGTTTCTCAACGGCGTGTACGCGATCACCAACGTTGAATGGATTATGAATCTTGGTGGTGAGGCACCAACACCCAGCGCTGCAGGCTTGATTGCAGGTTTGATACTGATCATGGCCCTGTCAATCATCTCTGCCGTGTCGGGTGTGGGCCGTGGGGTTAAGTACTTGTCAAACCTCAACCTGGTTCTGTCGATGGTTCTGTTGTTGGTTTTTGTGATATTCGGCTCGTTTTTCTTTGCAATGACAACATACGGAGTCGCTCTGGCCGACTATATTCTGCACTTCATATCACTGTCCTTTAACGCTTATTTCCCACTGAACGAGGCTGATTTCACCGCTGCACTGCCACTGGCTGCGCAGCCTCTGGCGGGGGATCTTATTGGTGGAGCGACCAACGCCTGGGGGAGCTATGAAGGATTTGTATCCGGGCTGAGCGGTGATGCCGCGGCGCTCGATGAAGCGACTCTTACAGCGGCTTATGAGGCCGGCAATGAGGGCCGGCAGTTCGCATGGCAGGCGGGATGGACAACATTCTATTGGGCATGGATGGTCGCTTACGCACCTTTCGTCGGGCTGTTTCTTGCCCGGATTTCAAAAGGGCGCACAATTCGAGAGTTTGTCATTGGGTGTGTTATTGCGCCATCGCTGGTTTGCTTTGCCTGGATGACGATCCTCGGGGCCACGGCGATTGATCTGGAACTCAGTGGTGTTGCTGAAGGCGCGATCATCGGCGCGTCTAACACCAACAAGCTTTTCGTCACCTTGGCATACATTTTGGACGGCGGACTGTTGTCCGCGCTGTATGTGATGTGCGTTGTCCTGGTTCTGACCTTCCTGGTTACCTCGGCTGACTCCGGTATTCTTGTGATGAATACGATCATGTCCGGCGGAGACCAGGAAACGGGCATTAAGCACCGTATCGTCTGGGGCGTCATTCTGACTGCCGTGCTTGGCACGCTGTTGCTCGCAGCCGGTGAAAACAATCCGATGGAGGCGATAAGAAACGCGATGATCATCGGCGCTTTGCCGTTTGCCATGATTTTGGGACTGATGATGATTGCGTTGGGAAAAGCACTGTATCGCGATCACTTGCGTGACAAGTACCGTGATTTAATCCCTGCACCTAGCGCGTCGCCGATCGATTAAAGCGCCTTCGTCATTTCAAAAGGGAGGTGGCCTGCTTCACCTCCCTTGATAAAACCGCGCCGCTCATAAAACCGGGCCACTCATAAAACCGGGCCGCGTGGCGGGCGAAACTCCTAACCGCGGCTTTGGCTGCTCTTAACCCTCTGCGCTTGAAATGCTCGCCAAGGAAGTCGAAACCCCGTTCGATCCGACCGAGAACGCCTCGCCAGCGTCACCCCTTATCCCGAAATAGGGTACACCATTCCTGTCAGACCCGTTTCAAAGCGGGTGGGTAATTGCGATTGATTGGCCGGAAACGAACTCTTCGCCGCGGGCAGCGGCGGTTATGGTAAACTTGACGTTCGGCGAATTTTTCCTGGGGTAAACGACATGGCCAGCAAGTCCGATATTCAATGGTTCAAGAAAACATTTTACAACGAAATTGCCGCAGCGACGAAGAATACGATCTTCGATCCAGACATGCTGATCGCTATTGCGACGCAAGAAACCGGAAGCCTGTGGTCGCCGATGCGAAAGAAGGGGCTGCGCAAGAGCGAGATCGTCCGGCTATGTTGCGGCGATACGTTGGATGCGCCGAACAGAAGTGCGTTCCCCAAGACGAAGGCTCATCTGGTTGCCGTCAAGGACGGGGATAAGATGTTCGATATTGCCCGGGCGGCGTTGCTGGCAATGTCCCAGCATGTGCCGGGATATGGGTTTGCCAAGAATCGAAAGAACAAGTTTTGCCACGGCTACGGCGTGTTTCAGTACGACTTGCAGTTCTTCAAGGTCGATCCGGGTTATTTCCTCAACAAGCGCTACGAGAATTTCAAGCAGTCATTGGGTAAGGCGATGGAAGAGCTGACATCGTCGGCCCGGAAACGCAAACTACACAATCGCTCCTCGATCACCGATCTGGAGTTCACGACGATCGCCATAACCTATAACACCGGGCGGTATCGGTCCTCGCGGGGATTAAAGCAGGGCCATTTCGATGGGTCCAAGTTTTACGGCGAGCACATTCGCGACTACATTGCCATCGCCCGGTCGATCCCGAACCCCGACGGTTCTTCCCTTGGCGCGCCGACAGGTAACGGAAATGCGGTCGTCAATCCGCCAGCGCAAAAGATCGCGACCGGTCCGAAGATGAAGGTCGATGTGAACCAGACAAGCCATCTGCGGATGCGCAGCGAGGCCAAGATCAGCAGTCCGACGACCAAGAACATTGTCGCCCATCTGCCTGATGATCACCCGGTCCGCGCCTTCACCGGCAAGTCCGTCAACGGCTTCATCGAGATCGAAGCCGAACTCAACGGCAATGTCTTCCGCGGCTTCAGTTCCGCCAAGCACCTGAAGAAGACCTCCAGTGCGGCTGTCGTCGCGCCGCCGCCCCTGGCGACCGGGGACATCCCGGAGGCGCATGTGCCGCGCAAGGCCAGTTCCGTCACCAAGCGGACGCAGTCCGCGAATGCGTTTACGGTCAGGGAATCGGGGATGCCGTCGCGGACGGGCGGCACGCCCGAGGAGTTGCGCAAAGATCTGGCGCAAATCATTTCCTACCTCAATCCGCAGAAGGCCTCGCACAAGCGGTACCAACCCCGCTCGAACACCACGTTCTGCAATATCTATGCACACGATTACTGCGCTTTGGCGGGCGTCTATCTGCCACGTGTCTGGTGGACGGAGCGTGCGGTGATCGAGATTGCAAAGGGGGAGAAGGTCAAACCCCGCTATGGCTCGACGCTGCGAGAGATGCGGGCCAATGACATCTTCCGGTGGCTGGATGATCACGGCGCCTCGTTCGGCTGGCGGCGTGCATCGTCGCTGACGGATGTGCAGGACAACGCGAACCAGGGTGCTGTTGCCTTGATCATTGCCCGGCGTAAGAACGAGGGCCGGTCTGGCCATGTCTCGATAGTGGTGCCCGAGACAGATAAACATGCCGCCCGGCGTAACAGGCTCTCGGAAGTCACGGCGCCGCTGCAAAGCCAGGCAGGATCGCGGAACTTCAACTACAGTGCCGGTACAACCGGATGGTGGAACGCCGAAAAGTTTGCCGATAGCGCCTTTTGGTTCCACCCATAGAGGTGTCCCCGTCATGACGATATCCTCTGGCGGCACAAACACAACGTCAGGGTGCCAGCGAGATAGCAGCCGTTTTTCGAGCTGCCCGCGTTCGGTCGTTCCGTTCGGCTGTCTCTCGGACGACCGGTTTGTGCTGCACTGCTGATTCAATCCGATCCGCATTTACCGCACGAACCTGGGTTATTGCGTAACCGAGGAATAACGCCGATGATCTCGTAGATGCCCCCGAGAACGCAAAGCAAATCAGCTCCTCCCTTTGTGCGCATGCTTGTTCTGACCGGCATTGCGCTCGTTGTAGGGAGTGCGGCATCACTGGCCGCTATCGCACTTTTAGAACTGGTTTCGATTCTCAACAGCGCATTTCTGGTCGCGCCCAAATCGCGCGTGCAATGGGAAAGCATGCCGTGGCTGGTGGCCCTTGCAACGGTTCTCGTTCCAACTCTGGGCGGGCTGATCGTGGGGCTGATCCATCGGCATCTGTCACCTGCCGGGCGGCCGCTCGGCCCGCCGGACGTTATCGAGGCGGTTCAGTTCCACAGGCCACTTCCGGATCTTCGTAGCGGACTGATCTCGACTGGGACCGCCGCACTCTCGCTTGGCGCCGGTGCGTCGGTGGGGCAGTACGGACCGATGGTCTATCTCGGTGCTCTCTTCGGAAATTTTGCACATCGGCTGCAACTGGGTGTGCCGAACCTTGCCAGCATTGCGGTCAGTTGCGGCGTGGCCGCGGCGATCTCGACGGCCTTCAATGCCCCAATAGCCGGTGTTCTTTTCGCGCATGAAGTGGTCTTGCGCCACTATGCGACCCGTGCCTTTGCGCCGGTGACAGTCGCATCCGTGACAGGTTACGTTATCGCGAATGTGGTTTTCGAACGTCCCGCCCTTTTCCGCATCGAGTTTCCGGGCGTAGCGCATGGTTACGAGTTCGCCCTCGTCGCCCTCCTTGGCCTTCTTGTGGCAGTGGCTGCCATTGCATTCATGCGGCTTCTGCTTGCTGTCGGGCCCGCGTTCGCAGCTACGATCAAGCGGCCCGAGCTGCGCACGGCGTCGGCGGGTCTGGCGGTCGGCCTGACAGCATTGGCTTTGCCGGATGTGCTCGGTATCGGAACCTCGACACTTCGCTTTGCCACGATCGACGGCGCCTTTGGATTGGGCGAAGTGATTGTCCTCATCATCGCCAAGATCATGCTGACCGCTGTCTGTATCGGAGCAGGCTTTTCAGGGGGCGCGTTCAGCCCGTCGCTCCTGATCGGCAGTCTGATCGGCGTGTTTTTCTGGACGCTGGCCTCTGGGGTGGCAGGCGTCCCCAGTTCAGGCGCAGCGATCTATGCGATCAGCGGCATGATGGCCTTCGCCAGTGCCGTCATCGGGGCGCCTTTGACCTGCATACTGATCGTGTTCGAACTGACACGGAACTACGATGTGACCATTGCCGCCATGGTCGCGGTGGTCTTTTCCAACTTCGTTTCGCATCGGATATTCGGACGGTCACTGTTTGACGTACAACTCGCCAGGCGCGGCATTGATTTCTCGCTGGGCCGCGATCATGCGCATCTCACGGCCTTGAAGGTTGTCGATTACCTCAAGGCGGAGGCTGTGACCGCAACCGCAGAGGAAGCCCCGGAAGTCGTAGCCAAACGCCTTGAAGAGCGGGGGTGGCGGGAGGCGTTCGTTCTCGACCTGGAGAGTAAGCTTCTGGGCGTGTTCACATCCGGCCCCCATCAAGGCGTCACCCGTGTGGATCAAAGCGTTGTTCCTGCCAAGCTGGTATTCGACGACGGCACCGACCTGGCCGAGGCGATGCAAAGCCTGCGCGGATTTGTCGGCGACGCCGTCCCGGTCGTGTCGCGTGAAGGCGGTCAATATCTCGGTGCGGTGTCCGAGGCCGATTTGGTCTCGGTCTGGCTGGATGAAGCGGGCCGCTTGCGGAAAGAAGAAAATGCGTCTGTCTGAACTACTCCTTTTCTCGTCACTCTTTGCCGCACCGGCTGCGGCAGAAGATCTTACTGTCGTGTCATGGGGCGGTGCTTACGAGGCGGCGCAACAACAGGCCGTCATCAGCCCCTTCGCAGACCAGACCGGCATGGAGGTTCAAGTCATACAGTACGACGGAACCTGGGCCGCCCTGGCCGAGCGTGGCCCCAACGAAGGCTGGGATGTGATCGACATGCTGGACGATCAAGCGCGTGTCGCCTGCGCGCGCGGTCTGCTGCTCGAACTCCAGCCAAATTCGCTTTTCACGCCCGACGCGTTGGCGGATTTCACTCCGTTCGGCCCCGACCGCTGCGCCGTGCCGCAAAATGCCTATGCACGGGTCATGGCATTTAGCGACCGTGCTTTCCCGGGGGTGAAACCCACTCGCATCGAGGATTTCTTCGACATTGCCCGCTTCCCAGGCCCGCGCGCAATTCAGCGCAGCCCTGACGGCATCCTCGAATGGGCATTGATGGCCGAAGGCGTGCCGCCCGAACAGGTTTACGGACTGCTCAGCACCGATCGCGGCCTCAAGCTGGCCTTTCGGCGGCTTGATAGTATCCGTGACGATATCCTTTGGTGGCAGGATCCGGCCGAACCTGCCGAAATGCTGGCCGAGGGCCGTGCCGTCATGGCGGCCGGTTACAATGGCCGCTTCTTCGATATGGCGCAGCGCGGCCGCGCGCCCATCGATATTGTCTGGGATGGTCGCATTATCGGGATAGAGGTCTGGGCCATCGCCGCGTCGTCCGATGCACCGGATGCGGCGCGCGCCTTCCTGACTCATGCGGCGCAGCCCTCCAGCATGGCGCGTCTCGCCACGCACATTCCCTATGGTCCGACCCGGCGTTCCGCATTCGACAGGATCGGACTCAACCCCGACACGGGTGTGCCGATGCGCGCCTATCTGCCAAACGCGCCCCAGCATGGCGGCAGGTCACTTATTCAGGATAGCGGTTGGTACGCGAATACCGAACAGCTGCGAACGCGCCGGTTCCGAGCCTGGCTCGATGAGACAAACTAACCCGGGCTCGGGTCCCCACTGACCGGGGCGTCTTCAATGGTGCCAATCGATAGACCGCCCTCACGCCTATTGTTCGCAGAACGGCATCTCGCTAGTTTCGCGAACTTCGACTTTTGATCGGATATTCCATGTCTAGGAGGCCTGAGCCGGAAAACTTGAAAGTGATCGCTGCGGATGCGTCCGAGAAACCCCTCTTCGGAAACCTCATCCAATTGTATCTCTACGACATGGCCCTTCATTTCGGGACATCGGTCAATGCCACTGGGCATTATGAACATGACATTCTGGAAGAATGCTGGGAGCACCCGTATCTCTTCCATCTCAACGGCGAAATCGCGGGCTTCGCTCTGGTCACAAGGCATTGCACGATAAGGGAAAGAAGCCCTTGTTGGTACATGGCAGAATTCTGTGTGCTTCGGCCATATCAAAGAAAAGGGGTGGGGCGGGCAGCGTTCGGTTCAATCCTGGATATGCATGCGGGCGAATGGGAGATAACGTGGTTTGACGGCAACGTGCCTGCGGCTGGCTTCTGGCCTGCGACAATCCCGGTATCTGATCAGGAAATACACCAGCTCACGGTAAACGGCATGGACTGGACCTCTGTCGCATTCACTTCGCAAACAACCTGAAAAGCTTGTCGTTGAGAGGCCGCGTTCTCCCGCACCGGCGTTATCTGGCCTTCAAGCAGCAAGCCTGTGCATTACCTGCTTGATAGAGTGATTTTGTCAAAATAAGCGAGGCTTTCACCACCGGTGTTATCACTATCGCAAAAGAATCCCAAAACCGTCAGATGCGGCGCCGCTTCCTGTCCGCCAATGTCTTTATACAGCTGCAATAGGTCAACGCGCTGATCGTGCCAAACTCCCGTGTTCCCGGGCAGGCCGTTGGCCACATAATGATAGAAGTCGCCAATAATCTTGAATTCACCAGGTGCGTATTTTTTATTGCTCCAAATGATCTCGGCGGCGCGAGCTTTACCGCCATCATCTTCAAACTTTAGAAAAAACCGTGCTGGATGGTCGTCGCCTTCTTTGGTGTTTTCATCTATGTTTTTTTCGATGGGGCGCACGACTTTCCAGGCCCAGCTCAGGATTGGAAAGGCGCTAACGTCAATGCGAGTGTGCCGCGCAAGAATCGACCCGCTGTTATTGGTCTTGCACTGCAAGACGCGGCGTTCTTCGACTGTCTCGATGGAATAACTGGTTGGGGTGACGCCGAAAAAGGTGCGGTGGGCCCATCCATCGGCAAGTGGGTCTATCTGAAAATCACCATCAACGAGCAGGATTTGAGAGGCGTTTTCTGCCGGCGCAGTGAGTGGTTTGCCGGTATCGAAAGGATCGGACAAAATCGAATAGGCGGCAAATGCCAAACCGCCGAAGGCAACGACCGCCAGGCTCCCGAAAAACGCTGTTTTACCTGTCGGTTTCACAAACATATCCGCCCGTCCTCTATTCGCCAGGGTATACCAGAACACCGCGCGATCCATCTTCTTGGTAAGGTGTGCCTGTGGCACATGGGCCCAATGACTGATAAATTCCAGCTATCTTTGACCGACCCAGATCGGGAGACTCTGTCTCTCTACCGGATCAGCAATAACTTCATTTCATATGGCCAGTATCTGAAGCCCATGTCGGACTTGGTTCTCACCAATGACAGCTTTCGGGAATGCGGCTGCAAAATCCGAGTCCTGGTGTGAACGGCAGGATTGGACCGTGATCGATGATCCCCTAATAGAGGGCTTGCGGCACCGCCGCATGACAGCATTGAGCCCAAACCTACCAAGTCACCCAAGGCCTCAGGCGAGCTCCTTTGCCATTTTACAGACTTCAATTTCAAGCCCGCCGCGCGTCTTCCAAAGGCGCGTCCCTTCAGCTCTGTATCCATGCGACTTGTAGAATTCCAACGCTGACAATGCGGAATTCAGAGTGATCGTTACTGGGCGGGCAGAGGCAATTCCAGCTTCAGCGGCGCGTATCAGTAGAGACCCTACGCCTTTACGACTGGTGGACGGATCGACGTAGAGGCCGACGATTTCGTTTTCCTTATAGGAGCAGAAACCGACTAATTTTCCGGCATTTAAAGCGACCAGATAGGTCTCTCCCCCTGTTGTCATCGCATCCCGGTATTGGCTTACCTCAAGTCCAAAAGCCCAACTTTGGCATTCTTCGTTGTTGTACGAGAGTTGTCCAAGGCCCAAAACTGAACTGGAATGCACGCGAAGGATCGCTTCAACATCATCGGATGTACCTGCTCGGATATGAAGTTGATCCATTCCCTGTCCTCTAAAGCTTAGTTAGATTGCAGAAAATCGCATTGAGCTTCAATGGCTGCTTTGTCCGCCATCCGGACCTCCGCTCGTGCCTCTGGTTCGCGAGTGCGGCGAATGACAGCTTCCGGCAGTGCGGCTGACGGCTTCGGGCCGTTCTCGACACTCTGGATCCAGCCTTCTGGTGAGATGTCGCGGTGCAGGAAATGACCGGATCGAGTCTTCGTGGGACATTCGCCCGATGCCGCACGAAAAATAGACCATTCAAGGAGAAGCAGCCGCTTTCCCTAGATATCGCTCGATGCGATGATAGCGTCCGCAATAGCAGAGATGGGCGTTTTCGAGTTTTGGGACTTATCCCTTAGCCGCTTGTAGGCCTCTTCTTCGCTGATCTCTCTAGTCTTGGACAAAATCGCTACAGCCTGTTCGATTTTGCGTCTGGCTTTTAGCGTGTCGTCAAGCGATTGAATGCGGCGTTTAAGGCGTGACTCATGCCGAGCCAGGCCGATTGCAGTGGTAAGCGCCGCCAGTACGCCAAACACCCGGATTGGTTTGGAAAGAACACCATGTACATTCAGGCGTTCAAGCTCAGAGAGAACTTCTGGTGTTTCGAATGCAATGATTGCAATCCTGGCAATCGCATTTTCTCCCGCAAGCCAGGACAGGTTTTTATTGTCACTCAGAGGGGTGAGCAGGAACAGTACAACATCGACGTGATCCGGTAGGCTTTCAGGTGCTGGCCACAGACTTTCTACCTGACATCCAATACGCTTGAGCTGAGCAAGCAGCAGGGAGCGCTCTTGGTCGTCAGGATGAATAACTAACACTCGCATTCGTCGCAGGCGGCGAAGCAGGTTCTGATCTCTTACCGGCATGTCTTCGTTCATACGGCTAACTGTCCGCTGACTGAACGATCATAGGCGACCAGGTATGGGTCTGCTCGGACCACGCTTGGATTCTTGGAGACGATTTCGAACGTACCATCTTCGCAAGACCTTCCGATAAGTGGTCTTAGATTGAAATGGTTTGTATCGATATCGATAGACAGATCACCACCAGGCCCTTTGAATACCGCTCCTGAAAGCGCTTCGAGAACAGTGTCAGAATCTGTCGTGTCGGAAAGCCCGGCGGCATTGGCGAAGAAGTGGACGAGGGAATAGCAAACCTCGCTGTACACACCCGGAACCGCGTTATCTCCAAAACGGCTTTTGAAGGCTGCAACAAATTTTTGGTTCTGAGGCGAGCCGACCGAGCCAAAATAGGACGCGACTGAAAGATGTCCTGCCCGCGCCTCAGCAGGCATCTTCGCCAGTTCCGATTCAGTTGTTGTTAACGAGGCGATCGGAAGATTGCGATCCTGAGGAAACACACTCGCATAGGCGGAATAGAGATTGACGCTGTCCTCGCCAACAACGGTCGAGAGGATGACGTCGACTTGTTCCGACCCAATGTTTTTTAACTCGGTTTCCATTCGAATCTTGCCGGTCCCGAATGGGAGATAGGTTTCACCCACAACGGTTCCACCGCTGCTGGAAAGAAACTCCATGACGATTCGATTGATCTCGCGGGCATAGAGCGTGTCTGATCCAACGAGAGCGATTCTGTTCCCGTGATTTTTGAAAACATAGTCAAGAAGCGGCAAGATCATCTGGTTGGGAACTGCGCCGCCATAAATCACGTTTGGCGAATATTCGAAGCCCTCATAGACGGAAGGGTAAAAGAGCACTCCATTGTATCGCTCAATGATCGGCAGAACGGCTTTCCGGCTGGTCGACAAGCAACACCCAAAAATGCTGTTTACTCGGTGCTTAAGCAAAAGCTCTGCTGCCAGCTCCGTATATCTTCGGTCGTCACCCTCCGGGTTCAATATGACGGGTTCGATCTTGGAACCGCTGAGTCCACCGGTGGCGTTTATTTCTTCACAGGCCAGGAGGATGCCCTGAAGATGAGCATTTTCCGTAACCGCCATTGGACCTGTCTGTGAAAACAAAACGCCGATTTTAACTGGCTCACTCCCCATTTAGGCCTCACCACCATTTATACTTTGATCAATATTGCGCGCGATCGCCAAGAGTTTCTCATCACACCCTGGTTTGCCCATGAGCATCATGCCGATCGGCAGACCCTTAGACGATTTACCCACCGGGATGGTCAGACACGGTAATCCCGCCAAGTTCCCAATCCAGCAGAACCAGGTCATGCTGTCCTGTGTGGTTACACTTCGACCACCAAATTTTTGCTTGTCCTGTCCATGAGGCGGTGCCGGGACGGGCAGCGTCGGCAATACCAGCGCGTCCCAGTCAGGTAACTCGTTGAGCATAACCTTCAGCAGATGCGTTCGCAATTTTTGTGCTTCCAGAAACTCGACTCCGGTTAGACGCCGCCCTGCTTCGAGATGTGCTCTGGTGACAGATGTAAATCCTTCCGGGTTTTTGGCAAGCAGCGCATTGTGATAGGCGGTTGCTTCGCAATGGAGGATGGCTTCCCACGCCGCAAAATAACCTGTGACGTTAGCGAGTTGAGCTTCTGTGATAGCGGCATCGAGGGTAGAAAGAGCGCTCCTGATGGCAGCATCAACCTCATCCGACCGCTCCAGACCCTTACCTGTCAGACTTAGAAGTTTCGGCTTGCCCTCAAACGAAATCTGGCCAAACGGCGCAGCATTGAAGGTCGAGTTGTCTTTTGGGTCTGCCCCTAAAAAGAACGGAAGGAGATGCCCGATATCCTCTAAAGCAGCAGTCATCGGGCCTGGGGCATCCAGAGACCAGCTGAGTGGCAGGACACCGTTTCGCGAGGCGCGTCCGTAGCTGGGTTTGAAACCGTAAATGCCACAGGCAGAAGACGGGATGCGAACCGATCCACCGGTATCGCTTCCGAGGGCCGCCGCAACAATACCTGCAGCAACGGCCGCTCCAGACCCGCCGCTGCTGCCCCCTGTAATATGATCAAGATTATGAGGGTTGCGCGTGACGCCTATCGTGGATGTGTCGTTGGTCGCGCCGTAGGCCCATTCGTGCATGTTGGTCTTGGCGAAGATAACTGCACCGGCCGCACGCAAATTCGCCACAAGCGTTGCATCTGTGCCACTTGGTTCAAGAGGTGCCGCGTTTGAACAGGCCGTCGTCGGGTAGTCTTTTGTCAGATAGTTGTCCTTAACGGCAATCGGCACTCCGTCGATGGGACTGAGCGTTTTGCCGCTGCTGCGTCTTTGGGTCGCGGCTTCGGCCTGCGCCAGGACAGTCCGTTCGTCGAGGGCCGCAAATGCATTCAAACCAGCGTTTTTCTTTGCGCGCTCGAGGGATCGTTCGGCCAGGAAGGATGCTGTTTGCGATCCATCGGCGAGCGCGGCGACTTGCTCCGAAAGGCTTTCACTTCTTTTCATTGACCGCCTCCGGTTTAAAAATATGTGCCGGCTCCTCATCGGGTGACGGGACGCCCCGTTTAAGTCCTGCCCGTATGCGTTTTAGTGTGGCATCGATGCGATCATTCTGATCGTCAGTCAGTTCGGCTCGATCAGTCATAATCACACTCCCAATAGTTCCTGTTGGAGTTCTTTGTCCCTGCTGAGACTCTCCCGATCCGTCTCGAGATAAATGCTGCCCTTCTCCATCACGTAGGCCCGCTCTGCGATAGACAGGCAGAAATCAAGATTTTGCTCGGCTACCAGAATCGCAATTTCGCTTTCCTGATTGATGCGCTTTAGAACGCCTGCAATCTCATCAATGATGGAGGGCTGAACCCCTTCGGTCGGTTCATCAAGGAGTAGAATTTTCGGCTTGATCGCCAAGGCTCGGGCAAGTGCCAGAACCTGTTGCTGCCCGCCAGACAAGCCGCCAGCCAGATCATTCGCCTTGGGACCCAGAAGCGGAAAATCCGCCAACATCTTTTTGACGGTTTCTTTTGCATCAAAGCCGTTCGAAGCGGCGGCAACGGCGATGTTTTCCGTGACCGTCATTCTGGGAAATACAAATCGGCCCTGAGGTACGTAGCCAAGCCCCAACCTTGCCCTCTTGGCGGGAGCTGCCGGCGCGCGCGCGCCGGCTATTTCTACGCTGCCTTTTTTTGCCAGTATGAGGCCGGTTGCGTACCGCATAAGGGTCGATTTGCCGACACCATTACGACCGAGCAGGGCAACGATTTCGCTTGCCTTCACTTCAAGTGTGACATCCCGGATGATGGTGGTTTTACCATAGCCACCTGTCGCATTCGTAACCTTAAACATGCTCGCGCCTCCCCAGATAGATATCGAGGACGGCGTCATTGGCGCGGAGTGTTTCTATATCTCCCTCCGCGAACAGTTTGCCTTGATGAAGGACGGTAACGTGGCCTTCAAGCGTCCTGACGAATTCCATGTCGTGTTCGACCACAACAACCGTTGTGTGTTTTGCGAGAGTGCGAACCAGCAATGAGAGCTCGCGGGTCTCTTCATTGGTCATGCCTGCTGCGGGTTCATCCAGAAGGACAACGCGGGGTGCCAGGCAGAGGACCATACCGATGTCCAACCATTGCTGTTGGCCGTGAGACAAAGCAGAGGCTTGTGCGTTGGCCTGCTCCTCAAGGCCCAGCATGCCCAGAACTTTTTGGCTGATTGCTGTTGCCTGCTGCCCCTCTTTGGTTCGTGCATAAGCGGCGGACCACAGGTTCTGTTCGACGGTGTTTTCACCGAAGACCTGAGGCTTTTGGTTTTTGACACCCATGCCCTTGCGCACGCGCTCGAATATCGGAGCTTTCGTAACGTCATCATTGCCAAGTTTGATGCTTCCGCCCTCAGGGCGGTAAAGCCCGACACATGTCTTGAGGTATGAGCTTTTTCCCGCTCCATTCGGACCGATCAATGCGTAGGGTTTACCTGGCGCGAATTCGCGACTGACATCATTGACCGGAATGACACCTCCAAAGCGCTTGAAGAGATTATTGCTGTCGAGTTCCTTGGCGGGGCCTGCCTGTTCAGCAGCATCTGTGAGAATAGTCTCCAGAACTTCCGTATCTATCTTCACGGCACCGGCATGGCGTGCCGCGTCGTTTGGATCCGGTATGAATTGCCGCCAGAATTGACCGAGAGCCCCAAGGATTCCGTTTTGCAGGAAGAGCACCAGCAGAATCAGAATGGCACCGAGGATGAGTGTGGTCTGTCCACTCGCAGCACCGCCGCCAAGCCAGAATGACAAAGCGCCTATGGCAAGCGCTCCTAGGAATGGCCCGGCCAGTGTCCCCAGTCCTCCGACAAGAACATAGATTGGGACGAGTAGGGCCTCGGGCACAGAAAAGAGTGATGGATTGAGATAATTTGCCCACAGCGCAAAGAGAGCGCCGGCTACACCTGCAACGGCTCCTGAATACGCAAAATTCATTACCTGAATTTTACGAATGTCGTATCCGAGCAGTTCGGTCTTTTCGACATCGATGCGGATACAATCGACGACCTTTCCGAAATTGCTGCGCATCAGCCAACGGGTAAAGAAATAGATGACCGCCGAGATTGCCACAACGGTGGCAAATGTTTGATTGGGGTCGAGTGATTCAGCTTTTGATCCAAATCCCAGAACAATTCCCGGAATATTTGAAAGCCCGTTGTCTCCACCGATGGCGGCCTTGCCAATGTCGATCTTGAAGCTTTGTGTAACCGCCCACAAAAGAAGTGTGAAGGTATAGGAGAGAATTGTAGATTGCAGCTCGCCCATTCGAGCGAAGAAGATAATGTAGCCAAGTGCTGCCGCGACGACAGCTCCGAACAGAGCGCCCGAGGGCACCGCCCAGACCAGTGTCATGCCCCATTCCGATGCCATGTTGATGGCAATGACCGCGCCAAAATATCCGCCCAGTCCATAGAAGGCCGTTTGAGCGAGGCTGAGCAATCCGCCGCGACCCCAAATGATGTCGAGGCTCAGTCCGAGGAGACCAAAAATGATCCAGGAAGTGGCGACAAAGGCCAGGTATGGATCAAGCGAATGGGAGACCGCCAGGGCAATGGCGGTTGCAATTGCCGGGAACACCAGTCCTGATGAATAGTAGAGTCTTTCAAGCATCCAGCAGCACTCCTAGAGCTTACGGCGCCATCTGGCGGAGATACCCATCGGGTACAGCCACAGAAGGAGAGCGGTTACGAGGAAAAAGAAGACGTCACCGACAACGGACGTCATGAAACTGGCTGTCACTGATGCGCCACCACCAAGGCCAAGGGCTGTCAAGGCGCTGCCGGTCAAAGCGACGGGGCCGGCAACCACAACTGTGAGGAAACCTTTAACGGCGAAGAAGAGGCCCATGGACGGTGTGGCTGGGATAATGGGCAAAAGGATCGCCCCTGCGAAACCCGCCAGACCACACCCGATCGCAAATGTGAGTGTATTGACCCGCGAGGAGTCGATGCCAATCGCCTGAGCCATTTTTGGCTCTTGGATCGAGGCACGGGCTTTCATGCCATAGACGGTTTTCGTCATCAGAAGATAAACAAACGCGAGCATGACCGCAGCAACCAGGATCATGGCAATCGAATAGGCGGCGAGGCTGTAGCCGCCGATTTTGAAGTTGTATTGCGGCATGCCGATGCCTGGGGAAACGGTCCCGAAGAGCAAAACGGCGGCCTGGTTGAACACCATGCCGAGACCCCATGTCGCGAGCATGGTGTCAAACAATCGTCCGTATAATCGCCGTATGATGAGCAGCTCGACTATTGCGCCAATCAGCATGGTCGTGACAACGGCCACGGGAATGGCCAACGGATAAGGAATGCCGATCTGTGTCGCGGTGAGGGCAGAGTAAGCCCCGACCATCAGGAATTCCCCATGGGCGAGATTGATGACGCCCATGAGTCCATAAACGACCGCAAGTCCCAGGGTTGCGATCAGCAATATGGACGCGCTGGAGAGTGACGACAGAAGGACTGTCACCAGATAATCAAGTTCCATGCTTTCCTCCGGAAAAGAACACGCCTGTCTGTTGACAGGCGCGTCAGGTGGTTCTTAGTGCTCTTCGGGAGAAAAGTGTTCGGCGAGATCTGGATTATCGATCAGGTTGCACTTCTCGTTTTCATAGGTCGGTGCAGAGCCGGCAAAGGTTTGAACAATCTCGAAGCCATGATTGTTGTCGCCCTTTGCGATGTAAATGTCCTGACGCAGGTGGTGCGAGCCTGGCTCCAGAGTGACTTTGCCGTTCGGTGCGTCAAAGGTCAGACCACTTTCCAGAGCAGCAATCACCTCGTCGGGTTCGGATGACCCGGCTTTGTTTGCGGCCGCCGCCCAGATATGAACAGCGTTCCATACATCGACAGCGCCTGCCACGATCGGTGTGTCGGTGCCGTACCTGGCTTCCCAGGCGGACTTGAACTTGGTGTTCGCCTCGCTCTCCACGGACGGGAAATATCCCATAGCCGAAATAAGGCCTTCACCTGCTTGCGGAGACACAACAACCTGTTGGTTACCTGAACCATAGTTTGTGGAAACCATTCCGATAGTGTCTTTTAAACCGGCCGCCGCGAACTGCTCCAGGAAGCCTGTCTGGTTGGCGCCGACTGGAAGCGCGATAACCACATCGGGTTTTTCAGCCTGAATTTTTTGGATGGTCGGCGCGTAGTCAGTGACCGAGAGGGCGAGATAGTCTTCACCGACAACCTCAGCCCCGTTCTGCTTGGCAAATTCGTGGATCCAATGACCGGATATGGTTCCGAAATTGTAGTCCGGCGCCATGATATAGATCTTCTTGCCATAGTTCTCGACGGCCCATTTGATCAGGACGTTGAGCTGCTGTGAAGCAGAAGACCCCGTTACAAAGGTCTGCTTATCGCAGGCACCGCCTTCATAAAGCGAAGAATAGAAGTAAGGGATTTTCGCTTTGCGGAAGATCGGTCGAATGGCTTCGCGGGATGAACTGGTGAGACCGGCAAACATCGCGGAAATGCCGTCACGCAGAACAGAGGTCTGAGCGAACTGGGTATATTTGGCAAGTTCTGACTGGGCGTCATAGCCGACCACCGTGACCGGTTCGCCATTGACGCCGCCGGCTGCATTGACGGCTTCGATAGCAAGGTTCAGCGCGTTGTTCTGCTGAATGCCATAGATATTGAGTCCACCGGTGAGATCAAAGATAGCACCGACTTTAGTTTCGGCTTGAGCAACGGTTGCAGTGAGCGCAACAGCAGTGGTCAAACCGAGCGTTCGAAAGAAGTTTTTCATGTGAGGTGTTCCCGCCTGTTTTTGAATCAGACTGGACACCTAGACCGGATTTTCAGGAATTTTGTGCTTCAAAAACGCAAAACGACCCAAACAGGAATACATGTCCAGCTGAGTCGCTTGATAATTTTGCGTGCTTCGTCGCACAGCTACATATCCTCACACCGCTTGTTGGATGTCAAGCCTTTGCCATCAACAAGCCTATGCTGGCTTCTGCGAAGATCACGCTGGAGCGGCGTCTTTCATCTCGATCAGCTGAATAAGATTCCCGCAAGTGTCATCGAAAACCGCCATGCGAACCGGCCCTGCATCCATCGGCTCAAGAACAAACTCTACGTCCTGCTCGACCAGTCTTTTCCGCTCCGCATCAAGGTTCTTTACCTGAAATGAGTGCGCCGGAATGCCATCGGAAACCAGTGCATCTTTGTAAGGCTTAACAGCAGGATGCGTGCTTGGCTCAAGTAGCAATTCCGTTCCTTCAGGGTCTTCGTCAGACACGACAGTCAACCAACGACTTTCCCCTAAAGGAACATTGTTCTTCACCTTGAAACCGAGAACATCAGTGTAGAATTTCTCTGCTTTGTCTTGGTCATCGACAAAGACGCTAGTTATATAGATTTTCATGTTTTAGCTCCGTTTTGTTTGTATTTTTTGATCCATGAAGCAGCCGCGATATGATCTTCGTTGATGCTCAACGAATGTGCTTTCGTGCGTCCCTTCCATGATGTCTTGATCAAGCCGGCTTTCTCTAAAACGTCGAGATGCTGGGAAACCGTTTGACGGGAAAAGGCAACGCCATTCTCCGCAACTGATGCGGCGCACACCTCGAACAATGACTGACCGGGTTGCTGGCTCAAACGGTCGATGATGCGACGGCGAGTGCTGTCAGAAAGAGCTTTGAAAATGAGGTCGAGTTGATCGTCTTTCACTGTTCGCTTATTATGCAGTAATTTTACTGCATATCAAGTTCTGTCGAAAAGCGGTCATCTGAACGGAACAGTGCAATGACCCCTTCGTCCGCGTTGCCGGCCTCCGGCAGATGCATAGCGAATGACCGGTCAGAGCTCAAAATGACCAATTTTTGTAATGGCTGCATTTGCCGTTGAGGGCTCAAGAATTCACATGCAAAATGTGGAGAGATGGGGAGCCGTCAGCATGAAACTATTGCACGTTAGTGTAGCGGCACGCGATGCCGATGTCCTTTCCGCATTCTATAAAACTGTGTTTGGTTACGTGGACAGACGGCCACCAACGACGCTTTCCGGCGAGAAAGTTTCGAGAGGCAACGGCCTGCCAAACACGCACATCTACTCGGTTTGGCTGCGTCTACCTGACGACGAGGGGCCATTTTTAGAGATACTCGAATACAAGAACACCCTGGATCGACCGGAGCCAAGGGTGAACGAACCCGGTTTCGGACATCTCGCATTTGAGGTGAGCGACATCGAAGCGACAGTTGCAGAGATAATCAAGGCGGGCGGAAAATCGCAGGGTGAAGTCACTGACTTCGGAACTTTGAACAGCCCACTTCTAGTGGTCTATGTGCGGGATCCAGAAGGAAATATTTTGGAATTGGAACAGCCTTAAAGGCTGGGCAAAGAAGAAATCGGTTCAACCATCCGAAACGGCAACAAAGGCCGCTCTGACGACAGGCCGGGAAGGATTTGAGAGGTTTAAGAGGGCGTTGCAGCAAAATAATCTGAATACACAGAATGATTTTGTAGGTTTGCGAATATGAAGCTGGTCATCATAGTTGGCCCACCAGCGGTCGGTAAAATGACTGTAGGTCAAGAACTGGAAAAGCTCTCCGGCTATAAGCTTTTTCATAATCACATGACGATCGAAATGGTTGCGCCGTTCTTCAGCTACGGCAGTCGCCAAGGCCGCAGGTTGGTTCAAAGGCTGCGGCATGAATTTTTCGAGGCCTTCTCCGAGGACTGCGGGCCCGGATACATTTTCACATATGTTTGGGCATTTGGTGAGGCTGGAGAGCGTGAGTACATTGAAGGTGTCGCTGACAAGTTTGCGAAAAAAGGGCACGAGGTTTTTTGGATCGAGCTAGAAGCAAGCCTTGACGAAAGGCTCAAGAGAAACCGAACTGAGAACAGACTGAAGCATAAGCCTTCCAAAAGAGACCTCGCTTGGTCGGATAACAATGTGCTCAATATGAGCGACGAATATCGCCTCAATTCCAGCCAAGGCGAGATTGAACACCCCAACTACTTGCGAATTGACAACACCCGTGTGTCAGCTCCTGAGTCTGCAAGACAGATCTGGGCTTATGTGAAATGAATTTCTCTTAATCTCGAACCATCGACACACCTACGCGGGGAGCTGACGTTCAGCATTTCTGAAGCGACGACAACTCCGGCCCCCACTGCCGTCATTGGTTCAAAGTGCAGCGGACTTGCGCGCCGGGTCCCTCTCAGATTTTTCCGAAAGGCTGTTTGAGGACGGCGATAGCGATTCCGGAAGTGACCGCTTAGGTTCTATGCTGCCTCGAAACCAAAGCTGTTGCGTGAAGTCGTCTTTGCCGGCCTCGCCGGGATCCGGCGGCGCCGTCAAAAGGGAGGCGTCCAAATCGGATATTGACGCGCCTTGGCATAAGGACTGCAGTCATTGCTTCGAGGGGTCGGCGATGGTTGCACGCCCCGAGGTCGCAACCCGCTCCAGGTCATCGTCGATGTGAAGCCACGTCAGCCGCTCCGACTCATGGGTGTGAATTCTTGGCGCGAAGTCGTCGGCCTGATCGACAACGCCCAGCGAGATGTAAACCTGTCCGGGGAGATAATCGTAGCGCCCGGTCAGCGAAGAGCCGCAGTCGGCGCAGAACGTGCGTGTTACGCCGGGATTGACGGCCGCCTTGCGGCCTTCGTCCGGTGTAAATGTCACCGCCTGTTCCTCGAATGCCGCAAACGCGGCGACTGGTCCGCCCGTCGCACGCCGGCAGTCGTCGCAGTGGCAGTAGGCGACGGTTTGCGGCGCCTGAGTCGTGGTGAATGTTCGCGCGCCGCAGTAGCATCGACCTGTGCAGACAGTTTCGCCTTTGATGGACATGTGACGTCTCCCTTTGAATGACCGATTAGCGCGAGAAACCTTGCCCCAGCAAATCATCATATTTCTATCCACGCTCTCTGGTGTAAGCGCCATAGACCGGCGGGCTTTGAGCGCGATCTGAGCGATGCGGCGTGTTACGGTTTTTTTGGCGGTGCCGTCGAGCCGCCAGGAACCAGCCTGGTTTCGATGAGGACTGCGTGTGGCGCTTCTTCGCCCGACAGCATGGTGACCAGGGACTCGGCAGCCTTCAGGCCCATCTGGGCGGTGGGTACGTGCATGGTGGCAATCTGCGGGACCATTTCCTGCGCGATATCCAGTCCGTCAAATCCGCAGATCGAGAGATCTTCGGGGACGTTCAGTCCGCGGGACTGCGCCTCCATCAGTGCGCCGATGGCCAGCACGTCGTTGCCGCAAATCACTGCCGTGATTTCCGGTGCCCCATCGAGCAGCTGGGACAGGCCTTCGCGGCCGTTGCGGACGGAGAAGCTGCGGCTCGTCAGACGGTGCGCTGGAAGCTCCAGGTCAAAAGCATTCAGCGCATCCCTGATCCCGCGCGTACGGAGTCTCGCACGGTCGCTGACGCCGGAGGGGCCCTCTATCACTCCGATCTCCCGATGGCCCAGCTCCAGGATGTGACGCGCCATGGTTTCGGCGCCGGCGCGGTTGTCGTAGCCCACGCAGCGGTGGGGGCTGTCGGGGAGATAAATGGAGATCAGCAGATAGGGAATTCTGCGTGTTGCCAGCAGCTCGTAAAGATCCGGCGTACGATGTTCTCCGGCGAGGATCAGTGCGTCTATTCCTGACTCGACCAGGGCACGGGCTTCTTCCATCTCCAGGGCCTCGTCGAAATCGTAGTTGGCGATCACGAGGCTATAGCCCGACTCGCGCAGGCGTCGCTGAAGGGCTTCGATGAAGCGTGAATAGATGGAGTTGGCGATGGTGGGGATCAGGGCGCCGATCCTGAAGGTCTTCTGTGATGACAAGGCGCGCGCGGCGGGGTCGGGGATGTAGTTGAGCTCGGCAGCCACCGAGGTCACGTGCTTGCGCAGCTCCTCGGAAACCTGATGCGGCTGATTGAGGGCACGCGAGACGGTGGCCGTGGAGACACCGGCGGCCTTGGCGACCTGGCGCACGCCGACGCTGCCCGTCGTGCGGCGGTTCACACCGATTACCTGTTTGACCACGCCGTCCGTTCCAACATCAAACTGCTCTCCAATCGCCGGTCTGCACGCGGAATCGCCCGTGTGTGCCGGGGAAGCTTATCGCCGAAGCGAAGACATACCAAGCAGCATTGCGGCCCGATGACTCCCGCGCCACAGAAAGTGGCTTGCACTCGACGATAATTTGGGTTTATGTTTTATGTAACCGGTTACATTAAGCGGAAACGCGGGGTAGCGGCATAATGAATAATGCAAGTACAGGGGATCCGGTCATTGAGGTCCGGTCGGTCTGGAAGATTTTCGGATCGCGTGCGGCGGAGGCACTGGAGGCCATCCGCAGGGACAATCTCGGTAAACCGGAAGTCTTGGCGCAGTTCGGCTGCGTCGTCGGGGTGGCGGATGCCTCCTTTGCCGTCGAGCAGGGTGAGATCTTCTGCATCATGGGGCTGTCGGGCTCCGGCAAGTCGACCTTGGTCAGGCATATCAACCGGCTGATCGAGCCTACCGCCGGCGAGATTTTCCTCAAGGGACGGGACGTGAATGTCCTGAACGAAGAAGAGCTGCGCCAGGTGCGGGCCGAGACCATCGGCATGGTGTTCCAGAACATGGCACTGCTGCCGCACCGCACGGTGCGCGACAATGTCGGCTTTGCCCTGGAGCTGCGCGGTGTCGATTCCTATCAGCGCAGCATTGCGGCGGAAGAGACCATCGCAAAAGTCGATCTGACAGGTTACGGCGACCGCTATCCCTCGGAGCTGTCAGGTGGCATGCAGCAGCGGGTCGGCCTGGCGCGGGCGCTCGCCGCCGATCCCGACATTCTGCTGATGGATGAACCCTTTTCGGCGCTGGACCCGCTGATCCGCCGCCAGCTTCAGGACGAGTTCCTGGCGTTGTCACACGTCATGCACAAGACCACGCTCTTCATCACCCATGATCTGGACGAAGCGATCCGCATGGGCAGCCGCATCGCGATCATGAAGGACGGGGTCATCGTGCAGATCGGCACGCCGGAAGATATCGTGACCAAGCCCGCCGATGGTTATGTCGCGGACTTCGTTGCCGGCATTTCCCGGCTCAAGCTTGTGTTCGCCCATACGGTCATGCAGCCGATCGAAGCCTACAAAGCGAATGGCGGTAACGGTCTGGACGAGAGCCTCTGTCCCGTTGCGGATCCGGAAACCGATCTGAATGCGCTGGTCGATCTGTCGGTCGACAGCGAGCACCCGATCCTCATCAAAGACGACGGCAACGCGGTTGGCGTGGTGACCAAAACCGCATTGCTGCGCGGCATACAGGGAGAGCCGTGATGACTGATACACCCGCGATGACTGATACACCGGCAACTGCCGATCTCGGTGCCGAAGCGCAGGACAGTGGCCCGAGCCTCGAGGAACAGAAGCTCGTTACGGAATTCGCCGCCGAGAAAACCGACTACTACAGCGGCACCTTTGTTCAGCTACAGCAAAACCGCCTGACGGCAACGCATGTGAACCGCTCGGCGCTGTTGGCAGGCCCGTTTTGGGGCGCACGGCGCGGCAACTGGACCCACTTCTGGATCGCACTGCTGCTGGACGTTTCCGGAATCATGCTGATGGCCCGCGGGCTGTTCGCGGCATCCGAAGGGACCGGTAGCGTCAATCTGTTGTGGGGGGTGGCGGTTTTCGTCTGCGGACGGGTGCTGACTGCACGTTTTGCCGATCTGCTTTATTACCGCCAATACCAGAACTGGCGCATCGATCGCGCGATCAACGCGGGCATTTCCGCGCGCCGGGTGCAGTTGGGTCTTGCCCTGATCCTCGCGATCGGCCCGATGCTGATTTACCGCGCGACCCAGGTGGCGCCCACTCTGCGTGAGTGCAAGCGCATGTGGCGAGCCATGGCCAAAGGCGACGAGGCCGGATTTGCCGACCGCTTCAATTGCTGGGTCATCGGCGAGGTTCCGATCGGAAAGAACCTTCAGCAGCCGGTTGCCGGCGGCATCAACGACTTTATTGACTGGCTGACCATTACCTTCGTTTCGCTGTTCGATGCCATTACGATCAGTATTCGCGCCGTGCTCAATCTGCTGGAATTGATCTTCGTCGGGACGCCGTGGCCGGTGATGGCATTCCTGCTGATCCTGATCGCCTGGCGGACCGCCGGAAAGAACGTCGCGATCTTCACCGCGCTGGCGCTGTTTTATCTGGGCATGTTCGGCTTTTGGCAAAAGTCCATGTCGACCCTGTCGCTGGTTGGCGCCGCGACCCTGATCTGTGTCGTGCTCGGTGTGCCCATCGGCATCTGGTGTGCCAAGTCGCCGCGGATCTACGCCTTCATCCGGCCGGTCCTGGACATCATGCAGACTCTGCCGAGTTTCGTGTACCTGATCCCCGCCATCGCGTTCTTTGGGGTCGGCAAGCCGCCCGGCATTCTGGCAACCGTGATCTTCGCGTTGCCGCCGATGGTCCGTTTGACGGTGCTGGGTATCACGCAGGTGCCCGAAAGCGTCAAGGAAGCCGCGCTGGCCTTCGGCGCGACCCCGCGGCAACTGCTGTGGAAGGTCGAACTGCCGCTGGCCGTGACCTCGATCATGACCGGTATCAATCAGACAATCATGATGAGCCTGTCGATGGTCGTCGTTGCCGCCCTGATCGCAGCCAAAGGATTGGGCGAAGACGTGCTCTTTGCTTTGCAACACGTCGAACACGGTCTTGGACTGCTGGCCGGTGCGGCGATCGCGCTCTGCGCCATGATCATGGACCGGATCGTGCAAGGCGCGCGCAAGCCCGACCAAACTTAGAGTGCGATTGATGGAGAGGCTGAGTCACGGGTTCCGCCGAGACAGCGAAAAACGATCAGACTCTCGACTGTATTAATCGCTGTGAAGACAAATCGTTAAACCAAAAATATGGGAGTAGGGAGCATGAAGATAAAGACTTTGATGAAATCGACCGTTGCCGGCGCGCTGATGACAGCGGTGATCGGCGGCCCTTCAATGGCCGATGAAACCATCGCCATCGGCGAGCTGTCCTGGGACGGGGCAAGGGCCATCGGTTATGTCATGAAAGGTGTCATCGAGCTGCGCCTTGGCGGCAAGGCGGAAATGAAAAAGGCCGAAGCGGCCGTCATCTTCGCCGGCATGGACAAGGGCGATGGCGGCCTCGACGTCTACACGGATGTCTGGATGCCCAACCAGGGTGAAAAGTGGGCGACCTACATCGACGAAAAAGGCACGGTGGATCACAACACGACGCCTTACAAAGGCACGCAGAAGATCTTCATCCCAAAATATGTCCAGGAAGAATACGGCGTAAAAACGATCGAGGACCTTAATCGAGACGACGTCGTCGAACTCTTCGACCGGGACGGGAACGGTAAGGCGGAGTACTGGCCCGGCGCACCCGGCTGGAACTCGACCAACATGTGGCAGATCAAGTTCCGTTCCTACGGCCTGGACGACAAGTGGGAGGCCGTGAGCATCGACGATGCCATCTTCAAGGCGCAGCTCGACAGCGCATATAAGAAGAAAGAGGCCATGCTGTTCTATTACTGGACACCGGAATGGCTGCATGCGGCCTATGACATCGTGCCGATCGACGAACCCGCGCACACGGATGGTTGCATGGAAGTCTATCAGCCCAAGGACCGCGAAGACTGGCTCGAAGCCTCCACCTTCAATTGCTCGAGCAAAGATGCGCAGGTCTGGGTGGCCTTTTCGAAATCGCTCTACGATCGTGCGCCGAAGGTGGCGAAATTCCTGAAGAACATTTCGCTGGATCCTGCCACGGTCAATGAATGGATCCTGCAGGTCGGCCGCGACAAGCTCGATCCGCAGGACGTTGCGGAAGACTGGATCGATGCAAACCCTGAAATCGTCGACAAGTGGATTAACGGCTGACGTCTCCCTGTAGCCACTTGCCTCCCGCCCGGCTGCACCTCTGCCGAACCGGCAGCCGGTGTCGTCCGGGCGGACTTTTCCCGATTTCGTTTTGCAGTCTTTAGCGGCTGGTTCGAGTGGGTGGAGGGCGGTTCAGGTTTTTGAGCCGTTCCGTCAAGACCGATCGCATTCCGGCCTTTTTTGATTCTTTCTGGCCCCTTTTTCTGGAGCGCAAGAGATCCGATGACCGTTCTCTTTCCAGCTTCGCTGACCGCAGCCGAAACCGCAGCGGTCAGGCGTCCTGGCTTTGACAGTTTTGCCTCTCATCGGGAACGCTACTTTCTTCCTGCCAGAGGGGTTCTGATGCTCGACCTCGATGCCGGGGACAGGGCCGACGTGATCGACCTGGAAGGCGGCCAGGCGTTTCACCTCGCAAGCTTTGGTCCGGATGGCCGTTGGGATCAGGAGGCTCTCGACCCCGGAAGTCCGGATGCGCTCCGGACTGTTCCGGCGGTGGCGCTTCGAGAAGCCTTGACCGCTCAGTTCTCTGACGTAATGCATCGGCGCCAACTTGATCTGACGGCGCTTACATCGGCGTTCGCCGGACTGGGCGGCGAAAGTGCCCCGGGTGATTGCCTGGGTTTCGAAGCCCGGCGGCGCTGTATCCTGGCGATTGCGGCACCGGTTCAAGAGGCCGGGGCTCTGGAACGCGTCATCGACGGTCCGCAGCCGGGCGACCTGCAGGTCCGGATCGCCCGCCGCCGCTCCGCAGAAAATGACAGCGCAGAGCGGCCACCGCCGCTTTTGGCCGAACCGCGTCTCGATATGCTGGTGCCGCGCCGCAGCGGCCGGGCCTACGAGGTGAAAGCCGGCGAGTATATTCAGGTCGTCGATATCGCCGGCCGGCAGTGTTCCGATTTCATCGCTTTTTCGCGGCGCGCACTCGACCGGGGGCAGGAACGCTTTATCGATTCGACCGTCACACGCACCATGGTCGGGCGGGCCTATCCGAACCCCGGCATGACCGATAAATTCTATGATCAGGACAATCAGCCGCTGGTCCAGATTCTGCAGGACAGCTGCGGGCGCCATGACACTTTTGGGCTGGCCTGCACGGCACGGGTTTACGAAAACAAGGGCTTTCCCGGTCATATCAACTGTTCGACCAATATCTCCGAGGCGATGCGTCCCTGGGATGTCGCACCGCGCGGCGCCTGGCCGGCCGTCAACTACTTTTTCAACACTCAGGTCGAGATGGGCAACGCGATCCGGTCGGACGAGAGCTGGTCGCTGCCCGGCGATTATGTCCTGATGAAAGCCCTGACGGATCTGGTTTGTGTTTCCACTGCCTGTCCCGACGACACCTCGCCGATCAACGGCTGGGACCCCACCGACGTTCAGCTTCGCATTTATCGAGAGACAGAGATGTTTCGAAAATCGATCGCCTTCCGCGCAACCCCGGACTCCGATGCCGTCATGACCAAGGAAACGCCGTTTCACGTCCGCAGTTCCGAGCTGACACGCGACTATCGTGCGGCCAAGGATTTCTGGATCCCGGGCAGCTACACCGCATCCGGCGTGCTCGCGGAATACTGGGCATGCCGGGAAGCCGCCACTCTACAGGACATGTCGCAACTCGGTAAGGTGGATATCACCGGGCCGGGTGCCGAGGCCCTGATGGACCATGCACTGACCCGGGACGTGCGGCGCGTCTCGGTGGGGCAGGTCGTCTACAGCCCCATGTGCCGTTCGACCGGCGCAATGTTCGACGACGGCACGCTGTTCCGCTTGTCGCCCCATTCCTTTCGCTGGATGGCGGGCGATGCGCAAGCCACGAACTGGCTGCGCGAGCTGGCGGAGTCACTTGGCCTGGATGTGCGGGTACGTACGGCGACCTCCAGCCTCTGCAACCTCGCCGTTCAGGGCCCCAAATCGCGGGACATTCTGAAATCCCTGATATGGACGACCGACGCACACCCGCGCCTGGACGAACTGAAGTGGTTCCGTTTTCTCGTGGGCAGGGTGGGCGACTTCAACGGGCCGGCGGTTCTGGTATCCCGCAGCGGTTTCACCGGCGAACTGGGGTATGAAGTCTTCACCGCGCCGGAGGATGCCGCGGCCGTGTGGGATGCCATCATGGAAGCGGGCGCGCCTCAGGGGCTGATCCCGATGGGCCTGGAGGCGCTCGACCTGCTGCGGATCGAGGCGGCCCTGCCGACCGCCGGACATGAGTTCGACGAAAATACCGATCCCTTCGAGGCAGGGGCAGGCTTCGCGGTGCCTTTAAAGACAAAGGAGCGGGCATTCGTCGGCCGGGAAGCCCTCTTGCGAAACGCTGGTTCACCGCGCAGCCAGCTTGTCGGCCTGGTGATCACCGGACAGGATTGCCCGAACCACGGCGATCCTGTTTTTCGCGGACGAACCCAGGTCGGCACCGTGACCAGTGCCTGCCGCTCGCCTCAACTCGGACAGCCGGTCGCCATGGCGCGGATTGCCATCGAGGCTCTTGAGGCCTCGACGGAAGAAAGTCGTCAGGCCGCCTTCGAAATCGGCCAGCTTGACGGCCGCTTGAAGCGCCTCGCCGCGCAGCAGGTGCCGCTGCCGTTTTACGATCCGCAGAAACAGCGGCCACGTTCATAAGTGCCGGATAGTTTGTTAGGAAAAAACAAACTAACGCACTGAAGAATAAATAAAAATCTGAACACGCTCTCTTGCCGGGCAGGTCGGTAAGGGAGCCGGTGTCATCAGTCAGCTTGACTATGTTATCGATAACAACCATGCTGCGGCGAAGCGTCCCCCAACCTGTTGTAAGGCGTTCGACGGTGGGGCGCTGATGCCGGTGCGATAGGTAAACGGCTTGCCGATTGTTTGCTAGCATGCTAGCATTCAAAAAATAACAAGCCGACCTGAAGCCTGCAATTTTCATCGGAAAAAACAAAACAGTTCTCGGGAGGAACTCATGAAACTAGCCCATCAGCTCGCGGCAACCGCGGCAACCCTGGCTTTGTCCTGCGGTGTTGTCTTCAGTGCAGCCGCTGCAGATCACACCCTCAGAATCCAGACTCACTACGCACCTGAAACCGTATCCGGCAAGCTCGCGCAGCAGTTCGTCGACGACGTGGAAACCATGTCCGGTGGCCGTCTTGATATAGAGATGTTCTTCTCGTCCTCTGTGGTGAAATCAGTCGAAACCTTCGATGCGGCCGCCAGCGGTATCCTCGACGGCGACATGACCGGCGGCGCTTATCAGACGGGTAAAAACCCCGCGTTCCAGTTCGTCGGCGATATCATGGGCGGTTACGACACGCCCTGGCAGCAGTACGCCTGGCTCTATCATGGTGACGGTTTTAAAGCGGCCAACAATCTCTATAACGAATACAACATGCAGCTCATCGGCTGGTGGATCTACGGCCAGGAATCGATGTCTTCGTCCAAGCCGATTGCCGGACCCGAGGATCTGAAGGACTGGAAGTTCCGTTCGCCTCCGGGTCTGGAAACCGAGATTTTTGCCGAGCTGGGTGCCAGCCCGGTCGTGATGGATTTCACCGAAATCTTCACGGCGCTGGAGACCGGCATCATCGACGGTGCGGATGCCTCGGGCCTCGCCAACAACGTCGGGCTCGGTCTCTATGATCTGGTGTCGCATGCGACCTACCCGGGTTTTCACTCCATGCCTTCGGATCACCTGGCGATCCGCAAGGATGCCTGGGACGCCCTGCCGGAAGACCTGCAGCGCATCATCGAGGTTTCCATGCAGAAGCTGGCGTTCCAGACCGCGCTGACCTTCGAAGTGAAGAACAACGAGGCCGCTGCCGCCATGCGTGCCAAGGGCGTGACTCTCTATGACTGGTCAGCCGAAGACCGCGCCGACTTCCGCGCCGCCGCGCAGAAGGCCTGGCAGGGTTGGGCCGACAAGACACCGGAAGCCCGCGCATTGGTCGACAGCCACACGGCTTTCCTGAAAACGCTCGGCCTGGTGAAGTAACTCACACCAGCCGGAAACCCGCGATGAGCCAGAGCCTGATTTTCCCATTTCTCGACAAGGTGAGACGATCAGGCTCTTGGCGTCAACGCGGGGGAATCCAGGTCACTCCGGTTGAAGCCGACCAAATCGAGAGCCTTTGCGGGTTACTCCAAACATATTGATTATGTAAACATCATATGTTTTGCTGATTTTTAAAGCGGGGTCTGAATAGATGGCTGTTGTTGGACTGAGCGACCGACTGGTTTCTTTCATCGGCAACGGGAGCGCTCAACCGGCGTTCATGCATCATGTTCCGGACTTCGATGTTTGGAGAGCCCAGCCGCCACTCTGGCTGATCGATCCGGCGCTTTAAGGCAGACAGAACACCGGGTGGCCTATAGGCTGTTTGTTCGTTTTGTAGAATCGAAAAAAAACACAACCTCTGGCTCCCGCAGAGCGGAGTACCGGAGTACAGGGAACGGGAAAATGGTCGAACACGAAATTACCAGCTGGATGGACCGCGTCAGTATCGCGATCAGCCGCGTCACGATGTTCATCGTCGCCTTTATCGTGGCCATCATGTTCTACGAGGTGGTGGTGCGCTACGTCTTCTCGAGCCCGACACTCTGGGTCAACGAGATGTCGCTTTGGGTTGCGGGGGCCGTCTATCTGCTGGCCGGTCTCTACGTGATGCAGCAGCGTGCGCACATTCGGATCTTCATGCTCTATGATCTTGTGCCCCGTGCCTGGCAACGGTTTTTCGATGTGATCTCGACCTTGTTTATCTGCATCTTTTCGGCGGCCGTCGTGTGGGGCGGCTTTAACGAATCCCTGGCCAAGGTGATGCGTTGGGAGAAGTTCGGTACGGCCTGGGATCCACCGATTCCCGCTACTATGAAGCCATTGATCCTGATTACGGTCGTCCTGATCGCTGTTCAGGCGGTCACAAATCTCATCTCCGATTGGCACAAAGAAAAAGAAGTGCACGCCGTCGTCGACGACCTTTAAAAAGAACACACCGGTTGGGTGGAAACAGGGTAGGGGGAACCGGCAAAAAAGCCGGCCCCGCAAACCGCCGGTGCAGGGGGAAGAAAATTAAATGGACATTGGAACGATCTCGCTGATCCTGCTGATCAGTATATTCGTCCTGCTGGCGATCGGCATGCCGCTCGGGTTTGCCTCGGGATTTTTGGCGGTTGCCGTGTTGTTCATGAAGTTCGGTCCGGACCTGTTGCTCCGGTCTTTTGGAACCGGGCCGCTCAATATTCTGGCGCAGCGCATGTACGGTCTGATGACCGACTATGTGCTGATATCCGTCCCGCTATTTATCTTCATGGCCTGTTTGCTGGAGAGATCGAATATCGCCAAAACGATGTTCGACAGCCTGAACATCTGGCTGAGCCGGACCCGTGGCGGCATCGCCATCGTGACTGCGATCATGGCGATCATCATGGCCGCCATGTCCGGGATTATCGGCGGTGAAGTCGTGCTCCTCGGCCTGATCGCGCTGCCCAACATGCTCCGTCTTGGCTACAACCAGAACCTCGCGATCGGCACCATCTGCGCGTCCGGCAGCCTGGGCACCATGATCCCGCCCTCGATCGTCCTGATCATCTATGGCCTGGTGACGGAAACCTCGATCCATGCCCTGTTCAAGGCGGCTTTCGTCCCCGGGTTCATCCTTGCCGGCTGCTACATCGCCTACATCATGATCCGTACCAGATTGAACCCCGATCAGGCCCCGCTGCCGGAGGGCGGCGAAAGCGTCACCATGGCCGAAAAGATGAAGGCTCTGCCGGGACTCCTGGCGCCGCTGCTGGTGGTCTTTGTCGTGCTGGGATCGATCTACGGCGGGATCACCGGGATCACCGAAGCTGCGGGCATGGGGGTTGTCGCGGTGCTGATTCTCATCGTGATTCGCCGCGAAATGTCTTGGGCGCTCTTCAAGGAAGCCCTGATGCGCACCTACAAGTCGACCGGCACGATCCTCTGGATCACCTTCGGCGCGACGGCTCTGGCAGGTGCCTATTCCATCGCCGGCGGCCCGACCTATGTGGCCAATCTCATCGTCGGGGCCGAGTTGCCGACCTTCGGCATTCTGCTGGTGATGATGGTGATATTCCTGATCCTTGGCGCCATCATGGATTGGGTCGGCATCGTGCTGCTGGTCATGCCGGTGTTTCTGCCGATCGTCCTCAAACTACCGGTTGAGGAAATAGGTTTGACAGGCGCCCTGGTGGCCGCGCCCGCCTTCGTTTCCGTCTGGTTCGGCATCCTCTTCTGCGTGAACATGCAGGTGAGTTTCCTGAGTCCGCCTTTTGGTCCGGCGGCCTTTTATCTAAAGTCCGTGGCGCCGGCCCACATCTCGCTGGTCCATATCTTCCGGAGCTTCCTGCCTTTCATCGGTTTGCAGATCCTGGTGCTGGCTATCATTTTCCTCTTCCCTGAACTGACCATGGTATTCAGGTGATCGCGGGCTGGAGTAGATTGTTTTGACGGCGCCGAATCAACGTAAGTCAAAAAACGCTTCAAATTACTAGGTCAAGCGGTGGTTCAGTCGAGGAAGCGTACCCGGTCGGAAGCCAGCAATGCCTCGGTATGACCGGGCACCGCCAGGCCGTTTTCGACCTCTGAAAGAAGGGCCGTCTCGGCCGCGAGCAACGCCGGTAAAGCAGCCTGGGCCTCAGACGCGCGGGCCTGCGGTATGACGACGACGCCATCCCGGTCACCGGCCAGGATATCGCCCGGTGAGATCTGAAGGCCGCCAATCGACAGCGGGAGATTGACGGACCCGGGGCCTGAGCGGGCCGGTGAGTTGGGGGTCAGTCCGGCGCAGTAGACCGGCAGGCCGACCGGCAGGATTGCCTCGTAGTCGCGCAGCATGCCGTCGGTGACAAAGGCAACCACGCCTTTATTCTTGGCCATCCCGAGCACGAGATCGCCGGCGACTGCCGCGCCCTTGAAGGCGTCGGTTCCGGCAACGATCACATCACCGGGCTCGGCAAGCGCGACCGCGGCGAACAACGCCAGATTATCCGACGGGCCGCACAGCGCGGTGATGGCGGTCCCGCAAAATTTGAACGGCAGGCCATCCCCGGCACCCAGCGGTTTGATGCTGTGGTGCAGAGCGCCGCCGCCGCCCAAAGCATCGACCAGATTACTGGTGGCAATGCCGGAAAAGGCCGAGACGACCTCCGGTGCCGGGCGTTCGATCTTGCGGCGGGCCGTCAGGACGGGGGGATCTTCAATCATCTTGTCTTCCTGTTGCGTCTTCTACCTGCACGGCACGGAAAGGGCGCGAGGTCTCCATAAACGAGTATGCCGTCTTCCGGCGAAAAGTGATTTGTGTTATCGTTAACATGTAGCATAGGCTCAAACCGCATTCCACAGGAGACCTTAATGCTTCGCGCGGAGCAGATCGACTTTTACCGGACGCAGGGTTACCTGGTTCTGGAGCGCCGGATCCCGGACAGCCTGATCGCAGAGGCGAAAGACGAACTGGCGCGCTTTATCGAGATGGCGCGCGGAATGGAGCAAAGCGACAGCGTCCTCGATCTGGAAAGCAGCCACCGGTCCGATGCACCGCGGGTGCGCCGCGTGAAGCTGCCGCACAAAGTCAGCCCGGTGTTCGACGCCCTCATGCGCAGTGAATGGATTCTGGAGCCGGTTCGCGACTTGATCGGGAATTCGGTCCGCCTGCACACCAGCAAACTCAATCTGAAATCCGCCGGCTACGGAGCGGCGGTCGAGTGGCATCAGGACTGGGCATTTTATCCCCATACCAACGACGACGTGCTGGCGGTCGGGGTTATGCTGGACGATGTCGGACCCGAAAACGGGCCGCTGCTGATTTTTCCCGGCAGCCATCAGGGGGAAATCTTCGACCATCACGCGGAAGGCTATTTCTGCGGCGCGATGTCGCTTGCGAAATCCGGGCTGGACCCGGCGGACGCGGTCGCACTGACGGCACCGGCGGGTTCGATCTCCATTCATCATGGCCGCGTGGTGCACGGTTCGGACCTTAACCGTTCCACCCGTGACCGGGCGCTGCTGCTCTATGAGATGACGGCGGTCGACGCCTGGCCACTGCAGGGGTCCTTTAGCGAGATGGGGACGCTCGAAGACTACGATACCCGCATCCTGTGCGGTGATTCGACGATCGCGCCGCGGCTGGAATCCGTCCCCGTGCGGCTGCCGATTCCAAAACCGCAGGACGTTGCATCGATCTACCAGGTTCAAAGAGGGCTGTCCGAACGGACATTTGACGTGATTGAAGGGCAGGTTGGATCGGCAGCGGCGCCGCACAAAGACCAGGCCGAAAATCAGGCTGCCGGCTGACAGTCTGCGGCGGTCCGAACGGACCGGACGCATCCACGGATCCGGTATGAGTGTTCGAACAAAAACATAGTTTGTCAGGCCGTTAACTTGAATCTGTTGCACAGAGGAGAGTGAAAATAACCGGAGTAAGAGAAAGATTTCGGGCAGCGTGAAACTTTAGGCGAGACAGTTAAATCGCAATAATGTATACGTTAACGGATCCATAAACGCAGTATAAGCGGGATTAAGAAGGCCGGCAGCAAGAACGGCCCGGATTTAAGGGAGCAGTTGTATAGATGGCTTCGGTTGAAATCCGCGACGTCCGAAAATCATTCGGTCCCGTAGAGGTGGTGCACGGCGTCGACATCTCGATCGGCGACGGCGAATTCGTGATTCTGGTCGGACCTTCCGGTTGCGGGAAGTCGACCCTGCTGCGGATGATCGCAGGCCTCGAGAAAATCACATCGGGTGAAGTGTCCATCGGCGGGCGGGTGGTAAACCAGATGCCACCGAAAGAGCGGGACATTGCCATGGTGTTCCAGAACTACGCGCTCTATCCACATATGACAGTCTCCGAAAACATGGCTTTTTCCTTGCGGCTGAGGCGCACGGAAAAGGCACTTGTGACCGAGCGCGTCCATATCGCGGCGGAAATTCTCGGCCTGATGCCTCTGCTCGACCGCTTTCCCCGACAACTCTCCGGGGGACAGCGCCAGCGCGTCGCCATGGGGCGCGCCATCGTGCGCGATCCGCAGGTCTTTCTGTTCGACGAACCGCTGTCAAACCTAGATGCCAAACTGCGGGTGCAGATGCGCACCGAGATCAAGGAACTGCACCAGCGTCTGCGCACCACCACGGTCTACGTCACTCATGATCAAATCGAAGCCATGACCATGGCGGACAAGATCGTCGTGATGCACGACGGCATCGTCGAGCAGATTGGTGCGCCACTGGAGCTTTATGACAATCCGGCGAACCGCTTCGTTGCCGGCTTTATCGGTTCGCCGGCGATGAATTTCATGAGCGGGCAGATCCAAGGCGTGAACGGTACGGCGGTCCTGCGCACCGATGGCGGTATCGACCTGCCGCTGCAGGCTGCGCCGGCTGCCAGTGACGGCCGTCCCGCGGTTTACGGTGTCCGCCCCGAACACTTCATCCTGTCTGACGAGGGGGCGGAGGCATCGGTCGTGGTCGTCGAGCCGACAGGTTCGGAGATCCAAGTGGTTGCCGATATGGGGGGCGCGCACATCGTTGCCGTATTTCGGGAGCGGCATGACCTCAAACCGGGGCAGAAGATTTGCCTGCAACCCAATCCGGAACTTGTTCATCTCTTCGACAGCGATAACGGACAGCGTCTTTAAAAAGGAGGTTTTCGTGCCGCCCAGCAAGAACCTGCAGGCGTCACATTGACAACAATTAATCCAAAAAGGTGTTGAGAAATACCGAAACATAATGGGAGGAAATAGATGTTTAACATTGATCGCCGTTCCCTGCTCAAGGGAAGTACCGCACTCGCGTTGGGTGCCGCACTGAGCCCTGCTGACTTGCTCGGTTACGCCAAGGCCTGGGCTGCCGACATGAAGTTTACGCCGGAAGCCGGCGCCGAACTCCGCCTGTTGCGGTGGAAGCGTTTTATCCAGTCGGAAGAAGATGCCTTTCTGGCGCTGATCGACGCTTTCTCCAAAGCGACCGGTGTGAAGGTGACGGTCGAGAGCGAGTTCATGGACGACATTCAGCCCAAGGCATCGGTTGCAGCCAACGTCGGTTCCGGTCCCGATTTAATCTGGGGACTCTATTCGACGGCGCATCTCTTCCCGGACAAGCTTATTGATCTGACCGATGTCGCCGACCATCTGGGCAGCCAGTACGGTGGCTGGGTTCCAGCCGCGGAGACCTATGGCAAGGGCGACGGCGACAACTGGATCAACATCCCGATCTGCTTTGGCGGCAATTACCTGAACTACCGCAATTCAATGATCGAGAAGGCCGGTTTCAAAGAGGTTCCTCAGGATCTCGACGGCTTCCTGGAGATGTCCAAGGCTCTGAAAGCCAATGGGACCCCGATGGGTATGGCGCTCGGGCATGCCTCGGGTGATGGCAATGCCTGGACGCATTGGGCGCTCTGGGCGCACGATGCCTATGTCGTCGACGAGAACGACAAGGTGATCCTGGATTCACCGGAAGCGGTTAAGGCCTGCGAGTATGTCAAGGCACTGTACGATACCTGGATCCCGGGCACTGCGTCCTGGAATGACGGTTCGAACAACAAGGCCTTCCTCGCGGGTGAAGTCTCGGTCACCAACAACGGCATTTCGATTTATCAGAAAGCCCTGACCGAAAATATGACCGATATCTCCGAAGACATGGACCATGCCTTCTACCCGGTCGGCGTGTCCGGCGAGCCGACGGAATTGCACGTTGCCTGGTCGTTGATGGCCTTCAAATACTCGAAGTATCCGAATGCCTGTAAGGCGCTGTTCGAGTTTATTCTGTCCAAACCGCAATACGATGACTGGCTGGTGGGCTCCGTGGCCTATCTGACACATCCGCTGAACGGTTATGACAACAATCCGATCTGGACCTCGGACCCCAAGCGCACCATCTACCGCGACTGCGCCAAGCGGACCCTGACCGCGGGGGGTAAGGGCTCGGTCGGCGAACGGGCGGCGGCGGCGCTGGCCGACTTTATCGTCGTCGACATGCTGGCCTCGGCCGCGACCGGTCAGACGACACCTGAAGAAGCCGTCCAGCAGGCGACCCGCAAGGCGAAGCGGATCTATCGAGGCTAGGCTCAGACGCTGACTTGGAGAACCGGTGCTTCGGCGCCGGTTCTCGATACTCTTCTGCACTCGGGATAACTTCTCAATATGGTTGATGCCGCACCGGGAAATGACGCGGTTGTCTCGGCCAGCTTCTGGACGAGGCTAAACGAGAACCGGACCGTTCTTGGCCTCTGGTTCATGCTGCCGGCCGCGGCCTTTTTGATCTTTTTCCTGGCCTATCCGCTCGGACTTGGGATGTGGCTCAGCCTGACCGATGCGAAGATCGGCCGGGCGGGCGAGTTTATCGGCTTCGAGAATTTCACCTGGCTGTGGGGGGACAGCGTCTTTTGGCTGTCGGTCTTCAATACGCTGCTTTATACGGTCGTCGCGAGCGTCATCAAGTTCGCCATCGGTCTCTATCTCGCGCTTCTGCTGAACAACAACATCGCCTTCAAGGCGTTCATCCGTGCCATTGTGTTGCTGCCCTTCATCGTGCCCACGGTGCTGTCGGCAATCGCCTTCTGGTGGATTTTCGATTCGCAGTTTTCGATCCTTTCCTGGGCCTTGATCGAACTCGGCATCATCGACCAGAACATCGATTTTCTCGGAACACCCAACAACGCCCGCGCTTCGGTCATCTTCGCCAACATCTGGCGTGGTGTGCCCTTCGTGGCTATTACGCTTTTGGCCGGGCTACAGACAGTGCCGCAGTCGCTCTACGAGGCGGCGACCATCGACGGCGCCTCCAAGTGGGACATGTTCCGGCATATTACCTATCCACTTTTGACGCCGATTATCGCGGTCGTCATGACTTTTTCCGTCCTTTTTACCTTTACCGACTTTCAATTGATTTACGCCATGACCCGGGGCGGTCCGGTGAATGCCACCCACCTGATGGCGACGCTGTCGTATCAGCGTGCGATCCTCGGCGGAAATCTGGGAGAAGGCGCGGCGATTTCCACGGCCATGATCCCCTTCCTGCTGTCCGCGATCATGTTCTCCTGGTTCGGTCTGCAGCGCCGCAAGTGGCAGCAAGGTGAAAGCGATGACTGAGGCAACGCTGAAAACAACGAAGGCCAACGCCGGCGCCTCGGACGATTCCGATGGTATGGACTATCTGGTCACGCGGCGTTCAAGGTTCGTGACGGTCTATCTTCCGCTGATTCTGATCATGTTCGTCCTGCTCTTTCCGTTTTATTGGATGGGCACGACTTCGCTTAAACCCAACAGCGAACTGCTGGATATGAACAACCACAATCCTTTGTGGGTATCCTCGCCAACCCTGCAGCATTTCAACAAGCTGGTATTCGAGACCGAATACCCGGCCTGGATGTGGAACACCATGCTGGTGGCGGTTGTCGCAACCTTCCTCTCGATCGTGGCCAGCGTCATGGCCGCTTATGCGATCGTCCGTATCCGCTACCGGGGAGCGCAGACGGTCGGCGGACTGATTTTCCTCGCCTATCTGGTGCCGCCGTCGATCCTCTTCATACCGCTCTCGACCGTCATCTTCGAATACGGGCTGTTCGACAGCCCCCTGGCGTTGATCCTGTCCTATCCGACCATTCTGATACCCTTCAGCACCTGGCTGTTGATGGGCTACTTCAAGACCATTCCTTTTGAACTTGAGGAGTGTGCTCTGATGGACGGCGCCTCACGCCTGCAGATCCTGCTTAAGATCGTTCTGCCGCTTTCGGTCCCGGGTTTAATCTCAGCGGGAATCTTTTCTTTCACGCTTTGTTGGAACGAATTCATTTATGCCCTGACCTTTATCAGCACTTCGGCCAACAAGACCGTGCCCGTTGCGGTTCTTTCCGAACTGGTCGACGGCGACGTCTATCATTGGGGCTCGTTGATGGCCGGTGCTTTGCTGGGCTCCCTCCCGGTTGCCATCATCTATTCCTTCTTCGTCGAACACTACGTTTCCTCTATGACGGGTGCCGTGAAAGAGTAGTACGCCTGTGTCTGTCTTGTGACGCATTCCGAATAGATTTGGGTTGCCTGCCGCTGTCCTTTATATCTGACGTTCGATCGTCCGCTTGCCGGGGTGCTGTCCGGACAGGCGGCGAGCCGTTTGGCGGCTCGAACATCAGAGGGATAGAACAGGCAGATGCATCGAGACCGGAACTCAGGCCCTTCAGAAAACACGCGGCACTTCCGTTTCGCGCGCGGGCGAGCCTGAACCATGGCGGACGTCGGAGGGCCGATAGGGTTTCTGGGCGAGGCGGCGGTCTTCATGGCGGCGGCCGTTGTGGCCGTACCGCTGTTCAAGCGCTTCGGACTTGGCTCGGTGCTGGGGTTTCTGGCTGCCGGAATGTTTATCGGTCCCTTCGGCATCGGGATCATCAGCAACTCGGAAGATATCCTGCACTTCGCCGAATTCGGGATTGTGCTGCTGCTGTTCATCATCGGGCTCGAACTGAAGCCCAGCCGGCTCTGGGTGATGCGACGGGAAATCTTTGGCCTTGGGCTTGCGCAGGTCTTCGCCACCGGCGCTGTGCTCTCCACTTCAGCGTATCTGCTTGGCCTGAGCTGGCAGGCGGCGATTATCGCGGGTTTCGGGCTCGCGCTGTCTTCGACCGCTTTCGCGCTGCAGATCCTGCAGGAGAAGGGGGATCTGAACACCCGCCACGGACGGACCGCCTTTGCGATTCTGCTGTTTCAGGATATTGCCGTCGTGCCGTTGCTGGCGCTGGTCGGCATCTTCAGCTCCGGGGGCGGCGAGGCGGCGGATCCCTTCTGGCTGGCGGCGATAAAAGCCATCGCGGTGGTTGGCGGTCTGCTGGTGCTCAGCCGCTTCCTCCTGAACCGGATTTTCCGGCTGGTTGCCAAAGCCAACTCCCGCGAAGTCTTTGCGGCGGCTTCTCTGCTGCTGGTCGTGGGCACGTCTCTGATGATGGATGCGGCCGGTCTTTCCATGGCACTGGGGGCATTTCTGGCCGGGGTCATGCTCGCCGATTCGGAATTCCGGCACCAGTTGGAAGCGGACATCGAGCCCTTCCGCGGCCTTCTGCTGGGTCTCTTCTTCATGGCCGTCGGAATGTCGGTCGACCTGCGCCTGGTGTTCGAAAACCTGTGGCTCGTGCTGTTGGCCGTGGTGTCCGTTATGGCGGTCAAGGCCGTGTTGCTGTTCGTTCTGGCCCGTGTCTTCGGCGTCGGAAAGTTCGAGGGACTGAGCATCGCCTCGACCCTGTGTCAGGGCGGTGAGTTCGCCTTCGTCCTCTTTTCGGCCGCCTCCGCCGGCGCCGTCTTTTCGGATTTGATCGCCAGCCTCATGACCGCAAGCGTGACCATCTCCATGGCTTTGACGCCGCTGGCCACGAGCCTGGTCGGACGCTATGCCAAACGCACGGCCGCCAAGGAGCCGGCAGGCGAGAAGCCGCCGGTGCGCAAACTTGACGACGCCCGCGTCATCATCGCCGGCTTCGGCCGGATGGGGCAGGTGGTTGCGCAGTTGATGGCGGCCCGGGGCGTCATTGCCACGGCCATCGATACCGACCCGGAAAGGATCGAAATTGCAAAGACTTTCGGGACCAAGGTCTTCTATGGCGACGTGCAGCGGATCGACGTTCTCCGCGCGGCAGGGGCTGCCGAAGCAGAGATCATCTTTGTCTGTGCCGACGACAAGGACTCCTGTACGGAGATGTTGAAACGCATCAAGGGGTCGTTCCCCAAGGTGAAGACCATCGTCCGCGCGTATGACCGCATGCACGTCATGGAACTCAGCGATTGGACAACTGGTCTGATCGTGCGGGAAACCTTCGAATCCAGCGTGCTGATGGGGCGGGAAGGTTTGTTGCGGCTCGGCTTCTCCGAAACGGATGTCGACGACACCTTGACCGAGTTCCGGCGCCGGGACAGTGAGCGCCTGCGTCTGCAAAAGACCATCGGCATCTATGCCGCCGCAGAGCGAATGCAGACCCCATATCCCCCGGCGTCGTCCGAAGAGAAATCCTGACGCCCCGATCGGCAGGATGCGGTCGGCCGTATCTACTCTAGTTGCGGGGTACGCTCTGCTGTTTTCTCGACTGCCAGAGCGGTCGGGCAACGGCAAAGGCAATCAGCAGCCAGGCTAAAATGCCTTTGGAGTGATCGGAGAGCGTTGCGGGGCCGGTAAAGGTGAAGTAGCCCAGAATTGCATGAAATTCCGGCGGGTTCTGAATCACGATCTGCCAGGGCAGGCCATCGAAAATCGACTGGTAGTAGAGGTAGTAGAGCTGCGGCGACAGCCAGATAAAGCTCCACATGGCAAAAACGGCGACACCGATCCTTGCGGAAAGCTGTACCGGCAGGCCGCGGTCCGGAACCAGGCGGAAGAGGTAACCTGCCGCGATGAAGGTTGCGCCGGAGAGAAGCAGCGATACGGCCGCCAGACCAATCTGTCCGCCGCTCGAGAGTGTGTGGAAGGAATCGCCGTCGTACATAAGCTTTAAGGATCTTCGCCGCAGTTCGTAGGGTGATGGCCGGGGCGCGTGAATCTGCCTTCTGTCGAAATGGCCGCGCATCCTGTATTGTTGCCCGAAGAACTGCTGAGGCCAATGGGATTTACGATGGGGATGGCGTGGAAGCCGAAGTTTTGTGCCGCGAGGAGCCTGGTGCTCGTCATGGCGGTTGTCTTGGGGGCTGCAGGAGACTCGATCGCACGTGAAGCGATGGATAACTTCATTTTCGTCGCCAATCGGACCTCAGCCGAGATTGCGGTGATCGACACCCGCAAAGATGAAGTGGTCACGCGGATCTCGACAAACGGGGTGCCGCTTCACCTGCTGGCCTCGAAAGATCGCCGACAGCTGATTACAACGAGCGGTGAGACGAAGTCTCTGTCGATAGTCGACTTTGACAGCCGGGAAACCGTTTTTAAGCTTTCTCTCGGATTTGAGCCCGCGTTCGTCGAGCTTGGGCCCGACGACCGTCTGCTGGCCGTGGGCGGCGATGGTGGCAGCCTGGTGCTCATCTCACTTGAAGAACAGCGCGAACTCCACCGCATTGAAGGCCTGCGTGATCCCGGCTACGTGATGTTCAGTGCCAAAGGCAATCGCCTGTTCGTTTCGCATCGGGCGGCGGGCGAGGTCTCGGTGATCGATGTTGCGTCAGGCCGGCTGAGCGGTACGATCTCTCTCAATGAAGTGTCGCCGGCAAACGGCGGGATCTCGCACATTACCCGCACGCCCGGCGGCCGCTACGGCTTTGCCTTGCACCGCGAAGGCGGCGGCCTGAGTGTTCTCGATCTGGAAAGCGAAACCGCGATTAAATCCATCGACCTACCGGGTGGGCATTGGCGGGGGTTTCCCACCGTCGACAGCCAGTACGTTCTGGTGCCCAACAGCGGCGATGACAGCCTCTCGATGATCTCGACCCGGACCCGCCGGGAGTCCGCCCGCTTCGACGGAATCAAGGAGATGACGGGCGTGAACACGGCCCTGTTCGGCAGCGTGGCCTTCGCGTTCAGCCGTGCGGGCAACGGCGTGACGGTCATTGACCTGCTGGAACAGCGGATCATCGACCGCTTCACTTTGCCGTCTACGCCGGAGACCGCAGCCACCACCACAGACGGATTGAAGATCTATGTGGCGATGGCGGAGAGCGATCAGGTTGCGGTGATCGATGTCATCCGCAGCAAGGTGGTCAAGACTATTGATGGCGTCGGAGGCGAACCCTGGGCCGTCTTTGCCGCGGGTGCGCTCAACTACTGCCACTGAAGTGCGAGGGATTTTCAGGTCTGCCTGATCTCCAGTTTTGCCTTCATGTTCGGATGGAAGCGGCAGAAGTAATCACCATACATGCCGGCCTCTACCGTCGTCTGCCATTCTTCGTCGGTCTTGAGAGTCCCTGAGTCCCAGCTCTTGTCGGACGCAGTGGCGGTATGAGGCACGATATCGCGGTTGATCCAGGTGATCCGGTCTCCCGGGGTCACTGAAAGCTGCTTGGGAGAGAAGATAAAGTCCTTGATCTCCACGACGTGGGTGGCGGCCTCTTTCGCGTCGGCGTCGTTTGACGAAAGCAGCCTGGGTCCGGCGAGGGCCGTGACGGCAAGCGCCATCACAACCCTACGGGATATCTTGTGGTTATCCACGGTCCGGGCGCTACTTCAGCGACTTGACCATCATGGCCGCATGCTGTTCGTGGGCCTTGAAGATCTTCAGTGCTTTGACGAAGAGTTCTTTGACCTGCGGCGTCTCGATGTTCGGGATGAAGGTTTTTTCGACCAGACCGTTGACCGCCTTGTGGTAGCCGAGCTCGTTTTCGGCGTAGCGCTTGTCGAAGGCAGCGCCACTCAGGGCACTCATTTCGGCCACCAGAGCATCCGAATCACTGGTCAGTTTCTGGCTCAGAAAGTTGTCTTTCGGCGCGACCTTGAGTTCCTGCAGCAGGGCGAGGGCCTCTTCGTTGACGGCAGTGTGGTCGCGGATCATGGTGCGGGCGAATTCATGAATTTTCGGATTTTTCGAAATCGCCAGCGCCAGGTGCGCGTAGCGGATGTCGATGGAGTCCGCGGTGTAGGCGACGTGCGCGATTTCCAGATCGTTCAGTTCTTCCGGAGAGGCTGCAGTGCCGGGATTGATCCAGGCAACGGCAGAAAGGGCGAGGACGGAAAGAAAGAGTTTCGAGTTCACGGTTGGCTCCCTTTTGATGTGGGTTTTACTCAGAGCCTGACCGAACCAATCGATGTCGAAATGACGTGCGGACCAGTCTCTGCAAAATGGATTGGGAGAGCGCTTTACCCTCCTGATTACGGCAATCCACGGCGATTGCGCTTTATGTCTGCGGGAGGACTTCCAGCCGGATGTCGTCTTCGGCCGCTGTTTCCCTCTTTGCAGATATGCTAGGTAATGCTGCTTCCGACATATGATCAATCGCAGTTCGTACAGAAAACTTGATCGATCGTACAACACAGCATCAGAACCGGTGTTTTCGCTGGATCGGAGAACCATCTTCGGATGGGAGGGATACGACATGGATCTTCTGAGCAATATTCTTGATCTGCTGAGATTGAAGGGCACCTTTTATTTTAGGACCTCCTTCAATCGGCCGTGGGGTGTCGCGGTTCCGGCCTTCGAAAATGTGTCGCGATTTCACTTTGTCCATCGTGGACGGTGCTGGGTTACGGTCGCCGGTGTGGATTCCCCTGTTTTGCTCGAGCAAGGGGATCTTGTGATCATCACCCATGGCGCTGCGCACAGCCTGCGCGACCAACCGGATACCCCCCTGAAAACCGTCGACCAGGTGGTGGCAGAGGCCGGCTTTACCGGCGAAGGCGCATTGGTGATCGGAGATCAGGGGACCGGTCACGAGACGCAATTGATCTGCGGTCACTTCGCCTTCGATTCGGATGCGACCCATCCCCTGATCGAGAAACTGCCGCCGTATCTGCATATAAAGAACTTCGGCGAAGCCTCGACGCTATGGCTGGAAGCCACGCTCAAACTGATCGGTGCGGAGGCCGGCAGATCGAACCTCGGCGGCGATCTGATTGCTCTGAAACTGACGGAAATCATCTTCACGCAGGCGATCCGTGCCTTCCTGGCAAGCGACGGCCAGCGTCAGTTGGTTTTCAAGGGGATTGCCGACACGCATATCGGGCGCAGCCTGACCGAAATTCATCGAAATCCTGCCCATTCCTGGACTCTGGAAAGCATGGCACGCGTTGCCGGACTCTCCCGCACCGCCTTTGCCAACCGCTTTCAGGATCTGATGGGTATGACGCCGATACAATATCTGACCAATTGGCGTATGCAGATAGCGCGCCGGTCTCTCGTGGAATCCGAGAACTCAATTTACGAAGTGGCGGAGCAGAGCGGCTACCAATCGGAGGCGGCGTTCGGGCGCGTTTTCAAACGTCATTTCGATCTGGCACCTGCCACCTACCGCCGGGTGCGCCGCGCAGAAGACCGGGTGGCGTGACCTTTGACGCTCTCGTTATCTGATGAAGAGCCTAAACATTTTCATAGGATTGCTACTCCAGGCCGAAGCCGGCTTTGCGCAAAGAACTGAGCGTCGCATCGAGGAGTTGGTGCGAGCGGCGCCGCGCAGATTCGCGATCGCCCCGCTCTATGGCTTCGATCACCTCGCCATGGAGTTCGCGTGAATCCGGCGCCTCGATATTGGGGCGTGAGGTCAATTTGATGGAAGCGCGCAGGCTTTCTTCGATACAGGCGCCAAATCCGGAGAAGAGGGCGTTACCGCTGGCCGTCAGGATCAGGCGGTGAAAGGTGACGTCGCCTTCGATCGCGTCGTCGGAATAGTGGTCGCTGCGGCCGCCCATGGCCTCGAACGCGTTGCGGATCTGTTCGATCTGCGTCGTGCTGGCGCGTTCCGCAGCCAGAGCGGCCGCTTCCGGCTCGACGATCCGGCGCATGGCGAAAAGCTCACTGAGATAAGTCTGCGGCGGAATGACTTCGCGGCGCCAGCGCAGCATGTCGGCGTCGAGGAAGTTCCAGTCGATCCGTTCGCGCACGACAGTACCGATGCGCGGCCGCGAAACGATCAACCCCTTGCCGGACAGGAGCTGCAGCGCTTCACGCAGGCAGGTGCGGCTGACCGCGAACTCTTCCAGCAGACTGGTTTCGTGTGGCAGAGCGGTTCCCGTGGCGTAGGTGCCGGTGATGATCCGGACCGCCAGGGCCTCGACTACCGTGTCACGAAGGTTTAAACGCCTGCGCTGCATTGAAGCGGCATTCCCCGCAAGTGTGATCTTGAAGTCAATAGTAATACATATTACAAATCCTTCAATCTAGCCTGTAAACGCCGGTTCCGAGGGTTTTGCGCCCCGTAAGACCGATGACGCGAGACGATCTCGACGAGCCGGCGGAACGGCCACTGCATGTATCTGCATATCAGGGTAAAGTTCTCCACTGGAGGCACTGGGTATTGCACAACGTCATAACATCGCGGCCCGTGTTGGGACCGCGACATACTGCCGCTTACCAAGGCGGCCGGAAGGGTCGTAGAGATGTCGAAAGCCGCTACCTTTCACAGTCTTGAAAATAAACCGGTCTTGATCACCGGTGGCGCATCGGGAATCGGCAAAGCAATGGTTGAAGCCTTTGCGCGCCAAGGCTCCAAGACCGCGTTTCTCGATCTGGATGGCGAGGCCGGCGAAAAGCTGGCGGCTGCCCTGCGGGAAGAGACCGGTGCGATGGTCCTGTTCCGCAAGTGCGATCTTCGCGATATCGACGCCCTGCGCGAAGCCATCTCAGACCTTGCAAAGGAAACCGGTCCTTTCGAGGCTTTGATCAATAACGCGGCAAATGACACCCGCCACGACTGGCGCGAAGTGACACCGGATTACTGGGACGACCGGGTCGCCGTCAACCTGCGTCACTTCTTCTTTGCGATCCAGGCGGTTGCACCCGGGATGATCGAAGCCGGAGGCGGCTCGATCATCAATCTGGGCTCGGTGTCCTGGATGCTCGCGCAGGGCGGGATGCCTTGCTACACCTCGACGAAATCCGCGGTCCAGGGCATGACCCGTTCCTTCGCGCGCGATCTCGGACCCCATGGAATCCGGGTGAATACGCTGGTTCCCGGATGGGTCATGACCGAACGGCAGTTGGAGCTCTGGGTCGACGAGGTGGGCGAACGCCAGATGGACGAGCAGATGTGCCTTAAGGGCCGGGTCAAACCGAATGACATCGCCAACGCCGCATTATTTTTTGCTGCCGACGAAAGCTCCATGTGTTCGGCGCAGAGCCTGATTGTCGACGGCGGCTGGGTATAACTTCGATCTACTCTAAGCAAAATCGTGGGAAGAGGTTCGATGTCTGAGACCGGCGCACGCCTGCTTGTCGATTGGGGGACCACCAATCTGCGCGCCTTCCTCGTGACTGACGATGGTGTCATTCTGGACCGGCAGGTCAGTGACCGGGGCATTCTTTCCGTTGAAGCGGCAGTCATGCCGTCGGTCCTGGACGAGCTCGCGGCACCGTGGTCCGAGGAGATCGGGGATCGGCCTGCTGTGCTCTGCGGCATGGTCGGCAGCGCGAACGGCTGGCACGAAGTTCCCTATGCAGACTGTCCGGCGGCGTTCGATGACTTGCCTAAGGCCGCCGCGAAGCTTCATTCGGCAGCCGGTCGTGCGGTTTTTATTCTTCCTGGCCTTACCCGCCGAAGGGAACTGGCTCCGGGATTATCCCAGGCCGACGTGATGCGCGGGGAAGAGACCCAGATCTTCGGCGCCCTGAGCTGCCTGGAACGCGGCGACGCGACCTTCTGCCTGCCCGGGACCCACTCGAAATGGGCGCTTGCCAAAGACGGCTCTTGTGTTGACTTCGCGACCTATTTTACCGGCGAACTTTACAGCGTCTTGAGCCAACACTCGCTGCTCGGCCGCCTGATGAAACCGCCACAGGAAGTCGCCGAAAAGGGTTTGCCGGCGGGGTTTGCGCGTGGGCTGGCAACCGCCAAGGCGTCGGACGGCCTGTCGGGAACACTCTTTGCCACGCGGGCGGACATTCTCGCGGGACTCATGACGGGCGCCGAGGGTGCGGGCTATCTCTCCGGCCTGCTGATCGGCATGGAGATCCGGGAAGCCTTGCCGCGCTTTGCCCCTGCGGGGCCGATCGTGGTGGTCGGTGCCCATGGATTGGTGCCGCTGTATCTGGCAGCGTTGGAAGACGCAGGCGCCGCCGTCGAGGCGTTGGACGGCGAAGCGGCGGTTGTTGCCGGACTGCTGCGTGCGGCACGCATACTGGAATCTTAGAGGTAGAGCCTGATCGTTTCTCACTGGACAATTGAAAATCGAACAAGCTCTCAGGAGTAGTAAAGCTGATGTTTTCGAAAGAGGGTGCGCCCTATCTGATCGCCATTCTGCGCGGTATTACGACAGAGGAGGCACCGGCCGTTGTCGAGGCACTGATTGCCGAGGGCCTGACATGGATCGAGGTGCCGCTCAACTCGCCGAATGTGTTTGAGACGCTGAAGCTGCTGCAGGCGGAATACGGCCAGCGGGCCCAGATCGGTGCTGGAACCGTCACGCGGGTCAGCGAGGTTGAAAAGCTGGCGGCGCTGGGGCTCAGCTACTTCGTCACCCCCAACAGCAACCCGGCCGTGATCAGCGCGGCGGTTGACAGGAACATGGCCGTCGCCTGCGGCTGCATGACGCCGTCCGAAGCCTTTGCTGCGGCCTATGCCGGTGCCAAGGCGATCAAGCTCTTTCCCTGCGAAGTGATCGGCACGGCAGGCGCCAAGGCAATGCGTGCCGTCCTGCCGGCCGATGTGCCTCTCTTTGCCGTCGGCGGTATCGAGCCGGAGAGCCTGCAGAGCTATATCGACGCCGGTTGTCTTGGCTTCGGCATCGGCTCGGCACTCTTCAAGCCGGGCCGGCCGGTTGAGGACATTGCCGCCAGGGCCAAGGCCTTTCGTGAAGCCGCAGAGCGTTTATCGTAGATTTCAGCGTTTATTGACGGGGCGGCGGCCGAGCAAATCAGTCGTTGTCGTTAACGCCCGCACCGGCTCCGGTAAGACGAGATTGCTCGGAAGCCGGGGCATAGGTCCGGGCTGCGAATTTTTCGAGACGAGCGATGTGTCTTTGTTCGCTGTCTGGAACCCTTTGGAAAATTCTGTTCGATAGTCTGGACAACTTGCTGTCAGCGATCTGACATGCGGCCTGTTCGACAAGCAATGTCCGCTGCTGAGCAGAAGTCGTGAATCCATTCCGGCAAAGGAGGATCTCAGTGCTGTGCCAAGAAAGGCATCGTACGCCGGATGCTGTGGCAACGCCCAAGAATGGTGCCAGTAAGAGGGGATGCGCGACTCGATCAAACCGGTTAGGTGCAGTTTTCCCGCTATCCAAAATCGCGGTGCCGAGTTCGATAGGGCAGTAGATTGCAGGCGATTCTGGTTGGTGAAATGCAAACCAGGCCGGTGTGATTTCATTCTCTGCGTCGTCGCGCCAGCTCAAGTATTCAGCCAGGATCTGAACGCCTGGAGACCCATTTGCCTGGAGCCACTGCACGGCAAAACCGGCGTCCTCTGCCAATCCCCAGGTCATGCCGGCGCCCCGGGCAGCTTTTATCGCCAAGCTTCGTGTTTCTCCAAGCGACCAGCTCATAACGGTTTCTCCGGCGGGTAGGCAAGATCATCGGGGTCGGAGTCTGCGAGCTCCTCTGGAAAGGGAGCGCCCTGAAACATTGTAATCCGCACCCAGCGATCAGATCTCGGGTCGAATTTGGTCGCACCGAAGAAAGAGAGTTTGCACCGCAAGAGATCAATGGGGAGCATTTCTGCCGCAATGGTATTGTCCCGGATCTCGGCGTAAGGTTTTTGAGCGACAAGCTGTGCCCGCCGCACGGCGTGGCGATGTTCGGGATGTTTCATCAAAAATGCCGCTATCGTCTCGCTGTCGTCCCATTCTTGCAGACTTCTCAACATTGCTGCCGCGTCTCGCGCCGGCGCAAGGGGCTGTTCGTAGGCTTCGAGCGGTTCCTCGAAGCGCTCGCCTAAGCGTGGTTCCAGCTTTTCTTCGGAGACATACCAAACCCGCGCAATGGCGTCATCACTCTCAAAGTCCGTCGTCAAAGCCCAGCCGTAAGCTTCTCGAAGCCACGCTTTGAGAATGCCCGCGGGCAGTGTCCCGTTAATGTGGAAACTGCCGCTCTCATCCGCGGACATGGTGTCGGCAAGATCGTCGATCTGTTCGCCGTGCGGCTCCAGCATCAGTGACACGAGCTGTTCCTGTCCTTCGAGGCTCAGCGTGTTCGCTGCCCAGAGATAAAGTTCGTTCCAGGGCTGGGAGCCTTCCAAGGGATGATCTTCAAGGTGATTGCTCAATCGTGCCAGGTCTTCGCGGAGCCCGGCGATCTTTGGTGATTGATGAGGATGTTCGGACGTCCAGTTCCGGGCATTGATCGCGGCGCGCGCCACCAGGTTGCGAAAGAGGATCGATTTATCGGGCGCGGCCGTCTGGATCGAACGCACCCGCGCCAGCGCGGTTTCTCGTGCATTCACCCAAGCGTGGATCAGTGAAGGATGAGTCAGTAGAAACGGCGCCATGCCAAGCCCGGTCGAGTTTCCCACGCCTAACCTGCGGCGAATTCCCGGCGACATCAACACAGCGGTTTCCGGTGCGCGCGCCTGAGCCAGATGCTCGACCAGATCCAATGTGAAGGAACGGATCAGCCATACGGAAAGCAATTCAGGCTGGAAGGACCCTAGAAACTCGGGACGTTCCGCCCAGGTGTCCCGGTCTGCAGCGCCAAACTTTCCCGAACCGTAGACCGCAGTTGTCCGCATCAGATACCCGATCGGATCAACCATCTCTGTGGCGGGCTGCAGGCCCCGTGCCAGGCAATCAATGACATATTCGAACAAACGAACGGATCTGTTCGCACGGGACAAAACCAATTCGCTGGCGGAAATCCTGCCGGCTTCCTGCAGCGGCACGTTCTGCGACAAGCGGACAATGTCGTCCTCACTCGGTTCGCCGTCGAAGAGCGTAAAGGTCGCATCCCAGGCCTCAGCGATAACCCGGTCCGAGCGTTGCTCCGCCGGAAGATCATGAGCAAATGCAATGAGGGTGTAAACGCGTTCCGGCCCAATGGCGCGATAGGTCGCCACCCCGACGCCCCTGTGATCGATGCGCCAGACCGGCCGGTCAAAACGCCAACCCTGATGCTTCAATCTGCGCAGCAGCACCCGCATAAAACTCAGGCGGCTTTGATGAAAAGAGCCCATGCGCTTGAGGCGCATGACCTCACTTGGAGCGCGCAGGGCTATATCTTGCGGCTCTGACGAAGCCAGGTTGGTCGGCATGCGTGTTTCTCCATCAGATCTGGTGAAAATCGTCATCGTAATACTTCAACCAGTGTTCACCCATGAATCCGGCGACCCCGGCTTCGGAAAACCCAGGATTGCGCAGACCATCTGCTATTCCGGAAAATCCCGATTGTCTTCGAACCAACTCGACATAGCTGCAAAGTCCGCTTCAATTGCCGAACCTTCTCCACAATCCATTTTTTGCGTGCAACTTCTTTCAATAATCAGCAAGCCTAAGCCATCCCCGCTTCTCGGCCGAAAGCGATGGCCAGTCTGTTCCAGGCATTCATGGCAAGGACAACGAAGGTTATGTCGATCATCTCCGCTTCCGAGAAATGCTGCTGGAGATTCTGGTAGAGTTCATCCGGTGCTCCGGATGTGCTGATGTTGGTGACGCTCTCAGCCCAGGCGAAGGCCGCTTTTTCAGCAGATGAGAATTCCGCCGACTCCTGCCAGTTTTTGAGAGCCTCGATCCGCGTGCCGGCAACATCAAGATCGAGAGCTTGCTGTTTGTGCGTTTCGATGCAGTAACTGCAGCCGTTGATGCGGGACACCAAAATTTCCAGCAGACGCCTCATTGCCGGAGAAAGACTGCAGTGATCCGAATAGCCGTTCAAACCGGCCAGTGCCCTCACGGCACCCGGTGCGACTGTCCTGTACTCGATCCGTAACGTCATAGCGCTACACCTTTGCCGGTTCTCTGGAGAGGAGCGTCAGCTTGTTTTCGGCGTCCTTCCACGCAGCTGCGTCCGTGGGTGGTTCCTTCTGTTCGGTAATGACCGGCCAGATGCCGGCAAGCTCCGTATTGAGTGCCAGCCAGGTCTCGATATCGGGTTCGCTGTCCGGTTTGATGGCTTCGACCGGACACTCCGGCTCGCAGACCCCGCAGTCGATACATTCTTCGGGATTGATAACCAGCATGTTTTCGCCTTCGTAGAAACAATCCACCGGGCATACGCTTACGCAATCGGTGTGTTTACATTTGATGCAGTTTTCGGTGACGACATAGGTCATCGGGTCTCTCCGTCCAGTTCATTCGTCGCATTGGTGGCAGATTTGCGTGTTACGCCACGGTCCAGGTCTCGCCGCCGTGCAACAGCCTGTTGACCGCGGTTTCACGTGATTTGGGATCCGGGGTCTTATCGCGCATCAAATCGTTGTGGGTTGGCCGGTCCACGTCACGCAGAACGCCAATTGCCTCGGGCATCAGGGGATGGCGCATGCCGGCGATCATCTGAGCAATCGTGTTGGTGTCGGCTTTTTCGTCATGAACGAGAAGGTCGGGCTCGTTGTATTCTCCGCCGAGTGTCACGACTTCGGGCCCGGCAACGTCGAGGCGGATGCCTTTGTCCCGGTTTTTTCCAAAAACGAGGGGTTCGCCGTGCGCAATCGCGACGATATGGTCGTCCCTGATCGCAGGGTTCTTTGCAAAGTCGAACGCACCGTCATTGAAGATGTGGCAGTTCTGATAGATTTCGACGAAGGCGGAGCCGCGGTGTGCCGCCGCTCGACGCAAGACTTCGCCGAGATGCTTTGCGTTGGTATCCACCGAACGGGCAACGAAGGTTGCATTGCTGGCGAGGGCGATCGATAGCGGGTGTAACGGTTCGTGCGCGGTACCCATGGGAGTCGAGCTCGTAACAAGGCCGGGTAACGATGTCGGGGAGAACTGACCTTTCGTCAGTCCGTAGATGCGATTGTTGAACAATAGAATCTTAATGTCGACGTTGCGGCGCAAGGCATGCAAAAGATGCGTGCAGCCAATACTAAGGGCATCGCCATCACCGGTGACAACCCACACCTGCAGATCTGGGCGGGTGCGTTTCAAGCCCGTGGCGATTGCCGGCGCACGTCCGTGAATACCATGCATCCCATAGGTTTCGAGGTAGTAGGGAAATCTGCTCGAACAGCCAATTCCGGAGACGACGACTGTGTTCTCCGGCTTCACGCCGAGCGTCGGCAGAACTTTTTTCATCTGTGCTAAAATGGCGAAGTCGCCGCAACCCGGGCACCAGCGCACTTCCTGGTCGCTCGCGAAATTTGGGACTGTGTTTGCGGTTGCGTTCATCCTATTTCTCCTGCCCGAGCAATCTGTGGATTTCGGTCGTGATGTCGCCGATCCAGAAGGGTTGCCCGCGTACCTTGTTCAAACCCCGGACATCGACGAGATATTTGGCGCGCACAAGCTGCCGCAACTGGCCCAGATTTAGTTCAGGAGCCAGGACCGTCTTGTAACGTTTCAATATTGCGCCAAGCCCTCTTGGCAGGGGGTTCAGGCACCTCAGATGAACATGGGCGACACTAAGCCCGTCCCGTTGTGCCTGGACGATCGCCTCTTGGCAGGCACCGAAGGTTCCGCCCCAACTCACAACCAGAAGCTCACCTGACTCCGGCCCCGCGATTTCCAAGTCTGGTGTAAGCAGGGCCGTTTTCTCGATCTTGTCGGCGCGCAGCTTCACCATCTTCTCGTGATTGAGCGGGTCGTAGCTGATCGCGCCGGTTCCGTCGGCTTTTTCGATCCCGCCAATCCGGTGGGTCAGACCCGGCGTTCCCGGCAGGGCCCAGGGACGGGCGAGCCATTCGTTCCGGTCGTAGGGGCGGAATGGTTCCATGCCGGTCGGGCTTTTCGGATGTTCTATTTCAATCGCTTCAAGCGTTGTGATATCTGGAATGCGCCAGGGTTCGGCGCCGTTGGCGGTAAAGGCGTCCGAAAGAATCATCACCGGCGTCATCAGTTTGGTGGCAATGCGCCAGGCCTCAATGACGATGTTGAAACAATCTCCAGGGCTTGAAGGCGCGAGAACCGGCATCGGCGCTTCGCCATTTCGCCCCGTTACCGCCTGCAGGAGGTCGGTCTGCTCGACTTTTGTCGGCAAGCCGGTGCTCGGGCCGCCGCGCTGCACGTTGATTACCAGCAGGGGCAGTTCGAGCATCACTGCCAGGCCCAGCGCTTCGGTCTTCAAGGCGATGCCCGGTCCACTGGATCCCGTGGTACCCATGGCACCGCCGAAGGCGGCACCTATCGCCGAACAAATTGCGGCGATTTCATCCTCTGCCTGAAAGGTGCGTGCACCGCACTCGGTGAAACGGCTGACCCGGTGCAGGATATCGCTCGCGGGGGTGATAGGGTAGGCGCTGTAGAAAAGATCTTTGCCGCTCAAATGCGCCGCCGACATGAGTCCGAGCGCCAGCGCTTCATTTCCGGTTACGTTCCGGTAGGTACCGGGTGCTTGAGAAGCGGCAGGAACCTGGTAACTGCGCTCGAATGCCTCGGTGGTTTCGCCATAGTGCCAACCGGCGCGCAAGGCCAGTTTGTCTGCTTCGGCAACCTCTCCCGTAAACTTTGAGTCGATGTAGCGGGTTGTTGCGGTGAGATCGCGGCCGTAAAGCCAGTAGATGATGCCCATCGCAAAGAAATTCCGGCACCGGGTTGCGATCTTATGCCCGATGCCAAGCTGTTCGACTGCTTTCCGGGTTTGCGAAGTGATCGGCGCTTCGATGACCTGAAATTCGTCGAGAGAACCGTTCTCGACTGGATTTTCATCATACTTTGCCAGCCGCAGGCCTTTCGCATCGAATGCGTCGATGTCGATAACAATGGTGCCTTGGGCTTTCAGGTTTCCAAGGTTGGCTTTCAATGCCGCCGGATTCATCGCAACCAGCACATCCACTGTATCGCCGGGTGTCATGATCTGGCGCGACGCGAATTGCACTTGAAAGCCGCTTACGCCGGCTGGTGTGCCCCGGGGAGCGCGGATCTCGGCGGGAAAGTCGGGAAAGGTGGCAATGTCGTTCCCCATCAGTGCGGAAGAAACGGCAACCTGTGTTCCCGCCAACTGCATGCCATCGCCGGAATCACCGGCGAATCTGATAACCACCGCTTCAACGTCGACGGGGGATTTCGCCTGAGATTCCCTTACCTTTTCGTCTATCTCCACCGGGCGTTCTCCTCATATCAATGGCATTCACACAATGCTTAATTAAGTAAAAAATTACTTACAAATGAGAAATCGTCAAGCTTAAAAATTGTTGACAATTCAAAAAAATAAGTAAAAACTTACTTATAAATTATCGTGTCGATCTCATGATTTTGACGTAACCTGGACTTTGGAGGCTGTTGATGCGCGATCAGAGGCGCGAAAAAATCACCTTGAATGTAAATGGTGCGGAGGCGGTGATTGAATCCGATCGCGATCTTAGTTTGCTGGATGTGCTGCGTGAGGATCTCGATCTGACCGGCGCCAAGAAAGCTTGCGACAACGGAGAATGCGGCAGCTGCATTGTGATGATGGGCGGCAAGCCGACGAAATCCTGCCTGCTTCCAGTCGGCCGTGCGGTCGAAAAGGAGATCTTCACGATCGAAGGTTTGGCGCCCGAAGCCAATGATCTTCAGCCAGGCGAGGACTACTCGATCCTTCATCCCATCCAACAGGCTTTTCTGGAAAAGGGAGCGACACAGTGCGGTTTCTGTATCCCAGGAATGATCATGAAGACCCACACGCTGCTTCGGTCGAAACCGCATCCCAGCCGTGAGGATATTGTTAAAGGGCTTTCGAAAAACCTTTGCCGCTGCACCGGCTATACCAAGATTCTGGAGGCTGTCGAATACGCGGCGGAATTGATCGATCAAGGGAAGGATGCTGTCGGACCGGAGAAGGCGAACGGTCATGCCGTCGGTGTCAATGTCGCCCGGCTTGATAGCCCGGCGACGGTTACCGGCGCAGCGAAGTATGCAGCGGATCTGAAGATGGACGGCATGATCTACGGCAAACTTTTGCGCTCGGAACATCATCACGCGCGCATCCTGTCGATCGACGTCAGCGAAGCTGCCGCGTTGGAAGGCGTCGTGACCGTCATCACGGCCGACGATGTTCCCGGAACGCCTTTCCTGCCGAACTGCCAGCCTCAGGTCTATGTCTTTCCAAAGGACCGGATCCGCTTCAAAGGAGAAGCGCTTGCAGGTGTAGCGGCTGTTTCCGAGGCCGTGGCGGAAGAAGCGCTAAAGCGGATCAAGGTCGAGGTCGAGGTTTTGCCTCACGCAATAGAAGTCGCCGAATCGGCGCGCCCGGATGCGGTCCCGCTGTTCGATCACTCGCCGCGTATCTCCGCGCCAGAAGAGGTGTCGTGCGGTGACATAGAGGCCGGGTTCGCCAAGGCCGATGTGATCATCGAAAACGACTATACCGTGCCGGTACGCGAACATGCGGCGATGGAGCCGGAATCGGCGCTTGCTTACGAAGAAGACGGCAAGCTGATCGTTCGAACCGGCCTTTATCATGCTTTTGTGCAGGGAACGCAGTCGATCGCCAACAACCTGGCCATGAAGGAAGGCGATGTGCGGATCATCTGCCCTGCAATGGGAGGGAATTTCGGCACGCGCGGCGACACGCTCATTGCAGTCACGGCAGGCCTGATGGCGCAAAAGACGGGCCGCCCGGTCCGTATGACTTTCTCCCGCGCTGAATCCATACTGGGGTCATGCAAGGCACCTTCCGTCGATATTCGTTATCGCACCGGCGCAACCCGGGACGGCCGAATTGTAGCGGTTGATGTCGAGGTCATGCACGGAGCAGGCAGCTGGGCGCCGTTCCTGATAGACAAGACGACAAAAGGTGTCGAGCTCTGCTTCTACGAAACATTGGGCGCGTTGCTTTCTCACGCCACTGGACCCTATGAGATCGAGAACGTGCGCGCACGGGCTTGGGATGTGCTGACGAATGGTCCGCGTTATGTACCATTGCGGGGAACCAATGCGAATTACCTGCCACTCGCCTATGAGTCTCAGGTCGACCTCGTTGCCGAGAGTCTGGGTTTGGATCCGCTGGACGTTCGGCTGAAAAACGCAATACGGTCAGGATCGAAAACGCATTTCGGACAAACGCTTACGGAGCATGTCTCGATGGTCAGGGAGCTTGAGATGCTGCGTCCCCACTACGAAAAAGCCCGGGCGAGGCTGGCGGAACGCCGGGCGAAGCTCGACGGACCCTGGCGCCCCGGCCTCGGGATGGGCGCGGGCTGGCGCAACATCGGGTATCTGAAGACGTCAATCACGGCCGGGTGTGAATTAGACGACGACGGCAAAATTCATGTCATGGCCGGGACAGTCGAGCAGGGACAGGGGCCGACAACACAGTTTGCTCAGATCGCCGCTGATGCAATCGGCGTTTCAATGGCGCAAATGCGCGTGACCTTGGGCGATACGACCGCCGCGCCCTATCCGGTGCCGACGTTCAGTTCCGTTTCTACTGTGGGAACCGGCAAGGCCGTTCAGATGGCGGCCGAAAAACTACGGGATAAGATTTTACTCGCTGCTGGCGAACTCTTGCAGAGCGATCCTTTGAAAGTTCTGGTGAAGGGTAACAGTGTTTCTGTCGGAAATGCGCCTGATACACATGTTACGCTGTCTGAAATCGTTCGGCATCTTGAGCAGAATGGAGAGTCTAGTCTTTGTGAAGCGGAGATAAAATGGAGCGGAGAGGCGCCTACTATTCTCTACGGCTATAACACCGGACTGATTGAACTCGACGTGAACACCGAAACCGGACAGGTGCGGCTGCTGAACCATGTAAATGTCTGTGATCCCGGCACGCGTATCAATCCTTTGGCGGTCGACGGACAGATCGATGGCGCGATCGCATTTGGAATTGGCTTTGCGCTCAGCGAGCGTTTTCACCCTGACAACCCGGCGACCCTGGAGGGGTATGGTTTGCCGTCGAGCCGCGATATTTCACCAAAAGTGACGCGGCTCTATGTCGAGGATCCGCTTGAGCGGGGGCCGTTCGGCGCAAAGAGCATGGCGGAACATCCCGGCATCTCACCCATACCGGCGATTGTCAATGCGATCGCGAACGCATCAGGTGCGCGGGTGCGGGATATTCCTGCGACGCCGGAAAGGGTTATGGCAGCACTTGGGGCCGTCGCGGCGGAATAGGCGCAGGAGAGCGTCGAAAAGATCCTTCCTTATTGGATCGATCACAACAGGGAGAAGAAAATGAACAAAAAAACGGGAAAAACCAAAAACCTTACACGCCGGCAAATGCTGGCGACTTCAGGTATGGCCGTGGGCGCGGTGGCGGGAGCCACGTTCCTCGGCGGGAAGGCGCCGGTCTTTGCGGCAGGTAAGCACAAGCTGCGCTACATCGCCTTCATCAACCGCAACACCGTCTGGGGGAAACCCTACGACTTTCTAGCGGCGGAAGTGGACCGGCTCTCCGGCGGCGAACTTGAAATCGAATACGCGGGAGGGTCCGACGTGATCGGCGGATTCGATGCGCCGGAGGCGATTGCCAATGGTGTGTTCGATATGAGTCATTCGGCCAACTCCTATTTTGCCGGCGCCATGCCGTCTTCGATTTCCCTTGCCAGCGGAACTGCATCCGTTGACGAACTTCGTGCGTCCGGCGCGCTCGACGCCTACGCGTCAGTATTGATGGAACAGCGCGGCGTAATGATGCTGGGCGTGCCATTGAGTGGTGTCGGTTACGTGTTCCAGGTGCGCGGCAATCCAAGCGATCTGTCCTACTTCAAGGGGAAGAAGATTCGGTCGATCCCGCTCTACGATCCAATTCTTCAGTCGCTGGGGGCGACACCGGTGACTACGTCGCCCGCCGAAGCCTATACCGCCATGGAACGCGGTGTTGTTGACGGCCTGGGCTGGCCCGACATTGGACTGCTGGACTTTAAGTTCTACGAGCAGGCCAAATTCATAATGTTGCCGTCGTTCTATCAACTGCGAACCGCAACGCTCATCAATCCTAATTCGTTCAAAGCGTTACCCGAACCTCTGCAAAACATTTTGATCGAGGCATCGCGTTCTGCCGACGCGATAGGCGAGAAGTGGGCAAGAGAAAAACGCGATGCAGAGCACGCGGAGATGGGCAAGGCCGGGGTCGAGTTCGTGACCTTGCCCGACGCTGACGCCAAGCGGTTCATCGATTTGACTGAGGAAAAACTCTGGTCAAAGATTACCGAGCTCGCCCCAGAGGACGGCGCCCGCCTCAAGCCACTGTTTGGCACGGCCGGCTGAAAGAACGGTTTCGGTTAAACGATACCTGCGGGTCTGATTAGTCTAATTTGACCCGCAGTGTTATCGATGTGTGAGGGTATTCCGTTGGATCGCTCGGCGTGACTTTTGCAGCTTTTTATCGGTCGTTCGAACGCGTCGCGGCCTGCTTTGCCGCGGTGGCCGCGGCCCTCATTCTCGCAATGAGCCTTTGGATCACGTACGACGTTCTCTCGCGATATTTCTTCGATGCGGCGTCGCCGTGGGCCTTCGACCTCTCGGAATATGCGCTGGTTTGGATCACTTTCCTCGGTGCGCCTTGGGTTTTGATGCAAGACCGCCACGTGCGTATCGAAATCCTCGTCGAAGCCTTGCCGGTCGCGATGCAACGGGTTCTCGGGGTGCTGGTCTGTCTGACGGCAATCGCCGTTTGCGCGGTTCTGACATGGCGTACTGGAATTGCCGCGATCGAATACCTTGAGCGAAACATCATGATGCCCAGGATCTGGCGCATTCCCCGTGTCTGGCCCTACTGCGTCATTCCGCTCGGATGCGGGTTTCTCACTCTGGCCTTTGCTCTGCGCCTGACGCTCTATCTGAAAGAAACAGACCCCGAGGCAACCTTGCGCGCCAAGGCATCAGCGGGGCAGGACACCGGCTTGCCGGAAATTCAAGGGGAGTAGGCCAGGTGGAGTACGAGTGGGTATATAACCTGGCCTTCTTTTTCGGCCTGTTGATGCTGATGATGATCAGCGGCATGCCGGTGGCGTTCGGTTTTCTGACCCTGAACATCGTCGGCCTCTATTTTTTCCTTGGCGGCGCGGGCTCTCTTTCCCTGTTGGCGACCAGTTCCTTCTCGTCAATCGGTCAATTTGCTTTGATCCCGATTCCACTTTTTATTCTCATGGGCGAGCTCTTGATGCGAACCGGCCTGGCCGCAAAGACGGTCGAAGCCGTGGATCAGTGGATCGGCCGGGTTCCAGGACGGCTTTCGCTGTCTTCGGTCGGCGGTGGAACTCTGTTCGGTGCCTTGAGCGGTGCCAGTATGGCTTCCGTTGCCATGCTTGGCTCGACACTCGTTCCCGAGATGACCAAGCGCGGATACAAACCGGCGATGTCGGTCAGCTCGATTCTTGCAGGCGGCGGATTGGCAGTATTGATACCGCCGAGTGCTTTGGGCGTGTTGCTCGGCGCACTTGCAAAGGTCTCGATCGCCGAGCTTTTGCTCGCCGGGATCCTGCCCGGCGTCGTTCTCGCGACGATGTATTTCGCCTATTTCGCAGTGCGGGCTGCTTTGCAGCCGGAATTGGCGCCGCCCTATGAAGCGCCGGCGACGAGCATTGGCGAAAAATTCTATTCCCTGCTCACCATTACGCCGTTGCTGAGCCTGATCGTCGTTGTTACGGGATTGATCTTTCTCGGCGTTGCGACACCTTCCGAGTCGGCCGCAATGGGCGTTGTCGCGACTCTTGTGCTTGCTGCCTGCTATGGCCGTCTTACATTGGATGCGGTCAAGCAGTCCCTGATGGCAGCGATGACGACGACGGCGATGATGCTGCTGGTGATTGTCGGCTCGACCGGCTTCAGTCAGCTGTTGGCGGCAACCGGTTCGACATCGGCTCTGGTCTCTGCGGTCGGAGATTTGGGACTCAACCCAATTCTTACGGTCATCGTGATGCAGGTGATTGTATTGATCCTGGGGTGTTTCATCGACACCATCTCCATCATGCTGGTGGCCATTCCGGTTTTCATGCCGATCGTGTCGGCTATGGGACTGGATCCGATCTGGTTCTGCATCCTCATCCTTGTCCAACTGGAGCTGGCCGGAATTACGCCCCCGTTTGGTGTGTTGCTTTTCGTCATGAAGGGCGTTCAGCAGCACCTGAAAATTTCAGAGATTTATAAGGCGGCACTGCCGATTGTCCTGATCCAGATTGCACTTGTTGCACTGTTGATGATATTCCCGGAGATTGTAACCCTGTTGCCGAATGCGACGAGAAACTAACCAGGAAACTGCCGAAACGAGATGATATTGAGCGACGACAAACCCAAAATCAAAAGGGATGCCGCTGCCACCAAGGAACGGATCCTGCGGGCTGGAATGGCTGAGTTCGGCGCGAAGGGGTATGGCGGCGCACGCACGGAAGACATTGCCACTCGCGCCAAGTGCAACATCCGCATGCTTTATCATTATTTCGGCGGAAAAAAGGATCTCTATATCGCTTGTCTCGAGCGGGTGTACTCGCATATTCGGGAAGAAGAGCGGAAGCTCAAGCTTGAAGAACTAGAGCCGGTCGAGGCTATACGAAAGCTCGTCGGCTTTACCTTCGATCATATGAGAAACAATCCTGATTTTGTCCACATCGCCGGCGTCGAGAACACGCAGAGAGGCAAGTTCATCAAGAAGGTCCGGCCCGTTGCCAATGCAGCTGTCGACCTCATCGAAACCATTGAGCGTATCTTGAAAGCCGGTGCTGACAGTCGTGTACTGCGGGACGACATCGACGCGTTCCAGCTTTATATCTCAATCCTGTCGCTCAGCTACCTGCACCTGTCGAACCGATTTACGCTCTCAGCGACCTATGGCCGGGATTTGTCGGATTCCAACTGGCTGGATGAAAGGCGAGAGCACGTCGAGGATATGGTTGTCTCGTACGTCCGGCCTTTTTCAGTGCTGAAGCCGGCACTCTAAATCATACGGTTAGAGTAGATCCGCGTTAGACGGAATCGCCCCTGGCGATCTGTCGTCGCGGTGAATCTACTCTAGGAAACACTGGACGGAATTTCCGCTTCGCGTCGCGTCACGAAGGCGCGCAGTTCTTCGGCGATTGCCTGGTCGAGTGTAGGGGGGTCTTCCGCGTAGCGCTCCAGCATGTGCCGGCACCATTCCCGACCGCGCTGAGTCACGTCTTTACTGCCCGCGGCCCGCCAAGTCTCATAGCGTTCGTTGTCCTGGATCTCATCGAGAAAGGGAAGATGCTCACGCGTGTAGTCCTCGTTAAAGAAATGACCACCCGGCCCGACCTTGGCGAGTCCTTCGAGCGCCACATCCATATTGTCGAAAGAGGCTCCCTCCAACATCGTGTAGAAGCTTTGGAGCTGACGACCGTCAGTGGCGACTTTCGCCATCGAGATGCAAAGCGAGCCCTCGATCGTGCCGCCGCAATGGGTCAGCAGATTGCATCCGCCCAAAATGGCCGGATAAACCTTGAGGATGGAATCGTATCCTGCATAAAGATCGTCCTTCTTCGAACCGGTCTTTGCGCCATTGGTCCGCCAGGGAACGCCATAGTACCGCGCCATCTGGCCGAAGACGTACATCATCAGCGCCACTTCCGGAGAGCCGAACGTGGGCGAGCCGGACTTCATGTAGACCCCCATGGGTGCCACGCCCATGACCGCGCGGGACCCCGGGCGGACAATCTGGGTGAAGGCGATGGCCGCAATGACTTCGGCGACGATCTGTGCCGTGCCGGCCAGGATATGGACCGGCGTCGAAGCGCCGTAGAGTACGAAGGGAGAGATCAACATTGCCTGATTGGCCTCCGCGTACAAGCGCATCGAGGTCAGTTGGGTCTCGTCCCACACAAGCGGCGAGTTGCCGTTGAAGATGGCCGTCATGACGACATTTCGGTCGGTGAAGTCCTCGCCGAACACGATTCGGGCCATCGCAAGGCTGTCTTCGGCCTGATAGGCGGACTGGCCTGATCCCATGATGGGTTTGTCGGTGGTCAGAAAGCTGGATTCGACCATGTGGAGATGCCGGTGCGGCACCGCGACGTCCATCGGTTCCTGTGTGTAGCCGCCGTTGTAGTGGATCGCCGGATTAACCTGATGCAGCTTCATCAGCGTACGCATGTCATCGGCCGTCGCCTGCCGGCGCACGCCGTCAAGGTCGATGACGTTCGGCGTGCCGTAGGCAGGGCCGAAGATCATATGGCGGCCGCCCACTTTGACCGAACGCTTGGGGTTGCGGGCGTGATAGTCAAATTCCTGGGGAATCGTCTTGATGAGTTTGCGGATCAGCTCCCGCGGTATGCGAATACGCTGGCCGTCGACGTCGGCGCCGGCCTCGCGCCAAATCTCGATGGCGCGATCCTCGCGGAATTCAATGCCGATGGTTTCGAGAATTCCCATCGCCGTATCGTCGATGCGCTCCAGGCCTTCCTGGTCCAGCACCTCGTAGGTCGGGATGTTGCGTACGGCCGTCGGCAGGTGGACGATCGGCCCGCGTGTTCGCGCCTGCCGCCGCGCAGCCGCGCCGCCGGATCGCCTTCGTTGTTTGGTTGGAACTTCGAGATCTTCGGGCATGGTGTACCTCCATCCCGAAACTATTGGAGCAATCGGGCTTTGCAGCAAGCTTCGAATTGTTGTCCAACAGAGTAATCACAGGTTACGCACAACGGTTTGATCTGAGGATAATTGCTTGAAAATAAGTCTCTTTTGGTAAGATTGAGCGCTAGAGGGTTAACACCACGTTTTCACCCGGCTTACCCAATTCAACCTGCAACCAGCCATGAAAGTCGCTCACGATCTCGGGCACGGCCACGCCGCCCGGCTGGCAAAGATAATAGCCGCGTTGCGGCAAGGGATCGACGCTCAGCGCCTTCACGAGCACGCCGCTATCCAGAAACTGCTGCATCAGCGGCGGCCCGACGAGGCCGACTCCCTGGCCATCCAGAACTGCCTGCACGAAGTTGATGTAGGAATCATAGGAACTCATCCGTGGCGTCACCGGCATGTGTTCGCCCATGTCTCGAAAGTAGCTCGGCCAAAACGACGACTGATCCGCAGCGGCCTCGTAATCCAACAGCCGTACCTTCAATAGATCCTCAAGGGTTTCGAAGGGACCGTACCTCGTCATGAAACTCTGGCTGCAAGCGGGAAAAATCATCTGGCGCTGCAGGAGCTGGCTTTGCACGCCACTCCAGTTTCCCTCGCCATAGCGGATGGCGATATCGACGCCGGACTGCACCAAGTTGATCAAGTCATAAGAAACCAGCAGCCGGAAATCTACGGCCGGATCAATCTCGCGATACCGCCCGATGGTCGGCATCAGCCAATAGGTCGATACGCCGTTCGAAGTGGCGATGGTGATCAGACGATCGTCAGATGAGGTCTTGATGGCCTCGATCTCTTCGGCGATCGACTGGAATCCGTTCGAAGCCACGCGCGATAACCGGCGTCCGGCGCGTGTCAGCTCAACGCTGCTTTGGCCGCGCACGAACAGCTTAATGCCCAGTACCTCTTCCAGATGCCGCACCTGTCTGGAGACTGCGACCCGAGTCACGTTCAACTCTTTTGCCGCCTCGGAAAAGCTGACGTTACGCGCAGCTGCCTCGAAGGACAGCAGGGCTTTGACGGGTGGTAGTTTGCGTGACGTATAGGTCATGGGGCCCCGGTTGGATTGGCTTCCGGAATTTGAAGAGATCGATATTCGGGGTCAGCGTAACATGGAGTTACGCAGTGGGTGAACCTTTCTTCCAAGCAGGGTTGCGGCGTTATGTGCAAATATCTTTGAAGCTTCTTGGGGATACATGAAAAAATCATGGCAAACGAACATCCCGTAAACTGCTGTAATCTATGGAAGATATTCGGCGCGCGCGCAGAGCAGGCGCTGGAGGCCGCCAAGTCCGGTGAGGTCGACAAGGATGAGGCGTTCAAGCGTTTTGGCTGTGTAATCGGTGTTGCAGATGCCAGTTTTTCGGTCGCCGAGGGTGAGGTTTTCTGCATCATGGGCCTCTCTGGATCGGGCAAGTCCACCATCATCCGTCACGTGAACAGGCTGATTGAACCAACGGCCGGGCTGATCCATGTCGAAGGGCGCGACGTGATGGGTCTGAATCCAAAGGAGTTGCGTGAACTTCGTGCCCGCAAGATCGGCATGGTGTTCCAGCACATGGCGCTCTGGCCGCACAAGACGATATCGGAAAACGTGGCCTTCGGTCTGGAAGTCCAGAAGACACCGAAAGAGACCAGACGTGCGGCCGCCGATGACGCCCTGGAGCGTGTAAGCCTCGGCGGTTGGGGTGATCGTTATCCGGACGAGCTGTCGGGTGGCATGCAGCAACGAGTGGGCCTGGCCCGTGCGCTGGCGGCCGATCCAGATATCCTGTTGATGGACGAACCTTTCAGTGCGCTCGATCCGCTCATCCGCAAAGACTTACAGGACGAATTCCTGAAGCTCTCGCGCGAGATGAAGAAGACCACGCTTTTCATCACGCACGATTTGGATGAAGCAATGAAGATGGGTAACCGGATCGCTATCATGAAGGATGGCCGCATCGTACAGACCGGTACGCCTGAAAACATTGTCCTGCGGCCGGCGACTGAATATGTGTCCCGGTTTGTAAGCTCGATCTCGACGCTGAAATATATATCGGCCGTAGAGATCATGACCCAGGGTGGCACGGCGCCGGGAGCGCGGGAATTCGGCCCTTCAACACCGTTGCCGGCGCTGTTGAAAGCTTTCTCCGAAGGCGCCGAGGAACTTACGATCAAAGATGGTGACAGATGTCTGGGCCGTATCGGCAGTGCCGAGATTCTCGAAACCGTCAAATCCGATCTGGCGCGGGTGTGAGGCCAGGATGGATCCCCTGCTCAACCCCTTCGACTACTTCACACTTCCCTTCGGCGACTGGTCTGAATCCGCACTGGATTGGATCGTGGACATCGGGCGTGCGCCGCTTCTAGCCGCCAAGGCGCCGGTGCAGGTCTTTCTCAACTTAATACAGGGCGGATTAATCGCCGTTCCGCCTCTCGTTGGCCTCATATTCATCGCCGCTGTCGGGTTTTTTCTGTCTGGCTGGCGCCTGGCACTAATTGGCCTTGTCTGCCTCTGTTTCATCGGATTGATCGGCGCTTGGGAAGCCGCAATGATCACGCTGTCGATCGTCCTGACATCGGTTGTCCTTTGTATTCTCGTCGGGCTTCCACTTGGCATTCTGGCAGCGCGCAGTGATCGTTTCTTCCGGATCCTGCGGCCGGTTCTCGATTTCATGCAGACAATGCCGTCTTTCGTTTATCTCGTGCCGGTGGTCATGTTGTTCGGCATCGGTGATGCGCCGGGCGTGATCGTGACCTGCCTCTTTGCGATCACCCCGCTGATTCGTCTGACCAATCTTGGCATCCGCGAAGTGCGCGAGGATATGGTAGAGGCTGCCTACGCTTTCGGTGCAAGCGAAACGCGCGTTCTCTTCGGCACCCAGCTTCCGCTCGCTCGTCCCACGATCCTGGCCGGATTGAATCAGACCGTTCTGTTGTCGCTGACCATGGCCGTGGTCGCTTCCATGATTTCGGTCGGCGGCTTGGGGCGTATGGTACTTGAGGGGATTGGGCGGCTTGACTTTGGGTCTGCAACCGTCGGCGGGCTCGGGATCGTGATGGCTGCGATCCTGGTCGACCGCTACACGCAGGCGCTTGGCGCCGCACGCAGCGGCCGCGGATCGGGAGGGGCGTAAGCATGGACTTTTCTGCGCTGCTCGACCCGTTCGCATCGGTACAGATCCCACTGGCCGACCTGGCCAATGATTTCATTCGTTGGCTGACCAGTAATTTCCGCGACGTGTTCCGGGCGATGAAAGTACCGGTTAAGATCCTGCTCGATTTACTTGAAGACGGACTCCGGGACACACCGCAGACCATCATCATTGTCGCGCTCAGCTTCTTCGCCTGGCAACTGGTCAATCGCGCCACTGCAATCCTGACCTTCGTGGCGATGACTCTGATTGGCCTGATCGGCGCGTGGGACGCGGCTATGACCAGTCTCGCGGTCCTGGTCAGTGCGGTGCTGATCGCCACGCTTTTCGGATTGCCACTGGGAATTCTCTGCTCGCGCTCCAAACTGGTCTGGATCATCGTCCGCCCAATCCTGGACTTCATGCAGACGGTCCCGAGCTTCACCTATCTTGTCCCGGTCATCCTGCTGTTCGGCATCGGCAATGTACCGGGCGTGATTGTGACCGCTTTTTTTGCGACACCACCGCTCGTGCGCCTAACGAATCTGGGGCTCAAGACCGTCCGTGAGGACCTCGTCGAAGCTGCCGACGCATTCGGGGCGTCCCCCGTCAAACGGCTTTGGTCCGTCGAACTGCCGCTTGCCCGTCCCACGATCATGGCTGGGATCAACCAAACCGTCATGCTGTCTCTCGCCATGAGCGTCATCGCGTCGATGATCTCGGTTGCAGGGCTGGGGCGGCTGGTTCTTGTCGGGATCAGCCAACTCGATATGGCGCGCGCGGCGACAGGCGGCACCGGTATCGTGCTCCTGGCAATGGTGTTCGACCGGATTACGCAAGGCTTTGGGCTAACCCGGCGAGACAGAAACGGCAAGGGCTTGTGGGAACAGGGGCCGGTGGGCCGTCTGCGCGGCCTTTTGGCCGGCAACAGAATAAAAACCTGAAAAAAACCACTCAAGGGAGGAAAAGACTCATGACCAAATCAACACTGCGCGCCACGGTATCAGCACTCGTCATCACCGCGCTGGCGGGACCCGCTATTGCTGCAGAGGTGCAGCCTATCGGTACCGGGCGTACCGATCACCAGTTGATCTACGAAGTCATCGAGGATGGCCTGGCTGCGCTCGGCTACGAGACTGAAGAGATGTTGACCGCCGCTTACCCCGCCATCCACTTGAGCGTTGGTCAAGGCGATGCCCACTATACTGCAGTGCACTGGAAGCCGCTGCATGACGAGTATTATGCCAATTCCGGCGGCGACGATGTGTTCATGCGCGCCGGTCCAACCTACACCAATGCTATGCAGGGCTATTTCATTGACAAAAAGACCGCCGATGCGCACGGGATCTCGACTCTTGAGCAGATGAAGACGGCTGAGGTCGCGGCGATTTTCGACACGGATGGCGACGGGCTTGCCAACCTGACCGGCTGCAACCCCGGCTGGGGCTGCGAAAAGGTTATCGAGCATCACCTCGACGCCTATGAACTGCGTGATCATGTCAACAACGACAAGGGTGAATATTTCGCGCTGATGGCCGACACGATCGAACGTTTCGAGGCCGGCCAACCTATTTTCTACACAGCCTGGGCTCCAAACTGGATCATGTCGGTACTGGTGCCCGATCAGGACGTGGTGTTTCTCAATGCACCGTTCTCGTCACTACCAGGTCAAGACAGTCCAAACACAGAATGGGAAGACGGCCGTAACCCGGGATTCGGCGCCAACGACAACTATATTCTCGTGAACCGTGAGTTCGCCGCTGCCAATCCGGCGGCCTTTGCGTTTCTCAACGGACTCCGCATCCCGATCGCGGACCTCAATGCCATGATGGACCGGGTCAATGCGGGCGAGAATTCGCCGAAAGAAATCGAGACCGTGGCGCGCGATTGGATCGCCGCCCACCAGGCAGATTTCGACGCATTGGTCGGAAAAGCGAAAGCAGCCAACTGATCGTAGGTAAAATGGCGGGTGCCCGCATCATTCGGGCCCCGCCACAAAATAAAGCAGAACAAAATGGCGATCTATTTCCACTGGGATCAGGCGACGGATGATTTGTGGCGTGCTGCGTTTCACCATGCAGGTGCCGGCAGCGACCTCCGTCTTGAAGGCAAGTTGGGCGATCCGGACGACATAGAATTCGCGGTGGTCTGGGCTCCGCCGAAAGGCCGGCTCGGCGGATTCCGAAATCTGAAGTACATCTTTTCGATCGGCGCCGGCGTGACTCACATTACCCTCGATCCCGACGCCCCCCTTCACGTGCCAATCGTGCGGCTTCAGGACGACATGCTGGTGCTAGATATGTCGTGCCACGTGATTCACTGGGTGCTGCATTTTCACCGCTATTATAATCGCTACAGACTTTATGAGGCCGAGCGAAAATGGCTGCGGCATCGTTACCCCGAGAACGGCGAGCGCCGGGTTGCGGTGCTGGGTTTGGGGCAGACCGGGTTCGACGTCTGCCGGCGATTGCGCGAGCTCGACTTCGACGTGACGGGATGGAGCCGCAGTGCCAAAAATATCGAAGGCGTGACGTGTCTGCATGGAGAAGAGACGCTCCCGCAGGTCCTCGGCCGCGCGGATATTCTGGTCAACCTTCTGCCGCTCACCCCCGACACGACCGACCTGATCAACGTTAAAACCATCGGTGAGATGCCGGACGGCGCCTTCATTATCAATTGTAGCCGCGGCGGCACTATCATCGATGCCGACCTGCTCGCAGCTCTTGACAGCGGCAAGATCGAGGCTGCGGCTCTGGATGTTTTCCGGGAAGAGCCTCTGCCTCAAAACGATCCTTACTGGAACCACCCGAAGGTCAGCATCACACCGCATGCTGCGGCTCCTTCAAATGAGAAGTCGGCTGCTCGATTCATTGCTGGCCATATCCGCCGCGTGCTCGACGGCGGCAAGCCCTGGCCGATCGTCGATCTGGAGCGCGGATACTGAGGTCATGTCAAAACCCGCCGTCATCCCCCGGCACACCGACAGCAACGGCTGGTGGAACAGCCTGGCTCCCCCGCCGGTACCGCGCAGTCTAACCGGTCGGGTACGGGTGCGCACAGCCGTTGTCGGCGGCGGCATTTGCGGCGTTTCGGCGACCAACCGGCTGGCCGAGCTCTGCCCGGACGAGGAGATTTGTCTCATCGAGGCTGAGCGGGTGGGATACGGCGCATCAGGCCGCAACGCCGGCTTCATGCTTAACTTGCATTCGCATGGGGCACCAAAGCAGCTCGAAATCCTGCGACGAAACATGCAGCTCTGGGAGGCGGGACTCAACAGTTTGCGGCGGAAGGTCGAGAGCTGGCAAATCCAATGCGACTGGAGCGAGGCCGGGCGGTTTTACGGCGCGGCGGGGCCGGATGGCGAGAAACACCTTGGCCACATTGCCGAGACGCTGGATGCGCTGGATCTGCCTTACACCTGGCAGGGGCGGGACGCTCTGGAACAGCGGATCGGCACGGGATTTTATTCGAACGGTCTGCACACCGGTGGCAACGCGCTCGTCAATCCGGCAGCGCTTATGCGGGGCCTTGCGCAACACTTACCCGCCAACGTTACCCTATTTGAAGAAAGTCCGGTCACTGAACTGGAACCTCTCGACAACGGCTATAAGATCTGGACTCCTGATGGAGAAGTCATCGCGGATCGCGTGGTGCTGGCAACAGGGGTTTTCCTTAGGCAGTTCGGAATCGCGACGGCGCATTTCGTGCCGATGGCCACCTATGGCAGCCTGACCGCGCCGCTTGACCCTGCCGCCCTTTCCGTCTTGGGCACGGGAGAGGAGTTCGGGATGCTTGGCGGCTCCGAGTACGGTGCGACTATCCGGCTTACCTGGGACAAGCGGCTCTTCGTACGCAACTATTTCAACTTTGTTCCAGGTGCGCCCGCATCGCGCGGACGCGTGGCGGAGATTTCCCAGATGCACCGTCGGGCAATGGCGGTGCGCTGGCCGGATCTGTCGGACCAGCCCTTTGAACACAGCTGGGGCGGTTCGATGGCCTTCACCCGCAACAACGGCACAGTGTTTGGCAGCTTCGGGCCAAACCTCTATGCCGTGCTCACCAATGATGTTTCGCCGATGACACGGGGAGAGGCAGCCGGAAGCCTTCTGGCAGAGTACATGGAGAACATAGATAGCGAACTTCTTTCACTGCAGCTGTCGATACCCGGACCCAGCCGACTGCCGCCGCGCCCATTCCTGGATTTGGGGATCAGGCTTCGCCACGGTTACCTGCACCTGATCGCGCGGGATGAATTTTAATCGCGCGGTCAGATCATGAAATCCTCAACCTAGAGCAGATCAGGGCTAGATAGGTTCGCCATTGGCGTTCTATCGTACTTGTAAATTCGATCTAGTGCCCGATCATCCAGGGGCGAGAGGGGCCATGCTTGTGTTTGTGCCCGTGATGGCCGGAGCAGGCGTGCCCTTTGTGTTTGGACGAACCCCCTTCATCATTGGCCGATGGGGTGCTGCTCATTTTTGGCGTGTCGGCGCTCTTTTCGTTGCGCTGGTGTGCGATACGATTGAAAGGATCCATGTTGGCGATATAGGGGGCACTGAGTGCTCTCTCGGACTGGCGATCGCATGTCGGGCAGGGGAAAGGCGCTGCTGACAGGCTCATCGATTGCCATTCCGTAAAGGGTCCGCAGTTCGTACAGGTGTAATCATATATCGGCATTGATAAGCCTCCCAAGCAGCTGATCGGTGACAAGGACGTCGGTTTTCAAAGCGTTTTACGCGCACTCACCTCTCCGCTAATGCGACCGCAGATCAGGCTAAAACCCCGTCCAGCAGGAGATAACCCGGCAGCCAGCCGGTCAGGACACCCTCAATCGCGGTTACCGCTCCGGTCACCTTGGCGATTGGCTTGCGCAGGGCCAGCAGTAGAAAGAACATGAACCAGAGTACCGCCCAGGCTGCCCAGCAGAGGCCAAACCAGACGTCCCATGTGGTTGCAGCGTTCCCGAGCGTGTCGATCGCGACAGGTACAACGGTAATGGCGACGAAAAGACTGAACCAGCCCAGGCCTCTGCCATCGACGTTTTGAAAGCGGTTATAAGCAACCCAGAGATACGTGAATGTGAAAAGCAGGGTTAAACCGGCGGCCTTGATGGAGCCGGCATCGGCACTTGGACCGAACGCGAGGTAGAACGCGACGGAACCGGTAACGACTCCTGAGAAAATATTGATGATCGCAATCTCGCGATCGTCGACATGACCCAGGAGCCACAGACCGTTCAGGAAAAGCACGGCGCCCACGTAGAGCAAGGCAAATCCTAGCAGCATAATGTTGTCCTCCAGAGTATTGCACTTACCAGGCCGCTTCTGGTCAGGCCCGATTGGGCCCTAAAGTGACCTGGGTGGCAGCCGGTTACGGCAGGCTCGTGAGGGGTGTGGATGTGCCACACCCCTCACGAGGGTTTTTGCCTTGAGTCTGATCGTTTTCCACTGGATCAGTGAGAAGCGTGAATCAGCCTGACCTTCGAATTGGCGGAGGGCGATTCACGTTCTTGACCGTTTTTCGCCAAGAACGATCGGACTCTAGCTGCAGGAGGCTGCGTCGGCTCCGAAATCTTGCTTGGTTGGCCCCTTTGCATTCGGCTTGATATCGAAGTCGAAAATGCTGGTCGGAATCGCGACGGTACAGCATGCGTTCGGAATATCGACGATCCCGCTCACACGGCCTTCGATCGGCGCAGTTCCCAAAATCATGTAGGCCTGCTCGCCGGAATATCCGAATTTCTTCAGGTATTCCACGGCGTTCAAGCATGCCCGCCGATAAGCGACGGTGGCATCGAGGTAATGTTGTTCACCGGTATGCTCGTCGACCGATACACCTTCAAAAATCAAGTAGTCGGAGTAGTTGGGTTCAACCGGACTCGGTTGGAAAATCGGATTGGTGATACCGTATTTTTCCATCCCGCCCTTGATCACGTCGACACCGATGTCGATCCAGCCAGCCATCTCAATGGCGCCGCAGAAGGTTATTTCACCATCGCCCTGTGACCAGTGAATGTCACCCATCGAAAGCCCGCCACCAGACACATAAACCGGGAAATAGACCTTGGAGCCACGGGACAGGTTTTTGATGTCACAGTTACCGCCGTGCTCGCGACCGGGAACTGTGCGTGCGCCGTCCTTGCCGGCCGCCTCGCCGGCGGCGCCGCTCATCTGACCCATCAAGGCTGTCGTGGTGCCCGCGAGGCCATCCGGTAACGTACAAAGCGGAGGCACCCGGTCAGGGTCCGTATTGAACAATTTGGCTTCGCGGTCATTCCATTTCTTCAGCAACTCGGCTGAGGGCAGGGTGCCGATCAAGCCCGGGTGGATCATACCGGGAAATCTTACGCCCGGAATGTGCCGTGAGCTCGTATAGACCCCGTGGAAATCCCAGCACGCCTTCCGCGCGGCCGGAAAGTGCTTGTCGAGGAAACCGCCACCGTTCTCGTAGGCAAAAATGCCGGTGAAGCCCCATTGCGAGTCTTCGAGCCAACCTATGTCATTGATATCCACGACCAGCAGGTCGCCAGGTTCGGCGCCCTCGACGCCGAAGGGCCCGCTCAGGTAGTGCACCTTCGACAGATCGACGTCCCGGATGTCGTTCGCGGAATCGTCGTTCTTAATCTGGCCGCCAGTCCAGTCGTAACACTCGACACGGAACTCGTCTCCGGGTTTGAACCACTGAGCAATGGGTATGTCCGGATGCCAGCGGTTATGGGTTTTTACCTCCTGCTCTTCCGGCCATTTGTTCATTTCGGCTTTAAAGACGGTCTCCGCCATTGTGATTCCTCCTTGTACAGCAACTGCAGCTTCAGGCGTGGCGGCGTAAAGCTGGTTTTGCCTTGTTCGTCAGAGAGGAAAGACTAGCGCCCTATTGTAATGGCTTTGCGTGCAGCCTGTTTGAAATTGTAAAGTTTTGTAACCAAGGTATTATTTTTGTTCCTGCGCGTTAAAATTTGTCGGATCCTGGAGCTCGACCCGATCTTACGGAACCATTTGACCGGGAAGGTTTTCTGTTCCGGCGAGATGCGGTTTACGATGCGGTGGCGACCGATAAGTCGCAATGCGCTCAACAGGGCGTCTTGTCGGACGAGACCCTAAGAACAATCAATCTGATCTTAGAACCTGAAAGTGCTCTAGCCCTTGCGTAGTCTCTGAAGCGTTTCTCTAAATGTTACAGGCGACCGGTCAGCAACATGAGATCTTCACATATAGAAATGGTCGAGCCCAATCAGTCTCAGTGTGTTCTGGTTGTTGATGACGATCCGCGTATCTGCCGATTGCTGAGCCGGTTTCTGGCGGCGGAGGGCTATGCCGTCGAGCTGGCTTCAAATGGCCGGACCATGACGCATCTGATGAACGCAAAGTCGATTGATCTGGTGATTCTCGATTTGCGATTGCCCGGCGGAGAAGATGGCTTGAGTCTGGCTCGGCAGATCCGGGCCGAGTCAGATGTCCCCTTGATTATGCTTACCGGCCGGAGTGAAAGCGTCGATAAAGTTGTCGGTCTCGAGATCGGTGCCGATGATTATGTCACCAAGCCTTTCGATCGTCGTGAACTGTTGGCGCGTATTCGCAGTGTGTTGCGCAGATCCTCATCGAAAAAGGCGCAAACTGCGTCAACGGACGGAACGGTGTCCGTGCTGCATTTTTCAGGATGGGCTCTGGATCTTTCGCGCCATGAGCTGATTTCGCCGGAAGGGCAAAAAGTCGAACTGACGAGCTATGAGTTTCAATTGCTTGCCGCCTTGGCGCATCAGCCGGCGCAGGTTCTCTCTCGCGATCAAATCCTAGAGCTCATTGCGGATAGAGATTGGCAACCCTTCGACCGCAGCATCGATGTACTCGTTGGAAAGCTCCGCCGGAAGCTCAGGGATGATCCGAAAAATCCCAATTTGATCAAGACGATCCGGGGCGTCGGATATATGTTTACGCCGGCCCTGACGCAAGGCTGATGCAGGACCTTTCCTATCCTGAAGAAGATCGTGAATCTGAGTCCAGTGCCTGCCTGACACGAAATGCCAGCTCGTTCTTCACAAAAGGTTTTTTCACAAACGGGAACTCGTCATCTGCAATGTGAGGCTGAACTGTTTCATCGTCATAGTAGCCGGATGTGCAGATAACCTTAAGGGTGGGATACTGATTCTGCGCCACGCGGGCCAGACCGACACCATTCAGTTCTCCCGGCAGCACAACATCCGTGAAGAGAAGGTCGATCTTCGCATGCTCGGCCAACAGCGCTAATGCATCCGCTCCGTCGACCGCTTCCAGGACATCGTAACCAAGACGCGTCAGCATAGTCTTTGTTGTTTTGCGTACGTCACGACGATCTTCCACCACGAGGATGCGTTCTCCACTACCCTGTGGTGGAAGTGAGTTTATGGCGAGAAGTTCCGGCTCGACAGATTGGGTTTCTGATCTCGGAAGGTAGAGTTTCACGACAGTGCCTTTTCCAGGCCTGCTGGAAATCTCCAAATGACCTCCGGATTGCTGCACAAAGCCGTGGACCATGCTCAGGCCGAGGCCGCTTCCACGACCGACTTGCTTCGTTGTAAAAAACGGCTGTAAGGCGCGCGCAGCGACGTCTGGGTCCATGCCCATTCCCGTATCGCTGATCGCAATTCGCACGTAGTCGCCCGCGGTCAGCTGTTCCTGATCTCCGCTGTCCTGTTCAAGGCTTATGTTTCTTGTCTCGATCAACAGCTGCCCACCGTTGGGCATAGCATCGCGTGCATTGACGGCGAGATTGAGGAGGCTTGTTTCAAGCTGGTTATGGTCGATGGTAATGGGCCACAGATCTTCGCTCAGGCTTTGTTTGATTTCTATGGTTTCGTCGAAGGTGCGCTTCAGCATGCGATAAAACCCGGCGACGATGCTGCCGGCGTCAGCCAACTGCGGATATAGAACCTGGTTTCTTCCGAAAATAAGCCATCGGTTTGTCAGTTCGGCGCCGCTCTTGGCCGCGGACATTGCATCTTCGACCAACTCCCGTGCTTCGGCCGTGTTTCGAAGTTCATCCATGATGAGATCCAGATTTCCCGAGATGACGGCGAGAAGATTGTTGAAATCGTGTGCGATACCCCGGGTGAGCTGGCCCAGTACCTCCATCTTTTGTTTTTGACGCAGGCGCTCCTCGGTGCGTTTCCTCTCCGATATGTCTGTTGCAATGGTGCCGATGGCGATGAGCTGTCCGTGTGCGCCGAATACCGGAAACTTGGTCGCCAGGACGGTGTGGCTGATGCCGTCCGAAAAAGGTATGTCGAGCTCTTGAACGACGGCCTTACGAGTCTTTGCAACCTCATCGAATTGCATATTGTACAAGCGCGCAACCGGCAACGAAAAGAGCTGATCGGACGTCTTTCCGACAACATGTTCCTGCTCAAAACCGTGCCAGGATTCAAAGCGCCCATTTACGACCAGGAACCGCCCTTTCAGGTCCTTTAGCGAAATGAGAGATGGAGAGTTATCTATGATTTCTCGAAGCCGCTCTTCGCTCAGCGCCAGGTGTTCGCGTGCGCGCACGAGCCGGATGGCCTCATTGGTAAAGGACAGCAAAATCAATACAAGTTCATGATCTTGCTCCGAAATCTCGAATTCTTCTGCGGTGAGGATTGCCAAGACACCCAACGGCTGCTGGTCATCGCCGATCAGTGGAAAGCCCACCTGCGCGCCGAGGGACTGCTTTGCCGTGCTTTTTTCAATTGGCGTGAAGCTATCCGCCGGCATGGAAATGGAAACCGGATGATTGCGTTCGAGAACCTGTCGAATTAAGGGGCTTTCGGAAAGCTGCTGGATTTCTGCGGATGATGGTTCCAAGCCGTTTTTGCCGATGAAGTTTTCACTCTCTTTCAAGTATATTGCGGCATGGCAGTTGTTCAGGCTTCTGACGACTTCCTGGACAGCCGTACGGCAGAGATCAAAGAGCGTCGAGCAACTGGAAAGCTCCTGTATGCTTTCGACCAGCAGTCGCAAGCGGGCATTGGTTTCCTCGAGCTCGAGGTTGCGCCTCAGTAACGCAGCCTCGGCTTCTTCACGGCTCTTCGTCAAATTAATCCGCTCGAAACAGCGTTCCAGCGTCGCAACCAGATCTTCAGAAAAGAACGGCTTGCAGAGGTAATCATAGGCACCTGCCTGCAAGGCTTCGATCGCTGTTTCAGCAGAGGCATATGCTGTCATCAAAACAGCAATTATGTCTGGATACTTGCGGCCAAGGTCAGACACGAGATCAAGTCCACTGCGCTCGCCCATTCGAATGTCAATGAGGGCGACGTCCACGGACTTTTTTTCCAACAGGTCGAGAGCTTCCGAGGCACCATAAGCGCTTGCGACACTAAATCCCTCCAACCTCAGGAGGTGAGACAAGCTGTCGGCAAAGTCCCGGTCGTCGTCGACGACCAGTACCCGGCGCCCAATTACGCCATTGGAGGATGATTGCCGATCACTCATCCCAGTGCGCGTCCCTGTTTCGGTTTGTCTATTATTATAATTGTGATGCAAATATTGGCGCTTACGAGACGAAAATCTCAATTACTTAATAATCAATTCCAGGTTGCATGAATCGCAATATGGCGATGTATTTCAAATATTTGACGCTCGCTGAGTGTGTTGGTTCTAAAGTCTGGTCACTAAATTCTGAACAGGTGATCAGGGCAAATCAGCGTCAGGGACCAATCGCTGCCGAGCTCTTTGCATTGGGTTCTTCCCTCATGACCGGCAACCAAATCGTCACGCTTGTCCCTTTGCCCAAATCGCTTTGAATGGAAATATCGCCGTCGTGGCGTTCGACGATCCTCTGCACCAGGGGTAACCCCAATCCCACTCCGAAGGCCTTGGTGCTGAACAAAGGTTTGAAAATACTGTCTGCATCTTCCGGACTGATTCCGCATCCATCATCTACAATTCGCAATTCGACCTGCTTGCCACGAGTTCTTGTCGAGATGGTCAGGATACCTGAAGGAGAGGTTTTGTCGTCTTGCGGCACGATCGCTTGGTGGGCGTTCTGAACAAGATTTACGATCGCCTGCCGAAACTTCTCGCTGTCGATGAGAACTTTTGCACCGGATTGGAAGTCCGTCTTCAAGTGGACGAATTCCGGTAGCGTCTGTTCCACGACCTGAGCGGCAATCCAGTCATCAATCTGAACTGCTCGTGAGCGGATTTCCTTGTTACGGGAGAATTCCAGCAGATCTTCAATGATATGGGCGCAGCGCCAGATATTGCGCTGCATACGGTCGAGCTCGTCCTGTATCGGCGGGTCCGTATTTTTCAGGTATTTGCGCACAACGGATATGGACGAAAGTAGGGTCCCTAAGGGGTTCCTGAGCTCATGACTTACCGTGGCGGTCAACTGACCGATGGTCGCGAGACGCTCGCTTTGCATCAATTCCTGACGTGTTTCGGTCAGCTCTTCGAGCGAGGCGACCAGTTCTCTCTCGGCCAGTTCTCTGCTTTCATGGGACAGCACGATCCACCAAGCACCAATACAAATCAGTACGAGTGAAACAAGGTATACGCGAAGCAACAGCCGGACATTGTCGACCTGGGACGCAGTCGGGTCCAGTTCGATCATGCGATAGGCCAACAAGAAAAACGCCGCTGTCACAACGGCCAACGCCAGAAATACGCCCAGAAACTTGGCAAGACGCTGAATCAAATGTGGGGGGATCATGCGCCTGAGATGGCTGAATTCCAGCTCGCCCGCTTTGGCTGCGCTGAGGTTGTCGGGCGACTTGCAGACGTCATGGCAATGAGCATCGAGGCTGCAGCAGAGAGAACAAATAGACCCTTCATAAAAGGGACATTGCGCCATATCCTGCGCTTCGTAGGCATAGCTGCAGATGACGCACTGTACGGTCCCAGAGCCTGCAGCTTCATCAATGAGGGGAGTGTCTCGCGCGATGTAGTAGCGTCCCCGCGTTACGACCCCGATGGCGATGGCCGCGGCAAAGGACGTTCCGAGCGACAATGCGGCCGAATAGGCCTCTGCCACGGCGCCGAGAGTTCCGGCAAAAGCCGCCAGCGATATGACCGATGCGATTGCCATCGCGCCGCACCCGACCGGATTGACGTTGTAAAGATAAGCCCGTTTGAATTCGATGAAGGCCGGGCTGATACCAAGCGGCTTCAGAACGACGAGGTCTGCGAAGATCGCACCGATCCATGCGATGGCGAGTATCGAATAAATCGCCAATACGGTCTCCAGCGTCTCGAACACCCCCATCAGCATTAACAGGAGTGAGATCAGGATGTTAAAGATCAGCCAAACAACCCGGCCCGGGTGATAGTGGGTCACGCGTGAATAAAAATTGGACCAGGCCAAGGAACCGGCATAGGCATTCGTGACATTGATCTTGACCTGGGAAATCAGAACAAAGAGGGCTGCCGCCGATAACACCACCCAGGGGTCGTCGCTGACGTATTCATAGGCCTTGATGTACATGTGGATGGGTTCGACCGCGTTCGAGTAGGCCAACCCGGCACCCACTGCGATAACGGCGAGCAAGCTGCCGGCCAGGATCTTGAGGCCACCGATGATGATCCAACCCGGACCGGCAGAGATCACGGTGCACCACCAGCTGAAGCGGTTTTGGGCGGTTTTATCTGGCAGAAATCGTAAGTAATCGACCTGCTCGCCGATCTGCACGACCAGTGCAAACAAGACGCCTGTTGCGGCTCCGAACTGCAGATAGTTGAATTCGGACGCGTCGCCACGCGCGCCGGCAAAGTGGAGCCATTGGCTCAGGACCTCTGGTTCCTTGTAAAAAATAAAGACAAAAGGGGACACCAGCATGACCAGCCATATGGGTTGCGTGATGAGCTGTAACTGGCTGATCCAAGTCACGCCGAAGAATGTGATCGGGATGATAACGATTGACGACGTGATGTACCCAATGACGATCGGCAGGCCGAAATATATCTCTAGCGCCTGCGCCATAATGGCGGCTTCCAGAGCAAAGAATATGAAGGTGAAACCTGCATAGATCAGTGACGTGATCGTCGAGCCGATATAACCGAAACCGGCTCCGCGTGTGAGCAGGTCCATATCGACATTGTATCGGCTTGAATAGTATGCAATCGGCAAATTGGTTATGAACACGAAGAGGCAAACGATGATGATGGCGGGAAAGGCATTGCTGAAGCCGTAGTTCAACGTGATCGCACCGCCGATCGCTTCCAGTGCCAGAAACGAGATGCCGCCCAGAGCGGTGTTGGCTATGACGAAAGGAGACCACCTCCTGAAAGACCGGGCCGCATAGCGCAGGGAATAGTCTTCCAGAGTCTCATTCGCGACCCAGGCTTGATAGGAACGCCTTGCCTTGATTGTCTCTGACTTCATCAGCGCATCTCACGCCCTAAGTTGAACCATCAAGTGATGTTTTATTGCCGTTCAGATTGGGTGCTTTATCACAGCTGCATCGAACGAACGGGCATAGGACTATTGGAAGACGTAGCGTGTCGACCCGGTGTTTTCTCGCTTGGGCGATTTTGACACCGATGCGGTCTTTGATGAAAACGGTGTCCCTGTAACAGTATCCGGGTGGAGGGAAAAAAGCGAATGTTTGAGGGGAAGAGGCCGACCTATGCGGTGGGACGAACCTGTCGCTAATAACATTCGTCTTCACCTGATGCTGGTATCAGAGGCCAGGTTTCTCAGAGAACTTTTGCTGACATGTCCTATTGCAGGATTGGCAATGCTCTTCTAGTACCGGAACTTCAATTTTAAGGCTGAGAAGATCAAATAATTCGAACCTTTTTTCGAAATACCATAAATAAATCAAGTGATTAAATATAAGTTTCTAAGGAATTCTGCTTCGGAAACCGTGACGAATTCAGGCCAACTCCATTGGGATAGCTCAAACGATTTTTCCCGAAACGTTGGTCAAGTCATGATGCAGCCAGATCGAGCGTATTCCGAAGGACGACACGTTGCCCAGCTTGCCTGCCAGATTGAGGAGGCCGACTTTGTGGCGAATGATCTTCCAATTACTCCGCCGCATGAGGGTTACCGCCGTGACGTGATTTGATGGTTGGGTTTGCACCTCCATCAAAATCGGTAACCCTCACTCTTCCAACGGAGCAGTGTCAGATCAGGTTGTAACTCATACACATTAAGACCCCGCAAAAAAATCGTGTTCGTCTACGCCGGACTCAACAACCATTTCGATCAAGAACGCCGTCTCAACCGCTGCGAAAGCCTTTAGATGAAACGCGGAGCGGCAACAGCCGAATGGTGTCAGCCGGCAGCTTAAAGCATTGAGCTCTCGCCGATCGCAGGTACTGGTTCGTCTGCCTGACAAAGCCCGTTCGTGTGATAACGCTGCTAGGAGCCAATAGCCTCAACTGAGGTTGCCGGTCATCCCCTCGACAAACCAATTGAAACCGCGGATTTCGCCGTCAGGCAACACAGAGCCGGCGGTAACTTTGACGTTTCCGTCCTGATCTTTTAATTCACCTGCGTAGGGGTGAAGCGCCCCCGATGCCACATCTTCTTGCGTCTTGTTGATTGCCGCGACCGCCTCGGCAGAAATCTCTGGGTTTAGGGGCGACATCTTGACGACGCCATCAGAGAGACCCTGCCAGCGTTCGCTTGTTTGCCAAGTGCCTGCTGCGACCGCTTTCGCTGCGGAAACATACACGCTTGACCAGTCAAGCGTGAACGCCGTCAGATGACTTCCATTGCCGAATTTGGACATATCGCTGGCGTAGCCAATGGACCATACGCCCTTTTCTCCTGCCACCTGAACGCCTACCGGGGTGTCGGTCATCGAGCAGATGATATCGCATCCCTGCGAAATAAGCGTGATTGCGGCGTCTTTTTCCTTTCCCGGGTCGAACCAGGAATTCAGGAAGATGGCGCTGCAGGTCACGTCAGGATTGACACTTTGCGCGCCGAGCAGAAGGGCATTCGCCGGCCCAATAATATCGGGAATCGGGAAGCCTCCGATAAAGCCAATCTTGGCCGACTTGGTCATGTGCCCCGCAGCAACTCCAGCAACATAGGTACCTTCATAATATTTGGCTTCGAATGTGCCGAGGTTTGGCAGATGTTTGATGCCGGAGCAGTGTTCGAAGGCAACGTCGGGAAACCTTGGAGCGACCTTCTGCATGGGCGTGCCGTGCGAGAAGCTTGTGCCGAAAATAAGCTTGTGACCACTGGCTGCCAGTTCGCGGAACACACGCTCGGCATTCTGTGGATTGAAAACACTGTCGATCACTCTGATCTGAACCTTGTCGCCGAGTTCGGCCTTAATTGCTTCAACGCCAAGGCTGTGTTGTTTCGTCCAGCCAATTTCGGAAATGGGTGACACATACACTGCGCCTACCTTCAGAGTTTCCTGCGCAGCCAGACGGTCACTCCAAGGAGCTGTCGCAAGCAAGCTGCCGGCAGCGGCGGAGTACTTCAGGACTTTCCTGCGTGTTGTGTTGCCAGTCGTCATTTTTCTCTCCCACATTTTCGTTGTGTTCCGATTTTTTCCGGATTGTAGATATCGCCTGCAAAATTCGCGTTTATCAGCTGACTCTAGATCGGTTCTAGATGCCGGCGGCCGCGAAAGAATTCTTTTGCTCCTCTGCTGTAAGGAAAGGTGAAAGCGCTTCATCCAATGTCATTTGAGGGTAGTTAGACATGTCCATCACGTACCCTCGGACGACATGGTGATGATGGGATTCGATGAGGCTCATGGCCTGCTTCACGCGTCCGCGTTCCAGCAAATCCACGATTTTTGAATGCTCGTTCAGCAGATTGCAGTAGTCGAACCGGCTGTTGTACAGAGAGCGCAACAGATGTGTGCGCTGGACAATCTGGGAATGAATCTCCTGGGCCAGCCGGTTGTTCGTCAAACTGACCAATAACTCATGAAACCCCGCACCAAGGTTGTCCGCCAATTCGTTGTCGCCCTGGTCAATCGCTTCGGCCTGAAGCTTTATGTGGTCTCGTATCTTCTGCCAGTCGGCTGTCCCAAGTCGCGAGGCCAGTTGGACAGCAACCCCCTGCTCGAACAGCGTTAGGGCGTCGTAAATCTCCATGGCTTCCTGCAGGCTGTATCTTTTGACGAAGGCGCCCCGATTTCGTTCGATGGTCACCAACCCCTCACCAGCAAGCATGAGCAGCGCCTGTCGGATCACAATCCGGCTGCTGTCGAATTTTTCCGACAACTCGCGCTCGCCAAGTTTGGTCCCGGGTACGAGACGCTGCGCCAAGATTGCTCTCCTCAGCGTTTCAGATATCTGTCCTGACTTGTTGGCCAACTGATTATCTGCCCCTTTTTCCACAATGCATGACAATCACACCCATTCTTCCGTCATAAAGTGTAGTCCATATTCAGTTTTTTGCTTGTCAAAATTAATTTGATTGTATTTCAAAATAAAGAGAATTGGTATCCAATCTGGTGTTGCTATGATGTTAGCTTACGGCAAGTCATACTGCCGAAATTCGCCGAACGGTTGGGGTCTCCGGACTCAGGAGGGCAAAAATGACGGCGCGACGGGTCAACGATTGGTTGGAGCAGGAGCTACTGGACGATTGGCACGTCATTGCCGATCTTGAATCGATGGAAGTAGGCATCGATCGTCGAACCAAGCTATTTGGCGTAGATCTGGTTGCTACAGTGTTTGCCACGTCAGAAATCCGTGTCGAGCGGCCGGACACCGGCCGATCTGTCGCAAGTCAAAAGAAGTACGGTTTTCTTTGGGCCTCACTGGGCTCTCCGGATCGCGATGTTGTCGAGATCTCTGAAGCGCGGGAAGTGGACCGGCACCTTGTGACCGGCGGATCAATCGCAGTGAATGTTTCCGGGCTGCGCCTCGTCGAAAATTTCCTGGATATGGGGCATTTCCCCTTTATCCATACAGATTACCTAGGTGTGGAGCCGCACACCGAGGTCCCGCCTTACTCGGTCGAAATTTCCAGTGATGATGAGTTATGGACCAGGGACTGCAGATTTTTTCAACCTGTTGCCTCTCCGACCGCCAAGGGCGGATTCATGGTGGACTACGTTTACAGGGTCATCCGTCCTTACACAGTTTCTCTATACAAAAGCAATCCCAACCAGCAGGAGCGGATGGATTCCATTTATCTGTTCGTCCAGCCTGTGGATGAAGAGAACTGCGTGGCGCATCCATATCTTTGCTATCTGAAAGACGGGATTGATGAGGCAACCGTTCGCTGGTTCATGCAGCTGATCTTCGCGCAAGACAAGCCGATACTGGAAAATCAGTTTCCTAAGCGTCTGCCGCTGGATCCGCGCGCGGAAACACCAATCCGGGCTGATGCCAGCTCCGTTTTCTATCGTCGTTGGCTGCGAAGCCACAAGATAAACTATGGGGCAATCACTGCCGCCGGCTGATGGCGGGAGGCAATCGAACCCAACTTCAAATATGGCGGATACGATAATGGCAGTTTGCTCGGACAAAACGGTGTTGAACCAATGGTACGCAATAGGCGCGACAGAGGAGATAGAGCCCGAGAGAATGACGGAGACGGTTCTCTTGGAAGAAGAGCTCTCCTACACCGTCGATGCGCTCGGCAGCCCGAAGGTCTGGCGGACTGGACATGACGCAGGGGAATTAGTGCCGTCACAGTGCGTTTATGGTTATGTCTGGACCTGCCTAGGTGAAGCTTCGGGTGAAGTTTTCGCTATACCCGAATTTTCCGAGCCAGATCGCCGAAACATGAATGCTGCGACGATCGGCGTGAATGTTTCCGCGCCGCGCGCGATCGAAAATTTTCTGGACATGGGGCATTTCCCCTATGTGCATACCGATATTCTCGGCGTCGAACCACATACGGAAGTAAAGGAATACGACGTTGAGATCTCCATTGAGAACGACGAAATCCTGGCAACGCGCTGCCGTTTCTTCCAGCCTATGGCGTCGCAAGCGTCCGGCGGCGGTGCAGACGTCGAGTATATTTACCGAGTCCCACATCCGTTCTGTTCGGTGCTCTATAAATCCAGCCCCGTTGACGACAAACGCATGGATGTTATCGCCGTGTTCCTGCAGCCGGTCGATCAGGAACACATCCGAGCTCACATGATGTTATCCGTCCTCGACGAAGACAACGACGACAAATCCATTCGCCTTTTCCAGCAGACGATTTTTGGTCAGGACAAACCGATCCTGGAGAACCAGTTCCCTAAGCGCCTGCCACTGGATCCCCGCGCGGAGACCCCCATACGGGCAGACAAATCCGCCATAACCTATCGCCGCTGGTTAAGCCGCAAAGGCATTACTTACGGTGTGATACCCGCGGCCGCCTGAACTGCTGCAGGGCTCGAAAGATCCGGAGACAGGAACTTGGAAACACAGCATCGAAAATGGCACCCGATTGCAGCAAGCAGCGATTTGCCACTTCGCCACACTTTTCACGGTCAGTTGCTTGGCCGTGAGTTTGCCGTTTGGCGGGCCGACGATGGCTATGTGAATGTCTGGGAGAACAGATGCTTGCACCGGGGCGTTCGGCTTTCCATCGGCATCAATGATGGGGCTGAACTGAAATGTCAGTATCATGGCTGGCGCTACGCCAACCGAACGGCAGGCTGCACCTACATTCCCGCCCATCCGGCGGATGCGCCGGCGCGTACGATCTGTAACCGCACCTATCCTGCGGTGGAAAGATACGGCCTGGTTTGGTCAGGCGAAACACCCGATGGTGAACTACCGGAAATCTCGGAACTGGAAGCAGGCTCACCCTGTGCATTACGCGCTATCCCGGTTAATGCGCCCGCTGATCTGGTCACGAAACGGCTTGCTGAATACCGGTTCCAGCCAAACGCAAAGATTGATGGGCAGGGCGCGGAAATCACCGTCGAGACGGCGCAAGATGGCCACCTCTCTTTGTCTTCAGTCGATGGGGAAGTTTCGACAAAGCTTCTGCTTTTTGTTCAGCCCGTCGATTCAAACCGCACCGTCGTTCGCGGCGTATTGAGTGATCGTCCCAAGCAGGAAGACGAGCTTCGCGTTTTTCTCCACCATAGTCGGCGCCTTTCGTCTCTGCGGGACCTGATTGAGGCGGAGGCAGCTGGACTGCCGGTTCCGGAGCCCATGCAGCCGGTCATTCACCGGGTGTCCGAGGAACTGGCTTCCATGCCTGAGCAGACCCTTTCAGGGAGAACGGCCCCGCTTCGCGTAGAGGTTTCTCGTAAATGGGAAACCGCGGCGGGCATCGCCGGTCTTAAGCTGGTTCCTGTTGGCGAACAGCTACCGACTTTCCAGCCGGGAGCCCATATCGATGTTCATATGCCCAACGGACTTGTCAGGCAGTACTCGCTCACCAATGGGCCAGGGGAAACCCGGCACTACACAATCGGCGTTAAACTCGAACCGGATTCACGCGGTGGATCGCAATGTATGCACAGAGAAGTTCGCGAAGGCGATGTTCTGGCGATTTCGGAACCGCGTAATAACTTTCCGTTGCGCCGCGATGCCGTCAAGACGCTGTTTGTCGCGGGTGGCATCGGCATAACCCCGCTATTGTCTATGGCGCGGGCGCTACACCATTCCGACCTTCCCCACGAGCTGCATTATTTTTCGCAATCGGAAAAACATATGGCATTTCCCGAAGTGCTGGAACGACTGGGAAGCGGGGTGGTGCCTCACCTGGGTCTCGACCCAGCCGAAACCGGAAAACAACTCAAGGCGATACTCAGCAGATACCAGCCGGCAATGCACCTTTACGTCTGCGGTCCCGGGCCGATGCTGGAGGCAACCCGAAAGATCGCGGCAGACCATGGCTGGCCCGATAACAGTATTCATTTTGAGTATTTCAAGAACACCAACGAAGTCGACGACAGTTCAAGTTTTGAAATCGACCTGGCCCGCTCAGTGATGACGTTGCAGGTGCCGGCAGGGAAGACCATTCTGGCAGTTCTCCGGGAAAACGGTGTCGATGTCCCAAGTTCCTGCGAACAAGGTGCCTGTGGGACATGTCTGACGACTCTGCTCGAGGGCGAACCCGATCACCAGGATGTTTATCTCAACGAAAGTGAAAAGAGCAGCGGCAACTGCATTATGACCTGCGTGTCACGGGCCAAGTCCGGCCGCTTGGTGTTGGATATCTAGAGGTTGGGATGATCACGCTTTACGACTACGAACTTTCAGGCAATTGCTACAAGCTGCGCCTTTTCATGAGTATGCTCGACATTGAGTATGAGGTAATTGCAGTCGACTTCTACCCGGGGAAGGAACACAAGTCCGAGTGGTTTTTGGAAATCAATCCGCTGGGACAGCTACCGGTCCTTGAAGATAATGGCTTCGTGCTGCGGGACGCTCAGGCAATTCTCATCTACCTGGCGTCCAAATACGACGCGGGAGGCAAATGGTATCCGACCGATCAGCCCCAGACACTTGGCGATATAAGTCAATGGCTGGCTTTTGCCGACAGCATAACCTCCACGTCTTCAGCGGCCCGGTTGCACGATGGTTTATTTTATGACTTCGACATTGAGGCCTGCCGGGCGGGAGCCCACCGCTTGTTTCGTATCTTCGATGAGCATCTTTGGTTTGCCGAGAAACAGAACCGAAACTGGATTTGCCCAGGTGATCACCCGACCATCGCGGACATCGCCTGCTTCCCTTACGTAATTCTTTCCGAAGAAGGCGGCATCTCTCGTCAGGACTATCCGGCGATCCGCCGTTGGACCGATCGCGTCAAACGCATTCCAGGATTCGTGGTCATGTCAGGTGTGTTTCCTGCGGGACCAGCATTCAAAGCTGCCGGTTAGCACGTTGTCAGTTGTCCTGCCTGCGCGCTCGAAAGAGTGGCCCAGCTGTTGACCGATCTTGGTGATTTGAATCCGCTGTTATTTATTTTCGCCGGCGCACTGGGCTTTATTACGTTGACGCGGGAGCTTCATGCGTCGGCTCTGTCGCAGGGTTGCTCAGCGCATCATTTGTAGCGGCTTAATCAAGCCAATTTCGGACTTCCCCTCGTGGTTTGCTACAGAACTCCCGCACCATCTATCCGGTGGGTCCCGCTCGTCGTTGGGATAGGGTTTTAGCGCTGCCACCATAGTCCTCACTTCAATTCTTGCCTCTTGCCCGCAGTTTCGTGGTCCGGGGGAGTGGCATGGGTCTGCATCTCAAACCAAATCCCCGGACCAGCGGCAGCGAGGCCATCCCGGTATCGGCGTAGATGCGCTGGAGTCCGCCTGGGCGCCGGACGGCTTTATCAACGAAAAGTTTTATTGAAGCTCCCGAAAGTTTGCCATTCACAGCTGTATGACCGCCATTCACCCCTGTTCAATTGTCGGGGCTGCCTTCGCTACAAATATCGACGGAAAGAACTTCTTCCTTTTCGTACTTGTGAGGGCTGAACCGTGGTTACGACAGTGGATTTTAGGCAATTTCTTCAAAGGTTTTCCGAGAATTTCAAGCCGTATTACTTCACCATCTGGCAGAACATGCATAGTCAAGAGGGCGTCAGCTGCACGGCCGGAGCCAGTCGAATCAGGATGACATCCGCAAAAGGCTTGCCGATCGCCGACGCTTTCCACGAACTTCAGCATCAGCCTGATGAAACCTTCACCCGGACCAGCTACAAACAACTCTGCGGCGAGATGTATCTGCAATATGCCTTCGCCACGGAACATCTTGGAATCAAGATTGAACCCTATCTGGAAAGCGGCGACCCATACGAGAACAGCAGGGCCATGAGGACCGATGCCGTCACAAACAAGCATCTCTACTTTCTCCCGACAACGGATCAGGCCTTCGGCTCCGGAACGCCTGATATGACCGGCAATTGGATGACGCGGGAAACCGATATCGAGGTTGCCGGCTACCCGCTGCTGATCAACGATGTATTCCGTGCCGTGCATGATCTCTTCGGCCATGCGATTCCCAACACCACATTCGGACCCAGCGGTGAAGAGCGCGCCTGGCACTGTCATTCCCGCATGTGCACGGCGCTGGCCCTTCCGGCCCTGACGACCGAAACGCGGGGGCAAAACTGTTGGGTCAATTTCGGGCCTCATATGCGCAGTGGGGCCGGCAAGCTTCATGACGACGGAAACCCTGGCTGGCTGCCACCTTCACAGCGCCCCTTCGCGGTTCAGAAAAACGGTCTGTTGCCAAGCTGGATCAGCGGCATTGCGCTGATCCAGGATGCCCACGGCCTCATTCAGTGCAGAGAAGAACAGCGCCTGCACTGAGAGACTCTCACATAATTCGAGGTGATCCTCCCATGACCTTCAATCCCACTCTCTGGCGGGCCTATCAGACCGCAACATTCGAAGTCCTGCTGCCGGACAGGACGATCACGCTCCACCCCAATGCCCGTCACCGCGAATTGGACAGACTGCTTGCCAAGCACGAGGCGCAGTCCTGGGCCATCGTCACGGCTTTCAACCCCGGTTCGGAGAGACTACCGCCGGCCGAGAATGAAGTCCGCAACGGCATTCTCTACACGGACTGCATGACACGTGGATACAAAGTGATAGCGGCGCGCGGCGGGAGCTCCGACTGGGGTTGGGAAGCAAGTCTCCTTCTACTGGATATCGACCGGAAGGGCGCGATCGAACTCGGCCGGCGCTACGGCCAAAATGCGATCCTTTTCGGCCGGCGCGACGAAGCAGCCCTTCTCCTTTCCTGCCAAGGAATGAGCCACCTCCTCGAGGAACCACAAGCATGACATCGCCATCTCACGGGCCGTTTCAGGCGGCTTACGACCTCTTTCCTGAGCATGAGATTCCCTTCCTGCAAAGCGCCAAGAAGCGCCTGGAAAGAGCCCGACCCTACGAAGGTTTGAAAATTCTGCACAATATTCCGCTGACCATGGAATCGCTGCACAAGGTGCACGCTCTTCTGCTTGGCGGCGCCGAGATCAGCGTGACCTCGCCGAGCTTCATGGAGCCAAAGGCCGACGCGATCGCGGTAATGAAGGCCGCAGGCGTGCCCGTCCTTCTCGCGAACGACCCGCTGCCGAGCGAGGTCGACGTGACCCTGGATTGTGCGGGTGAGCTAATCGATCGCGTGACGCCTCGCATTGGCGCCGTCGAACTGACAGGAACTGGCACGCAGCGTTATCTCGCCAGAACAGACCTCAATTACCCCGTGATCTCGGTCGATCAGTCATCTGTGAAAAACCTGGAAGCGCTTCTTGGTACGGGCGACGCATTTGTTCGCGCCTTCGTCGAGCTCACAGGAGAGAGCCTCAAGGCGCGGTCGGTTATGCTGTTCGGTTTCGGTAAGGTCGGACAGGGAATTGCCCATGCTCTCGCGCCCAGTCACTGCCAAGTTACGATCGTGGAAACGGATCCTCACAAGATCGGCCGCGCCTCCCGGGCGGGTTACGTCTGCATCGATGGCGCCGATCGCGCGTCTGTCGAGCAGGCCGCACGCGAAGCCTTCGTCGTGGTTACCGCCACGGGCAGGAAGGGAATCGTTTCGGAGCTTTATGACCCAACCGCATTCCGAAACGCAGCTTATCTCGCCAACATGGGCGGCGAGGACGAATTTGGCTCTGCCTTCAGCGCATCGGAGATCATGGTAGAGAAGAAGCCGATCAACTTCGCAATCGATCACCCGACACAGATCCGTTACCTGGATCCGGTTTTCCACGCGCACAATCTCGGCATCGAACTCCTGCTCTTTGCCAACCTCGCGCCGGGTCATTACGCCTTTCCGGAATTCATCGCGGAGGAGATCACCTCAACCTGGCAATCCCTCTTCAATCTCGATATCTCCAGTCTTCTGGCGCAGTAAATCCAGATCCGAGGGGCCATGCCGTCAATCGGCCAGATCCACCTTGGTGACGTCGATGATGAAGTCGATGACAGCGCGGGCGCGCGCAACGGCCTTCAGATCGGGATGAAACAGCACCCAGACCTGCTCCTTCGCTGTGACGATCTCCGGTAATAGCTGAACGATGGGCGATCCGGTCCGCACCTGATAGTTCACCTGATAATCTGGCAGCATACCGATCCCCATGCCGTCGGAAACCGCTTGAAACTGCGTGCTCATGCAGTTTGTTTTGATCACGCGACGCGCGGCTGGCGCAATGTTGGCCAGAATCTGACTCTGGCAGGATGTCTCCAGTTCGCCGCTCAAATCCACGAAACGATGTGCTTGCAGATCTTCAAGGGATTCCGGACGCCCAAAGCGTTCCAGATAGCTTTCGCTGGCGTAGAGGAAGAACTTGACGCTGCCCAGCCGCCGGCCCACGAGGGATTGCTGCGACGGGGTTCCGATTCTCACGGAGACGTCCGCCTCCCTGTCCATCAGGTTGAGCTTTGACGAATTCAGGATTAGATCCAGGGTGATCGATGGATAGGAGGCCGAAAAGCCGGCCAGGTTCGGCGCGATGAGATTGAGGCCCAGACTGCTTGGCGCAGTTAATATCACGTCACCTTCGTAGCGGGCGTCGGCGCCGTTCACCGCGTCGGTCAGCAGAAAGGTTTCGCTCTCAATTTTCTCGACGTATTCCAGAAGAACGCGTCCTTCCTCCGTCAACTTAACCCCGTCTTTTCCCCGGGCAATCAGACGCGCGGCGAGACAGTCTTCCAGCTCACGGATTCGCCGGCTGATGGTTGGCTGGCTCTCGGCCAGATTTTTCGCCGCCTTGGAAATACTCTGCGAGCGCGACACAGCCAGGAAAATACGCAGCATATCCCAGTTGAGCGCCGACAGATCCCGGTGAGGCTGAGGAAGCGTCGAAGTGCTTTGCATGGTTCGCTCCAGTTAATGATTCAACACCGACGTAAACACACGAACACGGCAAAAATTCGCGTAACCGACTGATGAAACATGTAAATTAACTGTGATTTTTCGTGACGGGATGCGCGGGATTTCTCTTTATGCTCTGTTACGGGAGAAGTGGTTACGGGGTGTCTTGGAGCAATGAGTGCCTGAAGGACGTAAACGCCAAAACCGCGGACTGGCGCGGCTGATCCCCTTCGATCCGGCAATGAAAGCGATCAAACAACAGGGCGCCGGAAACGATCACACGCTTCTAAAGTTCAAGTGATACGCGCAAAGCAGGAGGGCATTGTTAGATGAAATTAACCTGGGACGCAGAATTGGACTGTCGGTGAAACATTTTCACAGCGACGTGCTGGTCGAATCGATGACAAGCCCGTAGGCGTTGCCTCATGCCGAAGAACTCCTATGCCCGCGATAAATTTCCACTAAGCGTCATCCGCCATACCGGCTGGCTATACTTGGGGTTCGCGTTGAGTCGCAGAGGCGTGGAAGATCCACTTACGGAGTGGGGGAGGGTGCTATCATCGAAACCGGTAACTCTCGCTCCTCCAACTGTGCAGTATCAGATAAGGTCGGAGCTAATACACTTCATGACATCATCCGATTTCATCTCTAACAAAGCTCAGCCAAACTGCTTGCGCCGCAGGATCTGCCGCCAAGAGGTAATTTGCAAGGTAAGTGCCAAGGCAACAATGGAGTGGAGTACGAGCAGTTGCGCTCCCTCGCTGTAGTGTCGTGCGACCATCTCGACGGTCTGGCCCGTTTCAGCATCGGCGATCAATACGGGGCCATCAGATTCGATGAAAACGGATTTCATTGCTTCTACAAATACGAAACTCGTTACCGTCGTTTCCGACAGAGTGCGGGCGATCTCGGGAAGGTAGGGTACGATAATTCCGGACAGGATGAGTTGCGGTACCAGCATTAAAGGTACGACCGTCGTTGCCTGTTCGGTTGTGTTGGTTACGGCCGATATCAACAGTCCAAGGCAGCAACCGGCCACGGCGGCCAGTACGGCAAAGCTCCATTGCAGGACCGGGTCACCCGGAATTTCCTGAGCGACCAGATATGTCAGCAGAAACACAATGCTTACCTGGATCACCGTAAAGCTTGCGGTCACGAGGAACTTAGACGTAACAAAGGCGACAGTTAAGAGGTTGACGTCGCTCTCGCGTTGAAAAATCTCGAGTTCGCCAACGATGTCTTTGGAGGCGCTGCTGCATCCAATCCAAAGGCCGGCGAGGCCAAGAAGCAAAAGCAACGACACCTTCGATTGCGTCACCGCCGTCGCGGGGCCGAAATCGGAAAATGCATAACCGATAAGGACGCCGATCAGCGTGCTCTGGACAAGTGCCATAATCCAAATCTGGGTGTCCGAGCCGAGCAACCAAAGGTTTCGGTGCGCTATCACAGCGGTCTGGCGTAAGCCACGGCTGATAGCTGCAAAGGGCTTGAAACCTTGTGACGGCGGAACGGATGTTGATTTCTCTTCAGCCTGAGGACTGGGCCTCGGGTGCTGCGCTTCGAACGCTGACCTCCAGTCGGAGGGTTTACGTTCCGGAAGCCGCGAAAAGATCTCTCCGAGTTTTTGGACGCCGAAGAATTCCAACGTTTCCGCCGGAGATCCGGTAAAGGCCATTACGCCGCCAACGTCCATGACGATCAAGCGGTCGCAATAGGCTTCGATGTTTGCGAGCGTATGCGTCACGCAGACGATCGTCATGCCTTTGTCGGCCATGGTCTTCAACAGCGCCATGATCGCCAGATCGGTGGTCTCATCCAAGCCGCTGGTGACTTCATCGAGGAACAGCAGCGCGGGTTTGTCGAGCAGTTCGTTCGCAAGACTGCAACGTTTCTTTTGCCCGCCACTCAGCCGGTCGATACGCGTATCAAGGCGTTCCGAGAGCCCGACTTCGCCTGCAGCGCGATCAACCATTGCAGCACGTTCGCCTGCAGACATATCAGGAGGGAGTCGAAGGCGGGCGGTATAGCCCAACGCACGGCGAAGGGTCAGCGGTTCGTGTAGCAGATTGTGCTGCGGCACCATCGCAATGACCTGTTTCAAATAGTCGAAATGTGCGTTCAGGTCCAAATCGTTAAACGTGATTTGGCCGCTTGTCGGCCGGACCCTCCCTGACATTGCATTCATCAAGGTTGATTTGCCGGAACCGCTTGGACCGATGATGCAGACGAATTCTCCGGCATCGATATCAAGCGTAACGTCATCGAGGATCCGCAAGGGTTCGGATTGACCGGCAATCTTGACATCCCTTGTCACGTTGCGCAGAGACAGGCCTGCCTCGGAAACCCGGTCGTCGACTTCTACGCTTTCGCCATCGTAGTCAAGGCGATAAGGACCGATATCCACCCTGTCTTCGGGGCCGACTTTTTGGGGCCCCTTGAGTCGAACCCCGTTAACGAAAGTTCCGGTTTCGCTCCCGAGATCTCGGACGACTAGGCCGCCGTCTTCGACTGTATAAAGTGCGTGTCGCTGCGAAATACCGGGGTGATCAAGAACGACATTTCCAGCACTGGCCGATCGACCGACCACAACACCTTTTCGATCGGGGACGAATTCCGCGACGACCTTAGACACGGGTTCCGTCGATATGAGCTGAGAGAGAATATCGTCATTCGGCCCGGCGTCTTCCCGTTGGTACGCCCAGCGGATTAGAACCGGTTGATCCCCAACCCGGTACAAGCAGGCAACGTCCGGAATGACCAAAGCGTTCTGGAGCGCCTTGGCCCGCCGGCGCGCATCCTGATCGCCCGCAGCTTCGAGCCGTTGTATGAGGCTGCGAATTTCGGCAACCATATCCCGCAGCTCGTCCCTTAAGGCTTTCGCCTGTGCCGCGGGGAGCTTTTCGAATGGCTGTACCGTCCCCAATAAGGGGCTCACCCAATCGACGATCCGGCCGTCCTGCGTCGGAACGGGCTCAGCGAACAAGGCTGCATGCCGAGGCCCCAGGGCGCTGTCCAACATCTGCGAGATAAACTCGTATGACCTGTCGCCCGGTCCGCCAAGCGGGCGAAGGCCTCCTAGTGTCGAACGGGTGATTCTCTGCTCAGCCAAAACGGTCTCCGGTCACACTATGCTTCAATAGTTCGGAAGGTGATTCACATTCTTGACCGTTTCAGCCAAGGACGACCCAACGCCAGCGAAAAACAGTCCAGATCATGAACTCAGCTCCGAGTTGATGGCTTCTCTCAGGCTGCGCTGCTGGCGCTGCAAAGCCGCAATCTCAGCATTGAGGTTCGCAGCATTCCCGTCGAGGGCAGAGGCGGTCACGACCGTTTTTTGTTCCTCGAGCTTCTCTTGCTGTGCGACCAGTTCGCTAAGTCTGCTCCGGTCCTGTTTATTCTGTGCCCGAAGGCGATTGAGATCATCGAGTGCTCCTCGTGAATCACGATTGACCTCAGCAAGACGCTCCATTGCTTCACGTTCTTCGTCAGCCGAACTTTTGGCGAGGTTATCCAGACGATCGGCATCGCGCTCGGCTTTGGCGACCGCGACTTGCAGGTCTGCGAGCTTTTCCAGGAGGTGATCCGTGCAGCGTTGATACTCGTCCGTCAGGACGCTGGTCGCCGCGCCGATAAGCTCCTGCTTTCGAAAGTCATAACTGCAGGGTGGACCCTGTGTTGCACAGCCGGAAACACCCAGGCCCAACAGCAACACGGAAAGCCATTTTGTCATGCTGCGCAGGGAGCTTCCCGCCTCCGCAAGGTGCAGACCATCTGAATGATTCGACAGAATGTTCATCAGCTTGTCACTTCCTCGGGAACCCGGTCGAGCTCCGCGTTCATATTTTTTAGCTGCTCGCGCATGCGGTTATTGATTTTTTCAAGCGCGACCTTCTGCTCTTCGAGATCGCTCGTGTCTTCATTGGCAAAGCTTTGCCGCCCATCGATTTCGGCTTCCATAAAGGTGATGTCGGCACTCAACTGCGACACCATACCGCCGATTCGGTCCCGATCTTCCTCCATCGTTTCAACCTCCATCGCGTAGGCCTTTCGTTGCGCCTCGGTCGCCAATGAGCTCTCGTTGAGGCGGCTGATGCGCGCGCGTGCCTGGCGCACGACAGCGGCAGATGCGTCGGCACGGGCCTGGTAAAAACTGAGCGAAGAATTAGCGCCATCGATGGAGGCCTGAATTCCCTTTTGCTCCGCTTCGGCGTCCTCTTTTTTCTTCGCAAAGTAATAGCCTGCGAAGTAACCGATCGTAGCCCCGCCGACTGCGACTCCTGCTGTGCAGAGTGACAGGGTATCCTCGCAGATAAGAGCACCCAGCACGCCGCCCACAACGGCGCCGCCAAGCAAAGCCTGCCCGCGTATCCGCTCAGACTCTGCCGCCAACCTCACCAGCCGGCGCTGTTCCTCTGTCATGCCCGGCCGCTCTTCGGTGGGAATGCCGGTAAAGACTCGTTCCACATCCTTAATGGGATTTGTCCCTGTGCAGCCTTGAAGAAGTAGCGAGAGAGCAAGAGGGGCTGCTACGGCAGCTGTTCGAAAACGACTTATCGGCTTCATGATTTTGTTCCCCAAACCATTAGTTGTATCTGACATGACAAAAAAATAGCCATACCGATCCATTACTCCGCTCCAAATGCAAGAATTTCGGAACGAGTCATTGATGGGTTTTCACGGTAGGCTTCAACAAGTGCAACGAATTGTTCGACCGGTTCCACCATCGGAAGCTGATCTGTCCGATCCATTTCCACAAGAAGTAAGTCCGCCTCGCGGCGAAGCGTTTCCTGGGTCGACGAAACGTATACCGCCTCCAGCGTAGCGACGTAGTTGGTCCCATCGATTTCAAGGTCACGATTAATATCCGAGAGACGGCGTTGAGCGGCTACCAGGGTATCGGAGGTGGATTCGATCGTTTCCCGATAGGTCTTTAACACGCCTTCACTGGCGGAACGCGCGCGCGCCTCTTCAAGCTCTTTTTGAAGTTGGATGGCTTCGTTTTCCGCCCAGGCAACGCGTTGCTGAACATTCCTACCCCGGGCGCGTTGATTCTTCATCGCCCGCAGGATGGCAGCACCGCTGAAAACGGCGCGCTGCATGGCAAGCGCGGTGGCCTCTTCACCTTCGCGGAGCGCGTTAACCAGGGCACTCTGGACACTTTCGAGTTCGGAACGTTTCGAAAGCTCCAGTTCTTCCTCGACCATCCTCGAAATCAAAGCGCGCGGGTCGTCCTTGTCAGCAGGGTCGAGCTCCCGCTCCCAGGCATCTTCCACGGCATGAATCACGCGGTCCGAACTGAGAATGAAGTTGGCAAGCGCTACACGCATCCCGATCTTGCCGAAACGAACCGGCGGCGCTTGACCAATCTGGTAAAAGGGATATTCGGACCGTGTTGCCGAACCAATTTCGGAGGATTTGGACGCGAACGAACCACCGCGGGCGACAAATCCACCGAACTGACCGTGACGCCGCCCGCCGCTATTCAGCGTAAAAAGTTCAAAAACCATTTCTTCGGCATTGCCGTAAATGTCGTAGAGGCCAAGCGGGTTCGGCTTCAAGCCACCAAAATATTGAATCTCCCCTCGCGATGAGACCCGCCCTTCATACCAGGCATATTCCTTGAGAGGACCGTCCATTGGAAACCGCCGCGCGTTAAAGGCTGCGGTGTCGCCCGCCGTGCGTCCACCGCGCGCGGCATACTCCCATTCCGCTTCGCTGGGCAAACGATAAAAACCCATCTTTCCTTCGGTTCTGGGGATCAGGTCTGGCAGGTTTGCACGGCTCCATTCACTCAAGTTCGCCGTAAAGAGCTGTGCATCGAACCAACTGATATTGGTAATTGGCAGATCGCCCTCGTCAGGATTTCTTTCAGGGCAGTCCTTGTCTTGTGCCCACGCCATAACCGCTTTGTACTGGCTGTGCGTTACTTCGTAACGCCCCAGAAAATAATGAGTCGTATTGGTATCCTTATTAGGGAAAGCGCCGCGAATGTACGCGTTTCGGGTATATTGATAGGGGGCCCGTGCAATATCCGGTGCGCCCATCCGAAAGCGTTGATCGTCAAGCGGGTCATCGGCCCTGGCTTCAGTGTCAATTCGCATTAGGGCCATCGCCCCGCCACAAGGGATCGGCATAATTAGATCAGCCTTGGGAATTGAACTCTCCAAGGTCGGTGCCGGGTCATACTCCTCGGGCGTCCAGGTGATTTTCACTTCTGCGGCAGCATGGGAGCTGGAAATGACTGCCAAGCCAAGAATGAGTAATAACCGCAATTCACGAACTCCTGATGATTGCGGCTGGGTCGGTACGCATAATTGCGTAACCCGCCGCAGCAGACGAGGACACTGAGATCGCGACAACGCCAACACCGACCAGAACGGCCTGGTCGACCGGCAGGATCGCCACGCGTTCCACGCCCCCGAGCACAGCACCAAACCAAGCCCCGATCGTGCGTTCGACGACGAGATAGACCAGCAGGCCTCCGGCGAATCCTGCCAGGGAAACCAATGCAGCCTGCGTCACTGGCACGGCCGCCAGCGCAATCGGAGCCATTCCCATCAGACTCAACATGCTCCAACTCAGCCGTTTGCGCCGCACCGCGCTCCAGAAATGCGCCATAAGAACGAAGAACAGGCCGATCACGCCGGCACCGGCGACAAAACTCAGTGCTGCATTCAGGTTGCTTTCAAGCTTCAGGATCGCGAGAACCTCGCGAGCGCGGGAACTGGTCTGGACACCAAGTATTTCTTCCAACCGCCGCGCTAGGTCGGGAAGCACGGAGAGATCAACTGCATAGATCCGGATCTTCTCAAAGGAATCTTGGCGCTCCGACAGAGGCAATCCCTCAGAAACACTCCAGGCCGGAACTGCGTAGCCAAAGCCATAGGCTTCGATCCAGGCAACCGTGTCAGCCGATAGAAGAACATAGTTGCCGGTAATCGTCTCATCCGGCAGGACCTTCAACACTTTGAACTCCGGCTCGATCGCGCCGGTGTGAGGAGGCCCGCGCTCGAGCAGGATCGCAACCCTATCGCCAGCCTCGACCCGAAGGCGTCGTGCGAAGGCTTCGCTCAGAAGCAGTTCATCTCCAGCCAGTGTGCCGCCGAGTTCCGTCAAAGGGTCCCCTGCGCCTGTCGTACCGTATCCACCGCTGATCGAGCGATTTCCATCGGGCAGCTTTTGAAGCGCCAGCCGCCCGGTTGTTGTGACGATATTCTGGCCTTCAGCAAACCCGACGCCAGGGAGTGCGCGAACGCGTTCGACGTCCTCCGCAGAAAACTCATGTGCGCCTTCGATAAAAATTCCAAGATTGTCCGGGCTGTCACGCAGGTCCGACAATAGTACCGTGACCGCACCAACCTTGACTCCCAACAAGACGAGAAGCGGCCCGATCATCGCAGCGATGAGAATCACCGCACAGAGGAAATGTACAGCGTCATGACGGATATCGGCGAACGCCAGGCGAAGCGAGATCACGCGGCCTCCCTTTCGAGCACCGCCCGGATCACACCCGGTCGGGAATCCGAAACCTGCCGGGTTTGGATCCGCGTAACGTCTTTAAGATCCATTTGTCCGCGTTGATGAGTGGACAAGATGGCTGCTGCACCCTCGTTCCGAGCGAGGGACAGTAGAAGCGCGATCACCGCTTCGCCGCCTTCCGGATCCAACGCCGCCGTCGGCTCGTCAGCAACAATAAACCGTGGCCGGTGCGCCAGCGCACGGGCCACGGCTGCGCGTTGTCGCAGACCTGGCGAAAGCGTCTCCGGTAACGCGCTCTCGCGTCCAGTGAGTCCGAGTGCATCGAACAGATGGTCAAGGTGTGCAGAATCAATGCGGCCTGCGGCTTTCTGAGTAAATTCGGCATTCTCCCGGACCGAGAGAAAGGGCAGCAGGTGAATCGATTGCAGGACATAGCCGAAACCAGTTGCCCGAAGCGACGCGAGTTCTTTGAATTTGGAATGCGACCAGAGGCGCGAAACGTCCTGTCGCGGGCCTGGTTCGAGCGCGAGCTCGATTCGCCCCCTGTCCGGGCAGGAAGCCAGACCGATCAACTCCAGAAGTGTGGTTTTGCCCGTTCCATTCAGCCCGGTCAGGATAGCAATCTCGCCGGCGGCAAGGCTAAAGTCCGGAATGTGCAGCTCAAAGCGGCGATCGGCACTCTGCCAGGATTTTTCCACGGCCGAGAGGGATATCCGATCTTGGCGTGCAGTCACGGTAATGCCTCCAGCGGCATGGCATAAACATGTTCCCCATCTTTCTGGCCGTCGTAAAGTGGCGTCCAGAGTTCCCGGGAATTGAAGAGGGTTTCATAGAGTTCCAGTTTATCCTTTAACTCGATCGTCGTGTTAATCCGGACACCAGGATCGTTGACCCACTCAGTCTCGGTAATAGACATTATTCGCCGGTCCGATACGTAGGGCAGGTATTCGAGGAACTCTCCGATCATGCCGCCGAGGTTGTCGGCTCCTTCGTTCGCCAGTCTGTTGCCATCACCGCCGAGGCCAACCACAACATCACGCACATTTTCGAAGAATAGATTTTCTTTACCTTCGCGTGCTGCTTTGTCCGCCTCGTCAATAATACCCTTCATGATCTCAGTCATGGATAAGAGTTGGTTGCGGGTCACAAGCACCCGCGGTTCGATGGCGAATTCCTTTTGCTGCTCGATTGCCCGGTCAAGGGTCCAGCCCCTCAGGATTGCCGGCACGTCCTGACCGGTTTTACGCCCGAGATAAGCCAGACGCATGGCCAGTCCGACTTCCGACATGTCGACGTCATCATCTTCGCTCGCGAGGTCTTCAGTAAGGTCAGTGTCTCTGGTGATGTCCGACACGAGTTTACCGACGACACTTCGGACCCGGTCACCGAATGCCTTCGGGTCTTTGGCATTGACCGGGTAAAACATTTCGTCCTCGATATTCCGAAACCGGGATATCGTGCGGTAAATCTCTTCGGCTTCTTCGTTGTAATCCCGCCCGGAGCGGGATTCGATGAAGATGGTCGAAATCCCAATACCTTTTTCTTGGGCCGCGCCGGTAATCATTGCCGGTCCACGGTTCGATTCTGCATGCGGATCACCGGGATCCTTGGGAGGGGCATCGGTGATCAGGACGATCATGCGGCCGGCAAAATCGGCCGGCCCGTTCTGCCAGACGGTATTCTGGATTGCGTAGTTCAGGCCGGCGAAGGAATCCTCGGGATACCCCCAGGTCGACGCGCCTTCCATCGCCCGCATCGCGGACAGACCCTCAAGGATTGCCTCCGGCGGCGCATCAGCTCTGAGCGGGACGTATTCTCTGACCCGATACTCGGTTCCAGGGCGTCCCTCGGGATCGTCCCGAAACCCGACCAGGCCGAAGGAAACGGCATCCTCTTGCTTTTTTTCTCTCAGCTTCCCGACGATGTCTCGGACTGCAGAAAGTGTTTCGGGAATAAAGGGCTTCATCGACTGCGTGGTGTCGACAACAAAGACAATTCCTGTCCGGAACTCAGCGTCGTCGGCTGAAGAGGTCACGCTGTTCAGCGGAATGGAAGCGACCTCGAGGTGCAAGACATCCTTTTTTCTTCTGCCAGACCCGATGCGCCGCTCCCGAAACTGGGTAATCGGCATCAGGTAGAAGCTATTCGTAATATCGACGAATTCGTCTTTTTCGATCGTAAGCACACCGCTGTCGGGGTCGGTTTCGCCCGTTGCAGCTAGCTCCCGGTAGCGCGCCGCGAGATCAAGATAGGATTCATGCTCGAGCAGTGTCTGCATCGCCTTTTCATCTTCGAAGATGATCTGCTGCGGTCGATTCGTGCCGCGCGCGGTGAAAGCCCCGACAATGTTATGAACCCATGGCACCGTATCGGCTTCCGTTATCCAGCCATCTGCGGTCCGCTCACTACGCCCGACACGGATCCAATCCTCCTGACGTTCATAGATGTAAACTGGTTGTAGCGGCCAGAGATTGTTGACCTTTTTGCCATTGGGTGCATCGAAAAGACTCAGACCAGGCCGTGTCAGCACGCGTTGATATATACTTGTCGTCTCTTCGACGAGCAGCGGCTTCTCTATCTTGACGACGACCGGCAATCCCGTGGGAACAATCTCCACGTCTGCTTGCGCGAGCTGTACATCTGCCTGCAGGATTTTTGACGGCGATGCCAAGCCAACGGCGACACCTGTGAGCAGAAGAGCAAAACTTCTGAACGCCGTTATCATTTTAACCACCCTCACAGTATTTCTTATGGGTCATTTGAGCATTGAGGCCGCGTTGGCCGTCCAAGCTCTCGCAGAGGCGTTTGATCAATGGCACAGCATCGTCAAGTCCTGCGTCCCGTGCCGCACCATAAAGACGCATTGCCGTATTTGGATTACGAGGCTCCATAGGCGAAGTGCCGATCTCTTCAGGATCCAGCCATTTACCCAGTTGGAGCTGTGCGGGGCCATGCCCGTTGGCAACAAGGCGCTCAACCAGAGGCAAGGCGTCTCGAGCCTTGCCGACCCCGATACAGGTTCCGACCATTTCCCAGCGTACGCTCTGCTCGGCTTCTGCAACAGTTTGAACATCGCATTTAACCTCGGCCACAGGCGGTTCCACCTCGTCTTCGCCCAGGAGGAATACTCCGGCTCCGGCCAGGACGGCGGCAACAGCAACGGCAACCAAAACCAGCAATAGGGGCTTTGCCGACTTCTTCTGTTCGGTCTCTTTTTCCCGAGGGGCTGAAACATCTGCAACCGGCGTCGAAACTTCATGATCAGCGGCGCTTCCGGGTGATTTATCCGGCGTTACAGCTGGCGGCAGGTCTTGCGCCACTGAAGCAGCGGTTTCCTCACTCGGGTCGGGGCGGCTGGATTCAGGGATAGGTTGCTCCTGATCAGACCTTGCTGCCTCTGGTTTTTCCGAAGCCGCAGATCTTTGGGGAGGCTCACCTGCATTATCGTATGAGCTTTGGGCACCAGCCCCGGTATTAATTCTCCCTCTCAGCGCTGTCGGCTTTTCGTGCAGTTCAGCGCCCGCGGTCATTATCCCGCGCCTAACCTTGGCTTGGCGAAGCGGCATGATATCGTCGGGCCATCCAAGAGACGCCGAGAGCTTCAGGTCGAGCGCATCGATCGTCAGCTGTTGGAATGGCTCCATCGCATTCACGACATCAGGGCCCAGCGCAACCGCCAAATCATCGCCCTGCGGCACAAGTGCAAAGGGACCGAGCACTTCTTCGTTGGCTACCCAGCCATGGTTGCCAAGGAACATACGGTCTTCAAGGCGCAGAAACCGCAACCGTGTCTCTACCACGGCGCCGGAACCGGGATGCGGAACAACCAGAAGCGCGTGGCCTCCGAGAGGATTGTTCGGGTCGCGAAGGATCCGAATGCTCATTTACAATGCTCCTCAGCCAAGGCTTTCGAGACCTTCGATCATCACTCCTAAGCGGGAATTCTGTTCGATATTGATCATCGCACCATCCTCGCTACGTGCATTGTCCTCAAACAGGCGGTAGAGGGTAAAGGTCCAGTCCTGAAAATAAATGCGGTTTCTCCGGGGCGAAACGTCGGGCAGATCCATAGCGTCGTACCTTGTCGGCTCAGGCTCGAAAACCAGTCGGCTTTCGCCGGTTTTCGTGTTCTTCATCACCGGGCGCTCCTCCGCACTCATGAGGTCCACCCCGAGAGTTGAGACCATCTGATTGATCCGAAGCGCGGAAAGCGCGGCCACGGTCGATGCTCCACACTGTCTTTCGTTCCAGGGTTTCAATTCGGCTGTCATTGCTTCGGCAAGCCGGAGTCTCCGGGCCGCACCCATGAGTTCATTTGCAAGTTCAGCCGCAGAGCTTGGCGAGAGATTGATCTGCACGTCGATGTTTGGCCGCTCCGACAGAGCGCGAATGTGTTCCTGCCAGGCCTCCACCGCAGTTTCCGCCTGAAACTGGGCCTGCGTCATCGTGCGGACTTCGTTGCCGCTCGCCGGTGCTTCCGGGGCATCATCCATGCCGACATCAAAATCGTCGGGCATCCAGTCGAAATCGTCTTCAGGCTCGACGTCACCTGAAACAATCTGCACATTTTCGGGAATTCGCTCAATCCGCCATGTCAGACTGTTTGCAGGTATGCCGAATTCCTCAATGACGCGGCCGAAACGCCGATTGTCGAAAGCCGTACGGAGTTCACGAAGTACCGCTGTCGCCACGGCTCGCCGGGCAGCCAGCCGCTTGGCGATATCGGAATCGCTATAGAGTGGCTTTAGTCGCCGCGCGATCTTATCGCCTAACTCCCGTAAGCGCGCGTCGATCTGCCGCTCTTTTACTTCGCGCGTTGCAACCGGCGTCAGGGAGTCGACAAGATATCTCACGCCACCGTCTTTCAACGTCATGGCCGCTTCCCAGGCAGTGTCCGGATTCGTAAAATGACGCTTGACCAAATCCGAGGACAGGCAACCGGCTTTCAGTTCGGCGATACGCGCAACCTTGTGGTCGTGTACCTCAACCTCGACGCCATCAACGTACTTAATGACGTGTTCGGCTGGAAAATTCGGATTCCGCAGCCAAAAGGTGTTCTCAAATGGTTTGCTTGGCGTCCAATTGAGAGGCCAGCTTTCCTTTAGGCCGCCGAAGGGAGCGATCAATGATGCTTCCAAACGGTTTTCAAAACGCTGGTGCGGGTCGAGCGAACCGGCAGGGTCCGCTAGATGGCGGTCGAACATGGTCAGTACCAAAAACAGCAGCGTGTCGACTTTGGCCCGCTCATCGGCCGTCGCCCCCTGCGTTCTGGCAATCCACTCCTCGACTCCGAGCGAAAGATCCGCTGCTACATTCACGTTACTCGGCGGAACGCAAAGCAGCATCGCCGTCAAATCCTGCTGAGCCACGTAGCGGTCGAACAGAAAGCCGACTTTTCCCCGAAGAAACAACTCCTTGCGGGGCGCCTCGCTACGATCGATGTAACCCGTCAGAGGTCCTTTTGCAGTGCGCCGTTCCCGCACGCCCGGAAAATCGAGCAGGTCCGCTTCTTCGAAGATATCCCAAGGCTGGTCCTTCATCGGCAACACCAGCTCAGCCGTCAGCGCGGCAACTACCTGGCGTGGCAGTGACTGCTCAATACCGCTTTCGGTGCGCAATCTAATGTCGCTGACATCGCCGATACCGTCCAAGCCGAAGAGCGTCGCCACGTCAATGATGCTGGTATTACGCGGCGTTAGGCTCTCGATACCCGCATAGGCTTTTTCAGCATACCCAAGCCTATTCAAGGCCTCTGCAAGTTGTTCATAGAGTTCTGAAAACACCTCGTAGTCACCCCAGAGAAGAGCAAGCAACGGGCGTCTCGCCGCAACATTGAGACGAGGCAGTAACTCCGCTGCATCTTCCCAAAAAGCTGCCAACTCCTGCGCATAGCCGAGTCCGCGAAAGTTGTTCTCAAAGTAGCTCTGAATGTCCCAGACGTCAGCTTCACTTAACCCAGAGCCGGTATCTTGCCCAGCAGCCGCACGCGCAACCTCCAGGCGCCGGGCAATTTCGTCCGCGGCGGGGGGTGGTTCGGAATTATCGCCATCCCGAAAGAACGTGTTTGCAATGATTCGTATTACGTCCGCTTCGCTCAGAATTTTAAGGGTCACCGGATACCCAGGCGGACAAGTCTCGGGGCGCATGGTAAAGCGGGTTACAAGCCCGGTCGCTTCCTTATCTCCCTCTGGATTGATTTCTTCGATGAAGTCCATGCCTTCGCCGACCGCGGCGATCAGACGCCCTTCCGAAGGTTTCGCAAGCACCGATACAAGATAGGATTTTCCTGCCTGGCTGGGCCCGTAGACCCCGATACTCATTGGTCGCTGGGCAGCCTCGGCCAATTGGCGGGCGCGCCGTTCATCTCTACGGAGTTCTTTGGCAAGTAACTTTCGTTCAGTTCCAACGACCTCCGCATTTTCAGGATCCGTAATCCAAGCCAAAGCCGCACGCGCCGTGTCAGCGGCCAGTAAGCATCGCGTCTTCAGGTCTTGTTCCGACATCTTGTCCCCCGTCAATCCTCTCATGTGCTTTACGCGATCGCCATACCATTCACAGCTTAAAGAGGCCGCTATCAAGCCAGTAATCCCGTTCCTGGCCAAGTGTATGAAGCTTGAGTGAAATATCACTCCGTTTTGCAGCATCGCCGGCGCCGTCTTCGACTTCAGCCACCACCAGCCCTTCTTTCAGAGCCTCTGCTCTCAAGGCCTCCGCACTGCTCTCTGTATCGAGATCGAATTCGCGCCGCTCAAGCACGACCTTAAAGGGTTTTGGCCGGCGTGAGGCGTGATCGTTTGCGAAGTCCACCCTATAGATTACGCTCGTCGTCCAACGCTCGTGCGGCAGCTGCCGAAATCCAATGAAAGTTGGAGAATAAAGCAGAATTTCCGCCGAAGTTTCCTGGCGTGCAGCGTCATCAACATCCTCAAAAAGCATCTTATCGGCCCGGATTGCGCCATTATTGTCGAGTTGTCCAATAAACCTGGCTGTCGAACTCATGGTTATGTTGTCGGTATAGACCATGAAGTTCACGATCCGACTCTGCGCAAGAAGGCACAGCATTGCGCCAACCGCAGCGGTCGATTTCGGATCGGTAATGCGATTGCTCACCGGATCACGATACGGATACCACGTACCCACTTCGTACTCGTGCATCGAAACCAGGCGCGAAGGCGGAACAACCATTGTCTCACGAACCATCTCGCGCACGGCAGACAGCCGCGAGGGCCTGCCCGATAAAAGGAGAACATCGCAACCTAGATGCCCGACGATCTCACAGAGATCGCCAATGGGTTTCTGTAATACATTGCGGACGACCCCATCGAGCTCGGAACGCCGCAGCGTGATCTGAACGTTGGCGAGTTCCCAATCTGCAGCTCCCCTGCTCCGGGCAGCCTGCTCAAGGTAACCAAAGAACTCTGAGGTATCGTTTTCACCTAAACCGGTCAGAACTTCATCGGCAGAAAAGCTTGTACTGCCGTCGTCAGACAAAAGATCTGCCCGGTTGAGGCATTCGATACCAAGAGGTGCCAAAACCCGAAGTGCATATTGGCGGCGCTGCTGAGCGACGCGAATGTCCGTGTCACCTGTATTGCCCGCAAACAACTCTTTCAACAGGTTATCCGGATAGGCAACACCAGCCCGTTCGAGATCTTGGGCGATTTGAGGCAGGACTATCCTGCTGACGATTTCACGCAGAAGATCGTCGCCCGCAGTCCGGAATCCCTCGCGAAAATCTTGCCTGGGCAGGATTGCATGATCCCCATTCGCGTAATAGGTCATCACCATGAGATCTGTCGTGCCGCCGCCGATATCGATACAGCCAACCCGAATGGACTGAGCCTCGGCTGCCTCGTCGGGTCTGGCCGGCACCGGCAGCGCGACGGCTTGGGTTTTCTGCTGCCGCCGGCGCCCCAACAGTTCGAAAAAGGCAGCTATCTGCCCTCCGTAGTGCTGGGTGATTTCCGTGTAGAGATACACAAGCTGAGTACAGCTTGCTTCGTCCCAGTCAATTTTTATCTCGGGAACCGTCGTATTGAGTGAAAGCGAGGGGCTCCATTTCAGCACCTTGAACAGGAGCTTTAACGCCCCCTCGGCCCGCGATCGCATGATCGCCTGTTCCTGCATCGGCGTGGCCGTCGGCAAAGTGAGTATGATCGTGCGCAGCCGCCGCGGAATGGCGCTCTGCTTGCGCGTTTCCCGCTGTGCTGGGTCGTTGATCTGCACGAGGGCCTGCAGAAAAATTTCCGCCAGCATCAATCCGAAAGTCGAAGAGCGCGAGAAACGTGGGCGTGAAGCGCCAATGAGTGAGCTTTCTCCCTTATAGCGGAGTTTCTTTTTGACCTCGACCGCAATCTGGTCGAGAACGTCGCCAGCCTCGTTCATCTCGTTCTGCACGGCTCTCGCGACCAGCGGTAACGGTTCGGCAGTCGTTGGCGTAAAGAAATGAAACCGCCAGTCCTGATTACGCGGCTCGTCATCCCACAAGTATCGCTTGGGACTGGAGAGGCCCGAGATCGTTTCAGTGCCCTGTTCATAGTGTGTAAGGCGCATGGCTTCGGGCCCGACCCTGACCAGGCTGGGCCAGAAAAACGACCGGGATCGCGCAGAACGTCCGCGACCGAATCTGGCGTCACAGAACTCAACCCGGCTTTCGAAGGGTCGATTGTATCGGTATAGCGGATTGGAAAGATCTCTGAGCGCAAGTGTATAGCTGTCGTTGAGGTCTATCGCGCTGCCGTCTTGAGATGTCTCAATCAGGATCCCGCAGGTGTGGCTGTTGCCGATATCGAGGACGAGATCGACATCGATCGGTGAATAGCGGTGACGCTCTGTGATCGGATCCCGAGACATCGTATCGATCAAACGAATCTTGGGAAACTGGACCGCCGTATCGATGAGTTTCAGAAAAGCCAGATATCGCGCCCAGTGTTCAAATAGTCTCGGCGGTGGTCCGTCTTCGTCAGGTTCGAGAGCACGTCTTGGGCGCTTCTGCACCGCCTGAAACTGCCCAAGCAGCCATTCGTCAACCCAGGCCTGAAGGTCATGCGGATTGCCGTTAGCGTCCTCTACGACGCGGCTGATAAACCAGGAGGAGTGCTCAGCATCACTAACAAAGCGGAACTGCCGTTCTCCGTCTTCGGTGCTCGGCGCTTGGTAAAAAAGCGGGTCCTGTGTTGCTTCGCAGGTCGTGTCGAGCGCCAGAATCACGCGATGAGTATGTCCCGACTTTTGTTCCGGTTCAGGTAGTTCCTTGACTAAAACGCGTGCCCAGCAGGATGGACCGGCATCAAACTGTTCTCGCCCATCCGGACCTGCGCTTGGACGAATGCGCAAGACCGGCACCGGCGTCCATTTTTCCACAAAGGGCTCAAGGGCTTTTGCGCGATCGACTGAATATTCATCGTCGTCCGGCTGATCCGCCCCAAGCGTAAGCTCATCTCGTGCATCGTCGCCCGTCTTCACGATTAAGGTGCGTTCGTCACCCTCCGCCGAACGGCTGGTCGTGCGCTCAACGAAGTTCATGGTCTTGAATCCAGAAGCCATGAGCTCAAAACCGAAATCGAGGAATTGCACGCCGCTGAACGGTACGAGCGTCGTCTCGTCCTTCCAATTGTGCAGGGTACGCAACGATGGCACGTCCTTCATGTCCGGCCCGTCCTTTCGTAAGGTATTCCGCAAAGACTTATCATTTCGGTATCCTTCGGAATATAACTGTTTGTCCCTGGCGAGGGTTCTTGAAATCAACCGAGGAACAAGATGCCTTACTCTCTTGGCCAACATTACACAGGGTGCGTCGACGCTGCACTTGCCCTCTTGGCGTGCAGGGAAAATTCGAGTTGTCGAGCACGCTCAAACGACCGTCGTCTTCGACCGAGGCTGAAACTGTGCCCTTGCATGTCATTCCATTGGTAAAGCCAAGTTCCTGATCCCCGCCGCCTTCGCCATCAAAGCAGATATTCCAGTTGCTCACTTTTAACGGGCGGTCTTTCCGGCCACCGTCGTAAAGCGTGTAATCGGACTCGAGAGCCCAGCAACCGGCTAGTTTCGAGGTGTCGCGATCGCGAATTGCCTCCTCTATTGTCGGTTCGGCTGGCGCGGGTGGTCCGGAGGGCTCCGGCCGTTCCGCTGTCACGATGCACTGTCGCTCGGCATCGGCAACCGAGCGTTCCAAAGCGGCGATCTCTGCCTCGAGATCTGCCGGCTCATCCGTCTCGGGCTCTATTGGCAGCTCTGCACGCGCACAAAAATTCATGAACCCAAAACCCGCGATACCACACGCAGGGAGAGCCAGGACGAGCAGCCATGCGAGCATCACTGCCAACAACAGCCAGCCAAGCCACCACAACCAAGAGAATGCAGGTGGAGCTGTCGTTGCCACAGGGGCCATTTGCAGAACTGTGACCGGCGGCGTTGTATCCTCGACATCGCTCGTAGAAACGCTGGATGGGGCTGCTGCAATCGATCCGTGTGCAATAAATCGGCTCAGAACGCCGTGGGGCGGCTCGTAAACATCCAGATGATGTGCCCACTGCACGATTACGGGCTGGTCTCCGACTCGGAAAATACACTCGTCGTTGGGCACTTCCACTGCATTGCGTAAAGCAATTGCCAGCGATTGCGCCGCAGGATCACGATCGTCGGCGTACCTTTGCGCCAAGGCGAGGATGTCTTCGATCAGCTTGCCCAGTGCGCTCGTCAATTCAGCTGCTTCAGGCTCTGACAGGGACCGTAAAGCAACCACGTCACCCGGGGCCGAGGTCATCCAGGCAATGCCGCCAGCCTCGTCGGCGGGTTCAGCGAACAGTCTTACATGCCGTTCGGTAAGGTCACGCTCGACAACGCCGGTAATATACTCGAACGAACGCTGTCCGTAATCGCCCAACGGCCGAACATCGTCTATCCTTGTTGTTGCGACACGTCTGTCCACCATTGCCGGTTACTCTTTTGCCGGCGCCGCCGGCGCCTCCTCGTTCGGCTCTTTAGCTGGTTCCGAGTCTTCCGACTGCGCTTCATCACGCGGCACTGGCGGCAGTGTGGAGATTTGCGGCTGGCAGGCTTCTGTTGTTTGATCTGCCCCAGCGCCCGCTTTCGACAAGAAATCCAGCAGTTCTGCCGTATGAAGCGAGAAGTTCAGGAAGCGCTGGGTTGTTTTATCTCTGATTCCGAAGGTGTTTACACCAACCACTCGCCCGCATTGATCAACCAGAGGGCCGCCCGAATTTCCGCTCGAAATATCGGCCGAATGAACAACTGCCAAGGTCCCGTTCGACCCCACGCTTTGCTGCGCGTTTACCGTGCCTTGGGTCATGATCATATCTGGCATGTCCGGTGCGTTCGGATCATACATTTTGCTGCGGGACTGATCGATGGCGAAATAGGCGCCCGGAAATCCGGCGGCAATTACATGCTGAAGCTTGATCGAAGATGTTGAGCCCCAAAGCGGGAAGAACGGTGCATCCGCGCCAGATACCCGCAATAGCGCAAAATCCCGACCAAATTTTACCGTCTGTCCACTTGAAGTCACCAGCTCTGCGCGAAATCCGCGGCCAAGCTGCGCGCTCTTTACATAGATTGATTTTGGACTCCCCAGCTTTGCCTGATCCGATGCTGGGCCAAAAACGACATGATCGTTCGTCACGAACAGATCAGGACCAATGAAGAAACCGGTTCCCGAGCCTGCCGAATTCGCAAAGCTGACAAGCACCATCGCGGTGCGGTCTTCGATATAGCTCAGAAGGTTGGTACTGTCGCCACCGGCCGAGGGCACCGCCACCCGCTCAGGGCGTGGCGGCACGAGGGAATCCGATCCAGCGGCGGACTCCTCCTGCCCATCCGACTCACCGGTCCCGGACGCACCGGCGCGCGCTTTGCCATCCAGCGGCGGGAGAGGCCAATCCGGGAACTCGATGTTTCCGTCGGCCCGGCACACTGCCCCTTCAAGCGCTCGCTTCAACTGGTCCCTGCGCGTCCGAAGCGCATCATTGTTTTCTCGCGCGATTTCTGCGATCTCGGCGTCACTGATAGCTGCCGTGGGCGGATAAAGCAGGACACCGGGAAACGAGAGTAGAAGAAGTGCAACGCCCGTCACCAGCAACAAAACAGCTAAAGGAATCCAGCGCCACCAGGTGCCGCCGCCTCGAGACTGTTCCACCACTGCAACAGTGTGGACCTCCGGAGACTCAGATTCAGCCTCTGTGGCCTGAGCCGCAGCCGCAGCCGCTGCAGGCGCTGCCGCGCTCGCTGTCGCCGCCGATACCGCCGTCGTCGCAGCGAGTGTTTGGTCTTGGGTGTCGTCTGTTTGGGTATCATCTGCCGGCTCTTCAGCCAACTGACCGCCGCCGAACGGACCGGTCATTTCGGCAGCCGAAATCGGAGGCGCAATATCAAGGGGAAGATACCGCCCGATTGTCTCGGCGAAATGTGTTCGCCGGGCGGTCGGCTCGCGCCCGACTTCGCTCGGCATCATGGCCCAATTTACGATCAGCGGCCGATCACCGAGAACCCAAATGTCGGATCTGTCCCGAATATGCAGGGCCGCTCCGATCAACGGTCCCATCTGGGGGTCCTTGAGCGCCTCGGCGACATCCTGCAGCTTTCGCCGTAACAGTGTCTCGACTGGCGCCCGCTCATCCTCATCAAGGCTGTTGAGAGGGCGCGCATCGTCCGGTAAATGCCCATACCACGAGATCACCGCCGGCGCCTCACCATTCCCGCGACGATAAATGGGCTCTGCGAATATGTCTGCGACATCAGGCCCACTCAGGCGGGTCAGTGCAAGGTGCAGAGCCTCATAGTGTTCAACTGCGGGACCGCCAGCAACTTCGATCAGGTCGAGGTCATTTACGTCGGTCTTGGTGACGAAGTATGTACTGCGCGTCACTGATTTACTCCTCGCATCCGGCGCTGAGCGCGCAGAGAGCCCTTATCATCGCCTTCGCCGGGGTGCGCGATCGGCCGGGTGCAACAGCAGCGATTTTTGGTCTCGCTCCCGGTTGATGTTGGATCCTCAGTTTCGGCATAAGCCTTCCCCTTCATAACCCGCCGCTTCGCGAACCGAGCGTGACAGCTCTGCCAGGTCCATGCCTTCGCCGCGCTGCCGATAGAATCCCCCCGTCGCCTCCGCCATACACTGAATCTCGCCGACTGCCGAGAGATCTACGACGTTAATCACCAGCCCGGGTTTCGAACTCTTTGCCTGACGGGCCGCAGCGCAAGGATCGCCACCGCAACTATCCTGTCCATCGGACAGAACCACAATGTTCACGAAGTCATCTGCGCTGTCTCCTCCGCTTAATGAGGCCGCAGCCTTGGTGACCGCGGTGGCAAGTGGCGTTGCGTCCTGGGCTTGGAGGCCGCGAACAGTGCTTACCAAACGTCCCCGATCGCCCGAACCGAACCGCCCATGGGATCGAACGGAACAGGCGTCAAACGATACGAGACCCATTTCAATGTCATCCGGCGCTTTTTGAACGGCGTCGACTGTCACCTTTTTCGCAACCGAAATCCGGGGTTCTCCCGGATAGTTTTCCGCTGCTTTGTTTGCCTTATCCATTTCCGCGGAGAGTCCGGGCAGCTTGAGCATGGAAGCGAAATCTCCACGGCCAACCGCGGCGTTCGCTTCCTGAAAACGGTCGAAGGCTCTCGTAATCCGCTTATCCATTGCTTTTGGAAGGTCGATCGAAAGCGCCATACTGCTGGAGGTATCGAATACGAACACGATTTCGCTGCTTCGTGCCGCCTTCTGGGATGGTGTGCATTGTTCCGGCTTCTCCTCGACAACCTCAGGCTCTTCCTCGACAACCTCAGGTTCTTCCTCGACCGGAGGCTCCGGAGGTGGAGCTTCAGCGACTTTCTCGCATCGCAAACGTGCAACATCTCGCTCGAGAGCAGCAATCTCCGATTCTAACGCTTCACGTTCTCGATTTAATTCTGACGGAAGATGTTCGGCTGCCACACTTCCGGGGCAGGCATTGAAGACCAGTTTCCAGTTTTGCCAGCTTACGCCACATGCCGGAAGCAGAGTATGAAAAACCCCTGCGCTTACGAACAAAAGAAGTAAAACACCTGCAATGACTATGAGGATTTGGCCGGTCGATCCGGATCGCAAGGGCTTGCTCAAATCAGCCCCTCGACTAAACACAACTGCGTGGCTTCGTCTGTTCGCCGCAACATACTCCGGCGATCATCCATGGGAAATCCGGCCTCGGTTATGGAGTGTTGGGCAGGTCTGAATTGCGGAAGCCGTTTTGTGCTGCTCCATGAGTCCATTTTCGGTCTACTGAACGTAATCGCCATTTTGGTGAAATCAGATGCCCTTGAGTGTTATCGATATCGCGGACGAGTTGTAAGTATATAGAAAGCCCCGTCTTGATCCAGTCGATTTAGAGTACAGTGGTTTTTATTCGCGCGAACAGATGAAGAAATGAAAAAAAGCAAATAGCGGAGATACTTTGCCCGCAGAAACAACAGAATTAAACCATACTACGAGCTCTGACTGTGATGCCATCGAATTGCCGTTAGGCGACAGAAATTTTTTCACACGCTACTAAGTTTTGTTATATTTCAGTGCATTATATCCGCATTTTGATGACAGGCTGACCATCTGATTTTTTGAAGCCAAAATATTCAGTCGGAATAGCAATCAACCAATGGCAAGCACCCTAGCCAGTATCATCACGCCAACACCGCCCGGCGCCGCCATGATGACCTTATTGATCGACTAGAAAACAATCCGGTTGTCGATGAGCAAGTTTCAATCATGGCGAGTATTTTGAAAATGGCGGCACAACATCAGCTGTAATCCGGATCCTTTTGTGTGCGGCCCCAAACGATCAGGCTTTGGCAGCCGCTGCTGTTTGCATTCTATCAGTCACTTGCAAAGAACGAATGGCCGAACTTCATGCCTAACAGCATGCCCTTGTTTAGGCGGGAGATGGTCTAGAGACTGATCGTCTTTCTCTGATTCGGTACAAAACGATCGGACTCTAGCCATCATAGAAGATTTTCTCAGGCCAGCGGACTCCCTTGCGCAGGCTGCCGCTGTTTTCTGGCAAAGCCGGCCAGTCCGATTAAGCCAACTGAGAACAGCGATAACGTTCCAGGGGATGGAACAACAGTCGCTCGGGGTCGTCCTGGCGTTGCCGAACCGAACGTAATGTCGTCGAAACCAACTTGGTTCAGCGTTCCGCCAAAGTCGACTGAACGGGCGATACCGTCAAACGCTACACCAATTGGATCCCAGTTACAGAAATCGCCGGTGGGATCACCGGTACAGCCATTGTCCTTCCAATTCAGCGATAGATTTAACGTTGCGAGCAGGTTTCCAGTTCCGTCGATATCGTCGTAGACATTCACGAAGCCTGTATCGAACTGCGTCGTATAAAAGAACGAAAAGCCCGTTGTGAAACCTGCGTCGAAAGTCAGTGTGGCCGTGTTGCCTTGCAGAAAGAACAAAACCGTATCTGGAGACGGTTCATTCGCGAAGTTTCCATTCAATGGAATACCTTTGGTATCGCCATCTTTAATCGCCAGCGAAGCGGAGGAGAAAGAAACGCCGAAGTTTTCGCCTGAGTTGCCCTGACTGTCGACGCCGCCGTTGTAATAATCGCCAACACTGGCCAGATCACCGACTCCCTCAAAATCGAGCACAATTACATTTGCTGATGCTGGCAAGCTAGAAACGCTCAGCAGAGATCCAATAATTAATGGAAAAATTACGCCTTGTTTATAGTTCATTTCAAATACACTCCTGTCTGCACTTGCATTCTTTGGGCGAGGTTTTTGTAATAACGAATGCGCGAGATGGGCGATTTCGAATTACTATCTGATTGCCGCCTCATCGAATGACTGAGCGCGCGTTGCTTTACGATATTCTGATCTGTGTTCGGTCGTTGCCTTGCCGGCGTACCGACTCTCCGGAACACCCTACATAGCCTCTATGCGCCACGCAGTTACGGCACTGTGAGTGAGCTGTAAGCGATCCTTACAGTGTCCTCACATTGTGAAGGATTCACTCGTCAATCCCCGGTATCGTGCCGGCGATGATTATCGACGAACCGCGGGAGCTCTTGATTTTGGTGTGGGAGCGGGGAGGAACCAATGCGACAGGGGATTATGACACTCTTCATCATAATTGAGCCGGCATAGCGAGCCTCTCGGAATACAAGGAGGAGCGATCGCTTCCGATCCTAATCGACTTTTACGACGGTGCGGATAACCGCCCAGTCTTCGGGACTTTGCTGTAACAACTCATCTCGAAACAGCGCTAAATCTCCCTCAGCGACAATGCTGGATGCATCCAGCGAACCCCCGCTGATATTGCGCCGGTAGATTGGTAGATGACTCAAATCAGCCCTGCTCATAACGCAGTAGAGTTTGCTGGTTCCTATAGTTTCCAGTGCAACCGCATATTCACGACGCTCGACGACCTCCTGCCGCGGGATCTGTACGTTTTCGTGAAACCGGGAATCACCATCGATGAGGTTGTCCGTTGATAGAAGCGTTATGACTCCGTCTTCATCCTGCTCCATCAGCACAACAAAAACAGGGTCGCCGTCAAAGTCGTCCGGCACGGCTACGGAAAATATCAAATCCCGGTTCGATCGAACGCGCTTAAATGTAACGCGTGTCCGCGCGACACGCAGTTCAGGTTGCGACAAACCTGGAGTTGATCGAGGTGTTTCGGGAACTTCCGAGATAGTGAGGCTCTCTCCCTTACGCCGGAAAAAATCGAGAAACTCGATGCCATGCGCAAAGAGGTCTATTTTTCGGGCGAGCTCGAGATAGGATTCAAACACACTGCAGGTTGAGGCTTCCCAGCATCGGATCGGCATCTGGAAGCAGTGAGCCAACAGAGCAAAGTCTGCCTTAGGGATGTGTTTATCCTCGCTGGCATGCATGATGCGTTGAAGATAGTTGTTTGTTCTGCCGTGAAGCTGGAAGGGGCCAGGATTGGGCTGCTCCAGCCTTTGCCACTTTGAGCGTCGGCCATCTTCACGGTACTGCAGGTTATGAACGAAGGCTATTTCGGCCTGCGCTGCAAGAATAGCCGGATTGCTGATTTGCAGCACCGACTTAATGCCTGGGTAAAACAAACCGGACACACGGGCGGCTTCCAGGCGTGCTTCAAGACTTACGAGCGGCTCCTTGTGTGCTTCCCAGCGCTCGCCCGACTCGACATAGCTGTGGACGAGATCCGTCTCAATCGCCAACTTGTCTTTCAAATCATCAGGAACGGGAAAGCTCTTCTCGATTTTCACCACTAATTTCCAACCAATAAAAAAGGCTTCGTAAGCCTCTGCTTGCCGGCAAGAGCCTAACCAAAAAAGACGCGAGTGATTTCTGTTGCATGCGATGCTATTTCGTCGCGGGACAACGGTTGGGTACCGCAAGGCCTTGAGCTGAAGTCACTCGCCGGGATTATCGGCGAGTTGGATTGCTCAATGCAAGCGCTCGCTCTGAGGAGCGCGGAAGGACCGGCGGCTCAAGTGGCCGAAAGGCCGCAAATTCAATCGGTCGTCGAGATCGACTTCCGTGTCTGTCGTGAAAGAAGCCCCATGGAGACAACTAACGCTGTCTGGTTGTGGCCGCCGCTCGGGCTCGTGGGATTTAAAGCACCCCTTAGCCAGATATCGATATAGCAGTTATCCACACATAATAATTTCGATTTTGGTCAGCGAGAGTGTGATCCCGTTCAAAGTTTATGCTGCCGCAACGCTGTCGTGGTCAGATTAACGCCCATGGCTACGACAGACTAACATGCTATTCTCAAGCTAGGCTCCGGTCTGAGACTCAGGTGAAATTCGAATTGACACCTGGCGCTCTTCACGAGGTTCTTCTGCCGACATTAGAAAAATGGGATAGCTTACATATGTGGGATAACGCGACGCTGCGCTGCAGATGCACAATCGCTCAGGCTATTGGCGCGAGCATTACGGCGGAGATTGAATTTCCTGATCGTGACTTAGGCGGCCTTCCCATTATCGAAGACGCTCTGAATATTCTTGGCCGGATTCGGAGTAATATGGATCATCCGGCTGCGCATCAGGCGATGGACTGGCTTACGACACGCTTTGCGGCTGTGCAGGACGGCGGTGGCGCATTTTCCAAAAGCGACTTGGCATATACGGATGAGGTGCCACCGGGCTTAGAAGTTATTCATTCGGTATTTGCGTTGCAGCTGCTCTCCGATGCGCCTTCGGGCCCAGTGACGCACGCACTGCAGCAAGCCCTTATCGATCAAACAGAAAAATGTCTGTTGAAGGCTTCGCAAGAAGACAAGGATCACATCCATCGAATTTTGGAAGAGATTGAAGCCGGGCAGTTCGGCCGGTTTGACGAAGTCACTCGTGTTCCAGTCTTGGTGGCGCTCAGCGTTTCGTACATTTCCAAGGCGTCGCCAGCAGACAGCGCGCCGATCAGTTGTGCGATGGAACATCTTGAAGAGGCGAAGACGCTCGCAAAGCTGGGTCAAAGCGCCGCGATCAGCGCTTTGACCCACTTGATACAGGGGAGAGCATTTCTCCGGCGACACGACGGCGACCGGTCGAGCGATCTCGAAAGCGCACTCCACTCTTTTAACTGCGGGCTCGACCTGCCCGACAGCGGCATCAACCCGGTCCGCCGTGCAAGCGCGGCGATGGAACTGGGAACAGTCTACAGCGAAAGAGTTTTGGAAAACCGTGATCGCAATCTCCAAAAGGCTATTGAGTGTTACGAATCTGCTTTGGATGTGTTTGACGAAACGGAAACCCAAACGCAGTGGGCTCACGCGCATATAAATCTTGGAAATGTTTATCAGTGGCTGACGCAGGGAGACCTTACGGAAAACCAGCGGCTGGCTGCGAAAAACTACCACACCGCCTTACGAGTCTTGGATCAGGAAACATCACCGCTTGCCTGGATGGTCGCGACGATGAATCTCGCCTCCCTGATGCTTTGGCAAACTGACGGAGGTCGCTCCAATAATATTGAAACGGCCATCGAACTCTACAATTCGCTTTCCGAGACACTTTCGGGCGATGGCAGCGAATACGATCTGGCCTTTATCGAATTCAATCTTGGTGTCGCCCACGTTGAACGTCTCCAAGAGAACCGTGTGGCCAACCTCGAGGCCGCCACGCGATACATGGAAGCCGCCTTGAATAAGGTGACTCAGGAGGTTTCTCCTCATCAGCACGCTGTTTGGAAGCTGAATCTTGCAGCGACATATCAACACCTTTTCACCTATGACCGGCGCCGGGACCAAGACTTGACGAAGGCGATCGAATTGGGAAAGGAGTGCTTGCTCATCGACGAGCTGAAGACCGACACGCGAAACTTTGCCCGCTTGAACAATAATCTTGGTGTCGCTTACAAGGATTTAGCTACTTACAAGTTCCCCAAACATTGGGATGCCGCTGAAAAGCATCTCGTCGTTGCGAATGAGCTGATGAGCCATTTCGATGCCTCGATCGAGTTCCAGCAACCGCTTGTAGAACTTGCCGATCTTCATCTTAGAAAACACCAATGGGAGGAGGCCGTCAGCTTCTCTACCGCGGCTATTGAGAACATTGAAGCGACATCGTTGAGCGAAGCAACGACCGACGGCGGTCGGCATCACGTATTTGGTCGCATTGCCGAGGTGGCATCGATTGCTGCCTATAGCCAATTGCGCTTAGGACAAGTTGATGCAGCATTGGCGACCTTAGAACACAGCCGTGCCCGCCTCATGGCAGAATCGTTGCGCATCGATCCTCCAGGCACGGTGGCTGAACGTGCTGGTATTGCCGCCCATGCCGGAGCCGAGACCACCGCATCATTCGACCATGAGTGGATGCCAACAAGTCTGCCTGCAAATACAACTTTTGTTGTGATCTTTTCGACAATGGTTGGCGGCGCCGCTGTTTTACTTCACGGTTCCGAAGGAAAAAGATGCAGTACATCGATCTGCTGGCTTGACGAACTTCGGCAAAACCAAGTGGAGGAGCTTCTCAACGGATCAAGCGGCCGCGGCTCGATCCAAGGCTGGATTCCGAGCTATCGCCAAGCCTTCGGTGAAGACTCAAGCGTCGAACTGCAGCTTGTCCGGAGGTGGGCAACGGCTGGTGAAGCAACAACAGATCGCGCCTATCAAGTATGGAATGACACTGTTGGGTCTCAGTCCAAGGAGCTTTGGAGAATTGTTGCCGGTCCGATAGATGAGGCTCTGATTTCACTGGGGCTGGTTGAAGGCGCAAACATTGTTCTTCTCCCGCCGGGTACACTTTCGCTTATGCCGCTACACGCAGCGAGAGGTCGTGTAGGAGAGAAAGAGCAATTGTGTTTCGGCGATTTGTGGTCGGTCAGCTACGCACCCAGCCTGAAAAGTCTATTTACATCAGCGAGGCGTATTTCGGAGCGTGCCGAGTCGGCACAAACCCTCCTGGCGATAGCAGAACCGCAACGAGAATCTAAAGACGTCTCGCCGCTGCCGGGTTCGCAAAGCGAGTTGGGAGTTTTGCGCCGTTATTTCGATGACCGTCAAACCCGTATCCTGTCAGGGTCAGAAGCAACACGAACTGCTGTTTTATCTGCATTGAGCGCAGCGAAGTACATACATGCATCCTGTCACGGCACCTACGATTGGGAGGAACCAAATCAATCGGGGTTGGCTTTGGTCGGTGGTGAACGGCTTACTCTTTCTGATCTTATCGGCGGAACCGAACTTAAAAACAATCGCCTCTTTTTTGCTTCTGCCTGCGAAACCGGCTTCAAGGACCTCGAAAGGGCTCCGGACGAGTTTCTGGGCGTGTCTGCCGGACTGATGCAGGCCGGTGCCCCGAACGTGGTTGGGACCCTGTGGCCTGTATTTGATGATGCCGCGTTCCTGCTGTCCCGCCAATTCTACAAAGCTCTTTTCGAAGAGGATGGCCCGGCCTTTGACAGCCCTGCCAGGGCTCTTCGTGAAGCACAGGCCTGGTTGCGGAACGTGACGTTTGGCTTCCTGGCGGAGGAGTTTGGAACCGTCGAAATCGCTGGAAAGACCATGATTGCCTTACCCTATTCCAGCAAAGCTGCTGTTTTCTCAAGTCGCCTAAATGCCAGCGATAAAGGCAAGATACCGGAAACCGAAGCCAGCTCTTCGTCCTACGAGGTGGAGGAGGACACTGGCGTCGCGAATGCATTGCTGGTCCCGATGGGGGATGAACACGACAAACCCTACGAAAACCCTCACGAATGGGCGGCGTTTTTCGTGTACGGGCCATGATTTTGCGCCACTGCGACTCAACGGGTTAGTGCCGGAAGCGCATTATCTGGGCTCAAACTGCGGCGGGGCGGTGAGCGAAAACCGAACCGGGTTAAACGTGGAACCCGCCTACGATATATGCAATTCATCTCGTATCGGATCAATGCGGTGTTAGGCCTTAATCGAGGGAATTCAAGATGACTCAGCAACTCGGCGATAGTGCGTTTTTGCGCGAAGATTTCTTAGGCCGCAGCGTGGAAATGACATATGGCGGAGCCTTGTCGTTTCTTCGGCGCAAATACACGCACGATATTGCCGGTGCTGACGTCGTTGTCTCGGGTATACCTTTTGACTGTGCGACCACTTTCCGGCCAGGCGCGCGTTTAGGACCGCAGGCCGTGCGCGCTGCGTCGGTCCAATTGGCGGAATTGTTGTCCTTTCCGTTTGGATTCGATCCCTTCGACAAACTTGCAGTGGCCGACTACGGTGATTGCTTTCTCGATTCCGGCTATCCCGAGCAGATCGTGGAGAAGGTTGAAGCTCACGCAGATACTATTCTCGAAAACGGCGCTATGATGCTGACGCTCGGTGGGGACCACTTTGTGACCTATCCGCTGCTGCGCGCACATGCCAAAAAGCATGGTCCTCTATCGTTGATCCACTTTGATGCACACGTCGATACCTGGGATGACGATGGGGAGCGGCTTGATCATGGTTCGATGTTTCTTAGAGCAGTCCGCGAAGGAATCGTGGATCCCACGCGCTCTGTTCAGATTGGCATCCGTACTTTCAACGACAAAACCTTCGGTTTTACGATTTTGGATGCCCCCTGGGTCCACCAGCAAGGTGTTGAAGCGACAGTTGCGGAGATCAAGCGCGTTGTAGGAGCACATAAAGCCTACCTTACGTTTGACATCGACTGCCTGGATCCGAGCTTTGCACCTGGGACAGGAACGCCTGTTGCCGGCGGTCTCTCCAGTGCCCAAGCCCTCTCCATATTGCGGTCCCTCGGCGATCTTGAGTTGATTGCCATGGACGTCGTGGAGGTCGCGCCGGCTTATGACCACGCAGAGATTACGGCAATCGCGGCCGCGACCTTGGCGCACGATTTTCTGTGCTTGATGGCGATTAAGAAGGGGGCGGTGCCTCGGCTACCTGAAGGGGGCGTAGAAGAGCGTTTTTAGGAGGCGAATATCCCTACTCATAATGATCTTGGCCGCCACCTCAAGGGGAGCAGTTACGGGAGGGGGCGATATGACACCCTAAGGGACAATCCCCTTCTTTTTGACCACCTGTATTTTACGGTGATCCGTAATTGCGTCCATCCGAATGGCGAGATATGAGCCAGAAGCTCAGGCGGTGTAACGGGGGCCGTCACCTTGTCCCTTTAAGACTGCTTCGCCCGGGCGAAGAATATTCCTGTAGATAATGATGCCGATAAGCAGTTTGAGCCCAGCCATGGGGTAGTGTCGACCCTCAGTCGTCCGGTCGCGGAATTCATCGTGGCGGCCGGTTCTAAATGCACATTTCACAGCTACATGGGCCTCTCCATTTTTTTTTAAGAGCGGATCCTTGCGGGCCGCAGCATGTTGGCGTCGAGGAGTCAATCAATCAGAAAGACTGTTTGATCGATACGGCCGACACGCCCGGGTCTCGACCTCGGATCAGTCTTGCGAACGACTCATCGTGGAACCCACCGCTTTTGCCGACCGCAGCGCCTACCAAGTCATCGATGTAATCGAAGAAATGGTCTCTGGGACAGAGGCAAACTGGACCGTGCGAAACCCTATCATCGATTTGGGTCAGGCACGCCAGATCGACGCTGTTCTAATTACCGGACCTTCCCGATGGGGCTGCTCAGCCCGGGATCTGCCGGACACACCACATAAGTTGGCGGATTGGAATTTCTCGGTTGATGCCATGAACGGCATAACTTTCGAGCTGGACATACCGCATGGACGCAAGATGGCAACCCTGTTAATGGATACTGCTCAACTTGAACGAGATATGTTGAGTGAACGGGTTAAATCCGGTTTGGCCGCTGCGAGGGCGCGTGGCAAAGCGCTGGGGCGGATGAAAAGCACTCGACCGAAATCAGACAAGCTGTTGCCGAAGATCATTGAGGCCCTAGCTGTGGGAGAAGCTATCGCTGGATCGCACGTGACCTTGGCATCAGCAAAAACACCGTTGCGGATATTGTCAAAAGACGTCGTGAAGAGGATGTGCGGCATCATCGTTGATAAAGCGCAAATAGGGTACAATGAGTTTCATTAAAACAGCTCCAAGACGAGTAGGGCTTGCCTGCCAAAAAGAGAGTCTAGTTTGAGTCAGAAAGATGATACGGCGTTGGCGCGTGCCGTTGCGGTTTGCAGAGCAACGCTTAAGAAAGATCCGATGAATCTGCAGGCATCGTTTGATCTTGGCTTAGCCCTGACGCAGTCGAACCAGATGGTCGAGGGGTTGACGCGCCTGGATCAGGTAGTGAAACGCGTGCCAAATAACCCCCAGCTAAGGCTCGCCTATGCGCAGGCTTTGTTGTTAGGCAAGAAAGTCGATGATGCCTGTATGCATCTCGATGAGACTCTAAGGCTCGCGCCAAACGAACCTCCGGTTCTGTTTAAACTTGCGTCTCTCTATAGATCGGTGGGTAGATTGGACGCTGCGATTGATTGCTTTTCACGCCTAGTGGTCTTGAAGCCCCATGAGCCCTCTGGTTACAGCAATCTCGCAAACGCCATGACGCGAGTAGGACGCTTTAAAGAGGCTTTTCTGCACTACCAGCATGCCATCGCCTTAAATCCACAATCGGCGACGTATCAATTCAATTATGGCAAAGCCCTGGAAGAAGTCGCCGACTACAGTGGTGCTGAAATGGCATATCGCGCAGCCATTGAGCTTCAGTCAGAATTCGTGGAGGCGCATTGGGCTCTGGCTCAACTCTTGTGGCTGCAAGGAGATTTGGAGGCTGCGTGGGAATACTATGATATGCGGTTGTTTCGCCGTGGGTTTGAGCGCCGAACTGAAGTTTTCGCAAAACCAACCTGGGATGGGAGCGATCTAACAGGTAAAACGCTATTGTTTTATGGCGAACAGGGCCATGGCGATGCCATTCAGTTCGTGCGTTATGCTGACATGATCGCCGAACGTGGTGCTCGTGTCATTGTTGAATGCCGGCCAGGGCTTGTCACCTTGTTTCGCAGCCTTGAGACCGTTGATCAGGTCGTGGAGCGAGGCCAACCGTTACCTGCTTTCGACTGCCAACTTTCTATGATGAGCGCGCCTGTCGTGTTCAATACCTCGCGAAAATCTATTCCCGGGAAAACGCCATATCTCTATTCGCGCCCCAAAGATCGTGTAGATCTTCCTGGTGATTCATCCACTTTCAGAGTGGGCCTGGTCTGGGCTGGAAACCCTGACAATCAACCTGCCGACGCGCGTCGGTCTTTTCCGCTTTCCACTTATGACACATTGCTGACTTTGCCAGGCATCGAGTTCTATAGTCTTCAGGTTGGTAAGCCTGCGCAGCAACTGGCGGAAAATGAGTTTGGATCGCGCATTTTTGATCTCGGACCAAAACTGACCGATTTCGCGACCACTGCGGCGGTCGTCGAGCAGCTGGACTTGGTCATTACCACTTGCACGTCGATGCCACATCTCGTTGGGGCACTGGGCAGAGAAGCCTGGTTAGTATTGGGTGCAATACCAGATTTTCGCTGGTTTCTTGAGGGTGAGGACAGTGAATGGTATCCCACAATTCGATTGTTCAGGCAAAAAGAGCGCGGCGACTGGCGACCAGTGATGAACGAAGTCAAATCGGCGTTGGAAGCGCGACTCAAGAATTAGCGTTTGGTGTTTGATCAAGTTCAGGTGTTCGCTCGTTCAGCACCTGGAGTGAGGGTTTCGAGAGACTCTCATTTCAAATCCAGTAGAAAGCCAAGGTGAAATGATGCCTACACAGCAGGCGAAGACAGATCCGAGAATGAATGAGGCGTTTGCAAAATATCGTGCCGGTAAGCGATCTGGTGCAAAAGGCGTGTGTGAAGGGATACTTGCGCAAGATTCCAATCATGGCCCAGCCCGTCACCTGCTGGGGGTTGTATCACTGGAACTTGGCAAGCTTGATGAAGGAGTCGCTCATCTAGAAATCCTGGTTTCACTCTATCCCGATTATCCAGGAGCACAGGCGCTGCTTGCTAAAGCGTTGGCCAACACGGGTCGAACTGAGGACGCCATCGAAGCCCTGAAGGCTGCCATTGCATCGGAACCGGACCAGCACGGTTATCGCATTGCGCTTGCCGGATTTCTGGCTCAGATGGAGGACTTTTCGACCGCACTAGATGTGTTACAACCCGTCCTAGCGCTGAATCCGAACGATCCTTCATTGCTGAACAACATCGGTGGTCTTCTCGCTCGAAATGGTGAGCTCGAAGAGGCTGTCTCTTACTTTGAGCGGGCCGTGCAGGCAAGCGATGTGCACGCAGTTAGTCATTACAATCTTGCAAAGGCCTTGAAAGATGTTGGCAAGCAAGACAAGGCTTTGAAACACTATAAGAGAACTGTTGAGCTGGATCCGGGCTTTGCTACGGCCTGGCGAAATCTTGGTAACCTCTATCTGGATATTGGAGAGGTGGCGCTCGGAGCGAAAGCATATGACCGGGGAACAGCCCTTAAATGGGCACCTGATGCGAAAAGAGCGCCGGACGAAAGCCATCAGAAAACAAGCCGCAGTAAACTGCAGCACGATATCGAGCAACTCGAGTACCTCCTCGCCCACAACAGGCTGAGCTCCGAGTACCAACAGCTGCTTGATGGCTACCGTGCTGTGCTTGAGGGATTGCCAGCGACAGGAGAAAAGAGCGAAGTCGTCGATGTCCCGGAAGAGCATCGCAAATACCTGACGCCATACTTCAATCGCTTGTTTCACCGGCCTTCTGTGCCGGCTCTTAGTGGTCCGGCTGTCAATCCGAACTTTGACGTGGCGGCGGTCGAAGCCGACTATGTCAAAAACGCTCCGGGTATGACCTTTGCCGATGGGTTCCTTACCGAAGAAGCCTTGCGGGAGCTAAGGCGCTTCTGTCTCGAGTCGACAGTTTGGTACAAGCATAGCTTCGCCAAGGGCTATGTCGGCGCCTTCATGGAGGATGGATTTGTCTGCCCGTTGCTCTTACAGATCGCCGATGAGCTCAGAAAAGCCTTCCCGGCGATTTTTGGCGATCACACACTTCGGAAGCTCTGGGCTTTCAAATATGATAGCCGTTTGAGCGGGATTCCTATCCATGCGGATTTTGCCGCGGTTAATGTCAACTTCTGGATTACGCCTGAGGCTGCGAACAAAGATCCCGAGACTGGCGGCTTGGTTGTCTGGGATAAGGAAGCACCATTGAATTGGGATTTTAAAACGTACAATGCAGATGAACAGGCTATGCGCTCGTTTATTGCTGAAAGCGGCGCAAAACCCTACACGATCCCGCATCGTGAAAACCGGATGGTGATGTTTAATTCGGACCTGATCCACGAAACAGGGGAACTGAACTTTGAAGAAGGTTACGAAAACCGCCGGATCAATATCACGATGCTCTATGGTAAGCGCGAAAACTCCACCTAGCACCTTTAGCATCAAGAAAAGCAGCACGGTGCATTGTGAACTGATGTCGTTGTATTCCTTAGAGTGTCATTTCGCCCCCTTCCGCAATTGATCCGTCGCGCGACGGAATGGGTTTCTCAAAACCGCCCCTTGCACTGGTCAGGTGGATCCGATCGGCAGGCTGGATCCGTTTGCTGGCCGATATTTATGACGCCGGCGTGCGTTTATTCGACAAAGCTGTTCATGCCAAACTTAGGTCGAGCTCACCGCTCAGGGATTCTGATCGAGCGAACAGCACGCTCTTAATTCGATCTCTTGTGAGTTGGTGGTGGATCACTGCCAAGCCATCCGCTTGCTCGATATCCTGGGATTCGATCGCCAGAAAAATCTGCCTGTGTTGCCGCGCCGTTTCTTCCAGATGTTTTTTTAAAACGTCTGTCCCTTCGTTCTCCGACGCTTCACTGGGATCGGCAAAGCAGGCCCGCGCCAGGCGAATGGTGCTCAGTAAGGTATTATCGTAGAAATCCGAAAAGTAACGGTTTTTCCCTGCAGCTGAGATGCATTTGTGAAAAGCGTGGTTGGCTTCGGACCGCAGGACACCATTCCCCTCTACGATCGAACGTTCGAACTGCTGCATCTGCGCTTTGATGGAATCCAGGTCCTGGCGTGTGCGGTGTTCGGCAGCGAGACGGTGGACCATGCGGCTGGATATCAGAAGTGCGTCATAGAGTTTCGGCACGTCGTCGAAGTCAAGCGGCGCAACCTTGGCTTTACGGCCATCTCGGACAACCAATCCATCCGCGATCAACTGGATGATCGCTTCTCTGATTGGCGTGCGCGACACACCCATTGTGGTTGCCAGCTCGGCCTCATCCAGCACTTCGCTTGGACGCAGTTCAAGGCGGAGGATCGACTCACGTATGGCACGTGTAACCCTGAAGCCGTCTCTTTCGTTTGAAATTATAGTCATGCCCCACCACTCCTGAAGTCCGAAAGATACAGCCAGTGCAGTGTGTTAGTAAACGGCAAATTCCTGACTTGTCATTTAAGTATATTTTTTGGATACTGAAATGACAAAATAAAATCTATGGCGCAGAACAGAGACCTGCCGCCAGGAGCATCGGAGACTTGATGGCGAATTGGGTAATAGGCGTAGATGTCGGCGGAACGTTTACGGACTTCACGGCGCGTAACACCGAAAGCGGTGAATCCTGCATCCACAAACGGCCGTCGACGCCCGACGATCCCTCCCGCGCGGTTCTCGAAGGTTTGCGAGAGCTCAAGGAAAAGGCAGGTATTCCTGACGATGACATCGAGCGCTTTGCCCATGGAACGACCGTCGCAACCAATGCCTTACTGCAGCGCAAAGGCGCCACTGTCGGAGTTGTGACGACTAAGGGCTTTCGTGATCTGCTGGAAATCGGCCGTCAGGTCCGCCCCCTTATTTACGACCTTCAGATTGACGCACCTGCACCGCTTGCCGAACGCGAAAACCGCCTTGAGGTCAGCGAACGCATCGGCTCCGAGGGGCAAGTCGTCACTGAGTTGACCGATGAAACCCTGAACACATTAATAGGGGAGTTGAAGGCGCTTGAAGCCGTCGACAGCGTCGCGGTTTGCTTTCTTTTCTCATTTCTGAATGGCGCACATGAGAAGAAGGCCGCCACCGCAATCCGTGCGGCTTTGCCGGGTCTTTACGTATCGACTTCTGCCGAAGTGCAGCCTGAGTTCCGCGAGTACGAAAGGTTTTCCACGACGCTGATAAACGCCTTTCTGCAACCTGAAGTCGGCCGCTACATGGACCGGTTGAAGGGCGCTATGTCGAACGCGGCGCCGAAAGCAAAATTCGGTATCTTTCAGTCTAGTGGCGGTTTGATGTCGGTGGAGCGTGCCTCGCGGTATCCCGTGCGCACGGCCTTATCGGGACCTGCAGCGGGTGCGGTTGGCGCCGCGGCGGCGGCCGGGGCTTCGGAAATCGAGAACGTCATAACACTCGATATGGGTGGAACCAGCACTGATGTCTGTCTGATTCAAGGCGGCAAGACGACCATTGCCAGCATGCGCGATATCGCCGGTTTTCGTATTCGTCTTCCCATGGTCGATATCCACACTGTTGGCGCGGGTGGCGGGTCGATCGCGCATATCGGCACCGACGGCTTGATGAAGGTTGGTCCGGAAAGCGCCGGTGCCGTTCCCGGCCCGGCATGCTATGGCAAAGGCGGTACCAAGCCGACGGTCTCCGATGCAAATGTGCTGCTGGGTCGCCTGCCCAGGTCACTCGCCGGCGGCGAGTTGGTCGTCGATCGCTCGAAGGCGGAAGCTGCGGTTACCGGTCTCGCGCAGACGCTGGGTATTTCCCTGACCAAGGCGGCGCTCGGAATTACCGGCATCGTCACGTCGAACATGACACGGGCCATAAGGGCTGTTTCGGTCGAGAAGGGCCATGATCCACGCGATTTCACTCTGATGCCCTTCGGCGGTGCAGGCGGGCTCCATGCTGCGGATGTCGCACGATCTTTGGGGATAAAGAGAGTTCTTGTGCCCTACGCACCCGGCATTCTCTGCGCCGAAGGCTTGATTCAATCAGACCTGCAGGAAAACTACGTGGCAACATGCCGAACGCCACTAGGTGAATCTCTCGCGCAGGTTAGAAAGGCGGCAGCCTCTCTGTCGCAGCAGGCCGAAAAATGGCTCGCGCTGGAAGCTGCAGATGCTGCAGACGGCCGCCAAATCCTATCCTTCGATATGCGATACATCGGACAGAATTACGAACTACCCGTTGAAGTTTCCGAAAGCACCGGCACGCCGGAAGTTCCGGATATCGCGAAGTTACGCGAAGATTTCTTTGCAGTGCACGAACGTACCTACGGCCACGTCGATCGCGAAGCACCTGTTGAAATCGTAAACCTGCGCCTGCGGGTTGTCGCATCTTTGGGCCGGAAGGCGGCAGGTAACACTCAACCGGCGGGGTCCGGCGAAGCGCAGTCCACTCAGGAGGTCTGGTTCTCGGAGGGCAGCCCGATCGATACGCCCATCTACGCCCGCGAGAACCTGCCACAAGGCACGATCCTTCAAGGACCTGCAATTATCACTCAGCTCGACGCGACAACGGTGGTCCCGCCCTGGGCAGATATCAAGATCGACTCTGCGCTGAACATGATTATGGAGGTCAAGAATGTCTAACGCGACTGAACTCGATCCCATTGCGCTTGAAATTAGTTGGAACGGCCTGAAATCGATTGCCGACGAATGCTTCCTGGCGATAATGCGCAGCGCCTTCTCGACCAACATCAAGGAACGCCACGATCATTCTACAGCGATTGCCGACGCGCGCGGACGCCTGATCGTTCAAGCTGAAAACGCGTTGCCGATTCACCTCGCTTCGATGTCGGGACTGATGCGTTTCATTCTGGATCAGTACGGCGACACCATTGCGCCGGGCGATATTTTCATTGGCAACGACCCGCATGTCGCTGGCGGTACGCACCTGCCAGATATCAATCTGGCAATGCCTGTGTTCCACGGTGAAACACTCGTCGGCTTTGTTGCCAATATCGTACACCATGCCGATGTCGGCGGCGCTGCCGTCGGTTCCATGTCCGGCGGGCTCGATGACATCTATAAGGAGGGGCTCAGGATCCCCATCGTGCGGCTCTATGCTCGAGGGGTGGTTCAAGACGATATCATGCGTCTTCTCTTGTTGAACATGCGCCTGCCTGAGGAGCGAAAAGGCGATCTAAACGCACAAATCGCAGCAGTCAAATTGGGTGCCGCTCGTCTTAACGAGGTGCTTGATCAGCAGGGTACAGAATATGTCGCCAAGCTGTTCGATGAAATCGTGACGCGGACCACAAAACGCATGCAGGCCGCCATCGCGCGTTTGCCGGACGGCCGTTACGCCTTTTCAGATGTCATGGACGATGACGGTGCAGGGACTTTCGATATTCGAATAAACCTTGTTATCACGAAGACGGGTGAGCGAATCCTGTTCGACTTTGATGGAACCGATGATCAGGTCCCTGGCAATTTCAATCTCAAGCTCAATGCCACGCAGTCCGCGGTATGCTTTTCGCTGAAGGCACTGCTGGACCCCGATGTGCCGAACAATCAGGGCATCTTCGACGCCATTGAAATCAGGGCGCCGGAAGGATGTTTTGTCAATTGCTCCGCCCCGGCACCCGTGGCACTTCGAGCAAACACCTGCCAGCGTGTGGTTGATATCGTGATAGGTGCGCTGGCAGATACATTGCCCGATCAAGTGGTTGCGGCAGCAAACGGCGCCAATACCAGTGCCGTTTTTGCAGGGAACGACCCGCGAAACGGTCAGCAATACGTTTATCTGGAAACGCTGGGCGGTGGCATGGGAGCCCGCGCCACCAAAGACGGGAAAGACGGCGTACAGGTACACATCACCAATACATCAAACTTGCCAATCGAAGCCATCGAACTCGAATATCCGCTTCGGGTCGAGGAATACGCCTTGGTCGAAGACTCCGGTGGTGCAGGCCGGTTCAGAGGCGGGATGGGGATCCGCCGCTCAATCCGCCCCATCGGTCACACCTGCGAGTTCAACGGTGTCGGTGAGCGTTTCAGAAACCGGCCTTGGGGTCTCTTCGGCGGCAAAGAAGGTGCGCCGGGCAGGTTTCAGCTGCGGCGGGACGACGGTCAAATTGAGAGCTTACTGTCGAAGACGGCGGAGGTTCGCCTGTCGCCCGACACGACCGCAGTGATCGAGACACCAGGCGCCGGTGGATATGGTTTGCCGTCGGAACGTTCCTCTTCAGACATCGCATGCGATCAGAAATCGGGAAAGTTCTCCCCGGCGTTTTTGAAGAAGAATTACCTCTAGTCGACACAATTAATCGACCCGCGGACAGACAAGGGTCATAACGAAAGGGAGTGTGAAATGAACTGGAAGTCAGTTATCTATGCTACGGGGTTCGCTGCGAGCGTTCTTGCCGCACCAGCCATGGCACAGACCGTCAAATGGGATATGGCAAACGAATACGCCGATACCTCCATCCACGGTCAGGCTCAGGCTATCTTTACGGAGACTGCCAAGGAAGCTTCTGGCGGATCGATTGAGATCACCAATCACTTCGGCGGCGCCATCGGATATAAATCCAAAGAGCATTTCGATGCGGTCGGCGATGGCGCTTTGCCGATTGCCAATACCAGCATGGGCCAGGTCGCAGGTATCGAGCCCATCTTCCTGCTTTCCTCGCTGCCGTTTCTCGTCGGCTCCGCCGATGATGCCAAGTTGTTGTGGGATGTCGCCCGGCCGCACTACGAAGCGGTGTTCGCTCGTAATAATCAGGTCTTGCTGTATGCCTCGCCCTGGCCCCCCGCCGGTATCTGGGCGAAAAAACCTGTGACATCCAAGGAAGAGCTCTCGGGCGTTAAGGTTCGGGCCTGGGATGCAAGCGGTACGAGCACGCTTAAGTCTGCAGGTGCCGCGGCGATTCAAATGAGTTGGGCCGACGTCGTGCCGCAGCTCGCGGCAGGCGGTATCGATGCGGTGCTGACCTCGGCTGAGGGAGGAACCAACTCAAAGTTCTGGGAACATCTGAGCCACTTTACGGCTATCAATTATTCGATGTCCCTGAACATGACTCACGTCAATAAAGATTCCTATGATGCCTTGACTGACGACCAGCGTGCAGCGCTGCATGCGGCGGCGGATCGCGCGAGTGAAGCTGCATGGGGGGCATTGGCGGATCGAGTTGCAGGGAACTATTCGGATATGGAAGCCAACAAGATCACCGTAATCCGGGAGGCTCCCAAAGCGTTCCTGGCCGGACTGTCCGAGGCCGGAAAACCGGTCTATGCTGATTGGCTGGAAAAAGTCGGGCCGGTTGGCCAGCAGATTCTGGATGAATACCGCGCTAAACGCGGTTTCTGAAATAGATAGGGAACGGGCGCGGTGATCCGCGCCCGGTTCGCTGGAATTTCGATCGGTAGATGCAGATATGCTTGTCAGAACGTTAAACGCGATCGCGAGCGGCAGCGCGACCGCGGCGATGTGGGTGTCCGCCGGGCTTCTCGTCTATATCGTTATCCACGTAAACATCGAAATCGTGCTGCGCAGTTTTTTCGACACCTCAAGCTTTTCCATGGATGAGTTTGTCGGTTATGCCATCGGTGCGATGACATTTCTTTCCTTGGCGCATACTTTCAAACACCGCAAGCACATCAGAGTCAGCATTCTGCAGTCATTTGTCCGCGGCAAACTGGCGGCCGCCGTTGAACTGCTCTGTATTGCGCTCACCTTCGGTATTACTCTGTTTCTCGCCCGTTTTATCTGGCGGACTCTGGCGCGGGATTTCCAGCGTGGAACCGTGAGTCCCACGCTGACCGAAACGCCGATCTGGCTTATCGATTCTGCAATTTTCCTAGGTTTGGTTTTCTTCCTGATCCAGCTTTTGAGCAGCGCCTGCAGCGTTGTCTGTGACGGAGTTCCCAAGGACCGGGTCCAGGGAAAATAGCGATGGAATCCTTATTCATCGCATTCGTCGTGTTGCTGTTGGTGATGTTTTACCTGGGCTTGGGCGTTTGGGTCTTCGCCGGGTTGCTTTTGGTCAGCACGACGGGCCTGGTATTTCTGATTGATATGCCTCTGCAGCGTATCGGAACGATCATGGCACCTTTGGTCATCCGCAGCGCCACCTCCTGGGAACTCTCTGCCATTCCTATGTTTATCTGGATGGGGGAGATCATGCTGCGGACCGACATTTCCGACCGGCTGTTCCGGGGCCTTTCTCCTCTCACTTATCATCTGCCCGGCCGGCTCCTGCACACGAACATTATCGGTTCGGCCCTGTTTGCAGCCGTCAGCGGGTCGAGTGCCGCGACGACCGCGACCGTCGGAAAAATAACCACGACGGAGTTGGAAAAGCGCAACTACTCCAAGTCGCTGACTTACGGGTCGCTGGCCGGTGCCGGAAGTCTTGGACTGCTTATTCCGCCATCGATCGTGATGATCGTTTATGGGGTCCTTGCCGAGGTATCCATCTCCCGCCTTTTTGCCGCAGGCGTCATTCCAGGCATGATGATTGCGGGACTTTATTCGGGTTACGTTGTTGTGGTCAGCCTGATCAAACCGGAAGTTGCGCCGGCTGATCGTGAGCGGCCCAGTGTAAAAGACACGCTCTTCAGCCTGCTTGATCTGATCCCGATCGGGATTTTGATTTTTATCGTTCTTGGCGCGATTTACAGCGGTATCGCGACGCCATCCGAGGCTGCAGCCGTGGGCGTGACCGCGACCATGCTGCTTTCGTTTCTGACCAGACAGTTGAGCAAAGACGTTTTCTTCGAAAGCCTCGTATCGTCGGTTCACACCAGCTGCATGATTGCCGTCATTCTGATCGCCGCAGCCTTTCTGTCGACTGCAATGGGCTTTCTGCACTTACCGCAGGACGTCGCAAACGCCATCAGCAGCCTGGAGCTTTCCCCCCTCGGCCTTATTCTGATACTCGCAGTTTTCTATGTGCTTCTTGGTATGTTTCTTGAGGGTATCTCCATCACGGTTATGAGCTTGCCGATCACACTCCCCCTGATCCTGGCAGCCGGTTTTGATCCCATCTGGTTTGGCGTGTTTCTCGTGATCATGGTGGAGTTGGCGCAGATAACGCCTCCCATCGGGTTCAACCTTTTCATTATTCAGGGTCTGACCGGTACGCCTATTATGAAGGTGGCAGCCGCATCGGCGCCGTTCTTCGTACTCATGTGCCTCGGGGCTCTGTTATTGACGTTGTTTCCGCAGATTGCTCTGTGGTTGCCGGATCTCCTGTTCAACAAATGACCTATCGGATGATTGGATGGTTCGCATGCAGCGTTTGAAGAACAAGGTCTGCATTGTCACGGGGGCCGCGGCTGGAATCGGGAGGCAGACAGCAACAGCTTTCGCCGAAGCAGGTGCCCTGGTCATTGCGGTCGACCGCGACGGTGAGGGGCTTGTTTCGCTGGCGGCGTCGGTTAACGAGTTGAAGCCAGTTGTTCTGGACATCACCAATGCCGCGGACGTGGGTGATTTTTTCGCCGGGATTGATACCGTCGATACCTTGTTCAATTGCGCAGGTATGGTTTCAGTTGGTTCACTGGAAACATGTTCCGAGGAAGACTGGGAAAGATCAGTCAGTTTGAACATGACATCGATATTCCATATGAGCCGGGCGGCGATTGGTCCGATGCTTAAAGCCGGCGCTGGCAGCATCATCAACATGGCCTCTGTGATTTCTTCGATCGGCGGTGCAAACGACAGGTTTGCGTATGGGGCGACCAAGGCTGCAGTCATCGGGATGACCAAATCCATTGCAAAGGACTATGCGTCGCGGGGAATCCGCTGCAACGCAATCTGCCCATCGGCGGTGGAAACGCCCTCAATGACTGCCCGGATCGAAGCCATGGATGACCCGGACACCGCGCGTAGCATGTTCGCAGAAAGACAGCCCGTCGGACGCATGGCGACACCAAATGAGATCGCCGATCTTGCGGTCTATCTCGCGAGCGACGAATCCCGTTTCATGACCGGAAGTGCAATCGTCATCGACGGCGGCGCAAAACTATGACCGCACCTCGAACTATTGATGCTGCAGTTGTGGGCCTTGGACGATGGGGACGGAACCTCGTAGAGGCTGCTGCGATGGACAGCGAAAACACTCTGCGGTTTTCCCGGGCCGTCACACGGTCACCCGACAAGGCCAAGGATTTTTGTAAAGCACATGGCTTGCTGCTTGGCGCCGATTTCGAAACCTTGTTGGGTGATTCCAGCATTAATGCTGTTGTCATCGCAACGCCGCACAGTCAACACGTTGCGCAAATCAAGGCTGCGGCGGCGGCGGGAAAACATGTTTTCGTCGAAAAGCCGCTGGCGTTGACTCTCGAAGAAGGCTTGGATGTGGCCACTACTTGCGCGCGGCACGGGGTTGACTTGGCCGTTGGCTTTAACCGGCGTTTTCTACCGGCCTATGTTGGGATGGAAAAGCTTTTGGCCGCCGGCGACCTTGGTGTGCCGATGCATGTGGAAGGTAATTTTTCCGGCCCCTTTGGCTATGACTACTCCGATGACATGTGGCGTGGTTCCGCAACTGAAAACCCGGCGGGCGGAATGGCGGCAATGGGCATTCACGTTCTGGACGCGATGATCAGTCTTTTCGGGCCTGTAAAGCAAGTCGCCGCGAAGAGTGCGCGCCGCGTCCTGAAGGCGTCCATTGATGACACGACGACAGTGATGTTGGAGTTTACGTCCGGTGCGACAGGTAGTCTTTCAACGCTCATGGCGACGGCAAGCAATTGGCGTCTGCAGGTCTTCGGCTCTAAGGGCTGGGCCGCAATGCCCGATCAACAATCACTTGAGTTTTCCATTTTGAAGCAAAAAGTGCGACGGAAGCAATTCGAAAGCGTAAACACGCTGGCACGAGAACTGGACTCATTTGCGCGATCGACCCAGGGGCGGGATGCTTTTCCCGTTTCTGTTCGTCAGGCTCTGTGTGGCGTAGCGGCCATGCAGGCGATCACAGAGTCCGCCGAGAAAGATGGGCAAACCGTACTGGTCGCCGATTGCGGTTCATAAAGTTTCTCGGAACCCGGTGTTGCCTTGGCCGCTTGGACCGTCCCACAAATCGCCCATGAGTTATGTGCCTGGTAGTGTCGATGCCGGACGTAATCGCGTTCGGTAGCATTTTACTTTGGGTCATAAGCATGGCTGTGGAAATAGGCCGTCAGCGCTGCTCATCTAGAGTCCGATTGTTGTAATCAAGAATGATCGCATTGTCGTTTTTGTAAACACGCTATTTCTGATTCCCTTCAGAGCCGGCTCCTTGCCGTCGATGGCATCTTGCCGGCTCCTGGGAACATCGGCAGGCCTCAGTGCTGCTCATGATCTTGCGCGAACAGCACGTCGACCATGGTGATTCCTGCCGAACTTTCAGGGACGCGTGACCGGGCCCGTTATCCGATCAGAGAGGTCTCTTGGTTTGTCACCACGCACGACCTCCGCGGCCTCGCACATAAAGTCTGACGGTTCGCTTTCCAACCGACTGTCATGAACAGCGGAAATTGCGGCTGCATGATCTTCATCGAAGTTGGCCAGGAGTGCGTCCGCCCGCGCCAGGAATGGACCCATGCGCGTTTCATCCTGGGTCAAATCACGGAAGAAACCTTTTTCGCTATTCGACAGGAAGATCTTGATCATGCGCTTGAGGTTGACCTTGGGCGTGCTGCAGGTGCCCAGGAAACTCCCTTGGCGCGCCCGCCCCGAGGCTTCATCGGCGGATCCAAATTTCAAGCGGCCAAGTCCTTCGTTCATCATCGACATAAAGATCGACGTCCAGCCATCGTCCAGCCGTTCGACAAGGTTCGGGCGCGGCACGGCAGCGGCCATTCCGCTGCCACTCGCGAGGCGTGCTCTGTTATCAGGCAATTCCATCTCTTCGCCAAACTGCTCGAATTCAAAGCGCTGCTGGAAGGCATCGGCGGCCCCTTCGTGGAAGGCCGAGCAGGAATTGGGAGCTAGATCATGGGTGTCAAAGGTCAGGATCAAATCCCAGGTCAGACAGCCTTCACCATAGAACTTGGTATAGAAGAGACGATGAGCGGCCTCATGTATCAGGGTATCCATGTTGAAATCGTCGGTGTTGCCATCCTTATGAATGTACACGACTTTGGTAATAGGATTGGTGTAGCTGGCTTCGGCGTCACCCGCGAGAAGGGAATTGTGCGGATACTTGGCGATCAATTTCCCTTCGAAGCCGTATTCCGGCCCGAAATCTTCAAGCACATCGATCAGCAATTTGTAGACTGTCCACATCTCAGCATGCCGGTAAACCTGGAAATCAGCACGCTCGTGATTGCCGGAGATACCAGCCCCCCGACCGAAGGTAAGGGTATCGATGTCAACGCGTGATGGCGGCTTTTTGTTGCCCAGGTTTGCGCTGTTCCAGGCCTCGTACCACTTGACCTTTTTGTTTGTTGGGATGGTTGAATGCTCGTGGCGCAATTCCAACTCGTTGTCTTCAAACTTCACCTGGACCTTAAAGTACCGATCCGCGCAGGATTTGCTTTTGGACAGAGAGAATTCGCCATCGCTGTTTGTGCGCACCGTCCCCCATTCGCCCCACGGCAGGGCCGAGCCGGTTTTGCCGGAAATCTTAACTTGAATGTTTCTCAACGGCTGCTTCTGGCCAAACTTTTGCTCCATTTCATCGAGTTGATGTTCGACATTGAACTTACCTGTGATTCGCCAATCACATTTTTTTGCCTGTGCCGGAATCGCGAGTGCGATCAAAACCGCGGCGGAAAAGATGGTTTTATATATATGCATAAAATGACTCCTCATTAATCGGCCACATGGCCAGTCGGGTGTCTCCACCCAACACTTCAATGAAAAAAAGTCTCTCATGGCATCCTGCGTGCCCGCGTTATGCGGTGCGTGAAATCAGCGTGAATCGGATCTGCCGGGGGTTTTTCTGCTCCCGCGGATCAGAGTCTGATCGTTTTTCGCTGAGTCTGTTTAAGGTAATCGCACTATAGAGTGGATCCGGATCGACGAGAATGATCCTGGGCGATTTACAGGCGGAGTGAACCCGCTCTGGCCGTCAGGCTTGGGGATCGGACCGACAGGCAAGTAAACGCTCAAACCTAGGGTTTCCCGCGAGCGGTTCCAGATCCTTATCGAAGGCCATCCACATTGCCAGTCGCTTGCGCACGACGATGGGCATGGAAAATGCGGCTTCCAATGCGGTAAGAGCATCTTCTGGGCGTGACAGAATCATCCACGTTCGCGCACTGTTGTAGTGAATAAGGCAATCCTCAGGCCCAATCGCCAGTGCCCAGTTCGCCCAATCGATTGCCTGTTTTGTGTGGCCGAGGTGGGCAAGCACTGCACTGCCAAATGCCAGGGCGCCGGCGTTGTCGGGATGGATTTCAACTTCGGCCTTCAACCGCATGAGACATCGTCCAAAGGCGAAACGCGCTTTGTCGCCACACCCCAGCGCCAGATATTCCTCAGCCAATAACCCAACCGCCCGAAAGTCATTTGGTCTCAATGCCGCTGAACGCTCAAACAGCCAGGCGGCCTCGTCGCGCTGGCCAAGAAGATGCTTGTTGCGCGCCTGAAAGAAATGCGCCTCGAATAGCGAATCGTCGAGCCGGATCGCGGCATCCAGGTCTATACCAGCTTCGGTGTACTGCCCGGCGGCATAGTGCGCGAGGCCCTTGCCGGCATGAGCTTCGGCGAGGAACGGATCCAGTTTTAACGCTTTGCGGCTGTGCTCCATGCAAGCCTCGAAACAGGATTCCGCGTTTGTGTTGATCAGGCTCATCGCCAGGTAGGATTCGCAAATAGCCAGTTGCGCGTAGGCGAGGGCGTAGCCTGGGTCCAGCTCGATCGCGCGTGTTAACAACATACGCGAAACCCGAAGGCTGAATGAATTCATGCCCCTGAGATAGAACGCGCGGCCTTTGTGGTAAGCCTCATAGGCTTCAAGACATCTGGTGCCGGACAGGCTGCCATCGCCACGACGCTCGGCCGAGAGTTTGACCTTCAGGATTTCTGCAACATCACGCGATAGCTCGTCTTGGAGCGCAAATACGCCTTCATCCCCGCGGTCGTAGCGTTGTGCCCAGATCTGGTGCCCGCTATGCCCATCGATGAGCCGGACCGTCACCCGAAGGCAGTTGTTCTCTCGCCGGACACTGCCTTCAAGAACGTGACTGACCGCAAAGTGCCGCGCCGCCTGCACTGCGCCAATGGCGTGCTCTTTCATCGCGAGGGTGGTGTGACGCGACGCGACAGAGATTCCGACCGCACCGGAAAGGTCGGTGACGATATCTTCCGTCAAGCCATCGATAAAGAAATCATCCACGAGGTCCGGCCCCAAATTGGCAAAGGGCAACACTGCAATCGAGATCTCTTGAGGGTTTGGCGCTTTTGCCGGCACTGGACCCGGCTCGACGATTGCCGGCAACTCTGTCTTACGCCGATTGTACGGCTTACGGATCGCGTTGTAGAGATCGACGGTCGCCTGCTGGGGTTGAATCGCAAACTCATCGTTCAGCCGTTCGCGCAAGGAATCATAGAAGCGTAGTGCCGCGCGGCGTTCGCCATGCTGCGAAAGAAGACGCATCAGGCATCTCGCTGCCGTCTCATTTTCTGTATCGACGGACAAAACCCTTTTTGCGACCTCGAGCGCGCGCTCAGTTCGACCGGCGAGCTCGGCTTGCCTCATAATGCCCATCGCCGCATCTAAATAGAGCCGGTCGAGCCTTGTCCGTTCCGCGAACAACCAGCCATCATATTCCTGCCCGACCGGCGCTTGGCCCTCCAGAAATGGACCCCGTCGCAGCCCTATGGCGGTGTCGACGGACCGAAGAGAGGAATCAGCAAGCATCCCGGTGAACTCCGCCACATCAACCCTGACCTGACCGGCATTGAACCAGATCGCATCGCGATCGGCGCAGATTACGTCCATTCCTGTGGGATCGAGCAGCCGTCGTGTCTTTAGAAGTGTTTGCTTTAAGCTGTCGCGCGCGTGTCGTTCACTACTGTTTTCCCAGAGCATTCCGGCAAGGCTGTCTCGTGAGAGGCTCAGCCCGGGTGCCGCAGCGAGAGCTGAGAGGAATGCGCCATCCTTAACACCCTTCAGCTGTATCGATGCGCCCTGCGACCATACCTGCAACGATCCAAACAGTAGGATTTCGACGGGTGCAGGATCACTGGCGGCCCAAGCATGACCTGGATTGGCGGATCTATCGCGGTGATCGGCACTTTGCTTCATAGCGAGTATCCAAATGGTCCGGTAACACCAACTATCTTGCGCAGCCTCCAAAGAGATGACGGAACAGATTTGACTTTCCGTCGTTGCTCAAAGGCCCAAGCAAAACAAACGTTGGGCTGCGTTCTTACACAATATCGAGGACGCAGTGCGGGACATTGAATTGAGATGCCCTCAAAATACGCAGCGCATGAAATTCGAAAGGAGTGGCTATAAGTCAGTATATAAGTCGCAGTATGAACTTGGGAAGCATGGGTAACGTGAGACAATGTTGTGTCAGAGGAATGCCACTATAAGACCGCTTGTCCATTGTTCAGTCGATGCCAGGGCAAAATGGCCTGAGTCCCGAAATCGAGCTCGGCGGTGTCTAAGAATGAGAAAGCGCGACTGATGCGCCGTTCGACACCCCCTGTTTTATGCCATGAGACCGCTCGGTCTTATCGGCAGAGCGATTGAGTTTACAGCGTGGATGGCTGCGCCAGCCGAAGGGGTAGGATTGCAAGAGCTTTCGTTGGCGGAAAGCCGTGGCATTTTATTTTATGCCCCGTTTAAGTTGAGAGATGTGGTTAATATTCAATTTTGATTGTTATTTCCTGTCCTGCTTCGTATCACTGGATGAGTGTTCGCAGGTTGCCGTCCAGACAGGCAACATCAGATGCGAATAGATTTAAAGCGATTGTCTTTTGGTGATCCGGTACTACGCAGGAAATTATTTTAGTCAGTGACATTGGTTATCGATCTATTCAAAGGCAAAGCCGGGCTGGCGAAGACCTATTGGCTGTGGGGTGTTTTGGGCGGTTTGGTCGTCACCATCGCCTCGACTGCAATCTCTCATTACATCGCGGCGTATTTCGAGAGTGATTTGCTGTATCAGAACGCTCTATACGGTTTGACCGTATTTGAGCTGGTTTGGGGAATATTTGTCGCGATCGCCATTATCAATGCCGCGGCCTACAAGCGAAAGCGCGGTTTCTGGGGATGGCTTGCAAGCCTGTTAGCCGTCATCGGCATCTTTCGTTCGTTCCAGCTTGCGGCAGTGACTTTCGGGTTGATTCTGCCTTCATGGCACGACATTGCGACCGGCATCCGGTTTGAGAATTTTACCCTGCCGATGGAGATCGACGAAGAGACAACGTTGGTGAGAATGTCGACGAATCTATCCGATAAGTCTTTGACTTATCATTTGGATATCGACCTCCCCACGTTGGACGATAACAGCTTCGATGCGGAATACGTCAAGTGGACGATGCTCGTCGCCTGTGTCGATCTGAAAAGCTATCTGGAAGGGCCTGTCAGGAAAGTTGTCTACGAATACAAGGCCAACGACGGCACCATACGGCGGGCGGAGTTGCTGCAGGAGGATTGCGGATTCTAAATTAGCCCAAGGCTCAGCGGGAAATTTGCTAACGGCTTGAAGAATCGTCGATTTTCTCCACCCGTGAATAGGTCATGCCCTTGGTCGTCGCAAAAAAAGAACGGTCCAGCGCTTGGATGTGGATCGCCAGGACCTCTTCACGAAAATCCTCGGCAAGCTGGGTCGTCCAGGCGAAAAAGCCTGCTGTAGGGCTTTGGGCGTCACTGTTATACATCGTTAAGTAAACCTTGGAGTACGATCGTTCATGATCGAACCGATCAAGAGCGTATTCGCGCTGTTAGTTCAAAAATAGAGACTGATGCAAGTTTTTCTCTGTTTCCGAGCAAATGATCAGGCTCTTGCGCCGACATCGACGCTCAAAAATTGAGCAATAACAATAGAATGAATCTGTGCGGTTGTCGTGCCCCATGTGGGTGAGATTTGAGAGCGATGGCTTATTTCATTCGGCTTTTGCTTTAGAAACTCAGCATCTGGTCGGTGTTTTGCACTTTCAAACTGGTTGGCGCGTCTGCCACCCTAACCTTACGACCCCATTGATCTCGCACGTGAATTCGCACAACCCGCGGATACTTTTTTAATCAATCTGACGTATGAATAGCGGTGGTTATCACTTAAGATCGGTCGGGCTGTGGCAAATTTCGGGCATGGCTTGGCTGGACGCTTTCCGATCCGGCATCAACTATTTGATATAAAAAGTTAATGACTAAGGTTTTTTCTGCCAGCGGCGACCGCATAATGATTATCGCCGGAACCCGGCCTGAGTTGATCAAGGTCGCTCCAGTCGCGTGCCAGCTCGGCCGCTACGACGAGGTCCGTGTCACCATTGTTTCGACGGCTCAGCAGGCCGATTTGCTTCCGGCATTTCTCGGGCTTCTCGATACCGAAGTCGATTATCACCTGGGCGTAATGTCCGCTGGACAATCGCTGAATGCCTTGCTTTCCAAGACAATTGCCGCGCTGGACCTGGTGATTGCGGAGGTGCAGCCCAATCTGATCGTCGTACAGGGAGATACGACCAGTGCTCTTGCGGGCGCCCTGGCTGGACGGATGCGCGCCATTCCTGTCGCCCACATCGAGGCAGGTCTGCGCACCGGCGACCCGGCAAATCCATTCCCTGAAGAGACAAATCGACGTCTGATTTCCCACGTCGCTTCGCTGCATTGCGCACCGACGCGGCGCAATCGTGCGGAACTGGTACGCGAGGGAATTGCGCCTCAGGATATCATTGTAACCGGCAATCCGGTGGTCTCATCGTTACAAAACGCGATCCAAAAGTCACAATCGTCTCCTGATCTCGACGTCTTGCTGGAAAACCTTAAAGGCCTGAAACCGGTCGTCCTGACGACCCATAGGCGTGAAAGCTTCGGCACGACACTTGATCGAAACCTGCGAACCTTGCGCGCCTTCATCATGGAGCGTCCCGATACGGCACTGGTCGTCCCCGTGCATCCCAATCCAATGGTCAAGGAGACCGTGCAGCGTATCCTTTCCGATAGTGAGAGGGTTAGCTTGATTGAACCGCTGGACTATCCTTCTTTTGTGCGGCTGCTGCAGGCCGCCTGGCTGATCGTTTCGGATTCCGGTGGAGTGCAGGAGGAAGTCGCCAGTCTGGGTAAACCTTTGCTGGTGCTGCGCAGCGTGACCGAACGTCCGGAGGCTATCGATGCCGGCGTTGCCAAACTGGCCGGTGAGGGGCCTGGACAGCTCGAGGAGTTGCTGGGCGATTGCGACGCTTTGAATAAGTGGATCGCATCTATCAAGCCCATTGCGAATCCCTTTGGCGACGCGCAAAGCTCTGCACGTATCGCTCAGGCATTCGTGGACTTTCTAACCGGTCAGGTGCAGCAGACGAGGGCCGTGCAGTGACCCTGGAGACCAAGCTGAACCGCAAACATATTCTGACGGTCGTGGTCGAGGACTATTTCCAGGTCGGGGCTTTCAGTCATCTTATCCCCAGTGGCTACTGGGGTCGTTTCGAAACCAACCTGAAGCGTAACACCGAGCGCACGCTGGAACTTCTGGCCGAGACCGGCAGCCAGGCGACTTTCTTCAGCTGCGGCTGGATCGCCGACAATCATCCCCAGATTTTGCGCCGGATCGTTGAAGAAGGTCACGAGATCGCCTGCCAGAACTATTTTCACCACCGGATCGGCGAACTATCTCAGCAGGATTTCGCAAAAGACGTCCGCCGGTCGCGGGCGGCGGTGGAAGATGCAACCGGGCAGGCTGTCGAGGGCTTTCGAATCGGGCGTGGCTGGATTGGCCCGCAAGATACCTGGGCTTTGGATGCCCTTGCAGACGCCGGTTTCTCGTACGATTCAAGCCTGCGCGCTCCCGGCGCCGCACAGGGCGTGGTTCACAAGCACCGGGGGCCTCTGGGCGCGGTGACCGAGGTGCCCGCGTCGCGCCTTTCGATCCTGGGACAGCCGCTGTTGATGAGCGGCGGCAACTACATGCGGCAGTTGCCCGACTGGCTCATTCGGCCCGGTGTTGAAAAATGGATCGAAGGCAACCAGGATCCGCTGGTGCTTTACTTTCACAGTTGGGAATTGGAACCTGACCAGCCGAAGATTTCAGCGGCAAGTTTCGTTCAGCAGCTGCGGCACTACCGCAACCTCGAGGCTATGCCCGACAAGATCCGTTATTATCTCGAGCGCTACGATTTCACTTCGATTGCCGAACACCTGGGTCTGACGCTTGAAGCGGCGTCACCGCGTCCGAGCGCCGAACGCCCGGCGGAGGCAGAGCAGTGGGTGCCGGAGATTGGGAATGGCGATGGCAATATCCCACTCACTCTGGTTATTCCCTGCTACAACGAATCCGAGACGCTGCCTTATCTAGAGAAAACACTGGCGCGCTTCGCAGCACAGGGCGACGGCCTGTTCGACCTGCACTACGTTCTGGTTGATGACGGCAGCAGCGATGATACCTGGAAACTTCTGCAGGAGTATTTTGGGGATCGCGAACGCTTCCGTCTGGTCCGGCATGAGGTAAATAAGGGCATTGCTGCTGCCCTGGTCACCGGCTTCGGTCAGGTGCGAACCGAGTTTCTTGCAGCGTTGGATGCGGACTGCACTTTCTCGCCGGACCAGCTTTTCGAGATGATGTCGATGATGGAGGAGGATGTCGATGTGGTCGCGGCGTCGCCGGCGCATGCGCAGGGTGCAATGCTTGCTGTTCCAGCCTGGCGTTCTCTGTTGTCCCGGGGTTCAGCCTTTATGTACCGCTGTGTACTGCGTCATAAGTTGACCAGCTACACCAGCTGTTTCCGCCTGTACCGGCAGCGTGCCATCGAAGACATCACAGTCTACGACCCAGGCTTTTGCGGCGTGACCGAAATCCTAGGGCGCATGGATCTGGCCAACCGCAAGATTGTCGAATATCCGGCGGTACTGGAGACGCGTTTGCTGGGGCAATCCAAAATCAAGATTTTCCGCACCATCGCAGGTCACCTGCGGCTGGCGTTCCGTTTGGCGAGCCTGCGCTGGCTCGGCCGGCCTATGCCGGAGCCGGTCACCGCTGAGCTTCAAACCTCCTATGCCGACAACAGTGATGGACGCTAGGACGCCTGCGCCCGCAGCGGCACCGCGCCACTGGGCGATTGTCGGTGGGGGGATGCTCGGTCTGACCTTGGCGTACCGGCTCAGTCAGGCCGGCGAAAAGGTCACTGTGCTGGAGGCGGCGCCGTCATTGGGAGGTCTGGCTTCGGCCTGGCAGGTTGGCGATGTAACCTGGGATCGCTATTACCATGTCACCATGCTTTCGGACGCGCGGCTGCGGGCGTTGCTGGAGGAACTGGGGCTGGAACAGGATGTGCGCTGGAGCGTCACTAAGACGAACTTCTATACCGGCAGCTCGATGCATGCGCTCAATAATTCGATCGATTATATCCGCCTGCCGGTGCTGGGCCTGATTGACAAGGCGCGACTGGCAGCGACGATCATCTACGGTTCACGCATCGAGAATGGCCGGCCGCTTGAGCAGCTGAGTGCTGAAGCCTGGCTGACCCGGCTTTCAGGAAAGACGACCTACCAGAACCTTTGGCGGCCTTTGCTGCGTTCGAAACTCGGAAACAACTACGCAAAAGCCTCGGCGGCCTATATCTGGTCGGTAATCCGGCGCTTTTATGCGGCCCGGCGCGGCGGCTTGAAAACCGAGATGTTCGGTTATGTGCCTGGTGGCTACCGTCGAATTCTGGCGACCCTCGCAGAGAAGCTCCAAGCCGGTGGTGTCACTCTTGAAACCGGCATGCCAGTCACCGCCGTAACGTCTTCGGGCAATGGATTCCAGGTGACGGCGGGCGAAGACGTCCGTCACTTCGACCGGGTCGTCAACACCTGTGCTTCACCGATCGCGACAAAGGTCTGCGCCGGTCTCAACGACAGGGAAAGGCTGCAGCACGAGGATATTCTCTATCAGGGGATCGTGTGTGCCTCGCTTCTGTTGGACCGTTCTCTTGGTGGCGCCTATCTGACCTATATCACCGACGAGACTATTCCCTTTACGACGGTCATTGAGATGTCAACCTTGATAGATCGCGTCGAGACCGGTGGCCGGCATCTGGTCTATCTGCCTAAGTATCTGCCACTGGATGATCCGTTGCTTGGCGCTTCCGACGAAGAGGTTGAAGCCGCTTTCGTCCCCGCGTTACTGCGCATGTTCCCCGGCTTGGCGCGCGAAAACATCAAGTCATTTAAGGTGACGAGAACCCGCCATGTTCTTGCGGTCTCGACTCTGAACTACAGCGAAAAGCTCCCGCCGATGGCGACATCGATCCCAGGATTGTATATCGTCAACTCAGCGCAAATCGTAAACGGTTCCCTCTCGGTGGATGAAAGCGTCAATCTTGCCAATGAGGCCTCGGCCTTTTTGATCGCGACGGAACAGGTTCCGACCGGAACTGCCGCGAAATGAACCGGATTACAAAGAAGGCCTCTATGTTGCCCCCGGCGACTCTGTCGCTCGATCTTGACAATCTCTGGTGCTACCAGCGCAGCTTTGGCTTGGAGGCCTGGCGGGATTACCCTTCGTTTTTGAACCTGGCTTTGCCTCGGATTCTCGACTTTCTGGATCGGGCAGACTTAAGAGCGACATTTTTCGTGATTGGCCGCGATGCTTCGGAACCGGCAAACAGGGACTTGCTTTCGGAGATTGTCAGGCGAGGCCACGAAGTCGGCAATCATTCCTACGATCACGAACTCTCCTTGCATTCCCAATCGCGCGACCTCATCAAAGACGAAATCCAGCGTGCCGAGCAGGCCATTGCCGAAGCGACTGGGCAGAGCCCACGTGGATTTCGCGGACCGGCATTTGGACTTTCATCAGTGCTGCTCGAAGTTCTTGCAGAGCTTGGATATGACTACGATGCTTCGACCTGTCCGAATAGTCTGGGACTGCTGGCGCGCCTTTGGCACCGCCGTAAGGCGTCGAAGGTTGGTAACGACGCAGGGGTTTTGGATAGCCTCTACGGAAGCATGAGAGAGGCACGGCAGCCTTTGAGGCCTTATTGCTGGTCCCTTTCCAATGGTGCGATCATAGAAACGCCGGTGACCACCTTGCCGTTATTGCGTCTGCCCTATCACGGTACCTACCTGAACTATGTGGCGGATGTTTCTCCCGCCTTGGCGCGCGGCTATTTCCGAAGTGCGCTGGCTCTCTGCAAACTCCGCAACGTTCCGCCGTCGTTTCTTCTGCACGCCAGCGATTTTCTCGGCGGAGACGATGCGGCCGCCCTCGATTATCTGCCGGGCATGAAGCGGCCGGGTGAGGACAAAAACGCCTTCATGACCGATATTCTGGGGAACTTTCGCCGGGCATTCGAGGTCCAGACGATCGGTGCCTTCGTCGATGACGTAAAGTCTCATCGCCAACTCCCAAAACTCGAACCGGTTTTTGGAGTATGAACGAGGCGCCGGTATTGAGTTCGGAACAGCGTGAAGCGAACACGCCAGCCTGGGTTACGACCTTAGCGAAGGGCGGTTGGCGTTCCAGCCTTCTCTTATTTCTATTGCTCACAGGCTTCTATCTGGTGACGGCGGCCGGGAACGCCGGCGAAACCGACGATGTCTATGCCTTCGCCTACCGTGCGGAAAATTTTTCGGCAGGTTACCTCTCGGATCCGCGGCTCATGCTCTATCACCTGTCCATGCGGCTATTGTTCGTCGCGACGGGCTCGCTCGGTCTGGACATCTCTGCTCTTATCCTGATGCGGGGGTTTTCGGCGGTCTGTGCTGCAGCGTCGTTGTTGTTGCTGATGCGCATTGCAGTCTTGGATCTCAAGCTGTCGGCAACAACCGCAATCCTGACTGCCGTCATCCTGGGCAGTTGCTATGGCTTCTGGCGTTACGCAGCTGAAGCCGAAGTCTATATCCCGGCCATCCTCCTGATTCTGCTGGTTTTTCACGGCTTATCCCGAAGCCTCGAAGGGGTTGGGGCGGCGTTGGCGGTCATCTCGGCCTTTGCTGGATGGGGTCTATTGGCCGGCCTCTCGGTTCTATTTTATCAACCCAGTGTTGTTCCGCTGTTCTTCGCCTTTCCCGTTCTGTTGTTGTACCGGACACGGATTCTGCATCTGAGTTTCTATTTGGCGGCGGGAGGCGCGGTCGTGGCCGGCGGCTATCTAATTGGGTTCTTGGTTTTCTGGCCGGAGCCTCTGGGCGTTGACACTTTTAAGGTCTTCCTTTCCCAGCGCGCCGACGAATTCATCGTGCCGCCCTTTTCGCTTCGAACCGTATTCGTCTCCATGATCCGCTCGGCCTTTGCGTTGGGGCATGACTTCGCCTCGGTCAATTGGATTTTCGCTTTCGATCCTATTGTCAAACTCGTGCAGCAGGCTTTTTCCAGCAACGTCATTACCGAGGAAGTTTTCCTAGCCAAGCGCGCGGGCGCCTTGGTCTATCTTCCCATCATTACACTGTCTGCTCTGACCGCGATTTCCCTCGGTGTTCTAAAAGCGATTTGGCGGCCGTCGATTGCGTTTCTAAAACGACGCCCGTTTCTTGTTGTCCTGCTTTGGGCTGCAATCAACGGTGCGATCATCGGGCGGCTTAATCCGGCGGGACTGGAAGCCTGGATCATGGTCTTCCCACCGTTGGTCATCCTGTTCGCTGTGGGCGTTATCGAACCCTGCATTAAACGTGGAAACATAAGCATCGTGATTGCCTTTGCGGCCGCGTTGTTCCTCCACAATGCTGTCGGCGGTATGGCCCTGGTGTGGGATCCCGCGAACGAATACGACCGTGCCACTGGATCCTGGGTGATCGCGGAGGCTCAGCCGCAGGATCTGGTCATCGTTTCCGGCAATGCCGGATTGGTGGAGGCGATGCGATATCTCTCGCCGGCAAAAGTCGCGTTGATTGGGGCGTTCCAAGCGCCCGGTGTTTCCCAGAGCTTGCTGGAGGGTGATACCAGGGGGTTGTTCACGCGAACGCGTGGGCGCGACTTTGACGATTTTCTTCTCCGCGACTTGATCCAAGAAACCTGGAACACAGGCGGGCGTTTAATTTTTTTCGACGGTTTCTTTAAGCTGCCGAAAGGAGTCAAGCTGGAAGACTGGCCGGAATTCAATGAGGTGAAGGCGCTGCGAGACAGGCTTCAGAAAGTCTACGATGCGCCCGATGTCGGTGCGACATATTTGTTAGCCGCACCGATCAAGTGATGGCGCCAGGAACAGTCCATTGAATGGCGGGGTGAAATCCGGGAAGACCTGGCGGCTGCTTCTCCTCGGCATCGCAGTTGGAGGTTTCGCCGCGTGGCTGGTTTTCGCAAATACAGACGTCGATGGCGTTCTGGATATCCTGCAGCACAAAACCGACTACCTCCTGGCCGGGGCTGCGCTTCTTACTTACAGCCTGTTCTTTTTTGGCAAAGCTCTGCGCTGGCGTTATCTTCTCGGGCCGATCGTCGATGTCCCGCCGATTAAATTGACGCCCTATGTTCTGATCGGTTACGCCGGCAACGTGCTGTTGCCATTTCAGGCCGGCGAGGCGGCCCGCGGGCTTCTTTTGTCCAAACATCACGGGGTCAAGGCGGCTGCAGCTCTTTCGGGTATCGCTCTCGAAAAACTCTTGGACTTTTTTGCATTGCTCCTGCTCCTGGTTTGGGCACTCTGGTCGCTCGATGTTGCGTCGCCCGTTGCCGAGAAGGTGGCGGTCTCGCTGGCCGGTCTCCTGACGCTGGGGGCGCTGGCATTGGCGGCGATCCTGATCCGGCCCGCGGCGACGGCGGCAATGATCGATTGGGTTCTGTCCTATTGCCCGCAAGCCGTTGCGTCGCGGCTGGGCACCATGATCCACGATGCCCTCGATGGGTTGGCTGCATTGCGACAGGGAACTCTCATCGCGAAGTTGCTGGCCACGAGCTTGGCGAGCTGGGGTGTCATGTTGATCACCTTGTGTTTGAGCCTCCAAGCCGTCCAGCTTGAGGTCCCGGTCGCCGTCGCCATTGTCGTGCTGATGCTCGCTGCTGTGGGCCTCGCTTTACCCACGAGCCCTGGATTTATAGGTACGCTTCAAGCGGCTTTTGTTCTTGGGATGGTCCCGTTTGGCGTCGACCAGGAGGCTGCGGTTGCCGCGTCCTTGCTTTATCAATTTCTGACGACGGTGCCCCCTCTGATCGCAGGGGGAATTTGTCTGGCGCGTCTCTGATCAGAAAATGCTCTATTGGCAGGGGTCAACGATACCCGAACTGCCTGGGCAGGTACAAAACCAGCTCCGGCAACAGGGTGATGAGCAGGAGAGCCACCAATAACGCACAGAAAAACGGTACAATCTCGCGGATCATTGCGCGTAGAGGAATGCCGGTCGTTGCGTTGATTACAAAGAGCAGGATGCCGTAGGGAGGCGTTATCAGGCCGATCATGGTGTTCACCACGACCACGACACCGAAGTGGACCAGATCAATCCCCAACTCCCGACAAGCCGGAATAAAGAGCGGCACGATCACCAGCAGAATAGTGGTGGCATCCAGGATGCACCCCAGTCCCAGCAATAAAAGGTTGATCAGCAGCAAGAACGCAATCGGCGATAACTCTATGGATTTCAGCATCACGGCGACGGTGGCCGGGATGTTTTCGCTTGCGACGATGAAGTTGAAGATCAGCGCCCCGCCGATTACCAGCCCGACCGCCGCGGAAGAGCGCGCGCTGTCGGAAAGGATTCCGTAAAGCGAGCGCATTGAGAGAGTGCGGTAGAAAACGGCTGCCAGAATGAAGGCGTAGGCCGCGGCAACGGCTGCGGCCTCGGTGGGCGTGGTGGCGCCGCCATAGATTCCGAACAGCAGGATTACCGGCATCATCAGCGCGGGAAATGCCTGAAGTGTCAGTCTGGGCATTGCGCGCAGGGGCGTCGGGGTTTCGACAGCGAAGTTCTTGCGCCTGGCGATGGCCGCGATAATGACCATGAGGGCGAGCCCCATCAGCAGGCCCGGCAGGATACCGCCCAGGAAGAGATAGCCGATGGAGGTGTCGGAGACGAGCGCATACATCACCATGGGGATCGAGGGCGGAATGATCGGTCCGATGGTTGCCGAGGCGGCAGTGATTGCCGCCGCGAAACCCCGACTGTAGCGGCCTTCCTTGGTCATCATCTGGATGATGATCTTGCCGATCCCTGCGGCATCGGCGATGGCCGAGCCCGACATGCCGGAAAAGATCAGGCTTGCCACCACATTGACGTAGCCGAGTCCGCCGCGAAAACGCCCGACCAGGGCGATACAAAACCGTAAAAGCCGGTCGCTGATCGTGCCGGCATTCATGACGTTTGCCGCCGCGATGAACAGCGGTACCGCCAGCAGGATGAAGCTGGTGTAAAGGCCCTGAAGAATTTGTTCCGAGGCGAGCCCCAGATCCTGCCCGGTCAAGCCAAGATAGACGATCGCCGCCACGATCATCGCAATGGCGATCGGCGCACCGATGGCGGAGAGCCCGAAGAGTGTGGCCAGGCACAGCAGGAATCCTGCGCTCATGCCTCACCATCCGGCTCTCTGGGTTTAGAGGCGCCATCGAACTCTTGACCGCGCACGGCCGCGTAGGCACGCAGGAGATAGCGGGCGATGACCGCGACCGCGAAGATCAGATAGACTGAGAAAACAAAATCGAAGCGGATGCCAAGCAGGGAGGTCTTTTCGATCTTCATAAAGGCAATGAAGTCTGCAGTTGCCGGCAGCGAAACAGCGAGGGCGGCCACGATCGCAAAGGCGGCGAAAAGCGCAAAGACACGCCGCACCCTTGGCCCGACGCTGGAGTAGAGGATATCGAACTTAACGTGATCCTTGTCTTCCAGCAGAAAAGCCGAGCCCCAGAAGACGGTCCAGAGCCAGGCGAGCAGACAGGCTTCGAGCGTCCAACCAAGCGGGTGGTTGATTACATAGCGGCTGAATATCTGCAGGACGAAGGAAAGAAACATGGCGGTGAGAAGACCCACCGCCACGTTATCCGCGCGTGCATGCAGCCAAAGCCGAACGGCTTTCATGCCTCGCTTAACCTGCTACTTCACAGCGTTGATGCGCTCGAGCAGTCCCTTCGGCCAATCCTTGGAGAAATCAGATTCCAGATACATTTTCTGAGCCCGATCACGGAAGGACGCTACGTCGGGGGTGTAGACCTTCAGGCCTTCTCCCTTGAAGAAGTCCACCAGTTGGGCTTCGTTGGCGAGAATGGTTTTCGAAATTTCTGCAGACGCCTTTTGTGCCGAGTCCATTACGGTCTTCTGCTGATCGGCTGAGAGGCTGTCCCAGGTCTTTTTGCTGAAGGCGAGAAAATTCATGTCCGCCAGATGACCGGTTAGAACGATCTGCTTGGTCACCTCGTAGAACTTCTTATCTTTGTCGGTCGGAAGAGGATTGTCCTGGCCGTCGATCGCGCCCGTCTGCAGCCCGGTGTAAACTTCGGTGAAGGCCATGGGGGTCGGGTTCGCGCCCAGGGCCTTGCCCAGGAACTGCCAGGCGTCGGTACCGGGCATGCGCAGTTTCACGCCGTCCAGATCGGCCGGGGTCTTGATTTCCTTTTCGATGCGCAGGTTGAGCTGGCGGGTCCCGAAATACATAACAGAGAGCAGTTTTACGCCAAGCTTGTCTTCAACGAGCTGGTACATCTCCTTGCCGATCTCGCCCTCGAACACCTTGCGTTGGTGTTCCGCGTCGCGCATCAGGTAGCCGGCGGTAAAGATCGACCATTCCGGTATCAGCTTCGCCAGTTCCTGCGCCGAAGTGATCGACATTTCCAGATTGCCGCGGGCGATTGCGACCAATTCTGTACCCTGCTTGAAGAGCGTGTCGTTGTAGTGTGGCTCGTAAGTAGCGAATTCGCTGACGCCGTCTGCGAAAGTCGTTGCCAAACCCTGGGACCGGAAATCGGTTTCGGTCGCCGGCGTGGACATGCGTAGCTGAATTTTGTCTGCCGCAAAGGCAGAAAAACCGGTGGAAGCCGAGACGAGCGTTACGGCAGCGAACGCAGCGGACAGGGCGCCGGTGCGCACAAGCGGTTTCAACAGTTTCATCTTGTTCCTCCCGAATTTATTTTTCGCGGCCTGCGTTGCTGCGGCCTGGAAATCTAACGCAAGAAATCCAACAACTGACTGAACCTGATTCTGATCGTTTTTCTATGAAACAGTTAAAAACGTGAATCAGCCTCTACATCACATTGTTTGAGAGCACATCACGTTCTCGCGTCTTGCCGTCAAGAACCGACACGCTCTGGGAAAAGCCTGCCACGATAAATCTCTGCTTGCAACGCAAAATCCGCAGAGTAACATGTTAGTTCGTTGTAAGTTATTGTGTGAGCGCTATGAACGAGAGATTTGGCCTTTCGGTTGCCTTGGCGACACCTTTCCAACCGTCAGGTGAGATCGCGGATGCGGCCTTGCTGGCACATGCCCGTACCTGCCTGGAGGGCGGCTGTGACAGCGTTACGCTGTTCGGGACGACCGGTGAGGGGGCGTCGATTGCCTGGGAAGAACGCTGCCGGCTTCTGGGAGGCTTCAACGAGGCGGGCATCACCGGTGACCGGCTTGTCTCGGGGATCAGTGCGACAGCGGTAATGGATGCCGTGGCGCAAATTAAAGCCGCACAGTCTATAGGCTGCAAGCGGGTGCTCCTGCCGCCACCCTACTATTTCAAACAACCCGAAGACGAAGGGGTCATTGCCTGGTATCGGGCAGTGTTTGAGCAGCTCGATCGAGGGTCCGTGGAGATTATTCTCTACAATATTCCTTCTTTGACGGGTGTTGCCTTGAGCGTGGATCTGATCGCGCGTCTGCGCGATGCGTTGGGCGGCAGCATTATTGCAGTAAAGGATTCAACCAGCGACTGGGATTACACGCAGACCTTGCTGGCGACCCACAACGACATTTCAATTCTGGTCGGTGAAGAGCGTCACTTGGCGGCAGCGGTGCGCAAGGGCGGAGCAGGTGCGATCTGTGGCATGGCCAATCTCGATCCTGGCTCCCTTCGCCGAATGGCTTGGGATGGTGTTGAGCAACCCTATATCAACGATCTTGTCGAATTGCTTTCAAAGCATCCGCTCATCCCTGCGATTAAAACCGCGATCGCGCAGCAAAGCGACGAAGCTGCCTGGTCGTGCGTTCGTGCGCCGCTTTTGAAGATCGAAGAAGAAGTCGCTGCACAGTTGCAGCAGGAACTGGATCTGCTGAAGAGTCGCAAGGCCGCGTGAAACCGGGACACTGCCGATGGCATCACAGCGAATAATCGAGGTTGGGCTATGGCAGTAGAAAAAATGCGTGATCAGGCTTATCAGTCCTTCACGCGGCACCTTCTTGCCAGCCATGTACGGCCAGGACAGTTCGTCTCGCAGCGCGAATTGGTCGAACTGACTGGTATGACCCTGGCCGCCATCCGGGAGCTGGTACCGCGCTTGGAGGCAGAAGGCCTGATCACCACTGTGCCGCAACGTGGCATGCAGATCGCCGCCATCGACTTCAACCTTGTACGCGACGCCTATCAGTTCCGAATCATTCTCGAGAAAGAGGCCGTCGCGCACTGCACCCGGACGGCCAGTGACGCACAGCTCGAGGAAATCAGGCTGCGGCATCAGGAGGTTTTGGACGAGGCATTGGAATTCGGTATTTCCACCGAACTCGAAGCCAAGGCGCAGACAGTGGACTGGGGATTCCATGACCTGTTGGTTGATTCTTTAAAAAACGAGATCGCAACCAAGGCCTATCGTGTGAACTCTTTGAAGATCCGCTTGATCCGTCAGGAACTGACGCGCATCGAAGGCTATGTGGTTCCGGTGATGAAAGAACACCTGAACGTGGTCGAAGCCATGCAGGCAAGAGATGAGCAAGGCGCCATGGACACGCTTGTCTATCATATCGACCGTGCACGACAGCGGGCGATGGGGCTCTCGTAACCTTCTTCTTTCCCCTGTAGTCGATACTCTGCAATCTGGCCTGGGCTCGGTGAGGAATGGCACCGGCCAGGCCGAGGGGCTGCAGGCGCCCGATATCATTTCTAGTATCTGAATTTTATTTCATGAAGCGGACAGCTTGCTGAAAGCCGTGGTCCTTTAATCACGTCTGCACGCGCAATGTGCGCGGCATAAATGGCGGACCGTCAGGTTGCCAAGGCGACCTCAGTTAGAATTCATGAAAGGGTTTTTATGCGGCTTCAACAGCTGGCCAGCGCCATTGCGCTTTTGGTTTTTGGGCCTTTCTCCGTAGCAGCGCAGGACGAAGGCGCGCGCGACAGCAACTGGACTTTCGAACTTGGTGCCGGGGCCGGGATCGGGCCTGATTACGAAGGCTCTGACGATTACGAGTTTACCGCGCTGCCGATTATCGATGTCTCCTGGAAGGACAGAATCCGCCTGACCACAAAAGGAGGCCCCGGATTGATTGGGACACCCTATCGTGACGACAGTTTCTCTGTCGACATCGGCTTGTTTTACGACGGCGGGCGCGATCAGGATGACAACGATGCGCTCAGAGGGCTCGGGGATCTGGACGTCGGCGCTGTCGCGATGGCCCGGCTGGGTTACGCGTTCGGGCCGCTCGAAGCGGGGCTCGAAATGACCCGGGACCTGACGGGCGACCGCGATGGTATGACCGCAACGGCAGAACTGGAATATGGGGTGGCGCTGTTTGATGACCAGCTCCACCTCGGCGTTACTCCCTATATCACCTGGGCGAACGGCGATTACATGGACAACACATTTGGGATCTCCGCCTCCCAATCGGCGTCCTCGCTGCGCGGTCTTACGCAATACAACGCGGGCTCCGGCCTGAAAGACGCAGGTCTCAGCGTCAATCTGGGGTACCAAATCACAGACAATATCAGTGCCTTCGGCGGTGCCGAGTACAGTCGTCTATTGGGCAACGCCGCCGACAGTCCGCTGGTCGCCGACGAAGGAAGTGCGAACCAGTTTGGGGCGTTCCTGGGCCTGAGCTATCGCTGGTGATGCGCCGCTCAGACTGTTCAGTTCGGAACACGGTTTTTGGAGCCTGTTAGGCTTCGATGAGCTGGCATTCCGGTCGTTTTTTTAGGGTGATCGGGAATTTATTTCTTCCATGGGTGTTGTCTCCCTGTCAGCACACTGACACGGCCAACCAAAATGACAGGTTGGTTTCCCCAACTCACCAGGACGGTCTCTTTGACGCGCAAGATCTGCTTTGCGCGAACGGGAGAACTGTACCTCGCAGACCAAGAGAAGGAGCCAAAAATGACCACCATTACCAACAACCCGGAGGAATTCGTTGACTTGTTCGTGGACGCCAATCTGGGCGTCTTCGGGAAGGTCTTCCCGAAAAACGACTTCGCTCTGCTCAACAACAACGACAAGGTTTCGTCGGCTGTCTCGGCGCTCCTAAGTGCCGTCACATTCCCGACCCTGAACATCGTTTTCTCGGCAGCAGGCCGCCTGCGCGAGCGTAACCGGAAAAACCTGAAGGACGACATCCGCCTCGATGAAATGGAGATGCGTGTCCGGATCGTGCCGCTTGACGAGAACGGCGAAGAGATCATCCAGGCCGATGATGAGGTCGCCCCGGTGCGTGTCCTCGGTATCGACCCTTTCAAGACCAAGGCTGTCAAAGTGATCGAGTCCGAGGATGGCAGTGTCATCTCGCCGGAGGCTGCAGGCGGTGCTGCCTTTCAGCCGGATCTGGTCGGCATCGCTTCGACCCTGGCCAAGGCCGCCGGCGGGGCTCTTGGTTTTCCCGTTGCAGGGGAAATTGTCGGAGGGGCTGCCTCTCTGTTGAGCAGTTTCGGTCCGAAACTGGGTTTGGATTTCGGCCTCTCCGGCGAAGACGAACCAAAGGTGCGCCTTCCGATTGTTGAAAAGTCCACCATTGCTTCGCGCACCGAATTTGCATGGTACCTGCGCTCGCTCGCTGCGGACAACCTGCGGCCAGAACAAAACGAGGTGCTATTGGCCGACGGCACGCACTTCGGTTCCGCATTCCTGCAACTGCGGCGCGACGTCGTGACATTGCGGGCGGAGATGGAGCTTGCGACGGACTGGCGTAAGGCAGCTCTGCCTAACCTCTTTCAGGTAGAGGCGATCGACATTCCCGTCTTTCATCCCCCGGTACCCAAGACACCGGCGCTGACCAACTTTACGTCGGTGGAATCAATTCAACTGATGGTGCCGACAAGGGACGTACAGGATTTCCTAGGCATTACCGCCCAGGAGGTCGAGACCTTGATCGACAACGAAAGCCTTCGCGCATTTGGTCAGAACCGCGCGACTGTGACACGTGCGTCATTGGTCGAGTTGATCGGCGCATAACAAAAAAATGCATTTTGTTTGTCTGAGCGTGTCCCGATGCTGTCGGGGCACGTTTCTTTTTTGCGTTCGTGCTCGTCGCGCTGCGGCGACCAGCCTCTGACGATAAGGAATGGAGGCTGGTCCACGGTTTTCCGGAGTTCAGTGAAAATCGATCAGGATCTATACGTGACGGCCGTTGATCTTCTCGGCTGCTTTGACTGAAAGGTCCTCGATGCGCCACACGCGCTTCTTTAATCTTGCGGCATCGCCCGCGGTCAAGCTTGAGCTCTCGATGGCAAGAACCAGGGCGTTGCAATCTTTTTCGATATTTTCCAGAACGTCTCCCGTGTCCGATAGTATGCGAAGCAATCGCACACGCGGATCTGACACCTCTTCTTCCTGTTCGAACTCATCGAAAAAATTGTGGTGTCTGTCTGGTCGTGAAGCAGTCTTTGTGGATTCGAATTGGGCTTCTGGCATCTTCCGTTTTTACTCGAGCGACCGCTTAACGATCCTCGTCCCTCAGGTCGGGCGTCTGCAAGGCATTGCAGGTGCCATGTGTTTTTCTGGACTCTTTATAGACGAGGGGGTGTGATTTCGGCGTAGCAAGCCGGTGGTTTTTTTGTCACTGACTTCAATTAGTTACGGATAAAGGTCAGTCTTTCGGTGTGAATTTGGTTGAGCGCTGGGACAGCATGATTGCGAGGTGGGCAAATAGGAAGGGCGCCCGGATAGACCTGACGCCCTTTTCTTGTGTAGGAACCTTTGCCCCTCTTGGCTCTGACGATCCGTTTGCGATGCTTCGGATCCGCCAGTGCCTTGGCGGCAGAGTTCGGCCTTCGCGGCCATGGTGGTTGTTTCATCTCGTTTGCTCCAACGGGTTTAAGCTACAGACCGGGATGTTCATTCAACCCGCCCTGTGTGTCTCAGGTTATGAGCCCCAGACTGTGCGCCCCAGGCCGCGGGTTTTATCATATCCGGGGCGAACTTGTGGCTTTTTCTTACAAGCCTTAACGCAGGTCGCAAAATCGTCGTGTTCTGCCATATCTTTGCCACAGCTTTTCCGTCTTTCCGCCTTAGGGTCGTATCAGGTTACGGTCTTTCAATCCTTGGGGGATAAGGCGATGACATATATACGACCTCTCGGTGGGGTTCTGATTGCCGGTCTGCTGGCGGCCGGACTGGCGGGTTGTGCGAGCGACGACGAGACCGCTGCGACGGCCTCTTCTGCGGGACCGTCATACGCTCCGGCGACCAGTATCGTCCGCTACAAGGGCACGAACGAATATTCCACGGCATATGGTGGCGAGCGGTACCCGAGTTTGCAGCATCAGGGTTTCCAGCAGGTGGAGCAGCAACCGCTTTCCACCTTCAGTGTCGACGTAGACACGGCGGCCTACTCGCATATCAGACGGATCTTGAAGAACCGGCAGATGCCGCCGCGCGACGTCGTGCGGATTGAGGAGATGGTGAACTACTTCGACTACGACTATCCCCGGCCGCAGGATCAGGATGAGCCTTTCGCGATCTCCACAACGGTGATGCCCAATCCATGGAACGCGGAGACCCAACTGCTGCACGTCGGTCTGCAGGGCTATACCGTGCCGCGCCGGCAGCGTCCGCCGGTTAATCTCGTGTTTCTAATCGATGTTTCTGGATCCATGAATGGCGAGGACCGCCTTGGCCTGGCCAAACGCTCCCTGAAGGGTCTGACCAAGGGGTTGAGGGAAGATGACCGCATCGCGATCGTGACCTTCAGCAGTGGATCGCGCACCGTGCTCGATCCGACTTCTGCCAAGGATAAACACCGTATTGAGGCCGCGATCGACAAGCTTGATGCAGGTGGCGGCACCGGTGGCGAGAAAGGGCTGGAGCATGCCTACTCCGTCGCTGACCACCAGTTTAGTTCCGATGCGGTTAACCGCGTGATCCTGATCAGTGACGGCGACTTTAATGTCGGCGCCAGCGATCCGGTGGCGATGCGTAAGCTGATTACCAAGAAACGTAAGAGTGGGGTTTATCTGACGGTCCTCACGGTCGGCGACGGCAATGTGAACGACCATATCGCCCAGGCCCTGGCCCAGGCCGGCAACGGTACAGCCGCGCATTTAGACAGCCTGACGGAGGCGCGCAAGGTGTTGGGTGACGAGGTGACCGCTAACCTCATTCCGATTGCCGAGGACGTGAAGGTTCAGATCGAGTTCAACCCCGACATCGTGGGGGCCTACCGTCTGATCGGTTATGAAACGCGGGCCTTGAACCGCCGTGACTTTCGCAACGACCGGGTCGATGCGGGTGACGTCGGTAGCGGACACAGTGTCACCGCACTCTACGAAATCACGCTGGTTCCGCACCTGGCACGGGCTCGGCTGGGCTTTCGCTATCAGTTGGCCTCCAGCGATCCCGACCTGAAGCGGGCAGTCGAGGCACAAGACGAATACGCCTTCGTCAAGCTGCGTTATAAGGCGCCGGGCACCCGGAATAGCCTTCAGATGGGCCAGCCGGTCTCGAAGTTCGAGGAAGTCGAACTGTTGGAAGATGCGCCTGACGATGTCCGCTTCGCCGTCGCCGTCGCGGCCTTCGGCCAAATCCTCCGCGGCGAGGTCGACACGCGTGAATTCAATTACGATGATGTCCTGGATCTGGCTCAAAGCGGCCGCAGCAGCGACCCCTTCGGCCGCCGGGGTGAGTTTCTGCAGCTCGTCCGGCAGGCGGAGGGACTGAGCGAGGGCGCCTGGTGATTACCCGACCGCAATAATCCAGCGCCTTTTTGACCGCGTCTCAGGTATGGACCGGTTGAAGTCAAGGGGTCCCGTGTCTCGCACGGGGCCTCTTGGTGATTTTTCCAACGGTTTCATGCTTCGACGTTATCCACATAATGGCTGTTGACCTTCCCCTGACTGGAAGCCCTAGCTTGCACAAATCTGATCTTCGCGTCTCTGTGAGGACAGGACTTTGGATGCAGGTTTGCGATGATCCGACTTATCCCAACCGCCATTTTTTCGCTTGTGCTTATAGCTACGGGCGGTGCCGTGTGGGTGCTCACTGGCGACAATGAGCCGACTTCACGGTTGCAGCCCGACGATCCGGTCGTTGTTGCCCAGGGTGAGGAGGTCTACGCTGCGAACTGTGCGGCCTGTCATGGCGCCGACCTGAGCGGTGAGCCGGGCTGGCCCGATTGGAGACAGCGTAAGCCGGATGGGCGTCTGGCGGCGCCGCCCCATGATGAGAGCGGGCATACCTGGCATCATCCCGACAACGTGTTGTTTCAGATCACCAAACTCGGCACTGCGGTTTACAGTGGAAATCCAGATCATCCAAGCGATATGCCGGCCTTCGGAGAGGTTCTTTCCGATAACGAAATCGCTGCAGTACTCTCTTATATCAAGAGCAGCTGGAAGGGGCAGGCGAGAGAGGCAAACGCGCGAATCAATCGACAGGCGGCGCAGAAATAATCCACGCGCTCATCCGAGCTCTCCCGGAGTGCCGATATAGGAAAAGAGAAAACACCAGCCGATGAAACGTTTTAGGCAAAAGAGAATCCTGATGGCCGGCGCTGCAATAGCGCTCGGATCCTATGCGGCGGTTACGGCCGTGACAGCTTACGCACATGGCGGTGCTACCGGCATCGTTAAGGAACGCATGGATGCCATGGAGGTCATGGGGAAAGCCATGAAAACAGTCGGTGAAATGTTCAAGGGTCAGACCGATTATGACGCCAACGCGATTCAGGCAGCAGCCGGACTCGTCTCGCAGCATGCGCAGGAGATTCCTGTACTCTTCCCCGACAGTGAAGCGAGCCGCGGCAGCAAACACAGTGAAGCGCTGCCGGTGATCTGGGAGCAGAAAGACAAGTTCGACGGCTTCGCCGCGGATATGCTGCGAGAATCGAAGGCTCTGTCTGTGATCGCGCGAGACGGCGAGCAACGGGCCGTGCGTCTGCAGTTCGCTAAAACCGCGAAGGTCTGTTCTTCCTGTCATACGGCATTTCGTAAGCCGAAGGACTGAGTCGGTTTTGCACAGTCTTCGCCGGACTCCTGCCATTGGGACGGCCCTGCTGCTCGGCGTTGGGCTGGCCTATTTTTTCGTTCTGCCGTACTTGGGTCCAGCCAGTGAGCCGCATGACTTTACCGGCGTAAGCGGTGATGCCCAGCGTGGTGCTTATGTTGTCCGCGCAGCGGGCTGTGTCGGCTGCCATACTGACCCGGCCAGGGGCGGAGAGACTTTTTCCGGCGGCCCAGCCCTGAAAACCGCTTTCGGTACCTTTTACGGACCGAACATCACGCCGGATGAAACCTACGGCATTGGAGGCTGGAGCCTGGAGCAGTTCTCGAGCGCTCTTGCGGATGGGCTTTCCCCCGACGGTGAACATTACTTCCCGGCATTTCCCTATAGCTCCTATAGCAAAATGTCGGCTCAGGATGTTGCCGATTTAAAAGCCTATCTCGATAACGTGACGCCGGTGGCCAATGTGCGCCGCACCCACGAACTGAGTTGGCCTTTTTCAGATAGGAAACTGCTCGGGCTCTGGAAACTGCTAAACTTCGAGGCCGGTCGCTTTCAACCAAACCCGAATCGCGACGAGGCCTGGAACAGGGGCGCTTATCTGGTTCAGGGGCCGGGTCATTGTGCCGAATGTCACACACAGCGTAATCTGCTCGGCGGTTTTTATGGCGCCCCGCTGGCTGGTAACAGCCAGGGTCCCAATGGGAAACGGGTGCCGGCAATCGATGCACTCTTTAACCACCCGGGGCAGCCCTGGACAAAAGAAGACCTTGTCCTGTCGCTGCAAACGGGTCTTCTGCCCAATGGCGATACCTTCGATGGCCTCATGGGGGAATTCGTCGATCAGAGTTCGAGCTATCTGAGCGATGAAGATACCGCTGCGATTTCGGTCTATTTGTTTTCGTCTCAACGGCAGGAATGACAAGACGATCGTTCCAGGAGGGTGTCATGATAAATCGCCGGACTTTTCTTTCTGCTTCCGCCGCAGGCATTGGGCTTGCCGTAGCCGCTCCACGCCGGTTGCTAGCAGAAGACGGCGCTGCATCTTTCGATCTTATCGCAGGACCCGCGACTGCGCCTCTGCTGGGGAGCGAAGGACCGGCGAGCGCGCTTTGGGCCTATGGCGGCATTTCGCCAGGCCCGGTGATCCGGGGGCGCCAGGGTGACTTGATCAAGGTCCGCCTGCACAACAATCTGCCACAACCGACCAGCACCCATTGGCACGGCATCCGGATCGACAACGCTATGGACGGGGTATCGGGTCTGACACAGGACGCTGTGCCACCCGGCGGGTTCTTCGATTACGCGTTCGTCGCACCCGACGCGGGAACCTATTGGTATCACTCCCACAACAAGAGCTGGGAACAGATGGCGCGCGGACTCTATGGCCCACTGATCATAGAGGAGCGTAATCCGCCGCCGGTCGACCGGGAGATGGTTCTGGTGATCGACGATTGGCGCCTCGGCGAAGACGGCCAGATTCACACTGCCTCCTTTGGCCAGATGCGCGATTGGAGTCATGGCGGTCGGCTGGGTAACTGGTTGACCATAAACGGGGTCTCGACGCCAGATTTGAAGGTCAAACGCGGGGAGCGCCTCCGTCTGCGGTTGATTAACTGTGCCAATTCAAGGATCTTAAACCTGAAGCTGGGTCAACTTGCGCCCTTATTGATCGCGCTCGATGGGCAGCCTCTGGCGCAACCCGAAGAGATTGGCACATCGGCTGTTTTAACCTTGGCTCCTGCGCAGCGTGCGGATCTGCTTCTGGATGTGACCCTGGAGCCCGGGGAAGAGGCGCCCCTCACAGAGGTTTCGCGCAAAGATGGGATTGTTGTTGGTAACTTCGTTTCCGAGGGTATCTCCGCAAGCGGGCAGGCGGGAAGGGAGCTTCCGGTCTTACCCTCCAACAGGCTACCTGAACCCCACTTGTCCGATCCGTTAAAGCTGGATCTGGTGATGGAAGGCGGTGCCATGGGAGGCATGCGCTCGGCGGTCTTCGAAGGTAAGAGCCTCTCTATGCGCGACCTCGTGGCCAGAGGACAGGTCTGGGCCTTCAACGGTGTTGCGGGGATGACCGAAAACCCGCTTGCGCGTATTCAAGCCGGGCGCAGTGTCGTCCTGAATATTGTCAATGAGACCGCCTGGCCGCATGCGATGCACATCCATGGCCATCACTTTCGCGCGGTTGCGCGTAATGGCCAGCCGGTCGATGACGGCGCGTGGAGGGATACTGAACTCATTGGGCCGGACGAGGCGGTCACTGTCGCCTTTGTCGCGGATAATCCTGGCAAGTGGTTGATCCATTGCCACATGCTCGAGCATCAGGCGGCAGGCATGAAGACCTGGTTTCAAGTGGCTGGCTAATCGTCCTTCCGATCGGGCATTGTTTGTTCACCAAACCGGCATGGCGTTGGTAAATTCAGCGCAAAGTCGTTTTTTAACTATTTGTTCGCATTAGTGTGAATACAGTGGTAACCAGTCACACTTACTAAAATCCAGCTTCGTATTTCCCCGGAGCTATTAAAAAAAACGTTATCCATAGACCTGTGCCACCTGATCGTTATTGAAATCGATGCCGTTATCTAAGCCGTGAAACAAGAAGTGAAATTCGTCACTCGGCTGGTTTGGCATTCAAAAAAGGTGGAACCAACATGTCTTCCGATGTCCAAACATCGATAAATGCCTACGTTGCGGAGAATGTGCGTCGTCGGCGATTAGAAGTAAATCTGACGCAGCAGGAAGTTGCACGCCTGCTCGGTATTTCGTTTCAACAGCTTCAGAAGTACGAGCACGGTAAGAATCGCATCAGCGCAGGCCGGCTCTATCAGCTTGCTGTCATACTGGAAACAAGCATCGATACCTTCTTTGCAGGTTACGAGGGAGACGCTGCGCAACAGGCAGGTATGCCGGCTGATTCTGGCCGTTCGATCGAGGCGGCTCGCTTGACCCGCCAGTTTAATGCAATCTCCTCGGCCAGCGTCCGGCGGAGTATTCACGGCCTGATACGTGTTCTTGAGAAAACCAAACCGGCTTAACTTGGCCGGCACTTGCGAGAATCTGCTTGCGAAGATCTGATCGAATGGAAGCGGGTGGTATCATCCTGCCCCTCCATTTGTTCAGGACGCAGGCAGTTTGTGTTCGCGGCGCCTTGTCTTCCCTGAAAAGGCCACTGCGCTCATTCCTACAATGAGCCGTGTCGACCCCGGTTTTCATCGCTGGATACTTTAAAAGCGATTATTTTCCCGAAGCCTTCCCACTCGTTCTATCCTATTCGTCGAATGGGAAGGAGGCGCGAGATGACCGAGGCCGAAAAACTCGAATTCGAAATCCTGGAAAAAGTGCAGCAGCTTGCTGCCCTTCGCCGTGCGGAGAGCGATAGGGAAGTTCCAAACTACGCCTTTGAAACAACGAGTGGTGAAACGAGTCTTTTAGCTCTCTTTGCCGGGCGTGAAAGGCTGCTGGTAATCCACAATATGGGCCAGGGCTGCCGGTACTGTACGCTTTGGGCGGATGGGATCAACGGTGTTCTGGATCATCTGGAAGATGCGATGGCGGTTGTCTTGGTCTCGAAGGATCCGCCGGAAACGCAGCGCCGCATGGCGCTCGACCGGGGTTGGAAGTTTCGGATGGCATCCCATGGTGGCGGCACCTACATGGCCGAACAGTGCGCCTTGGGGGAATACAGCAATTATCCCGGTGCGTCCGTGTACGAGCGCAAGGGGAGCAAAATCGTGGGGCGTGGACGCACTGCTTTTGGCCCTGGTGACCTCTACTCTCCGGTCTGGCATTTTCTCGGCCTTGCCGGTTTAAGTGAGGCAGATTGGACGCCGCAGTTCCACTACTGGCAGCGGCCCAAGAAACTCGATGACGGTGGAGAGAACATTATCGAGTGATCTACGTTTTCCGCTGACTCAATCAAGAACGGTCGCTTGCTTTAAACGATGCTCTCGCCGGCCAGACAGCGTTCGAATGACTCTTCCGGTATCAGGCCGAGTTGTTCGAACAGGCTGAAAAAGTCCCAATGGTTATAGGCTTCCACAATCTTGTCATCGACAATCTTGAGAAAGACCGTGCCGGTCATCTTTACCTGCTCGTTGGTATCATTTTTCTTTGCGTGGAAGACACAGAGTGCCGAGATCCAGTCACCCGCTTCCATGCTGTGTGTCACCTGAATATCAATATCGTTCATCAACGCCAAAAAGCATTTGTGAAAGACCTTGAAGCCGGCCGGTCCGATCCGTTCGTGCTCTTGAAATCTGTCAGTGGCAAGCCTCAGGTGAGGGCCTAATCCACGTGCCATACCCTCAGTAATGAACATCTCGTCAATCGCGGATTCATCTTGTTCTTTCCATACGCGGCGACACCAGGTTTCCCAGATTTTAAGATGTGAAGACATTTATTTTCCTCCCCTTCGAAATGGTTCTCTAATTCTCGCAACTTCAACAGCGCACATCACACAAGACGCTGCGAATGTGCCTCAGTCCGCCGGCGCCGTACTGAAATCTGCCGGCAGCGTGATCTCGATCAGTTCCAAGTCATCGCTGTGGGCCAATTCGCGGTGACGGATGCCGGGGGGCTGGTGCACGCAGGAACCAACCTCCAGGCGGACCTCACCGACGCCTTCGTATTCAAACTCGACCCATCCGCGCGTGACGTAGACCATCTGGAATTCCAGTGTATGCCGGTGCCATTGCGGGGCGGCTTCGGTGCCGGGCCGGGCCCGGATCACATGGGCGCCGAAGCGGCCGTTAGTGGCTGTCTTGATGCCTAGATCCCGGTATTCGAAAAAGGCACGCAGACCCTGGGAAACGAAGGGCGTGTCTTTACTGTGGTTGATTGAAAAGCCCTCTGGCAGCTGTTCGGTTTTCGCCGCCGCTGTGTCGCCGTCCATTGCTGTTGTCCCTTCCTCTTTCTCCCGCTTAGCGGGGTGCACGATCTGATTTGAGTTTTATGATATCGCCAGCAGCCAGCTTTAGATAGCCAGGCGTTTGGAGTCCGGTCGTTTCCACTGAACCAGAGAAAAGCGTGAATCAGTCTCCAGTGATGACAGTTAGAGTCTGAATCATGTCCTTGATTGTTTCGATCGAGAACGAGGTACACTCGCTGCCTTTAAATGCGGCTCACAATTTTTGGGTGGAAAACAAACGTGGTTAATTATATCGTAAGCATACGAATAATATTCTGAACCCGGGGGAGAACCATGGCACGCAAAGCAAAATCCACAGCGAAACGTAAGCCGGCGGCCAAAAGCCGCGCGTCCACGAAGTCGAAAAGCTATAAGGCGAAATCCGGGGCAGGAGCCAAATCGAAGGTCACGCCAAAATACAAGAAGGCCGAGCCCAACTACGAGACGGAGGTTGCGGCCTGCGCCGTTCCCGAGGCACCGCTGCGGCCCATCGATGCGAATGTTGATCCTTTCCGTCTCTCGCTCATCCGTTCTATCGAGAAGAAGTGGGTGAACGGTACGGTGTTGAACTACTATTTCTTCGACAGCCCCAGCCGTTGGCGTGGGGCGGACTCTCAAAAGGATGCCGTGCGCGCTGCCTTCGCCGAATGGAAGGGCCTGGGTATCGGCCTTGAATTCCGCGAAGTTGATGATCCGCTGGAAGCGGAGATTCGGGTCGGCTTCGAACGCGGGGCGGGTGCCTGGTCCTATGTTGGCCGCGACGCCGTCGATCATGCTTCCGATCCGACCGAGCGTACGATGAATTTCGGCTGGGATGTCACCACGCCTTACGGGCGCGACACTGCGCTGCATGAAATCGGACATGCCTGTGGCTATCCGCATGAGCATCAAAATCCCAACGCAGGAATCGTCTGGAACGAACAGGCCGTCATAGACTACTTTTCAGGCCCGCCCAATAATTGGAGTGAAGGGCAAATCCGCCACAACATCATGCGCAAGATCGATCCCGCGCTGGTCGAAGGCTCGAGCTGGGACAAAGACTCGATCATGCACTACCAGTTCAGGGCCGGGCTGATCGCGCAACCCACCGAGTTTCAGACGAGGAACCTGATTCCGGCGCCGGGCCTCTCCAATGTCGATAAGGATAGGGTGCGAAAGTTTTATCCGCCGATCAATCGCGTCCCCGAGCTCAAACCCTATCAGTCACAGCGCATAAAAATCGGCGCCGGCGATCAGGTTAACTACCTCATAGAACCCTCGCGGAGCCGCAAGTATACGATCCAGACCTTCGGGCGCATGGACAGCGTGATGGTGTTGTTCGAGGAAGTCGATGGCACCCCGCGCTATCTGGAAGGCGACGACGATAGTGGCTCGTCACTCAACGCGAAGATCCGTCTCCGGCTTTTCAAGGGGCGTCGCTATATTGTGCGGGTTCGCCTGTATTATGCCGCACAGCAGGGCGAAGGTGTGCTGATGATGTGGTAGCTGCTGATGGGCGGTAAGTTGGTCAGGACTCCTGAAGCTTCGTAAAATAGGCCAACCATTGTTGACGAAGGGCTCCTTCCTCCGCGCCGATGTCATAGGCTGGGCTGGAGAGGGGGCCTGCAGCTTCCACCGAGATCACAACGATGCCGTTGATGAGGGTCGCGAATTCTTCACCCCAGCCGTCTATGAAGCTTGGCAGGAGCGCTGTAAACTCGTCTGTGCCCTCTTCGACGAAGCGCGCCGGACCCTTGCAACGGAATCCCTTACGCGAGAAGAGGTCGACGAAGTTGATTTCAACGAGAGGATTGTTCTGAATGTTTGCCCGCGTATTGGGCGAACGAATTTCAGCGAACATAAGATGATCGTTATCTCGCACCAGGAAGGTGCCCTTGGGCGAGAGGTTCGGTGACCCGTCCGCACAGACGCTGGCCACATAGCCGAGCTTCTGTTCGGCCACGATGCGTTTCATGTCGTCTGTCAGCATGAATCCTCGCTCCCCATTCATTGATTCCATCCACACTACCGGCATGCTCAAAGGCTTCAAAACAGCTTTAGGAAAGCCGTTGGCCACCATTAACTGTGCCGATGGCTTGGTCTGAACGCGGCGTCACATCACACCGAAGGTTTCGAAAGCTTCCGCAGCGCCCATACCGGAACGGATGGCATCGCCGACCTTGTTTTCAGCAGCGGCCTTTTCGAGCGAAAGCCGGATAACCTCTTCTTCGACGGCCTTGGGGATCGTGAGCACACCTTCGCGGTCGCCGAACAGCAATGCACCCGGTTCGATGGTGACGCCGCCGATTTCGACCGCGCAACGAAAATCGATGACTTTGCCGCGAGGGCCCTGGTCCTGGGCATAGACGCCGCGGCAGAACGCCGGGAAGCCAAGAGCCTCGATGGCATCGGCGTCACGCAGGTAGCCGTCCAATACGGCGCCGTTGGCCTGCAGATGCTGAGCCCGGGTCGACATCAATTCGCCCCAGAGTGCATAGCGCAGAGATGCGCCCGTGGCGACATAGATTTCGCCGGCTTTCATATCGTCCAGAGCTTCGAGCATCAGGCCGAAGGGCTCGCCGCTGAGGGGGCCCTTGCCGTGACCGTCGTCGTAGATATCGGCTTCCAGCACCGGCATTGCCCGGCCCGCCAGCCGCATGCCGTTTTTCAGCGGCGCGATTTCGGGAGGCAGAAACTGCCGCCGGAATCCCAGCTTGTCGAGGATGTCGCCGACCACGGCGGTAAAGAGATCGCGTTTCAGGAGCGCGAAGAGTTCGTCGTCGTTGCTGTAAGGGGCCATCGAAACTCTCCGCGCTCTGGTCAGGTTCTTCTGCGCGCCATCATGCTTGAGGAGTTAATTTCCCCGGCGATGCAGACTCACCTGACGATACACGCCTTCGATGTTGAGCGGAAGCCAGGCTTCGTGCTGGCTCCAGTCCTTGTAAGCCTCCATCTTGATCGAAGTCTTCATCTCATCCAGCGATTTGCCTTCACGCGCGGCGGCGAGGACAGCGTCGTAAAGATCCTGAATGTATTGCGCGTGATCGGCGGCGTCCTGCTTTTTGCCCATCGGACCGTGCCCTGGCGCGAGGATATCGAAGTCGATCGCATCAACCTTGCGGATCGCGCTGATCCACTCGGGGATGTAAGCATCCGACAGGCCCTTAAATGGCAGTCGCTTGACCGATATGAAGTCGACGGTAAAGAGTGTGCGTTCCTCGGGGAAGTTCATGACGATGAGATTGTCGGAATGGCTCTTGCCCAGATAGATCAGCTCGACGGTCTTACCGCCCAGCTCCAATGTCATGCGATCGGTAAAGGTGAGGTCGGGCACGGCGGTTGGACGGCCCTCGCCGATGATCGCTCGCTTGGCGTTTTCATGTGCCACGACTGTGGCGCCGGTCTCGGCGAAGACTTCGCCGCCCGCTATGTGGTCGCGGTGGTCGTGACTGTAAACGACATACCTGATCGGCTTGTTGAAGCGTTTCTTGATCTCATCCTTCAACCAGGTTGCGGCTTCGGCATTGATCGGGTCCGTGACGATCGCGCCCTCTGGCGTAATCAAAAACACCGAGTAATGAAAATTATTCTGGAAGCGGTAAAGATCCCCCGAGATCTGGGTTATCGCGCGTTTGGTGTCACCGCTCTGAGCCTGAGCTACCGAGACACCGAGGGCCAATGAGAGTATCAGGACGAGGGTAGAGAGCCTTTGAAAGAACTGCATGAGTCTTCTCCTGTGGTTTGACCGTTTATCGTCACGCCGATGTATTCGCTAACTGTCGCAAGCCTTGCCGAGATGAAGCTGTCCGAGGCTGCCGTCGCCTCCGGCGACCCAGAACGCATCACTATCGTTCGGGTCAATCGAGAGATCCTCGAGAAACGAGCCTTCCGTTACTTGAATAGCGTGATCCCAGCTCTTGCCGCCGTCGTTCGTGATATAGGCGGTGCCGCCGGCGCCGACGATAAGGCCGCAACTTTCGGAGACGAAAGCCAGCGCATTCACGATTGCCTTGAGCGGGGTCTGACCCGCTTCGGACCAGCTGCGTCCGCCGTCGGTGGTCTTTAGCAGCTGACCGCCCACCCCGGCGGCATAGCCGGTTTTACTTGAAAGAAAGGAAAAATCGCTGATGCGTTTCGACCCTTCGTAGACGCTTTGCCAGCTCTTCCCGCCATCCTCGGTGCGCAGAATACTGCCCGATGAGCGTTGATCGTTCTGCCAGGGCGTCTCCCCACCGCCGATAAGGCCTTCGTTGCCGGAAAAGAAGTGCAGGGCCCACAGCTTGGTCTTGCCACCGGTCTCAATGCGCTGCCAGGATTGACCGGCGTCGGTGCTTTTCACAAGCAGACCGTCGACGCCGACCGCAAATCCGGTTTCAGCGGACAGGAACTTCACTTCATAGAGCGGGGCCGCCTGGTTTGCTGTCGGCTGGAACGTCTTTCCGCCATCGACAGAGCGGAGGATGACGCCCTTACCGGAGGTAAAGCCTGTGCCGCCCACCGCGACGAAGGTGCGCGCGTTGAGCCTGGCGATGGCGAGCAGCAGGGGTTTGCCCGGCAGTTTTGTCGGCGTCCAGGCGTCCTGTCCGCTCTTTCGGGCATGGGCGCCGCCAGGTCCGACCGCGAGCGCGGAATTACCGTCGCTGGCGATTCCCCAGTAAGCTCCCTCAGTCCGAGCGCCATCGAAGGCGGGTGAAGGCCCTTCGTTGGACCATGCGGCCGAAATTCCGAGCGTAAGAAAGCCGGCGATGGCGAGGCTGTGTCTGAAAATCATTCCTTAGTTTATCGCAAAAGCACGGAAGCCCGCATCAGTTTGAAGCCGATTTCGTTCAAGTTCTTGCGAGCGGCGAATTCTGTTTTAGGGCCTGTTGACCATTCGGACGCCGTCGCGGCGGGTTCGAATTTTCCCAGCGATCAGGAGCGGATGGCACCGTCAGGCAAGCCTCCAACAAGGCATCCGTTACGCTGCTGATGGGAAAAGCGCCCCGTCCTAAGCGTCAACAGACCCCCTAGATCACGCAGCCCCGGGCAGCGACCTTGCGAGGGCCTTCAAGGTTATCCCCTCGGTGCAGATTCACGCGGTCCATCATATTACTGACCACGCAGCAATGGTTCGGGACGATCCGTACCCGATCTCCCACAGTCAATCGCGTCGCACCCTCGCTCGAAGTGACGCAGCCGTGTTCTTCAGACAGCGAGAGGATCGAGAGATCGTCTCTCCCCAGGACGTGACCATGTCCTTTAAGTCCCAGCAGATCAGAGGTCAGGATCTTTGATCCTGCGTCGATGACAGCTCGGTCTGGTGCCGGTGTGCTGACGACGGTTGCGAGGACCGTCAGTGCGCAGTCCTGCCAACGGCAGACGCCGCCCGCGACCAGGGAGCGATCGTTGTAGATGTAGGTCCCGACCCGATATTCCGTAACCACCGGTGCGAGATGGGCTGACCACATATCTGGTGAGCCGCCACTGGACACTGTCCCGCAGTCGATACCCGCGTCCGCGCAAAGGGCAAGAGCTTCACGCATCCAGGTCTCTACCTTTTCGGTTCCACCCACTGCTGGGTAGGTCATGAGGCCGCCAAAAGAGAGCCCCGCTGCTTCGACGATGATCTGGGCAAGTTCCATTGCTTCAGCGGGCGTTGTCACGCCGCAGCGGCGTGCGCCGCTATCGCATTCGACCAACACCGTAAGGGGTTTGGGGGCCGCCGCGAAGGTTCGGCTGAGACCCTCGACCACAAACCGATTGTCCGCGGTGACCGATAGCTTGGTTCGGTCTGCAAGGGCACGCAGCCGTTTAAGCTTGTCCGAACCGAGGATGTTGTAGGTGATCAGGATGTCGTCGAGACCTGCATCGGCCATGACCTGCGCTTCGCTGATCTTTTGGCAGGTGATGCCCATCGCTCCCGCCATGACTTGCTGCCGGGCGAACTCTCGCGTTTTGTGGGTTTTGATGTGGGGACGCAACGCAATACCGTGTTTATCGCAATAGGCCTGATAGCGTTGGATGTTGCGCTCGGCAATCTCCTGGTCGATCAGAACGGCGGGCGTATCAACCGTTTCAAACATCAGGCGGTCTCCCGTTCGGCGTGGGGGTTTTTGACGATCGGCCAGACTGGGCGGGTCAACTTCGTGTAACCGTTGGTGAGCGGATCGTTCGGATAGAGACCATCGATCGAGGCATAAAGAATGTCGGTGGCGATGGTTTCAAAGGCGCCGCGAAAATGGTTTGTCGACTTCACGATCAAGATCTTTCTCGCCGTCGGGTCGATCCCCAGGTTGGAAAAGAGGTCGGGCGAAAAGGCCTGACTACGCACCGTATTCAGGACGGCCTCGATACCGCCGATCCGGATTGCAGCGGCGTCGCCCAACGGCACGCGGCTGTCGCCGAATCTTTGTTCCGCGTCCCGGACGAGCTTCACCACCTCGACTTCAGCATCGATCGGTGCGCCTGCAGTGGCGGAGGTCTTGCCGCCAAAACGCAAGGGCATGCGGATGCCTTCACCGGCTGACATGCAGAGTCGCACAGCCATAGGATCCCAGATCGTGCCGACTGCAAGCGACTTCATTTTCCGCTCCAACGCAAGTCGGGTCAGGATCGTAGAATCGCCGGGGACACCGCCACCGGGATTGTCCCAGATGTCAGCGATAACCACTGGGCCTTTAGGATTGGCTTCGGCTTGATCGAGAGCCTCCCCGGCACTGAGCAGCTGTGGTTTGGTCCGGCCTCGAAAGCCGAAGAGCTGCATGCCGAGATCTTCCGCCAAACGGGATCCGACCGAGGCCTGGTTATCTGTGATTACAAGCAAATGGGCACCAACGTCCGGAACGTCTGCGGCCATAAAACCATGGATGACGGAGACAGAGAGAACTGAATCTTGTCCTTCCCTGGCCTTGATTCTATCCACGAAACCGCGCATGGGGTCGTGGTTGGTCGGCATGACTTCAATCATGCGGCAGTCAAAGGCGGAGAGATGTGGTCTGATCTCGCCACGCACGGCGCGCAGAGTCAAATTGACACAGGCTTCGGCGCAATCGACAAAATCCGTATGTGGAAATTCCTTGAAGGCGATGAGAATGTTGGCGGCATCGAGACGCCTTTTTGTTAGATGACTGTGGGGGTCGAGAGTTGCGCCGATCACGACGTCCGGGCCAACGATCTCACGGATTTGCGAAAGCAAATCGCCTTCGCAGTCATCGTAGTCCTGGGCGACCATTGCCCCGTGCAGACCAAGGATGACCGCATCGAGGGGCAGGGCGGCGCTCAACTGTTGCAGTATTTCGTCACGCAAATGTTCCCAGGTTGCCCGATTCACAAGGCCTCCGGGCTCTGCCCAGGTCGCGGTGCCTTCGATCAGAGTCCAGCCTTCCTCGCCTGAACGGCGGCGGCAGACAGGGAAGACGGCGCTGCAGAGAGTTGGCGTGTCAGGATGGTCGCCCGGCGCGGCATAGAAACTCTCCGTGAAATCGGTCATGTCCGTTTTCAACGGCGAAAAGGTATTGGTTTCGGTGGCGACGGAAGCGCAAAAAATGCGCATTACAGATCCTCATTGTGGTCGGGACATGGGCTGGAGTGCGACCACCCCTGACGGTAACGGTCGACCGGCCTCTAATTCACTGAAGAAGAGGTTGAGCACGGCGGAGGCTGCGATTTTGAAGCGCAGCCTCCATTGGATGCCTACTGCATGTAACGCTTGGCGTTGGCTTTTGTGACTTCGGCCTGGAACATCTCCAGGAGTGTCACGCCATCTTTGCCGAGCGTCTCCTCGACGTGCTTCAGAACTACGGGTTGAGCCGCTGCCTTGAACTTGTCGCGGTCAGTGGCGGAGAGAGCCGAGACCTCGATCTTATCCATCAGGCCCGCAAGTCCGCGGTCCGATCCCTCGATGATGCGGCTGAGGCCCCGGCTGGCGGTCACACAGGACTCCGCAGCATAGCGGATGGTGCGCTGCTCGTTGTCGCTCAAACCGTCCCAGAAGCTCTTCGACAGCATCAAGGTGTAGGGTGAGAAGAGATGATTGGTCAGGGTCATATACTTCTGCACCTCGGCGAACTTGGCGAAGGAGATGATCGGCACTGGGTTCATTTGCCCGTCGATCACACCCGTCTGCAGGCCGGAGTAAACTTCACCCCAGGCCAGCGGATAGGCTTCGCCGCCAAGCGACTGGATGATTTTCTGATGTGACGGCAAGGTCATGGTGCGGATGCGCACGCCCTCAAAGTCTTCCAGAGTTTTGATCGGCCGTTTGGAGTTGGTAACCGCGAAGAAGCCGCCGGTGTCAGGGAATCCTGCAACCACGACGTCGCCCAGTGAGGCTTCTATGTCGCGAGCCAGAGCATTGCCGAACGGGCCGTCAAAGACGTCGTAAGTGGCCGCGTTGTGATCGAAAGCGAAGGCCAGATTCAATACATCGATGCGCGGATAGTAGGACGCGATTGCCCCGGTTGAGGTGAGCGTGGCCTGGATCACGTCATCCCTCACCATCTGCACATGCTCCTTGGCAGAGCCAAGCTGGTTCGAAGGAAACACTTCAACCGTAATCGAGCCGTTAGTGTCGGCTTCGACGATATTCGCAAAAACAGCCGTACATGCGTGAGCGGGGTTCTCGAAGGGATCGGCTTTGTTGTCGTGACCGAATTTTAGAACTTTGCTTTGCGCGACAGCACTACCGCTCGCCGAGACGAGCAGGGTCGAAACTGCAATGGCAGTGCCGAGAAACTTTAAGGCTTTCATTTATACCTCCCGATTTGATTTCTTTCGTCTGCGACTGTTCGAAGGCTCGGTTCTCGCGGAACCGATGGGGACCTTCCCGGCAGGTCGTCACCGGATGTTGGTTGCGGACTTCATCATGCGAAACCCAGGAATCTTGGGATGAGCAGCGCCATGTCTTCCCAAAGGGCGAAGACGAAAAGGATGGCCACCTCTGCGATCAGGAAGGGCCAGAGCTTGGCGGCAATCCGTTCAAGCCGTTCGCCGGTCACCGAGGATAATACGAAGAGGCAGGCGCCCACCGGCGGTGTCATCAGTGAGATGTTGAGCGCCAACACGAAGACGATACCTGCATGTATCGGGCTCATGCCGATCTGCTCGGTCAGGGGTACCAGGACCGGCGCCAGGATGATCAGGATTGCGGTGATGTCCATCACCATGCCGATAATCAGCAACAGGCCGATGACCAGGGAAATAATGATGTAGGGATTGTCGGAGATCAGTAGAAATGCCTGCGCGATTTGTTGCGGAATCTGATTGAAGCTGAGCCACCATCCGAGGATTGAGGCGAAGGCGATGATCACGAAGATCACACCCGTAACCCGCGCCGTACGGATCAGCATATGGATAAAGTCCGCTACCGTGATCTTACGATAGACGAATACGCCGATGAAAAGAGCATAGGCGACGGCGATGGAAGCGGCTTCGGTCGGTGTCACGATGCCGCCCAGAATGCCGCCTAGGATGATGACCGGCATCATGAGCGCCAGGAGCGATTGACGGAAAATCTTCGCCAGCTCCCGCAGCTTCGCGCGCTTCTCGCTTTTGGGCAGATTGTTGGCGGTAGCCCCGATTGCGATCACGATCATGCAGGCAAGACAGATGAGAAGACCGGGTAGGACACCGGCGGCAAAGAGGCCGCCGATCGAAACGCCCATCAGCGACCCATAGACCACCATCAGACCCGAAGGCGGGATGGTTGGGCCGATGATCGAGCCGGCGGCGGTCACTGCGCAGGCATAGTCGCGCTTGTAACCGCGCTCGACCATGGCCGGAACGAGGGTGCGGCCGAAGGCGGCTGCATCAGCGGTGGCCGCGCCGGTCAGGCCGGCGAAGAAAACCGAGGCCAGCATATTTGTGTGTGCCAGACCGCCCCGGAAGTGGCCGACCAGGGCTTGGGCGAGGTGGACAAGCCGACTGGTGATTCCGGTATGGTTCATGATCTCACCCGCCAGGATGAAGAACGGCATGGCGAGGAAGGGAAAGATGTTGAGGCCGTTGAAGATCTTGCTGGGGCCGAGGGCGAGAAACTTGTCGCCGCCCATCTCGAACAGGCCCACGACACCAGCCGCGCCGATGGCAAAACCGATTGGCAGGCCGAGGAGAATAAGTCCGACGAATACCAGAGCGATTAACATCTTTAGGCCTCCGCCTGCCCGCTGAGACTTTGGGTGCCAAGATCGCGAATGGCGGTGAGAAAAATTTGGATCATTGCCAACGCTGCAGAGGTGGGAATTGCGGCAAAGGGCAGCGCGAGAGTCATGCCAAAAATCATCGCCTGGCGCGAACCGCCGCCGCTGGCGAAGCTGAGGCCGAACCAGGCAATATATAAAAACAGCAGGAAAGCTACGGCATCCATGGCAACCAGGACGCTTCGACGAAGCGGAACAGGTATGCGTTCGATCAAAATAGAAAGGCCGATGTGCTCGCGCCGGGCGATCCCGCAGGAGACCGCCAACAGTGCGGCCCAGATCATCAGATAGCGCGCCACGACCTCGGGCCAGGGGAGCTGCCAGTGCACGAGATAACGGTCGATGACACCCAGCCACACATCCAGAACCAGAAGGACCATGAGAAGAGCGACGATCCGCTCGATCAGCCAGTTCAGCTGTTCGCTTAAACGGCCAGCGGTTTCGCGCATGCTCCCCTCCCTCTGTCAATATCATGTAGTTTTTCTACATTAATCCGATATTGAGTTGGCTGTCTAGTGCCAAAATTTAGAAAATTACTCCCCATATGTCGTCATCGGTGGATTGATCGGCAATCAAAAATGTAGTTTAATTACATTATCAGCAGCACAGAAATTAAAGGAAACAAACATGAGTATCGACTTTATCGGCGCTGAGCGCAGTGGCGCTGGTGGCCAGTCTCTTCCTTTTTCACCAGCCGTACGCGCAGGGGATTTCGTTTTTATTTCCGGGCAGGTCGCCATGGGCGAAAACGGTGAGATCGTTCCGGGCGGGATTGAAGTGCAAACGCGCCAGACCATGGAGAATGTGCAGAAAGTTCTGGCCTCAGCCGACTGTGATCTCAACGACGTGGTCAAGGTGAATGTCTGGCTGGACGACACGCGTGACTTCTGGACTTTCAATCGAGTCTATGCATCGTATTTTCCGAAGAATAAACCGGCGCGCTCGACAGTGCGCTCTCAGTTGATGGTTGACGGAAAAATCGAAATCGATGTCGTGGCTTACAAACCCCAGAAGTGAGTCGGGCGCAAAAGTGAACGAAATGAATGACAGCGCCCATGACTGAGGAACAGGCAGCGGCTAAAGCTGGCCGGCCAATAGATATCATCCTCAAGCTTCGAAACGTCGTGGACAGTCTGTCTGCGAGCGAAAAACAGGTTGCCGCCTTCATTCTCGACGATCTCGAGCGGGCGACCCTTACCACGGTTTCGGGTATATCCGAGGCGGTCGGGGTCAGCGAACCAACGGTCATTCGCTTCTGCCGTAGCCTTGGCTGCGAAGGTTTCAAGGATTTCAAGATCAGGCTGGCGCGCAATCTGGCTGTCAGTCTGCAGTACATCAACCCGAAGGCGCGTGCGGCTAACGACCGCCCGGCCTTTTCTGATCTTGTGTTCAGCTCTCTGGTCGATACGCTCAAAGTTGCTCGGGACCAACTGGATGCGGAGATTGTCGATAAGGCCGCGAAGGCGATCGATAGCGCTCGGCAGGTCGCTTTTTATGGTGTTGGCGGTGGTTCCTCGATCGTTGCCCAGGACGCAGCGAATCGTTTTTTCCGGTTTGGCGTCATGGCGACTGCCCATTCCGACGGATACCTGCAGCGTATGCAGGCCTCCACTTTCGGCGAGGAAGATGTGGTGGTTGCGATTTCTGCGACCGGGCGGCCGCAGGAGCTGATCGACAGCCTCACTATCGCCAAACAATATGGTGCCACGACCTTGGCTCTGACCAAACCAGGATCGCCTCTGACTAAGGTCTCCGACGTTGTTATTGAGCTGAACCTGCCGGAGCACCCGGAAATCTTTAAACCCACAGCGACTCGTTTGGTCTTTCTTTGCGTGATCGACGTGCTGGCCACACAGGTCGGTTATATGCGGGGCGAAGAAGTTCGGGAAACTCTTCGGCGAATCCGCTCATCGCTCTCTTCCTTGCACGAAACGATTGATCCCCAGCCCATCGGGGACTGATCGAGTCTTTCTCCTTTCCGGTTTACTGAGACGTATCTGTGTTTTTTTCGCTATTGAGCGAAAAAGGCCTGAAACGGCAGCTGGCCTTGTCGTATGGTGGCTGCAACTCACAACCAGAAAGGGAGTGCATGAGATGCCTAAAAACCGTCTGGGAACGTTTTTCCTTAGTGCTTTCGCCGCGATGTTTTTTGTCGCGCCTGCTTACGCAGCCATGCTGAACCTCCATAACGGCGGTGATCCTTCGTCACTGGATCCGCATAAGGTCTCGGGCGACTGGGAGAACCGGATCGTTGGAGATATCTTTGAGGGCCTGATGACCGAAGACGTTGGCGCGACCCCGATGGCTGGTCAGGCTGAGAGCTGGACCATTTCCGATGATGGTCTGGTGTACACTTTCAAACTGCGGGAAAGCGCGAATTGGTCGGACGGCCAGCCGGTCACGGCTCATGATTTCGTCTTTGCGTTCCAGCGGATCATGAATCCGGAGACGGCGGCGGAGTATGCCTATCTGCAGTTCCCCATCAAGAATGCGGAAGAGATCAATTCCGGTGACATCGCCGACCTGGGACAGCTCGGCGTCAAGGCAATCGATGACAAGACCCTGGAAATCACACTCGAGCAACCGACGCCGTTCTTCCTGGGCGCACTGACCCACTATACGGCCTATCCGGTCCCTAAACATGTGGTCGAGGCCAAAGGTGCCGACTGGGTGAAGATCGACAACATCGTGGTCAACGGACCCTACAAGCCGGTTGAGTGGATTCCCGGCGCGCACGTCACCACCACCAAGAACGATAAATACTACGATGTCGCAAACCTGAAGATCGACGGTGTAAAGTTCTTCGTGCTGGAAGATCAGTCCGCAGCATTGAAGCGCTATCGCGCAGGCGAGTTCGACATCCTGACGGACTTCCCCAAGGACCAGTATCAGTGGTTGCAGGAAAATCATCCGGGCGAAGCCCGGGTCGCGCCTTTTGCCGGTCTCTACTACTATGTCTTTAATCACCGCAAACCACCGTTCGACGATGCTCGTGTGCGCAAGGCGCTTTCCATGGCGATCAATCGCGAAGTGATTGGCCCGCAGATATTGGGCACGGGTGAACTGCCGGCCTACTCCTGGGTGCCGCCCGGCATGGCCAACTCCGGCGAGTCCTCCGAGGTCGATTGGGCGGAGATGAGTTATCCTGAAAAGCTCGAAGCGGCAAAAGCCCTGATTGCCGAGGCTGGCTACAGCGAGGATAATCCGCTGCAGGTTACGCTGCGTTACAACACCAACGACAATCACAAGCGTATCGCCGTTGCCGTCGTATCCATGTGGAAAGCCTTGGGAGTCGAGGCGAAGCTCTTTAACTCCGAAGTGAAGGTCCACTATGCGGAGATCCGCAAGGGCGAGTTCGATGTCGCGCGTGCAGGCTGGCTCGCAGACTACAACGATCCTGTCAACTTCCTGGATCTTCTAAAGGGCAGCACCAGCAACAACTACGGTGCTTACAGCAGCCCCGAATTCGATAAGCTGCTGGATCAGGCGTCGCTGGAGACAGATCTGGTAAAACGTGCCAGTCTGCTGTCCCAAGCTGAAAAGATTGCCATGGGCGATAATGCAGCCGCGCCGATCTATTTTTATCTTTCGGAGAATATCGTTTCTCCCAAAATCAAAGGCTTCGAAGACAACGCCTTCGACATTCACCGCACCCGCTGGCTCACCAAGGAAGAGTAGTGAAGCCAGAAAAGAGAGATCTGACTCGACGCAATGTCGTGCATGATCTCCAATAGGAACAGGGGCTGCCCTGAGGTTTCGGCCGAGGGGCAGTTCCACCTAGCGGTTAGGTGACTGAAATATGCTGGGCTTTGCACTACGCAGGCTGCTGTCGACGATTCCGGTGCTTTGGATTGCGCTGACCCTGTGCTTTTTCATTCTGCGGCTGGCGCCGGGAGGACCTTTCGATGCCGAACGGCAGTTGCCCGAGCGGATCCTTGCCAATCTTCGGGCGCATTACAATCTCGATAAATCCCTGATCGTCCAATACTGGGACTACGTCTCGGGCGTGTTGATGGGCGATCTGGGGCCGTCTTATATCACCGACGACTTCACCGTTGTCGACCTGATCGCAATCGGGCTGCCCTACACCTTCATCCTGGGCGGAGCCGCCTTTATGCTGGCGATCCTGGTCGGTGTCCTGGCCGGTGTGATCGGCGCGCTCTACCAGAATAAGTCCACCGACTACGGCATTGCCCTGGTGATCATGATCGGCCTGATCGTGCCGAACTTCCTCATGGCGCCGATCCTGCAGCTGGTATTCGGTGTCACCCTCGGCTGGTTGCCGGTCGGCGGTTGGGGCGGTGGTAAGCTGAGCCATCTGGTGTTGCCTGTGATCATACTGGCTCTTCCGCACACGGCGAGAATATCGCGTCTGATGCGCGGCTCCATGATCGAAGTGCTGGGGGCGAACTACATCCGCACGGCGCGTGCCAAAGGGATCGGCGCACGCCTGATGATCACCCGCCACGCCATCAAACCGGCCTTGCTTCCAGTAGTTTCCTATCTGGGGCCAGCCGCGGGTTATCTGCTGACCGGTTCTCTGGTCGTGGAATCGATCTTCGGGTTGCCGGGCATCGGGCAGTACTTCATTAACGCCGCTCTTAACCGGGATTACGGCATGGTGCTGGGCACGGTGATTTTCTACATGGTTCTGATCATCCTGCTGAACCTGGTTGTCGATCTGGTCTATGCGCTGCTTGATCCAAAAGTGAGGGCGCACTGATGCTGGGTTCTGAAAAGCGTGATGCGCTCGTCGACGCTCTGGAGCCTCAGCACGAGGATGGCTTTGCGCCTAAGGGGCGAAGCTTGACCCAGGATGCCATGCGTCGCTTTCGCCGCAACAAGGCGGCATTGGTTTCGGTCTTCGTGATGCTGGGCTTGGTTGTGGTGGCGTTGATAGGACCGTTTTTCCTGCCCTATGGTTACGAGGATCCGGACTGGGCGGCTTTCAGGTTGCCACCCGATTTCGCCAGCGGGCATTACTTCGGCACCGACCAGAACGGCCGGGATATGCTTGCGCGTACGCTCTACGGCACGCGTGTCTCCTTGATGGTTGCCCTGGTGGCGACTCTGGTTTCGATCGTGATCGGCGTGACCTACGGGTCGATTGCCGGCTATCTCGGTGGGCGAACCGACGCGATCATGATGCGGTTTGTCGATATCATGTACGCACTGCCCTACATCCTTTTTGTCATTTTGCTGATGGTGATTTTCGGACGCAACGTGATCCTGCTGTTCGTCGGGATCGGGGCGGTCGAATGGCTGACCATGGCACGGATCGTACGTGGCCAGACGCTCTCCTTGCGCGAGCGGGAGTTTATCGAGGCGGCGCGGGCGGCCGGGCTGAAACCCTTCCAAATCATCCGGCGTCACATCGCGCCTAACCTTGTCGGGCCGGTGGTGATCTTTGCCACGCTGACCGTGCCGGAGATCATCGTGACCGAGAGTTTCCTCTCCTATCTAGGTTTTGGGGTGCAGGAGCCCCTGACTTCGCTCGGCACCCTGATCGCCGAAGGTGCCGACGTGATGGAGGTCATGCCTTGGCTGTTAGGGTTTCCGGCGAGCTTTCTTGTCGCCATGCTGTTGAGTCTGAGCTTTATCGGCGACGGCCTGCGCGATGCTTTCGATCCGAAGGATGTTTGAGCAATGACGGAAAACATCTTCAAAACCGAAGGTCTCACTGTGCGTTTCGATACGCCGGATGGAGAAGTTCAGGCCGTTTCCGGATTGAACCTGGAAATTGCGGCCGGAGAGACGGTCGCCATTGTCGGTGAGTCCGGCTCGGGCAAGAGTCAGACCTTTCTCTCCGTAATGGGATTGTTGTCGAAAAACGGAAGGGCATCGGGTAAAGCTACTCTCGAAGGCCGGGACCTCCTGACCATGAGCGCGCGTGAGTTGGACATCTACCGCGGTCGGGATATCTCCATGGTGTTCCAGGACCCCATGACCGGTTTGAACCCCTCGCTGAAGATCTCGCGACAGCTGACCGAAACCCTGGAAGTGCATCAGGGCTGCACGCGGGCGGAAGCCGACAAGCGGGCGATTGCCATGCTGGAATCTGTCGGCATTCCGGACCCGAAGCGGCGCTTCCGTATGTATCCGCACGAGCTTTCAGGCGGCATGCGTCAGCGTGTGATGATCGCCATGGCCCTGCTTTGCGAACCGAAACTACTGGTCGCGGACGAGCCGACTACCGCGCTTGACGTGACCATCCAAGCGCAGATACTGGAGCTCTTTGCCGATTTAAAAAAACGCTTCAACACAGCCCTTGTGTTGATCTCCCACGATCTTGGGGTCGTTGCCGGGCTCGCCGACCGGGTCTTCGTTATGTACGCCGGTTGTGTGGTTGAAGAGGCGCCGGTCGACGACCTTTTTGAGAATCCGAAGCACCCCTATACAAAAGCCCTGCTGGCGTCCACACCCCGGATCGACACCGATCTGGAGAACCTGGAGCCAATTCCTGGCCGTCCACCAAATTTGCAGCGCCTGCCCAAAGGCTGCGCCTTCGCGGCGCGTTGCTCTGTCGCGGAACAGCAATGCCGTGAAATACGGCCACCGCTCAAAGGCATCGCGGAAAAGCGCACCTGTGCCTGCCTGCTGGTGCGGGCCGAGGAAAGGGAGCCGGCATGAGTCCGCCACTTCTCGAGGTTCAGGATATCAGGACCGAATTTTCGGTTTCCGGGACGGGACTGTTTCAGCCGAAACGGGCCCTGCGGGCCGTTGCCGATATCAGTTTCTCGATCCAGGAAGGCGAAACCCTGGGTGTGGTCGGCGAGTCCGGTTGCGGCAAGTCCACGCTTGGACGCAGTCTCCTGCGGTTGATCGAACCAACTGCGGGACGGGTCGTCTGGCAGGGCAAGGATATCGTCGGCCTTTCATCGGAAGAGATGCGCCAGAAACGCCGCGACATGCAGATGATCTTCCAGGATCCCATCGCGTCGCTGGATCCACGCATGACGATTGGTGATATCATCGCCGAACCCCTGACGGTTTTCGAAGCTGCGCTATCCAAAGCAGATCGCCGGGCCAGGGTGCTCGAGGTGATGGATACGGTCGGCCTCGCCGGCGACATGCTCAACCGTTACCCCCATGAGTTCTCGGGAGGACAGGCGCAGCGCATCGGTATCGCGCGGGCCATTATCACGCGCCCGAAGTTGGTGGTTTGCGACGAGCCTGTTTCGGCCCTGGATGTTTCGATCCAGGCCCAGATCATTAATCTGCTGCAGGATCTCAAGCATAAGTTCGGGCTGACCATGATTTTCATCAGCCATGACCTCTCTATCATGCGACTGATATCAGACCGAATCATGGTGCTCTATCTGGGGCGGGTCGTGGAATTGGCCGACAAGGCTGCGCTCTTCTCCGATCCCAAACATCCCTACACCAGGGCTCTGCTGTCCGCGGCACCTGTGCCCGACCCCAAGACGGCGCGGGCACGCCAAAGGATCGTGCTGCATGGCGATCCGCCCTCGCCGCTGGATCCGCCGTCCGGCTGTGCCTTCCGGACGCGTTGTCCGCTTGCCGAGGCGCGTTGTGCGACGCGGGTGCAGGAACTGGAATCCGTTGCTCCCGGACACGAAATCGCCTGCGAGGTCGTCGCAGGCGGTTCGTAAATTTTGGGAGGCTTCTGAGCCGCTACTCGGCGGCAGTCACCTGCTGCGCCCGGCTTTCGCGGGCTTCGGTTTCCCGATGGGCCTTCGCCACGGCAGCTTTGGCTGATTCGCTCAACTCGAACATCTCCAGATGTTCGTCTTCGCCGTGCTCATCCACCGGGGTCAGCGCAAGATCCATATAAGACTGGGTTGCAGGATCGCGTTTGATCTTCTTGGCCAGCAGAAACAGCTTCAGCGTATAGGCGGCGAAGGGACCGTAGGTGGTGATCACATCCCAAATTCGTTTGGGATAGAACACAAACGGGCTTTCGATCGGCAGACCAGAGCGGCGCTGAGTCCGGACCTTGCGCCGGAAGTAACCACCCTGGAGCGGGTGAACTTTTTCAAAACGGATACAGCCGGCGAACTGCAGTGTATGCATCCAGATGCGCTCCGGCTTGTTGCCGCTGACCACCATGCGCTTCATCATGGTCGCGACATGGTCGTCGGAGTAATAGAGCTCCCAGGCTTTGTTGTAGATCCCCTGCCATTCATCCTTGGACATCATCGCGTGCCCGGTGCAGACGTGCTCCAGGTCGTAGATGTTCATGTCAGGGTCCATGGGGATGCCCTGCTTGTAGAGGTTCTGATGATCCTCGGAACCGGGCAGGGGTGTCAGGCAGAAGAATTCCAGAATATCGACCGGCAGCTCTCGCTTGATGATCTCGATGTCGTTCGCGATCTTTTCCGGTGTGTCGGCGGGGAAACCCAGGATGTAGCCCGCGAAGGTGATGATCTGTTGGTTACGCCACATCTGCAGCATGGTGCGGTATTCGGTAATCCGGTTCTGCCGCTTCTTGGCGTGCATCAGGTTGTCCGGATTGATGTTCTCCATGCCGATGAAGACTCGCGAAACACCCGCACGCTTGGCCTTGGGGATGAAGTTCTTGATCTTGTGGCAGAGGGTGTCGACCTGGATGGTGATCGAAAAGGGTAGTCCCAACTCTTCCTTCAGATCGCCGAGCCGATCGAATATCGCTTCCCAGTTTTTGTTGCGCGCGAAGTTATCGTCCGTGATGAAGTAGCGGTAAATGCCTTGCTTCATGTTGGCGCGTACCAGCCGTTCGACGTCGTCGGCCTCGCGGAACCGCGACTTGCGGCCCTGTACGTTGATGATGGTGCAGAAGCTGCACTGGAAGGGGCAGCCACGGCCGGCATCGAAACAGGCGATGGAGGCGCCGTACTTGCGTACCATCTTTTCCGGCAGGAAAGGCGTCGGTTCGTCGTCTATGCCCGGCAGATCACTCATGTAATTGTAGATCGACTTCATGTCGCCGTTCAGGGCGTCGAGATAGAAGTCCTGCAGTCGGCCTTCGGACTCGCCGGCATAAAGCGTAATGCCGATGTCCACGGCTTCCTGCAGATCCGGCGGTAACTCGGGTAGCATGGAGAGGCAGCCGCTGGGATGAAAACCGCCAATCGCGACCTGGAGACCCTTCGCCCGAAACTGCCGGGCCATGTCCATTGCGCGGGGGAACTGGTTGGACTGCACACCGACCAGACAGACAACCCCCTTGGCGCCTTCGCTGGTTTGACGCCGGATGATGTCCTTGATCGGGATGATCGTGTTGGTCTCGTCATAGGCATTGAGGACAACATCGACGTCGTCACCCAAGGCGCGCCGCTCGATGAGATCCATGGAGATTCCGTAGATACTCGAGAGCGTGTTGGAGGGGATCCAGGCTTTCAGCCATTGGATAACATAACCGTCGTCGTCGTAGTGCGACGGTTTGATCAACTCTACAAAGAACTTTTGCTTTTTGTCCGACCTGTTCACTGGGTTGAGCCCCTTCTGAAACCCCAAGAGCCGCAGTTTATGGTATTTCCCGGCCTAAAGGAAGTTTCATGCGGATACAAATGAAATCAAGTGAGGGGACAATATTTCTGCGTTGTTTCAACTTTCGGAAGCATTGAAGCTTGATATTTTTGATGCGTTTTGTTACATACCGCCTCCGTCGCGTCGGTATTGACGCCTTTGAACAGACGCTTTTGAGCTAGAGAGAGACAACATGAAAATGTTCCGCGATCTTGATATCGCGCCAGATCTCGACTGGTTCGCCTGCCTAGCGCGTTAGCAGCGCTCCCGGCCGGTGAACAGAGACTGGCCTATCGACATAACAAACACCTGAACCAGACGGATAAGCTGCGTCTCGAGGCATAGTTGCCTCCGCTTGTGCAGCCTTCGTAAAAACAAAAAGCTGCTGCTTTTGCAACACCGGATCCTGCGCGTTTCTGTGCGCGATTCCGGTTGCCCGGCGCTGGCGGCACCAGACCAGATTGAACAAAAATGGAAAGCTATAAATCATCCGGCCAGATCGCCGGTTACGTTGCAAGACTCATGGCTGCCTTCGAGCCGGATTCACAGGCCGGTCTTGTCCTTGCGCGTTGGCTGCGTCATCGGTCAGGACTTACGGGTGTCGAATTCCTGAAGGTCACCACGGTGAAAACGGCATCGGGAAAACGGCGTAAAGCCAAATCTGAAGACAAACCATTGTCTCCCAGGGCTTGGGCGCAGCTGTGCGATGCGCTTGCAAAGGCAGAACGGGGTACGGTGGATTCAATCAGGATTCCTGCTTCAAATCTGCAGGCTTTTTCCGATGCGATGACTTTGGAGCCGCTAGAGCGCGAAATCCTTGCCTTTGTCTTTCAGTGCGGATGCGAAGGAGCATTTGACATGCTGTGCGATCACCTGGTTGCAACCCGCATGATTGACAGCGCCGGCGTCATTGCGGTCGCCATCGGGAAAAGTCAAACAGAGGTGTGGCGCTGCCTGCGTAGCGGTGCCTTGCGTAAGCTTGGACTGATCGAAGGTTCCGGCACCGGCACATCGCAGTTTTGCTTTTATGTTCCCTATTCTTTGCGCCGTGCGCTGTTGCCACCCAATGACGGTATTGAAGAGATCGAGCGAGCCTTACTAGGCAATGCTCTTTGGTCGGATTTGCTCTGGTCTGATTTTGAGCACCTGGCATTACAACGCGATTTCATGGCCGATCTTTTGGCTGGTGCTGCCTCCACGAACCGCCGGGGCATCAACATCCTTCTTTACGGTCCGCCCGGCACCGGCAAAACCGAACTCTGCAAGATCCTGGCGGCCAGCGCCGGTCTTTCGCTTTTTGCTATCGGCGAGTGCGATGAAGACGGCGACGAGCCCGACCGCTACGGCCGCCTCGCCGATTTGCGGCTTGCCCAACGTCTCGCGATGCGCCGGGGTGAGGCCGCTCTGTTATTCGACGAGATGGAGGATATTCTTCAAAACGACATCCGTGCCGGTTATGACGGAAGCCGAATGCGCCGGGCCGGCTCCAAGGTCTTCTTGAACCGGACGCTGGAGGAAAACCCTGTGCCGATTCTCTGGACGGCAAATAGCGTGCAGGAGTTCGATCCGGCATTTTTGCGCCGGATGTCCTGCATCGTCGAAGTCAAGGTGCCGCCGCTGGCGACGCGCAAACGCTTGTGGGAAAAAGCTCTGCAATTGCATGGTGTTTCCGTAGAGCGCGATGCGCCGTCGGTTTTGTCTCGGCGCCATCGGGTCGGGCCGGGTGTTATCAATACGGCAACCCGTTCCGTCGCCGTAGCGCGAGGGGGCGAGGCGGATCTCGATTTTGTTGTCGGGTCATTGAGCAAACTCGTTGATGGGAGCAGCGGGTATCGCCCGATCTTGCAAAAACCGTCTGTTTTCCAGCCAGAGCTGGTTAATGCAGACCTGGAACTTGCAAGCTTGGAGCAGGCGCTGTCGCATCACTCGACACCTCGCGATTTTTCACTTTGCTGCCACGGGGCACCGGGCACTGGTAAAAGTGCCTTTGTCCGTCATCTCGCGCAGACGATGGGACTCGACGTGCTCGAAAAACGCGGATCGGACCTGCTTTCCAAATGGGTGGGCGAGACCGAGCAATTGATTGCCGAAGCCTTCGCAGAAGCAAGGGAGGACGAGCGTTTTTTGATCATCGACGAAGCCGACTCGCTGCTGTGGGGTAGAAGCGGTGCTAATCGCTCTTGGGAAGTCTCGATGGTCAACGAACTGTTGCAGGCTATGGAAGGCCATCAGCAGCCTTTCGCCTGCACGACCAATCAAATTGCACAGATCGATGCTGCCGCCCTGCGCCGCTTCACCTTTAAGATCAAGTTCGATTTCATGACTGCACCGCAGGTGAGGGCGGCGTTCCGCAGCTTTTTTGGCGAAGAAGCGCCAGCAACGATCGAACGGATTGCCTGCCTGACACCCGGCGATTTTGCAGTGGTGGCCAAAAAACTGAAGTTCCTCAGAGCCGCAGCGCCTGATGGTGTTTCAAAGGTGTTCGAAATTCAGCGTCTGCTCGAGCAGGAGGTCGCCGTCAAGCCAGCCACAAACCGCAAGATCGGGTTCACGACGACGCCGAGAACCTGATCGTTTTACGCACGCTGTTCGAGGGGCAATTCACACCCTGGTTTAGTTTCGGTCACTTGTTAATTATCTTTTTGTGTCAAGAGCTTGAGAGATATTGATTTATATCATGGGCGATGATTTCGTTTGCTCTAATGTCGGTGGAAAGCCGCAGCAGTGGCTCCTTGAAGCCTTACTGAGCGGTGACCTCGTTTGCTAAGATATAAGGAGACTCTCTATGTGCGCAGCGCAGACCAAAGCGTCGGCGGTCGAACCTCAAGAACCGAACTTTATCCCCCTTAACTCCGAAGCTTTCATGGAGATGAATACAGCCAACATTAAGACCCTCACGAAGATGAGCGATGTCATGATGAAGGGGGCTGCGACGATTAACGAAGAATTGAGCCGTTTTGCGAGTATGCGGATTGGCGAGGATGTTGAAGCGCAGAAATCTTTCATGGCTTGCCGTTCGCCGGTGGAGGCTTTCGAAATCTGCTCGACCTTCATGCAGTCGACTATGCGTGAGTATTTTGAGGAAGTCAGAACCTTGAGCGGAATCGCCGCGGAAATCACGCAGGAAAGCTGGACACCGATCGAAGAACAGACTGAGCAGGTGATGAAGGCAGGGAACGGCGCAGGGAACGGTGCGGCAAAAAAAGGCTGAACTGCTCCTGATTGCCACACCGTTGTAGATAAGTTTTTGGCGCGGCCGAAGTTTTTGGCCGCGTTTTTTTACCCATCCGGCTCTTTCTCTCCCGTTTCTCGGATCTCTGCGGTCCTACTGCGTGACAAGGCAGGACGGCTTTTGTAGCGTTGCCGAAAGCGCGGTGATCGCCGCGTATCCAGAGTGCCATCGTTCTTGATTGAAGAAGGCAAGAACGAGCAAGGCAGTTGCTGCAGGTCGGGAGAGAAATTTGACAATGAAAGTCTTGATCACCGGGGGCGCAGGCTTCCTTGGAAATAAGCTCGCCATAGCGTTGAGCAAGAAGGGAAGCTGTGCAGATGCGACGGGGCATCAGGTAGCCATCGACGAGATCGTCATGCTCGATCACGTCGAAGCCAGAATTGTACCGGAAGGCTGCAGATCGGTGATTGGAGATGTGGCCGATCCGGACGTGCTGGAATCGGTAATAGATGAGGACACGGCGGTCGTATTTCACCTGGCGGCTGTGGTCAGTGGCGAGGCTGAGGAAAACTTCGACCTCGGCATGCGGGTCAATCTCGACGCGACACGTTTGATCCTGGAGCGTTGCCGCAGCCTGAGAACGCGACCGAAGGTCTTGTTTGCGAGCTCGGTCGCGGCCTTCGGCCCGGAAGACGGGGCCATCACCGGCAAGACGCCAAACCGGCCTCTGACATCATATGGGACGCAGAAGGCGATCGCTGAACTGCTGTTGAATGACTATGCGCGCAAGGGCTTTATTCAGGGTATCGCCTTCCGTCTCCCCACGGTCGTTGTGCGTCCAGGCCGTCCGAACCGCGCCGCGTCTTCCTTTGCCAGTTCGATTCTGCGCGAGCCGCTGTCCGGACAAAAGATGACCTGTCCGGTGCGTCGTGATGTGGGTGTTTGGCTGACGTCTCCGCGCTCGATTGTCTCCGCATTCATCCACGGCGCAGACCTTGATCTGGAAAAGCTCGGAAATTGGCGGACGCTCAATCTGCCCGGCCTTACCGTCAGCCTGGAGGAAATGGTTGAGGCTCTGATTCGAAAGGGCGGCGACGCGAACCTCATCAGCTGGGAACTGGATCCCGCAGTTCAGAAGATTGTCGATACCTGGCCTGTGGCCTTCGAGACGCCGGAAGCAACCGCCCTTGGGTTTGTGACCGACAACTCGATCGACGATGTGATCGATATTTTCCTGACCGAAGACTTGTAGGTATGGGGCCGTCGCTTTTCCTCCCGAACCTTACAGCAGTCTGAGACCTTAGCCTGCCTCCGCATGTAGAAAGATAACAGTTCCATGACCCAAGCAAAAAACCGGCAAATCACTTTGGCTTCCCGCCCCAACGGAGTGCCGACCGCAGAGAATTTCAGCCTGCTGGAAGGAGATATTCCCACAGCAGGGCCGGGACAAATGCTGTTGAAGACACTCTACCTGTCTTTGGATCCCTACATGCGTGGTCGCATGAATGATGCGGCTTCTTATGCCGAACCGGTTGCTATTGGAGGCGTCATGACCGCTGGCACCGTTTGCGAGGTCATCGATTCCAATCTCGAAGGCTATTCCGTCGGCGATGTCGTCTTGGCTGGCAGCGGCTGGCAGGACTACGCCTTGTCCGATGGTGAGGCGGTTCGAAAACTCGATCCCTCGGCTGGCCCATTATCCTATGCTCTTGGCGTGCTGGGTATGCCCGGTTTTACCGCCTATACCGGCTTGCTTCAGATTGGTCAGCCGAAAGCGGGGGAGACGGTCGTGGTTGCCGCTGCGTCGGGCGCGGTCGGCTCCGTCGTTGGACAGATTGCAAAGCTCAAAGGGTGCCGTGTCGTCGGTGTTGCCGGTTCTTCGGAAAAATGTGCGTATGTCACGGATGATTTGGGATTTGATACCTGCCTGAATTACAAAGACGCCGATTTCGCGGCGCGGCTAGCTTCAGCCTGCCCCGATGGGATCGATGTCTATTTCGAAAATGTCGGCGGGGCGGTTTTCCAGGCAGTGCTGCCTCTGTTGAACGTCTGGGCAAGGGTCCCGCTTTGCGGACTGATCGCACACTACAACGCGACGTCACTCCCTGACGGGCCGGACAAGGCGCCGCTTTTGATGCGCAACCTTCTGACGAAGCGTATTACCATCCGCGGATTTATAATCTTTGACCACTACGCGGACTTCCCTGTTTTTTTCGAGGAGATGTCCGGATGGCTCAGGGATGGCTCGGTGCGCTACCGCGAAGATATGGTCGAAAGCCTGGTGGCAGCGCCCGAGGCCTTTATGGGAATGCTGGAAGGTAGGAATTTCGGCAAACTAGTGGTGAAAGTCGCTGAGCGGTCCGACTGACGGCACTTGCCGCGCATTGTGAGAAGAGGTTTCGCCGCTTTCAACAAAGATAATCGGCCGGACAATGGAGCCGACCGATTTCCTGAGTGTTGAATTTTTCTGTACTAGACAGCCACCGAATTTCACCGCATTGGCGCAGCGTTTTAGAAGCCGAACTAGGTCGCCACGACTCTTCGTCTCAAAAGGATACCGGTTCCGTCAAGACTGAGTCGTTAAGCTTCGTCGGCCAATGTCCGGCAGAGCTGACTGACTGCATTCTGGTGGCGTTCGTTTGTAATCCGCGTAAAGTTACGTGCCAGATCAAGGCAAACACGCTGGCGGGCAGGTATCGTCGACTCGGTTTCGTCCATTCCGTCGTAAAAATAGCTGACATCTACGCCCAGGACTTCGGCAATTTCATACAGACGGCCGGCTGAAACCCGGTTTGTCCCACGCTCATACTTGTGGGCTTGCTGATAGGTAACGCCAATCAGATTAGCCAGATGCTGCTGGGTTAATCCCAGCATTGTACGCCGTGCGCGAATTCTCTGTCCGACATGCACTTCGATTTTTCTCGTCTGAGGGGAAAATTTGCTCACTCTAGTTCACCTCTACGGGTAATGCGGTTGAGTGTTCTTATTATTATGTTACTTATGATTGTGACATAGTGCCATTATATGAACGCAATAACAACAAAAATTTCCAAAAACTCGAAGCGTTTCGCCTGTGCATTTACCGAATGATTTGGCCATCGTCGAAATGAGGGGTTGGAAAATTACCATACTAATCAATTATATATATCATATATAAAATTTGCTATAGGTTTAATATGAATAAATTCCAGGTCAAATTGAGCCTCTCTCTGGACCATAGCTTCACTCGGCGATTGTCAACAGTCTGCTGAACGAAATTCCTTCTGGTTGTATCTCGATGTTGCGCTAATCTGCGTTTTGCTGCCTTTACGCCGCAAAGCGCTTGTATCACCCGTCGCGAGATGGAATTCAGTACCGAACCACCTATATCGAACGCCGGGGAAAACAAGGGTCAGTCCTCCGAAATCCTAGGAGAATGGCCCTAGGTTGGGAACTCCTCTTCCTCGACGATCTTGACGGTAAAATTATGAATTCTGGACAGCGTCGCATTGTCGGTCCAACTCTGGCAGAGGCACGATGCTTCAGCATCGTTCCGTTCCTAACTCCTTGCCAGAAAACACAATTTTATCGTCGAAGCCATCGCACCTTTTGAGTTCTCAACCTAGCTCAAATATGCTCGGGAGGCGGTGCAGAGGATTGCAGGAAGGCGTCGACCTCCGCCGTGGTCACCTCGATGGGAAAGCGGGCTTGGGTATTGACCGCCCGCACGAGCTGTTTCTGGTACTCGTCCCTTGGAATCTCAAGGACACCGAAGCGACTGAGATGCGGTGTGTTGAACTGGGTGTCAAGCAGCTCGTAGCCGCCCTTGCGCAGACGCAGTGCCAAGTGCATCAACGCGACCTTACTGGCGTCGGAAACGCGGCTGAACATCGATTCGCCGAAAAAGACCGCACCGAGCGAAACGCCGTAAAGACCGCCCACCAGATTGCCGTCCTGCCAACATTCGACGGAATGGGCAAAGCCTCTTGCAAAGACCTGATTGTAAAGCCGCTCGATTGTGGGGTTGATCCAGGTATCCGGACGGCCTTCGGTCGGGGCGGCGCAAAGGCGAATGACTTCGTCAAACGCTGTGTCACAGCGGACCTCGAAGTCGCCTTGCCGGATTCTGCGCCGCAGTTTGCGGGGAATATGCACCGCATCAAGTGGGAGTACACCACGGAGGTCCGGGTCGATCCAATGAAGCACCGGATCATCCCGGCTTTCCGCCATCGGGAAAACCCCGACGGTGTAGGCTTTAAGCAAAAGGTCGGGCGTAAGCTCCATGTCCGTCCGTAGTTGCCTTAAAGATACCGGGCCTTATAACAGCGACGCCCGGATAGCTAGCTCTGTCCCCCGACAAACTTTTCAAGCCAGTGAATATCATAATCGCCGTTGATGAATTCGTTGTCGACGATCAATTTTTGGTGCAGCGGTACCGTTGTTTCGATGCCGTCGATCACAAACTCTTCGAGCGCACGCCGCAGACGCATCAGGCATTCGTTTCGGGTCTGGCCATGGACCACCAGCTTGGCGATCAGACTGTCATAGTGCGGCGGCACACGGTAACCGGCATAGATACCTGAATCGACGCGTACGCCGAGACCGCCTGGAGCGTGATAGTCGGTCAAGGTTCCGGGCGACGGCATAAAGGTTTGCGGGTTTTCCGCATTGATCCGGCATTCGATCGCATGACCGAAGAAGGTGACATCCTCTTGAGCGAGGCTCATCGGCAGTCCGGCGGCAATTCTGATCTGTTCGCGGACGATGTCGATGCCGGTAATCGCTTCCGAAATGGGATGCTCGACCTGCAGGCGTGTGTTCATCTCGATGAAGTAGAATTCGCCATCTTCATAGAGAAATTCGATTGTGCCTGCGGACTTGTAACCGAGCTTTTTCATCGCATCGGTGGACCGCTTGCCGATCCAGGCCCGTGCCTCTTCGTTTAGGGCCGGCGAGGGGGCTTCTTCAAGCAGTTTTTGATGCCGGCGCTGCAGCGAGCAATCACGTTCGCCAAGGTGAATGACGTTGCCATGACCATCGGCCATTAACTGGATTTCGATGTGCCGCGGGCGTCCGAGATACTTTTCCATATAGACCGCGGCATTGCCGAAGGCTGCCTGGGCTTCGGTCCTTGCCAGTTGAACCGCCTGGCGCAATTCGTCCGCGTTGTAGGCGACTTTCATACCCCTGCCGCCACCGCCTGCTGCGGCCTTGATCAACACGGGATAGCCGATCTTCTCGGCGATCGGCAGAGCCTCTTCAGCCGTTAGAATCTCACCGTCGGATCCCGGCACGACGGGTATGCCAAGATTGTCGGCAGCCTGTTTGGCGGCGACTTTATCGCCCATCAGCTGGATATGGTCCGGCGTGGGGCCGATAAAAACGAAGCCATGCTCTTCGACCATGGCAGCGAAATCGGCGTTCTCGGATAAGAAGCCAACCCCGGGGTGGATTGCATCCGCCCCGGTGATGGTCGCGGCCGAGAGGATAGCCGGGACATTCAGGTAACTGTCTTTGCTGGCTGGCGGCCCGATGCAGACACTCTCATCAGCCAGTCTGACATGCATTGCATCGGAGTCTGCCGTCGAGTGGACAGCAACGGTCTGTATGCCCATCTCACGACAGGCACGATGAATTCGAAGCGCGATTTCGCCGCGGTTGGCGATCAGAACTTTCTCGAACATGGGGGCTGCTGCCCGTATCTATTCGATGGCCAGCAAAGGCTCGCCGAATTCTACCGGCTGACCGTCGCTGACCATGATGTGTGACACCTTGCCGGAACGCGGCGATTTGAGCTCGTTCATCACCTTCATGGCCTCTATGATCAGCAGAGTCTGACCCTCAGTTACCATATCTCCAACCTTGATGAAGGCCGGAGCGGACGGCTCGGCCGCAAGATAGGCGGTACCGACCATAGGCGAGTTTATCGTACCCGCCGGCGGCTGATCGGCTGCAACCGCAGTTGCCGGTGCGGACGATGCGTCCGCAACTGCCGCTGCGGCAGGCGCAGGGGCCGCCACGACCGTTTGCGCGACTCCGCCGCGGCTGACACGAAGACGATGGCCTTGCGACTCGTACTCGATTTCGCTGAGGCCGGTTTCATCGAGCAATCCCGCGAGTGAGCGGATTATCTCTTCATTGATTTCGAATTTCGACATTATGCTTCTTGTTCGTTGATGAGCTTCTTAGCCATTGCATCCAGCGCCATTATGTATCCTTGGGCTCCAAAGCCGCAGATCACACCAAAGGCAACCTGTGAAACATAGGAGACTTTGCGAAAGTCCTCCCGCTGATGTGTATTCGAGAGGTGGATTTCGACGGTCGGAAGCGCGACGCCTTTCAGCGCGTCCATGATTGCAACTGAAGTGTGCGTATAGGCGGCCGGATTGATGATAATGCCATCCTGGCTGGTCCTGGCTTCGTGGATCCAGCCGATGAGCGTGCTTTCACTGTTCGATTGCTGAAAATCGACAACAAGTCCCAACGCTTCCGCATGCTGACGGCAACTGGCCTCGATATCGCTCAAGGTCGTATGACCATATATGTGCGGTTCGCGGAGGCCCAACAGATTTAAATTGGGGCCGTTGAGAATCAGGATTTTCGGCGCACTGGCCACGTATTACTCCTGCATGGCTTGGATTCTCAAGCGTTAGCACACGGCGCCGTGAGCGCGCAATGCGGGTTCGCCCTAATCCGCGCTTTTGGATCAAATTCTTCGCGCGAAGCACGGGACCGGCCTCAGGCGCCATCGTTTCCGTATGAACCGCGATGGCGGCGAGGCCAAGAATCCGTCAGCTGGCTTTTGCCCTGGCTTCGGCGATCAAGCGGTCGATCTCGGCGCGATTGACGGCGCCTGGCACCAACGTGCCGCCGATAACGAAAGCAGGGGTGCCGCGGATCGACAGCTCTTCTGCCAGTGCGTAGTTCCGGCGCAGCGCGGCATTGATGTCATCGGATTTCATGTCGCGTTCCATCTGATCGGGATCGATGCCAACCTGCTCCGCTGTCCGCCGCAGGTGTGCCAGGCTCATATCACCGGGTTCGCGCATCAAAGAGAAATGAAAAGCCTCGTATTTACCCTGCTTTGCAGCGGCAAGCGCCGCCTTGGCACCCTCTACTGATTCCGGACCCAGGATCGGGAATTCCTTGAACACCACACGGACATTGCCATCCTCCTTCATGGCTGCTTCCAGCGTGTCCGCTGAACGGCGGCAATAGGGGCAGCGATAATCGAAAAATTCGACGACCACCACATCGCCTTCCAGATTTCCGGCGACCGGTGAGTCAGGATCGTTTTCCAATTCGTCCTTCCGGTCCGTGACCGCCGTCAGACGCTGTTGCTCTTCTGCTTCCGCCCGGCGCTGCTCGTAGAGGGTCAAGGCTTCCACAAGCACTTCCGGATTGCGCAGAAGATAGTCGCGAACGATCTGTTCGATGTTTTCGACTTCGGCGGGGGTGTTGGTCTCCGTCGATTGGTCCTGTGCCTGGGATGGAAACGCCTGGAACATCAGCCCAACGAGGAACAGCGACAGACATAAAGCGGCATTGCCGGGATGGCGGACCGCTTGGAAGGAGGATTGCAGAAACACGTCAGGGGGTCTCCCGGGGTTTTCGGTGTCGCACTCGTGAACTTTCACTCGTGCCTTTATGTAAGGCGGTGATCGTTGTGATCAACGCTTTTGCTTCTCGACCAGCCGTTCGGCCAGTCCTTCCAGATCCTGTGCCCGTAGCGAACTCGGTGTCCCTTCTGGCAGGATTTTTACCGCGCGCCGGGCATGCTGAAGAGATTCCCGGGATCGACCACGCGCCAGGGCGGCTTCCGCAAGGGCAAGCGCGGTCATGCCGGTGTCGCCACTGCGGCCGTAGGCGATGGCTGACAGGCGCCAGGCCGCTGAATTGCTCGGTTCGTGCTGCAGTGTAAAGTCCAGGTTGTCCAGCGCTTTTTGGTCCAACTCGGCCGTGTTGGCTTCGATTTGCGCCTGGGCCAGAGCGAAGTGAAGCTGCGGTGAATTCGGACGCAATTGAGCTGCTTTTTCGAACGCAGGCAAGGCTTCGAGACCGCGCGCATTCTCGTAAAGCATCTGGCCCTTGAGCTCGTAGAAGTAAGGATCATTGGGATACTCTTCGATCAATCCGTTGATCAAGGGAAGCGCGGCATCCAGTTCGGCTTCACGATAATGTGCAATGGACCTTGCATAACGGCTTTCCAGTGAATTGTCGTCTTCAGGGTAGGCCTGAAAAACCCGGGAAATCGGCCAGAGAAATCCGATCAGCTTGGCCCGAACCCTGTTGTGCAGACGGGTGAGCTCCTCTGATGGCGGTGTGCCCTTGAAGGGCGACTGGCTGACGGCGTTTTCGAGAAAGCTGATCCGTTCCTGTGTCAGGGGGTGAGTCCGCAGATAGGGGTCCTGACTCGTTGCGAGCAACACTTCCTGTCCGCGCAGCACGCCCATAAATTCGAGGAGACCTTCCGGTGAGAGTTTTGTGGCTTCGAGCAGGCGGACACCTGCCTGGTCGGCCGCTGATTCCTGGCTTCTGCTGTATCCCAAAAATCCCTTAAGGGCGATATCCTGTCCGCCGCTGATAATCGCCGTTGCCGCTTCGCCGCGCCCGGTGGCCAGAGCGGCTCCTATCCCCAGCAGGTAGCTGGCAATGATTGTGGACTGGGCGTTTTCAATGCTTTTCCCGCGTATTGCCACATGCCCACCGGCCATGTGGCCGGTCTCATGGGCGATCACGCCAATGACCGCCAGCGGGCTTTCGGCCTTTACCAGCAGCCCAGTATTGATGAACATGCGGTTCCCAGTGGTTACGAAGGCATTGAGAGAGTCATCATTGACAAGAAAGATGCGCACCGATTGCGGACTGATGCCTGCCGCTTGGAATAGTGGCGTAGCGTAGATTCGAATGGTAGTTTCGATTTCCGCGTCACGGACCAGCCTCAGACCCTGGGCGGCGAGCGGCGTGGGCACCAGAAGGGCAAAGATAACCGCAAGAGCCGTGAACGGAAAGAAGGTGCGTTTGGTCACAAGTCAGATCTCGACATCAAAACATAAACCTAGGGTCGGTCCTCAGGCGATTCAACGAGGCGCTCCACAAGGCCTCAACTTAGATCCACAGATTAATCGGGTTAACGTGAATATAGTTTCAGCAAACGCCTGCATCGGCAAGGCGCAAGGGATCCTTGCAAGAGTCAAAGCTTCCCGGATATCGCATAAAACGGCGTTTATGGGCCTCCGCCGGAGGCTGTTGCTGGCGGGCAGTGCTATGCTTTTATTGGCCGCCTGCGAGACCCATCCTCAGCCTGACGGTGTGTTTGCGCCAGTGGATGGCTTCGCGGGCCTGATTTCAGGCGATGAGCCGCGCGCCGTCATTGTCGGCCGCGACGTCATCGGGAACGGCGGAACTGTGGCCGATGCCGCGGTCGCGATGTATTTCACGATGGCTGTGACCATGCCGTCCCGGGCCGGAATCGGCGGCGGCGGCGTTTGCGTCTATTTTGACGCGGCGACCATGTCCGGCGAGGTGTTTGAATTCCTTCCGCGTCCCGGAACGGCAGGTGGTGCCGTTCCGGGGAATGTGCGCGGTATGGCGGCATTACATGCCCGTTACGGCACGTTGCGCTGGGCTCAGATGCTTTCTCCGGCAGAGGGCTACGCCCGATTTGGCCATGCGGTCAGTCGTGCTTTCGCACGTGATCTGGCCGTGGCTTCCAACGCGTTGCAACGCGTTCCCGATCTGCGCCGGCGCTTCGAAGTGTCGGGGGGCGCTTTGGCACGCGAGGGCAATACTGTCGTTCAGGCCGAACTTTCCGCGGTGTTGGCAGGGGTCCGGCAGCAAGGCGCGGCCTATTTCTACGGCGGAGCATTTGCCCGCAGGCTCGCAGAATCTTCGACCCAGGCGGGCCTTCCACTGAATGTTGAGGATATCCGGAACAGCCTGCCGAACATCCGTTCTGCGGTAACGCTGCCGATTGGATCGGACGTTGGATACTTTTCAACGCCCCCGGCTGCGGGGGGCGTGGTTTCGGCGCAGATATGGCAGATGCTGACGGAATCGCAAGACTATGGCGAGGCCAGTCCGGAACAGCGCGAACATCTCTTCATTGAAGCTTCCATGCGCGCATTTTCTCAGCGTACGGGGTGGATTGCACCAGATGGAGCCAGCACGGAGGATCCGGAGGCTTTGGTCAGTGAGGCGCGGGCCGAGACCGCGATGGCAAACTTTAATTCCTCGCGCCATACGCCAGCGGAGCAGCTTACCCCGAAGCCGGGCCCGGCACCTGGCGATCCCGGCGCGGCGGGTTTCGTAATAGGCGATGCCTACGGCAACGGGATTTCCTGTAACTTTACGATGAACGGTCTGTTCGGATCCGGCAGGATTGCACCTGGTACGGGCGTGTTGTTGCCGGCCCCGCGCCGGTCACCCGCTGATGGCGGAGATTCGCTCAGCACCGTTATCGTTGCCAACACCAACACCGGTGTTCTGAGGTTTCTGGGGTCTGCGAGCGGCGGTGCAGTTGCATCGACATCTCTGGCACGTCTGATGCTCGATAGCCTGACGACCGATAAAGGCTTGACGGTGGCCATGGCCGCGCCGCGGATTCACCACGGCGGTGCGCCGGACGTCACATTCTACGAAGAGAACAGCCGGGCGATAGAGGGTCTTAAGGCCAAAGGACACGCAACTCAGCCGGTTCCGCAGATCGGCCAGGCAAATGCCATCTATTGCCCCAAGGGCATTGTCGAAGCGCCGGGAGCATGTGAAGTGGTCACCGATACGCGCGGGCATGGACTGTCCAACCTTGTTCAATAGGGGGCAGGGATGAATGCCTTAACTTCAGGATTGCGCTGCGGGAGGTCATTGTGGCTTTAAAAGTGGCCTCCCGGGGGCGCGCGGTTTCGCCGTTTATCGTGATGGATGTGATGCGCGCAGCCGGTCAGCGTGAAGCCGCTGGCGAGCAGGTGCTTCATCTTGAAGTCGGCCAACCAGGAACCCCGGCACCGCGCAAGGTACTTGAAGCCGCCAAGGCAGCTCTCGAATCAGATCTTATCGGCTACACGGATGCGCGGGGTATTGCGAGCCTGCGCGCGCGGATCGCACGGCACTACCAGGAACAATATGGGCTCTCCATCGACCCCGACCGTGTCATGGTCACGACCGGCTCTTCCGGTGGATTTTTGCTCAGTTTCCTCTCGGCCTTTGATTCGGGTGATCGCGTTGCCCTGGCGGCGCCCGGCTATCCGGCCTATCGGAACATTCTGCAGGCACTGGGCGTCGAGGCGGTGTTGCTGCCGAGCGAGCTCGAACACGGATTCCAGCCGACGGTCGATTTGCTCGAGCGCACGCCCGGTCGCCTGGATGGCCTCATCCTTGCCAGTCCGTCCAATCCCACCGGAACCATGCTCGACGGCGGCGAAATCAAGGCATTGGCCGACTATTGCGCCGAACAGGGTATCCGTCTGATTTCAGACGAGATTTATCACGGCATCAGCTATGGCCAGACGGCCGTTTCGGCGCTCACCTATTGCCCCGACGCGGTCATCATCAACAGTTTTTCCAAGTATTTTTCCATGACCGGTTGGCGGCTTGGGTGGATGATCCTGCCGGAAGACCTGTTACGCCCCGCGGAATGTCTGGCGCAGAACCTCTTTATCTCGGCACCTGCATTGTCGCAGATTGCCGGCGAGGCCGCGTTCGACTGCCGTGATGTACTGGATGGTTACGTTGCCACCTATGCGCAGAACCGCAAACTTCTGCTTGAGGAACTGCCGAAGGCCGGCTTTTCGAGATTAGCGCCCGCCGACGGGGCCTTTTACATTTATGCCGACGTAGCGGACCTGACAGATGACAGCGAAGCCTATTGTCGGCGAATGCTGGCGGAAACCGGTATTGCGGCGACGCCGGGCGTCGACTTTGATCCGGCGCGCGGGCATCATTTTGTACGCTTTTCCTTTGCTGGCCCAGGCGCCGACATTGCGGAAGCGGCGCGAAGGTTACAGGCCTGGGTCTAGACCGGATCATGTTCAGCGAAAAATGCGAATAGCCTTTTCGGCTGATTCAGAAATAAAAAACTCCGCTTCCGGCGTAAGCCTTAAAGCGGAGTTTTTCTGTTTATCGCGAAGTTATACCAAGGGGCATTATCAACGTTCCTTGGTATCAACTCCTTGAAGGATTAAGGCCTTCAAAGGGGCATGACCCGGTTACACCCAGCGTGACCACCAACCGCGGCGCTTGGGTCCGTCGTCTTCCGTCTCGCTGTCCCCTGCGTTCGCAGTTGCGGTCTCCGAGACGGGTTCGGTGGCCGCGCCCGGCGCCACCTGGGCCGGTCCGGCTTCGTTACCCGCATTTTCCTGAGCGACCATTGCTGCTGGTTCGGCTGACGCAGCGATCTCCGTGGCGTTCGGCACCGGCTCCGGCTGCCTCGTCTCCACGACGGGGGAGTCCGTTGGGGCCGATTCTTCGCTTACAGTCTCTGCAGCCGCTTTTTTTGCAGCTGCCGGCTTGCGGCTTCTGCTCCGCGGCGTCTTCGCCGTTGTCGAGCGGCTTCTGCTGGCCCGCTTCTTTGGCGTCGCTTCCGGTTTTTGCTCTTCAGCAGCCGTTTCGTTAACTTCAGAGGAGGCCGCCACCGTTTCAGCTGCGACCGGTTCAGCCGAGACCGGCTCATCCCCCGCAGACTGTTCTGCCGCGGCCGCCTGCTCTGCCTCAACCACTTCGGGTTCAGCCTTTGCGGTGCGCCGCGGGGAGCGGCTGCGACGGCGTTTTGGTTTAGGAGCATCTTCGGTTTCAGACTCTGCCGCAGGTGCTTCAACGGGAGCGGCAGTTTCGAGAGGCGCAGCGTCGGTTACCGCTGCATCCTGAGACGTGGAGTCAGATGCCGCGATCGCATCATCCTGACCATCCTGATCTCGGACGCTGCCTTCAGAATCCTGGGCCTCGGTGCTCTCGTCTTCGGAGGAAACCGTACCTGAAGCTTCGCCATCCAGCGTCTCCTCATCGCCGCTCTCCTTGCGGCGGGACCGTCTGCGTCCACCCCGCTTGCCGCGACGGCGGCGTTTCCGTGACTTTCCGTCTTCGTCGTCACTTTCGCCGTTCTCTTCGACCGACGCGTCCTCGGTGGTTTCGGCGGCGTCCTCATCATCGACAACGCTGAGGTTGTCTTCGGTGGGCGAAGCAGTGGCCTCATCATCGCGTTTGCGCCGCCGGCGGCGGCGTGAGCGCTTACGGTCGCCGGACTCGTCCGACTCGTCTACAGTCTCCGTCCGGGCATCTTCGTCATCGCGCTGTTTCGACGCCTGACGGTCTCTTCCGCGCTCGCGCGATCGCTCGGCTGGACGTTCAGCCCTTTGATCAGTAACGCGCTCACCTTGCTCGTCAAGTCGATCAAGGCTGTAGTCGGGTGCCGTCAAATTGTCGTCTGCGGAAACTTCGATTTCAAAATTGTAACGTTCTTCAATATCGAAGAGACGCGCGCGTTTCTGATTGAGCATGTAAAGCGCAACGGCCGTCGGAACTGATATCAGAACACGGCCACCTGAGCGGCGGATGCCTTCTTCTTCCACGGCGCGCAGAACGTGAAGGGCGGTCGATTCCGTGGTTCGGACGGTGCCGACACCCTGGCAGCTTGGGCAAATCAAAGTCGAGTTTTCGACCAGGCTTGGCCGCAGGCGCTGGCGCGACATTTCGAGCAGGCCGAAAGGACTGATCCGGCCGAGCTGGATTCTGGCCCGGTCATTCTTCATGGCTTCTTTCAGCCGCCGCTCGACCTCGCGGTTATGACGTGACTCCTCCATGTCGATGAAGTCGACAACCACCAGACCGGCGAGGTCACGAAGGCGAACCTGCCGGGCAACTTCATCGGCTGCCTCGAGATTTGTCTTGAGCGCGGTTTCTTCAATGTGCCGCTCGCGGGTCGCTTTACCCGAGTTCACGTCGACCGCGACCAGGGCCTCGGTGGGGTTGATCACGATGTAGCCGCCCGAACGAAGCTGAACGGTCGGATTGTGCATCGCGTCGAGCTGTCCTTCCACCTTGTAACGGTGAAACAGCGGGATAGAGGGGTCCTTGTACAACTGAACCTTTTTCGCATGGCTCGGCATCAAGGTCCGCATGAAGCTTTTTGCGGCTTTATAGCTGGATTCGCCCTCGACCAGCACATCTTCCATGTCGCGCGAATAGAGGTCGCGGATCGCCCGCTTGATCAGATTGGCTTCTTCGTGGATCAGAGCAGGGGCTGTCGAGCGCAGTGTGAGCTCGCGGATTTCATTCCACAGCCGCATCAGGTACTCGTAATCGCGCCGGATTTCCGTCTTGTTGCGCTGGCTGCCGGCCGTTCGCACGATTACGGCAATGCCATCGGGAATCTTGAGTTCGCTCAAGATTTCCTTCAAGCGGCGGCGGTCACTCGCGTTGCTGATCTTCCGGCTGATCCCGCCACCCTTGTTGGTGTTGGGCATCAGGACGCAATAGCGCCCTGCCAGCGACAGATAGGTGGTCAACGCCGCGCCCTTGTTGCCGCGCTCTTCCTTGGCGACCTGCACCAAGATGACCTGGCGGCGCTTAATGACTTCCTGGATCTTGTATTTGCGGAGCAGCCTGGCACGGCTGCGTTCCGCGGCTTCCTCGTCGTCATCGCCGCTCAGGGTGTCGACGGAGGTTTCTCCTTCGATTTCCTCGACTGTGTCATCCTGATCGACCGCGCTGTCTTCGCCATTGGCTGCAGCGTCCTGTGTTTCGGTATCGGCGGACGCGGCCTCGGATGGCTGCTCGGCGGTGTCGTTGCCGGCTGTTGCGCCATCAGCGTCTGTGTCGGCGACATCGCCATTTCCATTTTCTACCGGTTCCTCGTCGTCGGAACGGCTGGAAGATTTGAGTGCCTTTTCCTCTGCCAACAGCGCTTCGCGGTCGGCGATAGGGATCCGATAGTAGTCGGGATGTATTTCACTGAACGGCAGGAAGCCGTGGCGATTGCCGCCGTATTCTACGAAAGCCGCTTGAAGCGAAGGTTCTACCCGCGTGATCTTAGCGAGGTAGATATTTCCTTTGAGTTGCTTTTTAGAGACTGTTTCGTAATCGAATTCTTCGAGACGAGAACCACTGTGAACCACCACCCGCGTCTCTTCCGGGTGGGTGGCATCGATTAACATACGTTTTGCCATTAATTGGAAACTCCAACGCGCATCCTACGCCAACCGCGACTGAGGCGGGGCGGGGCGCGTAAATCTGTACTGGTTGGTTAAAAACCATCCGAGTGGGCTCACGATATTTGCGTTCAACGCGGCCGTCTGCGGCGGAGAACACTTGCCTTTGTTTGCGCGTATTGGCGCGCAAACGATGAATTAATTGCGGAGCTAGCAAGTCGTGCTTAGTTTCCGCCGGTTATTGTCGCCGTTCTTGCTCCCGGCACTTCCGTTTTCGGTACTGATGACCATTCCTTCCCCAGTATTGGGACCCATCGTGGGATTTAAGGTGCCGTGCCATCAGGCCGTTTGAAGGTAACCGTTCCAATGCTGTGTCTTTGAACTCCAGCATCTTGATGGTTAAGAACGTTCCGGCTGCAGAGTAACAGCACTGCCCTATATGTGTCACACCCTAATTTTTCGTTATTTTATCGGCAGATAAGGCAAATCGTTCCGCCAAAGTCACGGCCGTTCGCCACGCTCTGCACACGAGTTCGAAGGGCTGGTTCGTTGCTGCTAGGTGGATACGATCGGCCAAAGCCCCTTGCTTTTACGCGCGCCTGGTAGGCAAGGGCATGACCTCGTTCGACAATTTTGCTGGTTGCAATCACATGAATCGGATACATCTCGTGGAAATGTTGCTGTGCGAAACGATGTGCACTGCCCGATTCGCGATATTGGATTTAGCGACATTTGACTTTGGGATATTAGACTTCGGCCCATGAAACTTTGGTCCATGAAACTTCGGCCCATGAAAATTGTCGTTCTGATTTTGGCCGTGATGGCCCTGTGGCTGAACGAGGCGTATGCCAAACCCAATGTGTCGGTCATTCGTATCGGGGAACACCCCGATAAAACCCGTCTGGTTCTTGAGCTCTCGGAAGCACCAAACTACCGGGTTTTCCTGCTGCCGAATCCTTACCGGGTGGTTATAGACCTGCCCGAACTCGACTGGACGGTGCCTGAAAACAGGATTCCCGATGGCCGTGGGGTGATCGAAGCTCTGAGATTTGGACTGTTCGCAGCCGGCACCAGCAGGGTTGTCCTGGATCTCAAGCAGCCCGCTCTTGTAAAAAGCGTCTTTGTCCTGCCGCCCAAGGACGGGCGCCCGCACCGCCTCGTCGTCGATGTCGAACCGGTGAGCGTCGCAGCGTTTAACGCGGCGCCACAGGATCGCCTGGCCGTTTCGTCCAAGCAGCCATTGCGTGTCGCGCAACCCGCAATTCCAGCCGATGTCGCACCAAAAGCGGCTGGAGATGCGCGCCCGACAATCGTAATTGACCCCGGACACGGTGGTGTCGACCCCGGCTCGACCAGCGTAACAGGGTTGGTGGAAAAAAAGCTCGCGTTGGATTATGCCAAGGAACTCAAACGGCAATTAGAAGCATCCGGCCGATTTCGCGTTGTTCTGACTCGGGATAGAGACGTCTTTCTGGCTCTTCGGGATCGGATAGAAATTGCCCATCAGGCCAAGGGAAATCTTTTCGTTTCGCTCCATGCAAACAATCATAAGTCACGAAAAATAAAAGGATTTTCTGTTTATACCCTGTCGGAAAAATCCTCCGATGCGGAGGCCAGAAACTTGGCAACCAAGGAAAATAAGGCTGATATCATCGCGGGTTTTGACCTCTCGGAACAGACCGAGGTCGTGCGCGACATTCTGATCGACCTTGCGCAACGTGAATCGAAAAATCAGGGAAACCAATTTGCGACGACCGTCATCGATGAAGTCGGTCAGGTCGCTGGATTGCTTGGAAATCCGCACCGTTATGCTGGATTTGCGGTCTTGAAGTCACCGACCATACCGTCGGTTCTGATTGAAATTGGCTACCTCTCCAACAAAACTGAGGAAAAACGTTTGCGGGATCCTGGCTACCGGAAAAAGCTGATGTCTGCACTGGCGCGCTCGATCGGTAGTTATTTTGAGGAAAATCAGACTTTTAATCGTTACTAGACGTGCCAATATCAAGGGGTGGAGCACTGATCATTTGTTAGGTATTTTTGCGTATACTCGGCAATGGTCCGCTGGCGTATGATATCGCAGCATTGATTGGGGTGTTTCGGCGTCTAACTTGAAAGTACAGGAACATCGCTCGCCGGTGCTCGGCGGTATTGTCACCGATTGAGCCAAAAGAACGAACGGAGAGTAAGCTGAGAGTTTTCATCTTCATTCTGGGATTCCTGGTATTTCTGGGGTTGGCCGGCGTTGTCGGCGGCTTCTACGCTCTGCATCATTACGGTCGCGGGTTGCCTGACTACAAGCAACTGGCGGACTACGAGCCCCCGATGGTGACCCGTATCCACGCTGGCGATGGGCGCTTGATGACCGAATATGCGACCGAAAAACGCATCTACGTACCGGTTCAGGCGATTCCCCGGCGTGTCGTGAACAGCTTTCTCTCGGCCGAAGACAAAAATTTCTTCAATCACCCCGGTGTTGATTTTGTGTCCCTGCTGCGGGCGGTGGTGACCAATCTTGCCAATATCGGCCAAGGCCGGCGGCTGGTTGGTGCGTCTACGATTACCCAGCAGGTGGCGAAGAATTTCCTGCTGACCAACGAAGTTTCCTACGAACGTAAGATCAAGGAGGCGTTGCTCGCCTTCCGCATTGAGCGGACCTTCTCCAAGGAGCGTATTCTGGATCTCTATCTCAATGAGATCTATCTCGGCGGCGGTTCCTACGGTGTCGCTGCTGCAGCCTTGAACTACTTCAATAAACCGCTCGATCAGCTCACCATTGCCGAGGCGGCGTATCTGGCTGCTTTGCCAAAGGCCCCCAACAACTATCATCCGATCCGTAAGCATGAGGCCGCGATTGCACGGCGCAATTGGGTTGTCCGGCGGCTTGAGGAAGACGGCCATATTTCAGCCGAGGAGGCCGAAACCGCCAGAAATTCGCCGCTGGAGGTTCAACGCCGGGACGAAACTGAAGTCGTCGATGCGGATTTCTTCAGCGAGGAAGTGCGGCGCGAACTGGTCGAGCTCTATGGCAGCGATCAGCTCTATCAGGGCGGCATGTCGGTTCGCACGACACTTGATCCACGGCTTCAGGCGATCGCGGATCGTGTCCTGCGCAAAGGGTTGCTTGCCTATGACCGGCGCCATGGCTGGCGTGGACCGGTGACCCAGATCGAACTGGAAGGCGACGACTGGCAGGAAAAACTGGCTGCGGTCGAACTCCCCGCGGGATCAAAACCCTGGCGCCTCGCGGTGGTGCTGGAACTAAGCGGTAAATCAGCCGGGATTGCCTTGGCCGACGGAACGCAGGGTACTCTACCCATGAGCGAGCTTTCCTGGGCGCGAAAATGGCTTAAGAATCAGCGGTTTGGCAACAAGCCCAAGCGGCCCTCGGAGGTGCTCGCCGTTGGTGACGTGGTATTGGTCGAGGCGGTCGAAGCCAATGCAAAGGGTGAGGCCTACGAGGCGGGAACTTTTGGTTTACGCCAACTGCCCCAGATCGATGGCGGCTTGGTCGCGCTCGATCCGCATACCGGCCGGGTCTTGGCCATGTCGGGCGGTTTCTCATTCGAACAAAGCCAGTTCAATCGGGCGACCCAGGCGAAGCGCCAGCCGGGTTCGGCCTTCAAGCCCTTCGTCTATCTTGCCGGCCTGGACAGCGGATATACGCCGGCGACACTGATTCTCGATGCACCCTTCGTCATCGATCAGGGACCTGGACTGGGCAAATGGAAGCCTGCCAACTATTCCCACAAATTCTACGGTCCGACACCGATGCGGGTCGGGATCGAGAAATCCCGCAATCTCATGACCGTGCGTCTGGCGCAAACCATCGGGATGGAGAAGGTTGCAGACTACGCAAAGCGTTTTGGCGTCGACGACAACCTGCAAAAAGTGCTTTCAATGTCCCTTGGTGCCGGCGAGACCACGCTGATGCGCATGACCACGGCCTATGCGATGCTGGTCAACGGCGGCAAACGGATTACGCCCAGCCTGATCGACCGGATCCAGGATCGTAACGGTGCGACCATTTACCGGCATGACCTGAGGCTCTGCGAGACCTGCACGCAGGACTATCAATCCGAAGGCCAGGTTCCCGAACTTGAAGACGAACGTGAACAGATCGCCGATCCACGCAGCGCCTACCAGGTGGTTTCCATGCTGCAGGGCGCCGTTCAGCGCGGCACCGGTCAAAAGATTAAAGCGGTTGGCAAACCCCTCGCAGGTAAGACAGGCACGACCAACGACAGCTTCGATTCCTGGTTTATGGGTTTCTCTCCTGATCTGGCTGTCGGCGTCTTCACCGGTTTCGACAATCCGCGTACGCTCGGCCGGCGGGAAACCGGTGCATCGATCGCTGCGCCAATCTTCCGTGACTTCATGATGGGGGCGCTGGAGAATCAGCCGGCAATCCCTTTCCGTATTCCGCCTGGTATCCGTCTTGTGCGTCTGAATGCCGAGACCGGGCAGTTGGCTCGTCCAGGGGATCAGAAGGTCAGGCTTGAGGCCTTTAAGCCGGATAACGTCCCAACCGGTCAGCAGGTGTTGATCGACGGTGGCTATACGCCGTCCTCGGGACAGGGGGCGGTCAGAGTGCGCGGTTCAAGCGGTGGCGGCCTGTCCGGCGGGCTCTACTGAGCAAGATCGTCAACGCCGGCGACAATTCGTCCGGCGACTTATAGGTCGGTCTGTACAGAAGCCGTTGAATTCCGTAAAAGACCCCGGATAAATTTTTCCCGTAGAGGAGGCCGCATGCGCGCCGAAATCCAAGCGGTGGTAGACGACATTACCCAGTCGTTGGCCCTGCTGAGGAGGCATCTTTGACTTGGATGCCGCAACGAGACGACTAGACGAACTGAACTCTCTCGCCGAGGATCCCTCGCTTTGGGACGACCCCGATGCCGCGCAGAAAATCATGCGCGAACGCACGCATCTGGAGCAATCCATTGCGCGCTATAAGGAGTTCGAGCAGGGCGTCGAAGACGGCGTGATGTTGATCGAACTCGGCGAAGCGGAAGAGGATGCCGACACCGTTACGGAAGCCGAGGCGTCCTTGATGGAGCTGCGGGACCGCGCGGCCAAGGAGCAACTTGCCTCGCTTTTGTCCGGCGAAGCCGACGCCAACGACTGCTATTTGCAGGTGAATGCCGGTGCCGGTGGCACGGAGGCCCAGGATTGGGCCGAAATGCTGTTGCGCATGTACGTTCGTTGGGCCGAGGCCCATGGCTGCAAGGTTGAGTGGCTGGACGAGAGCGCGGGCGAAGAAGCCGGCATCAAATCCGCAACGCTTCAGATCAAAGGGCATAACGCCTACGGCTGGCTGAAGACCGAGTCCGGCGTCCATCGTTTGGTCCGGATCTCGCCTTACGACTCCCAGGCCCGCCGCCATACCTCCTTTTCCAGTGTCTGGGTCTATCCGGTGGTGGATGACACGATAGAGGTTGAGGTTCTGGATAAGGACCTGCGGGTCGATACCTACCGGGCATCGGGCGCAGGCGGCCAGCACGTCAACAAGACCGATAGCGCCATCCGGATCGTGCACGAACCGACCGGCATCGTAGTGCAGTGTCAGAACGACCGCTCCCAGCACAAGAACCGCGCGCAGGCCATGGCGATGCTGAAGGCCCGGCTCTATGAGCACGAACTTCAGAAACGCGAGGAAGCGGCGCAAGCTGAGGCCGACAACAAGACCGACATCGGCTGGGGACATCAGATCCGATCTTACGTTCTGCAACCCTATCAGATGATCAAGGACCTGCGGACCGGGCATGAGACCACCAACTCAGGCGCGGTTCTGGACGGCGATATCGATGGTTTTCTGGAGGCCTCCCTGGCAAGCCGTCTCGGCGGTGGCAGTTCTGAAGCAGAAGCGTCCTAAGGTAGATCCAGGTTGGGCGGATTCACCAGGGATGATCCGCCGTCCGGGTCATTCACCCGGTCAATCTACCGCCCCTGCCAATCTATCGCCCCTGCAATCTATCACTGCGATTTGTGGCCATGCGGATTGACGCGATGCGACGAAACCGCACGGTGACTCCGGCAAAACATGGTGTGCTCCTTGGGATTACGACCCTGATCGCTTCTGTTATTCCGCTGCGAACTCGGCAAGCATCTCGGCCTGCACGGCCTTCAGGATCGGACGGGTCTCGCTGTGCCGGTGGCAGGCCGTTAAGACGCGTTGAGCGATCAGTTCATCCGATAGCGGCAGGCCGATAATGGGCATCCCGTCATAGGTCGTTTCTGCCGGCGGCAGGGTATGCGCCAGGGCAACGCCAAATCCGTTCGCGACAAGAGATCTCTGGAGTTCAAGCCCACGGAGGCGTGCCACGACCAACGGAACCGCCGAGCGGGCTCGCAACAGTCTCATGAAGTATTGGGCGCTGAACGGCTGATTCAACAAGATCAGGTTTTCGCCGTGTAGATCGGCCAAAGAAACCTACTCCATGTCAGCAAAGCGGTGCCTGGCGGCGCAGACGACACGCGGCTGCAAGCTATAGAGTGTCTGCGTTCCGAGATCGCTGCTGAGGCCGAGGTCGTAGGTGGTGGCCAGATCTGCTCGGCCCTGGGTCAGCGCTTTCGCTGCGCCTTCGAGGTCGGACTCGAAGAACCGGATCGATTCCTCCGGCAGCCTCTCGCTCAACAGCCGGAGCAGGCGCGGCAGGATGTAGCGTGCGATCGCCTCGTAGCAGCAAAGCGACGTGCTGCCTGCAATCTTCGCCTCCGGTGTTGCCAGGGCGGCAACGGTCTGGGCCTGATCACACAACAGCCGCGCCTCCGACGTCACCTTGATCCCGAAGGGTGTCAGGGTCACACCCTGTGCTGGCTGCCGGATGAAAAGCTTCATGTCATAGTGCTGCTCGAGCGCAGCAATGGCCGACGATACTGCGGGTTGGGAGACGCTAATACCAAGGAGCGTTGATAACGACCTATAGAGATTGTCTACAGGGATCTTCGGGCAGGAGGATGGGCGCAAGCGATACGGCGTATCGGTAAGGTCTTTCGACGCCCTCCGAAGGTCACTGTAGACAAACGATACGGTGGCTTTACGCGACTTTCAGGCTGCGTCCCGCGCGGCTTGCGAACCCCGCATCGCTGCACCGCTCGCTCCTATCTGAAAAACGCGTAAAGTCGACTCTATGAGTCAATATCAACGCTCCTTTGTATAAGCCAGCGCGCGGCCGCGGTCACGTTGCTGTGGTCCGCCGCGGCAAGTGCGTAGACAAGCTGGCGAAGGGTAAGCGATTTGATTTTCTTATCATGATCATCCATTAAAATTATTTTCTTTGATGCATGCTCTTGAGTAATGTCGGAATAACGCTGCGCGATGATCAGGAGGAAACCGTGAGCCGCCACCTCGACGATCAGACCATTCAGGCCTTCCGCGACAAGGGCGCCGCCGTACTGCGGGGTATCTTTTCCGATTGGGTCGATACGCTCCGGGACGGCGTCGACGCCAACATGGCCGACCCGGATCCCACGGCGCGGATCTACAAGGGGGAGAACGGCGGCGGCCGGTTCTTTGTCGACTACTGCAACTGGGCACGCATTCCGGAATATAAGGACTTCATCTTCAACTCTCCCGCCGCCGAGATCGGCGCCGAGTTGATGGACAGCCGGCAGGTCCAGTTGTTTCATGAGCACGTACTGGTCAAGGAAGCGCAGACCGGGGTGCCGACCCCCTGGCATCAGGATGCGCCCTATTACTGCGTCGAAGGCCCCAAGACGCTCAGCCTCTGGATCCCGCTGGACGAGATCCCGCGCGAGACGACGCTGGAGTTCGTCTCCGGCTCACACAAATGGGACAAGTTCTTCCGTCCCCAGCGCTTCGACGGTTCGGCGTTGAACGAGAACGATGGGCTGGAAGATATTCCCGACATCAATGGTAACCGCAGCGATTACGAGATCATCGGCTGGCCGGTCAGCCCCGGCGATGCGGTCGCGTTCGACTACCGCACGATCCACGGCGCACCCGCGAACACCAGTGCCAGCAGCCAGCGCCGCGCGTTTTCGCTGCGTCTTGTTGGCGATGACGTGCGCTTCGTACGACGGGAGGGGATCGTGACGTCACCCCCGTTCAAGGAGGTCACGCTTCAGCACGGTGACAGCTTGGCGGCAGAAGAGTTCCCGGTCTTGCTAAGCTGACCGCGGCCGGGTGACTTAGGGGGGCGACTTTGGGGCCGACTGATTGCGGGGGTCGCCCAGGTCAGCCGTTGCAGGGCATATTCAGACCAGCCGCGAAGCATCTGCTGGCGCAAAGGATAGGCAAAAGCAATGGGCTCAAAGCGGCCAAGACATTCCGCGGTTTTGATCGTTGCAGAAACGACCGGTTTTGGCCTGCTGTTCTGAAAGCCGCCATCGTCAAACGCCATCGTCAAACGGCAGCTTCACCCGCAAAACCGGCCACCAGTGACCATCGCAGCGAAGGCCTGCTTTCGGCGGCAGATTCAACTGATCGGTACAACACAGTCAGCGAACTTCTTTGCTGGTGATTGATATTGCAAGGTCTTGCGTGGCCGTTCGTTTAGTTGTCTGGTGATTGCCCCGAGTTTGGCCTGGGAATGTACGGACAAGCCGGTTCCGCGAGGCAAGTATTGTCGGAGCAGGCGGGTGGTGTTTTCGTTCGATCCCCGCTGCCATGGCGAATGCGGGTCGCAGAAGTAGACTTCGATGTCGGTTGCCATTGTCAGGCGCGGACGATCTGCCAGCTCTTTGCCGATCATCGCCTTCCTCGCCAGCTTCACCGCGTTCCTTTGCAATGCCAAGGCATGTCCAGCTCTAATAGTTTTTCAACAGCCTGCTAGGGGCTCCTTCAAAGCAGGCTTCAGAATGAGAAGCAGTGCTCGTTGTTGGCCTCGTTGCTCTCGGCGACCAGGTTGTCCGGCGCATCGGCACGGATACAGATCTCTCGGGTCTCGGGGTCCTCGCCGATGACCAGGTTGACCGAAGTCGTCTCGCTCTGGGTCTCACCAGGCGCCAGGCCGGCCGGGAAGGGCACCGTCTCCAGGCTCAGATCGCCGGCCGTCTGGGCCAGCTCGACCTGGAAGGGACCGGCGGCGGCAGCGCCGATGTTGCGGACCGTGAAGAGGATGCCGATCCGGCATCTTTCGTTGCGACACACGGCGTCGCTCGAGATTTCCGGATCGATCACCAGATCGGCCCGCTCGGGACCGCCGTCCGGCCCTTTGACGATGCGCTCAGCGACCGGCTCGACATGGATCGAGGCGTTGTCCTCGGCCGTGCCCTCGGCGTTCAGCGTTGCCGTCGTGTAGACGCCAACGACATCCAGACTGCGGTCGCTGACCAGGGTCACGAAGCCGTCGATGAAGCTGGCCGGTAGGACGCCGTCGAAGACCCGCCGGCGGATATCCTCGCAGTCGACCGCGAGCGCCAGGCGTGGCTTGAGAACGTCGCTGGCAATGGCCCTCAGATCGCCCGGTTCTTGCCCGCCAGGCGGAATGGCGAGTGCCAGCGACTTGTCGATGCGCGCCACCCTCGGGCCTGGATTGCGAACGTTGATGATCGTCGCGTAGTGGCCGCGCGCCAGGCGTAGGTCGCGGGTGCTCGGCTGGACGCCGCAGAGGATCTTGGCAGCGTAGTGGTACTGGCGCCCAGGGCGGGTCCGGTCCTCGCGGGCATCCTTGGCGGCCTTCTGGACATAGAGCACCGAGCGGTTCCTGGGATCTCCGGTGCTGAATCCGAGCGTCGCTTGGACCAGGAGCGCCTGGTAGATCTTGGCCGGTTCCAGGACCGGGAAGGGATTGCAGGTTCCGGGCGGGATCGGCGCGGCCGGCGGCACGACGGGCGAGAGACTGGCGCCCTGGGCGGCAATCGCCGGCGGCGCATCCGTGCCGTTCATCTCCTCGAGCTCGAGCGGCAGGTCGAGCACGGCGACCTGGAGGTCGATCACGCGAATCGAATAGCCGTCGGTACGGTCGTTGCAGAGCGAGGGTGCGAGCGTCCCGATGATCGGATTGTAGGCAAGATCGAGCGATATCATCGGAAAGTCGCCGATGTTGCCGGAGCCGGTCCAAAAAGTCCGCACGATTTCCGGATCGCCGTTGAAAACGAAGCCGACATGAGCCACATCACCGACCGAGAGCGGCCCCGGCTCGGGGCCGTAGAAGCTAAGTGTGGTCTCGTTGGCGGCCGGATCGAAGATGGTGATATGGTTCTGAAAGGGGTTGGCCGGCCCGTGGTAGAAGTCGCTGAAGTCGCCACCGACATTGCCCGGAAAGACGAACTCCAGATTGTCTGCCTGCTGTTCCGGGTCGGCCAGGACCAAGTCGACATCGACGTTGATCCAGGTTCCAGACTTGGTCTGCAATACAGTTGCCCCGAAGACGTCTTGGGCGCCCTGGGTCGTGCCCATCCAGATTGGTAAGGCTCGGTCGATGTCGTGGTGATAGGTCGCCGAGCTCGCGACGGTCGCCGCGACCTGCTGGTAGTCGCCGATGAAGCCGCCGTGGAACTGGGCGTTGGTCGAGGGCGCCACCGTGACGCGCGCGTTCTGCGAGAATGTCTGCCCGCCGTCGGTCGAATGGCTGAAGTAGGTATGGAAGCGCAGGTTGTCCGGGTCGTCACGCCGGTCGTAGAAGACGACGTTGATCTTGCAATTCTCGTCGATCGCGACCCAGGGAAAGAACTGGTCCTTGCCGTTGCCCATCGGATCGTCGTTGACCTTGCGGGTGAAGCCGCCCGGCCACGTCTCGCCGCCGTCGGTCGAGCGCTTGAAGAAGATGTCGCCGTCGCCGAAGCGGTTGTCGGCGAATACCAGGAAGAGGTCGCCGTAGAACTCGCTGGTGAGGTTACGGCACACGCCCAGACTCGGGAAGCTGTTGACCCGAAAACCATTGCTCGGGTTGTGCTCGGGATGGCCGAACTCGCCAACTAGGGCGCGCCTGTTGGAGGTGCCGGTGCCGACGCCTGTCTCCATGACCGGAAACTGTACGACCGAGTTCTCGACCACAACGTCCTCGCCCCAGGTGAAGCCGCCGTCCGTCGACTTGTCGAAGAGGATCTGGGCTGTACCCTCATCGACGTTACCCACCCAGGCGACGTAGACGTCGGGAGACGGCGCACCACCGCCTTCGGGGTTCGCACTGCCGAGCGTGGCGACCACGGCGCCTTGCGCACTGCCGGTGCCTGGATCATCGATGATCACATTGTCGGCGGCCGCCGGAGCGTCGAAGCTGGCACCCTGGTTGGTGGAGCCGGCGATGCGAATGTTCGCACCCTGCATCCAAGCCATGAAAACATCGTTGGAGAGCGGATCGGCGTTGATGTGTTGCTTGTCGGGCGTGCCGGGGCCGGCGACCAGCACCGGCGGATCGAAGGTCAAGCCACCATCGCTCGACTTGTAGACATGCATGGCCGTGTCGTCGACGCTCAGCGTCTCGGGCGTCTCGCCGCTGCGCAGGATACTCATGCAGGCGTAATAGAGATTGCCGGCGCCATCGAAGGTTACAGAGGGATCGCCGCCACCGTTGAAGCCCTCGGGCGGCTCGAATAGCCCACCGCTCCAGGTCTGCCCCGCGTCCTGCGACGCGTAAAACCCGCAAGAGGCCTGGGCCCGCCCGGCGACCACGTTATCGCCACTGTAGTCGTTGGCACCGGCGACCCAGTTGTCGTGATTGGTCGGGTTGACCGCCACCGTGGTCTCGTTCTGGGCACAGAGATTGGGCTCGGAGTCGTCGAAGCAACCGCCATCCGTCGGGTTGGCCTTGATGTTCGGCAGGACCAGCACACCGTTGGGATCGCGATCGAGCTCGTCCTCGGGATCGGTCGGCGGCACCAGCGGCTCGACGTTCAGAGTCGGCGGGAAGAAGTAGAGCGACGGATCGGCCTTTGGACCGTCATCGGGCTCGGCTCGTACGGTGAGCGCGCCGGCGGCCCAGAGCCCCAGCGTCAGAAACAGTAGGAATCTCATCGCCAATCTCTCCCGGTCTAGAAACCTCTTGCGATCACATTGACCATAGGCTCTGCCGGGACAAGTTACGGCATGAGCCGAACTGGATTTGGGTCGCGGGTGGTCGCCCCGACTTTCGATCAACGTGCCAGAAGTCAATTACGAACAACAGCCGCTACATACATATGCCACAGAACGGACACACTGATTTGCGGCGCCTGCGGAAATAGGCGCTTTTGATCGCAGTAGGTTTGGGCACCTTCCGGCCATTTCCTGCACTGTGACATCTCGCAAGAAGATTGTAAGTCCACAGTGCCGAAAACGGCCCATGGCTGTCGTTCGCTCGTGCAGTCAGAATTGCGCCGCACAAGCCGCAAAGCAGGTATTCATGTTTGTTATTGGATGCCGGTCCTGGGTTCCTATGCTGAGAGATGTTCGGTAAGGTTGTCTGCCTGTATGTTCCAACCCTCTTCGTTGCTGCGCATAGCCTCGATCCGTCGAGGATCGGGCAGTGCGGAAAACCCGGACTCGGTTATCGTCAGACGCATTCCGTCTGGGAACTCTTCCAGCCGGAACTCGACAAGAAGGCCGGGCTGACCCTCTGATTGCTCCGTCGATCCATCATCGGAATCGTACCATCGAAATGAGAAGAGGCGCTCGGGCTCCATACGTTCGATGTACGCGACCCAAGCAACATCTTCGTGGCCCGGGTATGTCATTTGACCCGTAGATTTGACGCCAACCTCAAAAGGTTGATCAAGGCTGACACGAAACCATTGCCCAAATTCTTCATGATCCGTGAGGGCATTCCAAACCCGTGAGATCGGCGCGTTTAGCTCGACCACTTTCACGATCTTGTCGTTGTCCGCGTCAGTCATAATGCAACTCCTTTGTTGCGTTTTCTCACTGTTGTGATCCCTGTTAGTGACGTTGGATTCTGTATTGTGAGGACGCGCCGATGGTTGCGTCAACAGACTGACCGCCGTGTACCCTTGGCAACCGCCGTCGTATCTGCTGGGCCGTCTCCGCCTCAACGCCGGCCATTGGCTGAAACCTGTCGAATGTCTCGGAAGGTTTCAAATCTGCCTGATGAGGTGCAGCAGGCGGCCATCGGACTGGCGCGCTGTGGCTGCCGCTTTCGGCCCTAAGCATGCGTAATTGGGCTGACCATGATTTGAGGTCGAGCTCCCGTTAGGATCACAGGTATTCTGTGAACATGGGAG
>NZ_CAMZOF010000001.1 GCF_947331435.1 Pelagibius sp. Alg239-R121 | reverse complement strand
AATGCCATGCATCTGCAATACCTTCACAAAGGCTTCTTCCGTCGTCATCTTCATTGCTAAAATCCCTTCTTGTCGTCGTCGTCAGGCGGAAGACGCTTTGCCTCGCGCCGCTAAAACAGAGTGCTGAAACAGGTTCAGGTTTCGGTGCTTACTTTCGTTTTTCGTCGTTCAGGTAATACCAGACATACATCGCGCGCTGTCCCATGCGCCGGAACGGCGTCAGTACACCGTGGCTGGGCAGCGGCGAAGTGAAGATCGGCAGGTCGAGACCGGCGCCCTTCCCGGCCACCATCTGCGCCATGCGCCGGCCGGCCTGGGCCGAATACATCACGCCGTTGCCGCCATAGCCGAGTGCGTAGAAGATCGACTGCTTGGGATCCGGCTGAAAGATCCGCGGCATCATGTCGTGGCTGACATCGACCCAACCCCACCAGGAGTAATCGAGGTCGATTCCCCGGAGCGCCGGGAACTTGCGATACAGGCCTTCCAGCAACATCGCGAGGTGCTTGGGATTCTCCGCATCGGCACCGGTGATCGCACTCCGGCTGCCGATCTGGACGCGCCCGTCGGGCAGCTGGCGATAGTAATGCCGCAGGGTGCGCGTATCAGTCAGCACCAGATTGGTCTTGAAGTTGCAGGCCTCGCGCTCGTCATCGGTCAAGGGCCGGGTGACGACGGAATTCGACAGCACCGGCATCAGGCGGTTCTTGGTCCGGTTATGAAGCCCTGCGGGCGTATATCCCGCAGTCGCAAGGGCCACAGCACGGGCGCGCACGGTCCCGCCGGGCGTGGTCAGGTGATGCACGCCGTCGACCGTCTTCCAACCCATAACCGGGCTGGAGGGATGAACGGTGGCGCCGAGTTTGCGCGCCAGTTTGATATAGCCGAAAGCCAGCTTGGCGGCGTGGATGCCGATGCCGTCCGGCTCGTGCATCGCGGCGACGCCTTCTTCTTCCTTCACGAACTCCTGGTGCAACTCGTCGCGCGAAACGATCCGGGAACCGTAACCGAAGGCATCATTGAGCAGCTTGCACTCATCCTCGATCTTGCGCTTCATACGCTCATTGTGCGCAATGTAGAGATGGCCGCCGTCCTGTGGATCACAGTCGAAGTCGTCCGAGAAAATCAGATCACGAAAAACATCAAAGGCCTCGGAAATTTCCGCGTGCATGCGCTTGGCGACATCCAGGCCCCAGCGATTGATCCACTGAGAGCGCTTCAGACGCCCGGAGGAAATCTGAGCCTGACCGCCATTCCGGGTGCTGCACCCCCAGGCCACCGTATTGGCATCGAGCACAGCTGCCTTGATGCCGTGTTCCTTCGCCAGGTGGATGGCGCAGCTCAGCCCGGTATAGCCGGAACCGACGATCGCAACATCAACGTCAACGTCCTGGGTAATCGGACCGTCGTCCGCAGGCGGCGCGCCGGCAGTGCCGATCCAATAGGTCGGGGCGTAGTCGCGGTTATGGCCCGGCCCCGCGTCGACCAACGGATCGTAGCGTGGATCGTAGCTGCTTTTCGGCCAGTGTTTGGGCCGTTTCTGCTCGGATACTGCAGACTGACCGGATACTATATTCTGGTCGGGCATCTGATGTTCCCCGGATGAGACATCGCGAACCGCGGTCATGGGTGGTTAGGCTTTGAAGGGAGGACGACTCTTGCGGAGCGCCTGCTTCACGACGATTTTGCCGTTGCGGACAGTGAAAAGATCGGCGCCCTCGGCCTCAACGCGCATGCCGTCCTTGCCGGTCCCGCTGAAGGTCCATTCCGAAACCGCGCGGTCCTCGTACACGAAGTGGCTGTGGTGATCCCAATGGGCATCCGGCATGGCGGCCCAGACACCGGAAAAGGCAGCAGCGATTGCTTCGGCGCCTTCGATCTTAGTGCCATAGACTTCCGGACCACCGACTGCGTAGAACACACAGTCGTCTGCAAAGGTCTTCATGACGCCTTCGACGTCATGCTTGTTGAAGGCATCGAATGTAGCGACGAGATCGTCGACGGTGATCTGCTTGTGACCCGCGGTCATCGGTAATTTCCTTCCTCTTCGGAACTATGGTCTGAAGCCTTCATTGAGTGGGCTCTGTCTGGCGCCGGAAAATGACGACAGTCGCCCAGATCGAATAGGGCCAGTTTCATAGTTCGCTAGAGCCAGTATCGCAGCCTGCGCCGCAAATACCAGTCATCGGAGCACCTGGTTCTAGTAATTCTGAGAACTGGTCCTATCCGAATAAGAAAATGGAAATTTTGCACCAAGATTTCTGATACTAAGGCCATCCGCGAAGCCGCAGGCTGCTGCGTCTTGCAGGCAAAAAGAAGACCCCTGCGTCGAGAACGCAGAGGTCTGAAGTTCAATTCGCTAGAGGAGGGTAGAATTTTGAAGAGACGCCCAGTCAGTCACGTACCGGGCCAGTCACGTACCGGGGCCCATCATATGGGAGGGTCCGTTACATGATTCCGGTCCCATGGTCTGAAAACACCAAAATCAGCGCAAATCAGTTTCGCAGTACCGGATAGGCGTAGTCGTAGACCAGATCGCTGAAACGTGCCGGTTCGTGGCAGGCGAGGCACTCGGCTTTGTAGTCTTTGGTCGTAGCCTGGGTGGTGTTGTCGGCGGCAAAGAACGACCAGCCCCAGCCGTCACCCCAATTTTTGTTATCGGGAAAGCGTCCCTGGGTATCCTTGACCATCACGAAATAACCTGCTGTCGCGGCTGCGCTGGTGGCCTCGCCTGTCGTGAGACTCTCGGTCTTTCCCTTGAACAGCTCCTTCACCAGAACCGTGCCGTCGGGAAAACTGCCGTCCTTACGGTAGCCATCGACAGCGCTACGCGGGGCATAGACCACATGCAGACCGACCTCGCCGCCGGTATCCACATCGCCTGCGACCGACCAGGCTCCCAGCATGGTGTAATCGGTGCGGAAGTTTTTAGGCAGCGTGATTGATCCCTCTTCGGACACCACCCCTTCGGCAAAGATCTTTTTGGTCATCTGGCCATAGGCCGTGCTCGCAATCACGCCGGCCAGCGTGAGCGAAGCAATGGCCGCGACTGTGAGGGTTCTTGCTGTCTTTTGCATCTCAATATCTTCCTTTTCGCTTCGTCGATTTCGCTTCAGAAGGCTGACGGTGGCCAGGCTGCCCGGTCGCCAGCCAACTGAGATAGAGTCAGGTCAGGCTGCGTTGGCAGCGCCGGACGCTTGAACGACCGGGAAATCGATGTCGGTACCGGCGATATGATTGAAGTAGTTGGTGAAGAGGTTGACGCCGATGTGCGTGACGATCTCAACCACCTCGCCGTCGCTGTAACCCGCATTGCGCAGGGCGTGGAGCTCGATATCATCGATCCGGCCGCGCTGCGCGACGACTTTCCGGGCGAAGCTCAAGGCAGCCTGGGTCCTGGAATCTGCCGACTGTCCCTGAAGACTGCCGGAAAGCTCGTCGGCGCTCAGGCCGGCGCCTCTTCCAATTGCCGTATGTGCCGATGCGCAATAGTCACACTCATTGGCGCCCGCAACCGTCAACGCAATCTGTTCGCGCAGGCCGGCCGAGAGCAATCCTTGACCCAGCGCTCCGTTCAAGGCCAGAAATCCTTCCAGTACCTTCGGTGACTGAACCATGGTCGCAAAGATGTTCGGCACGACACCGAGGGCAGTGTTTACGCCGTCCAGGAGCTTTTTTGCTTCGTCTGTTGCGGCTGCGGGGTCGACGGGCTGAATACGTGGCATGGGAAGTTCCTCGTTCGGTTCTGGATCTGAAAGATGAGATCCTGTGAAGGTCACTACGTGGAGACAGATCTGTCTCCTTTCAATTAAAAAGCCACAGATCTGTCTCCCTTGTCAATAAAGACAGTAGCATCATCACTTCAACAATCTGTGACTGAGGAATAGAGTTTTGTGTGATTCGCCAGGAACTATCCGGAGTTGCCATAGCGCGACACGGTGTTTATATAGATACAGATCTGTATCTAGAAGCGAGTGTACCCCATGACGGTGCCGCAAAGACGCGAACACCTGATCGACACGGCGATCGAGCTCTTCGCCGAGCACGGCTATCATGCCACCGGTATCGATACGATCCTGGCGAAATCCGGTGTTTCGAAGAAGACGCTTTACCGCCACTTCCGATCGAAGGACGAGCTGATCCTGGCTGCGTTGAAGAAGTACGACGGCCTCTTCCGCAACGGTTTCATGCGTCAGGTCGAAGAGCGGGCGGAGACGCCGCATGATCGGCTGCTGGCGATTTTCGATGTGGCTGCAGCCTGGTTCGAGCAGAACAACTTCTATGGCTGCATGTACATCAATGCGATCGGCGAATACTCCGATCCGGACACACCGATCCGGCAAGTCTGCCGGGAGTTCAAATCGCTGATGCGACGCTATATCGAAGACCTCTGCGGCGAAATGGGTGCCGCCGATCCGGCAAGCCTTGCAGAAGAGCTTGCACTCCTACTCGAGGGCGCAATCGTGACCGCCCAGGTGTCGCAACAGAAGAGTCATGCGGCAAAGATCGCTAAAACTGCCGCCACCGCACTGATGGCCCAAGCCATGACCTCAAAGGCCACGGCCTCAGCCGACGCAAAGCAATAGTCACTGTAAAATGCGCGACCCGACCGGCATCGCTTTGAATGGACGCAAGACCCTCCTCGCCGCCCTTATCGTCGTCGGGTTCTTCGCGGCTTTGCTCGCACCTAATCTTCTGTGGCTGAGTCGTTCGACTCTGAAGATCTCGAACGGCAGCGCCTGGCCACTGGAGCAGATTGAAGTCGAGGTGATCGGCGGCCGCGAAACAATCGAGATTCTGCCCCCTGGTGCCAAGGCAATGATTCTGCTGCCGGTCACAGGTGAATCGGATTTGAAACTGCGTTATCACTTCAGAATCAGTGACTCCGGAGCGGTGGAGCAACGTAGCTGCAATGCCGGTTATATCGAGTCCGGCCTGTATCACGTCCTCATCGAAGTCGATGCGCAAGGCACGCCGGACTGCTGGGTCGAGCTTGCATCCTTTAAGCGCCTTCTGATTTTTGAGCTGTTCTGACCACAAACTATCTGGTTACCAGTTGTCTGGTCGCCAAATTCTTTGAGAAGGGTCTCAAGCGGGTTTCTCAACTCGGCTTTTCGCAATCACTGTCGCCCCGCAGCTCGCAAAGATTGAACCGCGTATAGCGCGACCAGAAAAGAATGGCATCGTTCACGGTCTGCCAGGAATCCAGCGATTCGGCGGAGAAGCTTTTTTGGCCGATCCGCCGGTCAACCGCCGCTTTATAGATTTCACCGCTAATCCCATCGCTGAAGCGCGCTTCAATCGAGACATCACCGCTGAAGCCCGGGGCATCGGCGGCGTAACTGTAAAGAGTGCTGACGGCAAAGGCCGATGGAACCAGTGTCGAGAGCGTGTCGAGAACGGCAATATCCTTGGAGGCGTTGGTGATCGCGACTGCAATGCGTAATGTTTCGCGGTCCGGGCTTCTGACCACCTCATAATCTTTGGAAAGCTCATTCTGCAGCAGCATGAAAAAATTGTCGGCGATCCCCTGCAGATCCGAAGACAGCATGAGATCCTTTTCCTTCGGATCCCGGTAGATGACCACCGGATCTAACAGCACCTTTGTGTAGCGGCGGACAAATTCGGGATTGTCCAGCTTCGGATTCATGTAGACCTGGTTGAAACCCTCATCCGTACTCGCTCGCAATTGCGAGTAATCTCCGAGGAATCCCGAGTATTCGACGTTACGGGCCTGACGGCTTGCGTTTTCACATCCGAATAGAACAAACACCAACAGGAAAAATACCCTGACCGCTTGCATAGAATAACTCCAATAACCTCAGGTTCTCATAGCCATAACTTCTGTGACTATAGATTAACGGCAAAGTCTTGAATGCGCATAATAGAGTTTTTTTCTTGAGAATGGGAGGCGAAAGAAAGTATCACGCCCAGGCTGGAGAGCACGGCAACAACTATTTTCACAAACTGTGAAAACATTGTGATGTTCCCTGACAAGGGCCTGTTCTCCTCCCAGGTCTATTGTTAGTGTCCGAAGCTTTCATGCAGCTGGTTGGAGAAAAGGGAATCCATGGCCGATAACACCACGAGCGAGAGCGTCGCCTCTGAGCGCGGATCCGCAGAAGGGATCGCGGACGGCGCCGCGGGCGGCCCGTTCGATCAACTGCTCCAGTGGCTGAACGATGGCGGTCCGGTGCTCTACGTCCTGGCAGTGGTCTCCGTGATTACTCTGGCCATCATCCTGGTGAAACTGTTTCAGTTTATGCGGATCGGCAGCGGGCGATTTGTCGAGACCGCGCTACAGGATGCACGGGCGGCAAAAACCGATGATGCCTTGGCCGGGTTGACCGCGCGCCGCAATCCGGTTGCCCGGGTGATGGCGGCAGCCCTGCGCGGCACTCTGGACCCGGCCCTCTCCGAAGATGCAGTGAAAGAAGAGGTCGAGCGCGTCGCCAGCCTGGAACTCGACAATCTGCGCAGCGGCCTTCGAAGCCTGGCACTGATTGCGACCCTCAGTCCGCTCATCGGATTGCTGGGGACAGTCTTGGGAATGATCAATGCGTTCCAGGCCCTGGAGTCCGCAGGCAGCCGCGTCGACCCGGCGATCCTGTCAGGCGGCATTTGGGTGGCCCTCCTGACCACCGCGGCCGGGCTGATCGTTGCAATTCCGGCCGCCGCTGCGCACAGCTGGTTCGATGGGGTAATCTACCGCTGCCGGCGCGCCATGGAGGATGCCGCAACCCAGGTCCTTACGCTGGGTTCCAGGACAAGCCAAGCCGCCCGGAATACTTCTCCTCAAGCGGCCGAGTAGAGCCCTTGAGGCTTAAGGACGAACCACCCTCTCTTCGCTTGATCGCACTGACACCACTGATCGACGTGGTCTTTATTCTGCTGGTGTTCTTTATGCTTGCCTCCAGCTTCCTGGACTGGCGGGCCGTCGATCTGCGGCTAAGCGCAGGCTCCGGCACGGCTTCGACCGAAGACAAGGTTCTGGTGATACACATCCTGGTCGATGGGTCGATCACCCTCGACAACAACAGCGTGACGGCGAGGGAACTTGAACAGCAGGTTGCGGCCGAGCTTGCCGAAAAAGCATCTGTGCCCGTGATCGTCCGTCCTGAAGCAGGTGTAGAGCTACAGCGCGCGATCAATCTCCTGGATTTGTTGAAGCGCGCCGGGGCAGCCAACGTCTCCCTCTCAAGGGATCCTTAAAACCATGAAGATCAGCGCGCCCGAACCCGAGGCCGAAAGCGACCCGATTCTGCCCATGATCAACGTGGTGTTCCTGCTGCTGATCTTCTTCATGCTCGCCGGCGCCCTGCACCGTATCGAGGCATTTGACGTTGAACCGCCGGTTTCAGAGAGTGAACTGCCGGAAGTCGACCAGGACTCGGTCGTGCTGGTCAGCGCCGACGGCCGCCTGGCATTCGGTGATGACGAGCTCGACGAGCTTGACCTTCAGCTCAAGGTGCTGGATCTGCTCGCGGCCCAACCCGAAGCGAAAATCCGCCTCAAGGCTGACGGTCAGGTCGATGCGCGCCGCGTGATCGAGGTCATGGAACTTTTGAGCAGCGTTGGCGTTGACGAGGTCTTGATGCTGACCCTGGAACCAGAGCGATGAGCGGGATCCGGTCCTGGCACTGGGCCTTAGCCCTGGTGCTGGCAATAGTCCTCCACCTTGCTGCCTACCTTGGTCTTGTCAGCGGCGCCGCCACGACGCCGGCCTTTCGCGGCGGCGGCAGCTTTGGCGCAACCGGAAACCAGGCTGCGCCAGCCGAAGGCCTACTGGTCGGTCTTGCCCCACCAAGTGCCGCGCCGGCAAATGATCAGACGGCCTCGGAGCCAAAGATCACGGCGGCACCTCGAACCGAAACGCCATCACCGGCCGAGCCCAGGCTGCCTGAAAACCCCCGCGCACAGGCTGAACCCAGCGCGACGGTCGAATCTCCCCCCGCGCCCCGCCTACCTGATCCTCTGCCATCTGAGCCTCTGCCACCTGAGTCTCTGCCACCTGAGCCGGCGCCGGCCGATGTGGTTGAAGCAGTACCGGCGCCAGAGCCAGAAGCGCCAAAGGCGGAACCAGAAGTTACAGAGGTAAAGAAGGCGGAGGAGACGCCGCCAAAAGAAGAGAGCCCTTTGCCGGAGCCGGTCGTCGCAGAGGTACAGCCGCCGGAAGAACCTGCAAAAATCGCAGCTGTTCCACCCGTACCGAGCCGCAAACCAACCCCGCCACCTGTACCCAGGCCCGAACTCGGATTGTTGGAAGAGCGCCTGCCGCTGGAGGGCCCGGAACCGAAAGCCTCCCCTCAAGATCAGGCCGCATCCACAGCTTCTACCGCGTCTTCAGCGGCTCCTGTCACCAAGGCGGTCGGAGGCGAAATTTCGTCACTGCGCCACGTTGACGGCGAAGGAGCTGTCGGCACGGCAAGTCTCAACAGCGAGGGCCAGGTTCCGACACTCAACTACAAGGATCAGGTTCTCCTTTGGGTGAAACGCCACGGCAGCTATCCGAGAGAATCCCATCGGTTCCGGCAGGAAGGAACAGTATTGCTCCACTTTGTCGTCAGCCGAAGCGGCGAGATCCTCTATTACAATATCCGCAAGAGCTCAGGCTTTTATCTTTTGGATCAGGCCGTGAAAAAGATGATGGAGCGGTCATCGCCGGTACCGCCGATCCCTGCGCAGATCAGCCAGGACGAGATCGAGTTCACCGTGCCGGTCGAGTTCCTTCGGAACTTGGGCTAGAAACGTGGAGAACAACATCAAAGCCCCGAGAATCAAGGCCCCGAGAATCAAAGCCCCAAGAATCAAAGCCCCGAGAAAATTATGCGTGATCGGCCTTTTTCTGACCGCCCTTGCGGTTGGAGCTCGGGCTGCACCGGCACACGCCGATTTTGAATCCGGTTGGCAAGCTTATAAGGCCGGGGATCTTTCCGCAGCCGTCGAGGTCTGGACCGAAGCCGGGGAGGCAGGCGATGCCCGGGCACAATACAATCTGGGAGTCCTCCACGACCGCGGTCTCGGTGTCGAAAGAAATCTTCAAAGCGCCCTTAAATGGTGGCGCCGGGCGGCCCTGCAGGAGCATCGGTCCGCGCAACACAATATCGCCCTGACACTGATCGAGCGCGGCGCGGCAGCTGACTTGAGCGAGGCGGTTGGTTGGCTCGAAAAGGCAGCGTCCGCCGGATTTGTGCGCTCTCAGTACAGCCTGGGCAAGATGTACGAGACCGGCTTCGGTGTCGCCGCTGATGAAAACCGGGCATTCCACCTGATCTCGCAGGCGGCCGAAGGCGGTCTGGTATCCGCGCAATACAGCCTTGGCAAGATTTACCGGGATGGACGCGGCGCCGAAGCTGATCCCGTGCTGGCCGCACAGTGGTTTGCCCGCAGCGCGGAACAAGGCTATGCCAAAGCACAGAGCCGCCTGGCCACGCGCTACCGGACGGGAGAAGGAGTCCCGCAGGATCTGATCGAAGCCCTGAAGTGGGCCAGCCTAGCGCAGACGCAGGGTGACGAAGAAGCCGCTGAACTCAGTCTTGAGCTGCGGGGCTTATTAAGTCCTCAAGAGATCGCAGAGGCGGAAAACCGCGCCGGCAATTTCCGTCCCTAGATTGAGATCGCACTCCGGAGGCCAGGAACCAGTTATCTGCCAGAAAGCAATGGCTGGTTCGATCTCAATTATGACTAGGTTTAATCGTCAAGACATTGCGTGACTATGCTATTTGCGACCGCGCTTGGCGTACCATAGCTGACCAAATAGATTTCCAGATTGCTCTGGTTAACCAGACCTATTGCTCGCGTAACGGCTTCGATGATCCACTGGTCCCGATTGCCAAACGCTCCGCCGCCAAGCATCGTCAAAAACACTCTGTTGTTTCCCGTTCTCGATGCGTTTTCGACCGCAGCAAGCAAAGTTGCTTCATATGCGGCCTCCAAAACAAGTGTCGCGATTTCTTGCCAGCTTTCAGCAGGTCCCACTCCGTAAGCGACAGGCATTGCGCTGCAGTAAATTTGTGTGACCCTGTGACCGCTATTGCGAAGCGTGACTTCGGTATCCGCATGCAATCCAATCCGAAGCAAACTTCTCAACCTGTCTCTCTCGTTTTGAGGCATCGTTGTTAGAGTTCGCTCCAACGCCAACAATCCTCTTGGCGTAGGAAGTGCATACCCGTTTTTCATCTCCCAATAGGCGTTTTTGTGATTGTTCAGCGCCTTACCGATGTCCTCCAAACAATCAATCTGCCTGTCAATGGATTGGCCCATTCCATCACGAATCGGCGCAAAATAGTTGCGATAGATTGTCCCGGCTCCGCATGCGATTGCGCAAGCAGGCCCCTGGGTCCAATCGTTCTCGTATCGGCCCACGCCAAGTTCAGGAATTAACGATGGGCCAGCCATTTCGAGCAGGTTGAATTGAGAGGCGACTTGGAATGCCGCTCCAGAATTCTCCGGCAGCACATGCAGATTTTGGACGTCGGCAACGATCTCTTGTACCGAAATTCGACCGTCACAAGGTAGATCGGTCTTTCGTAATTCTGACAGCGAAGGCGTTGTCAAAGTGCCAATTTCAAATCGCCTGGAGTTTGCCGCAGAAATCAAGCAGGAGCCCTCAACCGTCAGCAACTCACCGACTGACTGAGGTGTTTCAGATTCAATACCGGTAAGAGCTGAGAACCACGACATTCACAAAGTTCTATCGCATAGGCAAATGCCTGCAAAGCCCCCGACAGATCACAGAGGTGGAAGCCCTGCCGGCGTTTTTCCAACCGCCCTCTAACTGTATGATCAAAAGGGTTGATTTGTGCTTTTCGCAGATCCCCAGCGGGCGCCCGCCTTTGAGGCGTGATCAAATCCATAGCTGATGGGTGTCAGAACACCCTTCTTAACACAGGCAATCTGATCAGATGACTCTAGGACTGCAGACTACCCGAGTCAGTCATTATGTCTTATACGTAGGTCTGGGTTTTGCTATGCAGAAAAGTCACTGACCGACACTCCATTTCGTCCCGAACTGGAAACCTCAGGATACTAATATTCTATCAAAGGCATTGTTCATTTTGTCGGCGGGACCGTCGTAGATTATCAAGACTCAAGCCAACTGCAGGCGCCGGGGTCTGGTCATTTCACGATCAACCGGGTGGCAGAAAAACTTCGCTGAAGGTTTCGCGGAGCCATTGGATCGTAGCCTGTACCCGCAGAGCCTGCACCGTGTCGGGATGGGCGTGAAGGTGAAGGCCCCGGATCAGTTCCGGGTCGCCGTCATTGACACGCACAAGCCGTTCATCCTCCTCTGCAAGACACATGGGCAGCAGGCCCTTCCCCACCCCCTCTCTCACAGCGGCAAGCATAATGCCGGCGTCGGTCGCGGTCAGGCGTAGGGATTCGTGACGCCTTTTAAGGCGACGGTAGGATCGGGTGATCGCAGGCCGGAGGGCGTCTTCGTCGTAAAACGACACCCATCCAAGTTTTTCGAGGTTTGACTCGCGGGCGTAATAGAGCGCGTAAGGCACATCGCCGAGTTTGATCGCGAACTCGCCGTCCCGGGGCTCGACCTCGAACCAGAGCGACAGCGATGCCTCGCCCCGAACACGGCTGCGCGGCACATGGGTGATAATGCGCAAATCCAGCTTCGGGTGGCTGACCATAAAGGGCGCCATGACGGTCCGCGCAAGCCGGTCAAGCATCCAGCCATTGCCTAAAAGCCGGACCACGCCGCTGGGGCCTTCATCCGAATTCGTCACCGCATCCACAAGCTGGTCGACCCTGCGTTCGACCTCGACCGCCTCTTTGATCGCCGCCTGACCAGCGTCGGTCAGGGCGAAGCCGGTCTTTGACCGAACGAACAGGATTGCACCAAGATCGGCCTCAAGCGCCGACAGTCTTCGCCCTGCTGTCGACTGGTCGATACCGAGCGCGTAGGCAGCCTGAGTCAGGGAGCCCAAGCGGCTGATAGCGAGTGCCACCTTCAAATTGTCCCAGTCCATTTGCAGGCTCCCGCCCCTTCTTCATGCAAAATTGCATGTTCCTTGTGCCGTTTCTCGGGTTCAAGTCCAGCGAATTTAAGTGTACCACAACGCTTACGGGCAACGCGTCTACGCAGAAATTTATCTGTGGCGCTTCGCTTGAATATAAAAAAATACATATTGAACAAATGCTTATTATGACTTCGATCGCCGGGCAACCACCCAAAGGCACGCCTTTGGGTGGTCCCGTGCGTTGGATTTTAACGCGAACTCGGGAGATTCGAAGTTGGCGCTGACAGCGGATGAGGTCGAATTGATCAGAAGCAGTTTCCGCCGCATCTCGCGCGTGAGCGAACAAGCTGCCGACCGCTTCTACGGAATCCTCTTCTCCCGGGCGCCGGAGACACGCATCCTCTTTACGACCGATCTGGAGCGACAAGGCGCAATGCTGATGAGCAAGCTCGCCGTCATTGTTTCGGAACTCCATAACACCCATACGCTGGCGCCGATGTTGGAAGGCCTGGCCTTGCGCCATGTCGCTTACGGCGTCAAGCGGGAGCATTACCCCTTGGCAGGCACGGCATTGCTTGAGGCCTTTTCCGACATGCTGGGCGAAGATTTTACCCCGGAGGCTAAAGCTGCCTGGGAGAAAGCCTACACCGAGCTCGCGGATCTCATGACCAGCACTGCCTACGTACGTTAGCGGCCTCCTGATCGATAGACGGACCCGCGAAACCGGGTCTGTCCATCAAGCTTTTCGAGTGAGACTTTCGCGTTCACGCAATTTACATAATTTTTATCTGGGAATTTATTATGAAGCCTCTTATCCGATCAGACATCATCACCTGGATCTCCAGAATTGCAGCGGTATCTGCCCTCTGGTTGTCGCTGGCTCCCGCACCTGCTTCGGCCGTTCCGCTTTTATGGACCCTCGACAACGTCACCTTCAACGGCGGCGGCACGGCCACCGGATCCTTCCTGTTCGACGCCGACACCGCGAGCTACAGCAACATATCGGTGACCACCGCGGGCGGTGGCTCTCTGGACGCCGGTTTTGATATTTTAGGCGGCGGCAGTGCGGCCGGCGCCAATTTTCTGAATTCCGCAGACGGACCGGATTTCAGTGATTCACCCACATTGCGGCTGGTCTTTCTGGACCTGCTGACAAATGCCGGTGGCGTGGTCGGGTTGCAGCTGAATGACTTTTCCTCCGGTGCCGCGGGGTGCTTTAACGCGGACTGCACGATCCTGCTGTCGGGCATTGCCAATCAGTTCGCCAGCGGGTCTGTGATCGGCGAAGCGGTCGCGCAGGTTTCGGAACCGGGAACCCTCATGCTGTTCGCTGTGCCTCTCCTTGCGTTCGCACTGGCACGCCGGCGATCGGATCTTTCACGGTTTCTTCGACGGGCCGCAAATCGGCCCGCGTGAAATTCCACAACACCAAACGGAATCACCCAACGTGCATTTCAGAAACTTCATTGCGGCAATTTGCGCCGCAGGAGCGCTCGCCCTCGCAACGACAGGCGCAGCGCCCCCAATCTCGATTGGTCTTTCGGCGCTTTGGCCGGCGGCGCCGACAGCGCTGTCAAAATCAACACGCGTTTATCGCGCTCACAGACCTTCACCGTCGATATTTCCCGACAGTTTACCGGCATTGATCTGCGAATTCGCGAAAGCGGATTGGATGCCCCGGCAAATGACCTGCTGTTCGATGTTCTTCCGGCCCGCGAGGGCGTGCCATCCGGCGCACCGCCGGGCAGTGACTCCATCGCGACTGGCAGCGTTCTAACCCTCACGGAACGTTCCGGTCCCACATTTGTCTTCATTGATCTTTCGGCCTTCGACACCTGTGCCGCGGTCGATGACGTCCTCACGGACCTGCCTGATCACCAGAATTCAGGCATATTCGGAGACATGACACGGAACACCCCATAGCATTGCGCCACTTCGCCGGCCGGCCGGACCGAACGTCAGGCTTTACGCTGCCGCCGCAGTCTTCTATTTGGTGGTAGTGAACAAACGTTGTTGCCAAGGCCTGATGACTGGCGAAGCCCATACAAACTCCTACTACGCCGCAACCGCCAAGCGGCAAAGCGACTACCCGGCGCTGCGGGAGGACGCCTCCTGCGACGTCTGTGTGATCGGCGGCGGCTACAGCGGACTTTCGAGCGCGCTTCATTTGGCGGAGCGGGGCTATGACGTCATGCTGCTGGAAGCCAACAGAATCGGCTGGGGTGCCTCGGGCCGCAATGGGGGCCAGGTCGGCAGCGGTCAGCGGCAGGAGCAGGATGTTGTCGAGGAGATGGTCGGAAAGGCGGACGCTCAGCGGCTCTGGGATCTTGCGGAAGAATCGAAAGCGGTCGTCAAGTCGCGGATTGCAAAACACAGCATCGACTGCGACCTCAAACCGGGCATCCTGCATGCGGCCTGTAAACCAGGCGACGCCAGCGAATTTCCGTCCTACGTCGACAAACTCGCGCACGACTACAACTACCCTCACCTGAGAGCGGTTCCTAAGGCTGAGATCCGAGAGATGCTCGGCACGACCCGCTATCACGGCGGCATTCTGGACAGCGACTCAGCGCACCTTCATCCCCTGAACTACGCGCTCGGGCTCGCCCAGGCGGCTGATGAGGCTGGGGCACGCCTCTTTGAAGGCGCGCGCGTCACCGCTTTTCAGGATGGCAGCAAATGCCGGATCGAGTGCAACGGGTACAGTGTGAATGCGAACCACGTGGTCCTGGCCTGCAACGGTTATCTGGACAAGCTCGAACCCCGCATGGCCGGCAAGATCATGCCGATCAACAACTTCATTCTCGCAACCGAACCCTTAGGGGAAGTCCGCGCCCGTGAGATCATCCGTGACGACGTGGCCGTGGCCGACACCAAGTTCGTCATCGATTACTACCGCCTGAGTGCGGACGGTCGATTGCTGTTCGGCGGCGGCGAGAACTACAGCCGGCATTTCCCGAAGGACATCGCCGGCTTCGTCCGCAAGTACATGCTGCGCGTCTACCCGCAGCTGGAGACGGCCCGCATCGATTACGCCTGGGGCGGCACCCTGGCAATCACGCTCAACCGCATGCCTGACTTCGGGCGCCTGTCGCCGAACGTATACTACGCGCAAGGTTTCTCGGGTCATGGCGTCGCCATGGCATCGCTGGCCGGCAAGGTGATCGCTGAAGCGGTCGCGGGCACCGCCGAACGTTTCGACGTCTTTGAACGCATCCCGACACGCAGGTTTCCCGGCGGAACCTTGCTGCGCTGGCCCGGACTGGTGCTGGGCATGATGTACTACGCGCTCCGGGACAAACTCTGACGGTCGCCTGCTACCGAGTATGCAACAGCGCCAAGTCTGCGCTCAATGCACCGGCTTGCCGTGCTTTGCGAATAGACCCTCCAGGCATTAAAACACACACCCTTCACGCCGAAGATTTCGCGGATCGTTGCATGGCGCGCTCCAGCAGAGGGATGATGGCCGGGTCCAGGGTTTGAGCAACATTGAAGCGCAGGAAGCCGCTGGCCGCCTGTGTGAGACTAAAGGCATTGCCGGGGGCGAGAACGAGATCATCTTCAATGGCTGAACGCGCGACATCGGCGGCATCCAAACCCTCGGGGAGCTGGCACCAGAGAAACATGCCGGCGTTCGGTTCGATCCAAGGTGTCAGACCGATGGCTTTCAGTTTGGTGCTAACCTTGCCCATCGAGTCGGCAAGGCGTGAGCGTAAGCCGCTGATGTGTCTGCGGTATGCGCCGTCTTTCAGCAAGGTCAGCACCAGTTCCGCAGAGAAGGCACCGCCGCCAAAGGAGGTTGCGAGCTTGAGGTCCACCACCTGTTCAACCCAATCCTGCCGGGCCGCAATAAAGCCGCAGCGAACGGATGCCGACAGGGTTTTGGAAAAGCTGCCGATATGTATGACACGGTCCAGACCATCGAAGGCCGCCAGACGTGGCGCCGGCTCCTGCTCGAAATCCGCAAAAATGTCGTCCTCGACGATGAGCAGATCCTGCTGCTCCGCAAGTTTCAACACCCGGTGCGCGACGACAGGCGACAGGGTCGCGCCCGTGGGGTTGTGAAGCGCCGAATTGGTGATGTAGAGACGGGGCGCGTGTTCGACTAGTGCCTGCTCAAACAGCGCCAGATCCGGACCATTGTGCCTGTATGGCACGCTGACAACCTTGACACGATGAGCGCGCAACATCGCGTGGAAGTTAAAATAGCAGGGATCGTCAAGCAGAACAGTATCACCGGGCTCGACCAAAAACCGGCATAGGAGGTCGATGGCCTGGGTCCCGGATTCCGTCAGCATGATCTGATGAGGCGCCGCCTCGATCCCACGATCGGCCAGGCGCCGGGACAAGAGCTGTCTTAACGCGGGCAAACCGTGAGGTGTGCTGTAGTCCGTCAAGCCGGCTTGAGCGTCGCGCGCCAACGATCGCAAAGCGCGGCGAATATCCGTCTCCGGCATCCAGGAAGCGGGCAACCAGCCGCAACCCGGCTTCAAGAGGCTGCCCTTTGCATCAAGCGACTGCCGGGTCATCCAAATCGGATCAACCGCGGGGTCGAGGCGGGGTCCGGTATCGGAAAGAGAAAAAGGCGGCAGATGTCCCGCAACGAAAAAGCCCGAACCACGCCGCGATTGAATGACACCCTCGGCCGCCAGACGGTCATAGGCCTCCACGACCGTGGATTTCGATACCTGCATCCTCTGAGCCAGACCACGGATCGACGGCAACTTGACACCCGGCGCTGCCTGGCGGCTCGCAATCTGCTTGCGAACCGCAGCCATCACCTGCTCGACCAGCGTGCCTTCCGCCATTCTATCAATATCGTTTACCCGCATCTGTACTGCTCATTATTCCATTACAGTTTATCGATATTGTACCTGACTGTCTCTGGCAGAACCATAGGCCTCGGTCATAGTGCCTTCGGAAAAGGAGGGCCGGATGGACGAAAGTAAAAGCGGCTGGATTTACGGCTTTATCGGCGTCGCAATTTTCAGCGGCTCACTGCCGGCGACGCGCGTGGCCGTTGCGGACTTCGATCCTGTTTTTCTGACCCTTATACGCGCTGCGATCGCCGGCGTTTTGGCGCTTGCCCTGCTTGTCCTCCTTCGCCAAGAACGGCCGGGCCGAAGCGACCTTGCACCGCTGTTCATCGTGGCACTCGGGGTTGTGGTCGGCTTCCCGTTGCTGACGGCACTGGCCCTGGAGCACATTACCTCGGCGCACTCGATCGTCTTTATCGGCCTCCTGCCGCTTGCGACGGCAATTTTCGCTGTGCTCCGGGCCGGCGATCGCCCCCGCCCGGCTTTTTGGGTCTTTGCCGTTGCCGGCAGTACCCTCGTTGCCGGCTTCGCTCTGACACAGGATCTCTCGGCATCCTGGACCGGCGACATTCTGATGTTTGCCGCGATCATCGCCTGCGGCCTGGGCTATGCAGAAGGAGCGAAACTATCGCGGAAACTTGGTGGCTGGCAGGTCATCTCCTGGGCGCTTGTCCTGTCATTGCCGATTATGGCGCCCCTTGCAATCTATACGCTGCCCGCAAGCTTCGCAGGCGTGAGCCAGCCATCCTGGATCGCACTCGCCTATGTGTCTTTGTTCAGCATGCTTATCGGCTTTGTATTCTGGTACCGTGGACTGGCCCAAGGGGGAATAGCGGCCGTCGGGCAGCTCCAGCTGCTTCAACCCTTTATGGGGTTGATGCTGGCCGCAACCCTGCTTCAGGAGGAGGTTAGCTGGCCCATGGCAGCCGTCTCGGTTGCGGTGGTTGTCTGCGTCGCAGGTGCAAAAAACTTCGCTAAATCGCCAGAACTATCCAAGTCTAAACTTGCCAGCCAGCCGGCACTGCGCTGAACGGCCGCCCGCCAATTTTTAACCGGTATTCAGGCTGAATTCTTGGCCTGTTGATTCCGGTACGACACGAGGCAGTCGATAAAGAGCCGCAGGCATTCAACGCGTTTATTTTGCTCTGGATAATAGAGGTAAAACGGCGGCAACTTTCGCACGTAGGGATCAAGAAGCGTTTCCAGGTCTCCGGATTCAAGATGTTCCGCCGCCGTGGACCGCAGTGACCAGCCGATACCGTGACCCTCGCGCGCGGCCTGTATCACGCCCGTCATATGATCGAAAACCAACCGTGTTGGCGGATCGATGGTTTTATCCTGCCCGTCTTCGGTGAAATGCCAGTCAGCTACCTTTTTGGCGGTCGGGAGCTTGTAGCGGATGCAGTGATGATTCAGAAGGTCGCGCGGATGTTCAGGACGACCGTGCCTGTCCAGGTAGGACGGTGCGGCGGAGAAGGCCGGGGTCAACGACGGCGTTAAACGCACCGCCATCATTTCAGGCGACAAAATGTCCCCCAGACGTATGCCGGCGTGAAAACCGTCTCGAATGATATCGACCAACCCTTCGTTCAGGGAAAGGTCCAAAGAGATTCCGGGATTGTCTGATTGGAACTTTTCCAACACCGGCGCGATGGCTGTGATATAGGCGCCTCGCGACAAACTCAGGCGCAAGGTTCCCTTGGCGGAATTTCCAAGCTCCTGGGTTTTTTTAACCGCATAGAGCATGTCCCGATAGGCCGGCGCCGCCGCATCGAACAGCACCCGGCCGGCATCGGTCAGCTCGATGCTGCGCGTTGTGCGAAACAGCAGACCAACGCCCATTTTCTCTTCCAGCGCTTTCAGTTGAAGGCTGACCGCAGGAGCACCCACGCCAAGTTCTTTGGCGGCCGCACGAAGGGATCCCTCCCGAACAATCGCCAGAAAGACTTCAATTCCATGAATTGGTGCACGCTCCATTGTTTATTTTTATCAAACAATGACTTTAGTTTGCAATGCCTTCTTAAACACTCCCAACCGCAATATCTTAAAAGACAGCAGGTTCTCAAGTGCTGCGTAGGGAGGCCAAATTGTCTATTGGAAATGTACAGGCGCGGCCTCAACAGGTCGCACGTGGTGTCACTTTGATCGTGGCCGCGGCCTTCACGATATCGGTTCAGGATGTTGTATTTAAACTTTTCAGCGCAGAGCTCACTCTTTGGCAGATTTTCGCCTTACGGGCGCTGATGACGCTGCCGTTATTTTTTGCTCTGGCATGGGTCCAGGGCGCACAGAGAAGCGCGCTCGTTGATGCCTTGCGAAAATGGCCGCTGTTGCGGGCGCTCTTTATGACGATGACGTTTTTGGCATTCTACGCGGCCATTCCGTTTCTGAGTCTGTCAAGCCTTGGCGCCGCGAATTACATCGCGCCTATCTTTGTTACGTTACTCTCCGCCCATGTCATCGGCGAAGCCGTCGGCCTTCGTGGCTGGATCGCTGTTTTTGTGGGCTTTGCAGGTGTCATCATCCTCCTGCAGCCGGGCACAGACGCCTTTTCTCCCTGGGTGCTCCTACCGGTGATTGGCGCCTTCTTCTATGCGCTGTCACATGTCACAACCCGGACGAAATGCCAGTCCCTGCCGCTGATTACTTTGGCGCTCTCCGTCAATTTGGTCATGCTGGCCGCCGGTTTGATAATGAGTGTGGTGCTTGTCCTTTGGCAGCCTGGCGAAGAGCTCGTCCGGTCGTATCCCTATATATTTGGGACCTGGTCTCCGGTTGGCACTTCGGAATGGCTGGTTCTGGGACTGCTGGCAGTTCTGGCGGTCGCAATCGCCATGTTGCTTGCCGGTGCCTATCAAGCCGCACCGCCATCTGTTGTTGCGACGTTCGAATACGGCTATTTGGTATTTGTGGCGATGTGGGATTATTTCTTCTTCGCGACATCACCTAGCGGTTCGACGATTCTTGGCATGCTCATGATCATCGGAGCCGGCTTTATGGTTTTGCGTCGCGGCCAAACAAAGCATGCCCGGGTTGTGGCGCATTCCCCGATTGGATCTTCGACAGATTGACGGGTCCTGGCCCTGGATCTCAGATTGACTGCTTTTCGGAACCGAGCACCCCGTTGGCGTCGCAGTCCAGACCACGCGCCGGAGTTCTACATAGAGAACTTCAAACGCTCGGGCGATCCACATCGATGGCCTGGCACCGACAAACCGCTCCGTTACAGCTGGACGCCCGGTGCACCGTCGGTCCACTTGCGTAAGGGCGGGACGTAGCTTTCGAAAGCCTCGAGAATATCTTCAGACGAATCCGAAAAGGCCAGCATCTCGGCGTAATCGGCCTTCATGAAACCCTCGGTCACGATCCGCTCGATCATGGCGCGCAGCGGATCGAAGTAGCCCTTGGTGTTGAGAAAGCCGCAGGGCTTCTGATGGACGCCAAGCTGTGCCCAGGTCCATTGCTCGAACACCTCTTCCAAGGTCCCGGCACCGCCCGGCAGGGCGATGAAACCGTCCGCCCGCGTCGCCATCTCGGCCTTGCGTTCATGCATGGAGTCGACCACGATTAAGGACGTTAGGTCTTTGTGTGCGATTTCACGTTCGACAAGCGCCGCCGGCATCACGCCGGTCACCTTGCCACCCCCCGCGAGCACGGCATCCGCGATGACCCCCATCATTCCCACATGACCGCCGCCATAAACGAGTTCGATATCCCGCTTGGCGAAGAAAGCGCCGGTTTCCAGGGCAGCTTCCTTATAGGCTGAATCTCTGCCGAGACTCGAGCCGCAAAACACGCAAATTTTCATAGCGGCAGATTACTGGAAGGCACCCGGAGGTACAACCGGCCGATCGCCGCCGCGCGGCTTTCAGTCGAGCTTGATCCTGGCTGAATTACGACTCCGTTCCCGCCTGTTCTGCGAGGAGCGCATCGTCGATTTCCCGCGCCCGAACTGCAGCCGGCCTGGACGAAATTCTTTCCCAATAGGCCTCGAACCCCGGACGCTTTTCGACGCTGCCGAAAGACATACCCCAGCCGATATGGGATCCGAAATAGACGTCCGCGGCGGTGAAGCGATCGCCCACCAGATAGTCCTTTCCGGCGATTGCTGTCTCCATCGTCGACATGACGTCATCGTAGCAGCCGTAGCCGACGTTCCCCCGGCGCTCTTCGGGCACCTCGAAACCCAGCATCTTGTTCATCGCCGCCGCTTCGATCGGCCCCGCCCCAAAGAACAGCCAGCGATAATAGGGAGCACGTAGCGGATCACCGGGCGCCGGAGCGAGTCCGGCACCGGGAAAAGCATCGGCAAGATAGGCACAGATCGCAGCACACTCGGTCACGACCGCATCACCATGGCGTACAGCGGGAACCTTGCCCATCGGGTTAACTTCCAGATAGTCGGGCGCCTTCATCGTGGTGCCGTAACCAAGCAACTCCGTGCGATAGGGCTGACCCAATTCTTCGAGCATCCAGCGCGCGATACGTCCGCGCGACATGGGGTGCGTGTAAAACACAAGTTCGTCGGACACGGTGGGTCCTCCTCGTCAGTTACCGCCAACTTGATCGTAGCAGGTCATCGAGATGGATTCACCTAGATCGGATTTACTCTTGCGGCTTCAGACATTCCGAAGGAATTGGCACTGCTTCTGCTAGACACCGTCACGCAGCAGACTTTGGACCGGCAAACCTGCCATAGACCCACTTCTCCAATTCAAGGATCAACAGGGCCACGATGCCGACCGCAACAATCCCGAGACCTTCCGTGACGCCCAGTGCATCGACTTTGAAGAGGATCTGCATGAAGGGCGCATAAGTGAAAAGAAGCTGAAGGCCGATGACAACTGCAACAGCAATCAGGACGGCAGGCGTGCCGAACAGGCCGCGCCAGGTGATCGAAGTGCCTTTCAGATATCGCACCGAAAAGAGATAAAAGATCTCGAGCACCACCAGAGTATTGACCGCGATGCTGCGCGCTTCTTCAATACTGGCACCCCGCGCCTGTGCCAGCGTGAACATGCCAAAGATGGCTCCCATGAAAAGCGTCGACACGAAGCCGGTCCGCCAGACGAGAAAAGGCGAGAGAATGGGCTCATCCGCCGCACGTGGAGGCCGGGCCATGACGTTGGGCTCACTGGGTTCGAAGGCAAGCGTCAAAGCCAGGGTTACCGCCGTAACCATATTGACCCAAAGAATCTGAACGGCGGTGATTGGCAAGGTCGTCCCGAGTAGAATGGCCACGATCAGGACAAAGGCCTCGGCTCCATTGGTTGGCAGGATGAAGAGAATGGCCTTTTTCAGATTGTCGTAGACCGTGCGCCCGGCCCGCACTGCTTCGGCAATGGTCGCGAAATTATCGTCTGCAAGCACCATCTCGGCCGCCTCCTTGGCGGCCTCGCTGCCTTTCTGTCCCATGGCGACACCAACATCCGCACGCTTGAGCGCGGGTGCATCGTTGACGCCGTCGCCGGTCATGGCGACGACCGCGCCTCCTGCCTGAAGTGCCTCGACCAGCCGCAATTTGTGGGCGGGGCTGGTGCGTGCAAAAATGGAGGTCTTCCGAACACGCTGCCGAAGCTCGGCGTCATCGAGTGCATCGAGATCGTGACCGGTCAGGATGGACTCCGGATTCTCTAATCCGAGTTGGCGGGCAATGGCGGCGGCGGTACCGGCATGATCACCGGTAATCATCTTCACCTGAATGCCCGCCGCGCGGCATTCAGCCACTGCCGCGACCGCCTCCGCGCGCGGCGGATCGATCAGACCGAAAAGCCCAAGGAAGGTCAGTCCGGTTTCGACATCGCCGAACTGAAGATCAATCTGTGGCAGGTCAGCGGGTTTCGTTGCAACGGCCAGCACACGCTGCCCCCGGCCGGCGATCTCCGCGATACAGGCGTCCCAATAGACACGATCAAGCGCGACCTCGCCGTTGCTGTCTCGCTGGTTCGCACACATCTCGAGAATACGCTCCGGCGCCCCCTTGGCCAGAATGAGAGCCCGCCCTTCGTGGTCGTGATGCAGGCTGGCCATAAAGCGATGTTGCGAATCAAAGGGAATAGCATCTCGGCGCGGCCAGGATTGCCGCTGAAAAGCGGGATCGAAACCTGCCTTGCACGCCGCGACCAGCAGGGCCCCCTCTGTCGGATCGCCGTCGATCACCCAACCACCTTCCGCCTCGCGCAGATGGGCATCGCTGCAAAGCAGGGCCGCACGGCAGATCTCTGTCAGCTGCAAATCTTCTTGCGCTGCGACCTCGCGTCCATCCAGCAAGAAACGGCCTTGGGGTGCATAGCCAACACCAGTGACGCTCAGGATCTGTGCGTCGAAAGCGATGGAGGCGACTGTCATCTCATTGCGCGTCAAGGTGCCGGTCTTGTCCGAACAGATGACCGAAACGGATCCCAGAGTCTCGATGGCCGGCAGACGGCGGACGATCGCATTCCGGCGCGCCATCCCCTGAACCCCGATCGCTAGAGTAATGGTCAAAATGGCGGGCAGTCCTTCAGGGATTGCAGCGACCGAGAGGCCGACAACGGCCATAAAGATCTCCGAAAACCCGTAACTGCGCACCAGGAAGCCGAACGCCAGAACAAACGCGGCCAGCACGAGAATTCCACCGGTCAGCCATTTCGCAAAGACGGCCATCTGTCTGAGGAGTGGCGTTTGCAGCGTCGTGACACCGGCAAGCATGCCGCTGATCCTGCCGATCTCGGTTTGACTACCCGTGGCAACGACAACACCTTTGCCCTGTCCATAGGTCGCCAAAGTCCCGCTGAATGCCATGGAAGCACGATCACCCAGCGGCACGGCCGCGGCCGTCGGATGCATGTCTTTTGTCACCGGCACGGATTCGCCCGTCAGGATCGCCTCGTCGATCTTGAGTCCCCGCACGTCGAAGAGCCGGAGATCGGCGGGAACACGGTCGCCTGCTTCAATCAGCACAATATCACCGGGCACGACATCCTGCGCCGCGACGGTCTTGCGGGAACCCGACCGAATCACGCTGGCCGATGGCGCAAGCATATCGCGAATGGCGTCGAGCGCTTTTTCCGCCTTGCCTTCCTGTACATAACCGATCACGGCATTGATCAAGACGACCGCCAGGATTACCTGAGCATCGATCCAATGCCCCAGAAAGGCGGTCACGACCGCCGCCGCGAGCAGCACATAGATGAGGAGGTTTCTGAACTGCGCCAGAAACCTGCGAACGGCGCCGCGCCGTTTCGCCTGCGGCAAACGATTGGGACCAGCAACATCCAAACGGCGCTTGGCCTCGGGTTCATTCAGGCCGGCCAGACTGCTCCCCTGCGCTGCCATGACCTCCGTCACGGGTACCGCGTGCCACGGCCGTTGCGCGCTCTTCATGTCGGGCGCTTCGAGCGTCTTTTCTGCCCAACTCAGCTTCGTTTGAAGCCCCATTCCTTTTGCTCCGTAAACCGCACCGCCGATTGCTGCCAAGATGGCTGAGCGAACGGTGAATTTCATTGAGCCACGTCAATAGAGGTGATCGCCTGGGGCCTGATGCAGTTAGGAATGGCTGCGCTGCCGCGGCGCAGTCTGATTGTTGTCTTCTGATCGCCGCGAGACGAACCTATTCGAGCGCCGCTTTCTTTGCGTCAAATCCCGACGCACCTGTGGCTTCGGAGATTTCCGGCGCAGACGCCCTATCGCCATCGCGTTGTCTGTCCAAGCCCTCACCCAGAAGTTCATCAATAAAGAGGCTCAACAACTGTGTCCGGCCGGTCACGCCCGCCTTGCGGTATGTGGCATTGCACTGGGCTTTGATCGTGCCTTCCTTGGTGTGCCGGGCCTCGGCGATTTCGGCGATGGAAAGACCCTTGATGGCGAGCAACGCGACGTCCCGCTCCGACGGTGTCAGAGACCAGGCATCGAAATGATCCTCGATCAGCTGATAAAAGGCACCTGAAGCGGCTTCCAAGGTTTTCTCCATGGATTTTTGTCGTGCCAGGACCTTGCGGATTTCACGAGCCGTCAGCGCAATCCCGAGCACCAGAGCCAGCACAACAATGAACTCAAGATAATGATGCCCGAAACTCTCCAGGAGATACTCCCGGCCCGAGAGCTCCACCAGGGCTTCGATCAGCAGGAGCAACGCGCAAAAAATCTGGAGCCCCAGCAGCCCGAACAATGCGCCGGCTCTGTTTCGGTAGATTGGCGGATGCACCGCTAAAGGTTTCGTCATGCCTCCGCCATGTAATTACGTCAGCCGGGAATGTTCTTTTGCCCCGTCACCATAGCCTTTACGAGATTGATCTTCGAGCGCCGAGATTCGAAAATTACGCCGGCGATATGCAGTCCGACACAGACGATGGCGTAGTTCGCAATCAGCTCGTGAGCTTCCTCGACCCAAGCGACGCCCCAAAAAGTATCGCTGCCCATCATGATGCCGGTAACGGAAATCAGGATCAGCGCGATCAGCAGATTGTAGACCATAAGCGCGCCCAGCGGGTTGTGGGATAAATGGGGTTGGAGATCGCGGTTGAGCAGGCCGCGGAAGTGCTCTTTGATATCCCGCAAACTCGGCCAGAAAGCGTTGAAACGTGCGTATTTGGTCCCGACCAATCCCCAGAGGATACGCAGGAGAACAAGACCGAAGAGCAGATAACCGGCATAGCGGTGCGCGGCGCCATCGTCTTCGAAGACAGCGAAGTTGGCGAGGAACAGCAGAGCCGTCCCCCAATGAAAGATGCGGACAAAGGGATCCCAGACCTTGACGGACTGCATGACAGCTCTCCTCTCCGGGAATAGATCAGAAGTAGCGCGGCCGCCAAAATCCGCTGTACGCCGCACAGCGGATTTCCGCGCCGCGTTGGGCGGCGGTGGCGTCAGGCGGGGATTCAGTCGTCCTGTTCGATCTTGATGATATTGCCCGTCTTCGGATCGACATAGATCTCGAAGCGCTTGCCGTCCAAAAGTGCGTAGGCCTCCAGGTAGCCGTCTTCAGTTTCGATCTTGCGGACCTCGTAGCCCTGTTCCTCGAGGCTCTTGGTGATCTCATCACCCGATTTACCGGCGTAACTGCCTTGAGATGCGGCAGCGGCAGCCGGATTGGCTGGCAGCGAAGACACGCCGGCAAGGGTGATGGAAGCGATAGCGGCAACCGCAACGGCGGGAAGTACGACGGCAGAGATTTTCATGGGAAGCTCCAAAGATTGAGATGAATGAACCGGCCCGGAACGCTGCGGATACAGCATCCGGCCGGTGCATTCGATCTTTGGTCCGCACCCGGAATTCTCCATTGGGCAGAAGTTTAATTTGCCGTCTCTATAACTAAAGTTTATGGCGCTGCAATTAGTGCGACATGAGCAACGGCACCGGCATGTGCTGTAACAGCTCGTGCGTCACGCCGCCGAGAACCACCTCGCGCAGGCGCGAACGGCCATAGGCCCCCATGACGATCATGTCGATGGCATTGTCGGCGGCATAAGCCAGTATCGCATCCGCCACCCTGACCTGGTCGGTGGTCACCCGGTCGACGATGACCTTGACGCCGTGACGGGCGAGATGCCGGCCGATATCCGCGCCCGGCCGTTCACCGTGGGCACCCCGCCCCACGACCGGATTGACCGTGAGGACCGTGACGTCCTTGGCCTTCTTCAAAAGCGGCAGCGCATCCGCAACGGCGCGCGCCGACTCCCGGCCGGGAGTCCAGGCGACCAGGATCCTTTCACCCAGTGTTGCCCCGGCCCCGATATAGGGCACCATCAGGACCGGGCGTCCGGCAGCCAGCATGACGTCCTGAGGCAGCTTGGCACCGCCCAGCGGTTCGTTCTCCCGCTCGTCTACCTGCCCCAGGATCACCAGATCCGAGTAACGGGCCATCTCGGCAACGGTTTTTGCCGCAGTGATGTCGCTGGTGGAGATCACATGACAATCACTGTTCAATCCGGCGCGCTCGATCGTGCCGCGAAAATCGGCCGCTATCTTTTCGGCCCGGTCCCGCTCACGGCCGCGCATGGTCGCCAGAATCTCCTCCGGGACATGAACCTCCATATAGGTCGCCATGGAAATACCGGAGTCCAGAGCCAGGCCGGTCAGGTGTGCGTCGTGAGACCGCGCCAGGGCGATCGCCGCTTCTATACGTTTTGCGCAGGCCGCGGAGTCGTCCAGATAGATGAGAATGTCTTTATAGGTCATGTTCGTTCCGGTCATGGCGAGTGGGCAGATAAAGTTTGATCATGAGGTTTGATCGGGACGGGCAGGATGTGAGGCCGTATCGCGCCGGCACACCCTCACCCAACCGCAGTGCCGGCGCTAAGCGGACGCGACCAGGGCCAGGAAACAAGACGATGTTCACTCATCTGACTCCTCCTCAGTTCGACTCTTGGGGAAAGGTGCGCCGCAGCTTTGTGCAAACGCACCGGTTAGAGCAGCTATAGGAGCAATCCCGTTGCCATGCATTGACACACGTCAATGATCGGGCGGCCGTCTTGAGCGAGAATAATTCATGGAGAGGATGCGCCCTTGTGCGCTATCCTCTGCCATGCATGCGTGAAAGACTTTCAGTGAGGCATGATTGTGATATCTCAGGACACCACCCAGATCGCCGGATCTCAGCCCCGTTTCGCCATCCGGCAAGTGACCATGGAGCAACCGTGGAAGTGGCTGGCGGCCGGCTGGGCCGATCTTTGGCGCGCACCCGGCGTCTCCCTGACCTACGGCGCCTTGCTGAGTATCGTCAGCTTTGCAGTCTCTGCCGGTCTCTTCCTGCTGGGGCTGGAATATCTGCTGCTGCCGATGATCGCCGGCTTCATGCTTTTGGGGCCTATGCTGGCGGTCGGCCTCTACGAAATCAGCCGGCGCCACGCCAACAACGAGAGCGTCAGCCTGAAGTCGGCGCTTTTCGTCAAAACCAGCTCTCCGGGCCAGCTCGCCTACATCGGCGTGTTGCTGACGCTCATGATTCTGGCCTGGATCCGGATTGCCACGCTGCTGTTTGCGCTGTTCTTCGGGACACTTGAAATTCCGCCTCTGGACGAAGCAACGCAACTCCTGCTCTTTTCCTTCGAAGGCTTGTCGATGCTGGCCGTGGGCACGGTCGTCGGCGGCGTCTTCGCCGCGGCGGTCTTCGCCGTCAGCGTGATTTCGATTCCTCTGCTGGTTGCCCACGACGTCGATGCCGTCACCGCCATCCTCGTCAGCCTGCGCGCCGTGCGGGACAACCTGAAGGCCATGATCCTTTGGGCCTGGCTGGTCGCCATGGTGACCGCCTGCGGTTTGGCGACCCTTTTCGCCGGACTGATCATCACCTTCCCGTTAATCGGACATGCAACCTGGCACGCCTATCGCGATCTGATCAAAGAGGAAGCCTAAGGTCTGATTAAAAGCCGAGGGCTTTTCAGCCGTCTTTGCGTTGGTCCGGTTTGACGTCCTCGTCGTCGAACAGAATGCGATGAGCTGCGCCGTCCAGATCATCGAACTGTCCGGACTTAAGCGACCAGAAAAAGGCCGCGACCCCCAGCAACCCCAAAAACAAGGCGGCGGGGATCAAATAGACAAGGGCAGTCATCGCGCTATCCCTTCCGCTGATTCATGTGAGCTCGATTGATTCATGTGAGCTCGGTCATTCCCGATTGAAGCAGTCACGGATGCCCATCAGCCTTCATAGCCCCGAAAGCTTAGCGTCCGTGCCGTCGGTCATCAACCGCCGCTTCATCGCGTAGAGCCGCAGAGAGTTGACCGTGACGACAATGGAGGATGCCGACATGGCCACGGCGGCGACGAGAGGCGTCACCATGCCCGCCATGGCGAAAGGCACCGCAATCGCATTGTATAGAAAAGCCAGGGCGAAATTCTGCAACACCAGCCCGCGTGCGGAAACTGCAACCTGCTGGGCTTCGACCAGGGCATCCAGACTCTCTCCCTGAAAGATCAGGTCTGCCGCGGTCTGGCTGACTTCAGAGGCATCGGCAGGTGAAACGGAAACGAAGGCCTCGGCCAGGGCCGGCGCATCGTTCAGGCCGTCGCCGACCATAAGCACGCGCTTGCCCTGCGCCGATAACTCCTTCAATCGGGCGATCTTGGCGTCGGGCCGGCATTCGGCATGCCAGGTCTCGATCCCCAGGCTGCAGGCAACCTGTTCCACCGGCCCCGAACGGTCGCCGGACAGCAGCTCAATGCCGAGGCCGTGTTTCTTGAGCGCGGTGATCGTGTGCAGCGCATCCGGCCTCAGGGCATCCCTAAACTGGAAACAGACCGGCGGTTCTGCCCCACCCGACAGCCAGAGTTCCATCGCAAGATCATTGCCCGCCGCACCCTCTGCAGCCTGCTCTCCAACCCCGCACCAGGACCGGTTGCCCAGGCGGACTTCGCATCCGTTCACCTCGGTGGACAAACCCATGCCCGGTGTTTCGATGACGCTCCGCGTCAGGGCTGGAACTGGACCCTGCGCCTCGGCGGCCCGATAGAGCGCACGGGCCAGCGGATGTTTGCTGGCGGCGGCCAAGCCGGCCGCCAGTTGCAGCCTGTTGGGCGCGATATCTTTTATATTGATCGGTTCAGGGCGTCCCAGGGTCAGGGTTCCGGTTTTGTCAAAGACCGCCACGTCCGCCTGTGCGAGACGCTCCAGACCATCAGCCGCCTTGACCAGGATGCCCCGCCGCAGCAAACGGTCCACCGCGGCAACCTGAACCGCAGGCACTGCCAGGCCAAGCGCACAGGGACAGGTGATGATCAAGACAGCCACGGCGGTCAGCAGAGCCAATTGCCAGTCGAGGCTGCCGACCCACAGCCACCCCAGGAAGGTGGCCGCCGACAGAATATGCACCACCGGCGCATAGGCACGCGCGACCCGGTCCGCGAGCCGCTGATAGCGCGCCCGGCCCTGCTCGGCAGCTTCCATCAAATTCACGATTTCAGCGAGAAGTGTCGTATCTTCCGTCGAAGTTACACGGATTCTGAGTGCCGCGTTCAGATTCAAGGTGCCGGCGAAAACGCTGGTTCCCTCGGCAACGGTACGCGGCAGGGACTCACCTGTTACCAGTGCCGTATCCACATCCGATCGGCCCTGTACTACCGTGCCGTCGACGGGAATGCGTTCGCCCGCGGCCACCGCCACCATCATACCGGGCTCGACCTGAGCCGCAGCCAGTCGGCGCTGCCGGCCGTCCGGATCGATGACCGTCGCACTTGCCGCCCGCATGGCCATAAGGTTTTCGGCCGCCGAACGCGCCTTACCGCGAATGCGCAAATCCAGATAGCGGCCGATCAGGAGAAAAAACAGCAGCGTCACGGCAGCGTCGAAATAGACATGTTCACCGCCGCGCATGGTTTCCGACAGTGACATGCCCGCCGCGAGAGTTACCGCCAGCGAAATCGGCACATCCATATTCAAACGGCCGCCACGCAAGGCGGCAAGGGCAGAGCGGAAAAACGGGCGGCCTGCGATAACCACCGTCGGCAACGCGATCAGCGCCGAGACCCAGTGCATCAGCGCGCGGGTCGCCGGCCCCATATCCGAGACCAGGCCGCTCCAGACCGAAACCGACAACAGCATGACGTTGGCGGCGGCAAATCCCGCAAGAGCAACCGCACGCAGCAGTTCACGCTCTTCGCGTTCGCCCGCCTGCAGCCTGCTTTCACTGTCCATCGGCGCCAGCCGATAGCCCATCTCAGTGACCCTGCTGATGATCTCGTCCAGCGAAGAGGACTCTTCCCGCCACCGCAGGAACAGCCGCCGGGTGCTCAGGTTCACCCGCGCCTGCTCGAGTCCCGGCAGGTCAGCGAGTCCCCTTTCGATCTGATCTATACAGCTCGGACAATGCAGATTGGACACGCCTAGACTCAGGTCGTAACGGTCGCCCTCCAGGCTTCGGGCATAAGACCAGGCCGTGGCAAGCAGCCCGGCCCGCTCGCAACGATCGGCTTCGTTCACCAGTTCGACCGGCGGGCAGCAATTCAGACTCGCGCTCATGGCACATCAATCCGCTTTTCGATGCCGAAAACAAAACCGGCCTGCTCGTCACGTCCTGCCCCCGCGAGATCATGCCGGTTTGGATCCCGCCGCGCCGTCAGCCGCACCAGCCAGTTTCCCTTGAGGGGAAACGCCACATCGGCTGTGTATTGCCCGGCCCCAACGGCCTGCAGCGACACCGGTCGGTCGAATCCCTCATTGGTCGGCCGCCAGATCTGACCCGTCACAATCAGCCCTTCCAGCAGTTCGCCTTCCCGGTCGCGCATTTCCAATGTGATACGTCCCCAACCTGCTTCATTCGAGGCGCGGTCGGCATCACCTGATGGGTTTCCCGATGAGCTTGGCGTGAAGGTCAAGCGATCCTGCCAACCGAGAGCGTCCTTCTGGGCCATGGCTTCCAGGGTTTTGTTATACCGCAGACCTCTCTGATAAGCGTCGTCGGTGCTCAGTCCGCTCCAACTGTCCAGCGCAAGGAACACCATCGCCAGGTTCACACCGATCACAATGACGAAGAACACGCAGAACGCAGCAAAGACGTGGTAGCCGTTCAGGGTTTGCGGCATGGTCAGCTTCATTTGCCGGGCCCCCGGAAGACAGAGTCGTGACGGGTCTCGCTGTCGTCTGACAGATCAGTCACCACGAAGGTAAAGGGAAGCGATTCGTCGTTCATCTGAGATTTGGGAAGCGTAACGAAGACACGGAAACTGGCCAGCCTGTCGGACTTAACGGTCAGCGCCGCAGGATCCGACCCCACGACCTGTATTCCGGCATCCGCCATGTCCTGAAGCGACAACCGAAACAGCTTCTCGCTGTGATCCTTGTTGAGAATTTTCACGGTATAGCCGTTTCGGATCGAACCGTCCGAAAGTGTCACGAACAGCGGATTGCGATCGCGCAGAACATTAATATCGACTGCCGAGCGGCTGATCAGCGAGATCAGCATGATGACGCCAACCAGTAAAATAATGCCAATATAAAGCAGGCTGCGCGGACGCAACAGGCGGACGCGGGTCTTGCCGCCGTGGGCGCGCTGATCGACGTTGGAAAGTGTGTCGTAGGCGATCAGCCCCTGTGGCAGGCCTACCCGGTCCATTACATTATCGCAGGCGTCTATGCAAAGCGCACAGGTGATGCATTCGAGCTGCTGGCCATCCCGGATATCGATACCCATCGGACAGACCGCCACGCACTGATTGCAGTCGATGCAATCGCCCAGGTGTTCCGTCGGCTTATTCTTGCGCCGCGGGCCCCGAGGCTCACCGCGAAAATCTCGGTAGGTAACGGTCAGAGAATCTTCATCTAGCATCGCCGCCTGAATCCGCGGCCAAGGACACATATAGGTACAGACCTGTTCGCGCGCATGTCCGCCGAAAAGGTAGGTCGACCCGGTCAACACAGCGATGGTGATGTAAGCCACGGGTGGTGCGTCAAGTGTGAAGACGTCGACTAAAATCGTCGGGGCGTCGGCGAAATAGAAGACCCAGGCACCGCCGGTCGCCGCCGCGATCAACAGCCACGCGACGTGCTTGAGGGCTTTCTTGCCGAGCTTGGCGGCCTTCCAGGGTGAAGCGTCGAGGCGCATCTGGGCACTGCGGTCGCCTTCGATGAAACGCTCAACCGCGACGAAGAGATCCGTCCAAACGGTCTGCGGGCAGCTGTAGCCGCACCAGACCCGCCCGGCCAGGGTTGTAACGAGAAACAGAGCGAGTGCGGCCAGAATCAGAAGTCCGGTCAGGTAATAGACCTCCTGAGGCCAGATCTCGATGAAGAAGAAGTAGAAGCGTCGCGCGGGTATGTCGATCAGGATGGCCTGATCCGGCAGGCTGGGCCCGCGGTCCCAGCGAATCCAGGGTGCCAGATAGTAGACCGCCAACGTTAACACGAGGATTACCCACTTCAGGCGGCGGTAGGTACCCGACACCTTCTTTGGATAGATTTTTTCCCGCTTTTTGTACAGCGAACGGTGCTCGGCCTTGTTAACGGCCGAAGCTTCACTGCGCTCGACACCGTCCCCACCGTCGTAGGCCTGTTGTCTCGCTGTTTCCAACATCTACTCACTTGCCCCTATCTTATCGGCAGGGCTCATTACAGGAACCGCGTTCTACTCGCCGCCACCGAGCGAATGGACGTAAACCGCCAGTTGCTTGATTGTGACCGGGTCCAGACGCGCATTCCAGGCCGGCATCACGCCACCACGGCCGGTATTGATGCTGGCGATCACCGACGCCTTGTCACCGCCGTACAGCCAAAGACTGTCGGAAAGATTCGGCGCCCCAAGATCCTGATCCCCCGCACCCGCTTCCTGGTGACAGGCGACGCAGTTTTCTACGTAGATCTCTTCGCCGCGCGCAACCGCGCCCGCATCCCCACGATCGCTCGAGAGCGAGAGAACGTATTCGGCCGTATCGCTGATTTCTTCCCGGCTCAAAAGCTCGTCAGCCTGAAAGGCAGGCATATCGTTGATCCGCGTATCGTCGTGGTCCGAACGAATCCCATACAACACGGTCTCATGGATCGCTTCCAGGCTGCCGCCCCAGATCCAATCGTCATCGTTGAGATTGGGATAGCCTGCCGAACCTGCCGCGCCCTGGCCGTGGCACTGGGAACAGTTGACTGCAAAGGCGGAGCGACCGCCCGCCAGCGCAAATTCCAGCAGTTCCGCATCCTGCGGTATTTCTTCAAGATCCGCCGCCGCAATGCGCTCCAGGTAAACGCCCTGGCGCGCCTGCGCGGTCTCGATCTGTTTGCTCAGGCCCGCCCGGCTGGAATAGCCGAGAAAACCTTTTGTGTGGTCCGAAATTAAGGGCCAGGCCGGCATCACCAGCCAGTAACCGACCGACCAGATGCAGCAGACATAGAAAGTCCAGAGCCACCAGCGTGGGAGAGGATTGTTCAGTTCCTTGATGCCGTCCCACTCATGACCGGTCGTATCGACCCCGGTAACGGCATCGGTTTCCTTGATCTTGGCCATGTTCAATCCTCCTCCAACGGCATGCGGGCCGCCTTCTCAAACTTCTTCCTATTGCGTGGCCAAAACGCGTAGACCAGCACCGCGGCAAACATCGCCATCAAATAAAGCAGACCGTAGGTCTCGCTCGCATAGAGCACATCCTGGTAAGACATGACGTTGTTCCTCAGCGCAGGTTTTCTTCGGGCTGGTAGCTGTCGAAATCGACCAGAGTCCCCAGCATCTGAAGGTAAGCCACCATGGCATCCAATTCGGACACGAAGGCCGGGTTGCCATCGAAATCGGCAACAACCGCTTTTGGATAACGGGCCACCAGATCGTCGACGCCGTCAGCATCCGGATCACTTTGAGCCATCAGATCGACATAGGCGGCGTCGATCATCCCCTCGTCATAGGGCACGCCAACGCCACTGTTGGCCTGCAAGTGGCCCGCAATGTCGTCGGTTTTGACAGGCGTCGTCGCCAGATGCGGGTAACCGGGCATGATCGATTCAGGTACGATCGAACGGGGGTTGATCATATGCGCGACATGCCACTCGTTGGAATAGCGCCCGCCGACCCGTGCCAGATCCGGTCCGGTGCGTTTCGAGCCCCATTGGAAGGGATGATCGTACATGCTTTCCGCTGCCAGGCTGTAATGGCCATAGCGTTCGGCCTCGTCGCGCAGTGGACGAATCATCTGGCTATGGCAGTTGTAACAGCCTTCGCGGATATAGATGTTTCGGCCCACCAGCTCCAACGGCGTGTAGGGGCGCATGCCCTTGACCTTTTCGATCGTACTTTCGAGGTAGAACAGCGGCGCGATCTCGATCAATCCACCGATGGACACCACGATCAGAATGAGGACCAGCAGCAGGGTCGAGTTCTTTTCGACGATTTCATGCTTAGCTAACATAATGAACTCCGAATTTTCCCACTGCCGATTTATTCTGCAGGTGCCACAGCCGGCCGGCCGGCTGCAGGACGCGATGCTGTGATCTGCGCTTTTTCGTCACGCAGGTCACCACGGGCGGTCCGCCATAGGTTGTAGACCATGATCAGCGCGCCAAAGAGGAAGAGCGCACCGCCACCGGCACGGATGACATAGAAGGGGTGCATGGCCTCGACGGTTTCCACGAAGGAATATTCAAGGAACCCAAGGCTGTCGTAGGCCCGCCACATAAGGCCCTGCAAAATGCCGGAAACCCACATGGCCGTGATGTAGAGCACGATGCCGATGGTTGAGATCCAGAAGTGAACCGAGACCAGCTGCAGGGAGTAGAGGCGCTGGCGCTTCCACAAGATCGGCATCAGATGGTACATGGCACCAAAGCTGACGTAGGCGACCCATCCCAATGCACCGGAGTGCACGTGACCGACCGTCCAGTCCGTGTAGTGGCTAAGCGAATTCACGGCCTTGATCGACATGACGGGCCCTTCGAAGGTACTCATGCCGTAAAAGGCTACGGAGACCACCAGCATGCGCAGAACCGGATCGGTGCGCAGCTTGTCCCAAGCGCCGGAGAGGGTCATCAGACCGTTGATCATCCCGCCCCAGGACGGCATCCAAAGCATGATCGAGAAGGTCATGCCCAGTGTCTGCGCCCAGTCCGGCAGAGCCGTATAGTGCAGATGATGCGGACCAGCCCAGATGTAGAGAAAGATCAGTGACCAGAAGTGAATGATCGACAGCCGGTAGGAGTAGACCGGCCGCTCTGCGCGTTTCGGCACGAAGTAATACATAATGCCGAGGAACCCGGCGGTCAGAAAAAAGCCGACCGCGTTGTGTCCGTACCACCACTGGGTCAAGGCATCCTGTACCCCGGCAAAGAGCGCGTAGCTCTTGGTGCCTGAAAGCGAGACCGGCAGGGAGAGGTTGTTGACGATGTGCAGCATCGCGATGGTGACGATGAAGGCAAGGTAGAACCAGTTGGCCACGTAAATGTGCGGTTCCTTGCGGCGCCAGATGGTCCCGAGGAACACCAGCAGATAAACCACCCAGACGAAAGTCAGCCAGAGGTCGGCATACCATTCCGGCTCGGCGTATTCCTTCGACTGCGTAACGCCGAGAACGTATCCGCTTGCCGCGATCACGATAAAAAGCTGATAGCCCCAGAAAACAAACCAGGGCGCCACCTCGCCCGCGAGCCGCGCGCGGCAGGTCCGTTGCACCACATAGAACGAAGTCGCGATCAGAACGTTGCCGCCAAAGGCAAAAATAACGGCTGAAGTATGTACCGGGCGCAGTCGCCCGAAGGTCGTCCAGGGCAGATCCAGATTAAGCTCCGGAAACGCCAGCTGAAGTGCGATGATCAATCCCACCAGAAACCCGACAACACCCCAGAAAGCCGAGGCGATTACGCCGGCTTTGACCACCCCATCGTTGTACTCGACCCCCGTCGCATCCGCCCCGGACCAGCTGACCGCGCGCGTGTTGGCACCATTGTAGTGCCGATGGATCAGCAAAAAGACACCGGAAACACAAGCGAGCAAAAAAACCAAGCCGTGGAACGCCATGACCGGATCTGCGGCTTTCGCCATGAGCAGAAGGCCGATCATTGAGCCGACGGCAAGGGCAACGCCGACGAGATACGTCGTCGGATGCACCTGAAGGCTTTGTTGGGAAGGGTTCATCGGTTCCCCCGGGATAACAAACAAAAAAAGCACCAGAGGTGACGGGTGCTACCGGCGCCTCTGGTACAAGGAGGTGAGAGATGCATTCTTTCTACAGGGGTGATGGCAGGCACCCATTGACATAAATCAAACCCGCGTCGATTTGCGTTGCAGCCGGCGCCTGCGCGTAAGACCGGTTTCTCGGCCCTGAAGGCTTGAACCGCGACGAGGCTGATGATTGTTCATATCCGTCGGCTCCTTGAAAACGCTGTGTGGTTTTTCCGCTGAAACTCAGAGCTGGAAAGGGTTAAACCGCGCCTTGAGGTTGAATTAAGGAATTAATGCGTGCGGAAACTACAAAACCGGAGACCGCCTGCCAAGAGAACGGCATCGCGGCAAAGTGTCGCCGCAAGTGGCCGGATGCGGCGAACTGCCGCAGCTCTGTATGATCCTATGCACGGAGGATCAACTGCGGAGAATTCTCCTTTAGCGTGAAACAAATCGAAAAAAGCACCGTCTTTCTTGTTTTTTCCCGTCGATACACGCAGCATAGGGGCGCTTGATGTTCGCCGGACGGTCGCTACGCTCGTCTGGCTGAACGCTGCAGAAAAAAATTCGGAGGGGAATAAGGGTGCGACTTGTCAGAAATCTCGCCGTCCTGCTGTTGTTTTTGCTCGCCACTGCCGGCTTGCGGACAGGGGTAGTTTGGGCAGACGACGCCATTGGCTACGTCAAGAGCGCGGAAGGGACGACATTGGTAGTCCGTGAAGAAGAATCCGCGCCGATCGCGGTCGGGGACCCGGTCTTCGTTGCGGATCTGCTGATCGTCAAAGGCAACGGATCAATGGGCATAACCTTTATCGACAACTCCCAGCTCTCAATGGGGTCGGGGTCGCAACTAAGATTGACCAGCTTTGAGTTCGTGCCGAAGGAAGAGAAGCTGTCGTTCGTCACGGAACTCCTGAAAGGCACGCTGCTTTATGTTTCCGGCGTGATCGCCAAGCTGTCGCCCGATTCGGTTTCCGTTGTCACGCCGGTCGCGACTCTTTCGGTTCGCGGCACCAAGTTCCTCGCCCGTGTCGATGATTAGGCGCCCGATGATCATGCCCCAAACAGCTCTCGGCCTGCGCGCAATCCGCCCGTGGCTCGCCATCCTCGCTCTCATGCTTGTTTCCGCCTGTACGCCGACCAACCTCTTTGTTCTTCTTGAGGACGATGACGGAAAAGTCGGGACCATCCAGGTCAAAAACGACGCTGGATCCCAGACCCTTAATCAGGCGGGACAAGCGACCGGCCTGGACCGGGCCGGTCAGGAGCCGGTCGATCCCTTTGTTCTGGAGGAGGAAGAAATACGGGATGTTTTCGGCGAAGCACTCGATGCTCAGCCGGAGCCGACCGTGACCTTTTTGCTCTATTTCCAAATTGGCACTTCGGAGTTGACCGCGGAATCAGAAGCTTTGCTTCCTGAGATCCTGGCAACGCTGGATGCCCGTAAAGCGCCCCCACGGATCGCCGTCGTCGGCCACACCGATACTTTGGGCGATGCGAGCGTCAACGCGAACCTTTCGCTCGCACGGGCACGGACCGTACGTGATATGCTCCTGCGTCAGGCTGTTGATGCCGGACTGGTCGAACTCACGTCGCACGGGGAGAGCAATCCCCTGGTTCCGACGGCCGACGAGGTTTCCGAACCCAGGAACCGGCGGGTGGAGGTCACGATCCGCTAAAAGCCGCGCAACGGGATTCTCGAAAGACGAAGGGCGCTGCCGGGGCATTCGGCAGCGCCCTTCTTCCATTCGGTAACTCAGGTGTAGGGGTTATCACCTTGGTTCTCGTCGTCCTCCCGGATGGAAGGGGACGAGATTCTAGAGCAGGTTCGTTCTATTTAATCGGAACGAACCTGCTCTAGTTACCGAACAGTCCCTTCAGCGCTTTGCCTGCATCGTCAGGCAGTTTCACACCATCAGACGATCCACCTTCGGCGTCGCCGCCGCCCTTGATGACGCCCTCCAGCGCTTTGGTTGCACCACCGCCGACCGACTCGAGCGCTTTTGTGGGATCCTTTGCAATATCCTCGATCGCGCCTGTCAAATCTGGCTTGTAGGAAAGGTCATGCCAGGGGCCGCTCACGAGAACCGGCACCGCCAGTCCGCCTGCGCCCGAATCACCACCCTGGCCTTCCAGGCTGGCGACCGCTTTGGGCTCCACGCGATAGTCCACCGTACGCGACGGCAGGTCCGACGTCCCTTTGCCCTCGACACGCAACAGCGGGCTGAGCAGCTTGAGGTCGTTGTTGGTCAGCAGGCCATTCTTGATATCGAAAGTGCCCGAGAGTTCGGCGAAGTCCGTCTTCTGACTCTCGCTCGCCCCCGGATCGAGGAAGGCGTTGGCCGCATTTCGGACCATTGCCGCAAGATTGATCCCCTTAATGGCACCGTCGTTGAACGTCACGGCACCCTTGCCGTTCAGATTTTCGACCATCTGGCGCTGCGAAGCCCCCTTGGCCGAAACCTCAATGTTCAGGTTCCCGGTCCCGGAAAGCCGGTCGAAGCCTGCAGCATCGGTCAGCAAAGGCTCGGCCGCGATCCCGCTCATGGTAAAGCTCTCGGTGATCGCCGGCACCTGACTGCGTCCATCAACCGTCAGCTTGCCCGTGCCCTTGCCGTCGTAGAGATTCAACTCGGTCAGATCGACTGCGAGCAGGCCGTCCTTAAGGCCGACATTCAGTGCGCTCTGGCCGACCTTGATCTCCTGCACCAGGATACCGGCGACGGTCAGCGCAAAGTTGGCGTTGACCGCCTGCAAACCGCTGGCGTCGATCGGATCGTCGCTCCAATCGGCAGGCTCTCCGCTGCCCGCGGCGGCGTCCGAACTGGCCCCACCGCTTCCCTCCGCCGCTTCGCCTTCCTTGGCTGGCGGCAGATAAGGATTGAGGTCGAGTACGCCCAGGTTCAACTCGGCATCGATCTGCGGTTTGGCGCCCGCAGTGGCAATGGAAACGCTGCCGTCACCCGTGATCTCGTCGATTCCGAGCTTTGCATCCGTGAAGCTGTAGGTGGCGCCGTCGACATTGACCTTGCCCGCCAGATTGAATGGGCCCAGGCCGGTACCTTCGAATTCGATGGGATTGCCGGTCCAGGCAGCCAGATCGCGAATGGACGGCGTCGAGACGTCGAGCGCGCCGGCGACCAGCAGCTTTGCCGCGGTCGCGACCGAACCGTCGAAGCTCAGCTTGATGACATCGGTCCCGACCGTGAGCGCGACAGGCGCCTCTTCGCCGGTGGTCAGTCCGCGCGGATTGTCGCTGGTGACCGAAAGGTCGATCGTCTTGGCGTTCCACTGCAGCGATCCGTCGGCCGTGAAGGGACTGTCGAGATCGGTCAGCTTCACCGCCAGATTGATCGCCGAGACTTCCTGTGTGGTTCCCGATGCGGCATCGGTGAATTTCAGATTGCCGTTGACCAGTTGAATGTTGCCCAGGCTGATCTGATTGATCGCCGAGCCGCCGCCGTCACCGTCATCAGATGATTCACTCGAGGAAGCTGACGCATCCGGCGCGGCCGAGCCATCGCCGAATTCCCAATTGGGCTTGCCGTTCGCATCGATTTCCAGGTTGATGACCGGGTCGACCAGAACGAATTCGTCAACCTGAACATTGCCCGAGATCAAAGGCCAGATCTGCAGCTTCAGGCGCAGCTCTTTCAGAGCGGCCATATTCGGATCCGCCGCGCCTTCAGCGTTCGAAAAGGCGATTTCCTCAGCGACGACTTCCAGGCTTGGGAGCACCGAGACGTTCAGATCGCCTGCGATCGTCAGTTTACGCCCGGTCGCATCTTCGACGCCCTGGGTGATCCGCGTCTTGATCTCTTCCTTCGGAACAAAGAAAGGGATTGCCACAACGGCCGCCACAAGAACCACGACCAGAACAACGATGCCGATCAGGACCTTTTTCATTTTTCTATCCTTTGTTCGCGAGAACACTGCCCGCCGCTTGATACCGCGCGCCGGATTTGGCCTTAAACCCTCGGCCGTGGTCGCGGCGCCTCAGCGAGCTGCCATGCCGTCCGATGGAATCACAGACCGGCGTTCTCGATTTTCTTGTCCGTTTCATAATTGCTCAGCGAGTAAACCGCCCAAATCGCCGCAGGCACCCAGCCGATGAGAGTGATCTGTAAGATCAGGCAGATTATTCCTGCGATCGGGCGTCCGATCGTGAAAAACAACAACCAGGGGAGCAAAAGCGCAATCAGAAGTCTCACGGGGCAGGTCCTTTATCGTTCACATCACATTCCATTGGAACCTGGAGACCTACAGGCTTAATTCCAGGCCATCCGGACATCGCCGGAGTCATTCGGAGGGGACGCCGATGGCCGGCGTCCCCCCTCCACGACTGGTACTAAGACCTAGCTTATAGTCTTAAGTTCAGTTATTCGACACCTTAACGACCACACGGCGATTCAGCGGCTCTTTTACATCATCGACGGTTGCAACTGCCGGATCGTTCTCACCCAGGCTGACCTGTTTGACTTCATCGATACCAAGTCCCTGGTCGCCGATCGCTTTGGCAACCGCTTTGGTACGCTCACTCGACAGCATCTCATTATAGTCGTCGGCACCCGCCCGATCGGTGTGACCAGTCAGTGACACTTTCGCGTCGCTGGATTTCGCGTACTTGACGATCTCGTCGATTTTGCTCGCTTCGCCGTCACTCAGATTGGCACTGTCGAAACCGAAGTAGAGCACCCAGCTCTTGGTTGCGGGCTCCGGAGCGGGCTCAGGTGCCGCTGCGACTGCCTTCGGCTCATCCAGATCCGCTTCGGCTTTGGCAATGGCGTCGGAGAAAGCTGCCTGACAAGCCGCAATGTCGTCCGGCTGCCGGTTTTCTTCCTGCTCCTGCATCCAGCAGTCGAACATGACCTGTGCAGTCGCAGCGTTCTGCGGGCTTTTCGAGGCAGCACCGGCGGCCATCGCAGCCATCAGGCGCTCACGGGACGAACTGAGGACCGATACTTTGTCTTCCGGCAGATCGCGATCCGAAATTTCGTCCGGAGTCACGGCCGAACCTTCACTGGCCAGGCTGGCCTTCTGTGCGAAGACATCCGAGTCGGCAAAGTCATATTCGGCATACTCACCCTCGGAAAGGCCGAGGTAGCCGTCGTAGAGATTTTTCGAGAATTCGCTTCCCGAAGGCGTCTGATCCTTGGCGCTTTCAAGGCCCGTTCCAGCGCAGCCGACCAGGGCCAAAGACCCCAGACCGGCAATGACGATATTTGTGAATTTATTCATTGTGTAATCCCTCCATGAGATTCTACTGATTTTCAGTCTTTATTAGAGTCGGCGCTTATCCCCAGCTTCTTCAGCTCGCAAACAACTCTTTTCTCACGGGTCTCCTTCTATCGCCGGTACCGGGGCATCCTGCGCCCGATTGATTGGGGAGTGTGCAGGACCTTGTTCCAAGTGGTACACACCGTCGGCTCAACCCTGCAACAAGCCTATCGTTTCAAAGAAATTTCAATAGTAGGGAATTATACTTAGACCAATAATTGGCGATATCAACCGCCATCGACCTGTCGTTAACCATGAGGGTCGGGTTCCCGGGAAGTTACACCCGAAATTTCATTGGCGTGTGTCGGTCGGGGCATTGTGCCGGGCGGCCAGTCCAAGATGCAATGTATCGAAAAGTTGGTTGTCATCCAAAGGCTTAAGCAAAAGAGCCAACGCGCCGGCACGCTTGGCCTCAAGACGGACCGCCTCGCTTGGTTTGGCTGTCATCAGAATGACCGGGTCGTCGAATCCTTCCGCCGATAACTGCCGGAGTACGCTGATGCCGCTTGCGCCCGGAAGGTGGATATCGAGCATGACGCAATCGCATTTTGTATGCGCGCAGTCCGCCAGAAACTCTTCGCCCGACGCATAAGTCAAAACGTCGATATCGTCGGTTTCCAGCAATATCTTGAGGGAGTCGCGAACGGCATCGTCATCGTCGACAACGACAACGAGTGCGGCGTGATCCCGACATTCGTGCCTTTCCATAACGCGAGCTTAAGCGGGTTTTTCCGCCCTACAAATAGGGGAATCTACGTAGGCGACAGAGTCTGATCGTTTCACTTCTCTAAAAGTGAAACGTGAATCAGCCTCTGCTTCTATAAACCGGCGGGTGATTCACGCTCCTGATTGATCAAATCAGGAACGACCACACGCCAAGGTCTGATCGTTTCACTTCTCTATAAGTGAAACGTGAATCAGTCTCTACTTCTATAAACCGGCGGGCGATTCACCTTTTGACTCCGGCAAAGAACCGCCAAAACCCGGCTCTTATTCCTCGTCGAGCTGCAATCCGGCAGCCAGCGCCATTCTGACCAGATGCGACAGGCTTTTTGCCTGCATCTTCTCCATGACCCGGGCGCGATGAACTTCGACAGTTCGCGGGCTGATCCCGAGCTCGTAGGCAATGATCTTATTGGGCCTGCCGATGATCAGCTGGTTGAGCACATCGCGCTCCCGCGGGGTCAGATCTTCGATCCGTTCCAGGACCTCATTATTGCTGCCTTGATCCTGCGTGTCCGCGACGCTCTTGCGATGTGCCCAGGCCCGCTGAAGGCTTTCCATGAGTACGTCATCGGTAAAGGGCTTCTCGATAAAGTCGAAAGCACCTGCCTTCATGGCTTTGACCGCCATGGGAACATCGCCGTGGCCGGTAATGATAATCACGGTAAGTCCGGGACTGGATGTCGCCAGACGAGCCTGAATTTCCAGGCCGTCGATATCCGGCATCCGCACGTCGAGCAGCACGCATCCCGATCCGATCTGCTCGGCCGCCCCCAGAAACGCCGTTCCGGATTCAAAGGTTTCGGTCTCGTAGTCGTAAGATTCGATCAGAATCTGCAACGAGTCGCGCACCGCTTCGTCGTCGTCGACAATGTAGATCTTGCGCTTGCTCATTTCGTTCGGTTCTTCGGTCATAAACGATCCTGCGCAGCAATCCTAGTGAGCAATCGGTAAAGTAAAGTGAAACGCCGCCCCGCCTTCCGGGCTTTGAGTGAGCCACATTTCACCGCCATGAGTCTCGATAATCGAGTGACAAATCGACAAACCAATCCCCATACCCGTGTCCTTTGTCGTCACGAAGGATTGAAACAGTTTTTCCTCAACCTCGGGTGCCACACCGGAACCCGAGTCTGCAACAACAACCTCAATAGTCTCCCCGGAACCGGCAAAGGCTTCAACCGATACGTGACGTACGGCCGCCGCTCCAACCGCCTCGACGGCGTTTCGCACGAGATTAACTATCACTTGTTGCACTTGTATTCTATTGACGTCAACCAGCGGCAGATTTTCATCGATTTTGCTCGTCACATCGGCTCTGTGGCGGCTGGAACCGACCTGACCAAGCAATACGGCTTCTTCGATAATTGCGGACAGATCCTCCGGGGCGCGTGTCGCTTCGCGTTTTTCAAAGGTATCGCGCAGTCCTCGAATAATACCACCCGCCCGCTCGGCCTGCGTAAGCGCCTTGGACATCATGGTTCCAACCCGTTCGATTGTCTCCGGGTATTCAGCATTAATCGACCGCGACGCTCCGGTTATCGGCTCATCGGCAAGGGGTACGGCTCCGGAAGGGTCCAGTGATGCCGCAGACGCAACGGCTGCACGCTCCGTCGTCTTGGAGATCACCCGGCGGCCCGCCTGAATATAGTTGATGATCGCGGTCAAAGGCTGGTTCAACTCGTGCGCCAATGCAGAAGACAGCTGACTCATTGCACTGACCCGGCTGACGTTGATGAGCTCATCCTGCAGTTCACGCAACCGCTCTTCGCGCCGGCGTCTCGCCCGTTCCTCGCGTAAGAAACCACCACTGACCAAGAAGACATAGAGGACGATGGCCACGAACAGCGGATAGGTCGCGTCAAGCAGCACGCTCTCCAATACAAACGACAGCCAGGAAACGCCCAGAACACCAAAGAACAGCAGAAGGAAAAAGCCGATGGTTGAGGTCGCCTTACGACGTGAGTGAACGGAAACAAGGGATATGCAAACGATCAGCATAATGGCCATCTCGCTTGCCACGGCGAAGTTCGGGCGAAGCAGGAGGCCGCCGGTCAGAAGCGTCTCCAGAAGCTGCGCGTGGATTTCGACACCGGACATGTTGACGCCGACCGGGGTTGCCGAGAGATCGCCGAGACCGACCGCCGTTGTGCCGATCAGAACGAATTTGTCCGACAGCAGTTTCGGATCCACCTTATTGTTAAGAATATCGCGCGCCGAAACAAACCTGCCAGGGTCATGCTGAGAAAAGTGCGGCCAGAACTGTCCACTGCTGTCTGTTTGTACAAACTGGCCGGCGAAGGAAACTCCGGCGATTCCGGCACGCTCAGTATAAACCGAAACCGACTCCCCGCCCGCGGCCATGCGCAGCAGTTCGATCGAAAATGCAGGCAACAGCGATTCGTTCACGCGCACGACCGCCGGCAGGCGCCGCACCACGCCATAGCGCCGGGTCGCCAGGCTGACGACGCCCTGACCGCGGCTGGCATCGCCGATCAGCGGAATACTTCCGACGACTCCCGAGTAGCGCACCATAAAACTACGCGGGTCATATCCCTTTTCGAATATCGGTGTCCGCAACGCCAATAGACCGTCGTCTGTGGGTTCGCGTACTGAAAGTGCGACGCCCAGGACAACGGGTGCTGCCGAGATTGAACGGGCTAATATGGCGTCATTCGACGGTAAAACACCCAGAACATCGTGCAATTCGGATGGCAGATCCCGATAGTGCTGGGTCAGGTTTTCCGGCGATAGCCGATCGGCATCCGGGAACAGAATGTCGAATCCGATACCATGGACCTCAGCCTGCGCCGCGAAATCAACCAACCGGGCAAGAAGGTTCCGCGGCCAGGGCCACTGGCCGAATTCCGTCACACTCGCTTCATCGATATCGATGACCAAAACCGGGCGCGATTCGATCTCGCGGGGCTTAATTTCCTGATAGAGGTCGAAGAGCTTGAGCCTCAATTGCTCGACGGGCCAGGGATCGAAAATGCGTAACGCGATCGCCAAGGGCAAGAGAACCAGCGCAACCCGCCAATTCCGAAAGACCATCACAAAAGATCGAGGTAGCATTGCCGCCGAGATACCCGTTGCTCGATTACATAGGGTTGGAGCATCGTTCCTGATTAAACCGCATTAGAACGTGAATCTGCCCTCTACCTACAGAACAAGAGCCTGATGCAGGTTCACGCGAAAGCGAATCGATCAAACTCCATAAATTAACCCTGGCGTGGTGGCTTCTATTCGCGCGGCTGGTCGCATCACGCGTTTCCGAAGCCGGATCACACCATTTCGAATCACTACGCTACCCCGCCACACAGGTCTTCGACAAAGGGAATTATGGCAGCCATGTCACTGTGAGAATTTAGTGAGAGCCGATCAGACTGCGGCGGGAGGCAAAAGCTTGCAAAAGCCCCAGGGCTCGCAACGGTGCCCGGCCGCGGCGAACAATTGAACAAAAGGCACGTTCGTGTCCTCGCAGGATAGCGGTTTGGCCGTGATGGTATGGATTGCGGAACAGCTATGTGTTGCGGCCAGTTCATCCAGCGTTTCGACGATTGTCCGCAGGGCCTGGTTTCTTTGATGCTCGAACAGAGCCAGCGTCACCAGATCTCGCGCGACCAGCACCCTGCCATATTGCAAATGCAGGTCAATCAGGTAACCAAACAGCCCTGCAATGTGCTCGGATCCATCCTCAATCAACAGGATGCCGCTTGGCTCCTTGACATCGGATTGGGTACGGTAGGCCGCGTAACGCTGCCAGCCTTCGAACGAAAGGTTCGGGTTTACCAGTTGCACGAGCGGAAAAGCCTGCGCCATTCGATCAGCCGTCATTTCTCGTGCTCGCAGCCTCATTTCCAGCTATCCACCCTTCTTATTTGTTATGCCGTTCGAGGCACGATGCGGCGGGGTATCGCAGTTGTCTTTGATATGCATCAAAGTGCCGGATTTCGTATCTGCGCACGGAAATGCAAATCTGGTCTTAGCCTGCACCACAACCGACGAGATACCGGGAAACACGACATTTCTGTTGTAACCCCATGCGGAACGAGAGAAACTTTGGCCAGAGATAGAAAAACTTGAATATGGCAGACAGACCTTTGACGGGATCAAACGACCGCAGCTTCGAAAATACTCTGCGTGATGCAATACCTCGCCCGCAATCGGCAGGTGGTTCGCCCTGCGCCGCCTGTCCTGTCCGTGATCTGAGCTTCTGCAACGCCCTAACTGACGAGGAACTCGATCATCTAAATCGAGTTTCGTCCGATGTCTCACTCACTTCGGGTCAGAGTCTGTTCGACGAAGGCGCGCCGGCGGATCACGTCTACAACGTTACGACCGGTGCGATGAAGGTTTACAAACTTCTGTCCGACGGTCGCCGGCAGATCACCGGCTTTCTGTTTCCCGGCGATTTCTTGGGATTGGCGACAAGGGACGCCTACGCCTATAGCGCCGAATCCATCTGCAGCACGACACTATGCCGTTTTAATCGTCAAAAGCTGGAAAACCTGCTGAAGGATTTTCCAAAGGTCGAGCGGCGCTTGCTTGGCATAGCGAGTGACGAACTCGCGCTGGCACAGGACCAGATGCTGATTTTAGGCCGAAAAACAGCAAAGGAAAAAATCGCCTCCTTCCTGCTCATGCTCTCGAACCGTGCTCAAAAAAGCGGCAACAAGTCGAACCCTATCTCATTGCCGATCACCCGAACTGACATGGCTGATTTCTTGGGCCTGACGACCGAGACCGTGAGCCGGACCATTACACAGCTCAAGACATCCGGCATGATCACCTTGATGTCGGGCAATGAAGTGCGGCTCGAAAACCGCGATGCGCTGGAAGATATGGCCGAGGGCGAATAGGCGGCGCCGGTGCCCGACCAACAAAATAGTTCAGACTTTCCGTAAAACGGGATGATCGGCAATATACGCGCCAATCAGACTTTCTGGTCTGATCGTTTTTCATTGAACCGGTGAACAACGTGGATCAGCCTCTTAATCACGGCGGTTCACGTTCTTGACTGTTTCCGTCAAGAACGATCGCACTCTAAGCCTCAGCCAAATGAGGCAACTTCGTCCTATGGGAGACAAATAATGATTCGATCCTTGCTGTCCGGCGCTGCGGTCTGCGCCATCCTCGCTTTTGGCTTTTCGGCACAGGCCGAGACCCGGGTGACCTACAAATCGGCCAAGTCCACTTCATCCTACTACCAAATGGCCGTTCAGATCGCCGAAGCGATGAAAAGCGGATCCTCCGGCGATATCATCGTCACCGTCGAGGAAAGCCAGGGTTCGGTCCAGAACGTCAAGGAAGCCGGAAACCGTCAAGGCAACTACGTTTTCACGACGCCGCCTGTCCTGGTCAAACTCGCCCAGGGCGGCAAAAAGATGTTCGAGAAGGACACCGCAGACTACGGCAAAATCCGCTCGCTCTTCGTGATCCCGTCCTTAACCATGCATTTTGTGGTCAGCGAAGACTCCGCCGTTTCCAAGTTCGGCGATCTCGACGGCAAGGACTTCATTATCGGGAAAGGCAGTTTCGGCGCGCGCGAAGCGGCCAAGTACTTCGGCCTCTTCGGCCTGGAGGGCAAAGTCAATTTGGTGGACGTCGAACTCAATTCAGCAGTTCCGGCGCTGAAAAACGGCCAGGTCCACGGATTCGCCACGGCCGGTTCCTACCCGGCTCCCAATGTCATCGAGGCCGCGGCCGGCTCCAAGATCCGCCTGCTTTCCCTGAGCGACGATCAGGTCGCACAAACCAAACGCACACGCCTCGTTATTCCGGCTGGCACTTATCCGGGCGTGGATTATGACGTCACCACGACATCCCTGCCGGTCGGCGCCTACACGACGACCGACATGGATGACGCAACCGCCTACGCTCTGACCAAGACCTATTGGGAAGGCAAAGCCAAAATGGGCGATGCCAATCCCTGGTGGAACGGGGTTGCACCCGAGATGCTCTCGTCCATGGGCGCGAAGCTGCATCCGGGTGCTTTGAAGTACTACAGCGAAACCGGTGTTCAGATTGCGGATCACCTGAAGTAGACGGCGCGGTTCTCGCGCCCATTCGAGCGGCCGGCAGTTTTCCATGGGTTCATCTTCGTCCGAAGACGCGTTGCAGGCACAGATGACGCCTGGACAGCGAGCGTCAAGTTGGATCCTGCCGGCGCTCGGCTTCGCCAGCGTCACGTTCCATCTCTATCTGATCTTTTCGGGATTGATTCCAAATCTGATCAGCCGGCCGGTCCACATGGCGCTGGCTCTGCCCTGGATCTTCATTATCGGCGCGCAGTCGGGAAGCTGGTCCCGTAAAAGCGGGATTCTGCTCTGTCTCGCCGGTTGGGCCGCCTGCGGCTTCATTGTCGTAAACCGGGTTCAGCTGGACGATCAGTATGGCTCCCTCCAGGGGGAGGTCCAGTTTGTCGTCGCCCTGACCCTGATTGCGGTAACATTGGAAATGGCCCGGCGTGCGGTTAAGCTGGCCTTACCCGTCGTGGCCCTGATAGCACTCCTCTACGGCCTGTTCGGTCAATATCTACCCGGCGAGTTCGGGCATCCCGGCATACCGGCCAACAGCCTTCTGGGCACCTTGACGATCGCAGAAGGCGGTATCTGGGGTTCTTTGACCGGCGTCTCGGTCAACGTCGTCGCCATATTCGTCATCCTGGGGGCTGTGGTCGGTGCCGGCGAAGGTGGTTTCGGTTTCATGTCTCTGGCAACCGTTCTGGCTGGACGGCTGCGGGCTGGCGCTGCAAAGGTTTCGGTCCTGGCATCCGCCTTCTTCGGTTCAATCTCGGGTTCGGCCTCGGCAAACGTTGCTTCGACCGGCGCGATCACACTGCCCGCCATGAAACGGCTGGGCTATCCGGCCTCCTTTGCGGCAGCGGTGGAGGCTGTTGCCTCCAGCGGCGGCCAGATCATGCCACCGCTCATGGGTGCAGGAGCCTTCGTGATGGTGGAGCTGCTGCGGGTGCAGTATCTCGACATCATGGCCGCCGCCTTCTTACCGGCGCTGCTCTTTTTCTGGGCTGCCTGGGCCGGGGTGGACCGCTTTGCCCTGCGCTATGGCTTAAAAGGCATGCGGCCCGAAGAACTTCCCGCACGTTCCGATGTCGTCAGCAGTGTTCCCTTCTTCCTTGTCCCCTTTGGGATTCTACTGATCATCCTCTTTGCGACGGGCTATACGCCGCAGTTCGCTGCGGCCGTGGCCATTCTCGCGGCCGCTGTTCTCCTGGCAGTTGACCGCCGCCTCAAGTTTTCATTCCTGGACTGGGGCCGGAGGCTGGCGACTGCAGCAACTGAGGCCGGCCGCCAGATTGCAGGAATTGCCGCCATCATCATCTGCGCAGGCCTGATCATCGGCGTGCTCAACATGACCGGTCTCGGCGTCAAGGTCACTTCCGTTATCGTCGGGCTGTCCGGCGGCGAGCTATGGCTCGCCCTGTTGCTGACGGCGCTCGCCTGTTTGATCCTGGGAATGGAAGTGCCGACAACGGCGGCCTATGTCATCTGTGTGTCGGTCGCGGGCCCCGCGCTGCAGGAGCTCGGGCTCCCCGCCCTGCACGCCCATCTCTTCGTCTTTTGGTATGCGTTGCTCTCGACCATCACGCCCCCGGTCTGCGGCACGGTCTTCATTGCCGCCGGCATGGCGGATGCGCCCTGGCTGAAGGTCGCCGGTCATGCCATGCGCATCGGGTTAGGACTTTATCTTGTCCCCCTGGCCTTCGTCTTCAATCCGGCGCTGATCCATCCCGAGGCGTCGCTGCCGCTCGCCCTCGCTGCGTTGTTCAAGATCGGTCTGGGTCTCTGGTTGATCTGCCGGGCATTGATCGACCCACCGCGACCGGCATGGCGCGCGCCGCTATTGGCCGCCGCAGGGATTCTGGTCGTCTTCGCCTTCGGATTGGATAGCCTTTGACGCGGGAAATCCACGGTGCAGCGCATGAAGCAACAGGCCGCACCGTGGCATCTTCCCGATATCGGCGACGGACTTAACAGTCCTTTTTTTCGTAGGTGATCAGGCAGATTGCGGCACCCGATGGATCGGCGACCGTCGCCATCCGGCCGACACCGGGAATATCCATGGGCGGCATCAGTACACTGCCGCCGGCGCCCGTTGCCATCTCCAGACGCTTGTCAACGTCGTCCACCGTCACATACACCGCCCAGTGCGACGGCGCACCCTGCGCCGCTTCCGGCATCGCCATCATGCCGCCGACCGGCGTATCGCCATTCTTGAGGACGGTATAAGTACCGCCGTCGCCCATATCCATCGGCTCCAGCGTCCAGCCGATCACATCGCTGTAAAAGGCCTTGGCTTTGTCGATATCGGTGCTGCGCAGCTCGGACCAGCTGAATGCGGCATGGGTTTGAAATGCGTCGGACATGTTATGCTCCTGTCGGCGTTGTTGAATTTTCGCGGACATCGCCGCTGCGGTCAGTCTTGCGGACCGCGGATCGACTTGTTCCACGTATCTTAAACGAACGGCTTGAGCGAAATCCGACTCATTTGAAAAATAATTGATTCTCTACGCTTTGCTGGCGAGGCCGTTTCCTCTCAAATCGGCAATCTGCTTGCGCAGAAATGTCAATTCGCTCGGATTGCGGGTCAACAGCAAAGCCTGTTCGAAGGCCGCAATGGCGTCCGAAACCTGGCCGCAATCCCGAAGCAAAGCACCGCGCACCGAATGAAAATGATGGTAGCGGCGCATATCAGTGACCTCCTCGATCGTGGCCAGCAAAGCCAGGCCGGCTTCAGCGCCCTCCGCCTTCGCGATCGCCGCCGCCCGGTTCAAGGTTACGACCGGCGAAGACTGGCGGCGTTCCAGCGCCGCATAAAGCTCGGCGATTTGTGCCCAGTCAGTTTGCGCGGGGTCCAGTGCCTGACTATGGACGGCGGCAATGGCAGCCTGAATCTGATAGGGACCGGGCCGCTTCTGATGCAGTGCCTTTTCCACCAGACTCTGTCCCTCGGCAATCATGGCCTTGTCCCAGTCTGAACGGTTTTGCTTGTCGAGCGTGATGATGTGTCCCTGAGAATCCAGGCGCGCCCGGTGGCGGGAATGTTGCAGGAGAAGCAGCGCCAGGAGTCCCGAAATTTCAGGCTCGCCCCTGAACAGCCGAACCAGCATCCGCGCCAGCCGAATAGCCTCACGGCAAAGATCGACCCGGATCAAATCGCCGTCCCCGGACGAGGAATAGCCTTCGTTGAAAATCAGATAAACCACCGTCAGCACCGCGTCCAAACGCGCCGGCAGATCGGCCGGGCGCGGAACTTCATACGGAATACCGGCATCGGCGATCTTACGTTTTGCCCGGGTCAATCTCTGTTCCATGGTCTTCACGGGAACCAGGAAACCGCTGGCGATTTCCGCAACGCTGAGACCGGCAATGGTTTTCAGCGTCAACGCAATCTGAACCGGCCGCGCCAGCGCCGGATGACAGCAGGTAAAGATCAGGCGCAGCAAATCGTCGTGGATATGCAGGCCCAGAACTGCCTCCTCCATGCCGTCTTCGGCGGTCAGCGTCTCGAACAGGTCTTTCTGAGATTCACTGTAGCGGGTCTCAAGCACACGGCGGCGTTGCCGGTCGATGGCTTTGTTCCGCGCCGTCGTGATCAGCCAGGCCAGCGGATTTTGTGGTGTGCCGGATCTGGGCCAGTGCTCCAGCGCCTGCGCCACGGCGTCCTGGAGGCTCTCTTCGGCAAGATCGATATCGCCAAGAATCCGGATCAGCGTTGCAAGCGCCCGCCTGCTGTCCGAGCGCACAAGGGTGGCGACGGAATCCATTGCTCCGGCTTAGCTGCAGGATTCCAGCTGCTCGATCCCCTTCCCGGTGCTTTCGCGCGGTGGCACAACCTCGGCGTAAGCGACGGGGCGGATCTCGATGGCGCCCGTATTCACGTGCGGTAACTGCCGGGCATAGTCCATGGCTTCGTCCAGGTTTGCGCAATCGACCAGGTAAAACCCGCCGAACTGCTCCTTGGTTTCCGCAAAGGGTCCGTCGATAACACCCGGGCCCTCGCCTTCCAGCCGCAAGGTGGTGGAGGAAGACGTCGGCATCAATTTGCTCGCGGCCACGAAATCACCCTTGGCCTTGGCTTTTTCCTGCATACGCCCGTGCGCCGCCAGGACCTCCGAAAGCTCACTGTCGCTGTAGGATTCGTTGACCTCTTCGGCTTGATAGATGAGCAGTGCATAAAGCATGTCGGGTTCCTTTTTTTTCCTGTTCTCTCACTTATAGACGAAACAAAAGCCAAAAGTCCGACAGCAGAATGGACATTTAGGGCCCTCTCGATGCAAGATTCTGCCATCCGACAAACGGCGTGCGCCAGCAATGCCATTCCGGATTACAAATACGATCCCGCTGATCACCCCGGCGGCCGTCATCCCGCGGCACGCCGTCAGACAGGTGAAAATACGGCTCAATACGGTGCATCCACGCCTTGGAGATTAAAAAACACATCACTTACGGCGGCGCCTCCATCGCAGCAACGAAGCGTCATCAGCGGTCAAAAGAAGATATCCGGCTCCTAGGTCCCGAAACACGATTCTTGCGAAAAACCGCCTGAACTTGCCGAGATGTTGTAAATTAACGCCCCAAATTCATTTTTTGACGCCTTTTTCACGCCCCTCCCTACGTCACGCTCACGCCTGCATTCTAAAACCGGATCATACCAACACAGCGAAGACCCAGGAGAAAAATAGATGTCCCCGAAAGACCCTCAGGGTTACAGCCTGACAGGCGCCAGCGAGAAATCCGCTGAACTTTACGCACAGGCTTTGAGTGAACTGCAATGTTATATAGACGATCCGGTAGCAACCATTGACGCAGCACTTGCAGAAAGTCCCAAATTCGTCATGGGTCATTGCTTTCGTGCTTTTCTGCACATCCTAGCCACCGAGCGCGCAGCCATGCCAGAAGCTGAGGCGAGCTTCAACGCGGTGACGTCCCTGCCCGCCACCGACCGGGAAACCGGTCATATTGCCGCCATCCAGAAATTCCTGGCGGGCGATATGCATGGTGGGATCGAAGCGCTTGAATCCATTCTGCTCGACTATCCAAGGGATGTGGTCGCACTGCAGACTGCGCATCTTTTTGATTTTTTCGTCGGCGATGCCCGCAGCCTTCGCGACCGCATCGCGCGCCGCCTGCCCCAGTGGTCGGCAAGTATCCCGAATTACCACGCGCTGCTCGGCATGTATGCCTTCGGCCTGGAGGAAATGGGTGACTATCGCCGCGCCGAAGATTACGGCCATCAGGCGATCGAGCTGAACACGCGCGATGCTTGGGCTCAGCATGCCGTCGCCCATGTCTACGAAATGCAGGGCCGCCAGCAGCAGGGCATCGATTGGATGGAAAGCCGGCAATCCCACTGGGCGACCGACAACTTCATGTCCGTCCACAACTGGTGGCACCTGGCGATGTACTATCTGGACCTCGGCCAGATCGAACGCGTCATGGATCTTTACGACAACCGGATCCGCAACGATCGTTCGGAGGTCGCCCTGGACATGGTCGACGCTTCCTCAATGCTCTGGCGCCTGCATCTGCGTGGAATCGATGTCGGTGAGCGCTGGTCAGAAATTGCCGGCGCCTGGGATCCGGTGGCCAGCGACGCCTTCTATGCCTTCAACGACTTCCACGCAATGATGGCGTTCGTAGGCAGCGGAAACAACGAAGCCGCCCGCCGGGTTCTCGCGTCTCAGGAAGAACGGATCGGCCAAGGTGGCAGCAACGATGCCATGACGGCACAGATCGGACATCCGCTCTGCAAAGCACTGCATGCTTTCAATCACGGCGACTATGGCCGGACGATCGAGCTGATCAGGTCAGTGCGGACCATCGCCAATCGCTTCGGCGGCAGTCATGCGCAGCGGGACGTTATCGATTTGACCCTGATTGAATCGGCCTTCCGCGACGGCCAGCTCGGACTGGCACAGGCGTTGTCGAACGAGCGGATGGCCTTAAAGCCGACCAGTCCGCTCAACGCCCAGTTCCGGCGCCGGCTGCAGGAGGACAAGCCCCTGCAGGCGCAAGCCAACGTGGCCTGACGGGCCAGGGCGGTCCTGCATCAGGACCGCCCTGGCCACCCTCTCGTAACACTATTCTCTCGTAATTTAGAGCATATCCGCAAACGCACTGCCTGTAGGAACAGGGAGAACGGCGGCGCTGTAGCATTCGGCGACGCGTCACACCCGGCTTTTGTGGTTGCTCCCATCAAGGACCAAGACAATGACGGACTGGAAAGTTCCGGCTCTGACCCTGGCAGCCACGGCTCTTGCCGTTGCCAGCACCCTTGCGCCTCCCCCCAAAGTCTCCAAAGCTGAAGTGGCTCATGGCGTGCAGATCGCCGCAATGCCGAACGCCGCCATGCCGCAGCAATCGACCGCAAGTTCCCAGAGCGATCTCTTCGATCCTCGCCTCGTCGCGGGAACGATTTGCCGTGGTAAAGCTGCCCGAGAAGCCTTCAGTCGGGGCGCGCCGCAATCGGCACAAGTCCAGCTCGCCGGGCTCAAAATTGCCGAGGCGGCAAAGGCGGACGGCCCAGCCATGCCACTGTTGGATGGGCTCGGTGATCTCAGCATCAAAATCACGACCGGCAACGCCCTCGCACAGCGCTACTTCGATCAGGGCTTGCGCCTGGCTTATGGCTTCAATCATGCCGATGCGATTCGGTCCTTCAAACAAGCCCAGAAAATCGATCCCGGCTGCGCACTCTGCTATTGGGGTGAAGCCTGGGCGTTGGGCCCAAACGTAAACGTCCCGATGCAACCCGAAGCCGAACAGCTGGCAAGCAACGCAGTGACTCTTGCCCGCTCGCTTGCTTTACAGACAAGCGAAAAGGAACAGGCCCTGATCGCCGCGCTCGATCAACGCTATTTTGATACCTCTGATTCCGACCCTTCCGACCAGGAAGATCCGGGACGCAGCATTCTGGATCGGAACTTCGCCAATGCCATGGCCGGCGTGCATCGGCGCTTCCCGGACGACGACGATATCGCCGTGATCTACGCCGAAGCCATGATGAACCTATCGCCCTGGGACTATTGGGAAGCCGACGCCAAGACACCGAAAGGCCGCACCTTCGAGGTCGTCTCCCTGCTTGAGAAAGTTCTTAACCGCAACCCGAATCACGCGGCGGCGATTCACCTCTACATCCACATCGTCGAAGCCTCCAACACACCGGAACGGGCTGAAAAACACGCCGATCGTCTGGGCGCCCTGATGCCGGCGGCCGGGCATATCGTGCACATGCCGTCGCACATTTATTACCGCATCGGCCGCTACATCGATTCGGTGCGAGTCAATCAGGCGGCGATCGAAGCCGACGAACTGCTGTTTGATCAACTCAAGTCCAGCGGCGTCTATCCCCTGGTCTACTATCCGCACAATGTCCACTTCGTAATGACCTCGGCACAGATGGCCGGTGCCGACGAAACGGTTTTAAAAGCAGCCCGCAAGCTGGACGCCGTCCTGCCCATGGCTGCGGCCCAGGCAATCCCCCTGGTTCAGCCCATCAAGGCTGCACCGATCTTCGCCCTGGCCCAGTTCGGCAGCAGGGATGAAATCCTGGCGATACCCAATCCCGGCAACGACGTGCCTTTCATCAAAGCCATGTGGCATTACGCCCGCGGCAGCGCCTTCGCCAAAAGTGGCGAGCTCGCGGCCGCCCGGGCGGAAGCGGCGGCGATTGAAGAGATCAACGCCAAAACCGACCTCACGTCCCTGATCGAAGCGGCAGTGCCGGGTCCGGAAGTCATTGCCTTGTCACGGCACGTGCTGCTGGGCCGGATCGCGCAGGCCGAAGGCAACTACGAAGAGGCGATTGGCGAATTTTCCGCCGCGGTCGAAATCCAGTCCAACCTGCCCTACATGGAGCCGCCCTACTGGTACTATCCGGTCAATCAGTCTCTGGGTGCCGTCCTGCTTCAAAGCGAACGCCTGGACGATGCCGAGCGCGCTTTCAAGGCCGCTCTCTTTGAAGCACCCAACAACGGCTGGGCAATTTACGGCCTCATCGAAACCTACAGGGCAATGGGCGACGCCCAGGGTGTCAAAGAAATGCAGCGCCTCTTCAAAGCGGCCTGGGCCGGCAACGCAAACAGCCTGAGCCTGGCAAAACTCTAACCCTTATTCTCCTTTCAACCCATGCCTCCCAACTTGCCGGTTCCGCCGCTTACCTCCTTGGCGGAACCGGATCTTTCTATGGAGAGGGCCTAAAGCCGGGTCATGTACCGGCCGTTTGGCGCCTCCTCCAGCATGGTTTCGATCTCGGCCCAGGCGCCTGCAGCAACCAGTCCGTCAACATGCCTGGCGTGATAGACCTTGCCCTCCCACTCCTCAACCAGAGTAAACACCGTTCCTTCCTCGCTATGGCGGAAAACGCTCACACCGTTGCATCCCTCCACCGCCGGAAGCTCCTCCTTCACCAATTTTAGCTGCGTTTCAAAAGCCTCGACGTGCTCTTCCTTCACCCTGAAGGTGATCATGAATACTAACTTTTCCATCGTCAGAGCGTTCCTATCTGAATAGCTATCGAAATTCTCTTTCTTTTTTGAAATAAGCCGAACACTTGATAAGGTCCTCTAGAGTTGCCGTTGATGTAAATTGATCGCACGGCAAAGCGGGACCAAGAACAGCAAGTCTCTCAAGATGCCTTTTAAAAATGAAATAGTGGACTGGGACGACCTGCGGCTTTTTCTGGCGGTTGCGCAAGCCGGCGGTCTCGCAGGCGCCACCAGCGTCACCCAAGCGAGCGCACCGACGCTCAGCCGGCGAATGACCCACTTGGAAAGAGCATTTGGCACTGCATTATTCGACCGGCATCAATCAGGATACGACTTGACGTCAGCCGGACGGGAGTTGCTCGATCAGGTCCGGAACATGGATCTGCAGGCGCAGTCCATCAACGCCTGGCGGCAACAGATCGATCCCAGGCCGGTCGTGAAGATTACCGCCGGCGTATGGACCAGTGTCTTTATCGCCCGTCACCTGAACCGGATAACCAGGGGTGCGACGGCGCCGAGGATTGAGCTTTTGACCGGCGCCAACTTTCTGAATCTGTCCCGGCGCGAAGCGGACCTCGGTATCCGCAATCAAAAACCGGAGCAGCAGGGGCTGGCCCGCAGGCGCATCGGCCCAGTGAAGTTTGCCATCTATGGCCAGAAGGACTATGTCGACGCCAACCCGCATGCAGGTGACGACACCCGTTTCGCAGCCTGCGACTGGGTCGTTCCCTCGGTGGCAGGCACGACAGGCTCCTCCACGCTCTGGCTCAGCCAGCGGCTTATAACTCCGGCGAACTTGACCTGCGGCACACCACAGACCGTTCTAGAGGCGGCTGGCGAGGGGGCCGGTCTTTGCGTTCTTCCCTGTTTCATCGGTGGCGCCGATCCACGCCTGACACGATGCTCGGACTTTATTGAGGAACTCACGCACACACAGTGGCTGGTCAGCCACAACGAAAACAGAACCCTGCCCCATATCCGGCAAGTTTCGCGTGCGCTCTACGCGCTCTTCACCAAAGAGAAAGCGTTGTTTGCTGGAGGTTAACTCCAGGATCTTCCTGATTGCAGCGTTCGGAGCCTAAAGCCGCTCGTCCAGAAAATCGCCGACGAGTCGGTTAAAAAGGTCGGGTTTTTCCATATGCACATTGTGGGCGCAGCCGGGAACAACGGCCAATGAGCAGTCCGGAATGTTCTTCCAGAGCGTCTCCGGCTGAGCCCAGGAATAGGATCGGTCCCAATCGCCCCAAAGCACCAGGGTTGGCGGCTTGATTCCACTAAGCGCGCTGCGGCCGTCCCAATGCTCCATGGCCGTCAGTCCGTTCTGCGCAGCCGTGAGAGAGGCCTTGCTGCCTTCTTCAGCACAGACTTGGAAACCCGCAGCGTGACTGCCGGCTACAAACCAGGTAGCCGCAATCCGAAGCGCCGTCGCCGCAACGCCATCATCGGATAAGCGGCGCCGGGATTCCTCCATGGTCTCGAAACGATCCGGAAGTTTACCGACCGGGCCGGTCCCGTAGAGAATCAGGCGCGATATCCGCTTGCCTGCCTTGGCGGCCATTTGTTGAACAACCATGCCGCCCATCGAATGTCCCAGCAGATGGAAGTCTTCGATCCCGAGATCGTCGAGCAAATCCAGGACGGATTGAGCATGCGCCTCGATCGTCACCGGAGAAACAAGAGCGCCGCTTTCGCCGAAGCCAGCCAGATCCGGCGCAATGACGTCATAGTCCGATGAGAAGCGGACGACCTGGTCGCGCCACATGGCCGAACCACCAAGGTAACCATGGACGAGGACCAGCGGGTAGCCCTCGCCCTTTCGCTGATACTTCAGCATCTATCGCATAACGCCCGGCAGCCAGAGCGCGGTATCCGGGAGCAGGATCAGAACAGCAATCAAGGTCACCAGAGCCAGGATGAACGGCAGGCAGCCGATGATGACATCGCCGATCGATACCGACCCGCGCCCTATCCCCTGAATGACGTAAAGATTGAGTCCGACCGGCGGGGTCAGCACTGCGATCTCCATGGTGATGGTGTAGACCACGCCGAACCAGATCAAATCGAAGCCGGCCGCATGCATGAGCGGGAAAATCGTCGGCAACGTGATGAAGGTCATGGAGACAGGCTCGAGGAACATGCCGAGGATAATGTAAAACACGAGCACGATGGTCAGCACCAGATAAGGTGACAGATCAAAAGACAGAAAGAGTTCAGTAAACTGCTGCGGCACCCGGAAATAGGTGAGCACGAAGCCAAAGAGCACACCGGCCGAAAGCAGGAGGCCGAGATAGCCCATAGTACGCATGGTGGCGAACAAGGCCTCGACGAACCCGGCGCGGCTCAAACCTCCAACCGCGAACGCGAGAATGACGGTAAGGAGCGCCGCAACCGCCGCCGCTTCGGTCGGCGTGGCAATGCCGCTGTAGATCGAAACGGTGATGACGAGGCCGATCAGCAGGATCGGGCCGATCGTGAAAGACAGTTGCTTGATCGTCATCGACATTGCTGATTCCGAAGCCGGAATATCCTCGGGCTTCAAACGGCCCCAGACGACGACGACGAGAACGAACAGCGAAATGAGAATGATGCCGGGCACGATACCCGCAATAAAAAGCTCGCCGATCGATTGGTCGGTGACGATGCCATAAAACAACAGGATCAGGCTCGGCGGAATGAGGACGCTCAAAGTTCCGCCGGCAGCAAGCACGCCGCTGGAGAGCCTGCGGTTGTAACCAAGCTTGATCATTTCCGGCAGCGCGACGCCGCCGATGGTCAAGGCCCCGACCATGGATGATCCGCAGACAGCACCAAAGCCGGCGCAGGCACCGATGCTCCCGTAAGCGGCGGAACCACGCACGCGCACGCCCTGATGCATAAACTTATAGAGATTGGGGCCGATATTAGAGCGCCCGATCAGTTCACCAAGGAAGACAAACAAAGGTACTGCCAGGAGAATGTAGTCGATCCAGACACCCCAGAGCTTCAGTTCGCTGCTCACCAGGGACGTTGAAAAGTCCTGTATTTGCCACAGAAACGGCAGGGAGGCCGCAGCCAAAGCAAAGGGGATGGGCAGCCCAAAGGCAATAAACAGCATCAAGAGCGCGAGGAGCCCAATTCCGACTTCATACCATTCCATCGGCCGGCTCCTCGTCACTGTGTGTTGGCGCAACAGGTGTCACCAGGAGAAGCGCAAGTCGCAAGGCAGCATAGAGCGTGAAAAACACCAGTGCGGCGGCACCCGGTGCCCAGAAAATGTATCGCGGCCAAAGCAGGATCTCAGACGCGGCGCCGGATTGGAAGGAGCGGATCGTCGCCTCAACACCGGCCAGGGAAAAGAAGCCGCCGATCGCGAGCATCAATGCCATATTGATGATATCGACGATACGACGCAGTCCCGGCGACAGGCTATCTACGAGCATCGTGACCTTTGGGTAGGCATCTTCCTTCAGCGCGAAAGCAAGACCGGCAAAAGCAACGGGAAACAACAACAATGCTGTCGCCTCGGTCACTGTCCCGTCAGGGGCGTTGAAGGCATAGCGCACGATGACTCCGTAGGAGATCCAGCACATCTGCACCACAACGATAGCCGCGCCCAGGCCCGCAAGCCAGACAACGGAACGTTCAAACGCCGAACGCCATCGCTCCAATAAAAAAAGCATATAGTGTCACCCCCCAACTGAAGCCTGCGATTAACCGATGCATTTTTTTGCTTATTTTTTCGCATGATTTCAAGCCGGGGACGATCGTTCAAACGTTAAGCAAAACGATCGACAGCCCGGCAAGCCGCCATGGTTTCGAGATTTTAGAACGGTCGCTCCAAACGGACGAACCAGATCCGTTTGGAGCGTATTCACTGTCCTCGTTACGGCGCGTGCTTGGCAAAAAGATCCCGGATTTTACCGGCCAGTTCGCCGCCGCAGGCAGCGTCGACTTCCTTATCCCACGACCCCTGAACGGAATTGATTAAGGCCATGCGATTTTCCTGTGGAATTGAAACAGCAGCTCCGCCGCCCTTCATGACGGCATCTCCAACCCGCTCGTTGACCCAGGATTCGTAACGCGGCTTCAACCAGACTTCAGATTCCTGTCCGGCTTCCAACACCGCCTTCTGGTCTTCCGGCGAGAGAGAATCAAATTTGGATTTGTTCATCATGTAGGAAACGTTGCCGTAGAAGAGGTTGGCGTTGACCATATAGGGCATCACCGACCAGAGCTTCCATGAGCTGTAGGTTGCGACCCCCATATTGATGCCGTCGACCACACCACGCTCGGCCGATTGAAAGACTTCCTTCGGTGCCACGAAGACAGGTTTGCCGCCCCAGGCTTCAATCATCATTGAGACCAGTGGGCCGATTGAACGGACCAGCTTGCCGTCCAGCTTGCCGATGTCCTCGACGCGCTCCTCGAACCACCATTCCTGATCGTAGGAATAATTCGAATTGATGATGGGAACGAGGCTGACTTTAGCGGCTTCCGGCCTGATCAGATCGGCGAATTCACCGTCGAGCTCGATCTGGCCTTCAAGATTGATGGCCACCGGATAAAGCGACGTCACCCGGTAACAGGGCAGACGCTTGTCGGCCGGAATCCAGCTGATGTCGGAGACACCGCCCTGGACGGCATCGACGCCTTCACTCCAGCCGTGAAGCGTGGCGGAGGGAAAGATCTGCACCTTGACCCGCCCGTCGGTTTTCGCTTCGACCAGCTCGCCGAATTTTTGAAAACCCTGATAGCGGACGTCGATTTCGTTGACGTAGGTCGACAGACGGATTGTGGTTTCCGCCATCACCGCCGAGGCCCCCAAAACCGCGGTAGCGGCAGCGCCCGACAGCAAATACTTAAATGTTGTTTTTAACATCTTTTTCTCCCAGTTAACGCGATGATTTCTCCCTTGTGGTGCGCTCCCGCCGAATGAGAAGCATCCGCCCAGGCAACACCCCCAGTCGGCTTTACGCCGCCGTTTGCCGCGAGAAGAGATGCGGATAGGCAAACAACGCCGAAGCCCCGCCCGTGTGGATGAACACTATCTTCTCGCCCTTCTTTAGTTCCCCTGACCGGACCAGCCCAATCAGCCCGGCCATGCCTTTACCCGAATAAACGGGATCCAGGAAAATGCCTTCGTCGGCTGCGAGCAGCGCAATGGCGTCGACCATCTCATCGGTCGGTTGACCGTAGCCCGGTCCGACATAGTCATCGTAGGCTTCGATAAGATCTCTACTCAGCCCGCTCTTGACGCCCAGAAGCTCAGAGGTCTTGCAAGCGAGCTTGTGGACGTTGTCGATCTGCTTTTCGCGATTGGCCCGCACCGAGATCCCGACAACCCCGACCGGCGCGTTCATGGCATGAAGCCCGGCAACCAGCCCAGCCTGGGTTCCCGCACTGCCCGTGGCGTGAACGATGCGATCGATCTTGAGATTCTGGCTGTCGGCCTGCTGAAGCAGCTCGGCAGCGCAAGACGCATACCCAAGTGCACCGATAGGATTCGAACCACCCCCCGGGATAACGTAGGGTTTCATCCCCTTTTCGCGCAAACGCTCTCCCAAGGCTTCCGCCTCGGCATTCATATCCAGGCCTTCGTCGCGGAATTCGTATTCGCAGCGCAACATGTCGTCGAGCAGCACGTTTCCGGCGGCCTCGTAGTCGTCACCCATGTTGGTGACGCGGCGTTCCAACAAAGCATAGCACTTCATCCCGAGACGCCGTGCAGCCGCGGCGGTCTGACGCACGTGATTGGATTGCGTCGCACCTTGGGTCACCAGTGTGTCGGCTCCCTGTGCGATAGCGTCGGCAACCAGGAATTCCAGCTTACGGGTCTTGTTTCCACCCGTTGCAAGACCGGTGCAATCGTCACGCTTGATATAGATCTCCGGACCATCGAGGGTTCGGGAAAGGTTTTCCAGTTTCTCCAAGGGGGTTGGAAAGTGGCCCAAAGAGACCCGGTTGAAGCGCGCCAAATGCATGAGAGATGCCCTTATAAAATCTAGAGTCTGAACGCTTTTCTCTGTTCTAGTGAAAAGCGTGATTCAGCCTCCTCTTCCTAGTGTTAGAGCCTAGACCGCAGAGCTTCCGACGTATAATTCTTTGTCTACATTACGTTATTCCAATCTTGCATAACGTAATGTAGAGGAGATAATCGGCCTGTACAGGAATGCGGGAGGCCGCCGCCTCGGCGACACCTCACCAATGGGAGACAGCGTTGGATATCAATTGGCTGGAAGATTTCGTCTGCCTTGCCCGCACACTCAACTTCACACGGGCTGCGGAAGAGCGGAACATTACCCAGTCGGCCTTTAGCCGCCGGATAAAGGCGCTTGAAATCTGGGCCGGGGCTCCTCTGATCGACCGCACATCCTTTCCGGCGAAACTATCGACAGCCGGCGAAGAATTTCTGCCAACGGCAAAAACCATCGTGAAACAGTTGCTGGAAGCACGGGACGACATGCGTGCACGTGACCGTGGCGGTTTGAAATTTTACGCCTTCGCCGCTCCCCACTCGATTTCGATCACGCACCTGGCCCCGCTGCTCCACAAACTCCAGGGCGCGTTGTCGATCCGATCGCGCGTCATGTCGGACAACCTGCACACCTGCTGCCAACTGGTATCCGAAGGGGTCTGTGACTTTCTGGTCTGCTATCGCCATCCCCACATTCCCATCACGCTGGACGAACAACTCTTCAAGCGGTTGGATCTCGGCAGAGAACACCTGATACCAATCACCGTCCCCGATGCTTTGGGGGACCCCAAATGGCTGCTTCCAGGTGACCGCAAGGCGCCATTGCCCAAACTGGCCTATGCAAAGGGGTCGTTTCTCGGCGCCGTCGTCGATCATCTTTTAAACAATCAGAGAGCAGCCCTGGACGTGCGCCATGTTGATGCCTTTGCCGAAGCGCTTAAAAGCCTTGCCCTCGAGGGCCAAGGAATCGCCTGGCTGCCTGAGCAATCCGTCGCAAGTTCGCTTGCACAGGGCGAGCTCGTGCGCGCAGGCACAGAACAGTGGGATGCACCCTTAACGCTCTCGATCTACGCCGCGGTCGACAGTCTCGATCCCGCCGGTCTCAAGATCTGGGATTTCTTCTCAAGCCTGGCGAAGGGATGATGCCAGTGCGCACAATTCGGCGAACCATGCCTCAAACTGTCTGCAGTAGTTCGTAAAGCTTCGCCTTACGCTCCATGCCGATCCCGGAGCAATCGGGTAAACCGACGAAACCATCGACCACCTCGACATCATCGGCAAACCCGCCGTAGGGCTGAAAAACCCGTGGATAGGACTCGTTCCCGCCAAGGTGTAAACCCGCAGCGATATTGAGCGACATCTGGTGACCGCCATGCGGCACGACACGGCGGCTCGACCAGCCTTCATCGCGAAGCATCGCAAGAATTTTCAGGTATTCGACCAAGCCATAGCTGAGAGCGCAATCGAACTGCAGCCAGTCACGGTCCGGCCGCATGCCGCCGTGGCGGATCAGGTTGCGCGCATCCTGCAGCGAAAAGAGATTTTCGCCCGTGGCCATCGGGAGGCCGTAGTGCTTCGCCAAGGCTGCCTGCAGATCATAATCCAGCGGATCGCCTGCCTCCTCATACCACTTCAGGCCGTAAGGAGCGAGAGCTTCGGCATAGGCGACGGCCGTCTGGAGATCGAACCGCCCATTGGCGTCGACCATCAGATGCTCGCCCTTGCCGACAACGTCGAGAACCGCTTCGATGCGCGCCAGGTCCTCTGTCAAGGACGCGCCGCCGATCTTCATTTTCACATCGCGGTACCCTAGATCCAGGTATCCACGCATTTCATCCTGCAAAGCCTCCAGCCCTTTGCCAGGATAATAATATCCGCCGGCAGCGTAGACGTAGACGCGTTCGTCGGCCGGAACATCCCCGCCGAAGCGATCCGCGAGCAGTCGGTTCAAAGGCCGCTCTTCGATTTTCGCAACGGCATCCCAAACGGCCATATCGACGACACCGACAGCCACGGACCTTTCACCGTGGCCGCCGGGCTTTTCATTGGACATCATGCAGGTGTGGATTTTGAAGGGATCGAGGTTGCTTCCGCTCTCGTCGAGCAGGTCGTTGGGGGTCGCCGCCTGCAGACGCGGCAGAAAGCGTTCCCGCAGCAAGCCGCCGGCGCCATAACGTCCGTTGGAATTGAAGCCGTAACCGGTAACCGGCTTCCCGTCGCGCAGAACATCGGTCTCGACCGCCACGACGCTGCAGGTCATCTGACTGAAATCGATGTAGGCGTTGCGCAGCGGTGAATCGAGCGGGAAACTCCGCTCCCGAATATCTGTGATTTTCATGATTTTTCCGGTTTGTTGGCATTTCAGGTCGGTATTTTCCACCTTTTGACAAATTTTTCACGCCCAACCTCTGCAGCTTCGGCGGAAAAATAACGGTGGCTTGACGGTCGGAATGCAAAATCAGCAACAACAAAAAGACGGCGGAAGGCCTGTGATCGCCTCAGCGATGACAGCCATTCGGCTGCGCGACCAACATCAAGACGAAAGGAATAGAACGATGTCCGCAGCAAAAAGCGGCACAGGACACAGGAAATTCGGCGCCAGGATCGGCCAGGCGTTGATGACTGCGACAAGAGAAATGTTCGGCGACTTCATATCGGCGATTGAACGATTTCGCACCAGCGTGGCACAACGGCGCAGGCTGTCGGAACTGCATCGGATCAACGACCATGCTTTGCGGGACGTCGGTCTGGTTCGGGACCGCTTCAGCGGCGTCATTCTGAATAACGATAGCGGCGATGTCGTCGAAATCGAAACACCGCTGCGGGAGAACATTCTGGTTCCTTCGGCGGCTCCCGGAAACTCTAACTATCGCGGCACAGTACGCTGCAGGAATCCCGAGCGCCGCTCAACCGACCGGCGGCTTGCGCAACGCCGCAACGACGATCGCGCGGGCCAGGAACCTTCCCGTCCTGAACGGCGGTGCGTCGATCGGCGCACGGCGTCCAGCCAGGTTGTGGACTGCCGTGAACTCTTTTTGAAACGGTCGCGTTTTCTGATGGCGTAGAGCCTGATGGTTCATGTGTGCCGAACCCTAACTGCGGAGTCAGGCAGACTCCGCAAACGCCAGGAAATAGCCGTCCGGGTCCCGCACGGCAAACTCACGTTGGCCGTAATCCATCACTTCGGGTCCCCATTCGAACAGCACGTGCCCCCTCAGTTCTGCAGCCAGATCCAGGACGCTTTGCGGATAAATGTAGAGGGTGCCGCTCAAACTGGGACGCGGGGGCAAACCTTCAGGTGCGGATTCTGCGCTAAAGAACTGCAGAACCACACCGTCACGCCGGACTTCCGCCCAGACAGGTTCACCGACGTCCGGATAGCGGCCGGTCACATCGAACCCCAGCTTTTCGACATAGAAGTCGAGACTCTCGTCGAGATCCCGTACCATCAGGCTGGGGACGACCCTGTCTCCTATAGATATACCCACGGCGTCAATTCCTCGCAGAACGGATATTTTAGGCAAAAATACAACCCAAGGCTTTTTTCTCCATCGTTCTCTGACGATCTGAACGACAAAATCATTACAGGACAATTGCAGTTTTGTGCAGAAATTGATTAGCCTAGGAACAAATTTGACCGATGCTGGGAAAACGGCATTCAAGAGTCTGATCGTTTCAATCTCGAACGGTCGCACTACACAGGACGAGGGAGCGGCCATGCGCTGCATATTCACCGCGCTTGCCATTGTAGCCGCCCTCACGTGCGGCGTTATCGTCGGACATGGACCGAGCTTCGCGGCAAGCAACGACTCGCTTCTTACACAGCAGGAGAAGCGCGACCTTCTCATCGGCACCTGGTTCGGCGAAACGCCGCCAAACACAGGTGGCCGCGTTCAATGGATTATCGAGAGAGAGAAGGACGGGACCTACAGAATCCAGTTCCGCATCTTCGGGGCGGATGGAAGTTCGGGGACGCACTTGGAAACCGGCATTTGGGGTATATCCGGTCCGGTATATTTTTCAGCCACACAAGGCTGGCGTCAGGGCAGCGAAATCGTAGGGACCGATACCACACAGGCCAGATTCTACGACGCCTATGAAATTCTGTCTCTGAAAGAGAGCCTGTTCGAATACCAGCACTACGTGACGGGAACCAAATACAAGGTCCGCAAGGTCAGGCGTGGGTTTAAGTTCCCGAATTAACCGGGGCAATTCATACCAGGTCGCGTTGATAGGGACCTGCCACTCTCAGAATGTCAGAGCAACATAACCATGATCGATGTAGTCCTGAAACAGGTCGTCGTAAATTGTTCTGCCGAGCGGGCCTTTGCCGTCTTCTTTGAGCAAATCGATCACTGGTGGCCGAAAGCGCAGCATTCGGTCGCGGCGACGAAGGGACTTGATAAAGCGCCTTCGGTGATCTGCGAGCAAAGAGAGGGCGGGCGAATCTATGAGACGTCTGCTGCAGGAGGCGAGCATCAATGGGGACGGATCATGGAACTGGAACCGACGAAGAGGGCCGTATTCTCCTGGCACGTGGGCCGTGCCGAAACCGAGGCCACGGAGGTCGAGGTGCGGTTCGTGCCCTTCAACGCGTCAGAATCACGGGTCGAACTAGAGCACAGAAAATGGGAAGTGCTCGGTGACTCCGCGGGGGCAACACGGGAAAATTATGACAGTGGCTGGGACTTCGTTTTCATCGACTGCTTCGGATCAGCCTGCAACTAAAAGTAGGCCGAAGATTTCAATCTAATACAATCCTGTAGAGAGCTATGACATACTGGCCGCCTTACCTTGGGGAGGCGGCGGCATGACGAGATACGATGGTGGATTGCTACACGCGATCGAGATTTATCTAGAGGGAAAATCGAACCGAAAGTTCGGTGTCCTGGTCATAGACGAACATAGCAAGAAAGCGGAGGTAACCGCCCGCGCACTGGAACAGCGTCGCGCCCTTATCTTCGCTCGCGAGCGTGGTTTCAAGATAATTCTGGTCGAACTTAACCCCGCCATGACTTGGGAAAAGCGGCACGCTACCAACGCCACCCTGACCGACGCCGTACCACCCGGAACCGAAGTTTTTTTCAAAGTTGGCTTCAATGCCTTCGGCAAGGTTGACGATACCGGCCACGCCCGTTCGGGTAACGTGGGCCGCAGTCACCTGGATGCAACTTTGCGCAAAGCCGGCGTCAATGAGCTGTTGGTCATGGGACAGATGGGCAATATGTGCGTCCGCCTGACGTCCGTGGGAGGCCGGGAACGCCCAACCGGCCCGCCGATCGAGGGTGCGGTCGACTTTGGTTACCAGGTCTGGATCTGTCCGCAGATTATCAATACAGACGGCAAAGACTGGCTGGACTGGTTCGATGATCGTGGCGTGAAATGCTATACCGCACTCTGATCCCGTAACCTGCGCGTTTTTCGCCGAGTCAATGAATAAAGAAGTCGGATTCTAAGCTGCGGGGCGCCGCCATTCCGGCGAGAACATGACCTCGGGCCGGATCCCGCGGCGTCGATCGACACAAGGCCGGGCATTGTCGATTGCCTGCCACACGTCGCTTTGCGTGATCCCGTCACGGCGCAACAGCAAGTCTACGATCGGATCCGCAAAAAAGTTTTCGAGAGTCGGTTCTTCGCCCTGCTTGGTCCAAGTGCCGCTCATGATAGGATTCCTGCTCCGTGTCATCGTTTCGATGCTCAAGATATAGGCACCAATGGCGACGAAACATCTCCTGGAACGGTGATCGTTTTGTGGCAGCTTTTTGAAGCTTTAAAGTCGGGCTGGAATTCTACATCTATTTGAAGAAATTGACCAATCCGGCAGCTACACCATTTGGCGAAAGGCTATCCTGATTGTTAAAACCGCATCCTGAGGCCGGTCGCTGGCCGGCCCAGGTTTGCAGTAAGCTCTCCTTCTCTACTTCGTGCTCTCCGCGAGATAGGCAATAATATCGTCTATGTCTTTTTGCTTTTTCAGTTTCGCAGTCATCTTGGTACCCGGCACGTAGTCCTTCGGGCCCTTCAGAAATTCGCCGAGTGCTTCAGGAGTCCAGACGATCGCCGTGGACGACATGGCCTCGGAGTATTTATAGCCATCCACCGTACCGGCAGTGCGGCCCACGACACCAACCAGGTGCGGACCGACCTTATTCTTCTCGGCGGTCACTTCATGACAGGCTTTGCAGCGGCGGAAGGCCTTCTTGCCGGCTTTCGCGTCACCCATGGGAACGGCGGCAACCTCGGAAGCCGCCAGGCCCGCAGGAACGACCCTCAGGCCCACGGGAACCAGCAGGGAAGACGGCTGCGCAGGCGTGACTGCGGCGCTCTTCTCGTCGGCTGTGAACACAAGCCGCAGCGAAACCGGGGCGGCCTGGGCAATGCTGTCGAGCTTCGCGATCTCACGCAGCTTTTCGACGCCTTCCGCCAGCCCGAAATCGGCCGTGCTCAGCATGAGCATCTCGTCGCTGGTCACCAGAACCTTTCCGTCGCTTAAGCGCGCCACGAAGAGGCTGGCTTCGAGCTCCCCGTTCTGTCCGGCGACCGACAGATTAGCCGTAACATCCATGGACGTGGTTTCGCCGGGCTTCAGGGCTTCAAGCTCGCTCATGTCGATCTGGGCGCTGATTACGGCTTTGGGGAAGCTGACGGCGTCAAAGACCCATTTGAGCATGCGCTCGTTGCGGATGTCGATCCAGGTCTCGACGCTGGCAACATCGATTTCGACCTTTACGGCGCCATCTGCGGCAACCTGGCCGGTGACGGATCCGAAGTGGTGAACTTCACCGACGGAGCCCTTTTTGATCGATCCAAAGGAGACCTTCGACTCCTCAGAAGATAAACTCCAGCTTTCGGCTTGGGCGGTTCCGGTCAGAACCGCCAAGGCGAAGGCGGCACTCGTAAAGACTTTCATCATGATCCTGTTTCCTCTCTGTCCAGCGCTTCACCGGCTCTGCAATAACCACCGAGGCATCGCAGATCCGGTCTAAGGCAGTGATCGATTTACAGGACGCAAACACGCCATTCGGCGTTTTATTCGTTTTTTTTCGCCATTAGCACCCCGGCAAACCCGGGAGCGGCTCAGATTTCGACCGCCTCCTTAGGATTTGCCAGGGTGAGAAAGCCATACTTAACCCTCGACGTTCAGGACATAATCGGGCGTGGGGTTGAGCGGACAGGAATAGACGTATTCCCCGGGTTTCAGGGTAATTTCATAGTCCTTGGTCACCCCTTCGGCCAAGCCTGCACCGGAGACGCTCGGCAACATCGCCCGGTTCGCGAGGCCGTCGCCGCGCAGCCAGAAACCAACGCTATAGGGCACATTCCTGTTGGAAACCCTGAAAATATACTTGCCGGGCTTAAGCGTTAACTTTTGCGCTTTTCCGACCCGTTCGGCGCCGGACTCCATGTTGATTTTGTCGCAATCGGCGCGCTTGCTCGTGCTGAACCCGTGATCGACACCTTCAACTTCGAGAAACTGGCAGGGGGTCTGTGTGATTTCGATAACCGTGGCATCCGCGGCCGCGTAAACACTGTCGGGCGAAAAAAAGACGTTGAGCGAAAAGCCTGCCGCGGCAAAGGCCGCCGCAGCCAGAAATCCACGTCGAGCTGGGATCGACTTTAATTCTATGGGAATTGGGAACATTGGATCTTCTCCAGAATCCTGGTTGCGAGAGTTAGAAGCACCAGTCGTTGTCCAAGGCCCCGTTCACTGCACCACATACGTCGCAGACCATCTCCCAACTTGCGGGATTGAATGCGAGCAACGGCACAGAGATCCTTGGAACGCTGGCTTGATTGAAGGTGGCCCCGAACCCGGTCCCCAGCATAGGCCGGCGAGCCTCCCGTCACTGCCCGGCAATAACCACCGCAAGTGGTCGTCCGGGCTGCAACACGCTAAGTTAATCGGCAAGAAACTAAAAAACTCTTTAGGCACCGCAACCTGGATTAGGTGCAAACCTATGATCTGAATAGGCGGCCGAGTCCGTGAACCTCGATTAGAGGTTGGCCCAGATGCACCAATGCAACGCGGGACGAAGGAAAGCAAAGCAGGTTGATCGAAATCAAGGCAGAGCCCTCTGACCTAAGCATAGTTTGCCCGCCATGGACCAGATTCTCGCCAAATACCGCGACGCCCGGCTACCGCGCTACACCAGCTATCCGACCGCGCCGCATTTCACGCCTGATATCACAGCCTCGGATTACACCGCGTGGCTCGGCGCCGTAGGACCGGATCAAAAGCTGTCGCTTTATCTCCATATCCCCTTTTGCAGCCAGATGTGCTGGTACTGCGGCTGCCACACCAAGGTGGTCAACAACTACGCGCCGGTCGCCAGTTACGTGGCACTGTTGCGGCGAGAGATCGAAATGCTTGCCGCAGCCCTGCCGGTGCGCAGAGAGATCGGCCACATTCACTGGGGCGGTGGAACGCCTAACCTGCTCTCCGATGAAGACTTCGCCGGTTTGATGGCCCTGTTGCGCGAGCACTTCGATCTGGCGCCAGATGCGGAAGTCGCCGTTGAAGTCGACCCGCGTCGGCTGGGAAAGACCCAAGCCCGGGCGCTGGCGGCCGCGGGCGTGAACCGGGCCAGCCTCGGGGTTCAGGACTTCAACAGTGACGTCCAGGAAGCGATCAATCGGGTGCAGCCCTTTGAATTGGTCGAAAGCTGCGTTGCCGACCTGCGCGCCACCGGTATTAGCTCGATCAACTTCGACCTGCTCTATGGTCTGCCGGGTCAGGATCTAACCAAACTGGAACGCAATCTGCGCCTGAGTGCTGCCCTCCGGCCCGACCGTATCGCCCTCTTCGGCTACGCCCATGTGCCCTGGATGAAAAAGCACCAGCGCCTGATTGACGAAACCACCCTGCCCGACGGACCCGCACGGGTGAAACAGGCGGCGTTTTCCTCAAAAATGCTGGCCTGGCTCGGCTACGTGCCGGTCGGCCTGGACCATTTCGCCCTCCCTGACGACCTAATGGCGAAGGCTCTCGAATCGGGAAAACTGCGCCGGAATTTTCAGGGTTACACGCTGGATTCTGCCGAAGTCCTGATCGGCCTCGGAGTCTCTGCCATCGGCAGCCTGCCCTTGGGATACATCCAGAACAACGCAGATTTCGTCGCTTACGCCAAGGCGATCCGGGAGGGTAAATTTGCGGTCGCCCGCGGCCGGGAACTGAGCAACGACGACCGCCTGCGGCGCCGGGCCATCGAAGAACTGATGTGTCAGGGCGAACTCGATCTGGTCGGTCTCTGTGAAGCCGGACATATCACTGCCGACTCCTTCGACAAGGAACTCACCGCGCTCAAACCCCTGATTGCGGACGGCCTTGCACGGGTCGACGGCCGCAAGATCACGGTGACCGAGCAGGGCCGGCCCCTGGTGCGGGCGATCTGTGCGGTTTTTGACCGCTATCTGGAACAGAGCGAAACCCGGCACTCCCGGGCGATATAATCCAGCCCGGTCACGGCGTGGCGGCTGCACTCGCCGCCTTGACGGCCTCATAGCCCGCCAGTGCCGCAGCACGTGCTGTGACATGATCGACGATTGGTCTGGGATAATCGCTGCCGAGCGTGATCCCGGCGCCGGCAAGTTCGATGTCCGTCAGTTCGAAGGGCGCATGGACGGCATTGTTGCCAAGCTTTGACAACTCCGGACAAAAGCGCCGGACGTAGGCGCCATCAGGATCGAATTTCCGGCCCTGGGTCATGGGGTTGAAGATGCGGAAGTAGGGTGCGGCATCCGCGCCGCTGCCCGCAACCCACTGCCAACTCGCGGAATTGTTGGCGAGGTCCGCATCCAACAAGGTATCGCGGAACCAGGCTTCGCCATGACTCCAATGCAGCCGGAGATGCTTGACTAGAAAACTGGCGACCACCATCCGCACCCGGTTGTGCATGTAGCCGGTCTGCCAGAGTTCCCGCATGCCGGCGTCCACAATGGGATATCCGGTCATGCCGTGCTGCCAGGCTTTGAGGTCCTCCGCACTCTCACGCCAAGGGTAGTGGTCGAAGGAAGAGCGCCAGTTTTTGCTCGGCAGGCTGGGGAAGTGATAGAGCAGATGGTGAGCGAATTCACGCCAGCCGATCTCACTCAGGAACTTACCTGCGTCCGTCGCGGTTTCGGGCTTTTGCGCTTCCAAATGCCGGGTCCTGACCCAGATCTGACGCGGCGAGATCTCGCCGAAATGCAGATGCGGCGAAAGGCGGGAGACATTCGGCAAATCGGGCCGGTCCCGCAGATTGCCGTAACCCTTTAAGCCGTTGTCCAGGAAGCTTTCTAACCGCTCCCGTGCCCCGGCTTCACCGGGCTGCCAAAGACTCTCCCAGCCGGTGGCCCAGTTCGGAGCCTGCGGTTGAAGCGCCCAGTCTTCGAGCCTGTCCCCGAGGGCGCATTCCGCAATCGTTATGTTTTCGGGCAGTGGCAGCGGCGCCTCGACAGGGCGTTTGAGTGCAGCCCGCCAGTAAGGCGAATAAACCTTGAAAGGCGCGCCAGCCTGGGTCGTCAGTTCCCAGGGCTCGTGAAGAAGGCCGGCATTGAAGCTGCGCACCTCGATACCTTGTCGGCGTAACTTTGCCTTGATGTCCTTATCGCGTGCGATGGCTTTTGGCTCATAACAGCGATTCCAGTAAACCGCGTTTGCCCCTGCCGCCTTGATAACCCTCTCCAGCTGATCGGCAGTGTCCCCCCGCAGCAGCGTCATCCCGCCAAGCGCCCCTACGAGGACTTTCAAGCTGTGATGCAACCACCAGCGCCCGGCGCCACCCAGCGCTGCAGAGGTACCCGGCGCGACCGCTGTATCGAGGATGAAGACCGGTAAAACCCTGCCCCGCTGTACTGCCTGAAAAAACGCCGGATTATCGGCAAGTCTCAGATCCTGTCTAAACCAGACGATCGTGGTCATAAATTACTGCGTTCTAGAAAATCGGAACAGGCATTCGAGTTGCCGCTTCAGGCTGAAATTATAAGCTTTGTTACGGTCATTTGCCGCAACTGGATCATACAAGTTGAGCATCTCGCACATTTTGGCTGAATGCTCAGGGAATTACATCGCATTTCGAAAATACATCAAAACCGGTTTAATTGCGCAAAATAGCCAATTTTATCCTCTAACAATGAGTTTTTATTCGCTTTCGCAAAAACTTTGGGCAGTGAAACTGGGCAGTTGAAGGCAAAATAACGACGATTTTCGCCTGATTTGTCCATCACAAGCATCGATCAATCAGGTGTCAATGGCAGAACATTCCACTTCGTCGCAATCAAATTCTTATTATCTTATTGATTTATATTATTTTCTACTAACTCCAAAAAAGCATCTCTTGACAAAATTTACGATCAGGTGCAGAAATAGAAAAAACAAAACCGGTTTTGGATACAAAAATCGAAGCCATAGGGATGGATGATCAAGTGGCCCTCAAAAAGGGAAAACTGACGCTCAAGGAATTTTCCGAGACGCTTGGGCTGTCCAAATCGACAGTCTCACGCGCCCTCGGCGGCTACAGCGACGTCAGCGCAAAGACCCGGGCAAAGATCGAAACTGCAGCCCGCGACCTCGGTTACGCGCCTGATCCGCTCGCGCGCGGCTTGAAACGCGGCCGGGTCGAATCAGTCGGCATCGTCATCGTGCGTGGCACCCCGGCCCTCTACGATCCTTTTCTCTCGGAGTTTCTGGATGGCGTATCTCGTAGCCTGAACGCCCGCAACCGGGACCTTCTGGTCTCGACAGCGGGCTCGACCCAGGAAGCCGTCGACGTCTATCGACGTTTAATCGAAGCCCGCAAGGTAGATGGTTTCATCCTGAGCCGGACCGAGACCCACGACCCCCGTATAGAATTCTTGCGCGAAGCGGGCGTTCCCTTCGTCGCGCATGGACGCACCGATGCGCCCGACGATTACGCCTGGTTCGATATCGACAACGAGGCGGCCTTCTTCGAGGCCGTCAAGCTGGCCGCTCAGCAAGGCCATCGAAACATCGCGCACATCGCAGCTCCGCCGCATATGAATTTCGCCCGGCTGCGCTTGAAGGGCTTCCTGCGCGGCATCACGGCCGCAGGCATCGCCTCTGCGGCGGCGCCGGTTCATACCGCGCCGAGCCTGGATATCGAGAGCGGCGAAGAAATTGCCAGGCGCCTTCTGCAACTGCCCGATCCACCGACAACCATTGTTTGTGCCGTCGATCTGCTGGCGGTCGGCGCCTACACCGCGGTCAAGTCGTTTGGTCTGAGCGTCGGACGCGACGTGACGATTATCGGATACGACGGCCTGCCGTTCGGCGGCTACATCGAACCGCAACTGACAACTTTCGATCAGTCGGGCGGAGATCACGGCGCGCAGGTCGCCGACATGCTGCTCGACGTGATCGAGGGCGCCGACCCGGCGACCCGACAGGTCATGAAACAGGCGAAGCTGCTGAAACGCGCGTCCGACGGACCGCCTGCGCTGACGTCACGGGATCTCGCACGGCTGGTCGCAGGCAACGCCGCATCTTGAAAGCAGGCAGCCCAAAACACGACGGTTAACATCTTGGCGGCTAACAACTTGGCGGCTGTAAACAGGGCCGCTCAACGAGGGAGGACGGATATGAAAACCGCGAGCTGGACAAAACCTTTGGCTTTGAAGAAATCGGCCCGGCTGCTGGCAACCGCTGCCATCGCGCTAAGCATCGGCGGTCAAGCCCTGGCCGCTGAGACACTGCGTTTCTGGACAACGGAGGAACAACCGGAGCGGCTGGCACGTCAGGAGCAGATTGCCGCCGACTTCAAGGCCAAGACAGGTATCGAGGTGCGGGTAATTCCGGTGACCGAGAAAGATCTGGGCACCCGGGCAACCGCAGCCTTTGCCGCCGGCGATCTGCCGGACGTCATCTACCATACTCTGCAATACGTTTTGCCCTGGACCGAAGCGGGCATCCTGGATGGCGATGCAGCCTCGGACGTAGTCGAGGATCTGGGGGCTGCGACCTTCGCGCCCGGCGCCCTGCAGATGGCTGCCGTCGACGACGGCTTTGCCGCAGTGCCGGTCGACGGCTGGACCCAGATGATCGTCTACCGCAAAGATCTTTTCGAGGCCAAAGGACTTGCGGCGCCAACCACCTTCACCAACATCTCCAAGGCCGTCGAGGCACTACACAATCCGCCGGAAATGTTCGGCTTCGTAGCCGCGACCAAGGTCGACGAAAACTTCATGAGCCAGGTCCTGGAACATGTTTTCCTGGCCAACGGTGTTTCGCCGGTCGGTGAAAAGGGCTTCGCGCCATTGGATGAAGCGGCAACCATCGAAGTCCTGGATTTTTACAAGACCATCGCAAAAGCTTCGCCTCCGGGTGAACTTTACTGGAAACAGTCACGCGAAATCTATTTCGCAGGCAAAGCGGCAATGATCATCTGGTCTCCCTTCATCCTCGATGAGCTCGCGGGCCTGCGCGACAGCGCGCCGCCAACCATCAATGATGATCCGACGTCGCGCGAATTAGCGGGAAAAACTGCGGTCGTAACCACTTTCGCCGGGCCGTCCAATCCAAAAGGCGCGGCCTGGGCGGATATCCGTTATCTCGGAATCACCGCGGACGCAGACACCGACCCTGCCATCGAGTTCGTAAAATTCTCCATGGACGAAGGTTACACCGGCACCCTCTCTCTGGCGCCTGAAGGTAAGTTCCCGATCCGCCGGGGCGACAGCAACGACCCGGCAAAATTCATCAAAGCCTGGTCAGCTCTGCCGGTCGGTGTGGACCGCAAGGCACCGCTGAGCGAGCTCTATCCCGCCGAAGTCGTCGAGACCATCGTCGCCGGATTGGAGACCGCCAATCGCTGGGGTGTCGCCGACAAGCAACTCTCCCTGGCGTCCAAGATGATCAATTCTCAGGTCATCAACCGTGCGGTCCGCGAATACATCGAGGGCGAACGGGACGCGGCCGCGACCGTCGCCAAGATAAACGAGGAGCTAGCGCGGATCGAATAGGTCACGCGGCCTCGCCCGAAGGAGTGAACGTAATGGGCGGCCCGGCCTCCCGGGTCCCCTCTTTTCTCCAGATTGATTGCATGGGCGCCGAAAAATCGGCGCGCCACGGATCGTCCTTTCTCTAACGCGTCTTTTCTTTTCGAAAAGGAGCAGTGCGTCATGAGCAGCATTGAAACGGCAGTCGGACCGCCCAAGGGGGTCGGACCAATGCAACGGCGTGAAGCGCGCTTGGCTTACGGCATGCTGGCGCCGACCTTTCTGATCGTCGCAACCATTGTCCTAATCCCGCTGATCGCGAATTTCTGGATCAGCTTCAAGCCGGTGCAACTGGGTGACCTGCGGCCACCGACTCCGGTAGCCAGCGAACGGGTCCGCGGCGATGCAACGGCTGCCGGTGATCGGATCAGGATTGAATATCGCTTGCGCAACTCGTCGCGGGAGAGGGCCATCACCGATGTGATTATGACGGACAGCTGGGTTGATGGCCTGACACCCGTCAAGCTTGATCCACGCTGTGCGATTACCGGCCAAAACCTGCGCTGCGACCTGGGCAACATCGAAGGCGGTTTTCGCGAGCGACTGAAGATTGAGGTCACCGTTGATGAAGCCTATTTGGCATCGAAAACTAATCCCAAAGACAGCAAGCCGGTGATGACCGGAGATTCGGAAAACATCCTCACAAACACTGAACTGACGCTCGACAACTTCCGTAAGGTTTTCGAAGCTTCTGAATTCTGGAGTGTGCTGAAGGTCACCATCTACTACACGGTCTTCGGAACCGGCGGCGCACTCGTCCTCGGTCTTTTCGCAGCCCTGTTGATGAATCAGGCTTTCCGGGGGCGGGCTCTTTTGCGTGGCCTCTTCCTCTTCCCCTATGTGGCGCCGGTCATCGCCGTCGCCTTTACCTGGGTGGTTCTGCTCGACCCCTTCTCCGGCGCCCTTAACGCGATCCTACAGCAGATGGGCGCAGCCGGGGGTCCGATCAATTTCTTCGGCCAACGCGAAGCGAGCTTCACGTTACTTGGGCTGGAATTCACCTTCCCTCTGGCACTGACCACGGTGATCGCTTTCGAGGCCTGGCGTTACTTCCCGCTGTCGTTTCTCTTCATCCTGGCGCGCATGCAGTCGATCAGTGGCGACATGTACGAGGCTGCCGAGATGGACGGCGCCACGCCGCTGCAGCAGTTCTGGTACCTCTCATTGCCGCAGCTCGCCGGCATCCTTTCCGTCCTGTTCCTGCTGCGCTTCATCTGGACCTTCAACAAGTTCGACGACATCTTCCTGCTGACCGGCGGCGGCGCTGGTACGCGCACCCTGACCGTTGACGTTTACGAGCAAGGCTTTGCACTGGCCAATCTCGGCGCGGGTGCAGCAGTCGCTGTCGTCGTCTTCGTGGTTCTCTTCACCTTCTCGATTATCTACTTCCGCTTCTCGCCAAAGGACGAAGGATGATGGCTGTTCTTCGCAACGGACTGCTGCTCGCAGTCATCTCCGGCGCGCTCTGGGGCGCCATCGCCATGATCGTGATCGGAGTGACTTTCGCACTGATCTCGGGCGCGCCCGCCCAACCCTCGGTCAACGCAGCCGCGCTCGCGGGGCTGCTGGGTGCGCTCGTGCTGATGGCCCGAACGCCGGATCAACGCACGCCGGCTGTTCGTGCTGTCTCCGCCGCCGTCGTGCTGGTGATCCTCTTTGCCGCAAGTTTCGCGCATCCCTTCGGGCTGCCGCTCGACGTCGCACCCTTTTGGCAGATCGTTTCGGTCATGCTGATCGTCGGGACCGTGTCCTTCACCAACTGGGCTTGTCTTTATGATGCAACACGCGGTGCCCTGCGGCGTTACGACTTCGAAAAGATTCTGATCCGGATCTTCAAGGGCTTTGGCTTCGTGACCTTCACCGTCATCGTCGCCCTGCCCTTCTACATCCTTGTCATGACCAGCCTGAAAAGCCAGCAGTCGCTGCTCGCCAATCCGCTCGACTTCTCAATAGATTTCTCCGGCGGAGTCAGCGGACTGTTCCGTTCCTATGTTGAGCTCTTCGAGCAGTTCAACTTCGGACGTTACCTGCTGATCTCCTCGATCGTTTCCGTCGCAACCGTCATCCTCACACTGCTGTTCAGCGTGCCGGGAGCCTATGCCGTGTCGCGTTTACGCTTTCCGGGCCGATCGGTGTTGTCTCGCTCGATCCTCTTGATCTACATGGTACCGGCCATTGTTCTGGTGATTCCGCTTTACGCGGTCTTTTCTCAGCTTGGCCTGCGCAACACCGTGGCCGGCCTGCTGATCATCTATCCGGCAACCACGATCCCGGTGGCACTCTATATGCTGCAGGGTTACTTCCAGGGCCTGCCCGCCGAATTGGAAGAAGCCGGTCTGATGGACGGTCTTTCGCGCCTGGGCGTGATTATCAAAATCACCCTGCCCTTGTCGTTGCCCGCCATGGCGTCGGTTTCGCTCTATGTCTTCATGATCGCCTGGAACGAGTTCCTCTTCGCATTCATGTTCTTGGACGATCCGGACATCTTCACACTCTCGCGCGGAGTCGTTTCACTCAACTCCTCGGAAGTGCCGCGCCAGCACTTGATGGCGGGTGCGGTCATTGCGACCCTCCCGATTCTCGGCATCTTCCTGTGGTTCGAACGCTATATGGTCCAGGGTCTGACGGCAGGCTCTGTCAAGGGATGAACATGATGATCGATACACGCCGCGCCGCGGAGTTGGATACACAAGCCAGACAAATCCTGCAGGACAACGACAGGGGCGGCTTTACGGTCCCGACTGCGCGGCTCTATCCCTACCAGTGGAACTGGGATTCCGCCTTCGCGGCGCGCGGTTTTGGTGAAATTGACAAGGACCGTGCCTGGACTGAACTCGACACTCTGTTTGAGGCACAATGGCCGGACGGCATGGTCCCGCATATCATCTTTCGGCGGGACGATCCGGATTACTTTCCGGGGCCACGGATCTGGCAGTCGGGCACCACCCCGCCAAGTTCGGGCTATTCCCAACCGCCCGTCGCAGCCACCGTTGTACGCGATCTTTATGAAGCGGGCCCAAAGGAGACGGCTGAACCACGCGCGCGGGCCCTGTTCCCGAAACTTCTGGCCTGGCACCGCTGGTTCCACGAACAGCGTGATCCGGATGGTCTTGGGGTCATCGCCGTCGCTCATCCCTGGGAGTCGGGGCGTGACAACTCCCCCGATTGGGATGAGCCAATGTCCAAAGTCGACACCAGCGGAGTCGAGCCTTACGAGCGGCGTGACACAGTGCAAATCCACGCTGAGATGCGGCCCACCAAGGTCGACTATGACCGCTATATCGCCCTGATCCAGTTCGGGCGGGATTGCGGATGGGATTCGCGGGAAATCGCCAGGAATGGCCCCTTCTTCGCCGCAGATCCAGGCTTGACCTTTGTTCTGCTGCGCGCCGACCGGGATTTGCTGGCATTGGCCGGCGCGTTCGGTGAGGCCGGCGCAAAATCCGAAATTGAAGCGTGGATTGCCCGCGCTGAAGGCGGCGCTGGCTACCTCTGGAACCCGCAGGCCAGAGCCTACTGCGCCCGTGACTTACGCAGCGGCGAGCAATCGGACGGCGTCTCAAGCGTCTCCTTCTTGAGCCTCTATGCCGGCCTCAAGGATGGAGATCACGAAAGGTCGAACATCGAAAGCCTCGAACGCATCTCAAGAGTCTGTCGCTACAGCGTGCCCAGCTTCGATCCGGAGCATCCAAAGTTCGACTCGCTTCGCTACTGGCGCGGGCCGACCTGGTGCGTGGTTAACGAATTGATCGGCCGCGGCTTGGCTGAACGCGGCTACAGTGAATTGGCCAGACGGGTGCGCGGTGATACCGGTGCTCTGATCGAGAACGCCGGATTCTTCGAGTACTTCTGCCCGATCACGGGCCGTGGAGCCGGTGGGGGTGACTTTACCTGGACGGCTGCGACCTGGTTGGCCTGGGCCTCGCCCAAACACTTCGCAACAAAAGACTGACAAGACAAGGATCAAGACAATGGGTGCGATCCAACTGGAAAAAGTGGAAAAGTGGTTCGGTGATCTGCAGGTGATCAAGGGCGTTGATCTTCAGATCGAGGACGGCGAGTTCGTCATCTTCGTTGGCCCTTCCGGCTGTGGAAAATCGACCTTGCTGCGCCTGGTTTCGGGGCTTGAAGAAACCAGTCGCGGCGCCGTCAAGATCGACGAGCGCGATGTTACCGGCGAACCTCCGTCGGGACGCGGACTGGCCATGGTGTTCCAGTCCTACGCGCTTTATCCACACATGAACGTGCGCGACAACATGGGCTTCGGCCTGAAGACCGCAGGCGCGCCAAAATCGGAGATCAAAGAGAAGGTCGAAGCCGCTTCCAGAGTGCTCAAACTGGACGACTATCTTGACCGCCGCCCGAAAGCGCTGTCCGGCGGGCAGCGTCAGCGCGTCGCCATCGGCCGCTCGATCGTGCGTGAGCCCAGCGCCTTCCTGTTCGACGAGCCCTTGTCGAACCTCGACGCCGCACTGCGTGTCGACATGCGCTTTGAGATCGCGAAGCTGCACCAGACCTTAAAAGCCACCATGATCTACGTGACTCACGATCAGGTCGAGGCCATGACCCTAGCCGACAAGATTGTGGTGCTACAGGCAGGAAAGATCGAACAGGTCGGCTCACCGCGTGAACTCTACGAACGGCCGAACAATCTCTTCGTCGCGCAGTTTATCGGCAGCCCGAAGATGAATGTTATGCCTTGCTCAGCCGAAGGCGATCGCTTTCAACTCCCCGGACATGGCGAGGGATCCTTTGTGCATGCCGCCACCGGCGGTGAGCCGGTACATCTCGGCATCCGACCGGAACACATTGAAGTGGTCGAGCCTGTTGAAGGTCATTGCAGCGGCGTGATCGAAGTCACCGAGTACTTGGGCGCCGATGTTATGCTCTACCTGGACTGCGGTGAGCTGGGCGTGCTGACGGTTCGTCACGTCGGAGACATCGACGCGAAGCCCGGACAGAATATCGGTCTGCGCTTCGATGAGAACCGCCTGCATTTCTTCGGTAACGATGAGCAGGCGATTAGATCGGATCATGTTTAGTCGGAACCACCCTGTGGTTTCGTCAAAACATGTGAATCCGCTCTAAACCATATGGTTAGAGTAGATTCACCGGGACGACAGATCGCCTATGGCGATTCCGCCTAACCCGGATCACCTCTACGAGCTGAGCAAACCCCGTTTCGCGAGGTTGCGCATCAGCTCACCTGTCCCGAAGCGCCAAGGCGGAAGCTGATCCGAGCGATTGACGTGATTCATAAGCGCCCCCAGTTTCGGCGTCGCAATCGTCACCCGGTCGCCGACTTTATGCGTGAAACCTTCGCCGGGATTGTCACGATCGTCGGTCGGCGCAAACATCGTGCCCAGAAACAGCATGAAGCCATCCGGATACTGATGATGCGCCCCGATGGTCTGCTCCACGATGCCAGCCGGGTCGCGGCTGATCTTGCTCATGGAACTGACCGCTTCCAGGCGGTAGTTGTCGGTGCCTTCGATCGTCATGGAGAGGTCCAGGTCGCGCACGTCATCCATCGTGAAGCCGCGATCGAAGATCCGCAAGAACGGCCCGATCGAACAGGAGGCATTGTTGTCCTTGGCCTTGCCGAGCAGCAGCGCCGAACGGCCTTCGAAGTCGCGCAGATTGACGTCGTTGCCCAGGGTCGCGCCGACGATCTCGCCCCGGCTGTTGACCGCCAGAACTACCTCGGGCTCGGGGTTGTTCCAGGTTGAGCCGGGATGCAGCCCGACCTGAGCACCAAAACCCATTGACGAAAGAGGCTGACCCTTGGTGAAGACCTCGGCGTCCGGGCCGATGCCGACCTCTAAGTACTGTGACCAGGCGCCCTTTTCCAGCAACACCTCCTTGATGCGGGCGGCGCCGGGCGACCCGGGCTCGATCTTCGAAAGGTCGTCACCGATGATTGCGGTCATATCCTTTCGGATTGCCTCGGCCTTGCCCGCATCGCCGCGCGCCTGTTCCTCGATCACCCGTTCCAGCATCGAGGCGACGAAGGTGACGCCGGCGGCCTTGACTGCCTGCAGGTCGCAGGGTGCCAGCAGGTGCAGGCGGGTCTCGGTCGCCGTGTTCGCCTGACTGCCTGCAAGCGCATCCTCGAGCGATGCGATGGAACGCAGGTCCCCTGCCGAAGTCAGCGCGCCCGCCAGGTCTTCGCTCTCCAGCAGCTCGCTCATGGTCGCCGCGACGGGACTCAGATCGAGCAGCTCACCCCCGCGCAGCAGGCAGAGGGTCGGCCCGCCAAGCGCAGGCTCCCAGACACGCCCGACCAATAGGGCCGAGTCACTGTCCGCCGGCAACAGTCCTGAAACATCGATGGTTGGCATCATGGGGTTTCGACTTTCTGCAAGGAGCCGTTAGCCGGCATAGGGAACATCGGGAAGGCCGCTGTTATTCAATCCGGCGGCCGCAAGATCGCAGACGAAGAGACTGCCCGCGTTCGGCTGCGCGGCGAGCCGTTTTTCGCTGAGACCGTCCCGCGCCGAGGTGATGAAGAGTGTTGTCAGATCCGGTCCGCCAAAGGTGCAGCAGGTAATATTGCTGACCGGCAGCTCAACCCGCACTACGACACCAGCGTCGGGATGATAACAGGTGACGCGCGCCCCGCCCCACTCCGCGTTCCATAAATGATCCTGGGCATCGACGGTAGAGCCGTCCGGACGGCCTCCACCAGGCGGAAGGGTTGCATAGAGCGTCCGGTCACCGAGTCCGCCAGCCACCGGGTCGTAGTCGTAACGATAGATGTAACGATCCGAGGTGTCGGCAAAATACATGCTTCGGCCGTCGCTGCTGAAGGCAAGCGAGTTGGTGCAACCCACGTCCGAAATCAAGGTCGAGACCCGGCCCTCCGAATCATAGGAAATCACGGACGACAGCGGCCGCAGGCTCTGCTCGTCCAGTCCGCCGACCACAAACCGCCCCTGCCGGTCGCAGACCCCGTCGTTCATGCGGGTGCTGGACAGATCCGCTTCGAAATGGGTCAGTCGTTTAACCGCCCCGTTATCGAGGTTAAAACTGTGCAAGCCCGTCTCAAGCGCAACCAACAGATCTCCGGCTTGTCGGAAGGCGAAGGAGCCGATGCGCTCCGGCAGGTCCCAGGTCTGAGTGCTCTGGTCTTCCGGCTTCATCGCCCAGAGCTGCGCGCGCTGAATATCGACCCAGTAGAGTTTTTGCTGTTCGGCGTGCCAGCGCACGCCTTCGCCGAGCTGATTACGGCAGTCCAGAAGCAGCTCCCCCTGTAGAATTGTCTCCGTCACGATTCCGATAACGCTCTCTTGTTCACATTCTTGCCGGGCAGCTGTGCTCATCGCACCGCTCAAAAAATTCAGCCATATCAAGCGGCTGAAGCAGCGCGTGACATTGCCATCGCCATAGCCTATTTCTATTAGTATTACTTTTTACGACAACGAAGAGATCCTGTCGATAGCCGCCTCCCGCAGCAGCGCAGAATCTCTACCAGCAGGAACGGTAACTCATGTCGAAGAAGCCCGAAAACGGATCGGAACGTAAAGCGCTACGCAGCGAAAAGTGGTTCAACATCGCCGGCGATCCTGGGATGACCGCGCTTTATCTGGAGCGGTATTTCAACTTCGGCCTGACCCCGGAGGAACTGCAGTCCGGACGTCCGATCATCGGCATCGCCCAGACCGGCAGTGACCTTTCGCCCTGCAACCGCATCCACGTTCAACTTGAAGAGCGCCTGCGCGACGGAATCCGAGACGCGGGCGGTGTTCCCTTGGTGTTTCCCGTGCATCCGATCCAGGAAACCGGGCGCCGGCCGACGGCTTCGCTCGACCGAAATCTCGCCTACCTGGGCGCCGTTGAGGTGATGCACGGCTATCCGCTGGACGGCGTGATCCTGACCACCGGCTGCGACAAGACCACACCTGCCCTGTTGATGGCCGCGGCCACAGCGAACCTGCCCTCTATCGTACTCTCCGGCGGACCGATGCTGGATAGTTACCGTGATGGCAAGCCCCAGCTTGGGTCCGGCGCGATTGCCTGGGAATGCCGCCAGCGCTTCTCTGCAGGCGACATCACCGGCGAGGAATTCATCAAGTTCGTCGGCGACGCCGCTCCAAGCCTCGGCCACTGCAACACTATGGGCACGGCCTCAACCATGAACTCCCTCGCCGAAGCCCTGGGCATGAGCCTGCCCGGCTGCGCGTCGATCCCCGCTCCTTATAGAGACCGCGCGCAGATGGCATATCGCACGGGGCGGCGCATCGTTGACATGGTCCATGAGGATCTAACACCCGACAAGATCATGACCCGGGACGCCTTTGAGAACGCCATTGCCGTCAACACCTTGATCGGCGGTTCTACCAATGCCCCGATCCATCTGGTCGCCGTGGCGCGCCATATGGGAGTCGAGTTGAACGTCTGGGATTGGGAAAAGCACGGCTTCGATCTGCCGCTGCTGGTCAACTGCCAACCTGCCGGTGAGCATCTCGCCGAGAGTTATCACCGCGCAGGCGGGGTTCCTGCCGTCTTTGCCCGCCTGAAAGAACTCGGGGCATTGCGCGAAAACGCCCTGTCCGTCAGCGGTCAGACCATGGCCGAAGCCTACGCGGACGCCGAAGCCTACGACGATGATGTGATCCGCCCGCTGGACAACCCTCTGAAACAGCAGGCGGGTTTCAGGGTACTGACCGGCAATCTTTTTGATTCCGGGATCATGAAAACCAGCGTGATCAGCCCGGATTTCCGGGCGCGCTTTCTGGCCAATCCCGACGACCCCGACGCCTTCGAATCCCGTGTCATCGTCTTCGAAGGTCCGGAAGACTATCACGACCGGATCAACGATCCGGAACTCAAGATCGACGAGCGCAGCACGCTGCTAATCCGGGGCGCCGGTCCTATCGGCTATCCGGGCGCCGCCGAGGTGGTCAACATGCAGCCGCCGGACGATCTGATCAAAGCGGGCATCACCGCCCTGCCGACCATCGGTGACGGCCGCCAGTCCGGCACCTCGGGTAGTCCTTCGATCCTGAACGTTTCGCCTGAATCCGCCCTGGGTGGCGGTATGGCGATCGTGAAAACCGGTGATATCCTCCGCGTCGACCTGCGCAAGGGCCGCGTCGACATGCTCATTTCAGATGAAGAGATCGCCAGCCGCAAGGCCGCCTGGGCACAGTCGATCCCGCCGCATCAGACCGGCTGGCAGGAAATCTACCGCTCCATGGTCGGCGATCTTTCGACCGGCATGTGCCTGGAACCGACGGTCAAGTATCACCGGGTCACCGAGACGACGCCCAGAAACAACCACTAAAGGGAAACGCCCACTAAAGTGAACAACCATTGACGGGCAATGATCGCAGGCGGCCAATAATCCCTGTCAGTGATAACGCCGGTTAAACTTCCGCCTGGGTCAGCAGCCAGTCTCGGACCTGTTCTGCATCGGGACTGAGTGCGATAGTTTTCGGCCAGACCACGTAAAAGCCGAACTCGCCATGCAGAACCTCATCGACGGGGTTCACGAGCACACCCTGTTCGATCAAACGGCGGGTGAGATGCTGCCAGCCCAGCGCCACGCCCTCGCCTTCCTGAGCCGCCTGGATAACCAAGGCGTAGTCGTTCAAGCGCAGGCCGTCGTCCCGGCTTTGATAGGTGACCCCATGCGCCGAAAACCATTCGGACCAGCCTGGGCGAACGCGAAAAGGTTCCTCCAGATGGATGAGTTTTTCGCGGGCGAGACTTTCGACCGTGGGCACGCCGAGCTCATTAGCGAGATAAGCCGGGCTGCAGATTGGTCGGATTTCCTCGGGCGCCAAAAGCGCCGTCTCGTATTCGGCCCAACCTCCCGATCCACGCCGGATCCCTAAGGCAATACCCTCTGCGGCAAGATCGCTGTCCCGATCTGTCGTCTGCAGGCGCAGATCGACGGAAGGGCAATCGGCATGGAACCCGGCAAGGCGTGGCAGGATCCACTGGCTGGCGAAGGCGGTGGAGACCGAGAGCGTCACATGCCGGCCGCTCTGGCTCTGGTGCAAAGCTTCCGCTGAACGCCGGATATGCGCCAATCCGATAGAGACATCGGAGAAGAAGCGCTCTCCGGCTTCGGTTAGAGCGACCTTGCGGTGCTGACGCCGAAACAAAGCCTGCCCCAATGCCTCCTCAAGCTGCTTTATGGCATAGCTTACGGCTGCCTGAGAGATGCTGAGCTCCTCCGCCGCTCTCGTGAAGCTGGATAATCGTCCCGCCGCTTCAAATACGAAGAGAGCGCCCGGCGAGGGAATGAGATTACGGAGGTTTTGCATAAACACAGCTTATTCTTAAAACAAGGATTTTCAAGCGTCACAGAATTTCTGACCCGGATTAGAGTTATCGGCATTAGGATTGATGTGACGCCATGCCGGGAAGCCTTAACCGGCAAGGCGTCGACGATATTCGAACTCGATGGTTCTTGACTGAAGCGGAACAAGATCATGGCGGCGCAGACCGATGACTCCATCACAGCCTTCAGCGGGGATGAAACCGCATCGCGTGAAGGCCGCCGGGGCCGAAAAGCCAGGCAGGCGCGCCGGGCCGAAGGTGTGGTTTCGGCTCCTGCCTTCATCACACGCCAGGTTCCATACTACGAACTGTTATCTGAAGAGGGGCTGCAGAAACTAGACGATGCCGCAGATACTATTCTGCAGGAGATCGGCATCGAGATCCGGGGCGACCAGGTTTCCCTGGACCTCTGGCAAAACGCCGGTGCGGAGGTTGAGGGCGAGCGAATCCGGTTCCCACGCGGCCTCGTGCGCAGCATCATCCAGGCGACCACACCTAAGACCTTTGTTCAGAACGCGCGCAATCCGGCGCGCTCAGTGACCATCGGCGGTGACAACGTTGTCTTCGTTCCCGCTTATGGTTCGCCCTTCGTCAGCGACCTGGAGGGCGGCCGGCGCTACGGAGCACTCGAAGACTTTCAGAACCTGATAAAGCTGGCCTATGCCTCGCCCTGGATTCATCACTCAGGCGGCACCATCTGCGAACCGGTCGACGTCCCGGTGAACAAGCGGCATCTGGATATGGTCTACAGCCATATCCGCTACAGCGACAAAGCCTTCCTCGGCTCGGTCACCACGACCGAGCGGGCACAGGACTCTATCGAACTCGCGCGCATCGCATTCGGACAAGACTATGCCGACCAGAACTGCGTGATCATGGGCAACGTCAACGTCAACTCGCCTCTGGTCTACGACGGCATCGTTACCGAAGTCATCCGCACCTATGCCACGGCAAACCAGGGCAGCGTAATCGTCCCCTTCATCCTGGGCGGCGCCATGGGGCCTGTGACCACCGCGGGCGCGATCGCCCAGGCCCATGCGGAAGCCATGGTGGGTGTGGCACTGACTCAGCTTGCCCGGCCTGGCGCGCCCGTGATCTACGGCAACTTCCTCAGCTCCATGTCACTTCGGTCCGGCGCACCAACCTTCGGGATGCCGGAACCGGCGGTCGCCTATCTGGCGGTCGGGCAACTGGCACGGCGTTTAGGCGTGCCCTTACGCTGTGGCGGATCGCTGACGGCTTCGAAAGTAGCCGATGCCCAGGCGGCACAGGAAAGCGCGGATTCCCTGATGCCTGCTCTGCTCAGCGGCGCGAACTTTATTCTGCATTCCGCCGGCTGGCTGGAGGGCGGCTTGGTCATGGGCTACGAAAAGTTTGTCATGGACGCCGATCATCTGGGCATGATGCACAGCTTTCTGAAAGGTCTGGCGCTGGATGACAATGCTCTGGCGTTGGACGCCTTCCGGGAAGTCGGTCCCGGCAAGCACTTCTTCGGCTGTGCCCATACCATGAGCAACTATGAAACCGCGTTCTTCGATTCGGAGCTGGCGGATTCTTCATCCTACGAACAATGGCGGGACAACGGTGCGCAGGACGCACTGAAGCGTGCGCATGGCCGTTGGACGGCGACACTCAAATCTTATGAGGCCCCGCCGCTGGATCCCGCTGTCGATGAAGAACTCCAAGCCTTCATTCGCAACAAAAAAGACGCCGTCGAAGACGCCTGGTACTGAGCCCTGGGGAAACGCCAATGAAGGTCACCGATATCAGAGTCACCCATGTCAATGTCCCCTTCGACGCGCCCTTCTGGTGGACGGCGGGTCTCTATCCCGGCGCTTCGAAATCAATCATCGAGGTGGAGACGGACGTCGGCATCGTAGGTCTGGGCGAGGCACCTTGGTGGCACTTCGGAGAGGTCGTCGAGCAGGAAATTAAACCGAAGCTGATCGGTCAGGACCCGTTGGATCTGGCGAACGCGGAATCGCTTTGCGTACCGGCCTATCAGATCACCGCCAACACGGGCGAGAACGCCTCGACTGTGGCCTTCGGCGCCGTCGAACTGGCGCTCTGGGACATTCGCGGCAAGGCAATGGATCTGCCGCTCTATAAGCTGCTCGGCGGCGCGGTCCGCAAGGACATCCCCTTCACCGAGTACTTCTCCTTCCGCCCCGATTGGACAAACTCCGACGGCAGCCCCAGCGGCGGCGAAATGACCCCCGAAGCCGTCGTCGACTACTGCCTCAAGATGCGCGAAGAACATGGCAGCAGCTTTTTCGAGGGCAAGCTGATTCAGGGCGACCCGGAGCTTGAGATCCGCACGGTGCGAATGCTGCGCGAAGCCCTGGGACCGGAAGCCATGATCCGGCTCGACTCCAATATGCAATGGTCTCTCACCACGGCCCGCTGGGTTCTGCGTGAAATTGAACAGTACAACATCCGGAACTACGAAGACCCGGTCGCAACCTTCGAGGAGATGGCCGAGCTCAGGCAGCATTCCCGCATCCCCTTCTCGACCCACATCCCCGATTTGCGGCGGGCTGTGGCCTTGGGCGCGCCGGATACCTTCGTCTGCAACTTCGCCGCTCTCGGCGGGATCGCGAAGACCCTGAAGTTCGTGGCCGCCTGCGAAGCCATGGGCAAGGGTTTCTGGTGCTATTCGAACGATTTGGGAATCATGACCTCGGCCTATCTGCACGTGGTCGCCGCCACGCACTGGATCACCGAACCCTCGCAGTCCCTCTTCCGCTGGCAGGTTGGCGATGTGATCGAAGACGGCCCCTTCCGCCAGACCAATAACACCATACGCGTTCCGGAAGACCCCGGGCTCGGCATAAAGCTCGATCCGGCAGCAATGAAGCACTGGCATCAACACTTCGTGGACAACGGACCGATGAGCCATTTTCACGATCCCGCGTCGCCTGGCCGCTTCCGCCAACTGCCCCTAAACTGACCGAACCACAGTGCCGTTGAACCGAGGTAGCGAAAGATGGTGACACAAGACCCCCTGCTCCAAACCTATCAACTCAAACATCTGACGCTGCGGAACCGTGTGATGTCGACGGCGCATGAACCCGCCTATTCCGAAGACGGTATGCCGAAAGAACGCTACCGCCTCTATCACCAGGAGAAGGCGAAGGGCGGCATGGCCATGACCATGATCGGTGGCTCCTCCATCATCTCGCCCGACAGCCCGGAAGCCTTTGGTAACCTGCACGTCTACAAGGACGAGATCGTGCCGTGGTTCCAGGAGCTTAGCGATGCCTGCCATGAGGAAGGCGCCGCAGTGATGTGCCAGATTACTCACCTGGGCCGCCGCACCTCTTGGAGCAAGGCAGACTGGCTGCCGGTTCTGGCACCCTCGCCGGTGCGTGAGCCGGCCCACCGGGCATTTCCCAAGGAAGCAGAAGACTGGGATATCGCCCGCATCACCCGGGATTACGCCTCGGCTGCAGCCCGCTGCAAGGCCGGCGGATTGGATGGCGTGGAGATCGAAGCCTACGGCCATTTCATGGATCAGTTCTGGTCGCCCGCCACCAATCTTCGCGATGACAACTTCGGCGGCTCCCTGGACAACCGCCTGCGCTTCACTTTTGCAGTCATCGACGCCATTCGCGCTGAGGTCGGCGATGACTACATCCTCGGTTTACGTTTGGTCGCCGACGAGGATTGGGACAAGGGCCTCAGCAAGGCCGACGGCATTGAGATCTGTCAGCGACTGGTCGCCAGCGGCAAAGTTGATTTCCTCAACGTTATTCGCGGTCATATCGAGTCCGATGAAGCTCTATCCCACGTAATCCCCAACATGGGCACCCGTTCTTCTCCGCACCTGGATTTCGCCGGGGAAGTCAGAACCGCAACCAGGTTCCCGGTGTTTCATGCCGCCAGGATCAGCGACGTGGCAACCGCCCGCCACGCCATCGCAGAGGGCAAGCTGGATATGGTCGGCATGACCCGGGCTCATCTTGCAGACCCGCATATCACCCGCAAGGTCATGGAAGGACGCGAGCACGAAATCCGGCCCTGTGTGGGCGCCGGTTACTGTATAGATCGCATCTATGAGGGCCGATCGGCCTATTGCATTCACAATCCGGCAACCGGACGAGAAGCGACAGTCCCGCAGAAAGTTCTGCGCAGTAGCGGACCGGCAAAGAAGGTGGTGGTGGTCGGCGGCGGTCCCGCCGGTCTGGAAGCGGCCCGGGTCTCAGCGGCGCGCGGCCACGAAGTCGTACTCTTTGAAGCGGCCAATGAACCCGGTGGACAGGTGCGTCTGGCGGCCCAACTGCAGCGGCGGCGGGAGATCGTCGGCATTGTCGACTGGCGCGCGGAACGCTGCGCGGATCTTGGCGTGACCATCAAGACCAACACCTACGCTCAGACGGAAGAGGTGATGGCGGAATCCCCCGATATCGTCGTCGTCGCAACCGGCGGCCTGCCCAATACGGGCTTCCTGGATGCCGGCGAGGATCTGGTGGTGACCTCCTGGGACGTGCTGGCCGGTGACAGCAAGGCGGCACAGGATATTTTGCTGTTCGACGACAACGGCGCCCATCCCGGCATGATGGCAGCCGAAGCCCTGGCCCGCGGTGGCGCAAAACTCGAGTACGTGACGCCGGAACGCTATCTGGCTCCGGAGATCGGTGGCACCAACTCGCCGATCTACCTGAAAGCCTTTTCGGAGTGTAACGTCCGGATCACCCTGGCAGAGCGGCTGGTGTCCGTGCGGCGCGAAGGCAACCGGCTGGCCGCAACGCTGGAGAATGAATACTCCAAGACGGCACAGGAACGTATGGTCGACCAGGTCGTTGTCGAGCATGGCACCCTGCCGCTGGACGAACTCTATTTCGGACTGAAGGATGGTGCGGTCAACCGAGGCGCAGTTGACTATGAGGCCTTGATCGCGTGCCGCCCCCAGGAGCTCACATTCAATCCGGAAGGAAGTTACCAGTTGTTCCGGGTCGGTGATGCGGTTTCCAGCCGCAATATCCACGCGGCGATATACGACTCGCTACGGCTCTGCATGACGTTCTGAAATCAGTGCGCCAGGCTAATAGCGCTGCGCCAGGACCGCCTGGATCGACTCGATCGCGCGAAAAGCGGCTTTCAACATCTCATGCTGGGTGTCGCTAAGCTTGTCGACCGAGACCCAGTTGGTCGGTGCCACGCCAACGCTGACATCGTACAGATGTTGGCCCAGCCGGATGTCGTTGAGATGCCGATAGGCATCCAGCGCATCCTGCAGAGTGCTCTTCAGCTTCGGTTCCGCCTCAAGCAGAAACGCCAAGCGGTCGAAGGTGTTGCTGGACTCGGTATATCCGCGCCGCAAGGAAAGGACACGGGCAAAGTCCGTAATCGGCTGCAGCCCGCGCCGCTTGATATTGATCTTCCGGCCATCTTCAGTTTTGAAAGTTCGAATACGGCCAAAGACTTTCCCGAGGGGCGGACGCAGCGAAATCACACCCCGCGCCATATGCTGAAGGAACCTCGGGTTCTTTCCCAAGGCCGTGATGAGACTCTGCTTAACCGGCTCCTCCAGAGAAAGGTCGCCGTGCACCGCGCGCAGATCACAGGCGGCCGCAACCTGCATGATCTGATTCGCTTCGGAACGCGCGAGCCAGTCATCGAACTGCGCCGGCCAGCTCTCCAAAGCGTGCCGCCAGAGAGGGTTGCCCGCCATCATCCCGCCCTCGCAGAGACTTAAGCCTATTTGGTCCAGGGCTTGATTAACATGGCCGGCCCAACGGGACAGCCAGGCGTCCACCGCCGGCAGATCTGCCTTCGATGCACGATAGACCACAGCGTTGTCCTGATCAGTTTTCAGACTCATTTCGCCCCGGCCCTCGCTTCCCATGGACAGCCAGGCCCAATCGAAGTCCGCATCAGGGCGATGTTCGGCCAGTTCCACCTCGCAGAGGTCCAGAGCATGCCCCGTCAAATTGTCGTTGATCAGCGTATTGATGGTGATCAGATCCTGCGCTCTGACGCCGCGGCGATAGAGCTGCAGCAGCTGGCGATTGGCTTCGCGGCGCAACTCCGCCAAGGCTTCGAAGTCTGTCGCTTGCGTGATCTGATTCAGCAACAGCAAGGGATTGTAGCCGTGGGACCGGGCAATCTCGGTATCGCTGACGACGCCCACCAATGTTCGGTCATTGCCGGCCCGCACCAACACATGCGAGAGATTCCTCTTCAGCATCATCAGCATAGCCTCAAAGAGACTGTTGCGCGCCGTCAGAAATCCGATATCGCCGTTCATCACCTGGCTGACCGGTGTCTCCAAAGAAACGCCCGCAGCCACCACTTTGTTGCGCAGATCGCTGTCGGTCAGCAGCCCGACTATCGCAGCGTCTCGTGCAACAAGCAGGAAGTCGCACCGTTGTTCGCTCATGATCCCGGCTGCCGCCTGCACTGACAGGTCCGGTTCGCAAACCGGTGGTTCGCGGCGAACGAGATCGCTTAGTCTGGTCCCGAAAAGAAACTGAGCACCGGAAAGGTCATACAGCGTGACGTGATGGCGCGTGTAGACGCGTACATCACTCTCGAAAAATGCGCGGACCCGGGGATGCTTTTCGCAGAGCAGATGAAATCGTTCGGCCGGGATCGATGCCAGCATCGTATCGCTGATGGCTTCCGCCTGAAACGGCAAAGGCCCGCCGCGCAGGAGGCCGTAATGACCGAAAAACTTACCCTCGCCAAAGGTTCGGGTCACACTCCCCACAGCGGTTTCGATCAAGCGAACCTGTCCGGATACAACCAGATAGAGGTTCTCATGATGCTCGCTGTCTTGTGCGAGAATAACTGAATCTTTTGGGCAGGCTTGCAGTATGACCGACGCCGCAAGCGCGTTGCATTCATCCGTTGAAAAGCCGGAGAACGGCGGCGTTCGTGCCAACAGCCTTTTTAGGTCCTCATTGACGGTCATCATGGAATTCCGGCGGTGATGGACTCGGTGGTGTTAGACTCGGTTGCAATGCAGGCGGCGGTGATCAGTCTTCCTTGATCACCGCCGCAGGAGCCTTCTCAGATTTGACCGGACTAAACCACTTTCTTCCCGGTTCGCTTAGCCTCGCGCAACTCCTTCGTAAAGGTATAGACAATGATTGCGAGCACCACAGCCGACATGATGGGCCACATCAGGATATAGAACGTAAGCATTCGTCATTCCTCTCAGCTTTTATCGAGTTACTGGGCCGTCACAACCGGTGTACCGACCTGCTCTTCTTCTTCGCCCTCCTGGAAGGAGGTAACGCGCTGACCGATCAAGTCGAAATCGAACTCGTGCCTGGTGGACAGGCTGACAACGACGCAGATGATGGTACTGGCACCGTACGCCGTCAGCGATCCGAGCAAGACGGTGTACTCACGCAGGAACCCCATGAAGTAATAGGTGCAGAGGATGCCCGCGATGACACCTGCGGCAACACCGATTGTCCGGCCAAAGAAGCCAAAGACCATCAATCCAATCACAACACCGCCGCCAATGCCGGCGATGATCTCGAAGAAACCACCGATCAGACCTTCGAGCGGAAGCAGCTCGAACCGCACGATGCAGAACAGGATCAATCCGCCGATCACCGCCCAGATGAAGGCCGCATTGGTGACCCGGTTCCAGTAGCAGCTGGCGATGACGGGGAACACAATCGCACCCCAGAGCGCCCCGACAAAAACCAGCATCACCAGAATGTTGAGCGAGAAGCTGGCCAGGATGAGACCGATCACGGTGGCAATGATCATCGTGACGCGACCCAGCAAGAGCATCTTTTTGACGTTGGGTTTGCCCTTGGCGATGTTCTTTCCGTAGATGTCGGTCATCATGATGGCCGACAGTGCCGACAGATCGGAATCCGCAGTCGACGACAGGGAGCCGATAACCAGGATAAAGAACAAACCGATGGCCACGGGCGGCAGGTAACTCGATGCCATCTGCGGGATCAGGTTGTTCAGATCGCCATCATGCGGCTGCACACCGATGAGCAACGCCATCAAGCCCAGCATACCCAGGCCGATAACGATTGAGCCGTAACCGATCGTCGCGGTTACAAAGGTCGACTTGATCAGATCCTGGCGCACGGCGAAGAGACGCTGGGCGATGGTCTGATTGCCGATCGCGTAGGCGAGGACCGCCACAAAGAAAGGCGCACCCTGCTCCAGTATGGCTTTTGTGGAGAAGAAATTTGCCTGCTCTGCGGTCACGGTCGCAAGCCCTTCACTCAATACATCCGTCCCTCCGATGCTGAACAGAACCCACGGAATGATCACCACAGCGATGGCCATCATAGCGACGACCTGTGCGAAATCCGTCAGGATCGATGCCCGGAAACCGGACCAGAGTGTGTAGGAGAGAACGCCGACACCCGCGATGATGACCCCCATCTCGAAGGACAAAGGCGACAACACGGAAACCAGGGCGCCGGCAGCAGTGAAATTGACCATCAGGCTGATGACGCTGCCTAAAAGGTTTGAGATCGCCAGAATCAGCTGACTGCCCGAACCATGGCGGGCATGCATGATCTCGGCCAGGGTATGCGCATGGGGTGCAAGTTTTCGAAAGCGCAGGCCATAGGGATAGATGAAGAGAATCATCAAAGCGCCCCAGAAGCCATAGTGCATGGGACCGGACAAGCCATAGTTATAGCCGGAGATCGCGGCACCATAGAACGAGGCAGCCCAGATCCAGGTCGCCGTCATGCTCGCAGCGGAAATGCCAAAACCCACTTCGCCGCTGGAAACCATATAGCCGTCGACGTTCTCGTTCTTTTCGTTAACGAAAGTCGACATGAAAAATGTGCCGCCATAAAACAACAAAAGCAGAATGATGACGACGGGTGTCGAGAACTGGAAAAAAACAGTGTCTACCATGACTTGAACCTACCCCAGTCTGTTTGATTGATTTGTTTCTTTTGTTCTGGACCCTTGATGCTGATGCTGACGACCCGAATTGATCCGGTGTCTGGCCAAGGTCTCGGAAGACTGCTGGAACCGTTTGCTCCAGTGCGGGAGAAACAGCGCAATCCATGTGCAGCAATTGTGATGCTCTTAAAGCTCCACAAGCCTTTTCATCTTTGATATATAACCTACAATTGTGTATAACTTAGTTCAAACAACGATTTTTAAGAGTATATCATAAACAAATGTAATGAATAAGACTCGCTCTCAACTTCCGCCGATGACGGCGTTGCCGGTTTTCGAAGCCTCCGCCCGCCTGCTCAGCTTCACGCGGGCCGCAGAGGAACTCCATGTTACTCAAGCCGCGATCAGCCGACAGATTCGCGTCCTGGAAGAAAACCTTGGGGTCTCTCTTTTCGACCGCAGCCACAGGAAAATAAAACTCACGAACGAAGGTCAGAGTTTTCAGCATGTCGTTGCCGTCGCACTCGGCCTGGTGGCAAATTCAGCCAACGAGCTGCGCGGCCAAATCACCAGCAATGACCTGACGATCGCCGCAGATATCTCGATGGCACACCTGTGGCTGCTGCCGCGCTTTCCGGCTTTCAGGGAAGAATTTTCAAACATCGCCGTCAGCATTCTGGCGTCGGAACGGGAGTCGGATTGCTTGCGGGACGGCGTCGACCTTGCGCTTCTTTACGGCGACGGAAACTGGAGCGGTTATGATTCCCGCCTGCTGGTGGAAGAAGAAATTTTCCCCGTGTGCAGCCCGGACTATCTCAACACGCGTCCGCCGATCACAAAGCTGGAAGACCTGGTAGATGCGGTTCTGCTCGACTTGCGGGGGGACCGCTGGGATTGGGTTGACTGGCAGCAGTGGTTCGCGGAAAAGCAGGTCGACGCGCCAGACTGCTCGACCCTTCTGGCTTTCAATAATCTGCCTCTACTTATTCAAGCCGCATGCCGGGGGCAGGGCATCGGGCTCGGCTGGCGTGGTCTGGTCGACGAGCTGCTGGAGGATGGAACCCTGGTCAAACCCCTGGATATCTCGCTTAAAACCGGGCGCGGCTACTACGTCATCAAACGCGCGGACATCAGAATGTCGGCGGAGACAAGAACCCTGCTCGACTGGGTTATCCGCATGAGCAGCGACAACGGCATCAAACAGGCCTCGGACGTCTAAAGCCTGCTACGCCCTGACAGATTTTCGCTGTAATAGACAATCGAATGATCGTATCTGAAGTCCGTTGCACCGCCCGGATCCGTGATTCTGATCAGTTCCCCGTGATGGTCGAAGCCGAACGGCAATTCCGGCGGCACCATGGTGACGGGATCAGCGCCATTGCGGTAGCGCAGATGCGCCCCAGACTTGAACGCGAGATCAATGTTGGTGCCGACCCGCGGCTCGCCGAAGGTAACGACTTCCGCGAAGGCGTGGCGCATGCCCGCGAGCGTCGCCATGGCCGCCCCCAGGCTGTGACCGGTGACCCAGGTCGAAGTACCGGCGGCATGCCGTTCAAGATCCGGCAAGACATCGTCCACCCAAAGCTTGTCTAGTTCCTGGAGGAAACCGCGATGAACCTTCACGTCTGGCACATCGTCGAATTGAGTCTTCCGGAACTTTAGATCCGCGAGTACGTCGTTGCCGAGGAAGGTTGCGATCTTTGCGTCAAGGTCCAGTCCCAGAAATTCCCTGAAGCCTTCGATGACACCGCGCGGTTCACCCAGCCCGTCCCGTTCGCTCTGCCGGTCCCGTTCCTGCGATCGATCCCGTTCGCGCGGTTGAGAACCGCGAAAGCTCAAAACGGCCTTGTCGGGCCAGACCGCCAAAAAAGCCTGCGCGCCCGAACGGTCGTAACAAAGGGTTGTGGCCACCCCGAGCCCCGCCATCAGGTCTTCGATTTTGTCCCGGTCCAGATAAGCAGCGTGGGCCAGGTTGGACAGCACCCAGGGGCGGTTTGATCTCCAGCTCTCCTCAAAGGAAGGCCCATCCTGTACACCGGGAAAAGGGTCGAACAGCTGCGGCGAAAAGACCGCTTTAAATGACTTTTCCAAAAGCTTGCCTCACCTGCCTTTACCTCTACCAGGGCTCAAGATTAAGCGTCGATGTCAGGGCGTCTTTCGGCTTGCCGATCCAGTCCCGGCTGTGAATCAGATTGCCGTCTTTGTCGAACGGCATGATCGTGATCTTGTGACTTTCCCTGTCGACATCGACACGGCAGAAGTTATCTTCCTGCGTGAAGTTCCAGGCCTTGTAATCCATGGTCTTCTGGCCAGAGATCTTGAAGGTGTCCTTCTGCTTCGCCTGGGCCGAATCATGCACGAAATTCGAAGGCTCGCCGTCGGCGAACCAGAACGGCCAATAGAAGGCCGATGAGGTGATGGAGTAGGCTTTGAGTTTAGCCGCGCCGGGAGTGCCGGCGAAGCTCAGCTGCGCAACATTGGCGCAGTGAATATCGCCGGAAAGAAACACCACGTTTTGAATTTTCTTGGTCAGGATCGTATCCAGGATCGCTTTGCGCGTTTCAGGGAAGGCGGGCCAGGAATCGCTGCCTTCCGCCCACTCGACCTTTTGCTCGCCACTGCCTTTACGTCCTGTTCGGGCCGACATGGGGTTAGGCGCAAAGACGCTGGAGGAAACAACAAACTTGGGTGTGTTTCCGCGCTCGGTCTGACAGTCGACGAGCCATTTTAAGAGCCTCTCAAGCTGGCTCGGCTCCTCGTCGCCGAGCGACGGACGTCCCAGAAGGTGGTTGTCATTTAGATCGTCCTTCACGTCATCCATATAACGCTGGGTGCGCGTATCGAGGACAAAGAAAGGATAACCGCCGCACTCGAACTGATAATAAAGACGGCCACGAAAGCTGTCGGGGCAATGGCTCCATTGGTAGCTTTTGTAGGCATCGATCGCCAAGTTGAAGACCTTGCGGGATTCCGCCTTTTTGATACGGTCCTGATGCCAGTTATCTTCGATCTCGTGGTCGTCGAGGATCATGTAAGTCGGCAGGTTTCGGAGAAGCTTACGCATTTTTCGCGAGCCGAACGCGGTGAGATAACGTTCCTGAAACTCCTGGGCCGTGTCCGCCAATCCGACTGGAACGTGCCGGTTCAGCATGTCTGCGTAAATCTGGTCGCCAACCATCAAGGCAAAGTCGACGGGCCGCCGTTCCTTGATCTTCTTGTCCTTGGGGTAACCTTTTGTCGCTTCCTGCGCCATTGGACCAAATATACGGTCGGCATCCTTGATCTTCCACATGACGCCCGGGTAACGGCAGGACCCCAACACAAACGCCAATGACTCGTCGGATTCTCCGCGGGCTCCCGAAAAGGTACGGAACCGGGCTTCGGCAAATTTCGGCCGCAGACTCAAGAGGTCCTTGATCCACACGTTCGGATCCGGAAGCCGCGCAGCTACATCGGCGCTTTCGATGTTCTCATCATCACCAAAGGGGTCATCAACGCTCAACGTTCCCACGCGAACCGTATAGCCTGTGGACGGCTTCAAAGGGGTGCATTTCTTACCGCTCAGGCAGACATGTTCCCCGGCGAAAAAGACGCCTGTGCGGTCCCGTTCCCGATGCAGTCGAAAATAGAAAGCCTGGATCTTGGGTAGATCGATTGCCTTGCCTTCCTTCGCGACGACAGCTGCCACGCCGATCGTACGCTGCAAAGCACTGAGCTCTCCCTTGTTACCTTTACTATCTTTGGCACGGATCCAGACTTTGCAGCTTTTTTCGGTCGTATGCCCGACAATCGGACCCAATCCGGCTTCTCTCAGACTGCCCATTTGCCTTCCCCCTGATGTTCGCCGCGGCCGCTCTCGTGGTGGCACGAGATCAGCGGGGCAACGTTCTAATTTATTGGATTGTGGAACAGAACCATCTCGAATGTAAGTGTACGACTATCCCTGTTCGACAAGCAACAAGGGCCTGCAGGACCAAGGCAAACGCGGCTTGGTTCGCTCAGACCGCGATGGCCTATCCGTTTCACGCTAACCACGGCAGTATGGAACAATCGAGCCGAACGGTTCTTCGCCCTGTTCTCACAAATGAAACTGCGGCGCGGCATTCACCGTTCAACCTAAAAACTGGAAACCTCCCAAGCTCGGCGAAAAATCCTACTTATCTTCACATGATCAGCCGTAAACAAATGCCGGAAGATCGAGGAAAGATTAGATTTCTGACTGGAAGCTAGTGACGTTTCAATCAACTGTGATTAATTTAATACTTTCATTGATTGAAATCTGGTAGATGCTATCCTAGTTCTTAGCAATGCATGCTTTTCTACAGATGTTCATTGAGCACGTGTGATAATGTATTTGCACTGATCTGGAACTTGCTTGTTCATGATTGCACAACTCACGATTGCGAATTGCTGTCTCGATTGTTGAATGAGAGGCTGGTGAAAGTTTTCGTTTGGTTCCGGATGACATGATCAAGCTCTAGTGTATTGTGAATTTATCTAATATTTATAGATTGTTGTTACGCATAGAATGTCGACGGCGAGATATGTATGCGAAGATTGTATGGGGAGCGGCGGTTCTAGTTCGGCGTTTCAATGTCTGACCGGATCCTTTGGTAAGACCTGAAAACGGCTAACTTTTGGCAGCGCGTTTTGCCAGTTCTTGCGACCTAACGAATTCATCATGCTCGCCGCTTGTTCGTCCGGTGTGCGCGTCAGCGCGCTGATAATGATTTCGGGTTGCTTTTTGATGTCTATTTCTCGTTTTGCAGTGCCACGAGGGTTGTGTGTCCCGATCAAGGAGGCCGTGCAATGATCTCTGTTGTCATCGCGACCCGCAATCGGGCACCACAGCTGGAAAAGTGCTTGCGGCGGTTCCAGGCGCTTGATCTCGCGGGCATCACGGCCTGGGAATTGATTGTTGTTGATAATGGCTCCAGTGACGATACGGCTCAGGTTGTACAGAAGCTGAAAGATGAAACCGATCTGCCTCTGCAGTATAAGCTCGAGCCGACACCGGGTGTCTCACCGGCCCGAAACGCAGGTATACGCAGCGCAAAATACGACATTCTGGCGTTCACTGATGATGATTGCATGGTGGATCCAAGCTGGCTCTCAAAAATTCGCCAAGCGTTTCACGAGGAACCGGAACTCGCGCTCGTGGGCGGACGCGTTGAACTCTATGATCCCGAGGATTACGAAATTTCTGTCCGCCGGTTCGATGATCTCTACAACATCAACACCCTCGACGATCTGTTCAGCCGCTTGATCGGCTGCAATATGGCAATATCGGCTGCGGCCATCCGCAAAGTCGGCCTTTTCGACGTTTCGATGGGGGCAGGTGCTGCCTTCAAGGCCGGAGAGGATCACGAATATTTTTATCGTATCCTCAAGAGTGGCGGAAAGGTGGTCTACGACCCTCGAATCCGGATCGAACATGCCCATGGCAGGCGCGCAGAGGCGGAAATTCAAAAGCTGAAATCCTGCTATGTCGAGGGGCGCGCAGCACTGTTCGCAAAACACATTCGCGCGGGCGACAGAAGGTTGATCAAGCAAGCTTACTGGGAACTCCGGGCGCTGCTGACGAAACGAACGCGTGACGACGGCTCTATTGTGGCACCGGACTATCGTTTCTTCCGCATTTACACCTTCCATCTTCTACGCGGTCTGTTGGTCCTGCGCTGAGTATTCATCACGAATTCCGGAATCTGTTCCTGGAAGTGGACAGGTCTGTCTGAAATTTGGATCAAGTTGATATGACGAAACGAAAAAAGGTCGCCTTTATCAGCATCTGCTCTGGTGATAAGGACCTCATTGCAAAATGGGTGGCATCCGGTGACCTGCCGAATATCGAAGGATTGCTTCAAACAGGACTTATCGGCGAGACCACAGGACTGCCGGGCGTTTATGTTGGCGCGCACTGGCCCTCGTTCATCACCGCCTGTACACCTGCAACAAATCGCGTTCATTCTTGGGAACAGTTGAAGCCCGGCACCTACGACAACTACCGCTGCAAAGCCGGCGATCACATGCAGAAACCTCAGTTTTGGGAAGTTTTGAGCGAGGCAGGAGTGCGGTCCTGTGTTCTCGATATTCCGCACAGCCGGATTTCGCCCGATATAAACGGCCTTCAAACCGTCGAGTGGGGCGCCCATGATGCGGCATACGGCTTTCGGGCATCGAGCAACGCTCTGCGGCAGGAAATCGTGTCGCAGTACGGTCTGCACCCGGTTAGCGGTAACAGTGATGCCGATCGTCCAATCCATGAACTTGATCGCTTTGCAGATGAGTTGGTTCGGGGCGCGCGAATGAAGGGTGAGCTCTCCGAGGACTTTGTCCTGCGCGAGAACTGGGATTTCTTTGCTCAGGTCTTTACCGAAGCGCACTGCGGCGGACATTTGCTCTGGCACCTGCACGACCCCGATCATATCCGGCATCCCGAAGCGGTTGAAGCTGGCGTTGGTGACAGACTGAAGGATGTCTACGTTGCTATTGACGAAGGCATTGGACGGATCCTTGACCGCCTTGACGAGGACACGACTGTCATCTTCCTGGCCAATCACGGGATCGGGCCAAAATACAACGCTGACTTTCTGCTGCCTGATATTCTGATTGCCCTCGGGGTCGCAGCGCCAGCCGATATTCCCGTCGAGGAGCCGGGCGCGATCGACCATGTTGACGACTTTATTACCAAAGCGTGGCAACAGCTGCCCGTATCCTTTCGGGACTCGGTTCAGCCTCTGCGAGATCGGATCCGCGGCGCTATTCACACGGAAAAAACGCCGCCGCCCAAGATTAAACCCTCTGAAGGCAAGTGCTTTTTCGTGCGGAACAATACGGCTCATGCAGGCATCCGGGTCAATCTCGTGGGCCGGGAGCCCAACGGCCAGATTCGACCGGGTGCAGAATACGACGCCTTTCTGGAAGAACTGACAAGTGACCTCAAGGGGATCATCAACCTCGACACAGGAAGGGCGATTGTCAGCAACGTCTATCGCTGTGACGATGTCTATGATGGGCCTGAACGGGACCACCTGCCCGATCTTTTCGTCGACTGGACCAACGACGCGCCGATCGAAAACCTCTGTTCCAACAAAATTGGACATGTCTCCGGCAGCTATAACTATTGCCGCACGGGGGAACATCGTCCCGATGGACTCTTCGTCGTAAAAGGCCCCGGTGTCGCGGCGGGCAGGATCGAGCGCAAGGTGACCTGCATCGAGTTTGCCCCGACAATAGCAACTCTTCTTGGCGTGGAACTGCCCGATGTGGAGGGCACCGTCATTCAGGAACTGTTCACGGAATCACAAGCGGTTCCACGCGCCAAAGCGGGATAATCCCGGGCGGCGTTAAGGAGTAAGCGTGTCCGCCGACATTAAAAAGCGCATTGCGGTAGGTGCCGGCTGGATGGTGTTCATGCGGCTGGGCGATCGTTTGATCGGTCTGGTCAGCATGGCCGTTCTGGCGCGTCTTCTGCTGCCTGCGGATTTTGGCCTTGTCGGCTACGCCATCGTCCTGTTGGCAATTCTCGAGATCTTTGCCCAGCTTGGCGTTGAAAATGCGCTGATCCATGACCAGAAGGCCCCGCGCGAGAGCTACGACACCGCCTGGACCATGAACATCTGCAAAGGCCTGGTTCTTTCTGTAGGACTGCTGATAGCCGCAAAACCAGCGGCGGTATTTTTTGAAGCGCCTCAGGTAGAGGCGGTCATCTATGTGCTTGCGATCTTGCCCTTCGTCAGCGGCATTGAGAACATTGGTACGGTCGATTTCCGCAAGGATCTCGCCTTCCACAAAGATTTCATCTTCAATTTCCTAACGCGGTTCTGTGGGGCAATCGTCACCATATGCCTCGCGTTTATTCTCCGCGATCACTGGGCGCTTGTGATCGGCATGATTTTGCGGGCCCTGCTCCGCGTGGTTCTTAGCTATGTCATGAGCGAGTTTCGTCCGCGTCTGACCCTATCCCGCTTTTCCGAGATCTTTAATTTCTCCAAGTGGATCATGCTGCAAAACCTGCTGCATGGCTTTAACGAGCGCCTGCCTGCCCTGGTCATCGGACGATTGAGCGGTCCGCAGGCTCTGGCCTTTTTCAATATCGGCTTTGAGATCGCAAATCTTGCCTCCACTGAACTGGCTGCGCCGATCCGGCGCGCCTTGTTCCCGGGCTTTGCCAAAATGAACCAGGATCGGGCGCAGCTCGCGGACTCCTTCCGCTGGGCACTGTCGATTATCGTTCTTGTGGGGCTTCCGATTCCCATGGGGATCGCAGCTACGGCTGACTATATCGTGCCGACTTTGCTCGGTTGGAATTGGCTCGACACGGTTCCGATTATTCAGATCCTCTGTTTCCAGGGGGCGGTGGTCATCCTGGGCACCAACAGCCATCTTGTGTATCTCGCGCTCGGCAAACCAGCGATTACCGCCTGGCTATCGGGTCTGCGACTATTGGTTCTGGTGCCCTGTTGTATCTACTGGGTGGGAATTTACGGCGCAGTCGGTGCCGGCCTTGCCCTGGTCGCATCTGCCGTAGTGGTGCGCTTTACCGACTACGCGATCGTCTTGCCGATGCTTGGCATGCGCATCAGCGATTTCGCCGCTCAGATATGGCGGCCTTTGACGGGCGTCCTCGCTATGAATGCTGTTGTCAGGCTGCTGCACACCTGGCTCGAGCAGTCGGCTCTGCAGCCTTATCTTTTGCCGAAGCTCGCCATTTGTGTCGTCGCTGGCGCGGTCACTTATCTCGCTGTGGTTATTGGTCTCTGGCTGATCACCGGTGCCCGGGAGGGGGCTGAGTCCTACATCCTCGGCATGATCAGGAAGTTCCTGGTTGCACGCCGTTTGCTGCCGAACCGAGACCCAGCTTAAAATCCGGCCTTTTTCACCCTGATCGAGCTCCAGATCCCTCATGTTGAATGGTTTTAGGTCGTCTCGAGCGCGAAGTCCTCGTCCAGCCAGCCGGTGACACCACCGATCATCTCCTTAACCGGCAGGCCCAACCTGGCCAGACGTATGGCCGCCCGGTTTGCGCCGTTGCAATGTGGTCCGGCGCAATAGACCACGAACAGTGTTTCGCTTGGAAACTCCGCCATGCGTTCTGCGGTTATGGTGGCGTGGGGAATGTTATGTGCCTTAGCCACATGTCCTCGGGCGAAGGCGTTTGGGCCACGCACGTCTAGCAGGACGAAGTCGGAAGCGCCCTCGGTCATGCTCTGCTGGACATCGGCACAGTCGGTTTCAACGCGAAGACGCCGCTCGAAGTGTGCAATGGCTTCATCGCTCCTGGCGGCGGGGACCTGTGCAACGGCGCTTGTCATTGGCGTTTCCTCTCTTTCTCGATGTGGTGCTGACAGGGTTTTCGCAGCTTTTTGCGTCAATTCGCAATTGGCTGATAAGACAATATGCGTTAAATTCAAGCCATGCGTGACCACACACCTCTTTCTGTTGCCGTTGTTGTCTACGATCGGCTTTGTACTTTCGAATTCGGAATTGCGACGGAGCTCTTCGGCCTGCCACGTCCAGAGTTGGACCAATGGTATGACTTTTCCGTCTGCGCTCTTGAAGACGGGCCGCTGACGTCTGTCGGAGGCTTGCGGATAATGCCCGAACAAGGACTGGAAGGCTTGAAGACGGCCGATCGGATAATTGTGCCGGGGTGGCGGGATCTCAACGAAACGCCGCCGGAGAGCCTGCTGTCGGCTTTGAGGGAAAGCCACGCGTGTGGGGCAAACCTCCTGTCCTTTTGCTCAGGCGCTTTTGTGCTTGCAGCGACGGGACTCCTGGACGGGCAGTGTGCGACCACTCACTGGCGCTACGGTGATCGGTTCAAGGCACTCTTTCCTGCGGTTACCTTTGTTCCCGACGTGCTCTACATCGACGAAGGCGGGCTCGCCACGGCGGCCGGCAGCGCATCGGCGATAGACTTGAGCCTGCATGTCATACGACGTGACTTCGGACCGAAAGTGGCAAACACTGTCGCCCGGCGGCTGGTCGTGCCACCGCATCGCGAGGGCGGGCAGGCGCAGTTTATCGAACAGCCGCTGCGTGACGAAGAAAACCGATTGTCGGCGGTACTCGATTGGGCACGCGGCCGCCTGCATCAGGATATCGGGGTCGATGAATGGGCGGATGAAGCGGCGATGAGCCGCCGCACCTTCGACCGGCAGTTTCGGCAGACCACCGGCCAGAGCCCAAAGCAATGGCTGATCAACGAGCGTGTGGCCTTCAGCAAGGAACTTCTGGAGACCACGAGCTTCTCGGTGGAAGAGATCGCGACCCGGATCGGCTTCGGGACCGCGATGACCCTGAGGCACCATTTCCGCATACAGGTCGGCATCTCACCGACACGCTACCGGCAGCGCTTCAATCAAACGGCCACAGCCTGAAGCCTATTCCTCGCGCAGCTTTACGCCCCCAATGTCACCGACAAAATCGCAGAGTGTCGGCACATAGTCTTCGCCCCGTCCATCTGCCTTGGCCATGGAGAGCAGATGATAGGTCGCCGGCGCGATGAAGGAAGGCATGTCGGCAGCTTCGGCCATGCGCATGTAATAGCCAACATCCTTGCGGGCATTGGCAACCGAGAACTGAAGGTTTGACGCATCGCCTTTCATGGCATTGGTCATGCAGAAATCGAACATGCCGCTCTTGAGCGGTCCAGCGGCCATGACCTCGTAAAGGTTCTTAAGGTCGACGCCGGTTTTCACGGCCATAGCAGCGGCTTCCGAGATCGCCGATGCGGTGGTCATGGCAAAAAAGTTGTTGATGAGCTTCAGTTTATGTCCGCTGCCGAGAGGACCGACATGGAAGATGTTTTCAGCCATGTCTTCGAGGAGAGGCCAGACTCTCTTCACATCGCCCTCACTCCCACCAACCATCATGTTCAACTGACCTTGCTCTGCGTGCAGCGGCGTACGGCCAAGCGGCGCGTCGACCAAGCTGGCGCCCTTGGCCGCCAACGCCGCCCCCATACGATCGGTTGAGGTCGGGTCGGAGGTGCCGCAATCCACGACCAGAGTCCCCGGTTTGATTCCGGCCAGCAACCCGTTCTCGCCCGTGACAACGGCTTCGACGACATCGGACGTCGTGACGCAGATGAAAATCACATCGGCCTCTGTGGCGAGTGCTGCAGCATCCACGGCCTCGTTCGCGCCCTTGCTGACAAGTTCATCGATTGGGGCCCGGTTCCGATGAGCCATGATGGTCAGAGGATAGTCTCTTGCGAGCAGGTTGATGCACATTGCCCGGCCCATAAGTCCGATGCCGACAAATCCGATTCGTTGCTTGCTCATATCTTGCTATCCTCAGTGGCTGTTTTACGTAATTCGCGCCGGCGCGTGTGGCGACCAGACCTTTGCAGGCCTATTAATAGAATTGAGGTGAGTCTAGGCGACTGGACGGCCGTGCGCCACGTGTGTCCTTGCCAGTCGCACTGCGGGAACGCGTAGTTGACGACGAGTGCAAAAAAAAGCGCCCCGCAACTGCGGGACGCTTTTCTTTTTTATGCTGTCCCGGCCAATCCTTGTTCAGGAATCAGCCAAGGCGGGACGGCAGTAAGCCGATGCTATTCGACTTTGAGGTTCGCAGCGGACGCGCGGCCCTGCCGATCGCTCTCCAGATCGAATTCGATCTTCTGACCTTCCTGCGGGTGGTCGATGCCGGAGCGCTCGACTGCGGAGATGTGGACGAAAACGTCCTTGCCGCCATCGTCAGGTTGGATGAAGCCGAAGCCCTTTTGGGCGTTAAACCACTTTACGGTACCAGTAGCCATAATCGTTCCTAGTCTTCTGAGTTGATGCGATCCGATCAGATCGCGGGGTGGAAATCTTCACGCTTCCTATATGGAAACGCGTCTTACTAAAAGTTGTTTATCAAGCCGCTTCGCGGACGGGACCACGCCTCGAGCGCCTTCTGCGACTCTTGGACTTTGTGGGATCCGTCTGCTGCCCGCTAGATTTCTTGGCACCATGCGCATGCGCAGGTGCTTTGGACTGCTCCTGTTGCTTACCTGATTGACGCCCGGGCTTCCGGCTCCGGTTGCGCTGACGCTTGGGACCGTTGCTGCGGCGCTCGTCACGGCTATCGCCGTCAGCTGCAGAAGGATCCCGGGTCTGCACAAAGCCTTCCGGTGTCTCGACGACGGTCAGGGCTTTCTTGGTCAGGCGTTCGATGTCGCGCAGGTAGCTGCGCTCTTTGCTGTCGCAAAAAGAGACGGCAATTCCCTTTGCGCCTGCACGTGCAGTGCGGCCGATCCGGTGCACGTAGCTCTCGGATTCATTCGGAAGCTCGAAATTGACCACGTGGGTCACATCATCCACGTCGATTCCGCGCGCGGCGATGTCGGTTGCCACCAAAACCCGGACCGAGCCTTCTTTGAATTCGGAAAGCGCCCGCTGGCGGGCGGACTGGGATTTATTGCCATGGATCGCGCGTGCCGAGATGCGGGATTTCTCCAGATGATCGGCAACCCGGTTGGCGCCATGCTTCGTTCTGGTGAAGACGATCACCCGGGCGAAGTTGGAATCCGCCAAGAGATTGGCGAGCAGTGCGCGCTTGCGGCTGCCATCGACGAAGTAAACCTGCTGCTCGATACGTTCGACCGTGGTCGCCGCCGGCGTGATCTCGACCCGCTTGGGATTATCCAGCAGGTTTGCGGCCAGATGCGCGACGTCCTTAGGCATGGTTGCGGAAAACAGTAAGGAGTGACGCTTTTTGGGCACTGCCGCGACGATCTTGCGAACGTCCCGGATAAAGCCCATGTCGAGCATACGGTCGGCTTCGTCCAGAATCAGCGTCTCGACGGCGTCAAGGCGCAGGTGTCCCTGGGACATGAGGTCCAAAAGACGTCCAGGCGTGGCGACCAGGATGTCGACACCCTTTGAAAGCGCGCGAACCTGCGGGTTTTGGCCAACGCCGCCAAAAATAACGGTGTGGCGCAGGTGAAGGTGCCGGCCGTAGGTTGCAATGCCTTCGCTGATCTGGATCGCCAGTTCACGTGTCGGGGCCAGGATCAGGGCCTTGGCGCTGCGTGCAGGGGCGCGCTGGTCGGACTTGGACAAGCGCTGCAGTACCGGCAGCGCGAAGGCTGCGGTTTTTCCGGTTCCGGTCTGTGCAATCCCGAGCAGATCCTTGCCCTGAAGCAGAAGCGGGATGGCCTGATGTTGAATTGCTGTGGGTTGGAGGTAGTTCTCTGCGTGCAATGCACGCTGAATGGGCTCGACAATGCCGAGCTCGGCAAAAGTGCTAAGAGTCAAGAAGTGTCTTTCTGCGCTAAAACTCTGTAAATCTTCACTTTATATCGATCTACAGTGCGACGCTCTAATTGCGTCCCGTGCGCGACGGGGGACGAAAACGATAAAACTATACGGTCTCATGATACGACGCACTCGGCAAAATCCAGTGCGTATCGCGCTATCATAAGATGATGATGCATTGCACAAATGTGATATCGCGCGTCGGAAGTCAAGTTTAATCTATCCGGTGACCGACAAATTGCCAGACCTCTCACTGGTATGAATTGCCGTTAAGATTCATTCCTGTATCCGACCGGCCCGGGTGAGGCTCGAACCCGTGCAGCTTCCGATCAAAGGGTGCCCGGCAAGGTTGGGGTCGTCCGTGGAGCTCAAATGCCTGGCCGGGGTGTAATCGATCAACGAGCCGTCTTTTGGCGCCGAAAAATTGAGTTTCAGAAGACAACCCTTGCTGTCGTACCAGAGATTTAGGTCGATATCGCCGGATACCTTGAAGCTACGGGCATTTTGAGGCCCCCAAGGCATCGGGACGTAATTGTCCGAACTTCCGGCTGTCACCTGGATGCTTGCCAGAGCACCGGTCTGAGTGTTGAGGAGATTTCTGGCCTTCGGCGTTTCGGGGTGCCAGTAACTGCTTGGCAGAATATCTGCCGGCATGAGGGTGTTTCCGCTATCTGACTTCACCTCAAAGCCCTTGTCGCTTGCACGGCCCTTAATCCAATGCTCAGTCCCGTCGTTATCGGTTTGTGTGTCGATCGAGACAAGCCGCTCGTCGCGCCAAACCTCGCGATTACGGTGTTCGTAGCGAAACAGGGTGATGAACGCGAACTTGAGCTCAAGGCCGATCGTAACATCAACGATCAGGTCATCACCTCGGCGCGTGAAATCGATGCTGTGATGTCCGATCACATCGCCTTCGCGCTGGACGCTGAAGCCGAGACCGCTTGGCTGTTGAATGCCTCCCAGATACTTCTCTGTATCGCTGGCTTGAGCCGAACCGGCCAACAGCCCGAAAAGTCCTGTGGTGACGAGGGCCAAGGTAACCAAGCTGCCCGCGCAGAATCGTATCGAAGAACGACCGTAAATCCGTTCTTTCATGAATTTCGCTTCCTTTGAACTAGAACCTGCTGCCGCTGGCGGCGGTTTTGAAATCCAGAAATTGCTGTCTCGACTCGAAACCCAGCGACGCGGTCTCGCGTTCGGACGGGTCATCATCGATGCGGCTCTGCTGCTCTGGATCTTTAGAGAAAAAGATGAGCGCTTCTCCTACCTTGAAACCAAACTTGGAAACGTAAGCGCGATTGATCATGACCCGCTCGTCCTGCAGCCAGAGCCAATCGTCGAACTTGACGCGAAGCGTGCTGTTTCCAATCGGAAGATCGAAGAAATAGCTCCAGTTCAAAGCGTTTCCTAAAACCCTGCCTTTCGCGATGCCGACAACGCCGGGGGCCGTGCCTTCCCAATCCTGAGGGCCTGACTTGCGTAGCGTCCAGATGCGTTGCTCGGTTTCACCGTCGTCATAAACAAAATCTTCGATCAGGGTCAGCGTTTTGCCATCCCATTTACCTTCAATATCCACAGTGAAACGGCGCCGCACACGGCCGAAGCGGTCCTGGAATTGTCCCCAGGCCTTCATCTTGCCAACGAAGTAATCTTCGAGTTTCAACGCTGGCTCTGCCTTTTCAAAGCCTTGCAATTTCAACCCACCGCAGGATGCGACCGACAGCGCGGCCAATAGAATCAAGAACCCTCGCATCATTCGCATCATCTCCTCTGCATACCTGTCGCTCTGTCTGCATCAGCGCTGCCTCGCCGGCTCGAGGCGGCGTTGTTTGAATGCCTCCGAGGTGATCTCAGCTCCGCCTGGCTTGGCCTCGATTCCGCCCTCCGCTTGCGCCAGCCGCCGGCGTATTTCGTCATGAACGCTCCGGGTGACGGGATAGTTGCGCATCAACAGGACCGCAGTGATCTTCAAAACGATCGGCAGGCCGCCGTAAAGCAGGGACAGCGTCAACAAGGCACTCGGATCGTTGGTACCGCCGGCGGAAAACCCCACAAGATCGAGCAATGGGAAGGCAAGGCCGATCGCGACTGCAAAGGTGAGCTTGGACGCCGTACCCCAGATCGCGAAAAAAATACCAGCGCGCCGGTAACCGGTCTTGTCTTCGTCCCAATCCACCAGATCGGCCTGTATCGCTGCCGGCAGCACGAGATCCGCCCCCGCCGCAATGCCGGTAGCGATGACGATCAGAAGAAACGCAGTCGTATCTCCTGCACCCAGGAAAGGAACCCACACGAAGGCCATGCAGGCGGCAGTCATAGCCGCTCGCCAGGCAGCATGTTTGCTCCAGCGACGCGAAGACAATACCCAGATCGGAACTGAGAGGGCACAGACGCCGAAATACACGAGCAACAGGTACCCGGCATGATCCGATGCGCCGAGCACATGAGCGACAAACAACAGAAAAAGCGTTGCCGGTAACGCATTCGCTATGCCATTCAGAAAATAACTCACCATTAATTGGCGGACGGGCGGCGCTTGCCGGAAAAGAGAAAAACTCGCCAACACGGAGCCCTTCGGCAACCTGGATTTGCCGTTGTCTGGCACGAGAATGCAGCAGGTCAGGATCGCCAGTACCAAGCTGCCAACAATCATGATGCTGTTGGCCTGCAGAATCCGACCAAGATCGTCTACACCAGAGGTGGGGTCTGTTAACGATGGAATGGAAGAGTTCTGACTGAGCAGCTCCGGTAAACTCAACACCGCGAGACTTCCCAGCAAACCGAAGATGACGCGTGTGCCGCTGATCCGGCTGCGCTCCTGGTAGTCCGGGGAGAGGTCAGCACCCCAGGCGTAGGTGGGAACCACCACGGCAGTTCCGGCAAGATAGATTACGATCGCCCAACCAAGCAGATAAAAGGCGCTCGGGTCTTCCGGGGGGTTGAACAGCGCCCAGGCTGAAAGGGCAATCAGCGGACTGCCCACCAGGACCCAAACGCGGCGGCGACCCAGACGCGCCGGTGTCTTTTCCGAGAGATATCCGATGATCGGATCGGTTACTGTGTCCCACAGCCGTGCAATCAATAGAACACCGCCAATCATGGTGAGGCTGAGACCTGTGACCTGGGCGTAATAGGTGGGTAGGAAGACCTGCAGGCTGAGAACAGCTGCAGCGAGAGGAAAGGCCAGAAAGCCGTAACCTGCGATGACGCTAAGCGGTAGCGCTGGGAGTGGCGCTGCGGACGATACTGTCGCACCGGAGCCCCTCTCGCCGCTGTTGCCTGCTTGATCCATTTCCACCGCTCTTATTTGCCGACCGCTGAGTTTGGGCGGTTTCGACTTGATTCGAGGGGTGTCGTGCTGAATTGCGCGGCGCCGAAGGTCCCGGCACACCCCATCCTGATTGAACGGTCTCTATACGTAGATCGACGGGAATTGGATGCCTAGGGCGTTGGCTTGGTTCGGATCGTTTTTCACAGAGTCAGTGGAAACTGCTCTGGTCAGCAGAACTGGGAGGAGAGCCGGCAATATCGGCCCTTGCGCGTTCTCAGCTTTCCGGCCAGGCGGGTCTGGCGTCATGCCACCAGTTTTGCCAGGCCTCGAGATCGAAACCGAATCGGTGGCCGGTGAGTACAGTCAGAGCACCGACCACGTCGCCCTTCAGCCATAAAGGATCGTCCGGCTGATCCAGGCGGGACATGAGGGCGTCAATCGTCGCTGAATCTTGTTGTCCGAGCTCGGCGACTGCCCAAATGGCCGTGGGTTGCGGATCGAAGTATTTGGCGGCGCCGTTCTCGGCCTTGGTCCAGGGGGCTGCGACCAAGGTGGGCGGCACCCGACCTTCACCTGAGAGTCCCATGGCCCAGAGGATGGTCGAGGCGCCAATGTCGCCCACAGGATCAATCACGACATCGCGGAAAGGGTTCATGCGGCCTTCGGGTCGCGGTACCTTGAGGCGTTGATTAAAGAAATCCGCGGGCGGCAGCGACGTAGCGGCGACGTAGGCAAGATCCCGGATAGGGCGCCCACGGACTTCATAGCTTTGCGGCGCCGCGAGCGCCTGGTCGAGAGCCTTGGCTTGCGCCGGCCAATCGGTGACTGGGAGTCGGGCACGCGGGCGAAGATTCGGTAATTGCGTCGTGCGGGATATTGCCGGTTTGCCCGAATGCTCAATCAAACCCCAGAGGATGCCCCGACCGTCCGCGCCTTTGCCGCCGACATAAACCGCATTTTGGGCGGCAACCACATCGTAGGCTTCGCCGCCTTTTAAAGTTCCCGCAAGTGACCATTCGACTGCGCTGTCACTGCGCCAAAGCCGACTCCCGTCATCGCTATCCGATATGGCCCAGAGTCGGTCTCCGTCCGATGCCAGATCGAAGGGATGCCAGCCTGCGACAGGCTCAGCCACTACTTCGGACATCGTGCCGTCGCTGCGCCAGACGGCCGCCCCTTGTTGTGTCTGAATGAGTCCATAAACATGTTGGCCGTGTCTGACGACCTCTGACATCGCCACGTTCTGAGGCCACCCCGGCAGGTCGCTGACTGATGTACCGTCAAAGCGAATGAGTTTGCGGCCTTCCGGCCCCTTCAGATGACCGATCAAAAGGCCTTGAATTTCCACGAGATCGATGATTCGTGAGACACGCTGGTCGGGTGTCGGATGGTCGTAGGTTTCCCGCCAGGTTTTCCCCTGGTCGCGAGAGGCCTGCAGGCCTGCCCGCCAGGCAGACGTTGCCGCGACCAGTTCGTTACCAAGCTTTGCCATGGCGAACACATGGAACATTCGGGCGGTCGTGATCTGACCGCTGGCCCAGTCGACGCCATTAGTGACTTGAAAATCGCCCCAGCCGGGGGAAATTCGGGGATCCTCAGAAGGCCAGTACAGCAGGCCCTCATCGACAAAGGGATTTCCAGCGTCCTGACTCCAGAGATGACGCTCGTAGCGCGTGGTTTCCATCGCCGGATCGAAGCTGTAGATCTCCGCCGAATTGTGATCCACGTGTTTCACACTGTTGGTGAACCAGAGCTTGCCCTGGAAAAGTGTCATCTGGCTGATGACAGGCCAGGGCCCGACTTGCGCAAGGACAGGGAGTTCGAGTGATTGAGACCGGTTCGATTGAGCGGTCGCACCGGAAACCCCAGACATGATCACGGCGCTCGCGATGAAGCTGGATAGGGTTCCGCGCCCGCACAAACTGCAAATCGTCTTTAGCATCCCAATAACATAAGGTGATTGGAGAACTTAGGGCGTCAGATAACTTCACAAGCACGTGAGCGTCTTCACAATTTGTCGGATGGGATGGGATTTGCTCGTCCAGGAGGGTGAGGTGGTGGACAATAGCAGTCCGCCTCCCTGCAGTGCTGGCTGTTTGGCGGAATTTCATGAGGGGTTCAATAATGCGCAGTTTCGATGAGATCTTTTCCCTGGCCGCAAACCGAAAGGGTGGCGCCGAGGCGCTCGAGGCCTTGCTCTCGAAGCCGAAGTCCGACCGCGTACTCACTAAATTGGGAGACGACCGCTGGTTGGCAGGTATGACTAGGTGCGTCTTTCAGGCCGGCTTCAACTGGAAGGTCATTGAGAACAAATGGCCGGGTTTCGAAGAGGTCTTCGATGGCTTCAACCCGGGCCGTTGGTCGTTGATGTCCGATGAAGACTTGGACCGGTTGGTCAAGGATACGCGGATTGTCAGAAACGCCGTTAAGATCCTCTCGGTGCGCGACAATGCGATCTTCCTGAATGATCTTGCGCGCGAACATGGCACGGCCGCCAGGTGTCTTGGAGCTTGGCCGTCCGAAGATTACATCGGCTTGCTGGAGCTGTTGAAGAAACGCGGCGGCCGCCTCGGGGGGACCACGGCACAGTACTTTTTGCGTCAGATCGGCAAAGACAGCTTCGTTCTGTCGCGAGACGTCACCGCGGCATTGATCCGCGAAGGAGTCGTGGACAAAGCGCCGGGGTCGAAGTCTTCAATGCGTGCTGTGCAGGCCGCGTTCAATGGCTGGTCGGAGGAAAGCGGCCGTTCGCTTACCGAGATCAGTCGGGTTCTTGCGATGTCGATCGGGACTTAAGTCGTCGCGTCGCGCTGGGAGCCTGTCCAAAGTGGCGAACGTAGGCGTGCGACAAGGTTGCGGCTGAACTAAATCCGCTGCGGGTGGCAATTTCACTTAAATTCATGCGGGTCTCCAACAACAGTCCGCGGGCGAGGCTGAGCCGTAGATGCAGGTAGTAGCGAAGCGGCGTGGTCTGCAGTTGCCGGCGGAACAGGCGCTGAAGCTCACGCTGCGAAAGGCCGACCTCACGCGCGAGCCGGCCGAGTGGCTGCGGCGTTTCGACAGTGTCCTGCATGATGGCGATTGTCTCGACCAGCTTGGGCGTCAGGCGCCCGGTGCCGCGCAGGGCGAGGCCCGACTGCGGATCCTGGGCGGTAAGATGCTGATCGTATATCAGGATGCCGGCAACATCGAGTGCCTGAGCTTCTCCGTAGTCCTTGCCGATGATTTGCAGCATCAGGTCGAGTGTCGTGGTGGCGCCGCCTGCCGTGATGCGGCTCTTTTCCAGGACGTAGCGATCTGGAACCACTTCGATATCAAGAAATTCCTCGGCGAAGGATTCCAGCTCCTGCCAATGTATTGTAGCCCGATGACCGTTGAGAAGCCCTGCTGAAGCCAAAAGATAACTACCGGTATCAAGTCCCGCGAGGATGGTGCCTCCGCGCGCAAAGCGCCGCAGCTCACTCTTGAGTTTCGGAGTCGTCAGCCGCCGGTAATCGTAGCCGGCAACCACGAACAGCATGTCCGGTGCCTCCAGATTTCTCAGTGCAGCGTCGGCCGCAATGGTCAGGCCGCTTGAAGTGGTGACGGCTTCGCCATCTTCTGAAACCAGTGACCAGTCATACAGTTGGGTGGCGGCAAAGTGATTAGCGGCGCGCAGGGGTTCAACGGCATTCGCCAGACAGAGATTGCTGAATTGCGGCAGCAAAAGGAACCCGAAGTGAAGTGGTTTAGCTCTGTTCATTTGTCGAAATTAGTACGAATTAAGGTAAAAATCATACGCTTTTCTATTGGGAACAACGCTAGTGTTCGCCTCTAACAGGAGGATGCCGATGAATTGGGAAGTCTTTGTCACCTGCGCCGTCACCGGTGCCGCCGAGTCTGCCGATAAAAGCGAGCATGTCCCGGTCACGCCAAAGGAAATCGCCGCCGCCGCCATTGAAGCCGCGAAAGCGGGCGCCGCGATCGCCCACATCCACGTACGTGATCCGGAGACCGGGCTGGGCGCGCGCGACCCGGAGCTCTTCCGAGAAGTGGTCGAGCGCGTGCGGGAGTCCGACACGGATGTCGTGATTAACCTGACTGCCGGCATGGGCGGAGATGTGATCTTCGGTGCCGGGGAGTCACCTCTGCCATTGAACCCGAACGGCACGGATATGGTCGGCCCGCTCGAACGTTTGGCACATGTCAAACAGTTGTTGCCGGAGATCTGCACGCTGGACTGCGGAACCATGAACTTTCTGGCCGGCGATTATGTCATGACCAACACGCCCTCGATGCTGCGCACCATGGCGCGGCGGGTTCAGGAGCTCGGGGTGCGGCCTGAGCTCGAGGTCTTCGATACCGGACATCTGGTCTTCGTCAAGCATCTGATCTCCGAAGGACTGCTCGACGATCCGATCATGATTCAGCTCTGTATGGGTATTCCTTACGGCGCGCCGGACGACCCGACGACCTTTCAGGCCTTGGTCAATGCCCTGCCGCAAGACTCGATCTTCTCGGGCTTTTCCATCGGCAGGATGCAGCTGCCCTTCGTTGCGCAGGCCGCACTCTGCGGCGGCAATGTGCGGGTCGGTCTTGAGGACAATCTCTATCTCTCACGCGGTGTCAAGGCGACCAACGGCTCACTGGTTGAACGTGCCGTGACGATCCTGGAAGGGATGAATGTCAAAATCCTGGATCCAGACGAAGTGCGCGAGAAACTCAAACTAGTTAAACGCGGCTAGCGCGCGATCAGGTTCTAAGGCGGGGAAGGACGGAAAATGGGTGAGATTTGTAAGGCCGGCCTGGTTGGCGGCGGCGTGATCGGCGGCGGCTGGGCGGCGCGGTTTCTTCTCAACGGCATTGACGTCACGGTTGCGGATCCGGACCCCGAAGCGGCGCGCAAGATCGGTGAGGTGCTCGCCAATGCGCGCCGGGCGCAGAAGAAGCTGACCTATACCTCCAATCTGAAGGAGGGAAAGCTGCGCATCGTGACCGACATTGAGGAGGCTGTGCGCGATGCGGACTTCGTGCAGGAAAGCCTGCCCGAGCGCGAAGAACTGAAGATCGAGGTTCTGGCCAGGATCAGCCGGGCGACGGCAGCGGACGTGATAATCGGATCCTCCACTTCCGGTTTGCTACCCAGCCGGCTGCAGAGTGAAATGCAGAATCCCGAACGTCTGGTGGTGGGGCACCCCTTTAACCCGGTCTACCTCTTGCCGCTGGTCGAAGTCTGCGGCGGCGATCTGACCAGCCAGGAATCCAAGGCCGGCGCCGCGGCAATTTACGAATCGGTCGGCATGAAGGCGCTGATTCTGCGCAGGGAAATCGACGGCTTCCTGGCAGACCGCCTGCTGGAAGCGGTTTGGCGCGAGTCGCTCTGGCTGGTGAACGACGGCATCGCAACGGTCGAGGAGATCGACGATTCCTTCCGCTACGGCGCGGGGCTGCGCTTTGCCTTCATGGGATCGTTTCTGACTTACCGTCTGGCCGGCGGTGAAGCGGGCATGCGGCACTTCATGGAGCAGTTCGGACCGGCGTTGAAACTGCCCTGGACCAAGCTGGAGGCGCCCGAGCTGACCGATGATCTGATCGATAAGGTCGTGACTCAGTCTGAAGACCAGGCCGCCGGAATCTCGATCCGCGATTACGAACGCAAGCGCGACGATTGTCTGGTGTCGATCCTGCAGGGTCTGCGCAAGAACGATTTCGCCGCCGGCGCGGTTCTGAAGGATTTCGAAACGAAGCTCTTCGGCCAGTCGCAGGGACGCGTGATGTCTGCGGATGATGACCTCTCGCAGCCCTTTGCTTTACTGCAGACGGCGGTCGATCCTGAGTGGGTCGACTACAACGGACATATGACAGAGAGCCGTTACCTGCAGGTCTTCGGCGAGGCTTCGGATGCCTTCTACGGCTATATCGGTGTGAATGCGGAATACCTGGCGGCCGGGAACAGCTATTACACGGTCGAGACCCATATCATGCATTTGCGCGAGATTCACGCCGGTGAGCCGATTGAGGTGCGCACACAGCTTCTCGGTCAGGATCCAAAACGGCTGCGGCTGTTCCATGTCATGACGCACAGTAAGGATGGCACACGACTGGCGACCGCTGAGCAGATGATGCTGCATGTGGACACCAAGGCACAGCGAGCCTGCGCCGCGTTGCCGGAGGTCCTGGCGCGGGTCGAGGCCATCGCGGCCGCCCACGCAGGTTTGGAGCAACCCTCCGAGGCAGGTCGCCGGATCGCCGAGCTTTAACTAATTCGTAACGAGGCCGGACGTTATAGCAAATTGCATAGATGGGTCTCTATCTATGCAGTTTGCATTAGAGCGCGGTGCGGGAATAGCGGTCTGCGACCCAGGCGTGGAATGCGTGAGTCGCTGTATCCATGACCGGAGAGAGCGTTCCGCCGTCGAAGTCCGGCGCGTGGCGGCCACGCTGCATGCCCTCGACCACGCCGACGTCCTCCACGAAGATCTCTTTCCACATCTCGCTGTTGCGCGCACGCAGATCGGCCCAATCGCCCCCGGTCATCTCGGGCGAGGTATAATAGATCTCGACGCGCTCGACGGTTTTATCCTGCGCAACCGGCTCCAGCAGGATGCTGAAAAAATGGTCTTTGTGGATGCCGACCAGCACGTTCGGATAAAGCGCGACGTATTCCGCGCAGGTCGACCATTTTTCCGACAGGCCCTTGAAGTGAGAAAACTGGCGGCCCGAGTTATCCAGGCTCGGATTGTAGACCGTCGTTCCCTGGCCGGAAAAGTCACCTGACTCAATGATGTTGTAGTGATCCTCTAGCCGCGAATAGCTGTTGAGCCCCGGATGGATCCAGGGAAGATGGTAGCTTTCGCAGTAATTCTCCACGGCGAGCTTCCAGTTGCTCGCGACTGTGAGGCTGAAGGACGAGTCTGGCCCGCCGTGGTAGATCGCCTGGCCTTCGAATTCGGACCAGCGGGATGTGAGCGTCGCTGCCGCATCTTCGAAGGCGGGCGCGTCGCCCGAGAGGTTGACGAAGACCAGATCCATCCAGACCGTCGAGCGCACTTCGTAGAGTCCGAGTTCGCTCTTGCTCACGGCGGGATGATCGTTCTGTCCAGGCCCACCCAGATGGGGTGTCGTCTTGAGCGCGCCGTCAAGACTATAGCACCAGGAGTGGTAGGGGCAGCGGATCACGCCGCGGAAATTCGTCGGTTCGTTGACCAGGGTCATCCCCCGGTGCCGGCAGACGTTCTGAAACACCCGAACCTGACCGCTCTTGTCCCGCAACAGCAGAAGGGGAATGCCGAGAAAAGTGATGGGCCTGGCGTCGCCAATATTGGGGACATCCTTGCCAAACCCGATACAAGTCCAGTTTGGCGCGAAGATCCGCTTCTTTTCCTCCTCGAAAACGGCTTCTTCGATATAAAAGGGATTGGGCAGGCAGCCGCCGTCCGGCACGGCGGCCAGGGCGGGCATTAAGTTATGTTCGACCGGTTGCACATGGTCCGGAGACACGGTTTCTGCCAGCTTCATATACGCCTCTCATTATATCGAGCGAAACGCCTCGGTAGCGCAGAAAACGGCAGAAGTGACCTTAGGATCAATAGCCTAAAAGATCATCCATCGGGTGATTTTAAATCAACACAGGTTACCTTAAGTCAATCCAATAAGCTGACCGCCAGGGAATCGGCGGTTTTCGCAAGCTGTCCCGTCGGTTGCTGCGCTGTCTCGACCAGCCAATCCAACAGGATCTGTCCGTGTGTCGTGAGATTTCGATTGGCATTGGTCGTCACGTAAAAGGAGCCTGGTGCAGCGACTTCCAGGTCGGTCAGGCGGACCAGCTTACCCGCGTCGAGCAGGGGTTTGACCATGGAGTTCCAGCCCAGCACGACCCCCTGATTATCCTGGGCCGCCTGGAGGGCGATGAAATAGTTGTTGAAGCGGCGTGTGTCGCGGGTTGATGCGCTCTGCCCCAGACGCTGTAGCCATTCGGTCCAGTCGGTCCATTCCGGGTCTACGCCGTCCAGGATCAGAAGCGGCAGTTCGGTGATTGTTTGGAGGTCGGCAGTTTCGCGGTGGGCCTCGGCGAAATCGCGGCCGCAGACAGGGTAGATCCGATCATCGAACAGTTTGACCGCCCGCTCATCCGGCCAGACGCCCTTGCCATAGCGCACGCGCAGATCGACGGCCGAGAGACGCAGGTCATGCGCCCGGTCGGCGATGACGTGGTTCAGGGTGATCTCTCTGTGCGCTCTGGAGAATTCGCCCAGGCGGGGCATCAGCCAGAGTGACGCGAATGCCGTGGTTGCGCCGATCGTCACCTCTGCGCGGCGCTCCTTGTTCCGGACGTCCTGATAGGCCTGCGCGATCTGACTGAAGCTCTGGGCGAGGATGGTGTAGAGCTTGGTGCCGTCGGTGGTCAGAACCACACCTCTGTGCACCCGTTGAAACAGCGGCAGGCCGATGTCCGCCTCAAGCGCCTTGATCTGCCGGCTCACGGCACCCGGCGTAACGTTGAGCTCGTGCGCAGCCCGCTTGAAGCTGAGATGCCGTGCCGAGGCTTCGAAAGCCGCAAGGCTGGTCAGGGAAGGCAACTCGTAATAGCGCCGTGGCATCGCACAGAGTCTCTCAAAGGTCAGGTCGGGCAGGATGATCCTGCGGTCTATTGGACGCGCGATTGCAGCGGCGGTCAACAGGCGTCGGCCTTGAGAGGCAGCACCGATGCATCCCTCTTGCAAAACTTTTTCTCTCGCCTGCATCCAATTCCAGGATGGCGCGCGTAATGCCTTCAGAGACGCGCGCTTCTCCAACTTATTTTTGACCCAGGAGAGAAATTCAATGGTTGATACAGTAAATATCGGCCGCCGATTATTCCTCGGCGGTACAGGTAAATCTGTGCTTTCGGCAACCGCCGTAGCCCTGCTTGCCGGCTGCGAATCGATGGCAAGGAACGCTTCCACGGGCGGCGCCCAGGGCGATGCCGCTCAGGACGTGGCAATTCTGAACACTGCGCTCGGTCTCGAGCACGAGGCGATCGGCGCTTATCAGCTCGGGGCCGAAAGTGGCTTTCTAGCGAAGCCGGTGCTGCAGACGGCGGTCTTGTTTCAAAGCCAGCATAAGGAACATCGCGATGCCTTGGCGGGTACAATCAAGATGCTGGGTGGCGCAGCGGTCGACTCAAAGACCTTGAACGAATATGGCGCCGCTCTTGGTGCCGGCGGTTTGAAGAGTCAAACAGATGTTCTGCGTCTGGCGGCCAAGCTCGAGAAGGGAGCTGCCAACGCCTATCTCGGTGTAATTCCCGCGTTTTTGGATCCCGATCTCGCCCAGGTGTCCGGCCGCCTGGCAGCGGATGAGACCATGCACTGGACTGTCCTCGCATCGGCGCTCGGCGACAGCCTGCCGACGCAAGCCTTGAGTTTCGGCGCCTAACATTTGCCGAAACATCGGGACTCCATTGTCCCATAAGACTCGAACCGGGGGCGCCGTCTGAGAAACGACATAGACGACTCCCCCGCTTCCTTTTTCCTTAACGAGAAATGCACATGAAGCTCAGAAATCTGGCCACGCTCCTTCTTGTGTTTGCGTCTTTTTCATTCAACGCCCTGGCAACGCGCGCTGCTGACGCCGAACGGGGCGCGAGACTCTATGACAGCCGTTGCGGTGCCTGCCATTCCATCGAGCAAAACCGGATCGGTCCGCGCCACCGCGGTGTCTTTGGCCGGATGGCCGGCACCCAAGGCGGTTACGACTATTCCCAGGCCCTGGTTGACTCAAAAATCCTTTGGGATGAATCCTCACTCGACCTCTGGCTGACCAATCCACAGACATTGATTCCCGGACAGAAAATGGGTTTTCGCATTCGCAAGGCCGAGGACCGGTTGGATATCATCGCCTTCCTACGGTCGCTCGCAGAGAAGGGCGAAAGGCATCCGCCCGGCGACGGGGACTTCTAAATCAACTCACATTGAATTGGTTCAAAATGCACTGCCTCTCAATCTGCATAGAGCTGATTTCGAACGCAAATTTTGAATCCGTCCGTATTAGGCAAACGCGAACCGCTATAAATATGACCGCAATGACTGCATCCACTAATCCACTGCGTTCAACTGAACGTACAAAGCTACAAAAATTACGTCTCGTGCCATCGGCAAGAGAAGACGCTGCAATTCCTCCCATTGGCAGGAGTTCCACAAAAGTGGGTGCAAACATCGTAACTCTGGAAACAAACGGGACGTCGCCGGGCGCACGCGCCCCAAATGGCCTTAAGGTTTCAGCGGAAAGCGAAGAGCCGCTGGAAATATTGATCGGGCGCACTGCGACCGGCGACCGGGTCGCCTTCCGGGCTATCTACGATCAAACGTCGCGAATTGTCTTCAGCATCATTCTGCGTATTGTCAGAAGCAGAGAGGTGGCTGAGGATGTGGCGCAGGAAACCTTTGTCCTGCTGTGGCAACGCGCCGACCGCTATCAGGTGTCGCGCGGCGCGCCACTTGCTTGGATCACGTCCATCGCCCGGTACAGGGCAATCGACCGTATCCGGTCCGACCGGGCACGCGGCGTCGACACTGCGGCGCCATCCCTTGGCTTTGACTTCGAAACGCAAGACAAAATTGCCCATTCGGACAAGCCCTGTTGCTCGACACCTTCGGATGCCGATGCATCCCTTGTCGACACGATGTCAGTTCGCAAGCTGCTGAAACGCTTGAAGCCGGAACACCAACGCGCAATCCTGTTGGCCTATCGCTATGGCTATACCCACGAGGAGCTTGCCCAATCGATGGGCGTACCGCTGGGAACAGCCAAGAGCTGGGTGCGGCGTGGTCTGAAGGCGCTGAAGGATAGTCTCGAGTCATGAGTAAGAGAGACATACCCGCCTACAACGAGTTGGATCGACTCGCTTCAGAATTTGTTTTGGGAACTCTCCATAGTGACGATCGGGCAGGTTTCCTGATTAAGTTGGACGAAGATCCGCAACTGCGTGAGCTTGTCGCGCAGTGGGAAGACCGGCTCGCACTCCTGGAAGATCGGCTTGCTGCCACAGTAGACGGCAGTCGTGATTCTGAACCGGCGCACAGCCTTTGGGGCAGGATCGAATCCCAAATCGATGCCCTAGGCCCACGCAAAGCCTCTACTGTGCGGGCCGAGTCCGGGAATTGGCGAGAGATTGGACCGGGTGTCGAGTGGAAGTTGCTTCACCTCGACAAAGAAAGCGGCGAGAAATCTCTTCTACTCAAACTGGCGCCTGGAGCGATCTATCCTGCCCATGAGCATAGCAGCGTGGAGGAATGCATGATCATTGAAGGAGATATGATCATCGGCGATCTTCAGCTCTATTCGGGTGACTATCACGTGGTACAGCCCGGTACACGGCATGAAGACGTCACCAGCCAAAACGGTGGCCTTGTATTCATTCGCCACGCCGCCTGATTTGATCGAATTATTTTGGCATCAGCCGTAGTTTGAGAAATCCGGTACGGCACCGCCCAGTGCCGTGGTGATTTCTCCTGCAGCTTTGACGACAAGCGCCCCCAGAACAGAGACACGCGCATCCGGCATCCGTGCCGTCGGCCCGGAGAGGGAAAGCCCCGCCAATGGGTGCCCGTACTCATCGTAAATAACCGCGGCGACGCAACGCAGCCCGATAGCGTTTTCTTCGTCGTCGAACGCGTAACCTTGTTTCCGAGCCAAACTCAATGCTTGCCGGAGTTTAGCCGGGGTATCGATGGTTTTGTCGGTGAAGCGGCCCAAGCCACGCCTCTGTACGATCTTGTTGACTTCACTATCAGGCAGGCCAGAAAGTAGTGCCTTGCCGACACCGGAGCAATGAAGTGCCACGCGGCCACCCGGCTTGGCGATGGCCCGCATCATCTGACGGCATTCGACTTGCCCTAAATATATGGCTTCCCCTTGGTCTTCGACCGCTAAATTCACGGTCTCACCGCTGTCTTCCATGAGGTTTCGCATGTGCGGTCGTGACATGTTGATGAGATCTCGCGATCTCACAAAGGCATTTCCAACCACGAAGGCCTGCACGCCGACTAGCCATACATTCCTTTCGAGATCGAACCGAACGAAGCGTTCCTCCTGCAAAGTGGTCAGGAGCCGGTGGGTTGTGGACGGGGCCAAGCCAACCTTTTGCGCAAGATCGCTGAGGCTCAAACCATAGTCTTCGTCAGTCAGGGCATTGAGGAGCGAGATTGCGCGGGCAAGCGATTGAACTTGCCCGCTCCGGCGGCGCTCTGACCGGTCCGCTGTGGCAGAAACCGCCCTGACTGCCTTTCGGCGTTGCTGCGGCGCTGAACCAGTGGCCATCCCGTGTCCCTATCAGAAGTGTTCATGGTGGTGCGAATGTTACTCAATGCGATCGTCTGCTCGGCAGGATCGAAAACAGCGGTATCTCATGACTGTCATGATTGCCAGAAGTGTTTCGCCAACTCTGCGTATCTTCCGGGATAAAATGTGCGATTACAATACGGTACCTGTATTACGTTTCCTGCCTACCTCCGGTCGGTGAAGTAGAGCGTCAATTGTCAGCTGATTTTCGCCGCTGAATTAACTGCGATTTAAGAAAATACAGCGAAATTTACGAAAATAGAGATCGATAAATTCAACTTAAAGAAAACATTAACTTATCGAAATCTAAATCTGGAATCCGAAGCATGTAAATGCTTACGTTTCTACTTAAAGTATGGGTTGTTTTGTTAAAAACAATTTATAGAAGCAACAAACGAAGCACGCTCCTGACCTTTAATTAGAAAAGGCAGGTGAAGTGCAGGTAATGCACAGGCGGCTTCGCATGGAGGTTCCTACGCGCGTCACTTGGTGATCATCCACCCAAGCGGGGGTGACCCAGAATTAGGAGAAAGAGTCTATGAAGAAAATCCTGTTACCTCTTGCCGCTGCCGGTCTTATTGCCGGTGTCGGCGCTGTATCGGCCGAAACGCCGGGCGTATCGGCCGACCGCATCATCCTGGGTCAGTCGGCAGCTTTTGGTGGCCCTGCCGCCGCTCTCGGCACCGGTATGCATCAGGGCCTGATGGCTGCCTTCAAAGAGGTTAACGAAGCTGGCGGTGTTCACGGCCGTCAGTTGGAAGTCAAGCAGTTGGACGACGGTTACGAGCCTGATCGTTCGATCGCCAACACCCGTCAGTTGATCGAGCAGGACAATGTCTTCGCTCTGATCGGTGCCGTCGGCACGCCGACTTCCAAGGCGACGCAACCGATCGCGACCGAAGCCGGCGTTCCCTTCATCGGTCCTTTCACGGGTGCAGGATTCCTCCGTGATCCGAACAACAGCAACGTTATCAACGTTCGCGCCACCTACGACCAGGAGACAGAAACCTGGATCAAGCATCTGACCGAGGACCTGGGCATCAAGAAGATTGCCATCCTCTATCAGGATGACGGCTTTGGCCGCGTCGGTCTTTCCGGCGTGAAGAAAGCTCTGGAAGCCCGTGGCATGTCTCTGGTTGCCGAAGGTACATACAAGCGCAACACGGTTGCCGTGAAGTCGGCTCTGCTCGAAATCCGCAAGGCCGAGCCTGAAGCCGTCGTCATGGTCGGTGCTTACAAGCCGCTTGCCGAGTTCGTTAAGCTGTCCAAGAAGCTGAAGCTGGACCCGGTCTTCGTGACCATCTCCTTCGTTGGTTCCAATGCTCTCGCTCAGGAGCTCGGCGATCAGGGTGACGGTGTTGTTATCAGCCAGGTCGTGCCTTTCCCGCAGGATTCTTCGATCCCGCTGGTTGCCGATTACCAGAAGGCCCTGAAGGCTTACGATCCTTCGCTGGCTCCGGGTTTTGTGTCTCTTGAAGGCTACATGGTCGGCCGTTTGACGATCATGGCGCTCGAGAAGGCCGGTAAGGAGCTGTCGCGCGACAACTTCCTGAGCTCGGTTTACGGCACCGGTGCATTCGATCTGGGTGGTGCCACGCTGAACTATGGCAATGGCGACAACCAGGGCATGGACAGCGTCTTCCTGACGGTGATCCAGCCGGACGGGAGCTTCAAGGCCGTCGACACCTTGACCCGTTAAGAGAACGAAGTGTTCGTTCGGGTGGCCTTTTGGGATGACCCTCAGGCCACCCGGACATTTTTCCTGCGTGGTGGAGCTTCAGGATGACAGCGAAAATTATTGGGTTCGTCAAAGACGGTATGGGCCGCGGACTGAACAAGGCCAAATCGACGACGAATGCCGGGGGCAAAAAAGCGGCGGCTGATAAAGCAAAACCAGCCTCACAGGGATCCGAGACCGGCAAGAAATTCGGCATCGGGCAGAAACTCTATCTTGCGCTGGGCGCGATCACGCTGATTACCCTGGTCGCCGCGTCAATGACGCTGCTGACCTTCGAACGGGTTCGCACGACACTGGATGCCCTCACCCAGACATCCGTTACCGGCATCATGAATTCGATGGGCATGTCCGCCGAGAGCGCTGCTTTGGCAGCGACCGCACCTGCCCTTTTGAATGCCCACTCCGACGCGGAGCGTGCTGAAGTAAACAAAGTTATCGCCGAAAGGCTGGAAGCGCTCGAGCAGCTGCGGCAAGGGATTGTAGACGAGGATCGCCGGGCCGAACTCGAAACGCTGGTCAACGATCTCCGGACGTCGCTTGCCAGCCTGAGCCAGAGGGTCGAGGAGCGTGAAGGATTTAGCGAACAGGCGAATAGGATCAACCGGGATCTTCAGACGGCGCACGAAAACTTTTTGAACTTCGTGGTTCCTGTCGTCGATGACAAAAACTTCCTGCTGGCGGTGTCCAGCGAAGAAACCACAGCACGTGCGGGAAGCGTTATCGACCAACTGGTCGGTGAAGAGGTGCAGTTCCTGAAATCCGCCTTGAGCTTAAAGGCAGCGGGCCACCAGCTAATCGGACTCGTTGTTCAGATCGGAGCCGCGGAAAGCACCGACGATCTGGTTCCGTTGCAGGAGCGCTTTACGGCGATCAGAGCACTGATCGATACTGCGTCTTCCGGTTTGCCTGAAACCGATGCCGCTGCTGACGTTGTCAAAGTCGCAGGTAGTCTTATCGCACTAGGCGAGGGTGAGAACTCGGCCTTCGGGTTGCGCAGACGGTGGCTTGAACGAAAAGAGCTCTCCTTCCCGGATCTGCAGAAACTCATTCAAGACCGCAAGGACTTTCAAGTCACCTTGTCTTCGATCAGTCAGTCTTTCGAAAAGATCCTGGAGCCGGTGGTCGACGACGCCGACTTCAATCTCGAAATCGGTAAGGACGACCTGAAGGGCGAGTTGACGTCTTCGATCTCCAACTTCGTCAACAAGGATGTAGCCGAGCTGCGCGCCCTTATCGAGCTGCGGGCCGATGTGAATCTGGCCTCCGGTCTTTTGAGTGCGGCGGTTGGTGCCCCGGATGTGGCCACGCTCGGTGCCATTCAGGAACGCTATGCCTCGGCAAAAAACACGATCATGACGGCATTGGACGCCTTCACGGGTACTGAACTAGAAGCGCAAGCCAAGGAGACGATCCTGGCGATCGAAGCCATCGGTTCCGGCGAACAAAGTATTTTCGTGATCCGTAAATCGTTGCTGGAGGCCGAGAGTGCGGCGACCAATTCGTTGTCTCAGAGCCGCGATCTGGCGGAGGCCGTCAAGGTTGCGGTCGACAAGGTTGTTGCCACCTCGAGCGAGCAGGCCGAGAGCGGCAGCGAGACAGCACATGACGCAATGGAAAGCAGCCGTTTGGTGCTGATCCTTATGATGGTTCTCAACGTTGCCTGCAGTGTGCTCGTGGGCTGGTTCCTCATCTCGCGTCAGGTCGTACGCCGTCTCGTCGGTCTTGCAAGCGGCATGGGCGAGGTTGCAAACGGCAACCTGAAGGTGGAGATCAACGCCAAGGGCCGCGATGAGATCACCGACATGGCCAAGGCCCTTGTCGTGTTCCGCGACAATGCCTCTGAGATGGAGCGCATGCGCGCCGAGCAGGAAGAAATGGAGAAACGCTCTGTCGAAGAACGCCAGCGGGCGATGAACCAGATGGCCGATGGTTTTGAAGTGTCGGTCAAGGGGATCGTGGATCAACTGCTTTCTTCGGCGAAAAGCATGGAAGACAACTCCGGATCTATGAGCGGCGCTGCGGACAAGACCAAGGACGCCTCCGGAACAGGCCGCTCGACAGCAGAAGAAACTTCGGCCAGCGTTCAGACGGTCGCAACGGCCGCCGATCAGCTGACCTCGGCCATTCGCGAAATCAGTGCCTCGATCAACCAGACCACCGATAAGGCTCATGCGGCGTCTGAAAAGGCCCGGGTCACCAACGACGCGGTCGTTTCACTCAGTGATGCCTCGGCAAAGATCAGCTCCGTTATTGAACTGATCCAGGGTATTGCGGAGCAGACCAATCTGCTGGCGCTGAACGCAACGATCGAGGCGGCCCGCGCCGGCGATGCAGGCAAGGGCTTTGCCGTGGTTGCCGGTGAGGTGAAAAACCTGGCCAGCCAGACCGCCAAAGCGACCGAAGAGATCACGCAGCAGATCGCCGAGGTTCAGAACGGCACGACTGAAGCGGTTGACTCGGTAAAGGAGATCAATGATCTGATCGTCGAGATGACCGAAACCATGGTGACGGTGACCGCCGCAGTCGAAGAGCAGGAAGCCTCCACCAGCGAAATTGCCCGCTCGACTCAGACGGCGGCCAATGGTGCGGGAGAAGTGACTCAGACCATGGTCCGAGTATCCGAAGTGGCGGATGAAACCGGACAGTTGGCAGCGCAGGTTTTGAATTCTGCGCAAGAGCTTTCCGGCCAGGCGCAGACATTAAATCAGGAAGTGGGCGGCTTCCTGAAAACGGTGCGTGCCGACGCCTAGAGCGAAACATGATATGTCGGAAGCAAGCAGTGCTTCCGACATATCATGTGAAGCCGCGCCATGCCATTCGGTTAGAGCAGATTGACCGGGACGCTTGACCGCCAAGGCACAAGCAAATTACAGATCACCCTAATGCAGGAACAGAAATCCTCGCACAAGGCTCAGGACATAGATTCGCACCGATCCAAGTTCGGGTACGCTTGTCGTTCCATCAGGGCGACGACGCGACGAGAGATATGCGCGCAATTCCCAATAGACGCGCTTGATCAGATCGCGGTCGCCGGCACGAATGTGCTTGCCGAAAATCGTAGCCCGCCCCTTCACGTAATTCGCCTTCAGCGCTTGAACCTCGGTCTTTTCACGGCGGCCGTGCGCATGTTCGATTCGCACCTCCGGCTCGTAGACCACCTTCGCGCCACCCTTCAAAATCCGATAGAACAACTCGTGATCTTCGCCCGCCTTGAACGCCGTACCGGGGCCTATCGCGGTATCGAAGAAACCGGCCCGGCGCACGGCATCCGCCGATATCGCCACGTTACAGCCGATCAACCGGGTGAACATATCGTCTATGGTCTTGATTTCGAACCGATCTTCGAACCGACGTGTCGAAATCTCAAAATCAGCGGGATCGAACAGATCAACCCGGCCTCCGACCATTGCGATCGACGGATCCGTGATAAAACACTGCTGAATGGCGGACAGCCATGACGGATCGACCCGGCAGTCGTCGTCCGTGAAGGCCAGGATATCATAGCGTGCGGCCCGAATTCCCGCGTTACGCGCAGCCGAGACACCAGGCGTGGGTTCGTAGATATAGCGTAAGGGCAAATCGTGCCGTTTCTGCAGCTCTGCTACGGTTTGAGCCGTATCGTCACTGGAGCCATTATCAACGATAACGATTTCCCAGGCTGGGACGGAACGAACGTCAAGGTCGAGAAACCTGCGAATACACATCGCAAGCTGCTCCGCGCGATTGAGCGTCGCGATAACCACACTGATGGAATATGAGCCGTCTCGCCGCATCGCAAATAACTTCACACTATTTGAGCTTGAGCGTCGCGTTTCGAAGCGAATTCGAACGCATGCCAGTTCCTCAACTAAAAAATCAGGGAGCGAACCTCGGGCTTGACCGAAACCATCGCGCCCCAAACTGCCGACCCCACATCGCGTCATCAAAAAGGGACGCGATTTCGTAAATTTATGTATTTAGTGGCAATTATCTCTGAAGATGAATCGTAAACAAGCCAGATCAAGCAAAGAACCAAAAATGACACACGGAAACATCAGACCGAAACGTCACAAATTTGTCACCTTAACAGTGAATGACGAACGCCTGATACTTTAACGATAGCTATTTTCTTGTAATTTTCAGCCTAATATAGAGAATAATTTCAAGTATTGAGATGATTTTTTATAAAACCAAGCACACGACTATCGCGCATCAATAGCGTTATTCGCTGCCGGACACCCCCAACATTTCGCTTACTTTCGCCCAAGTGCTACCTAAATGGGCGCGGAGGAGCGCAGACAGCCGCCCAGAATCCCGCGCCTCAAGTGCATGAAGGATATCCTCATGCTCTTCAATCGCACTTTGCCACTTCCGGTTCCTCAAGTTTGACTGATAGCGTACCCGGTAAAGCTGAGCGTTAATCCGGCTATGTGTTTCAATGAGGGCTTCGTTGCGGCTGCAACTTAAAATTGCACGATGAATTTTCTGATTGGCTTTAAAATACTCTAGCCGGTTCTTGCGCGTATAAGACGCCAACATCTCGAAATGCAGAGCACGAACTTCCGAAATCTCCTCGTCGGTGGCCTGAACCGCCGCAAGCTCTCCAGCAAGGGACTCAAGCACTCCAAGCACCTGGAGCTTGCCGTAGATCTCCTGCGGTTCAGGATTGGCCACGACAGCCCCGCGATGGGGCAGAATTTCAACCAGCCCTTCGGCGGACAGAAGCTTCAGAGCCTCGCGCAAAGGCGTACGCGAGACCTTAAGTACTTCAGACAAGGCGCGCTCGCGGATACGCTCGCCGGGTTTGAGTTGATCTTGAACAATCATATCGCGAATGGCACCGGCAACACGCTGGGTCAGGGGTAGCCTGGGGCCACCGGCATCATCAGGCCTGGTCGCCGCCTGATCACCTTGTGCTGTTGAAACACTGCCTTCCGTCATAAATCCGGCATAGCATAGAGCTCCGAATGCAACAAATTCATTTTGCATGCCATTTCGGATATAGCTCCCCGCCTTGCGCATTGCCCTGTACAAACAATTGTCAAAGCCTTTCAAACCAAAGGGCGATTCCGAATTTCCCTATGAGAAGCAACAGACATGCTGCAAAAGGCCGGCATTTAACGAGACCAGCCTCAAGCTCAATTTCAAGCCGAAACTCTACTCAGATCAGAGAAGCAGATTGACACTATCGAAAATTGTATGCCATTTTTCCACATCATCATCTCCAGAAGCCTGACAACAAATAAAACGTAATTCTTCTGCGGGATTTCCATTTGGGAGGAATTGATGAATTTTCAAAAATTGTATACCGGAGTCCTTTCGGTTGGTTTCACCTGTGCCGCCTTGGTTTCGGCACAGCCCGACGCACTGGCACAGCAGGAGATCATCTTCGGAATCTCCGCCAAAACGGGCTCCCTGCAACAGCAAACGGCAGCCGAATTTACCAAGCGCGCCAACGAGAAGCTCGGCGACAAGGCCGTCGTCAAGCTGTTCGATTCGGCTCAGCTCGGAAAAGACAAGGAGCTCATGCAGCTCCTGAAACTTGGCAGCGTTCACATAGCCCTGCCCAGCTCCGTGATGTCATCGGTGGCGGACGAATTCGCCCTGTTCGATATGCCCTTCCTGATCAAAGATCGTGCTCATCTGGCCAAGATTGAAGATTCGATCTTCTGGGACCGCATTGCCCCAACGGTCGAGAGCAAGGGCTACAAGGTGCTGGCCGTCTGGGAGAACGGCGTTCGCCATATCACGAACAACAAAAGACCGATCAACACGCCGGCGGACCTGGATGGCGTCAAACTTCGTACGCCGAAGTCGAAATGGCGGGTCACCATGTTCAAGACCTGGGGCGCCAATCCAACTCCCATGTCCTTTTCCGAGGTATTCGTGGCCCTGCAAACCGGGGTCATCGACGGCCAGGAAAATCCCTATACAAACATCTGGGCCGCCAAGTTCTCGGAAGTTCAGAAGTACCTGTCGGTTACCGGACACGTCTATTCGCCGGCTTACCCAACCGTGGGAAAGACTGCGTTCGAAGCGCTGGATGCCGAGATTCAACAGGTCCTGCTGGACACCGCGCGCGAAATGGAAGGCTGGGCCCGCGAACAGGGCGCCAACGCGGACTCTGAGTTAAGAGGAAAGCTGGTCGCGGCCGGAATGAGTGAAAACGTCGCCGACCGGGCAGCTTTCGTGGAGGCTTCCAAACCGATTTACCAGCAGTTTTCGGACGAGGTGAAAGGCGGCAAGGAACTGATCGACGCGGCACTCAAGCTCGGCGAATAAATCCAAAACCGCCGTAGCGCCGGGCAGGAGGCATGTCCCTGCTTGTTCCTTCCCGGCGCTGCAAAACCCCCGCAATCCCAAGACCGCCGAAATCCCAAAACCAAGATGCATCGATAAATGACCCTTGCCGTCCGCCTGTTCCGCCTGGCTCTCGAAGCCGTGACGATCGGGTTGCTTCTGCTGCTGTCGGTCATCGTGGTGCTCGCGGTGATCTTCCGCTACAGCGGATCGTCCTTGATCTGGTACGACGAGGTGGCCTCGGTGCTTCTGGCCTGGATCACCTATTACGGGGCGGCGCTTGCAGCCCTGAACCGCCGGCATCTCAGTTTTTCCGGTTTTTTGCTGAGCCTAGGGGCAGGCGTACGCAAACTCCTCTTTGCGGCCGCCGAGGCCGTGGTCTATGCCGTTTTCATTACGATGGCTTGGGCAAGCTGGTTTGTTCTGGGGGTCATGTCCGGTGAAAGCCTGATTTCGCTCGATTGGGTTCCGCTTCAGTTCACGCAATCCGTGGTCCCGATCGGCTGTGTGCTTTTCGTACTGGGGCAAGTCCTCAGTACGCCGCTTGCCTGGTCACGCATCGTCGCCGGGCGCGCTGAAGACCTCGATGAAATTGAAGCTGAGATCGCCCGCCAGGCGCCCAATTCAGAGGTCAAACAAAAGCAAAGCGATTTGGGGGACGGGCAATGACGACGGCACTGGTCTTCCTGATTCTCGTCCTGTTGGTGCTGATCAACGTGCCGATCGCCGTCGCGATCTGTGCCGCCGCAATCGTAGGCACCCTGTCATTTAAAGGCGTCCTGGGTCTGTACGGCGCGGCGCTCAAGATGTTCGACGGCGCCACCAGCTTTCCTCTGATCGCCATCCCGCTGTTCATCCTAGCCGGCGCGCTGATGAACACCAGCGGCATATCCCGCAAGCTGATCGACTTCACGACGGCGCTGATCGGGTTCGTCCGCGGCGGCCTTGCCATGGTAAATGTGGGCGTGTCGCTGTTTTTTGCCGAGATCTCCGGCTCCGCCGTGGCCGATGTCGCCGCCATCGGTTCGGTCCTGATTCCAGAAATGCGGCGCCGTCGTTATAAAGCGGCCTTTGCCGCAGCCATCACCTCATCCTCGGCATCGCTCGCGATTATCATCCCGCCCTCGATCCCGATGATTCTCTATGGCGCTCTTTCGGATACCTCGATCGTGCAGCTGTTCGTCGCCGGAATCGTCCCGGGATTGCTGGGCGGCTTTTCCATGCTGTGTTTCTGCTATTGGTTTGCCGTACGCCATGACCTGCCGCGCGAGGCGAGTTTCGACCTTGGGCGGCTTTGGCAGGCCGCGAAAGCCGCCGGGCCGGCCATGCTGCTGCCGGTTATCATTCTGGGCGGCATTTTCGGCGGCGTCGTCACGGCAACCGAGGGGGCCGGGCTCGCCGTCGTCGCGGCTCTCTTCATCGGCATCTTTATCTACCGCGAGCTCGATGCCCGGCAGCTTTATCACGCCCTCGTCGACGGCGTGACGCAAACCGCCGTGGTCATGCTCCTCGTCGCCGCTTCTGCGGTGCTCGGTCTCTACCTCACCGAAGTCGAGCTGCCGCAAAAGCTGGCACAGTGGATTACCGAAACCACCAGCAACCGCTACGTCGTTCTGATGATGCTGAATGTGCTGCTCCTGCTGCTCGGCACAATTCTGCACGGCGCAGCGGCAATCATTCTCGTGGTGCCGATCGTCCTGCCGCTGATCCATCAGGTCGGGATCGACCCGGTCCACTTTGGCATTATCCTGACCCTGAACCTGGCCATCGGCCAGCAGACCCCGCCGGTCGCCAGCGTGCTGGTCACCTCCTGTTCAATCGCCCGCGTCGATATCTGGCAGGCGACAAAGGCGAACCTGCCGCTGATCACCTTGCTCTTCGGCCTGTTGATGGCCGTAACCTATCTGCCCTTTATCCCCATGACATTGGTAGAGATCTTTTACCGCTAGGACGTCCATGAAACCTGTTATCGCACTCGTGCAAGGTGATGCCGCCGGGATCGGTCCGGAACTGCTGGCAAAGCTCCTCGCTCATGATGAAGTTCGAGACGCCGCCAACATTCTGGTCATCTCGGATCCAGGGGTTTTTGCCATGGGGTGCCGGACGGCACAGACTGATCCGGCGCTCCACATGATTTCGGACTACGGCCACGCCGACTTTTCCCTCGGCCGACCCAATCTTCTCGACGTCACACAATGTCTCGGCACCTCAGCGTTGGACTTAGCGGAGATAACTGCTGGAGAAGTCTCGACCAAAGCGGGGCGCACTGTCCTTGAGGGTTTCGGCCTCGCGCTCGATCTCGCCAAAGAGAGACAGATCGACGGCCTCTGCTTCCTGCCTTTCAATAAACAGGCCATGCATCAAGCCGGCCTGGGAACGGAAGACGAATTGCAATGGGCCAAGGCCCGCCTGGGCTACGATGGCCGGGCCAGCGAATTCAACGTTATCGACGGTATGTGGAACGCCCGCGTCACCTCTCACGTGCCGCTCCGCGAGGTCGCGGACCGCCTGTCGGTGGACGGGATCGTTGCCTCTATCGAATTGGCGCACCAAACGCTTAGGGTTGCCGGCTTCGAGCGCCCGAGGATCGCGGTGGCCGCCCTGAACCCCCACGCCGGTGATGGCGGCGCCATCGGGCGCGAGGAAATCGAGATCATCCGTCCCGCGGTCGAGCGTGCGAAAAAACAGCAGATCGCCTGCGAAGGCCCCTTTCCTTCGGATACCCTCTATATAAAGGTCCGCGATGGGCGCTATGACTGCGCGCTCAGCATGTACCACGACCAGGGTCAGATCGCGATAAAGCTGCTGGGCTTCGAGATGGGCGTTTCGGTTCACGGCGGCTTACCCCTGCCGATCACCACACCGGCGCACGGCACGGCCTTCGACATTGCAGGCCTCAATCGTGCCAATGTTGAACCGGTCCGCCGTGCCTTCCTAATGGCGGTTGAAATGGCCGCGAACCGGCGTGCCGACAGCGCGTAACGCCTGCCTGCCGAGAAAATGAGGACAAGTAGATGAAGATCAAAAGCGTGCGGACGCGTGTGCTGCAATGGACAGGAAAGACGGTTCCGCCGGCGCAGAACTTTTGCACCAATCCCTCGGACGCCCTGTTCGAGCGCGGCGACAACATGGGTTCCTTTCGCTTTCATGAGTGGCTGGTCTGCGAAATCGAGACCGATGACGGAATCGTCGGCCTGGGAAACGCAGCCTTGGCACCTCAGATTGCGAAGCAGATCATCGATCTCTATCTGACCTCCCTGATCGTCGGTGAAGATCCTTTCGACAACGAGTATCTCTGGCAAAAGATGTACCGGCGAACCATGGCCTGGGGTCGCAAAGGCATCGGTATGGTCGCCATCTCGGCCGTCGACATCGCCCTGTGGGACATCATGGGGAAGGCAAGCGCGAAACCGGTCTTCAAATTGCTCGGCGGCCGGACCAAAGAATGCATTCCGGTCTACGCCTCAAAGCTCTACAGCCAGCCCCTGGATCAGCTTTCCGAAGAAGCGCAAAGCTATCTGGATCAGGGTTTCAACATGATGAAGATGCGCTTCGGCTGGGGGCCTAAGGACGGCCCCGAAGGCGTCACCAGGAACATCGAACTCGTGAGAACCCTACGCGAAGTTGTCGGCGATGAGGTCGATATTATGGTCGAGGCCTACATGGGTTGGAATCTGGATTACGCCAAGCGCATCATCCCGAAGCTTCAGCCTTTCAATCCGCGCTGGCTGGAAGAGCCGGTCATACCCGACGATATCGCCGGTTATGCAGAGCTCAATAATAATAGCGGCATTCCGATCTCTGGCGGCGAGCACGAATTCACTCTGTTCGGTTTCAAACAGCTGCTCGACGCAGGCGCGGTCAGTGTGATCCAGTATGACAATAACCGTGTCGGCGGCTTCACGGCAGCACAGAAAATAAACGCGCTCGCAGAGGCCTATCAGGTTCCGGTGATTCCGCACGCGGGTCAGATGCACAACTATCATCTCACCATGTCGAACTTGAATTGCCCGATTTCTGAGTTCTTTCCTGTCCATGACGTCGAAATTGGAAATGAGCTCTTCTACTACGTCTTCAAGGGCGACTCCACACCGGTCGACGGCATGATCGATCTCGACGACGATAAGCCTGGCCTCGGCCTGGAAATTGCGGAAGATAATCTAAAAGATTTCACGATCATCGAGTGACGGGAGAGGAAACAATGCGCATCGTTCAATTTGTGACGGCGGATGACCGGCGCGCGGTCGCACGAGTCGAATCGACAGATCGCCTGACCGAGATCGAGAATTATCGCAGCTGTTACGATCTTGCGCAGGCGGCAATTGCGGCGGGACGCGGGCTCGCATCGCTGGTCGAAGAAATGGCCACCGGGCCGCAGCACAATTACGGGGCGGTTGTTGCGGAGGATCGGCTGCTGGCCCCGCTTGACCACCCCGATCCCGCGCATTTTCTGATTACCGGAACAGGCCTCAGCCATTTAGGAAGTGCAGATACCCGAGACCAGATGCATAAGAAGGTGGCCGAGCCCGGCGAGGAAAGTCTCAGCGACTCCATGAAGATGTTCCGCTGGGGCCTGGAGGGCGGCAAGCCGGCGGAAGGCGCAACCGGCGTTCAGCCAGAGTGGTTCTACAAGGGTGACGGTTCGATTGTTGCAGCGCCGGGCAAAGCTCTTTCCAGTCCTTCGTTTGCAGAAGACGGCGGCGAAGAGCCTGAGCTTGTCGGCCTCTATCTCGCCGGTCCCGATGGCACGCCTTGGCGCATCGGCTTCGCCTTAGGCAATGAATTCTCTGATCACATCATGGAACGCCGGAACTACCTTTATCTGGCCCACTCCAAACTACGGCCCTGCGCCTTCGGTCCCGAGCTGCTGATCGGCGATCTCCCAAGTGATATCCGTGGAAAATCCCGCCTCTTGCGTGGCGACAATGTGGTTTGGGAAGGTGAATTTCTCACCGGTGAAGACAACATGTGTCACAGCATCGCGAACCTGGAGCATCATCACTTCAAGTATTCCCTGTTCCGCCGACCGGGCGATCTGCACGCGCATTTTTTTGGCACCGCGACCCTCAGCTTCGCCGCCGGCATTTGGGCAGAAGCGGGCGACATCTTCGAAGTTTCGGCGCCCGACTTCGGCCGTCCTTTGCGCAACACACTCGCCGCTAGCACAGCACCGAAAGGCGGTGTCCAGGTACTTTGAGCCTTTGCCGATAGATGCCTCCGGTCCCCCTTGGGTCTTGCATCCTGCTCTCAATATCATATATTAAAATATGAATATGTTGTTTGCGAGAAACTTGAACGCAATCCAACGGCCAGAGGAGAGATCGGATGTCCGGACACCTGCGGGAAATCGATGCTGCGAGCGCCAAACACTGGCTGGACCTAGGGAAAGCCAAGCTGTTCGACATCCGCGAAGCCGATGAATTTCGACGCGAACACATTGCAGGGGCTCAGTTGCTGCCAAGCGCGCAACTCATCAAGGCAGTTCCAAATGGCAACGACCAAGGTTCTGATCCCGAGATCCGAATCGCCATCTTTCATTGCAACAGCGGGCAGCGCACACGCGAAGCGGCCAGCGATATTCTACGCTGTGGATACGATGAGATCTATGCTCTGCAGGGCGGACTGAGCGGCTGGAAATCTGCAGGTCTGGCGACAGAGTTGAACCGCAAAGCGCCAATCAGTCTGCAGCGGCAGGTCCAGATGACCGCGGGCAGCATGGTGGTGATGGGAATTCTCTTGGCCTGGTTGATTTCACCCTGGTTCGCTTTGCTGAGCGGATTTGTCGGCGCCGGCCTGGTTTTCGCAGGTCTGACCAACACCTGCGCGCTCGCACGGCTTCTAGCGCAACTGCCTTACAATCGACGCGCCGAAAAACGGGACGAGGCTCAGACAGCTACCAACCTCACCGACGTCCAAATTGTCAACAGACCCTAGGGTAGATCCGGCTTAGACAGAATCGCTATAGCGATCTGTCATCCAGGTGAAGCTATGTTCACAATATGGCCTGATCTAGAGACCGCCCAGGGTATCCAGCAGGGTCAGGGAGCCGATCAGGACGGTCATGCAACCTATAGCGCCCTGCAGGACATGATTGGTCATTGTCATAGCGCGCGCCGACCAGGCCAGGGGCACCGCAATGATGGCGGACAGCAGCCCCATACCGACGATCGAACCCACACCGAACAAAGCCACGTATCCGACCCCGATCCAGGGCGATTCGACGGACGAAACCGCGAGAACGAGTAATGCGGCGGATCCGGCCATGCCATGCATCAGCCCAACGAACAGGCTGCGCCACGCGATCCCGCTCCGCCCCTTCCCCACATGTTCATGATCATGCCGCACCGGACTGTGCGGCCCTGTCTCGCCACGGTGGCTGTGAGCATGGATGTGCCGCAGACCGTCGGAATGGCGATGGACGTGAAAGTGAATCCGGTCACGCACCATGCGCCAGATCACGTAGATTCCCAGAAAGATCAACATGATGCCGACCGCTGCCTCGAGCCAGCGTGCCAGCTCGTCACTGATCGTCGCACCGAGCAGCAGTGCCGCACCGGCAAAGAGAAACAAGGTAAGCGTGTGTCCGACACCCCAGGTCAGACCATGCTTGACGATATCGCGCATCCCGCTGCGGCGGGCGGCAATGCTTGAAACTGCAGCCACGTGATCGGCTTCCAGGGCATGCTGCATGCCGATCAGAAACCCTAAACCCAATATACCCAACATTCTGTCGCAATTCCCCTGCCGAAAGTGGTGGCACGCAAAGCACTATACGTCCGTTTCCAAGCCCCACCCGGCTCAATTGCGACCGCGATTTCTTGCGCGGCGGCATGGTAGGACATGGCCGCCCGGTTTGAAATCTCTTTGATGACTTTGGCGCACCTGCGGGCACCGAAAACTTTGACGGCCTGAATATCGGAATTGGCGCCTTGGCCTGTCGTTTTGTCCAACAAACGCCGCAGTCGTAAAGAGCGGATTCATCTTTCTCTGACAGAATGCCCTACAAATATCACAGCACGCAGCATTGCAACTCGCAATGGTCGTCAGCAGGAGCCTCTTTTGTGTCCGAGACCACGCTTGAAAGTAAGACCCGCGCCGAACGATCAGACAGATGGGTCACTATCGGTCTCGTCGTCATCGCCGGCCTGCTCGCACTGATCGCCTCAATTTGACCTAAAGCGGATCCGGTTCGGACGGATTCTCATTTTCGCGATCCATCGATCCGGTCGGTCTGCGCAAAGCAACGGACATAGAGTCCCTATTGCTCATGATAAGCGTTTCAGCAGTGCGGACATTTATGCTGAGCCCTGTCACGGCGTGGTCCTGACACGAGACGAAATCGGATCGACCCTAGCGGCAAGGGGGCACGAGCACCCAGTCTGGAAGGCAATCGGAAGTCTGGGTCGGAAAGTTTCCGGTTAGCAGAGGCTGAAGCGTCCTCTTATCACTTTACCGTACCAGTGCTATAGCTTGGCAATGGCCAGATCCTTGCCCCCGTTGAATGCGCTTCGTACCTTTGAGGTTGCCGCACGGCATCTCAATTTTTCCCGTGCGGCGGAAGAACTCGGTGTCACACCCGGTGCGATCAGCAAGCAGGTGTTGGCGCTCGAGGACTTCATCGGGGCCCGACTCTTCGAACGTCTGCCGGACGGTCTGACGCTGACTCTGGAAGGTCGCGAGCTCACTGAATCGATTACGCCGGCCTTCGAAATACTGGGTGGCGCCTTCAACCGCTTCTCGCGCCGGCCGCCACGCTCGAACGTGTTTCGGCTGTCAACAGTCGCCTCCTTCGCCGCGCAATTCTTCGTGCCGCGCCTGAACGCCTTCGCAAAGCAGCTACCTCATATCGAGTTGGAGATTCTGACTTCGGACCGGGTCGCGGATCTGGCCCGTGAGGAAATAGATCTCAGTGTGCGCTTCGGCGCCGGAGAATGGGAGGGCCTGGTTTCCAGCGAACTGGTCAAAGGTCTTCTGGTCCCGGTCTGCGCACCGGCACTGTTTGAGCGCGCCGCGGGCGGCAATTCTGCGGCGCTGCTTTCCAGGACCCGACTAATTCAGACCTATCCCAGCAATGAATGGCACAGCTGGGCGGAAGCCTCCGGTATCGATCTCTCGCAGGTCTCCCGGCCCTTGGTCATGGAACACTTTCTCGTCGCCCTGCAAGCGGTTCTTTCCGGACAGGGCGTCGCGCTGCTCCCAGAAATCGTGGTCCGCGACCAGCTTGCCAATGGCAGTCTGAAGTCCTTTTCAACTTCGATCGAATGGCATCATAGCTTTCATCTCGCACACCTGCCGAATGCGGAGCGCCAACCGATGGTCCGGGATGTCATGAACTGGTTGCGGGCCGAAACGGCCAAAGGCTGCTGAACATCACGCTCTGAACCAACCAATATCAGTGCAATCGAGATTTTCTCAAAAGGCCTGTGACGATTCCTCGCTGCCGCCGGGGTGAGCCTCGTGCCACCTTCCTGTGACATACACCCCACAGGAATGGCGCAATGATGACATCGACCCGACACGATCCCTTTCCCGTCCGAGAACCCTATCACGGCATCTATGCCCACGGGGTCGAAACCCGTGCCGGTGCCAGGATTCTGCACGTCTCGGGACAGGTCGGCGTCTCGCCCCGGGGAGAGCTCGCCGCCGACTTCCGGGAACAATGCCGCCAAGCGCTCTTTAATCTGGAAAACGTCCTGAAAGAAGCCGGAATGGAGCTCGCCGACATCGTCAAGCTGACGTTCTTCCTGGTGCGGCGCGAAGACATGGCACCGTTGGTCGAAGTCCGCAAGGAACTGCTGTACGGCGTCCGACCGGCGATCACCACCGTCTTCGTGGCCGGACTGGTGTCTCCGGACTGGCTGGTTGAAGTCGAGGCGGTGGCCTGCGCGGCCTAGACCCTTTCATGTTTTAACCGCTCGCACCGAGCCCTAAGAATTTTCTCGCGAAAAGGAATTGAGTAATGCACTTTCGGTCCTTTTTACCAAACTCTTGTTTTAAAAACCTGCTCGGCGTATTAGCCGGAGGATCCCTGTTCCTGTCCACGAGCGCGGCCCATGCCGGTCTCTGCGGTGCTGCCATATCAACCGACTGGACAGAGTTTCCGCGTGAAAATCAGACGGTCACGCCGACCTTTGAAGCTTCGGGTTTCGTCGGCTGCGGGACGACATCGATATTTAGCGGCTTCACGGAGACGGTGTATGGCGGCGGTGGCATCGATCAGGATGCCTTTAACATCTCGGTGGAAGCTCTGGATGACAACAGCCTGCGGCTATCGGCGCAGTCGATCAATCTAAACGAAGAGGATACCCATGCCTTCCCATCTGTGACGGTGATGCTGAGTGATATCGCATGGCTCGATGGACCGGGAGAGATCGTGGACGTCCTCTTTGCCGACGGCACGACCCATTTCGAGGCAATCGACTTCACAACCGACTCCATCACCTTCGAATGGGGACTGTTTTCCGTCGGCGGCGGTGTCTTCTTTCCGAACGAGATCACGCTCTTTGCAGACTTCGACATTGTCGCGACCCACACCGCGGTTCCAGAACCCGGCACGATGCTGCTGTTCGGCCTGGGCCTCGCCGGCCTCGGCTTTGTCCGTCGTGGAAACTCGAAAGCCTCTCATAAAACATGAGCTGCTATATGCTGTAGAGGTTCACCAGCCAGACCATCCCAAGCGTTACAGCGAGAGAGGCGGCCCATCCTGAAATCACGATAATCAGCCGCCGGTGGATACCGTTACGTTTCGCAAAAGTGTCGGCAAGCTGGGCAAAAGCCGCGAAGAGCCATTGGATGATCAGAAAATTTCTGACCCGGGAATCACCGGCATCATAGGTTCCATCAGCCCACACCGACGGCGGTGTCAGATAAGACCAATTGAAGAAGGCAATTGCCACTCCAATAACGATCCAGATAGCGAAAAATCGGCGAAATTCGGTAAAGGCCAGTGGCAGAAAATACACCACCAGCACAGTCAGAATGAACAGAAACAGAAGAAATCCGAAAAGGCTCGTTGTGGGTGCCATCTGTTTTATTTCTCTTTGAGCCCGGACGCTCCAGACTGAATTGATCGAGAACGGTCATGCTCCGACCATATGATTGGCAGGCTGAGTTCGCCTGTCAGACGGTCTCGGTGAATCTTGGCTGAAAGACCGCATCGAAAGACTCGCGCAGCCACTTGATGGCGGCCTGGACGCGCCGCGTCTGGACCGTGTCATGATAGGCGTGTACGTAAAGCACGCGTTCCAGTACCGGCTCGCCTGCGCTGACGCGCACAACACGTTCGTCATCCTCTGCCAGGCACATCGGCAGCAACCCTTTACCTAGGCCTGCGCTCACTGCGCTCAACAAGACGCCGGCGTCCGTCGAAGTGAAGCGCAGGGGCTCGTCGCGTTTTTTCAGCCGCCGGTTCGCGCGCTCGATCAGGGGGGTCGTCATTTTCTCGTCGTGAAATGCGACCCAACCAGGCTTACCGCCTTCTGCTTTGCGGGAGCGGTAAATCGCGTAGGGAACCTTGCCGAGTGAAATTTTGAAGGCGCCGTCTTTGGGTTCCGTCTCGAACCATAGAGACAGCGAAACGCCGCCCTGCGCCAAGCTGTCCGCCGGACGCACCGTCGTGCACAAATCGATCATCGGGTGTGTCTCCAGAAACGACGGGACCGCCGTCTGTGCGAGGCGATCAACGATCCAGGTGTTGCTGGCCAGGCGGATCGTTCCTATCGGGCCATCCGCCGGTTCCGTCACCTCGTCGATCAGCTGCTCAATTCGATTCTGGACGTCGACCGCCCGCTTGATCGCGACAGCGCCCGCATCGGTCATAGCAAACCCCGCTTTTGTGCGAACGAAGAGCATCACGCCTAAATCGGCCTCCAGCGCGGACAGGCGCCGCCCTGCGGTTGAGGTATCCACACCGAGGACTTGCGCCGCGCGTGTCAGCGAGCCGGTCTGGCCGATCGCCAATGCGACTTTCAGGTTATTCCAGTCCATTTTTCAAATCATTCGAGAGGAGGTCGACTTACCTATCATCTTCGCTCTGAGCAAAGGAACCAGACCCCAGGTGTTGCAGGATAGCGGCATGGACGTCAGACGCATGGGTCACATGGCCCATATGCCCGGCACCTGAGACATTGACCAGCCGGCAGTTAGGCAGAGTCACAGACAGTGCCGTCACGATCGCATCGGTTGGTGCCGGAGTATATTCGCCCCGCATGAGAAGCACCGGCATGTTGAGCTCAGCATAGGCGCTCAGCAATACGGGCTCTTCCATCAGGGCGTGGAATTCGAGCGGAGCCTTCGGCGCCCAGCACAGCATCAGTTCCCGAAGATCAGGCCGTAATGCGGCCCAGGCGTCCGGGCCATTCCAGTAGTCGAGAAAACTGGACATGGCGTCTTTGAAATCGCCCACAGCCACACGCGCGCAGACGAAGGCGCTCAACTCCATAATCTCCGCGATCCCAACTTCGCCGGCCTGGCCAATTTGACGAAGCAGGTGATAGGCACAGGGTTCGTAAAGTACCAGGCTGGCAACCTTATGAGGACGTGCAAGCGCAATATGAAGCGCCAACGCGCCGCCGTAGGAGTGACCGACCAAGTGCACGCGATCGTCACTCTGGTCGATGAGTTCTATGCTTTGGGCAGCTTCGTCCGCGAGCGTAAAAGCATGCTCCCCGCGCCAGTTCCCTCGGCTCTCGCAGCCATAGTGTTCAGGGGTCAGAAGCTCAAAATTTCCAGCAAGCACTTCGCGCAGCGAACCCCACTGCTTGGCATTCCAGCCGGAGCAATGAAGGGCAATGATCTTCTCGCTACGTTGAGATCGAAAACGGAAATCCGTGGTACTGTTCATCAGAACGTTCCCTACCAAAAGAGTGCGACGACGTTTCCCGGTTCGGGACGGCATTCCGACCCGCTCGCTATCTCCTATTAAACATCCATGGGCGTTCGAAGAACCCATAGAACCGCACGTTGCTTATGCAAATTTGCCAGACGCGGCCAAATACGCCGTTTCACGACGACCCGGCGTAGGGCCCAGGATGACATCAGGCGCACGCCTATCCAAGGTAGCGCATCAAACGCGCGAGAGCTCAGCCTAACCGGATCTGTGAAATGCGAAAGTCACTAGGAGCCGGATTGCACAGAGAACAGGAATCAAGAACTCTCTATTTTATACCAACAGACTAACCGGTTACACATCGAGCCCGAACATCACATCCTGTAAATCTGCACGATGACTTTGCAGTCGTACGGCTTCACGTCCGCGAGCACAGGCTGTAATACAACGCACGATATTAACATTTGCAGACGAATGATTCCTAGAAGATACGCAGGTTTTGAGATTGCAGCCGGATCTTCGGTACTGAAAAGGCCGCGACACAGGCTGCGGAAACAGCTCTGACTCGCCGGAACCCGGTTTCGCATTCCTGCCAAATCCCGTCCTGGCACCCTTGGGGTATGTCCGTCGCCGGAAGCAGGAATGGCGCGACTCATCCGGCCCTGCACAGAGCACCAAAGCGGACCTACCCGCAACGCGACAGAGTTTAGGAGATGACAGGATGTTCAGAAAAATACGGCCCCTAATATTCGTTGCGGGGAGCTTGGTGTCCTTCGGGATTACTGAAACGGCGGGGGCAACCCTGATCGGTGATCAGGTCAGAGTGACCTACTTACAGAATGACGCGATCATATTCGGTCCACTCGACGCGGTCGTGGGCGACGGGGTCGAGTTTCCCGGCGAGATATCCGTTGATTTCGGCGCGTCGCGCATCGACCTGTCGACGGAAAACGGTCTTGTGTTCGGGACCTTCGACATTTTGTTTTCTGATCTGGACTGGATCGGAGAAGCCGGAGAAATCGTGGGCGTTGAGATGACATTGGATCCCGAGTTGACAGGGGATGTCAGCTTCGCGCCCCACAGCGTAACCTTTTCGAACACCGGTGGCGGCCCTCAGAATGGCGGTGTATTCGCATCGTTCGATCTGATCACACGGCATACAGCGGTGGTCCCTGAACCTGCGAGCATTGCCCTGTTCGCTGCCGGCATTACCGGACTTGGCCTTACGGGGTTCGGCTTTACGGGGCGTAGTTACGCCCGGCGGTGGCGACGCACATAAACGGTCTTCGCATTTTCGCGTCCTGCAAAAATACATTTTGCTTGTGCAGCTTTGCGGGTTCATCGCGCGCATCGAGAAACTTAATAAGACACCAGCACAACACATTTGCAGACAAACAATATATCCAACAGTCCATCTCAGGCTTGGAATTTTCATAACGAGGGGAGCAAGTGATGTCTTCCAAATTACTACTGCAGAGCCTGCCCGGAATTTTATTAGGCGGATCCCTGTTCTTGGCCGCGAACTCGGCAGAGGCCGGCCTCTGCGGCGTATCCATTTCGACCGATTGGACTGAGTTTCCGCGCGAAAATCAGACGGTCACACCGACCTTTGAGGCTCCAGGATTCGACGCCTGCGGAACCACGTCGTTTTTCAGTGGTTTCATGGAGACGGAATTCAACAACGGCAACATCGACGAAGACGCCTTCAACATGTCCGTGGAGGCCCTGGACGACGACAGCCTGCGGCTGACGGCACAGTCGATTAATCTGAACATACAAGACACCCACAACTATCCCACCGTGACAGTGACGCTGAGCGATATCGCGTGGCTGGCCGGTCCCGGTGAAATTGTGGATGTCGTGAGAACAGGTGGCAGCACGAACTTCTTTGAGGTGATTGATTTCACCGCCGATTCCATCACCTTCGAATGGGGTCTGTTCTCGGTCGCAGGCAGCGTCTTCCACCCCAACGAACTCACGTTCTTCGAAGATTTCGATGTTGTCGCCACGCATGCTTCGGTTCCCGAACCCGGCAGCCTGGCACTGTTCGGCCTGGGCCTTTCCGGGATTGTTTTGGCCCGGCGGCGGCGCAGATGACCCCTGGACGGCGATGGGATCCTGCAAAAATACTTTGTACTTGTGCAGCGATGCAGGTTCTTCGCCAGCGCAGCGAACCTTAATAAGAGATCAGAGCAAACATTCGTAGACCAACTAGGTTTTTTAACGACTCGATTACAAGAAAGCTATTCACATGTTTGAGCAAACCAAAAGAGCCGCGGCAATATCCACGGTGATAGCGGGACTGTTTGCAGGTTTATCGGCACAAGGTGCCCATGCTGCATTCGTTTCGGAAGGCTCGAGTTTCGGCGCAGACACGATCACCCGCGATACCGACACAGGCTTGCAGTGGCTGGACTTGACCGAGAGCCTTGGTCTTTCAGTCGACGAGGTCGCAGCCGAATTTGGCGCCGGCGGCCTTTACGAAGGCTTCAGCTACGCCCGTGGCAGCGACGTGGAGACACTGTTCTTCACCTCGGCAGGCATCACTCCCGGGTTCCAGGGACCAAGCGAAGCCGCCGTGTGGGATCTGGCCAATCTGCTGGGCATCACCGATGCTTTCTTTTTCGTCTCCTTCGGTCATTACCTGCCGGACCTCTCAAACCCCACCGCAGGGCTCGGCAGCCTGGAACCGCTCCTCCCCTTCGGTGATGCCGCGGCATCCCGGGCCATCGTTGATGACAACGGATTTGCGTTCGACCAAGGCGCCGCGACCGTCGGCAGCTTTCTGATCCGCAGAGATGGTCCAAGCAGCGTTCCCGTCCCCGAACCCAGCACCGCGTTTCTGCTGATCCCGGGTCTTGCGGCTTTGGCCTATGGCCGGCGACGGAAATCGCTGGAGCAGATTAAGGGACAGAGTGAAACCGCATGATACGCCCCTGCTGACCTGATTGAACTGCGGGCCGAGAGCAAGGCCCCTAAGAAATCAGCAGCGCATCTTATCAATCACCCCGAACAGATAGATCGGGATTCGTAAAAACCCTCCCCGCCGGCGTCGTGCTGCGGCGTCCGGGGAAGTCTGCCCGAAGGCATTGGACAGATAAAAAGGCGAGGTCCGTTATTTGGCCTTCGCACTCATTCATTGGCAGCAGCACAAGAGCCCGATCACTTCAGCTTGAATTAATCAAGAACGATCGCGCTGGAACACTCAGATAAAGGAAACCCCATTATGAAAAAATCTAATTTGAAGCTTCTCGCCGCCACCTTGGCCAGCATCTCCTTAAGCGGTGCGCTTGCCACCGCCACCATGGCCCAGGATATGCCGGCCCTGCCTGAGCTGGAATGGAACACCTCGCTGAAAAAATTCCAGTTCGACAGCGACAAGTTCATCGGGCAGCGCTTTACCGCGCAATGTCCGCCGCGTTCGATCCGGGACAAGGACGATCCCATCTATGGCACCGACGTCTATCCCAGCAACAACCCGATCTGCGTTGCGGCCCTGCATGCCGGAAAGATCACCAAGGATGGCGGCTTCGTTACCGTTCAGTTGAACCCGGGTGAAGAAGCCTATACGGGAAGCAGCCGGAACGAGATTGACTCTGCTGACCTGCCGGGTACACCGCGCTCGCTGGTCTTCGTGGATGCAGCAGACACGACTGCCGCCGACGCCGTGCAGCAGCCTTACATTCCCCGGCTGAAGTGGGACGCTAAGTTCACCCGCACCGGCTTCGCTTACAAGCAACTGGTCGGGCAAAGGTTCACCTTCAACTGCCCGGCCGCGCCGAAGGGCAAGAAGTTCCGGCGCATCTCCGGCACCGATTCCTACTCCTTTAACAGCACGGTCTGCGTTGCGGCCCTGCATGCCGGAAAGATCACCAAGGACGGCGGACTGGTCCACCTGCAGATGGACCCCGGCATGGATAAACTGGTCGGCAGCATCCGTCACGGCGTGGAGAGCAAGGACGGCCCCGGCGGCCACCGCACGGTTTCCTTCGTCGACAGCCCGTTGATGAAGTAAGAGGCGAAACGTTCCTACCCTCCAACGAATTGCCTGTGCCCGGCGGGATCGTGCCGATCGATCCCGCCAGCCAGCCTCACCGATCAAATCGCAAGAGACCTGTTTTGCGGGTGGGGCAACTTGATGCGTTTCGGTCAGGTTCGATCGGAACGCATCTTTTTTTATCCTTGGCACGTAGCGTTAAGTCAGATCCAACTCAAGAGGAGTGACAGATGATTCCCGTGATCCTGACCAATCTTCTGGTCGCTGGTTCGATTGTCCTCATGGCCGGTGCCGTCGCCCACAACCAGATCAACCCAAGCTACACCACCGCCTTAAGTGTGCCCTTTGCCAACATCGCCAGCCTGATGCTCGCACTGCTCGCCATGGCTATTTCAGTAACTGCCCATAAGCGCAACAAAGCGGCGACATCCCTGAAACGAACGATGCTTTTCGCTATCGCCTGTACGCTGGTCCTGGCCGCCTTGCTACCGCTGGCGGATCTGGGGCATCTGAGCCGGGTGAGATAAACGGTGCCCGCGGCACCATTGGGAACGACATTCGCGATGTCGACTTCACCCAGGCCGAGCGACGCTGCGAGCTTAAGAGCCGGCACCGTAAACATCGGGTTTTCCGGTCACCAAAGACCGGAACACAGGGTGCGAGCTTTCGTTTTGAATTCCGAGCGCGCCATCTCTGCCAGAAACTTCAGGGGTTCCATACCGGCCGGTCCAAACCGGGTGCTACCCGAACCGGCCAATATCTTCATAAGCCCCCTGACAAACTGCACCCCCTATACAGCGGCTAAACCATCGCTCCACAAGCTGCCCGGCGCCGTCTGAAGCGATCAGGCGGGACGTTCGGCCAGCGGTCGTGGTTGGAGATTTCCTGTATGAAGCCCTCAAGGTCGTTCCTGGCAACATGGGTCTGGAGGAACTTTCGACAGGAAGGCGTGTAGTCACCCCTGAATCTCAGGTCGACGAGAATTTCCTTGATGACGTCGTGCAGGGCATCCCAGTCGGTTGCGCCGTATGCGCGCGTAACGTCGGCCTTGGTGGCAAGACGGCGCGTGTCGTTGGCCTGGCGCTGATATTCGATCTCGAAAAGCCTGACTTGTGCCTCCGGTGTAATTTCGAAATCCTCGAGCTCGTTCTCTTGGAGAAACTCCTCGGCCTCGTCACCTTTCAAACCTGCCGCCTGGGAGATCAGCGCAGCCCGCACGGAACTGACACCGGCTTGAACAAGATCGTCACGGACTTCGGATCGTGACCGCATTTTCATATCATAACCACGGCCAATCGTAAGGCCGGAGGTCGAAGAGGGAACATGAAAGTGACGGCTGTGAAACGGGCCGCCCTCCTGCCCCTCCGCATCAAAGGTCAATTCGCCTACCGACGGCTCCGGAATCCCGTTGCCCATAATTCGCTCCCCCGCATCTGCAGTTACAAGAATTGCCATCCCAGATTTTTTGCAGGCGGAATATCACGCCGATATCCTGCCTCATCCATAACGTGAAACACTGGCATGGAAATCAATGGCGGGCAATTGTACTGCAGAACCGGCGCCTGTTGAGCGTCAGGCCTTAGCGTCTGATCTAAAGTGAGCAAGAGTCGGGGCCGAACACATGGGACTTACGTTTGGCTCAGCGACGGCAAGCGCTCTCTCCGGGGCTTCCGACGCCCCTCCTCCAGTTCCCAAGTTGCCAGATCTACGCCGTCGCGCCCGTGCATGCAGCGCCAGAGCCGCATTGATCTGGACCGGCAGACCGGCAGCCCAGTCCACTTCCTCGCGCGTCACGCCGATGTCGTCGAGCAGCTTGTCGTCCAGATACACATTCTGCATGAAGGCGGCCCGCGCTTCCCGGTAGGACCGGCGTTCCTGCCAGACGGCGTGATAGTGGTTCACGAGCGTCCCGAGGACGGCGAAAATGCCTCGCGGCAAGGTCTGATCGGCAGTTTCTAATGGCTTTTCTGTCATGGTCATCTCCTCGATTAAGGCGACCATCGCAGATATCTATTGATCAATCGAACGAATAGCATTCATAGTATCGTTCAGCAAAATTGAACGATGAGATCGACATGCAACCTGCACAAAGCGCGCTGCTCGAAACCGATTTGATCCACACCTTTGTCGCTATTTCCGAAGTTGGCAGCTTCACGGCGGCAGCAAAGCGCGTGTTCCGCACACCATCGGCAGTGAGCATGCAGATGAAGCGGTTGGAAGAGCAGCTTGGACGGCCGCTGTTCCATCGTCATGCCCGCTCGGTTTCCCTGACCTCCGACGGCGAGGCCTTCCTGATCCACAGCCGTGAAATTCTGCGGATCAACGACGAAGCCCTCTCCCGTTTTCGGATTCCCCAACTCGAAGGCCGGGTGCGCTTCGGCGCCCTGGACGATTTCGGAACAAGGTTCCTACCGAAAATTCTGTCCCGGTTTGCGACGACCCACCCCCTGGTCGAGGTCGATGTGGTGCTTTCGACGACGATTGCTCTCACCAAAAAACTCGAGGCCGGCGATCTCGATCTCACCTTGGCGGCGTTCGGAAAGAACGATGTTGCGCCGGGCAAACCCGTCTATACCGAACCACTCGTCTGGATCGGCATGCACAAGGGGCAGGCGCACAAGCGCACACCTCTTCCGCTGGCGCTGTCCGAACAGGGTTGTCCCTGGCGTGCCGCCGCCCTGCGGTCACTGGATGAGATGGAGCGCAGTTATCGCATCGCCTATACTTCCGAAACCGGACAGGGCCAACTGGCCGCAGTGCTGTCGGATCTGGCAATCGCCCCCCTGCCGGTAAGCCTGGTTTCCGAAGATTATGAAACCCTGGGGCCACAGCAGGGGATGAGCCAAATCGGCCTTTATCAGCTGCGGCTCTGCGAAGCGAAGAACATGGGGTCTGCCGGCAAGGCTTTTTCCGCGCATGTTCTGTCGAGCTTTCGCGAAGTCGCGAAGGCCTGACCGCTTTTACTCGAGACAGGCTGGTGGCTATGCCCGCCGTTTGACGCGCTTCGCCCATTTCTTCGACCAATCCCTTATTGGCGAAAGCATCTCGTAGAGTTCCGACCCGAGCGGTGTCGCCGCATATCCGTTTCCCGTCCGCTCAACCAAATCCGCCTGCCGGAGCTCCTTGAGACGGGTGTTCAAGACAGTCGGTGAAACTTTCTCGCAGCGCTCCTGCAGTTCGCGAAAGGTCGCAGGACCGCCCTCACTCAGTTGCCACAGGATTCCGATGGACCAGCTCCGGCCAAGGAGGTCGAAAACGGCCATCAGAGGCTTACCGGTTTTGGAACCGCGCACCGGTAATCCCGGCATTGGAAAGTTCGACATAAAATCTACGCTACAATATAAGTAGCATTCCTTGTTTCACTCTGATAAACCAATGCTACACCTTACGTAGCATAGCAAATTTCCTTACTCCGTGAAGGCATAAACTGCGAGTGTGTCTTTATTGGTTGGGTCAGAGCGTGATCTCGCAATCTGGCCGATTCAGACAGAAATCATCAAAGACGGATCCATGGCCCTTAATATCGTCCTTCTGGTACTGGCGTCGGCCGCCCTGCATCCTGTCTGGAACCTGCTGGTCAAGAAGAACCCGGATCCGCAATTGGGTTTTTTGTTCCTTACCGCCGTCATCGCCTTGAGCGCCCTCGTGCATGGTTTGATCGCCGGGGCCGATTTTACAGCGGTCTTCTCGGTCCTTCCTTTCGTCGGACTGTCAGTTTGCGGTCAGCTTCTCTACGGCATTTGTCTGACGGCGACCTTGAAACGCGGCGACCTCTCCGCCTACTACCCAATTATCCGCGCCTCGCCGGTTTTTGTCGTGATCGTCGGCGTTTTGCTGCTCGGGCAAACCTACTCACCGATTCTATTACTGGGCATAGCCTTGGCGGTCGCCGGCGCATTCCTGCTGCTCTATAGACGCGGCACGCGTTTTCTGGAAGATCCGCGTACGCTCGTCCTTGCGGTCCTGGCGATGTCGGGTACCGGCATCTATTCCCTGTCCGACGCTCGTCTTATGGAGAGCATCGCACCGCAGGTGCTGGTCTTTGTTGTCGACGGACTGGTATTCCCCATCCACGCCATACTGTGGTTCAGAAGGCGGGCCAGGGGATTGGTGCCTGCCGTAAAGGCCGGGGATTTTTCTCTGACTTATCTGCTCCTGCCCGGCATTATCTGCTATGCCTCCTACTATCTGATCTTGCTTGCCTATCAATTCGGCGGAGACGTGGCGGCGGTCACCTCAATCCGGCAGGCCTCCATTCCCATTTCCGTCGCGCTGGGCGGCCTGTTCCTGCGGGAGGGTGCCATGCTGCGGCGGTTTTTCGCCGCCGGACTTCTGGCGCTGGGAATAATCGTCATCGCACTTTACGGATAACGCCGCACAAATAGCCGCCCTCAAGTTCTGCTACACGTTCGGCTGACTTCCGCATCTCGATGATTCCTCGACAACGGCCAGACTCTAACGGCTGAGGGCAGTAAAAGTACCGGCTCCGATCAGACTACCAGCGCCCAGTCTATTCACCAGCTTCAGGGTTGTCGGGCGCTTTAAACAGGTCCGAAGCCTGCCACTCAATGCAATCCACAGCGAGGTACTGATCAGAACCATGACAAGGAAAGTGACCTCGATAGTGATGAGCTGCGGCATCGCGGGCCGGGCAGGATCGATGAATTGCGGAAGGAAGGCCACGAAGAATACGATGTCCTTCGGGTTCAAAGCAGTGACGAGAAATGCCTGCCTGAAGACGGCAAGCCTGTCCCGGCGCTCGGATACGGCCTCAACCGCGATAGCTTTTACAGGCGTGCACCAGATCTGAATGCCGAGCCAGATGAGATAGGCAGCGCCCCCGATTTTCATAACCGTGAAAAGCGTCGCGGAAGACGACAACACCGCGCCGGCCCCCAGCAACGAGAGGGTCATCGCGGTAAAATCGCCCAAGACAACCCCCGGAATGGCGGCCCAGGAAACGGATCGACCGTGGCCTAATGTATAGCTGAACAACAGCATCACGACTGGACCGGGCACAGCGAGAAGGGCTGCACTTGCAGCGGCGAAAGTCAACCAGATCTCCAAAGACATCTTTTTATTCCTTTTCCGGATTATCGAAAAAATGTTACTGTAACTACGAGTTTTACTGTTCAGTCGATTTTCAAACCGTCGATTCTTGCAGCTTTATAAAATGGATCGTGCTAATTTCCTCGTTGAAAATATTTTCATTATCGAAGTTTAACTACGAATTTGTATCATGGATTGGCGTCGGATGCCTTCGCTGGCGGGCCTCAAAGCCTTTGAGGCAACCGCACGGCAGCAGAATTACTCGGCCGCTGCGCGTGAGTTGAATGTCACCGATGCCGCCATTCGTCAGCATATCCGCGGTCTGGAGAACTTCTTTGGTCGTTCGCTTGTTGTACGGAGTGGGCGTGGCGTCGCACTGACCGCAAACGGAACAAGGCTCGCGGCTGCCGTCACGTCGGGCTTTCTGACTCTGCAGACGGGAATCGAAGCGCTGCGAAAAGACGAAGAAACCCGCCCTCTGAAGATTGCTTTGACGCCGGCCTTTGCCGAAAATTGGCTGATGCCGCGGCTGGGCCTGTTTTGGGCCGAACACCCGGAGATCGAGATCGAGCTGTCACCAAGCCTGAAGCTGGCGGATCTGAAAGACGGCGGCTTCGATATGGCGATCCGTTATGGCCGTGGCATCTGGCCGGGTTATCACAGCGAGCTGCTGGCCTCCGCTGAGTATGTCGTCGTTGCGACCGGAGCATTCTTGGCGGATCGCAAATTCAAGTCCCTCGCAGAGCTCGGCAAACTCCCCTGGCTGTTCGAAGCCAGCCGGACGGAACACCAGCTCTGGGCTGAGGAAAGAGGGATCGATTTTCATGCCGGACAGAACAAATTCTACCCAACGAACTCTCTCGTGCTCTCGGCGGCACGCGCCGGATACGGCCTCTCCCTGCAAGCCTACGCTTTGGTCGAAAGAGATCTTGAGGACGGGCGCCTGATAAAGGTTTTTTCCGAAGACCCCGGGACTCTCGCCTACTACCTTGTCACGCGAAGGGAACGACACAAAAAACTAGTGACCTTCGCAGAGTGGCTCAAAGAAAACGCTTGAGATAATTTAAGGCCACCTCGGAAGGGATGACCGAACAGGCATATGAATGAAAAACACGCTGGCGGTTTCCAACATAGAGTTCGCAGGAAAACTGATCGAAAGTCCTGAAATTGAAAATTACTCAAATCGTCAAAGGTGATCCCGATTTCTCCGTAGATGTCGTCAATACGGTCGTTAAGGGTGTCTCAGACAATTTCCAGCGTCTGGCCTACTCGGAAGAAGATCTGATGATCACGCTTTCAAACAGGATCAAAGCGCACGAAAACGAAGTCCGCGAATCCAAGACGATGCTTGGCAGATTTATGGGCCTGTTCACAAACCCGATCAACCCGGATCGGATGGAGATTGACGGGATGCGCCTGCACCAGATCTTTGAGCTCGCGGGACAAAGCCCGTCAACCAAGATAATCCTCGGCGCAAGCTATATAGTTGACCCTTACGAGCTTCAGCAGTTGATGATCCGGGCCGAACACAAGATCAAAAAACGTCCGCAATCCCAGCGTTGATTCAACCCTGTTCAATCAGCCCAGAGTGCGATTCCCGCTTTCGGCCGAATTCATCAGGAGCAGCCGCAAAATAGGGGGCAAGATCGTGCTGCGACAATCGATCTCCGGTCTTCAGGACCCGGCTTCCTTTATGCCGCGGTAGGCCTGGTCGCCCCAAAGCTCCTCTACGCGCTGGTTCCGGCCGCAACGGTAACGGTAGAACTTATAGCTGACGGGATTTTTGTTGTGATAGTCCTGGTGATAGTCCTCGGAGGGATAGAAAGGTTGGGTGGCGAGAACCGGTGTCACGATCTTTTCCGGAAGCAGCTTTGACGCGTCAATCTCAGACTTCGATGCCTGTGCCTGCTGCATCTGTTCGATACTCGTGGCATAGATCGCGGTCGTGTAGCTGTGACCGCGGTCGCAGAACTGTCCGCCGGCATCGACCGGATCAATCGAGCGCCAGAAAATCTCCAGCAAACGGTCGTAGTTTACCACGGTCGGATCATAGGTAATCTGGACCGCCTCGCGATGCCGGGTGGCGCTGTGGTTCTTATAGGTTGGATTGTCGCTCTCGCCGCCGGTGTAGCCGGAAATGACATCGTTGACACCGGCTACCTTCTCAAAGTCGCTCTCAATACACCAAAAGCACCCACCGGCGAAAATGGCGGTTTCCTCGGCCGCCAGTGCGGATTGAGGGGCCAGCACCGAAAAAGGCGCAAGGAACAGGGCGAAAACACCAGCTACCAGAACCTGTCTCATCGAAAACACTTTCCAATTCAGTTTCAATGAGGACACCCCGATATGGCGGTTAATTCAACAAAACTTCTGTCACGAGGACGTGAAGAACGCGAGTTCAGCCGCTCACTCATCCCGGCCGTAGGCTATCGAGATAGCTGATCAGGGCGGTGATTTCGTTTCTAGATAGGTTGAGATCCGGCATTTGCGCGTGAGGCGTACTGAGCCAAACCCGCAGATGACTGTCAGTTATCTTTGGATTTCCGGCAATTTCGACGAAGGCCGGCGCCTGGCTTGATGCGCTCCGTCCGGCATCGACGACATGACAGGATTGACACCACTGGCGGGCAAGCACGTAGCCTTCGTTGCGCAAATCTTGGGCCTGCGTCTGAGTAGAAATGAGCTGCAGCCCAAAGACGAATGCGCAACAGATCAGAACGCTGGCGGGTGATACGTGAATTTCACTCAGGTGCTTTTCGGTCAGGCATGAAGTCGACACTTTCAATCCCTCGCAGCTTTTTGACTGTTCTCTTCCTTTTATCGGGAACAGCCGGTGCCGGCCTTGATACGGATCAAAGAAGATTGAATGAATTCCGCCTAACCAGCGTCAACACTCTAGGTCCCAGCCGCCTACCTCTCCGAAAGAGCAAGCCGTAACCCCAGAGCACCGAATGCACCCGCGAAACCACGCCTGAACCACAACATCACCCGCGGCCTGGAAATGACGTAACGCCGGGTGGCTGTCGCAAACCCGCCGTAGCCGACAAAGACAATGAAGGTCAACAGCATGAAGGTCGCCGCCAGACCCAGCATATAGACAGTCGGATTAGCCGTGGTAGCCGGTACGAACTGAGGCAGGAAAGCCAGGAAAAACAGCGAGAGTTTCGGATTCAGGATATTCAGCAGGAAGCCGTTCACAACGATCCTGGCCTCGGAGGCCGGCGCATCGCCCTCTGAAACCTGTAAGGCGCCATCGTCCCTCAGGACGCACCATGCCATGTAGAAAAGATAGGCGACACCGAGATATTTTACGATTTGGAACGCCAGGGCGCTGGTATGAAGCAGAGCTGCGAGGCCGGCAATCGAGGCAACGATGGCTGGCAGAATTCCGAGCGTGCAGCCGAAGGCCGCGAGAATGCTGGCGCGCCATCCTTTACTAAGCCCGAAAGCCAGTGTGTAGAGGACGCCGGTACCCGGCAAAAGAATCACGATCATCGAGGTCAGCAGATATTCCAGCGACATAGACACAACTCCAGGGAGGACAGGTGACGACCGCAACGATGAGATCAGACTTCATTTAGAGTTTCAAGCCAAGGCCTCTTGAGAATTAGAGTCGAATTCTCACCCGCGGCTCGCAGGAGCAGGCGGTACTTCGATAAAGGTTCGCGCTTGAGGCACACTCGTGCGAGCCGCGAACAGATATTCGGTTTGGTGTCAGGTCAACTCAAGTTGCTTTACCTAACATCAATGATCTGAGACCGCTCGAGATTCCGCTTCATCAGGTTGATGGTATCGCAGGGCCGCCGTGGCTCCCAATCGCCCACCTGCCCCCGGTCAGTGAATTGTCTCGAAAGCTTTAATGGGCCGCCTTGACAATCCGCCGATAGTTATCGAATTCGCTGATTGCCTGTTTAAGCGTTTCTATCCCGCGGGCTTCGAGCATGGGAAGCAGTTTAATCAGCGCCAGTGCCGTTGCCTTGGCGTCACCCAGCGCAGTGTGGCGCTCGGTGGAGAGGATCTCGATATCCAGACGCTCGGCAAGGGCATCGAGCGAATGATCGGCGTCATGACCGAAGACGATCGCAGACAAGAGCACCGTGTCGAGGATCGGATGATCGAAATCAATGCTGAGGCGTGTCGCGTGGCGGCGCAGGAACGCCATGTCGAAAGGCGCATTATGCGCTACCAGTACGGCACCGGAACAAAAACTGTGGAAGTCCCCGCAGACGGAATCGATAGTCGGGGCATCGGTCACCATCGCTTCGGTGATGCCATGAATCTTTGTGGAGGAAACGGGAATCGATCTTTCGGGATTCACCAAAACGTCAAAGTTTTCCCCCGACATGATCCGGCCGTTCACGACGCGCACACCGGCAATCTGGACGATCTCATCACCGGCCGCCGGTTCAAGGCCCGTCGTTTCGGTGTCGAACACGACATAGGTAAGGTCGCGCAGCGGACGGTCGTCGTCCAAGTGTGCGCCAAGCCGCCCAAGCAGCTCAAAATCATAGAATTCAGGCCGGATCGGAAGCGGCTCGCCAGTCTGTTCGGACGATGCGGTGCGCAGGGGGAGGCGCAAATGGGCGCGACCTTCGGGCAGGCGTTCCGGCCAGATTTCCGTGCGATGCACTTCGACTGCATCCCGTAGAGTGTAGCAGTCATAGGAAGCGCCCAAGGGTTCTTCGAGCCAGGTTTCGAGAGTCTCGACCGGCAGCACTTGTCCCTGCCAGCTCAGGTCGATCGTCGCGCCCTCGCCTTCAGGCTGAATGGAAAGAGCCAGGTCTGTGCCTGTCCGTGACCGGCCGAGGCGTTCAGCCAAGCCCGCGAGCAGCTGGATGAGCGCAAAACCGCCGCAGTAGAGCATGAGCGGCGCGGTCTTTGCCTGGATCTCTAGACCCTGTGCAGCGAGCTGTGCCTGCAAGCCCGCGACGATATCGCCGGCGGCGATGTCGGACATGGGCCACCAGGTGGTCTCGGTGGCATCGAAGCGTGTCACAAACTTGTCGATGATGGACACCAATGCTTCCGCCTCCTTGTCGAGGACTGACTGGAGCCGCTCGCGCTGCGCGGTCGAGAAGGTTCCGGGTGACTGCAGGATCGCCAGGGAAGTTCGCAGGTTTGCCGCTGGCCGCCGGATCATTTCCACCAGATCGCGCAGTAGATAATCGCGCGCGGCATGGACCTGCAGATCCTCGGTGACGTCATGCAGGATCAGGATGTAGCCGCCTTTTTTTGGATCGGACTCGCGCGCGCTGCCGAGCAATCGCAGTTGACCTTTGAAGACGCGGCCACCGCTCTTCGAAGTGCAAAGGATCTCAGCCGCCTGATCAGATCTCTTGGCGCGCCGTAGGCGATCGAGAGCATCGAGCAGAGGTTCCGGCCGCAGCAACTCAAACAAAGCACGGTCCAGACCCAGCGCTCCGGTCTGCTGCAGCAGCGACACCGATTGCATGTTATAAAGCATGATCTTGTGATCGCCATTGCACAGCAGAACGCCGGCGGGAAAGTCACGTAGGATCGCGGCGAGCCAGGATTTTTCCCGAGTGATCTGGTCGGTCTCGCGCTTGACCGCCTCTTCCAGTGCAGTCCTGGTCTTGGTCAGATCGCGGGCAATCTCCGAGGCAGCGGGGGCAATGTCCCCCAGATACTGTGCCGCCTCGTGATCGATTTCGCTCTGTACTTCAGCATGAACGCGCGCCCTGATTTCACTTGCGAGACTGGAGAGCGGTTTGGCGACATTTTCATCAAACAGCAGCCAGATCCAGGCCACCATGCCAACGAGGCCAAAGGCGGCAATTGCACCCGCAGCAACGAAAGCATCGAAAGCGCCGGGATCTTTCAAGCGCCAGTAACCGAAAGCCGTGGCGCCTAAAAAGATCGCCACGCCGCCAAGCGCAATGAGGCAAAAAAACAGAAAGATGCGCAGCCGGAGACTGAGCTTTGTGCCAAACGCGGAGGACATGTCAGTTCACGGCTTCTTCCAGCAGGCTGCGCACGCGCACTTTCAGGTCCTGGATCACGAAGGGTTTCGCGACGAAGTCGTCGGCGCCCAGCGCCAGACCTTTACGGCGGACCATGCTGCTGGCTTTCGCGGTCATCATCAGGATCCGGACATCTTTCAGGCGCTCGTCCAGGCGAACCGACTGGCAGACCTCGAAGCCGGAACAACCCGGCAGCGTCACGTCCAGCAGCACGAGGTCGGGCGCTTCGTTTTGGATTGCCTCCAGCGCATCGGTGCCGCTGGCGACACGCCGGACACGGTACCCCTCCTCCTGCATCATGAATTCGAGCGCAAGCGCGATGCTGTCTTCGTCCTCGACCAGAAGAATGGACTTTGGCATTTGAAGCCTCCTTCCTCGGAAGTTCGCGTGCTCTTGACGAAATCGGCCAGGAGCACTCAGACCATATGATTTAGAGCTGATTCACATATTCCGACGAAACCACAGGGTGGTTCCGGCCAAACATGATCCGCTCTAGTCCGTCGTACAAACCGTCTTCAGCAAGGGATCGTCGGATTCCAGCTGGTACCAGTCGGCGTCCAATAATGCCCCTGCTTCGTTGAACTTCATGCCGTCGCTCAGATCGGCGCGGCGCGTCCCAGGGCAATCGATCAGCACTGGCAGCCTGGCATTCCCGCTGTGGCGCGTCACCATCAGAACCTCGGCCATGATCTGGCCCGGCACCTGTTCGTTGCGGCGTAAAGCGTTTTTATCGATGGCCGAGAAGCGATCGATAAACGGCCTGACCTGAGTCCAGGGCCGGAAGATGGAACTATGCTCATGTCTGGTAACGATTTCAAAGCTCTCCGGGAGCGCGATCTCGGTCCTGGAAAACCAGGTGTACTCGCTCCAGAGCGTGAAGCCGATCATTGCGAGGCCGGCAGCCGCAGGGGTTGCCCAGCGCGGGAGACGCGCGGGAGAGAAACGGCGAAGGATCATCACGGCGCCTGCGGCTGCAACCCCCAGCGCGAAGGTCGCGATAAGTTCCATCAGCATGGGCAGTTGTCCTTCATAAAATCATTGCCTTACCATGAGCCAGCGCCGATTGCATCGTCTTCACCACCACGAAGGCGTCACGCAGGTGGCTGCGCTCAAGATCCGAAAGCGTGCCCGGGATCATAAAGTTATCGGGCTTTTTACCCGCTTGGATACAGCCGACCTGATGATGGAGCCGCGTGGCCGCGATCAGATCATAGGCATCAATCAGGTCGCGCGCGCCGGACGGACTGAGGGCGTCGGTCTCCGCTGCAGCCAGCAGGCGATCCCGCGTATTGACAACCTGCAGCTTGCTTTGGATGGCATAGATCCGCGCCAGATCAACAACCGGCACGACGCCGTTGAGCTTCAGGTCCACGCTGTCTTTATGCTCACCGGATCTGATGGTGGCGAAGCTCCGGAACAGGCTCAGCGGCGGCACATGCTTGACGGAATTCGCGATCATGTGAGCAACGAAGATACTGTTGAGCGAGGCCTGTTCCAGGGTCTCGGCAATCAACTGGCCGTAAAGACCGATCTCCCCGCCGATGGGACGCAGGTCGAACATCACCGAGGCAAGCATCTGTGCCATGGGGTCCGGCTTCCGGATCCAGCCGGCGAAGTAATCGCGCCAGACCGGCAAAGGCTGACACCAGCGTGGGTTGGTCGCCATCATCTCGCCAGGGCAGTGGTAATAACCACAGACGTCGAGGCCGTCGGAGACGAACCTGGCAAGCGCCTGGAAGTATTCCATATCCTCTGCGCGCGCCGCCGCGCCGAGGATCAGGCAGTTGTCCTGGTCGGACACGCCGGTTTGCTCGCGCCGCCCCTGACTGCCGCAGGCAAGCCAGAGGTATGGCACCGGCGGCGCTCCCAGCTGCGCTTCCGCAAGCGCCAGCAAACGCCGCGTGGCCGCGTCGGCAACATCGGTGACCAGCCGGGTGACGATGTCATGCCGGCTGCCGGCCGCGACCAGATGAACCAGAAGATCGGGGATCCGCGTCACCACACCGGCCAGAGCGGCCGGATCTCCGGCGTCTGCAATCTGGCGGATCATCCCGCCCGAAGAGATCGCGCGATGCCGGGTCAGATCAGTTTGGGTCACGATCCCGACCAGCCGTTCACCCTCGACAATCGGCAAGTGCCCTATGTGCCGCTCCAGCATCTGGTGTAGAACATCGGCACAGAGGGCGTCCGGGGTCAGGGCAACAGGATCAACGGTCATAACCTGCGCGACCGGCGTCGCGCCTGCCAAGCCTTCGGCGAGCGCCTTGTCCGTAAGATCGCGTGTTGTAAGGATACCGATCGGCCGATCGCCCTCCGTGACGACCAGGCATGAGATCCGCCGGTCCCGCATGACACGGGCGGCAGCGACCAGTTCGGTTTCGGGTCCGCAGGTCGCCGGGTCGCGCGTCATGAGGTCGGAAACCGGCAGCGTGTAGAGCGTATCGGCGGATGTGTTGGCGGCGCGGGATCGGTTGAAGAAGCGCGCAAAATCTGCGCTGTCGCGGATGAGCCGGAGAAAGACTTCGCTCGGCACAATGTAAAGCAGCGTATCAGACACGGTCTGTGCAGAGGTCGCCGCAAGGCCGTCACGCATCAGGCCGCGTTCGCCGAAAGAATTTCGAGGCCCCAGGATAGAGACCAGCGCGCCGTTGGGCTCGTGTATCTCGACTTCGCCGGAAACGATCAGGTAGAGGCCTTCGAGGGGGGCGCCCACCGTATAGATCTGTTGACCCTTGGAAGCTTCGACGGAGACCAGACTGGCCGCAAGTTCGCTGCGCGCGTCGCTCGGCAGGCTGTCATAAGGATGCAGCGTGGCGAGGAACTCATCAGCGATATCTCTGACCTGTGACGGCATGTCTAACCCTTGGGTTCGAACCTGGATCCTCCTGGAAGGGAGGGGATGCAGCCCTCTGTGGGACGAGGGCTGCATCGTAATACGGCAGGCGTCTGCTGCTCCATGACGCCTGCCGGCTGCACGAAGTGACTTAGTGCGTGGTGGCCGCTCCCGCACCGCGAGGCACGCGGATGCTTTCGACCAGTTCCTGGATTTCCTCAGGCGGCTCTTCGGTCATGCGAGACACCGTAATGGCGACTGCAAAGTTGATCACCGCACCGACCGCGCCGATTGAGAGTGGCGAGATGCCCAGGATCCAGTTCTCCGGCGTGTCGGCCAGGAAGTTGGTGCCCGGAATGAACAGCCAGCCCTTATAGGAGAAGATGTAGACCAGCGTGAAGATCAGACCTGACAGCATACCAAGGACCGCACCGATGTTGTTCACCCGCTTCGAGAAGATCCCCATCATGAGAGCCGGGAAAATCGAAGCTGCCGCCAAACCAAAGGCCAGGGCCACAGTCTGTGCGGCAAATCCCGGTGGATTGAGGCCGAGATAGGTGGCCACAGCAATCGCGACTGCCATAGCGACACGGGCCGCCATCAGCTCGCCCTTCTCGGAGATCTTCGGGTTCAATGCACCCTTGATCAGATCGTGGCTGACCGCAGAGGAAATCGCAAGCAGCAGACCCGCCGCCGTCGAGAGCGCCGCGGCAAGACCGCCGGCCGCGACAAGAGCGATCACCCAGCCCGGAAGCTGCGCAATCTCAGGATTGGCAAGCACCAGGATGTCGCGGTTCACGTTCAACTCCGAACCCTTCCAGCCGTTGGCCGTAGCGGTGGACGCGAAGCTGTCGGACTTGTCGTTGTAGTATTGGATCTTGCCGTCCCCGTTTTTGTCTTCGAATTTCAGAAGACCGGTGACTTCCCAATTTTTCATCCAGTCAGGGCGCTCAGCATAGACAAGCGAGTCCCGCGTCGGGCCGTTCGGGTAGATAGTATCCACCAGGTTCAGCCGTGCCATGGCACCCACCGCAGGTGCGGTCAGATACAGCAGTGCGATGAAGACCAGCGCCCAGCCGGCGGACCAGCGGGCATCGGCAACCTTCGGCACGGTGAAGAAGCGGATGATCACGTGCGGCAAACCCGCCGTACCGATCATCAGAGACAAGGTAAAGAGCACCATGTTGAAGGTGTTGGTGTGGTGCCCCGTGTAGCTGTTGAAGCCGAGGTCCGAAATCACCAAATCCAACTTCTCAAGCAACGGTACGCCCGATGCGGCGTGATCCGCAAAGAGACCCAGCGGCGGCAAGGCAACACCGGTCAGCTGCAGCGAGATGAAGATCGCCGGCACCGTGTAGGCCATGATCAGCACACAGTATTGTGCCACCTGCGTGTAGGTGACGCCCTTCATGCCGCCCAGCACCGCATAGAAGAACACGATGCCTGCGCCAATGAAGAGTCCGAGCTCATTGTCCACCTCCAGAAAGCGTGAGAAGGCGACGCCGACACCGGTCATCTGGCCGATCACGTAGGTGATCGAGGCGATGATCAGACAGGCTACGGCAACCAGACGTGCGGTCGGACTGTAAAAGCGGTCGCCGATGAATTCGGGCACGGTGAATTTGCCGAACTTGCGCAGATAGGGCGCAAGCAGCAAAGCCAGCAGCACGTAACCGCCGGTCCAGCCCATAAGGAAGGAAGAGTTGTCATAGCCGGTGAAGGCGATCAGCCCGGCCATGGAGATGAAGGACGCCGCCGACATCCAGTCCGCAGCGGTCGCCATACCGTTGGTGACGGGATGCACGCCCCGCCCGGCCGCGTAAAATTCGGAGGTCGTGCCCGCCCGGGCCCAGACCGCGATGCCGATATAGAGCGCAAAACTCGCGCCCACGACCAGCAGATTGAGGGTGTATTGGTCCATTGTCGTCTTCCCCTATTCTTCGTCGACGCCGTGTTCGCGGTCCAGCCGGTTCATGCGGAAGGCGTAGAAAAAGATCAGCGCCAGAAACACCAGGATCGAGCCCTGCTGTGCAAACCAGAAGCCCAGATCCGTGCCGCCGATCGAAATACCGGAGAGCAGAGGACGCAGGACGATTCCAAAACCGAAGGATACCAGTGCCCAGATCACGAGGCAGACCGTCACGATCCGGATGTTTGTCGACCAGTAGACATTGGCCGATGACTTTTCCGACATTGTTTCACTCCTTTTGGTGACGTTGTTCAGTACAGCTTGAGCGCGGCGTTGAGGCCTGAGGTCAGGCAGTCGAATTCCACTCGACTGACACGGCCAAGATGCAGACCGCGGCGCAAAATACAGGTTGTCAGGTACAGATCCGGGGCGTGCGATCCTTCGCGATGCAACGCATCGGCGACGATCGCACGGCGGGATCTTTAATCGCGGTTCATCCGCGTTTCGATCAGGTTTTCAACGACTTGCGGCTCGGCCAAGGTTGAGATATCACCCAGCGCCCCGTAATCGTTTTCGGCAATCTTGCGCAGAATCCGGCGCATGATTTTGCCCGAACGCGTTTTCGGCAAACCCGGTGCCCATTGAATAAGGTCCGGGCTGGCGATCGGGCCGATCTCGGTCCGCACCCAGGTGCGAAGTTCTTTGCGCAGTTCCTCGGTAGGAGCCTCGGAGGCCATCAAAGTGACGAAGCAGTAGATGCCTTGGCCCTTGATGTCGTGCGGATAGCCCACAACGGCGGCTTCTGCGACTTTCGGATGCGCGACCAGGGCGCTTTCGACCTCCGCCGTTCCCAGCCGGTGGCCGGAGACATTGATCACGTCGTCGACCCGCCCGGTGATCCAGTAGTAGCCGTCTTCATCCCGCCGGCAGCCGTCGCCGGCAAAGTAATATCCGGCATAGTTGGAGAAGTAGGTCGACATAAAGCGTTCGTGGTCGCCCCAGATCGTGCGCATCTGGCCGGGCCAGCTCTCCTTGATCGCCAGTACGCCTTCCGCCTTGGTCTCGGTGACCTCGGCACCCGACTGAGGTTCCAGGACCACGGGCTGCACGCCAAAGAAGGGAGTCGTTGCCGAGCCGGGCTTCGTAGGAGTCGCTCCGGGCAGCGGCGTGATCATATGCCCGCCGGTTTCGGTCTGCCACCAGGTATCGACAATTGGGCAGCGGCCCTTGCCGATCACCGTGTTGTACCAGTTCCAGGCCTCCGGATTGATCGGCTCGCCGACCGTGCCAAGTACCCGGAGCGAAGACAGGTCACAGCCATCCACGTAATTGTCGCCCTGCCCCATCAGGGCACGAATAGCCGTTGGCGCAGTATAGAACTGATTGACCTTGTGTTTCTCGCAAACCTGCCAGAAGCGGCTGGCATCGGGATAGGTCGGAACCCCCTCGAACATCAGGGTAATGGCCCCGTTGGCCAGCGGCCCATAGACGATGTAGGAGTGCCCGGTCACCCAGCCGACATCCGCCGTACACCAGAAGACATCGCCGTCGTGATAGTCGAAGGTGTAGAGGTGCGTCATGGCGGCAAAGACGAGGTAACCGCCGGTCGAATGCACCACGCCCTTTGGTTTCCCCGTTGAGCCGGAGGTGTAGAGAATAAAGAGCGGATCTTCGGCGGCCATTTCCTCGGGTGCGCAGTCGGCATCGGCAGCAGCCATCTCGGCGAGAACGTCCACGTCACGTCCCTCGACCCACGTCGTCTGACCGCCGGTGTGTTTAACGACCAGACACTTCACCTTGTCCGAACAATGAAGCAGCGCCGCATCGGCGTTGGACTTCAGGGGTGTGACCCGGCCGCCGCGCGGCGCCTCGTCAGCCGTAATCACCAGCTTGGCTTCGCTATCGTTGATCCGATTGGCCAGAGCGTCCGGCGAAAAACCGGCGAAGACGATCGAATGAATGGCGCCAATTCGGGCGCAAGCCAGCATGGCGTAAGACGCCTGCGGGATCATCGGCAGATAGATCACGACACGATCTCCCTTACCGACCCCTTGCGCCTTCAAGACGTTGGCCAGGCGGCAGACTTGGTCGTGGAGATCGCGATAGGTGATGTGCTGTGCGGGTGTCGCGGGATCGTCCGCTTCCCAGATGATCGCGGTCTGATCACCGCGCGTCGCGAGATGTCGGTCGATACAGTTGGCCGCCACGTTCAGCGTGCCGTCCTCGTACCACTTGATCGAGACATCAGGGATTCGAAAACTGGTGTTCTTGACCTTGCTGTAGGGCTTGATCCAGTCCAGCCGACGCCCTTGTTCGCGCCAAAAACCTTCCGGGTCGGAAATCGACTCAGCGTACATGGCTTGGTAAGTGGCCGCATCCGCATGCGTTTGCGCCGCAACAGGTTCGGGAACAGGGATGGTTTCGTTATGCGAGATCTGGAAGTTAGGTGCGTGTGTCATGGTGCTTCCTCCGTTGAGTGTCGAAGTCTTACGCCTCGTTAACCAACAAAAAAGCAAATTTCAGTCAAAAAATCAATTATTTCTTTATCTTCAATATGTTATTTGTCAAAAAATAACAACTTTATATGAGAATTTTGTAAATTTCTGCTAAGAGTTGAAACGATATGATGGCGAAAAGTACGATAACTGCCGAGTCCTTACCTCCAATTACGAAGGGAGTTTCTCGTGAACGCAATACTGTTGCACCGCACAATTTATAGACATTCGAGCCTCCCACCTCATTTTCGGTCATCCAGGTTTCGCGGCCGCACCCAACGATGCCAATCACAACGCGTAACAAGAAGAGACTGTCAAAAGTCCTAGGCCTTGATCGCCGAACACCTGACGCAGCCGGTTACAACCTCAGGGTTGCCTCTTAGTCCGACACGATCCGAAGGGCAGGCGCGCTGGCGTAAGCAGAATCGCGGACACGTTGACCAAGGCGGCAATCCGCTGGAGATACCTGTGCGCGCAGCCGAAGGCCGCATAAAGATCTATACGCCAGCGTGACTGGGGAAGGATCGAAACTGAAACGGTACGCGGCCCTCGATCCGATCTCTGCTCGGTGCCAGGCCAAACCGCCGCTTGTAGGTGCGGGTGAACTGAACGGCGCTGCCGAAACCGCAGGCCGCAGCCACATCCACGATCGGCAACTCGGTCTGAGTAACGAGGCCCCGTGCCCGGTCGAGCCGCACATCGACGTAATAGCGCACTGGCGACACACCCGTGTGGGTTCGGAACAGGCGTTCAAGCTGCCGTTGAGACAACCCAAGCTGGGATACTATTGCGCCGATGGTCAGGGGTTGTTCGAGATTGCGTTCCATCAGGACAATGGCGTCCCGCAACCGCGCGGGCGCCGCATAGCCCACCGGCTCCCGAGTGGTCGGCAACTGGCCTTCATCGCCGGACCGCAGGCGTTCATGGAATATGTAGCGGCCCGCCGCGTTTGCTACGTCGAGGCCCTGCTGAAGGCGGATGATCTCCAGTGCCATATCGGCGGCCGCCATGCCCCCACAACAGGTCAGCCGGTCGCGATCAAACACGAACAGCGATTCATCCATCAGGCTGTCCGGGAAGAGCTCCCGGAAAGCGGCAATGTGCTCATAGTGTACAGCGGCTCGATACCCCGAGAGCAGCCCGGCCTGGGCCAGAACGAAAGCGCCGGTATCGATTGCGCACATCACGACCCCTTGCCGGGACAGCCGCCTCAGCCACCCCTGCAAGGGCTGGGTGCGGAACTGCTCCGGGTTCCAGCTGGCGTTGACCACGAGAAAATCCAAATCCCAAGCCGCGCCGGCCGCCGCCATCGGGATCGTCTTTGCGATCGTCAGCCCGTTGCTGGCCGTCACCTCGCCGCCATCGAGGGACAAAATGGGCCAGTCGTAGGCCGTTGCGGCACGCAGGTAGTTGGCGGCGCGGAAAGGATCCAGAAAGGCATTCGCCGCCATGGAGTTGAAGCCGGGCAGAAGCAGCATGCCGATACGACAGGAGGTTCCTTCCTCTTCCGCCCGTTCATCTCGATCGAAATTACCTTGAAGCATTTGTCGATTATTGCATTTTTTTTGGCGAAAAACATCAGTCATGCGTTTGGCAGACCCTCTAGCCTGTTGACAGGGAGAGACGTCAGACCATGCCCAAAACACCCCCCAATATCCTCATCATCATGGCTGACCAGCTGTCGCCTCAATTCACGGCGGCGTACGGGCATCCGCTGGTCAAAACGCCCAACATCGACGCCCTGGCGCGAAGAGGCACCCGCTTCGACGCGGCCTATTGCAACACGCCGCTCTGTGCGCCTGCCCGCTATTCATTCATGTCCGGTCAGCTCGCCACGCGGATCGAAGCCTATGACAACGCCTGCGAATTCCCGTCGTCGATCCCAACCTTCGCCCACTATTTGAAACAGATGGGCTACCATTGCTGTCTCTCGGGCAAGATGCACTTTGTCGGCCCGGATCAGCTTCACGGCTTTGACGAACGCCTCACAACGGACATTTATCCTTCGGATTTTGCCTGGACACCGAATTGGGAAGCGCCCGCCGAGCGCATCGATAAATGGTATCACAACATGGATTCGGTCCTGGAGGCCGGTGTGGCGGCAACGACTTTCCAGATCGAGTATGACGACGAGGTTTCGTTCTTTGCCAAGCGCAAGATTTTCGATCTCGCACGGAACGGAACCCAACCCTTCTGTCTGGTCGCAAGTTTCATTCATCCGCACGACCCCTATGTCGCAAGGCAGGAATGGTGGGATCATTACCAGGCATCCGATATAGATCTGCCGAAGGCGACCATTGATTACGACGCGCAGGACGCTTTTTCCAAACGTCTTATGGACGGTATCCAGGCCAGCGAGACCGAGGTGACGGAGGCGCAGCTGCGCAACGCCCGTCACGCTTATTACGCCAATACCACCTACTTCGACAGCAAGGTCGGCGAACTGGTCACGGCGCTGAAACAAGCCGGCATGTTCGAGAACACGGTGATCATCATCACGGCCGACCATGGCGACATGCTCGGCGAACGCAGCCTATGGTACAAGATGAACTTCTTCGAGCATTCGGCGCGTGTGCCCCTTATCTTATCCGGCACCGGCGTTCGCCAGGGCGTGTTGAGCAATGCCTGCTCCCTGGTGGACATTTTGCCGACCCTGCTTGACATAGCGTCTGAAGGCGGCATACCCCAACCCGAGCTGGCGCAGGTGATCGACGGCCGTTCCCTCTGGCCGCTGGCCAAGGGAGATCAAGACCCGAACGGCAGGGGTATCATTGACGAGGCGCTCGGTGAGTACTGCGCCGAGATGACATCTCACCCGGTTTTCATGATCCGGCGCGGCCGGCACAAGTACATTCATTGCGACACCGATCCGCCTCTGCTGTTCGATCTGGTGGAAGACCGTGACGAGCGCATAAACCTTGCCTGCGATCCGGCTTATGACGGGCTTGCCAAGCAGTTCCTGAAGGCCGTGCAGGAACGTTGGCACAGCGAGAAGATCAGGCGGGACGTGATCCTCTCCCAGAAGCGCCGCCGCACGATTGTCGCATCTACAGCCGGCAGGCCCGCCCCCAGTTGGGATTTCAATCCGCCGCGAGATGCTGCGAACGAATATGTCCGAAACCATATGGACTGGACTGTTGCCGCAGTGAAAACCCGCTTTCCACCACTTGTACCAGGGAGCGATGGTATTAAGGTCGTAAAGGAACCGACGTGATGACCGTTTCACCGTCTCAACAGGATATCGAACGGATTTCTCAGGGTTACGATCCTGATCCGGCACGCTCCTCGTCCTTATTGTCGGAGGCTTATACCGAAGCGCTTTGGGCGAAGATTGAACCCGAAGCGATCTTCAAACGCTCTTGGCAGTGGGTCTGCCATGGCGAGAAACTTCGCGAACCGGGCGCCTATATTGCAACTGAAGTCGCCGCGCAGCCCGTCTGCGTGATCCGGGACCGGGAAGGCCGGCTTAGGGGCTTCTACAATGTCTGCAAGCACCGTGCTCATGAACTCCTGCGCGGCGAAGGCCGAACCCGGCTGATCGTCTGCCCCTATCATGCCTGGAGCTACGATCTGACTGGGCAGTTGCGCGGCGCTCCGAAAACGGAACACCTCAAGGACTTCGAGCCCGGCGTCATCTGTCTGGACCCGGTACAGGTTGAAGAGTTTTGCGGCTTCATCTTCGTCAATCTGGATCCCGCTGCATCTCCCCTGATACAGGAAAGCGGGGCGCTCGCCGATGAGATTCGACAGTGGGCGCCAGACATCGAAAAGCTGACCTTCGCGAAACGGCTGACCTACGACATCAGGTCGAACTGGAAGAACGTCGTCGACAACTTCCTCGAATGCTACCACTGCCCGCGGGCACACAAGGACTTCTGCACGCTGGTCGATATGGACACCTACCGGGTAACCACGCACGGTATCTATTCCAGCCATATGGCAGAAGCCGGAAAGAGCGCAAATAGCGCCTATGCGGTCGCGGATGCCAGCGTCCGGGATCATGCAGTCTGGTGGCTCTGGCCCAATACCTGTCTGATGCGTTACCCGGGGCGTGGCAATATCATCGTGATGCAGATCATCCCAGCGGGGCCCAACCGCACGCTGGAAACCTACGATTTTTTCTTTGAGACCGCGGATCCTGTGGCGGCGGAACGGGAGGCGATCCAGTACATCGACGAGGTACTTCAGGCTGAAGATATCGCATTGGTCGAAAGCGTGCAGCGCGGCATGTCAACACCGGCCTTTAATCAAGGCAGGATCGTGCACGATCCTGCGGGTTCGGGAAAATCAGAACATGCGGTGCATCATTTTCATGGTCTCCTGCTGGACGCCTATGCAAAAGCGCAGGCCGGGCCGGAAGAACAGGCAGAGACAAACGCGGCGGGATCGTCATGACTAGGTTGAGCGGGAAGACAGCCTTCGTAACCGGCGGCGCCGGCGGGATCGGGTCGGCCATCTGTTCGCGCTTTGCCAAGGAGGGAGCTCAGGTTGTTGCGGCCGATCTGACCGCAGAAGAGGCGCCGTCCGGGAACATCAGCAGCCTTCGATACGACGTCACGAACGAGGAGGACGCAAAGATGGCTTTCGAAACACTCCTCGAACGCTGGGGCAAGCTCGACATTCTGGTCAACGCAGCCGGGATCGAGATCGAAAAAACCATCGAGGAAACCAGCCTCGAAGAGTGGAACCGCATCTTTGCCGTCAACGTGACGGGAATGTTCCTGACGTCGAAGTATGCGCTGCCTCTGCTACGAAGGTCGGCGGGCGCCAGTGTAATCAACTTCGGGTCCTATGATGGTTTCATCGCCGATCCCGGCCTAACCGCCTATTGCGCCACCAAGGGCGCGGTGCATGCGCTGACCCGAGCCATGGCCTGTGATCATGGACCCGAAGGAATCAGGGTCAATGCGATCTGCCCCGGCTACGTCGATACCCCAATGCTCCAAAGCTTCTTTCGGGATGCAGGCGATATTGATTCCCTCAAACAGTCGGTCCGCGACGTTCATCCGATCCGCCGGTACGGAACGCCGGACGACGTCGCAAACCTGGTGAACTGGTTGGCTTCGGACGAAGCACGCTACGCCACCGGCCAGCTTTGGGTGATCGACGGCGGGCTCTCGGCCCAGGTCCAGCAGATGAAGCTTTAAGAGGCTGAGATGACGAAACCGGTAATCATCACCTGCGCTCCGACGGGCGGCATTCATACGCCGAGCATGTCACCCCACTTGCCGATCACGCCCGCGCAGATCGCCACTGCGGCCATCGAAGCCGCCGAAGCCGGGGCCGCCGTCATCCATCTTCATGCCCGTGATCCGGAAACCGGCAAGCCGGACCCCCGCCCGGAAACTTTCATGCAATTCTTGCCGGTGATCAAACAGGCAAGCGACGCAGTAATCAACGTTTCAACCGGTGGCGGACTGGGCATGACCATCGACGAGCGCTTGGCGACCGCGCTGCGTGCGAGCCCTGAAATGGCGTCATTGAATATGGGCTCCATGAACTTCGGCATCTTCCCGCTGCTGGAAAAATACGATAGCTGGCAGCATGACTGGGAACCTGCGTTCCTCGAGATGACCCGGGATTTCATTTTCCCCAACACCTTCAAATCTATCGAGTATGCATTACGCGAACTGGGCGAGGCACACGGCACGCGCTTCGAATTCGAGTGCTACGATCTCGGCCACCTTTATAATCTTGCCTGGTTCGTCGATCAGGGAATGGTGAAACCGCCGTTCTTTGTACAAATGGTGTTCGGAATTCTCGGCGGCGTTGGCGCCGATCCGGACAACCTCATGCATATGCACAGGATCGCCGACAAGCTGTTCGGGGGAGATTACGAATGGTCGGTTCTGGCGGCCGGACGCCATCAGATGCCCTTTGCAACACAGTCCGCGATGCTGGGCGGCAACTTGAGAGTCGGCCTTGAAGACAGCCTTTATATCGGCCCAGGCGAGCTGGCAGGGTCCAATGCAGATCAGGTCCGCAAAATCCGTGAGATCGTCGAAAACTTGGGACTGAGCATCGCAACACCCGCCGAAGCCCGGGCTCGTCTGGGCCTGAAGGGCGGCGACCGCGTGAACTTCTAGAGCGGATTAATCTCCATCGAGGCCTCCATCGAGGCGGCGATGCAGAGAACGGCGATACAGAGAATGAAACGAATTGGCGGTAAACGGAGCGCACAGAGATGGCACGGTTAAAAGGCAAGACGGCAGTTGTGACCGGCGGCCGCCAGGGGATCGGCCGGGCTATTGTCGAGGCTCTTCACGCGGAAGGCGCTGCTGTCATGACCTGTGGTCGTGGGGCGCGGCCCGATGAGCTCGGTCCCTCGGTCCAGTGGGTCACGGCGGATGTTTCGGCCCCCTCCTCGGTCGAGGCCTTGAAGTGCGCCGCGGTGGAAGCATTCGGCTCACTCGACATTCTGGTCAACAACGCCGGCATTCAGATTGAAAAAACCGTGGTCGAGAGCAGTGACGCAGATTGGGACGCCGTTATGGGGGTCAATGCAAAAGGCGTGTTTCTCGTCTGCCGCGCCTTCGTTCCCGTGATGCAGCAAAGCGCCTCCATCATTAACATCGGATCGATCTCCGGCATGACCGCGGATCCGGCAATGGCCCTCTACAACGCGTCCAAGGCGTTCGTTCACGGGCTGACGCGTTCTATCGCGGTGGATCACGGCCCCGATATCCGCTGCAACGCGATCTGTCCCGGGTGGATCATGACGGACATGGCCGATGCGGCCTTTGCGCAGGCGCAGGATCCCGCAGCGGCTCGACGCGACGCACTCAAACGGCACCCGGCCGGCCGCTTCGGCACACCGGATGATGTCGCCCGGCTGGCACTATGGCTTGCCTCCGACGACGCGGGCTTTGCAAGCGGCCAATGCTACACCCTCGACGGCGGGTTGACTGCCGCCTCACCGCTAAACCCGGGACTATTCTAATGCAGCAGTTTGAGAGAGTCGCCGTTCTGGGCGCCGGCGTGATTGGCGTCAGCTGGACGGCTTTGTTTCTGGCACGCGGACTGGCAGTCGACGTGTATGACCCGGCCGAGGACGCTGAAAAACAAGTAGGTGATTATGTGGCTCGCGCCTGGCCGCTGTTGGAAAAACTCGGCCTCGCCGAAGGTGCAGATCCCAACCGGCTGCGGTTTCACACTGCTGCAGGCACAGCCGTTCAAGGGGCTCAGTTCGTTCAGGAGAACGTGCCCGAGCGCCTGGAGATCAAGCATGCGCTCTTTAGGGAGATAGAACCCCATCTGCCGCCCGAAGCGATCGTCGCTTCCTCCGCATCCGGCTTGATGGTGCACGACATGCAGAAGGGCTGGCAGGACCCCTCACGTTTTCTGCTTGGTCATCCCTTCAATCCGCCTCATCTCATTCCGCTGGTCGAACTGATCACGAACGAACAGACAGCCGACGGCGTATTGGAAAGGGCGGAACAATTCTACGAGGAGATGGGCAAGGAAACCATCCGGGTAAAGCGGGAGGTGCCCGGCCACGTCGCCAACCGGCTGCAGGCCGCTTTGTGGCGGGAGGCAATCCACCTGGTTGCCAGCGGTGTGGCCTCCGTCGAGGATGTCGACAAAGCCGTGTGGGCGGGACCGGGTCTCCGTTGGGCGGCTATGGGACCTCATATGCTTTTTCATCTGGGGGCTGGATCTGGCGGAATGGCTGAATTCTGCAACAGATACCGCGACAGCTTTCATCGCTGGTGGGAGGATCTGGGCACGCCGGAGTTGACCCAGGAAATCGCGGCGATCCTCGCTGAGGGCATTGCCGCCGAAACCGGTCAAGGAGACGTCATCAGCGCTTCCTCCCAGCGGGACGCCATGATTCTGGCCATGCTACAGGCAACGCGAGACCTCAGGACGCGATAGGCTCGGATCGGATTGTAGAACTCGACGAAACACGTGAGGCACAGGCGCGCGCGCATATCCCCTTGAGTTGACATCGGAAATATGAGAGATGAACCGCCCCCTGGCGCCACTGCGCGGGACGTGAATTTTCTTGATGAGCACCAGACAGCGTGATCGGCGAATCATGGGACAGCAAGTAGAGGGATCCAGCCTCGGCCTCGACTTCGGCACCACCAATACGGTCGTCGCACTGCCCACCGCTTCCAATGAGGGTTCGGGCGGCGCATCACCCCTGGTGTTCGAGCACAACAATCAGAGCCTCTCGGCATTCAGGTCGGTCTTGTGTTTCTGGCACGACGAGAGCATCCCCAAGAGCCCGGTCGAATCGGATGCCGGCCCCTGGGCGATCGATCACTTTATCGAGAACCCGGGCGACTGCCGTTTCCTTCAGTCGCTGAAGTCCTTTGCTGCGAGTCCTCTCTTCGCGGAGACGCGGATCTACGGCCAGCGTTACAGCTTCGAGGACCTGTTGGCGGCTTTCCTCAATCTCGTCCGTGAGCGCGCCGGCACACAGATGGCACGCCTGCCGCGGCGCCTGATCGTGGGCCGGCCGGTCGAATTCACCGGCAGCAAGCCGGACGCCGCTCTCGCCCTTTCCCGTTACCGCGCCGCACTGGCAAAGTTCGGCGCCGAGGATGTCCGTTTTGTCTATGAACCAGTCGCCGCCGCCTTCTTTTTCGCCCAGCGCCTGACGGCCGACGCCACGGTTCTGGTCGCCGATTTCGGCGGCGGCACCAGCGACTTCTCGATCATGCGTTTCGAAGTGGATGGCAAGAACCTGCGTACCCACGCGCTCGCATCCTCAGGTGTCGGGGTGGCCGGTGACACTTTCGATTTCCACATTATCGACAAACTGATCTCGCCGGAAATCGGCAAAGGCAGCACCTACAAAAGCATGAGTGCGGAACTCACGCTGCCGAATCGCTTCTTCACGGCTTTCGCCCGCTGGAGCGAACTTTCGATCCTGAAGACCTCGCGGGACTTTCGCGAACTCAAAAAACTGTTGCGCTCAAGCAACGAGCCGGAGCGCTTGCAGACCTTTATCGATCTGGTCGAGGACGACCTCGGCTATGCACTCTATAAAGCGGTTTCAGATGCCAAAGCACGCCTGTCCGACAGCGAACAGACCGCGTTCGAGTTCGCCACGGAGTCGGTCGATCTGCGCTTTATCATAGAGCGCAAGGACTTCGAAACCTGGATCGCCGGTGACCTGCAGAAGATGAGCAAGGCGGTCGACATCGCAATGCAGCGGGCCGGATTACAGACAAACGAGATCGACAAAGTGTTCCTGACGGGCGGCAGCTCCTTCGTGCCCGCAGTGCGCCGAATGTTCGAAGAGCGTTTCGGTGCCGGAAAGATCGAGACCGGCGACGAACTGGTCTCCATCGCCCACGGCCTTGCCCTTATCGGCGAGAGCGACGACATCGACCGCTGGTGTGCGCCTGAGGGGGAATAGCTTAAACTGTCACGGTTGCGCCGTTTCACTCCATCGGCGTCGCATAACGTCTGAGTCCCTCTCTCGTCACTGCCACGCGGAGTTCCTTAATGCTAGTTGTAATACATTGGAGGCACCGCTATTCCGGCTTCCAATCCAACGACGTTTCAAGATCTGGGAAGTATCCCATCTTGAATCTGACTTCCGGCGGGAGGCTTGTGAGTTCACCCGGCGCATTCGGATCACCCGTGGCAACTGCGAGAGAAGAGATACCGGCGTCCTGATATACCGGCAAAACCTCTCGAGTCCACCAGGTCATATAGTCTTCCAAAGTCGTTTCGACGTCTTGTGAACGCAGCCAGGCAACAGCCGGGCTGCCCTGATCCAATGCCCTGGCATCGATCACGGCATGGGTGGGCTTATGCCTTTTGCACTGTTCCGCAAACTTGGAAATGCCTCTTTGAAAAACCTGAATGCTGAGCCCCGCCACATGTTTCCAATTAAACAGGAGCAGCTTTTTATCTTCTGATTGAACGAAGCTGTAATTGCTGTTGTCTTTCAGCAACTTTCCAATCTGCACGGTCATTTTTCGATCCTTTCGCCCTTTGGGCTTTGTTCACTGGCGGCTGGGGCTCAACACGCGAGTCGGCTCAGCACTGCAATAAATGTGACGCTACAAGTTAAAGTGAACTTGAAGTCAAGAGCGAAACATGATTTTTTCTTCATGATGGAATCAGTTCTGACAATCAGTGAAATTTCCCGCCGCAGCGGAGTCGCGTCGTCCGCTCTACGTTTCTATGAGGAGCGAGGGCTCATTGCGTCTGAACGGACAGGTTCGGGGCATCGTCGATTTCAACGCTCGGTGCTGCGACGCATCGCGTTCATTGTCTTTGCACAGCGGATCGGATTGACGCTCGACGAGATTGGTGAAGAGCTCGCCAAACTTCCAGTTGGCCGTATTCCCACGCGCCGGGATTGGTCACGCCTATCGGGCAAGTGGTTAAAGCGGATCGATGAAAGGATCGCCGAAATGCAGCGCCTCAGAGAAGGTCTGACAAGCTGCATCGGGTGCGGATGCCTTTCCTTCGATCACTGCCGCTTCGCCAATCCGGAAGATCGCGTCGGGCGCAACGGCTCCGGACCGCGGTATTGGATGTGAGAACGAGAAACTGAGACCGAGCGGACCGTAGCGGCACCGGATTCCAAAAGCTGTCGACCCGCCGCGAGCCCATCGAGAAGGTGTCGTGGAGCGTGTAAGATTTTTGTCCGTATCGATGAAAACAAACGCTTTCTAACAATCACTTCGATAGAAACCGGAGGCAGTCTCTAATTCGCGAACCTTTCGCTCAGGAAGTTTCAGTTGATCATCTACCTTCCGTTAGGTAGATTTTATATTCTACCATCCAACAGGTAGGCATTTCCTCAGTAAGAAAGGCACAAACAATGTCGCAAGAGATCTTTTGGTTAGCCGCCACAGCCCTGATGACGGCTGTATTCTGGATTCCCTACGTTCTGAACCGCATGGCCGCCCGGGGCCTGATGCGCACGCTGGGCAATCCGGAAGAAAACGACGCTCCCCACGCTGCCTGGGCCGAGCGCAGTATCAAGGCGCACCGGAACGGTATCGAGAATTTTGTGATTTTTGCGCCGCTTGCGCTGTCCGTCGTGGTATTGGGAAACGGTGATTCTCTCACCGCAACTGCCTGCATGATCTACTTCTTCGCCCGACTGGCGCACTTTGTGGTCTATACGGCGGGCATTCCCGGCTTACGCACCATCTGCTTTACGGTCGGTTGGATTGTCCAAGCGGTTCTTGCACTACGCGTTATGGGCATTATGTAAGGGAGCCCGATCCCAACAGTCTGCAGCGAGGAACCAATCCATGACCGAAAAAGTTGCCGTGGTAACCGGGGTTGGCCCTGGCCTTGGGGCCTCGCTCTGCAGGCGTTTGCATCGCGCCGGCTATAAGGTCGGCGGACTGGCACGTTCGGGAGCCTTCGGCAAGGAGCTCGAAAGTGAACTTGGCAATGGAAGCGCAGGGTCAGGTTCGGCCGAATTCAAACATTTTTCCTGCGATCTGGCCGAACCGACCGCAGTGCGCGAAACCATTCAGGATGTCGAGCACCTTTGGGGCGCCCCCGATGTTCTGATCCACAACGCCAGCCAGATCCTGATCAAGCCCTTCGTCGAGATCACAGCCAAGGAGTTTGAGGCGGTTTGGCGGGTCACCTGTCTGGGTGGTATGACGGCGGCCAAGGCCGTTGTGCCCGGCATGCAGAAAAAGGGCGGCGGCGCGATCCTTTTCACCGGCGCGACGGCAGCCCTGCGCGGCGGCGCGAAGTTCGCCGCTTTCGCGTCGGCCAAGTTCGCACTGCGCGGGCTGGCGCAATCCCTGGCGCGCGAACATGGCGCCGACGGCATTCATGTCGCCCATGTGGTTATCGACGGCCTGATCTGGAGCGAGAAAACCGTCGAGCGGTTCGACCCCGAACGCGACGCTTGCCTGGAGCCTGACGCCATCGCCGAAAGCTACTATCAACTGATCGGACAAGACCGTTCCGCCTGGTCACAGGAAATCGACCTTCGCCCCTTCTCCGAAAAGTTCTGACTCTGAGCGAGACAGACGCTATACAGACAGGACCGATGTTCTGAAACCATTGCCCAAAACGACCTCTATTGATGGCTGAAACCGCGACACAGATACTTGATACGGCAGAAGAGCTGATACAGGCGAACGGCTTTCACGCCTTCAGTTTTCAAGACGTAGCCGATCGCGTCGGCATCAAGAAGGCCAGCATCTACTATCATTTCCCTGCCAAGTCGGAGCTGGGCAAGGCAATCATCGAACGTTATCGCAAGACTATGCTCGCGGTGATGACAGACCTCGACACAAGGGAAAACGTTGATTACTGGGCGGCGCTCACGCGCTATCTTGCACCGATCCTCAACTTGGCCCGCAATCCAATCCACGCCTGCCTCTGCGGCGTGCTCAGCGGCGAGTACCCGGGCCTGCCCAAGGACATGCAGGACGAAGTCGAGAGATTTTTCGACGAGCAGCTCAGCTGGCTTACCAAACTTCTGAAGGACGGGCGCAAGGATGGCGCATTCCACTTCGAAGGAAGCCCGGCCCGCATGGCCAAGCTGTCCTTCAGTGCGGTCGAGGGCGCTCTATTGATCAAACGCATCACCGGCGACGACAAGCACGTCAAACAGGTCGTCGAAAGCCTTCGAAGCCTGCTGCGCGGGTAACCTACGCTCGGTTGGACGGATTCGCGGTCGGCAACCTGCTGTTCTGGTGTATCTATTCTAACACTATGATCCGCGCTCGCGCGCTATAGGGCAGAGACTGGTGCTCGCCCTTGTGTAGTTCCCACCGAAATGCCTGTTCCATACCCTTGCATCGAAATTTCGGGCGATTCACTTACGTCAGGCCGGCTTGGTTGCGCGAAGATGGGTTGGGCGGAGGTGCCCTTGCTTGGCAATCGTTGCGCGCCGGGTCGCAGCGGCGGCCAAACGATCTGCTGTTTCCCGCCCAACTTCACGCACAAAACGCGCCCGCTTGGCTCCCCTAGCTGCTTCAAGCTCGCGGATAGCATAATCCACGAACCAGGCATTCCGGTCCTTTACGGTTATATCCAAAAAGCCAGCCTCGCCGAGATGCCGGCGGGTTTCTTCAATAGTCGCCATGGAAAAGTTCATTCCGTTAGCAAGAAACCCCTCCATCTCTTCGCTGTAGGGAGGCGATCCACAGCACCAGTCGCTGAAGAGGCAGCATCCGCCGGGTTTGAGGACCCGATGGATCTCGGAAAAGAGCGTCACTTTGTCTGCGACGTGGACAAATGAGTCCTTACTGAAGACGATATCGAAATGGGCATCGGGAAAAGGTAATTTGCCCGGCACAACGCGTTGCAGGCTGATGCGGTCCTCGAGATTCTCCACGCGGTTGAGGGTTTGAGCCCTGTCCAGAACGGACTGTTCGATGTCGATACCCATAACCTGCCCGGCCCCGAATTCCTGGACAAGAACACGTGTTGGTCCGCCTGTGCCAACGCCTATGTCGAGGATGAACTTGCCAGCGACATCTGTCTCTGAAATGAGTTCGCGTACATCTTCGCTTCCCCCCGGCGATAACCATCCTGGCCCCCAGCCAAGCTCCAGGCAGCCAATAACCTCCGGGGTGTATATCGTTTCGTGTTCCATATCATTTATGCCTTTGACTGAAATGATCACTGCAGGCTGGTATACGCCTTTCGTGAGAGATAATGTTTTGATACACATCTAAATATGAAAGTAGGACCCGACATCTCACATGTTGCCGCGCTTATTGGCGACCCCGCGCGGACCAACATCTTGATGGCTTTGATGAACGGCGACGCCTGGACAGCTGGTGATCTTGCCAGGGAAGCCGGCGTTACACCTGCGACAACGAGTTCTCACCTGTCGAAATTGCTCGCGGGCGGTTTGGTGCAGCGCTCACGACAGGGACGGCACCAATTTTATAGTCTCGCGAACGAAGATGTTGGTGAAGCACTGGAAGTGCTCCTGCGGATCACGGTGCGCACAGGTCATGTCAGACATATCGTTGCGCCACGCGAAGCGCCATTGCGTATGGCACGCGTTTGCTATGACCATCTGGCTGGAGAGTGCGGCGTTCAGCTGTTTGACTTTTTGAAGAAGTCAGGCTTTCTCATCAGCCGAGAACAGGAGCTGCGGCTTTCGGATCCTGGGGTCAGATTTCTGCAGAGTTTCGGTGTTCCGGTAAGCGAGCTTGCCGGGAAACGGCGACCAATCTGTCGATTGTGCCTCGATTGGAGCGAGCAGACACATCATCTCGGCGGTTCGCTGGGCCATGCGCTGCTTGAGAGAATGCTGGAGCTGGACTGGCTCAAAAAACACCCTGGCACACGCGCGGTCGCCTTTACCAAGAACGGTAAGCAGGCGTTTGCCAAACTAACAGCGGGGAACTCAAGCTGACGCGGCTACCTGGTCTCGGCGTTCCTGGCGCTATCCAAGAGATTCTCGTGATCCGGAAAGGCGGAATCGCCTTCGAGTACAAAATAGCTCCCATCCACCGCAGACTCATGCAACGCAACGATCACCCGCTCGCCGATTGCCTCCTCGTCAGCCTGTTCAGTGATCCATTGGCGAAACACCAGAGTCCTTGGCGACGGCCCCTTAAAACTTTCCAGCATTTTTGCGGCGACCCGGTAGAGGACCATGTCTCCGCTGCGCTCCTCCTGCTCGAAGCCGGTAATCTCGACATGAGCCACGAGATCGGCGTCCACCATGCTGTCTTCCAGCATGGTCTCGAAGGTCTCAGCTAAACTTCCCCTTTTGTCCGGGGTGGTCTGCGAACCGCAGCCCGCAGCCAGGAACAAGAAGACTCCGCACAAGGCCCAGATTAGAAATTTTATCATATGTTCTCTCTCGATTAGGGTCTTGCAGAACAGAAAGCACTCTTCCGCCCGGTCAAAAGCATCAAGAAGGATCGTACGTCCAAGTACGATGATTATCTGCGATGTCAAACTCAGCGGCCTTGTGTGTCAAACATGAAATGAATGACGTTTTGCGCCGATTTACTAACACACCAAATCATGTTAATATGTATACCAATAAATTAACCAAGACTGATTCATTAAAGAAAATCAGTCCTTAAGTGCGGGCATCTCCCTTTGGAGAAATCGTATTTCGTAACCCCGCACCGCGGTTTGCCTGAACAGAAATTTGTCGCCCTGCAACTGAGCAGAAGACTCAACGCAAGGCATGAAGAATCAATTTTCAGGGGGTCACTTAATGAAAAAAGTGCTGATTTTAGTCGCCGGTATGCTTGCTTTTCCGCTGCCGGCCTTTGCAATGCCGACGTTCCACTTCATCACTGAATCAGACCCGGGCGGTCTGAACAACATGAACCTTTTCGGCTTCGACACCTACGTCGATCTCATCAATTTCAACACCTCAAGCAGCAATTTCCCGCCCGGTTTGGCCCCGGCCGTCAGCATGTCGGGCCTGACCTACGACGGCAATCAGTTCCACTTCATCACCGAGTCGGACCCGGGCGGGCTAAACAACATCAACCTCTTCAGCTTCGACAGCTTCGTCGACCTCGTGAACTTCAACGTTTCAAGCAGCGCGTCACTGCCCAATCTGGCCCCGGCTGTCAGCATCTCCGGACTGACCTATGATGGCGACAAGTACCGCATCATCACCGAGTCGGACCCGGGCGGGTTGAACAATATCAATATTTTCAGCTTCGATACTCTGACCGACCTCAAAAATCTCAATGTCTCAGGCAGCAACTTCCCGCCCGATCTGGCCCCGGCCGTCAGCATCTCCGGACTGACCTTCGACGGCGACCAGTATCATATGATCACCGAATCGGACCCGGGCGGACTGAACAACATAAACATTTTCAGCTTCGACAGCTTTATTGATCTGGTAAACTTCAACGTTGCTAACAGCGGGTTCCCGCCCGACCTGGCCCCCGCCGTCAGCATTTCGGGCTTCATGTTCATCCCCCCGGAGGACCCGCCGCAAACCCAGGTTCCCGAGCCGGCCAGCCTCGCCCTATTTGGTTTCGGGCTCGCGGGTATGGCGTTCACACGCCGGCGGAAGCAAGAAAACGGTCGTTAAAGCCGCTACGAAAGCACTCGCCACAAGACGTTAGTTCGAAACACATATCTTGAATAACGACTTTCGGATCGCTGCACGGTCGTCTCCGTAGATTGCAGTCGATGAAAAGAGAGCGTGCCTATGCCATCAGACGAACAGAAGTGCTGCCCCGATTGCCTCGAGCCCCTCCATCCACTTGCTCGCAAATGCGTGAAATGTGGTAGTTTCCAGGATTTCAGGCGTTTTACCGGCCAAACATCTCTGGTCCTATCTCTCTTGATTGCTCTAATCACTGTATCGACCTTCGTCTACAATGCCTGGAGAAGTCAGAACCCCATTGCAGGCATCGACATTTCCACCCGCGTAGAGCAGACGGAGGAAGTACTGGATGTCGTAAATACAGGAGAGATGCCGCTAAGTCTCAGATCGGTAAAGTTAGCAATTAAATTTGAGGAGAACGCAGATCTCACGACCACCTACCGGCTAATCACGATCCAAGATATGGTTACCGAAAATCAACTTCAGATGATGAACAGAGCTCTAAGTTCAATTGCGTTGCGTAGTGCTGGCGTCATACGTCCGCAGGACAGTAAAGCGCTTCGATTGGAATATGTGACGACAGAAAGCTATACAAGTACAGTGTACCTGGTGGCACTGGAGCCACGAGTCTTCGGTCAAATCGTTTCAGAACTGGAAGCCAAAGCTGAACACCTGTCTGAACTGCCCGTCTCCTGCGAATATCTTGTCGAATATGCGTTTATCTCAAAACTTAGTTCCGCGGACATTCTGGAACGCAGGGTTCCGGCAAATTGTGGGAGCATGGCCCGAATTGGCAGAGCGCATTTGGAACATTTCTGTGCCCAATCTCAAACTAGAGAACTGTGTGACTAAACAGAGGCGATTGTGAGCACGGAAAATACTGCAATTGGCGCACAATCGATTTTGTACAGCACAAATTCTACGTCCAAAACTTGATCCTCGAGTGGACGTTTTTCGCAACCAATCTGAACGCCCTATTCCTGCAAAAAAGACTCGTCAGAGCGCAAATGTTACGCTCTGACATAGGATGATGCTGCTCGGTTGACTAGCTTCTTTTCAGCTCAGACAACTTACGCCGTCAAATCGCCCTCATAGGCGAAGATCGCGGGGGTGCCGCCTGTGTGAATGAAGATCAGAGCCCCCTCTCCCTCTGCCCGCTTTGCGGTATCAATGAAGCCGGCCATGGTCTTGCCCGAGTAGACCGGATCCAGAATCAAGGCTTCCATGCGAGCGGCGAGGCGGATGGCGTCCAGAACCTCGTCGCTGGCCTTGCCATAGCCAGGTGCCAGAAAGGCATCGGTGACCACGACGTCATCCGCTGGGACAGGGTTTTCGACCTCCAGCAGGTCTGCGATCTCCTGACAGCGGTGCTCGATCCTGGGCTTTTGCTGGGCCGCGTCCCGGCGCACGCAGATGCCGGTGACCGGGATCTGCGAGCCCAGCGCCCGCAGGCCGAAGAGAAAACCGCCGTGGGTGGCGCCGCTGCCCGAGGGGATGATGATATCATCAACCGTAAGGCCGGCTGCTTCGACCTGCTGCAGCAGCTCCCGCGCCATGTCCACATAGCCCAGCGCGCCCAGGGGTGCATGACCGGGTGCCAGGGGAATGATGTAGGGCTTGCGTCCCGCTTGCCGCAGACCTTCCGCGATCTCGCCCAACTGCCGGTCAGCACCGGCCTCATCCTCACCTTCCGGATAGGAATGCAAGGTCGCCCCCAGCAAGCGTTCGATCAGAACGTTGCCGGAGTTGCGGTAGCGCGGGTCGTTCTTGGCGACGCGCTCTTCCAGTTGAATATGACAGTCCATGCCCAACTTACGGGCACCCGCAGCCGCAAGGCGTGCGAAGTTCGACTGAACCGCGCCAGTGATCAGGACCGTGTCGGCGCCCTGGGCCTGCGCCTCGCCCAGATAGAATTCCAGCTGGCGCACCTTGTTGCCGCCGAAGGCCATGTCGGTCAGGTCGTCGCGCTTGACCAGCAGCGGCCGTTTCGTGCCGAGGGCAGCCCCCAGGTTTGCCATGGGCTCCATATGGGTCGGGGCATGGAATAATCCGGCGCGCGGCAGGTCGTCGAGCCGGCCGAGCCTGGGGGGCGAAGTGTTTGCTATATCCGTCATGACAAAACCAGAGGTTTGAGAGAATCGTAAAAGAGGCCGGCGACAGTGCAGATCAGCACGAGCACAAGAAACCAGCGGAATACCACCTCAGTCACCCGCCGCACCAGCAGCCGGCCGACCAGGATACCCGCCAGCGTCGCAGGCGCCAGCCCAGCGCAAAGCCAGAGGGTATCCGCCTCAAGTCCGACCAGGAACCACTGCAGCACAAAAGCCGCCGGATAGGTGAAAAGCAGTAACGCCAGAGTCGTCGCGCGCACGGTATCCTTGGCGTGGCCGGCACCGGACATCCAGGCGGCAGGCACGGGGCCCGGCATGGCGAGGGCGCTGTTCATGGCGCCGGACACCAAACCCATAGAAAGCGGCCAGCCGCCCGTCACCGGCGGCGGCCCCGCGTTCGCGGCAGCCTGTCGCCGCTTGCCGGAGCCGTTGCTGTGCAGCACGAAGAACAGCGTGCCGAGCACGGCCAGGCCGGCGAGAAACTTCAACAGACCAATAGAAACCAGGAAATAGACGATCCCGCCGAGCGGAATGCCGATCACGCTACCCTTGGCGAAAACCTTCAGGAGATCAGTATGGACCGAGCTGCGAAGCCCCGGTACCAGTGCGGCACAGATCAGCCAGCTCTGCAGCACACTGATTTGTATCGCCGCCGGGGAATTCAGGACCAGCAGCAGCACCGGCCCGGCGATGATCCCAAAACCAATCCCGGTCGCAGCCTGAAGCATCGACGCGCTGAAAAAGGCAATCGCCAGAAAGATGAGGTCTTGTTCCAAGGAGACAGTAGCCGATTTAAAGGACAGGCGAGCAGATACCGATCTTGGCAGTGCCCAGGGTCTAAGGAAAGCCCTGCGTGCGCCCGTGCCATCTTAATCTCAGGTCACCTCACCGATCACTCAGCCGGTTGCGCAATTCCACCGGTTTCCTTTCGCTTCTCCAGCTTGCGCACCAGCACATAGAAGATCGGTGTCAGGAAAATCCCGAAGAAGGTCACGCCCAGCATGCCGGAAAAGACCGCAATGCCGATTGACTGACGCATCTCCGAACCCGCGCCGCTGGAGAGCACCAGAGGCACGACGCCCATGATAAAGGCGAAGGACGTCATCAGGATCGGGCGCAGACGCAGACGGCTGGCTTCGACTGCCGCCTCGATCAGGCCCCGGCCCTCCCGTTCCAGTTCGCGCGCGAACTCGACGATCAGGATCGCGTTCTTTGACGCAAGTCCCGCCAGCACGAAGAGGCTGATCTGGGTGAAGATGTTGTTGTCACCTCCGGTCAAATAGACGCCGATCAAGGCGGAGAGAATCGACATTGGCACGATCAGGATCACCGCGAGCGGCAGGGTCAAACTCTCGTACTGCGCGGCCAGCACCAGGAACACCAACAGGATACAGAGCGGGAAGATGAAGATTGCTGTATTACCCGCCAGGATCTGCTGGTAGGTCAACTCGGTCCACTGGAAGTCCATTCCCGGTGGCAGGGTTTCTTCCAGAATCCTGGTCATGGCCGCCTGCGCCTCACCACTCGAATAGCCCGGCGCTGCGTTGCCGTTCAGATCAGCGGAGCGGAAGGCATTGTAGCGCATGGTGGTGTCTGGGCCGAAAGTCTCCGATACCGTTACGACCGAGCCCAGAGGTACCATCTGCCCTGCGGCATTGCGGGTCTGCAGCTGCGCGATACTTTCCGGTGTTGAGCGGAAGGGTTTATCCGCCTGGGCGATAACCTGATACGTCCGTCCAAAGCGGTTGAAGTCGTTGACGTAGAGTGAGCCGAGATAGATCTGCATGGTGCGGAATATCTCATCCACCGGAATGCCCAGGCGCTCGGCCTTGGTCCGGTCCACGTCGGCAAAAAGCTGCGGCATATTGATGTTGTAGCTGGAGAAGACGCCGGTCAGCTCGGGCGCGGCCCAAGCCTTGGCCTGCACCTGCTTCATGACATCGTCCAGCGCCCGATAACCCTGATCACTGCGGTCCTGAACCTGCAGCTTGAAGCCACCGATCGTACCCAGGCCCTGGACGGGCGGCGGTGGGAAGATCGCAACGAAAGCATCTTCAACGCCGGCGAACTTTTGCTGCAAGCTCTGGGCGATGGCTCCGCCCGAGAGCGAGGGGTCCGTCCGCTCATCAAAGTCGTCAAGTGTCACGAAGACGATACCGGCGCTGGAGCTGTTGACGAAACCGTTGATCGAGAGTCCCGGAAAGGCGACGGCGCTGGTCACGCCCGGCTCCGCGAGCGCAACGTCGGACATGGCACGCATGACCTCTTCTGTCCGTTCCAGCGTTGCCCCTTGGGGCAACTGCGCAAAGCCCACAAGGTACTGCTTGTCCTGAAGGGGAATAAAGCCCGGTGGCACCATCTGAAAGCCCTGATAGGTGGCGCCCAGCAACAGCGCATAAAGCGCCATCATGATCCCCTTGCGCCCGACGAAGACACCCACGCTCTTGGCATAGACCGACGTGGCCCGTCCGAAGAAACGATTGAAGAGCCGGAAGAACCAGCCGAAAAGAAAGTCCATCGCGCGGGTCAGGATATCTTTCGGCGCATCCTTGCCTTTCAGCAGAATGGCCGAAAGCGCTGGGCTCAGGGTCAGGGAGTTGATGGTCGAGATGATGGTGGCAATGGCAATGGTCAGGGCGAATTGCTTGTAGAACTGCCCCGTCAGCCCACTGACGAAGGCGATCGGTACGAAGACACCGGTGATGACAAGCGAGGTGGCGATGATCGGCCCCGTCACCTCTTTCATGGCGGCAATGGTGGCCTCGCGCGGCTTCAAACCTTCGGCGATGTTGCGCTCGACATTCTCCACGACGACGATGGCGTCGTCGACCACGATACCAATGGCCAGGATCAGGCCGAAGAGAGACAGCACATTGATCGAAAAGCCAAAGGCGAGCATGAGCCCAAAGGTACCGACAATCGAAACCGGTACAGCCAGCAAAGGAATGATCGAAGCACGCCAGGTCTGCAGGAACACGATGACCACCAGCACCACCAGCGCCAAAGCCTCCAACAGCGTCTTGATCACCGACTCGATGGACTTCTGCACGAAGACCGTCGGGTCGTAGACGATGCTGTAATCAACACCCTCCGGAAAGGACTCGGCGAGTTCCGCCATGGTCGAACGCACACCACTGGAAATATCCAGGGCATTGGCGCCCGGCGAAGCAAAGATCGGAATGGCGACAGCGGGTTTATTGTCGAGCAGCGAGCGCAGTGAATACTGCTGTGAGTCCATCTCCAGCCGCGCGACATCGCCAAGCCGCACAATTGTGCCATCCACATCACGCTTGACGATGATCTGGGCAAACTCCTCGATGGACTGCAGGCGGCCCTTAACGTTGATCGGCAGCTGGACTTGGATTCCGTCGTCGTAGGGCGGCCCGCCGATCTGACCGGCGGCAACCTGAACATTCTGACGACGAATCTGGTCCAGGACTTCGGAAGCCGTCATGTTGCGTTCCGCGATCTGATCCGGGTTCAGCCAGATCCGCATGGCGTAGTCGCCCGAACCAAACAGCCGGACCTGCCCCACGCCTTTGACCCGCGCCAGGGCGTCCTTGACGTTCAGGGTTCCATAGTTGCGCAGATAGAGCATGTCATAGCGCTCGTTCGGCGAGCGCAAATGGACCACCATGGTCAGATCGGGTGAGCTTTTGACAACCGTGACGCCGAGCTGTCGCACGACTTCGGGCAGACGCGGCAGGGCCTGGGACACCCGGTTCTGAATCTTCTGTTGCGCCAGATCGGGATCAGTCCCGATTTCAAAGGTAATGGTCAGCGAGAGATTGCCATCGGTCGTCGCCAGGGAGCTCATGTAGAGCATGCCTTCGATCCCGTTGATCTGCTCTTCCAGCGGAGTCGCCACGGTCTCGGCGATGACCGACGGGTTCGCGCCGGGAAACTGCGCCTGCACCACCACTGACGGCGGCGCCACCTCGGGATACTCCGAGATCGGCAGGTTCAGCATTGCGATCAAACCGCCAATCAGAATCAGGATCGAGACCACACCGGCGAAGATTGGCCGGTCAATGAAAAAACGTGGAAAGGACATGTTAACGGTCTCTCCTGGAACCTGATCGGTTTTCGCTGAAACAGCCAAACCGTAAATCAGCCTCTACTTTGATAGGGTGGGATGCGATACAGCGATGCCGGGAGGAACAGGAGTGCTGTGTCACCAACTGTCCTGAAGCCGATATGCGCACTACATGCGCCATAGCCTCTGGCGTTTGAACTATTTGTGGAACGGGATCTGTTGAAGCCCGGACCAATCAGCCCATAGACCTCTACCCAGACGAAACTGCAACGATGTCACTAGTTTGTTAGGCCTGCCTCGGCACTGCTGCCGGTCTCGGACACCTGCGTCGACTCGCCAGTTTCAGGGGGTGCAGCGGCTTCAGGCAGGATCGGAGTGACGCTGAGGCCTGGACGCACTTTCATCAAGCCGCCCAGGATGACTCGGTCGCCGGCTTCGAGTCCGCGTGTAACCACACGCTTGCCATCGACCGATGCGCCCAGAGATACTTCGCGGTAAGCGACCTTTTCCTCTTTGTCGATAAGATAAACGAACTTCCTGTCTTGATCCGTGCCAATGTCGCCCGGATTCAGAAGAACCAGTTCCTCGGCTTTGGAACCACCAAGCCGGACTTCGGCGAACATGCCGGGCAGCAGGCTGCCGTCAACGTTGGAAAAAATGGCCCGGGCACGGATCGTGCCGGTCGCCGGATCGATCTGATTGTCGAAGCTGTGAATGTGACCGCGATAGCTGCGCAGTTCACCGGCATCAATCACGAGCTCAACGGGAAGCTTGTTTACCGCAACGCCAGCTTTGGCCAGTTCATGTACGTAGCGGAGGTATGTACGTTCATCCACATCGAAGTCGGCGTAGATACCCTCGGTCGCAACAATCGAAGTCAGAATTGGCGCATTGGGACCGGCCTCGACCAGGTTACCTTCGGTGATCTCCGCCCGACTCAAACGGCCGCTTATCGGCGCTTTGACATAGGCGTAGTTGAGGTCGATTTCTGCCTGGGCCAGCTTCGCCTTAGCGCTGTTGACACGGCTGACGGCAACCGTGTGGTCGCTGATCCGCTCATCCAGAACGCTCTTTGAGACGTGTCCCTTCTTGACCAGTTGCTCGGAGCGGCCACGCTGCTTTTTGGCAAGCTTAAGCGTATGGAATGCCGCATTCAAATCGGCCTTGGCCTCGGCAACCGCCGCCGCGTAGGGACGCGGGTCGATAATCAGAAGAACATCGCCCTTGGTTACGATCTGGCCGTCTTCGAAATGGATTTCCTCGATCGTGCCGCTAACTTGCGGGCGCAGCTCGACCTGGTCGATGGCCGAAAGGCGGCCGGAAAAGTCGCTCCACAGTCGGATTGGCTGGGTCTGTACCTCCATGACCTTCACCGGCATGGCCTGTGGCACCGGTTCCGCGGCAACCGGACCTACGCCCATACTTTCCGTCAGGTAGGGTTGCGCAAGGTAACCACCGCCTGCCACAGCACCGGCTAGAGTAAAGGCAATCATTGCAGTTCTGAGTTTCGACCCAGCGCTCATCTCGCTCTTCCTTTCGAGGAGTCCAGCCAAGGAGTCCAGCCGGTAAACCGATCAGTGTAGTTACGTAGCCCTAGAGGTAGAAACCGATCGGTATGTTGTCAATACTCTGGCGTGTTTTTTTTGCGAACCGCTACGCGTATCTGGCATGCACAGCAGGTATGAGGATGATTGACATTAGGTGTCAGGCAGCGTCGGAGGCCTTCGAATAAGGCTGTTCCGACTCTGCAATCCGGTATTCGTCTTTTAAATCGATCAGCCGGTAGAGGCCTTCACGCAGGTCCGCCCGAACGGCATCCAGGCTGTTCATCAGGCGACCGTAGACCAATAGCCCTTGGATAAAATGATGGAGGAAGCGGGCGACTTGCTCGATATCCGGATCGCCATTGAGCACACCCTCCCCCTTCAGTCCACGAACAAGAGCAACGCTGTATTTCTGCACATGCTCTTCCATTTCCTGCGCGGCCCGCCGGATCTTAATGTCGTCTATACCGGCCTGCCCGCCTGCGGTAAAAAAGGGGCAGCCGGCAACCTCCAAGTCTCTGCAAATACATTCACTTATCTGCTTTTGAATAATCAGTTGGATAAGGTTTTCCAACTGTTCCAGAGGCGTGTAGGCCGGTGAATAGATTGCATCCAAGTCACGCTTCATGCCTTCCCAATAGTGGCGCGAGGCCGCCACATAGAGATCGGCCTTAGTATCGAAGTGGTGATAAAAGGCGCCCTTGGTCACGCCGGCCTGCTTGCAGATCTCGTTAACACCGACACTGCTGTAGTTGCTCTGCCAGATTAGACCCGTCGCCGTTTCGAGCAGTTTATCACGCGTTTCCGCAGCATTTCTCATGATTGTCAGCCTCGTCAAACCGGCTTTTAACCGACCACCGCTCGCGAAAGCCACCGCAGGATGATCTTCAATCCAAAAATATAGCATACCGATCGGTATCTTCAAGTCGATTCCCCGAGAAATCACGGCGAACTACTGCTGTGAATCACTTGGAGAAGCCTACGGAGAGCGGACGCACAAGCAGGCTTATGACAGATTCGACCAAGCAGCTCGCCTACCTGGACATTCCGACAAAAACCTTACCGCAGTGCAGACGCATTGCAGATTGGTTAGGGGGCTGCACGGTATCCCACTCAGCTGTGAATTACCGAGTCATGCCGGCATCCTTCTGCCGATCGCTGACGATCAGCTCCTGGATCAGAGGGCGTTCCAGAAGATGACTGCGATAAGCCTGAAGGTTCCGGTACTGACTCGAATCCAGTCCCGCGTTTTTGGCCAGAACGAAAAACCACGCCAGATAGGCATCAGCAGCGGAAAAGCGGTCACCCAGCAAGTACGGGCGATCCGAGAGATGACTATCGAGCAGAGCGAACCGCTGAGGCGCCAATTCTCGGAACCGGTCTTTCACGTCGTCGGTCGCCTCGGGATAAAAGACGACACGAAAGATCTGCTTGTGAAGTTCAGTTGCACAGAACACGATCCAGCGGAGCAACTGGTAGTAATCCGGGTCATTGGGTTCCCGGCGAAAGGCCGGCTCCGAAGACTGCGCCTGGATCCACAACAAGGTCGTCGAAGTTTCGGTTATGATCTCTCCACTCTCCAGGCGCAGAACCGAAACCTGGCCCAAAGGATTGAAATCGTAGAGCGATCCGCCTTCTTCAAATTTCTTTGTTTGCAGATTCAGATACGCGATCTCAAGCGGAACCTTGCCTTCAGCGGCGGCAAATCGCGCTGCCAATGAGCAGGTCAGGGGCGCGTGCATGAGCGTCGCCGGCATCTTCGTTTTCCAATGAACAGACGTCAAAAAACCATAGAACAGACAATCTGCAGGTTCTGCCAGCCCTACCGGCACAGATTTAACTTTTCATTCTCATTAGAGAATTGCCGAGCGGAGTGCCTTTTCCATCTCCTGCACCACCCGTATTGCAGCGTTCGGGCCTTTTAGCAGAGAGAGGGACGTCGGCGGCAGAGGCGGAAATCCTTCGGGTTCACCCAAGATTTGCATCGAGTCTTCGACAGCGCTTCTGGCGAGAATGCCGACAGCCAAGCCTGCGGAGATCGCGGCTTTAACACTGGTATAGTTTTCGCTCTGATAGGCCAGCCGCCAGCTTCGCCCAGCCTGGTCCAGTGCGCTGGTCGCAACATCGCGCCACCAGCAGTCGCGGTCGAACAGAGCAAGGGGCACGGCTACATTCCGGTCCAACAGCATCTCAGCACCCGCAGCCCAGACGGTGGGTTCTGAGAAGAATGTCTTCTCCGGATCGTTGGGGCCTGCCGAGAAAATCGCCAGATCCAACTCACCGCGCTTGATAGCGTTGGGAAAACCAGCCGTACAGCCCGATCGCACAAAGACCTCGACGTCGTTGTAGCGCGCCGCAAAGCGTGCCAGAGCTTTTTCGAGAATGGTCTCGTTGTAGTCGTCAGGAATGCCGACCCGAATGCGGCCGGCGAGCGGATCTGAAAACAGCGCGCCAACACGATCGATTTCTGCCAGGGCCTTGCGTGCGGCCGGCAGCAAGCGCTGCCCCTCGTCGGTGAGTAGGACACCGCGCGATCCGCGCTCGAACAGCTGGACCGAGAAAACGCCTTCCAGCTTTTGGATCTGCAGACTTACGGCCGACTGCGTCCGTCCGATTGCAGCCGCTGCGTGGGTAACATTTCCGATCTCGGCGACAGCGAGAAAACTGCGGAGCAGGTCGCTATTCACTAATGAGGAATCAATTTTTCTCATGATAACGATATTAACAATTCGTTTTTCTCATTTCAATGCCAGAAGTAAGATCCACCCTGACAGCCAAACAGGAAGAGGATCCACGACCATGAGCGTGAAGGCCCAACGGGAAGCCGCGATTCGAGATTGCATCTCGAGAATCAAACGTTCATTTCAAGGTGGCGTAACCGTCCCCGCGCTGGAAGTGGCCAAGCACCACCTGATGAGTCTTTGCGAGCAGCGCGCACTCTTCCCGCGCAGCGACTTTCCCGTGCCGAACGAAGTCGAGATCGAGCGCACCTCCCTGATCTACCAGGACGAAGACGGCGGCTACGCCCTTTATGTGAATTCGAGCCGTCCCGGTCAGACTTCGCGTCCGCATGATCATGGTGGCAGTTGGGCTCTGGTCGCGGCGGTCGAAGGCGAGGAGACCCACCGCCTCTACGTTCACGACGGATCAGACGTGGGGGGCCTGCGTCAGGTAACCGAACTAACCGTGCAGCCCGGATTGGCAGTCTCGCTCATGCCCGGCGGCATTCATGCTATCGAGGCGAAGAGCAGTGAACCCTTGTTGCACCTGCATCTCTATGGACTTGGCTTCCCCCAGCAAGGGAAGCGCAGGGAGTTCGATCAGGAGACCGGTCAAGTTCACCGCTTTCATCTAAAAGATCTCGGATTCATCGAGGACGCACGCTAATACGCCGACGTTTCAGAACGACTTGCTGAAACTCGACCAGACTATGGTCCTATCGGTTCACCGCAAATTTTCTAATGCGAACCCCAAACAATCGTCGTTTGAGGACAGTTTTTCACCAACTTATGCTGGCTTCAGGATGAATCTGTTAAGAGGCCCCTGAACCATGATCACCTGTTATGTGCACTACAAGATCGATCCCTACAAACGTGACGAGTTCGAGCGCTACGGACGGATGTGGATTCCTCTGGTGCAGCGCCATGGCGGGCACCACCATGGTTATTTCCTACCCGACGAAGGCGCGAACAATATCGGACTGGCTCTCTTCAGCTTTCCGAGCCTCGCTGAGTACGAGGCGTACCGGACACGGATTCTTGACGATCCGGATTGCCAGGCCGCCTTTAAGTACGCCGAGGACACCCGCTGTATCCTGAGTTACGAGCGCAGTTTCTTCAGGCCTGTGTTGGAGGGGTAGCCGCGTCATAGCGGATAATATCGAAACCTTCTTCAGACGAGGGCGGCACAAAATAGCTGGTGATCAGATCGAAGTCATCGTCGCTTGGGGTGAAGTTGTGCGCGCCCTGCAGGTTCCGTTGTCGGAGCCGAGCCTTGCAGATTTCGTCCGGCACATCGAGATGATGCAGCTTGTGGGCGGCGCGTGCGCTTTCGAAGATACCGCGCAGCCATCGACGCTGGTGCAAAGTGTTTGCTGGGAAGTCCAGCACGACTGAAATCCCGGCGTTCAACAGCGCTTCGGCGTGCGGCCCCATGACCTCCTTCAGACGGCCGGAACAGCGGGTGTAGTCATCCAGTGCAACAACCTCTCCCGGATAAAGCCGGGCCATCCAGACGTCCTCACTGATCAGGATAGTCTTCGGCTCTGACGCCAAATGTGAGGCGAGCGTGGACTTACCCGCGGCGATCTTGCCGCAGAGTAGATGCAGTGTCGGTTGGTTCTCGGACATCGGAGCTCTCGATTGAAAGGGACGTTGCTGATAGGCACAGCGGTGCCGGCCCACTTCAGATTCCTGAAATTTTCCCTGAAGAATGACCACACTCCAGGTCACAGCAGGCCCGGAAGCCGGGCGATTGTCACAGCAATCATTGAGGAAAAGAGGACGTCAGGACGGCTTTCTCTTGACGCCTTCCTCCTCGCCTTTGAGCCACCAGTTGTGCATAGCCTGGAACATTTCCTGCAAATCCAGTGCGCGCTGTGTGGCCCTATATTCCACGCGGGGCGGCACTTCCGCATACACCTTGCGTGATACCAGTCCATCGCGTTCCAGCGCGCGGAGCTGGCTGGTCAGCATGGTCTGGGTGATGCCGTCGATCAGGCGCCGCAATTCGTTAAATCGCTTCATACCCTGAAAGATCAGAATTTGCAGGATAATGAGCTTCCACTTACCGCCGATAAGCTGCGCGATATCCGGCATCGGGCAGGTGCCCGCAATCACGGGGCCGCCTTGGGCACGCAACGGTTCTGACTTCGACGTCGCGCTTGCCTGCTTCCTGGATTTGGTTTTGATCGACAATTTAACTCCAAACAGGCAAGTAAGTATTGAAAACGACACTATATATAGAAATTCTGCCTACTTGTTGTTTTATACCAATAACTTATCCTTACAGCAAGATCGATGAAACAGCAGGCTGAAGCTATGACAATCATCCTCCATACCATCAGTGGTGCCCCCTGCGGGTGGCGGGCTATGCTTGGTTTTGCCTTCAAGGGTGTCGATTACGAGGCGCATTACCTGCAGGGCTCAAAGCGGGAGCATGAAACCCCGGCCTTTTTGCAGCTGAATCCACGCGCAAAGGTGCCTGTGATGGAGGCGGACGGCCTTGTCCTCCGCGACTCGATTGCAATTCTTGCATGGCTTGACAGCTTTCATCCGGAGCGGCCGCTGTTTGGCGCAACGACGGCCGAGACCGCCGCGGTCTGGCAGATCGTGTTGGAGTGCTGCGAATATCTGCAGCCGGCGACCAACGGCGTGGTGTTCCCGGTATTCGCCGGTGACGGCTGCGCCCTGGCACCAGATTCTCAGGAGGCGGGGGAGCTCCATTCGGCCGCGGAGACTCTAAACGGTGAGTGCGCGTTTCTTGAAACCACGCTTGGCGACAAGACTTTCCTCTGCGGTCCGGCGCCTTCAGCAGCAGACGCGGTCGCCTATGCCGAAATAGGCCGGATACAGAGAGCAATCGAGACCAAGCCTGATGCCATGGCGTCGCTTGGTTACGACCGCTTTGATCATAACTATCCGCATCTCGCCGCCTGGCGAATACGTATCTCCAGACTGCCAGGGGTCGCCGCAACTGCGCCGGTCCACTGGCGTGTCAGCGCTTAAGTCTCATCCATTTCACAGAATCAACGAAGCAAGTGAATCCACCTCGTGACCATATGCCGGGAGGGCGACTTACGTTCCTGAGTGCGTCAATCAATGACGATCGCGTCCTAAGTAATCTTGTTCGGCCGGTTAGAAGACACATGCGTCCGACAGTATCGTTTTAAATCAATACTCTACAGAGTGGGCAAAAAATATCTTGATCGAAATCCAACAAAGGTTTTTGATCACCGCAATCGAATGTTCTCGGGGCGGGGTGAAATTCCCCACCGGCGGTAAATGCAGAGAGATCCAAAGCCGAAAGGCTGAGGTTAAAGAGCATAAGCCCGCGAGCGCCCAACAGATGGATTGTTGGGGTCAGCAGATCCGGTGAGACTCCGGAGCCGACGGTCATAGTCCGGATGGTAGAGAGCAGAGTAACGATTGTTGTGCGAGTGCCTCCAGGCTTCGTGCGCTCTCTTGTTCTGTGCGCCCCGAATCGTTGTTTTTATGGGGTGCGAGATGAGTCAGATTCTTTCCGTTTCCAACGATACAGGTTCAGGCAATAGCGGTTCGGGCGACCTTGCCGGTTCTTCGAAGCTTGCCAAGGGTGGGCCGCGGGCACGCATTGCTTTCATCAAGGCGGGCTGGCACAGCGACATCGTCGATCAGAGCCATGCAGGATTTCTGCGGGAGCTTGAAACACTCGACCAGCCGACCGACTCCGTCGATGTTTTTCAGGTGCCCGGTGCTTACGAGATTCCGCTGCAGGCTAAACGTCTCGCCAACAGCGGCGACTACGCCATTATTGTAGCCGCGGCCTTCGTAGTCGACGGTGGCATCTATCGTCACGAGTTCGTCTCCGACGCAGTGGTGTCGGGCATGATGCAGGTTCAGCTGGAAACCGAAGTACCAATTCTGTCCGTGGTTCTGACGCCCAAAACCTTCCAGGAATCGCCTGAGCAAATCGCCTTCTTTAGCGAGCACTTCGTGACCAAAGGCGCCGAAGCGGCGCGGGCCTGCGTCGCGACACTGGAAAACCAGAGAACCCTGATCGCCCTGGCATCGTAAAACGGATCTCCTGGCGAACGAGTTCCCGTTTCGTCTCTTATTGAGCTCCTTTCTCAGCCACCGGGTCAGCCAACCAGGCCCGGTGGCGCGTTGTCGCTGTGCAGTTCGCCCCGATGGACGAGACCACACCGCCCACGCGCCCGCAGATAATCGGTACATCCTCGGAGCAAAAACCTTTGACCGATTGCCGGGCAGAGCGCTGACATCTCCGCTCTTTCCAGCGATTTCCTTTTGCGTCTTGACGAACTGCATGCCTGATTATAAATAGAACGAACATTCGTTCGTTTAATTATAAGGTGCGCGGCAGTCGATAATGTGCGTGGGAGAAAGACGGAAACTATGGCTCGAAAGTTCGACCCGGGATTATCGGAAACACGCCGGAAACAGATCCTAGAGGCCACCGTGCGCTGCGTGGTCCGCAAAGGGTTCCACCAGACCACCATGCAAGACGTCTGCACAGAAGCCGACATGAGCCCGGGCGGCGTCTACCGCTACTTTGAAGGCAAGGAAGCGATCATTCTTGCCATTGCGGAGGAAGAGCGGCGTGACAGCAGAGAAATCATCGATGAACTGGATCGGACGAAAGATCTGATCGGCAGCCTACGGGTCATCCTGTTCGAAATTCTTAAATTTTTCGCAGACGAGAGCTATGGCCGGCTTGCTGTCGAACTGCTGGCAGAGGCGGCGCGTAACAAAACTGTCTGGAGCGCACTGGCGCGCAATGAGCGCGAACTCAAGGATGCTCTGACCGCAGCGCTGGCCAGAGCTCAAAAGAGCGGTCAGATCACCTCGAAACTATCTGCCGGCGCGCTCGGCCAGGTCATTCTGGCCATGATTGACGGTCTTTGCGCGCGCGCCATTCTCGACCCCGATTACAAACCGGTCGAGCTGGCCGCCACAGTCGACGCCTTCGTCATTGGGCTCTTGCAGCCACGCGATTAACCCGCATTAAAACAAGGACCGGGAAAAATGGATAATCTGGAAAGCCGTTTCGATGCCTACGCGGGCCCGCTGGAAATCCTGGGATATTATGGTCTGGCAATGATCGCATTGACGTTGATCGAGATCCTTTGGGATCTGGCTTTCAAACAACGGTCTGGCTGGAAGGAAACTGTGGCGAACATCACTATCGCAGCCGTTAACAGCCTGCTTGAGCGAACGGCCTACGGGGCGGTTTTCATAATCGCTCTGTTTCTGGCCGAGAGCTTTGTCCCCTATCAGCTACCGGTCAATCTCTGGACCTGGTTCGCCGCCCTGGTGCTGGCCGACTTCACCTATTACTGGATGCACAGATTCGAGCACGAGATCCGGGTGCTGTGGGCCTATCACAGCGTCCATCACTCCTCGCCTGAATACAATCTGACCACCGCCTTTCGGCTTGCCTGGATCGAGGGCCTTGTGGAGTGGGTCTTCTTTATCCCTATGATCCTGCTCGGGTTCAATCTTGTGCAAACGGTGATGGCGATTTTCATCGTCGTCGCATACCAGACCTGGATCCACACGCAGAAGATCGGCCGCCTCGGCTGGCTGGACAAAGTCTTCAACACGCCCTCGGTCCACCGGGTGCACCATGGCTCCAACGAGGCCTACCTCGACAAAAACTACGGTGGCGTCCTGATCGTCTGGGATCGAATGTTTGGAACCTATCAGGCCGAAACCGAAGATACGGTCTTCGGCATCACCAAACCTTTGAAGTCATCCAACCCAATCACGATCAACTTTCATGAGTTTCAGGCAGTGGCCCGGGACTGCTGGAATGCAAAGTCACCGGGTAATGCCTGGCGCTATCTGGTCAAGCGCCCAGGGTGGGAACCGCCCAAGACCGCGGGCTAGGGATTCGAAGCGGCACGGGCTATTACGCGCTGTCTTGCTTCTGAACTTCGATGAAAGGACAGCGCAATCCATCCAGGTATCCACGTTGCGGTCATAGAAAACCGGACCCCCGGTCGCTTTCGCGAACTCCTCGTGAAAGGAATTTCGGCCCTTGAAATCTCGTCCGTCCAACCTCACGAGCGTCAAATTCACCGTCCGATTAACAAGGTCACCACGCCGACGGTGCATCGTCCTCTACTGCATCAGCCCCGGCAGCCACAGTACGATAGATGGATAGATGTAGATTAAAACGACATTGAGCAGAATTACGGCAACAAATGGAAGCACGCCATAGACGATCTGGTCCATCGACACGTCGCCGCTGATACCCCTGAGGACAAAGAGGATGATGCCGACTGGCGGTGTGATCATACCCACCTCGATCATGAGCACCAGAGTGATACCGAACCAAACCGGATCAAATCCAAGCGTAATCACGATTGGATAAGCTACGGGGAGAGTCATCAGCATCATTGAGATCGGGTCGATGAACATCCCGAGCAGGATGTAGATCATCGCAATGATTGCCATAATGACCCAAGGCGGGAATTCGACCGCTTGAACCTCTGCAACCAGACTCGCCGGAAGGCCAAGGGCGTCGAACACCCAGCTCAGGATGGACGCGCCGGCAACGATCAGCAGTAGGAACGAAGTTACTTTGACCGTCTCCAAAGCGGTTTCCATGAGCATGTTCCAACTGAACTTACCCCGCTGTGCGCACAACAAAAGAGCTATAACCGCACCGATGCCACCAGCTTCCGTCGGAGTTGCCACACCCAGGTAAAGCGAACCCAAAACAACTATGATTAAAGTCAGGAATGGCAGAACGCCAAGCATTGCGCCTAGCTTTTCCCCGAGGCTGTAGCCTCGCCCCTTTGGCCCCGCTCCCTTTACAATAATCGACCAAACGAAGACAGCAGCCATGAAAGACGCCATCAGAAGCAGGCCGGGCACAATGCCGGCGATAAATAGGACCGTAATCGGCGCACCCACCGTGGTGCCATAAATGATCATGGCTATGCTCGGTGGAATCAGGATGCCCAGCGTACCTCCCGCGGCGATAACCCCATAGGTCAGCCGCGTGCTGTATCCACGTTTGATCATTTCCGGGCAGGCCACCGCCCCCATCGTCGCCGCAGTTGCCAGACTGGAGCCGGACACAGCAGCAAAGATGCCGCAAGCGCCGATACTGGCATGGGCAATTCCACCCGGCGTCTTACCGAACCATCGCCTCAGGGCATCAAACATTTCAGTTGTCGCGCCGCTGCGCAGCAAAAGTCCCCCCATGAAAACGAACATGGGAATTGCCGTCAGTGTGAAGGAGTTGATGCTGTTCCAGGACCGCTCGGCAAGCAACGACAGCTGTGGTTGTTGGAGAAGGAAATAGAGTCCCATCATTCCAACGCTCCCCAGTGCCAGTGCAATCCTCACGCCGCTGAGCAGAAAGAAGAGCATTGCCAGAATGAGCAAGAGCCCGACGGGCAGAAGAGGCTGCCCCTGCCCCCAGTAAAACAAGCACGCCACGGCGGTGAGGGTGATCGAGAAGCCAAGCGCCAATCTAGCGCCGCTCCAGGCCCAGATGGCGATAGGAAAAGCGATGGCAATGCACAAACTGCCCCAGTCCAATGGCAGCGATTTTATTGGGAGGGGATAGGGCCCCAGACGACAGAGAAGCACGACCAGAACACAAAAAACGGCGATGCAAATCCACCAGGTGTGTCGCCTGGCCGAATTGCTGAGCCGATTGATGTCAGCAAGTATTGCCAGGGAGAAGAGGCCGTAGCCAATCGAAACAAATAGTTCGGGAATCCACTGCCGTGTCGCCAGCAGTCCCCAATTCCGCGTATCGTTGACATACTCCTGATAATTGAACGACACCATCTGCCAGGCAGCGAAGACGACAAAAAACAATCCGATCCAGTGGGTCAGGAGTTCCAGTCTCTGACGCAGCGGTTCTTTGAGATATCCGAGCAGCAACTCCACTCGAATGTGGCTGCCCTGTTTTTGCGCGTAGGCAAGTCCGACGAACGCAATACACATCAGCAAGTAGGTGGCGTATTCGGTTACCCAGACCGTCGGCTCATTGAAGAAAGAACGCGACACCACTTCAAAGCAGACAAACGAGACGATCAACAGGAGTGCTGCAGCACTGATCACTCCGGCGCAGTTCGATAGGAAATCAATACTGTCTGAAAATCGTGACCTGCCGGCGTTTGATTGCTGGAGTTCTGCCTCGTTTGGCAACGCGTTCATATTCGTTTCCCCTACCCGGCACTTACAATATGCCGAGCCCCAAGGTTCGCCTGTTCCCCGCTGACTTTCAGACAGCGTACCACACGCCAAACCATCCGATCGGTTTCTCGACTCTATCGTCTGATTATACGATTGTCATACAATAATACTGGTGATATTCTACCCCTGGAGCGCACGAACCTACAGTCCCGGCTATTTGCCGGAGACGACTCCCAAGGTATTTCAGTGGGGCGTAAAGCAATGCCAGACGCAGGCTCACTTTTGGTAGAACGGCAGTCCATGACCCTTCGCCAAAAGGCTTGCGATAAGCTTCGACAGGCGATCATCGATCATCGTTTCCCACCCGGCACCCGGCTTGTTGAACGTGATCTATGTGAGCAGTTGGGTGTGAGCCGAACCTCAGTGCGTGAGGCATTGCGGCACCTCGAATCGGAACAGCTAATTGAAATGGTGCCCCACAAGGGGCCGGTCGTAGCGACCTTGAGCCTTGATAATGTTCGGGAGATCTATGAAGTCCGCGCAGCACTTGAAGGACTGGCCTGCGAGAAATTTGCCCGTGACGCGTCTGATCAGGATATTGCGCGGCTACAGGATGCTCTTGTGCGAATTAGCCGCGTCGCCAAGAAAAATGATCACCGCAAGATTTTGGAGGTCAAAGCGGAGTTCTACCGCATAATATTCGATGGCTCCAAGAGCCAGATTTGTCAGGGGCTCGTCACCTCGTTGACCATGCGTATCGAAATGCTACGCCGTATGTCGCTTGCATCGTCCGGCCGCAACAAGGCCATGATGCTTGAGCTTCAACTGCTCGTGGAAGCGGCCAGCGCACGCGACGGAGAGGCAATGAAGAAAGCCTGCATAGAACACATACAAAGCGCAATGAGCGCTGCAATTTCACAATTATCCGGCATTCAGCGTTCGTAAGGAAATATATGCGCCCGCGTTGGAGTAAACGGGCAATTTAGCAGGAGAGAACAATGAAAAAACGAATTCTATTTTTCATCAGCCTCGTCATGTCGGTCCCAAGCTTGGTCGCTAACGCGCAGGAGGTCGATCTGACGATGGTCATGATCCCCGGCCCCGGCTCGATTTATTCCCAATCGGTATTGCAGGTTCCAGAGCGTGTCAGTAAAGCAACCGACGGCAGGGTCAAAATTACGATCAACAATTCCCTGGTCAAGGGGACGCAATTGGCACCATCGGTGCGCGATGGCCGAACCCAGATGTCGGCTGTCTTGCACCCTTATCTTAGCTCCGGTGACCCGCGCATGGGACTATCGCACTTGCCGGGCCTGATCGAGAACATTGAAGAGTACAAGTTTGTCTGGGATGCGTTTTACGGCAAACTGCTGGCGGACATCTGGCTGGAAAAATGGAACAGCGTCGTTCTGGCCGAGGGCGCGTTCTGCACCCAGAACCTCTGGTCGAAGACCCCTATTCAGTCTATCGAAGATTTCAAAGGCAAGAAGATCCGGGTCAATAATACTGAATCCGCGCACCTGTTGAATGCACTGGGCGCAAAGCCCACGCCAATCGCCTGGGGCGAAATTCCCTCGGCCCTGGATCGCGGCCTCATCGACGGTATCATGTCAGCCAGCTGTGCCGGCTACCAACACGGTTTCGGACGCGTGACCAAGTATCTGCAGAACTGGAAAACAGGCCCGATCGTGGGCTGGGCTATCCTGGTCAACAAGGATGTATGGGCGGAAGTTCCCGCCGATTTGCAGCAAATGATCAAGGCAGAGATGTGGTCGCTGCAGGAAGAGAGTTTCCATAGCTACTACGAGTACCAGACAGTGATGCAGGAGAAAATCGAGGCCGACGGTGCCCAGTTCTGGGTTGCACCGGACAACAAACTCGAAGAGCTATTTGTGCCCAAGTATACCGATGCTGTTTACGAGACCTGGTACAAACGGGCAGACGAGCTGGGTGTTGACGGCAAAGCGCTCGTTAAAAGGGTCCGCGCGGTTCTAGGCAAGTAGCAGGCTGAACCGATAACGAAATCAGATGGCTAGAGCGAAACTGGGTCAGATGGAGCCGCCTCTGGCGCCCCATCGGCCCGGTCAAGCCACCCAACTACTGTATATCGGGCTTGTCCGTGTCGGCTGAGGCAACCAAGCTTCAAACCTCCTAGCGACGAACAATAACCATCATCAAAACGGCCGCATTGTGGGACGACACCTTCCACGATAGAGACGGCCTGTTCCAAAGCTCCTGCACTGCCATCCAAAATCGTTGTAGCGCCGCTCTTGCCTCTTTTGCCGCGCGGGTAATAGAGACACTGTGTATGAATCTTGCCAAACGACTGCGCCTGCGCGTGGTCACTTCGCAAATTTAGAAAATTTGCCTTCAGCGGCACTATCCATCACGCTCTGACAGCAACAACGTCCGCGCAGATGTGGATTTTAGGGTGAATTCTCCCAGAGCCAGGATATTTGCAGTAATCGCAAGCCTCGTCGTGGGGGTCGTCTGTGGGAAGAACGACGCCGCTGCACAGCGGCAGACGTTCCAGGTTGATGGTCACAGTTATGCCGGCCAAACCTATGGCGGTAACTTTCACGGTCCTGGAAAGGCGACCCTGGATGATGGCACAACTCTCAGGGGGAGATGGAAAAACAACCGCTTCATCCATGGAACTGTGAGCCGGTCAGACGGTGTTGAGTACAGCTTCGACGGGCAGCTGAAGTATATTTTCCAGCACTTCGATCAGGCGGAGATCGTGGGCGCGGGCACTGCCGCTTTTGCCGATGGCCGCGAATACATCGGATCCTTCAATAAGTATGCTCACTTCCACGGCGAAGGGCACATGACATTGCCTGATGGCCACCGGCAAAAGGGTATATGGGAAAACGGCAGGTTCGTAAGAAACAAACCGGACGGTTGGCAGCCGACTACGTTTGAAACCGAAGGTCTGGACGAAACCCGGCTCAGCGCCTTGAACGACGAAATCCGTAACGCTGTTCACGGCAATCTGGACAGCCTCCTCGTGGTAAAGGGTGGAAAGCTTTTGATTGAGGAGTACTACAACAGGACGAACAGATACACGCTTCACGATGTGCAATCGGTCGGGAAAAGCTTTACCTCAGCCATGATGGGAATTGCCATCGATCACGGCTTCATCCCCGGTGTCGATGCGAAGCTGATGCCGTACTTTCCCGAATTCGACAGAGGTGACAAATGGGAGAGTCAAAAGGACGACATCACCTTGGAAGATCTCTTGACCATGAGCTGGGGCCTAGCGAACAACACTTCGGCAAGATACTACGCCGACTTTAACAACTACGGTAACGATTGGGTTGCCGAGATTCTTGATGGTGAGGTGCTTTCCCGGCCCGGAAGCTTCTTTGCATACAGTTCGGCGGCCAGCAGATTCTGCGCTCCCGTGATCGCCAAAGCGACAGGAATGTCCGCTGAAAAATTCGCCGCAGAATATCTTTTCGGACCTCTCGGTATCGATACTTTCCAGTATCTGTTTTTGCCGGATGGGCAGCCGTCGCTATCCGGTCTGGACGGGATCATGGCGCGCGATCTGGCGAAGTTTGGGCAACTCTATCTCAACAAGGGCCTATGGAATGGCCAGCGCATCCTGTCTGAAGCCTGGGTGCAGACATCGACATCGCCTCATTTGAAGGTCACGTCGCCAAATCTTTCTCTTTCCTATGGATATTACTTTTGGATAAAGGATGGCTGGCAGATCGGCGCACGCAGCCTTCGGACATTTTTCGCTTCGGGTCTGGGTGGGAATAAAATTTTTGTCTTCCCTACGGAAGATCTGGTCGTGATTATCACGTCCTCCGCTTTCGAAGACATAGATATTCATTCAAAAATCAATCGCATGATGGAAGATGAATTGCTGCCTGTCCTGATAGGCTCCAAACTTCCGCAATAACACTATAACGTTGAACTCTGCGGGACATCCCATCCTTTTTTCGCCTGGAAAACGTCGAAAATCTGGCCGGGACCGAATAAATTGAGCCTAAGTCGCAAGCAAGGTCGAAACATGGTGGCTTGGAATATACGGCGCGCAAGACAGCAAGACGCCACGGCACTCTCAATCTGCATCGACGCTGCCTATTCAATCTATGCGTCACGGATTGTAGATCTGCCTGCCGTGTCGTCGGGAATTTCCGACGATATCGAAAAAAACGTGGTTTGGGTGGCTGAGCAGAATGAATCCATTGTCGGCGGCATGATCCTGATTCCAATGGAGGAGTTTGCGCTTCTGGCAAACGTCGCTGTGGACCCGAGATGCGCGGGTCTCGGGCTGGGGCGCAGGCTGATCGAGCTTGCAGAGTCTGAAACCCTGGGACTTGGGAAGCGCGAACTACGCCTGACCACTCATCTTGCGATGCCTGGAAACGTCCGTCTGTACGCGCATCTCGGATGGTGGGAATTGGGACGGTCGGGAAACAAGGTCTACATGACTAAATTCCTCGCACCTGATCCTCTGTAGAGGAGATCCGGGTTAAACGGAATCACTCTGGGTGGTCCGTCGACCCGATGAATCTACTCTAACCATATGATCCGATCTGGCCGCCTCGAAACCGTAAATTTTGATCCGGTTAAACCTGCCTAACTCTCGGGCAAGGGAATGAACTCATGATCGCCGGGAACCGGGTCGAAGCAGCGATTTTTCCAGTCGGCTTTGGCCCGCTCCAGGCGTTCGGGCGTGCTGGCGACGAAATTCCACCAGAGATGCCGCTTGCCGTCCAGCGGTCGACCGCCAAGCAACATGACCCTCGCAGCCTCCTGAGCGGAAAGCCCGACCTCGACCGAAGGATGGAAGACCGCCATCTTGCCTTCGCCAATTTCTGTTCCGCCGTCGAGCCGGACAGCACCTTCAACCACATAGATTGCCCGCTCTTCGTACTCATCGGGCAGAATCAGTTCGGCACCCGGCGAAAGCACAGCATCAAGATAGAACATTTCCGAAGGCGTCTCGACCGGCGCGCGCTTGCCATAGGCGGAACCGGCGATCAGACACATCCGCACTCCCCGCCCCTTGATGATCGGCAGGCTGTCGGCGGGGTGATGATGAAAGGACGGCTCGCATTCTTCATGCGATAAAGGCAGCGCAATCCAGGATTGAATGCCGTTCAACCGGCTCGTCTTCGCCCGCTCCTCGTCCCCAGTACGCTCGGAATGCACGATGCCGCGTCCTGCGTTCATCCAGTTCACGGCACCCGGCCTGATGGCTTGCTCGACACCCAGGGAGTCGCGGTGAAAGATCTCACCTTCAAACAGATAGGTCACTGTGGCCAGACCGATATGGGGATGGGGCCGGACGTCGATCCCCTGTCCAGGTGGAAAATCGACCGGCCCCATGTGATCGAAAAAGATAAAGGGACCTACCGTTCTGCAACGGGCGTGCGGCAGCACGCGGCGAACACCGAATCCACCGACATCCTTGGCGCGCGGCTCGATGATAAGCGAGACAAGTTCACTGCTGTTCATGGTGGTCCCTCGATCCGGGATGCCAACGTGCCTAGGCGGCTTCGTCGGTCTTCCGTGACACTTGATAGACCAAAGATTATGGCGTTCGGCCGATGAGGTTTAAAGTCCGCTGCGCAATTCGTTCCGCTGGCCACCGATGATCGGGCCGACCTTTCGGCTGAACTTGGGTGAAATACCGAAGAACTCCCGGTAGCTTTTCGAGAAATGCGACATGGACGTAAAACCGCAGATGATGGCGATTTCCGTGATCGATAAAGACGAGTAGTGCAGCAGCTGTTTGGCTTTGTTCAATCTCAGGCGTTTGTAGTAGGAGGCCGGAGATAGTCCAAGATGGCGGTTGAACAGCCGCTCCAGCTGCCGCAGGCTCACACCGACGTAGTCAGCGATTTCGTGCCGGTCGACGACCGTTTCAATGTTTTCGCGCATGATCTCGATCGCCTTCAACACCTTTTCGGAATTGACGGTTGAAAGCTCCTGACTCTGCACCTGGGAGAACTCTTCGGCGGTGCTCCGCCGGATATCGTGCATGAAAAGGCTGGACAGGCGGCTGAGTTCGGTATTGTGCAGCCAACGGCTCAGCAGCGCGATCATCAGATCGACGACCGCCAGATGACCGCCACAGGTAAAATTCTTCTCGTTGACTACAAATAGCCGCGTAACGGCCTGCGCGTCCGGAAAACGCTGAACGAAACCGTCAAACAGTTCCCAGTGGATCGTGCAATCCTGGCTATTCAGAACATCGGCAGCGGCAAGCAGGTGGGCACCACTCTCGATCCCGCCGACAATGCTGCCGAAACGTGATAAGCGGCGAACATAATTCAGGACTTTTTTGGATTCCGCAGCCTCAGGCTCAAAACCGGAACATACGATGAGGACGTCCCATTTGTCCTCGCTGGTGATCTGCTGATCAACCGTGATTTCCACACCGCTGGAAGAGGGAACGACCGCCATGTCCTCCGACAATAGCCGCCAACTGCATAACTGGGACTCGGCAACCCGGTTTGCGGCCCGCAAGCAATCTACGGCGGCCGCAAAGGAGGTCAGGGTAAACTGCGGTACCAGGAGAAACCCGAAGGTTATCGGCCTGCGCTGTCCGCCGCCCGTTGGCTCGCCAAGTCTGTCGCTTGCATGATCGCTCATTCCGCCGATGCCAGTTCGAATAACGCTCAACGTCCCTTCATTGCGGGCAGAGCCGCTGTCCCGGCATCAGTCACCCGCATAATCTGAACTATAACATTCCAAACCCTAAGAAAAGGAACTTCACGGCTGGGTGCAGTCCAGATGTCTTGATACGACACTGGCCAGTCTATTCGCATCTCAGGAAAGTTGTAAAAAAACCGCAGTTTTCTGCGCATCATAAGCTAAATATTCCCTCAGATCTCCGGCAGTCGCATTTGGCAGCGGTTTGCGCCGCAAATTGACAAAACCGGGAGGGTCTAAGCCAGTGAATATAGGGACATCGCGCGCGGTGCTGAAACCGGCCGTTCAAATGGGCGGATGCCGATAAACCAGCCGGGTAAAAACCGGCTTTTTCAGGTGAAGAAGAGAGCTTTTGACCCGGACCCGCCAGTTTCCACAGGCTGTTCCGGGAAAACAGAGATTGCAAACTAGGAAGAAGAGCGATGGCTGAGTTACCGGGTACGGCACGAGTTGTGATTATTGGCGGAGGCGCTGTCGGGTGTTCGGTCCTTTATCATCTGGCGAAAATGGGCTGGAGCGACTGCCTGTTGCTGGAAAAGAACGAACTGACCTCCGGTTCCTCCTGGCATGCAGCAGGCAACTGCCCCAACTTCTCCGGCTCTCTCGCCATCACCAAGATCCAGAGCTACTCGACGGAACTCTTCAAGCGCTTGGGCGAAGAAGTCGACTATCCGATGAACTATCACGTCACTGGATCGGTCCGCCTGGCGCACTCAAAGGAACGGATGGAAGAGTTCCGGCACGTCTGCTCCATGGCCAACCATCTCGGCTTTGAGATGGATATGATGACAAACGAGGAGATGAAGGCCGTCTATCCTTTCCTGGAGACCCATGACATTCAAGGCGGTGTCTGGGATCCCAATGACGGCGATATCGATCCCGCTCAGCTGACCCAGGCCTACGCGAAGGGAGCCCGTAATCTGGGCGCCAAGGTTGTTCGATTTTGTCCGGTCACGGGCGTCCGCCGCGAAAACGGTGAATGGGTTATTGCGACAGAAAAGGGCGAAGTGCGCTGCGAGTACGTCGTCAATGCCGCCGGCTATCGGGCGCAGGAGATCGGCCGCATGTTCGGGCGGGAAGTTCCCTGCATCTCGATGGCGCATCAGTATCTCATCACCGAAGAGATCCCGGAGCTGGAAGCGTTCGATAAACCTCTCCCGCTGTTGCGCGACCCTGACAGCTCCTATTATCTGCGTCAGGAAAAGAATGGCTTGCTGCTCGGCCCCTACGAAAAACAGGCCACACCGCATTGGGTCACCAAGAACGACCCCATGCCCGCCGACTTCTCGTTCCAGCTCTATCCCGACGATCTGGAGCGGCTCGAGTGGTACATTGAGGACGCCTGTGCCCGCGTGCCTATCCTGGGCACGGCCGGAGTCACAAGGGTGGTCAACGGCCCGATCCCCTATGCGCCAGACGGCAACCCGCTGATCGGCCCGATGCCGGGTGTTCCAAACGCTTTCGAAGCCTGCGTCTTTACCTTCGGTATCGTGCAGTCGGGCGGTGCCGGCAAGGTCTGTGCCGAATGGATCGTCGAAGGGGAAACCGACGGCGACATGTGGTCGGTCGATCCGCGCCGCTTCACCGGTTTCGCGACCAAAGACTACAGCATCGCCAAAGCGGTGGAGATCTACTCCCACGAATATGCGATCCACTTCCCGAATCAGGAATGGCCGGCAGGCAGGCAGGCGCGTACCTCTCCGCTCTACGAAAAACTGAAAGCCAAGGGCGCCATGTTCGGTGCGTCCGCAGGCTGGGAGCGCGCGGTTTGGTTCCCACGTCCGGGGATCGACGAAGCCGTCCAGAAGCCCTCCTATCACCACACCAACTGGTTCGATGCGGTGCACGAAGAATGTCTGGCAATCCAGGAAAAAGTCGGCCTGCTGGATCTCTGCGGCTTTTCGCGCTTCGAAGTTTCGGGCGAAGGCGCCGCGGACTGGATCCGCAGCCTGATCACCGGTGTCCTGCCTAAGGTCGGGCGGATCGGCCTGATCTACTTCGCGACCGAAAAAGGCAAGATCCTGACCGAGATGACGGTCACCCGCTTCGCCGAGGATAGCTTCATGCTGATGACGGCCGCTGGCGCCGAATGGCATGATCGGGACTGGCTGGAGCAGCACCTTCCCGATGGCTCACCTATCCGGATTACCAATGTGACGGGGAGTTGGACAACACTCGTGGTCGCCGGTCCGAAATCACGCGACCTTCTGTCTTCGGTCTGTGACAGTGACTTCTCGACCGCCGCCTTTCCGTGGCTGACGCACCAACCGGTCGAGATCGGCATGGCACGTGGCTTTGCCGTACGTGTGTCTTACGTCGGTGAACTGGGTTGGGAACTGCATCTGCCGGTCGAGCAGGTTGTCGGTGTGTATGACAAGCTTTGGGCGGCAGGCGAGAAACACGGAATCATCGACTTCGGTATGTATGCCATGGATTCCATGCGTCTCGAGAAGTGCTACCGCTCCTGGAAGCAGGATCTCTCCAACGACTACTCTATGCTCGAAGGTTCGCTGGATCGCTTTATCAAACTCGACAAACCGGCTTTCATCGGCCGCGATGCCTTGCTCAAGGAAAAGCAAGCCGGTGTCGCGCAGGTCTTCGTACCTCTGCTGCTCGACGAAGGTTCCGGCGACGCGGTTTATCTCTCGACGGTGTGGAAAGACGGCGAACGGATCGGCTTCGTGACCTCAGGCGGTTACGGACATCGGATCGGCAAGTCGATTGCTCTGGCGACAATTCGGACCGACTGCACGCTTGAAGGCACCGAGGTCGAGGTAGAAATCCTCGGCGAACGCAGATCCGCCGTGGTCGCGCGGGAGCCGCTCTATGATCCTGAGAATGAGCGCCTCCGCACCTGATTGTCAAAAAAACACAGCAACACAAACTGCAGGAACCAGCGTCATGACGCAGATGCAATCAGAGCGCAAAAGCCGCCGGGCCGGCGGACGGGACGCGCGCAAAGCGCTAAGGGCGGCGCCGCTGGCCGAAGATGTCCGGCCAATCCGGCCTGGAATGGAGGGTGGCACCTTCAAGCCTTTAAGTGATGCGTCGATCCAGAAGATCCATCAGGCCATCCTGAAGATCCTCTCGGAAATCGGGCTCGCCGACGCACCGCAGTCGGGAATCGATATCATGACTGCCGCTGGCGCAACCTATGGCGATGACGGACGCGTGCGTTTTTCACCATCCCTGGTCGAAGACACACTGGCCATGGCCGCACGCAACTTCACCCTGCATGGCCAGGATGAAAAGCATGACATTCATCCAGGCGGCAACCGTGTTCATTACGGAACCGCAGGGGCAGCGGTCCATCTTGTCGACGTCGAAAACCGCGAGTACCGGGAATCGAACCTGCAGGATATCTATGATGCGAGCCGGATCGTCGAGACCTTAGATAACGTCCATTATTTCCAGCGCCCCATGGTCGCGCGGGACATGGAGGACCCGGCAGATCTCGATCTCAATACGCTCTACGCCGCCTTGTCTGGCACCCGCAAGCATGTGGGTACGAGCTTCACAACAGCCGAGAATGCCCAGCAATCCCTCGACATGCTGAAGATAATCGCCGGCGGCGAGGACAAGTGGCGCGCGCGGCCCTTCGTTTCCAACTCCAACTGCTTCGTCGTCCCGCCGCTCAAGTTCGCAACCGAATCCTGCCAGGTCATGGAAGTCTGTATCCGCGGCGGTATGCCGGTTCTTCTGCTCTCTGCAGGTCAGGCAGGCGCGACCGCACCGGCCGCGATCGCGGGGACGGTTACCCAGGCGACAGCCGAGTGCATTGCCGGCCTCATCTACGTTAACGCCATGCAACCCGGCCATCCGGCGATCTTCGGCACTTGGCCCTTTGTCTCGGACCTGCGGACCGGCGCCATGTCCGGCGGATCGGGTGAGCAGGCTCTCTTGACCGCTGCCTGCGCACAGATGCACCACTTCTATGGTGTAACCGGCGGATCGGCAGCAGGCATGGCCGATGCCAAACTGCCCGATCCACAATCAGGCTACGAAAAGGGTATCACCAACGTGATGGCCGGACTCTCCGGCCTCAACATGGTTTATGAGTCGGTGGGCATGCACGGCTCTCTTCTCGGCTTCTGCCTCGAGAGCCTGATCATCGATAACGACATGATCGGCCAGTGCCTGCGTTGCGTGCGTGGGATCGAGGTCAACGATGAAACAATCTCGGTCGAAACCATGCGTCAAGTCTGCACGGAGGGCCCCGGTCACTATCTCGGACACGCACAGACTCTTGACTTGATGCAGACCGAATACGTCTATCCCGCACTCGGCGACCGCACTTCGCCCAAGGAGTGGGAGGAGATCGGAAAACCGGACCTGATCCGTAAGGCAACCGAAGAAAAACACCGAATCCTCAGCAGCACCTTTCCGAACCATATCTCCGGGGAAATCGATCGGCAGATCCGGGAAAACTTCAACATCAAGCTGCCCCGTAGCGCTATGCGCAAGGCGTAAACATCGCTGGAGGCCCCCTGCTTCAGAAAAAATCGTTGCAGCGGCAGGAATAGACGCCATTCTTGCCGCTGTTCGATTCACCATATTGAAGTTCCAGGGTTCTTGAGATCATGATTGTCGTCGCCGGCGAAAGCCTGATCGATTTCGTCCATCGTCCCCAGATATCCGCCGACGCCTCCAGCGGACCACTTTACGAAGCCTGCCCAGGTGGCTCACCTTTCAACTGTGCCATCGCCCTAGGCCGGCTTGAGATTGATGTCGGTTTTCTTTGCCCCCTATCCAATGATTCTTTAGGTGGGCTGCTGACAGACCGCCTGCAGGATTCGAACGTCAGGTTACTCCAGTCAGATCCTGTCACTGCCCCCACATCTTTAGCTGTGGTTTCACTGAGTACAGACGGCAGTCCCAGTTACAGCTTTTATCGACAGGGCACGGCAGACCGGCAACTGAATCCCGGTGTAATGACCAGAGCCCTTTCTGGTTCTATCGAAGCCTTTCAGATCGGATCGCTGGCTTTGATCGAGAAGGACGACGGTCCTTCCTGGTCAACTGCCCTCCAGGCCGCCGTCGGGCACGGAGCTCTTATCTCGATCGATCCCAACGTCAGGACCCGGCTGATCAAGGATCATGAGGATTATCAGAGCCGGCTGACGGCCATGCTGACACAGGCCGATATGATCAAGGCCAGCGACGAAGACCTGGAATACCTCTATCCGGGACTGCCCCCCGAAGATGCCATCCAGAGGGCCATGGCGGATCATGGAATCACTCTGACTGTCCTGACGCGCGGCCGGGAGGGAGCGACTGCATTTACCTCAAGCGGAATGAAAGTCGCCCGGCCAGCCGCGAGTTTCACAGACGGTGATCCGGGCCGGGGCGACAGCATCGGCGCCGGCGACTCCTTTCAGGCGGGCTTGCTCGCCTGGCTGAAGGCGAATGGACAGCTATCAAAATCCAGACTGACGGCATTGGGCGAAGAACAGCTGGCACAGATGCTCGATTTCGCGAGCACTGTAGCGGGGCTGAACTGTGCCGAAACCGGCTGCAACCCACCGACCCTCGAACAGGTCCGGGAAGCCCGAAGCGGTTAACCCTCACAAACCTGCTCTCGAAAGGCACACAAACAGTTTATGGGGCAGTGATACAGGATCTGCTAGAGTCACCCGCAAGGATCGCGGCCTGCGTGAAAAAACTCTCCGCCCGTCGGGCATTTGAACGGTCCACTGCATGATCGCTCTTGATTGCTTCAATCGAGAGCGTGAATCATTCTCTAACGATGAAATATAGGGACTGAATCACGTTTCACTTTGCTTCAATGTAAAACGATCAAACTCTAGGCGATACCATCAACAGGAGCCGAGGCTATGGCCCATAGGGTTAATAAGAATGGGATGAGGTTCAATCCAACTCAGCTGAGGAAACTCCTCGGCGCTGGACTCCTCTCTCTCTCACTTGTTTTGTTCGCAACGATCCAGCCAACGAATGCAGCGACCGCGCAACGAGTTCAAGTCACCGGTGAAATCATCGACACTTGGTGCTACGTTACCGAAATTATGTTCTCAGAGGGCACGGCACACCACCAGTGTGCGGTCTGGTGCGCACTTGGCGGTATTCCCGTCAGCATTCTCGGCAAAGACGGTAAAGTCTACATGGTCTTGCGGGTCGAGGGCGACGACAACTCCGTTGCCAATCCGACGATCGTGGAAATTCAGAGCCATGAGGTTACGGTCGACGGCGACCTCTATGAGCGCGACGGCGTCAATTACCTGATCGTCAACAAGGTCGCCGATGACAAAGGCGTCATCAACATGACCCATGAAGATTACGGCATTCAGCCGTTCGGGGAGTAAAGGACATGAAGATCAAATCCTTTGCACTGATCGCCGCCGTCACAGCGGCGGGTTTCCTGTCAGCACAGAGCGCCAATGCGGCTGATGAATGGGGTATCGAATACGAGGAGAAGGCCCGTGTCGAAGCCAAAGTCGTCGATCTGCTCTGCGAGGTCACCGGCGACTGTGTCGAACAATGTGGGGCCGGCACACGCCAGTTGGGATTGCTTTTGGACGACGGTACCCTGGTGCCGGCGGTGAAAAATTTCGACCCCTTCGCAGGCACGACCGACGATCTGATTCAATTCTGTGGCAAGCGTATCGTCGCCGACGGACTGATGATCAAGGATCCGCTGATGCCCATGTTCGTCGTACAGTTCAGGCGTCTGGCGCCCGACGGCGAATGGGGACGTGCGAACAACTTCACGAAAAACTGGGCCAAATCCAACCCGGACAAACCGGCGAACCAATGGTTCCGGCATGACGCTGAAGTCCTGCGATTGGTTGAGACCCAGGGCGTTTACGGCATTCCAGGCCTCAAAGCCGAGGAATAATCGTCGTATGCGCAAGTTCGCTGCTGTTGCGACGATCCTCGCCATTTTGGGAACGGCCCATCCCGGCTTCGCCACCGAACCGGGCGGCGAGGCTGAGACCAAAGCGGAGCCGCCCATTCCGGCGGCACCGCTCGCCTCTCTATTCGGCGGCCCCTTCGAACTGGTTGATCACGACGGCCAAATCCGACGGGACAGCGACTTCAAGGGCAAACACCTGCTGATCTTCTTCGGCTATACCTATTGTCCCAGTATCTGCCCAACCAATTTACAGGCGGTCGGCACTGCACTCGACGCGTTGGGCAGTAAAGCCAAGGATGTGCAGCCCCTTTTCATCACGGTCGACCCCGAACGGGACACACCTGAAATCCTGCGCGAGTATCTCGCGCACTTTCACCCCGCCCTGCTCGGTCTGACCGGTAGCGAAAAGCAAATTCGCCAAGCGGCCAAGGCCTACAAGGTTCACCGCAGGAAGGTCGTTCATTCGAAGGACGATCCCAGCTATTACGACGTCGACCACGGAACCATCACCTATTTGATCGGTAAGGACGGCAAGTTTCTCACCCTCTTTCCGCATGACACTGCACCGAAGGTGATGGCGGAACGGATCGAAAAGTACCTTTAGAGCGCGGCCGCCGCGTCGAACTCCGCAACAGCCCTGTCCGCAAGCACACTTTGCAGCAGGCCTTCGGCCACGGGTGGCGGAAGGGTGAAGCAGCGATGGCCCAAGCTTGTCAGATGCACAACCTGATCAACGCTGCGCAGACTGGCGACAAGAAGCTGCATCTGCGACCCTGCAGCAACCCGCATCTGGGCCAGTGTCTTATCCGCATCTTCACCGGCTTCCCTTAAGCGCGCGTAGTAGGGCGCAGCGTAGGCCGCGCCAAACGCAGCCGCCGCGATCACCTGGCCCGCCACATAGACGGCTGTCATAGTCACTCTGGTTTCTGGCCGTTCGAGGCGAAGCTGGCGTGCCACGCAGAAACCGGATGACGTTGCGGGCAGCTTGACCACGACTTCAGGTCCAAAGTCGGCCAACCTCAGGGCGGTCTCCGCCAAATCATCCTGTGTCTCGCCCCAGCTTTGAATCTGGATCTCGCAGAAGCCTTCGCCGATCGACGCGCGATGAAGTTCCTCAACACTCCGATTATTGCAGGTCAACCCTGCCCGCTGAAGCAACAGCGGATTGGTGGTGACACCGGAAAAAAACCCACAATGCGCAAGATTTTTCCAGACGGCCCGATCGGCCGAATCGATAAAGAGCTTCATATCTGACGAGTGCTTGCCGGGAAGGTTCGATCTGGGAAACAAGGACGGTACGGCCAGACCCTAAACCGACGCGTTCGCAACTGCAACGGCGAAGCCGGGAGTAAGGTGTCTCGCATGAAATAATTGACAATATTCTTGTCATGTTTAAATTGACAATAATATTGTCATTTTATGAATTTGGAACCACGCCATGTTTGAGCTTGAGTCCCTGATTTGCCCCATCAGCCGGCAGACATGAAATGACCAAATCAGCGCAGAACCTCGATACTTCGATTCACGGCATTCGCCTCTGCTTCAATCAGCTCAAAGCTTTGGGCGACGTCCTCCATCACGACTTGGGGGTCACAGCCTCCATGCGAGCCGTCATGGAGAGCCTTGCCGAAACGGGCGCTCAAACCGTCCCCCAAATCGCGCGCTCGAAAGAAGTATCACGGCAGCATATTCAGATCATCGTAGACGATCTGATCGAGCTGGGGATCGTCGATCTGCAAGCCAATCCCCAGCACAAGCGCTCGCATCTCGTTGTTCTGACCGTGCAGGGCAGAGCGATCTACGAAGATATGCGGAACAGGGAAAAGGCTGTGCTGAAACGTCTGGGCTCAACCCTCGCCCCGGAGGCGCTGGACGCACTGTCGTCGGCACTGGCGCAACTAAATGAGAGGCTGCGGCGGGAGCTGGCCGCGATCCGTGCCGACGACATCAAGTGACTCGGCAGCAGATGACCTTCAGGCAAAAAATCGTGATCCAGCTCGAAAAACCCAGCGGCATCTTGGGTAGACTGGCTGGCTGAATTATGGCCAAACGGCCGTCCAACAGGGCGCGCAACATCTGGACACTGGATCTTCTGAACATTCAACCGGCAGACCGGGTGCTCGAAGTCGGCTGCGGCCCCGGTTTTGCGTTGACCGCCGCCGCCGCCCGGCTCCCGCGGGGCCGCATCCTCGGGCTGGACCACTCGGCCGTCATGCTGCAGCAGGCCGAAGTGCGAAACCGTGCTGAAGTCAAATCTGGCCGGATCGAACTCCGGCTCGGTAATCTCGATACTGCGGTCGCCCCGATGGAGGCTTTCGACAAGATTTACTGGGTAAACGTCGTACAATTTTTGGACGATAAGGACGCGGCGTTGGCCAGACTTTTCGACGCCCTAGTGCCTGGCGGCATCCTTGCCACGACCTATGTGCCCCGGGGCCGTGGTGCCCATCGTGCCGATGCTCTGGTCATGGCATAGGCTCTGGAACAGGCCATGCAGCGAGCGGGTTTTACCGGAATCCGTAAGGAAGAATTTCCGCTACAGCAGGTGCCGGCAATCTGTGTTTTAGGATGTCGGCCGGATCAATAGTTAGTTCTACTGATACGCAGCTGGTTCAGCCGGCCCAAACGCCTTGCGGCCGGGCCGGGTGAAGGACCAGGCCGCGACCAAACCTAAAGCAGCAAGCGGAAGTGTTCCGGCAAAAATCCAGAAGCCGACGGCCCCGGCAATTTCGCGGGTCGTGTCGTCGGCAAATCCTGCAGCATTGGCGATGATCCCGACATAGGCGGCGCCAACCGCATATCCAAGCCTCTGGATGGTCGGCATGGCCGAGGCGAGCCGGTCCTTTTCCTCTGCGATAGCCAGTGCTGTCGCCCGGCGCAGTACGAAGGTCCAGGCCATACCAAAGCCCATCCCCTCGAGAAATGCGATAACGGCGATCAGAAACAGTGGTCCGTTCGGGACAGCGTACATGAAGCCGATGATGCTGACCGTCAGACAAACCATACCGGACAGAATGAGAGTTCTGTCCCGCCGTTCGGGAGCCCCGGAAGTCACCACCGCCGCCACAGTCCAACCGATCGACGACAGCGCCAGGATGTATCCGGCCACGAGGGCGGAGGTATCAAAGAGAACAATCATCAAAACCGGACCGTAGGCACTGATTGCGATGGTGGAAGCCGCAAAACAAAAGATCATCAGCAAAGCGGCCCCTACCCCGTGGCGCGGATCGAGTGGCCGCAGAGGCAGCAGCCGGTTGCCCTGGCGCCGGCCGTCCATCCGCAGAAAGCCCGCCAGGATCGCCAGCCCCGTAAGCACCAAAAGCGGAGAACGTACCGGGGAAACATCGATGCCCGCAGCGGCAATAGCAAGCACTCCCAACGAAAGAACAGACAACCGCCAGACGGGAATCCGTCCGTCGTGCTCCTCTTTCCCTGTCGCCTGGTCCCGCAGGCCGAAAAAGATCCAGACCGACAGGCCGATAGCTTGCGCGGCAAAGAACCAGAAGCCGCCACGCCAGATCTGCAATTCAGCAAACACGCCCCCGACCAGAGGTCCGCTGAAGGCGGATGCACCCCAGAGGATCGACAGTACGGCCATGATCCGTGGCATATGTTCACGCGGAAACAAACGGTTGATGGAGACAAAAGCCAACGCCATTAAGCCGCCCCCACCTAATCCCTGCGCGAGGCGGCCAACCAGCATGACCGGCATGTCCTGCGCCAGCGCGCTGACAACACAGCCGGCGCCATAGAGCAAAGCCGAAGCTGTCATCGCCCGTTGCAAACCGTAGCGCAGGCTCAACAGAGCACTCGCGGCACCGGCGGCGATCGAACCGATTTCATAAAGTGCGATCGTCCAGGCCACCAACTCGGCGCCACCGATGTCGGCCAGGATACTCGGGATCAGAGTGGCCACCATCAGACTGTCGGCGGCGTGGAGCCAGACGCCGGTGCATATGAGGGCAAGCCGGGCGAAATAGCCTGAACGGAGAAGATCTCCCCATCCCAAAACCGCCTGATCGGACTTGCTCATTTCGATGCCTTGGGATAATTTAGAAACTGATTACTTTTTATAAAGTTTTTTCTTTCTTAATTCAAGTACATTGACTCACCATGGCTGATCAAAGTGAAGACCGTATTCTGTTTTTTCTCAAGCGTCATGGCCTGCAGACGGCTGCGGTCTTGGGCGAACGGCTCGGCATGACCTCAGTCGGCGCAAGGCAGCATCTGCATAAACTGAAACAGAACGATCTCGTCGTTTCGGAAGATCGCCGGGAAAACCGGGGCCGGCCGAAGAAATACTGGCGGCTGACCGAAAAGGGCCACGGGCGTTTCCCCGATCGCCATGCGGATCTGACGCTGGAACTGATCACCTCAACCCGGGAGGTCTTTGGTGCCGAGGGACTGGAGCGCCTGATCAAACATCGGGAGCAGGCCAGCCTGAAGCTTTACCGCAGCAGGTTGGCAAACTGCCGGAGCCTGAAGGAGAAGGCCTCAGCGCTGGTCGAAGTTCGAAGTCAGGAAGGCTATATGGCAGAGTGCCACGAAGAAGACGGCGGCAGCCTGCTTTTTATCGAGAACCACTGCCCGATCTGTGCTGCTGCCGGCGTCTGCCAGTCGCTTTGCCGCTCCGAACTGCAGATCTTTCAAAACGTGCTGGGTGAAGACGCCAGGGTCGAACGCCTTGAGCATATTCTCGCCGGGGCACGCCGCTGTGCCTATCGGATACTGCCAAACGCCGAGTGCTGATCTCTTCTCAGCGGACTTTGTGCCGCTCGGACAACCAGATTCCGCCGAGCACCAAAATAAGAGCCGCCGCGTGATAGAGATGAAAACTCTCGCCAAGAATGAGCACGGCTAAGCCCGCGCCGAAGACCGGCACCAGGTTGACGAAGATCCCGGCCCTTCCCGGCCCGATCAACTCGACGCCACGCATAAAAAACACCTGGGCGATGAAGGAGGGAAAAAGCGCGACATAGAGCAAAACCGCCCAAGCCTTCAGGCTCGGCCAGATTACATCTCCGGCGAACACCTCGTAGAGCATCAGCGGCAACGTGGTCACCGCCGCGACCAGAGACATGACGGTAAAGAATACCAGACCCGGGATTTTTGGCCGATTGGGTAGCCTTACCGTGTAAACCGAATAGAACAGGCAGGCAATCATCATTGTGACGTCGCCGGGGTTAAAGGCAAGCGTGGTCAAGCGCGCGAAATCGCCGGAGGTGGCGACGACAATGACACCGAAGATGGTCACGGCTGCGCCGACGGCCTGCAGCAAACCCACCCGTGTGCGGTAAAGAAAGAAGGCGCCGATCAGAACAACGACCGGTATCGCCCCTTGAATGATGCCGATGTTGACCGCAGTGGTTTGATGCGAGGCTATATAGAACAGCGAGTTAAAGCCCGTAAAACCGCAAATCACCGTGCCGGTAATCCACAGCATCCGAGGCCGCAACACCGGCCATTCGGCAACCACCTGGCGGCCGGACACCGCCCAGAGGAACGCAGATACCAGCAGCCAACGAATAAAGGTCAGGGTTAGAGGCGATATCTCGCCCACGGCCAGCTGACCGGCGACCGTATTGCCACCCCAAAACAGCATTGTGAGGCTCAACAACAGATAAGGCCGGTCGTAAAGGCTTCGACCTAACGCTTTGGCGTGCACAAGCATTCAGCGCATGTTTCCTGTAATAGGAAATGAAGCAAATTCACTCTCGAAGGCATAATGCTGGAACGACGGCTCCGAGGCGTCCGTTATGCCTTGTCACAGATGTAAGACGCCGGTCAAGCGCAGTGCTGTCAAGTCAGCCATGCGTTCGGCTGTCCCGGCTCAGAAAATTCCACAGCCCCTCAACGTCCGACGCCCCCGCCGCGCCCGCCGCATCCCTGACCAGCCAGTGCCCGGCCGACATGGTCAGGACGACAGGCGAGAGCTGAACCAATCGGCCGGCATCCAGCAGCGATTGCGTCAGCGGCAAGGACGCCAGTAAGACACCGGCCCCGTCTTTTGCGGCTTCCAAAGCCAGGATGAAGCTGTCGAATAGCAGGCTCGATGATCCCGGATGTGCAGTTCCCGCCAGATCGGTCCAATCGTGCCACCCGCTGCGTGGGCCCGACATGCCGAGAACCGGGAGCTGCATCCAGTCGCCTTCCGGTGCTTGCGCCAGGAGCTCCGGCGTGCACACTGGCGCCAGGCTCTCGGTTTCAAGATGTCGGGCGTGCTTTCCATCCCATGTCCCGCTGCCAAACCGGATTTCAAGATCGGCGCCGATTGTCTCGTAGTCCACCGGCCGATAGACCGAGGAGACTGCAACCCGGATGCCCGGATGCACCGCGCGCAGGAGGGTCAGCTTGGGTGCGAGCCAGAGGGCCGCGAAGGAAATCGGAGATGCGATGGAAACTGTTTTCCCACCAGGTGCGCCGAAGAGGTCCTGCGTGCTGCGTGCCAAGGCACCGAAGCTCGCCTGTACATGGGGCAAGTAGGCAAGGCCCTCTGCCGTGAGCTGTACACCGCGCGGCAAGCGCCGAAACAGCATCACTCCAAGGCGGGCTTCAAGTTTCCGGATCTGCTGGCTGACCGCCGCCTGGGTCAGATTGAGTTCTTCGGCTGCCGTTGTAAAGTTCTCTCGGCGAGCCGCAACCTCGAAGGCCCGCAACCATTCAAGTGGCGGCAGTGGATGAGATACACCAACAAGTGCCATAACGAAAACGAAGCCTTATGTCTGAATATATATCATTTGTGATTACCCTTATTTGCTGAGCATATCCAGAGATAACAGCCCACGGCCAAGGACCTGGTAGATGGAAATCGCCTCCGTTACTCGAATCGAAGAAGCCCGCGCCCTCTCCGTGACCTGGACGGATGGCCGCACGGCGCGGTTCCACGCCATCTGGCTGCGCGATAATGCGCTAGATCCACAAACGCGTGCCGCCAACAACGGTCAGCGCCTGATCACGGTTTTGGATTATCCCGAAGATACGGCCATTGAAACGGCCTCAACGGACGGACAATCATTGTCGGTCTGCTTTTCACCGGAGGGAAAGGAGGCCTCCTTTCCCGCCGACTGGCTCGCTCAACAGGCTTATGACTGCCCCGTCCCGCCAACAAGAGGCTGGACCGGGGAGGCCATCACACGCTGGAACAGCGTTCTCTCGAACTCGATTCCCAGCACCGACTTCACAGCTGTCAGAACCGACCCCAGGACCTTGGCAGGGTGGTTAAGTGCTGTTAGGCGCTACGGCTTCGCCGTAATGACGGGACTACGGAAAGAAAGTGGTGCATTGCTCGAGGTTGCAGAGCTTTTCGGCTATGTGCGCGAAACCAACTACGGCCGCTGGTTCGAGGTCCGTTCCGAAGTCAATCCGGTCAATCTGGCCTATACCGGCCTGGGTTTGCAGGCGCATACGGACAACCCCTACCGCGACCCGGTCCCGACCCTGCAGCTCCTGGCCTGCCTGGAGAACTCGGCCGATGGGGGTGATTCGATGGTGGTCGACGGTTTCAAGGCGGTCGAGACCTTGCAGCAGGAAACACCGGATCATTTCGATCTGCTTGCCCGTTACGCCGCACGCTTTGAATATGCCGGATCGGACGGCATCCGGCTGCGATCGAAACGCCCGATGATCGACCTGGGTCCGGATGGGGAGCTTCGTGGCGTTCGCTTCAACAACCGCTCCGCTGCACCCTTCACGGACATTCCATACGACGATATGCCTAAGTACTACGCCGCGTATCGTCATCTGGCGGAAATCATCGAGCGGCCCGAGAGCGAGATCAGCTTCAAGATGGCACCGGGAGACCTCTTCATCGTCGACAACACCCGCGTGCTTCACGCCAGGAAGGGTTTTTCCGGCGCCGGGTCACGCTGGCTTCAGGGTTGCTACGCAGATAAGGACGGCCTGCTTTCGACCTTGGCTGCATTGGAAGAGACATTACCTGAGGCTGCAGAATGACAACCAAAGATCTCGAACTCACGTCAGAAACGATTGTCGCCTTCATCGGCGATATCTTTAACCGCCGGGGGGCGGATTCCTATCTGGGTGAGCAGGTGACCATGTCGCAGCACATGCTGCAGGGTGCTTTCTTTGCCGAACAATCCGGTGCCAAGGACGAATTGATTGCCGCCGCACTGCTGCACGACATCGGGCACTACACAAATGAGTTCCCCGAAGACGCGCTGGAAAAAGGGGTGAACAACTATCACGACACTGCAGGTGCCGCAGTGCTTGCGCCTTTCTTCCCACGTGTGGTGACCGATTGCGTGCGGCATCATGTCGGTGCCAAGCGTTATCTCTGCGCCACGGACCCGAGTTACTTCGCCCGTCTGTCCGAAGCTTCAGTGCATAGCCTTGAGCTTCAGGGCGGCCCCATGTCGGACACTGAAGTCGAGGTCTTCAGACAGAACCCAAACCTCGACGACATTCTGCAGGTGCGCTTCTGGGATGAGGACGGCAAGGACCCCAGCCTGGAAACACCACCCTTCGAGCACTACGCCCCGGTTCTGCAGCGGGTGGTCGATCGTTTCGCCATCAAGACCTAAACCGAACGCGTTATCCCTCCATCGACCCGGAGATTTTGACCGGTGATGTAGCTGGACTTGCCGGACGCCAGGAACGCAATGGTCTCGGCCACCTCGTCGGCGCTGCCGTACCGCCCCATGGGAATGCGGACGCGACGATCTTCCTTTTCCGGCAGGCTGTCGATGAAGCCGGGCAGCACATTGTTCATACGGATTGCCTCCGGCGCATACTTGTCCGCGAACAGCTTGGTGAAGGCGGCAAGCCCGGCACGGAATACACCGGAGGTCGGGAACATGGCCTCGGGCTCGAACGTCGCGTAAGTTGAAATATTCACAATCGATCCGCCGCCCTGCTTTTGCATAATGGGCGTGACGAGCCGTGTCATACGCACCACGTTCAGCAGATAAAAATCCATTCCCAGGTGCCAGTCTTCGTCGGTGAGTTCCAGGACTGCACCTTTCGGCCCATGTCCTGCGCTGTTGACCACTGTGTCGATACGTCCCCAGCGCGCCATGGTCGCATCGACAAGGCGTTGAAGGTCTTCAACCGATTGATTTGAGCCCGTGACACCCAAGCCGCCCAGCTCCTCCGCCAAAGCTTCACCTTTGCCGGAGGAGGAGAGGATCGCCAGCGCAAAACCTTCTTCCGCCAACTTGCGCGCCGCTGCGGCGCCCATACCGCTGCCACCGGCTGTGACGATGGCGACCTTGATATCGGACATAAATCATTCCTTCGGTTCAACTACATACAGTCGCGAATAATCCTGTCGCTCCATTCGCGTTCGAAAATGAGCACCTTCCCCTCATAGGCTTGCAGCTTGGCCTCAAGAAAGAAATGCTCTCCGTCGGCGGTCAGGCGCGTCGTCGCTTCGGTACGTGCGGACCAGTCGCCGCGGCTGCGTGTGGCGGTCATATGTGCTTCGCCGGTTACGCTCAAGGGATCGTCCGGCGCGATCGACCAGCTTTCGCGGCGAATCTCACGCGCGATCATTCCATGCCCCGGGTGTTCATTGGCACCTGTGTCGTCAAGGATGTGATACCGTGTGATGCCGGCAGTGAGATCGCGCTCAACCCAGCGTCGGGTGCCGCCGGCTTCCAGCGAAGAGTACTTTGGCAAAGGGTCCGGATTTGCCGGTTCTGGCATTTCCGCTTGTTTCGCGACCTGAAGAACCGGGAGCGTAAAACGGCTTTCGACGCCTGTTACCAACTGTGCCGTCACATGACTGGGTGGTGGCAGGATCAATGGCCAGTAGGCCGTCGAGATGGCAACCCGCATCCGATGTCCTGCACGGAACCGGTGCCCCGACTCATCCAGCTCGATCTCGACCTCTTCAAAATTTCCCGGCGTCATAGGTACCGGCTCCGCGTTGCCGCGGCGATGGGCAAGATTAAGCACCCCCAAAGTGACCCGCTGAGCCAGACCGTCCGGATGAACATCAATCAGGCGCACGGCCAGGTTCCCCAGAGGCGCATCAATGGCGACTTTAACAGACAGACGCGGGCGACCCAGTATTTCTACCGGTTCCTGCAGCAGTTTGGTCTCAAAGACCAAGGACAAACCGTCGTCACCGCGTTGGTCGCCCGGTAGGTCGGCACCCGGGGCCAGGGTAAAGTACTCACCCGATGCGGTACCGCAGTCCTGTGGTGAAGACACGACGGCAGTTCCCTCTGCCCCGGGGTGATCGCTCAAGCCGCCATCGCTCGTTAAATGCAAGCTTCGCCTTGTCACATCCGGTGAGGGCCAGCTATCCACCGCCACCCAGCGGCCCGGGTCATTCTCCCGCCAGGTCGAGGGCCGCACACCCTCGGTTATATAAGCACGATAGGCTGGCAGCGCTTCCGCCTGATTCTCTATGCCTTTAAGCCAGCGATCCCACCAGCGGATCGCCTCGGCATGAAAATCAAGCCGCGGTTTCGGCCAGGCGAAGTGCGGATATTTGTGAATCCAGGGTCCGTTGATCGCCTTGACCGGCGTCGAAAGATTGGCCGCTGCCGACGGCGGCGCGTTGCGGTAACCGTCGCCCCAGCCGCCAATGATCAGGACGGCTGCTTCGAGCGCATCGTAATCTTCGCAGATCGAACCATGGCGCCAGTAGTCGTCGCGCCGCTGATGCCCCAACCATGTGGTCAAGGGATAATCCATACTATTAAGACGCGTCAGCCAGTGTTCTCTCCAGCCCTTACCGACGATCTGCGGGTCGGGCGGCCGCGAGGAATAGGACAGCAAATTGCTGGCCCAATAAAAGTTAGCCGACAGTAAGCAACCGTTCTTGTAGTGAATGTCATCGTTGTAGCGATCAACCGTCGTGCTGAGCGAAATAACCGCTTTGAGTGCTTCGGGCCGCAAGGCCGCCACCTGCAGAGAGTTGAAACCGCCCCAAGAGATCCCCATCATGCCGACAGAGCCGCTGCACCAGTCCTGCGCCGCGAGCCAGGCAATCACCTCGACGGCGTCCGCCAGTTCCTGTGGCGAATATTCGTCCTCGACGTCACCGTCCGAATCGCCGCTGCCGCGCATATCGACCCGCACACCCGCGTAGCCGGCTTCCGCGAATACCGGATAGGTACTCTCGTCCCGGGGTGCCGTGCCGTCACGCCGGCGATAAGGCAGGTATTCGAGGATTGCCGGAACGGGGTCCTTTTCGGCACCATCCGGCATCCAGACGCGCGCTGCCAAACGTGTTCCGTCCTGCAGGGAAATCCATGCGTCTTCGATGACTTGAAATGATCTCTTCGACATCGCCTTACCCCCGCGCCGCGCGTTCTTGTAAAAACTGATCGCTTTTCACTGAACTTAGTGAAGGAAGATCATGCTCTATGAGAGGAAACTCTCCCTCTTCATGGTCTCGGCCGGTTCGACCCCAAGCCGGGAGAGAACGGTCGGAGCGATCTGGAGTTGATCCAGAACCACACCGGATTCGGGCCCTGTGCCGGCACCGAAGTAATAAAACGCGACCTCGCGCATCTCATCTGTCGTACCACCGTGATGGCCACGGACCGATTGGCCATGGTCCGCGGTGATCATGATCTCGTAACCCTGATCCAGCCAGCGCGGAATGATGTTGCCAATGACACCATCCACGACATAGACGACATGATCCATCTCGGCGGAATCCGGGCCGTAACGATGCCCCGTGGAATCGACCGTGCTGCTGTGAATCAACAGATAGTCAGGCTGGTGCCGGTCAATCATGATGGCCGACTGTGCAAAGAGATCGGCTTCCGACGGAACCGCCATATTGCCTTTGGTCTCGCCGGTCATGGTGTAGAAACGCGCATGCTGGATCGGAAGACTTTCGTCATCGACCTCAAGATCGCGGAAGATATCGAAGGGCGCGCGCTGAAAATAACTGGAGAAAAATGAATGAGCCGCCGCTGCCGTCGTCCGGCCCGCCCTGCGCGCTTCGGAAAAGATATCCGGCGTTTCGACCCGCTGGAGTTTGTAGTTGTCGACGATTCCATGTTGCTGCGGCGTGACGCCGGTATGGATCGAGGCGTAGCAGGGTCCCGAAACTGACGGCAAAGTCGCGCGCATCTTCCAAACCGATGCATCGCCTTTTTCGACCCAACCCTCGACATTGCCAAGCAGCGTCCGCGCGGTCTTCCAACCCATCCCGTCCAGAATGATAAGGACGACCTTTTGACTCATAATCATCTCCGCAAAGAGGCCTGTAACGGCGTTGAACTTAAGCGAAGAGTGCAGGCGAATTTGGTCGGCGGCAAGCTGCTTTCTGATCAATGCAGTGAATTTTGACGCCGCTGGCAATACGGCGCTCTGCTCGATTGACTCGGCCGGTATTGCCCCGCAAGATTCCTCCCCAAGAGATTCGTTTCGGCGGCAGTTCAGAGATAGGCCAATGACCAAACGCGACCCCTTTTACGCCCCCAGGATCGATGACGAGATCTGGGCCTTCGTCGACCGGACCAACAGCTTCTATCCGCCCGATGCAGTGGAGAGCAGTATCGCCATACAACGCAGCGTCTACGATGAAATGTGCGCTCAATTCCGGCAATCGAGGCCGGCGGGCGTTGCAGTGCAGGATGAGGCAGTGGCGGGCCCCGACTGCGACATCCCGACCCGACGCTACCTTCCGGACGACAAGTCTCAACCAGCCGCAACGGTCGTCTACTGCCACGGTGGCGGCTTTGTTGTCGGCGGCCTGGAAAGCCATGATGATGTCTGCGCTGAAATTGCAGCAGCCACTGGCTTTACGGTCGTCTCCGTCGATTACCGGCTTTGCCCGGAACACCCCCACCCTGCTGCCTACCAAGACGCACGCGCGGTTTTCGAAGCTGTCGCGGATGAAGGTCTTCCGGTCGTAATGTGCGGCGACTCCGCTGGCGGCAATTTGGTGGCAGCGGTCTGCCTGACGGCACGTCACAGGCCGGAAGCGCCTGTCGGCCAGGTCTTGATCTATCCTGGGCTTGGTGGAGAAAGCATGGGATTACCCTCATACCGAGACGAGGCGGAAGCGCCGCTCCTCACGACCCGCGATATCATGTTTTACAAGAAGGTCCGGGTTACAGGTGGAGTCCCGATCGGCGATCCAACCTATGCCCCATTATCTGCCAAGGACTTCAGTGATCTTGCGCCCTGCGTGGTTGTCACCGCCGATTGCGACCCTCTGCGCGACGACGGGTCCACCTTTGTCCGGCGGCTGAGCGAGGCCGGGGTGCAGGCCGAGTGGATCAACGAACCTGGTCTGGTTCACGGCTATCTACGTGCCCGGACCACAAGCGAACGGGCGAAGCACAGCTTCGCCCGTATCTGTGATGCCATCTCCCGGCTTGGCACTGCGAATAGGGGAGATTAGTTTCCGGCGGCTGCCATTTTCCGCTCCGACAAAGCCTTCTCCAGCCAGCCCAGCTCCATCTCAGGTACTGATTTGAGCAGCAGATCCGTGTAGTCGTCGAAGGGTGGTGAAAGCACCTGATCTTTCGGTCCGAAACGCACCAATCTTCCCTGATACATTACCGCGATAGAATCGGCGATCGCTCGCACGGTCGCGATATCATGGGTGATGAAGAGATAGGAAACGTGGGTTTCTTCCTGGAGTTCCATCAGGAGTTTCAGGATGCCCTCCGCAACCAGCGGGTCGAGAGCCGAAGTCGGTTCGTCGCAAATGATCAGCTTCGGATCGGCCGCCAATGAACGCGCGATACAGACCCTTTGTTTTTGGCCACCGGACAATTCAGCCGGATAGCGGTCAATGAAGGATCCTCCCATCTCGATCTGATCGAGCAGCTCGAGGACGCGCTTCTCCCGCTCCTTACCCCGCAGGCCAAAATAGAACGTCAGGGGCCGGCCGATAATCTCACGCACAGTGTGGCGTGGGTTCATGGCGACATCGGCCATCTGATAGATCATCTGCAGTGCGCGAAGATCTTCCCTTGGCCGGTCCGAAAGCTTAGGCGCCAGGACCCGGCCATCGAAGGTGACCCGTCCGCTGCTTTGGGGCAGCAGACCGGTGATCACACGCGCCGTCGTCGATTTGCCCGATCCGGATTCCCCGACCACCGCCAGCGTCTGACCTTTCGGCAGATGGAAGGACACATCGAACAGAACCTGCAGAGAATTGCCGTAAGCCGCATCGATGTTCTCGATCATCAGCAGGGCATCGGACTGGTCATCCGCCTGCGGCTTGATGTTCGAGCGCACCGAAACCAGTTCGCGGGTGTAGTCCTCCTGCGGTGTCTCGATGATTTGGGAGACAGGCCCGTACTCAACAGTCTTTCCGTGCCGCAGCACCATGATGTCATCGGACACCTGCGCCACGACGGCAAGATCATGAGTAATGTAGAGCGCCGCCGTCCCGGTCTCCTCGATCGCGTGCTTGATCGCAGCCAGCACATCGATCTGCGTGGTTACGTCCAGTGCTGTTGTGGGCTCATCGAAGACGATCAGATCCGGCTGGGAGCAGAGCGCCATAGCGGTCATCGCCCGCTGTAACTGCCCGCCCGAAACCTGGTGTGGATAGCGTTGGCCAAACTCTTTCGGGTTCGGCAAACCCAGCACTTCGAAGAGATGGTCCGCCCGAGCCATCGCCTCAGACCGGCTCGAGACACCGTGCAGTACCGTTGCTTCTACGATCTGGTCACCGAGCCTGTGAGCCGGGTTGAAGGCGGCAGCCGCCGACTGGGCCACGTAGCAAACCCCGGAGCCGCGCAGATTCCGCACGCCTGACTTGGGAATCTGCAGGATATCCGTGCCATTCAGCTTTACCTTGCCACCGGTGATGCGGCAGCCACCACGGCCATAGGCCATGCTGGCCAGACCGATGGTCGACTTACCGGCACCGGATTCCCCGATCAGGCCCAGCACTTTGCCCTTCTCAAGCGTGAAGGACACGCCGTGCACGATACCGATCTCCTTAGGCGCTTCCCCTGGCGGGTAAACAGTTGCTCCAATACGAAGATCTTCGACCTCCAGCAGAGTATCAGACATCGCCGCGTCCTCCCTTTAAGCTGGCGGTTCGGTTCAGCAGCCAATCCACGATAAGATTGACGCAGATCGCAAGCGCTGCAATGGCACCGCCCGGGATCAGGGCTGCCGGAACGCCGAAAATAATACCGTCCTTGTTGTCCTTAACCATGCCGCCCCAGTCGGCTTCGGGTGGCTGGATACCCAGACCCAAGAACGACAACGAAGAAAGGAAAAGCACAGCGAAAGCAAAGCGCAAACCGAACTCGGCCAGCAACGGTGACATCGCATTTGGCAGGATCTCTCGGAAGATGATCCACATGCGTCCTTCGCCCCGCAGCCTTGCCGCCTCGACGAAGTCCATGACGACGATATCGACCGCAACCGCGCGGCCCAAGCGGAACACACGGGTCGAATCGATCAGAGCCATAACCAGCACTAGAATCCAGAGTTCCTGAGGCAGGGCGGCCAACACGACCAGCGCAAAGATCAACGTCGGAATTGCCATCATGAGATCGTTGATCCGCGACAGCACCTGATCAGTCCAACCGCGAACCACCGCGGCAAAGAAACTCAGAAAGATGCCCAGAGAGAAGGACAGCACCGATGCGACCGCCGATATAAAGATCGTGGTCTGAGCGCCGTACATCATACGCGACAGCAGATCCCGGCCAAGATTGTCGGTCCCGAGCAGGAACTTGCCCGAGGACGGCTCCCATACGTCGCCAACAATATCTCGTTCACCGAAGGGCGCCAGCAGATCAGCGAAGACCGCAGCAAAGAGGAACACGAGAACGCCGAAAAGGCCGATCCGGGCGCTCCAAGGCATGGTTTTTATCATTTGCATGGCCATGCCCTCACTTCGGATGCCGCAAACGCGGGTTCGCAAGGATACCCAACACGTCAGCAAGCATATTCAGGATGATATAGACCGCTGCAAACACCAGGCCGCAAGCCTGCACCACCGGCATGTCGCGGATCGTCACTGCATCCACAAGGTACTGCCCCATGCCCGGATAGACGAAGATCACTTCGACCACGACGACGCCCACAACCAGATAAGCAAGGTTTAACGCCACCACGTTGATGATCGGCGCGATAGCGTTGGGTGCCGCATGCTTGGCAATGATCCGGAAGGCATCCAGCCCCTTCAACTCGGCGGTTTCGATATAGGCCGAGGACATGATGTTCAGGATCGCCGCCCGGGTCATGCGCATCATATGCGCGAGCACGACAAGAACCAGTGTTGCACAAGGCAAGGCAATGGCCGCCAAGCGATCACCGAATGACATATCCGCGAAAACCGTGGAAGGGAAAATCGCGATCCCCCAGTTGACCGCAAAGAATAGGATCAGGAGATAGCCTGTGAAAAACTCCGGAAGCGATATTGCTGCCAGGGAGATCACGTTTATCAGCCGGTCGATGAAGCGGTTGCGATAGTGCACCGCGATCATGCCCAGGCCGATTGCAAGCGGGACCGACACGACGGCGGCCCAGAATGCGAGGAATAGTGTGTTGCCCAGGCGCTTGCCGATTTGCTCAGACACGCTGGCCTTGTTGGCCCATGAGGTTCCGAAGTCGCCTTGCAGGACGCCGCCAAGCCAGCCGAAATAACGCTCCAGCAGCGGGGCATCCAGGCCCAGTTCTTTACGGATATTCGCAATGGCTTCAGGAGTGGCCGATTGGCCGAGATAAGCCTGCGCAAAATCGCCGGGCAGAACCTCGATACCGATAAAAAGCAGAGCCGAAATAGCGAGAAGAAGGATGAATCCGAGGAAAATTCGTTGAAGGATCAAAGCCAGTAGAGGATTGCTACTGAAAAAGCCTCCTGCCGAGCCTTTGCTGGCCGGCGGGCTGGTACTTGCATTGGACATGGTTTATTTCCGGAGCTCTGTGATTGAAAATCATCGTAGGGCTGCAGAAAAATGTCACCACGGCCCAGATTGAAACGGGCGGTCCAAGAAGGACCGCCCGCTCTCACAGAGTCGTCAGGCCAACCAGGCTCTGATAGGCGCGAAACCGTTCGACATTTCGCCGCCCGCATCGTGCACGTATCCACCGACCTTCTTAGAGACGGCCGCGATGAAGTCATTGAACATCGGCAGAATCAGACCACCGTCGTCACGAACCATCAGTGCCATTTCGCGATAGAGCTCCTTGCGGCGCGCTTCGTCGAGTTCAGCACGGGCGGCAACCAGCAGTTCGTCGAAGGCTGGACGGCTCCACTTGGTGTCGTTCCAGTCTGCACCGGTCTGATAGGCCACCGAATACATCTGATCCTGGGTCGGACGCCCGCCCCAATAGGAAGTACAGAATGGCTGTACATTCCATACATTGGACCAATATCCATCGGCCGGCTCGCGCTTGATTTCGATCTGAATGCCGGCCTGCGAACAAGATTGCTGGAACAGAACCGCAGCATCCTCAGCGCCGTTGAAGGCGGCGTTGGATGTCCGCAAGAGAACCGCACCGTCGTGGCCCGATTTCTTGAAATGGAACTTCGCCTTATCCGGATCAAAGGTCCGCTGCGGGATATCGTCCGAGAAGTTCGCGTAGGCAGCGTTGATTGGGAAATCGTTACCAACCGTACCATAGCCACGCAGGATCTGTTCGACCATCTGTTCGCGGTTCATGGCGTGCTTCAACGCCAGACGCAGATCCGTGTTCAAGAAGGGTTCTTTATCGGTATGCATGATAAAGACGTAATGGCCGCGGCCTGCGGTATTTTCGATCGAAACCGTCGGCGCGCGCTTCAGCAGTCCGATCGTCTTGGGATCGACCCGGTTGATCATATGCACCTGCCCGGAAGTCAGGGCGGCCATACGTGCAGTCAGATCGTTGATGACAAGAATTTCAACGGAGTCGGCATGACCGACACCTTCACGCCAATGGCCTTCGTGGCGCTCAGCGGCGTAACGCACGCCAGGCTCGTTCACGCTGACCTTGTAAGGCCCGGTTCCGATACCGGCAGCGGGCTCTTCAACACCACCGCCCGGCTGAATGATCAGGTGATAATCCGACAGCATGTAGGGAAGATCGGCATTGCCCGAATCCAACGTAACCAAGACGCCGTCATCACCATCCTTCTTGATGCCCTGGATGGTTTTCATCACACCAAGGGCGCCGGATTTGGCGTCGTCATCCGAATGACGCAGCAGCGTAGCAACGACATCGTCGGCCGTCATTTCCTTGCCGTTGTGGAAGGTCACACCCTTGCGAATCTTGAAGCGCCAGCTCTTCGCATCAGGCGAAGCTTCCCAGGATTCGGCGAGAACAGGCACGGGCGAACCGTCAACGGGGCTGGTTTCCGTGAGGGTTTCACCCCAGACGCGTCCAAAGGTAAAAGGTATCGAACTGGCAAAGGTAGCGGGGTCCAGGCTGTCGGCAGAGGTTCCACCGTTCATGCCCAGTTTCATGTGGCCGCCCTTGTTTGGTCCGGCGGCAAGTACCGTCGAGGACAGCAGACTCGTGGCCAGAGGTGCGGCTAAACCGAGTGCGGCCGCCCGTCCCAGAAAATCGCGGCGGCTGACCTGACCGCGCGCAACCAGCATTCCTAGGTCTTTAAGTTCATCTGTCATTGTAGCTTCTCCCTGCTTTTATGTTCTTTTCTAACCGATATCTATGCAGTCCCCTTCATTGGACCGCTGTTCCAAAAGCGACAAACGAATTTTATCTCCGCGAACAATCGTAGTCTGATTTCATATTACCGATCTGTCGAATAGATAATGCGAATGCTGGCCATACCCGATACTTGCACGCTGAAACAACACCTGATTTCAACCTGCTGCTAGCTGTTTCTTGGGCGGATTTTGGCTTCAATCAAGCGGCGACCAGTTGAATTCCATCCGATTTTCTACCCGAAACAGCCGAAGCACAAGTCAGTTGACAGTAGACGGCAACAAACACTCGTCATACCAGGGATACGCGCACAACGAACCTCGAAATTCGCCTGTCGTCAGGTCAAAACAGGAAGTTAAAGAGATGAAACGAGATCACAAAAACGTCAAGTGATGTCGTATTCGGCAAAGAGACAGCCAGCTTTGCGGACTGGTTACTATTTGTTTGCAAACAAGAAACACTTACCATTCAAACGCGAGCAAAGAATCTCTGATGGGTCGGACTTGGAGCGCGCTCAGCCGTGGCAGAAGCAGTCAATAAGGCGAATTGCCCTCAATCCATACGAACGAGGGGCCATACGAACGAGGGGCCATACGAACGAGGGGCTGATCCACCTTTTTCTCATGCTCATCGAACATTGGTCAGGCTTTCTCAGCGCCACCCAACGGCTCCCCCGCACCGATATGACGGAGGCTTATAATTTGTCGGCGATGTGCTTGGAGAGCTCCGGCGTACGCAAATAACCATATGACTTGTGGTGGTTCGATTCTCCCGCGGGACTTAGATAGTCGTTCGAGACCAGATCGTCCGCGACTTGGATACCTCGTTTGTTGGGCTTGTAGTCGTCACTCAAGTGGCTGTCGAGAGCCACAGGGTCCTTGCGGTCCGCGTAATTAGCCCAACTGGCCGACACCAGGCTGGGGGTCCGGATTGGGATCTTCGAATAGCCCTTGCGCTCCTCATAGATATTCGATTTTACATGCGGCAGCCCAAGCGGCGAACCAATGGTGACGAAGTGATCGATGTCGAACTTGCCTCTTGTTCTGCCGAGGTCTCGGAGCACGTCATAGGCAATGATGCTGCCCATCGAATGCGCAATCAGCATTGTCCGGCGACCCTTTGCAACTTGAAGTTCGCTTTTCAACTCATCCATCAGCACCTTACGTGCCGTCCGGACCTTCTTGTTGCGATCTATGATCTTTCGCTTGGGGTCATAATAGAAAGCAAGGTCCTTCAAAGTCTTTTCGAGAATCCAGTTGGCGACCGCGTCGACGCCAAAATGGGATTTTACCTGGTCGAGGACAAATCCTCCGGCACCAAGGCTGTAGCGCCGCAGTTCGTCGCGCCAGCTGTCCTTGTATTCCTTCAGTCGGCGCGGTGTTGCCGTAATGTAGGGTTCATTATTGTATAGCTTGTCGAAGTTGAAATTTTTGTCATCGTGCAGCGCGTTTTTGTAAAGCAGCCCCGCCCAGTGAACCATCTTGAAATCGAACTTGGGTGCAGCTTCACCACAATTGATTTTCAAGCCTTCTTTAATCGACTGCTCCCACCAACCTTTAAGAGTGGCTTTGTTTGGTTTGTTGGCGAGCCCGTGAATACCAATAATCAAAAGCTTTTCGGTAGCCATCAATCTTCTCCGATTTACGAAATCATCGTCATTAATGGCGATAGAATAACAGGAAACCGGGTTGCTTTGTCGATTTGTTCGAATGATGGAAAGTTATCGAGCTGAACGGCAATTCACGAATGGCAATGATCAGCCCTGGACCGGAAACTCTACAATGCACTGTCCGGTTCCGCTGCTCGGAAAGTAGTCGCAGAGCAGTTCGCCCTTGCCCCGGTAGGCATCCCAGCCGAGCACGCCGAAGAGCATTGCAGTATCAGCCATCGCTCCTTCGCCGACACAGTTTTTCACATAAGTCGGCAGCATCTTGAGGAAGGTAGGGATATCCCCTTCCTGCCAGAGTTGCAGCACCCGCAGATCGACCTGCCTGTAGAACTCGTCAGTGATCTGGTTCAAATATTCCTGGGAAACGGCATTGGGTGCAAAGGCGTGTGAGAAGGACCCCGACGCCAAAAACCCAACCTTCCGGTCGCTTTGCTTGATGGCTTTCAGGACCGACGCACCAAAGGCAGCATTCTCGTCGGGTGTCGAGAACTGATTGGCCGCAATGGAGAGCACACGGGCGCCGAAACCGTTCATGTGACGCATTGGAATGAGCGTGCCGTATTCGACGTTCAAACCCTCGACTTCATGGCAGATCGCCCGGATACCGGCTGCGCGCGCTTCATCCTGGATCGCCCGTCCCAGTTCAGGATCACCCTCATAGCCATAATCCATACCATGCAGCATATGCGGCAGTTCGTTGCTGGTGAAACGGCCCTTGAGCTCTTTCGAACCACTGAGATGAAAGCCCTGATTGACCAACCAATGGGTGTCGCAGATCACGAATGTATCGACACCGCGCGCTTCCGCGCGGCGGCCCAACTCCTTCAAGCCATCGATCGCAAACTGGCGGATGCCACGATGCGCCTCGATGGTTTCCGACATCCAGATCGAAGGCACATGCGTGATTTTAGCAGCCAGGACGAGTTCGCCCATTTTCAAGCTCCCTATCCTGTTTCAAACACCCAACTTGGGGATTTTATGGTCGCCGCGCGCAAAGGCGATGTTTTTGGTTTCCATATAGAAGTCGAAACTGTAGTCGCCGCCGTCGCGCCCGATCCCGCTATCCTTCACACCTCCGAATGGTGTTGGCAGATGGCGTACATTCTCAGAATTCACCCAGACCATCCCCGCATCCAGGCTATCGGAGAAGCGCATTGCCCTCGAAAGGTCGTTTGTCCAGACGTAGCCGGCCAAACCGTAACGTGTGGCGTTGGCTAAGGCGAGAGCCTCTGTCTCATCAGCAAAAGGAATGGCCGTTAGAACCGGCCCAAAGATCTCCTCCTGTGCAATCCGCATCCCGTTGTTCGCGGCGGTGAACAGGGTTGGTGCAACATAGTGCCCGCCGCCGGGACCTTCGAAGGGTTCGCCTCCTTGCGCGACCTTGGCCCCTTCAGCCCTTGCGACGTCAAAATAGGATACCACCTTTCCGAAGTGACGCGCGTGGATCAGCGGTCCCACTTCGGTTGCCGGATCCAGTGGGTGGCCAACTTTAATACGCGACACGCGCTCGGCCAGCCTGGTCGTGAAATCGTCGTAGAGTCCCTGCTGAACCAGCAACCGGCTCGATGAGGTACAGCGTTCACCGTTCAGGCTGTAAATCATGAAAACCGCGGCGTCGAGCGCCCTGTCCAGATCAGCATCTTCGAACACGACGACCGGGTTCTTGCCGCCCAACTCGAAATGAACCCGCTTCAGAGTTTCAGCGCCCTGACGCATAATGGCGGAGCCGGTCGAGGACTCGCCCACAAACGCGATCGCCTTGATGTCGGGATGCTCGGTCAGCGCTTTACCTGCATCCTCGCCAAAACCGTTCACGACATTCCAAACGCCTTTCGGCAAGCCGGCCTCTTCGGCAATCTCGACCAGCAGGCGCGCGGTGACCGGGCTCCATTCAGCAGGCTTGTGAACCACCGTGCAACCGGCAGCGAGCGCCGGCGCAATCTTCCAGGTCGAGAGCATAAAGGGCGTGTTCCAGGGTGTGATAACCCCGACCGGGCCAATGGGCCTGCGGCCGGAAATGTTGACATGGTTGGCGCTCGGCATCGAACGTCCGTCACAGGCTTCGGGTGCCCGGTCAGCAAAGAACCGGAAATTTTCCGCCCCTCGGATCGCCGCCTTGCTCATAAAGCGGATGGCCTGCCCCGTATCCCAGGATTCCAGTAGCGCGATTTCCTCGGCCCGTGCGACGATCGCATCGGCAATCTTATGCAAAATGGCCTTGCGCTTGGCCGGGTCCATATCCCGCCACGCCGGAAAGGCTGCCTTGGCGGCGGCGGCGGCGCGATCGATATCCTCTGAACCGCCTTTGGCAACCTGGCAAATCTCACTCAAGTCGACGGGACTCTCCGTTGCAAAGAACTCGCCACCACTGCCGTGAACGGCCTCGCCATCGATGTGATTCAAGACGCCATCGCATTTGAGATTCGTCAGATAGCCTTCAAGTTTGCGCAGGTTGTTTTCAAGATCGTTCATCGTTTCCCGCCGTGTCCGTTTTTTACTCGTGCGCCTTAAGGCGCTGGTGGATCGAATTTTTCTTAAAGCTCAGATCCGGATCGATCTCGCGCACTTCAAACGAAAGCGCCAGGGGAATGTCGTCAAACAGATCACCTAAATAGGCGTCAGCCGCGTCAAAAACCACCTGCCCTGCCTGCCGCCGGGTTTCCAGGTCACGCCCTCTGCCCATGCGCAGGCTTATATCGACGAAGGCGTTCTCCTCCGCCGCATCGGCAATGGCATAGTCGGCACATTTCAACGCCCGGATACGAATACCGCCCAGGGGAAAGACGCCCGTCGCCACTGCGGCACCACGCAAGGCTTCACAAAAGGTCGAAAAATCAATGCGATCATCCAGGTTTGCCGAGTATTCGATGGTAAAATGGGGCACTGTCTTGCTTCCCATAACGTGTGATGTTGTTTCAGATATTAATTTAACTTGTTAAATAATTCAATGCTTATTATGATCTGAACTCAGAAACGCAACGCGATTGGTTTCGCGTGACAGCAGGCCGAAATCGGTCACATCCAAAATGGAGGTTTTCGTGTCCAGACTACCGGATGATTTTTTGCGTGGATCGATCCCGCCGCTCATCACGCCGTTCCGGAACAACGAAGTCGACTACGACGCCTATGCAAGTCTGGTTGAATTTCAGATCGCGCAGGGCTCGCATGGCATTCTGGTCAACGGCACGACCTCGGAACCGGCCTCGCTTTCAGTCGCTGAACGCAACAAGATTGTCGACGTCGCCATGGAAGCCGCGGCCGGCAAGGTAACTGTCGCCGTCGCCTCCGGCTCACAATCCTTCGCCGAAACCGACGCGTTGACAAAGCATGCGGTCAAGGCGGGTGCTGACGCCTTGCTCATCGTCACACCATACTATTCACGGCCGCCACAGCGCGGCATGGTCGCCTACTACGAAGCGCTGACCCGTGATCACAATACGCCCTGGATGGTGTATCACATCCCGGGCCGCGCCGCCGTTGACATGAAACTTGCCACAGTCGAGGAACTCCACCGGCTTTGCCCCAACTTCGTCGGCATGAAGCACGCCTCGCTGGATCTGGGCTACGTGACAGACGTATTCGAAGCCGTCGGCGACGATTTCCGCTTTTTCGTCGGCCTGGAGGAACTCAGCTTCCCGATGATGGCTGTGGGCGCATGCGGCCTGATGAACGCGGTTGGCAATCTGGCACCGCGTGTCCTCGCCGATCTTTGCGAAGCGGTTTGGAAAGGCGATCTCTTCGAAGGCCGTCGTCTGCATCGGCAGCTTTTCGAGATCAACAAAGCGATCTTCTACGACATCAATCCGATCCCCATGAAGTATATGATGAAGCGGATGGGGGTCTTGCCGGAGAACGAGCATCGCCTGCCTCTGGTGCCCGCAGATAAGGCGCTAGAGAAACGGCTGGACGGTGTACTGACGCGCGCCGGATTGATATAGGGCCGGATTGATATAGGGCCGGACTGACAAAGAGCCAGATTTACACTGAGACTCTGCTTACTTGAGGAATCCGCCATGAAGCTGATCACCTATCATCGTCAAGGACAGCAAGGTTTTGGCGCTGTCACTGCCGACGGCATCGTCGAACTTGCAGACAAGATGAACTTACGCCATCAAGGTGTGCGTGGCCTCTTGAGCGAAGGCCGTCTGGCAGAGGCGGAAGCCCTCGCAAGAGACAACGAAGCAACACTGACCCTTGAAGATGTGACGCTCGCACTGCCGGTCCCCGACCCGATCAAGATCTTCTGTATCGGCGTCAACTACATGAACCGCAACGACGAATATCGGGATAACTCAGCGGCACCGACGAACCCCAGCGTTTTTATGCGTAACCCCATGTCCTTCGTTGCGCAGGGGGAAGCGCTTGAAATTCCGCCAGAATCGGAGCAACTGGATTACGAGGGCGAGATCGTCCTGGTCATTGGCAAACAGGGCCGCCGGATCCCGCAAGCCGATGCGCTATCGCACATCGCGGGCCTGACCATCATGAACGAAGGCTCAGTCCGGGACTGGCTGCGACACAGCAAGTTTAACGTGACCCAGGGCAAGAACTTCGACCGGTCGGGCGCCATCGGTCCCTGGATTGAGACTGACCTCTCAGCCATCGACCTTACCGACATCAAGATCCAAACCACAGTTAACGGCGAGCTGCGTCAACAGGATACCACCGCCTCAATGGCTTTTCCGATCGCAAGATTGATCGAGTATCTCTCGACCTTCGCAACTCTGCTGCCCGGTGATCTGATCGCGACGGGAACACCGACCGGCGCTGGCGCAAGGTTCGATCCTCCGAAATGGCTACGCGAAGGAGACGTCGTCGAAGTGACGGTGGGAGGCGTCGGCTCTTTGTCGAACCCGGTCCGCAAGGAATCTATGGCCTGACCAGTGATAACCGCAGAGAATAAGAGTTAGGTTATTTTAGCGGTAAAGATATTCATTTGGCATGCGGTCAAGATCTGTCCGATAATTGGACAGGATACGGACTAAAAACCTATCATCAGATGCGGCAAGCCCGCGTCAATGCAAACAAGTCTCGCATTAAGACGAACAGCTTAAAACGTACACTCTAACCATAAGATGGAGAGGCTGATTTACGCTTTAACTGAACCAGTGAAAGCGATCAGACTCTCAGGGAGGAAATCAGGGATGAGAACAAGTATCAGAGGACTCGCCTCTGCGGTGGCCCTGCTGGCAGGCTTTGCCTTTACGGCTGGGGCTTCGGCGCAAGAGGTGACACTCAAGGTCCATCACTTTTTATCACCGAAAGCACCTGCCCACACCAAACTGGCAATGCCTTGGGCGGAAGCCGTCGAGAAGCAATCCGACGGTCGCATCAAGGTCGAGGTCTATCCCGCCATGCAGCTCGGCGGCAAACCTCCGCAGCTGATCGATCAGGTTCGCGACGGTATCGTCGACGTGGTCTGGACTCTTCCCGGTTACACGGCCGGACGCTATCCGGTCATTTCCGCCTTTGAGTTGCCCTTCATGGTGACCAACGCCGAAGCGACGTCGCAGGCCGTTCAGGAATACTACGGGAAGCATGCCAAGGCGGAATTCGGCGAGGTCCACCCCCTGTTTTTCCACGTGCACGCCCGCGGATCGTTCCACACCCGCGCAGCACCGATAAAAACAGTCGCCGACTTTGATGGTCTGAAGCTGCGCGCGCCGAACCGGCTGATCGGCTCTGCCCTGGATGCCCTGGGCGCCTCTCCCATCTTTATGCCCGCGCCCGCGTTGCCGGAAGCCCTTTCCAAAGGCGTGGTGGACGGTACGGTCTTTCCCTGGGAAGTGGTCTTGCCGCTGAAAATCTTCGAACTGGCGCCGAACCACGCCGAAATGACCTCGCCGCGCGGCATGTACACCTCGGTCTTCATCTTCGCGATGAACAAGGCAAAATACGACGGTCTGCCCGATGATCTGAAAAAGGTTATCGACGACAACTCAGGCATGGCATTGGCGCAACGCATGGGTGCGGTCTGGGACAAGGTCGAAGTTCCCGGCGAGAACAAATCCCGTGAACGCGGCAACACCATCGTCGAGCTTGCCGATTCCGAAGTCGCAAAAATCAAGGAAATCACGCAACCCGTCATCGACACCTGGATCGCCGACCTGACCGCCGCCGGTCACGACGGTCAGGCTTTGTACGACGACGCCAACGGGCTGATCGAAAAATACAGCCAGTAGAACCTTAGGGCAGCGAACGGATCCTCTGAGGTGTCTCAAATTCAAAAGGCCGGACGGACGACGGCAGCTTTCATACGCGAGAGCTGCCGTCTTCTCGCAGTCCTCGGCGGGATCATCATGGTGACGATCGCCGTGACCACCGTCGTCAGTGTTCTGGGCCGTTACTTTCTAAACCGGCCGATCTCCGGCGACTTCGAAATTGTTCAGGTCGGCTGCGCAGTTGCCGTTGCCCTCTTCCTTCCTTACTGCCAGCTGCGCGACGGCAACGTTATCGTCGATATCGTGACAAACGGACTGCCGGCTGGAATCAAACGCGTGCTCGATGCGTTGGGTTGCCTTCTGATTGCCCTGGTTGCCGCCCTCCTTGCCTGGCGGATGTTTGAAGGTGCTGCCGATCTGAAGCGATACAACGACGAAAGCATGGTTCTTCACATGAAGACCTGGTGGGGGTTCATCCTCATCGTTCCTGCCATGGCACTGCTGGCTTTGACCGGCCTCATGACCGCATGGAGCGCACTCACCGGAGGAGTGGCGTCGGGCCCGGAGTCGGAAATCCCAACGCGGTCGGAGGATCTCTAAGTGGAGGGTCCGGTGATCGGTGCTTTGGTGATCGGCGTTATGCTTCTGCTGATCTTCCTGCGTATTCCCATTGCCGTTTCGATGTTCGTCGCCGGCGCCGGCGGTTACATCATGATGAACGGCCTAACGCCGTTTCTGGCTTACCTCAAGACCAGCCCCTACTATCTTCTGTCGTCGTACTCGCTCTCGGTCGTGCCGCTCTTTTTGCTGATGGGGCATCTGGCGACCTACTCCGGCCTCAGCCGCTCGCTGTTCGACGCCGCCAACGGCATGCTTGGTCATATGCGGGGCGGGCTTTCCATGGCTGCGATCGGCGGCTGCGCCATGTTCGGCGCCATCTGCGGCTCATCGCTTGCCACCGCAGCCACCATGGGACAGGTGGCGTTGCCTGAGATGAAACGCTTCAACTATTCCGGCAGCCTGGCCACCGGCGCGCTGGCGGCCGGCGGCACACTCGGCATCCTGATCCCGCCTTCGGTCATCCTGGTGATCTATGCCATCCTGACCGAGCAAAACATCGCAAAGATGTTTTTGGCTGCCTTCATACCGGGTATTCTGGCCGCCGTCGGCTATATCGTCGCTATTGCCATCTTCGTTCGCTTCGTACCCGAAGCGGGCCCCGCCGCCCAACGGGCGGACCGCAGCGAACGGCGCCGCGCCTACTTGAGAGCTCTTCCGGCTCTGCTCCTCTTCGTCGTGGTCATCGGCGGAATCTACGCCGGGGTCTTTACACCAACGGAAGCCGCCGCCTTCGGCGTAATTGGGACCCTGATCATTGCGGTCTTCAACGGCATCAAAATGCCCCAATTCCTCGACGCTCTGCGCGGAGCTGCAGTTTCCACTGCAATGATCTATCTGATTCTGTTGGGTGCCGACATCTTCAACGCCTTCCTGGCGCTTACACATCTGCCGCAGAGCTTGGCCGAGGCGGTCGCCACCAGTGGCCTTTCACCCCTCCTGATCCTAAGTCTGATTCTGGTGCTGTATTTCTTCCTGGGCTGCGTCATGGACGCACTTTCCATGATCCTGCTAACCATCCCGATCTTCTTTCCGGTAGTCATGGCCTTGGACTTCGGCCTCAATCCGGAAGAGACCGCAATCTGGTTCGGAATCATCACTTTGGTCGTAGTTGAAGTCGGACTGATCACGCCACCGGTCGGCATGAATGTCTTCGTCATCAATAAGATGGCCGTCGATGTGCCGATGAAGGAAACTTTTCGGGGTGTGGTTCCGTTCCTGTTATCGGATATGGTCAGAGTGGTCGTTCTGGTCGCCTTTCCAGTGGTGACCTTGGGGCTGCTCAGGTTGTTCTACGCGTGAAGAGGCGTGCGTGAGTTTGCCCTCAGATGTTCCGCAGACGATTGAGTGCGGTTAAAAGACGATCGATCTCGTCGCGCCCAAGTTCAGCCTCGAGCTGCCGGTAGAGTTTTTCGGACTGCGGCGCGATTTCTTCGAAAAGGACCCGACCTTGTTCCGTCAGGGAAACCGAGACAACGCGCCCGTCGCCCCGGGAACGGCGGCGCTTGATCAGTTTTTTATTTTCTAGAGTGCGGAAAATCCGGGTCAGGCTTGGATGAAGAATGCAGCAGATTTCGGCAAGCTGTGTGGCGCTTAACTCATCGGCTTCAGCGAGAGCGCGGATGACGCGCCACTGTTGCTCGGTCAGGCCGTAACCCGTGATCAAAGGCCGGAATCGTGCCATCACCGCCTCACGAGCCCTCAGCAACGAGATCGGTAGCGACTGCTCGATGGAACGCAAAGCGGTCATGACATGAGACTCACGTTAAATATGTAGAAGTGTAAACTTACGCGTATTCTGCAGATCGGCAAAATGCAAAGAGGGGCATGAACAGCTGCGTCACGCCCCTCTCTCACCGAAGTGAACTGTCGGCCTCAGGCCGTTGCCTGATAGCCGCTGACGGCCTTGACCTCGAGGAAATCCTCAAGACCGTAGGTTCCGCCTTCACGGCCGTTGCCCGACTGCTTATAGCCACCGAAGGGGCTGCCAGCCGCCCGCTGGGCACCGTTGATCTGAACCATGCCGGCACGCAGACGGCGCGCAACCCGGTTCGCCCGCTCAGGGCTACCGCTTTGCACATAGGCCGCCAGACCGTAAGGGGTGTCATTGGCGATGCCGATCGCCTCTTCTTCCGTATCGAAGGGGATCATGCAGAGGACCGGCCCGAAGACTTCCTCACGAGCGATGGTCATGTCGTTGTTCACGTCCGCAAAGATCGTCGGTCGCACATAATAGCCGCGATTAAGGCCTTCTGGACGACCGGCGCCACCGACCACCACGCGGGCGCCTTCGCCGATGGCGGTTTCGATCAAGCCTTGCACCTTGTCGAACTGCATGGAACTGACCAGCGGACCAATGTGCCGGCCTTCTTCCGACGGGTCACCGACCTGAACCTTCTGTCCCACTTCAGCAGCGATCTCGACGGCATTGTCGTAAACATCACGCTGTACCAGCATACGTGTCGGCGCATTGCAGGACTGACCCGTGTTGTTGAAACAATGCAGGACACCGGTTTTCACCGCCTTACTGAGATCCGCATCGTCGAATACGATATTAGGTGATTTACCGCCAAGCTCCAGCGTCACCCGCTTGACCGTGTCCGCTGCCGCTTTGGTGACAGCGGAACCAGCCCTCGTAGAGCCGGTGAAAGACATCATGTCGATATCCGGATGACGCGACATGGCCTCTCCGACCACGGCACCTTCGCCGTTCACCAGATTAAAGACGCCGGCCGGGAAACCGGCTTCATCGATCATCTCGGCAAAGAGAATACCCGACATCGGGGCAATCTCACTCGGCTTCAGGATCACCGTACAGCCGACCGCGAGTGCAGGCGCGACCTTGAGCGCAATCTGGTTCATGGGCCAGTTCCACGGTGTAATCAGCCCGCAGACACCGACCGGCTCTTGAACGATACGCTCGCCGGCATCGTTGAAGTCGTGTTCGAACTCGAAGTTTTTCAGCGCTTTAAGAGTTGCTCGCAGGTGACCTGAACCGGCGGCCGCCTGACTATGATTGGCCATGGAGATGGGCGCGCCCATTTCGTGGGAGATCGCCTCGGCCATTTCACCGGCACGGCGATCATAGACTTCTAGAAGCTTCTCCAGCAGGGCCACGCGTTCCTCGCGGCTGGTCTGGCTATAGCTCTCGAAGGCCCGGCGTGCTGCAGCCACAGCGAGATCAATGTCCGCTTCCGAGCCGAGTGAAATGGTGGCGAAGGGTGTTTCGTTGGCGGGATTGATCACCTCGAAGTCTTTCGCGACCTCAGGTGCAACCCACTTTCCGTCTATATAAAAGTCAGTCTTCTTCAACATGTTTCCCTATCTCCCGAGCCGGCCGCAGCCGCACGTTACAATGTAGGTTAGAGTGCTTGTTCTAGCCCACATCTTCGCCAATCTGACTTGCTGCGCAAGGCCAATAATCGCCAGAACTGACGAACCGCAGGCAGCCGTTTTTGCTTCCCCAACCGGGTTGGGTCAGGGAAGCTCTATTCCTTCTTATTACGCGTGGCGTTACGCGTCAGAAAATTGTCAGTTTGCGGCGATCTGCTCGGCTTTTTTCACCAGGACTTCAGCCTGGCGGATTGATGCGTAGTCGATCAGACGGCCGTCTAGCGAAACCGCACCTTTTCCGGCCTTTTCGGCTTCCGCCATGGCGACCAGAATACGCTTTGCCCGATCAACCTCTTCGGCACTTGGGCTCATCACTTCGTTGGCCAGGTCGACCTGAGAGGGATGGATTGCCCACTTGCCTTCGCAGCCAAGAACGGCGGCCCGTTTTGCCGCGGCACGATAGCCGTCCGGATCGGAAAAATCACCGAAGGGACCATCAATCGGGCGCAGCCCGTTTGCCCGCGCCGCCACAACCATACGCGCCAGCGCATAGTGCCACATATCGCCCCAATGAACCTCGCGGTTACCGGCTTCGTCAGGGTCCGTCAGAACCGCATAGTCAGGATTGACGCCGCCGATAATCGTAGTGCGTGCCCGGGTCGAAGCCGCATAGTCCGCGACCCCGAAATGCAGCGACTCATTGCGCTTACTGGCAGCCGCGATTTCGGTCACATTCTGCATCCCCAAAGCGGTCTCGATAATGTGTTCGAACCCGATGCGTTTTTTATATCCCTTTGCAACCTCTATTTGAGAAACCATCATATCTATGGCATAGACGTCCGAGGCGGTTCCAACCTTCGGGATCATGATCAGATCGAGTCTCTCACCGGCCTGTTCGACCACGTCGACGACGTCGCGATACATATAGTGAGTATCGAGTCCATTGATGCGAATCGACATCAGCTTGCGGCCCCAGTCGATGTCGTTGAGGGCTTCGATGATGTTCTTTCGAGCCTGTTCCTTGTCGTCGGGAGCAACCGCATCCTCGAGATCAAGAAAGACAACATCTACATCAGATTTCGCTGCTTTTTCAAAAAGTTGTGGCTGACTTCCGGGAACTGCGAGTTCACTTCTGTTAAGCCGGGCGGGGGCTTGTTCAACGATATGAAAGCTCATGATTTTGGCGTCCTGCTTCTAAGGTGTTTTAAACAGGCCGGCGAGGGGACGGGAGAAATGAGCTCGCTGTCAAGTGCAAATTAGATATCGCCATACGCGCCACAAAGGACGTTCCGCATCGTCCGATCAGGTGTCTTTCGATCCGCCGGAAGGCATCTCAGGCAGCTGTGACGACTGCCCAACAATCGACGAATAGTAGAAAGCGATCGCCTGCGCCCGATTATTGACCGAGAGCTTTTCGAACAGATTCCGCAGGTGAAATTTCACCGTGTTGATCGAGATGCTGAAGTCGTGCGCCAGCTGCTTGTTGGTGCGTCCCTGAGCCAGCGCCGTCAGGAGCGTGCGTTCGCGTTCGGTCAGGCTGTACATCGGATCCTGCCGCAGCTCGCGAACGTCGAGGAACGGGAACACCATCTGTCCGTTCGCGACATCCGCGGTGATGTTCAGCAGGTTCTCCGGCGACTCGCTTCGGGCGCAAAAACCGGCGGCCCCGGCGGCCATGGCACGGCGCGGCACCTCCCGCCCCTCGCCATGCGAGTAAACCACGACCCGAGGGGCCGAAACCTGCGCCCGCAGGATCTCGATCAGTTTTTCCCCACCCAGCATTGGCAGGGTCCAGTCGATCACCCCGACCGCAACCGGAACCCGCAGCACGGCCTCCAGAAATCCTTCGGCGGTGCTGGCGGTCGCCACGAGGCTGAAACGCGGATCCCGATCGAAAAATTCCGACAGCGCCGACAGCATGATCGAATTGCTGTCGGCCAGCGCCACTTCGATCGCTGCAGCCGTTTTCTTGCCGGAATCCACGATGCTTTCCTTCAATTTTAACAAATACCACCTGAATGGGTAGGTATCATAGCGATGAATTTTGCAGAATACCACTTAAATGGGTGGGAAAACCCCTATTCTAATAGATATCCAAAAGCAGGAGTTATGGGTGTTGTGCAGCGGAACAATCAGCGGTGTTATTGCCGTAATGGAGCTTACACGTTGATTTCGGGCAATCAGGCAAATTCGACAACCTGATCATTTCGAAAGAAAACAGCCCGAAAAAATCTTACGAGGGAGGAGTTGAACGATGCAAGGTACGATAGGCTTGTTTGTCCCGGGGCCGACCAATGTTCCCGAGCAGGTTCGCAAGGCAATCGATGTTCCCATGGAAGACCATCGTGCCCCCGACCTGCCCGCCTTCACCCTGCCGCTCTTCGCAGACCTGAAGAAAATTTTCAAGACCGATACCGGCCGGGTGTTTCTATTCCCTGCATCCGGCACCGGGGGCTGGGAGGCGGCGATCACCAACACGCTGAAACCCGGCGACAAGGTGCTCGCCTCCCGCTTCGGTCAGTTCTCCCATCTCTGGATCGATCTCTGCCAGCGTCATAACCTGGACGTCGAAATCGTCGACGTTGAATGGGGAGAAGGTGTCCCGCTCGATATTTACGCAGAGAAACTCAAAGCCGACAAAGAGCACGCCATCAAGGCAGTTCTGGTCACTCAGAACGAAACGGCGACCGGCGTCCAGAGCGATGTCGCGGGTGTCCGCCAGGCGATGGACGATGCCGGCCATCCTGCGCTGCTCTACGTCGACGGTGTCAGTTCCATTGCCAGCGTCGATTTCCGTATGGACGAATGGGGCGTCGACGTCGCAGTCTCCGGATCTCAGAAGGGCTTCATGCTGCCGGCCGGGCTCGCCATTATGTGTGCCAGCGAAAAAGCCCTTGAAGCCTCGAAAACGGCGGGCCTCGCGCGCTGCTACTTCGACTTCAAGGATATGATCCAGACCAACGACACGGGCTACTTCCCCTACACCCCGCCGATGACCCTGATCCGGGGCCTGCGCAGCTCGGTCGACCGGCTGCTGGATGAAGGACTGGAAAACGTTTTTGCGCGGCATCACTATCTGGCGGAAGGCGTGCGCAAAGCCGTCGAAGCCTGGAGTCTCCGGCTCTGCGCCAAAGAACCCAAATGGCACTCCGATACGGTCAGCGCCATCTGCCTGCCCGACGGCTACGACTCTGGAGAACTTCTGTCCCGCGCCTATCATCGCTACGGCATTTCGCTGGGGGCAGGTCTCTCGAAGGTGGCCGGACGGGTATTTCGCATCGGCCATCTGGGTGACCTCAACGAAGTCATGTTGCTGACCGCCCTTGCCGGTTCCGAAATGGCGATGCGTGACCTTGGCGTGCCGATCGTCGCCGGCAGCGGTGTTGCCGCGGCTCAGGAATACTACCGGACAGCCGCCAACGGTTACACCGATCTGGCAATTACGCGCGCTGCGGCCGAATAGCAGGCTTGGAATGCAATCGTTCTTGGTTGGAGCGATCAAGAACGAGAAACACTTCTAGACAGCCAAATGCGGTTTCAAGAGTCCAAGCGGGATTAAAAAGTCATGGATATTCACGAATATCAAGCCAAGGAAATCCTTAGCGGTTTCGGTGTTCCAGTGCCACGCGGCGGCCTCGCCTACAGCCCCGAGCAGGCCGCGTACCGGGCGCGGGAAATTGGCGGCGACTGCTGGGTCGTCAAGGCACAGGTCCACACCGGTGGCCGCGGCAAGGCCGGCGGCGTCATGGTCTGCAATAGCGAGCATGAAGTTCACGACGCCGCCAACGAGCTATTCGGCAAGCGGCTGGTCACGCACCAGACCGGTCCGAAAGGCAAGGTAGTTTATCGGGTCTACGTCGAAGGTGCCGCTGCCATCGAGCAGGAGATTTATCTCGGCTTCGTCCTGGACCGCAAAAGCGAACGCGTGATGGTTGTCGCCTCTGCGGCCGGCGGCATGGAGATTGAAGAGATCTCCGCCACAAAGCCCGAGAGCATTATCCGTTCCGTGGTCGAACCGGCCGTGGGCATCCAGGACTTCCAAGCTCGAGAGATCGCCTTTAGCCTGGGTCTGAAGCCAGCACAAATACAGCAAGCGGTGAGCACCATTAAGGGCTGCTATCGCGCCTTTCGTGAGCTGGATGCCACCATGGTGGAAGTCAACCCGCTGGTCGTGACTGCTGACGGCGCGATCGTCGCGCTCGATGCCAAGATGACCTTCGATGACAATGCCTTGTTCCGCCACCCAAGCGTCTCCGAATTGCGCGACAAGTCGCAGGAGGATCCGCGTGAATCCCAGGCCGCCGACAGGGGCCTGAGCTACGTCGGACTGGAAGGTAAAATCGGCTGTATCGTCAATGGAGCCGGGCTGGCCATGGCGACCATGGACATGATCGAACTGGCGGGCGGCCAACCGGCAAACTTCCTGGACATCGGCGGCGGCGCCTCCCCCGAACGAGTGGCCAAAGCCTTTCGTTTGGTGATGTCCGACGGTGACGTTCAGGCCATTCTGGTCAACATCTTTGCCGGCATCAATCGCTGCGACTGGGTCGCCGAGGGCATCGTCCAGGCTCTGGAGGCCAACCCGGTGAACGTGCCGGTGATCGTCCGCCTGGCGGGAACCCATGTCGAGGAAGGCCGCAAGATCCTGTCAAAGAGCGGTCTACCGATCATTCGTGCAGCAACGCTGAAGGAAGCTGCAGAACGCGCGGTCTCAGCCTGGCAGAACGATATCAAACACAACGTCAAGATGGTGGCTTCATCATGAGCATCCTCATCGATCGCACAACGCCGGTTCTCGTCCAGGGCATCACCGGAAAAATCGGCAGCTTTCACGCCAAGGAAATGATCGACTACGGCACCCACGTCGTGGGTGGCGTCGTACCAGGCCGCGGCGGCGAGAACGTACACGGCGTCCCGGTCTACGACACCATGAAGGAAGCGGTAGAGCAGACTGGTGCGTCAATCTCGATTGTATTCGTACCACCGCCCTTTGCCGCAGACTCGATCATGGAAGCGGCAGACTCTGGCATTAAGCTTTGCGCCGCCATCACCGACGGGATTCCAGCCCAGGACATGATCCGCGTAAAACGTTATATGCGCCGTTATCAGCGCGAAAATCGCATGCAGCTGATCGGGCCGAACTGCGCCGGCATCATCAGCCCAGGTAAAGCACTGCTCGGCATTATGCCCGGACACATATATCAGGCTGGTTCCATCGGCGTAGTCGGACGTTCGGGGACGTTGGGTTACGAAGCCGCATCGCAGATGAAAGAATTGGGTATCGGTGTTTCGACCAGCGTCGGCATCGGTGGCGATCCGATCAATGGTTCTTCCTTCAAGGATGTCCTGGCCCTCTTCGAAGAAGACCCGGAAACCTCGGCGGTCGCCATGATCGGTGAAATCGGCGGCCCTCAGGAAGCCGAAGCCGCTGAGTTCATCCGCGACCACATGACGAAACCCGTCGTTGCCTATGTCGCGGGATTGAGTGCACCGAAGGGCCGCACCATGGGTCATGCCGGCGCCATTATCTCGGCCTTCGGCGAGAGTGCCAGCGAAAAGGTCGAGATCCTGCGGGACGTCGGCGTCACCATTGCTCCCGACCCGTCCCAGATCGGCTCTACAATCGCAGGTGTGGTTTCCAAAGCAGCGTGAGGAAGGTTTCGTCATGATCAAGCCTAAAGTAGTCGTTACGCGGCGCTGGCCGGAAGCTGTCGAAGCTGCGCTGGTCGAGGATTTCGACGTCACCTTCAATCAGCAGGATCGCGCCCTCACATCGGATGAACTCAAAGACGCCGTGCGGTCGGCCGACGCCGTACTGCCGACGGTGACCGACCGCATCGACGCCCGGGTGCTCGATAACGGCAAACCCCGGACCCGAATCCTGGCCAACTACGGCGTAGGCTACAGCCACATCGATATCGACAGCGCCAAGAGTCACGGCATTGCCGTCACCAACACGCCGGATGTTTTGAGCGAATGTACGGCCGACTTGACCCTGACGCTTATGCTGATGGCGGCGCGGCGCGCCAGCGAAGGCGAGCGCGAGGTCCGAAATGGAGATTGGTCGGGCTGGCGCCCGACCCACCTGTTGGGATCGAAGGTCTCGAACAAGACACTCGGCATCATCGGTTTCGGGCGTATCGGACAGGAAGTCGCGAAACGTGCCCACCATGGATTTGGCATGCGGGTGCTGGTCTATAACCGCTCCCCCATCGCAGCGGACGTGCTGGCCAGGACGGGTGCGGAGCCCGTCGCATCCATCGACGAGCTCCTACCACAGGCCGATTTCGTCTCGCTCCATTGTCCGGGCGGCGCCGCCAACAAGCACCTGATCAATTGCCGCCGCCTTGATCTGATGAAACAGAGTGCCTTTCTGATCAACACGGCGCGCGGTGAAGTCGTGGACGAGCGTGCGTTGGTTCATGCTCTGACATTTGAGACCATCGCCGGGGCCGGCCTCGACGTCTTTAATGGCGAGCCGGACATTTTGCCGGAGCTGCGCGGCTGCGAGAATGCCGTGCTCCTGCCGCACCTGGGCAGTGCGACGCGCGAAACGCGCGAAGCCATGGGCTATCGTGTCGTCCAGAACCTCAAGGACTTTTTCGAGGGAAGGCCGCCCCGCGACCTCGTGGCGTAATGGCCATTTCAGTTTTAAGCAAAGAGACCAGCGGCAAGTCTTCGGCAGCCGCGCCACAGACCCGCCGGGAAGAGCCGAACTACGCGGACGAAGTCAAAGACCTGCTGTTCGGCTTGCTGCGCAGCGTCATCGCCGACAGAGAACCGAAAGTTCTCAAGGTGCTCGACCCTGCGCCAAGCGACCCTCCGCCCGAGCAGGACGTCCGCATCGCCGCCCTGCAGGCCATCGGCATCTGGTTTCAGCTGACCAAGATCGCCGAGGAAAACGCAATGATGCGGGCGCGCCGGCAGTTGGAAACCGCAGGCGGGCCGGATCAGGTCAAGGGTTCCTTTTCCAATGTGCTCGCCGACGTCGCCGCCTTCGGCGTCGGCCCCGCCCAGGTCGCGGAAACCTTGAAAGCATTCGAAGTCGGGCCGACTTTGACCGCGCATCCAACCGAAGCCAAACGGGTCACGGTTCTGGAAATTCACCGCCGGATATACAGAAAGCTTGTCGATCTGGAGGCGCAACGCTGGACGCCGCGCGAACGCGAAGGCCTGATCGCGAAGCTGCGCAACGACATCGATCTACTCTGGATGACCGGTGAACTGCGCCTTGAACGCCCCAGCCTCGATCAGGAAATCGCCTGGGGTCTGCATTTCTTCCGCGAAACCCTCTTCGACGCGACAACACAACTCTACGACCAGTTCGCGCGCGCCCTGCACCGCCACTATGGCGAAGATGGGTTGCAGGTCTCGTCATTCCTGCGCTTTTCGTCATGGATCGGCGGTGACCGAGACGGCAACATCAACGTCACCAGCAGCGTCACTCGGGAGACCTTGAGCGTCAATCGTGCGGCGGCGCTTAGCCGGTTACGCGAGCGACTTGCAGCCGTCATCCCCATGGTAAGCATCAGCGACAACGTTGTTAAGGTCCCGCAATCCTTTAAGGCCAGGCTGGAAACCGTATTATCCGCGACCTCCGATCCCGAAGGGCTGCGCGAGCGCAATCCGAGCGAACTTTTCCGCCAGTATCTGGTCGCCTTGGATCTGCGCCTGGCCAGCACGGGCGGCGAAGACAATACGGCGCAGCCTTATCGCAATCCGACGCAATTCGCGGACGACCTGAAAGGCCTTGAACAAGGTCTCGTCGCCATGAAGGCCGGGACAATCGCTGCGTCCTTCATCGTGCCTCTTCGCTGGGAAGCGGAAACCTTCGGTTTTCGCACCGTCTCGCTGGACATCCGCCAGAATTCGACCGTCATCAATCGCGTGGTGCAGGAAATCTGGCAGCTCAACACGCCAAACCCGGATGACGTTCCCACGCCAGGCACGAGCGCCTGGTCAAAACAACTGCGGGACAGTCTGCGCGCCCAGGAGGTTTCGGCACCGCGCTTATCGCAACTTTCCGAAGAAGCCTCCGAAGCCATGGCGCTGTTCCGGCTGATCGCAGACGTTCAGACCGGCATCGACCGACGGGCGGTCGGGGCCTTCATTCTAAGCATGACCACGTCCGCCGACGATCTTTTGGGTGTCTATCTGCTGGCGAAGTATGCCGGACTTTGCGCCGGACATGACGGCAGCGGAGCAATTGCCCTGCCCATCGTACCGTTGTTCGAGACCATATCCGATCTTCGGGCTGCGCCTGCGATCCTGAAAGATCTCCTTACGGTCCCGCTCGTGCGGCGCAGTCTGTTGGAAGCCGGAAACGTTCAGGAAGTCATGTTGGGTTACTCTGATTCCAACAAAGACGGTGGTTTTATTTGCTCGACCTGGGAGCTGGTGAAGGCGCAGAAGAGGATTATCGCAACCGCTGAAGCTTCAGGCATCGAAGTCCGTTTTTTTCACGGCCGCGGCGGGTCCGTGAGTCGAGGCGGCGCACCGACCGGGCGGGCGATCGCGGCTCAGCCCAGCGGGACGGTGCTTGGACGGATGCGCACGACCGAACAGGGCGAAGTAGTCTCGTCCAAGTACGCCAACCGGGGGACAGCGCTCTACCAATTGGAGTTGCTGAGTGCCAGCGTTCTTGCCCATAGCTTGAAGTCTCCCAACGAGGCCGCGCTCCGGGATCACGCCGAATTCGATGAAGCCATCGATGCGTTATCGGGCATGTCGCAGGTCATCTACAGCCGCCTTCTCGAACAACCGGGATTTGTAGACTACTTTCTGCAGGCAAGTCCGGTCGAAGAACTGGCCTTGCTCAATATCGGCTCCCGGCCGGCCCGCCGCTTTGGTGCGGCAAGCCTTACGGACCTTCGTGCCATTCCCTGGGTATTCGCTTGGAGTCAGAACCGTCACCTTATAACGGGTTGGTACGGTTTCGGCAGTGCGCTACAGTCCTTTGTCCGGGTACGGGGCGAAGATGGCCGGGTTTTGCTGTCCGAAATGTTTGAAAAATCCCGTCTCTTCCGATTGATTGTCGACGAGGTCGAAAAAACCCTCTATCAGACGGATATGGATATCGCGGCACGCTACGCCGATCTGGTCCAGGACAAGGACACACGGGACAGGATCTTTCCGATGATCCGACAGGAATATGAAGTAACGCGCGATCAGCTGTCGATGATTACCGGCGACGGCGAGCCGACGACCCGTTTCCCGGCGTTCCGAGGACGGATCGATGAAGTCAAACCGCTCATCGACCGAACCAACATTTTGCAGGTTGAACTGCTCGAACAATTCCGGGCAGCACAGAATAACGATAAAATTCGCAAATCGACGACAGTGCCACTCCTTTTGTCGATGAATTGCATTGCCGCCGGACTCGGCTGGACCGGGTGAACTCCCCGCCGCGGAGCGACAAATTCATCAACAACAACGACACGATCTAGAAAGACACAAGTAAGGACATCACAATGACCGATCAGGCTCAGATCCAGAACACGAAGCTCTTCCCGGGCTTTTTCGGCGGCTCCCTAAGCGCGAGTGATCCGGAGATGCTCTCGGCGATCAATCAGGAGCTCGGGCGCCAACGCCACGAAATTGAACTGATCGCCTCGGAAAACATCGTCTCCTCGGCAGTCATGGAAGCACAGGGGTCAGTGCTCACCAATAAATACGCCGAAGGTTATCCGGGTCGCCGCTATTACGGCGGATGCCAGTTCGTCGATACCGCCGAGGATCTTGCAAGAGACCGCGCCAAGAAACTCTTCAATTGCAGCTATGTAAATGTGCAGCCGCATTCCGGTGCTCAAGCCAATCAGGCGGTGTTCTTCGCTCTGCTGCAGCCGGGCGACACCTATATGGGACTTAATCTCGCGGCCGGCGGTCACCTGACTCATGGTGCGCCGGTCAATCAGTCGGGCAAGTGGTTCAACGTCGTGCCCTACGGCGTGCGCGAAGACAACCAGCAGATCGACTACGATGATCTCGAACGCCTAGCCCGGGAAACCAAGCCAAAACTGATCATCGCCGGCGGTTCGGCCTACCCGCGCACCATCGACTTCGAGCGCTTCCGCAAGATTTGCGATGCAGTGGGCGCCTACTTCATGGTCGATATGGCCCATTTCGCCGGTCTGGTCGCCGGCGGTGTTCATGCCAATCCGCTGGACCACGCCCATGTCGTGACCACGACCACGCATAAGACACTGCGCGGCCCCCGCGGAGGCATGGTCCTCTCAAACGACGAAGCGATCGGCAAAAAGATCAATTCCGCCGTCTTCCCGGGCCTTCAAGGCGGCCCGCTGATGCATGTGATCGCGGCAAAGGCCGTGGCCTTTGGTGAAGCTCTGCAGCCCGACTTCAAGAGCTACGCTCAAGCCGTGGTCAACAACGCTAAGGTCCTGGCCGGGACCATGATCGAAGGCGGCCTGGATATCGTTTCCGGTGGCACCGATACGCACCTGATGCTGGTCGATCTGCGGCCCAAAGGCCTGACGGGTAAAGCGGCGGAGCTCGCCCTCGGCCGTGCCAACATTACCTGCAACAAGAACGGCATTCCATTCGACCCCGAAAAGCCGATGGTGACCTCGGGGGTCCGGTTGGGCTCGCCTGCCTGCACGACCCGTGGATTCGGCACTGCCGAGTTCAAGCAGGTCGGCGACCTGATCATCGAGGTTTTGGACGGCCTGGCACAGAATGGCGAAGAGGGTAATGCCGCGGTTGAGGCCGCCGTGAAGGAAAAGGTCGTCGCTCTGACCGGTCGTTTCCCAATCTACTAAGATGTCTTACCTGGGTCAGATTTGACGCAGGACACTTCAACGAGCCTTATGAACGTCGATGCGCGGGTCCCAGCAGACCCGCGCACTTCGTTTTTTAAAGGAACAGAGATCCTGCAGCGGGCAATCCGCACAGGCGGGCGTATCGTGGCGGCAGATCGTCTGCCCAAGTGACTTCACGAGCTGATGATGCTCGTCGATATCGGCCGCGATCCAGCGAGACGGCAACCTCGGAACAATGGAGAGATAGGCGTCCATGGTCGTTGCCTTGGCACCTATAAGACCAAGCCGCGTCATGACACGCAGATGATGGCTGTCGATCACAAGCGCTTTCATTCTAAGGCTGCTGAAATTCAAGGTCGCCGCACTGGCTTTGCGACCAACGCCCGGCAATCGCTCCAACCATTCAAGCGCCGCATCAACCGGCCAGGCAGCAAGAAACTCCAACTCCAGGCTCCCTCGAAGCGCAGTCAGCTGCCGCAAGGCAGCTTGCAAATGCCGCGCCTTGTTTTCAGCAAAAGTCACCCGGAAGATTTCGCGCTGAACGTCATGGTAAGCGGCATCACGCACGGCTTCCCATGAGCCGAAACGCTGCACCAAGGCTTCTAGAACCAAAAGCGAGACAGTGCCACGAGTTCGTCCACCGATGATACCCAACACCAACTGGCTCACCGGGTCGAGCAAACGCCAGGGTCCCTGCCGCCCGAAGCGGATCAGCAGTCGATAATGAATATCTGCGAAGGTCGCGGCTCCATCGTCAAAGGCGAATAGGAGCTGCATAACAAACCAAGGGTAGCAGAAATTCGGAACAAAACAAGAACAATCAGCGGTAAACGTCGCAAATGTTATCAACCCGCCTGACGCGAACTGTTGGTTAGTACCAAGAAGCAGTTTGCGGGCGCCCCAAAGGCCCCAGTAGTTGGGACTGCTGTGTTACCGCAGTCTCTAATCCGGGACGAAAAAATGAAGAGCTTTGCGGGTGAGAACCCCGGTGCGGCGCTGTCGAGGATTAGTGCCCGTTCAGTTTTCGGAGTAACCCGTTCAGTTGCGCAGCATCATCTGGATCGAGGCGGTTTTCCAATGCGGCCTGAACCGGTGTGAGATGGTTTTCGCAGCGGGTAAGCAGTTCCAAGCCAAAGTCGGAAATATAGACCAGTACGCGGCGCTGATCATCAATGTCCTGCTTGCGGTGAACCAGTGCACGAGCCGTCATACGATCGACGACTTTCGACAACGCAGACATGGTCATTAGAACGATTTGCGAGAGTTCCGACATGGTCCGGCCGTCACCGCTCTCCAAAGCACGCAGAACCCGCCAGTGCTCGACCGGCAGGTCTTCCTGCCGCAAAGCCGCGTCCAATTCGCCGTGAACCGAACGGTGTGCCTGCGCCAGGAGATAAGGCAAAGAATTTGTAAGGGACTCAGCCGACATTAAGGATCCCGGAAAATAAACCAAACGTTCCAGTATTAGGAAATAGCCTGTCCGGGCTAAAATTGGAAGAACTATCCAACAGGTTGGCTCTTCACGAAGTCTGCCCGACCTTCTGTCCAGCCTCAGGCCAGTATTAGGCAAGGGTTCAAAGCATCGATCCGCCGGGCAGCCGGGCTAAGGGACACATTCTCCACGGAATCAAGCCTTTGCGGGGAACACTTGGAATTTGAGGCTTTATGCCTGACACTGTCGGAACAACGCACGGTGGCTCTGGAGACTAATCGTTGGCCTTCGGTTCGAAGGCAAACGTAAACCAGCCTCGGGTTTATGTGACCGGAGCACAAATCTGCACTGGTCTGCATCGTGCAAGACGGTCGGGAGCATAGCTTGAAGGCGAGCGGGTCCTATAAGGTCGGTCTATTCATCCCCACAAGCGGCACTGCCGGAATTTGGGGTCCCTCCTGCCGAGCCTGCGCCGAACTGGCCGTAGCGGAACTGAATGCCGAAGGCGGCATGGACGGCAGGCCCATCAGCCTGACGATCGTGAACGCCGGAAACGATCCCGAACGTGTTGCGTTGGAGGCCGAAGCCCTGCGCGAGGACGGCATGATAGAGGCCGTCGTCGGAATGCATACCAGCGACGTACGGGAAGCGATCGCCGACCGGATCGCTGGCAGCCTTCCATATGTCTACACGCCCTTGTTCGAAGGCGGACCGGCGGGACAAGGCGTATTTTGTATCGGAGAGACGCCGGAACAGCAGTTGCTGCCGGGTCTAGACTGGCTATCGGCACGGTTTCGCCTAAAGCGATGGTTCCTGCTCGGCAACGACTACATTTGGCCACGGGCCTCTCACGCCGCCGTGCACCGCCATTTCCGCGGCGGCGATCGCAGCATTGTCGGCCAGGCTTATTTGCCCTTCGGCACCCAGAATTTCGCCCCTGTCCTCGAGCGCATTCGCCGCGCCAAACCTGATGGCCTTCTGCTCTCGCTTGTAGGCGACGATTGCATACGCTTTAACCGGGTCTTTGCTAGAAGCAGACAGGCCGGAAAGGTCATTCGTTTTTCCTGTGCCGTGGAAGAAAACACGCTGCTCGGAATCGGGGCGGACTCAACCGACGGCCTCTTCGCCGCATCGGGGTATTTTTCGACCCTCGATACTGCTGCAAACGGTGCCTTTCGCGAACGTTACCATACGCGCTTCGGCGAGCGCGGCCCGATGCTCAACTCCATCGGAGAAGGCCTCTATGAAGGCCTCTATTTCCTCCGCGCACTCTCGGACGTTACCCAGGCCTCCGACTGGACCAGACTCGGAACGGCTTTGCCGGTAAAAGGCCCTCGTGGCGCGGTGTTTCAAAAAGAGGGACGTTCTCAGATGCCCATGTACCTCGCGGAAGCCCGGGGTCATGCGTTCAAGCTTGTCGATCAGTTGGCTGACGAGTAACACCGGACCAGAGACTTTTCCATACGGCAAGCGCCCCTCATCCCGCGAATCCGCCTCTGCAGGTGCAAGTGCTCTCTCGTTACGTGGAATAGAGGTTGAATTACGTTTTCACCGAATTAGTGAAAGACGTTCAGGTTCCTGACCGTAAAAAAGATATTGATTTCCTGGGAAAATAAATGAACCCTTAGCACTTATACAGTTTTCAGCAGCCGGGCCTGTGCCTGGAAATTAGCCTAAGAGGGAAGCTCCGTGCCCACGATCGCAACTCTCATTGTCCTCGTCGTTATCCTGGCAATCGCAATAGCCTTTCTTCAGCGCTTTTACCGCAAGGCAACCCGGGAGAAGTCGTTGATCCGGACCGGTGCCGGCGGCCAGAAAGTGGTTATGGACGGCGGTGTGCTTGTTTTGCCCTTCCTGCACCGGGCTGACCAGATCGACATGCGCACAATGCGTCTTGAGGTTCTGCAAACCGGTGAAAAGTCGCTGATGTCCGAAGACCGCCTGCGTCTGGATATCGAAATGGAATTTTATCTGCGCGTCCAACCCACCCAGGAAGGCGTTGCAACGGCCGCACAGGCAATCGGAGCCCGAGCCCTTAATCCGGAAAACCTCAAGAATCTCTTCGGCGGCCGCTTTATTGACGCCATGCAGGCGGTGGTCGCAACAAAGACCATGGATGCGCTGCACGAAAACCGTGGAGAATTCGTCACTAAGGTCGCAGAAACCCTGAAAGACAATCTGGCGCAAAACGGCTTGTATCTGGAATCGGCCTCCCTGGTACGCCTCGATCAGGCAGCTTTCAGCGCGCTGGACGACAACAACGCCTTTAACGCCGTAGGGATGCGCCGCTTGGCAGAAGTGATTTCAGCGAACAAGAAAAAACGCGCCGAGATAGAAGCCGATGCAGATGTCGCAGTCCGCCACACCCAGCTTGATTCCCTAAAACGCAAACTTGAATTGGACCGCGAGCAACAGCAAGCAGAAATCGCGCAAACATTGACCCTTGAGAAACTAAAGGCAGAGTCGACAGCAGAGACCGAAGCCACCCGTCAACAAGCGGAAGAATCGTCGGCCCGGGCCAGGATTGAACGCGAACGCGGTGTGAAGGTTGCCGAGATCGAACGTGACCGGGCTCTGCGCGAAAACGAAGTCACGGCCCTGCTCGCTGCAGAGACCGCCAAGCTCGATAGTCAGATTGCCCTCGCCCACAAACGCGCCGAGGAGATTTCTGCGCAGGCCGAAACGGAGATGAAGCGGGGCAAAATTATCCAGGCGCAAGAACAGGTTCAGTTGGAAAAAGACCGCCTTGCCGCCGAACGCGAGCGGGCGACGGCGCTGATCCGGGCAAAGCAGGAAAGCGAGGTATCGAGCGAGCGGAGCCGCAGCGCAAACGAGACTCTACAAGCGTCCGCGACAGCGGAAGCCGCGGCCGCCGAGCGCCGCGCTGAAGCCACCTTAAAGGCAATGCAGGCGGAAGCCGAAGGCAAGGCCGCCATGATCGAGGCGGAAAACATCGCCAGCAGCGAGCTTTTGCGCATCAAGCTCGACACTCACAAAATCGATAAGCTGCCGGAGATCGCAGAGCGGATGGCCAAGCCGCTCGAAAAGATCGATTCGATCCGCATCAACCATGTCTCGGGTCTGGGCCAAAACGGCGGAGGAAGCGATGGCGGCAACTCGCCCGGCGGTTCGAGTGGCCCGATGTCAGGCGCGGTCGATGGCATCCTCAACCTCGCACTGCAGCTGCCGGCAATGCAAAAACTCGGAGAAAGCATCGGCGTCAACCTTGACCTGGGGAATGGGGGAAGCGACGCTTCTAGCACGCCGGACAAGACGAGCTCATAAAAAAGTCCAACAGCTTGTCCTCACATCTGGAATCAAAGAACACGGGAGACTGACAATGTCTGTAAATCGCAGGAAAGTTCTGAAGGGGGCGGCTGCCACCACCGCGGTCCTTGCCATGCCGTCGATTATCCGGGCGGAAGAAACCATCAAGCTCGGCTCCATTCTCGACACCTCGGGAATTTTCGATCTCTACGGTAAGCCGATGGATAAGGCTGTCGACATGGCGATCGACGAAATCAACAGCGCCGGCGGTGTCGCAGGACGTCAGGTGGAGAAGGTCGCATACGATACCCAGTCGGATATGGCGCTTTACACCCAATATGGCCAGCGGCTAGCTCGCCAGGACAAGGTTGACGTCGTCCACGGCGGTATTCTCTCCGCCTCCCGCGAAGCCATCCGCCCGACCCTGCGCAAAAACAAGGTGCTCTATTTTTATAACGTTCAGTACGAGGGCGGTGTCTGCGATCGCAACATCTTCTGCACGGGTATTACCCCGGCCCAGCAAGCGGAAGTCCTGGTCCCAGCAGCTATGGAGAAGTGGGGCAAGAAGGTCTACGTGCTGGCCGCCGACTACAACTACGGCCAGATCACGGCGAAATGGATTCAACATTACGCAAAACAGGCCGGCGGCGAAGTGGTTCAGGTCGATTTCTTCCCGCTCGATGTCGCAGACTTCGGCTCCACCATTGCAAAGATTCAGGACGCCGCGCCCGACATGATCATGTCGGTGCTGGTCGGTGGCGCACATTTGTCGTTTTACCGTCAGTGGGCCGCGGCTGGGATGAACACGAAAATTCCCATGGCCTCGACCACGATGGGCGCTGGCAACGAACAGGTCGTCCTCACCAAGGAAGAAGGCGATGGCATCATGCTGGCCTATTCCTTCTCCAAACAGCTCGAAACACCAGCCAACCAGGGTTTCCTGGAGCGCTGGAAAACGCGTTACGGCGCGACGGACGATGTGCACGAATTGGCGGTCGCGACCTATCAGGGCGTCCACCTATGGGCCGAAGGCGCACGCAAGGCAGGATCGGTGGAACGCGATGATGTCATCGCAGCACTTGAAGGCGGCGCTGCCTTCGACGGTCCGACCGGGCGAATTTCGATCGACCCCAAGACCCATCATGCGACCTTCGACGTCCATCTCGTCGAGGTCAAAGATCAGAAAATGGCCGTCCAGAAAACTTTCGTGCAGCGGCCACCAGTCGACACCCAGACCGTCTGCAACCTGGAGGAAAACCCGAACGACACGACGCAGTACGAGATCGACATCTGATCTTCGCGGTGTCTGAAGTTAGAAGTTCAAAAACGACTAGAGCATCCTGCGTCATGCCTGAAGCAGTTAAGATGCTCTAGCTCATTGAAATAGGGCGAATTACCGTCACTTAATCACAGCAGATTAAGTGACGTTTGCCCTAGTCCGGAGCGTCCTTGATGGATTTTGCTGCAGTCGTCGTCATGGAGATCTGCTACGCGATCGCGGTGCTGGTGCTCATCAGCACCGGGCTCGCGGTGATATTTGGCATGATGCGCGTGATCAATCTGGCGCACGGCGAATTCCTGACGCTTGGCGGCTACGCGGCCATCATGTCTAACCAGGCTGGCCTCAATATCTATCTTTCGATTCTGGTCGCCGCCCCTTTGGCAGCGGCCATTTTCGGTTTTCTGGTCGAGCGGCTGATTGTGCGTTTTCTCTACGGCCGCCTGATCAACACCATGCTCGCCACCTGGGGGCTCAGCCTTGCCATGATCGGTGGTTTCAGCATGATCTTTGGCAACACCACGACCGGGATCACCACGCCAATATCCGGGTTTGCCGTCGGGAAGTATCAGATCAGCGGTTACAACCTGTTCGTTATCGCCATCGCCGCACTGGTGATCGGCGGAGTCTATCTCATCCTGAAAATATCGCGAGCGGGTTTGGTTGCACGGGGCGCCATGCAAAACCCGGAGATGGCACAGGCTTTCGGCTACAACACCAGCCGGGTCTACATGTTCACCTTCGTCGCGGGTTCTGCGCTTGCCGGTCTGGCAGGTGGCGTCATGGCGCCGCTGGTCGGCATTAATCCTGCCGCCGGAGCCGCCTATATCGCCAAGGCCTTCATCACGGTGATTTCAGGGGGTACGGCGGTCATTTCCGGCACCCTGGCCAGTGCGGGGCTCTTCGGTTTTGTCTCTCAGACCTTCACCTTTCTCGCAACACCGGTGGTCGGCGAAATCGCTCTCCTTTTTGCCGCTGTGGTGCTCCTGCGCCTCCTGCCGACCGGCATCACCGGCCGCTTTCTCAAAGACAAGGTCTGACTGGCGATGCTGCGCGAAGCTTCCCTCTCCGCCATTATCGGGCTGATCCTCATGCTGGTGGCGCCGTTCGTCTTTGATGACATTTACACGCTCACCGTCCTCGTGATCTATGGTCTGCTTGCCCTCAGTCTCGGCTTCATTTGGGGCTTCGGCGGCATCCTCTGCTTCGGCCAGGCGGCTTTTTTCGGTCTCGGCGCCTACGCTTTCGCCATAGCCTCGATTAACTTTGCCGAGCCCTGGGCAGCTGCCCTGATCGCCCTGATCGTTCCGGCCCTCTTTGCCGCTGCACTTGGAGCCATGCTGTTTTACGGCCGTCTGAGTGACGTCTACCTGGCTGTCGTGACACTGGTGGCCACCCTCATTCTCTTCAAGTTCATGAACTCGACTGCAGGCAGCGCCTATAAAATCGGCAATGCCCGGCTTGGCGGCTACAACGGCATTCCGGGCTTTGACACCTTGACCCTGCCCTGGGACCGCAGCGAGTACCTGATCGATGAGTCTCTCTATTATTTCTGCGCACTGATCCTGCTGGCAGCCTTCCTGGGCCTGCGCTGGCTGCTGACTGCGCCCTTCGGCCGTATCCTGGTCGGCATTCGCGAAAACGAGTTGCGGGCCGAACTGGTCGGCTATGACGTTCGCCTGATCAAGACACTCGCCTTTGCCATCGGCGGGATGCTGGCCGGAATGGCGGGTATGCTGTTCGCGAACTGGGCCGAGATCGTCACGCCGAACCTCTTCAGTCTCAGCCAGTCGGCAGAGGTTATTATCTGGGTAATTGTCGGCGGCGCCGGCAGCCTGCTGGGACCGATCGTCGGTGCCTTTGCCCTGGGCGCACTGAAGTTTTTCTTGGGACAGCAAACCCTGGTCGACAATCTCTTCGTGCTCGGCAGCCTGCTGGTCCTGGCCGTGCTCTTCCTGCCACGCGGAATCGTGCCCACAATTGCCCTTCTCTTTAAAGGGCGCCGCAAAGGAATACGAAAAAAGGGCGCGCGCCGGACCTCAAGGCGAAGGGTTCGTCATGCGCGCTGATGCGATTCTGGAAACCCGTGGCGTGACCGTCCGGTTCGGCGGTGTGACCGCCCTGGAAAACGTCGACTTTCGCCTGGACAATGGTGAGCTGCGTTGCCTCATCGGTCCCAACGGCGCCGGCAAAAGCACCTTTTTCAAATGCCTTACGGGCCTGCTCGTACCCAGTGAGGGTAGCATCTACCTGCAAGGAGAAGACTTTACCGGCGCGCATCCCCACGCCATCGCGCGGCGCGGCGTCGGCATCAAGACCCAGGTGCCCAGCGTCATGAACACCCTTTCGGCTTCCGAGAACATCTGGCTCTCGGCGCGCCAGGCGCAAACCAGCCGAGAAGCCAACCGAACCACCGAGGAAGTCTTGCAACGCCTCGAACTTCAGGACATCGCCACGGACGAGGTCGCCACCCTCGCGCACGGCAAGCGCCAACTGGTCGAACTGGGGATCGTCATGGCCGGACGGCCATCGCTCGTGCTGCTGGACGAACCGGCAGCGGGTCTGACCGGTGAGGAAGTCGAGCGCATGGTATCCGTAATCCACGAACTGAACCGGGACGCAGCTCTGGTCATCGTCGAACACGACATGCATTTCGTGCGCAGTATTGCCCAGGCGGTCACTGTCTTTCACCAGGGCCGGGTTTTGACCGAAGCACCGGTCGAGGCAGTGATGGCGGATCCGTCGGTACGCGACGTTTATCTGGGGAAACGCGCATGAATGCTCCAATCTCCAGCGCCCCCGTGAACGAAGAAATGGCAGCCGAAAAAGTGCCTCTGTTGCTGGACGTCAAAGACCTGCGGGGAGGTTACGGTGACATCCCCGTCCTGCGCGGTATCAGCCTGGGTGTTCGGGAAGGTGAGGTTGTCGGTCTGCTTGGCCACAACGGCATGGGCAAATCGACGCTGCTGAAAACCGTGATCGGGTTTTTGCCGGCCACCGGCGGATCGGTCATCTTTGACGGCGAGGACATCACCCGAACCAGCCCTCATGACCGGGCAAGGGCAGGGCTGGGCTACGTGCCGCAGGGCCGGGGGATCTTCAGTCAGCTGAGCGTTTTGGACAACCTGCGTTTCGCCTGGTCGGGAGAGAGTGGCGGAACGGCAGACGAGGCTGTGGATCGTCTGCTGGGCTGGTTCCCGCGCCTGACCCGCCTGCTTGACCGGCAGGGCGGTGCGCTCTCGGGCGGCGAGCAGCAACTGCTGGCTCTCGCACGCTGCCTGATCGCCGAACCGCTGATGATGCTGCTCGACGAACCGACCGAAGGCATCCAGCCCTCGATCATCGATGAGATCGAGGAAACCCTGAACACCATCCGGGCCGAGACCAATCTGACCATGCTGGTCGTTGAGCAAAACCTGGAGTTTCTGAGCGCGGTATCCAGCCGTTTGATGATCCTGGAACGCGGGGCGATCACAGGCGAGGTTCCGATCGATGCCGCCGTCAATCCCGCATTGATCGAGGAGTTCGTCGGCTTCGGTGCCGCACGGCAGACCAGACTCACCGACGCTGCCGCGTCACCACCCGCCCAGACAGCGGTTTCCGATCCGAATGCGGCGCTGTCCTTCACACGACCAGCATCCCCAGCGCCAAAGAAAAATCAATTCCCATCCCCAGCAGATTCTCTTTCTGCGGACCCCATCCGGGAGGCCTACATGACCGTTCGACGCCCCTCACTCGATCAGATGCGCGACATCGTCGGCGGGCTCGGCATGTCCATGAGCGACCGTGAAATCATGGACTACATGACGATCATGGAGGGCACATTCCAGGCCTATGACCGGGTCGATGCTCTGCCCGACTATCTACCGCAGGTGAAGTATCCGCGTACCCCCGGCCGTCGCCCTGATCCGGAGGAAAACCCCCTCAACGCCTGGTACATAAAAACCGACATCCGCGGCGCGCCTTCCGGTCCGCTGGAGGGCAAACGTATCGCCCTGAAGGACAACGTCTGCCTTGCCGGCGTCCCAATGATGAACGGCGCCTCGACTCTGGAGGGCTACACCCCGGACATCGACGCCACGATCGTCACCCGCATTCTCGATGCCGGCGGCACCATCGCCGGCAAGGCGCATTGCGAGTACTTCTGCCTCTCCGGCGGCAGCCATACCAACGCCACCGGCCCGGTGCACAATCCCTACAAACTGGGCCATACCGCGGGCGGATCCTCTTCAGGCTCCGGCGCACTGGTCGGGCTGGGCGAAGTGGAGATGGCGATCGGCGGCGATCAAGGCGGCTCGATCCGCATCCCGGCATCCTTCTGCGGCTGCTACGGCATGAAACCGACCCACGGTCTGGTGCCCTACACCGGCGTCATGCCGATCGAGCCGACCATCGACCACACCGGCCCGATCACCACGGACGTCCAGGGCAATGCGCTGCTTCTGGAAGTGATCGCAGGCGAAGACGGGCTCGACCCGCGTCAGTACGCGCCGAAAATCGATAAATATCTCGGCGCACTGGGTCGCGGGGTCGCGAGCCTTCGCATCGGCCTGGTGCGCGAGGGTTTCGGTCTGCCGAGCAGCGAGGCCGATGTGGACGCCAAAGTTCGGCAGGCTGCCGAGACCTTCCGGCGGCTTGGCGCCACGGTCGAAGAGATCTCCGTTCCGATCCACAGTGACGGCACCGCGATCTGGACTCCGATCGCACTGGAGGGCCTGACCGACATCATGATGCACGGCAACGGTTTTGCGACCGGCTGGGAGGGTCTCTATGTCACCAGTCTGCTGGACCATCACGCCAACTGGCGCAGCCGGGCCGATGAGCTTTCGCCCAGCCTCAAGATCTCCATGTTCATCGGCGAATACATGCAGAAGCATCATCGCGGCCACTATCACGCCAAGGCGCAGAACCTGAGTCGCCGCCTGAAGGCCGAGTATAATCAGACGCTGCAGCGCTACGATCTGCTGATGATGCCGACCCTGCCCATGAAGGCGCCGCCGCTTCCCGCGCCGGACGACCCGCTTTCACTCTATATCCAGCGCGCCTTTGAGATGATCCCCAACACGGCTCCCTTCGATGCCAGCGGCCATCCGGCCATGTCGATCCCCTGCGGTCTGAGCGAGGGTTTGCCCATCGGCCTGCAGCTGATCGGCAAGCACTACGACGAGTCGACCATCTACCGCGCCGCTCATGCTTTTGAGCAGGCCGGCGACTGGAAATCGATGTAGCGATGAGCAGCGACTTCACCATCACCGACCTTTCGCAGCCGATCACTTCGCTGTCGGACGGCATGGAGTACTCCGGGACCGAAGACCCGGAAAGTCTGAAGCCGCGCGATGGTCTGTCATACGTCGTCGGCACCCGCAACCAGCCGCTCTGGCGTAAGACCGTGCCCCAGGTGTTGGCCGACACCGCCCTGCATCATGGAGCGCGGGACGCAGCGGTTTTTCCGGCACAATCCATCCGTTGGAGCTATTCCGAGCTGGCCCGCAAGGTCGACGATCTGGCCGCCGGCCTGCTGGCCATCGGCATCGAATCTGGAGACCGGGTCGGCATCTGGTCGCCCAACCGTCCGGAATGGCTGCTGACCCAGTTCGCCACCGCGCGCATCGGCGCAGTTCTGGTGACGGTCAACCCCGCCTACCGCAGTGCCGAGCTGGAATACGTTCTCAACAAGGTTGCCTGCAAGGCGCTGGTTATCGCACCCGCCTTCAAATCAAGCAGTTATGTCGAGATGATCACCACCATCGCGCCTGAGTTGACGGAGGCCGAAGCGGGCCGCCTGTCGTCGAGCAAACTGCCGTTCCTGCGTGCGGTCATCGTCACAAGCGCCGACGAGATACCCGGCATGCTGCGCTTCGACGACCTGCTAAAACTGGCCGGTCCGGCGCAACGCCTGCGCCTCGACGATATCACCGCAAAGCTGGACCCGGACGATGCCATCAACATCCAGTTCACCAGCGGTACCACTGGCTCACCCAAGGGCGCGACGCTCACGCATTACAACATCGTCAACAACGCGCGCTTCGTGGTCGGGCGTTTGAATCTTGCATCAGAAGACCGCCTTGCCATTCCGGTTCCGCTCTATCACTGCTTTGGCATGGTTATGGGCACGCTCGGCTGCGCGACCGTCGGCGCCGCCATGGTCTTCCCCAGTGAGGCGTTCGATCCGGAGACCGCCCTAAAAGCCGTATCGCGCGAACGCTGCACCGCCTTTTACGGCGTGCCGACCATGTTCGTCGCCATGCTGGATCACCCGGAGTTTCGAAACCACGACCTCTCATCACTCCGCACCGGCATCATGGCCGGCGCACCCTGCCCCATCGAAGTTATGAAGCGCGTCATCGCCGACATGCATATGCGCGAGATCACCATCGCCTATGGCATGACCGAGACCAGCCCAGTCTCCTTCCAGAGCCACTGCGACGACCCACTCGACCGCCGCGTCTCCACAGTCGGCCGCATTCATCCCCAGCTCGAGGTGAAGATCATCGACGCCGAAGGCCACACGGTTCCGGTCGACCAGGAAGGCGAACTCTGCACCCGTGGCTATTCGGTCATGCGCGGCTACTGGAACGACGATGCCCGCACCAAAGAGTCCATCGACCCGGCAGGCTGGATGCACAGCGGGGACCTTGCGACCCTGGACCGCGAAGGCTATTGCGCCATCGTCGGCCGGGTGAAGGACATGGTGATCCGCGGCGGCGAAAACATCTACCCCCGCGAGGTCGAAGACTTCCTCCACCGTCACCCGAAGGTCCAGGACGTCCAGGTCTTCGGCATCCCGGATCCTAGGTATGGCGAAGAACTCTGCGCCTGGATCGTTTTAAAGCCGGGTGACGATGTGCAGTCCGAAGAAATCACCGCCTTCTGCAAAGGCCAGATCGCCCACTACAAGGTGCCGCGGCATATCAGGTTTGTGGAAGAACTGCCGATGACGGTGACGGGGAAGCCGCAGAAGTTTCTGATGCGGGAACGGATGGTTGAGGAGCTTCAGAGGTAAGCTGCCAAATACAATCCTCTTGTTGAAACACTCGCCTACAGTAAATGGCGCTGTTATAACTATCTTTTAATTTACGAACATCAATTGGCGCAATACTCCGCTTATGTATTACGTCTCCGGAACCTGAATCTGATTGAATATGTCTTCTATTCCATCTGGCTGTAGCGCCCAGCGGTAAGCCATATGCACTTCCCAATCAAATCCATAGTCAGCAAAATCAGCAAGTAGAGTTTGATGCTCTTCAAAGTGCTTTCGAATAATTTTGCTTCCACTTTGTTCTCGGCCTTTGCGAGCAGTTATAAAGTCAATCTTATACAGAAACTCAGCAAGTGATTTAGGTGTGCATTGCTTTTTGTTGGTAAACATATATTTGTGCTGAGACATGAGATTCTTAATTTTCTTAATTAATCGATCTTGAGTGTAGAAATACATCAGACCGTCCTTTTTTTCCTGAGTAGTTGGCTTCATCCCATGCACCAAATGTTCAATTCCCGGTAACTCAGACTTAAACTCATTTATGATGTCTTGCAGGCGTTCACGCGAGTAGTGCTCGAAAGTACTTCTGAGGTGCTCAGTGGTGATAATCTCAGAATTCTCCCTGTGTGCTTCCTGCGCCGCCGAGGTCAAGAGTTTGATCAGATCGCGAGGTCGACGGCGGATGAGAGAGAGAAGCACCCGGTGAACGGGTACATTGCTCCATTTGCCAGCGCCACTAAAGCGCATTTCCATAATTTTCTGTAGCTTTTGGGATATTTGAATTTGCGTTTTATTCTGCCAGCTACCTTCGTGGAATTCATTCCCGAAAAACTTTTCCACGCGTTTCACGATTAAAATGAGGATGTCGTGATTGTCCCAATTTAACCAAGTAATGTAGCTCTGACTCTTGTCAGTCGATTCATCACTCGTTCGAACAAGGTGATACACATCTGTGCGTAACCCAATTCGGAAGTGGACACTGCACCCTTCTTCTCGCAAATCGTTGATCAGGTCGCGGACGGCGTTAATTAACGCAGAAACTTTTTGAATATCGAACTTCGATGCTGACCAACCACGGTCAATATAGTCGATGTACACCCTAACTGTTTTATTAGCTGCAAAGTTCAAAATTGCTTTATCGGCAACGTGTATTTTATCGTTTTTTACTCGCTCAACAATACTAGCCAAGGCTTTCCCAAACTGACCTAATGCGGACTTCACTGCTGTATCGCTACCTTCCAGAGGTTCAAAGTAGGATTTCGCGATGGACAGAATCATCAGCCGCCTCAAGCCCATTTTCCAAGCCTCAATCAACTCCAAAAACTGCGCATCGTTATTTAGCGAAATCAGTGCGTGAAGGTCATTTGGTTTGAGCGAAAGCGACAAGACTCCTTGGTCAAGATCCTCAAAATGAGCCATTCTAAGTAAAGCACTCTTACCAACACCTTTGTGACCAACTAGTATTCGAATGGGCAAATCAGACCTTATACTCTCATAGGCTTTATTTCGAACAAACCATTCCTTCAGCCTTCTCGGCTCTTCATCTTCGGCAGCTTCGGCACCAAATAATTTGAAGATATTTTCGTCTGAAAATGTCGGCATTGGACTTAACACCTATTTTTTTGCCGGGGTTGATTCTGATTAGTTTTGATTTGCATATGCATCAGAATGGTTAAGCCTCTACAATATCAATGTTAGTGGGAAAGCACACTTAAAAATAGATTACAATAGAAATATTTTCTTCTATTTAGTGCAACTGCCAATCCTTGTTTGTTGGGCCACAAAAGCCCAGCGGGCATGTTCAAATCAACAACACCTGGATACCATTGAGAACGAACACGGTCGCAATCAACCAGTTTCATAACTTCCCATAAGCCTATGGTGCTATCATTTGCATCTCCAATACCAAAGGCCCTGCAACATGCCCATCACCCCGCTTGAAACCGACCTCCTCCTCGTTATCGACGTTCAGTATGATTTCTGTCCCGGCGGCGGGCTGGCAGTAGCCGATGGCGATGCGGTGGTGCCGGAGGTCAATCGGATTGCGCGGGACTTTGCGCATGTGTTGATCACCCAGGACTGGCATCCGGCGGGACATTCTTCCTTTGCGTCCAGCCATGAGGGCGCGGCGCCCTTTTCGCAATTCTCGATGCCTTACGGGGCGCAGACGCTCTGGCCGGATCATTGCGTGCAGGGCACGCGCGGCGCAGAGCTGCATGACGGGCTGGAGCTGCCGCAGGCGGAGATGATGATCCGCAAGGGTTACCGCACCGAGATTGATTCCTATTCTGCCTTTTTCGAGAACGACCAGAAAACCCCGACCGGGCTGGCGGGCTATCTGCGCGAGCGGGGGTTTCAGCGGGTCTTTTGCGTCGGGCTGGCCACGGACTTCTGTGTACGCTTCTCGGCAGTGGATGCGCGGAAGCAGGGCTTTGAGGCGACGGTGATTGAATCCGCCTGCCGGGCGATTGATCTGGAGGGCTCGCTGGCCGCAGCCAAGAGCGAGATGACCGGGTTGGGTGTGGAACTGCTGGAGTCTTGGTAGTTTAGTTCGGTTCCAGCCCTCACCCCCACCCGGCCACCCAACGGAAGTATCATGTGGGTGGCCGGGTGGGGGTGAGGGCTGGCGCCGCAGTACTAATTCAACGACGTATCTCCAAACGCTTCATCCGGCGATGCAGGGTCGAGCGACTGACCCCGAGCAGTTCGGCTGCCGCAGAAACCTTGCCGCCGCAACGCTTCAGTGTCTGTTCGATCACGAGACGTTCCGTGGAGGCCTGATGCGACGAGGCCTCCGCCGGTTCGAGCGTTGCCGTCAGGCGGGCAGGCAATGCTTCCAGACCCACCGTCCGGCCTTCGCTGACCGCAACCGCATAACGCAGGGTCTGCTGCAGCTCGCGGACATTGCCTGGCCAGGGGTACGTCTCGAATAGATGCAGGACGTCCGGCGCCATAAAAAGATCGCGCCCGGCCGCCACGCAGACCTGTTCAAACATTTCGTTGATAAAGAGACCGCGGTCCCGCCGTGCCCGCAATGGCGGGATGACCAGATTCGCCCCGGCGATGCGGTAAAATAGATCTTCGCGGAAACGGCCATTCGCAACCAGTGCCTCAAGATCCTGGTGAGTTGAAGAAATCACCAGAAGATCGAGCGTGATCGGCGTGCCGCCCAGCGGAGTCAGTTCCATTTCCGACAGTACACGCAGCAAACGGGTCTGCAGCTCCAGCGGCATGTCGCCTATTTCATCCAGGAACAGCACGCCGCCGTTGGCCTCGGCCACCTTGCCACGATACCCGCTTTTGGCCGCCCCGGTGAAAGCGCCCGGCCGATAGCCGAACAATTCGCCCTCGATGAGCGTTTCAGGGATGGCCGCACAGTTTACCGCCACGAAGGGTCCCTTCCCGTGCCTGCTGATCCGATGCAGGTGTTTCGCAAAAATTTCCTTGCCGCTGCCGGTTTCGCCTGTGACCAGAATGGGCAAGCCGGCATCCACGATCCGCGCAGCCAGGGTGAAGTTGCGGTCCATCACCGGATCGGTACCGAAGATGACATCCGACTGCCGCGCGGGTTTCGCTTTTTGCCGCGCACCGGTCCTTGCCTTCACCGGCGCCCCGACATCTTGGACATCTTTCGGGCGCGGGTGCCGAAGCGGCTCGCCGTCCGACAGACAGCGCGCGAAAAACCGGCCGGACGTGACATCGCCCAGAACGATGGGCTCTTCGCCTTCGGCACGGTTTCTGACGAACTGATCGACCCGGTCCTTCAGACGGTACTCCATCATCGATCGCTCGATCATGGGATCCAGCAATGTCTTCGCCGTGGGAGACCAGGCCGCGACCCGGCCGCTCGATGACATAGCCAGCAAAGTCGCGCTCGCCAGATCGCTGAATTGAGAATCCTGGGAGAGAGCAACGATTGCGTGGTCCGTCTGAAACTGCGCCATGAAAATCTGGTTCTCGATCCGGCGCGCCGCATTGGCGACAATCTGCATGACCAGTTGCTGTGTCTGGTGATCGGTCGGGCGCGGTGTGGAGACATCGAGCGCCGCCACCAGTTGCTGATCCGGCGAATAGATCGGCGCGACCGTACAGGTCAGCGGTGTGTTGTGGGTCGCGAAGTGGTCGTCCATGACCACCGAAATCGGCTGACCGGTCGCGAGACAGGTCCCGACACCGTTGGTGCCCTGCAGATCCTCTTTCCAGATCGAACCGAGATAGAGACCCGAATTCCGGGCCTCTTTATCGATCTCGTTGGCGCAGCGGACATCGACGGTGATTCCATCCGCGTTGGCCAGCAGCACCACATAATCGAGCTTTGCCAGACGTTCGTGCAGCCGATCCAGTTCCGGCGCAAAAATTGATTTCAGAACGTCGAACTGATCGCGCAGAGGGGCGACCTCTCCATGGCTGAGGATGATCGGCTGTCTGACTTTGTGCGGTTCGATTCCATGCGCAACCACACAGCGCCGCCAGGAGGCTTCAATCGTCCGCGGTATCGAGTTCCGCTGTGCCGGTCTCTTCGGGCTGGGAACCGTGGCATCACGCGCGATCGCGGCCAGCACCCGTTTTACGTGACGTGTTTCCGCACCACCATCCAGGTTCATCGTTTTCCTCCCACGCCGCTTTTTGTGCGACTTGCAGACGGGAGTATAGCACCGCGCGTGCCGGAATCGGAGTCGCTTAAGCGTGATACCAAAGTTGCAGGTGACACAGCCGGCTTGCGACAGGTGTCGCATCTGCAACACTGCGTCACTCCTATCCATTTGAATCTCCAACAAAGCCAGTCTGGCACAGGCTTTGCGGGTGTCTTAGAGCAAAAAAGGCGGGCCGCCGACGGGCGGATACCGTCAAGACATCGCAACAACGGGAGGATCCGCACGTGCAGTTAAACCGCGATGACCTGAAAGAAGCCTATCGGCGCATGTGTCTTATTCGTGACTTCGAAGACAAGGTTCACGATGAGTTCGCCGCTGGGAACATTCCTGGGTTTGTACATCTTTACGCTGGTGAAGAAGCCTCGGCCGTCGGAGTCTGCATGCATCTGGAAGACCGCGACGCCATCGCCTCGACCCACCGCGGTCACGGTCACTGCATCGCCAAGGGCTGCGACGCCGAAGGCATGATGTCCGAAATTTATGGCAAGAAAGACGGCCTTTGCGGTGGCAAGGGCGGCTCTATGCATATCGCCGATCTCAGCAAAGGCATGCTGGGCGCCAACGGCATCGTCGGCGGTGGCCCACCCCTGATCTGTGGCGCGGCCCTGACCGCCAAAACCTTGAAGACCGGCGGCGTGGCCATCGCGTTCCTGGGTGACGGCGCATCAAACCAGGGCACGACACTAGAATCCTACAACCTCGCCAAGATCTGGAACCTGCCGGCCATCTTCGTGGTCGAAGACAACCGCTATGCGGAATCCACTGCTTCCGCCTGGTCCGTTGCGGGAACGCAGACCAAACGTGCCGAAGGCTTCGGCATGCCGGGCACCGAGGTCGACGGCCACGATTTCTTCGCCGTCTGGGAAGTTGCCCGCGAAGCGATCGAGCGGGCACGCAACGGCGAGGGTCCTTCACTCATCCATGTGAAACTGAACCGCTACTACGGTCACTTCGAGGGTGACGCCATCACCTACAAGGGTGACGGCGAAGTCGACAAGGTAAAAGCTGAGCAGGACTGCCTGAAACTCTTCAAGCAACGGGTCGTCGAGACATCGTTGCTGGAGCCCGACGAACTCAATGAGATCGAAACCAGCGTCAAGAGCTACATCGATCAGTGTGCGGCGACGGCAACGAATGGAAGCTCGCCGACGGAAGCCGACCTGATGACCGATGTTTACCTCTCTTACTGACCGGTTCTGACGGAACCACGATCACATTGGATGGGCCGGCTTTAGACACGGCCAGATTGATTAAGGAGTCTTTGAATTATGTCAGTCAAAAGCTATCGACAGGCACTCAATGAAGCGATCCGCCAGGAGATGGAACGCGATGAGCGTGTCATCGTCATGGGCGAAGATATCGCCGGCGGCATGGGCGCTCCCGGGGAAGACGACGCCTGGGGCGGTGTGCTTGGCGTCACCAAGGGTTTAATGCCGCAGTTCGGACGGGAGCGAGTGCTGGACACACCGATCAGCGAGAGCGCCTTCATCGGCTGTGCCGCCGGTGCAGCGGCCACCGGTTTACGCCCGGTCGCCGAGTTGATGTTCGTCGATTTCATGGGAGTCTGCTTCGACCAGATCTTCAATCAGGCGGCCAAGTTCCGCTACATGTTCGGCGGCAAGGCTGTCACCCCGTTGGTCATCCGCACCATGTACGGTGCGGGCTTCAGGGCAGCCTCACAGCACAGCCAGTGTCTCTATCCGCTCTTTACCCATATCCCGGGCTTGAAGGTGGCGTTGCCCTCCAATGCCTACGAAGCCAAAGGGCTGATGACGCAGGCGATCCGCGATGACGATCCTGTCGTGATCTTCGAGCACAAGGCCATGTACGACGAGGAGATGGAAGTGCCGGACGAGGCCTATGGCATTCCCTTCGGCGAAGCCAACGTGACCCGTGAGGGTGACGACGTCACTATGGTTGCCTTTGGCCGCATGGTGAACCTGGCCAACGAAGTTGCCGACAGTCTGAAAGGTTCCGGCATTTCCTGCACCGTGGTCGATCCGCGCACGACCTCTCCGCTCGACGAAGAAACGATCCTGGAAACCGTGTCGGAGACCGGACGCCTCGTGGTCATCGACGAAGCGCATCCGCGCTGCAACATGGCCACTGATGTCTCGGCACTGGTCAGCCAGGAGATCTTCAGCGACTTAAAGGCCCCGGTGAAGATGGTGACCGCACCCCATTGTCCGGTGCCCTTCTCGCCGGCCCTTGAGGACGTCTATATTCCTAGCACCGCCAAGATCGAAGCGGCGGTGCGCGAGGTCGTCGGCAAGGGGCACTAAGCGTCGTTAGAATGAGAGTGTCCGCCCGGTCTGCAGTCATCAGGGATCGGGCGGGACTCACGAACTTCAAATAGATGAAATACGAACCATCCGGAGACTCTGAATGAGTGGACAGATCGACCCAATCGTCATGCCCAAATGGGGTTTGGCTATGGAAGAAGGCATGCTGGTCGAATGGCAGATCGAAGAAGGCACGCAGATCGAAAAAGGGCAGGAAATCGCCGACATCGAAACGACCAAGATCACCAATATCTTCGAGTCTCCAACCAGCGGCCAGATCCGAAGGATTGTTACTTCCGACGGTGAAACCGTACCGGTGGGCTTCTTATTGGCAGTCTGCGCCGGAGACGACGTCAGCGACGCAGACATCGACAGTTACGTCGAAGACTTCAAGGCGAACTTCGTTCTCGAGGAGACCGCAGCCGGCGGTGCGGCGCCTGAAAGCGTGGAGATCGCGCCGGGACAGTCGATCCGCTATCTGACCATGGGTAACGGTGATACTCCGATCGTTTTCGTTCACGGCTTCGGGGGCGGTTTCGACAACTGGATGCTCAATCAGGAAGCCTTGTCCGAAGATCACAAAACCTATGCCATCGATCTGCCCGGCCACGGAGGATCTACAAAACAGGTCGGCGAAGGAGATCTCGCCGCCATGACCGGTACTCTGCATGACTTTATGTCGATCATGAAGATCGAGCGGGCTCATCTCGTCGGGCATTCCATGGGCGGCGGCATTGCACTCAACTTTGCCTTTGACCACCCAGGCCAGGTGGCCAGCCTCTCGCTGATCGCGCCGGTCGGTTTCGGTACCGAGATCAACATGGACTACATCGACGGCTTCATCAGCCAGACACGCGCGAAAAAACTCCGGGCGGTGCTCGAGCTTCTGGTCAACGACCCAGCCGCAATCTCTACGGACATGGTCGAAGATATCATCAAATACAAACGGCTCGATGGCGTTGGCGTGGCGCTCGGGCAGCTTCGGGACAAAATCATGCCGGAAGGCCGTCAGGCATCCCAGCTCAAGGACCGGCTCGATGATCTTGTCGCGCCCGTCCAGGTTATCTGGGGACGGAACGATCAAATCATCCCGTCATCGCATGCGGAAGGCCTGTCCGGGAGAATCAACGTTCAGGTCTATGATGATACAGGGCACATGCCGCACCTCGAACGGGCGAGTGAGGTGAACACCCTGATCGGCGATCTGGCCGCCAGCGTATGATCCAGAGTCTGATTGCTCGTACGGTCAGTGGAGCGTTCTTCCCGTGACCTCCGCACCACTGAACCGCCAGGACCGGGTGTGATGCCCTTGGGGTTCATCGGTTAAAGACCGCTCACGAATGGGAAGAATCAAACCAGCCACCAGAAGACTGTCCGCCAGGTTCGAAAGAGCACCGGCGGACAGCCGGATTGCCGCCGGGGGAAGCCAGTTGGCGAGGGCGTCGTACGCCGGCGTGCTGTCGTTCCGCTGAAAGCCGGCCACGGCATGGAGCAAATCGGCTTCGTCGGGAGAGAGGTTCGGACAGGCCGGACCACGCACATCGACCGTCCGGTCCGCAGCGAAGGCGATGTTCCGCAAGACGGCGTTCAGGCTCTCCGAACAGTCGCGAACACCATAGTGCGCAAAATGGGCCTGCAGCACTGGAAAGGGCTCCTTCTCCTGATGCAGGCAGACCACCCAGCGCCGTGTCCCTTGCAGGATGATCGCTTCGCCGAGCGTCAGATCTTCGGTTCGCTCGACTGCGGCTAAGCCGGCGCCCGTAGATATCCGCGTTTCTTTGGCGGCGGAGCGCAGGATCCTTCCAGACAGGGAATGCCCTGACTTCCGAAGCAGGTTCGCAAAACTATGTGCCTGTCGTGTGAAGGCAGCATCGTGGTCCCGATTGATGAGCCACTGAATGAGCATGGCAGCACGTTCTGTTTCGGTCTGCTGGAATGCGGCCAGCACCGACAGGAAATGCTCTTCGTGGATCGACAGCTGTTCGTCGGCGTAGGCATTGATCCGCAGCGGACACCGGGCTCCGCGTTCTAAACTCTCAATCAGCTGCTGGAAGGTTTCTATGGCCTCCGACACCTGCGCATGACCGAAGACCTTCGTGAAGGTTGCGAAGAGACTGCCGCGGCTTCCCTTGACGCTGTAAGATGCCTCCTGTCCTTCGCTGCCCTGCTCTTCGATCGTATCGCGATTACTGGTATGGCGCTTGCGTAACGCCCAGATCACCAGCGCTTCCGGCAAAGTGAGATCGGCTACGACACGGGCTTTTTCGCTCTCCGAGCGCTGCACACCGCCATCCATATGACCAACTCCTGTCAGTGAAGGGTTTGATACGATTCCAATTTTGATTGAGAATGATTTGCAATTGCATTTGAGTCAAGTGATGTCTGAGATGGACAGCTGCAACGGGCGGATTGTTTTCAGTCGATCAGGAGAGTGACCAGCCAGGGCTGCCAGCTGAGAAGTATCAAGACGAACAGCGTCGTCGCCAGAAACGGCATCAGAGCCTTGAAAAGATCGCCCGGTTTCACGCCGGTCATGGCGGAGGTAATGAACAGCCCCGCCCCCACCGGTGGAGTCAGGAGGCCCAGCACGAGATTGATGCAGACGACCACACCGAAATGGAATGGATCGATGCCATAGTGCTCCTGCGCGATCGGCAGCAGGATCGGCACCACCAGAATAAGCGCGGCAATACCGTCGAGAATCATGCCGACGAACAGCAGCCCAAGATTAACCAGCAGCAGAAAGACGAAGGGATCCTGCGTTACATCCGTCAGCCAGACAGCAATGGCCTGCGGGATCTGTTCGTAAATGATGATCCAGCCGAAGAGGTTGGCGGTCGCAACAATGAACACCACGACGGAAGTGTTGATCGCTGTACGCAGGAAGACCTCACCCAGCCGCGCGAGCTTCAGTTCCCGGTAAACCAGCTTGCCCAGCACAAAGGCAGCCACTGAGGCCACTGCGGCCGACTCCGTCGGCGTCGCGATGCCGGCGAGAATGCCGCCGACGATCACCAGAGGGATCAACAGTGTTGGCAGGCCCATCTTGAGGGCCTGAATTTTGTCGCAGCGCGTCTTCTCAGGGCTGACGGGGTAGTCGTAGCGCGTGCCCAGCAAGGCGATGGCACAGAAGAAACCAGCAGCCATTAGCAGACCCGGGATGATTCCCGCGATGAAAAGGTCGCCGATTGCGATTTGAGCCAGCACACCAAAGATGACGAACAGCATGGAAGGCGGAATTATTGGTGACAACAGGCCGCCGGCCGCGGTCGTGGCCGCAGCGAAGGTCCGGTCGTAACCCTGGCGCTCCATCTCCGGCACCATGGCCCGCGACATAATGGCGATCTGCGCCGCCGCCGAGCCAATGATCGACGCCATCATCATGTTCACGAGCAGATTGATATAGGCCAGCCCGCCGCGGACACGTCCGACGAAGATCCCCGCGAAATCTATCAGGCGCCGGGTGATGCCGCCTTCATTCATCAGCTCCCCGGCCAGCATGAAGAGCGGGATCGCCAGCAGGCCGTAACTTTCCATGCCGGAAAACATCTGCTGGGCATAGGACTGCAGCAGCACCGTCTGGTCCGAGTACCAAATATAGAACAGGGCCGAGACCGCCAATACCAATGCGATGGGTAGACCGACAAACAGCAGCGCGACGAAGATCAGGCCGACCATGATCAGCCCTGCCCCTGCTTGTCAACCGGCCCTGGGTGATTCGGCTCCCGGTAGGGATGGGAGAAACCACCGGCCCGCTCGAAGAGATTTGCAAGCGCATGCAGCAACATCGAAGTCGCCGTGAGGGGCATGACCAGCCAGACAAGGTATTTCGGAACACCGATCGTGTTGGTCGGCTCCTGATAGATGAAATTGAAACTGTCTGCCGAGAAAGCTTCGGCATCAAAGCCTGCTGCCGCAAAAGCCAGAGGGTCGTACCAGAGCCAGCAGAGCACCAGAAGCGTGGCCGCGAACAGCAGGATCAGGAGGTCGACCAGGACGCGGAAAAGGCTGTTGATCCGATCGCCGACGAAAGCCTCAGCAAGCGTGACCGCGATGCCCTTGCGTTGTCTGATCGTGACCGACGCACCGATCATCACCATCCAGATCATGGCATAGATCGCCAACTCGTCGATCCAGTAGATCGCCATGCTCAACGACCGGGTCGTCACATTGACCAGAATCAGCCCGGTCACCGATGCGGCCAGAAAAATCAGCGCATATTTTTCCAGTTGAAGCAGACCTGCGGAGCATCGGCGTAACAGAAACAGCATGGCTTACTTCGCAAAAAAATGGGCGTCTTGCAGAGATCGGCCTATCGCCATGTCCGCAAGACGCCTCATCAGTTCAACAGGTCAATCGAGAGGTGCGCAAGGTTAAAGGCGCGTGAGCTTCAATTGGCTTCCGCCCGCAGAATCTTGACGGCACCGGTCTTCTTTTCCCAGATGCCGTTCCACTTGGCGATGCTGTCGCCGAAGAACTCAGGCCCTACCGTCACCACATTGACCCCGGTCTTTTTGACCTCGTCCAGGAACTTCGCTTCACCGGCGACATAGACATCGATGGTGCTGTCGACGTGCTTGGCCATCAACGTACGGATGGTGGTGCGTTCCTCGCCCGACAAACCGGACCAAACCTTGGCCGAAACCAGACCGACCATCGGGAACATCATGTGATTGGACAGCACGACGGTTTTAGTGTGCTGCCAGTACTTGAGCTTCCAGATCAATTCCAGGTCCATATCGATGGCATCGACTTGACCATTCGCCAGCGCGTCGTAGACCGCGGGCAGCGGCATGGGTGTCGGGGCGGTATCGAGCAGCGTGTAGAAATCCTTGATCGGTTCAAACGGCGTGATGCGGATCTTCTTGCCGCTCAGGCTGGCGGCGTCGGTGACCGCGTCGCGCGCGGCGATTTGCCGGAGCCCCGCCGAGCCGTACCCGACACCGACCACGCCGATTTTACGCGGCAGCTGATCAAGCAGCTTGCGGGCCGGACCGCTGCGCAGCAGTGTCGCAGCCGCAGCGATATCCTTAACCAGATAGGGCGCATAGAAAGCCCCCAGGTCCGGCACCCGGTTGGACACCTCGGCAACGGTCAGAAAGGCCATGTCCAGAGCGCCAGTCTGCAGCTGCTGCAACATCTGGGCTTCGTTGCCCAGCTGGCGGGACGGAAAGACTGCAACACTGTGGGCGCCACCTGTCGCGTCCTTCAGGTCTTCACCAAAGGCACCGGCCGCCTTGGTCCAGACGTGCGGCGGCGGTGTGATCAGTCCCAATCTGAACTCTTTTGCAGCCGCAGGTGCGACTGTAATCGCCGTAAGCGCAGCTGCCGCGATCACAGCACCCACCGATTTAATCGTTAGCTTTTTCCAGACTCTTTGCATCACCCACTCCCTCATTTCGTTTTTATTTCTTGATGTTCCCAGGCGTCAAAAAACGCTCAGATCTCAACCCAGCCGGCCGGCGGCTCCTTGCCCGGATGCAGGCTTCCGCAGCTTTTGCAGGTGCGCTGTTCCTCATTGCCGTAAAAGGCCGAAAACAGCGGCGGCAGATCCTTGACGATGTCCGTCACCTTGGCTTCCACCCGATGGACGAGCGCTCCACAGTCGAAGCAGAACCATTCAAAGCCGTCCAAATCCTCTTCGCGCCGCGTCCCCTCAACCACCAAACCGATGGAGCCCTCGACCGGGCGCTGCGGCGAATGTCTGACATGGGGCGGCAGGAAGAAGACTTCGCCCTCCCGGATCGGCACGTCGTAGATCTTGCCGTCTTCCGCGATCTTTAAGACCATGTCTCCTTTGAGCTGATAAAAGAACTCCTCGACCGCATCGTCGTGGAAATCCACCCGCTGATTGGGACCGCCGATGATCATCACCACCATCTCGGTTTTATGGTCGAACAGCTGCTTGTTGCCGACCGGGGGTTTCAGCAGATGCTGGTTTTCCTCGATCCAGGCCGGAAAGTTGAAGGGTTTGAACCCCGGATGCCTGAGCATAGTTCGCTTCACCTCTCAACGCGCCGCAGCAGCTTGTCAATAGACGGCGACGACAGCGTCACCCCCGTCACACCACCAAATCCTAGCTTGACGCTATTAACCGCTTGATGTTCATTCAAATGAATTAATTCGAATTGGATATTCGTTTTCGGAATAACTGGAGTTCTGCGCAGGGCCATGCCATCCGCCAACAGACACATCAAAATCGCCGAGCGCGTGGCCACCCGTCTCAAGCTGAAACAATTGCGCCTTCTGGTCGCAATCTCCGAACATTCCAGCATCCTGCATGCGGCCGAGACCCTGAATATTTCCCAGCCCGCCGCCACAAAGCTGCTGAAAGACCTGGAAACCGACTTCGACGTTCAGCTGTTCGAACGCACCAACCGGGGGGCCATCCCGACCAGTTACGGCGAGGCCCTGGTCCGGCATGGAAAGCTGATCCTGGCCCAGATCTCCCACGCGGCGCAAGAGCTCGACGATCTGAGCGAAGGCACCGGCGGCCGCATCGTGGTCGGTACATTGCTGGCGGCCTCGGCGCTCTTGCTGCCGGCGACCATCGACCGGCTGCGCGGCCTGCGCCCGAATGTCACTGTGGTCATCCGCGAAGGCACAAACGACCTGTTGATCCCCGCCTTGCGCGCAGGCGAGGTCGATCTGGTCGTCGGGCGCCTGCCGGAGTACCGCTACCGTGAGGACCTGGTTCAGGAAGCACTCTACGAAGAACAGGTCTGTGTCGTCGCAAAGGCCGGGCACCCGCTCACGACAGGCCCAAAGCCAGGCATTGAAGATCTCCTGGACCGGGACTGGATTTTGCCTCCACCGGAAACCACCTTGCGGCGGCAGATCGACAAGGCATTTTTGGATGCCGGTTTCCCGCCGCCCGTGAACGCATTGGAATCCGTCTCTCTGCTCACCAACCGCCAGCTACTTCTGCGCACCGAGATGTTGTGTGTCCTGCCCTATCATGTGGTCGAAGACGATATCCGGCGGGGCGAACTGGCCATCGTTCCCTTCGACTTTGCCGAAGCCTCCGGGCCCATCGGGGTTTCCTATCGCCGGAGTGGGCGGCTCTCACCGGCCGCAGACATCTTTCTCGACGAGTTGCGGATCACAGGTGAAAGCCTGCGCAACCGGCCGGAGTAGCGGCCAGGTGATAACAGGACATAAAATGAAACGCGCCGCCGCAGCCCTGCTTGTGTCCGGCCTAACACTCATGTTGACGACCTCTATTGGTGCGGCAGGCGACAAAACGCTGAGCGTGATTGCAGACCTCGCCGGCCAGTTCTGCGAGACCGGTCTGGAAAGCCCCGAGCAGGTCGCCGCGCAGTTCGGCAAAGTTCTTTCACTCGAAGATCGCGGCGCAAAGGCCGCAGCCTTCCGGCGCAGCCTTAAGCTTCGCCGGGACAACCATTTCTACCGGGTTGATCTCACCGCCTTTGCCGGAAACATCCGGCGGGTTCGGGCGGAAGCCCATCAAGCCCTGGACGCAGGAAAAGACCGCCCGTTCATGTTGGTCGATGTAGACGGAAGCTGCGCGCCGATCCACGGCCGGCAGATCGACTACGACGGGGATGGCCGCGCGGAATGGCTGACTCACTTTGATTCCGCACTGCAGCCAGACGGCACGCGCGAAGCCCTCAATCCGCCGGTGCCCGCAGGCAGCGATCCGGGCGGTGTACTGGTGGTACAGATCGACAGCGGCGTGAACTATCTGCTTCCCGAAATCGCAGAACGGCTGGCCCGCGACGATGAAGGGAAGATCCTGGGTTACGACTATTGGGATCTGGACGCGCGTCCCTTCGACCTCGACACGGCCCGCTCGCCCTTCTTTCCTCTGCGCCACGGCACCACGGTCGCGAGCGTGTTTCTGCGCGAAGCCCCCGCGGCTCGGCTCCTGCCCTACCGCTATCCGCGCCCGGACCTCAGCCGTATGGAAGCCTTGCTGGACGACGCGGCGGAGAAAGGCGCACGCATCGTGATGATGCCCCTGGGCAGCACCCGCGCCGAGGACTGGCAGGCCTTCGCGCAAACCGCCAAACGGCACGGAGATATCCTCTTCATCATCTCAGCAGGGAACGATGGTCGCGACATCGATGCGCAGCCGCTCTACCCCGCCAATTTCCCGCTCGACAATACCATTGTCGTGACCTCGTCGGACTCGTTCGGACGCCTGGCAGAGGGCTCCAACTGGGGACGCGAGCACGTCGATCTCATGGCGCCGGGCGAAGCCGTCGAAGTGATCGACCATCGCGGCGCGCGAGGAATGGCCTCCGGCTCCAGTTACGTAGTCCCGCGTGTCGCCGCCCTGGCGGCGCGCCTGCTGGATCTAAAGCCCGACTGGAATACCATGGCCCTGAAACAGGCGATCCGCAAGCGCACCGGACCGTCCCTCGAACGCGGCAGCGCACGTGTGAACTGGGGTTGGATGCCTAACCCGGCGGATGATGGTTAGACTGACGTCTCGACCTGTGACGAGAGGGCAAAATTTTGAGTTCAGCAGACGCCGCTGAGTTCTTTGGATCTCTGCAAAGTCCCTATTGCTGTTTCACCTTGGACAGGCAAGATGCTTTGAAGTGAGAACTCGGGATGCAGATCGTCATGCGCCCCGGTGTTCTTCGTATCGCCGACAGCTTTGCCGACCGCTCTGAAATGGGAGCCGCCTATTTTGAACAGGATGTGAACCGGACCGCCGGTTTTCTGGGCCTCTCCTATGGCGAACCAAGTCCTTAGCCGAAGAAGCGGCGGGTTGGGCTGCTCTATCGGATCAGGGCCGGGTCTTTCGCCTCTACAACATGCTGTTTCGAGCGCAGCAACTGTCCAAAGATTATCGAATCTACACTGCTCCGATGCGCCCGATTTGGTCGGGACAGACGCGCGATTGGGACAAGGAAAAGCACTTGGCCAGTTGTCTGGTCGAATGCGATTTACCTGAAAATTTAACTTACCAACCGGTAATTCTGTCTCGTTCGGTCACGGCCACCAGTTCTTTATCGCGGCTGAGGCCGGGGTGACGGTGCGGTCATAAAGCGCTCTGCAGCGGGGGCCGCGCGCGGGTTGACCTCTTTGAGTTTTTCCAAAGCTGCCTGCGCGAGTTCCAGGTCTTCGCCCCAGACGCCCGCCTGAATTGCCAGACGCAGAACCTGCAAGTCCTCGGGCGCGTGCTGAAACAGAAAGCGTAAGTGCGGCAACTCCTCTTCGTATCGGGCCGCCATGTGGTAGGTAATCGCAAGTCCGATCCGGCCGTTGAGGGAGTGCGGGTCCTGCTCGAAGGACTCCTGAAACAATGCCAGCGACTCTTCGGTCAGCCTGCGTATGCCGAAGGCCTTTCCGGCCAGATCATATAGCTGCCGGTTGCCACTGCGCCGGCAGGCGGTGGTCAAGGCCTTGGTTTCCTGGTCGTTGAGCGGCCCGCGCCGCCCACGCAGGTTTTCCAGCTGCAAGGTGCAGACCCGCACCGCAGCACCGATTTCCGCGCTTGCATCCGAGTAGCCCGGACCACTACGAGCTGCCAGTTCCGTCAAAGCCCGGGACGGCACCGCTTCGTGACGCCCCTCACCACCAGCCGCCACGATACCCACCAGACGGCCCTGTTCATCGACCAAAGCGCCACCGCTGTTGCCTGGCTGGCTGTGCGCAGAGTGATGCAGCCGGGCCAGCGGCTTACCTTCAGCCGGCAAAAGCGTCACGCCACCCGGATCGTAGGCCCGGATACGCTGGAAAGAGACATCCGCGCCGACGGTAAAGAGTTGCATTCCGGCTTCCGCTGCGGCTGGCTCCAGTACAGGGCCCGGCGGCAGGTTTGGTGCTGACAACAGAATGACATCACCCTTATAGTCGCTGGGCACGACCTGAGCCGTGATCGTGCTACCGTCGGTCAGGAAGAGTTCCACGGACTTCCGGTCCGCCACCGTGTGGCGCGACGTCACCAGTTGAGTTTCGCCGATGCGTACGGCACTGCCCACCGGATCGAAAGCCGAGATCGCAAAGACGGCGTCGCGCGCGGCGCAAACCGCTTCAGGTTGGCGACAAACCTGATCTTGCGCAGACGCGGTAACAGCCCCAAATTCGGCGATAACGGCAACAGCGAACATCACCGCCACAAGCGATCCAGGCGCCAGTTCTTTCCAGGTCCTCATTTTCTTTTTCACCTTTTGCAGAGTCCCTTTTGAGTGACGTCCAGCGGTTTACCTCGACCGCCGAGTCTGCTCTAGTCGCCGAGAAGCAGCAATTGGTAATTGGTTGGATCGGCGAATGCAGTTTATCCCGGCAGTTTTACGAACCCTGTGCCTGGGAATCCTCACCCTGGCTATCGCGGCGACACCTGCGCAAACCGAACACGCGGAGACCGCCTGGCAGGTCGCCTCGCCATCCGTGGTCACGGTTCAGCCAACCTGGCCCGGTTACCAGCGGCCAGGCTTCGGCGCACCGGCAGGCACTGCCCCCGAGGGTTCGGGAGTCGCCATCCTGGAATCAGGGTTGATCGTCACCGCCGCTCATGTAGTCGCCCGCGCCACCGAGGTGGCTGTCCGCGATCATCAGGGCAATCGCGTCGAGGCGGAGATTCTGGCCGTGGACATTGCCAGCGACCTTGCCTTATTGAAGGTAGCAACTCAGACCCTACCGATCACCATCGCAGCAGATCGTCCGGCAACAGGCGCCCATGTCTGCGCCATCGCCAATGCTTTTGGACTGGATCTCAGCATCACCTGCGGGATCGTTTCGGCCAACGCGCGCTCCGGCATTGGCTTCAACCCGATCGAGGATTTCATTCAAACCGACACCGCAGTCAATCCAGGCGCTTCGGGCGGGGCACTTGTCGATGAACAGGGCCGTCTGGTCGGCCTGCTGAGTGCAATCTTCACCAAGGAGTCGGACGCCAATGCCGGCGTCAACTTTGCGGTCTCGACCGAGCTGTTGCTGCGTCGTGTCGAACTCATGCGGGAGACGGAAGGGTCAAAGACGCAGTGATGATCTATCAGAGGCAATCGCTCCTGCTCACGCGAACAAAGACTTTCGCGTGAGCACAGACTCCAATTAAAAGATGTCAGGAACGCGGATGGGGCAGACTCCAGCTAAAAGAAGAAGGCATCGACCGCTGAAAAGTCACGCTCAGATGTTCAGGTCTTCAGGATCCCTAGATTCTGGCGAGGTCGTTATTCAAACATTCAACAACCTCTACTCGGGCCGGATCTCTTAGAATTTTCGCAAACTTGTATTTGAAGCTGCCGCTGGAAAGCTCGACAATTTTGTCTGATACCCAGCTTGGATCAAGCATGGTTTCGGTATTCTCCTCGCTATCTTTCCAAAAGGGCGTTCGGATCCCCGAGGGTGCGACCACAAGAACCTTCCCAAGCCCTTGGTCCCGGACCAGCGACGCCCCCAGCATTCCCATTGCTGATTTCGTTGCGCAGTAAGCCGGTTCGAGCTCTCTGGGAGTGTACTGGGAACTGGATGTAACCAGCATGATCTTGAGAGGGTTCACCGACCTAGCCTTTAATCGTTGAATCAACATCATCGGCGCCAAAAGGCCAACGTTCACCATGGCTCCAAGATCATCATCGCTTAGCGCATCAATGTGTCCGCGCTGAAGGAACCCGGCGGCGTAAACAAGTGTGTTCACATTCTCGAACCTTTCAAGAACGCGATCTATGTCCGTCGCCAGGCGCGCCGGGTCTTGACCGATCGCCAGTTCTTGATAAGCCACCCCATGCAGAGTAGGGATTTTGCGCCCTGTGATGCACACATTGTGACCGTCTGACGTATAGTGCCGCGCAAGTTCAAGGCCTACGCCAGATGTCCCACCGACAATCAGTATGTTTTTTGTCAAAATGATCCGCTTTCCGGACGGTGCCGTTTTGTGTCCGCAACTCAAGGCGAAAGAATCCGACACAGGGGGTTAAGCTATGCGATAGAAGGAGCTCTTTGTCTACGTTGCAAAGATAAGCAAGAGCGTTTGCGACAAGTGGTTCACGTTAATTTTGGCTCGACGCTGCCGTGACGCCGTACCGCGCAAGTGAATGCGGGGCCTATGGGATTACCGGTTCCAGACGGTTCAGCACGGACCTAACGACAGACATTGCCGTCAAGGCCGAGGACTTGGGATTATCCGGTAGAGGATTGCCCTCAATTTTAAAACTGAATTTTCCAAAAGCCCCTTCCGCTTCGATCTCGTGACAATTGGCATCGATGGCGGGATCGGCGATCAGGCGCACCTGGGTTTCATCGAGTCCGGTCCCTGCGAGGGCGATCGTCGCAGCTACATTGGCATTCTTCGGATAGCGCAACGCCGCCTCCCGGGCGGAGCCCTCGAAGTGGCAACCTGGTTTGGTGAGGCGACCCAGATCGAGTAGCAATTCGGCAGGCGTCCCCTTCCAACCGGCAGGTGGTTTCCGTGCGACATAACTGACCCGTGCCAAACCACCGATTTTCGCAGCCGCGAGCGCGTCAATCGCGCCAACCGCTCCAGACAGCAACTCCAGCTGCGCACCGCCAGCAAATGCCGAGGCTTCAAGTATCTCGGCAAGTTCTGCATCTGCAAGCGCCCCGTTCGAAACCGTGATCAAATCCACGCCACGTCGCAGGAAGGCCGCTCCATGGCTACGCAATCCGTCGTGTCCGGCGCAATCGATCGCCAGGTCAACGGCCTCTCCGATGTCGTCAACCCGGACCACCGGGTGGACTTTGGGACCAAAAGCCGTCTTTGCAGCGTCTTCACGGCCTGCACGGCAGACAACCCAAGCGACAGTGACATCGGGCCGATCTGCCAGCTGCCGGACTACATAGCTGGCAATAGGGCCGTGGCCGATCATGGCAATATGCAATGCTTCAATCCTTCCTTCGACAGGCATGCGGCCATGAATCCGGCCAGGCAAGCCCCTGACGGGGATTAAACTGCATCACATACACCTCTTATCTGCTATATATTTTCATTATATCTAGTTTCCAAACCTCTATTTGTTTTGATAGCAGCTTTGCGCAACCCTCGCCTCACGTGCCGCGACGCCGCAACCGGCCGATTCTGCTGTTGGCCGAAAGACTCCAGGGCGGCTATAGCCAAGACGATCGAGTCGCCGGGTTTGATGGATCAAAAAGTGCAAAGTGAGATGATCGGACCCGACCCGCAACTTCAAGCCACGGAGCGGGGTCCTGACCCAATAACAGATACTCCGGCAGCTTCAGACGACGCGCCTATTGGTCAAGCCATCAAGCGCCAGGAAGACGAGCGGCTCCTGCGTGGCGCCGGGCGCTATACTGACGACGTGACGATCGAAGATGCCCTGCATATCATCTTCGTTCGCAGCCCTTTCCCCTGTGGCCGGATCACCGAACTGGAGTGTGGCGAGGCAAGGAGTCTTCCCGGAGTGCTCGCAGTCTATTGCGGCGCGGACGTGGTTGACTTGGGGGAGCTTCCCGTCAACCCATTGCTGGCGGAAGTCAATGCGCCGCGCTATCCGCTTCTCGCCCGGGGCAAGGTAATGGCGGTGGGTGAGCCGGTTGCAGCAGTCATTGCCACCTCCAGTATGATCGCACAGGACGCTGCTGAGCTGGTCATTCTTGAGGTCGACGAAGATTCCGCCATCATGTCGATCGCGGACAGCAAGATAGGCGGAGACCTTTTCAAAGACATCCCCGGCAACCGAGCGCTGCATCAAGTCTGGCAGAGCGGCGAAACTGAAAAAATCTTTGACGAGGCCCCGTTCGTTGTTGAGGCCCGCCTTACACACCCGCGCCTGTCACCGACCTCGATCGAACCCCGCACCACGGCAGCCTCCTGGGATGAAAGGGCGGAAAGCCTGACCGTCTGGCTGTCCTCCCAAACCCCTCACCGGGCACGCAAAGACCTGGCTACGATCATGGGCCTCAGCCCGGATTCGATCAGAGTCGTTTCCCCGGATGTCGGCGGCGCCTTCGGTATGAAAGCATCGCTTTATCCCGAAGACATTATGGTTGCCTGGGCGGCTTGGCAGCTAAAACAACCGGTCCGCTGGACCGCGGCCCGAAGTGAGGATCTGCTTTCGGGCACTCATGGGCGTGGGGCCGAGACGGCAGGTAAACTGGCCATTAACAGCGAGGGGTCGTTTCTTGGGCTCTCCGCTCAAATCGATGTGCCTCTCGGTCATTGGCTCCCGCACAGCGGCGCCGTACCGGCTTGGAATTCCGGCCGTATCCTGCCAGGCCCCTATGACATCGACAGCGCCGATATCGAAGTTGCAGGTTTCCTTACCAATTCTGCGCCGGTCGGTATCTACCGTGGTGCCGGACGTCCCGAGGCGGCAGCCCTGATGGAACGCCTTGTCGAGGAAGCCGCGCGCGCAACCGGCATCGACCCGCTCGAAATACGTTTGCGCAACCTCCTGCCCGCTTCACGCCTTCCCCACGAGGGACCGACCGGAACCAAACTGGATTCGGGCGATTATCGCGCCTGCCTGGAGCGATTGTGTAACATCGCCGGTTACCCGGCCCTGCGCCGCAATCAAGATAGCCGGCGGCAGCAAGGCGAAATCTGCGGAATCGGGCTGGCTTGCTACGTAGAGCCCTGCGGTCAGGGTTGGGAGTCTGCACGCGTGACCCTGGCGTCCGACGGATCGATCTCAGCGGCGACGGGTACCAGCTCCCAGGGCCACGGCCGCGAGACTGCCTTTGCGCAGATCGTGGCATCGGTCTTTGGCTTGGCAGCAGAAGATGTCGCCATCCGGCACGGCGACACTTCGACCGCCCCCAAAGGTATTGGCGCGCTGGCCAGCCGCAGCACCGCGATCGGCGGCAGCGCGCTTTTGTGTGCCGCACGGGAACTGCGCGACGAAACCTGCAATATCGCTGCCATCCAACTGGATACGCACAGCGAGAACCTGCGGCTGACACGCGCCGGTTTTTGCCGCAAAGACGCGCCCGATCGGACTGCGACCTGGACAGCCATCGCCGGTCCCGCAGGTCTGCAGAAGGACAGTGTTTACTCGGTGGAAGGCGAGGCCTGGGGCTACGGTGCCTACCTCGCCGTTGTCGCGATCGATGCGGAGACAGGTGTCCTGACGGTCGAGCATATCTATTGCGTCGACGACGCCGGCACCATCGTCAATCCTCTGCTGGTCGAAGGGCAGATATTAGGCGGGATCGCCCAGGGTCTCGGCGAAGCCTTAATGGAACAGATCGTCTACGACAAAAACGGTCAATTGCTGACCGGTTCTCTGACCGACTACGCGGTTCCGCGCGCATCGGACATGGTACCTGTCACTCTGGACAAGCTGATCACGCCTTCCCCTTTCAACATCCTGGGCGCCAAGGGAGTCGGTGAAGCAGGAACCATCGGCACGCCTGCCGCGATCCTCAATGCCACCCTCGACGCCTTGTCGCCCTTTGGCGTCACCCGGCTCGACATGCCCTTAACAAGCGAAAAGATCTGGCGTGCCCTGCATGATGCCGGGAACTGAGCCGGATATGGAGACTGACCCGAGATGAAATACAGCAAGCTGGACGCCAAGGACTACATTCGGGAAAACATGAAAGGCATCTGGGCCGCCGCCCTCAATCCTTTCAACGATGACTTCTCTCTCAACGAAGCAGGTTTGCGCAGCAACATCCGCCATTGGATCGATGATCTGGGCATCGAAGGCCTGTTCATCGCCGGTAAGCAGGGCGAGTTCTTTTCCATGTCCCTCGCCGAGCGCAAGCGCAATTTCGAGATCGCCGTCGAGGAAACGGCGGGCAAGGCCGGAACCATCATGTCGTGCTCGGATCAAAACATGGATACGGTGATAGAACTGGCAAAACACGCCCAGGATGTCGGCGCCGATTCTATTGTCGTGCATGCTCCGGTCCTGCACTTCGTCAACGACCGGGACGAAACTCTCTACGAGTACTACCGTTACATCTGCGATCAGGTCGATATCGGCATCGCCATGTGGAGTCATCCCGACAGCGGTTACCTGATGTCGCCGGAACTCTGCGCGCGCATTGCCGGACTGCCCAACATCGTCGCCATCAAATACAGCGTACCGCGGGAAATGTATGCCGAACTGACGCGTCTGGCCGGGGACAGGATTCTGGTCAGCACGGCCTCGGAAGACGAATGGTTCGATAACATCGTCGAACTGGGCTGGCGGCTTTATCTCTGCTCCTCGCCACCCTATCTGCTTCAGACCAGGAACGACCAGCGCATGCGCGAATACACCGAACTGGCGATGCGTGGCGAAATCGAAAAAGCGCGCGAGGTCCGTGACAGCCTGGAGCCGGTGCGCAAAGCCCTGAAGGGCACCCGTCCCGGCGGCAAGCCGCAGGCGCACCAAAAGTACTGGCAGGAGCTCCTGGGTCAGGCAGGCGGACCTGTGCGCCGCCCCATGCTGCAACTGACCGAGGAGGAGAAAGCGGTCACGAAGACGGCATTCGAGAGCTGCGGACTGAAACTCTAAAGGGTTTCGACTCACGTCGGTTCGGCCGGGGCTCACTCTCCCTTCCGACCTCCCAACGGCAGTATCATGGGGGAGACCGGGAGACGGAGTGGACCGGAGTCGTCAAAGCATAAAAGGCCCTAGAGCGCGCTTCAAATTCCAAAATAGTTTCAAACGAAACTATCAGACCTTCAGCCTTCGCGCTGATGCCGCTCGTGGAAGATGAAACCCAGCACATTCATCAGGAACTGCGCCGCCAGAAAGGCTGTAGAACCGCTGTGATCGTAGTCGGGCGCGACCTCGACGAAGTCGATGCCGACGAAATCCCCGCGTTTCGCCAGTCCCTGAAAGATCTCCAGAACTTCGTAGTAGAGGAATCCGCCGTGGCTCGGCGTGCCGGTGCCCGGCGCGATCGAGGGATCGAAACCGTCAACGTCGACGGTCGCATAGTAGCGCACTCCTTCAGGAATGCGGGCCAGCACACCCTCGGTGCCCAATCTGCGGACGTCGCGCACCGAGAGAATGTCTGAGCCTGCGTTGCGTGCAGCCTCGTAATCTTCCCGGTTCGATGAAGAGACGTTGCGGATCCCCATCTGGGTAAAGCCGGTTACGTGACTCATTTCAGAAGCGCGGCGCAAGGGATTGCCGTGGCCGTAGCGCACGCCATGACGCTCATCGACAAAATCCAGATGCGCGTCGATATGGATAATGTGCACGGGCGGTTGATCGTCGAAGGCGCGGATGCAGGGAATATGCACCGAATGATCACCACCGAGCACCACCGGCAGCGCACCTGACTTTAGGATTGCGCGAACACCTGTCTCGATATTGTCGTGGCTGCTGTTGGTATCGGTATGAATAATGTCCGCATCACCGACATCGACCACCCGGACCTTGTCGACCGGCAGATAGGTAACATCGTCCTCAAAATCGTAGGCACCACCGTGGCCGAAGGAAAAGAGGGTCGAAGCCTCCCGGATCGACCGCGGGCCAAAGCGCGCGCCGGCACGGTACTGGGTCCCCATATCGAAAGGCGCACCGAGGATGGCAACGTCGGCATCGATCTTGTCCCATTCCAGGCAGGCAGGCTGCTTACCGAAGGTACAGTGACCGACAAAGGGCAGGTTAAGGCGCCCCTTTTCATAACCGTGTTCTGACATCAATCTGCCTCCTGATCCTGATAGCGTACGATCATAGCTCAAATTTTACATCGAAAAATACAGAACATATAATGTTTACATCTGATAATCCGATGTAATGAACCATGCCGCGCCTCCAGGACCTCGACCTGAAACTGTTGCGGGTTTTCCGCACCGTAGCCGAATGTGAAGGCTTCGTCGGCGCACAGGCCGTCTTGAACATCAGCCAATCAACGATCAGCGGGCACATCAAGACATTGGAGGAACGCCTGGGCTTCAGTCTTTGCCGAAGGGGGCGGGCCGGATTCTATCTGACAGACGAAGGACAGGCACTCTTCGAGAGGTCACTGACGCTCTTCACCGAACTTGAATCTTTCGACGTCGATATACAGCAACTCCGCGGCCGCCTCGCGGGAACCTTGCGCGTCGGCCTCGTCGACAACACCATCACCAACGACGACTTCCCTCTGCACCTTGCCATCGAAGGATTTTGTGCCAAGGCGCCTGATGTAAAGCTGGAGTTGGAGATCGAAGGGCCGCAGGCCCTGCAAACACGTTTGCTGAAGCGCGAAATCCAGGTGCTGTTGGCGCCCTTCTCTAACCGGCTGGAGAGTCTGAACTACCAGAAACTGCGTGAAGAAACGCACCGGCTTTACTGTGGCGCCAGCCATCCCTTTTTCGAACAGTCCGACGAAACCCTGCATCCGGCGGACATCGCAACAGCCCTCTTTGCCGCGCGGAAGTACCTGACAGGCCAGGATATTGCCGCTGTCGGGGCTAAGCGGGCGGCGGCCTTTGTTTCGAACATGGAGGCACAAGCCATCCTCATCCGTAGCGGACGCTTCATCGGCTTTCTACCCGAGCACTACGTGCAGGCCTGGGGCAAGAACGATCCTTTTCGGGAGATCGTGCATCCCGGTTCCCCGATGACCTCGACATTCTTCATTGTGACCCGCAAGAACGATCCTCAACCGGCGATCTTGAGAGCCTTCATCAAGGAATTGCAGGCGACTTTATGTTGATGGCTGTCGGGCCAACCGGAAAAAATGATCGATGCGCCACTCCGGTATCGGGACCCCCTTGCCGGAATAGGCATAACCAAGGCGGTCGAACCGGAGTGAACGGCCGGAAACCATATCTTGAAGGCGCAGCTTGAGAGCCTGCTTCACGGTGAGATCAGGTTCACCGTACACCAGTGAGACATGGGGCGTAAATTCCGGCCGCGAGTAAATCGACTCCAAAGTCTTGGATTGGTTAAACAGAGACGTCAGAGCGGGTTGGCCGCCCAAACTGAGGAAAAACGCCCGAAAGACCTCAGGCAGAAATCCGATCTCATCAACCTGCGCAGTGATAGCGGAATGGTCATCCGCTATGCGCTGGATGCCAGCCTCTGTAGAATCGTCAATTCCAGACAATCCTCCCAGGATCGTGACATGCGGGTCAAAGGCTTCGGTGCCCAACTCAGCCGACAGCTCCACAATGACACTGCGCAGCCAGGCTTCGTCTTCCTTGCAGGGCAGCAGCCACAGGGTGTAGCTGCCGGCACCGGCCTTCGCTTGCAACACGCCGCGCTCCCAGATCAATTCAACGGGTTCGAGCCGGTTTCCAAAGAGACCAGCTCGTGTTTTCTCTAACACCGAAACCGTTACAGATGAAACTGCTTTAGCGCGAAGGCGTTACGCAGGCGGGCTGATTTTTTCCCGCCAGTGCCGCATAACACGGCCGGCCATTTGGAGTCCGGCGTGCTCTGGCCTTAGCCGGTCGTACTTCAGGGGTAGGCGTTCATTTGCTGCGGGGGGAAGCATAGCCTCCGACTTTACTTGTCTTCAAGCCGGCACCCACCAGGGCTTCGATCATGCGAACAGCGGCGACCACGCCATCGATCACGGGAACACCGGTTTCCCTGGTCAACCAGTTGGTCAGATCCGCCATGCCGGCGCAGCCTAGCAGGATCGCCTCGCTGCCATCCTCTTCTACGGCCCGCAGCACCTCAGCACGCACCAGCTCCCGGGCATTCCCATTGGCATCTTCCAGCGCCAATACAGGGATATCTGCAGCCCGCACCTTCCGGCAACGCCGATCCATCCCATACAGTAAGGCAAGGTCCTCGATAATCGGCACCGAACGCGGCAAGGTCGTCACCACAGAAAAGCCGGTCGAGATCATGGAGGCCGCATGCATCCCCGCTTCACAGATCCCGAGAACCGGACCACTGGCGACCTCGCGGCAGGCCCCGAGCCCGGTATCATCGAAACAGGCGATCACAAATCCGTCGTAGCCTTGGGCCTCGCCTTTACGGATTTCACCGAGCAAACCGCTCAGACACATCGCCTCGTCATAGTAACCTTCAATACTGACAGGCGCTTCCGCCGGGTTGACCACTTTGATCTCCGTCCCCGCCGACGCGAAGTCCGCCGCGCATTCGCCGATTTTTTTTGTCATCGACGCGGTTGAGTTCGGGTTGACCACAAGAATACGCATTATAAAGCCTGATACCAATGTGATGGTCCCGAATTGCACCGCATCCTGCGCGGTAAAATTTGGAGACTGAACCACGTGAGATTCAAATATGCAGCGCTCCGAGGCTGAAACTCAGCTCCACAACGCCAGTTACAATTCGCCACCCAGATAAAGGCGCTTAACCCGATCATCCTGCAGCAACTCCTTTGATGCTCCCTCGAGTGCGACCGCGCCTGTGGCCAGGGCGTAAGCCCGGTGGGAAATCCTGAGAGCCATGCGCGAATTCTGCTCGACCAGCAGAACACTCACCTTTTCATCCCGGTTGATGGCGACGATCGAGCGGGCAATGTCCTGCACCAGTTTCGGAGCAATCCCCAGCGACGGCTCGTCGAGCAGCAGCAGTTTCGGCTTGGCCATAAGGGCACGGCCGATCACCAGCATCTGCTGCTCCCCGCCACTCATAGTCCCGGCCGCCTGAGAGTAGCGCTCCTTAAGACGCGGGAAGCGGCCGAGCACCATCTCCAGTGTCGCATTCACCCCGTTCTTGTCGGTCCGCGCAAAAGCACCGATCAGCAGGTTGTCCTTGACCGACATGTAGGGAAAGACGCGCCGGCCCTCGGGCACCATGGCGATCCCAGCGCGCACGATGTCATTCGGCGCCATGGTATCGAGACGATGTCCCTCGTAACGGATCTCGCCGCTGTCGGGCCGGGTCAATCCGGTGATCGCCCGCAACATCGTGGTCTTGCCCGCTCCATTGGCTCCGATCAGCGCAACCGTTTCCCCCTCGCCGACCGAGAGCGAAACACCTGTGACCGCACGGACATGGTCGTAATTGACGTGTATCTCTGTGGCTTCAAGCTGCATGACCTATAATCCTATCTCTTCGTCTTCGCGGCCGAGATAGGCCTCGATCACCTGTTCGTTGTCCTGGATTTCCGTGGGCGTTCCCTCGGCGATCTTCTGGCCGAAGTTCAGCACCACGATCCGGTCTGAGATTTTCATGACCGCTGGCATGTCGTGTTCGACCAGCAGCACCGTCAAACCACGGTCGCGAATACCGTAGACCTGTTTGACGGCCTGTTGAGTCTCCTCGTGGTTCATGCCCGCGAAGGGTTCGTCGAACAACAACAGCTTGGGCTGGGCGGCAAGCCCGATCGCCATGCCGAGCGCGCGCAGATAGCCGTGCGGCAGATTGCGGGCAATCTCGTTCCCAACGTGCCCGATCCCAAGGTAGTTGAGGATTTCTTCAGCACTCTCCCGGAACTGCGCTTCATCTTCCTTGGCAGTGCGGCTGGCCCAGTAGAACCCGGCTAGCGACGCCCGGCTGCGCAGATGATGGGCGATGACCACATTGTCGAGGGCCGTCATCTCCTTGAAGATCGTGGTCTCCTGAAAGGTCCGCACAACTCCCTTTCGGGCAACGATGTGCGGCGCCTTGGAGACGATGTTCTCGCCCTCATAAATCACTTCGCCCGAGGTGGCCCGCAAAAATGAACTGATCAATTTGAACAACGTGCTCTTGCCCGCACCGTTTGGGCCGATGATGCTGAGAATTTCGCCCGCCTCAACGTTGAAGCTGACTTCGTTCACCGCGGCAAGGCCACCGAAGCGCTTGGTGAGTTGTCTGACTTCAAGAATTGACATGATGTCAGCCCTTCGCTTTCGCATCGGAATCCGCGACATTGGCATCTTTGGCACTGGCGGCTGATCTTGCCGCTTTATCCCGGCGTCCCTCACCGAGACTGAGCAAACCGTTGGGCAACCACAGCATCAAGGCGATCATCAGAACCGAATAGACCAGCGGCTGATACTCGTTCAGACCTTGCAGACCCTCGAAACTCAGGAAGAGGACAAAAGTACCGACGATCGGCCCAAAGACGTAGCCCAGCCCACCAAGAAAACAGTAGAGCATGAAATAGACCGAATCCTGGACCTGGAAGGTGTTGGGATAAACGCTCTGCTGCACGGCAACGAAGAACGCACCGCCGATGCCCGCAAGGAACGATGAGATGGCAAAGGCGATCACGCGGAGCATGGCGATGTTCACACCGATGGAGGATGCCAGATCCTCGTTCTGCTGCAGGGACCGGAACAGCCAGCCGATCCGGCTGTTCACCAGCCGGTACATGGCGGCGTAAGTCGCGATCAAAAGAACAGCCGCCAGATAGTAGAATGCGAGGTGCGAATCGATGGTCGAGAAATCCGGAATCAGGGTGAACCCGAAAATCTCCAAAGCACCCGGCAAAGGAATGTTGATGATCCCCTTGGCGCCACCGGTCAACGAAGAAAGCGACTGCGCCGAGAGTCGGGCCGTCTCGGTCAGGCTGAGGGTGATCATGGCAAAGTAAACTCCGCGCAGGCGCAGGATGGGATAGCCGATCAGCACGCCGATAATGGCCGAGAACACACCGGCGAGCGGCATGGCAATCCAGAAAGACATCTCTGCCTTCATGATCAGGATGGCACAGGCATATCCGCCGATCAGGGCGAAGGCACCCTGTCCGATATTGATCCGGCCGATGTAGAAGGTCAGCCAGACACCGGCAGCGGCGATGCTCAGGGCCATCGCCGTGGTCAGCACGCCCATGTAGTAGAGTTTGCCGGAAAAGATCAGCGGCAGGATCACCAGCACGACGACCAGGGCGATACCCAGGACGGCGAGTTTCGAAGTCGTTGTTTTCATCATGCCATCAACCCCAGGGCTTACCCATCAGGCCATGCGGTCTGATGGCCAGAAAGATGATCAATCCGATGAAAATGAAGAGGTAAGTTTCGCCGCCCGGAAGCATCTGGTAGCCGATGCTCTCGATCATGCCCAATATGAGCCCGCCGACGATCGCACCCGATACCACGCCTGCGCCGCCGATCATGACCATAATAAAAGCCTTGATGGAGATCCAGGTGCCGAGACCGGAATTCACGCCGGAAATCGCAACCAGCATGGCACCGGCCATGCCGGCCAACATTGCCCCCATGGCGAAACCGATCATGGAATAGGTGCCGACGTCGACACCTTGCAACTGGGCCGCTTCGCGATCCTGCGCCAGAGCCCTGAGCGCACGGCCGGGCTTGGTGTACTGCATGAAGAGAATAAAGCCGCCGATCAGGATCGCCGAGAGGACGATGACGAGCAGGCGCCCCATGGGCAGATACGCGTCGCCGATCTTGATCACGCCGGATACGACCGAGGGAACACCACGGTGTTTTTCCCCGAAGACAATCAGGATGAGGCTCTCCAGCAGCAGAGCCGTGCCTGCAGCCAGCAGCATAGAGCTCTCCTCCCTGCTACTTCGTCGCAATACCGGCCTGAACAGAAATTTCTCGAACAGGACACCCACAATACCCAGTGTCAGAGCGGTCGCGACCAAGGCAAGCCAGAAAGGCAAACCAAGGACACCGTAGACGTAATAGGTGACAAATGCGCCCAGAACATACATCTGGCCATGCGCAAAGTTGAGGACGTTCATCAGGGCAAAAATCAGGGTGAGCCCCAAGGCAATCAGCGCGTACTGAACGCCGGAGTAGATGCCGTTTACGATGACTTGTTCGGTCATTACCGAAGCCTCGCGGTATCGCGGCAAAGACGGCTGCCTGCGGCCTCTCCGCCTGTAGAGATGTTCTGTGGGAAACAAAGGTACAAAGCAAAACCCTCTGCGCTCCGACCTCGCTACTCTACGCGGTCGGTTGACTTAAAATACAATGAAGAAAAAGTTGGGAAGACTGGCGGAACCAGGGAGAACCGTCAGCCTTCCCTAGAGTCTGGTCGTTTTTCTTTGGATCAAAGATAAACGTATCAGCCTCTCTTTTTTCAGGTTGGAGTGCGATGCACGCTCTTGACTGATTTGATCAAGAGCGATCGCGCTCTACGCAGGTTGACGTTCAACCGTCGACTGCACCCACAAACATGGTCTCGAAGTTGCCGCCCTTATAGACGTTCACGACCATCGGCACTGAAATCTGCCGCTTTTGACCGAAGAAGGACGAGCCGACGTACTGCAGTGTGCTGTCACCCTTCACGTAGGGGTTTTTCATCGAGAAAGTGGCCATCGCAGCCTTGAACTTCTCGACGTCATTGATCGAGTCCGGATTGGCCTGCATGGTCCGAAGGATAATCTCCAGCGCGTAGACCTTCGTTCCCGCCTCATCATTCCATTCACCGACGTGCTCTTTGTAGGCGTCGATAAACTTGTTCATCTCATCGGTGCGGATACTTTCCGTGCTGGCGCCACCAACTGAGATAAAGCCTTCCGCCGCATCGCCGGCAACTTCAGCCAGGATCGTAGCGTCCTGCGCCGTTTCCGTGCTCATCAAGCCGGTGTAACCCAGTTCGCGTGCGGACTTCAGCATTAAAGGAGCATCGGAAGGGGCAACGCCGGACAGCACGATCAGATCCGGGCTCAAACCGACCAGACGTGACATGACAGGGAAAAAGTCGGTGGTTCCGGCTTCGTAGGTATCGCTGTCGGCAACGACTTCGAGGCCTAACTTCTTCGCGGCCTCGACACCTTCTGTGCGCTGATTAATCGAATCGGATTCATTACGAGCCACAAAAGCGACTTTCTTGACGCCGTTGTTGTCCATCAGGTGTTTGTAGATCACCGGTCCGGCCTGGTAGGACGCGATCATGCCGAGCACAGAGTTTCCGCGCGGCGGTGTATAGAGATCCTTGGAGAAGGCGTAGGGAAAGTGCACTGCGCCGGCTTTTTCGACCACAGGTACGATCGCCGCCGCCGTGGTGTCGATGTTCGGGCCGATGATGTATTTGACCTTTTCTTCGTAAACCAGCCGTTCGGCACCAGTCACGGCAACCTTAGGATCGTTGCGATCGTCGATTGACACGATCTTGATGTCGTAAGTCTCGCCACCGATATCGATGCCGCCAGCCGCATTGATCATGTTGGCCGTGGTTTCAGCGCAATAGCGATTGACCAGACCCCAGGATGCAGCGGGGCCGCTCATCACGCCCAGCACGCCGATTTTCAGTTCCTTGTTCGCAGCCATCGCGGAAAAGCCACTGCCTGCGGTGAGAGCAAGCGCGGATACCGCCGCGATTGCAGTCATTTTTAGCGCTGCGCGCCGAATAATCATAACTTCCTCCCAGAATGTGGAATAACCCATCGTGGACATCTTTTTGTGTGTCTTCACGAATAAAGTGAACATCTTTCCTATAATATTGTCAACAATCTTAATTTATTTGATGAACAAATAACAACCACGTATAATGAATTCCTGCGCTGATACGCGGCTTGGAAAGGGATTTTAAAATCTGATTTGAAGCACATTGTTAACAATCTTCGCTTGACCTTAAGGGGTCATCCCGTAAGAAGATCGTTCACGACAAAGCCGGCAAAATTCCGCCAGAACCTAATCGGTCAGGGAAAGAATGACAGCAGCACGCAAATCCGGAACAGCAGATCGAGACGACGCAAAGTCTGCGTCGGTAGAAGACCTGCGCCCGAATGGTGACGCAAAAGCTTCAGAAGCAGAAATCATCGAGCGGATCTACGCTGCGGTGATGGAGCAGCGCCTGCCGCCCGGCACCAAGCTGTCCGAAGCCACCTTAAGCGAAACCTTCGGCGCCAGCCGTATGCGTATCCGGCGCGTGCTGCTGGTCCTCGCCAGCCGGGAGATCGTGCAACTGCATTCCAACCGCGGCGCCTACATCTCCAAACCCAGTGCGTCGGAAGCCCGCAGCATTTTCGAAGCGCGCCGCACCATCGAGCCGGTGATCATCCGCAATGCGGTCGAGCGCGTGACCCCTGCCGAACTTGCGACGCTTGAAAAACACATGGCCGAGGAACACAAGGCCCACCACCAGCGCAACCGCCGAGACGCAATCCGCCTGTCCGGCGAATTTCATGTAAAGCTTGCCGCCCTCGGCGACAATCCGGTGCTGGAACGCTACGTCAAGGAACTGGTGATGCGAACCTCGCTGATCATCGGGCTGTTCGGCGCTCCGGGTATTCCCAACTGCTCCGATCACGAACACAGCGAGCTGCTGGATGCCATCCGCGCCGGAGACGGCAATGCGGCGGCAGAGATGATGATGCGCCACCTCAGCCACATCGAAGAAGAACTGGAATTAACCGGCAGCCATTCAGGCAAGGTAAATATCAAGGATATCTTCGGGAGCTGAGCAGGCTTATTCTCGTTCGGATTGTCGATGCCATCGACTTCGGATAGAGTCGCGGCACGATGACAACAAAAATCGAAAAAAGCAGGCGAATGGAGCTTCGGTGGGAAGTCGGAAACAGACAGCTTCCCGAAATACCGCTTAAGAGGCCTCACGGGTCCTACTGCATGGCGCATGCCTGTTTCAACTGCCGCAAGAGCTTTAAGCAGGCCTATTCAGAGGCTGAAGCCACCTGCCCGCAATGTGCACGAAAACTCCACGATATGGGCCGGTCGTTCAAGGCACCGAAGGCCAACGACGCAGAGCAGTGGGAAAAAGTCAAACCACTCTGGCTGGCTGGTTTCCGGTTTTTCAGTTACCGGTCTTATCCCGCTCAGAACCTCTCCCGGAGCGGTTGAGGGAAGTTGACACCTTCATTAAACGCAACCCTAATCACCCCCTTCGGGTCGATAAAGTTTAGGCTCTGACAACAGAGGAAGCCTCCGGTGAAGCTCGACAAGATTGCGGAACAGCAGATTAAACAGGCGCAGTTGAGAGGCGAGTTGGACAACCTCGAAGGTGAAGGAGAACCGCTTCCGCCGCGCACCGACACGGGAGATTCCCTCGAATCGATCGGCTTCAAAATCATGGCCGGCGCGGGTGCGATCCCGGAAGAGATCAAACTGCGCAAAGCAGTCGAGGCGCAATTCAATATCCTGCAGAGCCTGACCGACCCGCAGGAGCGTAAGGCTGCCATGGCGAAACTGGCCGATCTGCAGATGCGCTTGGCGATTCAGGAAGAAGCCAGACGCAGCTTTAACAGACAGTGAGGAGTGGTGCTCCTACAGGAGTAACGCTTATGGCGCAGCGTCGGCGAATTCGCTCAATTGTTCGATATAACCGTTTTTGTCGTTTTCCGGCAGCCAACTGCCCTCAAAAGCATTGATCGAAAGCTGCAGGATTTGCACCTTTGACAGCTTGGCCGCCTTTTGTGTGGCGAGCAGATTTTCCGCCATGTACCCGGGGAAATAAGCGGGGTCGTCCGAATTGACCGTCACCCGCATGCCTTCCTCCAGCATCTGCTTCACCTGCCCTGCTTTCAGGCCGTCGGTCACGTAGCTGTTGGAAATAGGACAGACGGTCAACGCAAGACCGCGGCGTTTTATCTCCGCGCAAAGCGCATCATCCTCCAGAGCATTGACTCCGTGATCGATACGGTCGACCCCGATGTCGTTCAGCGTCTGCCAGATGTGCTGCACGGAGTTGTCCTGATCGACGTCGCAATGCATCGTCAGGCGGTAACCTTCGGATCTCGCTCTGGCAAAGACCTCCTTGAACTTGAGCGGCGGATTGCCCTTTTCGTCGGAATCCAGGCCAACGCCCACGATCCAGTCCCGGTACGGCAACGACTGCTCAAGCGTCTCCATCGCGGATTCCGCACTCATGTCGCGCAGAAAACACATGATCAACTGAGAGCGGATGGCAAGTTCCTGCTCCGCCTCCAACTGCGCCCTGCGGATGCCCTTGATAGCGGTATCGAACGCGATGCCCCGGCTGGTGTGCGCCTGCGGATCGAAAAACATTTCCGCGTAGAGGATGTTCTGGGAGCGCGCCTTTTCGAGATAGGCGTAGGTCAGATCGAAAAAGTCCTGCTCGGTCAGCAGGACGCTCATCCCCTCATAATAGACCTTCAAAAACGACGGCAGATCGTCGAAGGCGTAAGCAGCACGCATCTCTTCCACAGACGTGTAAGGCAGCGCGATCCCGTTGCGTTCGGCGAGCGCGAACTTCAATTCCGGCTCCAGCGTGCCCTCGACATGAACATGCAGTTCAGCCTTCGGCAGATCTTCGATGAAGGTCTTGAGTTCACTCATTTCTCGATCCACTCGTTCCTGCCAGGGCTTACAAGAAACACGATTATGACTCAAAGCGAATAGGAAATCGCCCGCGCTGTTTCGATGGCTAAGGGAACGATTTTTTCCCTGGTGGACTCCAGATCCCAGAGTGGCATGTACACGGGGATCTGAAGGGCGGCGACAGCGCGGCCTTCACTGTTGAAGACCGGTGCCGCGGTGCTGACCTCGTGAAGGATGATCTGGCTGACGCCGATGTCGTAGCCGTTGCTACGGGCCGTCTCCAGGCGCTTCTGCACGGCCTTCGAATCGGTCACGGTGTGATCGGTGAAGGAGCGGTAATTGGAGGTCTGCAGAATCAACTCCCGCTCCTCGGTGGGGCGATTGGCCAGGATGACGATGCCGCCCGCGGCACAGAAGGCCGGGACACGGCGGCCGGGAATCGTCGCCTCAAAACGCGCCCGTTCGTGCGGGATCCGGATGGTGTAGACAAGGTCGCTGCCGGAGAGTTCACACAGGTTGACCGTGGTTCCGAACTTCTTACTGGCCTCAATCATCCGCGGCATGGCGATCTCGGCGATCCGGTTGCTCAGGACGTAGGAATAGTAAAAATCCGCGAGGCCGATGGCCGGGCTGTAACGCCGCGTGCGTGGATTTTTCGCCAGATATCCGAGCTCGACCAGCGTATTGGTGAAGCGTTGCGCGGCGCTTTTATCCAGTTCAGCAAGTTTCGCAATCTCAGTGAGGCTTAGGTCCCGCAAACCCAAATCCCGCTGGGCGGTGCGAAAGACACCCAGCACCCGAAATCCCTTCTCCAGAGAAGAGACGAAAAGAGTGTCCGAGCGCGTAGGCCCGTTTTTAGCCGATGGGTCTTTGGTCATATGTCCTTGGTCATAGCCGGGGGACGCTTGACGCCTTTCTGCAGGGCGGATACGCTATCAATTAATAATACGTTGTATTGAATAATAATACTTCTAATGCGCTTGGCCAAGAAAATACGAAGTGCGCCGGGGAGGTGCCAAGCGAAACGGGGCAAACAACAGCCCTGATCCCGGCAAGATGTTCTAACGGGTGGTCACGGTCTTTCGGAGCGAAAACCAAACCGAAGCGTGAGCCACCTTTGTTCGGAGAACCGAAGAACAGGGAGTAATGGGTCCGTGAAAACGAAATTGCATAGGCTGGCGACAGTCGCCGTGACGGCCGGATTGGCCGTCGGGTTAACCTGGGGCGCGCCGGTGGAAGCCGGTAAGGCCGACGACACACTCAACTGGTCGACCAACCGCGAAATCGCCGTTGTCGATCCCTACTACAACAACACCCGCGAACTGGTCATCATGGGGCACATGGGCTGGGACGGTTTGGTGCTGCGCGACCTGGACAGCGGCGAAATCAAGCCGTTGCTGGCCACGAGCTGGGCCTGGGCCGGCGATACAGCCATCGAGCTCGAGCTGCGCGACGATGTGGTCTTTCACGACGGCAGCGCCTTTGACGCAGATGACGTGGTCTATACGCTCAATCACGTGTCCAACAAGGACAACGGCGTCCTGACCTTCCGGAACGTGAGCTGGATCAAGAACGCAGAAAAACTTGCCTCTCACAAAGTGCGGATCAATCTGCACAAACCCTTCCCACCGGCCTTCGCCTATCTGTCGAACGCCGTTTTCATCCTGCCGTCGGGACACTACGACAACGCGCCGATCCTGGCAGAGGGCAAGCCCGACTACGGTGCGGTCAAACCGGTCGGCACCGGCCCCTACAAGGTGACCGACGTCAAGGCCGGCGAATACGTGCTGATGGAGAAGAACGAAAACTACTTCTCCGGCAGCACCAAGGGTAAACCGCAAATCGGCAAGATGCGTTTTCGCACTCTGACCGAAATGAACACGCAGATTGCTGAGCTGATGACCGGCGGGCTGGACTGGATCTGGGACGTGCCCAAAGATCAGGCCGAACGCATGGAGAGCGCGCCGACCGTCACGATCGAAAACGCCAAAACCTTCCGGGTTTCCTACATGGCCTTCGATGTCGACGGGGATTCGGGAACGGACGTCTTCACCAACAAGAAGGTGCGCCAGGCTGTTTCGCACGCGATCAACCGTGAATCCATCGCCAAGAACCTGGTCGGCCCGGCGTCGGAAGTGATCCACTCCGCCTGCCATCCGGACCAGTTCGGCTGCGATCAGAACGTCACCAAATATGACTACGATCCGGCGAAAGCCAAGTCACTGCTGGCGGAAGCGGGCTATCCGGACGGCTTCGAGTTCGATATCTACGCCTACCGGCAGCGCGAATTCACCGAAGCGGTGATCGGTGATCTGGCCAAGGTTGGCGTGAAAGCCAATCTTCACTTCATGCAGTATCGGGCGTTGCGCGACATCGTGCGTAGAGGCGAGACCCCGATCAACCACATGACCTGGGGTTCCTATTCGATTCCCGACGTCTCGGCGATCGTCAGCCACTTCTTCACCCACGGTCCGGAAGATCCCGCAAAGGATCCGAAGACCAAAGAACTTCTGGATGTCGCCGACAACTCGGTCGAACCGGATACCCGGAAGCTCTATTACACCCAGGCGTTCGAGCGCATCGCCAGCGAGGCTTACTGGCTGCCGATGTTCACCTATGCCAAGTACTATGCCTTTTCGAAGGATCTGAACTTCAAGGCAACGTCGGATGAGATCCCGCGGTTCTACACCGCCACCTGGAACTGATTCGCCGCAACTGACGATCCGGCCCGACAGGGAGTTGGGCCGGATCATTCGTTATCCCCGAGCGTGCGGCCAAAGATACGTCGCCGCGGTCACGACGTGATTACGAACAGTGAAAGACCATGATCCATTTTGCGTTGAAACGGCTGGGCGTTGCAGTTCTGGTGGCCCTGACCGTATCGATCCTGTCCTTTTCGATGGTCTACCTCTCCGGCGATCCTGCTCTGGCCCTGGCCGGCGAAGGCGCGAGCGAGCAGGACATCGAGAATGTGCGCCGAGTCTACGGCTTTGAACGGCCGATCGTTGTTCAATACGGTGACTGGCTGGTCCGCGCCCTGCAAGGTAACCTCGGTCACTCGAACTATCTGAAAGCCGACGTGGCCAGTGTCGTGTTTGAGCGTCTGCCGACCACGATGCTGCTGGGCGCCTGCGCCCTCGCCTTCGCACTGATCCTCTCGATTCCTTTGGGCGTGGTTGCTGCGATCCGGCCCAACTCGATGATCGACCGCTTTGCCCTGACGGTCGCCATGATCGGCCAGGCCATGCCGAGCTTCTGGTTTGCCCTGACGCTGATGCTCTGGTTCGGCCTCAACTGGCGTCTGCTACCCATATCCGGCACGGCCAGTTGGCAGCACTTCGTCATGCCTTCGATCGCGCTTGGATACTATGTGACGCCGGCTGTCATGCGTCTGACTCGCGCCGGTATGCTGGAGGTGCTTTCCTCCGATTACATTCGCACAGCCCGCGCCAAGGGCCTGCGCCCCATGACGGTGCTGTTCAAGCACGCCCTTCGCAACGCCATCATCCCGGTGGTCTCCCTCTCCGCAGTGCAATTTGGTTTCATGCTCGGCGGTTCGATCGTGATCGAGACCATCTTCGCCATCAACGGCCTCGGGTTCCTCGTTTGGGAATCGATCCTGCGCGCGGACGTGCCCATGATGCAGGCGATCGTGCTGGTCTTGAGCATCATCTACATCCTGCTGACTTTCCTGGCCGATCTGCTGAACGGCTTCCTCGATCCACGCATTAGGGTGTCGTGACATGACGGACGTTACGAAATCCTCCGGCGCATCTCAGGGCGGCTCGATCTTGAGCAGCGGCCTCGACGATATCCTCGAGCCCTCACCGGGGTCGCTAATGCGCAAGCGCATCTTCGGTCACACGGGTCTGGTGATCGGTGGCGGCGTGCTGCTGATCATCTTGCTTATGGCCATACTCGCACCGGTGATTTCACCCGGCGATCCCTACGACCAGGATCTTTCGCGCAAACTCATCCCGCCGGTCTGGCACGAGTCGGCCAAGGTCACCTGGGATCACCCACTGGGGACAGATCTGCTGGGCCGGGACTATATGACCCGTATATTCTATGGCGCCCGCATTTCTCTGCTGATTGGCTTCGCCGCCATGATGATCTCCGGTCTGATCGGCACCACGCTCGGTGTTCTGGCGGGCTACTTCGGCGGCAAGGTGGATATGGTGGTGAACTTCATCATCACCACGCGCCTTTCCCTGCCGGTGGTTCTGGTCGCGCTGGCGGTGGTCAGCCTGATCGGCTCTTCGCTCACCGTGGTGATCTGGGTCCTGGGGCTGTTGATCTGGGATCGTTTCGCCGTGGTCATGCGCAGTGCGACGCAGCAGGTGCGCGGCCTGGACTTCGTGGCGGCAGCGCAATCCCTCGGCTGTTCGACCCGGCACATCATCCTGTCGGAAATCATGCCGAATGTGGCCAACCACCTGATCGTGATCGCCACTATCGAAATGGCGCACGCGATCCTGCTGGAAGCCGCCCTCTCCTTCCTGGGTTTGGGCGTGCAGCCGCCGGATCCGAGCTGGGGCCTGATGATCGCAGAAGCCAAGGGCATGCTGTTCTTCGATGCCTGGTTGATCACCATCCCGGGCGTGGCGCTCTTTGCGCTGGTGCTCTCCATCAACCTTCTCGGCGACGGCATGCGCGACGTGACCGCCCCTGAGAACCGGAACTGAGGAGAGCTGAAATGACGGAAAGAATCCTCGAAGTCGAGAACCTGACGATCGACATCCCGGTCCCTTCGGGCATCCTGCACGCAGTGCAGGATATCTCCATCCATGTCGATCGCGGTGAGACTCTCTGCATTGTCGGTGAGTCAGGCTGCGGTAAATCGCTGACCTCGCTGGCTATCATGGATCTGCTGCCGAAAAAGGCGATCCGGCAGGCCGCGCGTCTGGAACTGGCCGATGAGAGTATCTTCGGCATCAGCGAACGCCGCATGTCGGATATTCGCGGCAACCGGATGAGCATGATCTTCCAGGAACCCATGACCTCGCTCAATCCGGCCTATACCATCGGCGATCAATTGACGGAGGCGCTGCGCCGCCATCGGAAGGTGTCGCGCGGTGAGGCCAAAGACCGGGCGGTCTTTCTGTTGGAGAAGGTTGGGATCACAGCCGCGGCCAGCCGTCTGGGTCAGTACCCGCACCAGCTTTCCGGCGGTCTGCGCCAGCGGGTGATGATCGCCATGGCGCTGATGTGCGGCCCCGATCTGATTATCGCCGACGAACCGACCACGGCGCTCGATGTGACCATCCAGGCGCAGATCCTGCACCTGCTCGCCGAGCTGCAGCGCGAGTTCAACATGGGCCTGATCCTGATCACCCACGACCTGGGTGTGGTGGCGCGGATCGCGGACCGGATCGCAGTCATGTACGCCGGGCAGATCGTCGAGACCGGCAGCGCGGCGCAAATCTTCACCGAACCGCTGCATCCCTACACCCGCGGCTTGCTTGACTGCATTCCCATTCCGGGCAAGACCCAGCGTGGCGCCCATCTTGGTGCCATTCCGGGCATCGTGCCGTCCCTGGTCGGTCAGATGCCGGGGTGTCATTTCGCCAGCCGCTGCCCGCTGGTGGACGATCACTGCCTTGCCGGCGCCGTTCCGCTCTTCGACCATAGGGACACGAACCGCTCCATCCGCTGCCTCCGAGCCGACAACGAAGATACGCAAAAAATCTCGCAGGAGGGCGTGGCATGAGCGATGTCGTTCTCGAAGCCCGCGATATCACGCGCACTTTCATGATCTCCTCCGGCTTCATGCGCGGCAAGCGGCCGTTGCATGCGGTTAACGGCGTGAACCTGAAACTGCAGCGCGGCGAGGTCTTGGCACTGGTGGGAGAATCCGGTTGCGGCAAGACCACGCTGGCCAAGATGCTGCTGGGCCTTTTGCCGCCGACCAACGGCACACTCGAATTGGACGGCCAGCCCCTGGGATCGCTCAGTCATCTGGAGATCGCACGCATCGTTCAGCCGATCTTTCAGGATCCTTACTCTTCGCTCAATCCGCGCAAGTCGATTGGCAGCATCATCACCCTGCCGCTGCAGGTTCAGGGCGACAAGGACCCTTCAACCTGGCGCCAGCGCGCTGAAGAGATCATGGAACTGGTCGGTCTGCCCCGCCGGGTCTACAACAACTTTCCCAGCCAGCTTTCCGGTGGTCAACGTCAGCGCGTAGCCATCGCCCGGGCGCTGATCAACCGGCCGCGGGTTGTCATCTGCGACGAACCCACCTCGGCCTTGGATGTCTCGGTCCAGTCACAGATCCTCAATCTGTTGCAGGACCTGCGCCAGGAACTGGGGCTGACCTACCTGATGATCAGTCACAACCTGGCGGTCGTCGAACACATGGCAACACGCATCGCGGTCATGTACCTGGGCCGGATCGTAGAAGAGGGTGACGCTGAGACAGTCTTCAACAACCCGCAACACCCCTACACCGAAGCCCTTCTGGGATCTGTGCTGACCCCCGACCCCAGTCTCGGGGTTCCCGATACCCATCTCGGCGCCGCCTACCCGAATCCATTGGATATGCCGACCGGCTGCAGCTTTCACCCCCGCTGCGCGAAGATGATGCCGCAGTGTAAGCAGCAGGCCCCACGTCCGATCCCAACCGAGAGCGGACATGTCGAATGTAACTTGTATGAGGATGATCAAGGAAAGATGAGGATGACGTCATGACCGCTGCCAACGGACGTGAAGCCGCGATTGCACGGGTTTTGGGCTATCTCGACGACGGCAGCTTCGAAACGGAGCTGCAGCGGCGCGTCGCGATCCGCACGGAGAGCCAGAAACGCGAGTCTCTGCCGGAGCTGCATCGCTACGTGGACGCGGAAATGACCCCCACCTTCGAGGCCATGGGCTTCTCTTGCCGTAAGTATGAGAACCCAATCGAGGGACTCGGTCCTGTCCTGCTCGCCACGCGCTTCGAAAACGAAGGACTCCCCACCGTGCTGGGCTACGGCCACGGCGACGTCATCCGCGGTCTGGAACAGCAGTGGACCAAAGGAAGGGGGCCCTGGGAGATCGCCCATGACGGCGATAAGCTTTACGGCCGCGGCACCGCCGACAACAAGGCGCAGCACACCATCAACATCGCCGCCATCCGCGCCGTCCTCGAAGAGCGCGGTAAGCTCGGCTTCAACGCCAAATTCATGATCGAGATGGGCGAGGAAGCCGGGTCCGTCGGACTTCGCGAGCTTATGGAAGCAAATCTGGACGACTTCAGAGCCGATGTCTTCATTGCCTCCGACGGGCCGCGCGCCCGCGCCGACCGGCCGACGCTCACCCTGGGCGCCCGTGGCGCGGAGAACTTCGACCTGGAGATCGACCTGCGCGAGGGCGCCCATCATTCGGGCAACTGGGGCGGACTGATTGCCGACCCTTCGACCATCCTGGCCCATGCCCTGGCGTCGATCGTCGGTCCGAAGGGCGAAATCCGCATCCCGGAATGGATGCCGCCACCGACCCCGCCCGCAGTCAAGGAAGCCCTGAAGGACGTGACCATCGATGCGGGTCCGGACGCTCCGGAGATCGACCCCGACTGGGGTCAGCCCGGTTTGACCTCGGCAGAGCGGGTTTACAGCTCCAATTCCTTCGCCGTACTCGCCATGACTTCGGGCAATCCGGCAAATCCGGTAAATGCCATACCGCCGCGCGCCCGCGCCCATTGCCAGCTGCGGTATTTTGCCGGCACGGACACCAGCCAAATTCTTCCGGCCTTGCGACGGCATCTCGACGCTCATGGCTTCGATCAGGTGAAGGTCAACGGGCCGCCCGAAGCCAACTCCGGTGGTTTCGGGGCGTCGCGGACCGAACCAGACCACCCCTGGGTGCTTTGGACCCGCCAGTCCATGGAACGCTCGATGGGTGAAGCTCCGGCCGTCATTCCCAGCATGGGCGGATCGATCTGCAATGACCTATTTACCGACCTGCTGGGTCTGCCCGCCATCTGGATTCCCCACTCCTACGGCGCCTGCTCGCAGCATGCGCCCAACGAACACATCCTGATGTCGATCACCCGAACCGCTTTGCCCGTTATGGCCGGACTCTATTGGGATCTCGGTGAAGGCGGCACACCCAAAGCAGCGTGAATCGCACTAAAACGCGCTTTTTCTTCTCCATGGATAAGAATGACAAAACATGACTGAAGCCTGTGACCTCTCTGCCGTCGAAGCGCGGCAAATGATCGGCAACAAGCAGCTTTCGCCCGTCGAGCTGCTTGACAGCTGCCTCAATCGCATCGAGCGGACCAACAGCGCCATCAATGCACTGGTTGCCATGGACGCCGATACTGCCAAGGCCGAAGCCAAAGCCGCAGAAGACGCAGTTATGACCGGCGAGGATCTGGGCCTGCTGCACGGTCTGCCAATCGGCATCAAGGATCTGGATGTCACCGCCGGACTGCGGACCACCTGGGGATCGCTGATCTACGAAAATCATGTCCCGGACGTAGACGGTGATATGGTTGCCAACGTCCGGGCGGCGGGTGCCAACATTCTCGCCAAGACAAATACGCCGGAGTTCGGTGCGGGCGCCAACACCACCAACAAAGTCTACGGGCCGACCGGCAATCCTTTCGATACGGTCAAGACCTGCGCCGGTTCGTCCGGCGGCTCAGCCTCTGCACTGGCCGCCGGCATGCTGCCGCTGGCCACCGGTTCCGACTATGGCGGCAGCCTGCGTACGCCAGCGGCTTTCTGCGGCGTCACCGGCTACCGCCCCTCACCCGGTTTGGTGCCAGCCACCGGGCGCCCGGTTTCACTCAATCCCTTTGCGGTGCTCGGCCCCATGGGCAGGACGGTGTCCGATACCTACCTTCTGCTGCTGGCGCAACTCGACAGCGACAAACGCGACCCCTTCTCCAGCGACGATGGCCTGCGTCTGCCTGAAAGCCTGTCTGGTGTCGACCTCGGATCGGTCCGGGCTGCCTTCTCCGCCGATCTGGGCTGTGCACCGGTCGACAACGGCATTCGCGCCACCTTCGCCGCCCGGACCAAGGCATTCGGCGGTGTCTTTGCCGAAGCCGAGGCGCGCGATCCTGATCTGACCGACGTGCACGAATGCTTTGAGATTCTGCGCGGCGTGAACTTCGTGGGCGCGCACCGCGAGCGCTTGGAGAATCAACGCGATCTTCTCGGCCCCAACGTGATCGACAACACCGAACGCGGCATGGCCTATTCCCTGCCGGACGTGGCCTGGGCGCACAACGTACAGACCAAAATCTATTACGAGTTCGATCGCTTTTTCGAAGACGCCGACGTGCTGATCTGCCCGGCTGCATCGGTCTCGCCGTTCCCCCACTCTCAGCTCTTCGTGGAGGAGATCAACGGGGAAGCCATGCCGACCTACATGCGTTGGCTGGCGATCACCTACGGCCTGACCATGGCCCTGCCGGCCGCCTGCGTTCTACCTTGCGGCCTCGACGAGCACGGCATGCCTTTCGGCATTCAGGTGGTCGGCCCCAACGGTTCCGACGAGTTGGTCCTTCAGGTTGCCTACAGCCTGGAGCAGGTCCTGGACCAAAACGCCGAGACCCGGCGTCCGGTTCCCGATCTCACAAAATTCTAAAAGGTAGGCCAGATGACTCACGGTATCGTCAGCGCGCCGCAACCCGAAGCCGTCGAGGCAGGCACCGAGGCGCTGGAAAGGGGCGGCAATGCTATAGACGCCGCCATTGCGACCGCACTGGTGCAGACCGTGGTCGATCCACAGATGTGCGGCATTGCAGGCTTCGGTTCAATGCAACTCTACCTGCCGGACCAAGGTATCCATACCTGCCTCGACTTTCATGGCCGCGCGCCCTCCAAGGTTACACCGGAGATGTGGCAGGACCGCATACTGGGTGAGGCGGAGGACGGTTTCGGATTTATTCTGGAAGGCCATGTCAACGACGTCGGATATGGTGCAGTCACCACACCCATGAGCCTGAAAGCCTATGACGAAGCCCTGACAAAATTCGGCACCATGACCTTGAGTGACCTGATGGAGCCGGCCATTGCTTACGCCGAAGAAGGTTTCATGGTGCGGCCGCACGTCAGCTATTTCTGGAATCTGGTGGAAGGTGGAGGCCGGGCGCCGCATGGCGACCGGGTAACCAAGCACCCCGAGGCGAGGCGCATCTATGTGAAGGACGACGGCAAGCTTCGGAAGCCGGGAGAGATTCTCAGGAATCCCGATATGGCGGCAACCTATCGCCAGATCGCGGCGGAGGGTGTGGAGTCCTTTTATCAGGGCACGATCGCCGAGCGAATCGTTTCCGACATGGAAGCCAACGACGGCTATCTGACGCACGATGACTTACGTTCGGTCGCCGTCAATGAGGTTGCGCCCCTTTGGGGTGAATACCGCGGCCACAAGATCGCAACCAACAACCCACCGGGTGGCGGCATCATGGTGCTCGAGATGCTCAACATTCTCGAAAACTTCGATCTCGCAGCCATGGGACACGATTCGCCTGACTACATCGCGACCGTCTCCGAAGCCATGAAGATCGCCACCGCCGACAAGGATCGTTCGGTCGGCGACCCGCGCTTCGTCGAAATCCCCGTAGACCGCCTGATCTCCAAAACCTACGCCAGAGAAATGGCCGCAAAGATCCGTTCAGGCGAAAAGACCTCCGTTCCGCGCCTCAACAGCGGCGGCAAGGAATCCACAGATACGACACATATTTCCGTCGCCGACGAATACGGCAACTGCGTTGCCATGACTCATTCCCTGGGCATGCCCTCGGGTGTGGTCACGCCGGGGTTGGGATTTATGTACAACGGCTGCATGTCGGTCTTTGATCCTCGGCCAGGCAACACCGGATCGCTTGCACCGGGCAAGTCGCGGTTTACCGCCATGGCCCCGACGATGGTTTTCAAAGGTGACGAACCCTTCTTCGTGGTCGGTGCTCCGGGCGGCACCTTCATCACCATGGGTGTCCTGCAAGCCATTCTAAATGTCGTCGATTTCGGCATGAACGCCCAGGAAGCGGTCTCCGCGCCGCGCTTCTGCACTACTTCGGACACCATCGACATCACCAACCGCATTACGCGCCGCACGGAGCGAGAACTCAAGGCCCGGGGCTACCCGGTCAGGCGATCGCCTCTGGGCTATCACTTTGCCGGCGTGCACGCGCTGCGCAAGACGGAAGCCGGCTGGGATGGAGGAGCCGACCCAGCGCGCGATGGTGTGGCACTTGCAGTTTAAGGATGTAATGAACCAATGGTAGCAACGAAGACAGCGCAGGAAGCCGCCTTCACCGACTGGCTCGCAAAACACGAAGACGAGATGATCGCCTTCCTAGAGGAGCTGGTAAACATCGACAGCGGCAGCTATGACAAGTCGGGCGTCGACGCTGCGGGAGCCGCCATCGCAGCCTTCTTCGAGCGTGAAGGCATTACCTGCGATATCATTCCGTTGGAGGATCACGGCGACGCAGTTCGCGCGACCCTACCCACCGCTGGCACAGGTAGTAATCAGCCCATCCTGCTGATGGGTCACAGGGATACGGTCTTTCCAAAAGGCGAGACCGAACGTAGACCCTTTACCATCAAGGACGGCATCGCCTACGGTCCTGGCGTCGCGGATATGAAAGCCGGACTGGTGATGAACGCCTTCATCCTCTCGGCCTTCGCGAAGCTGGGCGGCGCGCCCGCACCTCTGATCGCGCTCTTCACTGGAGACGAGGAGATCGGATCGCCTGAATCCAAGAAGGTGATCAAGGCGGAGGCAAGCAAGGCTCGTGCGGTCTTCAATTCCGAACCCGGCCGGCCGACAGGCAACATCGTCACCGGCCGTAAGGGCGGGATCTTTTTTCGCTGCGAAGTGACCGGCAAGGCAGCCCATTCGGGTGCCAATCATCAAGACGGCATCAGTGCTATCGAGGAACTGGCGCGCAAGATCCAGGCCTGGCATGCCCTCACCGACTACGACGCGGGGCATACCTTGAACGTCGGCCTGATCTCAGGCGGTCAGTCGGTCAACACAGTCGCACCCTTGGCCTCTTGTGACATAGATCTGCGCTACAAGGATCCGGCGCGGCGCGAAGAGATCGTCAAAGCCATCACAGGTATTGCGGAAAACAATTCGGTTGCGGGCACCTCGTCGGTGCTGACGATCCTGGGCGAATTCCATCCTCTGACCCAATCGGCAGAGGGCGAGCAGCTGATCGAAAACTACCTCAGCAGCGGCCGGGATGTCGGACTGACCATGGAAGGGGAATTCTCTGGCGGCTGCGCTGATTCAGGACTGGCGTCGGTACTTGGCGCGCCCACTATCTGTGGCCTGGGACCAGTCGGCGGCAAGGTACACAGCCCGGAGGAATACATGGAAGTCGACAGCATCGTGCCGCGCGCTCAAGCCCTGGCGCTGACGATCCTGCGCATGGGTGCGGCGAGTTAGGGACTTTTCAGATTACATCGGACTGCTAGTGGGCCGACGCCTTCAAGAGCCCAACTTACACGGGAATCACCGCCGTCGCCTCGATCTCCACCTTGGCCCGGTCTTCGATCAGATCGGCGACCTGAACCATGGCCATTGCAGGGAAGTTCTTGCCAAAGACTGTCCGGTATACCGCCCCCACGTCCCGCAGGCGCGAGAGGTATTCGCGTTTGTCCGTGATGTACCAGGTCAGACGCACCAGATGCTCCGGACCTGCATCGGCCTCGTGGAGAACGGCCAGGATGTTGCGCAACACCATCTCGACCTGATCGACGAAATCGTCCGACTCAAATACCTGGTCGCCGTTCCAACCGATCTGACCGCCGACGAAGATCGTGCGCCCGCTGGCGGCGATGCCGTTGGCGTAACCGCTGGGCGTTTTCCAGTTCTCGGGGTGAAGGACTTCATGCATGGCTGTACCTATGGGTTGCCCGCGTCACGCAGCGGGTTGAGAGATGTAGGACTGGATGCGCGCGCGCAGATCGGCGGGCCAGGGTTCCGATTTCATGCGCTTGCCGTCGATGTGTACCAGTGTCACGCTGCTGGTGAAGCGCAACTCGTCCCGGCAAAGCGCGTCGACCGTGCAAATCACGCTGCTGCTGCCCAGCTTCGTCACGGCCAATGAAAGCAGCAGCTCTTCGCCCAATCTGCTCGGGGCTTTAAAGGAGACCTCAAGATGCGCGGTCGGAACCCCTTCGCCGCGTTCGACCACCAGCTCCGAGAATGGCAGGTCCAGGCCACATTCGAACCACTCCTCCACCACCGCATTGATCATCTCCACATAGCGCGGATAGAACACGATGCCCGCGGGATCGCAGTGCTGAAACATGACCTTCTGGCGGGTTTCGAATGCAGCCAAGTTCAGACTCCCAGATATCGGTTTTGCAGCTCTTCGTCGGCGGCAAGAGAGTCGGGAGACCCCTGCCAGACGGAACGGCCCTTTTCCAACACGACGCAGGAAGAGGCAAGCGGCAAGAGGTCTTTCAAATTCTTATCGACGATCAGGATCGACAGGCCCTCCTGTTTTAACGCCTTGATCGCCGCCCAGATCTCCTCCCGGATCAAGGGCGCCAGCCCCTCGGTCGCCTCGTCCAAGATCAGCAGTTTCGGATTGGTCATCAGCGCCCGGCCAATGGCCAGCATCTGCTGCTCGCCGCCGGAAAGAGTGCGCGCGGACTGCTCGGCCCGCTCGCCGAGACGCGGAAAAAGATCATAGACCCTTTGCAGACTCCAGTCTCCACTACGGGACGTCGCAACCAGATTTTCCTGAACGCTGAGGGTTGGAAAGACACGGCGCCCTTCCGGCACCAGACCAAGTCCCAATCGCGCCACCCGGAAGGCCTTGCGGCCGGCGAGGTCCTGATCATCGAACACAACGCGTCCGGCAGCAGGTGGAGTCAGGCGGCAGATCGAGCGGATCGTTGTGGTCTTGCCCATCCCGTTGCGGCCCAGCAACGCCACCATCTCGCCTTCGCCAACCGCTAGATCAACCCCGAACAAAGCCTGACTGGGGCCGTAAAACGTCTCGATGCCTTCAACCTTCAGCATGCTCATTCCCCCAGGTAGGCATCGCGGACTTCTTGTGAAGCCCGGATGTCAGCGACAGAGCCAGAGGCAATGATCCGGCCGTAGACCAGCACCGAGATTTCATCCGCCAGGGTGAAGACGGCGTCCATGTCGTGTTCGACCAACAGCATCGCCGCTTCCTGCCGCAGATTGCCGAGCACTTCTGTCATACGCTGCGAGTCCTCACCGCCCAACCCTGCCATGGGTTCGTCGAGCAGCAAGACTTTCGGCTCCAGCGCCAGCGCCACGGCCAATTCCAGTTGACGCCGTTCACCATGGGACAGCGCGGTCACCGGGAGCTGCGCACGCTCGGCCAGCCCGACCCGTTCAAGCTGCAACATGGCCGGATCGGTCAGATCCCGGTCACCACGCACCGGGCGCCAGAAGCGGAAGGTCGAGCGCTTGCGCGCCTGCACGGCCAGCATGACATTGCGCAGGGCAGAAAATTCCATGGCCAGCGATGAGACCTGAAACGTGCGTCCCAGGCCCAGCTGAGCCCGCTGCGGCACAGAGAGACCCGTCACATCCCTGGCCATAAACGCTATTTTTCCGGCGTCGGGCCGCAGGGCGCCCGCGATCTGGCCGATCAGCGTCGACTTGCCCGCACCGTTCGGACCGATGAGCGCATGGATGCTGCCCGCATCGACCGATAGCGATACGTCGTCCGTGGCCCGGAGCGCGCCGAAAGATTTCTGCAGGCCGTCCAGAACTAGGAGCGGTTCAGTCATGGCGCGCCTTCCCGGCCAACAGGCCGATCACGCCGCCCCGAGCGAAAAGAACAACGCCCAGCAGGATGACACCCAGGAACAGCTGCCAGCGCTCCGTATAGCCGCCGATCACGGTCTCGAGCACGATGAAAAGTGCGGCTCCGACGATGGGCCCGTAAAAGCGCCCAACGCCACCGAGGATGACAAAAATCATGATCTCCCCAGACAGGTGCCAGGAGAGAATGGACGGACTGACAAAGCCGTTCAGTTCGACGAAGAGCGCGCCCGCCAGCCCGGTGATCATGGCCGAGAAAACGAACGCCGTCAGCTTAACCGGATAGGGCGCGATCCCGATCGCGGAGAGACGCGTTTCGTTCTGTCGGGCGCATTGAAGGGCCGCACCGAAGCGTGAACCGACAAGGCGCAGAGAAAGAAAGATGGCCAACAGTAACAGGCCGTAACAGACAAAGAAGAACGTCAGATCGTCGGACAGATCGAGCCCCGGCAGGCTGCTGCGCAAATAGAGCGGCAGGCCGTCCTCTCCGCCGTAAGTCGGCAGCGAAACCGCGAGATAAAAGATCATCTGGGCAAAAGCCAGGGTGATCATGATGAAGTAGACGCCTGACGTCCTGAGGCTGATGGCGCCGATGACCGCCGCCACAAGACCGCTCACCAGGAGGGCGGCAAACCACAGCGTGAGTGTCGAATCACTGCCGTCAATGGTCAGTGGCCAGTTCAGAAAGGCGGAGCCCTCGAAGGCGTGATGCGACAAAACTCCCGCAGCATAACCGCCCAGGCCGAAGAAGGCTGCATGACCGAAGCTCACCATACCGCCGAAGCCAAGCGCGAGGTTTAGCCCGACCCCCGCCAGTGCCAGGATCGCAACGCGGGAGGCCACGGAAATGTAGTAGCTCTCACCCAAGGCCCAGGCACCGAGTGGCAGGGCCAGCAGGAGCCCGGCAATCGCCGCGTTGAAAAGATTTTCTCTGCTCATTTCAACCATTGACCGGGAACAGTCCCTTGGGCCGCCAGGCCAGAACCGTGGCCATCAGCAGATAGATCGCCATGGACGCCAGCGCGGCGCCGTAGCCATTGGCCTCGGCGGGCGGCAGGGCCAGTGCAAAGAGCTTGTGCAGGAAGGCGCGCCCCAACGTATCGACCAGGCCGACCAGAATCGCGCCGATCAGGGCGCCCTTGATCGAACCGATGCCGCCGATCACGATCACCACAAAGGCCAGGATCAGCACCGGCTCTCCCATGCCGACTTCGACCGATTGCAAGGCGCCGACCAGCGCGCCGGCCAGCCCCGCCAACATGGCACCGATCGCGAAAACCAGGGTGTAGAGCGTGTTGATGTCGACCCCGAGCGCGCCGATCATTTCGCGATCGGACTCGCCGGCGCGGATCTGCATGCCGAGGCGCGTGCGCGAGATCAGCAGATAGAGCCCGGCCGCCGTGGCGATGCCGAAAGCGATGATCACCAACCGGTAGAGGGGATAGCCCCCGCCGCCCGGTAGAGGCACCGACGTCGCGAGTGCAGAAGGAATATCCAGATAGAGCGGCTGTGCCCCGAAGACCCAGCGCGTGCCCTCGTTGAAAATCAGGATCAGGCTGAAAGTCGCCAGCACCTGATCCAAGTGATCCCTGTCGTAAAGGCGCCGCATCACCAGCATCTCGACCATTGCGCCCGCCGCCGCCGCCGCAACCAGACCAGCGCCAAGACCGACCCAGAAAGATCCGGTCTCGCCTGCCACCCAGGCGCAAAAGAACGCGCCCACCATGTAGAGCGAGCCGTGAGCCAGATTGATTAGGCCCATGACACCGAACACAAGCGTCAGTCCCGCCGCCATGACGAAAAGCATGACACCAAGCTGCAGACTATTCAGGAGCTGCTCAAAGATGAAGGCAGCAGACATCAACGCATTCCCTTACGCGCGATTGGGCAGAGGTAGGGCCGCGCAGATCCTCACGCGGCCCGCCTTCTTTTCAGTTACATCGCGCACTGGGATGCGTAGGCATCCGAGTGGTCTTTGAGGCCGACCCCGACGATCTTGTTGGTCAGCACGTCGCCTTCCTTCACCACTTCGCGCACGTAGATATCCTGGATCGGATGGTTGTTCGGTCCGAACTTGAACGCGCCGCGCACGGACTCGAATTCAGCCACTTTCAGAGCAGCGCGGAAGGCCGCCGCATCGCCGATACCGCCGGCTTTCTTCAAGGCCGAGGCGATCAGCCGTGCCGCATCGTATCCCTGGCTGGCGTAAAGCGACGGCAAACGGCCGTATTCCGCCTGGAAGTCGGCCACGAAAACCTTGTTGGCCGCATTGTCGATGTCCTTGTTCCACTGAGAGGAGTTCTTAACTCCCAATGCCGCATCGCCGACCGCCTTTAAGATGCCTTGGTCGAAGGAAAAGGCCGGGCCAAAGACTGGTGCCTCGATCCCCGACTGGGCGTATTGCTTCATGAAGGCGATGCCCATGCCGCCGGGCAGGAAGAAGAAGATTGAATCCGGCTTGGCTTCGCGGATCGCAGCCAACTCGGCGGCGTAGTCTTTCTGGCCGAGCTTGGTGAAGGTTTCACCGGCCAGTTCTCCTTTGTAGAAGCGCTTGAAGCCCGCCAGAGAATCCTTACCCGCAGGATAGTTCGGCGCCAGAATATAGGCATTCTTCATCCCCTGGCTCGAGACGTATTCGCCCATGGCTTCGTGCAGGTTGTCGTTCTGCCAGGCAACGTTGAAGTAGTTCTCGTTGCAGAGCTTGCCGGCCAGCTGCGAAGGCCCGGCGTTGGGGCTGATATAGAAGACACCGCCCTTGACCGCCGAGGGCACAACGGCGAGTGCCAGGTTTGACCAGACGATACCGGTCAGGATGTCGACCTTGTCGCGCTTGATGAACTTGTCGGCGATCTGCTTGGCCTTATCCGGCTTGCGAGCGTCGTCCTCGATCATCACTTCGATGTCCTGGCCGCCGAGTTTACCGCCGCCCTGCTTCACAGCGAGCGCAAAACCGTCGCGGATGTCGATCCCGAGGCTGGAGCCACCGCCCGAAAGCGTGGTGATCATGCCGATTTTAACATTCTCCGCCTGTGCCATGGCTGGCATGGAAACACTGGCTGCAACTGCCAGCGCGATAAGCTTCTTATTCATTGCCTTTGTCTCCCGTTTCTATCCCTGTTCGTTCGCTTTTAGTTTAAAGCGCTGCACCTTTCCCGTTGGTGTTTTCGGCAGCGCATCGGTGAAGACGATGGATCGCGGATACTTGTAGGGTGCGATCACCGACTTCACATGATCCTGCAAATGCTTCACGAGCGCGGCGTCGCCGTCAACGCCTTCGCGCAGAACCACATGGGCCTGCACGATGGTTCCACGATCTGGGTCTTCGGCGCCGATCACCGCGCATTCGGCCACATCAGCGTGCGCCAGCAGTGCGTCTTCAACCTCCGGGCCTGCGATGTTGTAACCGGAAGACACGATCATATCGTCTGACCGCGCAGCGAAGTGGAAGTAGCCGTCCGCGTCCTGGCTGAAGGCGTCGCCGGTCAGGTTCCAGCCATCGCGCACGTAGGATTTTTGGCGGTCGCCACCGAGGTAACGGCAGCCGGTCGGGCCACGGACCGCCAGCTTGCCGACTTCACCGGCAGCAAGCGGCTTCATCTCATCATCGACAATCATGGCTTGGTAGCCCGGCACCGGCTTGCCGGTCGCGCCGGGCCGGATATCGTCCGGCCAGTTGCTGATAAAGATGTGCAGCATCTCGGTCGCGCCGATACCGTCCAGAATCGGAACGGCGGTCGCGTCGGTCCAGGCGTCATAGGTCGCCTTGGGCAGTGTTTCGCCTGCGGAGACCGCAAGCCGGAGGGAAGAAAGATCGCCTCTTCCATCGGCGACCTCCCCCATCATCACGCGATAGGCTGTCGGTGCGGTAAAACAGATGGTCGCACCGTGTTCCTTCACGGCGGCCAACAGCTTGGGCGGCCGCCCGTCCTCAACCAGGATCGCGGTCGCGCCGAACCGCAGAGGAAAGACGGCCAAACCGCCAAGCCCGAAGGTAAAGGCAAGGGGCGGCGAACCAATGAAGGCGTCGTCCGGCGTCGGCGCCAGAACCGAAGCGGCATAACTGTCGGCAATCGCCAGGATGTCCCGGTGAAAGTGCATTGTCGCCTTGGGCACGCCGGTGCTGCCTGAGGTGAAACCCAGCAGCGCGACATCATCCCGGCCGGTCGGCACCGCTTCGAAGGCCGCGGACTTCGAAACCATGAGCTGTTCCAACTCGCCCTGCCGTTCCTCGGTACCGTCGAACGTCATGACTTTGCGGAGATACGTGCTGGATGCCGCGCAGCTTTCCAATTCCTCGATCAGCCGCCGATCACAGAGAGCAAAACCAACCTCCGCCTTGTCGACGATCTTGGTCAGTTCACCGGCGCGCAGCATGGGCATAGTGTTGACCACCACGGCTCCGGCCTTGGTCGCGCCCAACCAGGCAGCTACCATACGCGGATTGTTGGCCGATCGGATCAGGATCCGGTTGCCCGGTTCCAATCCCATTTCCTCGATCAGAACGTGGGCGATCCGATTGCTCTCAGCCGTCAGTTCACCATAGGTCAGGCTTTCGCCGTTACCCTGGAGGGCAACGCGGTCGCCCAAACCCTTCGCAACCAAACCGTCAGTCAACTCGACCGCCGCATTGGTGTGTTCGGGATACTGAAATTCCGGCCGGTCGAGCAGGATCTCCGGCCAGTCTTCCAAGCCCGGCAGGTGATCCCGGCTAAAAGTGTCCTTATGCGCGGACGGACCCAGCATGGTCAGCCTCCTCCAGCAGCTTTCGCATCGACCGCAGCCTCGGCCAGTGCCTGACGGGCGATCACCACCTTCTGTACTTCCGACGCGCCTTCGTAGATGCGCAAAGCACGGATTTCGCGGTAGAGCGATTCGACGATTTGCCCGCAACGCACACCGTCACCGCCATGAATCTGCACCGCCTTGTCGATCACCGACTGGGCCGCTTCGGTGGCGTAGAGTTTGGCCATCGCCGCTTCGCGCGTCACTCTTGGCGCGCCCTTGTCCTTGGTCCAGGCCGCCCGGTAAATCAGCAGGGCAGACGCATCAACGTCGACGGCCATTTCCGCCAACTGCCCTTGTACAAGTTGAAGTTCGGCGAGCGGTGCCCCGAAGAGTTCGCGGTTGGCCGCGCGTATGAGCGCCTCGCCCAATGCCCGGCGGGCAAAACCAAGAGCCGCCGCACCAACCGTGGAACGGAAGACGTCAAGCACGCTCATGGCTATTTTGAAGCCCTGTCCCGACGCGCCGATCATGGCGGTGGCAGGCACACGACAGCCATCAAACTTCAACCTGGCCAGAGGATGCGGGGCAATCACGTCGATCCGCTCGACAATCTCCAGTCCGGCCGAATCTCCCGGAACGATAAAGGCGGAAAGACCGCGTGCGCCCGGCGCATCGCCGGTCCGGGCGAAGACCACGTAGAGATCGGCAATCCCACCGTTGGATATCCAGGTCTTCTCACCATCGAGCAGATAACCGTCGCCATCCTTCGTGGCCGTCATCTCGATATTCGCCACGTCGGAGCCGGACCGCGGCTCGGAGAGCGCAAAGGCGGCAATCGCATCGCCGGCCCGCGTGCGCGGCAACCAGGCCACCCGCTGCGCATCGCTGCCGAACAGCGAGATGGCGCCCGCGCCCAAACCCTGCATGGCAAAGGCAAAGTCAGCCAAACCGTCATGGCGGCCCAGCGTTTCGCGGATCAAACACAGCGTCCGCACATCGATGATGGAGCCCGGATTGGCGGGATCCGGTGCCGAATGCGTCAGCCAGCCATCCCGGCCCAGCATCGCCACAAGTTTCCGGCAGGTTGCATCAGTATCGCCGTGGTCCAGGCTGGAAAGATTCTCGGCGGCCCAGGTATCGAGCTCCGCCGCCAGCGTACGGTGTCTGTCCTCAAAGAACGGCCAGGTGAGGAAGCTTTTGTCAACCATGACTCAATCGCCCTCGAAAACCGGTTTCTGCTTTTCTATAAAGGCGTCGTGCGCACGTTTGAAATCCCGGGTCTGCATGCAGATCGCCTGAGCCTGCGCTTCCGCTTCGATGGCCTGATCCAGGGTCATAGACCATTCCTGATTCAGCATGGTCTTGGTCATCATGTTGCCAAAGATCGGTCCCGCGGCCAGGCGCTGCGCCAGTGCGACCGCCTCACTTTCCAGGTTGTCGCCGTCAACCAGGCGATTGAAGAACCCCCAGCGCTCGCCTTCTTCCGCCGACATGGAACGGCCACTGTAAAGCAACTCCGCGGCGCGCCCCTGTCCAATTACACGCGGCAGCATCGCACAGGCCCCCATGTCGCAGCCCGCCAGACCAACGCGGGTGAACAGAAATGCGGTCCTGGCATCCGGCGTCCCAAGGCGAAGATCCGAAAAGAGCGCGATCATAGCCCCGGCCCCGACACAGACGCCGTCGACGGCCGCGATAACCGGCTGCGGGCAGGCCCTGATCGCCTTGACCAGGTCCCCGGTCATACGGGTGAACTCCAACAGGCCCTTCATGTCTCGGTCAAGCAAGGGTCCAATAATATCCTTCACGTCGCCACCAGAGCAGAAATTTCCGCCATTGGAGGCAAAGACCACGGCCTTCACATCATCGGCGTACACCAGATCGCGAAAGAGATCGCGCAATTCGGCATAGGATTCAAAGGTCAGCGGGTTCTTTCGGTCTGGACGGTCCAGCGATATTACGCCAACGCTGTCTTCCATCCGCCAGTTAAAGTGATGAGGTGTAAAGTCCTTCATCGAGGGCATCCTTCATCGACTCCCTTTGTTCTCATTGAAGCGGCTGAGCAGGGTGATCAACTCCGCCGCTTCCTTGGCGGAGATATCGGAGAGCAAACCGTCGACCCAGCCTTCGTGGGCCTCTGCCATCTCACCGAATGCTGTGACACCTTTCGGCGTCAAACGCACAAAGGTTGCCCGCCGGTCGTTCTCGTCCGGGACCCGCACGACCAGACCTTCCTGCACCAGCCGGTCGACGATCCCGGTAACGTTTCCATTCGAGACCATCAGAAACCGCGATAGCTCGGTCATGGTCATGCCGTCCTGGCAGCGGTAAAGCGCCGCCAGAACATCGAAACGGGGCAGTGTGGCGTCGTAATCTTTGCGCAGGCGCTCGCGCAGTTCGCCCTCGACGAAACGGGTGGCCCGCAACAGCCGCAGCCACAAGCGCAAACGCTGCTTGCTGAGTGGTGCTGTTTTCGGCACGACAAGCGTCGATGGTGCCCGGCGTTCCCGCGTCATGTCACTTCTCCTCCGGAAACAGAAATCGCCTGTCCCGTAACGGCAGCGGATCCGGTACCACAAAGCCAGAAAACCGTTCCAGCGACCTCGTCGGGCTGCACGAAACGGCCCTGAGGGTTGGCAGTCATCAGAGAATTGCGTGCCTCGGTCTCATCGCGCCCGGTTTTCTCCACGATCTTGGCAATGGAGTCTGCCAGCAGAGGTGTCTCGACAAAACCAGGACAGACGGCGTTTACTGTGACGCCCGTCTTCGCCAATTCGCTCGCCAGGGCGCGTGTCAGACCGACCACGCCGTGCTTCGCGGCACAGTAGGCCGCAACGTAAGGGTATCCCTTCAGCCCGGCGGTGCTGCTGACAAAGACGATGCGTCCCTGGCCGGTCTTGAGCATGTCGGTCGCGGCTTCGCGCGCGCAAAGGAAGCTGCCCGTGAGGTTTACCGCAAGCATCCGATCCCACTGTGCAAGACTGGTATTCTTGAGGGGCGCAGATTCGGCAGCGCCCGCGTTTGCCACCAGTAGCTCAATGGGACCATGAGCCGCGCGGGCCGCTACGAACAAATCGGCCACCGCCGACTCATCCGTCACGTCCGCCTGAACCACGGCAGCGCCGGGTATCGTGGCGGCCGTTTCTTCCAGAGGTTCGCGCCGGCGTCCCGCCAGAGTCACGCTCGCACCCGCAACTGCCAGCCTGTGGGCAATTGCCGCGCCGACACCGGTCCCGCCGCCGGTGATCAAAGCATGTTTTCCCGAGAGACTTTCCACCACCTAGACTTTCATTGCCGTGGCGTCGTTGCGTGCGGCCAAGCGTTGTAGCTGATCGCGCCCTGCATGGTACTGCTTGGGCCAGTCGGCCCGGTCATAACCAAGCTGTGCCGCCGCATGCAGTGTCCAATAGGGATTGGTCAGATGAGGGCGCGCGAGACAACAGAGATCCGCGCGTCCTGCCATCAGGATCGAGTTCACGTGGTCCGGCTCGTAGATATTTCCGACCGCCATGGTCGCAATGCCGGCTTCATTGCGGATGCGGTCGGAGAAGGGCGTCTGGAACATACGGCCGTAGACCGGCTGTGCCTTCTTTGAGGTCTGACCCGCCGAAACGTCGATGATATCGACTCCTGCATCCTTGAGGCTGCGTGCAATCTCCACCGCCTCCTGAGGTGTCACACCTTCTTCGCCGACCCAATCGTTGGCCGAGATACGCACGGAGATCGGCTTCGCATCGGGCCAGACCGCCCGTACGGCATGAAAGACCTCGAGCGGAAACCGCAGGCGGTTTTCCAGCGACCCGCCGTATTCGTCACGCCGGTGATTGGTCAGGGGCGTAATGAAGGCGGAAAGCAGATAACCATGGGCGAAGTGCAGTTCGAGAAGGTCGAAGCCACAGCGTTCGGCCATCTCCGCCGAAGACACGAAATCATCCCGCACCTTGTCCATGTCCGCGCGAGTCATTTCGCGCGGCGCGGCATTCTTTTCCGACCAGGCAACGGGAGACGGCGCCAGGGTCTCCCAGTTCTCCACCGTCAGAGGCGCGTCCATCTCTTCCCAACCCAATTGGGTCGATCCCTTGGGGCCGGAATGGCCGAGCTGCATGGCCATCTTGGCCGGTGTTTCGGTATGAGCGAAATCGACGATGCGTTTCCAGGCTATCTCATGTTCCGGGTCATAAAGCCCCGGACATCCCGGTGTAATCCGCCCTTCGGGCGAGACACAGGTCATCTCAGCATAGACCAGACCCGCACCGCCAAGCGCCCGGCTGGTGTAGTGCACGAAATGCCAGTCACCCGGCGTACCGTCCTTGGCCGAGTACTGGGCCATGGGCGAAACCACGATCCGGTTTTCCAACTCCAGCCCACGGATACGGAAGGGCGTGAACATGGGCGGCCGCGGGGCCTGTGGTGCCTGACCCGTCGACCGGCCTTCAAACCATTTCTCCGCATCCTCGAGCCAGGCCTGGTCGCGCAGGCGCAGGTTCTCGTGGCTGATGCGCTGGGAGCGGGTGAGCAGCGAATAGGCAAACTGCGTCGGTGCCAAGTCCAGATAGCGATCGATCTCCTCGAACCACTCCAGCGAATTGCGCGCCGCGCTCTGCAAGCGCAGCACCTCCAGTCGGCGCTCATCCTCATATTGGGCGAAGGCTTCTTCCATGGAAATGTCGCTGTGCAGGCGCTCGGCCAGATCGATCGCGCTTTCCATGGCCAGCTTACTGCCCGAGCCAATGGAAAAGTGCGCGGTCGCCGCCGCATCGCCCATCAGAACGATATTATTGTGCGACCACTTTTCGCAGAGTACGCGCGGAAAATTCAACCAGGCGGAACCACGCAGATGCTTTGCGTTGGACATCAGCGCATGACCGTCCAGGTACTTGGCGAAGACCTTCTCGCAGACAGCGATGGTCTCTTCCTGGCTCATCTTGTCGAAGCCGAAGTTCAGCCAGGTGTCTTCGGCGCATTCCACGATGAAGGTCGCGGTCTCATCGTCGAACTGATAGGCGTGAACCCAGATCCAGCCGTGTTCGGTTTCCTCGAAGATGAAGGTGAAGGCATCGTCGAACTTCTGGTGCGTGCCCAACCAGACGAACTTGCAGGCCCGCACGTCCACATCGGGCTTGAAAGCCTCAGCATGCTCATTGCGAACCTTGGAATTCAGGCCGTCGGACGCGACGATCAGATCATAGTCGGCAAAATCTTCCGTCGAGTCGAATTCGGTCTCGAACCGCAGTTCGATGTCCAGCTCCCGCGCCCGGTCCTGCAGAATGTTAAGCAGCTTTCTGCGCCCGATCCCGCAGAAGCCATGGCCGCCGGAGACAATCTTTTCGCCCCGGTAATGGGTCGCGATGTCGTCCCAATAGGCGAAGTTCTCGCGGATGACCTTGGCGCTGATGGGATCGTTGCGCTTGCAGTTATCGAGCGTTTCGTCCGAGAGCACCACGCCCCAGCCAAAGGTGTCGCATGGCCGGTTGCGCTCGATCACGACGACCTCATGCGCAGGGTCGCGAAGCTTCATGCTGATCGCGAAGTAAAGTCCGGCCGGTCCGCCTCCAAGACAGGCAACGCGCATCAGACTCTCCTTTTCCTTTAACCTTAAAGCAACTATGCGTCAGCCCGATATATATTTCAAGTATAAAATATTTATATATGAAATACCCTGTTCGCGAAAATGTGCATCTTCGAGCGAAGAGGCACCTGTGAAGCAGATTCAGGTGAAAAGGCGATCCAGTGCGGCGACGTCCAAGCGACCCCTTACGCCGATGGCGACCAGGACCGATCGTTCGAGACCGCCGGGCGGTTTTGCAAGGAGGTCGAGATCAACACGCTGCCCGACCACCTGGACCGAAACCCAATCGGCCTCTCCCTTCAGACGGACGAAACCCTTCAGGCGCAACAGGCCAGCGGGGAGCCGGTCCAGTCGCGCCGCAAGATCCTGCTTGTCGAACCGCAGATCGGCCATCATCGACCAGCGAAGATATAGCTCCTCATGGTCATGCGGGTGATCATGACCTTCGCAAGGCTTCTCCATGTCCTTCAGGTTCTGAAGCGAACACTGCCCAAGCAGCAACTCAAGCGGGACCTGCCCGAAGCGCGACGACACCTGACGGGCTTCGGGGGCGAGAGCCGCGATCCTGTCCTGGAGCTTCAGAAGATCTTCGGAAGGCAGCAAGTCGCTTTTATTGATCACAATCAGATCGGAAGCCGTAAGCTGTCGAGCGACCGACGTGCCGATATGCACATCCCCAATCGAAGCCTCGAAGCCGGCAGCATCGACCAAGGCAATGGTCGCATCCAGGCGCAAGTCGGGCTCGGCACGGGCGATTTCCGAAATGCGCATTGGATCGGCGACGCCGCTCGCTTCGATCACCAGATGATCGGGACGCGGCTGCCGGTCCAGAGCGTCCGACAAGGCGTAAAAGAGATCACCGCCCATGGAACAACAGATACAGCCATTGGAGAGCGTAAGGGTGTCGCCCTTCTGCGACTGGATCAGACTCGCATCAATCGCGATATCACCGAAGTCATTCACCATCACCATGATCCGCCGGCCATCAGCATGCCGCAGCATATGATTGACCAGCGTCGTCTTTCCCGCACCGAGATAACCCGTAATGACAGTCAAGGGCAGACGTTGGTCGCGGGGCAAATGCGGGTCAGGAGATAGAGGTTGGTCGGGTAGATTCATATCCAGGGCCAAGTTCAGGAAATCGGCTGCAGTCGCCCGCCCAGAACCGTCCCCCAAAGACCGATATCTTTGAGCGTAGCGGGATCAACGCTCAGAGGATCATCGTCCAGGACCGCAAAATCAGCCTTCTTTCCGACTTCGATCGAACCGATCTCGCTGTCAAGGTGCAAGGTATAAGCAGGTCCCAGCGTGACCGCCCGTAAAGCCTCTTCGACCGAGATGCGCTCCGACTCACCCAGCACCCGACCTGAAGCCGTAAGGCGATTTACGGCACACCAGGCCGTAAACAACGGCCCCATGGGCGTAACCGGTGCGTCCGAATGGATAGCGAGCGGCACACCCTCCGCCAAGGCGGTTGCACAGGCATCGATGCGCTCGGCACGTTCCGGTCCCACCGTCAGTTCGTAGTGCTTGTCGCCGAAGTAATAGAGATGATTGGCAAAGAGGTTCACGCAGAGCCCGAGATTCCGTATCCGCCGGAACTGTGCCGCATCAGCCAGTTGGCAATGCTGCAGAACATGACGGTGGTCGGGGTTCGGATTCTTTGTCAGCGCGCGTGCAACGCCCTCGATGGTCACCTCGGAGGCCTCGTCACCGTTAACGTGAATATGCATGTGCACGCCGGCCGCATTTAGGGTCTCGATAGTCGTCATCAACTGCTCGGGCGGAATGTTCCAGATGCCGTGATCAGGTCCCTTGTAGTAACCGGGCCAGCGCATGCGCGCCGTGAAGCCCTGAATCGAGCCGTCGGTGATGATCTTGATGGACCCCAAACGCATCTTGTCAGTCGATTTGCCGCGCAGCTTGAGCGCCTGCGCCGCGATCTCGTCCGCCGGCGCGGTGTGGGCGTTGAGAACGGGAACCAATCGGGCGGGATAGCTCTCTTCCTCCGTGATTGAAGAGATAACCTCGACATCCTCAAGCGGCAGATCATTAATCAGGTCAGTCGCCGTGGTCACACCACAACGATGACAGACCTTACCGTAATCCCGTATGCCGCCTTCCGTGCGGGCCAGGGAACGAAAATCAACCCCAAGCCTTCGCATGACAGGGAACATCGCCGCCATTTCGTGCAGCTCGCCGGTCGGTTCGCCGTCTTCGCCACGGTCAACGCCCATCACATTGCTGTTGCGATCGTACTGCGCCATATCTAGTGCGCGCGAGTTCACGGTCATCAGATGGAAATTGGAGTGCATCACTGCGATAGGCCGGCTGTCGCACACCTGATCCAGATCGAAACGGTTAAGGCGGCTGGCCGTCAGAAAGATCGGATCGAAGCCCCAGGCAATCAACGGAGCATCGGGTTCGAGTTCGGCATCGATCTGGCGCAACCGCGCGATGACCGCGTCGATGTCTTCCAAACCCTGCCAAAGCTCACCATCAGGTGAGGTGCGGTCCTGATAACCCACATAGGTAAATTGCCAAATGCCGCCTGCCATCATGTGAGCGTGGCCTTCGACGAAGCCCGGCAATAGAACCTTATCGGCGAATGTTTCGTCCAGCCGGCAATCTCCTCCGCCAGGTGCGGCCCAACCAGAGACCTCCTCCAAAGAGCCAACAGCCAGAATCCGTCCGTCACGCACGGCGACATGGGTTGCTTCCGGCCGATTCGCGGCCATGGTAATGATCTTCTTAGCTGAATAGACAACTGTCTGCACCGGTTTCCCCCTGCCTCTGTTCGTGCGACCGCCGGACATCCGTCCACCGTGGCTTGCGAGATTTAAGAATCTAGCGTCCGCGCATTCCTTCGAAAAATGCTTTATTCTAGAGATATTCCTCAAGAATTTAGATTTATCGGATGCACTATACACTCAAACAGCTGCAATACGTCGAGGCGGCCGCCCGGTTCCAGTCGATTAGCAACAGTGCGGCGGAGCTGAAAATTTCCCCCTCCTCGATTTCGACTGCGATTGATGCCATAGAAGGCGAGACCGGCCATAAGCTCTTCCGTCGGCTGCCGGCGAAAGGCCTCGAACTGACACCCTTCGGCCGGAACTTCGTGAATCACACCCGAAAGCTATTTGATTCACACAACGCCTTCGATACGGCCATTTCGGGGGAAACAGAATCCATCGAGGGGCCGATCCGGCTCGGCTGCTTCACGCCGACCGCACCGCTTGTTCTACCGCCAATTATCAAATCTCTGTCGGAAAGCTATCCAAATCTGACGATGCAGATACACGAAGGCGATACCAAGGAAGTCCTGGACTATATCTTCAACAAAAAGGTCGATCTCGCGCTGACCTACCGGGAACAGGTTCCCATCGACTTTGCTTTTCGCAGGCTCTTCGCCGCCCCACCCCATGTGGCCTTGCCGGCGGACCACCCGCTCGCCACGCGAAAACTTCTGTCACTGGAAGAGCTGGCCGAAGAACCCATGGTCCTGCTTAACCTCGACCGCACGCGCAGCTACATGCTCGGCCTCTTTGCCGCGCGCGGCCTGACGCCCCGGATTGCCTATTCATCGCGTTCGTCAGAAATGGTGCGCAGTCTGGTCGCATCCGGCCTCGGTTACGCCATCTTCAACATTAAGCCGCTTCGAAAGCAGACCTATGTCGTCGGCGACCTTGTGCGCATTCCGCTTTCTTCGGAGCACCAAACAACCGAGTTCGGCATCGTTCATCCGAACTTCGCATCCGTAACCAGGGTGGAAAAAGCGCTGATCCGCACCTGCGAGGAGCTCCACGCCCGCGGTGTCTTCGATGCGCTCATTGTCGAGTCGATTTAACACAGAGATTCACTCTATTAGTCGAATTTCTTGAGGGTTAAATGTGATAAAATAGATTATCCAAATGTTTGACCGAGACCTATCTTGAAAGCAGACAGGGCATTCGGACCGCACGCAAAAGACGAAGCGGCAACGCTCAACAAAAAAACGGGGAGCAAAATGCGTAAATTCAAAACCTTAGCGATGGCCGCTGCCGTGATGGCAAGCCTGGTCGCGGCATCTGCCGTGGAAGCCGCCGAAGCCGTCAAGGGTGGCACACTCGTCATCGGCATGACCCAAAAACCGCGACACCTGAATCCTGCCGTCCAATCAGGGACCGCCACAGCCGTACCGGGCACCCAGGTTTTTGCAACGCCCCTGCGGTTTGACGAAAACTGGCAGCCGCAGCCCTACCTTGCTGAAAGCTGGTCTGTCTCTGACGACGGCCTGAGCATAACGCTCAATTTGCGCAAGAACGCAAAATTCCACGATGGCAAGCCGGTGACCTCGGAAGACGTTGCATTCTCCGTTCAGACCGTGAAGGACAACCACCCCTTTAAATCCATGTTCTCACCGGTCGAAAAGGTCGAGACACCCAACGCCAACACCGCGGTTATCCATTTTGCGCGCGCCCATCCGGCGGCCCTGCTTGCCATGTCCTCGGCGCTGCTGCCAATCCTGCCCAAGCACGTCTACGGCGACGGCCAGGATCCCAAGTCCCATCCGGCCAACAACATGCCGGTCGGCGCCGGGCCCTTCAAAATCGTTGAATTCAAGCCCGGCGAACATGTGATTCTGGAGCGCAATCCAGATTACTTCATCGAGGGCCGGCCCTATCTGGACCGGATCATTATTAAGCACTACAAAGATTCCAACAGCCTCGCCCTGGCCGTCGACAAGGGCGAAGTGGATATGTTCCCCTTCGTCACCAACACGCGCGATATCGGGCGTCTCAAAAAGAACGCGAATCTCGAGGTCACAAACCAGGGCTATGCCGCGGTCGGACCGGTCAATTGGCTGGCGTTCAACACCAAAAACGAGTTCCTGAGTGACAAGCGGGTCCGTCAGGCCATCGCTTATGCCATCGACAAGAACTTCATTGTTAAAGCCCTGCACGGCGGCTTTTCTGAGCGCGCGAGCGGTCCGGTCGTGCCGGGAAGCCCCTTTTATGCCCCTGACGTGCAGAAGTACGACCTGGATCTCGACAAGGCGAATGCTTTGCTTGACGAAGCCGGCCACGCCAAAAACGGCGACGGAACGCGTTTTACTCTGAAGGTCGATTACATTCCCGGCCCCAATGAGCAGCAGAAGGCGATCGCCGAATACCTGAAGCCCCAACTCAAGAAGATCGGCATCGCAGTCGAGGTCCGAGCGGCACCTGACTTCCCAACCTGGGCGAAACGCGTCTCCGGGCACGAATTCGACATGACCATGGACATCGTCTTCAACTGGGGCGACCCCGTGATTGGCGTCCACCGCACATATCTCTGCGACAACATCCGCGAAGGCGTAATCTGGTCGAACACCCAGAGCTACTGCAACGAAAAGGTCGACGGGATCCTGGCCCAGGCTGGTGTGGAATCCGATGCGGACAAACGCGCTGCGCTCTATCGCGACGCCCAGTCCATCATCGTCGACGAGGTCCCGATCGCCTTCATCAACACGCTGCCCTACCACACCGCCTACAGCAATAAGATCGGTAACGCACCGATCAGCATCTGGGGAACCATGGCGCCCCTGGATGAGGTGTACAAAGCGAAGTAACCTTCCTTGCACTTTCCGCCCTCTCCAGCCACGCTGGAGGGGGCCTTCTGCCTCCCAATAAAGAACCAACGCAGGGAACGGGGCGACCGGAATGCAAATCCTGAGCATGCTTGCGCGGCGCCTGATCTACGCTGCAATCCTGGTTTTCGCTGTCCTGATTCTCAATTTCCTGCTGATCCATCTGGCACCCGGGGATCCGGCGGAGGTCATTGCGGGCGAAATGGGCGGGGCGACCGAAGAGGTCATGGCCTCAATCCGAAAGGCCTACGGCCTTGACCGGCCGCTGCACGAACAGCTCGGCGTCTACCTTGGCAAAACTCTTCAGGGCGATTTCGGGCAGTCGTTTTTCTACAATGCCTCGGTCACCAGCCTGATCCTGGACCGCATCGGCCCGACCCTCCTGCTGGTCACCACGGCTCTGCTCTTTGCCATCGGGATGGGCACTCTGCTGGGTGTTATCGCCTCGCGCAACCCGCGCGGCATCGTCAGCAATGTCGTTACCGTACTTTCGATCGTCGGTTACTCAGCGCCGATTTTCTGGACCGGGATCATGCTGATCATCCTGCTGGCCTGGGTCTTTCCGATCTTTCCGATCTCGAACATGCGCGATATCACGCTGGAGGGCGGAACCTTCAGGCATATCCTCGATGTTGCACACCATCTGGTACTGCCCGCCTTCACCCTCGGGATCGTCTTTCTCGCCCAGTACAGCCGCCTGACCCGTGCCAGCATGCTCGAAGTCCTGGGGTCCGACTACGTCCGCACCGCCAGGGCGAAGGGCGTGCCGGAGCGCAGCGTCTTCGGCAAGCATGCCCTGCGCAATGCCATCCTGCCGGTGGTCACGATCGCCGGGCTGCAGTTCGGCAGCATCGTCTCCGGCGCTGTGCTGGTGGAGACCGTCTTTAACTGGCCCGGCCTGGGCACCCTGGCGTTCCAGTCGATTCTGGCCCGCGACTATCCGACTGTCCTAGGGATCCTGTTCTTCTCCTCCCTGATCGTGATCATCATGAATATCGTGACCGACTTCCTCTATCGCGTCGTCGACCCGCGCATCCGGACTTCGGGGTAGGTCATGGCGGAATCCCCGGCCCATTCTCGCAACGGTCTTCCACGCGATCTTCCCCAGGCCGAACACCCGGTCTCCGAGGCCTGGCGCATGTTCCGGCGCAACTACGCCGCCATGTTCGGATTATTTCTGCTGGTCCTGCTGGTCCTGGTCACGCTGATTGGCCCTTTGGTTTACAGCGTCGATCCCTTCGAAATCGTCTGGGCGCCTCTGACCCCGCCGGGCGAGGAGGCAACGGCACCGCTCGGCACCGATTATCTGGGCCGTGATATCCTTGCCGGACTGATCCACGGCGGCGTCGCCACGCTCGCAGTCGGATTGGCGGCGGCCCTCATCACGGTGGTTATCGGCCTGACCGTCGGCGCGCTGGCGGGCTTTTATCTCGGCATCGTCGACGACATACTCATGCGGGTCACCGAGTTCTTCCAGGTGCTTCCCGCCCTGATGTTCGCCATGGTGCTGGTCACGCTCTTTTCCTCGTCGCTGGTCGTCGTCGCCATTGCTATCGGCCTGGTCAGCTGGCCGCCGACGGCGCGTCTGGCGCGCGCGGAATTCCTGCGCATCCGCAATCTGGAATACGTTTCGGCGGCCCGCTCGGTCGGCGCGAAAAACACACGTATCATCTGGCAGGTCATCCTGCCCAACGCTCTGCCGCCCCTGATCGTCTCGGCCACCTTGACCATCGGCACCGCGATCCTCTTCGAAGCGGGCCTGAGCTTTCTCGGCTTGAGCGATCCGAACACCTATAGCTGGGGCTACATGATTGGCTCCGGCCGGGACAATATCCTGGATGCCTGGTGGGCAGTGACCCTGCCGGGCGGCATGATCTTCGTCACGGTACTCGCGGTCAGCCTGATCGGTGACGGCCTGAACGATGCCTTTAATCCGAAGCTGCGCGAACGATGAGCGGGCATCAAACAGACCGGCCTCTGCTCCAGGTCAGCAATCTCTGCGTCGAGTTTCGCACACGTGACGGCATTGCCCGTGTCCTCGACGAAGTATCACTCGAATTGCAGCCGGGCCAAACCCTCGGAATCGTCGGTGAATCAGGCTGCGGCAAATCCATGACCGCACTCTCCATCATGCGGCTGATCCCAAGCCCGCCGGGGCAGATTACCGCCGGCGAAGTCCGGTTGGCGGGGGAAGACCTGCTGCGCTTTGATGAGCAGCGCATGCGCGACATTCGGGGCAAAGACATCTCCATGATCTTTCAGGAGCCGATGACTTCGCTCAACCCGGTCTTCACCGTCGGCGATCAGATCGCGGAATCCCTTCGCCTCCATGAAGGACTGAGTGACAAGGAAGCGGCGGCCAGAGCGGTGAAGATGCTGAAAGCCGTCGGTATTCCCGAACCCCAAGCCCGTGCCAGGGAGTATCCGCATCAGCTCTCCGGCGGCATGCGCCAGCGGGTGATGATCGCCATTGCGCTGGCCTGCGGTCCCAAGGTGATTATTGCCGACGAGCCCACGACGGCTTTGGATGTGACGGTCCAGGCACAGATTTTCGACCTGCTGCGAGACCTGAAGGAACGCACCAGTACGGCAATCATCCTGATCACCCACGATATGGGGGCAATCGCCGAAATGACCGACCGGGTGACCGTGATGTACGCGGGACGCGTGGTCGAAGAAGGCCCCGTGGAGGCCATTCTGGACGCGCCGAAACATCCCTACACTCAGGGCTTGATCGCCTGCGTGCCACAGCTTGATCCCAACCCTACTGCCGAACGGCCGCCGCTGGAAGAAATTCCCGGGGTCGTCCCGGCCTTGACCCGGCTCGGTAAGGGTTGTGCCTTCGCACCGCGTTGTAAATATGCTTTCGAGCGCTGCGATCAGGAAGCTCCGCGCCGCGTCTCGGTCGACGCCGATCACCGAGCCGCCTGCTGGCTGCTCGAGGAAGGCACAAGCGCATGAGCGATACGTCAAGTACACGCGACCTGCTTCTGCGTATCGAAGATCTGAAGGTGCACTTCGGCGGCAAAAGCTGGATGCCGGGAAAAGTCAGCAAGGTCGTTCACGCGGTCGACGGCGTGAGCTTCGAGGTCGAACGCGGAAAGACCTTCGGCATCGTCGGCGAATCCGGTTCGGGGAAGACCACAACTGCGTTGGCAACGGTCAGGTTGGCCCCGGTCACCGAAGGACGGGTCTTTCTCGATGATCTAGAGGTCAGCGCCTTGAAGGGAGAAGCCCTACGCCTGGCCCGCAAACGCTTCCAGATTATTTTCCAGGATCCCTTTTCCTCGCTCAATCCGAGGATCCGCGCTGGCCAGACAGTGCGCGAACCGCTCGATCTTATGGAGGTCGGTGCCGAATCCGAACGGGAAGGTCTGGTACAGGAGCTCTTCGCCCAGGTCGGCCTGCGGCCCGAACAGCGCGCACTGTTCCCTCATCAGTTCTCTGGCGGTCAACGGCAACGCATCGGGCTCGCCCGCGCCATCGCCACGCGGCCGGAGCTGGTGGTTTGCGACGAGCCCGTCTCGGCCCTGGACGTCGCCATTCAGGCGCAGATCCTCAACCTCATGCGGCGTCTGCAGGACGAACTCGGCCTGACCTATCTCTTCATCTCGCATGATCTGGGCGTGGTGCAGTACATCTGCGATGAGATCGCGGTGATGTATCTGGGTCAGATCGTCGAGCAGGCCGACCGCGTTTCACTCTTCGTGCGCCCACAGCATCCCTACACCAAGGCATTGCTTTCGGCCGTACCCTCGGCACGGCCGGGCAAAAGAGCCGCCAATCAGGCGCAGCGCATCCGGCTCGAAGGCGATCCGCCGAGCCCGATCAACTTGCCCAAGGGCTGCCGCTTTGCCGGGCGCTGCCCTTTGGCCGAAGCGCGTTGCCACGAGACGCCACCCGAATTGAAGGTCATAGAGACGGGTCACAAGGTCGCGTGTCACCTGGTCTAGAGCGTTTGTCGCAATCGCCCTTCGCGGTTACCATATGCTCAGTCTCCATTCGACAAACCAAGAGAGCCCTTCATGGATAGTTGTTATGAGATCGATGGCATGATCCCGGTCGTCGATCCCTCCGCTTTCGTGCATCCCAACGCCATTCTCATCGGCGACGTGATCGTCGGTCCGCGCTGTTATGTTGGACCGGCCGCCAGCCTGCGCGGAGACTTTGGCCGGATCGTGCTGCAGGAAGGCGCCAACGTTCAGGACACCTGCGTTATTCACGGCTTTCCCGGTGTCGAGACAAGCATTGGTCCAGACGGCCACATCGGCCACGGCGCGGTGATCCACGGTGCACAGATCGGTCGGAACGTTTTGGTCGGCATGAACGCCGTGGTCATGGATCGTGCGGAGGTCGGGGAATCCTCGATCATCGGCGCCACGTCTTTCGTCCCCGAAGGCAAAAAGATCCCTGCCCGCTCCCTCGCCGTCGGCACGCCTGCCCGTGTGCTCCGCGAACTGACGGATAAGGAAATTGATTGGAAAAGCCGCGGCACCGCCGAGTATCAGCAGCTCACGCTCCGCTGCTTGAGTACGATGAAGAAAGTGCAACCACTCACCAAGGTCGAAGCCGACCGGCCGTATTATGACGACAGCAGTTACCAAACCCTGGGGCAAACGAAGTAATAGCAAGAAACTTCAATACGGCCCCAATTTACAAGGGCGACCCGTGGTTAGCGACAATCCGCTTGATCTCCTTCAGGGCGAAGCCGGCAATCTTCTTCTGGGCTTTGCGTTGAGCTGCAGAAGTCGTTTCCAGATCTCCCAGAATAAAGATGTTCTCGTCATTCAAGCGATTGGCCGGTCCGGTGTAGTTGAAGGAGCCGCCGATCACCACCTGTTCGTCCAGGACCATCAGCTTGTGGTGCAGTTTTCCGACACCCTTGCCTTTCCAGACGGCGGAGAGCTTCGCACCTTTTTTCTTTAGGGGCTTGATCGCAGCCCAGGACTGAGCACCTTGCGCGCCATCGAACGCGCCGCTGATTGGCATGTCCATATCAAGCAGCCGCAGCATCGTATCGTCGATCCCTGAAGACTTAGAAAAAGTGAAGATCGCAAAATCGATGCGCTTCTTCGCCTTCAGCATCTGCTTCATGATCTCCATTTCCGGATTGTGGTCCGGTGCAAAAAGAATACGGATCGGTACGTTGGATACCACCCTGTCCAGCGGCGCGGCATCGTGGCCTTCGTTGCGCTTGCCAAAGTGTCCCTGCTGGATCTCCGCGAATTCACGCGCGTAGATCTTGGCCACCTTCTCGTCGTGAATCACAACGACATGGTTGAGGTTGCTGTGGGTGCCGGTCGGCGTGAAATTGGTGGAGCCGGTGAGCAAGGATGCGCGGTCGCGCACGATGAATTTCTGATGGAAGATACTGGTGTTGTAGTCGGTCTTGACGTCGATCCGCGAACGCAGGATGGCGTTGTGAATTTCCCGATTAGGTTCGTGCTTACCGCTCGCTTCCCAGGGATCACTCTGCAGTTTCGTGGATTTCAGATAGTCCTGCTCGAGAACGATCTTCACCAGACATTTGCGCGCGCGGGCACGGATAATGGCCTCGGCGATCGGGCGGCTTTCCAGTTCCTGAACCGCGATCTCCAGACGCTTCTTTGCGCCGTCGATAAAATCGACGATGACGGCTTCCAGATCGTCGGGCGCTCCCACGCCCTTCGGACCCACGTAGAATTCGACGCCTCCGACTTTAACGGCCATGCTCCACCCCTCCCCAACTCCGGATCAAACCTCGCAGGATATAGAGCAGCAGAATAGGCGCTCTCGCAAAATTAGACGAGCGAAAGTTCGGATACGCGTTTTGGAAGAGTATTAGCTCTTTTCGGCACCAGTCGAAACCCTTCAACAGACCTCAAATCTCGTCAAAGTCGAGCACCAGTTTTCCTGTGAGCGGCCGTGCCTGACAGGCCAGGATGAAACCCGCCTCCTGCTCCCAGGGCTCCAGGGAATAGTTGGTCGCCATCTCTGCTTCGCCCTCGACCACCTTGCAGCGGCAGGTGCAGCACATGCCGCCTTTGCAAGAATACGGCAGTTCCAGGCCTTGCCGTGCGGCGGCGGCAACGACGTTTTCGTCGCCTTCGACCATCTCGATGCTGTGGCGCGCGCCGTCCAGTACCGTCTCGATGGTCGCGCCCTGCTTGGCTGTTTCCTTTGCCCGCAGTGAAGCTGCGCGCGGCGGCGCGGACCCGCCGGCGGGAACGAACATCTCTGAACGGATCTTCTCGGGATCCACACCCAGTGCGCCAAGCGCCGCTTTGGTTTGCTCAATCATGTCGCCAGGACCGCAGAGGAAATAGGCATCGACCGACGCCGGATCGAACAGACCGACCTGCGCCAGCTTGCGGACACGTTCCGCATCCAGCCGCCCGTGAAGCAAATCGACATCCTGGGCTTCACGGCTCAATACGTGGATCAGGCGAAAGCGCTCCAGAAACTGGTCCTTGAGATCCTCCAACACGGTGCGGAAGATGATCGATCCGGTGCTGCGGTTACCGTAGAAGAAGGTCACCTGGCTATGCGGCTCGCGCTCCAGCAGCGACTTCACGATCGAGAGGATCGGGGTCACGCCGCTGCCCGCGGCGAAGGCCACGTACTCGCCCTCCACCTCGGCCCGAGGTTCTGCCAGGAAGCGGCCCTCTGGCGTCATGACCTCAAGAGTCATGCCGGCCGTCAGATTGTCATTGGCGAAGGTCGAAAATAGGCCGCCTTCCACCTTCTTGATCGCGACACGCAACTCACCGTCGTCCAGGCCCGAACAGATTGAATAAGAACGGCGGGTATCCTCACCCTCCAGATCGCTGCGCAGGGTCAGATACTGCCCCGGCGTGTAGCGGTAGTCGTCTCGCAACGCCTCGGGCACCTCGAAGGAGATCGAGACCGCATCGGGAGTTTCGCGGCGCACATCGGATACGGTCAGCGAATGAAACTTGGACATAGCGGTATGTCTTCTCACAGGCATTTGAAATAATCGAAGGGTTCGGCGCAGGAACAGCAGCGATAGAGCGCCTTGCAGGAGGTCGAGCCGAACTCGCTGACCCGCTCGGTATCGGAGGAGCCGCACTGCGGGCAATCCACCGAGTCCTTACCGAACAGCGCCTGCCGAGAACTCGAGGCACGTACCGGCGGCGCGATGCCGTAAGACCGCAGTTTCTCGCGCCCTGCTTCCGACAGCCAGTCGGTGGTCCAAGCAGGAGAGAGCACAGTCTCTACCTTCACCTTCTCGAAGCCCGCTTCACGCAGAGCTTTCAGAATCTCGGTCTCCATCACCAGCATCGCCGGGCAGCCGGAATAAGTCGGCGTAATGGTCACGAGGACCTTGCCATCTCTGTCCAGCTGCAAATCGCGCAACACCCCCAGATCTTGGAGCGTAAGGACAGGAATTTCAGGATCGCAGACGCTCGCCGCCGCCGCCCAAGCCTTCGCGGCTTCCGGCGTTGTCGCGTGCGATGCGGCAGCGGCGTTCATCACCAGCTCAGCCCCGGGTAGGTGCGCTGCATGTACTGCAGATCGCTCAGAATATGTCCCATGTGTTCGCTGTGTTGACCGCTGCGGCCGCCGGTTTGTGACCAGCTGTCTTCAGGCCGGTTGAGCGTCGCACGCGCCAACACTGCATCGACGGTCGCGTCCCAGTCATCTTTCAAGGCCGCGGCATCGACACCAACGCCGGTAACCAGCATTTCGTCGGCGACCTCATCCATCTCGAACAGCTCGCTCGCGTAACCCCAGAGCTCGTCGAGAGCAGCCTGAGTACGCACGTGGCTTTCCTCCGTGCCGTCGCCGAGCCGGATAATCCATTCGGAACAATGTCTGAGATGATATTCAACTTCTTTCAATGACTTGGCCGCAACTGCCGCCAGAGTCTTGTCACTTGAGCCGGTCATGGCCGACCAGAAAGGCACCATGAAGGCGGCATGAAATAACTGACGGACGATGGTCACCGCGAAATCGCCGTTGGGCTGCTCCATCAGCAGTGCGTTGAAGTAATCCCGCTCCTGCCGCAGGAAGGCAAGATCGTCCTCGCTCCGGCCCTCGCCCTCGACCTCTCCCGCATAGGTGAAGAGCGAGCGTGCCTGGCCCAACAGATCCAGTCCGATGTTGGCCAGCGCGAGGTCCTCTTCCAGAGTCGGCGCATGGCCGCACCATTCGCCAAGACGTTGTCCAAGGATCAACTGATCGTCGGCCAGTCGTAGGACGTATTTGAATTTTGCCCCAGCGATCATATCCGGCATTAAATCCGCCATCACATGTGCCCCACATCGTCGGGGATGTCATAGAAGGTCGGGTGACGGTAAATCTTCGAGCCTGTGGGTTCGAACATCACTTCCTTTTCGGTCGGGTCGGAGGCCACGATGTCGCTGGAGCGGACGACCCAGACCGATTGGCCTTCGCCGCGCCGTGTATAGACATCGCGCGCGGCCTGCAGTGCCATTTCGGCATCGACTGCATGGAGCGAGCCGGCGTGCTTGTGGCTCAGGCCGTTGCGGGCGCGGATGAAAACTTCCCAGAGCGGGGTGTTCTTTTCAGTCATGACTGTATCTCTCTATTCGGCAGAGTCTATTATTCGGCAGAGGCTATTGGGCGGCGACGGCGGTTTCCCGCACGCTGGCTTTTTCGGCGTAAGCCAGCGCTGCTTCGCGGACCCAGGCGTTGTCGTCATGAGCCATGCGACGGGCTTTCAAGCGGGCGCGATTACAGATGCCGTTGCCCTTGACCACACTCCAGAATTCGTTCCAGTCGATCTCACCGTGATCGTAACCGCCTTTGTCCTCGTTCCACTTCAGTTCGGGATCAGGAACGGTCAGGCCCAGGAACTCGGCCTGCGGCACGGTGGCGTCGATAAACTTCTGGCGCAGTTCGTCATTGGTGAAGCGCTTGATCTTCCACGCCATGGACTGATCGGAGTGCGTGGACTCAGCGTCGTGCGGACCGAACATCATCAGCGAGGGCCACCACCAGCGGTTCAGCGCATCCTGGGCCATGGCCTTCTGTTCATCGCTGCCCCGGCAGAGTGTGAGCATGATTTCGTAACCCTGGCGCTGATGGAAGCTCTCTTCCTTACAGACCCGGATCATGGCACGGGCGTAGGGACCGAAGGAACAGCGGCAGAGCGGGATCTGGTTCATGATCGCCGCGCCGTCGACCAGCCAGCCGATAGTGCCGATATCGGCCCAGGTCTGGGTCGGATAGTTGAAGATCGAGGAATATTTGGCCTTGCCGCTCAGCAGCTGATCGACCAGCTCTTCACGGCTGACCCCAAGAGTCTCGGCAGCGGAATAGAGATAGAGGCCATGGCCGCCCTCATCCTGAACCTTGGCCAGCAGCGCCGCTTTACGGCGCAGTGTCGGCGCACGGGTGATCCAGTTGCCTTCAGGCAACATGCCGACGATTTCGGAATGGGCGTGCTGGGCGATCTGGCGCACCAGCGTCTTGCGGTACCCGGCCGGCATGGGATCGTTCGGCTCGATCTTGAGCTCCGCGTCGATCCTCGCCTGAAAGGCCGTCAGAAATTCTTCGTCTTCATGGGTCGTGCCGTCGGCACCGATCAGGCCCTGGGAATACATTGCGCCACCTCTCACACTGCAGTGTCAGAATAATATGTTACAATTTTTATTTTATCAACAAATTTTTCGTAACGTAATTGACGAAGACGTCAATCCAATCCGCCAAACCGACCGTGAAAAGCATTCGACGCAATTGGCATAGCGCCGTCTGCCGCATCGTCGCAGGTATCGAGCCAGGCTTCGCTCCCCGGCACGAGGCGCCGGTACAGGTCCGCCGCAAGATCTCTCGCTTCGGTACCCGGCCAATCAGATGGTAGAAGGATCGACGGCAACAGCGGGTCTTTCAGCGCCGCACGCCGGAAGTCGTGAATGAGAAGCGTCCGGGCGGCGATGGCGTTCAAGGGATCAAGCTTCGCCCCGTCCTGCAAACAAGAAAGCAGCGGCGAGAAGGCCGCAACAATCTCTTTGTAGGCTTCGCCTGTCTCTTTGAGAGGCCAGGCCGCCGAGGTCAAGGGCGGCAGATACTCACTGACCGGCGCTTTTGCCGAAAACACCACCGCCCCGGCAAGATAGTCCATGGCATCGGGGGCAGCTTCTGTCTCCGGACGGCAAAACACCGTCGGACCCAGGGTCCCGAATCCCAGTTCACGCAGCGCCTTGCGGCGTGCATCCCGCGCCTCGCCCGCCTCTTCCGGCGCGACGCAGATCGTCCAGGCCCCGTCCCATTCGATCGGTCCCGCCGCATAGATCCGCTGGGTCGCGAGAGCAAAGGACAGCCGCCCGGCGTTCGAAAGCGCGTAGTAACTGCGCCGCCCCCGTTTATCACGCGTCAGCCAGCCATCGGACGCCAGCCGCGACATGGCGGCCCGCAACGCCCCCGGCTCGATCCGCAGGCGCGCCAACAACTCCTGCAGCGCCCCGAGCCAGAGCACCCCGCCGCGCGGCACGATGGCGTCGCCGTAAACGGTAATCACGATCGACCAGACCCGCAGACGTTCACGCGCATGCAGACGGTCGATGAGAGATTCGAGACTGGCGTCTGCTGAGGAGGGACTTTCGGAGAGGCTCATGCCCGAATTTATGACCCATAGAGAGGTCGGGTCACAAGAGCCGCCTCCGGATTTCCATCGAATGAGGAGGGAACCCGGAGGCGAGTTGGACGTCGGTGCGCCTCTAAGAACCCGGCTTACAGGGAGGAAAAGGCGGGGTTCGCGACGGGCCGACAGGGCATCTGTTTTATCGTTGCTCAGTTCTGCTCGACGGCTTCAGAAATGTTATCTGCCTTTGTTTCTTCCGGCGGAATCACCGCGTTCAGCACTACCGCAATCACGGCAGAAGGAATGATCCCGGACGTCAGGAGTTGGGCGATGATCGCGAGGCCGTTTTCCTTGTTGAAGATCTTGTCCAGGAACTCCGGCACGATTGAGAGCCCGAGAGCGAAGCTGATGGAAAGCGCTGCGATCATCATGTTGCGGGAGGTGAACTTCTCCGCAGTCATGAGCTTCATGCCCGCGGTTGCGACCATACCGAACATGAAGATCGCCGCGCCGCCCAGCACACAGGCCGGCATGGCGGCGATGATGGCACCCAGCTTGGGAATGAGACCGCCGGCGATCAGAAAGAATGAGCCCACGACCACCACCCAGCGGCTGATGACCTTGGTCAGCGCCACCAGGCCGACGTTCTGAGTGTAGGAGGTGTTGGGCAGCGCATTCAGCACCGCCGCAATCAGCGTACCCACGGCATCGCCCAGGATCGCGCCCTTGAGCTCCTTCGGTGTGGCATCCCGGCCGGCACCGCCACTGGTGATGCCGTTGGTATCACCGACCGTTTCGATAGTGGTGACCACCGCCATAATCACCATGCCGATGATGGCAATGGCCGGCAGCTCCAGGCCGTAATGGAAAGGCTGCGGAAGGGAAACCCAGGAAGCCTCCGATATGATGCTGGGGTTGACCAGACCCATGAAGATGGAGACTACGTAGCCGACGCCCATACCGATGAGAACCGCCGCCTGCGAAACGATGCCCTTGGTGGTTTCGCGCACGACCAAGGTTACCAGCAGCACCAGAATCGCGATGCCCACCTGGTCCGGAGTGGCCCAGGCTTCGGGGTTTTTATCGTGCAGGCCCTTGCCGCCACCTGCGTACCAATAGGCCACCTTAATCTGGGTCAGGCCGATGGACGCCACGACGATGCCGGTGACCAGCGGCGGAAACCAGCGTTTGAGGCTACCGATGTAAAAGCCCAGAACCACCTGCACGAGGCCGCCGAAGATCGAGGCGCCGATGACGGCATCCATGCCATAATTCTTGGCCAATGGAATGAGCAGCGGCAGAAACGCGAAGCTGGTCCCCTGAACCACCGGCAGACGCGCGCCCACCGGCCCTATGCCGTAGGCCTGGATCAGGGTCGCAATGCCCGACCCCAGCAGCGCCGCCTGGATCAGAAAGGTCCGTTCCGCGGCATCCGCCCCAATGATCCCGGCAATGATGATCGGCACGGTAATATTGCCGACAAACATCGCCAACACATGCTGCAGGCCCAATGGAATGGCCTTGGGTAGCGGGATCCATTCCTCTACCGGATTGAAGGACTTGCTTTTGCTTTCATCTGACACCTGCTGTCTCCCCGTCCTAAAGTTTCCCTGTTGCTCTTAGTTTCGGACAAACCCGCCGTTCTGATTTTTCTTTTGCCGGCTGTCCCTATGCGGAGCAGGAGGCCAAGAAGAGCCCCTCGATCCGGTTGCGCATGACGTAGACAATCTCGTCGACGGCTGTGGCCGCTTCGTCTTCCGGCGCCGCGGCAAGCCGACGCTCGAATTCCGCCAACACCGCCGCCAAATCAGGCTGACGATGGAGGGCGATGATAAAGGGAAAACCGAAACGCATACGGTAAGCCGCGTTCAAACGGTCCAGCGCGCGCTTGTTATCCGCGCTCAGAGCGAGAAGGCCAAGGCGGGATTGCTCGCCGTTGGATTCCGCTGTCATACCGCCGGCTAGCGCTTCGCTGCCTGCCAGCTCCGGATGCGCCTGCAGCAGGTCGAGCCGCCGCTCGGTCGCAGCACGCACTGTCGTCTCGAAGGAGGCGGACAGTTCTTCGACCGACTTGAAGGGGCGCTGACCGGCAACGGTTTCCACTACCCAGGTCAAGCGCTCGGTCACACCGCCGAGCAGGGACAGAAATTCCGACTGCGACGCCGAATTTATCTGAGCGAGTGAGACGGTCATGGGCCCCCTGTTGGTCTGGTCGAATTGAAGCACTCCAAAAGCCTATTACGCCGCCATCGTTGTTTTCTATAGAAAAATAGAGCATGCTATGTTCGAAAAATTAGAACAGAATGGTTTGATCAATGGCACTTCATCTGGTTCCCCGGTCGTTGCAGTACATCGAAAACGTCGCGCAGATCGGCTCGATTCAGGGCACTTCGCGCGAGTTGGGTATTTCGGCTTCAGCGATCGACCGCCAGATTCTGATCCTGGAAGAAACACTCGGCGTTAAGCTTTTCGAGCGGAAGCACAACGGCATGACCCCGACCGCCGCCGGTGAGCTCCTGATCGTCATGGCACGGCGCTGGCGGCGCGATGCCGAGACCCTGCGTGCCGAAGTCAAGCAGATGCAGGGGGTCGACCTCGGGCATGTCAAGATCGCGACCATGGACAGCCAGGTGAACGGCGTCCTGCCGAAGTTCGTGGAGGAACTGGCTCAAGAGCTTCCCCGGGTAACCTTGGAGATCGAAATCGCGAACACAACCCAGGCCGTGGCTGCGCTGGAACAGGGGACCGCCGATATTGCCTTCGTGTTCAACGCACCGCGGCGAAAGGATCTACACCTCATCTGGTCGGAGGATCTTCCTTTCGGCTGTGTCACCACAAGGGGTCACCCCCTGGCGCAGCGCGAGAGCCTGACTCTGGAAGACGTCGTGCGCTACCCGATTGCTCTGCAAAGCCGAGCGCTGGCAATCCGGCAATATCTCGATCTCAATCACGGATGGCTGTTCAGCAACGGCAACCAGCCGATGGTGACCAACTCCCTGCAGCTGGTCAAACAGCTCGCGCTTCTGGGCGGGCACGTGGCGCTCACTTCGGAACTGGATGCGGCGCCTGAGATCCTCGAGGAGCGGCTGGTCTTTACCCCTGTGCGCGACAAGACCGCGGCACCACAGAGTGTCGGCGTGCTGATCAACAGCCGCCGCACATTGCCCAGAGTCACACAGACCGTCGCCGGTCTTCTTAGCGAGAACGTGAGCCGGTTTTTGCTGAGGGCCCGGGAAGTGAACACCTCAATCAGCCAGTAGGGAGATCCCTGGCAGTAGGGGGGATTCCTGGCCGTCAGCTGCCGCGGTAAGTCGAGAAGCTGTAGGGCGACACCAGCAGGGGCACGTGATAATGCTCGTCCGGGCTGTCGATCCCGAAACGGATCGGGATCACACCAAGGAAAGGCAAACCGCCCCCCACGCCAAGCGCTGCGAAGTAACCGGAGACATCGAATACGAGCTCGTAGACTCCCGGCGTCATGGCACCGGCAGCGAGCACCGGCGCGTCCGTCCGGCCATCCGCATTGGTCACGGTCTCGGTTAGTAACCGCCGCCCCTCCCCCTCGATCGCATAGAGTTTGATCGGCACACCCGCCGCCGGACTGCCGCTCATGGTGTCGAGGATGTGGGTCGATAGATAGCCGCTACTCATACTCATATCGGGTTCCTCAATTTGCCTACGCAGAGTTTTACCCAATGAGGACACCTTCGGAACAGCTTTATCCAAGATAGATTTTCAAACTGAATTTGAAACCCGATTTGCACCCGCTCCGAGCGGAGTTTGTTCAGGGGCGGGCACTAGAGATTTCACATAAAGTGCGTGATCCCGGCAGGTTTCCGAGGCTGGTTCTAGTGCAAAACTTCCAACGGTCAGAGCCGGCCAGCCACGGTTGCCGAGATCACACTATTTGCCGCGACAGGCGCGGCAAATGACGGCAGGAGAGAGGCTACTTGCCCTTGAGCTGCTTCATCGCATGTGCCCAATCTTCGACATGGTAGCTCTCAATGATCTTGCCGTTTTCGACCTTGTGTATATCGATCGACATGATATCGAAGCTGCGGCCCTGACCGTCTACACCGAACATCGGAACGCGCGGGGTGCCCTTCGCGCGGCCACGGACAATCACGCGGTTTCCATCCGTGATCATTTCTTCGATGTTCCACGCCAGATCCGGGATGATCTCGCCAAACTTCTGGATTTGCGCGACGAACTTCTCCCGCGTCTTTGCCGGGGTGCCATAGGCGCCAATGCTCCGCCAGTCTGAATCCAGCACTTCCATTGCTGTTTCAGCGACGTCGGCACCAGAGCTACGGGTCAAGATCTTCGTATAGAATGGTTTTACCACTGCTTCCGTTTTGCTTTCGGCCTGAGCCGGCACAACCGCTGCGCAGGTCATCATCGCAGCCACGAGCAACATAAGAATTTTCGGTTTCATTTCAGTCTGTTCCCTAGATCCGTTGAGGACGACGCCTTTGACCGGCTGAGCTGATTCCCGGCGCCAGCTAAAAGATAATGCTCAAATAATAGTTTGATAATTTAGTACAAACTAATTTCTGTATGTTATAAAATAGAACAATGCTTGAACACCTCAGACAGCTTGCCGTCTTCGCCAAAACAGTGGAAACCGGGTCGTTCAGAGGCGCAGCCAAAGCGCTCGATCTGTCGCCCTCCGTGGTCAGCCACCACATCTCGAGGCTCGAGAAGAACCTCGGCGTCGCGCTCTTGTACCGCTCGACCCGCAGACTCCGCCTGACTGAAGATGGAGAGAAACTGCTTGATCCAGCCAGGCGCATGCTGGATTCGGCACAGGAAGGACTGAACACCATCAGCAGAGCCTCGCCCGAACCATCGGGCCGCTTAAAGATCACAGCGCCTGCGGTCTTAGTACATTCGCGCCTTGTCGAACTGATCGCCGCCTTTGCGCAGGCCTATCCAAAGGTGGATCTTGAGATCAGTTTCACGGACAGTCAGCGTGACATTATCGCCGACGGCCTGGATGTCTCAATGCGTATGGGTTGGCTGAAAGACAGTTCGTTGAAAGCGCGAAAGCTTTCCGACGAAGACCTGGTCTTGGTCGCTGCGACATCCTACATCGCATCAAAACCTAAGCCCACAACCCCACAGGCGCTGGAAACTTGGGATTGGGTTCATCTTCAAGCAACCCCCCGTCATGTGCTTATCATGAGCCGCAACGGCCAGACCGAGCGGCTAGCGATAGCGAACCGCTTTGTTGTTGACGATGCACTCGCGCGTTTAAAGCTGTTGTGCGCGGGCGTTGGGGTCGGCGCTTTGCCGCGCTTCTTGGTTGAACCTCAATTGGCATCCGGTGAACTCCAGATCGTCCTGGAAACGTGGCGTCCGAATTCGCCAGGCATTTACGCCGTCTGGCCGCCAAACTCACCGCGAGATGGTCTGACCCAGCGGTTCGTGGCCTTTCTAACAAAAAACTGGAAATATAGGTTTCAAGCGCCTCAGTAAGACGTCTCCGCTCTCCTTATCGTATCCCCTGCAGTCCCTTCACGAACAGCGACGTGGCCAATTCAGCGTAGTCTTCCCGGCTGATCGAACCTTCCGGGCGAAACCACATGTAATGCCAGTTCAGCATGCCGAAGAGCGACATAGTCACCGGCTTCAGGATCGATTTCTTATCGTCAACCGCGGGATTGATGCCTTTCACCGCCTCGGCGAAGACCGTCACCAGCTTGCGTTCAAGTGCCTTCAGTGCGTCCTGCTTGTCTTTGGGCAGAGCCGAGAGTGCATTGATCTGAACCTTGTGCTCGGCGTCTGCATCGCGGTAGCAGTCAAGCAGAGTGCGGACAAGACCGCGCAGGCGCTCTTCAGGCTCCGCCGCCGGCACATCAGCCTCGACAATGGCTTCGCAAAGTTCTTCGAGATGGCCGTGGATGATGTCGAAGAGCAGTTCTTCTTTGTTCGTGTAGTAGTGATAGAGCAGCGGCTTGGAGACGCCGCACTCGGCCGCCACGCTCGACATGGACGTTCGTTCGAAACCGCCGTCGGCGAAGAGGCGGGCGGAGCGCTTCAGGATGGCGTTTCGTTTTTCGCCGTAATCCAGCGCCTGTGTGCGAGCCATAGATCTTCCCCGTGTTTTTACTGCCTACGTCTTCTGGTTATTTCTGTACGCGCTTGTCGACCAGGCGCCTGGCCTTGCCCTGGGAACGCTCGACTGAACGCGGCGCGCCGACAGTAACCTTTGCAGAAACTCCGATCACGCTTTTGATGTGATGGATCAGCTCTTTTTCACTGGCCTGCCGCGCTTCGTCGGAAGCACCGTCTATTGTTGCTTCGGCGCAGACCGTCATCACGTCCATACGATCGGGATTGGTCAGCTCGATCTGAAAGTGCGGTGCCAGACCGGCGCATTTCAGAATCTGCTCTTCGATCTGGGTCGGGAAGACGTTGACGCCGCGCAGGATGATCATGTCGTCTGAACGTCCTGTCACTTTTTCCATACGCCGCATAGTCCGCGCGGTACCCGGCAACAGGCGTGTCAGATCGCGGGTCCGGTAACGGATGATCGGCAGAGCTTCCTTGGTCAGCGAAGTAAAGACCAGTTCGCCCTTCTCGCCGTCTTCAACCGGCTGGCCCGTCTCCGGGTCGATGATTTCCGGATAGAAGTGATCTTCCCAGATGTGCAGACCGTCTTTGGTCTCAACGCATTCGTTGGCAACCCCGGGCCCCATGACTTCAGAGAGGCCGTAGATATCGACCGCATGCATGTCAAAGGCCTGTTCGATCTCCTGACGCATGGTGTTGGTCCAGGGCTCGGCCCCAAAGATGCCGACCTTCAGGGAAGACGCGCGCGGATCCAGTCCCTGGGCATTGAATTCATCGAGGATGGAGAGCATGTAGGAAGGCGTCACCATGATGATTTCGGGTTTGAAATCCTGGATCAGGGTCACTTGCCGTTCAGTCATGCCACCGGAAACCGGCACAACGGTACAGCCCAGTTTCTCGGCGCCGTAATGCGCGCCCAGGCCACCGGTGAAGAGACCGTAGCCATAGGCGATGTGTGCGACATCGCCCGGACGTCCGCCGGACGCACGGATCGATCTGGCGACCAGACCACCCCAGTTGTCGATATCGGTCTGGGTGTAGCCGACGACGGTGGGTTTGCCGGTCGTCCCGGAAGAAGCATGAATGCGCACCACCTGATCACGCGGCACCGCAAACATTCCAAAAGGATAGTTGTCCCGCAGGTCGGTCTTCACCGTGAAGGGGAACTTGGCGAGATCGGACAGTGATTTCAGATCATCGGGATGCACGCCTGCGGCGTCGAAGCTCTTCTTGTAGAAATCCGTGTTCTCGTAGGCGTGGCACAGCGACCAGCGCAGGCGCTCGAGCTGAAGCGCGGCGAGTTCGTCCCTCGATGCGATTTCGATCGGATCGAGATCCGATTTGATTGGGGTGCGGTCTTCCATGCGCGATCCTCCTGGTCTTTCTTCTTTTGCCATCAGGCAATTTTCTTACGCTTTCAGGGCGATGTCTTCTTCCGGCAGATGCGTTCCCTTGACCGAACGGGACTGCCCACGGAATTCGGCAATGGCCGCACCATCGTCACGAGATACCTTGATGTCGTAGATGCCCGAACGGCCGTAGCGCGTCACTTCCTGCGCCGTTGCAGTCAGCCGGTCACCCTCGTAAGCCGGCGCGATAAAGGTCACTGCGCAGTGCTGTGCAACCACGTACTGATTGTAACTGTTGCAGGCGAAGGCAAAGGCGCTGTCCGCAAGCGTGAAGATGAAACCGCCATGACAGATACGATGACCATTGACCATGTCCGTGCGAACGGTCATGGAAAGAACAGACCGGCCTGGCCCCACATCGTCGATCACGAGGCCAAGACCCTGCGAAGCCATGTCATCGGCCCACATGGCATCGGCACAAGCGCGCGCCAACTCATCGGCTGTCATTGCTTTGGAATCGCTCACGCCTTGCGCCCCGAGAAGTTGGGGGAACGTTTGTTCAAAAAGGCGCTGACGCCCTCGGCGTAGTCCGGCGTGCGTCCGGCTTCACGCTGCAGGTCGCGCTCCAGATCGAGTTGCTGATCGAGGCTGTTCACCGCCGCGGCCTGGATCGCCCGCTTGGTGAAGCCCAGTCCGACCGTCGGGGCCGTTGCAAAGCCCTTCACCAACCCATGCGCCTCGTCCATCAGTGCATCGTCATCAACAGCTTTCCAGATCATGCCCCAATTCTCGGCCTGTTCGGCGCCGACCGGGATACCCGTCATGGCCAGTGCCTTTGCCCGCGCCTCGCCGATCAGACGCGGCAGGCTCCAGGTACCACCGCTGTCCGGCACCAGCCCGACTTTGCAGAAGGCCTGGATGAACTTCGCCGACTTGGACGCCAAAACGATATCGCAGGCCAGGGCAATGTTAGCACCGGCGCCAGCCGCCACACCGTTAACCGCACAGACAACCGGCTTTTCAATGGCTCGGATTGCACGAATCAGTGGATTGTAGAGCGTCTCCAGGGTTTCCCCCAGATCGGGCGGGCCATCCATTTCCGCCGGGTTGCGGTCGCCAAGGTCCTGTCCGGCGCAAAAAGCACGGCCCGCACCGGTCAGCAGCACGGCACGGCAGTCATCATCGGCAGCGGCAGCCTCGAAGGCGGCGAAAAGCGCCCGGTTCATTTCGGCGTTGAAGGAGTTCAGCTTGCCGGGCCGGTTCAGAATCAGAACATGAAATCCTGCGCCACGCTCGACCTTTATCGATTCTTCCGTCATGTCTGCACTCCCTCTTTTATCTTCAGTCCCACCGACACCCAACACAGCTTCGCCGACGCGAAATCGCGTCTGCAGCTACAGTTGTAGCATCTCTCAAAGCCTGATCCTTCGACTTTGAATCGACGCCATACACGGACCAGTCTCTAAAACCTATAGCCAGAGAACGATTCACGTCCTTGGTCCTTTCGGCCATGAACAATCGCGCTCTGTACAAAAACATCTTGCATAGACCATCCGGTCGGTCAATTATTTAAATCGATCCAAAACAACACTGACAAGCGACCGAATCTGATCAATCCGATCAATTTCGTGAATCGCCTTCTAAACGCATGGAATAGAGCCTGATCGCTTCGTTTCGACGCGAAACAGAACGATCAGGCTCTGGTCCGCATCGCAACTTGGCCGCGATTGCCAAGCGCAACTGCTTGACGGGAGAATGGAATGACGCGCTTCTTCGAGACGCATCGCGAGATGCTGGACAAGGCCCTGCAGGCCGCCCGCGAACGTGGCTATTGGAGCCCGTATCCCGAAGCTCCGAGTGGCAGGATTTATGGCGAAACTGCGAAAGACGACGGCGAAGCAGCGTTCACAGCGCGCCTCGGGAATCTCTTCGATCTGTCCGGTCATCCGAGCAACGGCAAGGTCGTCGGCAAGGAAACGTCGCCCTACGGCCTTCCGCTGGAAATCACCTATCCCGCCGCCGATATCGCGCAGTTGATCAGCGGTTCCAAAGAAGCCGGTGCCGGTTGGGCGAGTGCAACAGTCGAAGATCGCGTCGGCGTTTGCCTGGAGATCATCCACCGCATCAACCGGCGCAGCTTTGAGATGGCCAACGCGGTGATGCACACGACCGGACAGGCATTCGTCATGGCCTTTCAGGCTGGCGGGCCGCACGCGCAAGACCGCGCGGTAGAATCCGTCGCCTATGCCTACGCCGAGATGAGCCGCAACCCGGCTACCGCGGTTTGGAGCAAACCCCAGGGCAAGCACGACCCCATCGTTCTCGACAAGCAGTTCCGGATCATGCCGCGCGGCATCGCCGTTACAGTCGGCTGTGCCACCTTCCCGACCTGGAACGGTTATCCCGGAATCTTTGCAAGCCTGGCAACCGGCAACAGCGTGATCGTCAAACCGCATCCCAGCGCCATTCTGCCGCTTGCGCTATCTCTGGACATCGGACGCGAGGTTTTACGCGAAGCCGGGTTCGACCCAAACGTCCTTCTCCTTGCCGCCGACGAAGCGGGTGCGGAAATGACCAAGGACTTGGTCCAGCATCCGGACGTCGAGATCGTGGATTTCACCGGCTCCAACGCCTTTGGTCAGTGGATCCGGGCGAATGCCGGCAGCAAGCTGGTCTATACTGAAGAGGCCGGCGTGAATTCAGTCGTGATTGCTTCGACTGACAACTTCAGAGGTCTGTGCGGCAACATTGCCTTTTCTCTTTCGCTGTACAGCGGCCAGATGTGTACTGCGCCGCAGAACATCTACGTGCCGCGTGAAGGCATCGAGACGGAAGATGGACACAAGTCCCTGGACGAAGTGGCCCAAGGTCTCAAGACTGCCATCGACAAGCTGCTGGGCGATCCAATGCGGGCGTCAGGTATCTGTGGCGCCATCGCCAATCCGGTGACTATCGAACGGGTCAAACAGGCTGGGACCCTCGGCGAGATCGTACGCGCGTCCGAGCCGATCGAGGGACAGGAAGCTGCCCGCACGGCAACGCCCATGCTTTTGAAGGTCGATGCTGCCCAGAGTGATACCCATCTGGAAGAACGCTTTGGCCCGATCTCATTTATCGTGGCTGCTGATTCTTCCGATGACGCTATCGCGCGCGCTGCCGCCTCGGCCAGGAACAAGGGTGCCATCACGGCAGCCGTTTACGCCACAGACGACGCCACCCTGGACAAAGCGGCCGATGCCTTTTCACATGCCGGTGTCAGTTTGTCCTGCAACCTCACGGGCAACATCTTCGTCAATCAAAGCGCGGCTTTCAGCGACTATCATGTGTCGGGAGCCAACCCGGCGGGCAATGCCTGCCTGACCGACGCCGCTTTTGTCGCCAACCGATTCCGGGTCGCGACGATCCGGCGGCCTGCGGCAGCTTAATCGAAGCCACATTAAGGCACGGCTTCGATAGCGTAGCTGTCGAAGCCGATATCGCCGGTCCAGCCCCAGATCGCCAGCAAAGGCTCGCTTCGTGTATTCATAGCGTGCCAATGCCCACTGGGGTGATGGATGAAAGATCCAGGCGACCGGGGTATCGCTTCCGATCCGCCCAGCTGCCAGTCAGCGGTACCACTCAGCACCAGATAAAGTTCATCGGCGGCATGAGCATGTCCCGGATAGAAAAGATCCGGCATCTGCAGGAAGAGACCCAAGCGGCAATGATCGCAAAACACCAATCCATCGGGTCCCAGCAGTTCGACCACTGAAAGCCGCGATCCAATGGGCTCGGGAATGCGCTCAAAGCTCGGTGAATACCAGACGAGACTGTTGCGAACCCGCGCGATCTCATTGAGCAAAGGATGATGGGCAGATGCATGAGCGGCCATCATATGGTCAAGAATCTCGCCGGTGGGTCCGGGTTCGTGAGGTGGTTTCGTAGAGAGCTGCTGAGAGCTCCGCAGAGCGCTGGACAACTCGACCGTCATCGGTCCGGACTGGCCATCGTACACATCAGCGATCGCCCGCAGGAACCTTTTCATCTCTCCCACACACCCTTCTGATCCGCGAACGAGTTTTACGGCTCGTCGCCCGACTTTCCGAAGACCTGCGCAAGTACAAGCAGGCTTGTCGAAACAATAATCATAATTGTGGAAATGGATGCAATAGTTGGATCGATCTGATCGCGCAACGCGTTGAACATATTGCGGGTCAGGGTGGAATTCTCGCCGCCGGAAACGAACATGGCAACGATGACTTCGTCAAAAGAAGTCAGGAACGAAAGCAGTGCGGCGGTGATCACGGAAAAACGGATCTGCGGCAGAGTGATAACCATGAAGGCCCGGAAGCGCGATGCCCCCAGACTGCGGGCCGCCATTTCCTGATTCATGTCGTAACTCTTGAGCGCCGAGCTCACCACAACCACCACCAGCGGAATCGCAAGAATGGAGTGCGCCAGAACAAGGCCCAGCAGTGAATTGACCAAGCTGACCTGTACATAGACGTAAAAGACGCCGATCGCTACCAGGATCACCGGCACCATGATCGGCATGACGAGGATTAGAAAGATCAGACTCGCGATCCGCATCCTGGACACAAAAAGGCCGTAAGCGGCCATCACCCCCACGGGCGTCGCGACCAGCATTGTGAAGATCCCTGCCTTCAGCGACGTGAATGTCGCCTGCATCCATTCGGGCGAGCCCAAATAGTGATCGTACCAGCGCAGCGACCAGACTCGCGGAGGAAACTCCAGATACTGGGAGTCCGAAAAGGACATGGGAATGACGATGATGGTCGGCGCCAGAAGGAATGCCATCACCAGCCCGGCCAGCAGATAGAGCCAGAGCCGCCCGCCATGGGTGATCTGGGTTTCCGATGCGGGCTCCCCCAGCCATTTCATGAGACTTGCCATTTCATGATCCGTGTCCTCCACCCAGCAGCTGATCGAACCGCAGGACGCGCGACGCAATCCCCAAAATAACCAGGGTGAGAACAAGAAGCACCACACCCAGCGCGCTGGCGGCCCCCCAGTTGAAGAACAATTCGATATTGGTCGCGATCCGCATCGAAACCATAATGACCTTGCCGCCGCCAAGAACCGCAGGCGTGACAAAGAAACCGAGACACAACACAAAGACAATCAGCGCGCCGGCAAAAAGACCCGGCAGCGAGAGCGGAAAGAACACTCGCCAGAACGCCTGCGCCGGACTGGCCCCCAGATTGGCGGCGGCTTTCATATAGTCCCGGTCGATCGCTTTCATGGAGCCGTAGACCGGCAGGATCAGGAACGGCAGCATGATATGCACCATGCCGATCAAAGTACCCGTCAGGTTATGGACCAGTTTTATCGGCTCGTCCCACAAACCGATATCCATGCCCCACTCGTTGATCAGACCCCGGCGCTGCAGCAACACCAGCCAGGCATAGGTGCGCACGAGCAGCGAGGTCCAGAAGGGCAGCAGCACGGTGATCATGCAGAGGTTCGCCGCACGCCTCGGCAACTGTGATAGAAAGTAAGCCAGCGGATAGCCGATTAGAATGCAGATTCCTGTGGTCAGCAGGCTGACCTCGAAGGTGTTTCGGAAGATCCGCGCATAGGACTTGCTCTCCACCATGCGCTGATAGTTTTCCAGCGTGAAGTTGCCGTCCTCGCCCAGAAACGACAGCCAAAAAAGCCAGCCAACCGGCAGAACCATGATGATCAATACGAGCAGCAGCGCCGGCGAACAGAGCCCAAACAGGGCGAAGCGCTCGCGCAGGGCGTCCTGCTTTAGTTCGGTTTGATTGGGCTGAGTAGCCAGGGATCCAGCCGAGCGCAGGACGAGATCGCTCATCGCTTAAGGCTCCTCGGCCGAAATCAACACTGTGTCGTCGCGGTGCAGCGCGAGCTGGATGACATCGCCAATGGCCGGCAAAGTCGAGACCGTGTCCCGCCGCGTCATGCCCCGCAGACTGATTTCCGTGCCGTTTTCGAGTACCGTATACATCAGGAAGCTGTCGCCCTGATAGACCATCTCCCGCACGCGCGCCTCAAAACGGTTGGCCTCGCCGTCGGCGGCTTCGCTGTCATTGGTGATGAGCTGCAGGCGCTCCGGACGTAGCATCAGCAGCAGGTCCTCTCCTGCCTCGGGCATCTGCGCGACCTTCAGGGATTGGTCACCAAACCGGGCAACGCCCTGCTGCACGGTCACCGGCAAAAAAGTCGATTCTCCAATGAAGTCGGCAACGAACCTATTGGCCGGTCGCTCGTAAATTTCTTCGGGCGTGCCAAGCTGCATAACACGGCCATGATTGATCACCGCGATCCGGTCCGACATGGTCAGAGCTTCGCGTTGGTCGTGGGTGACATAAACGGTTGTCATGCCGAGTTTGTCGTGCAGGCGGCGCAGCTCGATCTGCATCTGCTCGCGCAGTTTCTTGTCCAAGGCGGACAGCGGCTCATCCATCAGGAGAATGCGCGGTTCGAACACGATCGCCCGGGCGAGCGCAACACGTTGACGCTGGCCACCCGAAAGCTGATCGATGCGTCGTTCGCCATATCCGGCGAGTTGAACCGTCTCAAGGGCCTGCTCGGTACGTTCCACCATCTCCTGTTTGGAAACGCCCCGAAGTTTCAGCGGAAAGGCGACGTTCGCCGCCACGGACATGTGAGGAAAAAGGGCATAGTTCTGAAACACCATGCCGACATCTCGTTTATGCGGTGGCGTCCGGACGATTTCCCGCTCGCCAAATTTTACACTGCCGTAATCCGGCCGGGTAAAGCCGGCGAGCACCATCAGTAAAGTTGTTTTTCCAGAGCCCGAAGGGCCCAACAGGGTCATAAATTCGCCGCTGCGCACATCCAGGTCGACATTGTCGAGGGCGAACACCGCGCCGTAGCTTTTGGTCGCGTCGCGAATCGTTATGGGCAACGCCCCTCCCGTCAGAGTGGTCTCGCTCAAAATAAACCCTCTCACTCTTTCGTATCAAAAAGGGGCGGCGTAATGACACCGCCCCTTATCATCGATGATCCGGCCTATTCGGTCACCAAATCCTGATACATCGCCGAGGCTTTCTGCTCGAACTTGGCGTACCAATCGATGTCGACCGGCAGCTGCAGAGAGGCGTTGTCCGGATGCGACGGCAGTTTCCTGGCAACTGCATCATCGATCTTGCCAATCTCGTAGGCTTTCTTGTTGGTCGGTCCGTAGGTGATGTAGTTCGGCAGATTGGCTTGATACTCCGCCTTGCTGATCTCGGCCAGGAACTTCATCGCCGTGTCTTTGTTGGGCGCTCCCTTGGGAATCGCAAAGCAGTCATAGTCGAGCAGGGCCTGATTGAAGCTGTAGGCTGCTTTGGCGCCATCATCGATCGCAACATCAAAACGCCCGTTCCAGCCGGTGGTCATATCGACCTCGCCGTCCTTCATCAACTGAGCATGCTGCGCGCCGGAGCTCCACCAGACGGCGATATGCGGCTTCAACTCACGGATCTTGTTGATCGCCCGCTCCATGCCCTCTTCGGTCGAGAGCACTTCGTAGACCTTCTCAGGCGGAACACCGTCTGCCATCAGGGCCGGTTCGAGTGCACCCGCAACCTTGCCTCGGTACGCACGCTTGCCGGGGAACTTCTCCACATCCCAGAAGTCGGCCCAGTTTTGCGGTCCCTTGTCACCGTAGGTCGCGGTATTCCAGGCGTAGACCGTCGAGAAGACATCGCCGCCGACACAGTACTTCATCTTAAGGGTCGGATAGAAGGTCGACACATCGATAACGTCATAGTCGAGAGGCTCGAGCAGGCCCTCGGCCCCCGCGCGTGACGCACTGCCGGAACCGCTGGCGACGATATCCCAGGTCATCGCGCCGGCCTTAACCTTCAAGCGCACATCGGACATGCCGCCATAGGTCTCTTCCGTGACGTTGATGCCCGTCGCCTTGGCTGCCGGTTTGAAGAGAGCTTCACTCTGCGCCTTCTGATAGGATCCGCCCCAGGACGCGACAGTGACCTTGTCCGCCGCCGTCGCACCCGACGCCAATCCACCTGCCGCAAAAGCCACTGCAACAGCCGCAATCCCGGTCCTGCTGAGAATCGCGCGCCTCGACTGACCGCTATATCGTTTTTCACGTCCCATAGTAGTGCCTCCTCATCTTTCGCCTGTTTTTACCTTATGCCGGTCTGTCGTTGCTCTTCAAAACGCGGAAGGCTGCAACGGCAGCACGGATGCTTGTTTGAGGTTCTCAGTTTACGACGTCGTAATGGTCTGGCGGGAAGGGCCATTCTAAACAATTTAGAATACCAATCGGTGAGAACCTAATCGCTTTTTACTGATTCCGATGAGACCTATCGCAGTCTAGAGCAGGTTCGGGTCAGACGAATTCACTCTGGGTAATCCGTCTCACCCGGTGAATCGACTCTAACCACATGATCCGCTCGTGACCGCGCGTCAGCTCCGAGCATCTCGCCAGCGGTAGTACATGACCGAAGCTCCCAGAAACCAGGGATTGCCGCTGTAAAAGGGGCGGGTCTGAAAGGTCAGCTCGTCGAAACCGGTCCGGCCCTCCTTGAGTCCCAGCAACTTCTGCCCGGTCCGCATGCCGAGATAACTCGCCATAGAAACACCGGAGCCACAGTAACCCATGGCATAGTAGAGGCCGTCTTTTTGCCCGATGTGCGCCAACTCGTCGAAAGTGTAGGCGACGAAACCGACCCAGGAATGACTGATCTTCCTATCCGCCAATTCCGGAAAAATGCCGGCCATGGCTTGGTGCAGCTTGGGTCCGCTGGTATGCGGGTCGGTTTCGTTATGCGAAACCCGTCCCCCAAAGACAATCCGACTGCGGTCCGGCGAAGGCCGGTAATAGTAAACCACCTTGCGTGTATCGCTGACGACCCGGTCCTTGGGCATCAGGCGGTCCATCAAGGCCGGCGCCAGAGGTTCCGTTGCGATAACGTAACTGCCGATGGGGATCACACGTCGGCGCTGCCAGGGCGTCACGGACCCGGTATAACCGTTCGTTGCCACGATCACGTCGCGGGCGATCAGGCTGCCGCGGGATGTTGTGACCTGGAATCCCCCGCTCTGGCGTTCGACCGAGTTCACCGCGCAGTGTTCGATCACGCTGGCGCCGGCCTCAAGCACGCGATCCAGCAGCCCCTGATGATAGCGTCCAGGGTCAAGGGACGCGTGCTTGGGAAAGACCACGCCGCCGTAATAGGCATCGGTGCCGAGCTCGTCACGCTGTTCGCTCCGCGGCACGAGTTCTGCCCCGATCTCGAGGCCGGGGACATCATGACCGACCTCGACGGCCAGGGCTTCGTACTGCGCGAGTGAATGCGCCGCATGAAAGCGCCCCGGGACCTTGAAACAGCAGTCGATTCTCTCCCGGCCCACGAAATCCTGGATCCAGGCTAGGGCGTTGTGCCCCTCCTTCATGATCGCAAAGGCGCGGTCGCGGCCGTATTTTGCGCTCAGACTCTCCAGGTCAGACTTGACGCTGGTGCTGATCTGGCCACCGTTGCGCGTGCTGCAGCCCCAACCAACAGCCTCCGCGTCCAGCACCACGGTATGACGTCCGGCACGCGCCGTCTCCAACGCCGCGTTCAGGCCAGTGTAGCCGGAACCGATCACCACCACATCGGCCGTCTTCGGCAAATCCAGCGCGCCGAGATCTGGTCGTGGCGAGTCTTCCCACCAATAGGGATCGGTCTTGAAGTCTTCGGTGAAAAGATTTGAACTCACGGGCACCCTCACCAGTGGCAGAACGAAATCTGCGGACCAAAATCAATTCGTCATTCAACAGCCGACTGGACTATCAGTCCAGCGTGCTGATCTGATAGTCCGCTGCCTCGAGCCAGGCATCCGAGATCTCGACGCCCCAACCCGGTGCATCCGGGATCGTTACCTTGCCGTCCGTGATATCGTAGGGCGATTTTTTGTAGAGCCCTTCCTGCCAAGGGTAATAGTCCGGTCCTTCGATCGAGAACTCCAGATATTTCCCGGCGTTTGGAATGGCCCCCAGCAGGTGCATGGTAAAAAGTGTCACGAGCGAGAGGTTGGCACAGTGAGGGGTGCAGGGCAGCCCCGCGGCCTCCGCCATCTTTGCCACCCGCAGCGTTCGGGTCATACCGCCGAGATAACAGACGTCGGGCTGAATGATATCGACCGCGCGCATAGCGATCATCCGGCGCCAGGTCACGAGATCGCAGTCCTGTTCGCCGCCGGTTACGTCGACGTCGAGTGCATCGGTGACTTCTTTTGTCTGCTCCAACTCCCAATAAGGACAGGGTTCCTCGTAGTGCGAGATGCCGTTGGCTTCGAGCATCCGGCCGACCTCGATGGCGCGCTTTGGTGAGAAACCGCTGTTGGCGTCCACCAGCAAGGTGATGTCATCGCCCATGGCCTTGCGCAGAGTAGGAACGATCTCCTCAGTCCGGCCGGGCCACTCGTCGATATCACGGCCGCACTCCGCAGCGACCCGGAACTTGAAGGCGTCGTAGCCATGGTCATCTCTCAAACGAAGCAGACGGTCAGCCTCCTGCGCCGCCGTGACATCGCGCTTCATGGAAGAGGCGTAGACCCGCAACGGCCGCGGCGTGCCACCCATAAGCTCGCAGACGCTCTTGCCTGCAAGCTTGCCATGCAGATCCCACAGCGCGGTATCCAGTCCGCCAATTGCGCGGCGCAGGTAGGAACCCGGAAACTTATGTTCGCGCTCGGGGATGATATCGACGAGATAATCGATGTCGTGCGCATCCTGATCAAGGGCCCAAGGCGCTACCTGACGATGGAGAACCAGCGACGAGATATCGGCATTGTAGGTCGAGACCTGTCCCCAACCCTGCGCGCCATCGTCCGCTGTCACCCGGACAAAACCGACAAATTCCGTTGAGAAGGTCTCGATAGATTTGATTTTCATCTGAACGCGTCACCGTTTCTCGAAATTAGCAAACAGCTTCATAGCTTATTCCTCAAGATATCGATATGACTGTGAATTGGACTGGAGATAAGATCCATTTTAAATATTCTACAATACCACTTAACTCAAAAGCAGAATGCTGGTCGATATGGTCAAACGAAGCGGCGGCGCCCTGCTCCTTTCCCTGCACATCGACCGGGAATCCGGACGCCTGGTTACCAGCCAGGTTTTCACCGCGATCCGCGACATCATCCTGTCCGGCGGTCTCAGTGCAGGTGAGCGCCTCCCCGCAAGCCGCACTCTGGCCAAGGATCTCGGGATCTCCAGAACGACGGTGATCGAGGTTTTCGAGCGACTGGCCGCGGAAGGCCTGATCGAATCGCGCACCGGTGCCGGTACTTTCGTCAGCGAGGCTCTCAGGGACAATCGCCCGGCTGTACCGCCACCGCCCGCCGGACCGGAAGATCAACAGACCAGCAAGCCTCGCCTGTCGCGCTCAATTACCAAAGCCTCGGAGATGTTCTTTGAACGCCTGCCTCATGAACCGCGTGCCTTTACCACGGCGATGCCAGCCTTCGACGCCTTTCCCCTGGCGCTCTGGTCGCGACAGATGTCCAAACACTGGCGCGATCAGCGCAACATTGTGATGGGCTACAGCGATCCACACGGTTACTTCCCCCTACGCCGCGCCATCGCTTCCCATCTGCGGGCCAACCGCGGCATTGCCTGCGAGCCCGAACAGATCTTTATCGTCGGCGGTGCCCAACAGGCCTTTTATCTGATCGGCAGCGTGTTGCTCGATCCGAATGATAAAGTCTGGTTCGAAAACCCGGGTGCGATCGGCGCGCGCAACAGCCTGGTCGCCTGTGGCGCCAAATTGATTCCGGTTCCGGTCGACGACGGTGGAATCATGGTCGAAGACGGCCTGCATCTGGCACCAGACTTTCGCCTCGCCTTCGTGACCCCGGCGCACCAGCAGCCGCTGGGGTCAACCATGACTCTGGAACGGCGGTTCGCTTTGCTGAAGGCCGCGGAAGAGGCGGACGCCCTGATCATCGAAGACGACTACGACGGCGAATTCTGCTATGGCGGACACCCGCAGCCAACCTTGAAGAGCGTTGATGCCACCGGTCGCGTGATCTACGTCGGTACCTTCAGCAAAACCCTCTTCCCCGCCCTTCGTCTGGGTTATTTTCTCTCCCCTCCGGCCCTAGTCGAGGTATTCAATAAAGTCACCAATGCCTTCGTCCAGGGCGTGCCCTCCAGCAACCAGGCGGTCGTCGCGAGTTTCATGGAAGAAGGCCACTTCGCCGCACATCTCAGGCGCATGCGTAAGATCTACGCGGAACGGCACCAGGTGCTTTGCGACAGCGCCAAAGCACATCTGGATGGTCTGCTCGAAGTTGTCCCGACCGATACCGGCCTGCATACGATTGGCCTGCTGCCGAAGTCTATTTTGGAAGACAGTGCAGCCGCAGCAGCCCGCGAGCAGGGCATTACGGTGACGCCGATTGAACGCTTTTCGATCGCACCGACCCACGGCAACGGACTGGTCCTGGGTTTCAGCGGCATCACGCCACCGGAAATCGTCGCAGGTGTCAAAACCCTTGGGCGCGTGCTCGAAAAACTCAAACAACAGCCGCGCGCCACGGCGGCCCATGGAATGGTATGAAGCATCATCTAAAATGGACCTGACGGAACGCAGGCTGCTCGAATAGTCTGCGGCTTTGGATCACGGGAACAATCTAGGCTGCTAAAGTGCCGACAAGCCCAAGAATGGACTACGACTACATCATCATCGGTGCCGGCTCGGCCGGCTGCGTTCTGGCGAATCGCCTGAGCGAGAACGGCCGGTATCGCGTACTGGTGTTGGAAGCCGGCGGCAGCGACCGGCGCTTCTGGATCCAGATGCCGATCGGTTACGGCAAGTCGTTCTACGACAAAAGCGTCAACTGGATGTACCGGACAAACCCGGATCCGGGTCTTGCCAACCGCGAGGGGTATTGGCCGCGCGGCAAGGTAATCGGCGGTTCTTCCTCCATCAATGCCATGGTCTACATTCGCGGTCAGGCCGAGGATTTCGATACCTGGAAGGAGCTCGGCAATCCCGGCTGGGGCTGGCAGGACGTTCTGCCCTATTTCAAAAAATCGGAAGACAACGCCCGCGGCGCCGATCAATGGCGCGGGACGGGCGGACCGTTGCATGTTGCCGACGTCTCCGAGCACGTGCATCCCTTGAACCAGGTCTATATCGATGCGGCCCACGAAGCCGGCCTGAGGCGGAACGACGATTTTAACGGCGAGAGTCAGGAAGGCGTCGGCCTTTATCAGATCACCACGCGCAACGGGATCCGAATGTCGGCCGCGCGCGCCTTTCTGCACCCGGCCATGACGCGCGTGAACCTGCGGGTCGAGAGCAAAGCCCACACAACGCGTATCCTGTTCGAGGGCAGAAAAGCCATTGGTGTCGAGTACCGCAAGAACGGCCAACTGCATCAGGCTCACGCCGGCCGTGAGGTCATTCTTTCCGCAGGCTCGATCAACTCGCCGCAGCTACTGCAGCTTTCCGGTATCGGTCCAGCCGAGGTCCTGAAGCCGCTTGGTATCGAGGTCTTGCAGGACAGCCCCGCAGTTGGCCGGAATCTACAGGATCACCTGGGTGTCGATCACCTCTACCGCGCTCGCAAGCCGACCCTCAACAACGAGCTGCATCCCTGGCACGGCAAACTCTGGGCCGGCATGAAGTATCTGTTGCTGCGCAGAGGCCCGCTGTGCCTGAGTGTCAACCAGGGTGGAGGTTTCTTCCGCACCCGGCCGGACATCGAACGCCCGAACATGCAGCTCTACTTCTCGCCGGTCAGCTACATCAAGGCGCCGCCAGGTAAAAGGCCGCTGATGAGCCCCGATCCCTATCCGGGCTTTCTGCTCGGTATCTCGCCCTGCCGCCCGACCAGCCGAGGCTACCTGCAGATTCGCGCCAGTGATCCGACGGTCTATCCGGAGATTCATCCAAACTCGCTTTCCACCAACCACGACGTGCAAGAGATGCTGGAGGGCGTGCGCTTTCTGCGCAAGCTCGCCGCAACAGCGTCCCTATCCGCACTGATCGAGGAGGAACTTCAGCCCGGGACCGGAGTCGAAAGCGACGAAGCCATGATCGAGGACATCCGCCAACGCAGTTCGACCGTGTTTCACCCGGTCAGCACCTGCCGCATGGGTTCCAATCCAACGCAGAATGTGGTTGACCATCGGCTAAAGGTGCACGGGCTCCAGAATCTTCGGGTCATTGACGCTTCGGTCTTCCCATCAGTGACTTCAGGCAACACCAACGCGCCGACGATCATGGTTGGGGAAAAGGGCGCCGATCTGGTCCTGGAAGACGCATAGAGCCAATCAGTCCCGCAGACTCTCACCCAGTATCCACCTGACTTCCTGCTCCAAGGTGTCTGCAAATGCAAGTGCCAGACGGGACAAGGGCTTGTGCATTGGTGTGAGGACTGCTGCACGGTAGTTGATGCTCGGCTTGAAAGGCAGGAACCTGATTTTGGCATTTTGCGGCCGGTTAACCTTATATATCCAGGCCGAGAGCGGGCTCATGACAGCGTAGCCCAACCCCTCTTCAACAAAGACATACTGTGCGGCCGCATTCTGCATTTCAAAGCGCGCATTGAGAATAACCCCCGCCGCCTCGAAGAGTTCGCGCAGACGCCGCGAAATAAAGTGATCGGATAGAAACAAGGCGGCAGGACGCCCGTCGAGATCAGCGGGTGTAAGCTCATTCAGATTCGCCAATGGATCGGAAGTCGAGACCGCGCAGACACAGTCCATCTCAATCACCGAAGTGTTTACCAGGGGTGAACCGGAATCATATTCGGCAAATCCGATGTCGAACTGCTGCGACGCCATTCGCTCGAACACCAGACCGGAAGATTGACTGACCAGAGTCACACTGACGTCGGGCCGGTCGCGCACAAAACGGCTGATCAGGCGCGGAATGAGAAATTCGGCATGAACCGGCATGCTGGCAACCCGCAGGTGACCTGCTTCAAGGGTGCCCGCCTCCCGCATGGTCCGCTGCAGGGAGTTCAACCGCGTCAGGATTTCCCGCGTTTCGGCATGAAGAAAATGCGCCTCCGGCACCGGGTGCAGTCGCCCGCCACGCCGCTCGAACAGCTTGTATCCAACGTCTTCCTCGAGTCCTGCAATCTGCGAACTGATGGCAGGTTGAGTGCGTCCCAGGTTGCGGCCGGCCTTGCTGACCGAACCTGTCAGCATAACTTCGTTGAAGACTTCCAGCTTTCGAAGGTCCATTTGCCCTCTCCTTAGGCAATAATTATAAGAAAAATCTATCGATATAGAGAAATTAATAATTTGATATTATATCCATACTTTCTAAGATCGATGAAAGTAAATTCGCGGCCCACAGGGCTTTGTCGTCACTAGACGATCGGGCTCACTAGAACCTCATGGGTACAGCGATAAAGAGGACGGGTGAAAATTGAGACCGGTGCTGGGGGGCGCCAAAGGCAAATCCCCAAAAGAGATCCAATTATAGGGTCCATGATCCGGTTTAGACATTCCCAAGCGCGGGAAAGGCGACTAGCCTGATTCCCACACTTGAGAAGGGACCGGACTTTGTGCGCACTTTCGGGTGGGCCAATGCCTGATAATTGTCAGGTCAGAGTCCGGCTCAAAACAAAATGCATAAAACGAGGAGGCTCAAAGTGAAACTCAAAAGCAAACTTTTCGCGGCAGCAATTGCGGCGACCATGCTGGGCGGCGCAGCAGTTCAAAGTCAGGCGCAGGAGATGAAGTTCTTCCGCATCGGCACGGGCTCTGCCGGCGGCACCTACTTTCCGATCGGTGGTTTGATCGCCAATGCGATCTCCAATCCGCCGGGCGCTCGGCCCTGCGACAAGGGCGGCAGCTGCGGCGTTCCTGGCCTGGTCGCCATCGCCGTTTCGAGCAACGCGTCGGTCGCGAACGTCAACTCGATTCAGGCAGGCCAGCTGGAAGCCGGTTTGGCCGGTGCGCAGACGGTTGTCGAAGCATTCAACGGCCGCGGCAAATTCGAAGGCAATGCCAAAGACAAACTCCGGGTTATCGCCAATCTCTATCCGGAAGATATGCATCTTACCCTGCCCAAGGGCGCATCACTCGCATCAATTGGGGATCTGAAGGGTAAGCGGGTCGGCATCGCACAGGCCGGCTCAGGAACTCAGGTCACTGTCGAACAGATTCTCAAAAGTTACGACATCGGCCGCGACGATTACGAGGCGGCGGAACTGAACAATAATCAGTCAGCACAGCGGCTCGCAGATGGACAGCTCGACGCCTACTTCTATGCGATGGGCACACCCAGCTCGGCGCTTGTTCAGCTTGGCTCCACCAAGGGTTTCGAACTCTACAAGTTTACCGAAGCCGAACAGACCGCCATCAATAAGATGATCCCTTACTATGTGCCGTCTCTGATCCCGGCCGGCACCTACGAAGCGGTCGACTATGACGTACCGACAGTTGCCGTCAACGGCCTGCTCGTGACCTCAGCAGACCAGCCGGACGACTTCATCTACGAAGTCACCAAGGCTCTTTGGAACGACAACTCCAGAAAGCTGCTGGATAACGGTCATGCCAAAGGCAAGGTCATCCGCCTCGAGACCGCGCTGAAAGGCGTACTGACGCCCCTGCACCCGGGTGCCGAGCGTTTTTACAAAGAACAGGGCATGATCAAATAATTCTTTGATCGGTCTTTTCTTCGCAGAGGACTGACCGGCGGCCTGCTCATCGAGAACATCCGTGGCAGGCAGCCGGTCACCCTGCGACCCGAAAATCATTAAGAACAAGATTGGCGGCCAACCGCCTGGAGCGCGATCGCTCACGACGGCAATCGTCGGAAGCTTGAGTCGTTCTCTCACACTATGAAGCAGGGGCTGATCCGCACTTTTCTTTGAAGTTAAGAAAAGCGCTCAGGCTCTCCCCGCAGGGAGTCCAGGGATATGGCGCAGTTCGACGTCAAAAAAGCGGAGGAACTGGAGCGGCAGTACGATTCGGGCCTGCAGACCCGCATCGTCGCTCCTTGGCTGACGAAATTCGTTGTCGCCTTCTCGGTTATGTTTGCCCTCTACCACTATGTGACTGCCGGAACCGGAGTGCCAGTCGACTATTGGCACATGGGCTTTCACATGTCCGGTGTCATGATCCTCGTCTTCATCGGCTTCCCCGCAATTCGCAGCAGTATGGACGGCGTGCTGCTGCCGCCAAGCTTCTGGCGCTTCGCAAACGTACCGATTTATGACTGGCTCCTGATCGGCTTCGGCATTGTGGCTGCGCTTTATGTAGGTTGGACCTGGCACGGCCTCGATCTCAGCCCGATCGGCATCGACTTTTCACTGCCGGAGCAGGTTCTCCGGCAAGGTGCACCCCATCTGCTCGACATCATTATGGGGACGATCCTTATCGTCGTGCTGCTGGAGGCCGTGCGCCGGACCCTCGGCATCATCGTCCCGATCATCATCATCGTCTTCACCTGCTATGCCATCTTCGGCAAATACATGCCCTTGCAGATCCTCAAGCACCCCGGGGTCGGTTGGGCGCAATACATCAACAATATGTACTTCCCGTCCGAGGGCATCTACGGCGTGACCCTCTGGATCGTCTCAACGGTGGTCTTCCACTTTGTGCTGTTCGGCGTACTCGCCCAGCGCATGGGCCTGGGACAGTTCTTCGTCGACATCGCAACCGTCGTGGCCGGCCGCTACACGGGTGGTCTGGCAAAGGTCAGTGTCGTCTCCTCCGCCTTCTTCGGCACGATTTCCGGCTCCTCGATCGCCAACACAGTCTCGACCGGTTCTCTGACCATCCCCAACATGAAAAAGATGGGTTACCCGGGTCATCTGGCAGGAGGTGTCGAAGCCGCAGCGAGCGCCGGCGGACAGATCACACCGCCGATCATGGGCGCGGCAGCCTTCGTCATGGCTGAATTTCTGGAGGTGCCCTACACCACCATCGTGCTGGCCGCCATTGCGCCCGCCGCCATGCACTATATCGGCGTACTCTGCATCGTCCATTTCCAGGCGCGGCGTCTGGGCTTGAAGGGACTGCCAAGCGAAGAGATTCCCAAGCTCCTGGCCGTACTCAAGCAGGGCTGGCCGACGGCAATCCCATTGGTGATCCTGATCTATGTTCTCTTCTCCGGCTACTCGCCTCATATGGCTGCCTTTTGGGGAATTACCTCAGCTGTGGTCATAGGCTTCGTGAACCCGATGCACCGCATCACCGTCCGCGACCTGATCGAGGGCTGCCTCCTGGGTGTGAAGTACGCGCTGGCCGTCGGTGCCGTCTGCGCCGCCATCGGGATCGTGGTCGGCGTGGTCAACACCACCGGGCTCGGATTTCGGCTCGGCTTTCTGGTGACCAACAGCGCCCAGACCATCGCCGAGGGTCTCCATCCGCTGATCGCCTACGTTCCCTTCACTGATTTCAGCGTGATGAACATCACACTTTTCGTTTCGCTGATCATGATTGCCATCACCTGCATCCTGATGGGGGCAGGTTTACCGACCACCGCCCTATACATCATGCTGGCAACGGTCGCACAGCCGGCACTGGCCAACCTGGGCATACCGCCGCTGGCATCGCACCTCTTCGTGCTCTACTACGGCGTGATATCGGAAATCACGCCTCCAGTCTGTGCCTCCGCCTACGCGGCGGCAGGGATCGCCGGCGCCAACCCCTTCAAAACAGGTGTCTCCGCCTTCTCGCTGGGAATCGCCAAATTACTCGTGCCCATGGTCTTCGTCTATTCACCGGCCATGCTGATTGTTTTGCCGGAATACTTCACCTGGGCCGCATTTCTGGAGACAACTCTGACCTGTGCGATTGGCGTGGTGATGATGGCGATCTCGGTTTCGGCCTACTTCATCGCCCCTCTGCCGGGTCCTTTCCGCATTCTGATCGCACTTGCAGGCATCTTTATGATCGCCCCAGGCTTTGAAAGCGATCTCTGGTCCCTGGCCTTCGCGGCGCCGGTGCTGATTCAACAGCTTGTCGCCCGCCGGCACATGCCGCAGTCCGGCGAGGCCATGGATGCCTGACATTAATAGCAGCCAAATAAAGAACTGAGCCTTCGATGACCGAGCGCGCGGAGTCTAAACAGGAGATGGAAATTCCCTGCCTTGTCATAGGCGCTGGCATCGTCGGACTCTGCACTGCCATCTCGCTTCAGGAACGCGGCATTCCTGTCACGCTGATCGACCCCGAACCACCGGCAGAGGCAGCGTCTTACGGTAACGCGGGCGTCCTCTCCACTTGGTCCTGCGTCCCCCAGTCAATGCCGGGCGTTTGGAAATCGGTTCCCAAATGGCTGCTGGATCCGGACGGTCCGGCAAAAATCCGCTGGACCCACCTGCCGTCGCTGCTGCCCTGGATTATCGCCTTTCTGCGTGCTGGGCGGATCGAACGGATCCCGGCCATCGCCGACGCAATGCTGGCGCTCAACCAGCCGACCATTGAGCTTTACCGCCGCCACCTGCAAGGCACCGGCAAAGAACATCTGGTCCGCGATTCGAACTATGTCTTCGTTTACAGGGATCCGGCAAAAGCCAATCTGGACGCCCTTGAATGGCGCATCCGAGACGAACGCGGCACGCCGCTGGAACGGATCGAGAACGGTGCACTGCGCGATCTGGAACCCGATATCTCGGAAGACTACCGGGCGGCCATCCTGGTAAAAGGACAGGGGCGTGCCACTGACCCCGGCGCTATCGGCAAAGCGCTCGCCGAAAAAATAACACGGCAGGGCGGCCAATTTTTGCGCGGCAAGGTCCGGCGCCTGATTCCGCAAGACAACGGCTGTTTTCACGTCGAAGCCGACAACAGATCGCTTGCGGCCGCCAAGGTCGTTTTGGCCGCCGGCCCCTGGTCCGCCACTCTATTGAAGCCGCTTGGCTTTCGTCTTCCGCTCGAGGCAGAGCGCGGTTATCACATGATCTTCGCCGACCCTGATGTGGCGCTGAACAACTCGGTCATGGTCACTGACAGCAAGTTCGTCGCCAGTTCCATGGATATGGGCCTGCGATGCGCGGGAACTGCCGAATTCGCCAAGCTGGACGCCCCCCCCGACTACCGGCGCGCCGAAGTCTTCAAGCGGCAGGCCAAACGCCTGCTGCCCAAACTCAACACTGAAACGACCGACGTTTGGATGGGGCAGCGCCCCTCCTTTCCCGACAGCTTGCCGGCGTTGGGTCCCTTGCCCGGCTTGGAGAACCTGACGATGGCTTTCGGGCACGGACATCTGGGTATGACCGCCGCGCCCATGACCGGGCGCATCGCCGCAGCTCTTGTCGCTGGAGAGCCGCCAAACCTCGATCTCACTCCCTACAGTCTGGAGCGTTTTCAATGAGCGCGGTTCCGACAGGCGGGCGCCGCCGTGTCTAGGTCCTTCGATGCCATCGTCATCGGCGGCGGCATGGTCGGCGCCGCGACTGCTTTCGGACTGCAGCGTCTCGGGATGAAGACTGTCATGCTCGACGAAGGGGATACGGCCTTTCGCGCCGCGCGCGGCAACTTTGGACTGGTCTGGGTTCAAAGCAAGGGTATTGATTTTCCCTCTTATGCGCGCTGGACAGAAACCTCAGCTTCGCATTGGCAATCGCTCTCCGACGAGATCAAAGAGATCACGGGCATCGAGACCGGCTACGACCGTCCCGGCGGCTTCGACATCTGCCTCTCTGAGGAAGAACTCACAGCCCGAGAAGACAAGTACCGCCGCCTGTCACAACATTCCAATAGCTTTCGCTATGAAATGCTGGGTCCGGAAGAACTCCGCGAGAGACTGCCGGGCCTGGGGCCCGATGTCGTCGGTGGCGGCTTCTCGCCCAACGACGGGCATGCCAATCCGCTCTATCTGCTACGCGGCCTCCACACGGCCTTTGCGGCAAAGAGCGGAACCATCGAGATGGAGGCGGGGGTTACTGCCATCGGCAACAAAAGCGGCGTATTTGCGGTTACGACGCCCAAGGGTGTGTTCAAAGCCCCGAAATTGGTTCTCGCCGCTGGCCTCGGTAACCGTCCACTTGCTCCCATGGTGGGACTCGACGTTCCGGTGGAACCTTTACGTGGCCAGATCATGGTGACCGAGCGGCTGCAGCCCTTTCTGAACCACCCAATCTCAACCGTACGCCAAACGGTCGAAGGCAGCGTCATGTTGGGTGACTCCCATGAGGACGTCGGTTTCGATAACAACACATCGGCCGCAATCATGCAGGAGATCGCGGATCGTGCCGTGCGCAAGTTTCCCGTCCTGAAGCGGGCGCAGATCGTGCGTACCTGGGGTGCACTGCGCGTCATGACGCCGGATGGTCATCCAATCTATGCCCAATCCTCCAGCCAACCAGGCGCCTTCACTGCGGTTTGCCACAGCGGCGTGACCCTTGCAGCAGGCCATGCTTACGCCTGGGCTGAAGCCGTCCGGGACGGCGCTATCCCACCGGAATTGATGGCCATGAACCCGGAGAGGTTTAGTACAGAGAGGGTACCCGATGCGACGCATTGAAGCCGTCGACCGGTCGATCGTGAAAATATTCTTCGACGGTCAATTGATCGAAGCCTACGAAGGCGACAGCGTTGCGGCGGCTCTCTTATCGACCGGCATGAAGTCAATCCGAGATACTGCCGTCACGGCAACTCCACGCGGCCCTTTCTGCATGATGGGAGTCTGCTTTGATTGCCTGGTCGAGATTGACGGCCTACCGAACCGGCAGGCCTGCATGATCCAGGTGTACGATGGCATGGTCGTGGAGCGGCAGTCCGGTGCCGCCGCAATCGCGTCAGACAGCCCGTCGCACAACAAACAATCGACGGGCAAACAATCGTCGGGCAAGACATGAAATCCCATGCCCAAATCGCTGTCATAGGCGCAGGGCCGGCTGGATTGGCCGCGGCCACGAAAGCATCGAGTCAGGGTGCCGATGTCATCCTATTCGATGAACAGCCTGCCCCAGGCGGGCAGATCTATCGCGCGGTTGAAAGCGCAACAGCCGCGCAAAAGAAAGTACTCGGTACAAGCTATGCCCGGGGAGAAGGCCTCGTCCGCGCCCTTCGCGAATCCAGTGTCGACTACCGGCCCGCCTCGACGATCTGGCAACTGACAGCCGAGCGGGAGATTGGAGTCTCCAGAGACGGCGCCGCCGGAATTGTAACGGCCGATCGTGTCATCGTGGCTGGCGGTGCGATCGAGCGCCCCTTCCCGATTCCCGGTTGGACTCTGCCCGGCGTGGCCACAGCGGGGGCAGCTCAGATTCTGTTGAAATCCTCCGGCCTCGTCAGCGAAGGCGCCATCTTCGCCGGCAGCGGGCCTCTGCTTTATTTAGTGGTGTCACAGTACCTGCGCGCCGGGCTCCGTCCCGCCGCACTGATCGACACCACACCGCGCAGCAACCGATGGCCGGCCCTGAAAAAGTTTGCCGCTGCGCTCAAACGTTGGGACCTTCTGGTTGAAGGCGCCGGCTGGATGCGCGAGATTCGCCAGGCTAGCATCCGGGTGGAGCGGGCAGCAAGCGACCTCGCAATCGAAGGGTCGGATCATGCCGAAGCCATCGTCTTTCATGACGGACATGGAAAACCGCAGCGCATTACCGGTGACCGCATTTTTCTGCACCAGGGGGTCGTGCCGAATGTCAACCTGACCATGTCTGCGGGTTGCCGGCACCATTGGAATGACCGGCAACTCTGCTGGGTACCGGACGTTGACCGCTGGTACGGTTCGTCGCTACCCGGTATCTCGATTATCGGCGACGGCGCGGGAATCGCCGGGGCTGTCGCCGCCGAGGCGGCGGGGCGGATTGCAGCCATCGGTGTGCTCCAAGAGTTAGGGTACTCGGACGCGCCCACGGCGGATAAACAGAGCGAACCTCACCGCCGCAAACTCGCTCAGGAGAACGCCATCCGGCCGTTCCTGGACCTCTGGTTCCGGCCCAATGACGCGCATCGCATTCCCGACCGACCCGAAACCATCGTCTGCCGCTGTGAGGAAGTCACTGCCGGCGACCTGCGCCAGGGCATTGCCCTCGGTGCGCCAGGCCCAAACCAGCTCAAAGCCTTTTGCCGGGCCGGCATGGGTCCCTGCCAAGGTCGAATGTGCGGCCTTACGGTCACCGAACTGCTCGCCGCCGAGACCGGCAAAGATCCGGAGGCCGTTGGCTACTACCGGCTCCGCCCGCCCGTGAAACCGCTCACGCTGGGTGAGCTCGCAGCATTGCCGATATCAAAAGAGTAATCATCAAGCCATCGGCCAGGTATCGCCGACCCGATAGCCCTCCGGCCAAGGATCGTCAGGATCCAGCATATGCTGATGCGTACCGGTGATCCATGCGCGGCCGGCGATGGACGGCACGATTGCCGGGTGGTCTCCAAGAAGCGTTTCTTCCTCGATCCGGCAATCAAAGCGCGAACCGATAATCGAGCGGCCGATAAATCCTTCGCCTAGTTTTAGCTGCCCCTTGGCTTGCATGACCGCAAGCCGGGCCGAACAGCCGGTCCCGCAGGGCGAACGATCCAGTTTACCCGGTTTAATCGCAACTGCGTTGCGCCCGTGCTGACCATCATCCTGCTGCTCCAGCGGGGCGGCAATCTGGCAAAAGGAGATGTGATTCCAATCACTGTTTTCCGGATGACTGAATCCGAGCTGTTCGTTGGCCGCGTCGGTGATTCGCACGCCAGTCTCAGAGATCTCGCGCGCCTCGTCCGGCGTGATGGCAAAGCCCAGCGCCCTGGCATCAACGATGACAAAGCTGTCGCCGCCGTAGGCGGTATCGACGCTCAGAGTTCCCAACCCCTCAACCTCCAGCTTCGCATCCAACTTGTCGGCGAAGGAGGGCACGTTGCGGACCGTGATGCGTTCCGCCTTGCCGTTGCGGCAGTCTGCAGTTACCTCGACCAGGCCGCCCGGCGCCTCCAGGACCAGTTGGGTCTGCGGTTCGGTCATGGGCACGATACCGCTGTCGAGCAACACAGTGGACACGCAGATCGAGTTGGAACCGGACATGGGCGGTGTGTCCGCAGGCTCCATGATGATCCAGGCCATGACCGCACGGGGATTCTTCGGCGGGACCAACAGGTTCACGTGGCGAAAGACCCCACCCCTGGGCTCGTTGAGAACAAAATTCCGAAGAGTCTCGTCTTTCGCGATCCAGCGCGACTGCTCCCAGACCGTCTCACCCGGTGGCGGCATTACGCCACCGACGATGACGTCGCCGACTTCTCCTTCGGCATGACAGCTAACGACGTGAATGACTTTGCTCGAACGCATAGCGGCCCTGACTTTTGGTGGTTAAGGTTGATTCACGTCTTTCACTGAAACAGTGAAAACGATCAGACTCCTATTGAATGACGAAGAGGCTGATTCACGTTTATCACTGAAACAGTGAAAACGATCAGACTCTAGCTGTTGATCGAAAGAACCGGTTCGCCGAGGACTTCGAAAACCGGCTCGATCCCCAGGCCCGGACGATCCGCCGCCGTCATGCGGCCCTGGACCCGCTGTGGCGCGCCGCGTGCGATCTCGACGGTGCCGTAACTGTTGAAGTCAGTGGCGGAGAAAACGAACTCCTCAGGTGTCGAGCGTGCCAGATGGGCGATCGAGGCGGTTACGATATCGCCGCCCCAGGTGTCCTCGATTGTCATGGGCACACCAGATGCCACACAGACATCCCGCATCACCCGCGCTTTGGTTAGGCCTCCAACCTTGGAAATCTTCAGATTGATCGCGTCCATCGCACCTTCGGCAAGGCCACGCATAAGCGTGCCGACACCATCGATCACTTCGTCAAGCACAAAGGGAAGAGACGTACGTCGACGCACAACGAGACATTCCTCGTAAGTCGGACAGGGCTGCTCGATATAGACATCGACATCCCGCACTGCCGCAACCACGCGGGCGGCTTCATGCATGGTCCAGCCGGTATTGGAGTCGGCCACCAGGATATCGCCCTTTTGCATCTCCTTGGCGCAGGTGCGGATTCGCTCAATATCCGTGTCCGCGTCGCCACCGACCTTCAACTGGAACTTTCTGTAGCCCTCTTCCCGGTAGCCGGCGATCTTTGCCGCCATCTGTTCCGGGCTTTCCTGAGAGATCGCCCGGTAGAGCCGTACCTCGTCCTGAGCTGCTCCGCCCAGCAGTTTATAGACCGGCAGACCAGAGACTTTGCCCAGGATATCCCAACAGGCCACGTCGATCGCCGCCTTCACATAAGGATGGCCCCGCAGCACGGCATCCATGTACCGGTTCAACGGCCCCAGATCCGTCGGGTCCATGCCGATCACCTTGGGTCCAATCTCCGCCAGGCCCGAACGCACACCACCGGCATAAGCCGGCAAGTAGGCAGACCCCAAGGGGCAGCATTCGCCGTAACCGGTCACACCCTCATCGGTTTCGACCGCAACCACCGTTGAATCGAAGGTTTCCACGAAGTTGTCGTTCGACCAGTTGTAACGCCCCTCCTTAAGAGGCAGATCCACTTGGTAGACCCTGATAGCGGTGATCTTCATTTTGTAGTGTCCCCTGTTCGTATGTTCGTTGACTTCGCGGGGCGAACGATCCGACTCTCGGCAAAGGTACGCGCCTTTACCGAGTCATCGAGCCGGTCTCAGAAAGTTCGGTTCGGCGCGTCCGGTTACGCGACCAGACTATCGAGAGCCTGCAGCGACGGGCGTGCGGCAATGGCGTCCCTTATGATCATTTCGACTTCGGCGCGCCGTGCCCCCGCCAGGGGCATACGCGGCATACGCACCCGGTCGTTCGATCCGATTTCCAGCGCCTCGGCCAGTTTGATGTTCTGGACCAGATAGGTCGAAACATCGAGATCCAGCAGCGGCCGGAACCAGCGGTAAATCTGCAGGGCTTCGTCAATTCGGCCGGCTTTCATCAGGCGATAGATGGCAACCGTCTCCTTCGGGAAGGCGACGACCAATCCCGCGACCCACCCGACCGCACCTACAGACAAAGCCTCGAAGGCAAGGTTGTCGACGCCAGTAAAGACGTCGTAGCGGTCGCCGAGCCGGTTTATGATTTCGGTCGTCCTGCGGATATTGTCAGAAGATTCCTTGATGGCGACAAAGCGCGCATCGTCAGCCAGTTCCTCCATCAGATCGGGGGTCACATCGACCCGGTAAGCCACAGGGTTGGAATAGATCATGATCGGCAGATCACCCGCTTCAGCGACCGACCGCAGGGTTGCCGCCGTCTCCGAAGGATTGGTGTGGTAGATCGGGCTCGGCACCACCATTAGCCCGGTCGCCCCTGCCTTCGCAGCCTTTTCAGCCAGAACACAGGCTTCGCGTGTGGCCGCCTCCGAGACAGTCATCAGCACCGGCCGTCCAGCCGCCGACTCCTGCGCGGTCTTCATGACCTCCAGGCGCTCGTCCTGCGAAAGCATGGAGCCCTCACCCAACGAGCCACAGACAATGATGCCGTCACAGCCGGCCTCAACCTGTAGGTCGAAACAGCGTTTCATCTCGACATGATCGAGTGCGCCATCGGTTGTAAACTTGGTGGTGACGGCGGGAAAGATGCCCTTCCACATGATCCTGTTTCCTCTTTTTTCTGCTATCCTCAGACTCAACGTGGGCTCGGGCTCGGCCAATTCAGTGAAAACGATCAGACCCTAAAACCCTGTAAGGCCCAAAAGATACCGGAGAACGGCATCCAGTCTCTATTTACATGAAAAACCGTGTCTCAATCACCCGACTCTCAGCACCGAGGTCTCACAATCTCGCAGGAATGGTTTCGTTCTGGCGTCAATTATAGTATATTGGATCCAATATGACATATCTTTCGTCTTGTCCAGTTTATCGTTTCGAACAGTGCGACCAGAAGATATGACGTATACCAACCTGCAGTGACCAAGGGCCGAGTGACCGAACACAGCATCTGAACGAGACAGGCAAAGTGGCAAGCGAACTGAACCTCAAGGCGATCGACCTCGGTCAAACGGCTTCGACCTCAGACGTCATTTACGACGCGCTGCGTGATGCGATTATCCGTGGGGAAATGCAGGAAGGCGAGACGATCCGCCAGGAAAGCGTCGCCAAGTTGTTCAACGTCAGCCGTATTCCCGTCCGCGAGGCCCTGAAACGCCTCGAAGCCCAGGGGCTCGTCACCTCGGTGCGTTACAAGGGCGTCGTGGTTTCCTCGATATCGCCCCGTGAAATCGAGGAGATCTTTGAGTTCCGGGTGCTGGTCGAATCCAAACTGATCGAATACGCCGTGGAATCAATGACAGAGCAATCCCTTGAGCTCGCCAAAAGCTACTGCGATGCCTTTGCCAAGGAGACAAATCCGGAAAAATGGGGCGACCTCAACCGCCTGTTTCACTCGGCCCTCTATCAGGATTCCGGCCGGCCCTACTATCTGGAAGTCATCCGGGGCACCAATGACCGTGTCGAACGCTATGTGCGGGCACAGCTCGACCTGACCGAAGGCATGACCCGGGCCAGACGCGACCACGAGATCATTCTGGACGCCTGCTTCAAGCGCGACGTCCGAAGGGCGGCCGACCTGACAGCCGATCACATTCACTCCGCGGGCCAGGCGCTCATCCGCTTTCTGCAGGACCGCAGCCGTTAGAGGCTTTCGTATTTTGATGGTTCTGGAGTCCGGTCATCAGTCCGGATACTTCGTTTACCTCGACTTGGATGTCCGTTTTTCCCAGCGCTCGAACAGGAGCGAACAGCCGAAACAGATCGCGAAATACATCACCGAAACCGTGATCCAAACTTCGAAAACCCGTTGAGTCGAATTGGCAACTTCGGTCGCGGCGAAAGTCAGTTCCTGGATAGAGATCAGCGAGACAATCGAAGAATCCTTGATCAGGGATATGAACTGTCCCGCCAAGGGCGGCAGCACCCGGGAAAAGGCTTGCGGTACGATCACGTAGCGCATCACGTCGAACCTGCTGAGGCCCAAACTGTCCGCAGCCTCCCACTGCCCGCGTTCGACCGATTGCAAACCGGCGCGCACGATCTCAGTGATGTAAGCGCCCTCGAACAGCGCGAGGACGATCAGGCCCGAAAGAAAATTCCCGAGCAGTTTTGGCGGCCCAAAAAGGAACTCGATACTCGCCAGAGACTCGGGCGATGCCTGCCGGACCCAGTCGCCGATATCGTCGAACAGCGGAATCTGACTGCTGATGAAGAAGTAAAAGATAAAAATGAACACCAGCGGAGGGACATTGCGGATCAACTCGACGTAACTACGGCCGATCATGCGCAATAGCAGAATAGAGCTGGTACGGCACAGCCCCATGACCATACCGATAACGCTGGCGAGAAGAATGCCCCAGATGGCCAGACGCAGCGTTGCATAGAAACCAAGCGCCAGCAGGTTAGGCATCCAGCTTCCGAGTTCCTCGTCCCACCGGTACAGAAAGTTAGGAATGACGCTCCAGTTCCAGCGATAATGGAGGACGTCATTGACCCTGTAGACCAGGAAGGCGACGAAAAGGACGAGGACAAGGGCGACGACGAAGTCGACCCAGGTAACCCGCGTCCTTTTCTGAGCGTTTGCAAGCATCATCGGCTTAAATCGACCGGTCGCACTGCCTTACTTCCCAACCTCGTCTTTCCAGTTCTGGGTCTTGAACCAATAGTCATGCCGTTCGGCAAGCCACCCGTCATTGGTCCTCACTTCCACCCAGTTGCTGAAATAGTTGAGTGCATCGGGATCGCCCTTGCGCAGGGCCATGGCCTCGGCTCCGCGCTGCAGAACCTTGTCGAACGGCTGATAGAGGACGTCCGAATTCTCGATGGTCCAGAAGGTTGGTTTGGGTTCGCTTGAGAGAACGGCGTGCGCGTTGCCGTTTACCACTTCCTGGAACGCCTGAGCGTCGTCGTCGAACTGCAGCAGGCGGGCTTTGGGAAATATCTTCTGCGCCAGCGTCGCCGCCGTGATTCCGCGCCGGACCGCAAGCTTAACGCCAGAAGCGTTGTAAGCATCGAGCGTCGTCATCCCATCCGCCAGTTTCTTGTTCGCGGCGAAGCCAACCCCCGATCGCGCATAGGGACGAGTGAAATTGACCGAAAGATTTCGCTGCGGCGTGATTGACATGCCGCCGATGATGACGTCGAACTTGCCCGACAACAGTGCCGGAATGATTCCGTCCCAGGCGGTCGGAACGAATTCGACTTCCACACCCATATCCTCGGCAACCTTCTTTGCGACGTCGATCTCAAAGCCAATCAACTCGCCTTTCTTGTCGCGCATGGCCCAAGGCACGAAGCTCGACATGCCGACTTTGATGACACCGCGTTTCTTGATGGTTTGAACAACGCTTTCGGCGTCTGCCGCCTGCGCGTGCGATACGGAGCCGGTGGAAACCGCAGCGACGGAAAATGCTGCTGCCGCCAAGGCTATCATGGTTCTACGATGCAAAAACTTCATGATCTTCTCCTCTGTACAAATTCGTTGGGCTCATAGCTTGCCCTCTTATTTGGCTCGCATTCTGTGCTCGATGACCGATACCAGGATGGAGAGCGGAATGATCAGAGCCAGATACATGGCGCCGACCGTGAAATAGACTTCGAAGGACATAAAGGTATCGGAAACGAGATTGCGCGCTTCGGTGAAGAGGTCAAAGACGGCAATCACACTCACGATGGAAGAATGCTTGATCAGAGAGATCCCCTGACCGGTCAGCGGCGGCAGGATCAGACGGATCGCTTGGGGCAGGACCACATCCCGATAGCAGTCGAAGCGGCTCAGCCCAAGACTCGCCGAAGCTTCCCACTGCCCTTTGGGTACGGCCAGAATTCCTGCGCGAAAAATTTCCGCAGCAAAGGCGCCCTCGAAAATGGCAAGCGTCAGGACAGCAGTCCAATAACGGTCGAGCCCGAAGATCGGTGAGAGCACGAAATAGAACAGATAGAGCTGCACGAGCAGAGGTGTGTTTCTGATGGCTTCCAGGTATCCCCTGGCAAGCCAGCGGCCCGAGAGAGAATCGGACAAGCGGAGCAAAGCCACCACCAAACCCAGGATCACGGTCAGGATCAGACTGATGGAAGTGATTTCCAGGGTCACGATAAGACCAAAAATCAGAGGCCCCCAAATCACTTCGCCATCGATGACGCGATAGAAGAAATCAGGCACCCGGTACCATTGCCAGTTATATCCCAGGCCCGCCTCACCCCGCAGCACGATCCAGACGCACCCCAGAACGAGCAACGCAAACATTGCAATGTTTGCGATCACAGACTGCTGCGACTGAGGCTTCTGAATATCGTTCATGAGAGTCACCGAGCGGAGATTCTAGTGCGACAAAATCTGGCTGAGGAACAGCTTGGTGCGGTCACTTTTCGGTGCTTCGAAAAAGTTCCCCGGCGCCGCCGATTCGACGATCTCGCCATTGTCCATGAAGACCATAGTATCGGCAACTGTCCGAGCGAAGCCCATCTCATGAGTCACGCAAATCATTGTCATGCCTTCTCGGGCAAGATCGATCATCACCTCCAGGACTTCCGCAATCATCTCAGGATCCAACGCAGACGTCGGTTCATCGAACAGCATGATACGCGGCTTCATGCAAAGACTACGCGCGATCGCAACCCGCTGCTGCTGTCCACCGGAAAGCTGAGTTGGATACTTTCCGGCCTGATCCGGGATCTTCACCCGTTCCAGATACTGCATGGCAAGACTCTCTGCGTCCCTCTTCGGCATCTTCTTTGCCCGCAGTGGCGCCAGCGTCAGGTTTTGCAGAACGGTCAGGTGCGGGAAAAGATTGAACTGCTGGAAGACCATGCCAACCTCACGCCGGATTGCGGTGATATCCTTGGTGTTGTCCGTCAGTTCATGTCCCTCAACAAAGATCCGGCCCTGCTCGTGGCGTTCCAGACGATTGATACAGCGGATCATTGTGGACTTTCCAGATCCGGAAGGTCCGCAGACGACAACCCGCTCACCCTCGCGGACCGTCAGGTTGATGTCCCGCAAAGCATGAAAGTCGCCGTACCATTTGTGAAGGCTATCGATCCGGATGGCTTCTGGAGGCTGTACTGCGTTTGGCGCAGTGTCCGGGAAAGTCATAGTCACCGGCCGCTTGAGAGTTTCGCCGAGACCGGAGTACCGGCTCTGTTAGGCCCGGCACATACAGGCAGCAAATCAATACACCAAATGCGGTGCCCCAGGGCAGCACTCATCACTGAATTCCCTCACCTCTACCTTCCCGTGATCATAGCAGCTTCTGCGACAACCACAGCCCGCGCCTCTTTGGCGTATTGTTATTTTGTATCCTATTAAGCAAAATGTTGCTCTTTATGCAAGTTTAATCTGACGATGTTCACGGGCCGATGCTCAGTCCGGTTCAAATCCAAAATTTGCCAAGAGATTGCATCATGGACTATATGCGGGAGCAGAAACGAACTGCCCCCAGTGCCTCGGGTCCAAAACCTACAGCAAGCAAGGCAACAAACTTCCGGGTCTTTTCACTGGTAATGAAAGCAAAAATCCTGGGCGGGAAACGGGGTGAGAAATGTCAAAAAGCGATGACCAACAGCCTTCGAATCAAGCCTTCGAAGCGGCCAACTCAACCAACGTCGACGACGCGGTCGGACGCGCATTAAACGATTTTCGGCTGCGCGCAAAACTCACGATCCGCGCTCTCTCGGAAAGAGCCGGTGTTTCCTCCGCAATGATCTCGCGGATCGAAAACGGGCAGGTCTCACCTTCGCTTTCGACGTTGCAAGCGCTGAGCAATGCCCTCGATCTTCCGATGATCAATCTGTTTCAGCATACAATCAACGCCGTCGACGTCACCCATGTCAAAGCGGGCGCGGGCATGATCTCGCGCAGACATTCGAAGGGCAACAGTCACGATTTTCAGATTCTGGGATATCATAAGCGGCAGGACATCAGGTTCGAGCCGCTATTGATCACTCTATCGAAGGACGACATAAGCGACGCACAGCACCTGTATCATCAAAACGGCTGCCAGTTTGTCTACGTACTGGAAGGAGAGCTGTACTATCACTACGGCGACTCCACCTACCACCTGTTGACCGGCGATTCCTTGAGCTTCGATACAGCGGGCGCCCACCGCATCGGCGAACTGCTTTCACCCACCGTCAAACTGCTGGTGGTCTTCGCTCAGCGCCTTTAGATAATATTCCTCAGGTTCTCGCTACAGGCCTCTGTTTTCGGATCAAATTTCCGCGATGTTGCGCAACAAGCATCATATTGCGCTATAGAAGACGGAAGTGAACCTTGACCTAGGGAGAGAGTCTTGCTCAGAAAAACCGTTGTCGCTGCCGCCTTGGCCGCAGCCCTGCCGTCATATGTATCCGCTGGCGAGGTCACCCTGTCGAACGCTGAAATTTCCAAACTCTTGACTGGGAACTCGGTCCAGGGCCTGCACCATGAAAAACACACGCGCCAATATTTCTCGAAATCCGGTCTGACCCTCTGGATACAGCAGGGTGACGTCCGACCCTCTGAAGGGCGTTGGAAAGCCGAGAACGACAGCTATTGCTCGTCCTGGACCGGCCTATGGAACGAGGAGAGCTGGTCCTGTTACGCCATCATGCATGACGAGAAACAAGGGCTCTATTACTTCACGGGCGAGGACTTCCGCGTTCCTTTCATCGTAAAGGACGGTCACAGTATCTCGTTCGACTAAACCTGCTTTCCGGATGCCGGCGACACCCGAGAAAAAATATTAGGGCATGACCGCTTCGATGAGATAAGGGCGCTTTTCGGAAAAACCCCGCTGCAACGCTGCTGCCAGATCCTCAACCGTCTCAACGCTCTCGCCCGAAACGCCAAATCCCCTGGCAAGGTCCACCCAACCGATGTTGGGACGCCGTAAATCCAGCATACTAAGCGCGTTTCTTCCAACCTGGGTCACGCCGACGTTCCGCATCTCGCCCTTCAGGATCCGGTATTCGCGGTTGGCGAAGATCAACGTCACCACATGCTGTTCTTCGCGTGCCTGTGTCCAGAGCGCCTGCAGCGAATAGGCGCCGGAACCATCGGCTTGGAGGCCCAGCACCGGCCGATCTGGACAGGCTACGGACGCGCCGGTCGCGAGCGGAAAGCCGCAGCCGATGGCACCGCCTGTTATCTGCAACCAGTCGTGAGCCACAGCCCCCCGGGTGATGCGATCCAGGCTCCGGCCCGAGGTGATTGCTTCATCGATGACGATCGCGTTCTCGGGCAGAACACGGGCCACCACCGCGGCAGCTGCATCGGGCGTGATGGCGCCGCTCGGAGCTTCGGGCAGGGCGAATTCCACAACGGGTGGAGCCGCGTTTTCAGCGCCGAGTGCTTCACAAACCGCAGTAAGAGCGGCGGCAATATCCTGACGCACGCCCGCCACAGGCAGTAGTTCACAGGCTTCCGGCAGAACGCGGCTGGGCTTGTCGGGATAGGCGAAAAAAGCAACCGGCTCATCGGCCCCAAAAGAGAGCACAGCCTCAAAATTCGCCAAGCGCTCCAGCGCCACATCAACCGGGTAAGCAATCCGTTCCACTGCCACCCTGCCGGCCCCGCGCATGATCCGGCGGTTACTTGTCGGCGCAAACAGTTCACATCCGGATACCGCTGAAATCTTACCCGCCAGTTCCAGATTTCCAGACATCAGAGCCTGATCACCCAATAAAAGTGCCACCTTTCGGCCGCTCCGCAGCCAGTCGACGGCCGCGGAAACCGCGTCGGCCGACACTGCAAGCGGGTGCGGCGGTTCGATCGCATCGGCCGCTCCCGACGCCGCGCTCCAAGCGCAGTCGGCTGGCAGAATCAAGGTCGCGATGTGTCCGGGCGCCTGGCGGGCAGCCGCCACCGCCTCGGCGGCATCCCCCGCGACGCGATAGGATGTTTTGCTCGAACGCACCCAGTCCGAAACCGGACCGGCGATACCCTCGACATCTGATGTCAACGGCGCATCGAAGTGCCCATGATAGGTCGCATGGTCCCCGACGATATTGACCAGAGGGGTCCTCGCCCGTTTGGCGTTGTGCAGATTCGCCAAGCCGTTGCCCAACCCCGGCCCCAGATGCAAAAGGGTTGCCGCCGGCTTCCCTGCCATTCGGGCATAACCGTCTGCGGCACCGGTGACGATGGTTTCGTGCAGACCCAATACACACTTCATATCGGGATGTTCGTCCAGTGCAGCGACGAAATGCATTTCCGAAGTGCCGGGGTTGGAGAAGCAAACATCAACCCCGGCCCTCAGAAGGGTCTTCACCAAGCTCTGCGCACCGTTCATTGACATGCAATCCTCGCAAACGATCTAAAATTAGGAGTCTTCGCTTATGCTACGGCGCGGCAAGCAACGCAAGACCGCCTGATGCTCCTTATGAAACGGTGGATATTGGAGTGCGATCGTTTTTCACTGATTTAGTAAAAACAATCAGGCTCTATGAAGAAATGAGTTTCTTTGGCGTGGAATCGCGCACGACCATGCGGGTTTTGACCCGGTGTACGCGGGCAGGAAGATCAGGTTCTGCCAATCGTGTTTCCAGCATGTGAATGATCGCATCGACAGTCAGGTCAACTGGATAATCAATGGTCGTCAGTCTGAAATTAGGCCAGGACGCCAACGCTGTATTATCGAATCCGATCACAGCAATGTCGTTGGGAACCGACAAACCCAGGGCTGCCGCCGCCTGCAAAATACCAATCGCCGCCATGTCGTTGATGCAGAAAACACCGTTCGGCCGGTCCGGCTTCGACAGAAGCTCCATCGCTATTTCGAAGCCGGTCATTTCCTCCGACTGGGGAATCTTGACGTTGTGGGATAGACTCCGGCCCGCCTCTTCCAGAGCTTCCACCAGTCCGTCCCGGCGTTCCTGGTCGGAAAAGGCGTAGTAAGTACCGCCGACATAGGCGATGCGTTCGCAGCCGGAGCGCATCAATAGCTCGGCAGCCATCCTCGCGCCCCCCTTGTTGTCGGCAAGTACGCTGTCGATACCGGGCGACTTGATGTTTCTGCCGCTTAGGATGACCGGCACACCGAGTTTTGCACATTTGAGACAGGCTTCCCGCGTCATGGTCCCGGCGGCCACAACGGCGGCGTCGACCTGATAGTCCAACGCCCCCATCAATTCGTCGTCGATCGGGCCGGAATCAACAACCGGCGTCAGCAGCAGCTTCTTGCCGCGCAGAGCAAGATGTTCGGCGAGACCATCGACCAGAGAGGAGTCAAAGACGTTGGAGGTGGCCCCGATGACCAACGCAACAAGATTGGTCTGGGCATTGATCATGCTGCGCGCGAGTGCATTGGGCCGGTAACCGAGCTGGTCCGCGGCCTCCATCACCTTGGCGCGCATACGCGGCGACGCGCTGCCGTTTATTGACAGCACGCGCGAAACAGCGGCGATGGACACTCCCGCCAATTCCGCTACATCCTTGATTGTGGCCCGGGCCATCCTCGTCCTATCCCTCCCCGAACCGGCGACTTTATCGACAAGTTATCGGTAAGGGAACATGAACCCGCGGACTGACACTGAAACCGGCCCGCAATACGATTCGCCGGACGATCAGGATCTATTCGCTAAATCAGTGACAAGCGTGAATCAGCCTCGTCGTAAATATACTAGATCGCGAGGTATTCCTGCCGTAGATCATCGTTGTCGAGCACTTCCTGTGCCGTCCCGTCAAAAGCCACCTGGCCCATGTCGAGGATGATCGCCCGATCCGCCAGGTTCAGTGCGGCAATGGCATTCTGCTCGACGATGACGGTGGTCAGACCCAGGCCCTTGATCTCTTCCAGAATCTTCTCGATTTCCCGCACGATCACCGGCGCCAACCCTTCGTAGGGTTCGTCGAGCAGCAGAAGCTTCACATCCCGTGCCAGCGCCCGTGCGACGGCCAGCATCTGCTGTTCGCCGCCCGACATGGTCACGCCTTCCTGCTTGCGCCGTTCCGCCAGACGCGGGAAGTGGTCGTAGAGTCGTTCGATCGACCAGCCGCGAGGCTCGGCAATCTGCGCGAGCTGCAGGTTCTCCTCAACCGTCAGACCAGGAATGATCCGCCTGTCTTCCGGCACCAGTCCGACCCCCTGCTGCGCGGCTTGGAAATCGCTCATCTCATGCAGCGGCTTGTGATCCAGCCAGATCTCGCCGTGGGTCAACTGTGGATCCGACATCCGCGCGATCGTCCGCAGAGTCGAGGTCTTACCGGCACCGTTACGCCCGAGCAGCGCGACGATCTCACCTTCCCGGATGTCGAAACTCACGCCTTGGACGATGTAGCTTTCGCCGTAATAGCCGTGAATATCCCAGCAGGAGAAAAAGGCCGGGCCTTTTGCCGGGTTGAGGGCGCCATTGGCCTGAACATTCGTCGTCTCTGTGATGCTCATAGGTGCGCCCCTCCCAAGTAGGCTTCCTGAACACGAGGGTCGCCCTTGATGTCTTCCGGCGCACCCTCGGCAATCACTGTCCCCTGAGCCAGCACGCTGATCTTGCTGGCCAACGAAAAGACCACATGCATGTCGTGTTCGATGACGATCTTGGTAATGCCGCGCTCACCGATGCGCTTCAGCAGATCGATAGTATTGTTGGTGTCCGCGCGTGACATACCTGCGGTCGGCTCGTCGAGCAGCAGCAGCTTGGGCTCCTGGACGAGACACATGGCCAGTTCCAAACGTCGTTTATCCCCGCGCGACAGACTGTTGGCATGCATCTCACGTTTTTCCGCCAGCCCCACATCTTCCAGTATATGCTCGGCTTTATCCCGGATTTCCGCTGCCTGATCGACCCGGCCCCAGGCATTGACGGTGTAGGCGCCGTCACGCTTGGCGAGTGTCGGGATCATAACGTTTTCGATCAGCGAAAGATCGCCGAAGATCTCCGGTGTCTGGAACACGCGTGCCACACCCGCCTGATTGATCTCGTGCGGCGCAATACCCAGCAGCGAAGTCCCATCAAACATTACTGAACCTGTGTCAGGCTTTAAACGCCCGACAAAACAATTCAGCAGGGTCGACTTACCGGCGCCGTTCGGACCGATGATGGCATGCACCGCACCTTCTTCCACATCGAGATTAACGTTGTGCAGGGCCTTCAATCCGCCGAAGCTTTTGTTGACGTCCTGGACCTGGAGGATTCCCATGACCTATTCCTCCCTATTCTGCGATCTGAGGCTGATGTGAAGCGGCGCTCTTCTTTTCCCGCTTTTTCGTGGCGTAAGTGCGAATTCGCTGTGCGCCCTCAACCAGCCCACCAGGCAGGTAGATCACGATGATCATGAAGAGAAGGCCGAGGGTGAGATGCCAGCCCTCGCCGACAAACAACCCGACGACTGACACCACTACATCTTGGAGCCCATCCGGCAGGAAGCTGAAGATGCTGGTCAGGATCGATTCGTTAAAGGCCGAGAAGATGTTCTCAAAGTACTTGATAATACCGGCACCCAGCACCGGTCCAATCAGTGTCCCTACCCCGCCGAGGATCGTCATCAAAACCACCTCGCCCGACGCCGTCCACTGCATGCGTTCGGCGCCTGCCAGCGGGTCGGTGACCGCCAGCAAAGACCCGGCGAGTCCAGCGTACATGCCCGATATGACAAAAGCCGTCAGGGCATAGGGCCGTGTGTTGAGGCCGGTGTAGCTCATGCGGTTCTGGTTCGACTTGATCGCCTTCAGCATCATCCCGAATGGCGAACGTGTAATTCGCAGCGAAAGATAGAAGCCGACAATCAATAGGATGGCGCAGAAGTAGAAGCCGCCGTAACCGCTCATTGCGATCCCAAAGAAGTTGGTCGAGGGAATGCCGGCACCGGCTTCAACGAAGAGCGCGTCAACCACCCGGGGATCACTTTTTGCCAACTGCAGGCCCGTCTCACCGTTGGTGATCGGTGTCAAAACCGAATAGGCGAGATTATAAGACATCTGCGCGAAGGCGAGGGTCAGGATAGAAAAATAAATGCCGGAGCGCCGCAAGCTGATGAACCCGATCAGGAAAGAAAAGGCACCGGCAACCAGCACGGCAAAAACCACTGCCGGCAACACGTTCATGCTCAGCAACTTGAACGACCAGACGGCAGTGTAGGAACCGACGCCAAGGAAGGCAGCGTGCCCAAAGGACAGATAACCTGTCAGTCCGAAGAGAATATTGAAGCCGATGGCGAAGATGCCGAAGATCGCAAACTTCTGCATCAGGTCGGGGTAGCTCGCCCCGATGGGCATCAGCCATATCGGCATGGTCAGAACCGCAACGGCAAAGAGCCCCATCATTACATTGTCATTGCGTGGTGTGATCTTGCTCATCATGGCTTAGTTCTCCATCACGCCCTTGCGGCCCAGCAGGCCACGGGGACGGACCAGAAGGATCACCACGGCGACGAGATAGATAATAATCTGATCGATGCCGGGCAGTATGCTTTTGACTTCGTTCATGGAGGCAAAGGACTGCAGGATGCCGAGCAGGAAGCCCGCCGCCACCGCACCGCCCAGCGACCCCATGCCACCGACCACGACCACGACAAAGGACAGGACCAGAAAGTCCATCCCCATGTGATAATCCGGCGGCAAAATCGGCGTGTACATGACGCCCGCGAGCCCAGCGACCACCGCCGCCAGACCGAAAACCACGGAGAAGCGGCGTTGAATGTCGATACCCAGCAGACCAACGGTTTCACGATCCTGCATACCTGCGCGGACCACCATGCCAAAGGTCGTAAACTGAAGAAATGAGAACACGCCGAGAATAACCACAGCGGCGAAGGCCAGATAGATCAGACGCCACCAGGGATAAACCACCGCACTGCCCAGACCGAGCCAGTCACCGATACTGGCGCTGCCGGCAACGATTTCAGGCGCCGGCGTGGGAATGGGATTGGCGCCGAAATTTGCCTTCACCAGTTCCTGAATAACGATCGCCAGACCGAAGGTGACCAGGATCTGTTCCGCGTGAGTCCGTTTGTAGAAGCGCTGGATCAGTCCACGCTCCATGGCCAGTCCGATGACCAGCATGACGGGAATCGCGAGCAGGATCGAGATGGGCACCGAGTAATCGATGATGACCGTCCCGGTTTCGCCGAACCAGGTCTCCAGGTAAGGAACTTCTTTGTAGGCCTCGAAAAAGGTGATGCTTTCGTCCTTCACCTTGACAGAAATCGTCAGGAGTTTCTGAACCGAGACCGCACAAAAGGCGCCGAGCATGAAGAGGGCGCCATGGGCGAAGTTCACCACGCCGAGGGTGCCGAAAATCAGTGTGAGGCCCAGAGCGATCAGCGCATAGGCGCCGCCCTTGTCGAGACCGTTCAGAAGTTGGAGCGCTAGTGTGTCCATGACTGACCACCCGAAGAACGCGTTGGTTAAATCTGCGGCAAATACGCCGAGAGACCCTGTGAGCACATCGCTCAGGATCAATCCCCAGAGTCTGTCCGTTTTCACCGAACCGGCGAAAACGGTCAATCAACCTCTATAGCATAAAATCAGAGGGCGATTCACGTTCTTGACCGTTTCTGGTAAGAGCGATCGCATATTGGAAAGCACTGGCTTTCCCTGCGAACCGCCCGTGGGTGCCGAAGCACCCACGGGTCGACCGCAATCCGAGTGCCGCGTTTAGGCCTCGTAGGGACCGAGCTCGCCGCCGAAGATGCTGGCGTCGTACTCGACCTGGCTGCGCGGAACCTCTTGAACCACTTCGAGAAGGTCGAACTGGCTGCTTGGGTTGTCGTTGCCCTTCACGACCAGCACGTCCTTGAAGCACTGGTGATCTTCGGCACGATACAGCGTCTTGCCGTTGCCCATGCCGTCGAACTCGAAACCTTCCAGCGCCTTGATGACTTCCGGCGGGTAGAAGGTGCCGGCCATTTGACAGGCGTTGGCATAGAGCAGGGTCTGTACGTAGCAAGTATGTGCGGCCTGCGACGGCGGGAAACCGTATTCCTGACCGAACGACTTGACGAAAGCCTGTGAGCCCGCGTCCTGCAACGACCAGTTCCAGTTCGTTGTACCGAAGATGCCCTTGATGTTCTCACCTGCACCCTGAGCCATGAGACGCGAGTACAGCGGCACGACGATCTGGAAGTCCTTGCCGTTGACCTGCTTGTCGCGCAGGCCGAACTGAACCGCCTGAGTCAAGGAATTGATCATGTCCTTGCCGTAGTGATTCAGAATCAACACGTCGGCACCGGAATTGAGAACCGGCGTGATATACTGTGAGAAATCTCCCGCGCCCAGCGGCGTCTTGACCGCGTTGGCAGTCTGCCAGCCGAGACCTTCGGTGGTGTTCTTGATCGACTCTTCCTGAGTCCAACCCCAGGTGTAGTCTGCTGTCAGGTGATAGGCGCTACGTTCCTTGCCCATCTCAGCTTCCAGCACAGGCCCCAGCGCGGCACCGGACATATAGGCGTTGAAGAAGTGGCGGAAACCGTAGCGCCGCTTGTCCTTGCCGGTGGTGTCGTTGGAGTGCGTCAGGCCGTTCATGAAGACGATGCCCATCTCCTGCGCCAGCGACTGCTGTGCGATGGCGACACCGGAGGACGAACCGCCGGAGTACATGATGACGCCGTCCTTTTCGATCATACGCTTGGCCGATGCGCGCGCGGCGTCGGACTTCGTCTGCGTATCACCGGTGACGTAAGCTGCTTTCTTGCCCAGGATACCGTCACCCTTGAGCGAAAGCGGCTGCATGGTGTTGAGCAGGCCGCCATCGCCTTCGCCGTTGATGTGCTTGATAGCGAGCTTGTAGGCGCGCAGTTCATCGGCCCCCTCATCGGCGTAGGCGCCGGTCTGCGGCACGTTGAAGCCGAAGGTGACGCTGCTGCTATCGCCCGGGTTGTTGCGGAAATCAGCGCCGAAAGCGTGCCGCATGAAGAAGGTCGGTGCCGCGAGGCCGGCAGCCAGAGCCGTGCCGCCCTTTAATACGCCGCGCCGACTCACACCTTTTTTGATCTCGTCCATTAAGTCCTCCCATAGTCGTCTTATTTTCACGCTGAACGAATCCATTCAGCGTTCGCCAGCCGATGCACTTGGGGCATCCGTGGATCATCATGGGTTATCAAAGTCAAAACGACAATAATATATTGATACTATTGAATTTTTTTGTAAAATTTTATAATTGAATTATGCAAGACTTGTAAAATCTTTATCTTGCGCTGCACAAATATGTGAAAAATGAGGCTGTTAGACCATGGCACGCGCTCCAATCGGATTGAAATTACGCGAACGTCGCAAAGCCTTGGGCGTCACCCAGACCGCTCTGGCGGCAAAAGTCGGCGTCTCACCCTCCTACCTTAACTTGATCGAGAGTGAGAAGAGGAACATCGGCGGCAGTCTGCTGAAACGTCTTGCCGGTGAACTCGGGATCCGGATGGAGGAGTTGGACGGGGCAGCGGACCGACGCCTGATCGACGACCTTGGAGAGATCGCCACCTCGCCAACATTTCAGAATTTAAAGGTGTCGCCACAGAGTGCAAGTGAACTGGTTGGGCGTCATCCTGACTGGGCCCGTGCGCTGACGGTACTCTACCGTACTTACATGGATCGCGATCAGACCGTCATCGCGCTGGCTGACCGGCTGAACCAGGACCCATTTCTCGCCGCAGCCGTACATCGCATGCTGACCAACGTGTCGGCCATACGATCCGCATCGGAGATTCTCGAAAGCATTCCGGATATCGAACCGGACCAGCGCGAGCGTTTCCACAGTATTCTTCTGACAGAGAGCGATCAGCTTTCGAGCGTCGCAGAAGGATTAGCCGCCTTCTTTGACAAAGGCGTGGCACCGACAAGATCAATCTCGCCAAACGAAGAGGTCGACGACTTCCTTCAGGAACATCAAAGCTACTTCCCAGAGCTGGAGTCCGCCGCCGACGCACTGTCGGCCAGCCTGCAACTGGAGGAGCATAGTGTCATTTCGACTCTCTCTGAACTTATCGAGCAGCGCTACGGCGTCACCATCTCACAATCGGCAAAAGGCTCACATCTCAACGGACCCAGCCAGGGACCCAATGAGGCCGTTTCGAACGACAACAGACTGATCCTGTCCGATGCAGTACCCGGGCCCACCCGTCGCTTTGTGCTGGCACGCGCAGCCGCAGAACTGGCCCTCGCCGAGCCTATAAAGGAAATTGTCGACAAGGCCGGTGTACTTACAACCGGCGAAGCCAGACGACGTGCCACACGTGTCCTGTCCTCCTACTGCGCGGCAGCTATGCTCCTGCCCTACGACCGCTTCCTGGAGCAGGCAATCAGCCTACGTTACGATATCGAACGCCTGCGCCACAGCTTTGACGTGAGTCTCGAACAGATCTGCCACCGGTTGATTACCCTGCGAAAACCTGGCGCTGAAGGCATTCCCCTCGCCTTTATGCGCGTTGACCCCTCCGGTTACGTCTCGAAACGCTACACCCTACCGGGACTGCCGATCCCGCGCTACGGCGGCGCATGCCCGCTTTGGCCTGTCTACCGTGCCTTTCAGACACCCGGTGTGGTCAACTGCAGCCTGGCAGCCTTTCCCAACAACGACCGGTTTCTCTTCATCGCCTGTGCGGTGGAAAAAGGCGCCAGTGCCTTTGGCCAGCATCGCCCCCTACTCTCGATCATGCTGGCCTGTGAGGCGATCTACGCGGATCAGACCGTTTATGGCGGCAGCCTGAACTTTGCCGCCAAAGATCAGGCCCTGGCGGTCGGGCCAACCTGCCGGCTCTGCACACGCGAAGACTGCGCTCACCGCCAGGAGGACCTGATCGTCGCGACTTGATAGGATGGACGCAGACATCTGTTTCTATTGCGCGCGCGAAGCAATAGACTTGGAAATGCTATAAGCCGGAAAGGCAAAAGATCCTGAATCAGCGACCAAGGGTTCAGGGTTAGAATACTCAGGGAAGTTGGGGGACCGCCGTGGCGACAAAGGTGCTCATAGCCGAAGATGAAAAGAACATCGTTGAGTCGCTGAGTTTTATTCTGAAGCGCGAGGGTTACGAGGTATCGGCTATTTTTGACGGAGGCCTTGTCCTGGACTCGTTGAAATCCAGTCCGCCGGATATTGTCATCCTCGACGTCATGCTGCCGCAAGTGAACGGCTTCGAAATCCTGAAACAATTACGTGGCACGCCGCAGATAGCGAAACTGCCAGTGATCGTGATTACGGCAAAAGGTCAAGCACAAGACCGCTCCACCGCCGCAAATCTCGGCGCCGATGTCTTCATGAGCAAGCCTTTCTCGAACAAGGATATCGTCGCCGAAGTCAGACGCCTGACCACGGTTTAGAGTTCGAAGCAACCCATGCCATGTCCCCTTACTCCAAGGAGCGTCCGGCTCCTCCGGATTCTGGCTCCGGACCTCCTGGTAACGGGAGTCGTTACTCTATCAGTTTGAGTTGAGGAGCTTCGAGCAGTCAGTAATTAAACCGCTTTTGCGGAACAAGCCGCGCAGGATCCTTCGCGCAAGCGCACTTTGCCGTGTTGACGGCGTAGGCTCAAAGTGATCCGCAACTCTAACCGACTCCCAGACAATAAGCTCACTACCCAGGGTTCGACTGAAGGCGGTTTCAGGCGCTACGCGACCGTGTGCCACATCACCTTAGTTACTTCGGCGAAAACGCCGGCAGCCGACGAAGCCCAGCAAACCCAAAGTAAAGAGTGCGAGTGTGGAAGGTTCCATGACAGCCACGGGTTCGTTCACAAAAGATCGCGTCACATTAAACGTCCTTGCTTCGCTCAAAGAATTGCTTGGCGTTGCATAGGTAAAGCGGACATCCAGACCCGTCAGCAAGTCAAACCTTAAGAAAAAATCGTTAGTATTCTGAGTGACGGACTGAATCCCAGTGACAAGACCACCGATCAGTGCATCTTCGCCGAAGGGCACGGATCCGATTTCCGCCAAACTGTATGTGTATCCTGCGATCGTAAGATCGATGGAGAGTAGCTGATTGATGGGCGAGATCAAAGAGTCCGCATCGTAGACGATCGTGCCGGAAACCGGGTTTTCAGGGGCGGGACCAAAGAAATCGGCAGCTGTGAAACTGTAGTTGATTGGAACCGCCTGCGCCGGTAGAACCGAGACAACCAAGCCGAAAACACCGACTAAAAATCCTGAAAAAATAGAAACCCTTGCCACTTCCAATGATCCCCTCATCATGTTGGCGCTGACGCATATTGTCAGCGCGATTCGATCCAACCGCCTCGCACAGGAAGCTGACCGGCGAGTGGAGCCATTGGTACGTTCGCGGAAATCTCAAGTCCAATGCTGCCTCGGTATCGTTTGATACTGAGGTTGTATCAGTGACCTGAAACTCTTGAAGTATTGAGGGAAATTTCTAACGTGATGTGTTGCGGCCCATAGGAATAAACGACCCGCGAGCTATGATCTGCAGGCACACGACGGGTTTTAACCTGAGTCACAGCGGATGGGGTCGCGATCCTCGACCTCATGTCGCTCCCGGCCAATGATAGCGAGCTTCTGAAGTAGGTCCGCAGCACATTGCTGTTTGCAGGACTGCCGCTGATCGTGATCACTTCCAAAGACCGGTCTCAAGACTGTTACGCTACCGCCAATCCAGGCGGCGAGGCCTTCGCGATACAGCCCCGCTCCAACAGGCATATTGAAGCGGAAGTCGGGAGGTTGACCATGGCGTAACCCAGTCTCGTCCTGTTTGGAAACCCGATTGTGAGTCCCTTGTCAGCCCTCGACCTCCCAGGTGCCGCCGTCGTGCAGCAGACCGTGAAGATCGTCCCGGGACAGGGTCGAGAAGCCGTTGCTGGCTTCCTGATCCGAGCCGTAGTCGCTCACCGGATCGCAATAGAGCACGCCGAGCGACGTCGGCAGGCTGCTGTCATCCATCCGGGAGAGCGCGCAAGCCAGCGCCCAGTTGGTCTCGTCATGGATCGTGGCCAGTTTCTCGGCGTCGCCGCCTTCTTCGGTCAACTGCATCCGGCCGCTGTTGCTGTCAAAGACCAAGCCCTTGTCCCGCTCCTTACCGAACAGCAAAGGCTCACCATCCGCCACCCGGATGGTCTTATCGACCGATTCCGCCTTGGTCGCCATGCCGGCCCAGACCGCATCGTTGTAAACAATACAATTCTGGAAAATTTCGACCAGCGACGCCCCCTTGTGGGCCTGCGCGCGGGTCAGAACCTCCGGCAAATGATCCTGCAGAGTGTCTGCCGAACGGGCCACGAAGCGCGCCCCCGCACCCAGGGCCATCAGGGCGGCATTGACCGGCCGGTCGACCGAGCCACCGGGTGTCGAAGGCGAACGGGTTCCCACTGAAGACGTCGGCGAATACTGCCCTTTTGTCAGACCATAGATCGCATTGTTCAGCAGCAGCAGGTTGAGGTCCATGTTCCGCCGCAGGGCGTGCAACAGGTGGTTGCCGCCGATAGAGAGAAAATCGCCGTCGCCCCCTACCACCCAGACATCCAGGTCCGGATTTGCCAGCTTTACGCCGGTCGCCACCGCCGGTGCCCGGCCATGGATGGTGTGGAAGCCGTAGCTGTCCACGTAGTAGGGAAAACGTGCCGCACAGCCGATGCCGGACACAAAGACCACCTCGTGCGGCGGCCGACCGATCTTGGCAAGGGTCGAGCGTACCGATTTCAGGATCGCGTAGTCACCGCAACCCGGGCACCAGCGCACTTCCTGATTGGTCGTAAAATCCTTTGGCGTCAGAACTTGGTTCATGCCGCACCCCCATTACCCTTAGCCGCACTCTTATCGGCCACCGCTCTGATCGCAGTCTTCAAGGTCTGCACCTTGAAAGGCTTGCCGGTCATCTGGTTCACGCCCTCGGCCGGCATCAGAAACTCGGAACGCAGCAACCGCCGAAGCTGTCCACCATTCATCTCGGCCACCAGTACGTGATCAAATCCGCGCAGCAGATCTTCAAGACCTGGTGCCAGGGGCGCGATGTGACGCACGTGCACGTGAGCCACCTCCAAACCTTCGGCCAGCAGCTCTTTCACCGCCGCATTGAGCGCACCGTAAGTCGAACCCCAGCCAACCACGGCGACCTTGCCGCTCTCCACACCGCGCTCGACCTTTACCGGCGGAATGATCTCTGTAATCCGCGCGATTTTTTCGGCGCGCAGATCGGTCATGGTCTGATGGTTATCGGGATCGTAGGAGATATGCCCGCTGCCGTCGGCTTTCTCAATGCCGCCGATCCGGTGCTGAAGCTCCGGCGTGCCCGGCTTGACCCAGGGGCGTGCAAGTGTCTTTTGGTTCCGCTGAAAAGGCTGAAAGTTCTCCGGGTCGGCCCGGAAATCCGGCGCGATGTCGGGCAGTTCCGCAACGTTGGGAATTCGCCAGGGCTCTGCGGCATTTGCAATATAACCATCCGCCAGCACAATCACGGGCGTCATGTAGCGGATGGCGATGGTCGCGGCGTCGAGCATGGCCTGGAAGCACTCGGCCGGGGTCGCCGGCGCCAGCACCGCACAGGGGGCTTCGCCGTGCCGGCCATAGAGCGACATCGCGAGGTCGGCCTGCTCAGCTTTGGTCGGCATGCCGGTTGAAGGCCCGGCACGCTGAACGTTCACGACCACCAAGGGAAGCTCGGTCGCAATCGCCAGGCTCAGAGCTTCGGACTTCAAGGCAATACCGGGACCGGACGAGCCGGTGACGCCCAATGCCCCGCCGTAAGAAGCGCCAATCGCAGCCGTCGCTGCAGCGATTTCGTCCTCAGCCTGGAAGGTGACGATCCCCTTGCTGCGCAGAGCAGCCAGCGCATGCAACAGGCCGGATGCTGGTGTGATCGGATAGGAACAATAGGCCACCTTAATTCCCGCACAACAGGCCGCCGCGGCCAGTCCTTTGGCCATAGCGTCGATACCGGTGATGCTTCTATAGATACCGGGCTCGAAGCTGGCCTCAAGAGGCTGCCCCACCACATCACGGCCGATCTCCATGGTCTCGCCAAAAGCGTGTCCGGCATTGAGCGCAGCGAGGTTTGCGGCTGCCACTTCGGGAATCTTGGCGAATTTTTCAGTGATCCATTTCTGGGTGTCCGCACGCTTCCGATCGAACATCCAGAAAGTCAGACCAAGCGCCCAGAAATTCTTGGCGCGGTCGGCAATCTTCTTGCTGGCACCGGTATCCGCCACTGCTTCACCACAGCGCCGTGCGATATCGATCTTCAGGATCTGATAGGCCGCGAGCGCATCGTCATCCAGCGGACTTTCTTCATAGCCTGCCTTGGCCAGATTCCGCTTGGTGAAGGCGCCTTCATCGAGGATCACCAGCCCGCCTTCGCGCAGATCCGCGAGATTGGTTTTCAGCGCTGCCGGATTGAAGGCGATCAGCACATCTACGGCATCGCCCGGGGTCAGAACTTTAGGACCGCCAAACTGGATCTGAAAAGCGGAAACTCCAAAGGTCGTACCGACCGGCGCGCGAATTTCCGCAGGGAAATCCGGAAAGGTGATGAGATCGTGACCACTCAAGGCAGCGGATTTTGCGAACTCGGTGCCGAGGATCTGAACCCCATCACCGGAATCACCCGCAAAACGAACCACAACACGCTCGGGCGCCGTGCGTTCAACGACTTTGGCTACGGTTGCGGCCTGACTACCCATGATCAGACCCCTTTAACACTTCCATCAACGACATGCCTTCCACCTCAGAAAGCCGATCAGTTGTCTCAGCAGATGATTTACGACCATCTGATCGGCCAATAAAACCAGTCTCTCGCGCTTCACATTCGAGGGCAGCTCATGCACTCGACCAGATCCACGCTGCACAATCACAGTCTAAGTCACAGCGCTGCCGGGCGCTAACCACCAATACCCGGTGCCTCCGAGAGCTCGCTCAACTTTCCGTGTTTATCCATCCAGTTGTCCGCATCTAAGGGTGCATCGCCCTTGGCGGTGATATTCGGCCAGATTTCCGAAAACTTGGCGTTCAATTTTACCCAACTCTCGAGTCCGTCCTCGCTGTCGGGCCGAATTGCTTCCGCCGGACACTCCGGCTCACAAACACCGCAATCAATGCATTCATCCGGATGGATGACCAGCATATTTTCGCCTTCATAGAAACAATCGACCGGACAGACTTCGACACAATCCTGATATTTGCAACGAATGCAATTCTCGATCACTACGTAAGTCACGCCATCATCCCTGAGCAATCATCAACACAAAACACATCCGCATCGACCCGTCGAAGCTTAGGGATGTAGATTTCGCTAGTATACTAATGAGATAAAATAGGTATTTCAAGACAATTTTTGGCTAATTCATTGATATTTTCTTAATATCTCTTTTATATTTTTTGTGCACGAAAATCATCACCGCTATAACATGACTGAGCAAGAAGGACGGATTGATACCGCGTGGAAATCAACGTCGGCCTAAATGCGGTTTAGGCGCACTCCTCGGACAAATTGACACTTTACGCCCACTGCGGGCAGTCGGCAGAATTGAGCCAGCGGGCGCGTTCAACCTGGCCGGAGGCACCGATGACAATACGGCGTATCGTCACGAACATTGCGACTGAGAGAGTATCCGACGCACATGCCTTTTATCGGGATCTCTTGGGCTTGGAGGTCGCAATGAACCAAGGTTGGATCGTTACCTTTGCGTCCAGTAACACCGCCCCCATCCAGATTAGCATCGCCAGCGAAGGCGGATCCGGCACCACTGTTCCGGATATTTAGATCGAAGTAGACAATGTCGACGAAATGTACAATCGGGCGAAATCGGCCGGGTTCGAAACTATCTACGAATTGACAGATGAGCCTTGGGGCGTACGCCGTTTTTACGTTCGCGACCCGCTGGGTAAGATCATAAACATCCTCGTCCACCTCGAATTACCAACAGACGTCTGGCCCGGCGTCGATTTACCCCTTGTAGAGCTTGCGCAGCAGGCGGATGAGCGTCGTCCGCTCCCGAGTGTTCAAAGGCTTCAATGTGTCCTTGGAGATCTGCAAACCCAGGGGAATCGCGGCCCGCACCGCTTCCTCACCCTTTTTAGTCAGCTCGACGAAGTGTTTGCGGCCATCATCAGGATCGGGCCGGGTGCGGATCAGGGCGCGCGCGGAAAGCCGGTCGACGACGCCCTTGATAGTCGCCACGTCCATCGCTGCCTGACGTCCGAGTTCGTTCTGTGGTAAGGGCCCCTTCTCAAACAGCTTGGCCAATACCGCAAAACGTGTCGGTGTCAGTTCCTCGAGCATGAGATTGGCGAAGATCGTGCTGTGTTTCTGCGAGGCAACTCTCAGAATAAATCCGATCTGATCATCGAGCAGATAGTCGGTCGGATCGATTTCTTCAACAATCCCCACCTTTCGTCGTTTCATGCACTTCCGCGCCCCAGAACAAGTCTCTCAATCACTCGATAGCGGTGTTACACCCATTAGACATCCCATCTCAAGGCTGCGGTATGGACCGGGGCATCCCAAAGACCGAGCATCTCGTCATCTGCCCTGGTCAGCGTGATCGAACAGCCGGCCATGTCGAGGGAGGTACAATAGTCACCGACCAATGACCGGGCGATGGTCAGCCCGCGGTCTTCACAGAGCTTGCGCGCCGCATCATACATCAGATAGAGCTCCATCAACGGCGTCCCGCCCATACCGTTGACCAGCAGAATTACGGGGTCGCCGGTATCCGGCCCGCCTTCCTTGCAGATCGCTTCGATCATCTCCGCTGCCAGCGCATCGGCTTCCGCGAGCTTCACCCTGCGGCGCCCCGGTTCTCCGTGGATCCCGACGCCCATCTCCATCTCGTCTTCACCGAGCTCGAATGTCGGTTTTCCGGCCGCGGGCACAGTGCAGCTGGTCAGGGCAACGCCCATCGTTCCAGTCGCCGCATTCACCCGGTCGCCCAGCGCCTTGCAGGTCGCCAAATCGGCTCCGGCCTCCGCAACTGCGCCGACGATCTTCTCAACGATGACCGTCCCCGCAACGCCGCGCCGTCCCTGGGTGTAGAGCGAGTCTTCCACGGCTACGTCGTCATTGGTCAACACGGTATCCTGAGCACCGTCGTACATTTCTGCTGCCATCTCGAAATTCATGACGTCGCCGGAGTAGTTCTTGACGATAAAAAGAACGCCCGCGTCCGCGCCAACCGCCTCGGCCGCCGCCAGCATCTGATCGGGTGTGGAAGAGGTGAAGACTTCGCCCGGACAAGCCGCATCCAACATTCCCTTTCCAACAAATCCCGCATGCAACGGCTCGTGCCCGGAGCCACCACCGGAGATCAGAGCAACCTTCCCCTTCCGTGTACCGCCCGCACGCTGCACGAATTTCGGCTCCCAATTCACCGAGACAATATCGCTGTGGGCTGCCCCGAACCCCCGCAGGCTGTCGGTCAGTGCGTTATCGACGGTATTGATCAGCTTTTTCATGTCTTTATTTCCTCCCTATACTGCAAAGATCAGCCGCCCTCGCGCGCAAGAGCGATCATTTTTGCTGCAATATCCTCTATGGCCTCGGCGAGGCGTTCCTGTTTTCCAGGATCCTCGAAGTCCGGCAGCTCAATCATGACGATCCGCTTGCCCGATACCTCTTCAGATTCCAACGCGGCGGCCTGATTGGGATGCGCGATTCGATAGGCATCTAAAAAGCAGCCGCGCTCTTCCGGCGAGAAGTGGCAGATCTTGAAAATCGAGGCGACATGCGGCGCAGGCAGCGGCACACGTAGCGCGGGGTTGGTGATCTGCGAGACGAAACTCTTGTGTGTCCCCAACGCCTTGGCGATTCGCTGACGGGTGCCAGACGGCCGCCGGTCGATAAACTCCCGCAGGATCTGCTTGTAGGTCGCAACCGATTGAGTCGCAGCAGATTGGTCGACCGCCGGTTTGAGCACACCGCTATTGCGGTTGGCGGATTTCGGGTTAACTGCCTTTGAGTCAACCATAGCGGCTCACCGCGAGTTTAACTCTGCCCACCTGCGCGGGCGCCACCGAGAGCCGGCGAAGACCGCAGTCCAGCAGGTCAGGGATCGCATTGGGGTCAGACGCCATATCGCCGCAGAGGCTGACCTCGACTCCCATGCGCGCTGCCGCCTCCACTGTTCGGCGGATCAATTCCAGAACCGCCGGGCTTTTTGCATCAGCCAACTTGGTCACCGCCGGATTATCCCGAGCACAGGCCGTGGTGTATTGAATAAGGTCATTGGAGCCGATCGAAAAGAAATCCACCTTGAACCGCTCCGCCGTCAGAGCGGCAGCGGGCACCTCAACCATCATACCCAATTGAGGACAAGCATGCGCAACGCCTTCCGCCGAGAGTTCGGTCAGCGCCTCGTCAAGTTGCGCGCGCACTGCCTCCACTTCCTCAGGGGTGGTCACCATTGGGATCATGATCTTCAAAGAACCGAACACCGCGGCCCTGGCAAGCGCGCGCAACTGCAGCTTCAAGACCTCCGGTTTCAGGAGTGACAGACGAACGCCGCGCAGACCCAGGAAAGGATTCGCTTCGTCGTCAACAGTGACGCCGGGGATCGGTTTGTCTCCACCGGCATCCAGGGTGCGGATGGTCACCGGACGTCCTTCCGCCCAATTTACGATGTCCCGGTAGACCTCAAATTGCTTTTGTTCATCGGGAAGGACACCTTCACTGAACAGGAACTCCGTCCGCGTCAGCCCGATGCCGTCACAGTTCGCAGTCGGCACGTCCGCCAGAACCCGGGGGTCATCCGCATTAATCAGAATTTCGACCCGTTCTCCGGTTGCCATGACCGCTGCTTTACCGATGAGAGAGTCCGCTCGTTCTTCATCGCCTTCGCGCACACGCTGTCGCTGCCTAACGTCTTCAAGTGTTTTGGGTTCCGGCGTAAGAATCAAAACCCCGTCTTCGGCATCAAGGACTGCAAGGCAAGCGTGCTGCATCGTCTCGACAGCGTCCTCCAAACCCACGAGAAGCGGGATTCCCCGCGCTCGTGCCAGAATGGCAACGTGGCTGGTCGGGCTACCACCGCAAATCGCAGCACCTCGGTAGCTTGTCCAGTCCAGTTCCAGGAATCGTGACGGTGTAAGATTCTGAGCGACGATGATATCGCCGTCCAGTTTGGTCTGCTCTGCATGATCGTTGAATCCAGTTTCATTTCCATGCAGTGCCGCGAGCACGCGCGCTTTGAGATCCAGAAGATCTTCCGCGCGCGCTTTGAAATACTCGTCCTCACCCTCCCGGTATTCGGTAACCTCGCTATCAATCACTCTGATCCAGGCCAGGTCTGCAGGCTGACCCTCTTGAACAGCGTTATAGATCGGCGCCAAGAGATCTTCGTCTTCGAGAAGCGCGATTTGAAACTCCAGTATCTCGGCCCCCATCTCGTCCTGGGCTTCGGTCAGCGCCTCGAGCTGTTCCAATGCGCGCGTGATCGCGCCTGCGAGGAGGCTGCGTTCGTCTTCCGGAGACCCCGCTGTCCGTTGCACCTCTACGCCCGAGATCAGCCGCACGGCACGGCCCACGACAAGGCCGTCGGAGGCGGCGACACCGCGCAGAATGCGTTGATCTGAAGTCTCAGTCATGGTCCTCATTACGAATCAAATAGGCGCTCACTCGGCATCGAAATCCCGTTCGATCAAGGAGACCAGAGCTCTCACGGCCTCATCGGCATGGACGCCCTCCGCCCGAACGAAGAGAATCTCGCCGCTGCCGGCCTTCAACTTCATTACAGCGTTGGGCGACTTGGCATTCACCCATTTGCCGTCTTTACCCGCACGGATTTCGACCGTTGAGTCATAGGCCTTAGCAAGCTTTGTCAACTTGACGGCAGGTCGGGCATGCAGCCCCGTCGGATCCTGAATCGTTGCCTGTCCGTTTGCCACATCCTCGTTCGGGCCGGCACTTTCAGCGGATGCGTCGGTCATGACAGAAATTCCTCCGCGGTCGCACGAACCTCGTCAAGACTCCCACCGCCAGCCGCTTCCGTTGCCGCCATAACTGCGCCCTCCACAATGGGCGCATTACAGATGACAATCGACTTCTGGCGCTCATCGTCCATCATCTCGATGGCCATTTCGCTATTGGTTTCCGCACCACCGAGATCGACCAGAACGGCTACACCCTTTTCACCGAAGACCGAATCAATAGCGCTGTGAATTACCGCAACGTCGGTTCCTAGGCCACCGGCCGCGTTGCCACCGCAGTAAGCGACCTTGACCTCATCGCCGACCATTTCCCGCACCATATCCGCGGTACCCTTGGCAACGTTTGGAGAATGCGAAACGATCACGATGCCAACGAAATTCGTCATAACCTTACTTACCCCCAATTGCGTCACAACTTTCGACTACGTCACAGACAGCATGGATGAGCAGAGTCGAGGAGCGGGCACCGGGATCGAGATGCCCGATTGAGCGATCGCCCAGAAAAGACGCCCGACCCTTTGTCGCCTTCATATCCCTGGTCGATGCCAGGCCCGCGTCGGCCGCGGCCCTCAGCGCATCGGCGTCGAAGGTGTCAGCCGAGGAAAGCAGAGCGGCAACCGGCAACAGAACCTCCAGCATGGTCTTCTCGCCGCCTTCGGATTTACCGCGCTTCATCACTGCTTCGACACCGGCCTGAAAGGCGGTTGCAAAATCGCCGACCGAACCCGGCTCTTCCGGCATGGCCTTGCCCATCGACATCAGCAGCGAACCGTAAAGAGGTCCCGATGCCCCGCCGACCGACATCACCAGCGTCATGCCCGCCTTCTCAAGCGCCTTGCCGCCGGGCAGTTCTGAAATGGCGTCCACCGCCGCAGCAATAGCCTCAAAACCGCGCTTCATGTTGATCCCATGGTCGCCGTCGCCAATCGCCTGATCCAGGTCGGTGAGCTCTTCCGCATGCGCCAGAATGACCTCATGCGTATGGCTGATCAGCGCCTTGATTGTCTCAGGTTCCATAAACCGCCTCCTCACTCACACCCGCCTTGAGCGGATCGACGCGCTTGCCGTCCGCATCGAAAAACAGCACCGCGCCCTCCCGCACGCCAATGGCGATCTCCGCTCCCTCTTCCAGGCTGGCCGCATCACCGAGCAGGGCATGAAGGTGTTGTCCCGCCAGTTCAAGCAGAATCACTGTCTCGACGCCCAGATGCTCGACATTGATCACCTTGGCGACCGCGCCCTCACTCCGGTCCAGAAGGATATCTTCGGGTCGGATCCCCAAGGTCGTCGCCGACGGCGGCACAGACGGCAGTTCGAGCATACCCACCGCCAGGAGATTGATCTGGGGACTCCCGAGCCGCTGCGCCACATAGACGCTGGCCGGGGTTTCGTAGACTTCGCGCGGGTCGCCGATCTGCACCAGCTTGCCCTCATCCAGAACGCCAATCCGGTCCGCCAGAGTCATAGCTTCAAGCTGGTCATGGGTCACGTAGACGATTGTCGCACCCAGATCCCGCTGAATGCGTTTCAGTTCCACCCGCAGATCCTCGCGCAGTTTTGCGTCCAGCGAGGACAGGGGTTCGTCCATTAAAAAGACTGTCGGGTTGCGCACCAGCGCCCGGCCGATCGCCACCCGCTGCATCTCACCGCCTGAAAGCGCCGTCGCAGAGTTTTCCAGTTTGTGATCGATGCGCAGCAGTTCGGCAATTTCCTGAACACGCGTTTTGATCTGCGCGGCCGTCAGGTTCTGACCCGGTGCTTTCAGGGGAAAGGCCAGATTTTCAAAGACGCTATAGTGCGGATAAAGCGAATACTGCTGAAATACGAAAGCCACATTGCGGGCGGAGGTGGGCGTCTCGGTAACATCCATGCCATCGATGGCCACACTGCCTGCTTCCGGCTTTTCCAGACCCGCGATCAGCCGCAGCGTCGTGGTCTTGCCCGCACCGGTCGGCCCCAGCAGGACTACGAACTCTCCGTTACGCACCGTTAGATCGAGGTCGGCCACTGCTTTCGTGGATCCAAAGGACTTGGAGATAGCGTTCAGCACGATTTCAGCCACCGGCGCCTCCTCCGGTAAACGCGCTCGAGACCGCCCGGTCGGTTCGGGAATCGAAGACCACGATCTTCTCCGAATCGAAATCCAGTCCGACTGTCTCGCCATCGTTGACCCGCACCGTATTGGGTGCGCGCACCCGTAGGCGGCCTGAGTCCGTATCGACCGTGATCAGCTGCCGGGTGCCCATGTATTCGACCGCGAAGACACGCCCGCGCAGCGCGCCCTGGTCGGAGATGTGAATGTGTTCCGGCCGCGCGCCCAGAATGGCTTCAGACGACGTCAGGTCTTCGTGCAGACGCGGAATGGCGATGCGGGATCCGCGCACCTGCACGGCTTCGCTACCGGCGTTCAGCCCGCCTTCGCCTGCGATGAAGTTCATGGAGGGAGAGCCCACAAAACCCGCAACAAAACGCGTCGCCGGGCGGGCATAGACTTCCGAGGGCGGTCCGATCTGCAGCACCTCGGCATTGTTCATGATACAGATGCGGTCGGCCATGGACATGGCTTCGATCTGATCGTGGGTCACATAGACCGTGGTCGCCTTGACCCGCAGATGCAGCAGACGCAGTTCCTCACACATCAACTCCCGGAACTGGGCATCCAGCGCCCCCAGGGGTTCATCCATCAGAAAGGCTTTGGCCCGGCGCACCACGGCCCGGCCCAGCGCCACCCGCTGCCGGTCGCCACTCGACAGACCGCCCACCGGTGACTCCAGCAGATGATCGATCTGCAGCATGCGCGCGACCTCTTCGGTGCGTTCGCGCACCTCCTTGCGGGGCCGGCCCTCCATGCGCAGCGGGAAGGAGATGTTCTTGCGCACGTTCATGTGGGGATAGAGCGCAAAAAGCTGGAACACAAAGGCGATATCCCGCTCGCCGCCGCGCCGGGTCGTCACATCTTCCCCGTCCAGAAAAATCCGGCCCAAGGTCGGCAGTTCCAGCCCGGCGATCATGCGCAGGGTCGTGGTCTTGCCGCAGCCGGACGGGCCCAGCATCACGAAGAACTCACCGTCCTTCACTGTGAAGGAAGAGTCCCGTACGGCGGTAAAGTCGCCGAAGGTCTTGTGCAGGTTTTCAATTCTAATCTCGGCCACGTGCACCTACTCCGGAAAATGACTGACGATGACGAAGCCGACCGTACCGGTCAGGATCACCGCGAAGGAATAGCTGAAGAGATCGATCGAGAAGGGCTGCATCAGCATGAAGATGCCCAGCGCAATCAGGAAGGTCGCAAAGTTCTCCCAGGGTCCGCGCCGGAAGAAGCGGCTTAGCCCCGAGGGTCCGTTTCGATGTTCGCTCTGCAGGCTCATTTGCGCACCGCTCCAAAGGTGATGCCCCGCAAAAGCTGATTGCGCAGGAGCACGGTGAAAAAGACGATCGGCAGGAGAAAGAGCGTCGTTCCGGCAGCGACGGCGGGCCAGTCCAGGCCGCCCTCGCCAATGATGATCGGAATAAAGGGTGGTGCGGTCTGCGCGTTGCCGCTGGTCAGCAGCAGGGCGAAGGCATATTCGTTCCAGGCAAAGATCAGGCAGAAAATCGCCGTCGCCGCGATGCCCGAACGCGCTTGGGGCAGCACCACTTTCCAGAAGGCCTGCAGCCGCGTGTAACCGTCCACCACCGCGGCCTCCTCGTATTCGCGCGGGATCTCATCCATGAAACCCTTCAGCAGCCAGACCGAGAGCGAAACGTTCACGGCGGTGTAGAGCAGGATCATACCCAACGCTGTATCCGACAGCCCAAGCGTCCGGTACATCAGGTAGATCGGGATCGCGACCGCAATCGGGGGCATCATGCGCGTCGAGAGAATGAAAAACAGCAGGTCGTCCTTCAGCGGCACCTTGAAGCGCGAGAAACCGTAGGCCGCCAGCGTACCGAGGAAGACCGCCAGGAAGGTCGAGCCGAAACCGATCACCACCGAATTGAAGTAGCGGTCGAGAAAGCGCGACGGTCCGACGATGACCATGTTCCGCTTACGCACGATCTCGTCGTACCAGGTTTCTGCCGGTCCCAGATTTTCGATGTATTCGGCGGTCTGGCGCGAGCGAGTAGTGAAGAGGTTCACGTAACCTTCCATGCTCGGCTCGAAGATCACCTTCGGCGGATAGGAAATGGAATCCGGTGGCGACTTCAAACTGGTCGCCAAGATCCAGACCAGTGGAATTAGGGTAATGAGCGCATAAGCGACCACTACCAGTCCCGCAAACCACTTACCGCGCGCAGAAGTCTCGACCACCGAGTGGGCCCGGGTCGTCGCAGAGCTTGTGGTTGCAGCACTCATTGCTTCACCTTATTCAGGGCTTTGACATAGATGTTGCCAAGCCCGAAGACCGTGACGAAGAGGATCACCGCGAAGGCAGAGGAGTAGCCGGTCCGCCACTTCTCAAAGGCCTCGCGCTTAAGATTTATCGAGGCAACCTCTGTGGTCGACCCCGGCCCGCCGGAAGTTAGCTCGACCACCATGTCGAACATCTTGAAATTCTCGATTCCGCGGAACAGCACCGCCAGCATAAGGAAAGGCATGATCCGGGGCAGCGTGATGTACCAGAACTTCTGCCAGGTGTTGGCGCGGTCGATTTCCGCGGCTTCGTAGAGATATTCCGGGATCGAGCGTAGACCCGCCAGACAGAGCAGCATGATGTAGGGCGTCCACATCCAAGTATCGACGATGATGATCGACCAGGGTGCTAAATCGACCGACCCGATCATATCGACGGGCCCCACCGCGACGAAGAGATTGATGATGTAGCTAAAGATGCCGGTTTGCGGCTGATAGAGATAGGTCCAGAACGTCCCCACCACCGCCGGCGACAGCATCATCGGGATCAGAATTACTGTTGTCCAGAAGCTCGCGCCCTTAAAATTGCGGTTGATCAGCAACGCCAGACTCAAGCCGATGAACACCTGTATCACCATCGTCCAGACTACGAAGTGCGCTGTCGCCTGGAGGTAGCCCCAGATATCCTCGTTGCCCAGCAGCCTCTCGTAGTTGCGCGTCCCGACCCAGTCGATCGCCCGCCCCGGCCGGTTGGCCCGGTAGTTGGTGAAGGAAAGATAGACCGTCCAGATCAGCGGAAAGATATTGATCGCCAGCAGAAGCAGGATCGTCGGCGAGATGAAGAGCCAGGCAATTGCGGTATCGGAAAGCCCGCGCACCCGCTGCACGACAGCGCCGGGTGTGGCTCTTGCCACTCGATCCGTGAGGCTGTCTGCCGAACGACCACTGGGTTGATCCGTCATGAGACGCTTCCAGAAGATATAGGGGTTCCCTGGGCCGGCCGGGGTCTTTGCCCGGCCGGCCTATCATAGCATTTAGCTGGAACGGTAGAGCTAGAGCTTACCGTCGTCTTCGAAGACTTCGGTCCAATCGACGACCAGCTTGTCGAGTGCTTCCTTCGCAGTCCCCTTGTCGGCAACCACGTAGTCATGCACCCGTTTCTGCATGGACTGCAGCAACTCGGCGTAGGTCGGCTCCTGCCAGAAATCCTTCACGCCGTCCATCGCCTTCAGGAAGTCTGCGGCGAAAGGTGCGGTGTTGGGGAAATTCGGATCGTTCAGCACATCCACGTGGCAGGAATAGCCGCCCAGGGACCACCACTTCTTCTGTACGTCGGACTTGGCGAACCACTTGATGTAATCCAGCGCCATATCCTTCTTGTCGGAGTAGGCCACCACTGAGATACCCTGCCCGCCGAGCGTCGAAGCTGCCACGTTCTGCGCGGGATTGACGAAGAAGCCTGACTTGTCACCGCCCACATCTTCGTCCTTGGCGATACCCGGGAAGAAGGCAAACCAGTTCATCTGCATGGCGACCTGGCCGGATTTATAGGCATCCAGGTTGGCAACCATGTAGGCATCCGAATGGCCCGGCGGGGTACAGCAGTCATAGAGCGACTTGTAGAACTCCAGTGCCTCGGCGGCTTCCGGTGAGTTTACATAGCCGGGCATGTCGTAGGGCTTGTCCGGGTTTTCGTACTGGAAGCCCCAGGAATACATCGCCGCGGTCACGCCCATGGTGATGCCTTCCGAACCACGCTCGGTATAAATCCCCAGGCCGTAGACCTTCTTGCCATCGATATCGCGGCCTTGGAAGAACTCGCCGATGTGCTTCACCTCGGTCCAGTTCTTCGGCACCTCGAGTTCATGACCGTACTTCGCCTTGAATTCTTCACGCAGTTCCGGACGGGCGAACCAGTCCTTGCGGTAAACCCAACCCAACGCATCGCCCATGGCCGGCAGCGCCCAATAGTTCGGCGTGCCCTTTGGCCAGGTCGAGTAGGCGTGAACGGTCGCCGGTGCGAAGTCATCCATGGAGATGCCTTCTTTTTCGAAGAAGTCGTTCAGCTTGATATAGTGGCCGTATGTTGCCGAACCGCCGATCCACTGGCTGTCGCCGATCAGCAGGTCGCAGAGCTTTCCGCCCGAGTTCAGTTCGTTGATGAAGCGGTCCGCAAAGTTGGTCCAGGGCACGAACTCGTAGTTCATTTCGATCCCAGACTCGGCAGTAAAGTCTTTCCCAAGCTGTGCCAGGGCATTCGCCGGATCCCAAGCAGCCCAACAGAGGGTCAATTCTTTATCCTGCGCCTGGACCTCCTGGGTACTCATTGCCGTCACAGCCGTCACGCTCAGCGCAGCGGCGGCCAAACAGGCTCCAAATATCCGCATCTTTTCCTCCCTTTGAGTCCGGCCGTTTTTCTCTGCGTAAGAGGAAATCCGGCCCGGCCTCTCGTTGATACTATCAGGGGGCAATTTTACTGAACTTGCGATGTCTCTTGCGTCGCACACCGACAGCCCCGTCTGCCGCATTCTTCACGTCGGCTGAAGAAACACTAAACTCTTCACTAAACTTTTGTCAAACATGTTTCGATTTTGCAGTGCAGCGTAAATGGCTGATTAGTTGCAATATTGCGTGGTTTTATGGTGAGTTTATTGAATGAGTATCACTAAACTTACTGTTCAGTACGCGAATCATCGAAATTTCATGACCGCCTTTGGTTTCGCACTTCATCAGAAAGTTTAGTTCGGCACATGACAACAGGCCGACTTGTTATCGGCTGTTTAAGTTCAGGCGTTTACTGTGCGGCGAAATTCGCCCATGGTTCCAAATCCAGATTCGTTTCCAAGGGACACCCCGGTATGACCACGATGCCCGTCACCCTCGACGATATCCAAGGCGCCTTTTCGCGCATCAAGGACAGGGTGCGGCGTACGCCACTGCTCAGAACCCGCTTCATTCAGAACGCGCCCTCGCAGAATCCACTGATGGTCAAGTTGGAGTGCCTGCAGGTCACTGGCTCCTTCAAGCCGCGCGGCGCCATGAACGCGGCCCTGCAACTGAGCGAAGACGATCTGAAGCGCGGTATCATCACCGCATCCGGCGGCAACCATGGCCTGGGCGTGGCCTACGCCGGCTGGTCCCTGGGCGCGCAAGCAGTCATTTACCTGCCGGCCTCTACCCCGGCGGCCAAAGCCGAAAAGCTGAAGGCGTGGGGTGCGGAGGTGGTGATTGAGGGCGCGGTCTATGACGATGCCAACGAAGCGGCCCTGGCCCGGGCGGAGCGCGACGGCCTGACCTACATCCACGCCTTCGCTGACCCCGCCGTCATCGCGGGACAAGGCACCATGGCCGTGGAAATGCTGAAACAGTCGCCCGGACTGGATGCGATTGTGGTTGCCATCGGCGGTGGCGGCCTTATCTCAGGCATTGCGACCGCGGCCAAAGCCCTTAAGCCGGAGATCAAGATCATCGGCGTCGAGGCCGAGGGTGCCCCGACCCTGAGCGAAAGCCTGCGCGCCGATGAGCTGGTGACCCTGCCCGAGATCACGACCAAAGCCGGCACCCTCGCCCCCCGCCGCTCGGCACAGCGCAATTTCGAGATCATCCGCGAGCATGTCGACGACATCGTCCTGGTCAATGACGAGGAAATGCGGACCGCAGCCCAATGGCTCTGGTTCGAGATGGGTCTGGGCGCCGAGCTCGCTGGCGCAGCCTCTCTCGCCGCTGTGCAGGCCGGCAAGCTGGCCGGAAGCAAGGTGGATCTGCCCGACGACGCACTGATCGCCACCATCGCCTGCGGCTCGGGCACCGACGGCATCGCTTTGCCAAACTGATCCATGCCCGACGCTCTCAGCGAAGTGGTCATTGAGCGTGTCCTGGAATTCGACGTCAAGACCACCGGTTCGTTGGAAGCCGCCTGCCGGTCGGCGGGGAAGAACTTCACCGAATTCGACCGTCTGCTCGTACTGGCAGACAGCGAAGACACCCGGCTTCAAACTGCCGCCACCTGGGTGGTCCGAAAACTCTTGGAATTAGGCGCGGAGCTGACATCCGCGCAGCTCGAAAGATTTGTCGAATCCGCCGCCGCACAAACCGCTTGGGAAGCGCGGCTTCACATCGCGCAGAGCATACAGTTCATCGGCGACGAAGACTTGGAAGTCCAAAAGCTCGCAAAGATTATCCAGCCCTGGTGCAACGCCAAACGCCCCTTCCTGCGCGCCTGGGCACTGGATGCGATCTGCCGCCTGGCGCAACGGGACCCCGGACTCAAACCGACTGCATCGGAACGCTTGGCAAGAGGTGCGGAAGATCCCGCCGCCTCGGTCCGCGCGCGGGTGCGTAATCTGCGCAAAACACTCGCGCTCTAGGGTCGATCGTCATGTAGAATTTGTAGCACGGCAGTTTCTCAGACGCCGGTCGGGAGGTCATCGCCGAGCGTGTCGGCGATGACCTTGGCAAGCGTCGCAACGGGCATCGCCGGTTCGCTTGTGGCTTCAAAAAGCAAAATCTCGATGTCGGGCAGCTGTGGAAACCCCTGATCTGCACCAAGGACCCTCAGGTCGTTCCCCAGCGAGCTGACGGGTACAATCGTGACGGCCAGTCCCGCGGCGACAGCGACATTCAGACCATCCCGGCTTTCACTGTTGTAGGCATGGCGCCAGCGAAGACCGCAGGCGTCAAGTGCTTTCAACGCGGCCTCCCTGTAATTGCAGCCCGGCCCGAAAATGGCGAGCGGCAGTGGGTCCACTTCGTCGGCAGAACCGCCCCGCGCTGCGGCCCAGACCAACGCTTCCCGCTTGACCAGTGTTCCCCCCGTCCGGCCTCCAGCCTGCGTAACGAGAGAGAGGTCGACTTCGCCCGCTTGCAGGGCGTCCAGGGACTCCCAGCTTCGATCACAGCGGATCTCAAGCTCCACCAGCGGGCAACTTTGCGCAAATCGGGAGAGAATCCTGGGCAAAAAACACATGGAGGTATCAGTGGCACTGAGTCGAACGCGGCCTTGCAGTGTGTTCTTGCCAAATGCCGCCAGAGTCTGGTCGTTCAGACGCAGCATCCGGTTTGCATAGCGGCGGAAGGCTTCACCATCGGCCGTCAGTTTCACCATGCGCTTTGACCGCTCAAAGAGCGTTGCACCGACGATCCGCTCCAGTCGTTTGACCTGCATGCTGACGGCGGACTGCGCGCAATTCAGGCTTTCGGCAGCACGGGTAAAATGTCTTGTTTCGGCAACAGCGACAAAGGATCTGAGAAGATCGATATCCAAATCACTTTTCATGATTTATCCATCAATAAATTAGATTAAAAAATCATAATAATTATCTTTATTGATTAAAAGATCTTTTTTACAGTCTTCCCCGGACACATCTTCTTCAAGCAATAGTCGGAGTTTTCAATTGTCACGACGTTTGTGGATCATCGTGCTCTGCGGCGGCGCAATCATGGCGCTCTCTCTCGGCTTCCGACATAGCCTGGGGCTGTTCCTGTCGCCGGTATCGGCCGATCTCGGAATCGGGCGGGGAAGCTTCGCCCTGGGAATGGGACTTATGAACCTTGTCTGGGGCGCGGCATCCCCTTTTGCAGGGGCTATTGCCGACCGTTACGGCGCAGGACGAGTCGCGGCGCTGGGCGGGATCTGTTATTCAGCCGGCCTCCTCGCCATGACTTTGAGCGGCCAGGGCGACCAGCTGCTTCTTGGCGGCGCATTGATCGGCATAGGCCTGAGCGGCGCCGGTTTTTCCGTTGTTCTGGGCACAGTCGGCCGCGCCGCGCCGCCGGAGAGGCGCAGTACGGCCCTCGGCATCGCCTCCATGTGCGGATCGATCGGCCAGTTTGCCGCATTACCCTATACACATCTGATGATCGACGGCATCGGTTGGTACGCGGCTATCGTCGTTCTTGCCGGAACGGCCCTTTTGATCGTTCCTCTGTCTCTGGGACTAGCTGGCGCGCCGCCCGACACCCAGGCATCGGCCGACCAGACCCTGCGGCAGGCTTTCGATGAAGCCTGGGGCGACCGCAGCTTCTGGCTCTTGAACGCCGGCTTCTTCGTTTGCGGCTTTCATCTCGCCTTTGTCGCCGTCCACCTGCCCGCATATCTCGCGGACTTCGGATTCGAGCCCTGGCTGGCCGTAGCCGGACTTACAACAGTCGGTGTCTTCAACATCCTCGGCAGCTATGGCTGCGGTGTCCTGGGCGAGCGATACTCGAAAAAGAAACTTTTAAGTCTGCTTTATCTGGCCCGGGCGTTCATCTTCCTGGCGTTCTTAGTCGTCCCGATTTCCGAGACCAGCGTCATCGTCTTCAGCGCGGCCATCGGCCTCCTCTGGCTCGGCACCGTGCCGCTCACGAGCGGACTGGTCGCCCACATCTTCGGAACCACCTATATGTCGATGCTTTTCGGCATGGTGTTTTTGGGTCATCAATTCGGTGGCTTTCTAGGTGCCTGGCTCGCCGGATACATCTACGATTGGGTCGGCTCGTACGATTTTATCTGGTGGCTGAGCGTCGGCCTGGGCGTGGCGTCGGCTTTGCTTCACTGGCCGATCACCGAGCGGCCGGTTCCGCGCCTGATCACTTTGCCTGCAGCGCAATGACGGAGTCAAAACGGTGCTTTTTAGCGGGCATTGCCTGCGCGGCAGCAACACTGCTCGTTTTGAGCGCTGCCTATCTTTGGATAATGCGGGGGAATGCGATCCTGCTTGATTTTACTCTTGCGGGCTGCTTCTGAGAAAGTCCGCCGCAGCCTGTTCCTGTTCGCTTTGCAACGTAATCAAACGAAATCCGCGAAAATCGGGCGGGCACCAAGGAATGCATAGTTTAGAACCTGACCCTCGACGCAGGCCTGATCCTCAACCCAGTTAAAACGATCAGTCTCTACTTCCTATACATTTGGAGAGTGACTCAAATTGTCAGCTGTTCCCGTTAAGAGCGATCGCACTCTAGCCCGCGCTTAACTCCCTTATTCCTTTTCCCGCGCGTCCGAGGGGAGGCCGGTCGGCTTCATCCGGGTACTTCATCATTTGCTGCGCGTAGAAGTGCCATACTCCGCCGCAGTCCCTGAAACCAAAAACCGAAGCCTTGTTGCCGTCATATCTTAGCTTAAAGTCTTCGCCAACTTTCTCAGTAGCACTTTTCGCGCCCCTTGATACGGAGTACCGGCGTGTCCGCCTTGGATGTGGGCTGGCCTTCAAACCCGCCTTGGTTTCCATTCCATCTCGCTGCTTCGATCCGCCAGGAACGTCACCAGCCACATGAAGGACGGTAACTCTTGTCCGGCTATCGTTGTGATATCTGATCGTGAACCTGCAACCATCCAGCTGAGACGTTGAAAAAAACGGCGGACCGCTCCCATCCAAATGCGCTTTGGAGGTACCGCTTCGCATCCATGGCAAGTACCAAATCTCGTTTCCGTACTTGGCTTCTTTGCCGCCTGGGGCGCGCATTACAATTTTGTTTGGCTCTTGGAACTCAAAGCATACTTTTTGGCGACGGCATTCTTGCAGAACCATTTCGTCTCCGTCGAGACTGCCATCTATGTTGAAAAAATACGTTCTAAATGCTTTCTCAGTATCTTCAGAAAGTAGTTCCAGAAATTCAGCTATGCTCGCCATTGTCGCCTCCATAGTTTCTGTTTCTGAAAGGAACTTATTGCGCAGTGTCCCGCTCAAACCTGTGCCTGGCGAATTGATATCCAAACTGTTGCAGGCACATAGAAAGAGAAAGCAAGATTGCGGGAATCCACTTGTTTTCAGCAATCAAGAGTAGTACGAGCGCCCTCCACGGTCAATACGCGGAACCGCCCAGGGATTATCGGAAGCTCCGCACTAGGACGTCTTCGCCCGTTCCATCCGGAACTCAATATCACCCGCTTTGAGAACGCCATCTGTCATTGAGACATCGCGCAGATATTGGGGATGCTTGAACGTCACGCTGTCGCCAACGACTGCGTAGGAAAACTCACCCAAAAGCTGCATTTCATAGAGGCGTTTTGTCTCTTCCGTATCGAACAGTTCCGATTCTGCCGGCAGAGAACGAAAGATGCAGTCGCCGGTCTTGGCGTCTCCTGCCATAAGCAAAAAAGCCCAGATGTTTCCCTTCGGAATTCTGTATCGCATAAGTCATGTTGCCCCCAAGAGCGACCGCAGGTTTTGCCAGGCTTGCCGCTTGGATTTCTTCCTGACTCGGAACACCGCTGGCCCCTACAACAGGCGGACCATTTTCGGAACAGGATGAAAGAAATACGACCGTGATGACAAGAACAGTGAGCTGTTTGATGAATTGTATGGTGTTCCCCAGAGCTGTGATGCAGCGGCGATTTTCGAGTATCGCAGAAATTCTGAAAATTAAGTCAGGCTTCAATTTTTGCACAGTGCATCAACGCAGGTGGACAAAATCAAACCTGATTTGAGGCGCTTTCATTTGAGAACTTCACTCGCCAAACATCTTTGCTGATTGGGCGGTACGGATCTCGTTGCAAATACCTTCAAACAGCTCGAAATATTGCCGTTCAAGCTCACTGCGCGAGAGCTCGAATGCGGCGTGCGCCAAAGGCAGGCCGAGATCTTTTGACAATCCTTCGACTTCTTCCTGGAAAGGGGCATAAAGATCCGCCGCCGCCTCCAGATCGCCAGCATTCCTCATGCCGTAGTCGGCGACCCACAAGCAATAGATGAGCTGCTCGAGCGGCTGAAGAGCGGCCATTCCAACTTCGGCGCGCCTTTCAATGACCACATCACCGGCATCAATAATCCAAGTTTCGTTGTCGTCTTCCATGCTGCTTCAGCCAGTCCTGATACGTTATTCGGCGCTTTATCATATCTATCATCTTTGCATAGCTACCGGGGTTGAATTTGTGCAAGTTGCCGCAACAGAGCGTAGTGAAGTGGCGGCAAACTTGCGTAAAGTCGAACCTTGCACCGATCGCACACGGCGGAGTTTTGTTTAAATGCCACGAGATGTTGAGAATTGGCCCGAGCTGCATAGGTTCGTTACGGAGCTTGAAGATATCGCCCCCAATGCTGAACGGGCGCTTTTTTATCGAGAGGAAAATTCCCATCGCGGGATTGCTCGCTTCTCCTCCTTGCGAAAACTGAAGGCCAACATGGTGAACCAGGCTTTCTTCGAAGAAATCTGCGAATTGGGGAACCTGGAGTACCTCTCTATCGAGACGGTTACCGCTGAGAATCTGGCATCGCTCAAAAAGCTTCATGGACTGCGCGTTCTCCAGATTGACGGTCTCAGACGCGCAACGGATTTCCATCTTTTAGCGGAGCTCTCCGGTTTGACAGGTTTGTATGTCGTGAATGCAAAGCACCTTCAATCCCTCGACTTCCTCTCGAATGCCCATCACCTCCAGCGCATCGGTATTGAGGGCTCGATGTGGACAAAGCAAAAGATCGATTCCCTGGCGCCTCTGCGCGGACTAAAAGCCCTGGAGTCCCTCTTCATGACGTCTGTTCAATTGACAGATAAAGACCTGAGCTATCTGGCAGAATGCCCGCAACTGCTCGAATTGCACTGCGCCCGCTTCGCACCGAAAGCAAACTTCGAGCGGCTCCGTCGCTTGATGCCTGGTCTACAATGCCGGTGGAATGATGAATATGAGATCTGACGCGCCTATACGAACTAAGCGATAAGCTCAAAGCTGCCGACAGATTTTCTGGAATGCACTGCTCGCCCGGAAGCTTCTTTAGATCAAACAGGCAATCTCTGGGCTTATGACTGAAGCATCCCGTAGCTCCATTCTGAAACTCGCGCAGCAGATCCATCCGGAATACACCAACAACAAGCTCATTCGAGGCGGCGCGGGCGAATTCATCAGGCCTTTGCGAATGGGTCTCTATGTCTCCTACAATTACGTGAGACGATCGAGTCGAGGACCTTTCAAGGCAAATTATACCTACACCCATTGCTTCTGCCTGACGTTCTCACTGATCAGACCGAGACTTCTTCAGTACCCTTTGCACATGGGTTCACGTTTTAACGATAATCACACGCTGAAATTCCAGCTGAGAGCCCAAAACAAGCTGAGCAAAAACGTCTCCGACAATCACATGGGCCGCAAAGGCTGGGAAGACATGACCCTGCAGGCGATGACGCTCGCGGAAGAAGAGCTGCTGCCGGTTTATCTCGCTCAGCTAAAATCACAGCGGGACAGCCTGAAGATGATTGCCGAGTCGACCATGGCATTGCTCGCTGAAACGCAGGCCGAAGCTATCGATATCAGCGCACCGCCAGCAGATCTTGACGCCGTTCGCAATTTGGCGAAGGCAAGGGGACGTTACACCCCACACAATATTTCTGAGCACGATATCGAGGTTTATCATCTCTTCAACATTGCCAGTCAGCTCTTTGGCTTGGGGATCAGAATTTTGCTGAAGGAAGAGAAACGAATTGGTGAAAAGCTAGCTCGCCAACCCAACATGTGGCCGCCTGCGCTCTATACCGGTCCAAGCAGCAGCGCCGTCTTGGCCATCAAGTTTTTTGCGGAGTTCGAAAAAGACAGAACCGAGCTACCGGGTATAGCAAAGGCTATATCGCAATTGTATATGGGATCAGTTCCAAATCTGGGTATGGAGAGCTGGAGGACGCCGCATAAGACAATGTATGGTCCACCCCTTAAAACCAAGCCTTGTTCATTTCCTTAAGGAAAGTTTCGGTGATATCGAAGCCAGATGCATCGCCGATCACACTATCGATACTGCAGTGAGGACAAAGCGCAGTTTGTTCTGAAACAAGCCCAGATTTATCGGTCCACTCTTCGATTTCTTCAGGCTGAAAGATCCGCTTGCAATAAAAACAACCACACTGTTTGCTATCTTCAATTTCCTGGCGATGGCGGATCGACCTTTTGTGTGCGGCATGCAGCCAATGAGCTTCCGGCAGATCTGAAGCCTTTACCATTCGAATGATACTACCCTAGTTTATGGCCGTCACTCGAAATACGCTTTGAGTAGGGCAAGCTTACGCACTTCAACTCAATCCGCAACCACAAGAAACCGGCCTGAAGCATGTCCGAACAGCATCTGAAGGATCTGCGCAACGCGTTGGAGCGAGGCCATTGGCGCGTTGTCGAGGAGCTGCCGGGCGATGACTACCGTATTTGCGCAGTTTGGATTATCGCAAGACCCGACGGCTCAAATCGCCTCGCGTTGAATTTTGACGGGTTGGACGACCTGCGAAGGCTTCCGATAGAAGAGAGTTACGGCTGCGACTTGGCAGAGTCTTACAAGGTTTCCCTCTACTTCGCGCGCATATCACGATCCTGGAAACCCAGCCTCGCCGAGTTCATCAAACAACTAAACGCTTTCGCATCGAACAAACCTACCCCTTAACCCTAACCATCCCCGGATCATACAGCGGCTTCATCCCCACCGCGCACTTGACTCGCTCCGTCGCGACCTCCAGCTCGTACTCCCCCGAGAGCACAAATTTCCGGTCCACGCCCTCCGGATTCCGCACATAACCGTACCCAATCGAAACCCCCAACGTATGCCCGTAGCCCGCTGAGGTCAGCCAGCCGACGCGCTGGCCATCCCGGTAAATCGTCTCCCGCCCCAGCAGCACCACATCCGGGTCCTCGACAGTAAAACACGCCAGCATCTTCTTCACGCCGCCGCTGCGCTGCGCCTCCACCGCCGCGCGGCCCTTGAAGTCGATGTTCTTCTTCAGCTTCACCGCCCAGCCCAGACCCGCCTCGTCCGGCGTGTGGTCCGGGCCGATGTCGGAACCCCAGGCGCGGTAGCCTTTTTCCAGGCGCAGGCTTTCGATCGCGCGGTAGCCGGCGTCGCGCAGGCCGTCATCCGCGCCCGCTTCAATCAGCGCATCGTAAATCGCAGCAGCCTGACCTGTCGGCAGGTGGAGTTCCCAACCCAACTCACCCACGTAGGTGACGCGCAGCGCCCGCACAGGTGCACCCGAAATCTGGATCGTCTTCATGCGGCCGAAGGGGAAACCCGCGTTTGAGATGTCGTCGTCCGTCACGCGGCTCAGAATGTCCCGCGCCTTCGGCCCCATCAGGGACAGCACCGAGTTGTGGGCGGTCACGTCGAAGAGTTCCGCGTTGAGTCCTTCGGGAATGTTCCGCCGGATCCAGTCGAAGTCGTGAGTCGCGAAGCCGGTGCCGGTGACGATGTAATATTCGTCCTCAGCGACGCGGGCGACGGTCAGGTCGCACTCGATCCCGCCCTTGTCATTGAGCATCTGTGTATAAACCAGCGCCCCCACCGGCTTAGCCACGTCGTTGGCGGCGATCCAGCTCAGCGCGGCTTCGGCGTCCGGGCCTTTCAGCATGAACTTGGCGAAGGAAGTCTGGTCGAACAGCACCGCCCCCTCCCGCGCCGCCTTATGCTCCCGCGCCACCGCGCCGAACCAGTTCTGACGACCAAAGCTATAGATATCTTTTGGCGCCTCCCCGGCTACGGGGTCCGCGTACCAGTTGGGGCGCTCCCAGCCCAGCTTTTCGCCGAAGCAGGCGCCCTTGGCGGCCAGACGGTCATAAAGCGGCGACTTGCGGCAGGGCCGGCCGCTGGCGTGTTCCTCGTGCGGCCAGGCCATGGTGTAGTGCTTGCCATAGGCCTCCAGCGTGCGCGACCGCACCCAGTCGGTGTCGAAGTGCGGCTGCCCGAAGCGGCGGATGTCGGCGGCCCAGAGATCGAAGGGCGGCTCGCCCTTGTTCACCCACTCCGCCAGCGCCATGCCCGCGCCGCCGCCCGCCGCGATGCCGAAGGCATTAAAACCCGCGCCGACGTAGAAATTCCGCAGCTCCGGCGCTTCGCCCAGAATGAAATTTCCGTCCGGGGTGAAGCTCTCGGGGCCGTTGACCAGTTCCTTGATGCCCGCCGTCTCCAGCGCCGGCACCCGCCCGAGCGCCAGCTCCATCAGTTGCTCGAAGTGATCGTAGTCGGAGGTCAGCAGGCTGTAGTGAAAGTCCTCGGGAATACCGTCCTGCGCCCAGGGAATGCCGTTGGGCTCATAACCGCCCATCACCAACCCGCCGACCTCCTCCTTGTAGTAGGTCAGGCGGTCCGGGTCGCGCAGGGTCGGCAGATCGGACGGCACGCCCTCGATGGCTTCGGTGATCATGTACTGATGCTCGACCGAGACCAGCGGCACGTTGACCCCGACCGTGGCCGCGAAAGACCGCGTCCACTGCCCGGCGCAGCAGATTACCACCTCGCAGTCGATGCGCCCCTTATCGGTTTCTACACCCTTGATCCTGCCGTCCTCAACATCGACGGAGAGCACCTTGGTGTCCTCGAAGATGCTGGTGCCGGCCATGCGCGCGCCCTTCGCCAAAGCCTGGGTGATGTCGGAGGGGTTGGCCTGTCCGTCGGTCGGCAGGAAGGCCGCGCCGACCAGATCCTCGGTGGTCATCAAGGGCCAGAGCTCCTGCGCCTCCCTCGGCGTCAGCAGCTGCATATCCAGACCGAAGGAATGGGCAGTGGTGGCCTGGCGCTTGACCTCAGTCCAGCGTTCCTCGTTACAGGCCAGGCGCAGGCCGCCGTTCATCTTCCAGCCGGTCGCCAGCCCGGTCTCCTCCTCCAGCCGCTTGTAGAGCGCGACGGATTCCCCCAGCAACTGGGTGATGTTGGCGGAGGACCGCAGCTGCCCCACCAGCCCGGCGGCGTGGAAGGTGGTGCCCGAGGTCAGCTTCTTGCGCTCCAGCAGGACCACCTCACTCCAGCCCAGCTTGGCCAGGTGATAGGCGGTCGAACAGCCGACGATGCCGCCGCCGATGATGACTGCCTTGGCGCTGCCTGGAAAGGAACGCGAGTCAAAAGAACTCATGCTACTGCCTCATACCTCAGATATTTACAAAGTCTTCGAACGCCGCCTCGAACCGCGAAAGATTTTCGGCGGTATAGGCGGCGTAATCGAAGTCGAGTTCAGAATGGATTTCGGAGACCATGGACCACATGGTTTCGCGAAGGAGGGACGCGCACTTCATGGCCTGATAGCGCTGCCAGAGCTCGTCCTGCAGCGGCGTCTCGAAGTAGGTCTCCAGCAGCCAGCGCTCCTGCGCCTCGGACAAGCCGTTGTTGGAGGCCAGACCGCCCAGATCGAACAGGGGAGAATTGAAGCCCGCGTAGTCCCAGTCGATCAGCCACAGCCGCTCCCCGCCATCCGGTAGTTTCGCATCTAGCAGGTTCGACGGCAGCAGGTCGTTGTGCCCGAAGACCACGTCGATCCGTCCCACCGCCGCCTCGAGCCGGTCCGCGCGCACCATCAAATCGGAAAGCTTCACGACATGCGCCGAGCCGCCTTCCCTCAAAGCCGCCGCATAGTCGCGCAGCACATGGAAGACCCAGAACATCAGCGCCGGACCGCGCAGGTGTTCTGGAATTTGACGGTGACAGCGCCGGATCAGCGGCACGATCCGCTCCAGCATCGCCGGGTCGCGCACCGCCGCCTCGTCCAGGGGCGTCGAATCGATATAGTCGATCACCAGCACGCCCGGCTCGTGATGAACCACCGCCGGGGACAAGCCGGCGGCATGGGCGGCGCGGCTGGCCGACAGCTCGTTGAAGCGCATGACCTGGTGCACGATGATGTCGTCGCCGATGCGCACCACGTAGCGTTTGCCCGCGTCCTCGACGACGAAGTTGACGTTGGTGATGCCGCCCGCGAGAGGCTCCGGTGTGACCTGCCCTTTCCAAATCGGCAGATCGCGCGCGCGAACCAGAGCAGTGTTGTTTGCGTCCATGGGCGTCCTGTCTCCTCTCCTAGCCTTCCCAGGCCTCAAGCTTCCAAACCGAGCCGCGCACGGGCGTTGCGCGCGCTGGCCGCCAGAATGCGGTCGACAATGATGGCGATGGCCGCGACCGACAGCCCGGCGATGATGCCGCGCCCGCTGTCAGCCTTGGTCAACGCGATGTAGACCTCCTGTCCCAGGTCCCGGGTCCCGACGAGGGCCGTGATCACCAGCATGGAAAGCGCCAGCATGATGGTCTGGTTGAGACCCAGCAGGATCTCCGGCAGGGCCAGGGGCAGCTTGATCTTGCGCAGGAGCTGCCAGCGCGTGCAGCCCGCGACGATGCCCGCCTCGATCAGTTGCGGTTCGATACTGCGGATACCGTGGGCGGCGTAGCGCACCGCGGGCGCCAGCGCATAGAGCACCACCGCGATCATGGCCGAGAAATCACCGACCCGGAACAACATCACGACGGGGATGAGATAGACGAAGCTCGGCAGAGTCTGCAGGGTGTCGATGACCGCGGAAATAACCTTGTTGGCCCGGGCGTTCTCCGCGGCCAGGACGCCCAGGGGAATCCCGATGATCGAGGCCAGCAGGACCGACACCCCGCAGAGGTACAGCGTGATCATGGCCTTGGCCCAGAGGCCGTTGGCCGCTATGAAAAGCGCGAGCCCGCCAGCCAGCAGGGCCAGCCGCCAACCGCCGAACTTCCAGCCCGCCAGGGTCACTATGGCGATGCCCCAGGGCCAGGGAATGCCCAGCAGGAAGCGCTTCACCGGCAGCAGCAGCCAGGTGAGCATGAAAGTTTTCACGGCCTCGAACTGATCGAAGAAATTCACGTTGATGAACTCCACCAGATCCGCCCAGAAAGGACCGGTGGTCAGGGTCAGGCTGGCCGGGTAGCTCTGAAAAGCGGGCAGGACCAGACCGGCCAGCCCGGTGACGACCGCGACGGCAAGAACGGAGCTGGTCCAGGGGTGGCGTTTGACGAGGCTCTCGCCGCCGGCATCCTCACTGTGGACTTTCGCCGGACGGGCCGCGAAGGCCTGGCTCAGGCGGTCCAGCGCGATGGCCATGACCACAATGGCGATGCCCGCCTCCAGCCCGGCGCCGATATCCAGTCTCCGCAGTGAGGACAACACCTCGAAGCCCAGCCCGCCCGCGCCGATCATGGAGGCGATGATCACCATGTTGAGCGACAGCATGATCACCTGGTTGACCCCGACCATCAGGCCCGGCGCGGCGGAAGGCACCAGGACCTTCCACATCATCTGCCGCCGGGTGCAGCCGACCATGGTACCGAACTCGCGGATCTCGGTGGGCACGCCCCGCAGCGCCAGAGTGGTCACCCGCACCATCGGTGGCATGGCGTAGATGATGGTCGCCACGAGCGCCGCTACCGGCCCGAAGCCGAAGAGGAATAGGATCGGCACTAGATAGGCGAAGACCGGCACCGTCTGCATGAGGTCCAGGATCGGCCGCAGGATCTTGTCGAAGGCCGGCCAGCGGTAGGCGCCGATCCCGAGCAGCAGCCCGCCTGCCACGCCGATAGGCACGGAGATCAGAACCGAGGCCAGGGTGACCATGGCGCTGTCCCACTGACCGAAGATCGCGAGATAGAGAAAGCAGCCGCCGACCAGCGCCGCGAGGCTCCAGCTCTTTGCGGTATGGCCGATGGCGACGACTACGGCGATCACCGCGATCCAGCTCAGCGAGGGCGCGATCTGGCTGGCCTCGCTGCCCACACCGACGACGAAACCGTCTATCACCGCGGCGCGCACGAAGTCATAGGGCACCTCGATCACCCAGGCGATGCCGCGGGTGAAGTCCTTGAAGCTGAAGAGGCCGAAGCTGGCGTCCTCGACCAGCCACTTCATGGCGTCGCTGATATCGCGCTTCAGGGGCAGACGCCAGCCCGCCGGGTACTTGACGATCCAACGCGCCTCCAGCGCCTTGGAGAGATCGCGGCTGTAACTCGAAAGGACCCAGGTGACCGCGAAGAGCGCCCACCAGAGCGCCGGTCCCTTCCATAGATTTCTCTCACCCGGGCGGCTCATCAGTCCGCTCCCCGCCCGACCAGCACGTCGACCACCGCCCGCCGGTCGATGGTGCCGATGACCTCGCCGTCTTCCACCACGCGGAACGGGGCCGCCGCGGCTTCGATGGGATCGGCGATATCCTCGATACGGTCGCCGGCCCTGACCTCGCCCGCGCAGTTTTCCGGCGCCACGCTGCCGCTGTTCGCGATGGGCAGCATGACGCTGCGCGCGGTCAGGATTTTGGCGCGTGGAATATGGCGGGTGAATTCGGCGACATACTCCGTGGCCGGGTGCAGCACCAGCTCCTCTGGCGTCGCGGTCTGGATGATCTCGCCGTCCTGCATAATGGCGATGCGGTCGGCCAGCCGGATCGCTTCGTCGAAGTCGTGGGTGATGAAAACGATGGTCTTGTGCAACATCGACTGCAGCCGCAGGAACTCGTCCTGCATCTCGCGCCGGATCAGCGGATCGAGCGCCGAGAAGGGCTCGTCCAGAAACCAGAGGTCGGGCTCCACCGCCAGCGAACGCGCGATGCCGACCCGTTGCTGCTGGCCGCCTGACAGTTCGCGCGGGAAATAGCTCTCCCGCCCTTTCAGGCCGACCAGCTCGATCACCTCCCGCGCCCGCGTTTCGCGCTCGCCCTGAGCCGTGCCCTGAACCTCCAGCGGAAAGGCCACGTTCTGCAGAACGGTCAGATGGGGCAGCAACGCGAACTGCTGGAACACCATGCCCATCTTGCGGCGGCGCACCTCGATCAGCTCGCGCTCGGCCATGCTCAACAGGTCGCGGCCCTCGAACAGCACCTCGCCGGCGGTCGGTTCGATCAGGCGCGAAAGGCACCTCACGAGAGTCGATTTGCCCGAACCGGACAGCCCCATGATGACGAAGATCTCGCCCTCGTGGATTTCGACATCCGCCGCCCGCACCGCGCCGATCAGACCGGCATCGCGGATTTCTTCGCTGGTCGGGTTTTTTGCCTGATCGCTGTGACTTTTGTATGTCAGAAAGTTCTCGGCATCGGGTCCGTAGAGTTTCCAGACCGACCGACAGGCGAGCTTTACCGGCTTATCCATAGAGACCTCGTGACCCACCGAAAGGCTTGTTCAGCGGATCGAATTATACCCAAAGCGCACCCCGGAGTGCGGTCGTTCTCAACGAAGACGGTCAAGAACGCGAACCGCGCTCAACTTGATTGAATCAGCCTCTTGATTGCGTTGAACGGAAGGCAGGAGGTCCCGCCTTCCATTCACTCTCAGCAGAGCTAACTATTTGGAAATCCAGCCACTCCACCGCTTTTCATTGGCGGCGACCCACTCGGCGACGACGCCATCCAGATCCTTACCGTCCAGATCGACCTTGGTGACCATGGCGCCCATTTCGTCGTTCTCAATATGGAAAGCCTTGATGGCTTTATGCGCACCGGGCCACTTGTCCTTTACGCCGGACCAGGAAACTTTCCAGATCGGCCCGCGCGGCTTCCCGCAATCGTAAGCCAGGTCCGGGTTCTCACCAACCGAAGGATCGCTGTAGCACTCCGCGGAAAAGGCAGGAAACTCAACCCATTCGCCGTCATATTTAACCGGCGCCCAATGCGGTGCGTAGACCCACAGCAAAACCGGCGCCTTGCGCTGATAGGCGGATTCCAGTTCGGCAAACAACGCCGCGTCGGTGCCTGCGTGCACCACCTCGAAATCCATCTCCAGGGCCTCGACCCGCTCGTCGTCAAATCCACCCCAGGTCACGGGACCACCCAGATACCGGCCCTTCGGTGCGGTTTCCGGCGAGGCGAACTCTTCGGCGCAGTCGTTCAGGGCCTTCCAGTCCGGCAAACCAGGGCAAACCTCTTTCATGTACGAGGGATACCACCACTCCTCGATGGCCTGCATTCCGGTTTCACCAAGGTTTTCAACGGACCCGGTGGCGACGGCCTCATCCATCGCCTCGCGGCCGGTGGTTTCCCAGATCTCCATGGCGACATGCAGATCTCCGGTCTTCAGGCCAGCAAACTGGGCAATGTAGTCCGCCTGGACGTATTCGACGTTGTAGCCGCCCTTTTTCAGCACTTCGCCCATGATTTTGGTGGTCAGCAACTGACCGGTCCAGTCATGCAGGGTCAGCTTGATCGGATCCTGATTCTCCGCCGCCGTGGCCGCGGGCACAGCCGCACTCAGATAGGTGGCAGCCGAAAGGGCTGCAATCAGTGACAATCCTCGTTTCATCCTTGGAACTCCCCGTTTTTATGACGCGTTTGTGGCCGCATTTTTGCGGCACCGCCCCTTTTCATCGATCGCCGTCAAAGGCAGGTCCGATCAGGCACGGATACAACTTCCTACTCATCATCCATCATTTTTCATCAAAATCCACAAATATCCGCAATTCATGTTGACTTTTGTGGCTTAACTGCGATTTTTGATGGAAATTCAGTCATTTTACCACGTCTTCGGAGGATAGTTTGGATCTCGCCCAGACCGAGACACGCCCCGAATCACGAAGGGCGACGCAGCGCGAGAACGAGATCCTCGAGGAACTCCGCCGTTCGGGCGGGTCCAGTAGAATTCAGCATCTGGCCGACCGCCTGAAGGTCTCGGAAGAAACCATTCGCAGGAACCTTAAGAGCCTGGCACGCGAAGGCCTGGTGCGCCGCGTTCACGGTGGCGCCCATCTGCCGGACGCACGCAGCGAGGCAAGCTTCCAGCAACGGGTCGACGAAAACCCGGATGCCAAACAACGCATCGCAATCAAGGTCGCGGAAATCATCGAGGACGGCGATTCCCTCTTTCTGGATATCGGCTCAACCACCTCCTACATCGCCCAGGCACTCCAGCACCGGCGGGAGCTTTTCGTGGTCACCAACTCCGTCTCGGTGGCCCATACTCTCGCGGCCCGCAACGGAAACAGGGTCTTCATGGCGGGTGGCGAGTTGCGCGCCCACGATGGCGGCGCGTTCGGCGTGGAAGCCATCGAATTCGTCAGGCGCTTCCAGGTAGAGTATGCGGTCCTATCGGCAGCAGCCATCAATGCAACTAGCGGCTTTATGCTGTTCGATCTGCAGGAAGCAGAGTTCTCACGTGAGATCATGCGGCGCGCCAAGACCAGCATCGTCGCCGCAGACAGCTCGAAGTTCGATCACCGGGCTCCGATCTCGGTGGATGCGCCCACCCTCGTTGATATGCTGGTCACCGACAGCGCGCCACCTGAGGAGTTAAGTGCGGCGCTTACTTCCTGGTCGGTGGATGTGGTCGTGGCGGATTCGGCGGTTGCCGCGCTTTAATCCCGGTTTACGGCAGTTCCCAGTTCGCTGAGAGAATCAGAGTATTCTTTGATGCTGTTGGAGACATGCCTGCGCATGGCACTCCGTGCCGCGGCAGGGTCCTGATCCTGGATTGTCGTTAGGATCTTCCAATGTTCGGCCTGAATCTTTTTGGCATACTTTTCCCGCTGTGCCGCCGATGCAAAGCGGTGCCGTATCCAGAGATGCGGAATAATAAAAGGCCCTAAAAAAGAAAGAAATTCGATGTAATAGGGATTCTGTGTCGCCTTGGCGATTGCACGATGGAAGTGAAAATCGGCATCTACGTAATCGCCATCATCTTTTACAATCTCTTCGCCGACTTTGGCATAACAAGCCTCCAATCGCACCAGGTCCTCATCCGTACGACGGCTCGCAGCCAGACCGACCGCTTCCACCTCTACGCCGCGGCGCAGTTCCAAAACCGATAACACTTCCTGCAGCTTCTCAGCCTCAGAGAGGTTGATTTCGAAAGACTTCGGGCGTTTGACATCTGCGACGTAGACACCCGCACCCTGACGCGAAATCACCTGGCCATCGGACCGCAACGCCGCAACGGCTTCACGGACGACTGTGCGGCTAACCTGATAGCTGTCGGACAAGGCCTGCTCGGTCGGAATCTTTTCGCCCGGCCTGTACTCACCATCCTCAATCTTGGCAATGAGTTCCCTGGTAAGCTGTACCGACAGGCTTTCGCGTTTCTTGAGCATTGGGATCTTCGCCGCCTCGCGCCTTGATTGGCTGGATTACGTTCCCGGGTCCTTGACCGGGACCACGTAATTCAGGCCCATACGCCCACCATCAGGATAGACCGTCTGACCGGTCATGTAGCTTGAATAATGCGAGGCGAGGAAGACCGCCACCTTGGCGATTTCATCAGGCTCGCCGGGACGCTCCATCGGCGTGCGTGACAGCACAGCGTGCATCTTTTGCGGATCGTCGGCAACGGTTTGGAACATCTCGGTGTTGATCGAACCGGGGCCGATGGCATTGACTCGCACGCCTTCCGGTGCCATGCGAATGCCCAGACACTTGGTCCACTGATTCACGCCGCCCTTGGCAATGACATAAGGCGCAATTGCCGGGATCGCGACGACGGCGTTGAGCGACGACATGTTAATGATTGTCCCGCGGCATCCCTCAGCATCCGGTGCCTGATCGCGCATAACGCGGGCGGCAGCCTGACCTGTCAGAAAAACACCCTTTAGGTTGACCGCAATCACCCGGTCAAAATCGGCTTCCTCAAGATCGAGAATGTCGGAGTTGTGTACGATGCCCGCATTGGCGATTACACAGTCGAGCCGGCCAAAGGTCTCCTGCGCAAAAGCAATCAGATCATCGACCTGCATTTTGTCAGTGACGTCACAGGGGCGGTAGCGGGCAACGCCCCCCGATTCACTCAAACCTTGCGCCGCCGCTTCACCCGCATCGTCCATCACATCGGCGAGCACGACCTTGGCGCCCTCTTTGACGAAACGTTCCGCGCAGGCCAACCCAATCCCACGCGCGGCACCGGTGATGACGGCTGTTTTTCCCTCTAACATCATACCATTTGCTTCCTCAATTTCGGACCCATCGGCCCCGTTTTCTTATGCTTCAGCCTTAGGCGACAGGTAGCCATTCTCTAGATCGCGTTCTACGAAGCCGGAGTCGCGTTGCCCCGGCGCGCCATAGCCGCCGCCACCAGGGAGTTCGAGAACCAAAGTGCGCCCTGCGGGCACGAACTGACGGCCTTTCGTCTTTAAGACAGTTCCGTCGTCCAATTTGACGCTGCCGGCAGCGCCGTCCTCGCCTCCCTCGCGTCCGCGCGCCGGATTGGCAACCCGGTCGAACATGGCACTGAAATCGAATTCGTGGCCGGGTGTCGCACTGATTTCAATCACCTGCCCCATGCCGCCCCGGTACTTGCCAGCTCCACCCGAACCGGGCCGCAGCTCCTTGCGCCAGATCACGATCGGCCCGACATGCTCTGTCGCTTCGATCGGCATGGTGTGAACACCGCTTGGAAAGGCCGTGGCACTCAAGCCATCCAGGCCGGGACGTGCGCCGCCGCCGCCGCTGTTAAACATCAGGATCTCCGCTTTCCGATAGCCCTTAGGACCATCGGGGTCTGAATTCGGGCGCGCGCTGATGTGGATGTTCCAGAGTGCGCTCGCGCCCTCTGCGGGAATTCGGCCTGGTAGGAGCTTATGCAAAGCCCCCATCACCAGATCGGGGATGAAGTGCCCGGTGACGTGACGCACTGATACGGGAGCCGGATGCACGGCATTGAGAATGCAATTCACCGGCGCCTTGACCGTGAAAGGCGCAAGCGAAGCCGCGTTGTTTGGAATCTCCGGAGCAATTGCACATTTGAGGCCGTAACCTGCGTAAGCTTTTGTATAGACCAACGGCACGTTGATCCCGCGCGCGATTGCCGGTGATGTCCCGTCGAAATCGGCAAGGACCCCCTCACTCCCGATCTCCAGTTTGACAGCTAACCTGATCGACTCGTCGTAACCATCGACCATCATTTCGTTTTCGCAAACACCCTTTGGCAAGGCAGCGATCAGTTCAATGGTTGCACGGCGGCTGTGGTCGAAAATGAAAGTCGCCAGCGCCTCGAGATCGCTCAAGCCGAACTCGTCCATCATGTCGACCAGACGCTTATGGCCGGTTTCATTGCAGGTCGCGAGCGAGTAGAGATCGCCCACTACCTGATCCGCCTCGCGCACATTGTTGCGCACGATCTTGATCAGATCCCGATTGACTTCGCCGCGCACGGCGAACTTCATGATCGGGATCAGGAGGCCTTCTTCGTAAACCTCGCGCCCGTCGGCCCCGAACCCGCGTCCTCCCACATCGACAACATGGGCAGTACTGGCGAAATAGCCGACCAGTTTTCCATTATAGAAAGAAGGGCTGACCATGGTGATGTCGTGCAGGTGTCCAGTTCCCTTCCAGGGATCGTTGGTGATGTAGACATCCCCTTCAAAGATCTGAACTTCGCCAATCTCCCGAATGAAATGCCCCACCGCTTCGGCCATGGCATTAACGTGCCCCGGCGTTCCAGTCACCGCCTGAGCCATCATGGCACCGCGCACGTCGAAAACCCCGGCAGAGAGATCACCCGCCTCGCGTACGGAGGTGGAAAAGGCGGTCCGGATTAGTGCCTGCGCCTGTTCCTCAACAACAGAAATCAGGCGGTTCCACATGACCTGATTAGAGACTGAAAGGTTTCCAGGTTGCGTCACGACACAGCCTCCTTTAGCGCACCAGCCGGGTCAGCAGACGCGCCACGCGAGAGCAACAGGCATCCATCGGACTGCATTACGGCTTCGAACCCGACAGGCACGATGATCGAGGTTTCGCTTTCCACGATGACGGCTGGACCTGCAGTCGCCTTGCCCGGCGTGAGCGCCGTCCGTTCGATGACCGCCGCCTCTTCGAACTGCCCGCCAACCGGGTCATAGATAGGTCGCCGAATAGAAGACTCGGCCTTGCCTCGCGCAGAAACAACCTCAGACCGCTCCACTGCGGGAACCGGCGTACTGACCCGCACCGACCAGCTTGTGACCTCGATGTCGAGCCCTTCGACGGTGCGTCCGAAAAGCGCTTTGTAAGCAGTCTCAAAGCGATCCTTGATCCCTTTGCCATCAGGTTCAGCAGCGTCTGCCTCCGTAACGGTAACGGGAATCTCCCAACCCTGCCCGACAAACCGCATGAAGGCCTTGCGCTCGTAAAGCAGCAACGAATCTTTGTCGCAAGATCGCACAAAAACTTCGGCTTCCTGCGCCAGCTCACCGAGTACCGTTTTCGCAACACCCGCATCATAGGCCGACAGCCGCAGATAGGTGCTGCGCGTCGCCTCAAAACTGAAAGCCGCCCGCAAAAATCCGATCGCGGAGCCAACACCAGCGCCAGGCGGGACCATTAGCCGCTGAATACCCAGCTTTTCGCAGAGGCGGCCTGCATGAAGCGGTGCAGCGCCGCCAAACGCAATCATTGTGAAGCCTGACAGGTCCTCACCGTTTTCCACCGCATGAACCCTTGCAGCATTGGCCATATTCTCATTGACCACTTCTGAGATTCCGAAAGCGGCCGTCGTTTGATCAAGACCCAGCGGCCTCCCTATTTGCTGCTCGACGGCCAACGCCGAGCACTTGGTCGAGAGTTTGATCGACCCGCCGGCAAAATCATCCGGATCAAGGCGGCCGAGGATAAGGTCTGCGTCAGTCACGGCGGGCCGCGCGCCCCCCTGCTGGTAGCACGCCGGTCCCGGTTCGGAACCCGCGCTTTCCGGCCCCACCCGAATCTGCTGCAGGCTGTCGATATGCGCCAGAGAACCGCCGCCGGCACCAATTTCCACCATCTCGATCACCGGGATCGAAATCGGCATACCGCTGCCTTTTTTGAAGCGATAGGTCCGCGCCACTTCGAAAGAGTTGGAGGTTTTCGGTGTATGATCTTTGATCAGGCAGATCTTGGCTGTGGTGCCGCCCATGTCGAAGGATAAAGCCGATTTGATTCCATAGCGCGCGGCGACATCAGCCGCGAAGATCGCACCACCCGCCGGCCCAGATTCGACAAGGCGGACCGGAAATTCAGACGCACTGTCGAGCGATATGATACCACCGCCGGAATGCATCATGAAGACCGGGCAGTGCGTTCCGATTTCACTCAGACGCTGAACCAGCCTGTCGAGATACGCCTTCATCAGCGGCTTGACATAGGCGTTGGCGCAGACGGTATTGAAACGTTCGAATTCGCGCATCTGCGGCGAAACTTCAGAAGAGATCGAGACAGAAAGGTCCGGTAGGTGCGCCAACAAAACCTCCCGAACCAATTCTTCATGCCGGGAATCGACATAGGAATGGATCAGCCCCACCGCAACGCTCTCATAGCCGCCGGCCGCAATCTGCGCGGCAAGCTGTTCGACCTCTGCGCGGTCTATCGGTTTCAAAGTCTGACCGTTTGCGCCGATCCGCTCCACGAGCGTGAAGCGGTGGCCGCGGGAGATAAGAGGATCGGGTAGGACCAGGTTCAGATCGTACTGCTCGAACCGGCTTTCGCTGCGCATTTCGATAACATCGCGGAAACCCTGTGTTGTGATCAATGCCGTTTTCGCACCGCGGCGTTCGATCAACGCGTTGGTTGCCAGGGTCGTTCCATGAATGATGACGGAAACATCGCCCGGTGACAGGGAGGCCTTGGCCAGCACCTGCTGAATGCCTTCAAGGATCGCATCTTCAGGTGCGGTGTAGGTTGTCAGAACCTTGGAGGAGAAGGAGTCGTCCCCACGTTCCAAAACCACATCGGTGAAGGTCCCGCCGATATCAACGCCTAACCTGACTGCTTCGCTGCTCATCGGCTCATAAGACTCTACTTCACACGTTTTGAGGGCGATTCGCGTTCTTGCTCACTTCAATCAAAAACGATCGCACTCTCGGAAAATTTGACGCAAGTCTCTACAAGGCGCATTGGCCCTGGATCAACCGCGGTACGGTCTCATGATCAATTGCTTTCCCGAGGAAACTGGTCGGTCTTTCCCATGACTCCCCGCGGCAAACAGAACGGATATCAGCCGGCAGGACTCTGCGTAAACGCGAAGCCACTTCCTCTTGGCACCATTCGGGAAAAAACTCACTGGCGGTTCGTCTTCCTGGCGACGAGTTGCCGAAAAGCGGGTGCGAACCGCCAGTGATTTGCATTCATCCAGCACGTAGGCCGGATGCGTCAACGTCTTACTTGATCAGGCTGAGCGCCCATTTACCGTCATCACCAACAACATTGACACTATAGATGCCGCCGACATCGCCGTTGCCATCGAAGTCGACATTGCCTGAAGCGCCTTCGTAATTGATGTCCTTACCAGCTGCGATCAATTCCTTGGCTTTCTTCCACTCACCCGGACGAACAACTTCACCAGGTGCGCTTGCAACATCCCGAAGTGCGGCAGCGATCTTACTCCGATCGGCAGAACCGGCCTTCTCGATAGCAAGAGCGATCAGGAAGGAGGCATCATATCCGTGCGCCGCATAGGGTGCTTTTGGATCTTTACCCGTCGCCGAGAAGATCTTCTCAAAGGCCTGATAGGAGGAATCGGCATAATCCGATGCCGATTGGGTGATGGAAATCCGGTCGCGTAGATTGTCGGCACCGATCTGTTCGATCACCGAGGTATCGAACATGCCGTCAGCCGCGAAGAAGCGGTCAAACAGGCCGTTCTCCAGGCTGTTGCGGATGATCGCAATACCGCTGCTGCCATAGTAAGCGAAGATCGCAATGCCTTCAGGACCACCGTTCGAAAGGGTCGAGAGTTCCGAGCGATAGGACGCCTTGTTCGGTTCATGCGCCTGATTGGCAGTAATTGTACCGCCCATCGCCGCAAACTCTTTTTCGAACACACCAGCGATACCGGCATTGTAATCGTCGTTCGAATAGGTCATCGCGAGCTTTCGCACGCCCGAATCGTACGCCAACTTTGCCAGTGCCGCACCTTGATAGGCATCGGACGGCGCAACGCGGAAAACCAGATCATTGTCTTTCAGTTCGCTGATCGATGGCGCGGTTGCGGAATCGGACAACGCGACGACACCAGCCGGAATCGTCACCGACTGAACCATGCCATTCGTGGCACCGGAACAGCTGGCACCGACAACGGCAACAACCTGCTCAACATTGACGACCTTGCCACCAGCATCCACCCCGGCTTTGGGATCACAGGCGGAGTCGGACAAAACCATCTTCAGCGTATCGCCAGACAGCAGCCCGCCCTGGTCGTTGACGTGCTGAGCAGCGAGATTGCGAGCCGCGATAATCGGATCGACCAGCTCAGCAATCGGGCCCGTCACACCGGCGACCGAACCGACTTTAACCTCTGCCGCATTTGCCGTGGACGCTGCCAATGCAACGGCCGAGACAGCCAGCAGAAATTTTCCCATGTAACTCATAACGACATCACTCCTCTGTATTTATGGTTTTCTTTTTTACGGCCAGTGCACCAATTATTTGTATGATGACCTGATAAATTTCCCTGTCAATCTTTGTCCGGCCGCAGCTGCTCGGTTCATTCTAACCGATCTCCAAAATTTATCGACTCGTAGCGTTATCGGTCACGCCATCCGAGACGCTCTGCCGTCGCTCTGGCTTCGGCCGCACCTCGGGAAAGATCCCCTTTGGAAACCTCTGCAGGAAGATCTGCAGTGCCAATCCAATGAGGAAAATCCGAATGTAAGCCGTACGAATCGCAAGCTCATCCGGCAGCCGGCTGGTCAGAATTTCAGAGGCCGACCAGATAGTCCACATCAGAAAAGCTCCCAGGATGGCTCCTCGGTTATTGGCACTGCCCCCAACAACCAACATAACCCAGACCAGGAACGTCGAAGTCAGGGGATCGGTCGCATTAGGTCCGATGAATTTGAGATAGTGCGCAATAAAAGCACCGGCCAGGGCCATCAACATGCAACCGGCGACGAAAGCCTCCATGCGGAATTTTTCAATGTCCTTACCTGCGGCCATGGCGGACTTCTCATTCTCCCGGATAGCTGTCATCACCCGTCCCCAGGGTGAATTTCGCGCCGTTTCCAGCAACAGGTAGATAACAACAATTACGGCAAGGATGAGTCCTAAGAAACAGAGATGGTTCCAAGGTTCCGGCAAGGTTTCAAAAGGCTTCGGTATCATGGAAACGCCGCGCGGGCCGTTGGTCGCCCAGGTCTCGTTCTTCAGGATCAGGCGGAAGATTTCGGCAATGCCGATCGTTGCTATGGCCAGGTAGTCGGCACGCAGCTTGAGGCAAACCTTGCCCACAGCCCAGGCGATGATCCCGCTGACCACCATGGCAGCTGCGAAGCTGACCACGTAGGGAAGTTCATATCCGCCCAAATGCCGCAGTGACGGCGCGGTGGTCAGAATCGCGCTGACATAGGCACCGATCGCAAAGAACCCGGCGATACCGGCGTTGAAGAGGCCGGTAAAACCCCACTGGATGTTCAAGCCCAGCGCCAGGATCGCGTAAATACCGCCCATGGTCAGAAGGGAGATGATGTAAAGGAAGATTCCGTAGAATTGATCCATCTTAGAATACTTTCCCTTTGAAGAGACCACTGGGCCGCCAGAGCAACATGCCGATCATGATGGCAAAAGCGACGCCCGCCTTGTAGCCAGGGTTCAGCAGGGGTTCGACGCCAATCCAGGGATAGGACGAGATCTCCTCGACAATACCGATGACCAATCCACCGGCGACGGCACCAAAGGGGCGTCCGATCCCTCCCAGGATCGCTGCGGCAAACATCGGCAACAGCATCTTAAAACCCATATTGGTGTCGATGTGCGTATCGATCGCCAGGAACACGCCCGCCGCCGTGGCGAGGGCGCCACCAACGATCCAGGTCATCCGGACGACCTTCTCGGTGTCGATGCCGGTCAGCTTGGCCAGTTCCGGCGAATCCGACATCGCCCGCATCGCCTTGCCGATCTTGGTCCTGCTCAGCAGATAATGTACCGCCAGCATGAGCACGATCGCAGCCCCGATGATCGTTATGTGCTTTGGTGAAATCCGCAGACTGTCAAAGAAAATCATCGGTCTTTGGATGCCTTGGGTCATGCCCTTCAACTGCACTCCCCAGATGAACTGCACCATGGACCGCACCATCAGCATCATGCCGAAGGATGCGATCACCACCATAATGGTCGGGCTGTTGCGGAACGGCTTATAGAATGCGCGGTCGATCCCTAAGACCACGATAACAGTCAAGAGCGCGCCAAAGGGCAGAGCAATAAGCGGATGAACCCCGGAGAACTGCACCAGACTGTAGGTGATGTAAACGCCCAGCAGCATGGTTTCGCCGTGGGCGAAGTTCGCGAAGCGCAGAATGCTGAAGGTCAAGGTGATCCCAATGGCGCCAAGCGCATAGATACTGCCCAGCACCAGGCCTGGAATCAGATAGAAGTTGATGAATTCCATCATGGTGGTGCGCCGCCCCCTAGAAACATCTCGGCCACTTCCGCGTCTTCCAGAAGATCGTGACCGCTACCTTCGAACTTATTCTTGCCATCGACCAGGACATAACCGCGATTGGCGATTTTGAGGGCCTGCTTGGCATTCTGTTCGACCATTAGGATCGGCGTACCGGTCGCATTGACGGTCTTTACAATGGCGAAGATTTCGCCGCGGTATTTCGGCGACAGACCGGCGGTTGGTTCGTCTAACAGCAGAATCTGCGGTTCCAGCATCATGGCCTTGGCCATGGCGACCATCTGCCGCTGTCCGCCCGAAAGTGTGCCCGCCGCCTGTCTACGTTTCTCTGCCAGAGGCGGAAAGATATCGTAAAGTTCCTGCAAACGGGGCCGGAAGTCGTCCGTTCGCACAAAGGCGCCCATCTCCAGGTTTTCCTCGACCGTCAGGCTAGGAAAGATGTTGGAAGTCTGCGGCACGTAACAGACACCATGATGCACGACCTGATCGGGTGGCATGTTGGTGATGTCTTCGCCATTCAGTCTCACCTTGCCGCCGCTAAGGTTCAAAAGGCCGAAAACCGCCTTCATAGCTGTCGATTTTCCAGCCCCGTTGGGACCGATAATGACCACGATTTCACCAGGGTCGACCCTCATGGAGACGCCGTGCAGAATCTGCGTGTCGCCGTAACCACCGATGATTTGATCCAGCTCGAGGACGGTTTGGAGTTCGCTGTTCGACATTATTCCTCCTCACCCCCACCCAGATAGGCGTCGAGCACGTCCGGATTGCTCCGGACCTCGGCCATGGTTCCCTGAGTCAGCACCGTACCCTCGGCGAGTACGATGACAGGATCACAAAGGCTCGCGATCAGGTCCATGTCGTGCTCGATGACGCAGAAGGTGTAGTCGCGTTCCTCCCGCAGCCGGCTGATCATCTCTCGAATCTTCAGCAACAGCGTCGGATTTACGCCCGCGCCGGGCTCGTCGAGCAGAACGAGCTTGGCATCGGTCATCATGGTCCGGCCCAATTCCAGCAGTTTCTTCTGGCCGCCGGAGAGATTACCCGCCGGTTCATCGCCCAGGTGCGCAATCGACAGAAAGTCCAGCGCGTCCTCGGCGCGGTCTCTGACCTCATGTTCGCGGCGTTTGACCTGCCCTCGTGAAACCCAGTTTGCGAAGAGCCGTTCACCCGGCTGCTCCGGTGGAACCACCATCAGGTTTTCCAGCACTGTCATCTTTGCGAATTCGTGTGGAATCTGAAAGGTCCGCACGATACCGCGATGGAACATTTCGTGTGTCGGCAAGCCGGCAATATCATTGTCCTCGAAGACAATGCGGCCCGACGTCGGCACCAGTTCGCCGGCGATCATAGAAAATGTGGTGGTCTTCCCGGCGCCATTCGGCCCGATCAACCCCGTAATCGTCCCCTCTTCGATATTAAAACTGCAGTTTCTTACCGCCTGCAGCCCCCCGAAACTCTTATTGAGATTCTCAATTGTGAGCACCTGGCTCCATCCCTCCCCTGATTAACCAGCTGGCGTTACCCTCTAGATTTGCCAGAGCACAGAAAATCGCTCCGGCAATTCGACGGTGTCTCCAACGTCGTCCGGCACGCATCGTAATTTAAACTGGTCATCATACAAATGATGATTTTTGAAAGCACCCTGCTGCTTTCCCCCTGCTTTTGCCGGACAGCTTAACCGCTAAATTCGTTCCTGCCCAGTCGGGGCTGGATGAAGGTTGGGCCGCACCAGAATCCTCTTGTTCTATCGCAGCAACCTCCAGTGGGCTGCACTGGTCCAAAAGTGGATTCCTGGGGGAAGATTGATCCAGATCAAAGACAGAGTCGCGCCCCACAATCAGCCTGTCGCGCAAAGTTGTTGGGGAGATCGGAATGACCGAAGGAGAAATGGCCTATTTGGCACTGGTGGTGGGCGGCATGATTACCTTCATGCTTGTTCTTGGCTTCGTAACCTGGGACGAAAATCGGAGCCGCCCGAACCGCCAACGCTAAGATCATAGATCATTGAACAATGCGTTGGATGTGGGGCCTGCTTTCGTCTCGGATGAAGCAGGCCCTGTTCATCAGACTCTTCACGCTACGCTACTGGCGGCTTATCCAGTGTCTATTGTCCGCCAGACTTTACATCGATTCGCCAACTGCCTGTCCCGAAGCCCTATCAAACGAGTTCGGCTTTGGCGGTCATCGCCAGACGGTCCTCGGGATTCGCCGCCCAGAGTTCGGTGAAACTTCCCTGATGCTGGCCGGCGATCGTGAAGGCTTCGGTATCAAATAGAGGACTTACTGCCTGGAATTCGTAGGCCGAGACCCAACGGCCCGGGTTCTGTTCCAACAGTAAATCAAACAGCAGGGTTGCCGTTAACGGACCGTGAAACACCAGACCTGGGTAACCTTCAACCGCTTTGCTGTATTCCCTGTCGTAGTGAATTCGGTGACCATTGAAGGTCAGGGCTGAGTAGCGAAAAAGCATGATCGCACTCGGTTCGACCCGGCGCTGCCAGTCGAAGTCGCCGGGCGCATCTGGTGGCACCGGCATGGGAGCGCCCGGCGCGGGATCTTCCCGGTAGACGATGTCGTGTTCTTCCCAGAAACAGAATGCATCCCCTGCAGTGAACTCATGCCTCACGGTGACGAAGCACAGCGAGCCGCTGCGGCCTTCCTTGATTCGAACGTCCTTGATGGCCGAACGCTTCTGCACCGCTTCGCCAATGCGCAGAGCCCGCTCGAATCCGAAGCGCCCGCCGGCCCACATGCGCCGAGGCAGCGCGACAGGCGGCAGGAATCCACCCAGCTTGGGATGGCCATCACGGCCTAGGTCCTTTTGCGGCAACACAATCGGAAAATAGAGCCAGTGCCACAGGGGCGGCAGGGCATCACCACTTTGTAGAGTCTGATCTCGGTCAAGGGTCGCTTGCATCAGACGCGCGGTCCGCGACTCAATGACATCAGCCTGCTCTTCCTGCTTACCGATCCAGCTTGCCAAGATGTCTTGATCAAGCGTCGGTTCAGACATGTGCGGTCATCTCCCCGGCTTGCGCCAGGAATTCCGAACGCAGTGCGTCCGACTGTGCCCCGATCTGCGGCGTTCCCGGCGCGTTCTCGACAGGTCTCTCCATCCACTGGACGGGCGGTGCAGGCAGATCAAGCAGTGTGCCCTCGCAGGTCGCGACCGAGCGGCGCCGAAGCGCGCGATGGACCGAAAGCTGTTCGACCGAATTCACGCCGGCAAAGGCGATCCCCGCCTCTAAGAGTCGTGACCGGAAAGTGTCGACACTAAGTTCGCCAACCACCGCCAGGATATCGGAATCCATGGCATCTCGATTGATCACCCTAAGGTTATTGTTCTCATACCGTGGATCCGTCGCCATCTCCGGACGCTCGAAGACCTGCGCACAGAGCCTGTGCCATTCCCGCTCGTTCTGGATCGAGACCAGCGTCTCAATACCATCCACTGTCCGATAAGCCCCATAAGGTGCAATTGAAGGATGCCGCAACCCCTGACGTGTCGGTGCGCCTGCACCAAAGTCGTTATGAATCAGCGGCACGGTCATCCATTCCGCCGCCACATCGAACAGCGAAATTTTCAAGGCCGCACCTTCGCCGCTGCGCGCTTTTCCATAGAGCGCTTCCAGAACAGCGGCATGCGCCGTCATTCCCGCGCCGACATCGCAGACCGAGACACCGATCCGACCCATTTCGCCTGGGCCACCGGAGATCCCGACCAGACCGCTTTCTGCCTGAACCAGAAGGTCATAAGCCTTCATGCCCGCCATGGCTTCGCTCTCGCCGTAACCCGATATGTCGCAGGTAATCAGGCCGGGATAGTCTTTGCGTAGGCGCTCGCTGCCGAACCCGGCGCGCTTAAGCGCCCCGGGAGCTAGATTCTGCACGAAGACATCAGCCTTCGCGATCATCGCTTCCAATAAGACCGCATCTTCAGGTTTCTTGAAATCAAGGACGACCGACTCCTTGCCTTGATTTACCCAGACGAAATAGGAGCTCTCGCCTTTTGCAGCGGTATCGTAACCACGCGCGAAATCCCCATCTGGGCGTTCTATTTTGATCACCCTGGCGCCGGCTTCGGCCAGACGCGCAGTACAGAGAGGAGCAGCAACGGCCTGTTCGACCGCGACAATGAGGCATCCTTCCAACGGTTTCATTTTTACAGAGTCCCTAAAAGCTTCTAGGCAGCTCGAGCACATGCTCGGCGATGTAGCTGAGGATAAGATTGGTCGAGATCGGAGCGATCTGATAAAGGCGCGTCTCTCGGAACTTGCGTTCGATGTTGTATTCCCTGCTGAAGGCGAAACCGCCGTGCGTCTGCATGGCGGCATCACCTGCCTTCCATGAGGCTTCCGCGGCCAGCATCTTGGCCATATTGGCCTCGGCACCGCAGGATACCTTAGCATCGAACAGCAGAGCTGCCCGCTCAACCATCAGGGCCGCCGCTTCCATTTCGGCATAGCACTTCGCCAGCGGAAACTGGATCCCCTGGTTGGCGCCGATCGGCCGACCGAAGACTTCGCGTTCGCGGGCATACGCTGTCGCTTTGTCCAGAAAATACCGGGCGTCGCCGATACATTCCGAGGCGATCAAAATCCGCTCTGCGTTCATGCCGTCCAGGATGACCCGGAAGCCCTTGCCTTCCTCGCCGAGAAGGTTTTCCGCAGGCACTTGCAGGTCGTCAAAAAACAGTTCACAGGCGTGGTGGTTGATCATGGCGTCAATGGGTTGGATGGTCAGTCCGTTGCCTTTGGCATGGCGCAGATCGACGATGAAGGCCGAGAGGCCTTCGGTCTTTTTCTTGCAGTCTTCACGCGGTGTCGTTCGGGCCAGCAACACCATAAGGTCGGAGTGTTCGACCCGGCTGATCCAGACCTTCTGGCCGTTGATTCTGTAAACGTCGCCATCCCGCCGCGCCATGGTCTTCAGGCTGGTCGTATCCGTGCCGGTGGTAGGCTCCGTGACGCCGAAGCTTTGAAGGCGTAGCTCACCCCTGGCGATCTTGGGTAAATAGGCCTGCTTCTGTTCGTCAGACCCATGGCGCAAAACCGAACCCATGACATACATCTGTGCATGACAGGCCCCCGCATGGGCACCCCGGCGGCTGATCTCTTCCAGAATAGCGCAGGCTTCAAAAAGGCCCAGCCCCGAACCGCCGTAACCCTCCGGGATCAACGCTGTCAGGAACCCGGCTTCGGTCATCTCTGTGACGAATTCAGTGGGATAACCCTTGTCGGCATCCAGCCGGCGCCAATAGTCCTCGCCATAGCCGGCGCAGAGCGCGGCAACTGCACTGCGGATCTCCGTGATCGCCTCCCGCCGTTCGTCCAAATTTCCCAGAGTCATTGCCTTGCCCTCGTATCTTTGAGCTCAAGGTACCGAAACACATTATATGAAAAAAATGATTTATTTTCAGATTTTTGAATAGTATTTTCGAACAATGCGAAATCTTCCATCCTTCAAAGCCCTGAGCGCCTTCGAGGCTGTGGCCCGTCTGGGCGGCGTTCGGACTGCCGCAAACGAATTGTCGGTCACTCAATCGGCGGTCAGCCACCAGCTCGCCAATCTGGAAAGTCATCTGCGCACCCCGCTGTTCCATCGCCAGGGCAAGCGCCTGATCCTCACCGACACCGGCCGCGACTTCCTCAATCGGATCAGTCCAGCCCTGGATCACCTGGAAGAAGCAACCTTCGAAGCCGCCAACTACTCGCGCGTTGAAACCCTGACCGTCTCGGCACCGCCCAGCTTCCTGGCCATGTGGCTGCTGCCCCGGATCGGGAAGTTTTCAGCGGTCCACGACAGCTTGGACCTGCGCCTGCTCGAACGTATGACCTTCACACCCGAAGAGGAAAGCATCGACTGCGCGATCGAGTATCGCCTCGCTCCGGAAAGCAAGTCGAATGCGGTCCAGATCCTGTCCGACGAGGTCGTACCTCTTGCCGCACCTGACCTGGCAACCCGCTACCCGATGAATAACCTCGGGGATCTAAAGCGCGTCACCCTGATAGAGACCGAACGCCGGCTGATTTCCTGGCGCGCCATTCTACGTGAGTCGCCATCACTCGATGCGCAGCGTTTCCTATCGGTCAGTTACTCGCTACATGCCTTTGAAGCCGCCCGCCTCGGGATGGGTGTCGCGCTCGGCAATCGTTATAACGCGCAGCGCTTCATCGACGAAGGATCTCTGATGATCCCCTTCGATATTCCCGATCAGCTAAAACCGCGCACGCCGAAATATTTTCTGACGCTGCCTGAAAAGAAAGAGGGGCTGGAGAAGGTAATACAGTTCTGCCAGTGGCTACAGGCTGAAATCATCAATGTAGCTTAAAGCGTAACTCCGCCAATGCTGGCGCCACCGCAAACATAAAGGGTCTGACCAGTGACATAGCCGTTCAACGGATCGGCGAAGAACAAAATTGCGCGCGCGACATCCTCCACGGTTCCAATCCGGCGCACCGGAAGACCGTCAGCCAATTTCTGCTGCCGTTCGCTGTCTTTTTCGATGATGCCCCAGAAATTTTCCGTCAGCACCGGCCCCGGCGCGACAACGTTCACGGTGATGCCATGGGGCCCCAGTTCCAGTGCCCAGGTGCGTGCCATACCGTGCAGACCAGCCTTGGAATAAGAATAGGCCGTGCGCGTCGGCGCCCCCATGGCCGCCCGCGAGGAGTTAAAGATGATTCGCCCGAAGCCATGCGTTTTCATCGCGGGCAGAAAGGCCTTTACGAAGGTGAGCGCTGCACCTGCATGCAGTTGGGTCAGTTTCAGCAGATCGCCGGGTTCGGCATCTTCCAACAAATTGGGTAAAATAATCCCGGCGTTGTGGATGAAGTGCGTGACCCCGCCCGACGTTGCGATCTCCTCGGCTGCCTGCTGAGTTTCAAGCGGGTCGGTCAGATCCGCCTTCACAACCCGAAGCCGGTCATTGGACCAGTCCGGCGCGCGACGGGCGACGGAAACCACTTCATAGCCCAGTTCCAGAAGATCCCGGCAAAGCCGTTCGCCGATCCCCGCTGAGCCGCCGGTCACAACGGCCAGATGATCTACACCATTCACGAGCTTGTCTCTTCGACGAGCGCCAGCACGCGCAAAGGACTGCCGGAGCCATGTTTGATCTTCAGCGGCGGACAGATCAGCATAGCGCCGGTCGGTGGCAGCAGATCCAGGTTCGCGAGACACTGTAACCCGTAGCGTCCGGCACCATGCAACAGAAAGTGCGCCGGATAGGGCGGCGAGAGATGTGCGCCCTGCCCGGCATCGGTCCCCACGCATTCAGTGCCGAAACCAACCACGTTACGCTCCTCGATCAGAAAGGTGATCGCACCGCCGTCCGGTCCGGGAGAATGGGCTCCATCTTCGCGCATATTGAGATATGCGGCGGGGTTGCGCTTCGACCAGTCGGTGCGCATCAGCACCCAGCAGCCTTCGGGAATGCGTCCGTGCTCCTCTTCCCAGGCCAGCAGGAAGTCCTTCGTCATCAGAAAATCTTCGTCCTCCGCCGACTGCTTCGAGCAGTCGACCACACAGACCGGGCGCACGAAGCCCTCAACCGGAATGGAATCGACACTGGCGTTGGGCAGATCCTTACCCGAGACCCAATGCACCGGCGCATCGAAATGCGTGCCGGTGTGTTCGCTGCAACTGAAGTTGCGCCAGTACCAGGCGGGCCCGCGATCGTCATAGCGGGAGACTTCTTCGACCCGGAAGCGCGCGCACTGTCCGAACTCCGGCGGCAAAATGATGACTGGAAAATCCGGATCGAGCGTGTGAGTCAGATCGACCGTGCGGACCGAGCCCTTCGACAGAGCTTCTGCAAGTGCCGACAGAGCTGTGGTGCCGTTTGTGCTCATGATCTCAGGCTCCTTCCGGCTGGGTCAGTTCGCGCTCCAGAACGCGGGGGTCTTCTTTCCAGCGGACCAGAAAATCTTCGGCGACAGCGCCAACCGCGAGCTCTTCCAGGCCCTGCTGCAAGGCGCCAACCACGGCTTTCGCCAAACCTTCCGGTGTCACTTTGGGTGGCGGTAAATGCTGACGCCAGTCTTCCTCCAGCGGCCCAAAGAGCGCATTCAGAACTTTCACACCCGAGCCTCTGAACTCACCGCGAAGACACTGGCTGAGCGAATAGGCCGCGGCCTGGCTGGCAGAAGTCGAACCATAGGCCGGCCAGTTGGACAGCGCATAGACGGACAACAGATTGACCCAGGCGCAGGCAGAGTTCACTCCGTCGGCGCCCCTGAATCTCATCCCGGGACCGAAGGCCTGGATCAGCCGCAGCGGCCCGAAGTAATTCACTTCCATTTCATCCCGCGCGGTCACGATCCCGTCCCGGTCCATCGCGCCGCCCGCGCGGATATGCTCTGCAGTATTGATCAGGATATCGACCTTGCCGCCAATCTCGCTCGCCAGCTCCTTGACGGAAATCGAATCCGTCACATCAAGCGCCATGACCTCTACATTGGGAATGGCTGCCAGCTCATCGGCACCCGCATAGGGTCGCCAGGTTTCTGCAATTCCGACAAAGACGGTCGATGCCCCTGCTGCAGAAACCGCGTTTGCCATCGCCTGCCCAAGTGCTGTGCGGCCGTCGGTGACCAACACCCGGCGATGTTTCGGATCGCAGGTCAATTCCCGCAATTGCTTGTCATCCGCCATATTTGCCGTCTCCTGTTCCGGCAGAGCCATGAGAACTCCCTGGCCCGATTTATCAGTGCGCGCGATCATGCGCACCCGTCCGCTCTGCGCCACATCGCCATGAATGTGGGCCAACACAGTGATTCCGGCGTCCAGCTCGATCGTGCCGGTGCGCCAGGGCGTGCGTTCCCGGAAATAAACGTTGGTGCTGGTCTGGATCGTGGTTTCCGCGATCAGGCGCCCGCCATCCGGCATGTCTCGCCAATTTAACGCCATAGAAAGACATTTGGGACAGGCCTCCCGCGGCGGATAGGTCACCGCACCGCAGTCATCGCATTTCTGCAGAACAAATCGCCCCGCCGCCGCCGCCGCGGTAAAGCCCAAGGCTTTCCGGCTACGCGAGGTCGGCGGCAAGGTCGGCAGAACAGTGCGTTTCTGTGGATCCTTCCGCCGCGGACGTTGGATCGCTTCGGTCATGCGCCCGGCCCCGCGAGAATCGCCGCGCCGGAACAAAGGCCTCGATCGTAGTTAATCATGCCAAAGCCCGAAACAATGGCGAGGTTAGCGTCTTCAACCTGATTACCCAACGCGGTCCCGGTCACTTGCCGCAAAGCCTCGACCATTCCCAGATAACCGCCCGCTGCTCCGGCCTGTCCGACCGACAGCTGGCCGCCGGAAGTATTATGGGGAAAGCTGCCGCCGTTGGTCAGATCGTGGCTCCGCACGAAGTCGGCGCTCTCACCTTTTTTGCAAAACCCGAGATCCTCGAACTGCATCATCGAAATGACCGGATAGTCGTCATAAGTTTCCAGCAGGTCGACGTCGCCAGGCGTCACCTCCGCCAAGGCCCAGAATTCCTCGCGGTCCATCTCCCAACCACCGCGCATCTGGATCGGGTCGTCCGGAAAAGCATTATGTCGTTCGATAGTCGAAAGAATGCGCACGGCAGGCAGATCGAGATCCCTGGCTGCCGTTTCGCTCATGACCAGAAATGCCTCGGCTCCAGCACAAGGCATTACGCAATCGAACAGGGCAATGGGATCGGAAATCGGCCGGGCCGCTATGTACTGTTCGAGACTCAATGGCTTTTTCATCAGCGCGTGGGGAAAGCTAAGCGCGTTTTCCCGCTGCGCCACGCAGATCCTGCCAAAATCCTCCCGCGTCACGCCATAGGTCTTCATATAGTGGTCGGTCATGAGACCAAAGCTGGCGTTGGGGCCGCCCGAACCGTAGGGGTAAGAAGCGTCCTGTGCAAAACGGCTGAAGCTCGAAAGCATCCGCCGGAACGAATCCACGTGATTTGCATCACCAGAAACACAGGCGACCATCTCCGCATCGCCGGCCTGAACCGCGCGCGCAGCCCGGCGCAAGCTGACCACGCCCGAAGCTCCACCCATGGGAATATGATCGAGCCAGCGTGGCGTGAGCCCCAGATGCTGAGTGAGTCCCACGGCCGTATCGGGAAACAGGGTAAAAGAGGAGACGCAGAAGCCATCGACATCCTGCGGTGTGATGCCTGCGGTGCGCACCAGATCACCGAGCGCCCGCGCGATCCACCAGTGCGCTGGTTCAGGTGAATAGCGCTGGTACGGAATGGTGATAGGCACCGCCGCCACAACGCCGTCATAGCCCTGCCGAGCTGCCTTGCCCCGACGCGTCATCAGGCCACTGCCCGTTTTTTCAAATGCCGAAGATCGAGAGTATTTTCCCGCGCACGCAAGTCCTCGACCAGCGTTTTCAGTTCACCGCGTTGAACCTTATTGGTCGAGGTCAACGGCAGGTTCTCGACGAAGGCAATATAACCGGGCGCCTTATAGTAAGCGAGCTGCTCCAACGACCAGCGCGTAATATTCTCTGCCAGGTCCTGCGCGCGCGCGTTTTGAAAACCCTCCGCCGGCACGATACAGACAAAGACCTCATCTCCTCGGACAGGATCGGGTGTTGCGGCAACGGCAACCGCCGCAACCTCGGGATGACGCAGTAGCACGCCTTCGACTTCTATGGCCGCGATGTTTTCACCGGAGCGCCGGATAACGTTCTTCTTGCGGTCAACGAAAGCCAGGCTGCCGTCTTCGTTGCGCTTTACGATGTCACCGGTGTGGAACCAGTTGTCCCGCCAAGCTTCAGCGGTCGCTTCAGGATCCTTCAGATACCGGTCGAAAAAGCCATAGCGGGGGTTCTCACCTTTGCGCCGCACAAGCAGTTCGCCAGGCACATCAAATTCGGCCTCCTTGCCGTCGTCTCCCTCAATTCGAACCGCAATTTCGTTCTGCGGCCTGCCAAAACAGCGGGTACCGATATGGCGGGGGTCTTGCGACGCGGCTACAACCGCGCCGTTGCCGGTCTCGGTCATGGCCCAGGCCTCGATCAGCGGTACACCGAAACGTGCCTCAAAGGGGGCATGCAGCCGTTCCTCAACGCCGGCCCCGAAGCCGAAGCGCAGGAAATGGTTGCGATCCTCACCGGAATCTGCCGCGGACATCAGCATAGCCGGCATCACGCCAAGATAGTGCATCACTGTGGCCTTGGAAGACCGCACTGACTCCCACCAGCTTGTGGGATGAAAGCGATCCAGCACTGTCAGGCAACCACCCACGGCAATCATCGCCATGGTCGAGCAGGCCAACGCATTCATATGGAACAACGGCAAGGGCGTAATCATCCGCTCACCATCGAGATTTAGCGCACAGTGACCACCGACAAAGCGATACCAATGACCGCAGTTGAGGAAGTAACTGTTGTTCAGCACACAGCCTTTTGGCAGACCCGTGGTTCCGGAGGTGTAAAGCAAGGCTGCTTCGTCATCGAAGCCACCGGTTTGTTGTTTTGCATGCTCTGCCACAATGGGCACGTTAGCGTCGGGTCCGATGACGGCCAAGCCGCCGTCTGCTCCTGCCCGTTTGAGGTCTTCCTGCCGAGCCTTGAGGACAACTGCCAGATCCATTTCCGAATGGCTGACCAGATATGCTAGCTCGGCGGCACGAAGGTCCGGATTAATCGGCACGATGGAAGCGCCCAGCCGGTTCAGTGCCAGCCAATGCACGAGAAAAGCCGGGCGGTTTTCCAACAACAGGCCAACCCGGTGCCCCTGGCCATACCCAGCCTCCCGGTAGGCCACGAATTTGGCGTCTGCCTCCAGGGCCAGGCCGCCATAACTCAGTTCGCCCGAGGCGATACCGTAGATCTCGGCCGTTTCAGGCAAGACATTGAAGCAGGGCCGTTCGGAAACTGCCGCCGCCGTCGCCGCAAAAAACGCAAAGACGTTCTCGAAACTGGCCGGGTCTTTTGGTTCAAACGACATAGAGTTCACTACACAAATAGCTGAATGTTGCGGTGAGGCGCGTCGCAGTTGACCAGGTCGACCCGCTTGCACTTGATCTTGAGATTGCCCTCTATGACGCAAAGACGGTGGCGTGCCCAGCCTGCCAGCAGAGTCTGCTCATCGAAGCGGGTTTCGACATAGTGGAAAGGCGTGTAGGTCCGGTAGAGATTTTCATCATGATTAATTTCATCGACACTGGGGACTTGAAGTAAATGCTGGCAGCGGCTTTTTGGTTTCTGGGAAAAGGTCCGCTGCCCTTCCAGCCGCTGGACCCGGGTACGCAACAACAGCATGTCCTCATACATCAGGGAGGTGGTCAGGTGCTCCTCCTCCTGATCCGGCTCCAACGGCATCCAGTAGATACCGTCCTCGCTGAAGAGTTCCAGCCATTCGGGAAAACGGCGCTCGTCGATCAGCCGTGCTTCGGCAACGACGAAATCAATAAGATCCTGAGCCGCCGGCGTCATGACGCGGCCTCTTCAATGCCGAGTGTCATGAATTTCTCCCAGGCCCGGAACTGGTTACGCATCTGTGCCTCGGTGGTGCCATTGTACGTCGCGTTCGGCGAGTCGTCTTCGGCCGGATCGTAGAGTCTTTGCATATTGACCCACTGGTTGCCGTCGCTCATCAGGCCCGACTGCGCACGCTCGTACATCTCAAGATCGTCGTGTCCGACAATGGAGGTCGGTGCGTTGATAAGCCGATTGTACATGGCCGTGCGCTCGAGCAGTTTGTCCGGAGCACCCACCAGCCGGAAAATCCAGGACTCCACCAGCGTCTTGTTGGCGGCAATCGGCTTAAAAAGCCGCAGAGACTGGATCGGCCCCTTGATCATCATGTTTGGGAAGTAGACCGTGTTGTGCCGGTTTTCGTCGAGAATCTGCTTTGCCCGGTCTTCACCATAGGCTGTCACCATCCGCTCGAAGTAACCCTCGATCGCAGAGTAATCGGAATGGATCGAGTGATGGACACCAGTGTGGCCGTGACCGTTGTCCCAGGTCCGGATCCCCATGTTTTCAAAGAATTCGTAGGACGACATGAAGGGCAGGATACACTCGACCGCCATAGGCTTGGGGCCGTCGCCGCCTTCCTGTTCCCAGATCTGCTTTACGGTCCCCGCCGAGGATTCATGCGCGACCATCGGATGACAGGTGTCGGTCTGATTTTCGACCAGCATCTTCCAATTGCAGTGATGCAGATATCGCAGCGGACTGCCGACCACTTCCAACCGTCCCTCCGGCGAGCGGTCGATCATGTTGTCGAGACTGGAGAGGGATTCGCCGAAAAAGCCGTCGAAGTCGGGACCGGCATCGTTGATCTTGGCGAAGATGAACCCGCGATAGTTTTCGACATGGGCCAAAGGTGTCATGCCCTTCGAAGCACAGGATTCGGGCATGCCGGTATTCTCATACCCCTTCTTCAAAGGCACGGCCAGAAGGCTGCCGTCCGTCTTAAAAGACCAGGCGTGGTAGGGGCAACGAAAAAACTTTCCAGTGTTTCCCTTCCGATCGATCACCACCTGTGTGCCCTTATGAGGGCAGCGGTTGAACAGGGCGCGGATAGAATTGTCGCTGTGGCGAACCATCAAGACAGGCTGAGTACCGAGCTCCGTCGCAAAATAGTCGCCCTTGTTCGGCACCTGGCTCTCGTGGCCGATGTAAACCCAGGCATTGCGGAACAAATGCTCCATCTCCAGCGAAAAGACCTCCTGGCTGCAATAGAGATCCCGGTGTACCTCACCGTCACGGATAAGACCGCGGATCGTCTCGATAACCATTCCATCGTTCATCATTGTTACCTCCTCTGACCCGCTAAAGGTCCAGAACGAGTTTCACGGAACGCGCCCGCGATACGCAGATCTGCATCACCTTGCCTTCGGCTTTTTCGCTATCCGTTAAAACCAGATCGCGATGATCCGGCTCACCGGAAATCACATCGGTCTGGCAAATCCCGCAATCGCCGCGCTGGCAGTCGTAGATCAGGTCGTGCCCGGCGGCCTCCAGCACCTGAATGATACTTTCGCCCACCGGAATGGTGTAGCTTTCACCCGTCGACGCGACTTCTATTTCGAAGGGCCTGTCACCCGTTTGGGGTACCGGCGGCGTGAAGAGCTCGAAATGAATGCGCGCCTCCGGCCAGTCACGGGCCCGCGCCGCAATCTGCATTGCCTCGATCATGCCTTTGGGCCCGCAGACGTAGAGATGCTGGCTGGCATCGGACGCCGATAAGACGGCGTCGATGTCGAGGGGTCCGCCCGTCAGATCGTCGTAGTGCTCGATGAGCCTTTCTCCGAGCAAGTCCCTGAGAGGCCCGATGAAGGCAAGACTCCCCTGCGCCCGACCGGAGTAGTGCAAAAGAAAGTCGCAATTGTTGCGCAGCAGTTCGGCGGCCATTGAGGCAATCGGCGTAATTCCGATGCCGCCGGCGACCAGGACAGCCGGACCGGCATCGCCAGCCAGGGCAAACTCGTTCTTCGGTGGCGTTGTCAAAATCCGGTCGCCGGGCGAGAGGCCGTGCATAAACGACGATCCGCCTAGGGAGTTTTCTTCCAGACGCACGCCAAGTCGATAGTGCTTCACACCTTTTTCGGTCTCAATCGAGGGGTCGAGATTGACCAGCGAATAAGGCCGATCGTCGCCATTGGGCAGCTGCACCCTGATGTGAGACCCGGGGCTATAGCCGGGTAGCTGGCCGCCCGAGACCGCCTCCAAATGAAAGGCCCGGACCAAAGGCGCTTCTTCGGCCACCCCGATGACCGTGAGTTCCAATTCCGACATTCAGGCGACCTCCGACTTGGGACCGGAAAAGCTCTCGATGGTTTTCAGTGCACCAGCGAGGGCAACACCGTCAGGGTCCTGCAATGCGGCTTCGTGCAAACGCTGCGCCCAATCCGCCGCATCGGCTCGGCCCCGCACCAGATCGATACCCTGCAATACCTGATCGTACTTGCTCATCGAGCGTTCGTGAGTGTCGCTGTAGCCTTTGATCATACGGCGGCACCTCACAATCTCGACCGCGAGGTCGTAGTCATCGTTTGCCGTACGCGTGACATTTGCGAGCCAGCGACTGATGTGCGCCATCTCGATTTCGTGGCGCAACAGTTTGCGCCGCCAACGGCGCAGAGCCGACAGAACGTAGAGAGATAAGAAACCTCGGAGACTATCGCTCCGCACCCGCTTGCTTCCGGTAAAAAGCGACAGCAGCCACCGAACGAAGCGATTTTCCTCGGCACCACGGCCCAGAGAAGCCGGCAGCAGACCGCAAATCTCCTGAACACGGGGATGCATAAATTCGGTGATGGCGACAACCTGCTCTTCGTCCGCCGCGATATCACCGCGAACCCGCGCAAAGCGGCTGCTCCGAGATTTCAGGTCGGCCACCCGGATGACGTCCTGATAACTCATAGCCGAGGCAAGATACTTCGCCACAAAGGCCGTCAGCGCGTGTTCTTTGTCATTGCCACCGACCCGTTTATCCAGATCTATAATCTCCTCCAGCCGGTCGAGATAGTCCTCACCGTAGGCGGCATCCTGATAATCCACCACGCGATTAAGCCCGGCCCTGAGGATCGCTTTCATGGAGTCCGGAAAGTAGGCACCGGCACGCTCACAGAGCGCGTGATATTTCTGGCGTTCGGCCGGCGTTCCACCCGACAGGACCGGCAGAGGCGCTTCATTCGCATCAGCCTGCTCCGGCGCGGATTCATCGAGACAATCGTAAGCCGCATCGAACGCGCGCAGGCTTGCCTCGACCCCTAATCCGCCGGCACGGACCGCCTCTTCGAAAGCACTTCGCGGGAAGGGTAAAGCGCCGGAGCCTGCGATTGAACCGAACAGACTCGCTGAGATCACGCTGCCGTTTGCCTGGGCGATGGCAGACAAATCGGCGCGCAAAAAGCGCTTCGCCGTGAGCGCCGCAGCCATCTCAACAGCTTGGGGATCATTCACGCCATCGCCGGGCACCGATTTCTCGGATACGGCTAAAGAGCGATGGGTCGAGGCAATCAAGGTCGTCCGATCCGGTGACACCAACCCACGCTGGATTGCACGCCCGGCCTCCATCCACTCCGCCGCAACCACCAGATCCACATCGCCGGGCGTCGGCATCAGGGCGAGAATCGGAGTCTGCCCGCCCGCTTCGATCATTTCGACATAATAGACGGTCGCGCCGGTCCGCTGCGCCACACCCGGCACACTGGTTGACTGCGCGACCCAGCCCCGCGATTCCGCCAAGGCAACCAGCCAGTCGGTGACGACACCTCCGCCCTGACCGCCGATGGCAAGTACGGCAACGCAGATAGGCCGGTCCCGGGAGAGTTCATCCGCCATCAAGGCTGCTCCCCCACCGGTTCCTGCAGACGCTGCGCATCGCGGCGCTGCTGAAGTTTCGCCGTCACACCCTTACGCAGCCTAGCGAGAGTGCGATCCCAGAATGTCGGATTATGTACCGCGTCGGCCCGGTAAAAGGACGGGCACAGCACGGCGGCATCGGCGACCTCACCACAGTGACCACAGGCAACACAGGAGTTGTCGACGAAAGCGACCGGATCGTCGCGCAAGGGATCGTCGGTTTCCTTCAGGGTCAGGGACGGGCAACCGGAGATGCGGGTGCAGGCATGATCTCCGGTACAAATGTCTTCATCCACGCCGAATTTCTGCGCAACCACGCGCTGCCCCTCGCCCAGCGCTTTGCGCCGGATCGGGCGCTCCCGGCGCTGGCGGTTGAGCATGCACTCGCTGGAGGCAATCACGACCTTTGGACCACTGGCATCAGTAGTCAGCGCTTCCTCGATGACTCGACGCATGGCTCCGACATCGTAGGTATGATCGATCCTCCGGACCCAGGTGACACCAACGCCCTTGACCGCATCCTCAATCGGGTGCCGGGTCGAACGGTCTCGATTGCTCGCGCGCGACGAAAGAATGTCCTGCCCGCCGGTTGCCGCTGCGTAAAAGTTGTCGACGATCAGAACCACATCGTCGCTTTGATTGAAGACCGCATTGCCGATCCCGCTGGCCAGTCCGTTATGCCAGAAACCGCCATCACCCATGATCGAAATCGAGCGTTTACCCTTGCCGATGTTCAGGCCGGAGGCCGAGGCCGCACCCAAGCCATACCCCATGGTGCTGGCACCCACGTTAAAGGGTGGCAGGATGGAAAAGAGATGGCAGCCGATATCACAGGCGATATGGCGCTCACCGACGTCCTGCTGGGCCAGGGTCAGGGCCGAAAAGATCGGGCGCTCCGGACAGCCCGTGCAAAAGCCGGCGGGACGGGGCGGCACTGCTTTGTTCAGAGCATTGGCAACGTCGTCGGGCAGTGGTGCAGCCGTCTTCGATCCGGCCAATGCGGCAGGTTTTTCTGCTTGTAGATCCAGGAAACCGCGAATGCCCTCGATGAGCGCTTTATTGGTATATTCCCCAGCCTTGGGCAGGAAATCCTTGCCATGTAGCGGTGTCGTGACACCTGCCCGGCGCAGGATGGTGCTTACCGCCTGCTCCAGATGATCCGGCTGTCCTTCCTCGACCATTAAAACGGCACGTTTGTCGGCGCAAAAAGAGACGACCTCATCATCGATCAGAGGGTAGGTCACATTCATCACATAGAGGGGTACTCGCGTCTTGCCGTAAACATCTGCCAGCCCCAGTTGCCGCAATGCCGCGATGACGCCGTTGTAGTGGCCGCCCTGAAGAACGATCCCGATATCCGTGATATCCCCGTCGAAGAACTCGTTCAACTTGCGTGACTTAATAAACTCGACCGCCGCCGGCCACCTCTTGGTAACCTTCTCTTGTTCATGGGCGAACGATGCCGGCGGGAGCACGATCCGGTCAGTCTCACGCCTCGGATGATTACGCGCTTGCTCCAGCGTGAAGTCCGGGCGGACGTTGTCGCGTGTCTCAAAAGAACCATGAACGTGGCAGGCACGGATCCGGAGTTCCAGCATAACAGGCGTGTTGCTCGCCTCCGACAGCTCGAACCCGTCACGAACCGCTTTGACGATCGATTCCGCGTTTGGGCGCGGATCCAGCAGCCAGATCTGCGATTTCATGGCAAAGGCATGAGACCGCTCCTGCATGATGGAAGAGCCTTCGCCGTAGTCTTCGCCCACGATGATCAGCGCACCGCCCGTAACGCCACCGGAAGAGAGGTTGGCGAGTGCGTCTGAGGCCACGTTGGTGCCGACCGTCGACTTCCAGGTCGCAGCACCGCGGATCGGATAATGCATTGAAGCGGAAAGCATGGCGGCGGCGGCGGCCTCACTGGCGCTGGCCTCGAAATGCACACCCAATTCGTCCAGGATATCCTTGGCATCCGCTAGCACATCCATCAAGTGAGAGATGGGCGCCCCCTGATAGCCGCCGACATAGCCGACGCCTGACTCAAGCAAGGCCTTGGTGACAGCAAGAATTCCCTCTCCGCGAAAGGTTTCTCCTGCCCCCAGCCGCAGCGCCTGCACCTCCTGAACAAAAGACCGCTCAGCCAACGCTCACCTTCCCTTCGACCCACGCGGAAAAGCATACCGCGATCAAGCGAGTCGATAATTATATTCTTTTTCATATATTCATTCTTAAAGCATTTTTTGTCAACGTGATTTATATGAAAATGCGATTTTTTAAGCTTGAAACGATTGATTCCTGAAGCGAGATGTGATCACATTCCCCCATGACTAGCCTGCGCCAGATCAAACTGACCGAGGATGACGCCTCCCCTTTTGTCGACGGCTATCTGCTGTACCTCCTGGCCGCGACCAGTCACGCGCTTTCCAGCAAATTTCACCTCCAAGTCAAGGCACAGGGGGTCAAAGTCCAGAACTGGCGCGTCCTTGCATGTCTGATTGACCGTCCGGGTTTGATGCTCACCGAGCTGGCTCAGTTCGTTCTGCTGGAGCAATCTCACCTGACCAAGATCATCGATCAGCTTCAAGCCGACGGACTTGTGGAAAAACATCTCGATACGGCGGACCGGCGCAAGATTCAGATCTATATTACCGACCGCGGACGTGAGTTGGTCGAGCCGCTTATCGCCGCGGCCAAAACCCATGAGCAGCAGGCGACCGCAATCTTGTCCCGCGACGAAGAAAAGAGCCTGAAAACAATCCTGCACAAACTGATTCGGGAGCAACGCGAGACCGGGAACCACTCTCTCGAGGAAGAGGCAACGAGGCCGGCTCTGACTGCACCAAGCGTGAAGAGAAAGCCTGGGCATGGATCGTGAGGAGGAAGAGGCCAGTTGATTGTCCGGTCTCCGGACAGACTGACAAAAAGCCGCCACCGTGCCAGAGACTGCAATAGGATCCGAAATAATATCGGCAATCGTGAATTTAATCAGGAACGAGGAAAAGAGCTGAACGGCGATTCGACACAAACCAACCCATAGGAAGCGTCAGGCAATGTCCACCTTACCTAAGGCGCATTGGAACTTTGGACCGCAGCAACATCTGCGATCCAAGCCACTTCGGCCTGCTCCATCAACTGGTCGCTTGACAATAGTTTCATATGAAACCATTTTGACAGCAGCTCGAAGGACGGGATGGCGCGGAGAAAGAGCCGGAAACACGACGCGACATAGAGTCCGCAAAAGACATATGAATAATGATTGACCGACTGGTCGGTTTTAATTAGCGTGACTCTACCCTCTAACCAGACTCTAGAGGCACCCAACAGTATGTTTCATGTTTGCGTTGGGTAGATAACTGGCTTCGATATAAAAACGCCCTAGAAAAATGGGCGCAAACGGCAAACGATAGGGAGATAAATCATGAATTTCTTTAAACCGGTTGCGGCCATAGCTCTCGGCGCAGCCCTCTCGGCATCAACAGCACTCACCACCTTCGCCGCAGAAACGACACTGGTCATTTCCAGCTGGGCGCCGCCGACCCATGGCATGAACGCCATGATGTGGCCGAAGCTCATTAAGATGATCGAAGAGGCAACGGATGGAAGGGTCACGGCCCAGATCAAATACAAGCTCGGTTCCCCGCCGGCACAGTTCGATCTGGTTCAGGACGGTGCCGCTGACATCTCTTGGATCTTCCATGGCTACAATCCAGGACGCTTCGTCGCCACACAGCTGATTGAACTGCCGGGGTACGAAGGTTCCGCAGAAGCTGCTTCCGTCACCTACTGGCGTGCCTACGAGAAATTCCTCAAATCGGCAGACGAGCATAAGGGCGTAAAACTGATTGCGCTGCATACCCACGGCCCGGGTCAACTGCACAGTGCGACCAAGGTCACCAAGCTCGATCAGATCAAGGGCATGAAGCTCCGGCTCGGCGGCGGTGTATCCGGCGCGGTCGGCGACGCGCTCGGCGCGACAGGCATTCGAGTGCCCGCACCCAAAGTATACGAAACCCTTGCCTCCAACGCCGCTGACGGCGTGATGATGCCGATGGAAGGTAAAAAAGGCTTCAAGCTGACCGAAGTGGCCCAGCACAGCTACACCATGCCGGGGGGTTTCTATCGCGGCTCCTTTGCGTCGATCATGAACCAGGAGAAGTTCGATTCGCTCTCGAAAGCTGACCAGGACGCTCTCATGACGGTCTTCGGCGAGCCGGCCTCACGTATGGCGGGACAGGTCTGGGATCAGATCGATACCATTGGCGTGGACGCAACCAATTCTACCGCCGACAATTCGCTTAACTCGGCCAGCGATGCCGATCAAAAGGCATACGGCGAGATCGCCAAGCCAATTATCGAAGCAACGATTTCCGCGGTCACGGCCAAAGGTATCGATGCCAAGGCGGCGATCGAGTTCATTGCCAAGGACATGGCGGCGAACTAGGGTCCCAGAATTACAGGGTTATCCAGGTTCGTTTCGCTATGAATGAAACACCTCGATCAAAAGAAGGCGCCTGGGTTCGCCATGTGTTGACCCATGCGCCTTCTTATCTTGCTGCCACAGCGCTGTTCGCGCTGATGGTCATGACCTTCGCTGATGTGATTCTGCGCAGCACCATCAACAGCCCGATATCGGCGGCGACAGAGCTGACGCGCCTCTTCATGGCGATCGTCGTCTTTGCGTCCCTCCCGGTCATTACCTGGCGCAACGAACATGTGGTCGTCGATTTGCTCGATCCCTTTTTTAAGGGCAGGGCTGCCCAGATCCGCGACGTCTTCGTTGATGGACTGGCCGGGGTGGTTGTCATTTGGCCAGCCATCCGGGTCTATGAGCTCGCCGGGCGGGCCAAGGAATACGGCGACACAACCGAGTATCTTCACATACCGCAGTTCTATATCGCTTACTTCATTGCCTTAAGTGCCTGCGTCACCGCTTTAATTCTGGTGTTACGCGCGATCTTGCGCATCTTTGCGCCGGATTATCTGGCAACAGCCGAAAAAGCATGAACTTCTCCACCCAAGCGCTTCAGGTGCAAGATCTGAGCGGCAAGCCAGAATCCATGAGGACTCCTTCATGCTGACCGCATCTATTGGCTTTGCCGCCGTTTTGCTCCTCGTTTTCCTGCGCATGCCGATCGCCTTTGCGATGGGTTTGGTGGGCATCGTCGGCTACGCCTTGGAAACCTCGCCGCGCGCAGCCGTCTCCATGGGTGGCCGTCTGATTATCGACACAGCCCAGGACTATGGTCTCTCCGTGGTGCCCCTCTTCATTCTGATGGGGCTTTTCGTCAACAAGGGCGGACTATCACGCGAGCTCTACCAGGTTTCATACGTCTTTCTCGGTCATTTGCGGGGTGGCCTTGCCATGGCGACGATCGTCGCCTGCGGCGGCTTCTCCGCCATCTGCGGCTCCTCACTGGCGACCGCCGCGACCATGTCGAAAGTCGCGATGCCGCAGATGCGCAAATTCGGTTACTCGGACGGCCTCTCCACCGCGTCGATCGCGGCCGGCGGCACCCTTGGCATCCTGATTCCGCCGAGCGTCATTTTGGTCATTTACGGCCTCCTGACAGAGACCAGCATCGGCAAGCTGTTCATAGCGGGCGTCGTTCCAGGGATTATCGGCATCCTGTTCTATCTCGCGGCTGTACGCTACACCGTGTTCCGGAATCCGGCTTCCGGACCGGCTGGCGAACGCTCCGACTGGCGTGCTCGACTGGCCGCTCTGAAAGATGTCTGGGCCGTCTTGGCACTCTTTGTACTGGTGATCGGCGGACTTTACGGTCTTTTTGACTTTGCGCCGCTGAACCTCACTTTCTCGCCGACCGAAGCCGCGGGCATGGGCGCAACCGGCGCCTTTTTGATTGCGCTTTCCAGAAGAGCCCTCACCTTCGCGGCGGTTCGTGAAGTTCTCTTTGAGACCGCACACACTGCGGCAAGTCTCTTTGCCGTCCTGATCGGGGCCTGGATCTTTTCCAACTTCGTGAACCGCGTCGGCCTGCCCGAAGGGTTGATCGCCATGGTGACCGGCTGGGGCGTCAGTCCCATGCTTGTCATGTTGATGATCCTGGGAATATACATCGTGCTGGGATGTGTGTTCGAGAGCCTCTCGATGTTGCTGCTGACGGTGCCGGTGTTCTTTCCTCTGGTGACCAGTCTCGGCTTCGACCCGGTCTGGTTCGGTATCGTCGTCGTCGTGGTGACTGAGATCAGCCTCATCACCCCACCAGTCGGCCTCAACGTCTTTGTCCTCAAGGGTGTCGTCCAGGACGTTTCGACCGCAACTATCTTTGCCGGGGTGACTCCGTTCTGGATCGTTGACATTTTGCGTCTCGCCTTATTGGTTTTCGTGCCCTGGCTGGTCCTCGTTCTACCCAACTCAATGTGAGGGAGCGGCCATGACCGCCATGGATGAAGGAACCTTCGGCGTTTTGGAAATGCAGGCATTGCTGGAAGATGTCTTTGCACCTTGGATCCAGGAACTGAAGATTGTGGCCGTGGAAGTCACACACCAAGGCGGTCGCTTCGAACTGCCGGAAAACGCCGACCTCTCCCGCGAAGGCGGCATCATCTGCGGCCAAGCCATTGCGGCAGTTGCCGACACGGTTGGGGTTTTGAGCCTTTCCGCCCACAATGGCCGCTTCCGGCAGGTCACCACCGTTGACATGACGACTCACTTCATGCGCCCCCTGATGAAGGGGTCTGTAGAGGCAGAGGTTACGATCCTTTCGAACGGCAGACGCATGGCGACCCTGAGGGTCGACTTCCGGCAAGCAGGGAAAGAAAAGATCTGCGCCGGCGCGACCTGCGCTTACGCCTATCTGGACGGATGACGCTGGTCCGGACGGCTGGAGCCGGATCGAAATACCCCTTTTTTGCCGAAGGGTTCCCAATATGTTGAACCCGGTCTTCGTGCAAATTCACTGCATCACTATTGCAATTTTCTTCTACTTTCGTAGCATATATCCATTATTGGGGAATTATGCGTATCCGCAAATCTTTGAAGCAACATGAAGCGCCGATGGACCTGAAAGCATCATGGCGGCAATCGAAACGCTCGCAGAGCTGATGCCCGGCACACCGAAGTCTCTGGAGATGATTTGAAAAACCCTCAGACAACCGCGCTTGGCGTAATGGTGAAGGAGGCCCGTCGGAAGAAGGGCTGGACGCTGGAGGAAACCGGCCGCCGGGCGGGGGTTGGGCGATCGACCCTCTCTAAGATCGAAAACAATCAGACGACGCCGGGCTTCGACATCGTTCATCGGTTGACCGGCGCGCTTGAAATTGATCTGCCTCAGCTTTTTCTTCAATCAAATCATAATTCTATGTCAGGTCGAAGAGATGTGACTCGTGCCGGCAACGGCGAACTTAGGTCCACTGCGACATACAGCCACGAACTCCTCTGCACCGAATTGGTCAACAAAGGCATGCTGCCTTATGTCAGCAGGATAAAGGCGCGGGCGGCATCGGAATTCGACGACTGGATACGTCACCGCGGCGAGGAATTTCTCTACGTCGTCAGCGGTGAACTGGAGCTGCACAGCGAACATTATCGGCCGTTGGCCATGGCAGCAGGCGATTCTGTTTACTACGACAGCGGCATGGGACACCTCTGCATTTCGACCAGTAAAGAAGATGCCGTCGTCCTTTGGGTCTCGCTGGAAAGATAACTTCCGGTCTTCTGCGCTGAATCATGTCGCAAATGCGGTAGACGATTTCTGATTTCCACTATAAGAAACATTCTCCTATAGGAAATTCCGCTGTTCGGAATTTGCAGGCACGGGATCGCGTCATGTTCATTAGCGTTTTCGACGTTTTTAAAATCGGCATCGGGCCATCGAGTTCACACACAATGGGACCGATGGTGGCAGCCAGCCAGTTTCTAAGCGAGTTGAGAGACCGTTCTGAGAAAAACGTCACGCGCGTGCGCGCCAGCCTTTATGGTTCCCTCGCCTTCACCGGGAAAGGTCACGCCACTGACCGCGCGGTGTTCCTCGGGCTGTTGGGCTTCACACCGGACACTCTGGATGCCGATCTGGCCGAAAAGTGCGAGGCGGACCTTTGGCGTGACAAGTGTATTGCGCCCGTCGGATTGCCCGTCTTTGTCTTCGACCCTGAGACCGATCTTATCTACAACTACGGACCTCCACTCGAGGGTCACGCCAATGGCCTCAAGTTTGTCGCCTTGGACGAAGAAGGCGAAACGCTTTTGGAACGGATCTACTATTCGATCGGCGGCGGTTTCGTTGTAGAAGAAGCAGAACTCGAAGCCATGAACCAAAGCGGCGCCGACGACGAGGCCCCCAGCGGCGCCCCCTACCCCTTTGCCACCGCAAAGCAGATGCTCGAAATGGGCGCGAGCAGCAAACTCTCCCTCGCTGAAATGAAGCGCGCAAACGAACTGCAGACCATGGACGAGCCCGAACTGGACAGCCGGCTCGATCAGATCTGGAGTATCATGAACAGCTGCATCGAGCGTGGACTCGCGTCAGAAGGCGAACTGCCGGGCGGTTTGAAAGTCAAACGCCGGGCTGCCAACCTGAAGAGCCAGCTGGATTGCGAACGCAAATCGAATTCAGCACCTTTCGAGTCAGCCAACGAATGGCTGGCTGTCTATGCCATGGCGGTGAACGAAGAAAATGCCGCCGGAGGCCAAGTGGTTACTGCACCAACCAATGGCGCTGCAGGTGTCATCCCGGCTGTGTTGCGCTATTATCTGGACTTCTATCCAGGCGCTGATTCCGAAGATATCCGGATCTTCCTGCTGACCGCTTCGGGGATCGGCGGAATCATCAAAAAGAACGCTTCCATCTCTGGAGCGGAGGTCGGATGCCAAGGTGAAGTCGGCTCTGCGGCCGCAATGGCTGCGGCCGGACTCTGCGCGGTCCGGGGCGGCACCAACGAGCAGATCGAAAACGCCGCGGAAATCGCCATGGAACACCATCTGGGAATGACTTGTGACCCGGTCAAAGGCTTGGTTCAGGTTCCCTGCATCGAACGTAACGGCCTCGGTGCGGTCAAGGCGGTGACAGCCGCAGCCCTTGCCCTGCGGGGCGACGGAACGCACTTTATGCCGCTCGATAATTGTATCGAGGCCATGCGTCAAACCGGTATCGATATGTCGACCAGATACAAAGAAACCAGCACCGGCGGCCTGTCTGTCAATCTGCCCGAGTGTTGATATGTTTCAGGCAGATCAAGCCGAGACAATCTGACGAACCGACGGCTCCAGGCTGCGTTTCTGAGCAGCGATCCTGAACGGCGCGTTGGTTGCGCCATAGCCGCTGTAACTCCGGCGTTCAACAATCTCAAAGAAAAAACCTTCACCGTAGCTCGGGCAGTAAAGTTGAAGATACTCGCCCTCATCGTCGCGATCGTAGAGGATATTGTTGGTTTCCAACTGCCCGGCCAATTCCGGCGATAGATCGAACCGCGACAAGAGATCTTCGTAATAGTTCGGTGAAATGGGAAGCGGCACAAGCCCATTACGTTTCAGCGCTATGGCTGTGGCCATTATGTCATCGCTCGAAAAGGCTACATGCTGCACGCTTGACCCGAAAGATTCGGCAATAAAACGTCCGGCCAGGGTCCGCCGGTTCTCGGCTCCATTCAAGGTGATGCGAAGACTTCCCGCATCATTTTCGATCACCTGACTACGTATCAATCCTGACGGATCGACGATGTCGACCATCGGCGTTTTCTTGGTCCGAAAGATCGATGTATAGAACAACAACCAGGTCAGCATCTCTTCGTAGTTCATAGTCTGGGCAATATGGTCGATCGATATAAGTCCGATTTCACCAGTATCCACCCGTTGATCGTCATCAACGGAGTCGAATTCGATTTCCCAGACTTTCGACAGTCCGCTCTTCTGATCGATAAAGTAGATGACGCCTCCACCGACACCGCGAATTGCAGGAATCGTCAATTCGCCCGGCCCCACCGGCTGACCGAAGGTATCCGCCCCCAGTACCTTGGCCCGTTCGACGGTTGCTGCCGCATCCTCGACCTTCAGACCGATCGCGCAAACGGACGTGCCGTGCATAAGATAGGAAGAATGCGCAAAGCCTTCTTTCTCTCTGTTGACAACGATATTTATCCCGCCTTGCCTGAAGAGCGTCACGTCCTTTGATTTGTGAACACCGGATTTTTTGAATCCAAGAGTTTCAAGCTGGGCCGTGAGATCTTCTGCCTCGGCCTCGTCCGCCGTGAATTCAATAAATTCGACGCCCTCTGCTTCGATCCGAGGCGGCATCCCAGGCACAGACATGGCGATATCCGGTTCCGCCCGCGAGACCTGGTCCATGAGATATTTCAGGGAGCGGCAACCATCGACAGCAACGGTCTTGGGGGATCCACCCCGGAATTGATCGTTAAAAATCTCGAGAGACAGGACGCCGTCGTAGCCGGTCGCTGCCACGGCTCGCATAAATTCGGTGACCGGCAGATCCCCTTCACCCGGCATATTGCGGAAATGACGGCTCCAGTAAAAAAGATCCATGTCGATCATTGGCGCATCTGCCAGTTGGACAATAAAGATCTTGTCACTGGGGATCGAACGAATCGAGTTCACATCGATCTTGCGCGAAAGCGTGTGAAAGGAATCGAGAATTATTCCGATGTTCGGATGATCGGCCCGACGCACGATTTCCCAGGCATCGCGGTGGTCGTTCACATGGCGACCCCAGGCCAACGCCTCATAGCCGACCCGTAGGCCACGTTTCGCAGCGCGTTCACCGAGCTCGCATAGATCCGCGGCCGCACGATCGACGCCACCAAGCGACAGGGGTGCGGTGTTCGAGCAGATCAACATCAGGTCGGTGCCCAGTTCCTGCATCACGTCGAACTTGCGTTCCGCCCGATCAAAGGCCCGTGCACGCTGTGGCTCGGGCATACCTTCGAAATCCCGGAAGGGCTGAAACAATGTAATCTCAAGACCGGCATCGCGCACCATTCGCCCCACGGTTTGGGGCGAACCGTCGAAGGCTAGAAAGTCGTTCTCAAAGATCTCAATGCCGTCGAATCCAGCCCCTGCGATCGCCTGCAGCTTTTCACGCAGATCCCCACTGATCGACACAGTCGCAATAGAGGTTCTCATCATCCGGTCTCCAAGGTTTTTGTCACCGCCGAGATCAGCGCACGTTTTCCCGCATGATGATTTCGACCGGCACGCGCTCGATTGACACCGGCCGTCCGACCGAGTGATCGATGATCGCGGAAATCGCAATGTCTGCTACTCGCGCCATATCCTGATGCACCACCGCATCCATCACACCGCTCAAGAGGCACTGCTTGGTCAATGGGGTGAGGTTCTGAGCGACGAAGGTAATCTCGTCCTTGCGCCCACTCTCCAACATCGCCTTTTCGATCCCACGATTGCCGCTGCCAATGGAATAGATCCCACAGAGGTCTCTATGCGTTGTCAGCAGACGTTTGGCCATTCGATAGTTCTTTTCCGGGTCGTCCTGGCCCAGAAACACTTCAAGAACCGAGAGGTCGGGATACTCATCTCGCAGAATCGTCCGAAAACCGATTTCCCGCTCTTCATGGCAACGATAGAGCTGGCCACCCCAGAAGACGGCAATTTTGCCGGCTTTGCGGCAGAGACGCCCCATCAGCAATCCAGCTGTGCGGCCGGCAGCGCGATTGTCGAGCCCTGCGTAACCAAGGGCATCCGCACCTGGCAGATCCGTCAGTACATTGACTACAGGAACCCCCTGGCCTGTGAACCTGGCAACGGCCTCCCGCACAGCTGGATGCTCCAGCGGCTGCACGATCACGCCTGAACTGCCAAATTCCAGGCAGCTCTCCAGCGCATCGACCTGTGCTAGAGGCTTCATGCGCTGGGGATAGGTGGCCCGCAACTCGACACCTTTCTGCTTAGCGATACGCCGCAGGTCCTTAGCCAGAATCTCATTGGCGAATCCAGCGCTCCCCGCAATGACCACGTCAATCACCAGATCCGCGGCAATGGATGGAATGATGGCCGGGCGTACCAGTGCCTTTTCCAGCAATCGTACAGCATCCATAACGCGATCAACGGTTTTCTGCCGAACCCCCGGACGGCTATTCAGTACACGGTCGACTGTTGCGGTGCTCACACCGGCCTGAAGCGCGATGTCTATAATTCGAGCTTTGTTCTTGGTCTGTGTGTCCATTGAAATTCGCTTCTTTGATGCATCAACATCAAGAAATGATGTTTTTCTTGCCGCAAATTATGATTTGAATAGGCATCATCGTCAAGAAAGCGATGTCCATCACATGCCTGGTTTGGGAAGATACCGTGACGGGAGACAAGGTTAGAGGCATTGCTTTCGACCGCTCTTTATCAACGCGCCAAGCGCAGAGAAAACACGCGCGAAGCAAACAACACACTCTGTAAGGTCTGGAGGAACTATGACGCGGGTTGGCGTTATCGGATTAGGCGACATGGGCTCCGGCCTCGCCAAGAACCTCATTAAAAGCGGCTTCGAGGTCACCGGCTTCGACCTTAGTCAGGTCCGGATGACCGCTTTCCAGGAAATGGGAGGTCTGCCTGCGGCCTCGGTCGCTGAGGTCGGGGAGGGCTCGGATGCAGTCTATGTAATGGTGATGAACGGCGATCAGGCAAAAGCGGTCATTCTCGGTGACGGTCTGGCGTCGACCATGAAACAAGGCGGCGTCGTACTCTTGACCGCAACGATCAAAGCTTCAGAAGCACGCGACATTGGCGCAGGCCTGGATGGCACCGGCATCGATATCATCGATTCTCCGGTCAGCGGCGGCTTCCCCGGCGCACAAACCGGCACCTTGACCATGATGGCGGCAGGCTCCGATGACGCGATGGAACGCAGCAAACAGGTGATGGAAGCCGTCAGCAAAGTCATCCACCGGGTTGGCGATGACGCCGGCATGGGACAGACCGTAAAGGCCTGTCTGCAATCATTGATCGGCTCGATCTTCTCGGCAACATTCGAAGCCTCCACTCTTGCCGCGAAAGCCGGCGTGACGGGAGAGACCCTCTTCAAAGTTTTCAGCACTTCCGGCGCGGGATGCGGGATCACAAACACCGCTCTGGAGAACATCATCGACCGCAAGTTTGAGGGGACGGGCAGCCACATTAATACGATGTACAAGGACCTGACCATCGCCATGGATATGGCGCGGGAGCTGGGCGTACCGCTCTTTACCGCCGGAACCGCAATGCAGCTGTTCCAGGCCGGAAAAACCAAGCATCCCTCGGGCGATAATTGGGTGGTGACGCGGGTCATGGAAGACATCGTCGGCGCTGAACTCAACCGATAAACTGAACCTCAAAACCGGAGACCGGTACATGAAACTTGGAGTCATCACCGACGGAATCAGCCGCGATTTTGCTCACGCGTTATCTGTGATGGACGAATACGGCCTTGAATACGCTGAGCTGCAGTTCCTTTGGGATAAAGAGGTCGGCGGCCTTAACACCGACGAACGCAGAAAGGCTCTGGAACTCGTTAAGAAGCACAACAAAACCGTGTCTTGTATTTCGCGCCACGTTTTTGCCGGCATGCCCATGACCACCAAAGCCGGCGACGCGCTGCATACCAAACATATGGATGGCCTGAAGCGCTGCATCGATATGGCGCATGAATTTGATTGCAAGACCGTGCGCATCATGTCGGGCAAGAAGGAAATGATCCTCTGGGGCCTGAACGGTGCAGAGCAATGGAATGTAGCGAAAGGCGCATGGGATGCCTTACCGCCTTTGATCGCGCCTGCGGTCGAACTGGCGAAGGCTGAGGGTGTGACTTTGGTCGTCGAGACCGGCAACGGCACCATGATCAATTCTTGCTGGACCGGCCGCAAGCTGATTGACGACCTGGACGCCAAGAACACGCTGAAGATTCTGTGGGATCCAGCCAACAACTGCTGGGCACACGAAACCGCCTGGCCAGATGGCTATGAAACCATGAAGGGCGGCTACCTGGGCCATGTGCACATCAAAGACGTCTTCGCCGACACGCCTAAAGCAACGTTAGAGGTGCGGCCGATGCTCGAGGGTCAGCTTGCTGATCAGTTCCAACCCATGGCGGATGCCATGCGTGCCGATGGTTATGACGGCGTAATCTCCTACGAGAGCGTCTATCACCCGGGTAACGGCGACTTTGAAGCCGGGTTCCGCCAATGCATCAAAACCTTCATGGAAATCTACGGCTAGGCTATGCCGAACGCGCTCAGCATGAACATATCGCAGGAAAGGGTTGCTCCTCTCTCAGGCCTTGCCGCAAAGCTTGCGGCGGCCTGGGATCTGGCCGAGGCCATCGATAGAGTACAGGTTGCCGAACAGCCGCAAGACCGGACCGAAGCCTACTTTGTTCAGAACCGCATGGCTGAAGAGCTTGGTCACGGTATTACCGGTTGGAAAGTCGGCGCCACCAGCATCAAGATGCGCGAGCTGGATGGCCACGACGATGTGATCCCAGGTAGGATTCTCGACCCGACCACGTTTGTCGGTAATAGTCACAGCCTGCCGATTTCGCGCTTCCCGAACGCACGAGCTGAGACCGAATTCGCCTTTCGGCTAAGCGCCGACCTGCCATTGCGCGGCAAGCCTTGGAGTGCGGAAGAAATAGCTCCTCTCGCCACATTGCATCCTGCTATCGAGATCATCGGACATCGCTATCCCACGGGTGAGCGCGCCCCCAAAGTTGGCACGCTGCTGACTATCGCGGACAACGGTGGCGGGATTGGTTTCGTGTTCGGCAATCCGGTCACCGAGTGGCAGGCAATCGACTTTCAGAACCATGTCATATCCTTGAAAGTGGATGATAGCGCGGAGGCGGAAAATTTCCTCGGCGATATGCGATGTATTCCCATCGACGCCCTCGCCGCCCTAATCAATCATCTGGCGTCGCGGGGTATCGGCCTGAAGGCCGGTGATTTTGTATCGACAGGCGCCGCCACAGTCCCTCAACCCGTCAAGGCCGGCAGCCATGTCGTCGCGGACTTCGGGTCCATAGGTAAGATTGAACTTCAGTTCGCGTGAATCGGAATTTATAAAATCGAGTAACAGAAATGTCCGACTGGAAACCGAAAATCGTTGTCGCAGGTGCTGGAGGTATGGGTGCACTGTTCGGCGCAATCCTGCAAGATGGCGGGCTCGACGTCACGCTGGTCGATACGAACAGCGATCATGTTTCGGCCATTCGGAATGATGGATTGAAAATCAGTGGTTTTGGCGGAGATCGGACCGTCGAGATTACAGCGACTACAGATGCGAGCGACATCGACCATGCTGATGTCATTCTGTTTCAATGCAAAGCCCACGGCACGCGCGACGCGGCACGCGCCGTCAGGCACCTGGTCGATCTGGGCGCCATTGCGGTGAGTTTCCAGAACGGCCTTGGCAACGAAGAGCTCATTGCCGAAGAGCTTGGAAAAGCCTCCGTCTTGGGAGGTTTGACCGCCATGGCAGGCTGTATGCTGGGCCCGGGCTCCATCGTCGATTTTTCCCGTGTTCCCTCGTACATTGGTGAAATGGATGGCGGGAAAAGCAAGCGTGCCGAGCGGATCGCCGGCGCCTTGTCCGCAGCAGGTTTAGAAACCCATGTCAGTGGAGACATCGTCCAGGAGATCTGGAAAAAGCTGCTTGGCAATATCTCGCTTAGTGCGATTTCCGGCGCGACCGATCTCACCTCTGCCGAGATCCTGCGCATACCGGCTCTTAAGACGGTCAGCCTGCAGGCCATCGATGAAGCGTTCGCCGTTGCCGGCGCGCTGGGGATTGCACTGGACCGTGAGGCTGTTCTACAGGGTATGGAATTGATTTCGGCGCCGGGTGGAACAGGCGACAACAAGTCATCACTCTGCGTCGATATTCTCAACGGCCGTCCAACCGAAGTTGACTTCATCTACGGCAGCGTTATTTCGAAGGGCGTCCAGACAGGAGTGCCGACACCAACGCTGAATGCGCTTGCCGCAATCGTGAAAGGCCTGGAAAGCCGCTATTGCGGCTCACGCGCGCTCTAACCCAACGAGCAGACTCTCGTGAACTAGCAGGAGGCACCGCCATGACGAAGAAAATTCTTTCCGGTAAAGTCGCCATCGTCAGCGGCGGTTCGAAAGGAATTGGGCTGGCCGTCGCCAAACGCCTGGCTGAAGATGGTGCAGATATCTTTCTCGCGGCCTCCAACGCCGGACGTCTTAAAGCTGCCCGGGAAACCATTGAAGCGGCAACGGGCCAAAGCGCGGCTTTTCACGCCGCCGATCTTCGTACCCTTGAAGGCTGTAGAGAGAGCTATCAAGCCGCTGCCGATCGCTTCGGCTGCTGCGATATACTCATCAATGCCGCTGGCGCCACCAAGGGTGGAACATTCCCCGAGCAGCCTGACGAAGAGATGCTCGACGGCTTTGCCTTGAAGTTTCACGGCGCTGTCAGGCTGAGTCGACTGTTCTGGCCTCAGCTGAAGGAGGCAAGCGGCTGCGTCATTAATATCGTCGGCGGCTTCGCACGAACTCCTGCGGCAGATTTTATGGTCGGTGGTGCCGTCAACGCCGCTCTCGCCAACTTTTCCAAAGCACTGGCTGCGCAAGGCCTGCGCGACGACGTTAATGTAAACTGGATCCATCCAGGCCTGACCGTCACCGAACGGCTGGAGACCATCTTCGCCGACCGCGCCAAACAGCAGGACAAGACCCGCGATCAAATAGAACGCGAGTCGGTTGCTGCAGAAGGCCTGCGCCGTTTGGGACAGCCGGACGATGTGTCGAACCTGGTCGCCTTTCTCTGCTCACCGGCAGCGCGACATATTCATGGTGCAGGCATTCCGATCGATGGCGGTGGAGCAAAGGGTTACTATTGATGGATTTTGGCCTTTCCAGCGAACAGAGGATGCTGATCGATACGGTGCGCCGTTTTATCACATCTGAACTGCGCCCGCTTGAAGAAGAGGTCGAACTGGACGGAGCTCTGGCGCCGGAAAAGGCACGGGACATTCTCGAAAAGTCGAAGACCCTTGGCCTATATGCCATGAACATCGCTGAAGACTTCGGTGGCGGTGGCCTCTCAACTCTGGACTGGATGCTTGCCGAGGAACAGTTCGGCCATACCACGGACATCCTGGTGCGCCGTGCCTTCGGCAATATCTACGAAATTCTGCTTGCAGGTGACGAGGCACAAAGGGAACGCTGGCTGCTGCCTTCCGTGCGCGGCGAACGAACCTTCTCAGTAGCCTTTACCGAACCTGAGGCCGGATCGGATGCTGCCGGAATCCGCACACGAGCGATCCGCACGAACGATGGTTGGCTGCTAAACGGTTATAAGCACTTCATCTCTGACGGCCTCTTTTCCGATTTTTTCGTCGTGACTGCAGTGACGAATCCTGACGCCGGCAAGCACGGCATCTCCACCTTCATCGTCGACAAGGCGATGGAGGGTGTTTCGATTGGCCGGGATCAGCCAATGATGGGTCTGCGCGGTACGTCACATGTCGAGCTGTTCTTCGATCAAGTTCACCTGAAGCAGGAACATCTCCTAGGCGCCGAAGGAAAAGGCTTGAAGCTGGCTCTGGAGACCCTGGGTCGCATCCGCCTGGCCCAGATCGGTGCCCGCTCGATAGGTAAGGCAACACGAATTCTGGACCTCTCCCTGGCGCATGCGGGCGAGCGGAAGCAGTTTGGCAAATCTATCGGCGACTTCCAGATGATCCAGCAGATGCTCGCTGACAGCGCGGTCGAGATCAACGCGGCCCGTCTTGCTCTGCACCGGACAGCCTGGGAAATCGACCAGGGTCTCGACGCCCGCAACCAAATCTCAGTGGTCAAAGTGCAAGCGTCGGAAACCCTGAACCGCGTCGCAGACCGGGCAGTGCAGATCTTCGGCGGAATGGGCTACTGCAAGGACCTGCCGATCGAACGTTATTATCGTGATGCCCGCATTTACCGCATCTATGACGGAACCTCCGAAATTCACCGCTCGGTGATTGCCCGCGCGCTCATGAAGGGTGACACTAGCCTCTACCAAATGACGACGTGACATGAACCGCAACAAATTCGTAGACGCCGAAGACGCAGCAGCTCTCATTCGCGATGGCGACACAATCGGTCTGATCGGAGGTGGCGGCGGCCTGGTCGAAGCCACGCTGCTGCATAAATCCGTCGAGCAGCGTTTCCTTAATGAAGGCCATCCGAAGAATCTGACCTGCGTACACGCATTAGGCATCGGCGACCGCAAGACGCACGGCATGAACCGCTTCGCTCACGAAGGCATGGTTAAGCGGGTGATCGGCGGTCATTGGGTCTGGTCGCCACGGATGCAGGCGCTCGCCCGGGAAAACAAGATCGAGGCCTATGTCTTGCCCGGCGGCGTCGTAATGCAGTTGATGCGCGAGGTCGCAGCCAAGCGCCCAGGCCTGATGACTCACGTCGGTCTCGGCACCTTCGTCGACCCGCGATTCGGCGGCGGAAAGATGAACGAGGCTGCGCAGCAAGACCTGGTAGATGTGATGGAGATCGACGGTCGCGAGTTCCTGCGCTACCGCCCCTTCCCGGTCGACATTGCCCTGCTCAAAGGCTCTTTCGCCGACGACGACGGTAACATCAGCCTCGATCAGGAGCCGGCCAACGTGGACATATACGCCATGGCGGCGGCCGCGCATAATTCTGGCGGCAAGGTCATCGTGCAGGTGCGCGAGCGGGTTCGGAACGGCATTCTTCCTGCCCGTGCGGTCCGCATTCCGGGCGCGCTGGTCGATGCCATCGTGGTCGACCCGGCGCAACGGCAAGGCTACGATTTGATCTATGATCCAGCCATCTCCGGCGAGAAACAGGCCGACGATCCGATCCCGCCCATGCCGCCCTTCTCGATCCGCCAGGTCGTAGCACGCCGCGCTCACGAAGAGCTGCGCGAAGGTGCGGTCATCAACTACGGCTTCGGCGTTCCCGACGAAGTGGCGAGCATCGTCGCTGCGAAGGGCGAACAGCATCGCTATTACCAGACCATCGAACACGGCACCTACGGCGGCACACTTCTTACCGGGACACTATTCGGTTATGCACGCAATCCAAGCTGCATGATCGACGGCCCCTCCCAGTTCGACTTCTATTCCGGTGGCGGACTGGATATTGCGTTCCTGGGCTTTGGCGAGTTGGATATAGAAGGCAATGTCAACGTCTCGAGGCTCGGCGGCCTGACGGTCGGGCCCGGCGGGTTCATCGATATCGCACAGAACGCACGCAAAGTCGTCTTCTGCGGAACTTTCGACGCCAAAGGCGCCTCGATCGAGTCGGGGAACGGCGTGCTCACCATTCACCGCCACGGTGAAGTGCGGAAGCTGGTCGATAAAGTCGATCAAATCACTTTCTCGGGCCGGCAGGCGAACCTTCAGGCGCAGGAGGTGATTTATGTCACCGAACGCGCCGTCTTCCGCCTGGCCAAGGACGGCGTCAAACTAATTGAGATTGCGCCGGGTGTGGACCTGCAGCGCGACATCCTGGACAAGATGAGTTTTATACCGCTCATGGACACGCCCCCTGAACCAATAAATCAGACTTACTTTATGGATACAGCTCAATGACTTCAGTTCGGCTTGCCTTAATCGGGGCCGGGCGTATCGGGGTGCGCCACCTTGAGACTATCGCTCAGGTCGAGGAAGCAGATCTGGTGGCGGTCGCCGATGCCTCGCCGACAGTCAAAGGTATTGCCGAGCGTTATGGCGTGACCTTCTACGACAACTACAAAGCCATGCTGGCAGAAGTCAAACCGGACGGTGTAATTGTTGCGACCCCGACCGAACTGCACCTGGCACCCGCTTTGGCGGCGCTAGAGAACGGCGCACATGTCTTGATCGAAAAGCCGATTACGGGAACCCTCGGCGAAGCCCAAATTCTCATCGAAAAATCGCGCGCCACTCAGCGTGAGGTATTGGTTGGGCACCACCGGCGTTACTATCCCTTTGTGCACAAAGCACGGGAAATCGTGAGAAGCGGTGGGCTTGGGCAACTGGTGGCGGTCAACGGGCAATGGACGCTGCGCAAGGCGGACAGCTATTTCGACCAGGTCTGGCGGCAAAAACGCGAAGCAGGCCCAATTCTCATCAACCTCATTCATGAGTTCGATTGTCTGCGTTATGTCTGCGGAGAAATCACCAGCTTGAGCGCGGAGCTGGCGAGCACCGTGCGAGGGCATGAAAAGGAAGAGACTGCCGCGATCATCCTGCGCTTCGAAAATGGCGCACTGGGTACCTTTCTACTTTCCGATTCGGCGGCTTCACCTTGGGCCTGGGAGTTCGGTTTCCATGAAAATCCGGAGTTTCCCCCGGCCCACCAAAACGCTTCCCGTTTTGTCGGAGACTCCGCCTCACTGGAGTTTCCTAATCTGAAACTCTGGCGCCACGATGATACCGCGCGGGGCTGGAACACGCCGCTACGATCAGAAGATAAATCCTGCACCCCGGAGGATGCTTATATCAATCAGTGCAAGCATTTTTGCCGGGTAATACAAGGTGAGGAGGCGCCACGTATCACAGCGGAGGATGCGACCCGCAGCTTACAAGCAACTCTTGCGGTATTCGACGCGGCGGAAAGCGGTCAACGCATTACGTTATGACAGACATTCGCCACAGTCTGATCGAGAAAAGGGGAGCCGTCCTGACGGTGATCCTTAATCGACCGGAAGTGATGAATGCGCTTCACCCGGAGGCCCATGCCGAGCTGGCATCGATCTTCGACGACTTTGCCAGGGACGATGACCTTCGCCTCGCGGTGATCACCGGTTCGGGTGATCGAGCATTTTGCACCGGCTCCGACTTGAAAGTTCGCGCGGAGACGGGTGCCGACGATATGCCGACGTCCGGGTTCGCGGGTTTGACGGAACGTTTCGATCTGACCAAGCCAGTCATCGCAGCAGTCAATGGTCATGCCATCGGTGGCGGTCTGGAAGTCCTGCTGGCGTGCGATCTAGTGATCGCGGTGGAGGATGCAAAGTTTGGACTTCCCGAGCCCAAGGTCGGATTGGCGGCCAGCGGCGGGCTGCATAGACTAGCCCGTCAGATTCCGCTGAAACAGGCGATGGAGATTGCGTTGACCGGTCGTCTGTTCTCTTCGGAAGAGGCCATTACCTATGGGCTAATCAACTCCGTCGTACCACGCAGCAAGCTGGCAGCTGAAACGAAACTCTGGACGAATCGGTTGCTTGAGAACGCGCCACTGTCACTGAGGGCGACAAAGCAGATGATGCTGAAAGGATTGGACGCGCCAACCGTGGCGGCTGCGTTCACTACGCGTTATCCCGAATACGAAGCCATGCTGAAGAGCATCGATGCGAAAGAAGGTCCGCGCGCTTTCTCCGAGAAGCGAAAGCCGCAATGGCTGGGCAAATAAGATGCTAGCTCTCGTTCGGCACCCATTTCAGGATATGCTGGCCGACGGTGACGAGCTCGCCGTCCTGGTTGGTCAGCTTGATGTCGGCAGTCGAACGCTTGGTTTCAGCGTTGGTCTCAACGAATTCATAAGTCACGGTGATGGTATCGCCGAGGAATACAGGTTTGAGAAACCGAATGCGGTCGTAACCCAACGAGACCGGCGTCTCGGAAGCCTCGCGCGTGTGCGCGATTGCCATGGTCGAAGCGGTCGACATAAAGCCCACCATCAGCGCGCCATGGGCCATCAGTTTCCCGTACTTGGACTTTTCCATGTAGGCTTTGTTGACGTGGTTCGGCGAGAAATCGCCGGTGATTCCGGCAAACATATAGACATCGCTTTCAGACACGGTTTTGGTAAAAGCAACGCTGTGACCAACTTCAACGTGAAACCCCGGCATGCTTCCCTCTTGATAGAAAACTCTTTCCTCGAAAAGCCTAGAGACCGGGCGATTGGGGTCAACGAGAAAGACCGCTGAACCATGAGTTTCGATCTGGAAAATCACCGGATTATCGTCACCGGCGCCGCAAGAGGCATCGGGCTGACCATCGCCCGTCGTTTTACGGCTCTCGGCGCACAGGTGTCGGGCTGGGATCTGGACTGCGCGCCGATCGTTGCGGATCCTGCATTTGCCCATTGCACCTCCGTCGACGTGACCAACGAGACTTCGGTGGAGCAGGCCTTCAACGAGAGCCTTAAGGCTCTAGGTTCGGTGACCGTCATGGTCGCCAACGCCGGTATTAATGGCCCGACAAAAGCCGCATGGGATTACACTCTGGCAGAATGGAACCAGGTGCTCGCAGTGGATCTGACCGGTGTCTTTCTTTCGACCCGCGCCGCGGTCGGACATATGCGCGAGAGAGACTATGGTCGGCTGGTGATCGTGGCTTCAGTGGCCGGCAAGGAAGGCAATCCAAGCGCCTGTGCCTACGGCGCCGCCAAGGCCGGAGTCATTGGCTACGCCAAGGGGCTGGCGCGCGAGCTGCAACCCTCCAACGTGACGGTGAATTGCGTCGCGCCCGCGATCACCGAAACAGACCTCTTCCAGGAAATGGATGAGGCCTACATCGCCGACAAGAAGTCGCGTATCCCCATGGGCCGCTTTTGTTCGCAAGAAGAAATAGCCGACATGGTCGCCTGGGCCGCCAGCCCGCGCTGTTCCTTCACCACCGGCCAGGTCTTCGACGTCACCGGGGGCCGCGCGACATACTAAATGCGCAGCCTATCAGGTCGTAAGCTGGTTAAACGAGGTGTCCAAGACTTAACAGGAACGGCAACCTGAAAATGGCATGGTTTGGCTGATTTCCTTCGCCTGACCCTGCTTAAAAATGTCAGTACCGCGTACGCCTCAATCCAATTTTTCCAGCTCCTCAGCTAGCCGGTTGGCAGAGTTATCCGGGCTGTGAGGCCGCCGCCGGCCCGATTGCAGAGCTGGATATCGCCTCCGTGGAGCCGGATGAGATTACGCGCAATTGAGAGGCCAAGGCCGGTGCCGCCGGAGTCAGGATTGCGGGAATAATCGAACCGGTAAAAGGGTTCAAATACCTTTTCAAGAAGGGATTCAGGAAGGCCAGGGCCTGTGTCGCTTATATCAAGCCGGATTTCACCATCGTGGCTTGCAAGATGGAAGGTCGCAGAGCCACCGTGTTTCAGAGCATTATCCACGATATTGCGGAGGGCCCGTCGCATAAGAGTCCGTCGAATCGGAACAACCAGCGAACCGGCCGCTGTTGAAGCGTCGAATGCGATGGTTTCGTGCTCGTAATCCTTCAGAAGATCGGCGACAAATTCTGCAAAATGCATTGGCTGCGATTTTTCATCAGACGTATCAAGACGGGCAAAGGCCAGCGTTGACCGGCTCATATCGCTGATTTCTTCGATCCCCCGGATCAGGGATTCCCGAATTTCAGCGTCCTCTACCATTTCCGCCTGCAGCCGCATACCCGTCAGCGGGCTGGCGATATCATGTGAGATGGCGGCCAGCATCCGGGTTCTGTCTTCGACAAAATCGTGAATGCGCTGGGCCATTACGTTCAGGGCGCGTGCGGCTTGACGGGTTTCCAGCGGGCCCGTTTCTGGGATTTCCTCATGACGCCAGCCTCCGTGACCGATCCGTTCGGCAAAACCGGCCAGGGCATGAATGGGTTGAGCCGCGCGGCGCACGACGAAAATGAGTATCGGCACCACACTGACGATAATCAGGCACAGATAAATCAGGTCGTATATGTCGAACCAGTCCGCGATTTCGCTATCAAATTCAGACGAGACAGAAAGAACGCGCAGCCAGACCCGCGGTCGGATTTCCGCCTCGATCAGCAAATCCGGCGGATGCCCACCATAGTTAACGATCAAAGCATCAGGCAGAGCGAGCGCGCTATGAAGCGTTTCAAGATCATCAAAGTCAAAGGAGGAGACAATGATTTTAACGGCATCTGCGGACTGAAGTTCTGCGGCCCATGCATGCTTCGCCTCCACGGCCTGAAGAGATTGTTTATCTTCGAAGGCTGCCGTGTCGGATGCGAGCCAGGCATGGAAATCCTTTCCGTTAGCAACCTTAAGAATATCGCCTGTCTGATTTTTCGGGCTATTGCGCAGGGTCACGATCAGGCTACGCAGCCGGTCGCGCTGCTGTTCAGCATACAGAGCCTGCTCCTCTGGCCAGTAATCTTCTTCGAAAGCGGAAAAAAAGAACCAGCTCAGCGCGAACTGCGCGCCGATCACGATAATAATTACAGGCAGGATGATACGCCCCGCCATGCGGTCGGGCCAAAGATGTATCACCGCTTCTTGACCTCTGCTACGAGCTTGTACCCGCCGCCCCAGACAGTCTGAAAAACGCGATCCGGGTTGTCGGGTGACTCAATTTTCTTGCGAAGCCGGCTGATGTGATTGTCGATGGCCCGGTCGAAGGGGCCGCCCTCGCGTCCCTGTGTGAGGTCGAGCAACTGCGCGCGTGATAAGACACGGCCGGCGCGGGCCACCATGACCTCCAGCAATTTTGACTCGCCATTGCTCAGGGAAACATCTGCGCCGTTTTCATGACGCAAAAGCTGTGCGCCGGCATCAAACTGCCAAGGCCCGATCTGCCAGTTCGCCGTAGAGTCAACAATAGCAGGCTGCTCAATCTGACTGCGTCGCAGAACCGCCCTGATGCGGGCCAGAAGCTCACGGGGATTGAAAGGCTTCACCAGATAATCATCAGCCCCTAGTTCCAGGCCGACGATACGGTCGGTGTCATCGGCCAGGGCCGTGAGCAAGATGATCGGCAACGCCGACTTTGTGCGGATGTGCCGGCAAAGCGAAAGGCCGTCTTCACCAGGCATCATGATATCAAGCACAATCAGGTCGATCGCGGCATCGGGCAGCAGTTTGCGTGCTTCCGAGGCACTGGCGGCCAGGCTGACCCGCATTCCCTGTTTCTGCAGAAACTGGCGCAAAGGGTCACGGATGTCGCGGCGATCATCTACGACCAGAATATGCGGCTCAGCGATGTTGGGTTCCTGAAGCATCTGCTTATCCCTGTTTTCTCGTAAACCATGTTTTACAGAATGAATGCGAAGTCGTCGCCCATCTGCAGCCAGAAAGTTGTCGCCACCATTCGCAAGGGCCGGGTTTTGCGACAGTTTGCGACAAACTCGCCCTGCCGCCGATATTCTTTTGCGACAATTGCTCTGCATATCCGTCTCATCGAAACACGAACGCAACGACAGGATGAGAAGCGGAGAAATCTAAATGAACATTAATCGTCGAACACTGTTGGGCGCCTCTGCCGCTGCCTTTGGCATAACTGGCTTTGCTGGCATGGGGTTGGCCCAAAGCCAGAAATCTTCATCCCGCCTAAAATCCACGCCGCTTGCCGACGGATTTCGGATGCCAGGCGAGTTTGAGAATCATGAAGCCATTTGGCTGGTTTGGCCTGAAGCACCCGAATGGAGATTAAAGGGCGAACTTGCCGAGGGCGTCATCGCGAAGCTTGCAGCAGCGATTGCCAGCGATATTCCGGTCCGTCTGGCGGCGACTTCGCGCCAGGCCGCGAGAGTGCGGTCGCTCGTCCCGGAAGCCGTCGAAGTCGTGGAAATGAACGCCGGTACGAATTGGGTTCGCGACGATGGTCCGACTTTTCTGATCGATGACAAAAATGGCCGCCGCGGCGTTGATTGGGTTTTCAACGGCTGGGGATATCCGGAGGACTTCTGGGATACCAACAAGACCGCACGGAAGTTGCTTAAACATGAAGAGGCCCACCGCTACCGTGCTCCGCTCGTGCTGGAGGGAGGATCGATCCATTCCGACGGTCGCGGAACCATTATTACAACCGAGGAATGCCTGCTTAACCCGAACCGCAATCCGGACTTGAGCAGAGAAGAGATCGAGGAGTACCTGAAGATTTATCTGGGCGCTCGAAAAGTCATCTGGCTTCCTTTTGGGGTCTTCGAAGACAGCACGAGTGGTCACGTCGATAACATGTGCTGTTTTGCGCGCCCCTCCGAAGTGATCCTGACCTGGACAGACGACCTAAGCGACGCGCAATACGAACGTTCGCAACTGGCGTTGGAAGTCCTGGAGACCAGCACTGACGCGGATGGCAATAAGTTCAAGGTTCACAAGCTGCATCAACCGGGTCCGCTCTTCATTACGGACGAAGAGGCCGACTCTATGCCGGACTCGCGCATTGACGAAATCGAAGACCGGCTGGCAGGCTCGTACGTGAACTACATCATCACGAACCGGCGTGTCGTTTTTCCTCTCCTGGATCCCGAAACCGATCCTGGCGCCAGAGAGACTTTGGAGCGCGCCTTTCCGGACCGCGAGGTGTTCGGGGTGGAAGGCCGGGAGATTCTGCTCCATGGCGGCAACTTTCACTGCATAAGCCAAAATCTGCCCGCGCGCGCGGGGCGCAACTAAACACCCCCTGGGGAGTCATCCCGATTTGGATTGGCCGATCGGGCAGAATGAGAGTTACCGGGATGAACCAGGTTGATGGAAACACCGAGGCCGCGGTCAATCTGTCTCCAAGACGGTGGGTTTGGTTCTTGATCTCACTCACGGTCTTGGGGGCGGTGGCCGGTTTTCTCTGGACCGCGGATGACACGGTTGACGTTTCACAAAACGCCGAGCCTGCGCCCGCTCCGCTCGTCTCTGTGGCGCAGGTTTTTGTAAAACCGGAAACCGCGCGGATCGAGGTATTCGGAGAAGTTAAGCCCCGTTGGTCCGCAGAGATCCGGGCTGCGGTTTCAGGCCGTGTGACAGAGGTGAAGAACAGGGCGCTGGCCGGCGGGCGGGTGTCAGCGGGCCAGGCCCTTTTTGAAATCGAGAAAACACAATACGAAGCCGACGTTGCCACCGCCGAGTTGGAATTGGAGCAGGCAAAGCTCGCTCTTTTGCAGGCTCAGCTCAAAACGGAACTGGCCCGGCGTCAATTTCGACGAGACGGCACCGACCCGCCCCATCACTTTGCTTTGCGTCTGCCACAGCTTCGTGTTGCCGAGTTCTCAGTTGCCTCTGCTGAAAGGAAGCTGACAGCAGCGCAAAAGCACTATTCGAACACGGTTGTGACAGCACCCTTTTCGGGGATTGTCACGGAACGGTTCGTCAGCCTGGGTCAGTCCGTTACGGCCGGTGACCGGCTGGCGAGACTCGTGGACGACAGGAGATTCGAACTTGCCGTCGAGGTGAGTCGAGAAAATTGGGATCTGATGCAGCAACCGGTTTCGGGACAGACCGCAGAAATTTTCGATCAAAAAGGAAAGCCTATCGCCGTTGCCACAGCACGCCAGGGCGGCGGATTTCTTGATCAGAGGACGCGCCAGTTTCGGGTGTTTTTGGATCTGACGGCTGCTGAAAATGGATCCGTACTGTCCGGCGACTTTGTACGGGTTGTTTTACCGGGGCGGAAACTGGACGCGACGATCAGTATCCCGGAAACCGCTCTGACCCGCGAAGGCTATATCTGGTTTGTTGATAGCGAAGAACAATTGCGGCGTCACATTCCAAATATCTTGTTCCGGAACGAAAACCGCATTGTCATCGCCGCACCAAAAGGCGAGCCAGTTTATCGGGTTGCGATCACGCCATTGGCTTCGTTTTTGCCGAAACAATGGGTCCAGCCTTTGGAAGCCGGGGAGTAAATCATGCATTCTCTGACAGCCTGGTTTATCCGGAACCCAGTTGGCGCCAATCTGCTGATGGGGTTCATCCTCCTTCTAGGAGTGCTGACACTTGTGTCCATCCGGATCGAGGGGTTTCCGCGTGTTCCGCCGGAAAGTGTTGAAATAACGACAATCTTTGAAGGCGCCACAGCACAGCAAGTCGACGAGCTGGTCACCCAAAAAATCGAACAGGCGCTTGAGGGTTTGCCGGGCGTGCGCAGTATTACGTCCGAGTCTTCAAATGAATCTTCCACGGTGTCAGTCCGGCGTAGGGGTGGGCAGGATCTGCAAAGGCTCCTCGATAAAGTTCGTCTGAAAATCGATGGGATCATTGATTTCCCCGAAGCGGCCAAACGTCCGGTCATCGAGACCAACGGTTTTGATATTCCCGCCCTCTACGTGAATGTCGTGGGAGAAACAGACCCGGCGACGCTACAGACTCTTGCTCGAAGGCTCAAAGAAGATCTGTTGTCAAAGCCGGAACTGTCCCGCCTGAAGATCTGGGGCATCGTTCCGCAGGAGATGCGCATTGAGGTCGATCCCGAGCGCCTGCGCCAGCTCAACTTGACGATCTCTGACCTATCCGACGCCATTCGAAAGAACTCAATCGATTTCCAAAGCGGGAAACTGAACACCGCTGGAGGCAGCATATCGTTGCGGGCCGACAACCGGGCGCGATTTGCCGCTGATTTTGCTGCCGTCCCTGTTGTGGAAAGACCCGACGGCTCCGTTGTTAAGCTGGGTGACATCACCAGCGTGCGGGACACCTTTGCAGAGGGTGATTATCTGTTTCGGCTGAACGGAAAACCAACCGTTGGGATGGTGGTTCTGGTCGGGCAAAAAGAAAACCTGCTGGAAATTTCGCGGGTGGTGAATGCCGCAGTTGCGGATTACGAGTATCTCTTGCCGCCCGGAATTTCGGTCACGGTCTGGGGAGATTCAGCCGGGTTCATTTCAGATCGCCTTCAGCTCTTACGCTCGAACGGCGTTCAGGGTCTGTTGCTCGTCATCTTGATGCTGTCGTTGTTTTTGAATGTGCGCTTGGCCTTTTGGGTTGCCATGGGCATCCCGGTTTCGGTTCTGGGTGCGGTCGCGGTTGCAGGTTCCCGTTGGGTGGATTATTCGCTTAACGATGTCACGACCTTCGGCCTCATAATCGCACTCGGAATCCTTGTCGATGATGCCGTGGTCGTCGGCGAAAGCGTGTTTGAGGAACGCCAGAACAATAAAGATTCCATCAGGGGGACCGAAGAGGGCGTTAACAAAGTGGCCATTGCGACGGTGTTCGGCGTGCTGACCACGATTGCAGCCCTTTTCCCGATGTTCGTACTGGACAATCCCCTTGGTAAAGTTTTGGCCGGATTTTCCGGAATTGTTATCTTTGCCCTCCTGTTTTCTCTGCTCGAAAGCAAATTCATCTTGCCCGCGCATCTGGCGCACCTTTCCATTGGTCAGCCTCCGCGCAGTTTGCCTGGCCGCCTGTGGGGGCGTGTTCAGCAGGGTGCAACGGGAGGATTGATGTGGTTCCGGGACCGGGTTTATTTGCCGATCCTGGTGTGGTCGATCCATCACCGCTATACCGTTTTAGTTCTGTTTCTGGCCGCTGGTTCCATGGGCATCGGTCAGATCGGGTTGGGTAAAATTAAAACTGTGTTTTTCCCGGATGTGCCCGGACAGGTGATCACGGTGACACTTGAAATGGACGCCCGCGCGCCGTTTCGCCTGACCCGAAAGAACATCCTGAACATTCAGAAAATCGGCGAAGACCTCAATCTGGAACTGCAGCAAAACGCTGGGCTTGATAAGCCACCGATCCGCACGGTTTTTGTTCAGGTGGATGGCGGTGAAGGCGGCCAGATCTATGCGGAACTTACCCCGGTCAAGGACAGGTCAGGTATCGAGATACTGGATGTCATTCGTCAGTGGCGCGCGCGTACCGGCCAGGTTGAAGGCTCGAGCCAGCTTCAGTTCACCGGATCCGAATCCTTCGCGGGTGGTTTTGTCGTCGAACTTATGTCGAAAGACACAGAACTCCTGCGACTTGCCAGCAAGGAAGTTCGGGATTTCCTGGCGCAGATCGAAGGAGTCAGCAATGTCCGGGATTCCTTGAAAGGCGGCCAGCCGGAGCTGAGACTGCGCCTGCGCCCTGAGGCCCGAAACCTTGGGTTTACGGCGGAAAGCCTGGCCAGTCAGATTGGCCTGTCATTCGGCGGATCCGAAATTCAGAAAATCCGGCGCGGTAGCAGCGAGGCAAAAGTTATTGTCCTGAACAGCCGTCAGGCGCGGGATACAATTGCCGATCTGCTGCGCACCCGGCTGCGCAGCAGCACGGGCGCCTGGGTGCCCTTGCCGACCGTGGCGAAGATAGAGGGCGGATATGTCTCCGGTTCCGTGCTGCGCCTGGACGGAAATCAGGCGAACAGCGTGGCTGCATCAATAGATCGATCGATTGTCGCACCCGAAGAAGTCGGGCAGGCAGTGCAGGAAGAGCTGATGCCGATTTTGTGGGAGCAGTATCCCAGTGTTTTCGTGGAGCTGGGTGGCGAGATAGAAGAAATCGGCGAGATCAAAGGAGGACTCTTACGCGCTTTGATCCTCGCAGCTGTGGCTATTTACGTACTGATGGCTGTTCCGCTGAAATCCTACTGGCAACCCTTTATCATTCTCGCAATTATTCCTTTTGGGTTCGTTGGAGCCGCCATTGGCCATCTGATCATGGACGTTCCCCTGTCGATCCTATCATTCTTCGGAATGCTTGCGCTGGCAGGCGTCGTGGTCAACGACAGTCTGGTGATGATGACGCGGTACAATGATGCCCTCAAGGCGGGCATGCCAATTGACCAGGCACTTAAAAAAGCTGGCGTTGGCAGGTTTCGGGCGATTTTCCTCACAACAGCAACGACGGTTATCGGTCTGGCGCCCTTGTTGATGGAAACCTCTGAACAGGCTCAATATCTCATCCCCGCCGCAATCTCTCTTGCCTATGGAGAGGTTTTTGCAACTCTGCTGATGCTCATTCTGGTACCGGTACTCATAGCCATTGTCGGGGATATCAGGTTCGGCGCCAGGCATGTATTGTTTGTTGAGGGCCATGCGAAATAAACGGTCAATCCGATACCCTTCTTCAATTGATCCGTGACACTGCCTTCGAACGAAGTCACATGCCCCTTCAGTGAACTTTGCGCTTCGGGCACCTCATCATACTATTCCAAATGATGCACAGGACGATCGTGAAGGCAAAGTCGGCATAGCCGAACTCCCAGCCAGGGCAAGCGGCCCTGGCACGAGAGTGGGTCGTGGACTTGAATGATCTTGTCTAGCACTGTTGGGTAGCGTACTTCGGGCGCGATGTAGAATCGGGGTGCAAGGATCTCCGCAGGCCAAAAATCGGCGATTGGAGCAGTGAACGGCAGATCGATTTCCGGAGAGTCCGAGATGTATCCGTCACCGAACACGTACGGGATACGGCAGACTGGTGTTTGCGAGCGTGGCGCGAACTCAAGATCCAGACCGCACAGATTCCCTGGATATCAGATGCGTTGCCATCGTTAGGACCTAAGCTTGACATTTAATCAGCGACGAGGCTGGCCTCTTTACTCGGCCCACGTGTTTCGGTCATGGGAATGCCCTAACAAGTGCCTAACGCCCGGCTGCGTGTATGGATGTTTGCCAATCGGGGTTTTGCCAGGGCTGCTGATTCGAGGCCGGCAGCATCCCGCCACCCAGTATATGATCGGACGCCTTCTCACCCGTCATGATCGAGGGTGCATTCAGATTGCCGTTGGGAATCCGTGGAAAGATCGAGCTGTCGGCGAGGCGCAGGCCATCCACACCGATCACACGGCATTCGGGGTCCACCACGGACATGGGATCGTCGGGGTCGCCCATTCGGCAGGTGCCGCAAGGGTGATAGGCGCTCTCGGCATGTTCGCGGATGAAGGCGTCGAGTTCATCGTCGCTCTGGAGCGCCTCTCCCGGCTGAATTTCCCGGCCGCGATAGGCATCGAAGGCCTGTTGCGCGAAGACTTCCCGGGTCAGCCGGATGCAGCGGCGGAAATCCTCCCAGTCCTGGGGATGGGACATATAGTTGAACAGGATTCGCGGCGGAACAGCGGGATCGGGGGAGGCCAGCGTAACTTCTCCCCGCGACGGAGAGCGCATCGGACCGACATGCGCCTGAAAGCCATGTCCTTCGCTGGCGGCCTTGCCGTCGTAGCGCACGGCAATTGGCAGGAAATGATACTGAATATCGGGGTACTTCACGCCGGGTTTCGAGCGCAGAAAGGCAGCGGATTCGAATTGGTTCGAGGCGCCGAGTCCCGTCTTGGTGAAGAGCCACTGGGCACCGATCAGGCCTTTGCCGATCAGGTTCCAGTACTTGTAGAGCGTGATGGGCTGGATACATTGCTGCTGAATGTAGAGTTCAAGGTGGTCCTGCAGATTCTTACCGACGCCCGGCCGGTCCGCCACGGGTTCGATGCCCGTGTCCTTCAAATGGGCGGCAGGCCCGATCCCGGAGAGCATCAGAATCTTGGGCGAATTGATGGACGAGGCGGCGATGACCACCTCGCGATTGGCCTTTACGGTTTCGATCCGCTCACCACGGCTGATTTCAACACCCGTGGCCCGGCCGTTCTCGATGATGACACGGCGCACGTAGCAGCGTAGCAGGTCGCAATTCGGCCGCTTTAATGCGGGCTTGAGATATGCATTCGCGGTGGACCAGCGGCGGCCCTTCCAGACCGTCTGCTCCATGGGGCCGAAGCCCTCCTGCTTCTCGCCATTGTAGTCGTCGGTGACCTCAAAGCCCGCCTGGCGGCCCGCATCGACGAATGCCTGAAAGAGCGGGTTTTCGCGCGGCCCTCTTGTTACGTGGAGCGGGCCGCCGGACCCACGCCAGGCCGGATCGCCCCCGTGTCCGCCACTGTGCCAGTTCTCCATGCGCTTGAAGTAAGGCAAGACGTTCTTGTAACCCCAACCGACAGCACCGCTGTCTTCCCAATGGTCGAAGTCCATCGGATGGCCTCGGACATAAACCATGCCGTTGATCGAGGACGAACCGCCGATGACCTTGCCCCGCGGCGTCGCGAGACGGCGCCCGCCCAAATGAGGTTCGGGTTCCGATTGAAACCCCCAGTCGTAGGTCGGCATATTCATCGGATAGCTGAGGGCCGCGGGCATCTGGATGAAAGGGCCGATATCCGATCCGCCAAACTCCAGAACCAGAACCGAGTACTTTCCGTCCTGCGACAAACGGTAGGCCATGGCGGAGCCAGCCGAGCCCGATCCGATGATCACGAAATCAGCGTTCATATCTATGGAGCCTCCATCGTACCGGTCGCAAGATAGACCGCCTAACAGTCGGAACGGTAATCAACCAAAGCAGTTGCGTTTTCGTCACCGAACCCAAAATTTCTACGCCGCCGCTTCAATAAGACAAGACTGGCATCGCACGCAAGTCGACTCGCCCGCACCGACGAAGCCCATGACCAGGAAGATCTCGCCAGCAGGGAGAGTCGAAACACATTTCTGCACCAAAGAACATCAAAAGGGGGCCGCAGAGCCGACACAATCGGCGCTATCTGCGGCGTTTCAAGTCCGTGCGCAACGAGAAGAACTCGTCATGAGCACTCTCGAGCCGTTCGGCCTCCCGAGATGCGGCGATATGCAACAACTCATCCAAGAAGGTACCGCAAAGTCCGATGTATCATTTTTAACAACCGGGTCTTCAAAACAAAAATCCATGATATCCTGAGCCTGGAGCCCATTGTTGCGAATTGTTTACGGTGTTGACTGTTGCGGCTAATAATCTGTTTCAATAAAAATTGTCAGCTATTGCCGTCGTCGTTTCCCGGCCGAACTCGTCCAACATGCCGTCGATGACACTCGATCCGGACCGCCTCTGCGTTCATCAGGTCACCTTGATGAAGCAATGCGACTTCGCGCAGTCGCTCGACGCCTTCGTCCGCAACGGTATCTTCAAGACTGCCGTCTGGCGGGAGAAGCTTGACGCGATCGGCACTCAGGAAGGCTCGAGATTGTTGAAGGATAGCGGCGTCGACGCGGTGTCACTCTGCGCAGGCGGTTTCCTGACTTCCCGCGATCCGGCAAACTTTCAGTCTTCGCTCGACGATAACCGCCGCTGGATCGAACAGGCTGCCGCGATCGGCGCCGCCTCGTTAGTGGTCATCACTGGCGGTCTGGACGAAGGCGACCGGGATCTGGCGGGCGCGCGAAAACGGGCTCTCGAAGGTTTCTCTCAGTTGATCCCAGAAGCCCGCGCAGCGGGAATCCGCCTGGCTCTGGAGCCCCTGCACCCAATGGTCTGCGGTTTCCGCTCGGTCCTGTCCAGCCTGCGCGAAGCCAACGACTGGCTCGACCAGTTGGAGTCTGACTCAGCAATGGCGCGCGAAGTCCTGGGCATCGCGCTCGACAGCTACGCGCTCTGGTGGGAGGCCGATCTGGAAGCACAGATCGAACGGGCGGGTCAACGCATTATCAATTTCCACGTCAGCGACTGGTTGCCCGACACCTGCGATCTGCGCCTCGACCGCGGTATGCCGGGCGATGGTGGGATCGACAATCTGCGGATTCGGCAATGGATCGAAGCGCAAGGCTACAATGGTCCAGTTGAGGTGGAGATCTTTTCAGAGCGCAATTGGTGGCTACGTGATCCGAATGAAGTGCTGAAAGTGATCAAGGAGCGCTGTGCGACGGCTATATAGATCGTCGGACTTTCGTTTGGTATATCGGCCGCATTCAACCGAGGATTTTGTGGAGTTGGAAGACCAGACGGCCAAATGCAGACTTGGAAACCATCCTCCGAGTTACGTTGCAAACCCCGATTAAGATAGCGGCGTATTGGAACTGCTGTCCTGACAACGCAGCGGTTTGACAGTGCAATCGGCAGGACGGTCGCAAAGGGACAGATAATGACGCAGGGGGACGCGGAAAGGACCGATCAGACGGCTCTGGGTATTGGCATCATCTTGATGTCGGTTCTAACGATGGCCTTCGCAGATGCCGTTGTGAAGCTCGTAAGTGCGGACCTGACAGTGTGGCAAATCTTCTTCGCCCGCTCGCTTTTTGCAATCCCCATTTTGATCGGACTGTCACGGGCAACCGGCGTCGGCATGAAACTGCAAGTACCGAGGTGAACAATCGTTCGGAGCTTGCTCTTAGTCCTCACGTGGCTAGCATTTTACGCTGCGCTTCCCATACTCAGCCTGTCTGTGGCGGCGGTCGCCGTCTACACCAACCCTATCATGACTGCATTGCTGTCCGCTGCATTGATTGGTGAACGTGTTACCGGGCGTCAATGGGCCGGAGTCCTGTTGGGTTTTCTAGGTGTGGTCGCGATCCTTAGGCCCGGCACCGATGCCTTTTCATGGTTCACGGTTTTGCCGCTCCTGGCAGCTGCCTTCTATTCACTGGCGATGGTTCTCACCCGGGCAAAATGTCAGAAAGAGGCGCCTTTGACCTTGGCACTCGCCCTTCACAGCTCGTTTCTTGTTGCGGGCCTGACCGCCACAGTCCTGCTCTCTGTCATTGGTCTTGGCAGCGATACCAAGGCGACCTTCCCGTTCCTGATAGGCGATTGGGCCGCGATGGGAGTACGGGAATGGGGTTTGATGGCACTGCTTGGTGCTCTTTCGGCCGCATTCTTCGTTGGCGTCGCACGCGCCTATCAAATCGCCGCTCCACAGATCGTCGCCACCTTTGACTATGTCTATTTAGTCTCCGCGGCCTTATGGGGCTTTGTATTCTTCTCCGAGAAGCCTGGCACGTTAACAATTAGCGGAATGCTCTTGATTACGTTGGCCGGACTACTCGTCGCAGCACCATCTTCGAAAAAGGCATCAGTCAAAAATACCAGTATGACGTGATTGGGTCAGACTAGGTGTTAGGAGTCGTCAGCGAACGCTGTGCGGCGGCGCGTTGTGAATACGCGACATCCAACCGCAATAATGAACGCAAGGACAATCAGACTCCCGGCAACAGAAAAGGTGATCCGCATCCCGTTGGCAACTGCGTCGGGAGCGGATGCGGTGGTAACGCTCACCCCCGACGCGAAGGCAAACACAGCCCCCATGACGGACGCGCCGGTGATGAGCCCAAGATTACGCGACAAGCTGAGCATGCCCGAAAATACGCCCCGCTGATTCGGGGGCACTTCCATCATGACCGCTGTGTTATTGGCGGCCTGAAAGAGTTGATAGCCGGGAGTCAAAATGGCAACAGCGGCAATGTAGCCCGCAACACCAAACATCGACGGAAGTAGAGAAAGCGCAAAGGAACCAACCGCCATAGCCATCAATCCAACCACGATAATGGGTGGCGCGCCCAATCGGTCGACAATGCGCCCCGAGGGAACACCGCTCAGGGCGGAGATAATCGGGCCTATGGACATAACGAACCCAACAAGAGCTTCTTTTAGCCCAAGCGCGTGAGAAAGGAAGAATGGCCCGACCACCAACGTCGCCATCATCACCGTGGAAACAAGTGTATTCATGACGAGGCCGGCACTGAACAGCACATCGCGAAACGCCGTCAATCGGATCAACGGTGATACGACACTGGCCTGCACAAACAGGAAGAGACCGGTTCCTAGGGCAGCAGCCAACAACAAGGCCATGTTGAGTCGATCGAAACGACCTCCTCCCAACGTCACTGCAAGCGTATAGACTGCGAGCGTCAGGCCGAGCAGAAGAGTGCCTAAAGAGTCGAAGTCCTTCCAGCCCATCTTCGCTGCCCTTCCATCAGGTGGCAGGGTGCGCTGTGCCAGAATGAAATTCAGAATCCCCATTGGGATCATGATGAGAAAGATTGCCCGCCAGCCAGACCCGGCGATCAAAACCCCGCCGAGCGAGGGCCCGAGCGCGGTGCCAACTGCAGACATCGTTCCAAGCAGCCCCATGGCGCTACCGGTTTTTTCCTTCGGAACGACCTCGCGGACGAACGCCACCGTGAGAGCCATCATGATGGCTGCTCCGAGGCCCTGAAGTGCCCGGGCGAGGATAAGCATCCAGAGAGTCGGGGCAGCAGCACAGAAGATCGAGGCCAAGGTGAACAACAGGATTGCAGCCAACAACACCCGCCGTCGCCCTACGACATCGCCAAGTCGTCCAACGCTGACAATTACAACTGTGATGGTCAGAAGGTAGGCGAGAACGACCCATTGGACCTCCTGGAAAGAGGCTGTGAAGGCTCGAGCCAAAGTCGGCAAGGCAACATTGGCGATGCTGATGCCGAGTGACGACAGCAGCATCGAAAGCGCAAGGCTGCAGAGCGCCCAGCGAACCGAAGGTGTCGTGCCCAGCTTTTCCTCTGTCGCCTCGCCTTCTTCATGAGTTTGTGGCTTCAACGTGAACTCCGTCTTCTGTCGGCTCTGGAACTGGAGCTGTCAGGAACTTAGTATCTCCCCTCGTATGGCGGAACATGCAGTAATTGCACTTAATTGATGCATGTAACGCTATATCTAATCTGAAACCCTGTGGTATGTTCAGCCCATGCCAACACCTGATCTCAATCTGCTTGTCACCCTCGACGTACTGCTCGCGGAAGGCAGCGTAGCGCGGGCGGCAAAACGCTTACGACTGAGTCCATCGGCGATGAGTCGGGCGCTGGCGCGCTTGCGCGATACGACGGGCGATCCACTGCTGGTCAGAGCTGGGCGCGGACTTGTTCCCACGCCACGTGCGCTCGAACTTCGCGAACAGGTCGGCCAACTCGTCCAAGATGCCAATGCGGTTTTACGTCCCGCGGAGAGACCGAACTTCAAACAGTTGGTCCGAAGCTTCACGCTGCGGACTCGCGAGGGCTTTGTGGAAAACTTCGGACTGGGTCTCATTGCCCGAATCAGGGAGGAAGCGCCGGGTGTGCGACTCTGCTTTGTGCAGAAGACAAATAAGGACAGCACACCTCTCCGCGATGGGAGCGTTGATCTGGAAACCGGCGTCCTGGGAACCACGACCGGCCCGGAAGTGCGTATGCAGGCCTTGTTTCAAGACCGCTTCATTGGCGTCGTGCGGCCGGGGCACACCCTGAGCCAGAGCAAGGTCACGCCTGCCAAATATGCGGCCGGCGAACACATCAGCGTCTCGCGGCTGGGCCTCAAGAAAGATCTGGTTGATCAATCCCTGGAGCCCCTGGGACTGGAACGACAGATCATCACGATCGTCGGTGGCTTTTCAACCGCGCTTGCACTTGCCCGAGCCTCTGATCTGATTGCCACAGTTCCCGAACGCTATACCGGAAATCTGCGCGCCGGGCTGCACAGCTTTTCCCTTCCAGTCCGGCCGCCGGGCTTCACCATATCCCTGTTTTGGCACCCGCGACTGGATGCAGATCCTGTGCATCGCTGGCTACGTGGTTGCATTCGGGAGGTTTGCACAGGGCAACTCCCGGATCCTTCGGCAGGCCGCATGGAAAGTTTCGACTAAGACCCCTGTCGTCGGCGGGAAGGATCGTTTTTTGTTTCGCCTGGAACACCGGCACTAGGTTCATCTGCCGACATATAACGCAGGAATGAAAACTTCCACAGTCTTGGTGGACCTACGCCGCGCGCCAACCCGGCCCCAGAACGCAAAGCGCCTGCCCGACTCCCATGATTGTCAAGCCGACTGCAACGGCGATGAAGAGCACGGTAATATTCCAGGTAAATGAAATGGCCAATGCTCCGATGCTTGCGACCGTCAGGAACCGGGCGACTGTTACGCCAACCGGCAGAATCATCCGGCCAGTTCCCTGACTGGCAAAATAAAACGCCTGACCTGCGCCAAACAGGCCGTAAAAAGGTGCCGCGATAGAGAGGTAGGAGACACCATAGGCATAAGCATCGGGGTCCGTGGTAAACAGGTCGAGCCATAGGCTAGGCATCATAGCAACACAGATTCCCAGTGTGCCGGTCAGGGCCAGGGTTACACCGGCACCGGCAAATGCGAAGCGGCGCGCGCGGGCATACTGGCCGGCGCCCACATTGATGCCGACCGCCGCTGTCAAAGCAGCGCCTACCCCAAAAGCAATCGGCACCAGCATCAATTCCAGTCTCGCCCCCAGGCCGTAACCGGCCAGCGCCTCGGTACCGTAGCGGCCAACATACCCGGTGACCGCCACTACGGTCATAGCCATACAGGCACTATTGACGAGGCCAAGACCACCAACACGCATGATGTCTTGAATAGGTGCCCATTGCAGGACATGCGGGCGTAACCGCAAACGTCCTTTGCCGCGAAACAAGTGTATGGCGAGATAGGCCGCCGCACACCCTTGGCAGATGATCAGCGCGGTTGCGGTACCCGGTACCCCCAAGGCTGGAAAGCCGAACCAGCCCAGCGTCAGGGCGCCGGATAAAAGAACCTGTAGGATGCTGGCGGTGGCGATAGCGCGGGCCGGCGTTGCGGTATCGCCGGTCCCCCTATGGATCGCAGACAAAACAAAGATAAACCATATGGCCGCCGCCCCACCAAATGCGACCCGGGCGTAGGCAACAGCGCCGTCAAGTGCGTTCCCTTCACCTCCCAAAAGTTCGAATATCGGCCGTGCAAACAAGCCCAGCAAGATCATGAATCCCAAAGACATGCTGATGGCGATCAGCACCGCGTGCCAGGCTGTGCTTTCGGCTGTTTCGGCGTCCCCTGCGCCAAGGGCGCGCGCCACTGCCGACGTTATGCCGCCACCGATGGCACCGCCAGCCATCATTTGCATTAAGCTTAAAAAGGGAAAGGCCAATGCCAGACTTGCCAAGGCAGCGGTTCCCAGTTGCCCCACATACCAGGCATCGGCAAAAGTCACTGCTGTCCACATTGCAACTGCGACGACGTTTGGCGTCGCCAGACGCCAAAGCACCTTTGCAACGGGTGCGTCCAGTATCTGTTGAGTGCCAAGGGCGTGCGTACCTGACAAGCTGTATTAGTCCTTGAATGTGGCTGTGGAACCTGGAGCTTTGCCCAAAGAAACAGGAGAAGTTGGAGGGCAGGAAAACTTGGTCCGTTTTTTATACTTAACTTTGCGGGCAAGACACCAGTCAATCTGAGTTTGCAGCCCTGCGTGACGAACGCTCCAGCCATAGCGCCTCTCAATATGGCTGCCCTGTGCCTCCAATAGAATCGATGACTGCCGTTAGTCAATTTCTGCCGTTTTGTTCGAGCTAACGCTTGGTCATAAAACAAACAGGCAAAAGAGTGAGCGCTTCTAAGATTTACCGAACGGCATGGACACCAAGAGCTAACTTCGCGCGTGAGATTGACTTCGCCGGCCTCTTGCCGGCTAATGCCTGCCTAACTATTCCAACCCAGAAAGGCTGCAAAGAGACATGGCATCTACGAAACCCGCCGCTGGCGGCGCCCTCCCCGTTTTGTCGTTTCCGAAGGTTGGTGGCGGCTCGCTGACCGTTGGCGGTCAACGTGATCGTTGGACTTTGTTCATCGTCTATCGTGGTAAGCACTGCGGGCGCTGCAAGAAATATCTCAACGCGCTGGAAGGGATGAAAAGCGGGTGGGAGAATGCGGGTTTCGATATTGTTGTCGTGTCGGCCGACAGCGAAGAGAAAGCGCGCGCGGACATCACTGAATTCGGATGGTCCTTTGATATCGGGCACGGCCTGACCGAAGCCCAGATGAATGAACTAGGTGTCTATATCTCGGATCCGTTGTCTGCCGCGGAAACAGACCGCAGATTTGCCGAACCAGGAATCTTTTGCGTCCGCCCGGACGGCACCAATCAGATTGTCGCCATCTCTAATGGTCCCGCCGCGCGTCCCGATTTGGCAGAGCTGCTGGACGGGATGATCTTCACTATTCAGAACGACCGCCCGGCACGGGGGATGGTTACATCCTGACAGTGACTTACGCTCTATCTGTATGTGTTAGATTCTGAACCACGGTCTCGTTCGCCTCAGTCCAGAACGATCATGCTCTGGTACGCGCCGTTTCAATGTCTGTGATTATGCCGGGATCGCGCCACGTTCAGTCCACCACATCACAATTAGCGATGCTCCTCCCAGCACGGCAAAACCGACGACAAGCGGCACAACCGTTCCGTCGAATGCCGCACCGATCGCCCATCCCAGCGGCAAGGAGACCAAGGTGGAAACCGAGCCAATAACAGCAGCACCCAGTCCCGCCATATGACCGACAGGCTCCATGGCCAATGCGTTGAAGTTGCCAAACAATATTCCGGTGCAAAAGAATGCCAGCAATAGCCAGACCATGAATGCCCATAGGGGCGGTAATCCATCGCCAGCCAACACAGCAGGCACGAACAGGCAGGAGAGAGCGGTCAAACCGATCAACGCCCGCCAGGTCAAATATCGCATCCCCAATCCAATGACGAGCTTTGAATTGACGATGCTGGCCGCGCCGATGGAGAGAGCTGCACAACCGAAATAAACTGAAAACCAGTCACCGGTCTGGTACGCAGATTGAAACAACTGCTGTGCAGAGCTGAGGTATCCTACAAACGCGCCGAAAATGATGCCTGCTGCCAGAGTATAGCCGGTCATCGCGCGATACCCGAGGGCCTCTTTAATGCCAACCGCGATTTGATTGAACGAGAAGCGTCGTCTTGCTGCCGACGCCAAAGTTTCCGGCTGACGAATGGCAAACCAAGCAAAGGCGATTATAGCAATCGCAAGAAACAACCAGAAGATCGCGCGCCAATCCAAGATCAGCATCACAACCTGTCCAATCGCCGGTGCAATCGCGGGCACGAGAATGAAAATGGCCATAACGATCGACATGATCCGTGCCATCGCCCGGCCCTCGTAGCCGTCGCGCACCAACGCAATGCTGACAATGCGGGGCGCAGCGGCACCGAGGCCTTGCAAAACCCGTCCCGCCAGCATCATCGCAAAACTGTCGGCGGCAATAGACAACAAGCATCCGGCGATGAAGATGACGTACCCACCATAGATCACGGGTTTGCGTCCAAGGTTATCCGATAGCGGGCCTGCCACTATCTGACCGGCAGCAAATCCAAAAAACATTGCCGTTACGACCAGTTGCGCATCGTTAGGATCGCTAAGCCTAAGGTCCTGGGCAATTTCGCCAAGCGCCGGCAACATGCCATCGATCGAAAGTGCCAAAAGTGACACCATCAAAGCGAGCATGCTTACAAATTCGGGGATACCTAAGGGTTTTGATGCCGCAGCCATATACAGGCACTAGGGGATCGGCTTAATTCGAGCAAGTTCTTTGATGAAATTAGTGCATATTCCGATCGCAGGAGATCAGTTTGATGGGCACGGGAGGCTCATTTGGCCTAGAATCGGATCACGCCATTCGGAGACCCCAAATCGACTGTTAAGAAACGCGCGAATCCTTCAATTTTACTATTGACCCAGCCCTTGGGGCTGCCCCGATAAAGATGGCAGTTAAGAAACATCGAGGTGCTTCATGAGCTATCCAGAACGATACCTGAGTCCATCCGAAGCCGCCGCGCAGCTCGGTGTTTCGACAAAGGCTCTGCGTCTTTATGAACAGCGTGGTTTGGTCGCTCCGCTCCGCACCGAAGCAGGTTGGCGCGCCTATGGTCCGGCTGAAATGTCCCAAGCCGGCGAAGTTGCGGCCTTGCGCGCACTTGGCCTCAGCCTTACCCAGGTAGCTAAAGTGTTAAAGGGAGATCCGAAGTTCCTTGAACCGGCTCTGGCCGCACATGAGGCAACACTTGAAGGCCGGATTCGCCAGTTGACCGATTCTCTCAAAACGCTTCGCACAGTTCGGGCAGATCTCACTCAAGGCCGACCACCGGCCATCAGCGAGCTTGCACGTCTGGTGCAACCGGCCACCGAAGTCAGCGTCGCCTTTGATCTACCTTGGCCCTGGGGTGGCGAAAGGTTCGAGCTGCAAAATGTTCGACCTCTTAACTACATTATCGGGCCTTTGGGGAGCGGCAAGACACGCTTGGCTCAAACCATCGCTGAAACCCTTCCGGACACCAGCTTTGTAGGCCTGGACCGATTGAACGATGAAGGCGCGGTGGCGCTAGGGCGGATGGATAGGGATTCGTCACTCAAATCACGCGTGGCGGAGACTGTTCGGTGGTTCACCGAAGAAGGAGCAACCACGTCCCCCGCGTTACTCGCGCTCATCGTCACACTGGAGTCCTCAAAATCAGTAGCTCTGGTTATCGATATGGTTGAGGCGGGGTTGGATCAGGACTCTCAAGAAGCCGTCGCCGCGTACCTGCGTCATCGCGGATCCGATGCCCGGTCACTCTTCATACTTACGCGATCCAGCGCGATCCTGGACTTGACCGCGGTCGGCCCGGCCGAATCGATCATCCACTGCCCCGCGAACCACAGCCCTCCAACCCTTGTAGCCCCCTATCCGGGCGCGCCCGGCTTTGAAGCTGTTGCCAGCTGCCTGGCTTCGCCCGAAGTGCGCGCGCGGACGGAAGGCGTCATCGCGTTGCGGCCACAGATTGCCTGAGAGCGCAGTTAACCGGTATCGCTCTCAAGCGACGACCTTACTCACGTTATGTAAAATTTAGACTGATTTTCACTTTTTACTGAATCAGTGCTAATCGATCAGATTCTAACTTCGCGAAAAATCAACTGCCGCAGAATAACCACGAAGCGGTCGTTTTCATGGCCAGACGATAGCCTCTCTCTGCTTATCGCTATTTCCGCGAATGCCCAGATATCGCGAAAATAGTTGAGGAACAGATAGCCAAGATGGAGTTGGGTATGCCGCTGTCGTGCAGCAAAGAAATGTTCGTTGCACTTTTTTTGTCGCTGAGTTTCCCGGTCGACACGCAAGCATGCGACGAAGGCAACGGGAATACCTACGCTATGATTGCCTGTGCGCAGGAGAGCGAAGAAAAAGCAAAGGTAAAACTGGATCGAGTTTGGGCTGCCATTGCCCTCTCCTACGTCGTCCGGCCGGAAGATCCCGTCTGGCTCGCTCTGCAGCGTTCACAAAACGCCTGGGAAACCTACTTAAACGCTGAGTGCAACGACTACCTCAATGAGTTGTTCTCCGGTGGCAGCATTAGAGCGGTGATGATCATCCACTGTCGAGCGAACTTAATGATCAAGCGCTACTGCAGTCTCTATCCGCCAAACCCATTGAAAGAATACCTGGACAGAAGAACCTGCCTTAAGGCTGGATAAGGTCTGTCGTAGATCGGACTTTAACTGGCATTCGGAAGCGCCGTCATGGCAACATCGATGAATTGGCGCAGCGTTTTCCGGCCTGCACCGCTGCGGGCCATGACGGCTAAAGCCAAGGCTTGCCCAGAGAAAAATTCGGCCAAAGCCTTAGGATCCGCATCTGGTGGCAGTTCACCCAGTTTCTGGGCGCCACGGAATCGCCTGGCAATGGCGGCGCGCCTCTTCTTGTGCAAGTCACGGCCAAGGGTCTCCAACAAAGAGGGTTGGTTCGCACAGTCCACCATGGAGTTGACGATAAAACAGCCCCGCGGAGTGGTCTTGTCTGTGAGCGCTTCAGCGACGGTTTCTAAATAGCGACGCACAAAGCTCTCAAGCGATCCAGGATAATCAAAGACTTCGTCGAAGACAGGCAAAGTAGTTTCGAAATAGCGTACCAACGCCTTCGCGTAGAGCGCTTCCTTGTCTCCGAAAGTCGCATAAAGCCCGGGCTTGGCCATATCCGTAGCAGATGCGAGATCGTTCATGGAGGTTCCCTCGAAACCCTGCTGCCAGAACAATTTGGCGGCTTTATCCAGAACAGCATCCGGATCCGTTTTGCGAGGTCGGCCGCGTGCCATTTTCCTGTACTCCTGCGCGCTTCCAAGAATCAAATTCAAGTCGCTGAGATAATGACCCAGTCAGGTTTTTACCAAGACTTTCGACGTTAATATACCGATTGGTATTTTAATACCTTGACATCTTTGTGCAAGCTCTCATTTAGTACCATTCGTTATTTAAAACAACCCACGCTGCCGACAGGCGAGCGTCAGTCAGTCTTCAGGAGACCCCGAATGAGCAGAATCGATGGAAAAGCCGCGCTCGTCACAGGCGCCAACCGCGGCATCGGCCGAGCCTTTGTCGAAGAGCTTTTGGCGGCTGGAGCAGTAAAGGTCTATGCCGGCGCCCGCAATCCGGACTCTCTTGCCGACCTGATAGAGAAATCGGATGGGCGCGTCGTGCCGGTCGCGCTTGATGTAACCAAAGCGGACACCATCAAGGCAGCCGCAACCGCCCATCAAGACGTTGCAATTTTGGTCAACAATGCGGGTGTCGCCGCCTTCGAAGGCCTGATTTCCGCGGACAACACCGATCCGGCACGAAATGAGATGGAAATCAACTATTTCGGCGTCCTCAACATGACACGCGCATTCGCACCCATCCTCGCCCAAAACGACGGCGGCGCTATCGTTAACATGAGTTCCATTGCGGGGCAGGTGAACTTTCCGATGATTGGTTCCTACAGCGCCTCAAAGGCAGCGGTGCATTCCTTGACTCAAGGTGTAAGGGCTGAGTTGGCCGCACAGGGAACGCTTGTGGTCGGAGTCTATCCTGGCCCCGTGGATACAGACATGGCCGCCAACCTTCCTATGGATAAGGCATCACCCAATACTGTTGTTCAGATCATTTTAGCCGCAATCGAATCGGGTGACGAAGACGTCTATCCGGACTCCGCAGCAAAGGAAATGCACACAGGCCTGCTCGGCGACCCCAAAGCTGTCGAGAAGCAGGTTGGCGAAATGTTGCCGGTTTGATTTACCCGCACTTCCCCCTCGCCCCTGAATTCGGCGAGGAGAAAAGCTTAAGAGCGAAATACGCAGCCAATAGCCAATTTACTATCGAAGATTTGATCTGACTCATCTGGTTCGCACAGGCCTTTTGCGTCAAGCTTGAGTCGCCAACACAAGAGGATGTTAAAGAATGGGAACGGCCATCATCATCGGCGCGGGCGAAGGATTGTCGGCGTCCCTCGCGCGCAAGCTGCATACGCGCGGGCACAAGCTGCTGCTGGCGGCCCGCAATATCGACAAACTCGCTGGCCTGCAAAAAGACATCGGTGCCACGCTGGTATCCTGCGATGCCGCCGACGCCGCAGACATGGAAAACGTCTTTGCCGCAGCCGATGGTATAGAAGAGCCGTTGGAAATTGCGATCTACAATCCCTCCGCCCGAGTACGGGGTGCCATCACAGAGCTCGATCCCGAAACCGTGAAGTCAGCCGTCCTGACCACGAGTTACGGTGCCTTTTTAATGGCACAGCAAGCCGCGAAACGCATGATTCCGAATGGTAATGGCAACATCCTCTTCACCGGCGCGTCGGCCGGCGTGAAGGGTTATCCCAAGTCCTCCACCTTTGCGATGGGTAAGTTTGCGTTGCGCGGGCTGGCCCAAAGTCTGGCACGCGAACTCCATCCGCAGGGCATCCATATCGGCCACTTCGTCATCGACGGTGGGATCCGTAATGCCAGTCGCCCGGAACGCATTGACGCCGCAGACAATCCGGACTCCATGCTGGATCCAGACGCAATTGCCGAGAGTTATCTGCACTTTCTCGATCAGCCCCGCTCCAGCTGGGCCTGGGAAATCGAACTCCGGCCCTGGGTCGAAAACTTCTGAACATCTCTCAAACACATCACTGCAAAAAATTGGAATTCGACACATGAATGATGCTTCTCCCTATGAACCGCCGAAAGTCTGGAAATGGGAAACCGAAAACGGGGGCACCTTTGCAAAGACCAATCGCCCGAACGCAGGCTCCACACATGACAAAGAGCTTCCCGTCGGAAAGCATCCCCTGCAGCTCTACTCCCTGGCCACACCAAATGGGGTAAAGGTCACGGTAATGCTGGAGGAACTGTTGGCGCTCGGACACAGCGGTGCCGAGTACGACGCCTATGTAATCAAGATCGGTGACGGCGAACAATTCGGTAGCGGCTTCGTCGATATCAATCCCAACTCTAAGATTCCTGCGCTGCTGGACCACAGCACCCCAACACCGACGCGGGTTTTCGAGTCAGGTGCGATCCTGCTGTATTTGGCGGAAAAGTTCGGCGCCTTGCTGCCGACCGATCCGGCAAAACGGACGGAAGCCCTGAACTGGCTGTTCTGGCAGATGGGCAGCGCGCCCTATTTGGGTGGCGGCTTCGGCCATTTCTACGCCTACGCGCCGGAAAAATTCCAATATCCGATCGACCGCTTCGCCATGGAAACCAAGCGCCAGATGGACGTGCTCGACCGCCACCTGGCGGACTATCGATACTTTGCTGGCGACGAGTACTCCATTGCCGACATCGCCATCTGGCCCTGGTACGGCGCGCTGGCATTGAATCGGATTTACGACGATGCCGGTGAATTCCTCGATGTGAAATCCTACAAGCACGTCCAACGATGGACCCAGGAAATCGCCGAGCGTCCAGCGGTCCAGCGCGGCCGCATGGTCAATCGTATTTCCGGCCCTCCGGAAGAGCAGCTCCACGAACGCCACGACGCCGGCGACTTCGACACCAAAACGCAGGATAAGCTCGAGGCTGCGAGCTAACCGTTCAATTGCAGACCTTCCGCCGGGCTGGCTATCGGCGTTGCGGAAGGTCTTTTCGACTTAAAGGCAGTTTGGCCTAAACCTCAACGCGCCCTTCCAACAAAGACAAGAGTTCCGCGCCATTACCGTAAATCTTACCGGCGGCGGTTAGTCTTTTGAAGGTGAGTCGCATAAGAATCCGCGCGATATGATAGCCCCGAAAAGGCCATGGACAGCAAAACCCGCGCCACTTGGCGCGTAGAAACATCTAAGGCCGCAATATCAGGAGTTTCACTGCCGAGACGTGAAGCGGAAAGCCTTGCGTCCACATCTAGGAGAGTCGGTAACGGTTAACTCTCACTTGGTCACACAATTTAAATTTCGCCCTCATCATTCCCACACAATGGGGATATTAGGCAGATCGGATCAAAGCGTCATATTCATCGAGGACGTCAGAGTCGACGACTACACCTTTGTTGCCGCCATACAAACGGTCGTTTTGATCTTTGCGTGGACCGGAAATCCAATAGTGCTCTCCGGACTCAACCTCAAAATAGTTGGCCTTGATCCCTGCACCACTGAGGCTTTGAAACATCAATCCACAATAATAGAGTGACTTGCCTGATTTCGAAAAATAGACCCGCCCTTTGCGCGCAGGCCCTTCCAGCCCCTCAGATTTGTTCTCGATATACATGATCCGCGATCTGGAAACTTTGAACTCCTTAGGGGGTGTAAGGTTTTGATCCAACTTATCCCGCCAGTGATCGATATGTCTTCCCGATGTCATCAGCGATGACCTTTCTGATTTATGGCGCAAACCCAATGTATTCGGTCAAGATGCATTCTAAGATGATTGTTTAGCGAGTTAACAGCGCTGCCCGATACGTTGGTTATGTTCAACAGAGTTTGGGACCAACCGCCAAATCGTTCCATACTACCGCCGGCCATCGCCGGGGATTTCCTCATGCGAATAATGTTCCAACGATGAGACAACGGAACGCCAAAATGCAAGGGCTGGCTGATTGTAATCAGCAACCGGTATTTCCCACTTTCCTGATCGCTGCCGAATGATTTTCGAAGCCACAAGTTTTCCTATCCCGCTTCGTCTGTACTTCCGCAACACAAAGAATTCTGCCATCGAATTATCCGTGCCAAGACTCGACGCGGACCATTGGTTGACTAAGACGAAGCCAGCGATATGACCGTTCACTCGTAGTAACAACGCTTCACGTTCAGCTTCATTCCAATAGCTATCGAAGTGTTCGTATTGAAAGGTTCCATCGTTTCCGATTTCCCCGTATGGCTCTCCAACTTTGGCAAATTCGGAGAAGTCGTGCAGGTAAAGCTGTAGCATGCGAGCGACCGCCGGTTTTTCGACGATAGTAGCTTTGGCTATTTGCAGGTTTTGGAGAAGATTGGGCATGACGCATAGATACAACCAATGCGACTGCAAACGCCATTTCTGTTTTTGTAACGACTCTACTGGGTCGAATTTCGTCAATCGAAAACCCAGAACTCGGCTCAACCTGAACACTGGTAAATCGATCGCACTTTCGCTCAGGCGCAAAGGCTCGCCTCCGCCGACCAACGATTGGAAGCCGGGACTTCCGGCGCCTGTGACAGCGCTTGAATAGCGGCGTACCAGCAGGAGCGCCAAACCTCTGGATCGCGCACTACTTCCGACGGCTGAGTGTGAGAGCGCGCCAGAAAACTCGGCAGAAGCGCGCGACCAGTAGGTTTGCCATCGGGCTGGTAGCGCAAGTCGAAACTGAAGCGCACCCGGTCGGAACTGTTGGTGAGCGAGGCATGCAGCATCCGCCGGTGCAGGAATAGGACATCGCCCCGTTCCATCGGCAGCGATACCGCCCGCTCCACTGGAACCAGCGAAGCTGGAACGCTCAGATCGGTTGTTTCCCCCGGACAGTGGGTGCGCAAGCCTTCTTTGTGGCTGCCGGGAACAACCGTCAGGCACCCCATGTTTTCCGGTGCTGGCGTCAAGGGAAACCAGACCGTAATCATCTCGGTCTCGTCGGCATCTTCTGTCAGAACTGCATTGTCCTGATGCCAGGGCGTCTGCGCCATCAGGCCGTTCTTATTGGTGACCCGCAACGCAGCATGAAAGTCACCGTCGTCCGACGCATTTTCCAGAAGGTTTTCCGGCGGCTTGATCCGGACGTGCTGAACCGGATTAACACGGATCTCAGGTCCGATCAGATCCTCGACGAAATCGAGCAGCCGGTTATGGGTCAAGAGCCCGAAAATCGCGTCGCTCAGGCAAATGGGAATGTCGCTGGGCAAGCCGGCCTGAGGCGGCACGCAGATATCGAAGTTCTGCGCATACAGCCCGCCGGCTTCGTGGTAAAGGAACTTGACTCGTGCATCGAAGTCCATCCGATGCCAGCCCTCGTCCACTCGCCCGACCTTTTGTAACTCGAGCAACAGTGTCTCAAGTATCCTCGCATAGTCTGACATCACTGGCGTCAGATCAGCACCTGGGTCGAGCAGGTTTTCAGCCAGAAAATAACCCTGATCTTGGAAGGTTTCGCGGGCCGACATAATGGCAAACTCCAGTGAGTGACACGCCCTTAAATGTGAACGCCTCAATCGGCAAATGCCAACCTCAAAACAGAGTGAAATGCATCAACTGGTGTAGGAATGATGCAATTCACCTAGTTTTTGAGCCATTTGACGCATCATTATCCCACCAAAGGCCCTAACTGCGTTGTTTCGGCTTTTGGTCAGCCACCGCGACCTGCTTTGGCGTTGACTCCAATTTTGTGCCTCCCGAAGATCATTGGAACGATCTGCACTAAGCAGGCATTGAGCGTGGCTCTTCCGGATCAAGGCGTCCGGAGGCTCGAATCACCCTGTAGAGAATTATGGTGAAGGATCTGGGTCGCGTTTTCGCCTGGTTCAGAGAAAACGATCGGACTCTCGGGAGGAATTGGATGCTCGCCCTTAAAGGCGTCGAAGCCGGATACGGTAAACTGAAAATTCTGCGCGGTATTGATATGACCGTCCCCGACGGCGCGATCATTGCGCTGCTTGGCGGCAACGGCACCGGCAAATCGACACTATTGAAGGCGATCTCCGGACTGCTTCCTGTCTGGAGCGGCGAAATCCTGTTTGATGGCGAACCCATCCACAATAAACGGCCCCATGAAATCGTGCGTGCAGGACTGGTGCAGGTCACCCAGGGCAAGGATTCCTATCCCGGTATGACGGTCGAAGAGAACCTGATGCTCGGCGCCTTTTCGCGATCGGACCGGGCCGGCGTACGCGCGGATCTGGAAAAGGTCTACGGCTTCTTCCCAATCCTGAAGGAGCGGCGCAAACAGCTCTCGGGCCTGTTGTCAGGCGGTCAGGTGCAGATGCTGGTGGTCGGCCGGGGCCTGATGGCAAAGCCCAAAATGATTATGCTGGACGAACCCTCAGCCGCACTCGCGCCGAAAGTCGTCCTGGACATCTTCAAGCAGATCAACCGCATCAGCCGTGACCTGGGCATGACCATTCTAGTGGTCGAGCAGAACGTGCGGATGGCTTTGCTTCTCGCGAGTTACGGTTACGTGATTCACGACGGCAAAATTCACCTGGAAGGCGACGCAAAGGACATGATCGACGACGACGCGGTTCGCCTCGCCTATCTGGGCGGGACGGTGGCGGAAGTCGAAAGTCCGGCTCTACATCGCTAAGAGAGTTATCCGGCAAGCCGCTCTTAAGACAGACGCAGCGGCAAACCGGGCAACGGTACATGGAACGAAAGAGGTCTCTGCAATAAGAGGCCAGCAGGAACGGCGCAACGAATGTTATATGATTTTCTGATCGTCGGCTTATCGATAGGCATTCTCTACGGCCTGGTGGCGCTCGGCATTTCCCTGATCTATTCCGGCCTCGACATCGTGCATTTCGCCCATGGCGAAATCTTCATGTTCGGCGCCTTCTTCGGTTTGGTGCTGTACGATGAGGCCGGTTTCAATTATCCCATCACCCTTTTTGTCGCGATGATCCTGGCCGGCATCATGGGCGTGATAATCGAACGCGTGTTCTATCGGCGACTCACCTCGCAGGGTGGCGGCTACACCGTCGCCGGCATGGGCATGATTATCTGCGGTTTCGGCATGGCGATTATCCTGCAGAACATCGCCTTTCTGATCTGGGGCGCAAACGGCCGGCCTATGCACGTTAATTTCGGCATGCCGGTCGAGCTGGGCACCATCACCCTGCCGCAAAGCTATGTCTGGATCCTGGTGGTCTCGGTCGCCCTGATGGCGGTCCTGCACCTCTTTCTCAAGCACACCAAACTGGGACTCGCGATCCGCGCCGTCGCGGCCAACAAGGACATCGCCTATCTGATGGGCGTTAACGTGCCGCTGATGATTTCTCTGATCTTCGGGGTGGCCTGCGCGCTTGCCGCCGCGGGCGGCGTCCTGATCGCACCGATCAACTATGTGCAGGTCGAGATGGGATACCTGATGCTCATCAAGGCCTTCGCAGCCGCCGTGGTCGGCGGTTTCGGATCATTGCCCGGCGCCATTCTCGGCGGCCTCATGGTCGGTGTCTTCGAGACCCTTGGCGCCGCATACATTTCGGGCAGTCACAAAGACATCTATGCCTTTTTGCTTCTGATCTTCGTCTTGATGGTCAGGCCGACAGGACTGCTCGGCGTTGCCGCGAAGGTAAAGGCATAGAGACGATAGGGAGATCCAATTTCAAGGGCCATAATCAAGGGAGGAAAGAGAAAATGAAAAGACACATCCTGGGATTGACCGCCGCCGCACTGGCGTCCTCGGTCGCATTGAACAGCCTGTCCGCGGCTGAGATCCGGGTCGGCGCCACGATGCGCATGATCTCGGAGAACGGCCAGAAGTACGGTGAGATGGTGCAGGACGAATTCGACGCCATCAACGCCGCAGGCGGCATCAACGGCCATACCATCAAGCTTTCGCTGCTCAACGACGAGTGCAAATCGGATAAAGGCGTCGCCAACGCCAACAAGTTCATCCACCAGGAGAAAGTTCACCTCCTGATCGGATCGACCTGTTCCTCCGTGTCCCTGCCGATCGTCGACGTGACGGCGCAGGCGGAAGTTCCGCAGATCATCCCGCACTCGACCAACCATCAAATCACGCAAAAGGGCTCCGCCTGGGTTTTCCGGGTGCCAATTTCGGCGCGCTACTACAAAGGCGTCGTCGCCAAGTACGTCGGTGACAAGGTCGGCAAGAAGATTGCCTATCTCTATGCATCCGATGCCGCGGCGGTTTCCGATGCCGAGGGTCTGCAGTCTCAGATGAAAGAGCTTTACGGCGTCGATCCGGTCTATTCCGCGCAGGTGCAGGAAAAGGAAATCGACTTCCGTTCGCATCTGCTGAAGATCAAGGCGCTAAGCCCCGATGCCATCTTCATCGCGGCCCTGCAGGAGCCGATGGCGCGTGCGCTGGTGCAGTCCTACGAAGTAGGGCTTCCCGCATCGGTCAAGCGTCTGGCCAACTCGGTGGCTTCCAACGCGCCGGTTCCGGCCATGGCGGGCGACGCCATCAAGGGCGTGTTCTATACCGCGGCCTATTCGGACTCGGACGACCGACCGATCGCCAAGCTGTTCAACTCCATGGTCAAGCAGCGCTACGGCATCTCCAAGGTCGATCATGACTTCAGCCAGGCCTACGATCTGGTGCGCATCGTCGAGATCGCCCTGCGCAATGCCGATCTGAAGCTGGACGACGACAACCTAAAGGCCGACCGGACTGCGATCCGCGATGCCATCGCTGGCGTGAAGGACTACCAGGGTTTGGCCTCCGGCCCGATCTCCTTCTGCGCCGACCCGACGCCGGAGTGCCGGGACGGCAACCGGACGGTGGTCCTGATCGGCTACAAGAAGGGCGGCGAGGACTTTGAACTGGGCATTCTCGACCGCGTCACCATGCCGGTTGAGTTCGGGCTCGAGAAGTAAGCGGGAAATCAGGGCGAGGCCGTTCAGTCAGAGCGGCCTCCTCTGCCTCTTCAACAATCCTCATCCAAAAATAAGCTTCGAACGCAAAGGCAGCGAACAGGTTCATGAACGCACTGGTCCAAAAGAGTACCGCATCGTTGGACGCCTTGAAGCGCATCCATCCCCTGATGCCCTGGTTTGCTTCCTTTGTTCTTTTGTTGCCGCTACCGCTGCTGGCGTTGAACGACTATCAGATCTATCTGCTCAATGTGATCTGCATCATGATCATCCTGGCGACCGGCCTGAATATCGTTAAAGGCTTTTGCGGACAGGTCACGGTAGGCCACGTCGCACTTTATGCGATCGGCGCCTATACCTCGGGTGTTCTCTCGGTCAAGTTCGGAGTGCCTTTCTGGTTCTGCCTGCCGGCCGCGATCGCCGTCACGATGCTGGCCGGGGCCCTGGTCGGCATTCCTTCGTTCCGGCTCGAAGGCGCTTATCTCGCGCTCGCCACTTTGGGCTTTGCGCAATCGGTCGAGATCTATATCCGGGTCACAAACTATCTGGGCTCCGCCTCGGGCCTGGGCGGGATCGCCCCGCCATCCATCGGCAACTTCGTTTTCTACGACTATTTCCGCTACTATTATCTGGTCATGCCTTTCATGCTGATCGCAGTCTACGCTTCTTTCGCGATCCTGCGCTCGGCGACCGGGCGCGCCTTCATGGCGGTGCGCGAAGATGCGCTCTCCGCTGCCGCCACCGGCGTGAACGTGCGGCGCTACAAGCTGATCGCCTTCATGCTGAGTGCGGTTTACGCCGGGCTGGCCGGAAGCCTTTTCGCGCACATGGTGCCAGGCTATGTGCATCCCAACAACTTCACCGTCATCGAGATGGTCACTCTGTTGCTGATGGTCGTGCTCGGCGGCATCGGTAACATCTGGGGCGGCATCATCGGTGCGATCCTGGTCACGATCATCGCCGACCTGACCCGCGACTTTTACTTCTATCAGCTGCTGATGTTCGGCCTAGTGATCGTCGGCACAGTGCTCTTCATGCCGAAAGGCATCGGCGGCATCATCGACCGCTACTTCGTGAGCAAGCGTTTCGTGGCGGCGCGCGAAAAGACCGCGGAGCAGAAACGCGCCGAAGCCGCAGCCGCAAAGAGCGGGGAGTCCTGAACCATGACCACGCTTCTACAAGTCGACTCCCTCTGCAAGAGCTTCGGCGGTCTGCAAGCGATCAAGAACGTCAGCCTGGAGGTGGAGGACGGAGAGATCCGCGGTTTGATCGGCCCCAACGGATCCGGCAAGAGCACGCTCTTCAACCTCATTTCCGGTGTCTACAAATGCGACAGCGGTTCGGTCAGGTTCGACGGCGCCGACGTCACCAATTGGGAGCCGCACGATATCGCCGCCAAGGGCGTTGCGCGCACCTTTCAGCTGCTACGTATGTTCACTGAAATGACCGTGCTGGAAAACCTCATGATCGGTCAGCATTGCCACGTGCAGTACGGCCCCTTTGCAGCGGTGTTCGGCATCGGCCGCGTTGCCGCCGAAGAAAAGCGCCTGCGCGACGAGATGATGGAGCTGTTGTCCTTCATCGGCTTGGCCGATTTCGCCGAAGTGCCCGCGTCGGAAATGTCGATCGGACAGAGAAGGCTCCTGGCCCTGGGCCGTGGCATTGCCATGAAACCAAAATTGCTGATGCTCGACGAACCCGCCGCAGGCCTCTCGCCCGTGAACGTTGACAATCTGATGAGTATCATGGTGCAGCTGAAAAAGCGTTATGGCCTGACGGTGATCGTGGTTGAACACATCCTGAAGGTGGTCATGGACACCTGCGAACGGGTGACCGTTCTGGATCACGGAGAGAAAATCGCAGAAGGCAGTCCAGCGCATGTGCGCGACGACCACGCTGTCATTGAGGCTTATCTGGGCCGTGAAATGGATGACGAGGAAGTTCGTGCCGCCATGGCGGGCTGACGGAACGTCTTTCACCGACGGGCTACCATAGAATTTCTGTTTTCAGGAGTCCGGCCATGATCAATATCGGTCTTTTCGGCGCGGGTGTGATCGGCAGGGTTCATGCCGCAAACATCGCACAGTCCGACAACGCCCAATTGACCCACATCGTTGACATTCACGCCGAAACGGCCGAGGCCTTGGCGCAGACCTGCGGTGGGAAACCTTGTACAGACCCCGCGCAAGTCTTCGATGATCCATCGGTAGACGCGGTCATCATCGGTTCCAATACCCAAACCCACGCCGAATTTGTGATCGCTGCGGCGCGGTCGGGCAAAGCGATTCTTTGTGAAAAACCCATCGCCGAGGACTTGGCGAATGCTCGGCGTTGCATCGAAGTTGCCCGCAATGCTGGCGTCCTCGCAGTTACAGGGTTCAATCGCCGCTTCGATCGCAATCACCGGGCGCTGTGGAACCAAGTCCGCGAAGGACGCATTGGTCGCATGGATATGCTGCATCTCACTTCGCGCAGCGAAAAATTGCCTAAGCTGGAGAATGTGCCGGGATCAGGCGGCATGCTAAGAGAAAAAGGCACACACCACTATGATTTGGCCCGTTGGATCGCCGATGACGAAGCGGTTGAGGTCTTCGCTACGGGTGCCTGCCGGATCGAGAAAAAACTTGCCGATCACGGCGACCTCGACACCGCAATGATAATATTGCGTTTTGCCGGTGGTGCCTTTTGCCATTTCGATTTCAGCAGACAAACCAACTACGGTTGCGACGAACGGATAGAAGCTTTTGGCTCCGGCGGCATGCTCGAGTCCCGCCATCCCCAGGCTGGCAACCTGCGCTTTACTTCCGGACCTCAAATCGTTGAAAACGGCCTTCACCAAAGCTGGCTCGAGAGGTTTCGGGAGAGCTACTCGATTGAATTAGCCGCTTTTATTGAAGCCATCAAAACCGGCACATCATTCCTGCCGACACTCGAAGACGGACTCGCCGCACAGAAGATTGCCGAGGCCGTTGTCCGCTCGGTTTCAGAAAACCGACCGGTGCGCCTGGATGAATTCGACTGATTTCGCGCGCAGCAAAACGGCATTAGACACCGCATTCCACAAACAAAACGCATTCACCTTGAGCCTCGAACTCACACTCAAATCGTGAGGTGACGACCAGACCGCGCTCGTCGTCAGCGTATCTTCGTACAGATACAGACACTGTATGGTTTGAAAGCATAAAACATGCATTATATTACATAAAACACAAAATATTGAATTTGACATGTATCAAAATGCATGTAACGTGTAGACTATAAGAACAATAAAATGCTCAGGCTCAGAGTGCGACTGCTCTTGATTGCTTCAATCGCAAGCGCAAATCGCCCTCTGATAGATTAAATAGAGGCTGATTCACGCCTTGCTTTGATTCAAAGTGAAGCGATCAGGCTCTAACAGGGAGGAGAGAGAGATGAAGACTCGGGTCAAACTCGGGGTCGCTGTCGCTGCCAGCCTTATGCTCGCGGGCGGACAGGCAATGTCCAAGGAATACAAGGTCGGTGTCCTGCTGCCGTTCTCAGGCGTTTACGCCGGTCTCGGCGCACATATCGAAAACGGCTTCAAACTGGGCCTGGAGCACTATGGTGCAGATCTAGGCAGCGACACCATCACCATGGTGCGCTCCGATACCGAAGCCAAGCCGGCCGCCAGTCTCGCAAAAACCAAGAAAATGGTCTTGCAGGACAAAGTCGACGTGCTGGTCGGCGTCGTCTCCTCGGCCGTATTAGGCGGTATGCGGGACTTCGTGCATAATTCCGGCACTCCCCTGGTGGTAGCAAACGCCGGCAACGATCACATGACTGGTGAGAAATGCAGCCCGAATATCGTCCGGGTCTCCTTTTCCAACAGTCAGATCAATCGTCCGGTCGGCGGCTGGCTCGCCAAGCAGGGTGTCAAGACTGCCTATCTGATGGCACCCGACTACGCTGCGGGTCATCAGATGATGGAGGCCTTCAAGAAGACCTTTACCGAAGCGGGCGGCACGATCGTCGGCGAGGCCTATCCACCATTGCAGGGCACCAAAGACTACGGCCCCTACATCACGGCAGCCAAAGCGGCCAAGCCCGATGCGATCTACACGTTCTTCGCAGGTGGTGCAGCAATCACCTTCGTCAAGCAGTACCATGATTTCGGTGTCAAAAAAGACATCCCCCTCTACGGTGCGGGCTTCCTCACTTCGGCTGCCTACGTGCATGTTCAAGGCGAAGCCGCGGACGGCACCGTAGCGGCACTGCACTATGTCCCCGCCATCGATACACCTGAGAACAAAAAATTCCAGGATGCCTATCAGGCCGCCCATCAGAAGGTTGGGTCTGAGTTTGCGGTTGCCGGCTATGACGCGGCCCATCTGATCGTCCAGGCGATCAAGAAATCGGGCGGCGACAAGGACGCTTTCAAAGCTGCTTTGTCAAAGGCCGAATTCAACGGGCCGCGCGGTCCACTGCGCATCGATCCCGCCACCAACAACGTTGTCCAGAACATCTACCTCTTCAAGAACGAGTTCAAAGACGGCAAGGTGGTTCAGACGATCCTGGACACCATCCCGGATGTACAGGACGCGCCAAACGGCTGCTCGATGTAATCGACCGCCTTTTTCTTCCGGCCGGGGGCGCAGGTCTCCGGCCGGATGCGTTTTTACGCACCCCACTGTGATAAGATATGAAGCACGCAATACCGGGCCGGCATGTTTGCGGCTGGTTAAATCCAGTTCAATCTTCGACAAAGACTCAAGATACGAAGCCGAACAGAATCGTCCGTTGGAATTTTGAGAGAGTGACGTGCTGACAGATAGCGGATTTTGGTTCGTTCAGGTACTGAACAGCCTACAGCTCTCAATGTTGCTGTTCCTGCTGTCAGTAGGGCTAACGGTCATTTTCGGCTTGATGAACTTCGTGAACCTCGCCCATGGATCGCTCTATGCCCTAGGAGCACTGTTCGGCTATTCCATCGCGCAAGCGACCGGAGGTATGTGGCTTGCCTACCTTCTGGCACCCCTCTGCGTAATGCTGGTCGGCGCCATTCTCTACATTCTGATCATCGACCGTATGCGTAAGGCCGGACCCATGAAGCAGGTTCTGGTTACCTTCGGTTTGATTTTCGTTCTCCTCGACATTCAGCGCTATCTCTGGGGCACCGACCAGCTCGGGGTCACTAGCGGCATCCCCTTCTCGGGCAGCTTCGAGATCTTCGGTGAGATCTACCCCAGTTACCGGCTCTTTATCATCTGTGTCGGCCTGGTGGTTTTCGCTGCACTGTTTCTCCTGCTCGAACACACCCGATTGGGTGCTGAAGTCCGAGCCGGTGTCGACGATCCTGAGACTGCAAGCTGTCTCGGCGTGAATGTGGAGCGCACTTTTTTTGTGGTTTTTTTGATTGGCAGCGCACTGGCTGGGCTCGCAGGCGTCGTCGCCATGCCCGCGTTTTCTGCCGAAGCCGGCATGGGAGTTTCGATTCTGGTACCAACCCTCGTGGTGGTCGTAGTCGGCGGACTCGGCAGTCTGAAAGGCGCCTTCGCGGGGTCGCTGTTGATCGGCACGACACTGACCTTTGGGCAGGTGATTATTCCGAGCTTCGCCAGCATGCTGATGTATGCCTTGCTGGTTGCGGTGTTGCTGATCCGGCCGTCGGGCTTGTTCCCGGCGCGAGGTTAGGCTGATGCGAAGTTTGATAAGCTTCCGGCCAGCGCTTGCCGCCCTGACTCTGATTACGTTACTGATCTCCTGGACCAATGCCGAGTACTTTGGCATGGAAATTCTTGCAGAGATCGCTGTCCTCGCCTTGCTTGCCATGAGCCTGGACCTCCTGGCTGGATACACCGGCCTGGTGAGTTTGGGGCATGCAGCCTTGTTCGGATGCGGAGCCTACAGCTTCGCTGTCTTTACCGCGATTTGGGGTTGGCCGGCATCCCTTTCCATGGCGGCGGCCACACTCTTGACCGGGCTGGTGTCGTTGGTGGTTGGCGCTGTTGTGACGCGGGTGCAGGGCATCTTTTTTATTATGATTACCCTGGCGATCGGCGAGATGGGTTACGAACTTGTCTTCAAGACTCGCGCGCTGGGTGGCGATGACGGCTTGGCGGGCATTCCCAGGTTGGACCTTTCTGCCATAGGCGTGGATTTGAACGACCCCGGCATCTTTGCGCTGACACTGATTCTGCTTGTTGCCGTTGTCTATCTGTTGCTCTTACGGTTGCTTGGATCACCCTATGGTGCTGTGCTGACCGGTCTGCACGACAATGCGGGACGGATGCGCGCGCTGGGGTTGCCGGTGCAGCTCTACCAAACCAGTATCTTCGCTTTTTCGGGCGCACTCGCCGGTTTCGCTGGAACTCTAAGTGCCCAGCACACCATGTTTATCGCACCGCAACTGCTGCACTGGACGACATCCGGCGAGGTGCTGGTCATCGCTATTCTCGGCGGCCTGGGCACGTTGGTGGGCCCGATCATCGGCGCGGCATTAATCACCCTGCTCCGTCATGAACTGAGTGATCTGACCGATTATTGGGGACTCTGGCTTGGCCTGTTCCTGATCCTGGTCGTCATGGGGGGAAAGAACGGTGTCGTCGGCTGGTTGGAAGCCGGTTGGCGTTTTGTCGCGCGCCGTGGCGCCCAATCCAAGTCGACAGCCCGGAGGTCGAACGATGCTGCGGGCTGAACGGATTTTCAAATCTTTTGGGGCGCTGCAGGTCACGAAGGACGTATCTCTGGAAGTTCCCACCGGCAGGCGTCATGCCATCATCGGGCCGAATGGTGCCGGTAAAACGACGCTCTTCAATTTGCTGGCAGGCGAGCTCTTACCCGACGAAGGCCGCATTCTGATCGGCGAGCAAGACGTCACCCGCTTCGCACCAGACCGGCGTGCGCGCCGCGGCCTATCGCGCAGCTTCCAGAAGAATAATCTCTTCCTCAGCGGGACAGTGCGCGACAACCTGGTGCTGGCGGATATTGTCGCTCAAGGCTACGGCTTTCACTTCTGGCGTCGTTTGTCGGACAACCGTAGTGCCCAGGAAAAGACGGCAGCGATTGCCGAACAAATCGGTCTGGCCGAGTTGCTTGATCACGGCGTTTCGGAACTGTCGTACGGCGCGCAGCGCCAACTCGAAGTCGGCCTGGCTCTGATGGCCGCCCCCAAGGTGCTGTTGCTGGACGAGCCGACCTCGGGAATGAGCCCGGAAGAAACCGGCCGCATGCTGCAGCTCATCGACGACCTGCCGCGGGATTTGGCGGTGCTGCTGATCGAGCATGACATGGATCTGGTGTTCTCCCACGCTGATCGCATCACGGTGCTCAACTATGGCGAGATCCTGATGGAAGGAACGCCGCAGGAGGTGCGCGGTTCGGACATTGTTCAGGAAACCTACCTGGGCGGAAAGACGGCGCAGGAACAATGCTGAAGGTCGAGGGTATCCACAGTTACTATGGCGCCAGCCATATCCTGCATGGGGTTTCGCTGGACGTCGGCGAGGGTGAAGTCGTCTCTCTGCTCGGGCGCAATGGTGCAGGTAAAACCACAACACTGCGCTCCATCATTGGACTGACCCCACCGAAACAAGGCAGCATTCTCCTCAAGGGTGAGGAAACAAGCGGCCAGAAACCGCATGCGATGGCGCGCCGCGGCGTTTCTTACATGCCCGAGACCCGTGGGATCTTTCCGTCGCTTTCGGTCTATGAGAACCTGACGTTGGCGGAGGGGCGTCGGCCCGGCCCCTGGACCATCCCAAGGGTATTCGAGATTTTTCCACGCCTGGAAGCCCGACGGTCCAACGGAGGGGCTCAACTCTCCGGTGGTGAACAACAGATGCTCGCGATCGCCCGCGCACTTTTGCTCAACCCCGATTTGCTGCTGCTCGACGAACCGACCGAAGGTCTTGCCCCGATCATTGTACAGGACATCGAGGAACGCCTAGAGGCGATCAAGCACGAGGGCATGACCATCCTGCTGGTCGAACAGAACTTCCGCTTCGCGACCAACCTGGCCGACCGGGTTTACGTGCTCGGCAAGGGCGCCATTCAATGGTCGGGCTCGACAGCGGAGATCCTGGCCGACCAAGCCGTTCAAAAAACCTGGCTGGGCGTGTAACCGTTCCACCAAAGGTGAGAGAGGAAAGAGACATGGCACAAGCGGACTTCGAACGGGTCATGAGCGACGTCGCAGCGACAATCGGCGAACGTGCACTCGATGACGATCTGGCCGTCTTTCTCAACACGCAAATTCCGGCCGAAGGCGACGTCTTTCAGCAGGTCGAGGCCCTGTGCCGGGACGGAGAAGCGGAAGGCTGGCTGTGTGCGCGTGAGATGGGTGGCATACGCTTCGGACGGGCGATCAAACCCGGTGCTCAAGCTGGCCGCTTCTCCGTCGACGTGGTCCGCATGACTGACGTCAAAGGACCACACCACATTCATACTCAGGGTGAGATCGGCATGATCATGCCGGTTGAGGGCGACGCCAAATTCGACGACATCGAGCGCGGCTGGTACGTCTATCCCGCCGGCAGCGACCACTGGCCGACAGTTACTGGTGGCGACGCTTACATCCTCTATCTACTGCCCGACGGCGCGATCGAATTTACCGGGAAATAGAAAGCGGGAGGAAACGCTATGGACTATCCAAGAACCTACAACGCCGCTTCGGATTTCATCGACAGAAACATCACCGCCGGACGAAGCGATAAGGCCGCATTTATCGATCCGGAGCGAAGCCTGACCTACGGCGATCTCGAGAGCGAGAGCAGTCGCGCCGCCAATCTTTTGACCGCCCAGGGCATTGAGCGCGAAGACCGGGTGGCCATGTTGGTCCTCGATACGACCGACTTTCCGATCATCTTCTGGGGTGCAATCAAGGCCGGCGTTATCCCGGTCGCACTGAATACCTTACTGTCTACGGATCAATATCACTACATTCTCGATGACTCCCGTGCCAAGGTTCTGTTCGTTTCTGCGGCGTTGCTGGAAACGGTTGGGCCGGTGTTGGGAAAACTGCCGCAGCTCAAATCTATTTACGTCGTCGGCGGCGAGAGCGGCATACATGCCGATTTTACGGCGAGTTTGGAACAACAACCCGATAGCTTTGAGACGGTTGAAACCTGCGCGGACGAAACTGCTTTCTGGCTTTACTCATCCGGCTCCACCGGCATGCCCAAAGGCGTGCCGCACGTGCACACCAGCCTGATGGAAACCGCACGACTCTATGGGCAGGACGTACTGGGAATCCAGGAAGACGACGTTATCTATTCCGCTGCGAAGCTGTTCTTTGCCTATGGCCTGGGCAACGGCATGAGTTTTCCTATGTCAGTCGGCGCCACGACGATTCTCTTCCCTGGCCGCCCGACACCTGACGCCGTTCTGGAACTCCTGAAACAGCATCAGCCTACGATCTATTGCGGTGTCCCGACCCTCTATGCTGCGCTTCTGGCGCACCCGAACTGCAGCCGGGAACAAGCCTCTATGCGCTTGCGACGCTGCCTTTCGGCTGGCGAAGCACTGCCTGAAGAGGTTGGAAAGTCTTGGATGAAGGCAATGGAAGTGGACATCCTGGACGGCGTAGGCTCGACCGAGATGCTGCACATCTTCCTTTCCAACCGGCCTGACGACGTCGTCTATGGCACCTCGGGACTGGCGGTGCCCGGCTACGACTTGCGCCTTATCGATGAACAGGGTCAAGAGGTCGCGGACGACGAAGTCGGCGAGTTGCTGGTACGCGGTGCATCAGCAGCCAGTGGTTATTGGAATCAACGGGAAAAAAGTCGCCTGACGTTCGAGGGCGAATGGACCCGCACCGGCGACAAGTACACTCGCGATGCTGACGGCCGCTATCATTACTGCGGCCGCACCGACGACATGTTTAAGGTCAGCGGTATCTGGGTCTCGCCATTCGAAGTCGAGTCCGCCCTTATTTCACATGAAAGAGTTCTGGAGGCGGCGGTCGTGCCCTTCGACGACCCGGAAGGCCTGACCAAACCCAGAGCCTTCGTCATCCTTCAGAATGGTGTCGCGCCAGAGGGCATGTTCGAAACCTTGAAAGACCACGTGCAGACCAGTATCGGAAAATGGAAATATCCCCGCGACATCGTTTTCGTCGAGTCGCTGCCCAAGACCGCGACCGGCAAAATCCAACGCTTCAAACTGAGAGACTGACACACTATGACCCTCGAGGATGCCGGATCCCTGATCATCGATGATGCCGATCTCGAATACCGGATGATCGGTCCGCGTCCTGACGAGGCACCAACGATCGTGCTGCTGCACGAAGGCCTGGGCTGCACGGCCATGTGGCGTAATTTTCCAGAGCAGTTGGCCAGAGCGACCGGCCTTGGCGTCTTCGTCTATTCCCGCCAGGGGTACGGTGGTTCCTCTCCCTGCGAGGTGCCGCGATCGCTGGCTTACATGCATGATGAAGCAATCCAGGTTTTGCCGAAGCTGCTGGATGCCATCGGCTTTACGAGCGGTCTGCTGGTCGGGCATTCCGACGGCGCGTCTATTGCCGCGATCCATGCCGGCGCAATCGCCGACCCGCGGATCCTAGGGTTGGTCCTGATGGCACCGCACTTCTTTACCGAAGACATGGGCATTGCCGCGATCGCCGAAACCAAGGTGACTTTCGAAACGACGGACCTCCGCACACGCCTGCAAAAGTATCACGGCGACAATGTGGATTGCGCCTTCTGGGGCTGGATTGGCGCCTGGCTCGATCCCGAGTTCCGCAATTGGGATCTGCGTGACTTCCTGCCGACGATCACAGTGCCGGTGATCGTGCTGCAAGGTCTGGAAGATCAGTACGGAACCGCGGCGCAAGTTTGTTCTATCGAAGAACTCTGCGGCGGTGAGTTCGAGAGCCTCTTTCTATCGAACTGTGCCCATACGCCCTTTCGCGAACAACCGGAACAGACCCTTGCAGCGATCAGCCGATTCACTGCAACGCTGTTTGATGGAGACGAAGCAGCCAACATTCGGCAACAGAGGTAAAGGAGACATGGGAACTTCGATGGCGCTTACGCTCGGCACTCTCGGCAGCACCAGTCTTCCACTGGAGTGCCTTGCTTTGCCCAAATGCCCGCATCGTCCGGGAACCGGGACCACCCCGGAGGCAGCAGTGCTGGGGAAAGCCAAAGCAGCCAGCCCAGACGTCATCAGAGCGGAAGATTGGCCGGATAACATTCCGTATCGATACGGCTGGTCTCTCTTCGAGGCCGGCTTTTATTGGGAAGCGCACGAAGTTTGGGAAAGTGTGTGGCGGGCCAGCCGCCCCAATAGCGTCGAGAGGCTTTTTCTCAAAATGGCAATTCAAATGTCGAACGCTTGCCTAAAACGCGCGATGGGTAAGGATAAGGCCACCCGGAGGCTCACCCTTGAGATCAGCCGACTGTTGGAAGAACTGAAAGCTGTGCTTGGCGGAGGTGAGAGAAGTTACATGGGCGTCGACTTGAAGTTTTTTGAACAGTAAGTAGATTTATGCATTATATTGCTCTTAATGTGGATTTATACGATACATAATGCATTTTTCTGCTTGACCGAAGCCCGACCTGCACTACACTTCTCACCAAGAGCCGTGGAAGGCCAACTCGACACCAGTGCGCGCCACCAGACTGCGGTCGTCCTTGACGGAAACGGTCAAAAGCGCAAATCGCCCTCTGATACGTTCTGAGGAAAGACTGGTTACGTTTTCTTTGATCGAAAGAAAACAATCAGACTCTGGGCAGGCGAGCGGGATAAAGGGACGAAAAAGAGAGATGATCGATTTTCAAACGGACCCGTCGCGGTACCGGCACTGGCGCATTGAAACCGACGGTGCAGTCGCCAACCTGATCATGGATGTCGATGAAAAGGGCGGCCTCTTCGAAGGTTATGAACTTAAGCTCAATTCCTATGATCTGAGTGTAGACATCGAACTCGCCGATGCCATTCAGCGGCTGCGGTTTGAACACCCTGAAGTTAAGGTCGTCGTGCTACGTTCCGGCAAGGAAAAGGTCTTCTGTGCCGGCGCGAACATCCGCATGCTTGCGGGCGCGGCACATTCCCACAAGGTGAACTTCTGTAAATTCACAAACGAGACCCGCAACTCGATGGAAGACGCCAGCAACCACTCCGGCCAGTTCTACATCAGCGCCGTCAACGGCGCCTGTGCCGGCGGCGGGTACGAACTTGCCCTGTCCACCGAGTATATTATTCTGACCGACGATGGCTCTTCTTCCGTGGCTCTGCCAGAGGTTCCCCTGCTGGCAGTGTTGCCCGGTACGGGAGGCCTAACGCGGGTGACCGACAAGCGCAAGGTTCGCCGAGATCTGGCCGATGTCTTTTGCTCGATCGAAGAAGGCATCAAAGGCAGAAAAGCCGTCGACTGGCGTTTGGTGGACGAGACGGTACCAAATTCCCGTTTCGAGGAAACTGTCGCGGCCAAAACCGGGGCGCTCGCAAAAACATCCGATCGCCCAGATGGTGCAAGCGGCATCGAACTCGGTCCGCTGTCACGCACGCTGTCCGACGACGCCGTCACCTATTCGACCGTACAGATTGAGTTGGACCGGACCGCCGGACTGGCCACAGTGACCATCAAGGGGCCCGAAGACAGTCCACCGGCTTCTGCCGAAGAAATGACCTCGCAGGGCGATACCTTTTGGCCACTGCGGGCCGCGCGCGAACTTGATGATGCGATCCTTCATCTGCGCCTGAACGAGATGGAGCTGGGCGTTATCCAGTTCAAAACTGTCGGCGAGGGCACCAAGGTTGTCGCCTACGACGACTTTCTCGAATCCGAGAGCAGTCACTGGCTTGCCCGCGAGATCCTGCTTTATTGGCGCAGGGTCCTGAAGCGGGTCGACATGACATCGCGTTCCCTGGTGGCACTGATCGAGCCTGGCAGCTGCTTCGCTGGCACCTTGGCGGAACTTGCCTGGGCCTGTGACCGCTCCTACATGGCGATCGGTGCATTCGAAGGCGACAATCGCCCAGAGGCATCGCTGCAACTCTCGGCCGCCAACTTCGGCCGGCATCCAATGTCGAACGGGCTGAGCCGCCTGGAAACACGTTTTCTCGGCGAACCGGGAAAAGTCACTCAGATCCAGGAGCGGTTGGGCGATACACTCTCCGGCGAAGAAGCGGACGAACTTGGCCTTGTAACCTTCGCCTATGATGACATCGACTGGGAGGATGAAGTGCGGATCTTCCTGGAAGAGCGCGCGAGCTTCTCGCCGGACGCCATGACTGGCATGGAGGCCAACCTTCGCTTCGCGGGTCCGGAGACCATGGAAACCAGAATTTTTGGACGCCTTACTGCTTGGCAAAACTGGATCTTCCAGCGGCCTAATGCTGTCGGCGAAGACGGTGCGCTACGCCGTTACGGGAGCGGACAAAAGGCCGACTACAACATGGAGCGGGTTTAGCTTATCACCTCAAAAGAAATACAGGCCGCAGGGTAGGATTCGAAGGAACGACCGATGATCGATGCAAATTCCGTCAACTACGATACTATAATTCCGAACAACGTCGGCCTGTCGGAAGATCGCCGCGTCCTCAAAGCCCTGGAACGCTGGCACCCGGGTTACATCGACTGGTGGAAGGACATGGGTCCCGACGGTTTTCAGGATTCCATGGTTTACCTGCGTACCGCGATCGGCGTGGACCCCAAGGGTTGGGCCAAATTCGACTATGTGAAGATGCCGGAATACCGCTGGGGTGTCCTGCTGGCGCCACAGGAGGAAGACCGCAAGATTCCCTTCGGTGAACATCTGGGCGAACCGGCCTGGCAGGAGATCCCCGGCGAATATCGCGCCCTCCTACGCCGGCTTGTCGTGATCCAGGGCGATACCGAGCCCGCCTCAGTCGAACAGCAGCGCCACCTGGGCAAGACAGCGCCTTCGCTTTATGACATGCGCAATCTGTTTCAGGTGAACGTCGAGGAAGGCCGACACCTCTGGGCGATGGTCTATCTGTTGCAGAAGTACTTCGGCGCCGACGGCCGCGAGGAAGCCAATGAGCTGCTGCGACGCCGTTCCGGCGACGGCGACGCACCGCGCATGCTGGGTGCCTTCAACGAACGGACCGGTGACTGGTTGTCCTTCTTCATGTTCACCTTCTTTACCGACCGCGATGGGAAGATGCAGCTGGAAAGTCTGGCGCAGTCCGGCTTTGACCCGCTGTCTCGCACTTGCCGCTTCATGCTCACAGAGGAAGCACACCACATGTTCGTCGGCGAGTCGGGCATCGGCCGGGTCATTCAGCGAACCTGCGAAGCCATGAAGGCAGCCGGGATCGAGGATCCCAACGACGTCGCGAAGATCCGCGCCCTCGGCGTCATCGACCTCCCGACCTTGCAAAAGAAAGCGAACCTGCACTATTCCCTGTCCCTGGACCTCTTCGGCTCCGAGGTTTCGACCAACGCAGCCAATGCCTTCAATTCCGGAATCAAGGGTCGTTTCCACGAAACAAAGATCGACGACGACCACCGCCTGCTTGATTCAACCTACCCGGTGCTGAAGCATGTGGACGGCGAATTCAAGCTGGTCGACGAGCCGGCACTTTCGGCGTTGAACATGCGGTTGCGCGACGACTACGTGACCGACTGTGCGAAGGGCATCAAGCGGTGGAACAAGATTATTGAGAAGACCGGGGTCGACTTCGCACTGACCCTGCCGCATGCAGCCTTTCACCGGCAGATCGGCGAGTTCGCCAATGTATCCGTAACGTCCTCGGGCATTATCCTGCCAGAAGGCGAATGGAACCAACGCAAGGGCGAATGGCTGCCTTCGGTCGACGACGGCGACTTCATCCAGTCTCTGATGGTTCCAGCTACGGACCCCGGAACCTACGCCGGCTGGATCGCGCCGCCTCGGATGGGGATCGACAACCGCCCCGGCGACTTTGAGTACGTTCAGATCGCGGCATGAACGCGCCCCTCAAACAGCATCTGATCGATCCAGAGATCTGCATCCGCTGTGGAACCTGCGAAGAGACCTGCCCGATTGATGCAGTCACCCACAATGACGACAACTACGTTGTGGACGCTGAGATCTGCAATTACTGCATGGATTGCATCGCACCCTGCCCCACGGGCTCGATCGACAACTGGCGGATCGTCACCACGGCCTATTCGTTGGATGAGCAGTTCGAGTGGGACGAATTGCCTGATCAGGAAGAGTTGGCCAACGACGACGAAAGTGCTGCCAGTCTGGAAGCCCTGGAAGACGAGATCGACGCCCTCCTCGCCAAGGCTCATGAAGGCACTGGCGGAAAGGCGGTCGTGCCCGCCTCAGCCTCGAAACCGACCGTCAATCTCTTCCGCCGCGAACACGCCGCCATTGCAACAGTCCAAGGCAACTTCAGACTGACCAAGGACAATGTTGAAAACGACGTCCGGCATATCATCCTTGATTTCGGCGATACGGTCTTTCCCGTCCTGGAAGGTCAGTCGATCGCGATTACGCCGCCGGGCACCGATGGCGACGGCAAGGCGCACGACTCCCGGCTCTATTCGATTGCCAGTCCACGCGACGGAGAACGCCCGAATACCAACAACATTGCCTTGACGGTCAAGCGCGAGCCCGGCGGGCTCTGCTCAAACTATCTTTGTGATTTGAAAAAGGGTGACCGGGTCGAGGTCACCGGCCCCTTTGGTTCGACCTTCCTAATGCCGAACGATCCCATGGCGAACATTATCATGATCTGCACCGGGACGGGATCGGCACCCTTCCGCGGGTTCACGGAACGCCGCCGCCGCGCCATGCCGGAGGCTCCCGGTAGCATGCTGCTGTTCTTCGGGGCGCGGCAACCGGACGAGTTACCCTACTTCGGGCCTCTGTCTAAGGTCCCCAAAGAACTTCTAACGCAGCACCTTGTTTATTCCAGGCTTCCCGGTCAGCCCAAGGAATACGTTCAAGACCGGATCCGGAACTGCCCGGATGAGGTTTCCGGGTTGCTCAAAGACGAGCGGACGCATATTTACATCTGCGGCCTGAAGGGCATGGAAACCGGCGTCGACGAAGCGCTGGCGGACATCTGCCGCGCCGACGGCCTGGACTGGGCCGATCTCAAACCGACGCTGCGCACGACGGGACGCTATCATGTCGAAACTTACTGACGCACGCGGCATAAAGGCGCCGACTGAAACACACGATATCGACGCCATTCGCGAGCTTCCGTCGGGTCCTTTCGTTCATGACATCACCGTTGGATGGGGTGACTGCGATCCGGCTCAGATCGCATATACCGCAAACATCCCGGCCTGGTCTCTGCAGGCGATCGAAGCCTGGTACAAAGCCTGTCTGGGTGTGGACTGGTACGCCATCAATCTCGACAACGGTATCGGCACGCCCTTCGTCCATCTCGACTTCGACATGGTTTCTCCGGTAACGCCGCGTTCTGTTCTTGCCTGTAGGGTTTATGTGCGCCGTATCGGACGCTCGTCCCTTGCGCACCGCGTGGAGTGTTTTCAGGGCGAACGATTGTGCTTCACCGGTCAAACGGTTGCAGCCTTCGTCGCTGCCAGCAGGATGCAGCCGGTGTCAATTCCGCCAAACATGCGGGAATCGATCAAACACTACGCGGAGCGACAGGAACGGCCGCTGGAGGCAAGGGCGTGACAGAGCGTAACGATCAACCGCCCAGTACTCCGACCGGCGATACAACAGAGGGACTGGAGAACAGCGCCCAGCGTTTCCTGCAGGAAGTCGGCGCCAGGGTCCGCAATGCACGGACACGTCACGGCATGTCGCGCAAAGTACTCGCACGTGAATCCGGTGTTTCCGAACGCTACCTCGCACAGTTGGAAACCGGCAGCGGTAATATTTCGATCCTTTTGTTACGCCAGGTGGCCGACGCAACCGGCCTGAAGCTGCAGGATCTGGTTGCGGAAGCCGATCAAGACGCACCGGAACTCATGTCGATCCTCGAGTTGGCGCGCAGAGCAAGCCCTGCGCAAAGAGAGGAGATCATCAGCAGTCTGACTGAATTGCTGGATCAGTCGGGCGCCAACCTCAAGGCATCTCGCATCGCCCTGATCGGGTTGCGCGGAGCGGGCAAATCGACCTTGGGCCGTCTGGTCGCCGAAGATCTCAAGATTCCATTTATCGAACTCAACCACGAAATCGAGCATGACAGCGGCCTGGCGATTCCGGAAATCTTCGCCCTCTACGGTCAAGACGGTTACCGGCGGTTGGAGCAGCGTTGCCTGCGATCGGTCATTGACCGTCACAACAAGGTCGTGCTCGCCGTCGCAGGTGGTATCGTGGCCGAAGCCAACACCTATGACATGCTTCTCAGGTCGTTCCATACGGTCTGGCTGCAGGCCAGCCCGGAGGAGCACATGAACCGGGTACGCGCCCAAGGTGACCGACGCCCCATGGCCGGAAATCCTGCAGCAATGAACGACTTGCGTTCGATCCTGGAAAGCCGGCAACAACTCTACGCAAATGCCGAGGCCAGCTACAACACCAGCACGAAGACAGTCACGCAATGCCGTACTGAATTGACCAGGCTTTTGTCCAACCGTCTAGCAAGTTAAGACCTTCATGCGGCAAGATCGACGCACCGCAGCATCCATGTAAGCTTCGAACGTTTGATCAGCGCATTTCTGCGCCATGTCGTTTTTTTAAAAAATCCAAAAACTATTTCGATCTTCCAGGAATTTTTTTTCCATCGCAGGTGTTGTTCAAACGCGGCGATCAAGCCGGCCGGATTCTTTCAAAGCTACGGGGCCGCTCAGGCAGAGCGAACCAGCGATATAAAGCAAAGGATTTCAGAATGACACTTAAAACTTTCAAAGCGATCGGATTGGCCGGCGCCCTGATGATAGCGACGGCCGGCGCCACAGCGAGTGCTGCCCCATTCGTTTTTCGGGCAACCGGTGGCGGCGTCGCTCAGACTTTTGCGGACTTTCAAACTGCCGCAGGTGATCCGAACAACGGCAATGCACTGGGTCCCATCGACGACGGCCGGCGCCAGATAAACTGGGACGCCGGTATCGTTCCCTTCAACATGCCAGGTCTGTTCTTCAATGAAGTGGTCACACGAGGTGCGGGCTTTTCAATCGATAACGGCGCCGATCAATTCGCGGTAAGCAATGATGGGATCGACGACAAGTTCAACAGCTTCAATCCCGATTACGTGAACCAGTTCGCAACCTTCAGCGCGCCACGCCTTTTCACGCCGGTGAACAGCAATACGGTGACCGTTGGTTTTTTCGTTTCTGGAACGGAAATTTTAGCTGAAGTCAACGCGTTCGGTGCGGTCTTCACCGATGTCGACCTGCCGAACTTGACCCAGATGGAATTCCTTGACGCCGACGGCGAGGTTCTACTGAGCGAGTTCGTCGACGTAGCATCGGGTGATCTCAGCTTCCTGGGAGCAGACTTCGGCGAGGAAACCTTCTCCTTCGTGAGGTTGACCCTGGGCAATGCGATCCTTGGAGCCGACGACGGTAACGGACAGGATGTGGTTGTTCTCGATGATCTGATCTACAGCGAACCGCAGGCAAGGGCGCAGGTGCCCGAGCCTGCGACGGCGTCTTTGTTGTTGCTGGGTCTTGGAGGCCTGGCCTTCGCACGCAGAAAAAAGGCCCGCATGACGCCAATCTCGTAACGTAGGTCGCCGCAGACAGATAAAAACACTCAGCTAGGATGGCTGTTCCGAAACCGGTTGGTTTTGGACCTGTTTCGCTCTGCGCGAAGCAGGTCCTTCCGCATGCCAATAGCAAAATGACCTACGGCTTGATCCATGCGCTATTTCGCTTTGACGAACGCACACAGGCGTCGATGAAACGCATACCGTCCAAGCCGTCGGTGACCGTGGGGAAAAGCACACCTTTTGGAGTTTTACCGTTCTTCTTACGGTGGGCGCGGATGGCGGCAGCGGCTTCAGTGTAGATATTGGCGAAGCCTTCCAGGTAACCTTCCGGATGACCGGGTGGAACCCGCGTGACCCGTCCGGCAGCATCGATAGACCCGGCGCCGCCACGGGTGATCAGCCGCTTGGTTTGGCCGAAGGGTGTGAACCAAAGCTGGTTGGGATGCTCCTGCTCCCATTCCAGGCCACCCTTGGTGCCGTAGATCCGCAGTTTAAGGGCATTCTCATTGCCGGGCGCCACCTGGCTCGACCAGATCATACCTTTAGCGCCGCCCTTAAAACGCAGCATGACGTTCGCATTGTCGTCGACCTGACGCCCCTTCACGAAGGAATCCAGGTCCGCACAAAGACTTTCGGTTTCAAGACCACTGACAAAAGTAGCAAGGTTCCATGCATGAGTGCCGATATCGCCGATGCAGCCTCCAGCACCGGTCTGTTTCGGGTCGGTGCGCCAAGCTGCCTGCTTCTGCCCGCTGGCCTCGATCTTTTCAGTCAACCAGTCCTGCGGATATTCAGCCTGGACCACACGAAGCGTCCCAAGCTCGCCCTTTCGCACCATCTCCCTCGCCTGCCGGATCATTGGATAACCGGTGTAGTTGTGAGTGAGCACGAAGAGCTTGCCGGTTTTTTTGACCAGCGCCGCGAGTTTCTTGGCGTCGGCCAAAGATGAGGTCAACGGCTTATCGCAGATGACATGAATGCCAGCCTCCAAGAAGGCCTTGGCCGGAGGGTAGTGCATATGATTGGGCGTGACGATCGCAACAGCCTCAATGCCATCAGCACGGGCCGCCTCGGCTTTCGCCATCTCTAGGTAAGAGCCGTAAGCGCGTGTGGGGGCCAGACCAAGATCGAGTCCGGAGGCATGAGCCTTTTCGGGGTCGACCGAGAGCGCGCCAGCCAGGAGCTCGTAATGCCCGTCCAGGCGCGCCGCGATCCGATGCACGGCACCGATGAAGGCATCGCGCCCGCCGCCGACCATGCCAAGCCGGATAGGTTCTTTGTTTGCTGCCGCCATGATCCGGTCTCCCTATTCGATACCCAGCATGCGCCGGTTGGCTGCTTCGTCAGTCCCAGCACCGGCGAAGTCATCAAAGGCCTTTTCCGTCACACGGATGATATGATCGCGCACGAAAGCGGCACCTTCACGTGCACCGTCTTCCGGATGCTTCAGGCAACATTCCCACTCCACCACGGCCCAGCCGTCAAAGTTGTTCGCGGCCATCTTGGCAAAAATCCCAGTGAAATCGATCTGCCCATCGCCGAGTGAACGAAAGCGTCCCGCCCGATCGGTCCAGCTTTGGTAACCCGAATAAACCCCTTGACGGCCGGTCGGATTGAACTCCGCATCCTTGACGTGGAACATCCGGATCCGGTCTTTGTAGATATCGATGAAGTCCAGATAGTCGAGACACTGCAAGGCAAAGTGCGAGGGGTCATAAAGAATGTTGCAGCGCGGGTGATTGCCGGTTTGCTCCAAGAACATCTCAAAGGTGATGCCGTCGTGGAGGTCTTCGCCTGGATGGATCTCATAGCAGACGTCGACACCGCAGTTTTCCGCCTCATCGAGGAGAGGCTTCCAACGTTTTGCCAGCTCGGCAAATGCCGTTTCAATTAGACCGGCGGGCCGTTGGGGCCAGGGATAGATGTAGGGCCAGGCCAAGGCACCCGAAAAGCTGGCATGCGCCGTAAGACCCATATTCTTCGAGGCCTGCAGCGCCAGCTTGACCTGATTGCTCGCCCATTCCTGCCGCGCCTTGGGATTGCCACGCACTTCGGGTGCAGCAAAGCCGTCAAAGGCTTCATCATAGGCCGGATGGACGGCAACGAGCTGGCCCTGCAGATGGGTGGAAAGTTCGGTCACATTCACACCGTTACCCTCGGCGATCCCCTTCACCTCTTCGCAGTAATCTTGCGAGCTGGCGGCCTTTTCCAGATCGAAAATGCGGCCATCCCAAGAGGGTATCTGCACGCCGATATAACCGCAGTCCGCCGCCCATTTCGTGATGGCATCCCAGGAGTTGAACGGTGCCTCGTCTCCGGCAAACTGCGCCAGAAATAGTGCGGGTCCCTTAATGGTGGTCGACATGCTTTTCTCCCTTACACTTGCGTTTAGATCGCCCGGCCACCGGATCCGGGAAATTGAATGCCTATTGCGCGCGCAGATAAACGCCGTAGAGAACGGCGGAGCCCATCGCAATGGCGATGACTGTCACAAAGACCGTGAGAATGATCAGCACGACCTTAAAAAAAGCGCGCCAGGTCCCATCCGGATTGCAGAGCGGCAACAGATTGTTGGCAAGACCGGCAATCACCACCAAAACACAACCGACACTAAAGAGGGTCAGGCTGAAAGGTTGGAAGATCATAATCAACGCAACGAGGCCCAGCGCGATAATGCTGTTCTCGACCAGACGCGCATTTGCCGATCCCATGAGTTTCGGCTGATTGTTCATCATCGCACTGCCAGTCCCTTGCCATCGAAAATATGCGTTTGCGACAGATCGCAAGCCAGATGAAGCACCTCGCCAATGATCACTTTTATATGGCGTGGCACAACAACGCGAAGGTCTTGGTCGCTCTCGTCACGGACGTGGACAAGGGTCTCCGCCCCCATGGGTTCAATCAATTCCACCTGACCCGTCAAACTGTGTTGGTTCGGGCTGTCGACCGGCTCCAGTGCGCGTGGTCGCACCCCTAGAGTTAGAGTTTCCCCCTGCATATTCGAAACAGCAGAGGGCACCGGGATAGTCACGCGTTCAGCACTGAGTTCAATGGTTGCCATATCACCGGACAAAGAAGAAAAGCGGCCCTCGAAGAGATTCATCTTGGGGCTGCCGATAAACCCGGCGACAAAGATATTACGCGGCTTGGAGAAAACCTCGTGCGGCGTGCCGATCTGTTCGATCATGCCGTCACGCATAATCGCGATACGGTTCGCCATGGTGAGCGCCTCAAGCTGGTCGTGTGTGACGATCACCGTCGCTTTTGACAGACCCGACAAAACCTCCTTTATCTGACCGCGCATGGAATGGCGCAACTCCACATCCAGGCGCGATAGAGGTTCATCGAAAAGGAAGCAATTCGGATCGCGCACGATGGCCCGCGCCACGGCGGCGCGCTGTTTTTCCCCTTCGGATACCTGCCCGGGTAATCTGTCGAGCACGTCGTCGAGCTGCAGAATTCCCGCCACGCGTGCCACCTCCCGGCGCCGTTCGGCGGCGGACAAGCCCGCACGAAACAGCGGCATCTCGATGTTGCCACCGATTGAGACAGAGGGATAGAGCGCGTAAAACTGGAACACCATCGCAATATCGCGTTTTTCCGGCGAGATTTTATTCATGAGTTTACCGCCGATCCGCACTTCGCCCTCGGTCACGGACTCAAGGCCGGCGATCATGCGCAACGTCGTGGTTTTGCCGCAGCCCGAGGGTCCGAGCAGGCAGACGACTTCGCCTTGCCCTACGCTCAGGTCTACGTCGCGAACAGCCGTAAAGCTGCCGAAGTTTTTTGTGAGGCTGGTGGCTTCGATGGTCGACATGGCGCTACCTCTTGACCGTGCCGAAGGTAACACCGCGCAGAAGATGGTTTTGCAGGATGAAGGTCACGACAATGACAGGGATGAGAAAGAGAGTTTCGATTGCAGCCAAGAGTCCCCAGCGCACGCCGATATCCCCGCCGATCGTCTGTGCCATGGCAACCGGTACGGTTCTGGTGTCGACACCGGTCAGCAGCAGCGCGAATAGGAACTCGTTCCAAGTCAGTATGAGGCCGAAGACGGCTGTAGCGGCAAGACCGGCTTTCACTTGCGGCAGACAGATCTTGAAAAACACCCGCCGGTCAGAAGATCCGTCGATCCTTGCCGCATCTTCAACATCTGGCGAGAGCTCATCGAAAAAACTCTTCATCATCCAGACCGTGAAGGGCAGGTTGAAGGCGGTATAAAGCAGGATGACGCCAATGTAGGTGCCGGATAGCCCCGCGACGCGAAACATCAGGAATATGGGGATGATCACTACAATGGCAGGCAGCATGCGGGTGGTAAGAATAATAAAGAGGTATGTGTCGTTACCACGCAGCGGATAACGCGAAAAACCGAAGGCCGCGAGGGTTCCGATAGCCAGTGCCAGAAACACGCTGGTTCCGGCGATGAAGACAGAGTTGAAAAAATAGAGCGCGAAACCGGTATCCTGAGCCACTGCTCCTGCCGAATAAGCCCGGCTGAAGACTGAAACGAAATTCTCGAGGGTAGGGGTAAAGATAAATTTTGGCGGGATCGCAAGCGCATCATTATGAGTCTTGAAAGCGGTGAGGATGATCCAGAGGACGGGGAAAAAGTACACAAAGCTGATGACACCGGCGAAGAGGGTTCGGCCCCAGCCGGCGTTACCGACACCCGAATGGACTTTCAGTCCGAGCCGGTCTGCCAAGGATTTTTTTTCTGTGTCCGCCATAGCCGTGTCTTCCTTAAGTCCGGTTTCGTTTGTTGGCGAAGTAGAGATAGAGGTTGGTCAGAACGATCACCGTGAAGAGCAGGATGTAGGCCAGTGCCGCCGACTCGCTGGTTTTGAAATACTGGAAGGAGACTCTGTAGACATAGACAGCAATCGTCTCAGTCGACGTGCCAGGCCCGCCCTCGGTCAGCAGAAAGACGACGTCGAACAGCTTGAAGGCCTCGATGGTGCGAAACAGCAGCGCCAGCATGAGCAGGCTGCGTACGTAGGGAAATGTAATGCTCCAGAAACGCCGCCAGTGAGAGATGCGGTCAATGGAAGCGGCTTCGTAGAGATACTTCGGCACGCTCACCAGACCGGCCAACACCAACAACATCACGAAGGGCGACCACATCCAGGCATCGGCAAAGACAATGCCGGCGGTGGCCCCGGCAGCCGACTGCAGCAACACGTAGGGTTCACCGGTAAAGACCCGCACGGCTTGCGACACAAGACCGAACGTGGGTTCATAATAGTAACGGAAGAAGGCACCCACAGCGACGAACGACAGCATCATCGGAGTCAGTACCAGGATCAGCAAAACCCGCCGCAGGGGAAACTGCTTGGCAAAGAGCATGGCCAGTAAGAACCCGATGACCATCTGCAGGCTCACAGTCAGGACGACCATCTTTGCAGTGACCTGCAGCCGGTCCCAGACCACCGGATCGCTCAGAACTTTTTCGTAGTAATGCAGTCCTGCGAAACGCGGCGGTGCCAGACGATTTGCGCGATAGTGAAAAAAACTTAACCCAAACGACCAGAGCAGCGGAAAAATGTTCATGCAGAACAGCAGGGCGATGGCCGGCGCCACCAGCAGTCCGCCGGCATGCCTTCCCCAGGCGTACGCCACAAAGAGAAAAGCCGAAAAGGCTGAAACCGCTCCGGACACCCAGAAAGATACAGACGGCGGCAGAAAGGTGATCGCAAGAGCAGAAACAATCAGCGCGGCAGGGACCGAAGCAAATGCTACCCGGAGGGGATAGACTACCCAGACTTTCATCATAATGCGGTCACTGCCCCGTGCTGCGCAGAAGCGTCAAGCGGAAGGTTGGCTTGTTTCGACGAACCGGACACTCTGATCCCTGAACCCCAGTCCGCCGAAGGGTGGAGATCGAGAAGCGTGGCTGGACAGCCGGACTGTCCAGCCACGCCCTCCCAATGAACCCTATTCGATGTGTCCGGCTTCCAGCAGAAGCTCTTCCTGGAACTTCGCGATGGCATCGAGTGCCGTCTTGGCGTCCTGCTGACCGGTGATAGCCTTGTCGAATTCTTCTTGCTGCTGAACGAGTAGCTCAAAGAACTCGGGAATATGCCAGATATCCTGCTGATTACTGATGGATGCACCAAAGGCATGGTTCCAAGGGCGGAAAGTATTGTAGGACGCATCGCCATAAACTGACTTCAGGCCACTCTGTCCTCCTGCCTTGGCGAAAGCCACTTGGGTCTCGGGCGAAAGCCACCACTTCACGAACTCAAGCGCTTCGGTGTTGGTGTTTTCATCGTTCCAGGTCATCAGGACGAAAGGCTGTCCGCCAATATTATAGGTCCGGTCGATGCTGCCGTCCGACTTCTTCAGGCCGGCGGCCATCGCAAAGTTCACCTTGTCGGAGACTTTAGAAGTCTTGGCATCGATGGAGCTTTCCGCAAAGCCGATCCAGTTGATCATGTAGGCGACTTTGCCCTCGCGGAAGAGTTCATCCTGCTTGAAGATGTCCATGGTCCCGGTCTTGACCACCGGCGGCATGTACTGCAGCAGCGAGAGATAGTGCTCGAAGCCTTTGACGGCTTCCGGCGAATTGACCACACCCTCGGCTTTGCCTGTCGGGGCCTTGGTCTCATCCCAGATGTCGCCGCCGTGCTGCCAGATCATGCTGGCGATCTGCATGGTGGAGAAGTCATAGCCTTTCCCGGCCTGGTAAGCGATACCGTAGAAGTCGTCATCCAGCGCGGCACCAGAGAGGTTTTCGCCTTTCTTACGGCCGAAGAACTCGCCGAACTTCTGGACCATATCCCAATCGGCATTATTCATTTCTTCCGGTGTGCAAGGCAGATCAGCATTGTACTTGGCCTTGAAGGCCGCCGCCTCACCTGCGTCACAAAAGATGTCGCTGCGGTAGTAGGCCACCAGCACGTCCGGCATCTGTGGGAAACCGTAGTAGTTCTTTGATTTGTGCGGGTAGGTCGAATAAGCGTCCACGAGCGCCGGGTTCAGGCCGTCCATGATCGTTTGCAACTCGGGGTCCGCCTCAATGGCGTCATTTAGCTTTTGATAGTAGCCGCCCTCGATGAAAGCTCCGAGCCACTGGCTATCGGATACTGCCATGTTGTAACGCTTCTCGCCCGAGGTCAGCGAACCGGAAAGCCGGGTGTAGTAGTCGGGCCAGGGAATGAAGTCGGGTTCCAAGGTGACGTTATTGCCGCTCTTGGCTTTGTAACCCTTATCGAAAAGGTCTTTCATGATGCGGGTCGGCGGCCAGTCCGGCACTGCCATGCGCAAGACTATATCTTCGGCAAGAACCGGTGCAGCCGTAAAGAGACCGGCAGACAAAATGGCTGCTGCGGCACTCCCACATACTGCAGCCCTTAGGGTGTTCCCGTGTTTCATCACTTTTCCTCCCTCAATTTATTATCGTTTAAACAGCCTCTCGCAATGGATCTGCGAGGTTTCTCACGTCATATGCAGACCACTCTCAGCATCGAAAACATGAAGTCTTGCCGGATCGAAGGCGAACGACAGCTCAGACCCCGGTTGCAGAGACAAGGCCTCCGCCTCACGGACAACGATCTTGAGGCGTTGGTCCGCCGCATCCACATCCACAATCGTGATGTCTCCAAGCGGTTCCAGTAGGCGCACCCGACCTGCAATGCCCTCCTGCTGCGCAGAATTGATTCTGATATCGGCAGGCCGGATGCCGATTTTCAATTCGTCTGTCCCAGACGGAAGAGCGACTCCTGACAAAGGAAAATTGCCGAAAGGCGCATTGATGGAAACCCCATCGGACCCCGCTCTGGCACCGATCACATTCATAGTCGGCGAGCCTATTTTCTGCGCGACGTAGAGATCTTTCGGAGTCAGGTAGAGTTCATCGGGCGTGCCGGTCTGCACCACGTGTCCTTCTCGCATCACCGCGATCTCTTCTCCCATGGAGAGAGCTTCCAGCTCGTCGGGTGTCGCATAGACAATAGTAATCCCAAACTGGCGATGTAGGCGCTTTATCTCCGTGCGCATATCATCACGCAGCTTGGCGTCCAAATTGGTCAAAGGCTCGTCAAGCAGCAGGATATCGGGTCGCCGGATCAAGGATCGCCCGAGCGCCACCCGTTGCTGTTCGCCACCGGAAAGAGTTTCCGGCTTATTGTCGAGCCGATGGCCGAGGCTCAGAATCTGCGCGATCTCATCGATCCGCTTGGCGATGTCAGCCGCACTCGTTCCGGCCTCCTTCAAAGGATAGGCAAAATTCTCCCGCACCGTCAGATGCGGATAGAGTGCGAAAGACTGGAACACCATGGAGACGTTCCGTCCTGCAATTGGCGCCTGGGTGAAGTCACGGCCATTGATCTCAAGCTTCCCTTCCTGGGGTCGCTCGAGACCGGCAATGGTCCGCAATGTGGTCGTCTTGCCGACGGAACTCGGCCCGAACACCACGAACAGACGCCCGCGCTGAACCTCGAAAGACATCTGGTCCAACGCGACAACACTTCCAAACCGCTTGGTAATCGAATCGAGGCGGACGGCGATGTCGCCTGACTCCGCCGTCATGCCCCGAACCTCTTCATCAATCCGTGGACAGAGATCATTCCGCAGCAACCTGGCCGACATGTGCAGACGATGCCGGATCCTTGTGAAAGGCGCCGTCCTTCATGATTCCGGTCAGATTTTCAGCGTTCTGCAAGATGGTGACGTCCTTTGAGGGATCGCCGTCAACCAGCAGCAAGTCCGCAAAATAACCTTCCTTGACCAGTCCCACGTCCCAATCAACCAGCTCACCGCCCAGCTTGGTTGCTGCAGTGATCGCCTCCAGCGGTGTGAAGTCGAGCAGATTGACGAAGTGTTCCAGGTCACGGGCGTTGGTGCCGATCGGGTTCCAGGCAAAGCCGTAGTCGCCGCCAGGCAATATCCGAAGGCCGCGTTTTTTCAGCTTCTTCATGTTTTCGACACAGCTTTCGAGCTCGCGCGCAAAATAGATCGCGACCGGTGTGTCCTTCGTGACTCCCCAAGCCGCCCCCTCGCCCATGGATGTCGCGTACATGATACCAACCGCCGGGCCGACGAAGACGTCGTCCTTGCGGGCCTCGAGCATGTCCAAAGCTTCTTCGTCGGCGAGGGTCGCGTGATAGATCACGTCCACCCCATTGCGTGCACACATTTTAACAGACTCCGCGGAACGGGCGTGCCCGGCAACCATCTTGCCGCGGGAGCGGCCAACTTCGCAGACGGCGGCGACCTCAGCTTCGTTCATAACGGTCTGATGGGCGCGGGCAAAGGGAATGAATTCATCGCCCGAAGGGTTGATCTTTAAGGTGTCTACGCCTTCACGACACATTTCGCGCGCCGTACGTAGGAACTCGTCTGCACCGTCACAGCAAATTGCGAACGTTTCGCGGTACATATGAGCCCGGCGGACGTCGCCTAGACCACCGGTGACGGTCAACTCGGGGCTCGCCGCCCGCAGGCGCGGTCCCGGAATGTCGCCATCGTCAATGGCATTGCGAATGACTACATCCAGCCGCGCCTTGGCGGCGGCGGCGCTGAAGATGGCCGTGAAGCCCTGATCAAGCATCTTCTTGGCGTACTTCATGGTCAGGAGTGTGTGTTCCTCGGGCGGAATATCTCCGAGGCCTTCCAAATTCGGCGTATCGCAGAAGCTGATGTGGCCATGAGACTCGATCAGACCAGGCATCAGGGTCTTTCCACCACCGTTAACCACACTCGCCCCTTCGTGAGACAGTGATGCATCGCCCCGGGCGATCTTTTTAATTCGGTTTCCTTCAATCAGGACTTCGGCGGGAAAGGGCGCAGCGCCGGATCCATCAATGACCTGGACGTTGCTGAAAAGCGTCGTACCCAAGATATCTCCTCCCAGTTGCACGGGCGAACTCCAAAGCGCTCTAGAGCACTTTGGGCCACCTCATTTTCACCCCCCTGTCGGCGCACACCCGGTGTTCGGGCAGGACCCGGTTCTGGAGTCACAACAATGTATACATTAATCTTAGCAGTTTTTTGCCGTGATTTCCCCTTTTTCCTTGCGGGAATCCGCACAACGGGTTTCTCCGATCAGCTTTGAGACGCAAAATCAGCTACTTGCCAGATGGCCAATGAGGGACACGATTCCAACGATGTGGTTCGACGCCGACTTCCGCAGGCGGGAAGAGGTCCTCGGTCAATATCCGCTTATCTCTGGGCCAGGCATCGAGAGTCAGGGCGTTTCCCTCGGTCAAATCGGTGTCGACGCCGCGCCGATCGAAAATCTCGCGAATGCGCGCGCGCATGCCCGCAGGAAGCGCGCCAACATCCGGGTGATACCAAAGCGTGATCAGGCTGCGTTCATTGACAGATTGATTGGCGTGGGCGGAATGCAGCAGCCGGGCGTCGCCGACAACAAGATCACCAGCACGAACCGGCACAGCAACCTCGCCAGCTTGTGACCCGTACAGCGGATGATCCGGATCCTCAACCCGCGAGAGGGCTGGATCATGCGCCTAGATCGCCTCGTGCAGACTGTGCCGCCGGCGGTGACTGCCGGGAAGAATCCGAAGACAGCCGTTTTGCGGCGTCGTATCCGTCAGATAATACATGAAAAAGACCTGGGCGATCTGATCGCTATAGGACAGAGGGTCATCCCAACCCCACCAGTCTTGATGCCAGAACAGCGCTGGACCGCCTGGCGGCTTACTGATCAGATAGCCTGAGCTGAAACAGGGATTAGCGAATCCCAGGCTTCTGAATACTTCTCGGGCCGAGGCGTTGCCGATCAAGTCGGCATAACCGGGATGGTCGGAGATATTGATCAGACTGCCCTGGGATTTATTTTCTTTGCGATGCGCACTTGAGACGCGCTGCAGTGCCGCGTCCGAAACACGGCGCACCTGCTCGAGCTGGCACTGATCCAGGAGAGACTCGAATGTACAGTAACCGTCGGTCAGGAGCCGTTCACGTGCCGGGTTCATCACTCCCTTTCTTTCTGCCAAGGGCGGCGGCTCTCAGTGCCGTACATCGACAAAGGTCGTCCGGTAGAGTAATCGGCGTACCCCGTCATAGTCATTCACGGCGTAATGGAGGGTCATGCGATTGTCCCACACGGCAACAGCGCCGGGAGACCAGCGCAGGCGACAGCAAAACTCCGGGCGGATGCAATGCTTGTAAATTGCCTCAAGCAAGGGCGCGCTTTCCGCATCACTCATGCCGTCGAAGCGGGTCGTGTAAATCGGATTGAGGAACAGCGCTTTGCGTCCGCTGTGAGGATGTTCGATCACCGCAGGATGGTGTATCTCCCGGTCTGCATCGGGATCTCCCCGAGTCATCCTGATTGAGCTGGCTGCCCGGCTTTCTTTGGGCGGCGCGTACTTGACCCCATAGGGCTTGCCCACGTGAATGGCGTCGCGTCCCTCGACGATCTTTCGCAAGTCGGCGGGCAACGCCTCGTAGGCGGAAGCTTGGTTTGCCCAGAGCGTGTCGCCGCCGTAATCCGGCACCTCGACCGCGTTCAGCACCGAGCCGGAGGGCGGCCGTTCCAGAAAGCTGAAATCAGAATGCCATTCACCGCCAAAAACACCGACATTGTGTTCGCTCGCCTCCTTGAGCACGGCGATCACGTCCGGATCGTCGTTGGTTGGCTCTACGTACGGCAGGCGCATAACTTCGCCGAAAACTTCGGTCAGCCGTTTCTGAGCAGAGATGTCGAGAAACTGGTCCCTAAATACGATAATCAGATGACGCCAAAGTGCCACGCGCAGGGCTTTGGCAACCCTGTCTGAAATCGGCAGGTTCAAATCGACCCCGGTGATCTCGGCGCCGATCGCCCCGGTGAGCGGCTTCACATCAAACATCTGATCAGCTCAAAATTTTCGCCGTCCTCATGAACTCCAACGTGTGCTCAAGGTCAACAACACCTGCGTCCGACCCTAAACCCGTCGCGACCAATCCGGAGGTCGCTGTGCCCAAACGGCAGGCCTCTTCCAGATTATAACCCATGGCAAGACCCGCGATGAAACCGCCGCAGTAACTGTCGCCACATCCAGTTGTGTCCGAGACCTCGACCTGAAACGCCGGAACCACGAATTCACCATCCGCAGTGCTGATATAGGAACCCTTTTCGCCCCATTTAAAGATGCAAGCGGCAGCGCCCATGCCTTTGAAAAAGCGCGCAGCTTCAGGAGGCGTATCAAAGCCCGAGAGGAAGACCGCTTCCTCGAACGACGGCATAAAGTAATCGACGTGCGGCAGCAGGTCTTTCAAGAGTCCCACGGTTTGTTCGTTAGGCGCGATGAGATCGAAGGTGGTGGTCAGACCTCGTGCTTTGGCATGTGCAAGAAGCTTCGCGCTCTGCCCCTGGTCCATGGCATCAAGCAGCCCAGTGCCGCCGTGGTGCATAAACCTGGCATCACAGACGTTATCGAACTGATCTTCGGCAATAAAAAGCTTGTCCGACGCGCCGCGGCAGTGCAGCGCGGGCCGGTCGCCGTTTAGACGGATGGTAAGGATGGTAGCGGACGTCAGAGCCTCGTCGCTACGCTGTATCAGTGAACAGTCGATCCCCATACGCTCGTAAAAATCGACGATGAAATCGCCCTTTTCGTCTGTGCCGACGCAGGCAGAAGTGGTACAGGAAATCCCCAGCTTTGAGGCATTCATCACAGCGCCCGACGCCGTACCCGCAGGGTTCATCCGTATCTCATCGATGAAGGCGACCCCGCCACCCTCGGGAATGGACTCTACCGGCCGGCCCGCAATATCCAGAATGGTCAGCCCGACAAAGACCGCATCGAAATTCACCATCGTCTAACCCCTCTTCACACCGCCTACAGCGTCGTTTTGCATTTTACGATATGGTAAAGGGACATCGGGCTTTGACAAGCCCATGCGGAACACGGAGGTCAGCTCACTTCATTCAAGTAACGATACTTATCCGTCACGGCACGATGAATTGCCCAGATAACCGGCGCGCCGGTCTGCTCGAACGCCACTTCGTCGATGACCAGAATTGCGCCCGGCATGGCCACGTCGATCAAGCGGCAATCCTCTACCGTCGCCAACTCCGCCCCCAGAGATTCGCGCACCGCAGACACCCGAATACCGTATTCCTCCAGCAGATAGAGATAGAGCCGGTCTGGGATGTCATCGATCTTCAAATCAGGCACCTGTTCGGCAGGTAGCACCATGACATCGTGCATGACCGCCCGACCGCCGACAGTTCTCACGCGTTCGACCCTGATGATGGGATCCTGCGGATTGAGAGCCAGGCGCTCGGCTTCACTTGCATCTGCCAGGCGGCGCTCGGCCTTCTTGATCTCGACCGAAGAGTTCATCAAGGATCCATCAAGTCCATGCAGCCGAAAGTACTGGAAGAAAAACCGCAGAGAATGATGCGGTGAGCGGCCGGTTACGACGGTGCCGGTCTTTCGGCGCCGCATTAAAAGCCCCTCGGCAGTCAGGTCCGCTAGTGCCCGCCGGGCCGTCCCAACGGCGACGCCAAAACGCCGCGCCAGCTCGGTTTCGCTTGGCAGCACCGTTCCGGGCAGCCATTCACCCAGCAGGATCAATTCGGATATATGACGTTTGACCTGCTCGTACAGAGGCACAGCAGCGAGACCCGGGATCTCCCCTCTACTCGGCTTAGACATCGACCTTTTCACCGCTTTGAACAACCTTCCATACAACGCTCCAGCCGGGTCAGAGTCACACCAAGACTCAACCGGCATCTGATTCCACCACGCTCTATCGGACTTGACTCTACTCCACAATCCGATACTTTTCTATATAGTTTATAGAAAACGGAATTGGCGCACGAAGCCAATCGACCCTGGGAGGCCACAGGTATGGCCGAAAAAGCGATTAATCCCAATGCAGGTTGCGCAGGCGCCTTTGTGCCGGCTCTTGAACGCCTGAGCGAACTGCAGCCAGAGATGCTCGACGATCTCAGTCGTTTGATCGCGACGGAGACAAGTTTCCCACCGGGTAATGGCTACCCGGCCTTTGCCCAGCTAGCCGAAAACCTGGTCTCTCCACTGGGCTTCACCTGCGAACGCATAAACGTTCCGCCTGAGCTCTGGAGCGCCCCGGGGGCTTTTGGAGAAAGAACGAATGTCATCGCAGTACGAGACAGCGGAAAACCAAAACTGGCGATTTACTTTCACGTCGATACCGTTCCACCGGGCGATGGCTGGACGCATCCGCCCCTTGAACTGACACGGATCGGCGACAGACTTTTCGGCCGGGGCACGGCAGACATGAAGGGCACCATCGCAGCCGTTCTTGCCGCGTTGCGAGCCTTGGACGCAGCCGGTGAGGAATTGGCCTACGACCCTGTTCTCTTGTTCTGCACCGACGAAGAAGGCGGTCTTTACCCGGGTGTTCGCTACATCGCGGAACAAGGAAAGTTATCGGGTCATTTGCTGTGTCTGAACGGCGGCGCTGTACCACGGATCTATGGTGGCAGTTTCGGCAGTATGGATTTTCGACTCAGTTTTTTTGGACGAAGTGCACATTCCGGCGATCCGGTTGGCGGGATCAATGCTTTGGAGGAGGCTTTGGCCGTCCTCACCGCCCTGACCAAACTGAAAAGCAGCGTCGAAACACGCAAGTCCCAGATACCATCACCGCCTCACCTCGAAGATCGGCCGCTCCATGCACGCCTGACCCTGACGGCGGCATCGGCGGGCTCGAAAGGTTCGGCACTGCCCGGTCAATTCCACCTCATCGTCAATCGCCGTTACACACCTGAAGAAAATGCGGAGAAGGTCGAGGAGGAAATCCGGAACACCGTCGCGCAAGCCGTTGCCGGAACCCGCCTCCTCGGGCACGACATTACTCTCACTGGTCACCTCGCTCCGGTTTCAGATCCAACCGGCCCCCATGGATTGCGCTGGCAGCAAGCGTTGTCAGAAGGCTTCGGTTGGGCCATGACCGATTTTCGAACCTACGGATCCTCGACCAGTTCCGATTTAGGATGGGTCCAAAAGACGGGACAGAAAGAAATTCTGCTCGGCGGTCTCTCCCGCCCTGACCGAAACGTTCATGCCGCCGACGAACATACGACGCTTTCGGATCTCATGGGATTGGCAAGAGCCATCCTGTTCTATCTGAGCGCGGGATTTGAAAGCGACCAGATCAATAAAGAATAATCGTCATAACCGAACATACAGAAGGAGGCTCTTATGAAAACGAAATCACTCCCTTTGAATAGACGCCTGTTCTTGAAAACCTCGGCAGCGCTGCCGTTTCTGAGCGCATCTGTAGGCTTGTCGTCAAGCAAGGCGTTTGCAGCGTCCAAGGGCGGCACACTGAACGTCAGTGTCAATCGTGCGCCCGGCAAACTGAACCCTTTCCTGCACCGTCTAAATTCGGAATATCTACTCGGAGAATTGCTCTACAGCGGTTTGACCAGGCTGGGGCAAGACATGTCCCCACAGCCGGATCTCGCTGAATCCTGGACACCGAGCGCAGACCTGACCGAATGGACCTTTACCCTGCGTGCCGGCGCCACATTCCATAACGGTAAAGCCGTCGTTGCCGCAGACGCGGTCGCATCCCTGAACCGGGTTCTGGATAAAGCGACCGGATCACCGGGACGGCGCAATCTCGGTCCGATCGAATCCGTTTCCGAGGGTTCCGACGGTACGGTCGTGATCAAGACCAGCCTGCCCTACGGTGACTTACCCGTCGCTCTCGCCTATTCAACGGCCAAAATCGTGCCAGCCGAGATCGCGTCGGGCGACCTTGCGCCTTTGGATCAACAGGCTATCGGCACTGGCCCCTTCAAACTGGTCAGCTACGAGCCGGACCGCCTGACGGTGGTAGAGGCCAACCCGGATTATTTCATCGAGGGCCTACCCTATCTGGATAAAATCAATCTGATGGTCTTTCCAGACGCAACTGCTGAGATGGCGGCCTTGATCGCCGGTGAAGTCGATCTCTCTCTCGAGGTGCCGCCCGCCGACTTCACCCGCGTCGGTGCTGCCACAGGTGTGGTCGGTTTGCGGACTCCCTCGGGACGCTTCATCGACATCGTCATGGCGAACGACAAGCCGCCATTCAACGATCTGCGGGTTCGCGAAGCTCTCTCATTGAGTCTTGACCGGCAGGCCATGATCGACCTGGTGGCCGAAGGTTTCGGCAGCCCCGGCAACGATACGCCAATCAACGCCGCCTATCGCTACTACGGCGATGCGCCCGTCAAAAAACGCGACATCGCAAGGGCCAAGCAGCTGTTGGCCGAGGCCGGCTATCCGGACGGCCTGAAGACGACACTCGTCGCTTCGGTTAAGCCAGGCTACCGCAAGACTCTGGCCGTCGTGGTGCGTGAAATGGCTAAGGAAGCCGGCTTCGACATCGAAGTCAAAACCATGGCTCACAGCACCTATCTGGATCAGGTCTGGAAGAAGGGTGATTTCTATGTTGGCTTCTACAACATGCAGCCAACCGAAGACGCCGTCTTTAAACTGCTGTTCACTTCGGATGCTGCCTGGAACGAAACCCGCTGGAACAACGGCGACTTCGACCAGTTGGTCGAAAAGGCCCGCACCACAGTGGATATCGCGGAACGGGCAAAACTCTATGCCTCGGCTCAGGAGAAAATGCGGGCAGACATCCCCGCGCTGGTTCCGGTCTTCTTCGATCTCCTGGCCGCCCATCGTGACTACGTGGAGAACTATCAACTGCACCCCAGAGGCGCGACCTTCAGCCTCGAAAAGGTCTCACTGGGTGCAGGCGCGCCGCAACGCGGCTGACCCTTAGAGTAGTTCGCTCTGGGCTATCGTTGAGGGGGACTTCCAGTTATTGGTCCCCCCTGCCCTCCGCTTGTAATCGTGGAAATCTAAATGTCTCTTGCCTACTTGGTGAAGCGGCTTGTCTATCTGTTGATCACTGCCCTTGTGGTATCGATCATCGTCTTCGGCATCACCCAGATTCTACCCGCCAATGCAGCCCAGATGCTGCTCGGTGAATTCGCCACGCCCGAAGCCCTGGCCGCGATCGAGGCCCGTCTCGGTCTCGACCAGCCGGCCTATCGGCAGTATCTGGATTGGATCGGCGGCGTTCTGGTGGGTGACTTCGGCACATCACTGCGCACCGGCCTGCCTGTCGGCCCGACTGTCGTCGACGCCATGAGCCGGTCCCTTACGCTCGCGGGTCTGTCCCTGCTTATGGTGACGATCGTCGCTATTCCCCTCGGCGTGCTCGCCGCCGTGTATCAGGGCCGCAAGATCGACCTCGGAGTCAGCCTGACGTCCTATATCGGTGTTTCTCTGCCCGAGTTCGTGCTCGCGACCCTGCTGCTGGTCTGGCTGACCCGGCCTGAACTCGGCTGGTTTCCCGCCAGCGGTTACGTGCCTTTCGCGGACGATCCTTTGAAAGCACTTTGGCACTTGGCGCTGCCGGTTCTTACGCTGACCATCGTCCTGACCGCGCATGTGATGCGTATGGTGCGTTCGGAAATGGTCGATGTACTGCACAGCGATTACGTGCGCGCGGCAGACCTGCGGGGCCTTCCCCGGCACTCTGTGCTCTTCAGGCACGCCCTGCGCAATTCCCTTCTGCCGACGATCACTGTGCTGGCACTGGATGTCGGCTATCTGATCGGCGGCATTATCGTGGTTGAGGAAATCTTCGCCTTCCCAGGTGTTGGTCGACTGCTGATTGTAGCGGTACAACAGCGCGACCTGCCGCTGATCCAGGCCGGTGCGCTAATCATGGCCATGACCTACGCGTTCTCCAATCTTCTTGCCGACTTCGCCTATGCTTATCTCGACCGTAGGATTCAATATGATTGAGGTGCTGAAACGTCTGCTGAGCCACCCGCAGGGTGCAATCGGGCTTGGCCTCGGCGCCATCCTCATCCTCGCGATGGCCTTTGGACCTCTGGTCGCACCTTATGATCCAGAATCCTTCGACTATTCTGCGAGACTGGTCGGCCCAACGGCCAATCATTGGATGGGAACCGACCAGTTTGGAAGGGACATTCTGAGCCGCCTGCTCTGGGGTGCCCGCTCAACCGTCCTGCTTGGATTCACCGCCACGCTGATCGGCACTTCATTGGGCGCAGCCGTCGGTATCCTCTCAGGATTTCTAGGTGGATGGATTGACGATGCGATCATGCGGGTCGTCGACGCCACAATGGCGATCCCCAATCTGCTTTTCGCCCTGTTGATTGTGACGGTTTTAGGTCCGAGCGGACTAAACGCAGTCATCGCGATCGGCATCGCCTTCGCACCTGGCATGGCACGGATCGCCAGAAGCGTCACCCTGGCTACGCGGAACCATGATTATGTGTCAGCCGCCGTCGCGCGCGGCGAGAGCGCCGCTTATATCATGGCGCGCGAAATCCTGCCCAACATGGTGGCACCAGTGATCGTCGAGGGCACCATTCGCGTCGCCTTCGCGATCATGCTTTTGGCCACTCTCAGTTTTTTGGGACTTGGTGCCCAGCCGCCGGCGCCGGAATGGGGGCTGATGATCGCCGAAGCCCGCGGTTTCATGTTCCGTAACGCCTGGACCATCGTCTGGCCGGGGCTCGCGATCGCCACGGTCGCCATCGCCTTCAACCTGCTGGGCGACGGACTCCGCGACGTACTGAACCCGAGGACACGATGACGGATCCGGCGCAAAATCCCGTCTTGCAGGTCGGCAACTACAGCCTGTCCTACGAAACTGCAGGCGAGCCATTTCGGGTTCTGGAACAAATCGACCTGACCATCGGTGAAGGTGAGATTTTGGGTTTGGTCGGCGAGTCAGGTTCGGGCAAAAGCTCACTTGCCTACGCTATCATGCGCAGCCTGCAAAGCCGGGCCCTGGAGAGCGGTAACATTCTGCTGTCAGGCAATGATTTGATCGGCATGGCACAGCAGTCGCTGGAAAACATCCGTGGCAAAACAGTGGCCATGGTGTTCCAGGACCCTGGCGGATCGCTCAATCCCACTCTGACGCTTGGCGCGCACATTGCTGAGGTTTTGGCGTGTCATCGCGGATTAACCGGCGAAGAGGCAATCAGGGAAGCCCACCGGCTTTTGGAAATGGTTGGTCTCCCGGATCCGGATCTAATGTTGGAAAAGTATCCCCACGAAGTTTCCGGCGGAGAAAAACAGCGGATCGTCATTGCAATTGCCTTCGCCTGCAGTCCGGATCTGATTCTCTTCGACGAACCCACCACCGCGCTCGACGCCACAACCGCCGTCAATATCCTCGATCTGTTCCGGCGGCTGCAGGAAGAAACCGGCGTTTCCGCCCTCTTCATCTCCCACGATTTGGGGACCGTAGCAGAGATTGCGCATCGGGTCGCCGTGATCTACGCCGGGCGTATCGTCGAAGACAGCCCTGTTGATACTCTGTTTCGGGAACCGCGCCATCCCTACACGCGTGCCTTGCTGGCCAGCCTGCCGCGACCGTCGCAAAACGAACGAGGCGGGACACTCCTGACCTTTCCAGGCCCGCTGCCAGACAGGCAGGGTCCAAAGCCGCCGTGTGTTTTCGAAGCACGCTGCCCCTTTGCAACTGACGCCTGCCGTGAGCACGCGGTTACCCTGACGGAAGACAGCGGTCATTGGACAGCCTGCCTAAGATGGCACGACGTCCTCCCATTGGACATGAGCTCTCAGACCAATGAAGTGGTCTCCGGTTCTTCGAAAAAAGCACAGAGTTCCAACACGCCTGTACTGACAGTTGAAAACCTATCTGTGCGGATCGGACGTTGGAGCCTTCTAAGTCGCCTCACTGGCGGCAAGGCCCGGATTGTCCATGCCGTCAGCAGCGTGGATCTGGCGCTACAATTCGGCGAAACTTTGGGCCTGGTTGGCGAATCGGGTTGCGGAAAATCGACCTTGGCTCGCGCGTTGAGCGGCCTGCGTGACTTCGAAGGATCGATCCGCTTCGATGGCTGTGAGATCACGGGTCCGGGCGCAATGGATAAGCAGTATCGCAGCCGCGTACAGATGATCTTTCAGAACCCGGACTCTTCACTTAATCCCCGTCAAAAGGTCGGCGCAATTCTGGGTCGCCCCCTGAAACTCTATAAGAACCTCACAGGCAGCGGACTCGATACGCGGATCGAGGAGCTTCTGACCCAGGTGCGGCTGCCATCACACTACGCGAAGCGCTATCCCCACGAACTTTCCGGCGGCGAGAAGCAGCGCGTTGCGATCGCCCGGGCGGTCGCGGCCGAGCCTGCAGTGATCATCTGCGACGAAATCACTTCCGGTCTCGATGCCTCCGTCCAGGCCTCGATCGTCAATCTTCTAAAGGAAATTCAGGCGCGCCTCGGCATTGCCTATCTCTTCATTACCCATGATCTCAATCTGCTGCGCTACATCGCCGACCGCGTCGCCACCATGTATCTGGGACAAATCGTCGAGCTTTCCGCCGCAGGTCATCTCACCGCACCGCCTTATCATCCCTACACTCAGGCCTTACTCAGTTCTGCGCCCACCTTGGACCCGGAGATCGACGTGCGGCGTGTGCGGCTTGGTGGCGTCATGCCCACGCGTACCGAAGAAACCATCGGTTGCCCCTTTGAGAGTCGCTGTCCAAAACGGATTGCAGGCTGCTGTGATTCGCAAACACCACCCATCCAGGAATTCGGCGATAGCCACTGGCTGCGTTGTCATCTCGCACAAGACATCCTACAGGCCGAACCGCCAATCTGGACGGCACACCAAACAACGGAAATGAAAACACCCAAGGAGACGCCGCGATGAAGTACCAGGAGATACTGGAAACAATCGACGAGTCCGCCTGTGTCGATTTTCTGGCGCAGATGGTGCGTCACAAAAGCTACACTGAGACCGAAGGCGAACGCGCCCTTGCCGCCTTTATGCGCGATCAGATGCAGACGCTGGGCTTAGAGGCTGAATTGCAGCCGGTTGTCGATCAGCGGGTGAACGCCATCGGCACCTATCGCGGTACTGGCAACGGTAAAAGCCTGCTGTTCAACGGGCACCTGGACACCAATCCAGTCACCGAAGGCTGGACTGTCGATCCCTGGGGCGGGCTGGTGGAGAACGACTGTATTTACGGCATCGGTGTTTCCAACATGAAAGCCGGTGATGCGGCTTTTTTCTGCGCAGTGCGCACACTGGTGCAATCAGGGGTCAAACTGAAGGGCGATGTCGTGCTTACCTTCGTGGTGGGTGAGCTTCAAGGCGGCGTGGGCACGGTTCGTGCTATTGAACAGGGGGTTAAAGCCGACTATTTCATCAACTGCGAACCCACCGACCTGGCGGCCCTCACCCTGCATGCCGGCGCCTTTAATTTTATTATCGAACTTGAAGGTATCACCCGCCATATTTCAAAGCGCGAAGAGGCCGTCGATGCGGTCGCCGCTGCTGCTGCGCTGGTGCCACGGATCAATGCCATGACCTTTTCCGGCGCAGCCAATGATCTGCATCTTTCAGTCAATCGCGCCAATGTTGGCGTCTTCCGCGGCGCCCTGTCCCGGGAATTCCATGAATGGCGACCGCCGCAGATCGCCGACTTTGCGCTGCTGAGCGGCACCGCCCGCTACGCTCCCTCGCAAAGCCGGGAGTCGGTGCTCGCTGACTTCCGGGTCGAACTGGACAGACTGGAAGCCGAATACCCAGGTCTCAAAACCAAGGCTTACGCTCAGGAAGCCAAGACCAAACGGCCGAGCATGTCGCCTTTCGAAGTGGCGCCTGACGCTCGCATCGTGAAGACCTTGAACAGTGCGTACCGCAACCTGCGAGGTGAAGAACAACCGACGGGGGCCGTACGTCCACCGGCATTCTACGGCACCGATGCAGCGCATTTTTACCGTATGCTCGGCATGGAAGGTATCGTCTGCGGCCCTGGCGGTAAGTATAATACCATGCCCGACGAGCGTGTGGAGCTCCGTGACTACCTGGATGCGGTGCGGCTCTATCTGATCGCGATCCTGGAGATCTGCGAACTCGATCAGAATTAATCTGCGAGACCAGACAGAAAGCCCGTTCCCGGCGCGCAGTTCACATATTCGGCGAACAGGCTGTGCGCTGGCAGGACTGAGACTTCGTGCCAGTAACGCGACTTCATTGCAGGGCCATAGCGCGGCGCAAACTCCAGGAACGCGTTGAAGATGGCAAGGTGCGTCGGATGATGCTCCGACCAGCGTTCCAGATCGGCCAAAGAACGAAAATAGGCCAGACCGAAGGTGTGATCCGTCGCGCTGCCGGTATCGTCGACGAAGGCCATATAGCGGCAATCCAGGCAGTTCACCTCCTCGCCCTCATCGCGCAAAAAGGCCATTCCTTTGCGAAGGACCGGTTCAACATCGGCGTAGTATTCACGGCGTTCGATCCCATCGACACCGCCAAGATCCTGTCCGGAACGAATCACCGCGACATTCTCATTCGGTCGCACGACAATCCGGTTCGAGACCTGCTCAAGGATTTCGACACTGCCTGAAGGATCTAAGGCATCTCCTGCCGAAGCAGGGAGCCGATCACGCATACTGCCCCAATAGGCATGCCGATCGATAGGATCGCTCACCCCTTCACGCGCATGAGCCACGCCGACAAGGTGGGTCGGATCGGAATGCAGAGTCTCGAAACGTTCCACTGGAATGTCGAAGACTTCTCGGAAAACGCCATATCCCAAGCCATCAAGCGAGTGCCGCGCCCAATAGGCTTTGAAGGTCGGATGGTCGAAGAAAGACGTCAATGCTCCAGACTTCAGCCAATAGCCGGTTGCGACCAGCTGGCTGCGCCCCGCGCTGTCGCATTCGCAAGCGGAGAGGTCGACGTGGTTTGCCACACCGGTTTCCCGCATCAAGGCCGCAAGGCCAGATGCAAATTCAACGGCAAGAAGCAGATCCTTCGCATCGAACTGACAACCCATAACCGCCATGGAGGCCGCAGAGGCATTCTCCCCCAGTTCCGACATGAAGGAAGGATAGGGCGGCACCCAATCCGGCGGCATTCGCAGCGGATGGCGCCGTTCGTCAAGGCTGTCGTCGTGACTATCCGGTGGCATCGCTGCTCTCCTGGGCACCACTGTCCGTGGTGATCTCTTCAGCCTCCGTTGAAAGCGCAATTCCCTCTTCGAAAGACATCACAACGGGATTGGGACGTTGATTGAACATCAAGCGAAAAACGTCGGGTCGTGAATAGTGGCCGACGGGATCGGCGGCCGCCTTGGCATAGGCGATCATGCCGAGATTGATTTCCGCGATCACCAACCCCTCGTCGCTTTCGCCAAGTGGCTCTCCCAATGGAGCTCCGTCGGGTCCGAAAATGCGGGCAAACCCTCCCCCCGGCTGCAAAAACTGTTGCTTGTCGGGCGTATCGCAGAGCTGTTCGTACATTTCCTGGGAGACGGTCGCGCAGGAAGCCAGAACAAAACACTGGCCTTCCGCTGCATACATCTGGCTGGCCGAAGTGTTCAGCTCCGGACCGAGTGCATAGGCCGCGCCTTTATAAAGGCTGAAGCTGGGCCAGGAAGCGATGTGGATCTGCTCGTTCTGGCTAAACATGGCATATTTGGTCAGGGGCTGCAGGTGCTCCCAGCAGCAGAGTGCGCCAATCCGGCCAATGTCCGTATCGTTGACCCGCATGTCGCTGCCGTCGCCTTCGCCGAACACGGTCCGCTCCACATGGGTCGGCTTCAGTTTACGGCGGCGAGACACGACCTCCCCCGCCGGACCATAGTGCCACTGTCCCATGTAAAGACTGCCGCCGGCTCTTTCCGAAACTCCCATAACAACATGCATGCCGTTGCGCTTCGCCGCCTCTTTCAAGGCATCGTCCTGCGCGCTGCCGGCTTCGATCGCATTTTCGAAATAGCGGCCGACAAATTGCATGCCCCAGGCGGGTGCACCGAGCCAGATCCACCAGGGATAGCCAGGTATCCAGGTTTCCGGGAAGGCGATCAATTTGACGTCCTGAGTCCCGGCTTCATCGATCAGGGCAATCGCTTTCTCTACAGTTTTGTCGAGGTCGAGGAATTTGGGCGCCGCCTGCACGGCGGCAACTTTGATGGCTTCAGGCATGATTAGCTCCCAGTAGTTCTTCCTTTGGTTCATCCAATGAAGGGCGGTTCACGTTCTCGATTACGTCCGTCAAGACCGGTCGCACTCTGAGGAAACTGGTTCGATAGACAGTTTCTCCAGATTTCACGCCGCCTGCTTAGGCAATCGGGCGGAAAAATTTGTGTTTTTGAGCTCTCGATCTTAGTCTTTTGCCTTCGGGCCGAAAGCGAGGGTGAAGTTCAGGCTTCCCCGGGGAAAGGCAGTGCCGATGCGGTTCAGCACCAGCGATGTCAGAGAAGGCGAGCGTTTTTCCTATTGGCGCGACGCGGTCTGTGACGCCTACGTCCAACTCGGCTGCGAGTATGACCGGCGCGAGGGTTTCCGCGGTGAAATCAAGCTCGAAAGGCTTTCTAAGCTCTCCATTTCCCGCGTTTCAGGTGATTCCCATCGAGTCTATCGCCGCAGAAGGGATATCGCCCGATCCTGTGACGCCTTCTTTCTGTTAAGTCTGCAGACGAAAAGTGAGGCGTCCGTCTCGCAGTTCGAGCGGGCAGCCGATCTAAAACCCGGAGACTTCGCGCTCTACAGCAGCCTGGAGCCTTACGCGCTAAAACTGACCGACAGATTCGAACAGCTGGTGGTTCAGGTTCCACGATCAGAGCTCTTGATGCGCCTGCCTTCAGCGGACCTGCTAACGGGTCGGCCGGTCAGCGGTAAATCTGCGATCGGCCAGCTTGTCGGCAAAGGCATCGCTCAAATCGCCGCAGCAATCAATCAGCCCGACCGAAGCGTTCAAGGTCACATGCAGGACGCGATCATCGACCTCATCGCCGCAGGTCTGGCATCCGTCGACAACGTAAAATACGAAATGAGCCTGCCCGAACAGCAGCTCATAGCTCGCGCAAAGGCTTTTGTTCACAAAAATCTCAGCAATCCGGATCTGGATAGAAGAATGGTTGCGGCGGCAATGGGCATGTCAATCCGGCGTCTGAGCGAGATTTTTTCCAAGGAAGACGCATCAATCGCAGCTTATATCCGCAGATCGCGATTGGAGAAAATCGCCCAAGATCTGGGTGATCCACGCCTATTGTCACTCTCCATCAGCGACATCGCGATGCGCTGGGGTATTAACAATTTTCAGCACTTTTCGCGGATTTTTAAAGACCGCTTCAGTCTCTCACCGCGGGAATACCGGGCTCGGGCAAAATCCAACGGACACAATTGAACGGAATTACTTGGCGGATAGGCTCGAACGATGTTCAAAATCGATGCCTGTGCGATGAGCCGACTGCTTGCCTCGCGTGCCTAAGAATATGGCGGAGGGGGTGGGATTCGAACCCACGGTACCCGCAAAGGCACAACGGTTTTCGAGACCGTCCCGTTCGACCACTCCGGCACCCCTCCGATCCGCGGAACCTGGGTCGAAACGGCCGATCCGCGAAGCGGCGGGACATTAGCCCAACGCTTGCGCGCCTGCAAGCGGGCAAATCACCTTCTGGCAGCAAATCCACGAGGTCTATATATAGAAGACTCAACACCCCGAGAATCATGACAAGGACAAGCCGTTTCCAACATGCCTGATGCCGCAGATCTTCTGAAACCCAGTGCGCGCGGAATGAACGTGACAAGACTGCCTGCGATCCCGGTTCACGATCTGGACGCGCAGTGGCCCGAGAAGCTGTTCCAACGCGAAATCGAACGAGCCAAGTCCCTGCTTGCCGCCGGCAGCGGACATTTTCCGGATTTTGTGGTCAAACAGGCCGACCGGCTGTCGCGGAGCTGGCTTCGGCGCTCAGGTAATCCCTACCTGGACGAAATCGATGCAATGAATGCCAAGCTGGACGCACCAGGCATCTATTTTCTTAACGTCAACTACGAATGGGGCTGCACCTCTGGCGTGACCGAGACTCCGGAGGGCGGAAATCTTTTGCGCCGGGTACTGGACTGGCCGCTCGACAGATTGGGCGCTGATGTGGTTGCCGCCCGTTGTAATTCGTCTGCGGGACGTTGGGTCAATGTGACCTGGCCCGGCTTTACCGGCTCAATCCAAGGTATGGCGCCCGGACGCTTCGCCGCTGCAATCCATCAAGCTCCGATGCCTCGCAGAACGCCGATCATGCCTTTAGATTGGCTCATCAACCGCAGGCGGGTCTGGAACAACAAGGCCATCCCGCCGGCTCATCTGCTGCGGCAGGTCTTTGAAAGCTGCACGAACTATGCAGAGGCTAAACACCGCCTAATGGAAACTGAGCTCGCTCTTCCATCTATTTTTCTACTGAGCGGCATCGAAGACCATGAGGGGTGCGTAATCGAACGCAGCGAGACCAAGGCTTTTGTGCGTGAATCGCCCGCTTCAGCCGGAAATCACTGGCAATCCAGGCAGGCCAGGGCCAGCGCGCGGGGTGATAACAGCGATTCTCGCAGCGCTGCCATGCTGGCACGGCAAAAATCCAATGACATGCGTGAAGGGGTCGAATCGGCCTTTGACTGGCTGAAGCCGCCTATTCTAAATGACACAACACGCCTTGTTATGGTCGCCAACGCCTCCAAGGGCGACTTGTTGGTGCAAGGCTTTGAAAAGTCCAGACACAGCACCGGGACAGGATCGGGCATGGGTGGGGCCGAAGGGGTCACGGAAATACTACATTTAGAGTGCGATCGCTCTTAACGGAACGGCAAAAGAGCGTAAACATCACTCGGACCACGCGACTTAAAGGCTGTTTCACGTTTCTTGCTGATTCAGTGAAAAACGATCAGACTCCAGACTTGCTGTAAGTCCTGGGGATCAGGAGAAAAGCGCTTCTACGGAATGCCCTGAAGGGACTCCTAAAATCCTTGCGGGAAAAGCGTTGACAGGGCGTTCGCCATAGCTATATTCCGCGGGTCCGGCGGGGCCGCATCTGCGGTTGCCGCCCATTCGTTCACGCAAAAAAAGCCGGTAAACACCGACATGTTCGCAGTCATCAAAACAGGCGGCAAGCAATACAAGGTCGCCAAAGACGATATCGTTGTCGTCGAAAAGCTCGAAGGTGAGGCTGGTGCCTCCGTTGCCCTCGATTCGGTCCTCATGCTCGGAGACGAGAACAATGTGACCACGGGAGCTCCCTTCGTCGAAGGCGCATCCGTTTCCGCCGAAGTGGTCGAGCAGACCCGAGGCGACAAGGTCATCGTCTTCAAGAAGCAGCGCCGGCAGAATTACCGCCGCAAGAACGGTCACCGTCAGGATCTGACCGTTCTTAAGGTCACTGACATTCTGACCGACGGCAAGAAGGCCGCAAAAGCAGCGCCGAAGAAAAAGGCCGCTCCCAAAGCTAAAGTCGAAGAGCCCAAGGCTGAAGCCGAGGAAAAACCGGCCCCCAAGGCTAAAGAAGAGGAGTAGGACTCCATGGCACATAAAAAAGCAGGCGGTAGCTCCCGCAACGGTCGCGACTCGGCCGGTCGGCGACTTGGCGTCAAAAAATACGGTGGCGAGCTGGTGATTCCCGGCAATATCGTCATTCGTCAGCGCGGCACGCAGTTCCATCCCGGCGACAACGTTGGCATGGGCAAGGACCACACGATCTTCGCGAAGATCGAAGGTCACGTGAGCTTCCGGCAGAAAGCCGGTGGCCGCACCTACGTGTCGGTGCAGCCGAAGGCCTCTTAAGGCCCCGCCTCTCGGTTTAAGTCCGAGGGTGATAGAGTTTCAGGGGGAATGGCATGCCATTCCCCCTTTTTCGTGTTTGATCTAAAGTATCGCCGGCTTGTTCCGGATCACTACTGGGCGAAAGGTCCAACTAAGCGATGAAGTTCCTCGACGAGGCCAAAATCTTCATCAAGAGCGGTGACGGCGGCAATGGCTGCGTCAGTTTCCGGCGAGAGAAGTACGTCGAGTTCGGCGGGCCCAACGGCGGCGACGGCGGTCGTGGCGGCGATGTCGTGTTCGAGGCGGTGAACGGCCTGAATACGCTGATCGACTTCCGTTACCGGCAGCATTTCAAAGCCAAGCGGGGAGAAAACGGCAAAGGCCGCGATATGACCGGCGCCGGCGGCACCGATCTGATCATCAAGGTGCCGGTCGGTACCGAAGTCCTCTCGGAGGACCGCCAGGAAGTCATCGCCGATCTCACCGAAGAGGGCCAGCAGGTGACCATGGCCAAGGGCGGCGACGGCGGATTCGGCAATGCCCGCTTCAAGACCTCGACCAACCGGGCACCACGTCGCTGCGACCCCGGCTGGCCCGGCGAAGAACACTGGTTCTGGCTGCGCCTGAAGCTGATCGCGGACGCAGGTCTGGTCGGCCTGCCTAACGCAGGTAAGTCGACCTTCCTCTCAGCGGTCTCACGTGCCAGACCAAAGATAGGCGATTATCCCTTCACCACGCTGCATCCGAATCTGGGTGTGGTTTATTTCGGCGGCGAAGAATTCGTCATCGCCGATATCCCTGGATTGATCGAGGGTGCGCATGAAGGCCACGGTCTGGGCGATCGGTTCCTGGGTCATGTGGAACGCTGTGGCGTGCTGCTGCATCTGGTGGATGCGAGCCAGGATGATTTTCTGGAAGCCTATAAGACCGTCCGCACTGAACTGGCCGCCTATGGCCGGGAGTTGCACCACAAACCGGAAATCGTGGGCCTCAATAAGGTCGACGCTCTGACCGAAGAAATGCGCGAAGAGCGCAAAGACGCGCTCGAGGACATTGCAGTCGGTGAAGTTCGCTTGCTATCGGGTGTTTCCGGCGAAGGGGTCCAGGAAGTATTGGCTGGACTGTTCGAACATATCGCAAAAGACCGCGAGGAACGCGCCGAAGACGACCAGCCCCGGCAAAATGCCTGGGATCTAAACTGGGACGCCCCTGAGGCGCCTGAAGACCAACTAGCACCTGAAATGGAGCCCGATTCGGAGACCTCCGAACCGTGAGCCAAACTCAGAAAACTATGGCGGCCGGCCCCCACGGCCTCGTTGGCTGCAAATGCGTTGTCGTAAAGATCGGTTCAGCGCTGCTTGTCGATGATGCCAGCGGTCAGGTGCGCCGAACCTGGCTGGATGCTTTGACCGACGACGTCGCTGCTTTGGTAAAAGCCGGCACCGAAGTCATTCTGGTCTCCTCCGGCGCCATCGCCGTCGGCCGTCGACACCTCGGCCTAAGATCCGGTAATCTCAGACTCGAAGAGAAACAGGCGGCCGCTGCCAGCGGCCAGATCCTGTTGGCGCATGCTTACCAGGAAGCCCTGGCGCGCCATAGCGTGACCGTCGCTCAGATTTTGCTGACCCTTGGCGACACCGAACAACGTCGGCGGCATCTGAACGCCCGCAACACCTTGATGACACTGTTGCGCCTAGGCGCCGTTCCGGTGATCAACGAAAATGACACGGTAGCCACCAGCGAAATCCGCTTTGGCGACAACGATCGGCTTGGCGCCCGCGTTGCCGCCATGATGAACGCGGACGTGCTGGTGCTTCTTTCCGATATCGACGGCCTCTACACCGCCGATCCCAAACGTGATCCGAGTGCGGAGTTCCTGCCGGAAATCACGGCGATTACGCCCGAAATAGAAGCCATGGGCGGCGATGCCCTGCCCGGCTACAGCTCCGGCGGCATGGTGACCAAGCTGGCTGCAGCCAAAATCGCTGTCGGCGCAGGCTGCAAGATGGTGATCACCGATGGGCGCCGGATGAACCCGCTTGATGGTCTCTCCAATGGCCAACGTGCCTCCTGGTTCCTCTCGGATGTCGAACCGCGGACAGCGCGAAAACGCTATATCGCCGGTGCGCTACAGCCGCAGGGCCGGCTTCGCCTCGACGACGGTGCCGTAAAGGCGCTTAAAAGCGGCAAAAGCCTGCTTCCGGCGGGCGTGACGGCCGTCGAAGGAAATTTTCAAAGGGGAGACTCGGTTACCCTGCTCGCGCCTGCGGGTGAAGAAATTGCTCGCGGCCTGGCAGCCTATTCGGCCTCCGACGCCAGCCGCATCATCGGTTTCCAGAGCGGCGATATCGAGGCGCGCCTGGGCTACCGGGGACGGGAAGAATTGATACACCGTGACGATCTTGTCTTGATGTAAGGTCAATTGGGTCGTCAAAATAGGTTTAATGATGAACGAGGATCGGAAGATGACCGTCGAAACCGCCGTATTGCGTGACGATCTCGTCAACGAAATGACTGAGTTGGGCCGTGCCGCCCGTGCCGCAACGTCTGAACTGGCACTCGCCGGGCCGGCGCAGAAGGACGATGCTTTGAGAGCAGCGGCTGATGCCCTTCGCGATCAATCCGACGTCATTTTAGCCGCCAATGCAGCTGATATGCACGCTGCCGAAGCCAAAGGCCTGTCTTCAGCCATGTTGGACCGGCTGCTTCTGACTCCCGAACGCATCGACGCCATGGCGCAGGGCCTCGAAGCCATTGCAGCCTTCCCTGACCCCCTCGGGCGGGTACTCGACGAGCGCGATCGGCCGAACGGCCTGCGCATTACCAAGATTGCGGTCCCTTTGGGCGTCATCGGAATCATCTATGAAAGCCGTCCTAACGTGACGGCAGATGCCGGCGGGCTTTGCCTGAAATCAGGTAACGCGGCCATTCTGCGTGGCGGATCGGAATCCGCCAACTCCTCGAGCGCGATCCTGGATTGCCTGCAAGCAGGCCTGCGGCAGGCGGGCCTGCCCGAAGCGGCGGTTCAACGCTTGCCCACCACGGACCGCGCCGCCGTCGGAATTATGCTGACCATGAACGAGCACATCGACCTGATCGTGCCGCGCGGTGGGCGTGGCCTGATCGAACGTGTTCAGCGCGAGAGTCGCATTCCGGTCATGGCACACCTGGACGGACTCTGCCACACCTACATCCACAATGACGCCGATCCTCAGATGGCCCGGGACATTGCCGTGAATGCGAAAATGCGGCGTACCGGCATCTGCGGTGCAACCGAGACCTTGCTGGTCGATCGTTCCGCTGTCGAGAGCCACCTGCCAGATGTCCTTAAGGGTCTGATATCAGCCGGTTGTGAAATTCGCGGCGACGAAACCGTGCAAGCGATGCAGATCGGGACGCCGGTCAAGGAAGCTGTGTCGAAAGATTGGGATACTGAATATCTGGATTCGATTATCTCCGTAAAAGTCGTCGACGGCCTGGAGGATGCGGTTGCGCACATCAATCACCATGGTTCTCATCACACCGAGGCGATCATCACTGAAGATCAGACTGCGGCTCAGAAATTCCTGGACAGGGTCGACGCCGCCATCGTCATGCACAATGCCTCGACCCAGTATGCGGACGGCGGCGAGTTCGGTATGGGCGCCGAAATAGGCATATCAACGGGTAAACTCCATGCCCGCGGGCCCGTTGGGGCGGATCAGTTGACCAGCTACAAATATGTGGTGCGCGGACAAGGTCAGGTTCGTCCATAGTTTGGGCTCGGCGGTGCGATTAAAGGTTGACCAGTGAGCTTTGGAATGCCCAGGGACGACACAGCGCCGCGGATTAGAAGGCAGCGGGGGGATACTGCAAAAGCCGGAGCAAGCAAAATCACTGCGCCCCGGAGTAAACGTACCTTATGCCAGCCCAGTCTCGCGCTCATGGGTCGCATGCTCGGCGGGCATTTGCCGGCGCCTGGACAGCGAATCGGTCTTCTTGGTGGTTCATTTAATCCGGCACACGAAGGCCATTTGGCAATTAGTGAAGAGGCGCTGCGCCGCCTTGATCTCGATGAAATCTGGTGGCTGGTTTCGCCGCAAAACCCTCTAAAATCAGCAAGCGGCATGGCGCCACAGGAAGCTCGCGCAATACGTGCGGCCGCCTTAATCCGGCATCCGCGAATCAGGGCCACAATGCTGGAACGGGAACTTGGCACGGCCTACACGGCCCAAAGCCTGAGACTTCTTGTCAAACGCTTTCCAAGGGTGCATTTCGTATGGTTAATGGGAGCTGATAATCTGGTTCAAATCGATCGCTGGCAGGATTGGCACAAAATCTTTAACACCATGCCCATTGCGATTTTTGACCGTCCGACCTATTCTTTAAGAGCGTTGGCTGCCATTGCAGCCCGGCGTTTTGCCCGGTACCGCAAGCGTGAAAGCGAGTCGAAACACCTAGCGGACCGGCGGCCACCCGCCTGGGTATTCCTCCATAACCGGCTGAATGCCCAATCATCCACAGCGATGAGGGCGGCGCAGGAACGGGCAACCACGAGTGTTCGCAGCGCGATATGCGCTTCGGACGAAGGCAAGGACTGAGAAACGGAGACATAAGACCATACTAAGAGAAACCAAGGCCTCCAAGGCCGGTAAGCAGGACGCTTTGGCGTCCAGCAAGCATCTGCTCCAAGTGGTCCAGTCATCCCTCGAAGACGACAAAGCGGAAGATCTTGTCGTTATCGAGCTAGCCGACAAATCCAGCATCGCCGACTACATGGTCATCGCCAGCGGTCGTTCACAAAGACAGGTGAGCGCCATGGCGGATCATTTGAGCCGGGCGCTGAAGTCGGCCGGTGTGACTGGCACCAAGGTAGAAGGTGCTGAACGTTGTGACTGGGTTCTGATCGACGGTGGTGACGTGATTGTTCACCTCTTCCGTCCGGAAGTACGCGCCTTCTACAATCTTGAGAAGATGTGGGGTGTCGATCTGCCGGAAACGGTCGCGAGCGCTGGCACGGCCTAAGACGCTACGGCGCAGATAGCGCGCCGCGGCCGGAAAAGCCTGCATCATTCGCACGCTAACGCGAGCGAAGAGCGTTAAGTATGATCTGGGTACAACCTTAATCGCGATGGGAATGATACCGGCACAGGTGTGTAATCTTCGCCAAGCCTCCTTCCCTGAGGCACACCCCAGCAAACGCTTTCAGCGATATTACTGGCACGAGCAAAGCAATGCGCATAACTTTGGCTGCGGTGGGCAGAGATAAGTCCGGACCGACGCGCGACCTCTATCAGCATTACGTAAAACGTTTGAGCTGGTCGTTCACGTTACGCGAGGTGGAGGAACGCAAACCTTTACCCGCCACAGCGCTGAAACTTCGGGAGTCGAACCTGTTGCGCGACGCCCTTCCGAAAGGAGCGACCCTCGTTACTCTTGATGAACGCGGTAAGAACCTATCAAGCCAGGAGTTTGCTCAAATGATCGGTCATTGGCGCGATAACGGTGTACAGGACCTGGCCTTTGTGATTGGCGGGGCGGATGGTTTGCATGAAAGTCTGCGCGACACAGCAACACGCAGTATCTCATTTGGCCGTATGACCTGGCCACATATGATGGTCAGAGCCTTACTGGCCGAACAGCTTTACCGGGCACAGTCCATCCTCGCCGGACACCCCTATCATCGGGAATAAACTTGGCCTTTCTTCGCGAAGAAAATTCACCGAAGCAAGATTTATTAACCATATTGCAAAGCCAACGAGTCATACTAGTTTGGTGAAAGCCGCAATGATGTTGTTCATGACAGCGGAAACCACATAATTTACTCGGGCAAAAACACTGTAGATCCAACGAAAATGAGCCTATAACTCCCGCATGAACAGCCTGAATCCGCCTCGCCCCGTCGTCCTTTGCATCCTTGACGGCTGGGGACACAGAGAGATTTGCGAACACAACGCAATTTGCATCGGCAAGACACCGGTTCTAGACCGCTTGACGAGTTCCTGTCCCAATGCCCTGGTCGATGCTTCTGAATTGGAAGTCGGCCTGCCAGTCGGCCAGATGGGTAATTCGGAAGTCGGTCACATGAATCTTGGCGCTGGGCGTGTGGTCCTGCAGGACCTGCCAAGAATCGACAGTGCGATTGCAGACGGATCCTTTGCCCGCTCCCCTCGCCTGATTGAATTCGCTGATGCGCTAAAAGCCACGGGCGGTAAAGCCCATGTCATGGGACTGCTGTCACCCGGTGGCGTTCACTCCCATCAAAAGCACATCGCCGAGTTGGTTGAAACCCTCCACGGTCTGGGTGTCGAGGTAATCGTCCATGCGTTCCTGGATGGCCGAGATACGCCCCCGCGCTCGGCCCTTGGCTTTCTCGAGAATTTCCTGCAGAACGCGCCGCATGCGGTTATTGGCAGTGTCTCCGGCCGCTACTACGCCATGGACCGGGACAAACGCTGGAACCGCGTCACCAAAGCCTATCATGCCATGGTCGAGGGTACCCAGGATAGCGACAGCAAACGCGCGGACGATGCTCTGAAAGCCGTGGAGTTAGGCTACGCACGCGACGAAAACGACGAGTTCGTGTTGCCGACAGTCATCGGCGACTATAGCGGCATGACCGACGGTGATGGCCTGCTGATGGCTAATTTCCGCGCCGACCGGGCGCGCGAAATTCTGTCCGCGCTCTTGGATACGGGATTTGACGGCTTCGCCCGTAAGCGGACAACTTCCTTCTCCGCAGCTGCGGGTATGGTCGAGTACGCCAGCCAGCTCAACGCCTTCATGACTACGATCTTCCCGCCAGCCGATCTAACCGCGACGCTCGGCGAAGTCGTATCGGCCGCCGGATTGAAGCAGCTCCGTATCGCCGAAACCGAGAAGTACGCGCACGTGACCTTCTTTTTCAACGGCGGACGTGAAGAGATCTTCGAAGGTGAAGAACGCGTCCTCGTGCCATCTCCGGACGTTGCGACCTACGATCTGCAACCGGAGATGTCAGCACCCGAGGTGACAGACAAGTTGTGCGCGGCGATCGATTCAGGTGAATTTAGCCTTATCGTCTGCAATTACGCCAATGGCGACATGGTCGGACACACCGGCGATCTTGAAGCTGCGGTGAAAGCCGTCGAAACTATCGATGCCTGTATCGGACGGCTGGAACAAAGCATCGAACGGGTCGGCGGCACGATGCTGGTCACCGCCGACCACGGTAACGCCGAGCAGATGTCTGACCCTGCCACAGGGCAACCTCATACCGCCCACACTATGAACAAGGTACCATTGATTCTGGTCAACCCGCCCGCAGAGATCACCGCACTCCGCGACGGCCGTTTAGCGGATCTCGCACCAAGCATCCTCACACTGATGAAGCTTCAGCTTCCATCCGAAATGACCGGCCACTCGCTGATTGCTTCAGCGGAGGCGGCTTCGGACGCGGCCGCCGAGTAATGGCTGGATCGTTCGCGACCAAGCGAACGACGGCGATCTTTGCGATCGTTGCAGGTGTTGCTGTTCTTGTCGCAGCAACACCTTTGGTTATCGCACAATCGTCAGACTTGGAGAACATCGAACGCGACCTCGAGCGCAGCAAGGCTAATTCCGAAAACCTGGCCCGGAAATCCGAAGAGGTAAAGCTCGAACTGCGGCTGTTGAAAGGCCGTATGATCAACGTCGCACGCAAGACTCTGGATCTCGAATCTGAGCTTTCCGACATTGAAGAGACAATCGTCAGCCTCGAAGACGAGGAGCGTGCCAAATCTGCAGCATTGAAGCGTCAGCGGCGACAGCTTGGCAGAACTCTGGGCGCGCTGCAAAGGATCGCCCTCTTGCCGCCAGAGGCTTTGGTCGCCGCTCCTGGTTCGCCCCTCGACGCAGTCCGGTCGGCAACACTGTTGAAAGTCGCGGTGCCGGCATTGGAGTTTAAGGCTGATCGGTTAAAGCAGGATCTCGACGAACTTGATCACCTTCGGGTCCGAATTGAACGAGAGCGCGTGGATGTCAACGCCGCCGGCAAGCAGCTCAGCGAAGAGCGGAAAACGCTGACCGCCTTGATCAACAAAAAGCGCCGCCTACAGTCCCGGACGGCGGAACAACAGACGAATTCGGGGCGCCGGATGGCGCGATTGGCACGCGACGCTCAGGATCTCAGAGACCTCATCCAAAAGATTGAACGCGAGGCGGCCGAACGGGAACGCATCGCACATGAAGCTGCACAGCGGGAACAGGAGCGCAGGCTGGCTCTTCAATTAGAGCAAAAGCAACAGCTTGAGCGTGAACGTCAGCGCAAAGTCACTGAAGAACAACAGCGCTTGGCCGCCCTTACGCAAAGCAACGACCAGGCCGAATTACAAAGTCGGTTGCTTGCGCCCGGCACGCCTCCCACGACCGTAGAATCAACCGACACCGCATCTGCAGCTAGCGGACAACAGGTTGCTTCTGCCGGGACACAGCAGCCGGATGCCACAGCCCTTGAACGGCCAGCAAACATCAGAACCTTCCCGGTTGCGGCCCGTAACGAACTTTTGATGCCGGCTCACGGGCGGCTACTGAAGCGCTATGGCCAACAGGGCAAAAGCGGCAGGCCAGCCTCGAAAGGTATAACCATTGCAACGCGCGAGGGCGCTCAGGTGATCGCTCCGTTTGATGGTAAAGTGGTCTATGCTGGCGAGTTTCGAGGTTACGGCCTCATCTTGATCATAGAGCACGGCAAACGATATCATACACTACTGGCCGGTGTTGAACGCGTAGACGCGGTTGTCGGCCAATGGATACTAGCGGGAGAGCCGATCGGCGTAATGACCGGCGACGGGGTTCACAAACCAGAACTCTACTTGGAACTCCGAAGAAACGGACAGGCGATCAATCCGCTGCCTTGGTTGGCGGCAACTGGCGATAAGGTACGAGGTTAATGCTAAAATTGCAGAAGGCGGCCGCTCTGGCTGCAGTGGTACTTTTATTCCCGCTCGGCAGTGCAGTCGCGCAGGACAACGAACAACACTCCGAAACCTACAGGCAGCTCAAGCTCTTCGGCGATGTCTTTGAAAGAGTCAGATCCGACTATGTCGAGCAGGCCACGGATGAGGAGCTAATCGAGTCCGCGATCCAGGGCATGCTCTCCTCACTGGATCCACACTCGAGCTACCTGAACGAAAAGTCCTTCAAGGACATGAGAGTTCAGACCCGCGGCGAATTTGGCGGTCTTGGGATCGAAGTGACAATGGAGAATGGCTTCGTAAAAGTCGTTTCACCGATCGACGATACACCGGCCTTCCGGGCGGGTGTTCAGGCAGGTGACTTCATTACCCATCTGGATGGCGAGGCCGTCCTCGGTCTGACCCTGGCCGAAGCGGTCGAGCGTATGCGTGGCCTGGTCAATACAGACTTGAAGGTTACCATTCGCCGTGAAGGCGTTGATCCCTTCGATCTGGTCATTACCCGTGATGTCATCAAGGTTCGCTCAGTCCGCAGCCGGGTGGAAGGAAATATCGGCTACGTGCGCGTAACCTCCTTCAATGAGCAGAGCACTCCAGGTGTCGAAGCCGCAATCACAGACATCAAGAAGGAACTCGGCAGCAATCTGTCCGGGCTGGTGCTTGATCTGCGCAACAATCCTGGCGGCCTGTTGACGGAGGCCATTTCCATCTCCGACGCTTTTCTGGAGCAGGGCGAAATCGTTTCAACCCGTGGCCGCGAATCAGAAGACACTCAGCGCTACAACGCCCGCGCGGGTGATCTGGTAGACGGTCTGCCCATTGTCGTACTCATCAATGGTGGGTCTGCCTCGGCGTCCGAAATCGTGGCCGGTGCTCTGCAGGATCATCGCCGGGCAATTATCTTGGGCACGAAGTCCTTCGGAAAAGGCTCGGTCCAGACCATCATCCCGCTCGCGGGGCATGGCGCAATGCGACTGACCACGGCACGTTACTTCACACCGTCTGGTGGTTCGATACAGGCCAAAGGCATCGTCCCCGACATCGAGGTTGAACAGGCCCGCATCGAAGCGCTTACTTCAGGCCCACAGCGGAGCGAAGCTGATCTCCGTGGGGCATTGGCAAATCCGGGTACGACCGGTGGCGGCGAAGACAGCCAACCAGCTGCCGACGGCGAAGCGAACGCTAACACGGAAGAAGCTCCTGCGGACTATCAACTCGCCCGGGCCATCGATCTGCTACGCGGTCTGTCGCTTTTCAGTGAGCGTGCGACAAACTAAGTCTAATCCGGAGGCCGTTACTTCAAGGACTCAGTCTCCGGAGAACTGTCTGACAAAGCAACCAACAGGTTGCACAGCTTCCGATCACCCGGCAATCGCAGAGATCAGTGATTGCCGGGTGGTTTAGCTTTTTCAGTTTGACCGGTTTCCGACTCAAGGTCAGTCCGAAAACTGGCGTAAGAAATTGATTTTAAATTAATTTCTTAAATCACCTGAAGCCAGATTCCTGCATTGTTCCAATTTTTTTGCAAACCTGCGCGAAGAAGCAGAATTAAGTAACTGTTTTGCCATATAGTTTGCATTTTAGACACTTCGCAGACTGCAGGCTCAAGGATGTTCAGGCAATCTGCAAGCCAACGGTCTGCAAACGAGAGCCTTGAAAGGACGTAAGACTCTGTCTCGCAACCGATTAGCACTGGTCGTTGCTTGGTTGAGCCTCATCGGCGTTATCGCCGGCGGGATCGCATACGTGTACCTATCCGACCCCCCAACGGAGCAGGTCGCAGCCAAGGAAACTCCCGGACAATCCAGCGAACAATCCCACGTGTCTGAATCCAAGAATCAGGGAGAAGATGACGCTGCCCGGAAGAATGACAGAGAAGCTGCAACAACCGAAGAAGCCAGTGGGGACGGTGAACACGGCGGGGACGGTGAACACGGCGGAAACGGCCAACACGGCGAAGACGACGGGCATGTTGCCGAATCTCTCGAAGACGGTAATTCGAACAACACTTCGGCGGAACCGGTCGAACACGCCAGCAACGAAGAAGAGAGTCATGGTACACCGGCGAAACAGGCCGCCGGAGTAGAAACGGCCACCGAAGCGTCGGCCCGTGACAGCGAGGGCCACGAGGCAGAATCCTCTGAGTCCAGCGCTTCTCACGGTGAAGATGACGCTGCAGCGCACGCCCCCGAAAACACCACTGTGCCAGACGAAACGCATGGCAGTGGAGAGGTTGAATCGGTCGACACGCCCAGCGGTCACGAGGGAACTGATGAGTCTCATGAAGCCGCAACGACCGAAGAACCTGCGCCGACGCTGGCTTCTCAAGCCTCTGGCGAACCAGAAACCGTCCAGGAAGCCGCCTTGCCTAGGGTCGTGGCCCCTGACCACAACAGCCTGCCGCTCTGGCAGCGCCATCGCCAAAACGTCGACCGACGCTGGTTGAAGGATAGCAAAGGCAACCCAAAACCACGGATCGCCTTTATTCTCTCGGAGTTGGGCCACGCCCGAACCGCAGCGGAAGAAATCATCAAAAAGCTACCGCCGGCCATCACCCTTTCCTTTAGTCCTTATGCTAAACCGCGATCCCTGGAATACCTGAGTGCGCTGGCCCGGTCCAACGGCCACGAGGTTATGTTGGACCTGCCGTTGGAGCCGGTCGACTTTCCGCAACGCGACCCGGGTCCCAAGGCACTTTTGACCGCTCTGGAACCAAAGGAAAATCTGAACCGCCTCGACTGGTCTCTCAATCGCAGCACAGGTTATGTCGGCGTTGCGGTCTGGATGGGTTCCCGTTTTGTGGGTTCACCTCGCCAGATGCGACCACTGATGGAGGCACTCCAGGATCGTGGACTGATCTATCTGGACAACGCTGAGCATGAGGATAGCCTGGGCCCTGGCCTGGCCGACGAGCTGGGCGTTCCTGCGGTCAGCAGTCACCGCTACGTCGATGTGCCGCTCGCAAGCCGCGATGCGATCGACGCCCGTCTGGCACAGGTCGAGCGGATTGCCCTGCAGTTTGGCAGCGCAGTGGCTATGGGGCGGCCGTTCCCCGTAACCGTCGAACGTCTTGCAGAATGGAGTGCGGAGGTCGAAAAGCGAGGTATCGTGCTGGTACCAATTACGATACTGGCTGAGGAATCCGCCAAACAGCAGCGCCTTGCGCAGAAGACACCCGAAAAGAAATCTGTCCCGAAGGCCAAAACACCTGGGCAAGATCCCAAAAAGACTGACCACTGACGGTCATCGACACTCTAGAGTAAGAATCAAATGTCGAAAAATAAGACGACAGCAGTCCTGAGTGAAACCGCGATCAATAAGCTGCCCTATCGGCCATGCGTGGGCCTCCTCGTTCTAAACACCAAAGGCGAGGTTTTCGTAGCCCAGCGTAATGATATGCGTAGCGAGGCCTGGCAGATGCCTCAGGGCGGTATCGACAAAGGTGAGGCTCCCAGAGACGCCGCGCTCCGGGAACTTGAAGAAGAGATTGGTACTGCCGACGCTGAGATCCTGGCGGAAAGTGCAGACTGGCATAGCTACGACCTGCCACGGGAACTTGTCGGCAGGCTCTGGAAAGGGCGTTATAGAGGGCAAACCCAGAAGTGGTTTGCATTACGTCTGCGTGGCGGCGATGAGACCATAAACATCGAAACCGAGCATCCTGAATTCTCGGCCTGGAAATGGGTCGGCATTGGTGAAGTCGCGGAATTTGCTGTACCGTTCAAACGTGACCTCTATCGTAAGATTATCGAAGAGTTCAGACATCTGGCTGCATAATCCGACAGCTTCGAAAATCTCACGCGGCTTCTTTTAAGCCTTTTGCCTTCCGCTGTACGGCCCAATAGCCGGCACGGCACGCCCAACTGGCCAAACGGCCCTGCGGGTTCAGGCCGGCCGCCTTGAAAGTCATTGCAACACCGAGATTCAGGTGTTTCGGCCGATAGTAACCGGCGGCACGCTGGATATACGCCTTTGACCAACGCTTGCGGTTATAGACCTCACCCTCGCCGTTCGCCGCAAAATATGCATAGGCGAGTTCATCGTCTTCGGTTTCAGTGATACGGCCAAGAGCAATGAGCGCTCGCTTCACCTTGCCGATTTTTTCGGATTCCAGATAGCGCTTCAGATGAGTATAGAAGAGTTTGTAATGCCGCAGCTCATCGGCTGCGATCAGGCGGCAGATCTTGGTTAGGACCGGTTCCTCAGAGGCATCGCCCAATGCCGTGTAATAGGACGACGTGCCGACCTCCACGATACAGCGCGCAACCAGCTCGCCAGAGCGGGTTCCACGTACGGAGGTCGAAGCATCCAAAGGTAGGCTATAGCCGTCTGTGAAGCGCTTAAAGCTGCTTTTAAAGTCGAAACTCGGGTCAGCGAGCTCCGCCCAACGCGCCAGAGCGGCGCCATGCTGGATTTCCTCTTCCGCCCACAGGTTTACGGCGTCCTGAAACTCAGGATCATCGGGGAAAACATTGCAGAGATAGATCGCATAGTCAGCACCGTTGTACTCAACCATGCTTGCGGCTTTGATGATCTTCAGGATTTCCGGATCGACCTTCGCCGGCTCGAAAGCCGCCCAATCAATGTCGTCCAGGGACCAGTGTTCGTAGGCCATCTTTTGCAATCCGACTTGGTGGCAACAATCGTCGAACCGCTAAATATCACACTGGCGGATAACTGTCACCGGACCGTAACAAAAGAAAAATGGGGGCGAAACGCCCCCATAATTCACAGCTAACTAAAATACTGTTTTCCGATTCGCATCAGAGGCAGGCAGCAGCCGCGAGGAATGACCTCAGGCTATGGCCCGGATCATCGCGGTGCTGACGGCAATCTGTCGTTCAGCTGATTTGCGCTCGGCGTCGCTCTTAGCGTCGGCAAGATCCTCTTTGGCATCCTGAAGAGACTGCCGAGCGACCGCAGGATCGATTTCCGAAATCGGCTGCGCCTGCTCCGCAAGAACCGTGCAGCGCGTCGGCGTCACCTCGGCAACACCGCCCGCAACAAAGATCTGTTCGGAAACAGTCTTTCCCTCGTAAATCGAGATCACACCCGGCCGAACGGTCGAAATCATCGGCGCATGGCGCGGCAAGACACCGAAATCGCCCTCTTCGCCGGGAACCACGACCATGTCGGTGTCCTTAGAAACGAGGAGTTTCTCGGGCGAGACCAGCTCGAATTCAACCTTGTTTTCAGGCATCAGCCAGTTCCAATTTCGCTATTCTATGTGCGATCGTCGCCCTAGGCTGCTTCCGCAGCCATCTTGCGGGCCTTCTCGACGGCATCGTCGATGCCACCGACCATATAGAAGGCAGCCTCAGGCAGGTGATCGTATTCGCCGGCCAGGATGCCCTTGAAGCCACGGATCGTCTCGTCGAGCGGCACCTGGATGCCCGGGCTGCCGGTGAAGACTTCGGCAACGTCAAAGGGTTGTGACAGGAAGCGCTGCATCTTACGGGCACGGGCAACAGTCAGCTTATCTTCTTCCGACAGCTCGTCCATGCCCAGGATCGCGATGATATCCTGCAGGTCCTTGTAGGACTGAAGCACACGCTGAACTTCACGCGCGATGTTGTAGTGCTCTTCACCAACGACCGACGGCTCCAGGATACGGCTTGTGGAGTCGAGCGGATCAACGGCCGGGTAAATGCCCAGCTCAGAGATCGCGCGCGACAGCACGGTCGTAGCATCCAAGTGAGCAAAAGAGGTCGCAGGCGCCGGGTCGGTCAAGTCATCGGCAGGAACGTAAATGGCCTGTACCGAGGTGATCGAACCCTTGGTGGTCGTCGTGATCCGCTCCTGCATTCCGCCCATATCGGTGGCCAGCGTCGGCTGATAACCAACGGCGGAAGGGATACGTCCCAGAAGCGCCGAGATCTCGGAACCGGCCTGGGTGAAACGGAAGATGTTATCCACGAAGAAGAGAACGTCCTGGCCTTCTTCGTCACGGAAGTACTCTGCCTGGGTCAGACCGGAGAGTGCAACGCGGGCACGGGCTCCGGGTGGCTCATTCATCTGACCGTAGACCAGCGCGGCTTTGGAGCCATCGCCATCGGTCTTAATAACGCCGCCTTCGATCATCTCGTGGTAGAGGTCATTACCTTCACGGGTCCGCTCACCAACACCGGCGAAAACCGAATAACCGCCGTGGGTTTTTGCGATGTTGTTGATCAGCTCCATGATCAAAACCGTCTTGCCAACACCGGCACCGCCGAAGAGTCCGATCTTACCGCCCTTTGCGTACGGTGCTAGCAGGTCAACAACCTTAATGCCGGTGACCAGAATTTCAGCTTCCGTCGACTGATCGACGTACTCAGGCGCAGGCTTGTGGATCTGCGAGGTCATGGTGGTTTCCAGCGGACCACGCTCATCAATCGGCTCACCGATGACATTCATGATGCGGCCCAGTGTGCCGGGCCCAACAGGCACCGAAATAGGGGCGCCGCTGTCTGCAACGTCCTGACCGCGGACCAGTCCTTCGGTCGCGTCCATCGCAATGGTCCGGACCGTGTTCTCGCCCAGATGCTGTGCAACCTCAAGAACCAGACGCTTGTCGTCGTTTGTGGTCTCCAGCGCGTTCAGGATCGGCGGCAGATCGCTGTCGAACTGAACGTCAACAACCGGACCCATCACCTGGGTGACCTTGCCGACAATGTTTTTTGCCATGGGTTATCGCTCCTCAATGCCTCTCGCACCACCAGGGTAACGGCCAGTTTAAGGCCGTTACATTGCTTCCTTGGCGGAAATAATCTCAATAAGTTCGTTGGTAATGACCGCCTGACGAGTCCGGTTGTAGACCCGGTTCAGGTTGTTGATCATATCACCGGCGTTGCGTGTGGCGCTGTCCATAGCCGACATCCGCGCACCCTGCTCGCTGGCGTTGTTTTCAAGAAGAGCCTTATAGATCTGCACTGCCAGATTGCGTGGCAGCAGGTCGGCAAGAATTTTCTCTTCTTCAGGCTCGTAGTCGTAGACCAGCTTGTCGTTTTCCGCGCCGGCCTTAGCCTCATCCTCTTCCTTCGCTGATGCAACGAAGGGAATCAGCTGCTGGCTCGTAACGATCTGACTGATCACGGACTTGAACTCGGCATAAACGATCGTGCAGACATCAATTTCACCAGCATCGAACATCGCGATCACGCGATCCGAAATCGCCTGGGCGCTATCGAATTTCAACGCCGGCTTGGCAATATCTTCGATGGTGTCGATGATCAGATCCGAAAAATCGCGACGCAACTGATCCCGCCCCTTACGGCCGACACACAAGACTTTAACAGTCTTGCCAGCGGCCTTGAGCGCAGTGATCTGACGCCGGCTTTCCCGGGCAATCGAGCTGTTGAAACCGCCGCACAGACCGCGATCAGCAGTGCCGACAATGATCAGATGAACATCATCCTTGCCGCTGCCGGCCAACAAAGCGGGTGCACCGGCCTTACCGGCAACCGAATCGGCCAGAGAGCCCAGCATCCTGTCCATCCGCTCCGCATAAGGGCGCGAAGCTTCGGCCTGCTCCTGCGCACGGCGCAGCTTCGCCGCGGCCACCATCTTCATGGCCGAGGTGATCTTCTGCGTCGACTTGACGCTCGAGATCCGGTTTCTTAGGTCCTTAAGGCTCGCCATATCGCCGTTACGCTTCCTGGTTCGCGGGTCCGCTGATTACGATTGCTGTCAGACGTACGTCTTGGAGAAACTGTCCATGAAGGACTTGAGCTTCTCTTCGGTCTCTCCCGACAGCGCTTTTTCCGTACGGATGGTCTCCAGAAGATCCGCACCCTTACCACGGATTTCCGACAGCAGCTTCTGCTCGAAATCACCGATCTGCTTCACTTCGATGTTGTCGAGATAACCGCGTACACCTGCGTAGATGACAACGACCTGCTCTTCAACCGTCAGCGGCTTATACTGCGGCTGTTTCAAAAGTTCGGTCAGACGCGCGCCACGGGCCAGCAGACGCTGGGTCGAGGCATCGAGGTCCGAAGCGAACTGCGAGAAGGCTTCCATCTCACGATACTGAGCCAACTCCAGTTTGATCGATCCCGCAACCTGCTTCATCGCCTTGATCTGCGCCGAAGAGCCCACGCGAGAGACCGACAGACCGACGTTGACGGCCGGGCGGATACCCTTGTTGAAAAGGTTGGTCTCGAGGAAGATCTGACCGTCGGTGATCGAGATCACGTTGGTCGGAATATACGCCGAAACGTCACCGGCCTGAGTTTCGATGATCGGCAGCGCCGTCAGGGAACCATTACCTGCGTCATCGCCCATCTTTGCCGCACGCTCGAGAAGGCGTGAGTGAAGATAGAAAACGTCACCTGGGAAAGCTTCACGACCAGGAGGACGGCGAAGCAGCAGCGACATCTGACGATAAGCAACGGCCTGTTTGGAAAGATCGTCATAAGTGATGACGGCGTGCATACCGTTGTCACGGAAGAACTCACCCATCGCGCAACCGGCGTAAGGCGCCAGGAACTGCAGCGGTGCAGGCTCGGATGCTGTCGCAGCCACAACGATAGAGTATTCCAGCGCACCGGCATCTTCGAGAGTTTTCACAAATTTCGCGACACTCGAACGCTTCTGACCGATAGCGACGTAAATACAAAAGAGCTTCTTGGTATCGTCGTCGCCCTGGTTGCTTGGCTTCTGGTTGATGATGGTGTCCAGCGCAATCGCGGTCTTACCGGTTTGGCGGTCACCAATAATCAGCTCTCGCTGGCCACGTCCGATGGGGATCAGGCTGTCAACCGACTTCAAGCCGGTCTGCATCGGTTCATGAACCGATTTCCGTGGGATAATGCCGGGGGCCTTCACTTCGACACGGCTGCGAACGACGTCCTGGAGAGGACCTTTACCATCGATGGGATTACCGAGCGCATCGACAACGCGGCCCAGCAGGCCTTTACCGACCGGCACGTCGACAATGGCACCGGTCCGCTTGACCGTGTCGCCTTCCTTAATGCCGCGGTCATCGCCGAACAGCACGATACCGACGTTGTCGACTTCGAGGTTCAGCACCATTCCCTTAATACCGCCAGGGAATTCGACCAGCTCACCGGCCTGGACGTTGTCGAGCCCGTAAGCACGGGCGACGCCATCACCCACAGAGAGAACCTGACCGACTTCGGCGACATCCGCCTCGGTTCCAAAATTCTCAATCTGGTCTTTCAGGATGGCGGAAATTTCGGCGGCGCGGATGTCCATCATCCAACCCCTTTCATGGCGAGTTGTAATCTTTGTAGTTTGCTGCGCAGCGAGCTGTCGATCATGCGACTTCCGACCTTAACGATCATGCCACCAATCAGCGCAGGATCGACAGTCACATCGACCTGCACTTTGTCTCCCATGGACTTTTTCAAGGCCTCGGTGAGAGCTTGCTGTTGTGAATCTGAGAGATCTTGCGCACTGGTCACCTTGGCGGTCACTTCACCCCGGCGCCGCGACAATTCGGCAAGATAAGCATCAATCATTTGAGAAAGAACGAACAGGCGGCGATTATCGGCGACAACCAGGACGAAACGACGGGTCAATTCATTGACCTCGGCCTTTTCAAGAACCGCCAAAATCGCCTTACTCTGCTGCTCACGCGAGTAGAGCGGGCTGCCAACCAGCCGACGCAAATCTTCGCTTTCCACCAGGATCTGCTTCAAACCACGCAGATCACCGGCCACCGTGTCGAGCTCTTTTTTATCGTCGGCAAGTTCCAGAAGCGCTAATGCATAACGCCCTGCCAAGCCGCTCAAGCTCGTGTCTTCGCTAGCCAAGCCAGATGCCCCCAAAGAAAACCGGAAAAATTGACCCTGCCCGTTGGGTCATTCCTGACGTACAAGATCCGTTAAGAGCAGGTTACCCCGCCCCGAGCGCGCGTTTGGTATCATAGTCATCGGAGCGTTGCAAGACGAGTCGGACCAAAGCCGCAATGCCCTGCACCAAGTCCCAAAATCCGAACTGAAATCCTAGGCCTATGCCCGCGATTCCACGCAAAATGCCTCACGCAGCACGAAATCATCAAATCGGGAGAAAATCAGAAGAAACTGTAGGGGTCGATATCGATCTGAAGCCTAAGGCGGCTCGGCAGTCTGATCCCTGCAATCCATTCGTGTATAACGGTCTGGGGCGATAGGTCGCGCCGGGTTTTCAACAGGAAACGGCGTCGATGGCGGCCACGCAGAAGAGCCATAGGTGCCGGGGCGGGTCCGAGAATTTCGATCCCCTTGTAGCCGGGTGCCCGCTTCGCCAGATCTCTGCAGAATCCATCGGCGTCCGCTTCCACCGGACTGGAAATGATCAGAGCCGCCAAACGCCCAAAGGGCGGCAGGTAAGAGCGTTGCCGCATCTGCGATTCCATTTCAAAAAAACTATCCCGATCCCCCGATTGCAAGGCTTGCATGACCGGATGATCGGGATCGGCCGTTTGCAAAACCACCTTTCCTGGTTGTTCCGCGCGACCGGCTCGACCGGCAACCTGATGCAAAAGCTGATAGCTGCGCTCGGAAGCACGGAGATCGCCACCGAAAAGCCCCAAATCAGCATCCACTACGCCAACCAACGTCAGATCGGGAAAATGATGCCCTTTGGCGACGACCTGGGTGCCGATCAAGAGGTTGATTTCGCCATCCTGCACGGCCTGCACCATTTTTGCCGCAGCATTTGGGCCGGTGAGAGTATCGCTCGCCATTACGCCCCGCCGCGCGTCGGGAAACAGGACGGCTGCCTCCTCCGCGATCCGTTCAACCCCCGGACCACAAGCGGCAAAGGAATCACTGTCGCCGCACTCGGTACAGCATTCGGGTCGCCGACAGCGGTATCCGCAGTGATGGCATTGCAGGTCTCCGCTCAACCCTTCGCTATCCTGAGAAGGGACGTTTCGCCCTCTGTGTTCGACAAGCCACGCCGTGCAATGTGGACAACGCAGGCGATGACCGCAGGTTCTGCAAAGTGTTAAGGGCGCATAGCCTCTTCGGTTGAGAAACAGCATGGCCTGCTGACCGGCTGCCAGGGTTTCTTCGATTGCGGCGCGAAGCGACGGTGCGAGCCAGCTTTGTCCGAGTCCGTCGATTCGCGTGGGCTTATCGCGGCGCAGATCGAGCAATTCGATGGACGGCAACTCTGCGCCGCCATGCCGCCGGTGCAGTTTTAAGCAGCCGTAGCGCGCGTTCTTGACGTTGGTGAGTGTCTCCAGCGACGGCGTGGCAGAGGCCAGTACAATGGGAAACTCGCCGAGTCGCGCCCGCACCACCGCCATATCTCGGGCATGGTAACAGACTCCATCTTCTTGTTTGAAGGCAGATTCATGCTCCTCGTCGACTACAATCAGACCCAATTCACCGTAAGGCAGAAACAAGGCGGAACGCGCCCCAACCACGACCCGGGCCTCCCCTTCGGCCACGGCACGCCAAGTGGTACGGCGCTGCCCGGGCGTTAGATCCGAATGCCACTGTGCCGGCGCAACACCAAAACGGTGTCGAAAGCGCTCGAGCCACTGACCTGACAACGCAATTTCAGGCAAAAGCACCAAGGCTTGCCGCCCCGCCGCGAGACACTCCGCAACCGCCTCCAAGTAAACCTCCGTCTTCCCTGACCCAGTTACCCCATCCAGCAGATGAACCGAAAAGGCATTGGACTCGACCAATGCCTTCAATCTGGCGACTGCATCGGCTTGATCACCCCAGAATTCCGGTGGGTCCAGCTTGTGGTCAGGTAAATCGAAACGGCGCGGCGACGACACTTCAACCTGTTCCAGCACACCTGCCTTGACTAATCCACGCACGACGGAAGATCCAACTCCGCTAGCCAACGCCAAATCCGCCACTGACCACGCTATCCCATCAGCCGCCGTTGATATCACCCGCTTCCGCGCATCGGTCCACTTGAACCCGCTTGACGGATCGCCTTCGGCAAGCCGGACACCGAGGACCGGTCTCGGCGCCTGAAGGGCGTCAGGCACCGACAAAGCCATGCGCAGCACGGCACCCTGAGGGGCCATTGTGTAGTCTGCAATCCATTCGACGAAACGCCGTAGAATTGGAGTCATCGGCGGCACGGCACAGCGGCGTAAGATAGGGCGCAAGCGCTCCTGGACCATCTCCGGCTTCTCGTCTGTCGAGTGCGCTTCAGCTTCGACCGCTGGAGGATCCCATACGACGCCGGTCACTTCGCGCTTTCCCAGGGGCACCAGCACGATATCGCCTGGTTGCACATCCATGCCGGCTGGAACCTTATAGTCGTAGGGGTGACTCAGTGGCAGCGGTAGAAGAACCGCGACAGAGGCCGAGGGCTCCTGCATTCCAGGCAACACACCGTTCTGGCCCTTTGACGAAGGCCGGGCGGAACTGGCATGGCGGTCGGGCATCGGCTACACTCTGGACGTACCGCCTGTAAGCGGTTATCACGCGATTGGAGACATCAACTATGCGCGTCGACGAAGCTTTCACAAGCCCGTTCGCCGCGTATCTATACAGAAAGGTGTGCTTGGGCGCATGAAGTTCTTCATAGACACGGCCGACGTGGCGGAAATCCGCGAACTGGCAGCAACCGGCCTGGTTGACGGGATCACGACCAACCCTTCTCTGGTCGCGAAAACCGGCCGCGATTTCCTCGAAGTCGTGGCGGAAATCTGCGATATCGTGCCGGGACCGGTAAGCGCCGAAGTGACCGCAACAGATCACGAGACCATGCTGACCGAGGGCCGGAAACTGGCTGCCATCGCTTCGAATGTCGCGGTTAAGGTACCCCTGACCCCGGACGGCCTCAAAACCTGCAAAGTTCTTTCCGACGCCGGGACCGAGGTCAACGTGACCCTCTGCTTCTCCGCAGCGCAGGCTTTGCTGGCTGCCAAAGCCGGCGCAACCTACATCTCCCCCTTCGTCGGCCGTCTGGACGACATCGGTATCGATGGCCTGGAGCTGATCTCAGAAATTGTCGAGATTTACGATGCTTACGCGTCGATCGATACTCAGGTCTTGGTCGCCTCAGTGCGCGGCCCGCTGCACGTGATCGAAGCCGCAAAAATGGGCGCGCATGTCGCAACGATCCCTCCCGGCGTGTTGAAGGCCATGTTCAATCATCCGCTGACCGATAAAGGCCTGAACGCTTTTCTGGCGGACTGGGCCAAGACCGGACAGTCGATTCTGTGATAGGATAACGCTGGGAGTCGGTAAATCCGGCTCTCAGTTGACATGACGATAACCTCCCAGTGCAGCGTGATTCGGGAGGATGGCAAATACAAAAAGGACGAAGCGGAGCGAGATGACCGGAAACACAAGCGACGCCGCGCCCGACAAGGGTGGCCAGGAAAAAGCCGCCTCCGGGAACAGCGCATCCGAAAAAAGCGCTGGACAGGCGCCAATCTCCGCAGCCCGTGTCGCGGAATACCTTCGCCGGCATCCCGATTTTCTAGCTCGAAATCCGGCTTTGCTGGAAACCATTGAGGTTCCCGGCCGCGATCAAGGCGATGGTGTCGTCGACCTGCAGCGCTTTATGGTCGAACGCCTGCGCAGCGATCTCTCGGAGCTGACCGCCACGCGGGACGACCTGGTAGTCAATGTTCGAAACAATATGGCAACCCAGAGTCGCACCCACGAAGCGATTATCGCCCTTCTCGCTGCACGCAGTTTTGAGCACTTCGTCGAAACCGTCACCACCGACCTTGCAATCATCCTTGATCTGGATGTCGTTGCCCTGGCGGTTGAGCAATCTGACCAGGACGGCCCCGGCCAGCCGCCGGCAGGCGTACGCTGTCTTCAACCAGGCACCGTGAACGAAGCCCTCGGTCCCACTCAGAACATCCTGCTCCGCAGTGACATCGACGGCGATCCGTTGATTTTCGGGGCCGGCGCCGGCCTGGTCCGCTCTGATGCCCTCATCCGGCTCGATATTAGCTCCGAAGCACCACCGGCATTGCTTGCATTAGGATCCCGACAATCGGATCAATTTGATCCGGGCCAAGGCACCGAGCTGCTGCGTTTTCTGGCCCAGGTGATCGAGCACACCTTCCGGGCATGGCTGAGCCTGCCGGAGTAACCGCCCGCAACGCAAGAGGCGCCGGGATATCGCCGGATCGTCAGGCGTTGTCGCGCGCGCAGGCAATTCTCCTGGATGCCGCCCCTGACCTGCGGGCCGCCTACGACTCCTGGCTTGGGTGGCTTAGCGAAGAAAAGCGGTTCTCTGCCCACACCGTTGCTGCTTACGCCACCGACCTTGCGCATTTTCTTAATTTCCAGGCTGGCCATCTGGGCGAACTTCCCGCTCTGCGCCACATGAGTGCCTTGACCACTGCCGACTTTCGCGCCTGGTTGGCCCAGCGAGCAGGCGTCGGTATCAAACAGTCTTCTAACGCCCGCGCCGTCTCAGTGGTCCGCGGATTCTTCCGCTGGCTGACGAAGGAGGACCTCGCAGAAAACACAGCGGCCACGCTGCTGCGCCGTCCGAAGGTACCAAAATCCATCCCCAAGGCCCTTAGCGCCAGCGAAGCACAGGACACATTGGACACCATCGGGGAGCTCTCCGACGAACCCTGGATTGAACGCCGCGACACAGCGTTGCTGTTGCTGCTTTACGGTTGTGGTTTGCGCATTGGCGAAGCCCTAAGCTTAACCCGCGACTCAGCGCCAACTGCCGGCCAGGACACGATGGTCATCACCGGTAAAGGCAATAAACAACGCATGGTGCCGCTGCTGCCGGTCGTGACCGAAGCAATCTCGGAATATGTTCGTTCCTGCCCCTTCGAATTGGCACAGGAAGATGCTCTGTTCCGGGGCTTACGAGGCGGCCCGATGAGTGCCCGCATCATTCAAAAGCGTATCCAATCACTGCGCAGCCTGCTTGGCCTGCCGAACACCGCCACACCGCACGCTCTGCGTCATAGCTTTGCGACCCACCTGCTGGCCGGAGGCGGTGACTTACGCGCAATCCAAGAGCTATTGGGGCACGCGTCGCTTTCGACAACGCAACGCTACACTGACGTCGATGTGGAAAGCCTTCTGGCGACCTACGATCAGGCGCATCCTCGGGCTCGCAAAAAACCAGCATAGTCTTCAGATCGCAGCGGGCCTTGTCAGGCGTAGTAAAACCAAAGGCCCCAACAAGGCGCCCAACCCGAGGAGTCCAAAGGCCAGCCCCCAGGCGAGGATCTCTCCCTGCCCGCCGGCAAGATCAAGTACAACACCGAAAGCCAAAGGTGAAACGGCACCGGCACCGAAGCCCAGGAGCGACTGTAACGCCATGGTGGCGCCTTTTCGTGAGGACTCGGCATGCTGCACCACACCGGTCGTTAGCGAAGCCGATTCGCCGGTGATCGTCATTCCATACAATCCGCTCAAAACAGCAACGACCGCAAAGGGCAGCGCCGCCGTGAAGCCGATGGTGAAGGCGAGTGCTGCAGAGGACAGCATAATGATGGTAATTACCCGGCGCCGTCCGAAGCGAAGCGAAAACTCATTTCCGATGATACTTGCAGGCAATCCGAGCAGCAGGATCACGGTCGCCACCTGGGTTGCGTTTAATCCCCAGGCCTGATCCGGCTGCAAAGAAATCGAGAAGGCCAAGAAAACCACGATCCAGTTGCGAAACCCGAAGAGTTCCCAGATGTGTCCGACGTAGCCCAGGATGTATCCGAAAGCTGGTCGGTTCCGTACGACAGGGCGTACGTCCAGGACATCTTTTATCCGCTGACGACCGTGGGGATGGGCCACCGATTTCACTGACACCAACACCAGGAGAAAAGCAGCAAGACTTCCACCTGCAGCAACACCGAAAGCCCAAGACCAACCGGCAAACAAAGTCACCTCGCCAGCCACCAGAACGGACAAGCTGTTCCCGATGGCAAAGTTTGCCGTATAGATTGAAATCGCCCGGCTCTGAATCGTGCCGGAAATCCGGTCTGTCAGGATTTTCAGACCGACCATATAGGTGCCGGCCAGACTCACGCCGCCCAGTGCGCGAAACGCCATCGCCGTCCAGAACCCCTCCGCCCAGAGAGCGAAGGCCAGGGCTGACACCGCGCCTAAAGCCGTTGAAAAAAGATAAATCCTGCGGGCGTCTTCCCGATCGGTCAGGCTGACCAGAATGGGTACAGCAGCCGCATAGCCTGCGTAATAAACGCCGCTAATCCAACCGGCTTCAGTATTGGTTAAACTCCATTCCATCTGGAACGTAGGGATCAACGCCGGAAAAGTTGCGTTGCCCAGCATGACCAGCACAAGTGCGGTCACAAAGACCACAATCAGTCCAATTGGATTCATGCCGGATCAGACGGCCTCTTTCGGGTGCCCATGAAAACCACGGGACGAACGGAGCGCCTCAAATGTGGATGGGCCGGCCGTCCACCGCCAGCGCGGCTTCCTTTACGGCCTCTCCCATACCCGGATGGGAATGGCAGGTCCGTGCGATATCCTCTGCGGAAGCTCCAAACTCCATGGCGATCACCGCCTCCCCGAGCAGGTCACCCGCGAGAGGTCCGAGAATATGTACGCCGAGAACCTTGTCGGTTGCCTTATCTGCCAGGATTTTCACCAAACCATCCGTATCAGCATTGGCGCGCGCCCGGCTGTTAGCGGTAAAGGGGAACTTGCCGACACGATAAGCGACACCGTCTTCCTTGAGCTGCTCCTCGGTCTTGCCGACGCTCGCAACCTCAGGCCAAGTATAAACCACACCGGGCACCAGATTGTAATCGATGTGACCGCTTTGGCCGGCCATCATCTCAACACAGACAACCCCTTCGTCTTCTGCTTTGTGGGCAAGCATAGGACCAGGAATGCAGTCGCCGATGGCGTAGACACCCGGCACGCTGGTCTCGAAAGAGGCGTTCACCTGGATCACACCCCGGTTGTCCTTGGCGACGCCCAACTCTTCCAGTCCCAGGCCATTGGTGTAGGGCCGGCGGCCGATTGAAACCAACACCACATCGGCTTTGATTTCTTCCGCATCGCCGCCCTTTGCCGGCTCGACACTCAGAGCAACCGAGGCTTTGGTTTTCTTTGCTCCAGTAACTTTTTTGCCAAGCTTGAATTTCAAGCCCTGTTTGCTCAGCACACGCTGAGTCTGTTTGGCAATATCACCGTCCATCCCGGGTAAAATTCGATCGAGAAACTCGACCACTGTCACTTCGGCACCCAGGCGCGACCAAACAGATCCCAATTCCAGACCGATAACGCCTGCACCAACCACGACCATGGATTTCGGCACCTTACTAAGCCCCAGGGCGCCGGTTGAAGTCACGACCTGTTTTTCATCGATATCAAGACCTGGCAGAGGCGTGCTCTCCGAGCCGGTCGCAATCAGGATTTTCTTGGTTTTCAGCGTTTCGCTGCCGCCATCCGCCAATTTGACCGCGACTTCACCAGCCTTGGGAATTGAACCCTCACCTTTGACGTAAGTGATCTTGTTCTTTTTGAACAGAAACTCGATACCGGTTGTAAGATCAACGACCACCTTGTCCTTGCGGGCCATCATGGTCTTGAGATCCAGCTCGACCTTCCCGAGCTTTACGCCATGAGCGGCAAAGTGTTTGTTCGCCTCGGCAAACTTCTCCGACGACTGAAGCAAAGCCTTGGAAGGAATGCACCCGACGTTCAGACAAGTGCCGCCGAGCGCGCCGCGTTTTTCAACGCATGCCGTCTTCATGCCGAGCTGGGCCGCACGGATCGACGCAACGTAGCCGCCCGGACCACCGCCGATAACGACAAGATCGTATTCCTGATCACTCATGACTCTCGACTTCCTCTTCGTAACTCTTTTAATCGTCCGTGCCTGGGACTCCCGCGTCCGAGTCGGACGTTTCAGTTTCCTTCGGCGCTTTGCCGGCAGGCAATTCGACCAGGAACCCGCCGCCGTCGACGTTGGCTAAAGGCCGTGTCTTGGCGATAAGTCCCTTTTTCATCAGTTCGACAAGATAGCGCCCGACTGGGCCGAACAACGTTGCGCCACTGTCGGCGCTGGCAGCTTCCAACCCGATCCGGACGGTTCTGGCTTCGTCGCGGAACCGCTGACGCTCCACCATCCGGTCAATAGACGCCAGACTGTGGGGCAGATCCAAACCACGCAAGTCGAGTTCGTATTCCGCCTCTCCATCGACATCCAAAAAGCGTGTCAGCTTCCTCAAATCCATCGCCGTCAGCCTGTTTCCTGATAAACCGCCATCTCAACAACGCGATACCAATGAACTTACATGTCCAACAGCAGGCGTTGTGGGTCTTCGATGGCTTCCTTCACACGAACCAGGAAGGTGACAGCCTCTCGGCCATCGATGATGCGATGATCATAGCTAAGCGCGAGATACATCATCGGCCGAATTTCTACCTGACCATTGACCGCCATGGGGCGGTCCTGAATCTTGTGCAAGCCAAGGATCGCCGACTGCGGCATATTCAAAATCGGAGTCGACATCATCGAGCCGAACACACCACCGTTGGTGATGGTAAAGGTGCCGCCAGTCATCTCGTCCATCGACAACTTGCCATCGCGGCCTTTCTTGGCCAACTCGCCCAGGCTTTTTTCGATTTCCGCAAATGACTTCTGGTCGCAATCCCGCATCACCGGAACCATCAATCCGCTCGGGGTCGAGACCGCCATGCCGACATCGTAGAAATGATTGTAGACAAGTTCCTCGCCATCGATCTTCGCATTTACAGCCGGCAAGGATTGCAAAGCAGCCACGACAGCCTTGGTGAAGAAGGAGGAAAAACCGAGCTTTACGCCGTGTTTTTTCTCGAAGCCTTCCTTGTACTGCGCCCGCAGAGCCATGACCGCGCCCATATCAACCTCGTTGAAGGTGGTGAGCATGGCCGCTGTGTTTTGCGCTTCCTTAAGGCGCCGCGCGATTGTCTTGCGCAGCTTGGTCATCTTCACACGCTCTTCGCGTGGCGCAGATGCAAGAGCCGCAGCAGGTTCCGGCGCTGCTGCCGTTACCGCCGCAGGTGCGGCAGGTGGCGGTGGCGGATTTTCGATAAAGGCAAGGACATCATCCTTGGTGATCCGGCCGTCTTTACCGGACCCTTTAATCAGTGCCGGGTTCAGGTTTTTTTCGTCTATCAGTTTGCGCACGGCCGGAGACAGAGTCATGGCCGCAGGTGGCGTATTAGCGGACAGGAAAGCCACCATGTCCGCCTTACTGATACCGCCGTTGGCGCCACTCCGGGGTGCGGAAGCAGGATCCAGCGATGCGGTTGCCGCAGGCGTTGCAGCAGCCGGAGCCTCTGCCGGCGCAGCAGCAGGGCTGGGTGTGGGGCTGGCTGCGGCAGCCGGAACCGCTGCTCCGGAAGTGACGACGCCAAGCACCGCAGCGACACCAACCGTAGCGCCTTCTTCCGCAACAATGGAGGTCAAAGTGCCATTGGTCGGCGAATTGACTTCCAGCGTCACCTTATCGGTTTCAAGTTCGAGCAGCGCCTCGTCAGCGGCCACCGGGTCGCCAATTTTTTTCATCCACTGAGCGATCGTCGCTTCGGAGACAGATTCACCCAGAGTGGGAACCACAACTTCGACGGGCTCGCCATCGTTTACGGCTGCACTTTGCGACAGTACCGGCGCCTGAGGCGTCGAATCTGCTGTTGGCGCGGCTGGAGCAGCAGGCTCGGCTTTGGCAACCGGAGTTGCAGCAGCCCCGCTACCTTCACCAATCCGGCCGAGAAGCGCACCAACTCCAACGTTTTCTCCCTCGGCCACGACGACCTCGGTGAGAACACCGGCTTCGGCTGCATTTACTTCAAGGGTCACCTTGTCGGTCTCAAGTTCGACAACGGCTTCGTCCCTCGCAACCGCTTCACCCGGTTTTTTGAGCCACTGCGCGACCGTCGCCTCGCTTACCGACTCCCCGAGAGTCGGAACAACAATATCCGTCGCCATCGTCTGTTACTCACCCCATGTTGGCGGGCACCTCTCGGCTACCCGTAGTCACTCTATCTTACAGCGGTGGAAGAAACGGTATTTAAGAACCTTGCCGTTTCAGTCCCCCAACGACTATTTCTTCGCGGCTTTTTTCCCGCCTTTACCTTCCGCCGCAGCTTTGCGCGAAGCGATACGGCCAAGCGGTTTGAGACCAAGCGTCAAGGCCTCATTAATCAAAGCAGCCTGTTCCGCAAGATGGCGTTTATTCTGGCCGGTCGCGGGAGAGGCCGCTGACGACCGCCCTGCGTAACGTGGCCGGGGATTCTTGAATCCCATCTCCGCAGCAACTTCTTCAATAAACTCCGAGACGTGATTCCAGGCGCCCATGTTCCGCGGCTCTTCCTGGCACCAGACAACATCGCAGTTGCGGTAGGGCTCCAATTCCATGGCGAGCGCGTCGGCCGGGAAAGGATAGAGCTGCTCCATCCTCAGGAAATGCACGTCCTTGACGCCACGTTTTTCACGCTCCTCAACCAAGTCGTAGTACACCTTGCCGGTGCAGATCACGACCTGCTTGGCGTCTTTCGGTTTACTTGGGACATCATCGCAATACATGACCCGGTGGAAACCGCTGCCCGGTCCCATATCGCTGAGTTTGGAAACGGCACGCTTGTGCCGAAGCAGCGATTTGGGCGTCATAATAATCAGTGGCTTGCGGAAGTCCCGCTTGAGCTGACGCCGCAGCACGTGGAAATAGTTGGCCGGTGTTGTGCAATTGACGACTTGAATGTTGTCCTCGGCGCAAAGCTGCAGGAAGCGTTCGACGCGTCCCGAGGAATGCTCCGGCCCCTGCCCTTCGTAACCGTGCGGCAGAAGCATCACAAGACCGGACATGCGCAGCCATTTGGACTCACCGGAGGCAATGAACTGATCGATGATGATCTGCGCTCCATTGACGAAGTCACCGAACTGCGCCTCCCAAAGAACCAACGCCCGCGGTTCTGCCAAGGAATAGCCGTACTCAAAGCCAAGTACCGCCAATTCGCTTAGCGGACTGTCGAAAATCTCGATCTGGGCCTGATTTTCCCGAATGTACTTGAGCGGCTTGTAGCGGGTTTCGTCTTCCTGATCGATCAATGCGGCATGGCGGTGCGAGAAGGTGCCGCGATTACAATCCTGTCCCGAGAGGCGGATCGGCGATCCCTCGATCAAAAGCGAGCCGAAGGCAAGTGCTTCCGCTGTCGCCCAGTCGATCCCTTCGCCGGATTTGAACATGTCTTCTTTGGTCTTGAGCTGGCGCGCGATCTTGCGATTGAGGTTGAAATCGTCGGGAACACGCGTCAACGCGGATCCGATTTCTTTCAATGTCTTGATCGGAACCGCCGTCTTGCCACGCCGCGCGTCATATCCGCGGGCGATATCGAGACCGCTCCATGCCCCTTCCAACCAATCCGCCTTGTTGGGCTTGAAGGATTTTGACGACTCGAAATCTTGCTCCAATCGCTGCACCCATTCCTGAACCATGGAATCGGTTTCCTGCCGGGTGAAAGTACCCTGAGAAATAAGATAGTCCGCATAAATTTGCCGCGTGGTCGGGTGCTTCTTGATCTTCCGGTACATGAGCGGCTGCGTGAACGCGGGCTCATCGCCTTCGTTATGGCCAAAGCGGCGATAACAGAACATGTCGATGACAACATCTTTTTCGAAAGTCTGTCGGAACTCCGTCGCGATACGGGCGACGTGCACGACCGCTTCCGGATCGTCACCATTGACGTGCAGGATTGGCGCCTGGATGATTTTGGCGACATCGGAACAATAGGGGCCGGAACGGGAGTTCACTGGGTTGGTGGTAAAGCCGATCTGGTTATTGACCACGAAGTGAATGGTTCCACCGATCCGGTAACCCTTGAGCTCTGAAAGATCGAGTGTCTCGGGAACCAGGCCTTGTCCGGCGAAGGCCGCGTCGCCGTGCATCAGCAACGCCATGACCTTTTTGTTGTCACGCACTTCACGCTGATTCTGTTTCGCGCGTACCTTGCCGACCACCACAGGATTCACTGCCTCGAGATGCGAGGGATTGGCGGTCAACGAGAGATGAATCGTTGTGCCATCGAACTCGCGGTCCGAAGAGGTTCCCAGATGGTACTTCACATCGCCGGACCCACCGATGTCTTCCGGATGAGCTGCACCGCCCTGAAACTCAGAGAAGATCGCTGTGAAAGGCTTGCCCATGAAGTTCGCAAGAACATTGAGGCGGCCACGGTGCGGCATACCGACAACAACCTCTTCCAGCCCGAGCTGACTGCCGCGTTTAAGGATCTGCTCCAACGCTGGAATCATAGACTCGCCGCCATCCAGGCCAAACCGCTTGGTGCCGGTGTACTTCTTATCGAGAAACTGCTCGAAGCCTTCCGCTGCAATCAGGCGCTCAAGAATCGCCTTCTTGCCATTGTAGGTAAATTCAGTCTGATTGTGGATCGATTCCACACGTTCCTGAATCCAGGCCTTCTGCGCCGGATCCTGAATATGCATGAACTCCACGCCGATGGTTCCGCAATAGGTCTTGCGCACCGCCTCGACAATCTGACGAAGCGTCGCCGTTTCCAATCCCAGCACACGATCAATAAAGATCGGCCGATCGAGATCGCTATCCGTAAAGCCGTAGGTTTTGGGATCCAGTTCGGGATGCGGCTCAACCGGTTTCAGGCCGAGCGGATCCAACTTGGCTTCAAGATGTCCTCGCACACGATAAGCACGGATCAACATCAGAGCCCGGATCGAATCGAGTGTCGCAGCACGAACGTCCGCCGGCGTAATCCCACCCGCGGGCATGACACCGTTGGTGACACCGGCCGGGACCGGTGCGGCGGCGGGAGCCGCCCCACCGTTCATACCCGTCAGGAGGTTACGCGCATCGTCTTCGAGATCGCCGAAGAAGGATTTCCAGCCTTCATCTACAGACCCGGGGTTGGCCAGAAACTTCGAATAAAGGTCCGCGATGACCGCGGCATTTGGACCGTAATAGACTGGATCCATATCGTGATGCGGGTTTGACATCTTTCCGTCTCAGCCCGGTCCGGGTGGCCCCGGCCAAGCCACCTCCTCTTTTCTTTCCTGTTAACCTTGCATGGCGCGCAGCATCGTGCTGCCCAAGCTTGCAGGGGAATCGGCGACCAGGAAGCCAGCGGACTTCATCGCCTCGATCTTGTCGCCCGCACCACCGCGTCCACCGTCGATAATTGCACCTGCATGGCCCATACGACGGCCCGGAGGAGCCGTGACGCCGGCAATGAACCCGCAGATCGGTTTCTGCGTGCCGGAAGCCTTGTAGAACTCAGCGGCCTCCTCCTCGGCACTACCGCCGATTTCACCAATCATGATGATACCTTCGGTTTCCGGATCCTTCAGGAACATGTCCAAACAGTCGATAAAGTTGGTCCCGTTCACGGGATCGCCTCCGATGCCAATACAGGTCGACTGACCGAGATTGGCCGCCGTGGTTTGCGCAACGGCTTCATAGGTCAGCGTACCCGAACGCGAAACCACGCCGATCTTACCGCGCTGATGGATATGGCCCGGCATAATGCCGATCTTGCATTCGTCAGGGGTGATAACGCCTGGACAGTTCGGGCCGACCAGACGGGACTTCGATCCGGCCAGGGCACGCTTCACCTTGACCATGTCGAGCACCGGAATACCCTCGGTGATGCAGACAATCAGCTCAATTCCCGCATCCACCGCTTCCAGAATAGCGTCGCCGGCAAAGGGCGGCGGAACGTAGATAACGGAAGCATTGGCACCGGCGGTCTCGACCGCTTCGGCAACCGTGTCGAATACCGGCAGATCGAGATGGGAACTGCCACCCTTACCGGGTGTGACACCGCCGACCATCTGAGTGCCATAGGCAATAGCCTGTTCGGAGTGGAAAGTACCCTGTGCCCCGGTAAAGCCTTGGCAGATGACTTTCGTATCTTTGTTGACCAGGACTGCCATTTACTTTGCCTCCTTCACGGCGGCGACCACTTTCTCGGCCGCATCCGCCAAATTATCGCCTGACAAAATCGGCAGACCCGACTCAGCGAGAATTTTTTTACCCAGCTCCACGTTGGTGCCTTCCAGGCGCACCACAAGGGGAACATGCAACTCAACTTCGCGCGCTGCCGCGACCACACCCTCGGCAATGACGTCACAGCGCATGATGCCGCCAAAGATGTTGACGAGAATGCCCTCGACGTTCGGATCTGAAAGAATGATCTTGAAGGCAGCCGTCACACGCTCCTTGGTGGCGCCGCCACCGACGTCCAAGAAGTTGGCTGGCTCACTGCCGTAGAGCTTGATGATGTCCATGGTTGCCATGGCAAGACCGGCGCCGTTCACCATACAGCCGATGCTGCCGTCGAGCTTGACGTAATTGAGCTCGTGACGCGCGGCTTCCAGCTCCATCGGATCCTCTTCGTCTTCATCGCGCATGTCAGCCACGTCCTTGTGACGGAAAAGCGCGTTGTCGTCGAAGTTCATCTTGGCATCGAGAGCGATCACCTGACCGTCACCAGTGACGACTAGTGGGTTAATCTCCACGATACTCGCGTCGAGTTCCATAAAGGACTTGTACATGGCCATCATGAACTTGACTGCAGCACTGATCTGCTTGCCTTCCAGCCCAAGGCCAAAGGCAATCTGCCGGCCGTGATACGGCATGAAGCCCTGCGCAGGATCAATGGCGATCTTCAGGATCTTTTCAGGCGTTGCCGCGGCGACTTCTTCGATTTCCATGCCGCCTTCCGTCGAGGCCATCACCGTTACGCGGCTCGTGGCCCGGTCGATCAGCATGCCGAGATAAAGCTCTCGGGCGATGTCGCAGCCTTCTTCGATATAGAGGCGCTTGACTTGTTTGCCTGCCTCGCCCGTCTGTTTTGTCACCAGAACATGGCCAAGCATCTTGCGAGCGTTTTCCTTGACGTCATCGAGCGACTTGCAAAGCCGCACGCCCCCGTCCCCATCGGGATCGTCCTTAAAGCGTCCGGCCCCACGGCCACCTGCATGGATCTGGGTTTTTACCACCCAGATCGGACCACCGAGTTCGCGCGCGGCGTTCTCAGCCTCTTCGGGTGTATAGGCTACGCCGCCGCGGGGAACCGCGACACCGTATTTTGCGAGCAGGCTCTTGGCCTGATATTCATGAATGTTCATTGACCGTCAAATGAAGTTTGTGAAGAGAATGGGCGGTGCGGAGCCGTAAGAAAATCCCCTGCGCTGTTTGTCGACGAAGCGATGCTTCGTGTTTGTTTCAGGCACAGCTGCTTCCTCTTTTGAAGCAGATCAAACTGAAACGCGTACGCTGACATAAGGTACCTTAACACCCTGCCTGTACTGTGCAACCGGCTTCGTTCGTCGACTTACAGAAGATTTTTTGCATTAGACTAAGCTTTTTTTGGATCGGCACTCGCTGCAGCCGGGTTCGGGGCCGTAGTCGCTTTGGCAATCGGCTTCTTAGCTGCAGGCTTCTTGGCGGCTGGTTTCTTCGCAGCAGCTTTAGGACTTGCCGGTTTTTTAGCTACTGGTTTTTTTGACGCGGATTTCTTCGCAGCCTTCACCGCTGCCGATTTGGCAGCTGGCTTCTTGGCGGCAGGTTTCTTGGCCGCTGCCTTCTTTACGACAGGCTTTTTGGCTGCAGGCTTTTTGGCAACTGCCTTGGCCGCTGGAGCTATCGCAGCTGCGGACTTCGCTGCGGCGCGCTTTGAGGTTGCGGCTGATGCGGTAGCTTTTTTCTTCGCAGGGGCTTTCTTAGCAGCCGGCTTTGCCGGGGCCTTGGCAGTTGCCTTTGCTTTTGCTTTTGCAGCCGATTTCGCAGGAGCGGACGCGCCCTTCATGATACCCTTGCAGGCGTCGACCAATCCCTTCACTGCAGTGACCGACTTATTGAGCATCGCCTTTTCACCGGCGTTCAATTGCAATTCCACCACCCGCTCAGCACCACCGGCGCCGATGACAACCGGCGCACCGACGTACATACCCTTGACGCCGTACTGACCGTTCATGTGCACAGCACAGGGAAGAACACGCTTTTTATCCTTCAGATAACTTTCGGCCATATCGATTGCAGAAGCCGCCGGCGCATAAAATGCCGATCCCGTTTTCAGCAAACCAACAATTTCCGCGCCACCGTTGCGGGTCCGGACAACAATTTCATTTAAACGTTTGCGCGTGATCCACCCCATCTTGATCAGATCCGTCAGCGGAATGCCGGCAACCGTCGAGTAGCGTACCATGGGCACCATGGTGTCTCCATGACCCCCAAGCACGAAGGCACTGACGTCTTCGACCGAGACATTGAACTCTTCAGCGAGGAACAACCGGAAACGTGCCGAGTCCAACACGCCGGCCATGCCGACGACTTTATTCGCCGGCAAACCGGAAGCCTGCTGCAGTACCCAGACCATGGCATCAAGCGGATTGGTAATGCAGATCACAAAAGCTTTGGGGCAGTTTTTCTTGATGCCTTCGCCAACAGCCTGCATGACCTTAATGTTGATACCCAGAAGATCGTCGCGGCTCATGCCTGGCTTGCGTGCTACACCCGCAGTCACGATGACTACGTCGGCGCCTTTGATCGCCGAATACTTGCTACTGCCGGCAAGTTTGGAATCAAATCCAGCAACGGTCGACAGCTGAGCAATATCGAGAGCCTTACCTTGAGGCACGCCGTCGACCACGTCGAACAGCACGATATCCCCCAGATCTTTCAGTCCGGCGAGCAAAGCCAGCGTACCACCGATGTTACCGGCACCTACGAGCGCGATCTTCTTGCGAGACATAGAATTTTCCTTGAACGGATTACTAGGACGGAGCGATGAGGGCATGGCGATCTCCACGCCCTGATATTTTAAGGTTAACTAACGCGAATCCCTTTCAAGGGCAAGGGAACTGGGGTGGTTTCGAATACTTGCCACAAAAGATTGAACGGATTTTATCTTTTAACGAGTGAAGTATAACAAAAGGTAAGCAAATACCGCTTGCTGATCCAAGGTCCCTCATTGCAAAGCGCATTGGGACAGCGGGGAGCTAAATCCGCCTACTCAAGACATGGAACCTGTTCCGCAGTCACGTCAAATGGTCGAGCGCGATGTACTCACTGGAACGCATTTCCTGCAGTCGGCTGACCGTGCGCTCGAACTCAAACGCGCCGTCACCAGTCGGATAAAGTCGCTCAGGCGGCGCTTCGGCCGAAACCACGAGATTCACCCGATGCTCATACAGGGCATCGACCAGTGTCATGAAGCGCCGGGCTTCATTGCGGTTTTCAGGACCCAGGGTAGGCACTCCGGCGAGGATGATCGTGTGGAATTGAACGGCAATCGCCAGATAATCACCGGCGCCAAGAGGTTTGGCGCAGAGTTCCTCGAAGCCGAAACGCGCCACGCCGCGCGCTGCAAGCGAGACTGGCAGACTGCGCCCCTTGAAGTGCAGAGAAGTCGGCGCGGCTTGTGCGCCCTCGGTCAGTTGACTGAAAGCATCGTCCAGAGCGGCCGTGGCGCGAGGCCCCAATGGCGCGTGGTAAACCGGCAGATTGCGCATACGGTGACGTCGGTAGTCGACGCCCGAGTCCAATTCAAGCACATCCAGTCGCTGTTTCATCAGATCGACAAAAGGCAGAAAACGTTCGCGTTGAAGTCCACCTTCGTAAAGGCGATCCGGTGGCCAGTTCGATGTTGTGACCACCACGACGCCTCGTTCGAACAAGGTTTCGAACAGACGTCTCAGGATCATTGCGTCCGCGATGTTGACCACGTGAAACTCATCGAAACACAACAGCGTCGCCTGCGTCGCTATTTCTACGGCCAGATCCGGCAGAGGGTCGGCCTTTTCGCCTTTGGTCTCTTTTCGCCAGTTGTGCAGCCGGTCCTGAACCTCCTGCATGAAAGCGTGAAAATGCACCCGGCGTTTCGCTGCGCAAGGCGCCGTTTCGAAGAATATATCCATCAGCATGGACTTACCGGTGCCGACGCCGCCAAAAATGTATAATCCCTGAGGCGGTTCGATGCGGCGCTGTCCCAGACCTAGCCGCTCCTTCCAACCAACCCGGCCGGTGGAAGCTTGATAATTCTTCAGAGCGTTGTGCAGGCTTTGAAGCTTTTCAGCGGCCAGTTCCTGCCCCGAATCATGATTGAGTGCGCCATCACGGCGCATGCCCCGGTAGGTAAAGAGAGGTCCGTCTGCCATAAGTGCCGTCTGAAATCGTTTTCCGGCCGTTGTTTTCAGTACCGTTGTATTCACATGCCGCCAGGATCACTTGAAAGATTATCCTAGCCTCCCGTTACTAAGACATTCTTGCCTTCTCGTCACCCATCACGCGTCGCAAATAAAATACGGATACCGATACAAGCAGATTTGCGATTGCCGCAACATCGGTGTTAAGAGGGCGCCATGCCGCACGCCGAACGCATCCTGATCATCAAGCTGAGCGCCTTGGGTGATTTCATTCTATCGCTCGGTGCCTGTCAGGCCATCCGTAAACACCATCCAGATGCCAAGATCACGCTCCTGACCACTAAACCTTATGAGTCTCTTGCAAAGGCAAGCGGCCTGTTCGACGAAGTCTGGCTCGATAGCCGTCCACGCTTCTGGCAGCTGCCAGCACTATTTGCGCTACGCGGCAAGATACGCGACGGTCGCTTCAAGCGAGTCTACGATTTACAGCGCAACGATCGTTCGGCCTCCTATTTTCGTTTAATCGGCACACCAAAACCTCAATGGGTCGGCAAAGTCTCCGGCTGTTCCCATCGTTACCTGCAGCCAAACGATCAGATCTTGCACATCTCAACGCGCGAAGCCCAACAGCTTGCACTGGCCGGGATTTCGAATGTCCCCGCGTCCGACCTCACCTTTGCCGATGCTGATCTGCGTGAATTCGCTTTACCCCCCCGCTACGTACTTCTCGTTCCCGGTGGAGCTCCCCATCGCCCGGCCAAACGTTGGCCCATGGAACGCTACGCGGAGCTTGCCCAGTGGTTGGTCGACCAGAACTACATACCCGTCCTGCTTGGTACGGCGGCGGAACAGGAATCCCTCGATCTCATAAACGCAACTTGCTCCGACGCTATTAATCTTTGCGGCCGGACAAATTTGCTGCAGATCGCGACGCTTGCGAAAGGCGCGGTCCTCGCTGTCGGCAACGACACCGGGCCGATGCACCTGATCGCCCCGGCTGGTTGTCCGATGGTTTCTCTTTTTTCTCATGAATCAGATCCAACGAAAGTCAGCCCGCGCGGCAACAAAATCGAGATCCTGCGACGCGCGTCCCTTGAGGAGCTATCACTTGACGATGTCATCGCCACCTGCCAGCGGCTACTGCCGACTCGTTCCTGAAGCAAGCGCCAGTTTACTCAATAGGGCAACGGCAGCCGCTTCAACATCCTCAACCAGGAGGTTGCTCATCCAGCTTTTCGGCAGGGTGTGGTGATACCCTGGCTGATTAACGATCTCATCCAAGGTCTCGGGGGTACGGATGTATCCGCAGTGTTTGCCCCAGGGGCCGTAACGCCGTTCGGAACTGGGTCCGAACAGGCCCAATGTCGGGGTACCGACCGCCGCCGAAAGGTGCATCAAACCGCTGTCGTTCCCCACAAAGAAAGCGCAGCGTTGAAGGCAAGCCGCGGATGACAACAAATCCAGCTTTCCAATCAGGTCGATGGTCTTGTTACCCGGCAAGGCCTCCAGTAGCGGTGCTGCCTGCGCTTCCTCGCCCGGCGCACCGAACACGGCAATCCGGGCACCCGGAATTGCTCCATCCGGCGCAGTTAGACGCTGAATCAATTCGCCGAAGCGTTCAGGCATCCAGGTCTTACCGATCCAGTTTGCGGTGGGCCCGACGGCCAGGACCGGAACCCCATCAGGCAGGACAGTTGCGGCCTCCCGTTCATGCTCTTCGCTCAACCACACTCTAGGCGCAGGCGGATCGATTTCCTGGCCAATGAGACGAGCCAGTTCAAGCACGCGCGGCTCATCATCGAGTTTGGAGGCCACCGTCAGACTGCGCCGGCAGCGTACCGCCCAGGAGAATTTTGAGGCCCGCAAATCGACCACCAGGTCCCAATGCGTTCCAATAGCTGCCCGCCAAAGCTCACGCCAGTGTCCGGCGTAGGGCCGTTTCTTCATCACAAATAGACGGTCCAGTTCCGGTAAGGCCTTAAACAGCGGCGCGGAAACCGCGCCGGCCGCAACCGTCACCTGGGCGCCTGGATGCCGCTCAATCAAGGCAGACAGAATGCCGGTCGACTGAATGGCGTCACCAATCCGATTCGACGTGATAAATAGAATGCGCATAGGCAGCAGGAAAAAGCACAGCCCGCCATCGCTGACAAGAATTGCTTCTTCCGGCCCGAGTTATCGCGTTTTCCGTCAGCGCCCCCCGGCACAACGGAGAATGGCGCCACTGATGTAAGAGGCTTCATCAGACAAGAGCCAGATAGCCGCGTTCGCTACTTCCTCAGGTGACGCAGCCCGTCCGATCGGTATCACCGGTGCAAGGCGGTCGGCCCGACCGGGCTCTCCGCCTGAGGCGTGCAACTCCGTCTCGGTCAAGCCGGGAGACACGGCGTTGACACGGATACCTTCGCCTGTGACCTCCTTGGAAAGGCCAAGGGTGAAGCTGTCAACCGCCCCTTTCGACGCGGCATACCAGACGAACTCACCAGGGCTGCCGAGTGTTGCTGCGCCGGAGGAAATTGATACGATCGCGCCACCTGAACCTTCGTGCTTGCGCGACATACGCAACACCGCTTCCCTGGAACACAGCATCACTCCCATGGCATTGATGTCCATCGTCCGCTGAAGCGTGGCGACATCTGCCTCATCCAGTCGGCTGATTTTCCCGGTGATGCCCGCGTTGTTGACTAATGCTGTTACTTTACCCAGGGCCTGCTCACTTTCATCGAACAGCCGCGCAACGTCATCCGCATCGGATACATCAGCCTGAATAGCAATCGCCCGGCCACCTTCTGCGACGATCTCGGCAACGACGTTTTCTGCCGAGCCTGAATTGGACTGAAAGTTCACGCAGACAGCATAACCCCGCGCCGCAGCAAGTTTTGAGATCGCGGCCCCAATTCCCCGAGCCCCGCCGGTAACGATCGCAACTTTTGACATTTCATCCTCTAGAGTCTGATCGTTTGTCCGAGATTCAGTGAAAACGTGACTCAGACTCTTCATCAAATGGTTATAGGGCGCTTCACGTTCCTGATCGCTTCAATCAAGAACGATTTCGCTCAAGAATAAAACGTTGCCGACCACAGATTACGCCTTGGCTGTTTCCGGGCAAGAGTTGAAGTGTATCGATGCAATGGCAGATCATCCAAAAGCGGCAGTGTCGAGTGGTCCTATCGCCTCCGGGCGGTCAAAAAGACATTGCCGAAGCTTGCATGGCATGTTTTTTCTGACCGAATGGCGCCGCCGTACGGTGGCTTCGACAATTGCAAAATGGAGAGTTCGAATGGACGAAGACATCTTCAATATGTCTCTGCGCAAGTTCCTGAAGAAGGTTGGCGTGACATCACAACGGGAAATCGAGCAGGCCGTCCGCGCCGCTATCGATAGCGGCAGCCTCAACGGAAAGACGGCCGTTCAGGCAAAGGTGACTCTGAAGATCGAAGCGATCGGCCTATCAGAGGACATCGACGGAGAAATCAACCTGTCCTGATTGCAGACAGGTCCACAGCCTCAAAAACTGGGCGGCAGATCCAATCCCTTATCGGCTGCGACCTTGCGCAGCCGGTCAGGGTAGTCGGTGATAATCCCATCCACTCCGCGGTCTATCAGCGCTGCCATATCCGCAGGATTGTTCACGGTCCATACGACAACCTTGAGACCGGCAGACTGCGCCGCCTTTAGGGCCGTATCACTGAGATCCTTGTGATAGGGCGACCAGACAGCGCCACCCAGGGCCGCCACTGCGGCCGGAACCGCGTCGTCTGCGTCACCGATCTTCGTTCCTGCCGTCCAGGGAGAGGGCGCGCCGCCGCTGCGCGCAACGTTATCCAGCCAGCGCTGCTCGGCGGTCAGGTAGACGGTTGGAATCTCAGGTGCGATCTTCTGGACCTCGACAAGCGTCCGCCAGTCGAAGGACTGCACAGCGGCACGTCCGCCATCGATGCCCGCCGCCTGGATCGTCTCGACCAACAACCGGGCAAAGATCGCCGGATCCGGTGTCTCGCCAGGCGCAAGAGGAGAGATCTTGGTTTCGATGTTGTAACGAATCTTACCGCCGGAGCGTTCTTCGCCGAGTTTCAACACCTCCGCCAGAGCTGGAATCCGCACAGCCTCCTGACTTTCTTGATCGGGGAAGCGTTTCGCAACCTTGCCGCCGGGTTTCGCCGTTCCAATGTCGTAACCCGCCAGTTCATCGAAGTTCAGGCTGTTGAAGGCCGGCGTAGGCTCCTCGAGCCATTTACCGGACTCGTCCCTTGTCCTGTCCGCATAGAGGCGCCGGTCATGATGCACCACGACCACTGAATCCTTAGTGACCACTGTATCGAGCTCCAGCGTCGTCACGCCGATCGAAAGTGCCACATCGAAGGCCGGCAAACTGTTCTCTGGACGCAATCCCCGGGCGCCACGATGCCCTTGGGCATCGAATGCTGGCAGATCGAAAACCATCTTATCGGCAGCAACCGCGGATCCGCCAATCGTCGGAAACATTAAAGCTGCCAGCAGCACACTCAATACGGAACGATGCAAAGCCATCGAGCACAAATCCAAAATCTCCGAAAATCGACAGGACATCAATCTTTTCATTTGCTTTCCATGGTTTCGAACAAGTTAAAGGTAAGTCTAAGCAATACGCACAGCCTTACTGCGCAGGGGCAGGCGGTGGATGCATCTGATTGCCGTTCAAGATTATGGCGCCATCCGGCGTAAACTCGATGAGATAGTTTGTGACTGATGGCACCTGAGTGCCGGGTTCGGTCTCGCCGGTCGACAGCAGCACCATGGCACCCTGCATCACCTGCTGTGCTGCTTGGGGATCCGGTATCGTCTGCGCCTGCTCGAAAAGCTGCATCAAACCCAGTGCCTGAGCAGTCAGAGTCCCTTCGACGCCGATTGGATTGTCCGGATTGATCCTGAGTGTCCCATCCATGGTCGCCGTGACGATGTCGGATTCGATGGACTGGCCATTAAGTAACAGAATGGTGCCCGCCTCATTGATTCGCTGTTTGATTTTCTCATGGTAGCCATCAACCCGCGGACCGCCCTGATCGAGCTCTTTCGGAGAGGAAATGTCATCCAGCAACGCGCGTGTATCTTCCATGATTGCCTTGGCGGGAAAACGTTCGAGCCTCACAGGTAATGTCCAACGCCGTGGCAACATCTTAAGTGCCGCGTCCATTGCTGGGTCGGTGGGCAGCGAAACAAAGAAACCTCGAGTCGAGATCAGAAGCTCTTGCACCGAGAGATCTTTATCCAGATCCTGGATCTCCCATCCGAATCTGGCCTCTTCGACGCCGCCTTTTGCATCTGGACTGTCGTATGTCAGATTCTCAAAATTCGCACGTTCAACAAACTTGGTTATAGCTTCGAAAAACTCGAGGCCGGTGCGCATGAAAGGCATGAGATCCTGCTCAGCGCTTTCGGCGAAACCCTGGCCATAGCTGTTCAGAGACTCCTGAGCCTGGGTCATCGCAGCCACATCATTGGCTGAAAGATCGAATTCGGTCGTGCCCTTACCGATCCGTAAGACGGACCCGCCGCCAAAATCCGCGGAAAATTCGCTCAGATTGAAGACCATTTGCTGATCGACGGCATTTTCCTTGGGCTGCTGGAAATCCGAAGTGCTTGTAACTTCGGCAATCCGTACTGCGACACTCTCTACGCTGCCGGACGCTGCCCCCGGCATGGCAGAGTTAAGCGTCATAGAAAAATTGCTGGCAAGAAAGTCATAATCCCAAAGATATCCAACGCTTCGTGCCATCACGCCTTCGAACTTTTCAAGTCCGATACGCAAAACAAGCGAATCAGCGCTGTCTTCAGGATTCTCGACGCGGATTTCTTCTGGAATGCGCACCGAGTGAAAGCGATAGTCCCCATTTTCCAGCGGCTTCACGCGGACGAATACATCTCCAAGCAGAAAATTGTCGGCTGTTTCGCCTTCGGGAATATCGCGCTCCGCGATGGTCAATGCCTTGATGGCAACTTCATACTCGCCTTCGATAGGTGTCACCTCTACGCTTCGGCGCAGCTCAACACCGGGATATCCAGCCAACGCCGAATCCAGGTACCACTCGATACCATCCTTGATCTTCGTTGCATCCTCGTCTGCCGCCGCAGGTAACACGACCCAAAAAGACAGCGCGCAAATCAGGGTCCAAGCGCCCAAAACAATCCGCAACATTTTATCTCCCATCCAATCCTCGCAGCCTAGAGTAGATCCGGGTTGAACGGGTTCGCCATTGGCAATCTGTCACCCCGGTGAATCGACTCTAACCAATCGAGGAAGAGCGGATTCACATGTTTCGGCGAAACCATAAGGTGGCTCCGGCAAACCATAATTCGATCTAAGCTAGGCGGAATCGGACCTGGAGTACAAGTTACAGATGCAATAATCCGATGGACGATGTGTTGTGAACAACGGTGGGCGACTTAACCGGCCAAACCCTTCATCATCAATGCGGACAGCTTTCGGGCGTCCGCGGTGCCTTCGGAAAGCACCGAAGCGGCGTTGCGCTGCATCTCGATTTCTTTGTTTTGAGACAGCTTCGCCTTCGCCTCGATCCGCTCAATCGGTATCTCGAAACAAACTATGCCCCGCGTCAGAGCCTGAACGAAACCGCTATCCAAGCGCTCGAGAGACCATGGCCGTTCGAATTCCGCTTCATGCTTTTTGACCATGCGGTCGAGCAAAGCCATGACCCGATCCTGCGCACGAACTATGCGTGGGTGGCCGTAAATGTGAATGGCGACATAGTTCCATGTCGGCACAGCCTTCGCTTCAGGTCCGTACAAACTAGGCGAAATGTAACTATGCGGCCCTTGAAACACGACCAAAGCTTCCTTGCCTTGCGCTTCGCTATCGAAATCTCGCCAATGGCTGTTCGGCCGGGCCATGTGACCAAGGAGCGTACCCTGCAGTCCAAGAGATTCATCCAGCACAAACGGCAGATGGGTGGCGTTCGGTACGCCATCTGGTGCCGTCACCAGAAGTCCGAAGTCATAACTGCGGATGACCTCGCGGACCTCATCGGGATCGGTGAGGGCAAAGGAGTCCGGGACATACATCAGATGCGCTTTCAGGCCGTTGAGAAAAGGGTGCCTGCCGCTATCGGCAGAATGGCAGTCAGCTCGTGTGCAAGGTCGAGATGTATCGCCATAATGGCTATCTTAAAAGATCCATCTTTATCAAAATGACAGGGCCATTTCGGCTTGAAAAATCACTTAATCGCCCACCGCTCAACTGCGGTAGAGGCCGGTCAATTTGTCGCAGAACGGTCAAGATATTGATTTAGCGAGCTAATATCGCCAGCAAACCGTCGAATAACCAACCCTCTTCACTTGTTTACTTCACTCATGACCCAGATTGGAGTTTTCCAGATGAAATCGATTGTTTCCGCGACCACTCTCGTCCTTGGCCTTTCCGGCATATTCCTTTCACCCGCCGCTTCCGACGCCGGACAGGTGCAGGCTATCGCCCGGATGAAAAGCCCCGAGGGTACTGAGATGGGAACCGTGATCCTTACACAGATGTCCGATGCCCTGCTCCTGCGTGTCGAGATCTCTGGCCTGACACCCGGAGCACATGGTTTCCACATCCATGAGACCGGCGCCTGCGACCCTGACTTCGAGGCCGCTGGAGGTCATTTCGATGCCGATGGGCAGGGGCACGGCTACACAGGACAGGGCGCACATTCCGGTGATTTGCCAAATCTCGTCGCCCATGGAGACGGCAGTGCGGCAGCCGAATTCCTGACCCGTGAGGTATCGCTGGAAAGAAATGCGCACGGGGCACTGTTTGACAAGGATGGCTCGGCCATAGTCATTCATGCCAATGCCGATAGCTACGGCAACTCGGCCGGCGCCGGAAGCCGCGTCGCCTGTGGAGTTGTGAAATTGCGATCTTAAGGCTGACGGGGCGCTGGAGAGGGTCACTTTCTCCACGCCCCCGCCGAGGAAGCAACCGACGAGAATCGCACCAAACTCGTCCTCCCAGATCTTAACCGAACAAGGATCCTAAGAGACGTTGATCTCACCCGGAGAATGACTATAAGACAAGCCTCAACACCGCTGCCAAAGCGCCACTGCCATCAAGCGCGTGCCAGACCGGATGACCTGCACGCCTCCATTTGACCGAGATCCAAGGGACGGCCATGAACAAGGGGTTATCGCGACCCAAGAACCAGATCCGCTGTCTGCTGCTGGAAGGGATTTCGCCAACGGCACGCGATGTTCTGGAGGGCGCCGGCTACAGTAATATCGAGCATATGGCGACAGCCCTGGACAAATCTGCGCTGATCGAGGCGTTAAAGGGCGTTCACATACTGGGTATCCGTTCACGCTCGCAGTTGACCGAAGACGTGTTGGCGGCGGCGGACACTCTGGTTGCGGTTGGCTGCTTTTCCGTCGGCACGAACCAGGTCGACCTGGGTGCCGCGTCGACCCGCGGCATCCCGGTATTTAACGCCCCCTTCTCCAACACCCGCAGCGTCGCCGAACTGACAATCGCCGAGATCGTCATGCTGATGCGCGGCACCTTCCATAAATCAAGCGCGGCCCATGGAGGGCGTTGGTCCAAATCGGCAGCCGGTAGTCGCGAAATTCGCGGCAAGACCCTGGGCATCGTAGGATACGGCAACATCGGCTCACAGCTCGCCGTCCTGGCCGAAGCCATGGGCATGGCGGTCATCTATTTCGACCGGGCGGATAAACTGCGTCACGGCAACACTATGCCGACCGGCAATCTGCAGGCCCTGTTGGCACGGGCAGATGTGGTGTCTCTACATCTCCCCGAGACTCCGGACACAAGGAACATGTTCGGGCAGAAAGAAATCCGTGCCATGAAGCCGGGCAGCTTCCTGATCAACAACGCGCGCGGGACGCTGGTGGATATTGCGGCGCTGGCCGCTGCGCTTGGCGATGGACACCTCGCCGGCGCTGCTGTTGATGTCTTCCCCAGTGAGCCCAAATCCAACAGTGAAGAGTTTGTCAATCCGTTGCGGGGGCTCGACAATGTTATCCTAACGCCACACGTCGGCGGCTCCACCGAGGAAGCGCAGGAACGCATCGGTGAAGAAGTTGCGCGCAAGTTTGTTGAGTATTCCGACGTAGGCTCCACGGTCGGTGCGGTGAATTTTCCGGAAGTCCAATTGTCGAGCGGCGGTTCTGCCACCCGCTTCATCCAGGTGCAGCGAAATGCACCAGGCGAACTGGGCAAGCTCAACAAGGTTTTCGCCAGCCGCAAAATCAATATCGTCGCACAGCACTATCAGACCAATGGCGAGATCGGTTATGTCGTCCTGGATGCCGAAGGCCAGGTTGACGACGCCTTTGACATCCTGACCGAGATTCGTTCATTGACGGGTACGATCCGTGCGCGCCTGCTGAATCGGGTATAGCAGGTGATAAAATCCAGTCTCTAATCCGAGACCTTCGATCTTCCAAAACGCTTCTTCAAGGCCACGGCGATTTCAGATAAGGAGTCACCGAATTTGATCGGCCGGGTCTTGCGCAGGACACCTTCGGCGCAGCCGCAGCCTTCGCTCTGCGCGACATTCTTCAGGTAATAGCGCTCAAAAGAGTCCGTATCACCGGGCGTACGTATGGTCACAGGCGCCTCCGGTTAAAGATTGTTCCAACTTACTGCAGTCGGTGCACAGACTAACCTTTACGCTCGACCATCAGCTTCTTGATTTCCGCGATCGCCTTAGCCGGATTGAGGCTCTTAGGACAGGTGCGGGTACAGTTCATGATGGTGTGGCAGCGGTACAGACGGAAGGGATCTTCCAAATCGTCCAGCCGGTTGCCGGCGTCTTCGTCGCGGCTATCGGCAATCCAGCGATAGGCCTGCAGCAGAATTGCCGGACCCAGATAACGATCACCGTTCCACCAGTAGCTGGGGCAGGATGTCGAACAACAGAAACAGAGGATGCACTCCCAGAGGCCATCAAGCTTTTCGCGTTCTTCCGGGCTCTGCAGACGTTCGCGTTCGGGCGCAGTCGACGAGGATTTCAGCCAAGGCTCGATTGAGGTGTACTGGGCGTAAACATGCGTCAGATCGGGAACCAGGTCCTTCACCACAGGCATGTGCGGCAAGGGATAAACCTTAACCTCGTCATCAACGTCGCTGATGTATTTGGTACAGGCAAGGGTGTTGGTGCCGTCGATGTTCATGGCGCAGGAACCACAGACACCTTCACGGCAAGAGCGCCGGAAGGTCAGAGTCGAATCCGTCTCATTCTTGATCTTGATCAAGGCGTCGAGAACCATCGGACCACAGTCGTCCATATCGACCTGATAGGTATCAACGCTGGGATTGGCCTCATCGTCCGGATTCCAGCGATAGACCTTGAAGGTCTTCATGTTGCCACCGGATCCGGTCGCCGGATGTGTCTGGCCGCCTTTGGGCTTCGAGTTGGCCGGCAGGGCAAATTCAGCCATCGATCTCTCCTTACGCCTTCGTCTTTTCTAGCTCTCTGAAACTCGACAGCTGCTAATAAACCCGTGCTTTCGGCGGGAAGGTCTGAACTTCGTTGGTCATGGTACTCAGGGTCACCGGACGATAGGCAAAGCTTACGTTGCCCTGTTCGTCGCAGGCTGCAAGGGTATGCTTCATCCAGTCCACATCATCCCGGTCTGGAAAATCCTCGCGCGCATGGGCGCCGCGGCTTTCCTCGCGATTTGCAGCAGAAGACATGGTAACCGACGCCTGATACATCAGGTTGTCCAACTCCAGCGCTTCGACCAGATCCGAGTTCCAGATCATTGAGCGATCCTGGATACCGATGGAATCACGCTTACCCCAAACCGTTGCCAGACTCTCGACGCCTTCGCGGAGGACCTCGCCGGTCCGGAAGACCGCCGCGTGACTCTGCATGGCCTTTTGCATATCGAGACGCAACGCCGCCGTTGGCAGTTCGCCCTTGGCGTGACGCATTTTGTCGAGCCGTGAAAGGGATAAGTCAGCTGAGTCCGCTGGCAGCGGCCGGTGGGTTTCTCCGGGCGTCATAACCTCGGCACAGCGCTTGGCTGCTGAGCGTCCGAAGACAACCAGATCGAGTAGCGAATTTGAACCAAGGCGATTTGCACCATGGACCGAGACGCAAGCCGCTTCACCGATCGCCATCAGACCCGGGACAACCGTATTGGCATCACCGTCCTTTTCGGTCACGACCTCTCCGGTCAATAAGGCCGGAACGCCACCCATGTTGTAATGACAGGTCGGCAACACCGGAATCGGTTCCTTTGTCACATCGACGCCGGCAAAGATGCGCGCCGATTCCGAAATGCCGGGCAGCCGCTCGTGCAGCAGGGCAGGCTCAAGATGTTCGAGATGCAGGTGGATGTGGTCCTTGTTGGCACCGACGCCACGGCCGTCGCGGATCTCCATAGTCATGGCCCGGCTGACCACATCACGGCTGGCCAGATCCTTGGCCGAAGGTGCGTAGCGCTCCATGAAGCGTTCGCCTTCGGAGTTGGTAAGGTAACCACCCTCGCCACGCGCACCTTCAGTTATAAGAGTGCCCGCCCCGTAGATACCGGTCGGATGGAACTGAACGAACTCCATATCCTGACAGTAGAGACCGGCCCGCAGTGCCATACCGCTGCCGTCGCCGGTGCAGGTATGTGCGCCGGTACAGGAGAAGTAAGCCCGGCCATAACCGCCGGTCGCCAGAATAACCTTATGAGCGCGGAAACGATGGATCTTACCGTCATCCAGGTTCCAGGCGATCACGCCGCGGCAGGAACCTTCTTCCATGATCAGGTCGATAGCGAAGTACTCGATAAAGAACTCCGCGTTCCGGCGCAGGCTCTGTTGATAGAGCGTGTGCAGCATCGCGTGACCGGTCCGGTCGGCTGCTGCGCAGGTCCGCTGGGCAATGCCCTCACCGAAGCGTGTCGTCATGCCGCCGAAGGGGCGCTGATAGATCTTGCCGTCTTCGGTCCGGCTGAACGGCATGCCATAGTGTTCCAGCTCGATGATAGCCGGAACCGCTTCACGCACCATGTACTCGATCGCGTCCTGGTCGCCCAGCCAGTCCGACCCCTTAACGGTGTCGTACATGTGCCAGCGCCAATCGTCCTCGCCCATATTGCCCAGCGATGCCGAAACACCGCCCTGAGCCGCAACCGTGTGGCTTCGGGTTGGGAACACCTTGGTGATACAGGCCGTCTTCAGGCCAGCTTCCGCCAGACCCAAGGTAGCGCGCAAGCCAGCACCGCCGGCGCCGATCACAACAACGTCGTAGGTATGATCGACAATATCATAAGCGGGGGCAGCAGAAGCGCCGTTTGAGGAATCGTTTCCTGCGGAACTCATCGCTTAGCCCTCGAAAAGCAGTGTTAAAACGGACAGAACGCCGATCAGCGCCAGAACAATGCAGGCGCCTTTGATCAGGATCACGCTGGCGATCTTTAGGCCTTCGCTATGCACGTAGTCCTCAATCACGACCTGAAGCCCGAGATAGGCGTGATAGAAAGTCGCAACGATCAGCAGAATAAAGAGTGCCGCCGTAATCGGCGAACTCATCCAGGCGGTCATCGCCGCGTGATCAGCGTCGACGTGGCCGGCAATCGCAGCCGCGAACCAAAGTGTCAAAGGAACCAGTGCAATGGCCGTCAAACGCTGCGACCACCAGTGCGACACACCTTCCTTGGCGGACCCAAGACCACGAACAAGGCCGATAGGAGAGCGAAGAGACATTAGAGACCTCCTCCGAAATAACCAAACAGCCAGGAAACGATCGTCAATGCAAAGCTGCCGATCACAACCATCCAGCCCGAACGGTAGACATCGGGCAACTCCAGACCGTAGCCACCATCCCAAAAGAGGTGACGGATGCCGTTGCAGAGGTGATAGAACAGCGCAAAAGTCCAGCCGAATAGCAACAGGCGGCCGATCCATGAACCAATCAAACCCTGCGCCTGCGCAAAGCTCTCGGGGCCATTCGCCGCCGCAGCCAACCAGTAGATCAAAAGCAGTGTCCCCACCGCCAGCGCGACCCCGGTTCCCCGGTGCAGAATGGATAGGACCGACGTCAACTGCGGCTTGTAGACCTGCAGATGTGGCGATAGAGGCCGATTCGTGGTTGCCATGGATTGCTCTTCCCGACTCGAGGACCCGTAAGCTCCAGCTTATAAGTTCAATACTTTACTGAAGTCTCAATGCCCGAACTGATTTAGACCGCGGCACAGCATTAGTCAACTTGGGGCCTGTCAAGTGATCGTCATATCTGCTGCAATGCGGTAGGAATGATTATCACTTGCGTTGATTTCCGTATTTATACCACAAAATGTTGTGGTGAAGGGCAATTTTACTGATGTTGCACCGCCCACCCTGTGGATAATACTGTGCATAAATTGGGGACACCCTGTGAAATAAAAGCTATTTTGTGCACAGATATTTTAAAATAACTACGACAGTTTTCTTGTAAATCTTGGTTAAAAAAGCGACTCTTTTCTTGCACGCGAAAGCGTTGAAACAGTTCCAGAAACGCCCATTCTTGCGGTTCTCCGTTAGAAGGGCATCTGAAGCGGTTTTAAGGACAAAGGTTCCTTCGGGGATTTCTTGTCCGGCGGTCGGAGTGAAATTCCTTCGGGAACGACTCTTCGATATCGGAGGTACGAACGGCTCGCGCCTCGTCCTTCCGGTCGGGTCCACGTCTTCGCCCTGCGATGGGGTGGCACCGTTTACGGACTTGGCTTCTCTTCGGAGAAGTAGAAGGGGTCCAGGTTTCGCAAGGTCTCGTATCTTGCGGGACTGACTGAACGGAGGCTCTCGGGTCTTTGTTTTGGCGGGGCTCTGGAATTGCCGGCCTTCGGGACGGCGCTGGTCTGGAATAGTTTTGGAACGCGGCTGCGGGCCTCTGGTTCGCGCGCAGACCGAAATGCCGGTTGGTCGGAGAGTGAAGCTTGTACCCTCGGTAGGGTGATGGAGGGCCTTCGGGTCCGAGTGTCAGGACAATGTCGGTGTCGGCTTCGCCAGGTCTGATATCCAGGGTTCGGATACGTAAACGCCCAGCTGCTTTCAAGTGCTGGGCCGCAAGGCTCTCGAAGCGTCGGGCTGTGTCCCTCACCGGACACAACGCAGTGGGCTCGCCCCCTCTGCACCCGGCGCTTCATTCTTTTTGGTGTTGGAGCGGGCCCTGATCAGACGGACTCACCGTGGGTGATTCTTTATTCTCATGAATAAACTCTACCCGCGCTCCACTCTCGACTTCTTCATAACAGTTAAAGAAGGCGCAACAGACGCCCGAAGACCTGCCTATCGTGGCAGAAGAACCGTGTAGTCAAGATCCAGCACCACAGCCGGGTCGTAGCCGCCGCCCTCGGCCTTGCCAGGAAAATCCGCACAAGCGCGATCCTTGGCGGCGACGCTTCGCAAACGAAGGGCACCGATGTCGCTACGTCCGGGCACCTCAAATCTGTCCAGCACTTCAGACCAAACGTAGATCGTATCGCCTGCAAAACTTGGCGCTGTGTGGGCACCGCCGTTAATCGCCGCAATCTTGACCGCATTCCCCAAGCCATTGAACGTTAAAGCACGAGCCAAGGAGATAACGTGACCGCCGTAAACAATGCGGCGCCCGAAGCGGCCTTCCTTTTCCACGTGGTTGTTGAAATGCACCTTCGCCGTGTTTTGATATAGGCGTGTCGCCATCTGATGCTCGGCCTCTTCGATGGTCATGGCATCGACGTGGTCGATCTTCTCGCCAACCTTATAATCACCCCAACGATGCGGGGCGCCGGCCAGTGTCGTGTCAAAAGCATTGAAGTTCAGCCCCTCGGGCACGACCAAGGCATCCGCAGCGACCGATCCAGGAAGCTCTGGAACGCTTGGTGCGGGCGCGTCCGACAACGCATCCTTTTTGCGCACCATCACCCAGCGCACATAGTCGAGGACCATGTCACCGCGCTGGTTGACGCCACGGGAGTTCACGTAGACCACGCCGGTTTTGCCGTTGGAATTCTCTTTCAATCCAATGACTTCGCTTACGGTTGACAGGGTATCACCTGGATAAACGGGTGCCCCAAAGACACAGTTCGCATACCCCAGATTGGCGATCGCGTTGAGCGAGATGTCGGGCACGGTCTTGCCAAAGACAACATGAAAAGCCAGCAGATCGTCCAGGGGTGCTCGCGCCAGGCCCAAACTCCGTGCGAATTCGTCTGAAGACTGCAAAGCGAAGCGAGAACCGTAGAGCGCGGTGTAGAGCGCCTGATCACCTTCACTCACCGTACGGGGAGTAGCGTGCGGCAGCTTTTGCCCCAGGGCGAAGTCCTCAAAATAATTTCCCGGATTGGTCTTACTCATATATCGGACACCCGTTTCATCGTCATACTTGTAAAGGGATCGTTTCTGCGCTCGCATCCAAACCGGCAAATTCAGTGGGCAGCCCCAGAGGCAAGCTCTTCGATCTTGCCGGCCAGGGCCACCAAACGCTGAGCGCTTTCCACATGCAGATTTTCGATCAGCTTGCCATCGACCACGACAACACCTTTGCCCTCTGCCGCAGCTTCGCTGTGGGCCGCAATAATCTTTTGCGACCAGGCGATCTCGTCCACGCTTGGTGCAAAGGCCGCGTTTGCAGCGGCAACTGTCTTAGGATGGATCAGTGTTTTACCGTCAAACCCGAGTTCGCGCCCCTGGCGGCAAGACGCGGCAAACCCGCTATCGTCCTGCAGGTCCAAGTGGACGCCGTCTACAATCGCCAGACCATACGCCCGCGCCGCCAGAACACAGAGGCTAAGCGACGTCAGAACCGGCGCACGATCAGGCGTATGAGCCGCCTGCAGATCCTTCACAAGATCCGAGGTGCCCATGACGAGACAGGACAAACGACCACTGGCGCCCGAAATCTCGTCGGCGCGTAAAACTCCCAAGGGTGTTTCCATCATGCACATGATCGCCATGTCTTCGGCCGCACCCGATGACACCATCAACGCTTCAAGCTTCTGAACCATGGCCGCGGACTCGACCTTTGGCAGTAGGATGGCATCCGCGCCACAGCCTGCAATCGCCGCGACATCCTCCTGGCCCCAGGGTGTATCCAACCCATTGACCCGCACGATAATTTCGCGCGCCCCGTAGCCACCGGCCAAGACCGCCGCCACGATCTGATTTCGCGCAAGTTCCTTGGTGTCGGGTGCCACCGCGTCTTCAAGGTCCAGAATCAGGGCGTCCGCGGGAAGCCCCCGGCCCTTTTCCAAAGCACGGGCGTTGGATCCTGGCATGTAAAGGACCGAGCGGCGCGGTCTGGCGGATGAAGTCATTAGATCTTCCTGATGGCTCAAATTAACTGCCCGAAGAAGGTCCCTTCTCCAGGAAAGCCAAGACCATATAAAAAACACAAGACGACATAAAGCGGCAAATTGCTGCTATGCAGCATAATGCGGCACCCGCTCCTGACTGCGTATATGCCTTGCTGCGTATATGAATGTCAGCTGCTCAAGGGACCACTCTTCGAAATTTGTCACTGGCCTTCATACTGGATCAACTTGCCCGGCCAGCGCAGCTCAATCCGAACAAAGTAGTGGTGACACCCGCCACTCGACCTCTCCCTTGCTTCGTGAAGGGGTGAAACGCGCCAGGAAGCGGCAAACCCAACTAGAGTGCAGGGCCGAGACGCTCACGCTACAGAGAAGGTATTGCTCATTGAACCCCTTCATCGCCAACCAGCATGCATTGGCCGTCAACCATGGGCCGCATTCCTACTCCCGTTTCGTCTGTCCCGTCCCCGTCCTTTGCAGGCATTCCAGAGGACAAGGACTTGTACGGCAACGGCGTCGTACAACACTTCACAGGCCTCATGAATGATCGGCAGGTAAACCAGTCGCGCTGCCCAGCGATATTTTGGAATAACTGCCCAGATGGCGGCCATGGCATCGACGCCGCTGACAAGTCGCCCGTCGACATTAAAGACATAGAGGCGACGTAAGACATCGGTTTGGCTCAGTCCATAGGCCGCCAGGGCATTTTGATCGCCACTAATACCATGAAATGCAATGGCCAGATCGTTGCGTCGAGCTTCCTTTTGATAGTGTCCAATCTCGCCCGCACAGATCTCACAGGCATCGTCGTAGTACACCCAGCAAATATCATCCTGCTTGGACAGGACTGCCAATTGCGCAGTGGCATCACTGCGCATCAAGTTGCCCAGAGCATCCTCGAGGCTGGGCCAATTGAACTTAAAACCGTAACCTTCGGCCTTCTGGGGTACCACCCTTTGACCAGCAACAAAGAGGTCCGCCAATTCCCCCAACAGACCGCGGAGGACGAAGGCCGGCAGACGAAACAGAAGCGGTCTTTTTGCTTGCACGGCAAGCTTTTGGGAAAAGCCTTCGTTCGTAACCGGCATCGGAGCGGTTGCGTTAAGCGGCCCGGAAACATCATCGCGGTCCAGGACGAAAAGGATCAGGCGCACCAGATCCTCCAAATGAATCCAGGACATCCACTGGCGGCCACTTCCCATCACCGCACCGAGACCCAGCTTGATCGGTCGTGCGAGTTGGGGAAAGGCGCCGCCGCCACGCCCGAAAACCAATCCGATCCGCAGCAGGCATACCCGAATGCCAAGACCATCCGCTTTCCCGGCCGCCTGTTCCCATTCACAGCAGAGTCTGGACATGAAGATGTCCTGCGGCCGTCCGTTCTCGCGTACGAGCTCATCGTTACGCCGGCCGTAATAGCCCACGGCCGAACCATTGATCAAAACTTGAGGCCGCCGATTTAGGCGGCGCATCAACGACATCAGTGCTTGTGTGGTGTCGACCCGGCTCGAAATCATCTTTTCTTTTCGGTGTTTGCTCCACAAACCGCCCAGAAGAGGCTCCCCGGCCAGATTAATCACCGCATCAATGTTCCTGTTCGCCGGAATATCATCAAGCATGCAGATACTTTCGGCATGCGGCCCGAAGAGATAATCAGTCTTCGCTGTGTTTCGAGCCAGAACAATAATTTTATCGCCGCGTTCGACCAGCGCACGCACCAACACTCGGCCGATGAACCCGGTCGCTCCGGTCACCAGGATACTCAACGGTTCCTGCTTACGACCGGGAAGGATTGGGCTTCTTTTCCATTCCGGCAGCGACAACCGCACGACAACCCAAAGGTCATAGAGTGCCCAAGCAAACACACCCAGGCCGTAGGCTGTCATGATCCAGGACAGCGCCCCGTAGTTCACGGCGGTAAATCCACTCTCCGCGCCGCTCCATTGCCAGACAACTGGCAGAAAAAAGGCTAGAATTGCACCGAAATTGACAGCGAGCACCGTATGGATGATCCGTTCGAATTTCGGAAGTTTTCGCGTCTGATCTTCAATCACGAAATCCCAAAGCGTGACCAGGACTTCAATCGCCAACAGGACCAACAGAACAAAAGCCCAGGCACCCTGCCATGCAAACCAGGCGATCCCAATGAAGATCACGGCATAGAGAAACTCGCGGATGGTGTGCAACTTCAGTTCGGCACGGGCGTCTGGCTTAGAAGACAGTTTCTCGGTGATCTCGTGATGCCATAGATTGTCGAAGAAGCCGACCAAACCCTGGACAGCGAAGAGAATAAGGGCCGTATTCATCGCGTCACTCCTTCTCCTTAAAGGTACCGTCTTGAGTGAAGGTCACACCCAGGTAGCGGTGCCGGATCGTCATTTGGAACCTGAACCAGCCATCGCCGAGATCGCTGTGAATCACGTGCGCGACACCGGGCGTTATCCAATGAGGCAAGTGGATCGAAAACCTGCCAAACCTCCAAAAATACTCCCGGCTCAGAAAGTGCAGCTTGCAGTCGCGTTCAAAAACCTTCAGGCGCATGCCAAAACCGCCGCCAACGCACTCCAGAAGCATATTGTCGCTTGTGAAAATCTTGGTCGAGGTGACCGCTATCGGCACTTGGCCGGGAAAGAAATAGATCCGGTCCCAGACCATTCCGCCCTTTGCCGGGTTGCTATGAACGCGGACCTCAATGGGAACATCGACCCCGTCAAATGGAGTCAAGGGTGTCCCAAAAAGACGGCAGAACTGTGCAATGAAATATCCCGCCCAGGATCGGCGCACACTTTGCATCGTGCCTTGGTAGGTAACATCGTCGGCGGCTGAGCTGCTGGCAAAGCGCATCTGGATCGAGGCTGGGAGGCGTCTCCAGCCGCTTTTGCCAACCAGAGCATCAAAATCATGCTTTTCGTGAGCCCCTTCTCTCGGATCCGAGTGCGGTCCTTGGCGTTTCGCAATTCGTTTCTCAGCGGCAGAGCGTCGCGACCCAGGCAATCTTGTCCTCAAAACCCGTTGAGTGAAGCTACCTGCATTCATCTCGCTCTCCTCTCTTTATTACCTGTATTATCAGAAAATTCTGTATAGACAGAAATATCAGATAAAATTTTTTACTTTTTGATCACGAACTTTGAGACCTTGCGCCCCATTTTTAACAATTTAATGAGTACGGGTTTCGGCAGTCGACTGACCTGCTCATACCAACTCGTCAAGGTTTCCATAAACGCCAGGATGCCGGCGATACGGGCTTTGACATCTTCGGGCGTTTCACGGTCGTTCTGCACCTCTTCCACACACTGTCTGAGCATGGTCAAGGTTGGGTCGATTTCCCGTGCTTTGCGCCCCTCTACAATAGTGATCAGCATGTCCCATGTTTCACCCTTAACCAGGAACTGATCGCGCCGATCCCCCATCACATGAGTCCGGGCGGCCAGACCCCAGGTGAGTAATTCCTTTAAGCTGTTACTGACGTTAGAACGTGCCATGTTCAAGGTGTCGGCAATTTCTTCTGCGGACATCGGTTTGCCATGGAGATACAGCAGAGCATGAACCTGCGACACCGAGCGATTGACGCCCCAGCGCGTGCCCATCTCCCCCCAATGCAGAATATATTTTTCCATAACTGGTGTTAGTTTCATTTCTTCTGTTATTTCTTTCATGACAGAATTTACTGAATAAACTTACTTTACAGTCAATCGACCTCAAGAGTCAATTCCAAGCCTGGCACAGTAAGATCCAATATCCTCTGATAGTTCCTGTCCAATTCCGAGATCGATCGGGTTTGCGCGCTCCTACGCGTCTAAGAAGTTGAAATTTAATCTATTTTGTTCAAACTGTTTAAAACAGTACCTAGGCCTCTTTAGCTTTGGCGATATCACGGAACTCAGATGGCAATTCTATCTGTCCAATCCCACGTCTGTTACGGCCATGTCGGCAATGCAGCAGCTGTCTTTCCTCTGCAGCGCATGGGCTTTGAAGTCTGGCCGGTGCATTGCCTGCAGTACTCCAATCATCCGGGCTATGGAGACTGGGAAGGAGAGGTTTATGCCGCCTGTCAGGTTGCCGACCTGCTCAAAGGCATCGAACGGCGTGGTGTTCTTTGCAACTGCGAAGCGATCCTCTCCGGTTATCTGGGCACAGCAGGACTAGGCGAAGCTCTGTTGGATACGGTTGCGGCGGTCAGAGCAGCCAACCCTGATGCGATGTTTCTCTGCGATCCGGTGATGGGTGATGCGGACACAGGGGTCTATGTTCAGCCGGAGATTCCCGGCTTCATGCGCGAAAAGGCATTGAAATTCGCAGACATCATCACACCGAACCTTTTCGAACTCGGTCTTCTTGCACAATCGGATGTTCGCGACCAAGCTACGGCGATAACGGCCTCACGGCGCCTACTCAACGATCCTCAGAACCGGCTCAAGGCTGTGGTGGTCACGTCGGTCGCCGTCAACTCAGACATTCCGGGCGCAAACGACCGCATCGGTATCCTGTCCGTGACCCGCGAGGAAGTCCATCTGGCCATCACATCCAAACTGGACTTAGAACCTCCCGTAAAGGGTACGGGCGATCTTTTCGCTGCCCTGTTCCTCGCCGGCTTCCTGCGGAGTAAAGGTGACGCAGAGTTGGCACTACAGAATGCCACGGCGGCACTTTACGCGGTCATAGCAACGACTCAACGCAATGGTTCGGCTGAACTCTGCCTCGTCGCAGCGCAAGACAAAATTGCCTCGCCCAGCCGAAAGCATATCGAAGTTACTCGTATCCTGGATTGACCTTCCGCTCCCCTTAGATCAAAACACGATTGAGGCGCGCGAACAGAGAGAACAGACATGACGGAACTGCACAACTTCATCGACGGCCTGCCCAAGGCCGAACTGCATCTGCACATCGAAGGCACTCTTGAGCCCGATATGATGTTTGCTCTGGCAGAACGCAATAGAGTTGTCTTGCCCTATGCCTCTGTCGAAGAAGTGCAAGCCGCCTACAGCTTCAGCAATCTGCAGGAATTCCTCAATCTCTATTATCAGGGGGCGCAAGTTCTGATCACCGAACAGGACTTTTATGACCTCACCGTGGCTTATCTGAAACGCGCCCGTGCGGACAACGTCATCCACACAGAAATCTTTTTCGACCCGCAGGCCCACACGGTGCGTGGCATTAATTTCGATACCGTGGTCAACGGTATTGCAAGGGCCATGGACGACGCAGAGCGCGATCTGGGGATCTCCTCCGAACTCATTCTTTGTTTCTTGCGTCATTTGAGCGAAGAAGAAGCCCTGGAAACTTTTTCCATAGCATTGCGGCATCGCGAAAAGATAATCGGTTTCGGCCTGGATTCTTCTGAGAAAGGGCATCCGCCGGCCAAATTCCAGCAGGTTTTCAGTTTGGCCAAGGACGAAGGCTTCCGCATCGTCGCCCATGCGGGTGAGGAGGGACCGCCGGATTATGTTTTCGAAGCTTTGGATCTTCTGAAGGTCGATCGAATCGACCATGGAAACCGTGCGTTGGAAGATGCCGCGCTGATCGAACGTTTGGCGCACGAAGCCATGCCGCTGACAGTCTGTCCGCTCTCCAACTTAAGTCTGGCAGTGGTCAAAGACCTCGCAGACCACCCGTTACGCCGCATGCTGGACGCCGGCTTGATGGCAACCCTGAACTCGGACGATCCCGCTTATTTTGGTGGCTACGTGAACCAAAATTATAAGGCGATGCAGAGCGCGTTAAATTTGACGCGGGACGAACTCGCACTTCTCGCCCGCAATTCCTTCGAGGCTTCCTTCATCTCTGAAGGTCGTAAGGCGAAGCTGATGGCGCGTCTGGATGGCTATCTGGCGCAGGCTTAAAGCGGCGAGAGATTATTCCGGCCAGCGGCCGGCGCGTTTCGCAGCGACTGCGGTAGTTAACGCCTGGCGAACATGTTCGAACACAGGCTCCCACTCGCCGGCGGCGTCTTGCCGGAACAGCTTCATCGAAGGATACCAGGGCGTCGTCTCATCTTCGCCCCGATAGAGCCAGTAGGTCGCCTTATTAAGCAGGTTCCAGACCGGACGCCCCAGGGACCCGGCGAGATGCGCGACCGAACTGTCCGTCATGATCACCAGATCCAATTCATTGAGCACAGCAGCCGTTTCGGCGAAGCTGTCGAGCTGCTCGCCGATTGCCGTCACGACTGCACCGCCGCCTGCAATTTCCAAATCCCCGGATCTTGGGCCTTTTTGCAATGCGTAAAGATCCACACCCGATACCTCGGCAAAGGGCAGGAAATTCTCGACACCGACCGCACGCTTGCGATTGCCTTTAAAGGTTACACTGCCGGACCAGACGATCCCGACCTTGAAACGCGCGTCCTGGCGCAGCAGCACCTGCGCCTTCTGCCGCGCATAGTCCGGAATATGGAGATTGGGTGGTGGCGGCAGATTTTCATCCGACGCCCCGAAAATCCCCGGCAGGGACATGATCGGCACCTCGAGGTCGTAATCGTCGTCTGATTCGCCCGGCTCGACCATTCGGTCAATGCCCTCGATATCTGAAAAGAGGTCCTGCAACGGTGCCTTGCATTCCAGGATAACTCTGCCGGCCGCGGCGCCTTCTCCGGCACGCTCCTTTATCAAAGGAATAAAACGGCTGGTTAGGATGGAGTCGCCGAAACCCTGCTCGGCAAAAACCAACAGTGTTTTGCCTTCGAAGCCTTCACCCTGCCAGCGGGGCACAGCGACAGGCCGCTTGGGAAGCTCGCCAGTCTGCCAACGAGTCTCGTAGGCGGCCCAGCCTTCGCGAAACCGGCCCAGGTGCAAAAGTGCAATAGCCCGGTCCCACCGAGGATGTGGGTCGCCGGGCTTCAGCGCGATCGCCGCCTCCAACTCGACCAGTGATTGCTCGTAGAGCGCCGACTCACGCAGTGCGATGCCGTAGTTGTATCGGATGTTGAAGTCGTCCGCTTGTGCCGCAGCCGCTCTGCAATGAGCATCGAGCGCTTCTTCCAGGCGATCCATGTCCTTGAGTGCGTTGCCCAGGTTCCCGGTAATCCCCGGATCGCCGGGAACAATCTCAAGCGCACGCTTGTAAGCAATCACAGCCGCTGGAAAGTCTCCCTTGGTGCGGAGTGCCACACCCAGGTTGCCCCAGACTCCGGCGTGTTCGGGCGCCATCTGAAGAATCTTGCGGTAGGCAATAATGGCGAGATCGATCTTACCCTGCCGATGCAGCGCTGCCGCGCGTTGAAACAGCTGGTCAGGCGTTACCTGATCCGCAATGTCACTCGCCATAGAGTCTCCACTCTTAAAGACAATCGAATCCGGCGGCGTCACAGATAAATTGGGAAATGAGGTAACGCCGCCGCCAGCCCGCCATGGTCGTGCCTAATCTCAGTGAAGGCGAAACCGATTTAACTCAAGTGCTCCCGTACCAGCAATTCCGCAATCTGAACAGTGTTCAGCGCTGCACCCTTGCGCAGATTGTCGGAAACGACCCACATGGAAAGGCCGTTGTCCACGGTCGGATCGGTCCGAATCCGGCTGACATAAGTCGAGTCCTCGCCGGCACATTCGGCAGGCGTTACGTATCCTTCATCCTGGCGATGATCGATGACCGTGATTCCGTCCTGCTCCCGGAGCGCGAGACGTGCCTGTTCAACGGTAATCGGTTGCTCGAACTCCATGTTCACGGCTTCACTGTGACCAATGAAAACCGGAATACGGACACAGGTTGAGGTCAGTTTGATTGCCGGATCAAGGATCTTCTTGATCTCAACCATCATCTTCCACTCTTCCTTCGTATAGCCGTCGTCCATGAAGCTATCGATATGTGGAATTGCGTTGAACGCGATCTGCTTGGTGAACTGTTCCTTTTTGATGGCGTCGTTCACAAAGATCGCCCGGGTCTGGTTGAAGAGTTCGTCCATACCGTCCTTACCGGCACCACTGACCGCCTGATAGGTCGCAACCACGACCCGCTTAATCTTAGCCAGTTCGTGCAGTGGCTTAAGAGCCACGGCGAGCTGAATGGTCGAACAGTTGGGATTGGCGATGATGTTACGCTTGGTGTAGCCGGCCAGCGCCTCGGGGTTCACCTCCGGCACGATCAGCGGAACATCCGGATCCATACGGAAGTGCGAGGTGTTGTCGATCACGACGGCACCGGCCTGCGCGGCCTTGGGGGAATACTCGGCGGAGACCTTCGCACCCGGAGAGGACAGCACGATATCGATACCAGCGAAATCGAAGGTGGCCAGGTTCTGAACTTTCAAAACGTGATCTTCACCATAGGAAACTTCGGATCCGGCGGAACGCTCGGAAGCCAGCGCGACCACTTCGGAGGCGGGAAACTTGCGCTCCGACAGCGTCGTCATAAGTTCCCGTCCAACGGCGCCCGTTGCACCCACTACCGCTACTTTATAAGCCATGTCTAATATCTACCAACTTGATCAATCTCGATTTCCGGCGTTGAATTAAGCGGGATCGAGCAAATATGCAAGATAACCAGAGAGACAAACCGGCCACGTGGCCCGAAAACTCTCTGGAAAGTGAAGAAAACCATGGCGGAACGCAGTCCCGACTATCGCGCATTCTGGCCACGCTATCTGGCCGAACACAGCAAACCGACCACCCAGTTGCTTCATGCCATCGGCACGGGCCTGGGTCTGGTGCTGCTGGTAATCGCCATTGTCACGACGCATTGGTGGCTCCTGCCGTTTGCCCTGGTAACCGGCTATGCTTTCGCCTGGATCGCTCATGCCATGGTTGAGCGGAATACGCCGACGACCTTTACCCATCCCTGGTGGTCGTTCATTAGCGATTTCCGCATGTTCGCGCTGTTCATCACCGGCCGCCTGGGCCGCGAACGCACGCGTTACAATCTCGATTAGGTCATCGTATTTATTCCTCATCCCACTGGATCCGTCCAAATCGGTTTCAATCAACGGGCCAAAAAAAAGGCCGCCTCAAGGGCGGCCCGTTACCATTCCTTGAAGCGCATGCGTCAGTTCGCCGTAGTCTCCGGTTTCAGAGTCATCGGCGCCGAGCCAGTGCTGGTGGTGGTAGTCGGAATCAGGGTTTGTGCGGTCTGGGTATCGTTCTGCGCGGATTTCATTCCGCTACAGGCATAGACCGCCGCAGGTGCTAGCAGGAACGCGACAAGAGTCAATGCGGCCGCAGTCACTGCAACTGACTTTCTCATTTCTTCGTTTCCTTTCAAGCTTCGCAACTGCAGCAAGACTACGCGTGAACAGCTTCGGCGTCAAACCGGCATTATGCCGCCAGGCTGTCGAGTGCTGCCAACACGGCGTCGCCCATCCCCGTAGTTGAGACCAGGTTCGAACCCGGAGCCACGATATCGCCAGTCCGCTGACCATCATTCAGGACCTGCTTAACCGCATTTTCGATCAGATCTGCATCGGCCCCCAGATCGAAGGAATAGCGTAACATCATGGCAAAACTCAGCAGGGTGGCCAGCGGATTTGCCTTATCCTCACCTGCGATATCAGGGGCGGAACCATGCACTGGTTCGTACATGGCTTTGCGGCGGCCGCTCTCGTCTACGTCGCCCAGAGACGCGGAGGGCAGCATGCCGAGCGATCCGGTCAGCATGGCCGCCGTATCTGACAGCATATCGCCGAAGAGATTGTCCGTGACGATGACGTCGAACTGCTTCGGCGCACGAACCAGCTGCATCGAGCAGTTATCCGCGTACATATGAGACAGTTCCACATCGTCATAGCCGGCGGCATGCAGCTTGGTTACTTCGTCGCGCCAGAGCACGCCGGATTCCATGACATTGGCCTTTTCGACCGAGCAAACCCGGTTGTCGCGCTTGCGGGCAAGGTCGAAGGCTACGGCCGCGACCCGCTTGATTTCCGAAGTGGTGTAGACCTGAGTGTTGATGCCCCGGCGCTCGCCATTAGGCAGATCCTCAATACCGCGTGGCTCACCGAAATATACGCCACCGGTCAGTTCCCGGACGATCATGATATCCAGGCCGGACACGATCTCGGACTTCAGGGTTGAGGCGTCGACCAGCGCATCGAAACAAAGGGCCGGCCGCAGATTGGCAAAGAGCTGCATTTCCTTTCGCAGGCGTAGCAGGCCGCGTTCCGGCTTGATGCTGAAATCCAGATCATCCCACTTCGGCCCGCCGACCGCGCCCAGCAGCACGGCGTCCGCATTCATGGCCTTTTCCATAGTGTCGTCGGTCAGGGGAACGTTATGGGCATCGAGCGCGGCACCGCCGACCAGATCTTCCTCAAGATCGAAGCCGACAGCCTGACGCTTATCAAACCAATCCACAACGCGGCGCACTTCGCGCATCACCTCGGGACCGATACCGTCGCCCGGAAGAACCAGAAGTTTTTTATTGGATGCCATGTCTCAGAAGTTCCCCGCTAGAATCTTAATACGCGCGCGCTGCCTGACCAGGGGGGCCGGCACCGCGTCAGTTCTTTAATGTCCGGAAATTTACGCCCAGGGCTGGGAGAGCTTACGGCGCTCCTCGAAGCTGTCGATCTTTTCGCCCTTTGCCATGGTCAAACCGATGTCGTCCAGGCCGTTCATCAGGCAATGCTTACGGAAGGCGTCGATTTCAAAGGAAATCGTTCCACCGTCAGGTCCCTTGATCTCCTGCGCTTCCAGGTCGACCGAAATGACCGCATTAGCGCCACGGCCTGCGTCATCCATCAAGAGATCGACCTGCTCCTGCGGCAGGGCGATAGGCAGAATGCCGTTCTTGAAACAGTTGTTGTAGAAGATGTCCGCGAAGCTCGGTGCAATGATGCAGCGAATACCCGCATCCAAGAGCGCCCAGGGTGCATGCTCGCGCGACGAACCGCAGCCGAAGTTGTCGCCCGCGACCAGGATCTGCGCATCTTTATAGGCCGGCTGGTCCAGTATGAAGTCCTTCGCATTGCCATCCTCGTCCGTGCGCAGCTCATAGAAGAGACCCTCGCGCAGACCGGTGCGCTTGATGGTCTTCAGGAACTGTTTCGGGATGATCATATCGGTGTCGATATTGACCAGGGGAAGCGGTGCCGCCGTACCGGTCAGCTTGTCGAATTTATCCATGGTTCCGTCTTTCTTCCTTACCCAGCTAGCCGCGTTAGCCCAGTTCACGCACGTCGGTGATGTGACCGGTCACCGCTGCAGCCGCGGCCATACCCGGGCTGACCAGGTGCGTGCGTCCGCCGCGACCCTGACGGCCCTCGAAATTCCGGTTCGAGGTCGAGGCGCAACGTTCGCCCGGTGCCAACTTGTCAGCGTTCATGGCAAGACACATGGAGCAACCCGGTTCACGCCAGTCGAAACCAGCTTCGATGAAGATCTGATCCAAACCCTCTTCCTCGGCCTGTTCCTTCACCAGCCCCGAACCGGGGACTATCATAGCCCGCACGTTCTCGGCCACCTTGCGGCCCTTGGCCACGGCGGCAACTTCACGCAGATCCTCGATCCGGCCGTTGGTGCAGGAACCGATAAAGACGGTATCCACCGCGACTTCGCTGATCGGCGTACCGGCGGTCAGGCCCATGTAGTCCAGGGAGCGTTCAATGGCGCTGCGCTTGTTGTCATCGGGTGCTGCATCAGGACCGGGAATGGATGCAGAGACCGGGATGACGTCTTCCGGGCTGGTGCCCCAGGTGACCTGCGGCTCGATATCGGCAGCCTTAAGCACGAGCTCCTTGTCGTAGCTCGCACCTTCATCGGACGGCAGTGTCTTCCAATAGGCCAGCGCCTGTTCCCAGGCCGCGCCCTTGGGCGACATAGGCCGTCCCATGATGTATTCGAAGGTCTTTTCGTCCGGTGCAATCAGCCCGGCGCGCGCACCGCCCTCGATCGACATGTTGCAGACCGTCATGCGGCCTTCCATGGAGAGATCGCGGATCGCCTCACCCGCATATTCGATGACATAGCCTGTGCCACCCGCAGTCCCTATCTTACCGATAATCGCCAGCACCATGTCCTTGGCGGTCACGCCGACCGGGAGCTTGCCTTCGACCGTGATGCGCATGTTCTTGGCGGGTTTCTGGATCAGGGTCTGGGTCGCCAGCACGTGCTCAACCTCGGAGGTCCCGATCCCGAAGGCCAGCGAACCGAAGGCGCCATGAGTGGCGGTATGGCTGTCGCCGCAGACAATGGTCATGCCCGGCAGGGTAAAACCCTGCTCCGGCCCGATAATATGGACGACACCCTGACGCACGTCGTCCATGCCGAACAATGGTACGCCGAACTCGTCGCAGTTCTTGCTGAGTTGTTCGACCTGAATCCGACTTTCCTCATCGTCGATACCCTGCGCCCGGCCCGAGGTCGGGACGTTATGATCGGGCACCGCAAGGGTTGCCTCGGGGCGTCGGACGGTCCGGCCGGTCATGCGCAGACCCTCGAAGGCCTGCGGGCTGGTGACTTCATGAACCAAGTGGCGGTCGATATAGATCAGACAGGTGCCGTCGTCCTGACGATCGACCAGGTGACTGTCCCAGATCTTATCGAACAAGGTGCGTGGTGCGGACATCGTGCTTCTTCCTTCTTCGACTAGGCGTTGCCCAGCCATTCTCCCTCGGAAACCCGGCACCCGAAGCCCTCAAGAGGGCAACCCACCTCAGGTCGGGGCACGCAAAGGTCTCACGCAATTCTCATTGAGGCGCCGGAGAATAACCACTTCGCCCGCGCGGGAAAAGTCTTACTGTAAAGGATTGGCGCATAGCAGGCATTCGTGGGGGTATGAAGAGTGATATGGAGAAGTTTTGAACAGGATATCCGATGAAGAAGCCCTGCTAGAGCTGATTTCTGAAGAACTGGCGATAAAGCGCGATCGGCTTAGAGATGAAACCACCCTGTGCCGAGAACTAGGCGTCGCAGGATTGGACGGCGCCGAGCTGCTTGAAGCCATCGGCAAGCGCTTTGGAATTGATGTCTCCGAGGTTGAGTGGTGGCGATATTTCGGTCCAGAGGTGGGTTACGACCCCATTCGCCATCTCTTAGCAGTCCTCAGTAGCAAGAATTTGACCGAGGATATCGTCACCTTGCGGATTTCAGATCTGAAACGCATAGTTGCAGCTGGAAAATGGATTGAATCCATTGGATAGCACAGGAGCAATTTTGAAGTATGAATCACCCGAAACGTCCCGTATTTCCTTCTACATTGACGGTGAGGCGCGCTGCATAAAGATACCCCCACGCCGGAATTGGTTCATCATCGCTTTTCTCGGTATTTGGTTCTGCATGTGGACGATTGGGGGCGTCACAATTGGCTTGGTTGCCATCGTGGGTGTCCTGAATGCTTCAGCCGAAGGGTTAGTCTTGGGACTATTCTCGTGCTTCTGGCTGGCAGTGTGGTGTTATGTTTTTGCGATTTTGTCTTGGAAGATTTTTGGTCATGAAATTATTGCGATTGAGGCTGAAGGAATATCTCACACGCTCAAGTCGCCGCTCTTTGCCCGAACCAAAAGTTACCGACTTTCGGATATCACGCGCCTCAGGTGGTCTGAGCAAAATGCGGCGATTTCCTTGTACACTAACTTCCCAGGTTTCTTTTCAAGCGCCAATTACGGTGCGTTGCACTTTGACTACGGGGCAAAGACGATTTCCCTCGGCAATGGTGTCGACTCTGGTGAAGGTTATCACATCATAGACGCCATCGAAACTGCCCGACGCAAAGATGAAGTGGCATGACCTTCAAGAGGTTAAGTCGCTTCTGACGAACACCTTTCCGCTCCACTATTTGCCGCCCGCCCCCTCCCTGTGACATTCTCCCCGGAAGCGAAACCAGACCCACACGGCAACCATCATGTTCGAGAGCTTTAAGCAGGAACGTATTGACACCGGCGAGGTCGAGATCAACCTGCGCCGGGGTGGCAGTGGGCCGCCGTTACTGCTGCTGCACGGCTATCCGCAGACCCATGTCATGTGGCACGGGGTGGCACCCTTGCTTGCGCAGAACTTCACGGTGATCTGCGCGGACCTGCGGGGTTACGGGCAGAGCGCCAAGCCCGCGGGTGAGGCGGATCACTCCACCTATTCCAAGCGCGCTATGGCGACGGACATGGTACGGGTCATGGAGCATCTGGGCTATACGCGCTTCCGGGTCGCCGGACATGACCGCGGCGGGCGGGTAACCCACCGGCTGTGTCTGGACTGGCCCTATCATGTGGAGCGCGCGGCGGTGCTGGATATCGTGCCGACCCATAAGCTATTCGCCACCACCAATCAGGCGGTTGCAACCGGCTATTACCACTGGTTTTTCCTGATTCAACCCAACGGTCTGCCCGAGCGCATGATCGGCCAGGATCCGGATTTCTACCTAAAGGAAAAACTTGGCCGCTGGTCGGCGCTGAAGGAGAACTTCGCGCCGGAAGCGGTCGAGGCCTACTTGCGTGCATTCCGCGACCCGGCCTGTATCCACGCGACCTGCGAGGACTACCGCGCCGCCGCCTCCATCGACCTGGAACACGACCAAGCGGACATGGACAAGAAGATCGACTGCCCACTGCTGGTGCTCTGGGGCCTGCGTGGCCTGATGCACCAGAACTACGACGTGCCGGCCACCTGGCGCGATCGCGCCGGCGACGTCACCGCCAAGGGCATCGACTGCGGCCACTTCATTCCTGAGGAACGTCCCCTCGAGACCCTGGACGCCCTCGCCAATTTCTTCGCGGAGTAAGGACAACGCCCATTTGGGTTTTGGTATCTACTCCAGAGCTCGTAGCCACGGCCTTCCGGCGCAAAGTCGCGGAAGAATCATCCCTCATTGTCCCGGCCTGCCGCCGCGCCGGCACGGACCATCACGTCGAGCAAACGGCCGACCCGTTCGTAACGTTCCTGGCCCGCGGCCGGGAAGAGATTCTGATAGCCTACGAAGGTCGCGTATTCGACTTCGGCCAGCAGGGCCGCATCGCTGTCAGGCAGGTCAAATTCCTGCGCATTGATCTCGGCGAGATAGCCGATACGGCGACCGTCGACCCGCTCAACGGCATTGCGAGCCGCCTGGTCAGTGGCGGCCATACGCCGGATCGCGGTCTCTACGCCCTGATCCAGGGCCGCCGCCAGTTGGTTCAGCGCCGCCCGCTTTGCGCGCGGGTCGTCGTGGCGCTCGACCTCCCTGATGACCGCTTCGGTGTGGTGCTGACTCCAATGGTCCAGCATGGCAGTTACAAAGACCGCCCGATCCTCGAAGTGATGATAGAACGAACCCCGTGTCTTGTTGGCTGCGCCGCACAGCCGGTCAATGCGGAGAGCTCCCGGCCCCGCAGTAGCAAGCTGACGCAGGCCGATTTCCAGCCAATCCTGCCGCCCGAGGCGTTTGGCTTTTTCGGCCGGCGAAAAATGATCGCTGTGGCTCATGGAAGACCCGCGATTTAGATTAAACCTGCAAGGCCGAGCAGGGTGATGGGTAGGAAGAGCGCCCACTGGATCATATGTTTCGGATCGAGCCGCTTCCACAAAATCAGCGCAATGTTCCAGAGTGCGAAGCTGGCCGCCAGCCCCGTCAGCATCACGTTCAGCGCCATCGCTTCCGGAGCAGTGCTGCCGTAAGCATAGCCCCCGGCCATAGCAAGCAACACAATGCTGACAATGTGCCAGCAGTAATACTGGGTATGCTTGGGCACTGTGGTCAGATCCCCGGCTTCCATCAAAGGCCGCGCGATATGCCGACCACCGGCCAGGATATGGATCAGCGCCGTCGCCAGAGACGCCACAGCGGCAGCTGCAAGCCAGGTGTTCATTACACGCTCCTTAGGTACTGAAGTTCAAAGTTAGAGGCCGGGTTTGGGACCGAAATCAAATGACGCTTTCCTCGTCGTCCATCACCTGGACAGGCGGGGCAAGCATCGCAGGACGATCATCTATTAATAACATACCATATAGTATGGTCTGTTTTGTGTAAAGAGAGGGCAGACAGCACGCAAAGGTGGAGACAGATTGAAAAAGCACGGCTATTCTCCGCGCTGCACCCAGTGCTTTTTCATCCAACCGCTACCAAGAGAAACAAGACGAACCAGCGCGGGTCTTTGTGTGTCGTTCAATTCGCTTTCCGCGTGCGATGTACCGCTTCACAGGACACATGACCTCACCGAGCAATTGCCCTCCCCAAGTACATGGCCTTCCCGAGCATCTGATTGAGACCCCGGCTTTTGAACAACAGCAACAAAGACAAAACACCCAGTCAGATAACCCTCCGTCCCGCAACGGATGCAGACTGTGCGGCCCTATCCCGACTGGCGATAACGTCCAAGGCGCACTGGGGCTATGACGATACCTTCCTCAAAGCCTGTGAAGAAAGCCTGACTGTAACGCCCGCGCTGTTGGCTGAACATCGTGTTATCTTGGCGCAAAGCGGGGCGGCAGCGCAGTGCAAGGCCGACGCTGTATCTGATGAGGGCGCAGGTGAGCCCCTTGGCTATTATGCGCTCTCCCAGGATCGGAACGAAGCCGAAGTCGCGCACTGCTTTGTCAGCCCGGCGGCCATCGGCAAGGGGATCGGTGGGAGGCTCTGGAAAGACCTGGAGGCCTTTGCCCTGTCTCAGGGCGCGACGCAGCTGACGGTCCTTTCGGACCCCAACGCGGCTGGCTTCTACCGCAGAATGGGAATGGAAGACGCGGGAACCGAGCCTTCAGATGTATTCGGCTCCGCCCGGCCGCTGCCGGTCCTGAAGAAGCGCCTTGGTTCATGAATCCGAGGACGAATGAGAGCGTGAACCGGGCCCAAATCGAACGCAGGGAAACGGAATCTTAACAAGGCTACAACCCATAGTGTGCCCGTTGCCGGGGGAATCTATGCAGGATGACTAGCATCACTAAGATTGAACCGTTATGCTTGCTGCAAACTTATAAGTTTTAATTTAACGAAGAGACTTAGTCCATTGCCCTTTAAAGATGATTCCATCCAGGCTCCTGTCCTGAGCGCCCAAGACGGTCAGGGAAACAGTGTCGATCAGAGCTCCGGTCAGTTTGCAGTCTATGACGGACAGGCCGGCCCGATTACAAAGATTGCCGCCGTCAACGCAATTCTGGGGCTCTTTACCCTTGGTATCTACCGGTTTTGGGGTAAGACGCGCATGCGGCAACACCTATGGAGCCGCATCACCATTCTGGGCGACCGCCTGGAATACACCGGCACACCGAAAGAGCTGTTACTCGGGTTCCTGTTCGCTGCGGTCATTATGGGCCTGATATCAATTGGGCTGTACGTCATTAATATCCTGATACCTTCCGTCGAGGGCCAGGTGGTTGTTACGATTTTGTACGTAATCGGCCTCTATTTCCTGACCTTCTTCGCGATCTTTCGGGCGCGCCGCTATCGGCTGACGCGGACCCAGTGGCGCGGAGTCCGCTTTTCCCAGACGGGTACCGGACGTGGTTATGCTTTTCGGGCGATGGGCCTTTTGCTGTTAACCGGTATCACCCTCGGCCTTTGTTACCCCTATATGCAGACCCGCCTGCAGGAGTACCGAACCAACAACACCTGGTTCGGCAACCGCAACCTGGTCTTTGACGGCCTTGCCTACGATCTCTTCTGGAAATGGGTGCTCGCCCTTGTTCTCTATATTCCGACCCTGGGCATCTCGATCCTTTGGTACAACGTCAACGAGTTCCGCTATTTCACCTCCCGCACCCGCTTCAGTAGCTTGAGCTTCTCAAGTTCACTGTCCACGATGAACGTCTTTCTGATATTGCTGGTCTACGGCATCGCAGTCGGTGTCCTCTGGATCGCACTCTCCACAGCTGCGGAAAGCGTCGTCGACTTCGGTAGTCTCTCGGTAACGATGGAAGCAGGTCAGGCTCCGGACATTTCGCCGGAATTGGTGTTGGGGATTGTGGTCATGGCTCTGATCTTCGTTTCGCTCATGAATGTCCTGCGCTTTACGCTCTATCTGCACCCGATGATCCGGGCCGTCAGCGAGACCCTGATGGTGACGGGATCGATCGATGTGGATGACATCAAGCAGAGTGACGCGGAACGCGGTTCACGCGGGGAAGGCTTCGCGGACGTCCTGGATGTCGGGGCAATCTGACGTTGATCGACTACCAGGGCAGCTTCAATGATGGTCGATCGGCAGGAAGACAGGAGGTTTCGGTCAGCCTTGGCACCGACGGCCTGTCGATCACGGGCGCAGGCCTGACAGAACCGGTTTTTTGGCCCTACAACGAACTGGTTGCGGTTGACAACATCGCATCTCAGGCGCCTTTCCGAATTGGCTGTGCCTCCTGGCCGGACGCCCGTCTCACACTCGAAGACCAACGGCTGCTCGCCGATTTTCGTGTACATGCGCCTCAACTTTTCGGACCACCTGTCTCCAAACGGCTGCGCAATGCCGTCGCGGCAATAGCCGGGGCTGGTCTTCTCGGCGCTTCAATCTGGTTCGGGCTGCCACTCGCATCGCGTTTCGTCGCCTCCATGATCCCGATTTCCTGGGAAGTTGCTCTATCCGACCAGTTTGCGGATGAGATCGTGGAACAATTTGCCTCCATGACCGGCGATTCCCCGAGGGTCTGTAACAATGAAGAAGGGGCGCTCGCACTCGACAGGCTGGTGACGCAACTCGCCGAGGCCGACGGAAGCCCTTATGAGTTCGACGTAAAAGTTATCGACGGCAAGTTGAACAACGCCTTCGCCTTGCCTGGCGGCCGCGTGTTCATCTTCCGCGGACTGTTGGAATTTGCCGAAAACCCGGATGAAGTATCCGCGGTTCTTGCGCATGAAATGGGTCACATCACGCACCAACATGGCACCAGAGCCATCGTTCAAGGCCTGGGAGTCAGCTTCGTATTCTCGGTGCTCTTGGGTGACATGGGTGGCGGAGTGATCGCCGCTGCAGGTGAAATCCTGCTGCGTATGTCCTACAGCCGGGACGCTGAATCCGAGGCCGACGACTCAGCAATCGACCTGTTGCAGAAGTCCGGCCTGCACGTCGGTGGTCTGTCGAGCTTCTTTAAGAGGCTCGCACAGGAAGATGGCGACCTGCCCTCGGCGCTACAGCTGCTCTCAACCCATCCCTCCAGCGAGAAACGGGCGCAACTGACAAACGGCCTTGAGGATGTCGGCCGTGTTGCTCTTTCTGATACGGACTGGAAAGCCCTCCAAGACATCTGCAAACAATAAGGCCAGCCGGCTAAAACAACAAAACCCGCGCTCTCCAGCGTGAGAGGCGGGTTGTCGTTCCGCAAATCGCTGCCTGCCTAACCTGCAGTTAAGACAGAGTGTCATGCGGCGGAAAGCCGCAAGACTCAGCAACCTCGGTGGTCAGCGGGAATTAACCCTTGGCGGCTCGGACGGCAGCCTTCTGCGCAGCCTTGGCATCTGCTGCGACCTGACGCTCGGCAGCAGCGGCCTTACCGGCTGCACCCGTGGTCTTCTCGGCAATACGCGCCGACTTACCGCGACGGCCGCGCAGGTAGTAGAGTTTCGCACGACGGACATCACCGCGGCGAACCAACTCAACTGAGGCCAGACGCGGGCTGTAGAGAGGGAATACACGCTCGACGCCTTCGCCGTAAGAGATCTTACGGACGGTGAAGGAGGAGTGCAGTCCGCGGTTTTTGCGGGCGATGCACACGCCTTCGAAAGCCTGGATACGCTCGCGCGTGCCTTCGATGACCTTCACGTTGACGCGAACGGTATCGCCTGGGGCGAATTCCGGTGCAGAACCCTTGGCGCTCAGCGCAGCGACCTGCTCTTGTTCGATCTGCTGGATCGTATTCATCGCTCTATTCCTTACTCTTCGTCTGCACGGTTCATACCGCGCGCTTCGTTTCTTCGCTTCAGGTACCGCGCCCAGAGATCGGGCCGCCGCGCCTTGGTAATTTCTTCCGCCTGAGCTAAGCGCCACAGGCGTATATTGTCATGATGCCCCGACGTCAAGACCTCAGGCACCTCGCGCCCCTGCCAATTGGCCGGACGCGTGTAGAGGGGATACTCAAGCAATCCCTCCTCGAACGACTCTTCGTGCGAAGATTCGTTATTCCCCATAACCCCTGGCAGCAGCCGTACAACGGCGTCCATCAGCACCAGAGCCGCCGGCTCACCGCCGGACAAAACATAATCGCCGACACTGACTTCGACGATGTTGTGGGCGTCCAGCACCCGCTGGTCCACCCCCTCGTATCGGCCGCAAAGCAACGTTACACCCGGCTCTGCAGCAAGACCTCGGACAAAGTCCTGATCGATCAGCCGCCCACGGGGCGACAAGTACAATAGCGGCCCCGGTTGTTCCGCAACCGATGCCAGGGCGGCACCCACCACATCTGGACGCATGACCATGCCTGCGCCGCCACCAGAGGGTGTATCGTCGACGGAGCGGTGTTTATCGCTTGCGAAACTGCGAATGTCCACCGTTTCCAGCGACCAAAGGCCCGATTTCAGCGCCCGTCCCGCCAGCGATTGCCCCAGCGACCCGGGGAACATCTCCGGGTAGAGGGTCAGAACCGTCGCTTCCCAACAAAACTTATCTTGCGACGCAGTGTCGGTCACCTTGCCGCCTCTCTTTTCAATCGTCCTCTAACATAGCTTTAAGAGGCAGATTCACCTGTCTCCACCTCTTCCGGCAACTCCACGACGACCCGGTTTCCCGCAAGATCCACGACCGGCACCACCTGCTTGGTGAAAGGCAGCAACCAGGACTTTCCCACGTCAGGCAGAACCTCGAGCAAATCACCACCGCCGAAGTTATGCATGGCCTTCACACTGCCAAGCACAGCGCCGCTATCGTCCTCGACCCGCAACCCGATCAAATCGGCGTTGTAGAACTCTTCCTCGTCCTCCGGTTCCGGCAGAACAGAACGCGAAACGTAGAGGTTTGTGCCATGTAGCGCCTGCGCTTTGTCGCGGTCCGCAATCCCGGCGATCGCAACCAGCACAGCGCCTTTCACCTGTCCCTTAATGGTCAGATCGAAGGTTCGCCGGCCTCTGACATCGCTCAGCGGACCATAGGACCCAATGTCCAGGGGCTCAGCAGTAAAACTTTTGATCCTGACCAATCCCCGCACACCATGCGCGCCGGCTACGACGCCGAGACAGACTCTGTCATCGGCAGTGTCAGCCTTCGGCATTGATGGTGCGCGAGACTCAACCATGGATCAAACCCGCAGCCAATCGGCCTAAGCTTCGGCAGCTTCCTCAGCCGGGGCTTCTTCAGCGGCAGGCGCCTCTTCAGCAGGAGCTTCAGCAGCAGCCTTAGAAGCCTCTTCGGCTTCGCGCTTGGCTTCGGCTTCCATTGCAAGACGCTCCTGGGCCTTTGCCTTGGGCTGGTTTTTCTTGGTTTGGTTCGGAACGGCAGGCGCCGCATAAAGGTCATTGGCGGCCAGGATACGCGCAACACGGTCCGTCGGCAGGGCGCCAACCGACAGCCAATGCTTGATACGCTCATCGTTCAGCTTCACCCGATCGGGGTGATCTTTCGGGACCATCGGATTGTAGGCTCCGACCTTCTCGATGAAGCGGCCATCGCGCGGGCTGCGCGTATCGGCAACAACAACGCGATAGTATGGGCGTTTCTTGGCGCCACCACGGGCCAAACGGATTTTTACGGACATCGGACTTCCTTCTACTCTTATTCTCTCGGTCCGGCCCTTCAGCCCTGACCATCGTTAAGCAATATTTTCTCGTTTACTCAAATCTAAATCAGATTCCGGGAAACTCAGATCACTGGGGGAAGCCGCCACCTGGTGGCATTAATCCCGAAAGGCCTTGTCGCATCATGCCTTTCTTTCCCATCTTCTTGACTTTTTTCATCATGCGGTTGGCTTCCTGATACTGCTTCAGGAGTTTGTTGATTTCCTGCACCGTGGTGCCGGAACCGCCCGCAATACGGATCTTTCGACTTGCCTTGATCAATTCCGGCTTCGCTCGCTCACCCGGCGTCATGGAGGACAGCATCGCAAGCTGGCGCTTAACCATAGAGTCGTCGAGCTTCGCATTCTGCATCTTGGCCATTTGGGCCTTGTTCATGCCGGGCAGCATGTTCATCAGGCTGGAGAGCCCACCCATTTTTTGCATTTGCTTGAGCTGAGAGGCCAAGTCGTCCAGATCGAACTTGCCCTTCTGCATCTTCTTGGCAAGTTTTTCGGCATCTTCCGCCTCGATGGTTTCCGCGGCTTTCTCGACCAGCGAAACCACATCGCCCATGCCCAGGATCCGCGAAGCAATACGGTCCGGGTGAAAATCTTCCAGCGCATCAAGCTTTTCGCCAGAACCCAATAGCTTGATGGGGCAACCGGTCACGGCCCGCATTGACAAGGCCGCTCCACCGCGCGCGTCGCCATCGACACGTGTCAGCATGATACCTGTCAGGCCGACTTTTTCCTTAAAGGCGGAAGCGACGTTGACCGCATCCTGCCCGGTCATGGCGTCCGCAACCAGCAGAGTCTCGTGCGGCTTTGTCGCATCGCGTACCGCGGCGACTTCGGCCATCAGTTCCTCATCGATAGCGAGACGGCCCGCGGTGTCGAGCATCACCACGTCGTAGCCTTCCAGCGCGCCGCTTTGAAGCGCGCGCTTGGCAATCGCCACCGGCTTTTCGCCGGGAACAATATTCAAGGTCTTGACGAGGGCCTGCTCACCGAGAACCCGCAGCTGTTCCTGAGCGGCCGGACGCCGTACGTCCAACGAGGCCATCAGGACTTTTTGCTTCTCTTTACCGCTCAGCCGCAGCGCAATCTTCGCGCAGCTTGTCGTCTTACCGGAGCCCTGCAGGCCGACCAGCATAATGACCGTCGGCGGGGTCGTAGTAAGATTAAGCGCAGAGTGTTCCGAACCAAGGGTCTCGATCAGATGGTCGTTGACAACCTTGACCACCATCTGGCCCGGTGTAACGGAGCGCAGAATTTCCTGTCCGAGTGCCTTTTCGCGAACGCCTTCGACGAAATCCTTGACCACGGGCAGAGCAACGTCGGCCTCAAGCAACGCCACGCGAACCTCGCGCAAGGCCGCTGAAACGTCCTCTTCGCTAAGGGCACCGCGCCGGCGAAGCTTGTCAAAGACATCGCCAAGGCGTTCTTGAAGGCTCTCAAACATCCCGGTCAGATCCGATCATCAATCATCAAGCAATAACATTCGGCCCCTCGGGGCCACGAAATCACTGCGGCATCAACAGGCACCATAGGCCAAACGCAATTCGCGCCAGTGCGCGACACTCGCGGACTGGCGGGGCTTCTCGAAGCCGGCAGATAGCCTAAGCTGTGATGGCGCGGAACATAGGCGGCGAAATCCCGTGCGTCAAGCCCGGGGAATCCGGGCATTAATCAACTTGCTCCCCTGGTTTTTCCGCGTCCACTGTCTGGCTACCTGCATATGTGGGATTACTGGGATGCCCGCAGAACATACCTTCCCCATGGACTTAACCCGGTCTCTGGCCATATAACCCCGGTCATGGATCAACTTGCCTTTATAAAGATGCACGGTTTGGGCAATGACTTCGTTGTGCTCGACGGCCGGAATACGCCGATCGCGCTCAGCGTGGAAGAAGCGCGCGTGCTGGCTGACCGTCGCTTCGGCATTGGATGTGACCAGTTGATTGTCCTGGAGCCGTCCGCCAGCAATGGCGCCGATCTCTTTATGCGCATCCGTAATCCGGACGGTGGCGAAGCCGAGGCCTGCGGGAATGCGACACGCTGCATTGCATCCCTGGTAATGGGTGAGACCGGGCAAGACAGGGTCGTGATAGAGACCCGGGCTGGACATCTGCCCGCAACAGCGGCGCCTTCCAATGAAATCACCGTCGATATGGGTCCGGCGAACCTGGAGTGGCACGAGATTCCCCTGGCAGAGGAACGTGACACGCTACATCTCGGCATCGGTGCAGGCCCACTGCAGGACCCGGTCGGGGTCAATATGGGTAACCCCCATGCCGTCTTCTTTGTTAATGACGCCGATGCTGTGGAACTGGCTACTCTAGGCCCACAGCTGGAACACGATCCCCTGCTGCCCGAGCGCGCCAACATTTCGGTTGTTTCGGTAACCGGCACTGACCGTTTGCGCCAGCGCGTTTGGGAACGCGGCGCCGGGATTACCCTGGCCTGCGGATCGGGCGCCTGCGCCGGCGCAGTAGCCGCCGCCCGGCGCGGTATCACGGGACGTAAAGTCGAGATCACTATGGATGGCGGCGTGTTGCGGCTCGAATGGCGCGACGATGGACATGTTCTTATGACCGGCCCCGTCGCAACCAGTTTTCGTGGTCAGGTGGACAGGACATTATTGTCATGACCGAACCGAAGATCATCACCTTCGGCTGCCGCCTGAACAGCTATGAGTCCGAAGTCATGCGCGGCCACGCCAAGGCGGCTGGCCTGAAAGATGCGGTAATCATCAACACCTGCGCCGTAACGGCGGAAGCCGAACGACAGGCCAGGCAGACAATCCGGCGCGCCCGGCGGGAAAACCCGGGGGCTCAGGTTATCGTCACCGGCTGTGCCGCCCAGATTTCACCCGACAGCTATGCGGCCATGTCCGAGGTCGACCGTGTGCTCGGCAACGAAGAAAAGCTGAAGGCGGAAAGTTTCGGTCTGGACCAGACGGAACGTATGGTCGTCAACGACATCATGTCGGTCACTGAAACGGCAGCTCACCTGATCCATGGTTACGAGGAACGAACTCGCGCCTTTGTCCAGGTTCAGCAAGGCTGTAATCATCGCTGCACCTTTTGCATCATCCCTTTCGGACGAGGCAACAACCGGTCAGTCCCGATTGGCGAGATCGTCAAACAGGTGCGGGTCCTGGTCGAGAACGGGGTAGCGGAGGTCGTCTTCACCGGCGTGGATATCACCGACTATGGCAAAGATCTTCCCGGCCAACCGAGCCTGGGGCAGATGGCCCGCAGGCTGCTCACGCTGGTACCCGAACTCAAGCGCCTGCGTTTAAGTTCAGTCGATCCCGTTGAGGTCGACAGCGATATCCTTCGACTGTTAGCAGAGGAAGAGCGCTTGATGCCACACCTGCATGTCTCGCTGCAGGCCGGCGACGATATGATCTTGAAGCGCATGAAGCGCCGGCACCTGCGGGCCGACGCCGTATCCTTTTGTGCTCGGGTCCGGGACCTCCGGCCTGATGTGGTGTTCGGGGCCGATATCATCGCTGGCTTCCCGACCGAAACCGACGCGATGTTTGAAAATTCCCTGCGTGCCGTCGACGACTGCGGCCTGACCTATTTGCACGTCTTTCCCTATTCGCCGCGTCCCGGTACACCTGCGGCCCGCATGCCCCAAATACCTGGCAATCTACGCAAGGAACGGGCTGCCAGATTGCGTAGTCTCGGCGCGCAGCGGGAAGAGCATTTTCTGCAAAGCAGGATCGGCAAAACCGCCCAGGTTTTGGTGGAAAAAGACGGCTTCGGCCGAAGCGAGCACTTTGCGCCTGTCGTGCTTCCAAAGGGACGCATTGGCGAAGTGCTGCCTGTCGAAATTGCTGGGTTGCGGGATGCACATCTGATTGGAGCGCTGGCGGCGTGAGTGAAGCTGAAGAGAAACGCGGCGGCTGGTTCTCGCGCCTAAAGGCTGGCCTTACCCGCTCGTCGTCCAAGCTCAGCGACGGTATTACCGGGATTTTCACCAAGCGAAAACTGGACGATGCGGCGCTGGAGGAGCTGGAAGATCTGCTGATCACTTCCGATCTTGGCGTCACGACAGCGGCCAGACTCACCGCCAACTTGGCCAAGACCCGGTTCAACAAGGACGTCGATCCAACCGAAGTGCGCGAAGCTCTGGCCGATGACCTCGCCGGGCTTTTGGAGCCTGTCGCCAAGCCGCTCACCATAGACCCCGCCCGCAAACCGCACATCGTGCTGGTGGTCGGCGTAAACGGCAGCGGCAAGACCACGACTATCGGCAAACTTGCCACTAATCTGACCCGCCAGGGCTATTCCGTGCTTCTGGCAGCCGGCGACACTTTCCGCGCCGCGGCCATCGATCAACTTAAGATATGGGGCGAACGCACGGGTTGCGAGGTGATTGCCAAGGCGCCCGGCGCAGACTCTGCGGGTTTGGCGTTCGAAGCGATTGAGACAGCCCGCGCCCAGAACAACGATCTCGTCCTGATCGATACCGCGGGACGCCTGCATAATAAATCCGACCTAATGGCCGAACTGCAGAAGATCCTGCGCGTGATCAAGAAGCTCGATCCTGATGCGCCGCACGATGTGCTCCTGGTGCTGGATGCCACCACCGGGCAAAACGCCATCTCCCAGCTCGGGACCTTCAAGGAACTTGTCGCGGTGACCGGTCTTGTCGTGACCAAGCTCGACGGGTCGGCGCGCGGCGGTGTGCTCCTAGCGCTGGCCGAAAAGTTCGAACTGCCCGTCCACGCCATCGGCGTCGGCGAGGGTGCCGAAGACATGCGTCCCTTCAAAGCGCGGGATTTCGCGCGGTCCCTGATGGGCCTAGACTCTTAAAGCGTGCCTTACGTCTTTTAGAACCGGGTCAATTTCCGGTTTTCGGTAAACGTCTTGATACCCTTTGGAGCAGAAACTCTCCGTGGATCTGCATGTCCTCCTCCTCGTTCTTTTTGCGGCCGTCCTGCATGCCGGCTGGAACGCGCTGGTCAAAGCCGGGAACGACAAGCTGGTCATGCAAGCCCTGATCATCTTCGGCTCCAGCCTGCCGGCCATGTTCGCCGTTCCCTTCCTGCCATTGCCCGATCCGACGTCTTGGCCTTTTTTAGCAGCGTCTGTCACCATCCACGCCGTCTACTACTGCACACTGACGTACGCGTACGAGCACGGAGATCTCAGCCAGGTCTATCCCATCGCGCGTGGATCCTCTCCGGCCATGGTGGCCGTGGTTGCTTGGATACTGGCCGGCGAAAGCCTCACGCTGTTGGAGGGTGCCGGCATCGCTTTGCTTTCCATTGGAATTATCAGCCTGGCACGACCGCACGGCGCCGATGGAAAGCGTGCGATTTGGTGGGCAATGGCAACGGGGATCACCATCGCCGCTTACACGATTGCGGACGGACTTGGGGGACGCAGCACGGAAAATGTCTGGTCCTACGTCGCCTGGCTCTTTGTTCTGGAAGCGCAGGTCGTGATTTGGTTCGCGCTTTGGCGGCGGCGTGGCCGCATCCGCACGGCCCTCGCCCCAGTCTGGAAAAAGGGGTTGATAGGTGGCCTTTGTGCCGGCGTCTCTTACGGTATCGCCATTTGGGCGATGACCCTCGCCCCACTCGCGCATGTCGTGGCTTTGCGCGAAACCAGTGTCATCGCTGCGACCGTCATCGGAACCCTGTTGCTGGGCGAATCCTTTGGTTCCCGTCGCATCACGGCGGCCATCCTGGTTGCCTGTGGCGCCGGCCTGCTTCGCATCGCGGGCTGAATTTCTTAAACGTGAACGAAGGCACAAGCGCCTGTTGCAGCGATCTCTGCAGAGACAGAGCTTAGGCTATTACATGTCGCCGGTTTCACCGATCGGGTTACTTCGTGGCGCAAAGCTCGTCAGATCCCGCACAGCATAAAAGTCGTTCAATGCCCAGTGAACCGAAGGGAAGGCAATGTCATTCCAGGGAATGTCATCCCAGGCGAACAGGTCCAGTTCCTGAGTTTCCGGGCCAGCCGAGACATCCGGCGACACCAGCCGCGCCCGGTAAATGAGCTGTATCTGGCTAATTCTGGGGATCGCGTAGACTGCCAGCAATTGATCGATGTCCAACTTTGCCCGGGCTTCTTCCCAAGCTTCCCGACACGCACCGTCGATGGCGGATTCTTGTACCTCAAGATAACCGGCGGGCAAGGTCCAATAGCCGACACGTGGCTCTATCGCGCGACGGCAGAGCAGGATTTTATCGCCCCAAGTAGCGACGGCTCCAACGACAACCTTCGGGTTTTCGTAGTCGACAAATCCGCAGTCGCTACAAACCCGGCGAAGCCGATCGTCGCCATCGGGAATGCGTTGCTCGAAGCTCTGTTCCTTAGGTTGGCCGGGCGTTTCCATGACAACAATGTGGCCTAGTCGGCGAACATCGGCAAGCCGTCAGTAGCCTATGGCCTAAGCATTCCGCGCGTGTCGATAACCGACGGGCGGGGGAATGACGAAAGAAAGGCGCGCATAGACAGCCGTTCAAATGCGAAGATTCAGAAAACGGCCTCTTGCCACAGCACGACCGCTCTTGATGATCTCCCGCACTGCTGCCATCAGGTCTTCCGTCGACCATCCAGTCAGAGTTTGAGACGCAGTCGCTCTTTGTTGAGATTTTCCAGAGGAAGCCTTAGCTTTCGCAGGCTGAGCAGCGCCCGCTGCAGACGGCGGCTTTGCTCCCTCGAGTTCGCGTACAACAGGTTCCGTTAAGCCACGGAGCTTTCCGGCAATCAAAGGCATCAATCTTTTCGAACCGTTGGAAATCTTCATAAATGCAGTTTGCCGCCAAGCGGTTAAGTAGCGATTAACTTTTATTTCGGCTGCAAAAAGTCACCAAAGTACCAGTCCTGTATCATGGCATCTTAGTACCGTAAATTGGACGCTGGCGCCCCGGTTGTCAGGTCCATGATTGTACCATCTAGGGTAAGTTATATCGTTATGAGCGCTAATTCGGCGTAATTTCGTACTTAATCGTATAAAAATTAAGCATAAATTAGTGTGACCCACCTAATAGTTCATAATTGGGAACTATAGTGCGACCCGTCCGCCCGCTCGGCAAAGGCTTAAAAACTCTGTGCTATCTGGATTGACAGACACGGCGGATACAATGAACTGGACTTGAGCAGATGTTTTGCATGAAGGAATCTCTTTGATGCGCTTCTACTCACTTAAAAGAGTCATGAAACAGCAAGATATAACGCCTCCTGGTTTATCTTTACTATCCTCGCCCCATAATTTATTACAGATTAGAGGGATGTCTCTGGACGTATATTATTGTATCTCGGGAAGTCGTTCGACTTCACAAGGTAAGTGGATGGGGAACACTTTCCGATGAACAGCCAAGATCGCAATTTGCAATTTTTGCTTGAGCTCGCGCTCGATAAGTCGGTCGAAGGCCGAGAATCCCTAGCGCAGCGCATTGGCGAATTGTTTACGGAACGCGAAGAAACCCTGACAGAGCAGGAAACGGCGTTACTCGCAGATATTCTCGGTAAACTAGTAAGCGACATAGAGATGTCGGTTCGCCAGTCCCTGGCGGAACGATTGGCGGAATCACCTCTTGCCCCCCATGATCTGGTCGTGACGCTCGCCAATGATCAGATTGAGGTCGCACGGCCAATTCTGATCAAGAGCGAAGTTCTGCGTGACAAAGAGCTGATCACCATCATCCGGCATCGCGGACATCAGCATCAATTGGCCATCGCAATGCGCACCTCGATCGATGAGATCGTGTCGGACGCTTTGGTTGAAACCGGCCAAAACGACGTCATCAAGCTTTTGCTTGAGAACCACAGCGCCAAGATCTCCGAAGCAACCCTGTCATACTTAACCGACCAGTCACAGCGGGTGGATTCCTTTCACGAGCCGCTCCTAAATCGGGGCGACCTGACTCCCGATTTGGCCGAGCGTATGTATTGGTGGGTTTCGGCGGCGCTGCGCGAGCAGATCCTGAAGAGCTTCGACATCCAGCCAAGCCTACTCGACGACAGCTTGGAAAAAACCGTCCTTTCGATGATGGATGAAGACAAAAAGGCCGAAGAGAAGGACTCCTCGGCTGTGACACTGGCAAAACAGCTGGTCGAAAACCGCGAGGTTACTCCGGAGTTTCTAATTTCCGTCCTACGTCGCGGCGAAATTCCTTTGTTTGAAGCCCTGTTCGGCGAGGTGTCGGGTTTCAGGCCGCCAGGGCTGCAACGCGTCTTATATCATCAAGGTGGAGAGGGCCTTGCCATTCTCTGCCGTTCTCTAGGTTATCCCAAACAGGCTTTTGCGACTATTTTCCTGCTCAGCCGGCGTGGCCGGCCCGGGTCCGAAACGACCGACCCGCGCGAGCTATCGCGAGCCGTTTTGATTTTTGACAAGGTATCTCGCGAAAACGCGACCCTGGTGGCTAACACCTGGCGCCGCAACCCTGATTACCGCGCCGCAATTGAGCAGATCAGCAGCGCTTCAAACACTTCCGCTCAACAGCAAGGAAGCGTCCAGTGAACCTGCCACTGAAGAAGCTTCTTGAAACACATACGTCGGGGCATACCGAAAAGCTGACGCCAGAGGAACAATCTGGCGATTCAGATAACAACATCGGCATTCTTCAGCGCGAGCTCTTTGAAAACGGCGATCCGGTCGCGCTCTATGACCGGCACGGCCAGGTCATCTACACCAACCCGGCCTTCGATCGTATCGCAGATGCCTTCTCCGCGAATGCGCCGCTCAATGGTTTCAGTGACGATAAAAAACTCAATTCGAACGACGAATTAAGCGCACTCAAAGCACTGGCAGGAAGTGTCATCAATGAATATGCCGTTCGTATCAACGGCAGGATAGAATATTACCGGGCAAAACACCGCGCTATCAACAATGACAATGGCGAGTTCATCGGCAGCGCGCTGCTTCTGACTTCCCTCAGCGAAGTGAAGGCGCTGAATGCCGCACTTTCCTTGGCCAACGAACGCCTCGACGACACCACGCGCCTCGTTTCCGACTGGATCTGGGAAACCGATCGCAATCTGCAGATCACTTACGTTTCGCCTCAGGTTCAAAAAACTCTGGGCTTTCATCCAAGTGAACTTGTCGGGCGGTCCCTCACAGCCCTGCTTGCGGCGTCCAGCGACGAACTTGAGGCCAGGACCGCTCAGGATCACAGACGGCCGTTCCGGGACCTCAATGTCGAGATCAAGGATCGTGCCGGAACCAGCCACAGCTTCCTCTTGAACGGACTTCCCGTCTACGATCATCAAAACGGCAATTTCGCGGGCTTTCGAGGCAGCGCCACCGACATCACCGAAACCCGTATCAGGCAGCTGGCATTGTTCGAAGCCAAGGAAGCCGCGGAGTTGGCCAATCGGGTCAAGTCCGAATTCCTTGCCAATATGAGCCATGAACTGCGCACGCCGCTGAACGCGATTATCGGTTTCTCGGAAATGATGTCCTCGGAACTGCTGGGGCCGCTGGGGAACGAACAGTACCAGGGCTATTCTCACGATATCTTGGTAAGCGCCCAGCATCTTCTCGGTGTTATCAACGACATTCTCGACGTTGCCAAGATTGAGGCAGGCAAGCTTCACCTGACCGAGGAAGACGTCAATCCGCATGAAGTTCTCGGCACGGTCAAACGCTTGATGTCCGAGCGGGCGGAGCGCGTCGGAATCAATCTCAAACTGGAGACTCAGCCGGATCTGCCTCATGTCTGGGCCGACGCCCGCAAGCTCAAACAGATCCTGATCAACCTGATGGCCAATTCGGTGAAATTCACCCCGGGCGGTGGGCGTATCGACATCAGCGCCTACATCGATCAGCGCGGTGATTTCGTTTTTGCCGTAACCGACACCGGAATCGGGATCGCCAAGGAGGATGTCGATAAGGCGCTGGCACCTTTCACTCAGATCGACAGCCAACTCAGCCGGCAGTTCGAAGGTACCGGGCTCGGCCTCCCGCTCGCGAAGGGCTTCACTGAGCTGCACGACGGCGAACTGAAACTCGTAAGCGAGCCGGGCAAAGGCACTCAAGTCACGATACATCTGCCGGCAAGGCGCGTAATCCCAAACTGACGGGCCCCCTCCCTCGTAGCGGTATTCCCCGCCCTCATGCAGAGCAAGCATGGGTGCCACGCTAACCTAGCGCTTGGCACCTCCCTGCCCCGGCAGGGTAAAATCGGCTTCTTTCCCGCTGACCGATCCCTGTTATCTCCTGGTCGGGTCAATCGCAGATCGATAGGCGTCCCTTTGAGAGCTTCATGACGAAAGACATGAACCAGCGAGATTTTGGAACAGCGCCGGCTGCCTTGCGCGGTGGCGCACGTGAATCCTTCGGCGTTCCCATGATGGTGCTCTGCGGCAGTTATCTGGGCTTTGGCGCACTGGTGCGTGAATCCGACCTCGCTGTTTGGCACGGGCTGTTTTCCACTCTGACCGCCTGGGCCCTGCCCGGTCAGGTCGCTTTGGTTGAGCTCTACTCGGTTGGCGCTCCCTTACTGGTTATCGCCAGCGCAGTTGCTTTGACCAACGCCCGGCTGCTGCCCATGGCCATGACCCTCATGCCGACAATCCGGGGGGCCAATGCACCGCGCTGGGTCTATTACGTCACGGCCCACGTCATCGCCGTAACCGGATGGGCCGCAGCCATGCGTGTCTGCCCGACGCTTCCCTCGGAGCAACGGCTCGCCTATTTCGCCGGCTTCTCCGGCACGCTCTGGTGCGGCACCATGATTGCGACCGCTATAGGTTTTGCGCTCGCGGATGCAGTCCCTGCCTACGTGACACTGGGCCTGGTTTTCCTGAACCCGATCTATTTCATGCTTGTCTTCGCATCCGATCTTCGCCAGCGCAGCCGGATGCTGGCCTTGGTCTTTGGCGCCGTCGCCGGACCCCCGCTTTATCTTTGGTCGCCGGACTGGAGCCTGGTCGTCGCAGGGTTGACGGCCGGCACCCTGGCCTTCGTGCTTTCATCCAAATACAAGGCCAGATCATGAGCGAATTCTGGTTGCCCTTCGCCGCCATGATGGTAGGGGCTGGCGCCACCTATGTCTGGCGTGCGCTGGGCGTCGCTCTTTCAGGCCGGGTCAATCCTGACAGCCGGGCCTTCGAATGGATCGCCTGCGTAGCCTATGCTCTGCTCGCGGCATTAATCGCACGGATGATCATATTTCCGATTGGGCCTCTCGCGGAAACCTATCTGGCGGACCGGCTCGGCGCCGCTGTCGGTGCCCTGGCGATCTTTTTCCTGACCCGCAACAATCTGCTCGCAGGTGTATCTGTCGGCACTGCGGCGCTCGTCGCGCTTACCTGGGGCCGCACGATCTTCTGAAATCCGGGCCTGCTTCCAACAATTCAGGCAGCATCCTCAAGCGCTTTCACGCCCGGCAGCGTCTTGCCTTCGAGCCATTCCAGGAATGCACCGCCCGCTGTCGAGATGTAGGAAAAGCTCTCAGCCACACCGGCATGTGCGAGCGCCGCAACGGTGTCCCCACCACCGGCAACGGACAGTAGCGAGCCGGATTTCGTCAGCGCCGCTGCCGCCTGAGCAACCTGATTGGTCGCTGCATCGAAAGGCGGGAACTCAAAACAACCCAGGGGTCCGTTCCAAACCAGCGTTTTGCAAGCCGCAAGCCGGCGTGCCAGATCCGCGGCGGTATCAGGTCCCGCATCCAGGATCATGGTGTCGGCGGGAACCTCCCGCACAGGAACAATCTGACACTCGGCGCCGGCTGCAAGTTTCTTGGCAACCACGGCGTCGGACGGCAGGATCACATCGCAACCGTCCTCCTCGGCACGATCGAGAATCTGACGTGCTGTTTCAGCCATGTCGTATTCGCACAAGGATGCGCCAACCCCGATACCCTGTGCGTTCAGGAAGGTGTTGGCCATGCCGCCCCCGATCACCAACAGGTCGACCTTCTCCACCAGATTCCCCAGCAGATCGAGTTTGCTCGAAATCTTGGCGCCGCCAACAACCGCCGCAACCGGGCGCTCGGGATTACCCAACGCCGACCCAAGGTGCTCTAGCTCCGCCTGCATCAGGCGGCCAGCACCTGCAGGCAGTGCGCGCGCCAAACCATCGACAGAGGCATGGGCACGATGAGCGGCCGAGAAGGCATCACCGAGATAGACATCTCCCAGCTTGGCAAGCGCGGCAACAAAATCCGGATCGTTAGCCTCTTCCCCCGCATGGAAACGCAGGTTCTCAAGTAAGGCGACCTCTCCGTCGCCAAGGCCTGAAACGACAGCTTCAGCCTCCGGGCCAATGCAATCCGAGGCAAAAGTAACCTGGGACCCCAGAACTGCGGCAAGCGGTCCGACCACCGGTTGCAGTGACATCTCGGGCACGGCTTTGCCCTTTGGACGGCCGAAATGAGACAGCAGCAAAACCTTCGCGCCGGCCGCGCTCAACTCCTTGATGGTCGGCAATGCGCGCCGGATCCGGGTATCGTCCGTCACCTTCCCGTCCCGCATGGGGACATTGAAATCCACGCGGACGAGGACCGTTTTACCGGCAACTTCGAGATCATCCAGAGTCTTGAAACGGGCCATCATCGCACTTTCGAATTTGGGAGCATCGCCGAACACGGCAGCCCCGAAGAAGACAAAAAAACAGGCCCCGTGATACACAGGGCCTGTCCTTTTTCGCAAGTCTTTCCGCATACCTTATGCGGAAAGGATCTGGTCTGTTCCCAGTGTCCGCCTATCCCAGGGTTGGGATCGAGAACTCCGCACCGGAACGGATGCCCGTCGGCCAGCGCGAGGTGACCGCCTTCATCTTGGTGTAGAAACGCACACCTTCCATGCCGTGCATGTGATGATCACCGAACAGGGAGCGTTTCCAGCCGCCGAAACTGTGGAAGGCCATCGGAACCGGGATCGGCACGTTGACGCCAACCATGCCGATCTGGACCGAGTTGGCGAAGTGACGCGCGGCATCGCCGTCACGCGTAAAGATCGCCGTGCCGTTTCCGAACTCGTGCTCGTTGACCATTTTGGTCGCCGCCTGATAGTCCGGCGCGCGGACAACCGACAACACTGGGCCGAAGATTTCTTCCCGGTAGATCGACATATCGGTGGTGACGTTATCGAAAATCGAGCCCCCCATGAAGTAGCCGTTCTCATAGCCCTGCAAGGTCAGGTCCCGGCCATCGACAGCCAGGGTCGCCCCTTCGCGAACGCCGGCATCAATGTAACCCATCACCTTATCATAATGGTCCTTGCTGACCAGCGGACCCATCTCGACTTCTGGATCGGTGCCCGGGCCAACCTTCAAGCTGCGGACCCGCGGTGCAAGACGTTCGATCAGCTGATCAGCCACCGTATCGCCAACAGCCACGGCCACCGAGATTGCCATGCAGCGTTCCCCGGCCGAACCATAGGCAGCCCCCATGATGGCATCGCTCGCCTGATCCATGTCTGCATCGGGCATGATGACCATGTGGTTCTTGGCCCCACCAAGCGCCTGGACGCGTTTGTTGTAGGCACAGCCCGTGCGGTAGATGTATTCGGCAGTAGGGGTCGCCCCAACAAAGCTGACGGCAGCAACGCCTGGATGCTCAAGCAAGCCGTTGACCGCGTCCTTGTCACCTTGCAGAACGTTGAAGACACCATCGGGCAGGCCAGCTTCCGTAAAGAGTTCCGCCAGCTTCAGCGAGAACGACGGATCCTTCTCGGAAGGTTTCAGGATGAAGGTGTTGCCCGCCGCAATCGCAACCGGCGCCATCCAGAGCGGCACCATGGCCGGGAAATTAAACGGCGTAATACCGACACAAACACCTAAAGGCTGGCGAATCGTGTAGGCGTCAACACCCGCACCAACATCCTCGGTTACTTCACCCTTCAGGAGTTGAGGCATGCCACAGGCGAATTCGATCACCTCGATACCGCGCGTAATCGAGCCTTTGGCGTCGACGTGAGTCTTCCCGTGCTCTTCTGTGACAATCTTGGCCAGCTCGTCCATGTTGTCTTCCAACAGAGACTTCAGGCGGAACATCACGCGCGCACGGCGCAGCGGCGGCGTGGTGGCCCAGGTCGTGAAGGCATCCCGTGCCGCCTGAACGCAGCTGTCGACTTCCGCCGCATTGGCAAAAGCAACCTGACGCACGACCTCGCCTGTCGCTGGATTGAACACATTTCCTGTCCGGCCGCTTGTGCTCTCGACGACGCGCCCGTTGATGTAGTGGTTGACGATATCCGACATGACTCCCTCGCTGGAATTCTGCGCCCTGGCTTCTTTGTGGAACTCCTGCGCACATTTATCCTGCACAAGAACGGGCTGGTTAATTTCCCGCAGAGTAAACTAAAGTTTCGCCGAAGGTGAAAGGGGCAAAAACACATCGTCTTGGAAAAAATATTCTCTTGCGAAGAGCTCATGGAACAGGAAATTCAAACAAGCGTTCGGCACGTTCTAATCGCCTGTGCCCGGACGGGAAACACCATAAGTTATCGGGATCTGGTCGCCCGTGCCGATGTCCCGCCGCCGCACGGGATTCACAAGACCACGCTCGCGCTGGAAAACCTTGTTCGCGAAGACCATGCCGCCGGCCGGCCGCTGCTCGCTGCATTTGCAGTCAGCCGTGCAAACGCCGGTCTGCCAGGCCAGGGCTTCTTTCATCTTCTTGCCGAATTGGGCCGGTACAACGGCCCTGACCGCGGCCCGCAGGCGGAAGAGGTCTTTGGCCGGGAGTTGAAAGCAGCGCTGCAATACTGGGGGGAAGCATTGCCGGATCGCGACGACCAGAAATAACGTCGAACGCCAAGGTTAGTCGAACGCTAAGGTTAACCATCGAACCGTCCCACGCGCTTCCCCATACTGACCCGCTCTTCGACGTCATAACCCAGACCCTGGTAGAAGGCGATAACGGCCGCATTGGTCGAACGGACCTGCAGATTGATCTTCACGCAACCCAGCGCTTCCAGTCTCTTTTCTGCTTCCTTGATCAGCATCGAACCAATACCCGAACCCCGATGGCGCTCGAGAACAGAGACCGCGTAAAGCCAGCCCCGGTGTCCGTCGTAACCTGCCATGACCGAGCCCGCAACGGTCGCACCCTCAACCGCGAGCAGAAACAGATCCGGTTGTGCCTTGACCTTGGCCGGAACCGCAAAGTCTGCAGCGTTCCAGGGGCTGTCGCCTGGGAAGGCCTCCTGCCAAAGCGTTTTGACCCCACTGAAATACTGATCGCTGTAAACTACGATCTCCATCGCCTCTCCACTTTCCTCCTCATCGACACCAGTCTCATTTCGACCGGTCTCGAACAACCTGATCCAACTATGCCAATAATGCCTCAAACGAGACCACCGAAGCATACTCGCCATCGAGAATAGACAGGGTCAAGGCATGGACGTCTTCCGCGCGCCAGGCCCTTCCATTATGATCGATCCGGTCAATCGACGCCGTTGTTTCGGCGGGAAGAAGAACTTCGAACCCGAGATTGCCGGCCATGCGAACCGTCGCATCGACCGAATTTTCCAGCAATACGCCGGTCACGACCAACTGTCTGATCCCCGAATACCGGAGCTGAGATTCCAGGTTCGTCGCGATAAAGGCAGAATTTGTCCGCTTGGCAACAACGGCCTCGCCTTCATGCGGCATGACCTGGGCTTTGAAGTCGTGGCCTGGCTGGCCCGGCCGATAGGGCGAGTCAGACTCCGTGGAATCGTGCCTTATGTGAAAGATGGGACGTCCATTGCGGCGCCAGACCGTCAGCAGCCGTGCAATGTTGTCCTCCATGGATCGCTGGCCCCGGCGTCCCCAGACAGGTGCATCGATGGCGTTTTGAACGTCAATAACCAGCAGTGCAGACAACGCATCTGTGAACATTGGTGAAGCTCCTGGAAGAAAAGCAGGTAACAATTCAGATCGGCAGCAGGTTATCCGACTTAACCTCTTGCATAACCGCATAGGTATGGGTTTCTCGGATACCGGGCAATGACAGGAGAACCTCGGACAAGAAGCGCCGATAAGCAGACATGTGCTGAACGCGCGCCTTTAATAGATAGTCCGAACGCCCGGCAATCATATGGCATTCCATTACCTCTGGGGCACGGCAAACGGCACTTTCGAAGGCATCGAAGATATCCGCAGTTGTTCGCTCCAGCGCAACCTCTACAAAAACAAGCAAACCGCGTGAAACCTTAGCGGGGTCGACTTTAGCAGAATATCCCGTGATGAAACCGTCACGGGTGAGCCGCTTAACCCGCTCACCGGTAGCCGTGGGTGAAAGCCCAACCCGGTCAGCTAGATCCAGATTCGTAATACGCCCCTCCTTTTGCAGAATGCTGAGTATGTGCCGGTCGAACTGGTCCATGATCTTTTCTTTCTCCATTAACTGACGGCTCGAGATTGGATCGTGCTGTTTCATAGGATTAGAGGGTCTTCCATCGTCTTCACTCTTCCCATCACGATCGAGCACGCTCTAGCGAAATTCACCAATCTTGCCGTTTTTCCTTGAGATTTTGGCGACAGATTTATCCATAACCGTGATATTATCTATTTTTACCATAAAAGTAGTTTTTTTCTCTAGTAAATAGTACTTTAACCCTATTTTAACACATTGAATTTGCTGATACTTAGTTATCTTATGCTCCAGGTAAAGTTGACCCTTCTGGTTATAGCTGGCCAGATGAACAACCAAAGAGCGAAATCGGCCAGCGGATGCGCCTATAGGTCGGAATACAATCAACAAGGAGGTATCATGTCGAATGTGTTCATCGTCGGATTCGACGGAACAAAGGACGGCAAGCGGGCCCTCGACTTCGCACTTGAGCGCGCAAAGTCGGACAACGCGGAAGTCCATATCGTCTATGTGCTGGAATGGTCGCCCTACAGCTTCCTGACACCAGAGGAATTGGAAAAGCGTCACGCGCGGCGCAAAGAAGAGGTGGAACTCGCCTCGAGCCAAATCATGGCGCCACTGCTCAAAGAGTTGGAAGGCTCGGGTCTCTCGACCCACGGTGTCATTCGTTACGGAAAAATCCCCGATGTCATCTGCGACGTCGCCAAGGAAGTCGGCGCAACGCAAATCATCGTCGGCCGCCATGGTGGATCAGATATGGCCGCGCGGTTTTTCGGGTCGGTACCGGGCACGCTGGTGCAGATCGCACCTGTTCCCATCACTGTCGTGCCATAAACAAAAAATCGGCACCTCTTCCAACACTTGAAGAATTCTCTAGGAGACCATCATGGGGGAAATTTGTAACTTCCGGCGCTTGTTTCAGGCGCCAGTCCTGGCAGTGGCCGCGTTTCTCGCGCTCCTGCCGTCCATCGCGCAGGCACAGGACGCAGCGATGGGAATCGACGAAAAGATCAACGCAGCGATTTCACCGGTTTCAAACGCGATCGTCAGCGTCATTTTCTACTCCGTACCTGTCGGCGATACGGCCTTCCCGCTCATTGTCGGCTGGCTGGTTGTCGCAGCAACAATCTTTACCCTCTACTTCGGCTTTATCCAGTTCAGATATTTCGGACACGCGATCTCGCTGGTCAAAGGGGATTATGCCAATCCGGATGACGCGGGCGAGGTCAGCCACTTCCAGGCGCTTGCGACCGCGCTCTCGGGTACGGTGGGCCTCGGCAACATCGCGGGTGTTGCGGTCGCGGTTTCCATCGGCGGCGCCGGTGCAACCTTCTGGATGATCCTCGCGGGTTTGCTGGGCATGGCCTCCAAGTTCACGGAGTGCACACTGGGTGTCAAATTCCGGAACGAGTACGGCGATGGAACCGTCTCTGGCGGCCCGATGTATTACCTGGAAAAGGGCTTTGGCCTTAAAAACATGCCGGGGCTGGGCAAGGGGCTGGGCATCTTCTTCGCGATCTGCTGTATCGGCGGTGCCTTTGGCGGCGGCAATATGTTCCAGGCCAACCAATCCTTCCAGCAGTTCGTCAATGTCACAGGAGGCGAAGCAAGCTTCTTCGCTGACAAAGGCTGGCTCTTCGGCATCGTCATGGCGGTGATTGTCGGCGTAGTCATCATCGGCGGCATCAAGTCCATCGCACGGGTCACGGAAAAGGTCGTTCCTTTCATGGCCGTTATCTATGTCGGTGCCGCGCTGGTCATCATCCTGATGAACTACGACATGGTTGGCTGGGCTTTCGGCGAAATCTTTGCCGGTGCCTTCACCGGAGCCGGTGTTGCCGGTGGCGTGGTCGGCGCACTGATCCAGGGCTTCAAGCGGGCTGCCTTCTCCAATGAAGCCGGCATCGGTTCAGCCTCCATCGCCCACTCCGCGGTGCGGACCAAGGAACCGATCACTGAAGGTTTCGTGTCCTTGCTCGAGCCGTTCATCGACACGGTCGTCATCTGCACCATGACTGCGTTGGTTATTATTATCACGGGACAACTCGGCAGTGGCCTGACCGGCGTGGCGCTGACCTCCAGCGCCTTTGAAAGCGCGTTCTCCTGGTTCCCGCTTCTTCTGGCGGTAGCCGTGATCCTCTTTGCCTTTTCGACCATGATTTCCTGGTCCTATTACGGCCTGAAAGCCTGGACCTATCTGGTCGGCGAAGACAAGCGCATGGAGATGATCTTCAAGATCGTCTTCTGTCTCTTCGTAGTTCTTGGCTCGAGCATGACTCTCGGACCGGTGATCGATTTCTCCGACTCCATGATCTTTGCCATGGCGATCCCGAATGTGATCGGTCTCTATGTCCTGATGCCGTTCGTAAAAGCCGAACTTGAGCAATACACCGCTCGGCTTTCATCAGGGGAAATTCGGAAGTTCAAGCACAGCTGATACAGTCCACTGACTTGAAATGACAAGGGGCAGCCAACAGGCTGCCCCTTTTTCTTTTTTGTAGGCCGCTTTCAAAATTCAGGTCAGCGGCCGCAGGTAATCTCCGTGAAACCATCGCATTTGTACTGCGCGCATATCCTCTCTTCACCGATGAGGAAAGTCGGAAAGAGGCCGCCGATATTATTATCTTTCTGCCAAGCCACAGCGCGTTCGTAGCCCTTCATCTTACACCACTTGGCGGCAACCGGCTCACCGCACTCCCCCTTGCTGTTCATACAGAAATTCAAGCGATAGACATCGTAAACCGGGAAAGTGAAAACCTCATTTCCGGCATCGGACGGAGCCGCGGTGCCAGGTGTGGCTGGTTGCGATGCAGCCTGAGCCTGGGATGACTGCGTTAGAGTTGATTGGGTTGGCGTTGATTGCGTTCGAACCGGCTCGGGATTGGCTGGTTTGGGTTGAGAAAGCTGAGTCTTGGCAGGAGAGCTCGGAGACTCCGTTCTCAGCGCCTGATTCGAGGCGGAAGCTATCGGAGCCGCCGGCTGTGCAGTGATGTTGCCTGTCGTAGGTGCTGCCGCGACCTGGGGCGTGCCCGAGAGATCTTTCATTGGGTCCAGGCGCGCCGTCGGCAGAACAGCCTTTTTTTCCGGAGCCGCGACAACCGCCGCAGTCTGCGGCACAGCCTTTGGCTCCGCTGCCGTGAGCTTGGAGCCGGCGCTTGCTGGCGCGAGCTCGGGCGCAGACGTCTTAGGCTTGGCAACTGCTGGCGCCGTGACTTTGGGCGTCACGAGCTTGGGTTCGGACAGCTGGGCCGAAACGGTCTTTGGCGGTGCGGCAGGTTTGACAACCGGTGCGGCCTTTTGGCCAGCCGCAAGTTTACCGACCTTGGTAGCTGGCTCCACTTTGGCAGAATGCGTTGTCTTAGGAAGTGCCTCGGGCGCGGCCTGGACGTTGGATTTGGCAAGTGACTCAGATCCCGCTGCAGCAGTCGGAGCAGCGGCGGGCGCAGCCCTTGCGATGATTTTCCTGGCAGCGCCGGGAAGATCGACCCGCAAGGAACGCGCACGATCCCTGAACAGCAGGCTGGAAAGAAGAATATCGCGTCGATCGAGGCGCGATGGAGCCACGGCCTCTTTTTGCTTCGCGTTTGCATTGAGCGTTACGGAATCACCCAAACAATCATCGCCGTCGAACAGCACCACCCGAAAGCGTTGATCCCTGGGAGCATAACGCGCGTCGAGATCGGACGGCTGCATCAATGCGATCCTGTCGCTCCGGAGCATACCTAAAAGCCCTGCTGCATCGTCGCTCTTCAGGTTCACACACCCGCGCGGTTGCGCAGATGCGGAAGCCTTGTTCGCGAGCCCGGTCTGAAAGTTGAGAGGCACGAAACGCCGATCGAAATTGAGCGACCGCAGAATGTTTCCACAGCCCCTGCCATAGGACCGACGGCGTTTCATCAAGAGTGCACCCGGCGGTGGACCAAATTCCCGCCGGTAAAGGATCACCGAAGCATAGCCGCCTTCACCCGCATCAGCCTGCTCGTTAACACCGGCTCTTAACCGGGTCTTCCCTGATGCATTCTCCGGCGGCGCTGGTAAAAACTCCGCCGTCACTCCGGTCCAGATCAAATCAGGCCGTTCATCGCTGCCCAAAGTCGCCGCGCAACTTTTATCCTGTGACGCAAAGAAGGGACGCCGAAAGAGAACGACGCCGATGGACGCGCCAACCTGTAGTGAACGTACTTTCTCGGCTTGTTCGTCACCAAGCTGCTCGAAATAGGCGTAGGCCTTTCCAACGCCCAATTTGAGGCTGCGCATGCGTCCGGAAAAATTGGTTTCGTCGAACAGACGAACCTCGTATGGATCGAGAGTAGCGGAGGGCTTGTCCTGCGCGATCGCCGCTTGCGGCGTCCATGTCACGACAATTCCCATGGCCATCAGACACACAGAGAGAAGCCCTATCCTGGCTCGCTGTCTCATTTCCGAACTGCTTTGCGTCATATTGGAAAACCCGATCGCTAAGCCGGCGTAAAGGTTAGTCCAAGATGAATCTATTTGGAATCCTTTAGGTTCGATCAACAGCTAGATCGGATCGATTTCTCTAAATCGGTGAAAAACTCAAGACGGTCTCTGCGTCATATTGATATTGGGCGACCTATGTTCTCGGCCGTTCCCGTAAAGAACGGTCGCTCTCTCTCCGGCACTTGGAATTATCTCGCTTGTCCAAGCCCTTAGATATTGCGCTGAACATAGTCGTTATAGTCCCGCTGACGGCGCTGATAATCGGTCTCGAACAATGGACTCGAAATAATGAAGTCCGCGCTGGCGCTATTGCAGGCAAAGATCACGTTATAGAGTGTCGACAACCGGGTCAGAGCTTTCACATCGACGTCATGCGGCAGGGACGTCATCGGATCCATAAAGAAGAACAGGACGTCCAGTTTTCCCTCGGCGATCATGGCGCCAAGCTGCTGATCGCCTCCGAGCGGGCCGCTCTTGAGCAAGGAAATCTGAAGCGAGGGACAGCGCGCGGCAACGTTCGTCCCCGTCGTACCGGTCGCCCAAAGACGGTGCGGTTCCAATGCGTTGGCATTTGTAGCGACCCATTCAACCAGCGTTCGCTTCATCTGGTCATGCGCCACCAGAGCGATGTTTTTTGCTGTAACGCTCATGGTTTCTGTCCTCCGAAACTGGAATGGGTTTCTGCTTTTGTTATGTGATGCGGGTTACGAACATGGCGCAGCTTACGAGCGTGGCGCAGGTTCCTCGACAGCGCCGCCGGCTGCCTTCCAGGCGGTGAAACCACCTTCGATATGAGACACCGGCTCCAGACCCATTCGCTGAACGGTCTGGGTCGCGAGCGCCGAACGCCAGCCCATGGCACAGAAAAACACCAGCTTCTTTCCGGATCCGAATTCGGCATCGTAATACTGGCTGTCCGGATCGACCCAGAATTCGAGAAGGCCACGCGGGCAATGCTTAGCGCCGGGAACCTTGCCTTCGCGGCGCAGCTCGCGCACATCCCGCAGGTCGACGAACAGAACATTGGGATCGTTTTTCGCGGCCAGCGCCTGATCGATCGAAAGCGTTTCGATCTCCTTTTCCGCTTCGGCAACCATCTGCGCCACACCGATCTTCAAGGCCATGAATTCTGTTCCTGTTGCTTCGTTACTAAAAACTGGAAAACCAGAAAACAGCTATAACATGCACGCGTCGCCGCTGTCCCCAAGGTTACTACGATCCAATCAGATGCAATGCCACTTGACGCCGATGCGGCGCGCGCCGGTGCTCGAAGAGATAGATCCCCTGCCAGGTGCCCAACAGAAGACGCGCCCCCTGCACTGGAATACAGAGCTGCGTTTGTGTCAGGGCAGCGCGGATATGCGCCGGCATGTCATCCGGTCCCTCTGCGGTATGACGATAGAGCGCGGGATCTTCGGCAACCATCCGGCTGAAGAAAGTCTCCAGGTCCCGCTGCACGTCCGGGTCGGCATTCTCCTGGATGGTGAGCGAAGCTGAAGTATGGCGGCAGAAGAGGGTCAGCAAACCATCCTGGATACCGGTTCCCTCTAACCAGTTCAAAACCTCAGCCGTTATATCGATCAGACCCTGCCTGGTGGTTGGGATCATGACGGTGGTTTGCGATTGCTGCATGGCGTAAACCTAGCCTTTGGAAGCATCACCTGTCGACGATTCAAGAAAGATGCTCATAGCATCAACACCACAGGAGTCCGGATCCAAGATGGCACTGAAATATACGGAATCCAGGCGCCTGACTTGGGCGCGCCAGCTGCAGGCCCTGGCACAGACCGGACTGACCTTCGCAAGTGATCCCTATGACATCGAGCGCTATCAGGCGGCCCGCGCCCTTGCCGTCGAAATGCTGGCGGCCATCGGTGAAGCCGATGCGCACGCCGTGACCGCCCTCTTCGACGGCGAAACCGGTTACGCCACACCCAAGGTCGACGTGCGAGGTGTTGTGATCCGTGACGAGCGCATCTTGCTGGTCAAAGAAATCACCGACGGCAAGTGGGCGTTGCCCGGCGGCTGGGCTGACGTCAATGCCTCGCCCAGCGAAAATGTCGAGCGGGAGATATTCGAAGAGTCGGGCTATCGGGCCAGGGTCACCAAGCTGGCGGCCGTTTACGACCGGCTCAAGCACCCCCACGAGCCGCCGCATCCATTTCATATCTACAAGATGTTCTTCATCTGCGAGCTGCTTGGCGGCGATGCCCGGCCCAGCGTCGAAACCAGTGAGGTTGGATTTTTCGAAGCCACCGACCTGCCGGAATTGTCGCGCGGCAGGGTCCTGGAAGCACAGATCAGCAGGATGTTCGAGCATCATCGCAATCCGGCTTTGGCCACGGATTTCGATTGAAATCGGCAACAGCGTCTTCGATGTCGGCTATCCGGAAAGAGAACGGATCACCAGAAAACCAGACGGCCTCCACGTCACTGCCATATGCTTGATTCACCTAATAAACGCGCCGTATTTGGACATTCGCCAAAGACTGCTGGCCCACATTCGAGATGGTAGCTTAGGCCTTTTTTGCGACGACGATTGTCTCGCGGCCTTTTCGTGCCTTTCCATATTCGAGTTGGGCGCACACTCGTAAAAGGCGAACCCTGGCGATTTGCGTTATCATTTTCGAAAATTACATAAAATATTGATATTTATTACAATTTTTGCTTTTGTAAAAAAATCAACTTGTCAGTTGAGCGAAATACTATCGACCTCCCACATGGTCATTGTGGTTCAACTAAAACCACACTATCTGCTAGTTAAATGTCGATTAAAGCTGGAATTTCCCCGTCAAACCGACATCTGTTCAAGTGAAAAACGGCATATCTTCCCAGAATGACACATCCTTAATAGTCTTTTAGTTTCCACAATCTAATGTTGCAGCGAAATTCTTTTACAGAATGCGCCTGCCAATTGCAGGACTCAGATCGAGTAAACGAGTCCGGGATCGACCCGGCAACATGAACGAAGTGGGTGATGAGATGTATAAGAACCTGTCCATACGCTGGAAGATGATGCTTCTTGTGGCGCTCAGTGTGATCATCCTGGCGTCGGTCAACCTCTATGCAAACTTCCAGATCGCCGCGATCGGCACCGAACTGGAAGCAATCGCCGAAGACGACCTGCCGCTAACCAGCATTGTCACGAAGATCACCGTTCACCAGCTTGAGCAGGCGATCCAGTTCGAGCGCACACTGCGCTTCGGCGAGGAGATGGTGAGTCATCCCGAAGCCAAGGACCACTTCGTGCATGCAAATGAACGCTTCCACGAGTTGGCCAAACAGGTCGACGAAGAGATCCTCAAGGCCGAGGAACTCGCTGAGGAATCGATCAGCCATCTGACAGACGAGACGGCGAAGCAAAAGTTTGTGAGTGTCCTGGCTTCCCTCAAGAAGCTGGAGAAGGAGCACCATAGCTACGACCTTCACGCCGACGAAGTCATCGAGCTGCTGAAAGCCGGCGATGTCGACACGGCCCGGACTAAGGCGCTTGCGATCGAGGCCGAGGAAGATAAGTTCAATCACGAGCTCGAGGCCCTGCTGCTGGATATCGTCGCCTTTACCGAAAAGTCGGCGAAGTTGGCCGAGGCGCACGAACACGTCGCCGAGCGCAACCTTTGGATCGCTCTGGGACTGGGAATCGTGATCCTTGTAAGCGGTGGCCTGGCCATGGTTGAGCAGGTCCTGCGGCCGTTGCTGCGCTCGGTCGATGCAGTCGACGCCCTTGCCGATGGTGATACCACGATCGAATTGACTCTGGATTCTAAGGACGAGCTCGGCCGTCTGGCCACCTCGGTGGAAGCTCTGCGCCAGGCCCTGATGAAGCTGAACGAGATGCAGGCTGCGGAGTCCAGGCGCGAACTGGAGTCCAAGGCCCAGATCAAGAAGGAGATGCTGACCATGTCCGATGCCCTGGACCAGCATGTTCAGGTTGCGGTCGGCGCCATTCGGGACAAAGCCAATAACATGGATGGCCTGATCGATCAGATGAGCCAGGCCGCTCAGCAGGTCAGCACCCAAAGTACCTCGGTCACGGCCTCGGCTGAAAGTGCCACCGGAAACGTCCAAACGGTCGCGTCCGCCGCGGAAGAAATGTCCGGCAACATCAATGAGATCAGCCGGCAGATCGACCGTTCCACAACCATCACGGCGCAGGCGGTCGACGTAGCCAACACGACCACGGAAAAGGTCCAGAGCCTGACAGAAGCGGCGAAACAGATCGAGGAAATCGTGACCCTGATCAACGAAATCGCCGACCAGACCAACCTGCTGGCCCTCAACGCCACCATCGAGGCAGCGCGCGCCGGCGATGCCGGCAAGGGCTTCGCCGTCGTGGCTTCTGAGGTCAAGAACCTGGCCAATCAGACGGCGAAGGCCACCGACCAGATCCAGCAGCAGATCGGCGCAATCCAGGGGGCCACTGGCGAAGCCGCCACGGCCATCGACCGGATCGGCGAAACGGTCAACGAGATCAGCGAGATCACCAACGGCATCTCGGATTCCATGAAAGAACAGTCGGCGGCCACCATGGAAATCGCCCGCAGCGTTCAGGAAGCCGCTACGGGCACGCAGGAGGTGTCCAGCAGCATGCAGGAAGCCTCGGCCGCCTCGAAACAATCCGAGCAGGTTGCGAGCGAGGTTAGCCGTGACGCCAAGGAAGTGGTCGCCTCGGTCAACGAATTACAGACCCAGATCACCGAGATCCTGCGCGAATCAAAAGCGGGCAACCGCCGTGAATTCGAGCGTGTGAAGCAGCAGCAGCCTTCGCAGATCCAGGTCAACGGCCAGTGGCGCGACTGCACCATCCAGGACATCTCCGCCGGCGGCGCTGAAATTGCCGCCCTGGAAGGCGTCGGCCAGGGCGATGCTATCAAGCTGAAGGTCACGGGCTTCGAAGATGTCGACGGCCGCATCATCCGCATCACGCCAAAATCCCGCAGCATCACCTTCAACCTGGACGAAGAGACTCAGGAAGCCTTGAACAGGCACCTGGTGGGCGAGCGTGTGGAAGAAGAAGCGAAGCAACCGGAAGAATCTTCGGCGGAAGAAGCTGCATCAGAAGAGGCGGCAGCCTAACCGCCGGATCCTCAATCCGACACCGCCTCTATAAAGCGGCGCCACGTTAAAGCGGCGCCGCAGGTTACCTACTCAATTCAAAGCCGGGCAGTGGCAGAGGCCGCCGCCCGGCTTTTTGCTTTTCGAATATCCAATGAATGTTGCGCCTGTTCGAACAAAGTTCGAACCCTCATACAAATAGCAGGACGTCCATTTCAGAAGAAGTGGTGCGCCTGTTCGAACAAAGTTCGAACCCTCATTTAAACCAAAGGGCGTCCATTTCGAAGGAAATGGTGCGCCCGGCAGGATTCGAACCTGCGACCCCAGGATTAGGAATCCTGTGCTCTATCCAACTGAGCTACGGGCGCTGTGAGTCTGATCGTTTTTCGCTAAGTCAGCGAAAAGCGTGAATCAGGCTCCATTGATGCAAAACAAAGAGTAACGGCGCCCGTTATACACAGGGCGCGTGGTTTTGCCTACCAGGTTTCAAAGCTTAGACACGTCGCCTGATCGGAGGCTCGCCACGAGGACGGAAGTCGTCTCTCCGCCTAAAACAGTTTCTCTAACGGCAGATGGTAGTAGATCGTTGCGATCTCGACACCAGGGTTGGTGTCGCCAATGCTGGCGTTTGAGATATGGCTGATCGCAATGCCCAGGCGGGAACGGTCGTTGAAGCGGTAGGCCAATTCGATCTGGGAACGGAATTCAATCACGCTGTCCAGATCCAAACCACTGCCCTCGGTAAAGGCGCCGACGCCAAAGTTGGGGGTCAGGACAACACGCTTACCGAAATAGATGTCAACCAGAACACCGACACCGCCCCAGATGCCGCCTTCGCTGGTGGCTTCAATTCCGGCCCATGGCTTGAAGATCCAGAGCTTCTCGTCGTGCCGGTATTCCAGGCGAAAGTCGGCCGCATCGTCCGCGTCATCATCCTTTATGGCACGCAAGGCATCAAAGTAACCGACACCTACCGACAGGAGTGCTGCATCGTCTTCATCCGCGAAGGCTTTCGTGGCGAAACCGGTACTGGTGGAGATAAAAAAAGCAGCAGCCAGAAAAGCCACAGACGAAACGAAACAGCGCCGAATTGACACAGTAGACCCCCCGAATCACTACCCAACCGCAGGTGATGATGGTTCGGACCCCTCAACCCGTGACCGCATTACCTGCCAGCAATCAGATTGCATAATACGAAACTTACGGGTGTGTGCAACTGCTTGTCGTCTGCCGAATAGTTTTGAACAACCGAAGTATCGGCCTGAAAGGCGATGAAGCAGGACAACAGATTGGATCCTTGATTCGAGCCGGCACACCCGCGAGTTCCCAGCTTTAACCGGTTTTTCACGACTTCTGCCCGGCGATTTGGAAAGGATTGCCTTCCGGGTCCCTGCCACGCGTGATGGAGTTGTCGCGTACCGGATGCGCTTTGATCTCGCCGAGGCGCACACCGCGGCCGCGCAACTGCTCGTAGGTGTTCTCCAACGCCTCACCCGTTGCAAAGTCGAGCCGCGGTTTCCGCTTACCCCGATGCAGCGCAATTTCACAGCTCCCCGCATCGAACGCGACCCAACCCTCGCGTTCCTCACAAACCGGCAATCCAAGCTTGTCGCGATAGAAGGCGGCTTCCTTGTCCAGGTCGGAAACGAAAATCACGATCCGCTCCAGCCGCAAAGTCATGACAACTGTCTCCTGTTTGCCGTCAGCCCAAAACTCGGTAGGACCAATTTACTGATCAGGCCAAATACCAATTAGTCGAGAGTCTTGAAGCGCTCCGTCGCCGCGATCAAAGCCTTGCGGATACCCGGCTCCATGGCTGAGTGCCCTGCATCCGGTACGACAATATAGTCCGCTTCCGGCCAGGCCTGGTGCAGATCGTAAGCTGTGACGATCGGACAGACGACGTCATACCGGCCCTGGACGATCACCGAAGGAATGTTTCGAATACGGTCGACTTTATCGATCAGCTCGTTTTCAGAAAGGAAGATCGAGTTGACGAAATAGTGCGCCTCGATCCGCGCCAGGTTCAGCGCCATGGCGTCCTCACCAAAGGCAGCGACTGTGCTGGGGCTGGGCAGCAATGTGGAGCAACAGCCCTCGAAAGTGCTCCAGACCCGCGCCGCCGGCAGATGGACAGCGGGATCCTGATCGGTCAGGCGCCGATAATAATTGTTGAGCAGATCATCGCGTTCCTCGACTGGCAAGTACGACGAAAAACGCGCCCATTCCTCGGGAAAGATCATGCGCATGCCGTTCAGGAACCACTCGATCTCCGACGGACGGCAGAGAAAGATGCCGCGCAGGATCAGACCGCGCACACGCTCCGGATGGGCCTGGGCATAAGCAAGAGCAAGAGTGCTGCCCCAGGATCCGCCAAATACCACCCAGCGTTCGATCCCCAGCGACTTGCGCAGGGCTTCGATGTCCGCAATCAGATGCTGCGTCGTGTTGTCGGTCAGTTCGCCTTGCGGCCTTGAGCGGCCGGCGCCACGCTGATCAAAGACGACGATGCGATACGCTGTGGGATCGAAAAAACGCCGGTGATCCGGTGCGGCCCCGGCACCCGGTCCGCCATGCAGGAACACCACAGGCGTGCCATTCGGATTGCCGCAGGTTTCCCAATAGATCTTATGCAGATTGTCTACGGCAAGGTGGCCGCTGTCGTTCGGTTCGATCGACGGAAAGAGTCCGGCCATCTGGCCCGGGCTGTCGGCTGTGGACACCATACGTCTGTTCAAGTCCTTAGTAAGATAACGATACGCAATGAAATCACGCTGTTGTTCAGGCAATGATACCGCAGCCTAGCCTGTTGTCGCCAAGGGTAAAAGAAAGAGACGGTTTTCGAGTCACCCGTAAGTGGTATTTTTAACCCCTGCCCGCGGCCATATCGTGGTCCTATCGTCCTGCCGCTTTATCGAAGGTGAAACAGCTTTTAGAGTTTGACGATGTTCTTTTCCGGTTCGAAAAAGTCCTATTGCTGTGGCATGCCTGGATTGCGGGCGACGCAAGCGTGGGTCCTGGCTGTGCTCGCAATCACTCTTTTAGGCACAATCAGGGCCGGAAACCTTGGTGCGGCCGACCAGTCCGGCTCAACCGGTCTACCCGCCGGTCTCAAAGCCGGAGAAACCATTTCCGTGAAGACGGTCGTCGACGGCGACACTCTGCTGCTCGAGGACGACCGGGTCGTCCATCTGGTCGGCATTCAAGCGCCCGCAATGCCCTCGGTTCGGAGAAACCCTGAGGCAAGCAACACCAAAACTGGAAGCACCGGTGTCTGGCCGCTCGCGGCCGACGCGGCAGCGGCCCTTGCCGAATTGCTTGGAGATAAACCGGTTTCTCTTTCCTATAGCGGAAACCGCATTGACCGACACGGCAGGGTTCAGGCGCATGTAACCAACGCACAAGGGCTCTGGCTCCAGGGAGAACTGCTGCATCGTGGCCTGGCCAGAGTTTACAGTTTCGCCGATAACCGGACTGCGGTGGCTGAAATGCTGACGTTGGAGCGGATTGCGAGAACCGCGCGGCGTGGGATCTGGTCCCACCCCTATTACGCAGTGCGGCCCCACGACGCGGCGGAAAAAGAGGTCGGACAGTTCCAGCTGATCGAAGGCCGTATCTTGAAGGTGGCGATTGTAGGTGGACGTGCTTATCTTAACTTCGGAGAGGATTGGCGTAGCGACTTCACCCTGGTGATAGATCCCGTTAACCGCCGGCTCTTCAAAGCCGAAGGCCTGGACCCGCTCTTTTACGAGGGGCGCCGGGTACGGGCGCGCGGCTGGCTGGGTTATAGAAACGGTGCGACGATCAACGTCACGCATCCGGAACAGATAGAGGTACTCGATAAATGATCTTCTTTGGTCCATCCGGCCTATCGGCAGGTACTTTGTTTAGGCGCATTCTGGCGGCATCTGCACTGCTGGCTTCGATGACCTTTCTTGGCGGCTGCGAAACCTCGCCGGCGACCGGCGAGTCCTTTTTCACCGGCGGTTTGACCAAGGATAAGGAAGCGTCCCTCGGCGCGCAGGAACACAAGAAGATCCTGCAGCAATTCGGCGGTGCCTATGCCGACCCGGAGATTTCTCAGTACGTGACAAGCCTGGGCAACCTGCTTGCCAAGACCTCGGAAACACCGGATCAGAAATTCACCTTTACGGTATTGGATTCACCCGTCGTCAATGCCTTCGCGCTGCCGGGCGGATATGTCTACATAACCCGCGGTCTGATGGCCCTGGCAGACGACGAGGCCGAGCTTGCAGGGGTGATGGCGCACGAAATCGGTCACGTCACCGCGCGTCACGCTTCGCAACGCTATGGCCGCGCCACTGCAACCTCGATCCTGGCGGCCGGGGTCGGGATTCTTCTGGGTAGCCAGGAAGCCGCGTCGGCCGCCGGTCAGGTCGGCGCTCTGGCGCTGCAGAGCTATTCGCGCGATCAAGAGTTTCAGGCCGATCTGCTGGGTGTCCGTTATTTGTCGCGTGCCGGTTTCGAGCCGGAGGGCATGGCGGATTTCCTGACCAAGCTGCAGGCCGACAGCCGGCTGAATGCGACAATCGCAGGAAATCCCGAGGCGGCGGATAGCTTTGACATCATGCAGACCCACCCGCGCACCACCGATCGCATCAAGCGAGCCATCGATCAAGCCGGAGAAAAACGGGTCAAGGATCCCGTCGTCGGCCGTCAGGTCTATCTCTCGAAAATCGACGGCCTGCTCTATGGCGACGACCCCAAGCAGGGCATCATTCAGGGGCGAAAGTTCCTCCATCCTGAACTTCGCCTAGCCTTTGAGGTGCCAAAGGGCTTCCGCTTGGTCAACACTGCCAATGCTGTGGGCGCGCAACACAAGGATGGCTCGGTCATCATTTTCGACCGGGCGTCCAAAAAGGCAAACGGCAATCTTCAGGCCGCGCTGACAGAAGTCACCGGAAAGGTCCGGCTGGAAAACGTTGAGCGAATCACAATCAACGGCATGGAGAGTCTCACCGGTCAAGCACGGGTGAACAGAAAGCAAGGACCACGCGATGTGCGTCTGATTGCCATGGGTTACGACCAGAACACGGTCTACCGCTTTCTGTTTTCGACTCCGGCCAAGGCAACGGGACAGCAGGCCGAGGGGCTGCGGCGCACGACCTATAGTTTTCGGAAACTAAGCGCCGGCGAGGCCGGGAAGATCAAACCGAAGCGCATAAGACTGCACAAGGTGCGTGCCGGCGACACTGCGGCCAAACTTGCCGGCCGTTTTCCTTACGAGGACTATCAGTTGGAGCGCTTTCAGGCCCTCAACGGACTAGGCGCTAAACAGAAATTGAAGTCGGGCCAGACGGTCAAGATTATTACCCAGTAGGGCAATCGTCCTCTGGAGAGGACTTACCGGATCGATTCATCGTCCGGAGCGTTTCCATCCAAACTAGGCCTCGCCAATGAGGTCGCCGCTGGTTTCCACTCTGCGCAGCATTGCACTTTTCAGCTTGGACAGCGCCCGGCCCTCCAACTGCCGGACCCGTTCCTTGCTAACCCCGAGTTCGCGCCCAAGTTCTTCCAGAGTGGCGCTTTCTTCGGTCAGGCGCCGCGCTTTTACGATACGTTGTTCACGCAGAGGCAGTTCAGTGAGCGCTTCGGTAATCCAGCGGCTACGGGTCTCACCGTCTTTGTAGGAAATAATGAGGTCTTCCGGATTGGGACGTTCGTCCACCAGGAAGTCCTGCCATTCGCTCTCGCCATCCTCGCCGATAACGTGATTGAGGGAATGATCCATTCCAGCGAGGCGTTGCTCCATCGATTCCACTTCATGCAGTCCGACCGACAGCTCGGTGGCAACCTGCGCCCGCGCGTCATCGTCAAACTTGTTACCGGTTTCGTCTTCGATTCTTGCGCGCAGGCGGCGGAAATTGAAAAAGAGCGTCTTCTGCGCCGCAGTGGTCCCGGTGCGGACAATCGACCAGTTACGCAACACAAAATCCTGTATCGCGGAGCGGATCCACCAACTGGCGTAGGTCGAAAAGCGAATTTCGCGATCCGGGTCAAAGCGCGCGGCCGCCTGCATTAGACCGACCGAACCCTCCTGTACCAGATCGCTGATCGGCAGGCCGTAATGGCGGTAGCGCGTCGCGGTCGAGACCACAAGGCGGGTGTAGGAGCGGATGAGCTCGTGCAACGCCGCTTCGTCCTTATTGTCCCGCCAGGCTTTGGCAAGGTCGAACTCGTGATCGCGCGTAAGAAGCGGCTCCGACATCGATCGTCGGATAAAGCGTGTCTGAGCGCGATGGGTTTCCGAGTTTTCGAATCGCGCCATAACAGCGGTACCTCTCGGTTTTTGCGAACACCACGATTTCTGTACGCAGGTTGGCCGCCGATAGATCACCAAAACAGAATGCAGTGTCGGTTTCTACTGCTGATCTCTACTTATGATAGTATAAAAACACACAACTCGCATGAGTGCGAACTTTTTTGTGTTAACGCGGTATAGAGTGCGATCGTTCTTGACCGTTACAGTCAAGAACGTGAATCGCTCTCTAATCAAATAACGCAGAGTCTAAAAACGAGGACAAAATTAGGGGTACTTGGTGTTAGGCTCGAGTCAGCGCCCTTAAGCCTCGAGCATTTCAATCACATCGCCTTCTGGCCCCAGGCAGGCCGCCATCAATGGGCCGCCGAAACCGCAACCACCATCCAGCGTTACGGTATACTCGGTGGTTTCCAATCCCGGATGGCTGGGATCATAGCCACGCACGATCCGCTGAAAATCACCGTAGGGCTCGTTCAAGCGCGCGAAGGCGGAGGAACTCCACCAGAAACTGTCTTTTTGCGTTTCCAGCGGTCGGGTTGGATCCAACCCGGTATGCACGAACAACACACGGCGATCCGAGGTGTATGCAGCCCGCCGGATTTCGTTCATGATCTGATAGTGGCCGGGGTTGTCCTGGATTGCGCTTCGCAGGCGGCCAGTCCAGCGTGTGAGCTGCAGCGGGCCGGAGGCCGCCTCCCGCAAGCCTTCCCGGGCGCTGGAGCCATAGGCCTCGAGGGTTGCGCCGACCCCTTGGTCCAGCATCCATGACAGGACCCCGCGCGGATCGCTGGCGAACTGGAGCTGCAGCAGTTTCTGCCACATCTCTTCCTGGCCGCCGCGCAGGAAGGCAATATCTTCAGGAAAATTTTGATGAAGCGCGAGGAACCCGCGTCGAAACTCGATCACATGATCCAGAGTCTGGCGGATTGTGTCACCACGGCCGAGCAAATTGCCGAGATAAACCACCCGATCGCCGCGCCGAAGGCGGCCTTCCAGCTGCGCGTGGAGACGGTCGAGACGATCCGCATCGCCATGAACCGCAGAGATCGTCCAGATTCTCCGCGCTGCGCGTAAAACCGCAAATTTCTGCCGATCGCGCATAGTCGCGGCAGATGGCCTCCTCAACCATTATATAGGGAGCGCCCACCCGCACGAGGACGGAGCCGCACCAATAAGCCAGACAAGCACACCTGTCAGGAACCGACTTCGATCACCTCGATTCGGTTCCCTGTCAGGCGGCTAATACTCGTACAGCGTCAGGCCGCTGTGAGCAACTCTTCCAGCTTCTGTGCGGCAGCCTCTTCGTCGATTTTCTCGACGGCCGCCAATTCACGTGCCAGACGGTCAAGCGCCGCCTGATACATCTGGCGTTCACTGTAGGATTGATCCGGCTGGTCAGCACTGCGGTGCAGGTCGCGCACGACTTCGGCAATCGATACCGGATCACCGGAATTGATCTTCGCCTCGTATTCCTGCGCACGCCGGCTCCACATGGTGCGTTTTGCACGGCTGCGGCCCTTTAGCGTAGTCAGCGCAGAATCCATCATCTTGCGGCTCGATAGCTTCCGCAGACCCGACTCATGCGCCTTATTTACCGGAACACGAAGGGTCATCCGGTCTTTTTCGAATTTGATGATGATCAGTTCGAGGGTAACGTCGGAAATTTCCTGGGTTTCGACGCCCATGACCCGGCCAACGCCATGGGTCGGGTAAACCACATAATCGCCGGTCCCGAATTCACTCGATTTCGCCATTTGGTCTTCTCTTGCTCCGTCTGGTTTCCGCCAAAGCACTACCTGGGCAACTGCGCCCTGAAGCAAGCCTGCATTTCAGAGCAGCGCGTGCGGAGGCGCGGCGCGGAACGGAAGGATCCATAATCATCGATCACTGCCGTTCGGTCTTAACATGCAAAATTCAACCCCGAACAACTCAGGCGCTGAAACACGCCGAGTGTCGAGGTTGGTTTGCAACACATCGGTCAAGCGCCAATGTGTTGCAAATACTTTATACTATATTTAGGCCGTCAAAACAACTGTTGCGCCGCAGCATAGCTCTGAATTTTCTGCAATCCAGCCCTGCCGGGCGGCATTGCGCCTGCTTTATGCACCGCGGCAATGCGAAAGAGCCGCAATAGTCTGCACGCAGAAATTCAATAATCAGCCGTCCGTATTACCTGGAGCCGTACTGAAAAACTTCTCGAATTTGCCAGTCTGCTCGCGAAATTCATCTGCATCGGCCGGCGCATCGCCTTTACGCGTAATATTCGGCCAGGTTTCACTGTACTCACGGTTCAGTTCGAGCCACTTCTCGGCCTCGGTATCGCTGTCGGGCAAAATTGCTTCGGGCGGGCATTCAGGTTCGCAGACGCCGCAATCAATGCACTCGTCAGGATGAATGACCAACATATTTTCGCCTTCGTAGAAGCAATCCACCGGACAAACTTCCACGCAGTCCATGTATTTGCACCTGATGCAGGCCTCGGTCACGATGTAGGTCATTTCTGGTCTCCTCGCCGACAACACCTGGATTTTTACCCGCCCCGGCGCCGCGTCTCTTTCCGCGTAAGTTCTAGTTCAAACAGCGCCTCACTCATTGCATGGAATGCGCCGCTCATTTACCTCAGTTATCGTTTTTACTCGTCCTGTTGAACAAGCTTTGCTCTCGCGGCCTGTCTGGCGCGGCCGCTGTCATAATCCGAGACGTGCAGCAATCCGGCGAGCCGACGCAGCAAACTTGCCTCAAAGTCATGCAGTTCGCCATCCGCATAGGCCACCTGCCAAAGCATTCCCACCAGTTCGACACGCTGATCATTGTCAAAGCTGTCAGCCACAATGCGAGTAAAACCGAAGAGTTGGCTCGATTGCTCGACCTCGGATTTCGCTTCGTCCAACAGCGCAGTCACTTCACCCGCCGAAAGCTCGAAACGCTCAGTCAGAAGTTGCTCAATCGTTGCCCGCTCACGATCGTCAAAGGTCTCGTCCATCAAGGCAGCCTCAACCAGCAGGGCCGCCGCCGCAACCTGGAGCGTATCCTGATCTTGGCTGGTGGTCAGACCGCCGTCGCCCTTGCCCATCAAAAGGGCCTTCAATCTTTCAATCACGGCCAATGTCGCGTAGATAATCCAAACTGAGCGCTGTGCCTATCATGCGCGACCTGATCGTAGCAACCCTTGGTAAAGTAAGGATTTGTAGATCGTGATCCAAAGCGAGCAAGCGCCCGACTTCAGACGCTTTGCCCCAGCGACGCAGCGAAACCGAGAACCCTTGTTCAAAGTACTGTCTGATCTGCTGCCGGCGCGGGGCAAGGTACTGGAAATTGCTAGCGGAACCGGCGAGCATGCAGTTTGGTTGGCTCAACATATGCCCGGACTTACTTGGCAAACCAGTGACCCGAACCCTGACCTGCGACAATCTATCGCATCTCATGCTGCGCACGCCAAATTGACCCTGCCGCTACCAATGGACATCGACGTTACGGCTTCCCGATGGATGAGTCCCGATGAGTCTCCTGAGCCCGTCGATGCCGTATTTTGCGCGAACATGATTCACATCGCCCCTTGGGCGGCAACTCTCGGACTGCTTAGCGGGGCGGCCCGTCATCTAAAGCCCGGCGGAAAACTCTGCCTTTACGGTCCCTTCAAACGCGGAGGCGCGCATACCGCACCATCGAACGAAGCCTTCGATCACTCTCTGCGCAGCCAGAATTCAGATTGGGGTGTCCGTGAACTTGAAGTGGTGACCGAGGAAGCGCTCAAACACGGCTTCCAAACTCCCGAAATTATCGAGATGCCGAGCAACAACCTGACACTCGTTTTCGAGTACGGCGCATTGGTCGAGGGCTCATAATTTAGCCGCCCTGGCAAAACACGTTCAAAGCCATCGCAGATTATGACTTCTCTACCCAGATCAGTTCTCGCGCAGTCGGTCCAGATGCCGGCGCTCTCGCTTGGTCGGACGGCCACTACCCGGCTCGCGTTCTGCAACCCCGGCCGTGGAATCACTGTCACCAGTTGGTTTCACTGTCTCAGGTGAAAGATCCTCGTAGAGCAGTACAGCCTCACGGGCCGGGCCGCGTCGGCTCCCTAAGGCGACAATCTTGATCACGCGAACCCGGTCCCTCAGAGGAAAGGTCAAGATGTCCTCGACCCGAACCATGTGGCTTGCCTTGCCGACGATATTCCCGGCAATACGCACCCGCCCGGCACCACAAAACTGCGACGCAAGACTTCGCGACTTAAAGAAACGCGCGAACCACAGCCACTTGTCGATCCTCAAGGCCTCGGTCTCGTCCGACGCCGTTCCACCCCTGTCGTTCTGCGATCGGACCATCGCGGCCTACTTACTGAAGGACATGTTACGCAGGACAGCAAAGGGAGAGTCAGGATCCATGCGCGCCGCGGGCTTCGAACTTCGTTTATTTCCCGCATTGCTGTTGCCCGACTTGGTGTGAGTCGACTTGTTGGCGCCCGGTTTCCGGCTGCCTGACTGAGACTTCGCGCCCCGGTTCCTCCCCGGCGGCTTTGCACCCGCACCCTCGGACTTACTCTTGTGAGCACGTCTGCTGTTGGCGTTTTCACCCTCGGTGGTCTGCACCGCAACAGCTCCGGAGAGAGCCTTTGATTGAGGCGTTCCTGTGCTACGCCTTCCGGGCCTGCCTTCAGTTTCGCCTTCTTTGCCAATCTCGGGCTTTCTGCTCCTCCTGACGAAGGTCACGGTCCCGTCTTCCACCCGCCTGCTCTGGAAGCGGATCGCGGGTAGCAGAATCTCGAGCAGCGCATTCCCACATTTCCCGCGTGACTTCAGGCCATCGGTGATGGCAAACGCACCTTCTTTGGCCAGCTTGTGAGCTTCGTTTGAGACCCGTTCCAGCGCATCGGCTTTCATAAGCACCGCATCGCCGGAGCGGTTGGCGAAACGGCGAAAACCAATCGCCTGAAAGAAACGTGCCGAACGCCGATCGCCCCGCGCCAGCAAACCGTCCTCCGGCAGATTGAACTCCGCTTCCTTGCTCGGCGCAGGCGCCGACTCCGTCTCAGGCTTGGCCAAATCTCCGCCACTGACGGACAGTTCCGCGACAGGTTCTTCCGGCGCGCCTTCTGAAGATTCGGCTGCGGTACTCTCCGTAACAGCTGCCGCTAAATATTCCTCGTTGGGTTTTTCAGAGGCAGGCTCTTCGGTTACCGACTCTTTCGCCGCAACCACTTCAGGCTCCGCAGGCGTTTTTAACAAGGGCAATCCCTTAAGATCGGCCATGGCAACGCCGGCAAAGGTTCCCCAAAGAACCGCCCGCAGCCCCGCCGTCTTGGGATTGAGTAGGGCCGGCATGAAGATGCTCTCCCGCCCGATCCGCACGCCCAGATCCGACAGAGCCTTGCGGTCGGCTTTTGAGAGGTCGGCGATCTGGCGGGCAACCGCATGGCGGGGAATCAGACCAAGAGCCTCGATCATCTGATAGGCGACCCCACGGGCAGAGCCGCTCAACTCGGACCCGTCGAGGCCGAAGAGCGGTTTTAATTGAGCCCGCAGATGCCGGGTCAGCCAAGCGACAAGGCGTTGACGCAAGCGCTCACGCCCCGGCCCATCCAGATATTCACTCGGTGCAACCTCAACATTGGGGGTCAAAATCGTCTCACCGGCGGCAATGCGGCCAACGCCGGCGCCGCGCCAGGTCAGATTGCCATCACGGTCCAGCAGAAAGCTGCCGTCGTTGTCCTGTTCGAACTTCAGGATGCGCTGTGGGATCTCAGTCGCCAGAACATCGCGCACGGCAGCAAGCGACGCGCGTGCATGATCAGGCGACACCGCCTCGTCGAGATCGAAACGAAACCCGCGTAACCGGCCGAGCGACTCACCCTCGACCATAACCTCACCGCTGGCTACTATAGCTGCCAATGGTCTTTCTCCCTCTTTACGGCGCGCCAATACCATTGCCTTTTTGTCCACGAAACGCTGTGTAAGCCGTTCGTGAAGAGCATCGGACAAGCGGTCTTCGATAGCACGCGCCTTCTGCTGCCAGCTTGCGGCGTCTTCCAACCAGTCGCCGCGATGCGAAATATAGGTCCAGGTTCGGATGTCGGCAATTCTGGAAACCAACGAATCGATATCTCCGTCGATCCGGTCGATCCGTGAGATCTGACCGGCGACCCAGTCATCGGGCAGGCGTGCCTCGTCAGAGGCAAGGTACTTGAAGAGCCGGCCCAACAAACGGCTGTGATGGTCAGATAGGATCTTGCGAAAATCGGGCACCTGACAGACATCCCAGAGGAGCCGCATTGCCGCGGGATTGTTCGCACGCTCCAGCACTTCCTTGTCCTGGCTCAAACTGATCAATGCCGCCAGATCTTCCGAATCCCGAACACGTAACATTTCGGACAGGGGTGGACGTTGCTGCAGGCTCTTTTGCAGCGCCGACGGATTACTCATGTCTAGATCGCGGCTGCGCCAGAAGACATGGCGCAACATATCAAAATTATGACTCTCAACTACTTCGACCACTTCAGCCGGCAGAGGCCCGGCATCCGCGGTCGTCCCGAACGTGCCGTCATTCATATGCCGCCCGGCCCGGCCCGCGATCTGTCCGATCTCCGCAGCCGTCAGACGGCGCGGATTGCGGCCGTCGAACTTGCGCAACTTTGCAAAGGCAACATGGTCGAGGTTGAGATTCAGGCCCATTCCAATGGCATCTGTCGCAACCAGATAATCAACTTCGCCGGCCTCAAACATGCCGACCTGTGCATTTCGGGTTCGCGGGCTCAGAGCACCCAAAACCACCGCAGTTCCACCGCGCTGACGACGCAACAATTCGGCCATACCGTAAACCTCGGTTGCCGAAAAGGCGACGACGGCCGAGCGTGGCGGTAGACGGGTGATCTTTTTCTCACCGGCATAGCTCAGTTTCGAAAAGCGCGGTCGCTGTTCAAACTCTGCATCCGGTACCAGCTTTTTTACTAACGGTCGCATGCTCTCGGCGCCGAGGAACATCGTCTCGTTCCGGCCGCGGGCATGCAACAGCCGGTCGGTGAAAATGTGTCCGCGTTCGGAATCCGCGCAAAGCTGAATCTCGTCGATCGCCAGAAAGTCGACGGCCCGGTCGACCGGCATGGATTCAACCGTACACATGAAATAGACGGCGCCCGGCGGAACGATTTTCTCCTCGCCGGTAACCAGCGCAACCTTGGCGGCACCCTTTATTTTCACGACGCGGTCGTAGTTCTCACGCGCGAGCAAACGCAAGGGAAAGCCTATCATCCCGGAGTGATGGCCAAGCATGCGTTCAATGGCGAGATAGGTCTTGCCGGTATTGGTCGAGCCCAAAACGGCGACGATCCGGCTATCTGACCGGTTATTTGACTGATGAAACATGGACAAAAGATCGTTCGCGCGTGCCCGCTATGCAAGTGAGATAACGAATCTCATGGAGATTTCACTCAGCGGTGTTAATCGGCCGGATCTCCTTCCACCAGGGGAACAAAGGCAACAGGCAGTAAACGCATGTGAGTACAGACACCTTTTTCATCCTTGGTGATCAGGCAGAGATCGGTTTCAGGTTCGACCGCCAGCCAACGGGCCAGGCCCAAAATGCCCGCGCCTTTGTTGTCTCCAGTCCCGGCCTCTTGAATCTCGGGCACTACCATGCGGCCGCCCGGCGCCAGCTGTTTGAGCAACTCTGCAACCACCGCAGGGTTGGTGGTCGCCGTCACCACGATGCTGTCGTAGGGCGCATGTTCAGGCCAGCCCTTGGCGCCGTCGCCCGCGAGGATATGGATCGCTTCGCCGTAACCCAAGCCATCCAAGCGGTCTCGAGCCGATGCAGCCAACTGGGGAATACGCTCGACCGAATAAACCTCTGCTCCCAGCTCCGCCAGCATTGCCGACTGGTAACCGCAGCCGGTGCCGATCTCCAGCACTCTATCGCCTTTTCTCACCGCTGCCATATCGCTCATCAATGCGACGATAAACGGTTGGGAAATTGTTTGTCCGTAACCGATGCGCTGTGGGCGATTGGCGTAAGCCAACACCTGGCATTCCTCAGGTACAAAGCGGTGACGCGGGACCATTTTCATTGCCGCTACGACTTCCGGAGCCAGAGCGGCTTTGCCGAGCCATGCCGACGTTTCGACCGCGTCGGCCGCAACGACACGTACCATGGCCACGCGTTCCTCGACCCGACCTTTGTCGGTCGCTTCCAAGTCTCGGCCCTCCAACGCTGTTCGCAGGACTTGCAACCGCGGTGCCATTACGACATATGAAACCCTTAGTCACAACAGTCGGTCGTGACCCAACAACTCTAAAACACCACTGGAACAAGGTTTATGTCGGAAGAAAAGTTAAGCTTTCAGGCTGAAGTTTCGCGGCTTTTGGATATCGTCGCCCACTCCCTCTACTCGAACAAAGAGATCTTTCTGAGGGAGTTGATTTCGAATGCATCGGACGCTTGCGACCGCTTGCGTTATGCCGCGTTGACGCAACCCGAACTTATCGCCGACGATCCGGACTTTAAAATCGAGCTGAGCCTCAGCAAAGATGCCAAGATCCTGACCATCTCGGACAACGGTATCGGGATGAACCGCGAGGACTTGGTGGAAAACCTGGGCACCATTGCCCGTTCCGGCACGGCCGCTTTTATGGACCAGCTCGACGGCAAGCAGGACGGAACCAATCTGATCGGCCAGTTCGGTGTTGGCTTCTATTCCGCGTACATGGTCTCAGACCAGGTGTCGGTGGCAAGCCGCAAGGCAGGTGAAGACCAGGGCTGGGCTTGGATTTCGGACGGCCGGGGCGAGTTCACCATCGGCGAAACCGACGACGCACCCGCGCGCGGTACCCGGATCACCCTTCACCTGCGCGACGATCAGGAAGAATTCTCCGATCCCATGCGCCTGCGCGGCATCGTCAAGACCTACTCAGATCACATTCCAATTCCCATCTCGCTTTCCGAAGATGACAAGGAAGCAGAAGCGCTGAACACGGCATCGGCCATCTGGACCCGATCCAAATCCGAGATCACCGACGAGCAGTACACCGAATTTTATCACCACGTTGCCCACGCCTTCGACGAACCCTGGGAGCGCATGCACTTCAAGGCTGAAGGCATGATCGAATACACCGGCCTGCTGTTCATTCCGGCCAGCAAGCCCTTCGATCTGTTCCATCCGGACCGCAAGCACGGCGTGAAGCTTTACGTGCGGCGCGTCTTCATTACTGACGACTGCGCCGAACTCATTCCGCCTTACCTGCGGTTCCTGCGCGGCGTGATCGACACGGAGGACCTGCCACTTAACATCAGCCGTGAAATGCTGCAGCACAATCCTTTGCTGACCAAGATCCGTAACGGTGTCGCCAAGCGCGTGGTCTCGGAGCTGACCAAGAAAGCGAACAAGGACCCAGAGGCCTTCGAAACCTTCTGGACCGATTTCGGCGCCGTCTTAAAGGAAGGCATCTACGAGGATGACGGACAGCGCGATGCCCTGCTGAAGCTCGCACGCTTCCGCTCTACCGTTGCCGAGGGCACCACAACCCTCGCCGACTACATCGGCCGCATGAAAGAAGGCCAGGAGTCGATCTACTACATCAGCGGCGAAGACGCCGACAACATCAAGCGCAGTCCACAGCTTGAGGGCTTTGCGGCAAAGGGCGTAGAAGTTCTTCTGTTCAGCGATCCAGTCGACGAATTCTGGATTACTTCGGTGCCGAACTTTGAAGGCAAAAGTTTCAAGTCAGTGACCCGTGGTGGCGCGGACCTCGGTAAGATCGGGGCTGAAGACAAAAGCGAAAAGGACGAAAAGGACGAGAGTGACAATGGCGATACCAACGTCGACTCACTCATAGCTTTCGTGAAGCTGGCTCTTAAGGACGAGGTCAAGGACGTCCGGGCTTCCGAGCGTCTGACTGAAAGCGCTGTTTGCCTGGTTGCGGACGAAGGCGACATCGACATCAACCTCGAACGGATCCTAAAACAGCATAAGCAACTCGACACGAGCGCCAAGCGCGTGTTGGAGATTAATCCCAAGCATAGTCTGGTCGTGGCACTTGCCAAGCGCATCGGCAAGGACGGTGTCGGCGATGAGTTGGAAGATGCGGCCGGCCTGCTGTTGGATCAGGCGCGCATTTTAGAGGGTGAAAGCCTGCCGGATCCAGTCGCCTTCGCACGCCGTCTCTCAACGCTGGTGGAAAAGGGTTTGGCCTAGAGCAACGTCTATTTGCTTCACGTCAAAGAAATACCGGGATGCGCTTTTTCGCTGCATCCCGGTTTTTTTTCAAACCAGCCCCGCCTGATTAAGCTGCGTTACTTAAGAAGGAGCGCCGCCGAGGTTCATCAGTGCTGCGCCCAAGATCTTTCCGGCCCGGCCTTCCTGGACGATAATCGCGCAGCCACCCCGGCCGTCGGCAATGGCACCGGCCAGATCGACTGAAAGCTCCATCGCTTGACCTTTCCAAGTGCCCAGCGAGACAAACTCGCGAACCACGTTGGCATCAACCAGCTCTCGTCCAGAATTCTCGCCACGTTGCACATCGGTCTTTTGCTCATCGTCGAAGACAGCCAGCCATATCGTTGCGCCCTGCTCGGGTGCCTCCCCGGCTGGGATGGTCACCTTTGCCATGACAGAACTGTCATCAACTTCAATCGCCAAAGCCTCGCCGCTCGTTTGCGCGGCTGTCACTGAGCTGATGACTTGGGCGCGGCGCGAGCCGACCACATCGATCTGACCGTTGATCACCATCTGAGGCGTATAGATGAAGCGAGTGCCCAGATGCTGCGAATAGCGGCGTTGACGCTCGGTGGCCTCTGGACGGGCGAAGGGATCTTTCCAGCCGATGTAGTCCCAGTAGTCCACGTGATGAGCAAGTGCGATAACACCAGGCTGATCAGCCAATTCACCCAGAAGCTTATCGGCAGGCGGACAGGAACTGCAGCCCTGTGATGTGAAAAGTTCAACAACAACCGGGCGCTTCACACCGGATTCGTCGGCGGCCAACTGGAGCGGAACTGTGCTCCCTTTGGTCTCTGCGGTTGCTTTCGAAGGCCCAGCCTGAAGCGTGGCGGCATGCCAACTCACGCCCGCGACAACAACGGCAAAAGCCCCGGCAACCAGCCATGCAGGTATTGTTTTCATAGCTTCAGATTAGGGGCCGCGGAAGGTCACAGGCGAATCACGTTAGGGTGAATACCCAACCCCCGAATCAGCGGAACATCGTTAATTTCTATGAAGATGTATCGTCGGACAAAACCTCGACCTCGACCTCCATTTCCGCAAATGCATCGCTTGGCCCAATGAAGGTCCCTTGCAGGGGGACGGCCTGTGCCGGATCCCGCGCCACGGCAACCCGGATGAGGTTTGCGCCGCCCACCAGCCCATTGGTTGGGTCGTATTCGACCCAACCGGCACCAGGCAGGTACACTTGAACCCAAGCATGGGTTGCACTGGCGCCGCGCACTGGCTCGTTTACTTCGGTCTCGCCGGCATTTGGGTCGAGCGTGGGATCATAGAGGTACCCGGAGACAAAACGGGCCGCGAAGCCCAGAGATCTCACGGCTTCCATCATGAATACGGCAAGATCCCGGCAGGTGCCGCTGCCGAGATTCAAGGTTTCGACCGGCGTCTGAACGCCAACGCTATAACGGCGCTGATAGCTGAATTGCCGGTTTATCGCCAGATTGATCTGAAACAGAACCTCCTGGGTTCTGCTGTTCAGCCCGCGTTCGAGAAAACCCCTGGCCCAGGTGTCGATCCGGCGCTGAGGATCAGGATAGTGACGTTCGTCGCATCGACCCAGATCGGCGGCTTCGTCCGCGTCATAACAAAAAGGGAAAGTCTGCGCATATTCGTCAAGCGTGAAGACTGGCGTATCCAGACCGAAGTGCTCGATCACGATCCGGCTCTCGAAACGAAGTTCATCCGCCTGGTCTTCGAAGTGGGCAACCGCGATCGAGTTGGAAAAAACGTCGTGCATCCAACGAATTTCGGCAGTTGGCGAAATGGTCAACGCCGTATCGATAACCCGCATATCATGGCTGTCGCGTGGCCGGACCATCAGGCGATGATCGCCGAAGCCGACCGGCTGCCGATAGCGATAGACGGTGTTATGATTCACGATGAGCTTGGGCATGATCGTGCGATCCAGCGCTTTGTCGAGCCTCGACGGAGGAGCCATGGCGTTGTCGAAAGACGGAGTAGTCTACGCGAACCGGCCGCTGCTGCACAGCACAACGGGCAAAATGCAACGCACACGAAGCAAAGGGGCGCCCTGAAGCGCCCCTTATTACTAACAGTCATGTAAGACGGTTAAGCCGCCTTCATCAGGTTCCGCAGAACGTAATGCAGGATGCCGCCATTACGGTAATACTCGACCTCGTCCGCGGTATCGATCCGACACAGCAACTGAATCTCTTCGCTGCTGCCGTCCGCCCGGTGAATATGGCAGGTCACATCCATGCGTGGCGTAATGCCGCCGGCAACCCCGACAATGTCGAATGTTTCGCTGCCGTTCAGTCCGAGCGTCTGGCGATTCATGCCGTCCTTGAACTGCAGGGGCAGGACACCCATTCCAACCAGATTCGATCGGTGAATGCGCTCGAAGCTTTCCACGATGACCGCTTTGACACCCAGAAGGCGCGTGCCCTTTGCAGCCCAGTCACGAGATGAGCCGGTGCCGTATTCCTTGCCGCCCACAACGATCAGCGGCACACCGTCAGCCTGATACTTCATGGCCGCGTCGTAAATCGGCATCACTTCGCCGCTCGGCTGATGCTTGGTCACGCCGCCTTCGGTGCCCGGCGCCAATTCATTCTTGATGCGGATGTTGGCAAAGGTTCCGCGCATCATGATCTCGTGATTGCCGCGGCGCGAGCCGTAGGAGTTGAAGTCGATCGGACGGACCTGATGCTCTAGCAGGTAGGAGCCTGCCGGGCTTTCTTTCTTGATCGCACCGGCCGGTGAAATGTGATCGGTCGTCACAGAGTCTGCCAGCATCGCAAGTGAGCGGGCACCGACGAAATCGCTCAGCGCACCCGGTTCTGCCTCCATATCCTCGAAGAACGGTGGATACTGTACGTAAGTGCTGCCTGACTGCCAGCTGTAGGTCATGCTGGCGGCAGTCTGAATGCCCTGCCACTCTTCTGGACCTTCGAAGACATTGTCGTACCGGGCCCGGAACATTTCCGGTGTCAGCGAGGTGCCCATCAGCGCCTCGACCTCGTGATTGCTCGGCCAGACGTCCTTCAGGTAGACGGGTTCGCCGTCGCTGCCGGTTCCCAACGGATCATTCAGCAGGTCCGCGGTAACATTACCAACCAAGGCGTATGCGACCACCAGGGGCGGGGACGCAAGATAATTCAAGCGCGTCTGCGGGCTGACACGGCCTTCGAAGTTGCGGTTGCCCGACAGCACGGCGGCAACATGGAGGTCGCCGTCATCGATCGCAGCGACATGCTCGTCGGCCAAGGGGCCAGAGTTACCAATGCAGGTCGTGCAGCCGTAACCGACCAGATCGAAGCCCAGAGCGTCAAGTTCGCTCTGCAGGCCTGCGGCCTTCAGGTAGTCGGTCACGACCTGGGAGCCCGGCGCCAGGGAGGTCTTGACCCAGGGTTTCACGGAAAGTCCCTTTTCGCGTGCCTTCTTGGCTACCAAACCAGCGGCAATCAGGACACTGGGGTTCGAAGTGTTGGTACAGCTGGTGATCGCGGCGATCATCACGTCGCCGTGGTTCAGGCTGTAGTCCCTGCCTTCGACAGGCGTCCCTTTAGAGATGTCCGCACCGACCGAAGCCTGAACGATTTTGGTAGATTCGGCGCCCAATGCGCTCAGGGCCACACGGTCCTGCGGACGCTTCGGTCCTGCCAGGCTGGGCTCGACCGTGCTGAGATCCAGTTCCAGGCTATCGGTGAAGACCGGGTCCGGCGTAGTGCTGTCGCGCCACATACCCTGTGCCTTGGCATAGGCTTCCACCAATTTCACACGATCTTCGTCACGCCCGGTGAAGCGGAGGTAACGGATGGTTTCTTCATCAATCGGAAAGAAGCCGCAGGTCGCGCCGTATTCCGGCGCCATGTTGCCGATGGTCGCCTGATCGGCAAGCGTCAGGTGATCCAGACCGGCGCCGTAGAATTCAACGAACTTGCCGACAACACCTTTGGCGCGCAGCATCTGAGTGACCGTGAGCACCAGGTCAGTCGCTGTCGTGCCTTCCTTGAGCTTCCCGGTCAACTTCATACCGATCACTTCAGGGATCAGCATGGAGACCGGTTGGCCGAGCATGGCAGCTTCGGCTTCGATGCCGCCGACTCCCCAGCCGAGGACCGACAGGCCATTGACCATGGTCGTGTGGCTGTCCGTTCCAACCAGTGTGTCGGGATAGGCAACGGTGCTGCCGCCCTCGTCCTTAGTCCAAACAACCTGCGCCAGGTTTTCCAGGTTCACCTGATGGCAAATACCGGTTCCCGGCGGCACGACTCTGAAGTTATCGAAGGCGGTCTGCCCCCAGCGCAGGAAGGAATAGCGCTCTCCGTTACGCTCGAACTCCAGTTCCACGTTCTTCTTAAAGGCATCCGGTCCGCCATAGGAATCAACCATCACCGAGTGGTCGATCACCAGATCGACAGGCGAAAGCGGATTGATCTTCTTCGGATCGCCACCCAGCTTGGTCATCGCGGCGCGCATGGCAGCCAGATCGACGACCGCAGGGACACCCGTAAAATCCTGCATCAGAACCCGTGCCGGGCGATAGGCGATTTCCCTGTCCGAACGTTTGTCAGCCAGCCACGCGGGCAAGGCTTTGATATCGTCCACCGACACGGTCCGGCCGTCCTCAAAGCGCAGCAAGTTCTCCAACAGAACCTTCAGCGAAAAGGGCAGCCGCGAGATATCGCCGATCGCCTCGGACGCAGCCTCCAGGCTGAAATAATCGTAGGTTTTTCCACTGACAGAGAGAGTGCGGCGGGTGTTCAGGGAGTCATTGCCAAGGGCCATGGACAGCCTCCATTCAAATTCGCTGGTTTGGTCTTCTTCGAAACGGCGAAAAGCTGCCCGGGCAAGATCCACCTCCGACCTCCCGCACAACCGCCATCGAAATGCGCGCACAACATAGTCTCACGTCGTGAAGAAACCAATACCGCAGTGCGAGAAATACCGGAAAGGTATGGATTTAACGCTGTGGGCCATATGCATGTGCACTGCACCATGACCCCGGCCCATTTGAACCAAAAAGACAAATTTCAAGATCATATGCGAGGCACCGCGGCCAGACCGCTACATCACAATTCCGCGATATCCCTGAATTTCGGGAAACTGCGCATTTTAGGGCCCTCAAGTGCACCCACCTGTCACCCCGTCGACCTCACTGCGCTGCACACAACTACAATTCGATAGAAAGATATTGCGATCAGTTAGTTACCGATGAAACTATATCTTATTATGGAATATCAATCCTGTATCGCGAATCGAATTTAGGTTTTCTTGCTGCTACGATTGCACGATCAGAAGCAAAAACCCTATAAACGAGTATGCATGTCCAAAGAAATTCACGACATGCGACTAGCTCTTGACCTGTGCCCGAGAATCAACTTACCTGTTCCGCGTTGACACAAAGTCACTAACCAAACATGTGACTACAAACAAATTGCGGGAGGCCGGCGTAGCGGCGCAAAATTCACTACGCCTTTTCGGGGAAAATGCCTCGACCTCATCCGGCGTGCGGCGACTATGCCGTTCCGGTCTCCCAACAGGATGGCTTGGATGAACGTAGCTGGCTCGAATCTGGACACCTTTCCCAAACTCTTGATCGATCATGCGCGAACACGCGGTGACAAACCGTCGATCCGTGAAAAGCAGTTTGGCATCTGGCAGGCCTGGACCTGGCTCGAGGTAGCCGAAGAGATCAAGGCTCTCGCCTGCGGGCTCGCCGCGATGGGACTGACGCGTGGTGATAAGATCGCGATTGTCGGCGATAATCGGCCACGGCTCTATTGGACCATGACCGCTGCACAAGCTATCGGCGCGATCCCAGTCCCCGTCTATCAGGATTCGGTGGCTGAAGAGATGTCCTACGTCATCGAGCACGCCGAAGTACGCTTCGCCATGGTCGAAGACCAGGAGCAGGTCGACAAGTTGACGGAAATCCGCGAAAGCTGCCCTAGGCTCGAACAGATCATCTACGACGACGCGCGTGGTCTGCGCGACTACAGCGAAGATTCTCTTAGCAACTTCGAAGCGGTTCAGGAAAGAGGCCGCGCCTTTGCAGATGAGCATCCGGACTTCTATGACGCAGAGGTTGCCAAAAGCGTCGGCAGCGATACCGCCATCATGCTTTACACTTCGGGTACAACGGGGCGTCCGAAAGGTGTGGTCCTCAGCTTCGACAATGTCCTTCAGACGGCAAAAAACAGCGTGACTTTCGAAGGCCTGACGGCCGACGAAGAAGTCCTGGCCTATCTCCCGATGGCCTGGGTCGGCGACAACATCTTCTCCTTTGGTCAAAGCTATGCCGCCGGGTTCTGCGTCAGCTGCCCCGAATCCGGCGACACTGTTATGCACGATCTGCGCGAACTCGGACCGAGTTACTTCTTCGCACCACCTAGGATTTTCGAGAACATTTTGACCAGCGTGCTGATCCGCATGGAAGACGCCAGCAGCCTGAAGCGCAAAATGTTCAGGTATTTCATGGATGTGGCGAAACGTTGTGGAATTGCCATCCTGAACGGCGAACCGGTCTCCTTCAGCGATCGAATCCTCTACGCTCTGGGGAATGTTCTGATCTACGGTCCGCTGAAGAACGTCCTGGGTTTCAGCCGCATCCGGCTAGCCTACACCGCCGGTGAAGCCATCGGCCCCGATATCTTCGACTTCTATCGTTCGCTGGGCATCAATCTGAAGCAACTTTACGGCAGCACGGAAGCTTCTGTTTTCATCACCATCCAACCTGACGGTGAAATCAAGGCGGACACAGTCGGCAAACCGGCGCCGGGTGTCGATATCAAGATTGCCGATTCCGGCGAGGTTCTGTTTCGCGGCCCGGGCGTTTTCGTCGAGTACTATAAAAATCCCGAAGCCACTGCGGAAACCAAGACAGATGATGGCTGGGTTCACACAGGCGACGCAGGCTTTTTCGCCGATGATGGCCACCTGAAAATCATCGATCGCGCCAAGGATGTCGGCCGGCTGAACAGCGGCGCGCTTATGGCGCCCAAGTATGTCGAGAACAAGCTGAAGTTCTTTCCCGACATCAAGGAAGCAGTAGCCTTTGGACACGACCAGGATTTCTGCGCGGCATTTATCAATATCGACCTGGTGGCCGTTGGCAACTGGGCGGAGCGCAACAACATCGCCTACGCCAGTTATCAGGAGTTGGCCGAAAATCCGGACGTCAGCAAAACAATCACCGCCCATGTCGAGCAGGTGAACCGAGACTTGGCGTCCGACCCCAATCTCTCGGGCGCCCAGATCAAGCGATTCCTCATTCTGCATAAGGAACTGGACGCCGACGACGGTGAACTGACCCGGACGCAAAAAGTCCGGCGCAGCTTTATTGCTGATCGGTACGCCCCGCTGGTCGAAGGGCTATACGGCGGCTCCAAAACGGTCGACATCGAGACCGAAGTCACCTTCGAGGATGGACGCAAGGGTATGATCAAAGCAAATCTGCAGATCATCGATGCCGAGACTTACGCCACGACCGAACCATTGAAGCAGGCAAGCTGAGGAATTTCTGGCCAGATGACCGCTGCAACTCTCGAACGCCCAGTGCCACCGGTGCAGAGCGAAGGTCCCGCACCCGCTGCGCGCCGCAACTTCAGTGAAGAACTGTTGAAGGTCGAAGACATCAGTCTGTCCTTTGGCGGCGTTAAAGCGCTCTCAAACATATCCTTCGATATCCGGAAGCATGAAATTCGGGCGATCATTGGCCCGAACGGCGCCGGCAAAAGCTCGATGCTCAACGTGATCAACGGCTTCTATCATCCACAAGAAGGCACGATCACCTACAAGGGCAACGCACGTCATCAGATGCGACCCCACGAGGCGGCAAAGACCGGGATCGCAAGGACCTTTCAGAACATTGCTCTCTTCAAAGGCATGTCGACGCTCGACAACATCATGACCGGGCGTCTGCTCAGAATGCGCCGCAATTTCCTTTGGCAGGCGCTGTACTGGGGACCGGCTCTGAAGGAAGAGCTGGAGCATCGCGAAAAGGTCGAGGCCATCATCGACTTCCTGGAAATCCAGGCGATCCGAAAAACACCGGTGGGCCGACTTCCTTACGGTCTGCAAAAGCGCGTCGAGCTCGGCCGTGCTCTGGCCATGGAGCCAGAGCTTTTGCTTCTCGACGAACCCATGGCGGGCATGAACGTCGAAGAAAAAGAGGACATGTGCCGCTTCATCCTCGACGTAAATGACGAGTTCGGCACGACAATCGCCCTGATCGAGCACGACATGGGCGTCGTCATGGACATTTCGGATCGGGTTGTGGTTCTGGACTACGGCCGCCTGCTTGCCGACGGCACACCTTCCGAAGTAAGGGCCAACAAGCAGGTCATCGACGCCTATCTGGGGGTCAGCCATGACTGATCGGACTCCGTTTTCATTGAGAACTTCCTTGTCCCTGTCTTTTTGTTGGGTGCTTTAAGTTATGGATGGCACGTCATTCGATCTGATCACGGTCGCCTCGACTTTCATCGGTGGCCTTTTCGTTGATCCCTTCATTGCCTTTTACGATCGCCCGGACAAACTCATCCAAATCGTATCTCAGGGTCTGAGTGCCGGCGTGATGTATTCGCTGGTCGCGCTCGGATTTGTCGTAATCTTCAAAGCCTCGGGTGTCTTCAACTTTGCGCAGGGCATCATGGTGGTGTTCGCCGGATTGACCGTGGTCAGCCTGATTGAAATCGGAGTGCCAGCCATTGCTGCTGTCCTGCTTGCCATCGTGGTGATGGGGGCCATGGCATTCGCGATCGAGCGCATGGTGCTGCGGCCTCTTGTCAATCAACCCGGTATCATTCTATTTATGGCGACCATTGGGCTGGCGTTCTTTTTGGAAGGTTTCGGCCAGACAATCTTTGGCGCAGACCCAAAACCAGTGCCCATCGACGCGTTGGCAATCCCGGACGGCAAGTTTAAGATTCTGGGAGATGTCTTCAGAAAGCCCGTACGGATTTATCAGCTTGATCTGACCGCTCTGATTGCGGGCGGCCTCATGGTGGCCGGAATTATCGTATTCTTGAACCGCACCAAGATTGGCCGCGCCCTACGGGCAGTCGCAGACGACAATCAGGCTGCGCTCTCGGTCGGCATTCCTCTTCCCTTCATCTGGGTCGTGGTCTGGACGCTGTCTGGGCTGGTTGCCATCTTCGCCGGCGTCATGTGGGGCGCACAGAGTCAGGCCGGGTTCTCACTGGCGGTTATCGCGCTCAAGGCACTTCCCGTTTTGATCCTGGGCGGCTTTACGTCGGTGCCGGGCGCAATTCTAGGCGGCATGATTATCGGCGTTACCGAGAAACTGGCGGAGTTCTATTGGCGCGGTGTCCTGGGCGACGGCGTCGAGCAGTGGATCGGCTATGTGATCGCATTGATCATCCTGCTGTTCCGACCCCAAGGCCTCTTTGGCGAAAAAATCATCGAAAGGGTGTAGTGAACGATGCTTTATCGCGAAGCTGGCCAGTTTAAAACCAATTACGTTGCCGATCAGGCGATCTTCCCGATCCGCCAGGACAGAATCGGCATGGCGATCGTGTTGCTCTTTGCGTGGGTGATCATCCCAGCGTTCGGAAGTGATTACTTCCTCGAGATCATCATGATCAACTTCCTGTTTTTCTCGCTGGCCGCCATAGGCTTGAATATCCTGACCGGATATACCGGACTGATCTCTCTGGGAACCGGTGGGTTCATGGCCGTGGGAGCGGTTGCCAGTTACAAATTGGCCGTGATTTTCCCCGACCTGAGCATCATCCTTGTCTTCCTGATTTCCGGCTTGATTGCAGCGGCAGTGGGTATTGTTTTCGGCCTTCCCAGTTTGCGCATCAAGGGCTTTTATCTGGCGGTCGCGACCCTGGCTGCGCAGTTCTTTCTCGACTGGCTGTTCCTGCGGGTCGACTGGTTTACCAACTCAAGTACCGCAATCGAAGGCGTGCCTAAGACGGTCTTCGGGTATCTGGTCACGGGTCCCAACGCCGAGCCTTTCGCCAAGTACTATGTCGCCCTGGCCTTTGTGTCGGTTTTTGCTCTACTCGCAAAGAACCTTGTACGCTCTGCTATTGGACGGGCGTGGATGGCAATACGCGATATGGACATCGCCGCCGAGATTATCGGTATCCGGCCTTTGCCGACCAAGCTCCTCGCCTTCGCGATCAGCGCCTTTTACAGCGGCGTTGCCGGAAGTCTGATGCTATTTCTGTTTTACGATAGCGCCGAACCGGACCTTTTTGACATCAATCTGTCGTTCAAGGTTCTCTTCATGGTCATCATCGGCGGTCTGGGAAGTATTGCCGGCTCATTCATGGGGGCAGCCTTCATCGTGATGATTCCGATTATTTTGACCAATGCCCCCGATTTGCTTGGTTTGCCAATCTCGTCCGATCTGGCCAAGCACCTGGAATTCATGATTTTCGGCGCGTTGATCGTGTTCTTCCTGATCGTTGAGCCAAACGGGCTGGCCCGATTGTGGCAGATCGCGAAGGAAAAACTCCGCCTCTGGCCGTTCCCTTACTAATCATGGGATTGCCAGCCGAGTGGGGACGTTCGACAGATGAGGAAAGACCAACACTGTTCGGAAAATACAAATAACGTAATATAATCATCTAGATAAAATTGACCTGGGAGGATCAAAGATGACGATGAAACGTTTAACCCTAGCCGCGGCGGTCGCGGCAGTGGCCGCGTCGGGCGCTGTGAGCGGCGCGCTGACCACGGCCCAAGCTGAAGACGGCATCTACATTCCGCTGCTGACATACCGCACCGGCGCCTTTGCCGATAGTGGTACGCCAATCGCCAACGGAATGTCTGATTACTTCGCGCTGCTCAACGCGCGAGATGGCGGCATCAATGGCGTCAAATTGGTCGTCGAGGAATGCGAAACCGGCTACAAGACCGACGTCGGGGTCGAGTGCTACGAGCGGACGAAAACCAAAGGCGCGGTCGTCTACAACCCCTACAGCACCGGCATCACCAACGCCATTATCCCAAAGACCAATGGCGATAAAATTCCCGTACTCTCGATGGGTTACGGCCTGACGCCGGCGGCTGACGGACGTGTCTTCCCGTGGGTGTTCAATCTGCCGACCACCTATTGGAGCCAGGCTTCCGTCTTCGTCAAGTACGTGGCGGACCAGGAAGGTGGAATGGATAAGTTGAAAGGCAAGACCATCGGTCTGATCCATCTTGACCATCCTTACGGCAAGGAACCCATTCCGACGCTGGAAGCTCTGTCGGCGACCCACGGTTTCGATTTCGTGACTTATCCGGTACCGCCAAAGACCATGCAGGATCAGCGGTCCACCTGGGAAAAGATCGATTCGGATGAGCCTGACTGGCTGTTCATGTGGGGCTGGGGCGCAATGAACCCGACCGCCATGAAGGGCGCCGTCGACGTCGACTTCCCGATGGAACGCTTCATTGGTGTCTGGTGGTCCGGAAACGAGTCCGACGTCCGCGATGCCGGGGAAAAAGCCGCTGGTTATCTGGCTGGCGACTTCCACGGCGTGGGCGATGGCTGGCCACTGTTCAAGGATCTCCGTGATCAGGTTGTCGGTAAGGATGGGTCTCAGACTCCCGACTCTATGGTCGGCGAAACGCTCTACAACCGCGGCGTCTTCAACGCGGTGGTCGTCAGTGAAGCGATCCGGACTGCCCAAGGCAAGTTCGGCAACCGCGCGATCACGGGCGAGGAAATGCGTTGGGGCCTGGAGAACATCGTTCTCGACAATGCGCGCCTTGATGCGCTTGGCCTCGCTGGCTTCACCAACCCGATCAACGTGACCTGTCAGGACCACGAGGGTAGCCATCCGGTCTATCTGAAGAAGTGGGACGGCGCGAAGTGGGAAAAATCCACTGAGTGGATCGAACCCATGCAAGACGTGGTCCGCCCGCTGATCGAAGAAGAAGCAGCAAAAATCGCAGCTGAGCGTGGTCTCGCGACCAACAACTGCAGCTCATAAACCAGTAACCCTTAGAGCGCGATCGTCCTTGATTGAAGCGATCAAGGGCGTGAACCGCCCTCTAACTTTATAAAAGGGAGACTGATTCGCGTTCTTCACTGATTGAGTGAAAACCGGTCAGGCTCTTAGTAGGATCGAGGCAATTTCCGATGGAAGCTAACGCCGCTGCAACCCAGGCCGACGCAAAGAAAATTTTGCTATCGGTGAACAACATCGAAGTGATTTACGATCACGTTATCCTGGTGTTGAAGGGCGTGTCTTTGGAAGTACCCGAGGGGGGCATCATCGCCCTCCTCGGTGCCAACGGTGCCGGCAAAACCACAACCCTCAAGGCAATCTCCAACCTCTTGCGGGCCGAACGCGGTGAAGTGACCAAAGGTTCGATCCTGTTTGAAGGCGGTCAGGTTGACCGTCTGACTGCCAATGATCTTGTCAAACAAGGCGTCGTCCAGGTTATGGAAGGCCGCCACTGCTTCGAACACCTGACCATCGAAGATAACCTTTTGACCGGCGCCTACACCCGTAAGGACGGGCGGGCCGCAATTCAGCAGGATCTGGAGATGGTCTACAATTACTTCCCCCGCTTGCGGGAACGCCGGACCAGTCAGGCAGGCTACACTTCGGGTGGTGAACAGCAGATGTGTGCCATCGGCCGCGCTCTCATGAGCCGTCCGACCATGATCCTGCTTGATGAACCTTCGATGGGCCTTGCACCGCAGCTGGTCGAAGAAATCTTCGAGATCGTCAAGAAACTGAATGAAACTGAGGGCGTTTCCTTTCTGCTGGCCGAACAGAACACCAACGTCGCGCTGCGGTATGCCGACTACGGCTACATCCTGGAGAACGGCCGGGTTGTGCTTGACGGCGAAGCGGCAGCATTGCGCGATAACGAGGACGTCAAAGAATTTTATCTCGGCGTGTCCGGCTCCGAGCGCAAATCCTTCAGAGATGTGAAGCATTACAAACGCCGCAAACGCTGGCTGGCCTGACCACAAGTCCCGCCCCTCCGACATCCATGGAGAAGGTGTTTCCCAAGAGTGCGGCCGCACTCTATTTATTTCGATTAGAGCCTGATCGTTGTTTTTTGATCCAGTTACAGACGATCGAACTCTAGAAAGCTCAAACAAGGACGAGGCGCATGACCGCTTCAAACAGCTTCTTCGACGAACTGGAAACCCGGAGCGCCGATGCCAGAGGATCTGCACTCGCCGCAGCCCTCCCCGTCCAGATCGGCCTCGCAAGAGATCGTTCGCCCGCCTACGCCGACCTGTTAGCAGACGTCGACCCGCAAAAAATTGCAGACATGGATGCCCTTGCGCGCCTGCCGGTTACCCGTAAATCCGAGCTGATCGCGCTGCAGAAACAAAAGCCGCCGCTTGGGGGTTTCCCGGCAGTCGCAATAGAGTCCATGACTCATGTCTTCGCATCGCCAGGTCCGATCTATGAATTCGAAACGGCAAGGCACGATTTTTGGGGTGCTGCACGAGCCTTCTTCGCCGCCGGGTTTCGGCCTGGCGACCTGCTCCACAATTCCCTGTCCTATCATCTGACACCAGGCGGATGGATCTTCGACGGCGGAGCACGGGCGCTGGGTTGCACCGTCATCCCCGCCGGTATCGGCAACACCGAGCTGCAAGTCGAAACCATCGCCCACCTGCGCCCCACCGGCTATGGCGGGACGCCCGACTACCTTAAAGTCATTCTGGATAAGGCACAGGAGATGGACGTCGACTGCAGCTCCATCAAACGGGCACTTGTCTCGGGTGGCGCTCTCTTTCCCTCCCTGCGACAGGAATACACCGATCGTGGCGTTGCCGTTCAACAGTGTTACGCAACGGCGGACCTCGGCGTTATTTCATATGAAAGCCGCCTCGAGAACGGTGAATTGACCGAGGGCATGCTGGTCAACGAAAGCGCATTGCTTGAGATCGTGCGTCCGGGAACCGGCGATCCGGTGCCAGAGGGCGAGGTTGGTGAAGTCATCGTAACCACACTCAACCCAGATTATCCGCTTATCCGTTTTGCGACCGGCGACCTTTCGGCGATCCTGCCCGGTGACAGCCCCTGTGGCCGGACCAACAAGCGGATCAAGGGCTGGATGGGGCGTGCCGATCAAACCACTAAAATCAAGGGTATGTTCGTTCATCCGGAACAGTTGGATCGCGCGGTCAAGACGCATCCCGAAATCTCAAAGGCGCGCATTGTCGTGACCCGGGAAGGCGAAAGTGACGTCATGACCGTACTTTGCGAAACAGCCAGTCGCGATGAAGGACTGGCCGACGCCATAGCGCAATCGGTTCAGAGTTTTTGCAAAATGCGCGGCGAAATTATCCTGCAGCAGCCCGGTGAACTCCCCAACGACGGCAAGGTCATCGACGATCAAAGAGATTTCGAGAATGCGTATTAAGCTATTGGTATTAAACGTTTTTTGAAAACGTTCTCCGTCGAACATCAATAGATTCTGTGCATCCGGCAGGTTTCGTCGCTGCGCAAACCGGTTCAGCCGCAGAAATCATCTTTTCGCCACAATTGCGACTAAGTGCGAACGTATTCGAACCTTAGCTTAATAATCACGGAGAACTTCCCCTCTCTGACTGAGACAGCCAGCTTGTCTCCTGAGTTACCCTTTTAACGCTGGATACCGAACGGCTGCCGGCCCCCGACCCCGGCAGCCGTTCATCTTTTCAGGTCCTAGAGCGATTGCATCCAACCGGGATCTACTCTGGAGCATAGGGTTTGGCGCGTCTGCAACGATCTGTTATATCGATCCGAAGCCACACTTGAAATCTCCAGTCTCCAGTCGAGTCCACACCGCAGATATGCCCTCATTCAAAGGACGAAATCTCGCCTGCAATCGCGCAGGAAGACGCGTTTTTGCCGCGCTGGACTTTAGTTTGCCGGCCGGCGGTGCGTTGATTCTGCGCGGCGCAAATGGCAGTGGTAAATCGAGCCTGTTAAGAGTACTTGCGGGTCTGCTGGCGCCCGCCGCGGGTGAACTGCACTGGAACGAAACCGCCGTTGAGGACGACCCCGAAGCTTTTCGCGATAACATCTGCTATATCGGTCACGGCAATGCGATCAAGGCGGTGCTCACCGTATATGAGAACCTCTCCTTCTGGGCCAAACTCTATCCGCCGAAATCGCCGGGCGATGACCCCGATGTGCGCCCCTCAACAGACAAGAAAGCCGATGCGCACGAAGCCTTGCTGGCAAGAGCACTTGAGACCTTTTCCCTGACATCCCTGCGTGACGCGCCTGGACGGCAATTGTCTTCGGGCCAATCGCGCCGGCTGGCGCTGGCAAGGCTGATGACCAGTCCGGCCCCAATATGGTTGTTGGATGAACCGTCGGTCGGCCTGGACGATGTTTCGCTGAAGCATCTCGAATCCGCCATCGCCGAACATCGTTCCGCAGGTGGATTGGTCGTGACGGCAACTCACACACCGCTGGATATTCCCGAGGCCGAGACTCTTCTTCTGGAAGACTTTGCAGCCCCCCTGCTTGAGCCAGAGCATATGGAGAATAGCTGGTAATGCGCTTTACCGGGATCATCAGCAGGGATTTGCGGCTGGCGTTGAGGCAGCGCTCCGACGCCGCCATGATCGTCCTTTTCTTCGTGCTGACGGCCGCTCTCTTTCCTTTCGGTGTCGGCCCTGAAGCAAATCAGTTGGCAGCAATTGCACCGGGTGTCATTTGGGTGACTGCGTTGCTCTCTGTACTGCTCTCACTCGAGAGGTTGTTTCTGGCCGATTACGAGGATGGCAGCCTCGAGTTGATGGCGCTTTCTCCGGTCCCGCTGGAACTCACTCTGCTTGCCAAGGTCCTGGCGCACTGGCTGACCACAGGTCTTCCGCTGATCGTTGCGGCCCCCCTGATCGCCGTGCTCTTTAACATGCCGCTTGAAGCCTTGCCGACATTGGCCACCGCCATGCTTTTGGGCACACCAACCCTCAGCTTGATCGGCGCTGTCGGCGCCGCCCTCACCCTTGGGGCCCGGCGCGGCGGTATCCTCATTCCCTTATTGGTGCTGCCGCTTTATATTCCTACCTTGATTTTCGGTGTTTCTGCGGTTGATGCAGCATTGGGCGGCTTCCCAGTGCGCCCTCACTTACTTTTGTTGATGGCGATTCTGCTGATTTCACTGGTAGTTTCGCCGCTTGCGGGCGCCGCGGCCTTGCGACAGGCTAACGAGTGACTAGGTTTATCTCACGGCAGGTCGGCGATAGTGTCTGTGCAGCGCGAAATCATATGGATTGCGGTTGTTTCCGGGGTCAAAGCAGTGAAAGCGTTAATGGCCCGATAACCATATTGATAGAGACTGCGTCGCGCTTGAATTTGACCTTGGTTGAAGCAATCGAGGTTTAGGGGAACTGGTAGACTATGATACTTGACCGCTTCGCCAATCCGGCGCGGTTTTTGCGGCTCGCAAATGCGATCTTGCCCTGGTGTGTCGGTGCAACCACCATCATGCTCGCCGCCGGCCTCTATCTCGGCCTCTTCGTAGCCCCGCCCGATTACCAGCAGGGCGACAGCGTACGCATCATGTATGTCCACGTACCGGCAGCCTGGATGGCCATGTTCGTCTATACAAACATTGCGATCGCCAGCGCCGTCTCTCTGATCTGGCGTCACCCGCTGGCCGATCTGGCCGCCAACGCTTCTGCACCGATCGGGGCTGCGTTTACATTTTTGGCTCTGGTGACCGGCTCACTCTGGGGCAAACCCATGTGGGGTACCTGGTGGGTCTGGGACGCGCGACTGACATCAGTGCTGATCCTGTTCTTCCTGTATCTCGGCCACATGGCAATCACTTCGGCTTTCGACAATCCCGCCCGGGGCGCAAAGGCGGCGGCGGTTCTTGCTTTAGTCGGATTTGTAAACGTGCCGATCATCAAGTTTTCGGTAGATTGGTGGAATACGCTGCACCAACCTGCAAGCGTCTTTCGCATGGGTGGGCCGAGCATTCATCCGGATATGCTGTGGCCACTGCTTGCAATGGGTCTTGGCTATACCCTGTTTTATGTCGTTCTGCTCTTACTGCGCATCAAAAGCGAATTGATTGGCGCGCGCTTACGCGCGCTCGACAGCTTGCGTCAAGATGCCGCGTAAACATTAAGTGAACAGATGGGATAGCATCCTGACTTCCAACGACGGAATGCCTACATTCCCTGAGTGAAAGGGCCGCCCCAGATAACGGGTACTATCAAAGCGCAGTCAAATCCTTTTCAGTGAGGCGAGTTCTTGGTGGGATGCGCATTCGGTAACCAGCAGCGGCAGATGTGACGGATGGACTCTTTCCAGAGTTTTTTAGAAATGGGCAGCTACGGCGGTTATGTATGGCCCTCGTACGGCCTGTCGGCGGTGATCATGGCCGGTCTTGTGATCGTCACACTGCGTCGTTTGCGTGCCCGTGAACAGGAACTGGCCCAACGCCAGGGAGAATATCCGGCGCGCCGCAGCGACCGCGTGAAGACCGCTGTCTCCGAAGACTCCAATGGCTCAGGAGGCGCTTCCGACTCATGACACGAAAACGAAGACGCCTTTACATGGTCCTTGCCGGCATGGCGACGCTCGGCGTCGCAGCCGCCTTAATACTTACAGCGTTTCAGGACAACATCGTTCTTTTTTGCAGTCCAAGCGACATTCAAAGCAAGGCGAGTTGCGCCAAGCGGGACATTCGCCTGGGCGGTCTGGTTGAGGAAGAATCCGTGACCCGGGACGCCGACGGCATCACCATAAGCTTCCGTGTTACAGATCTGAGTAACAGCGTTCCGGTCACCTACAAGGGCATCCTGCCCGACCTTTTTCGTGAGGGACAGGGCGTTGTCACCGAGGGTACGGTAAACGCCCAGGGCATTTTCGTCGCACGCGAAGTGCTTGCCAAACACGACGAAACCTACATGCCGAAGGAAGTCGCCGACGCTCTGAAACAATCAGGTCAATGGCGCGATGAAACGGAAGCTCAATAATCCCGAAGAGTCCAAACTGGGAATACCCAACAGGAAAGTTCCCAAACGGGAGAGGCCGAAATGACAGCAACAGCACCGAATAATCACGGGGTGAGAGGCAAATGAGCGCAGAAATTGGGCAGTTTGCTCTGATTCTAGCCCTGCTGGTATCGATGGTGCAGTCGAGTCTCCCAATGATCGGTGCCGCGAAGGGCAACAGCACCTGGATCGCCTTGTCCCGGCCGTCCGCTATCCTCTTGTTTGCATTGATCGTGCTGGCCTTTGCCGCATTGACGCAGGCCTTTGTCACTTCTGACTTTTCTGTCGCCACAGTCTTCCGAAATTCGCATTCCGCCAAACCGATGCTGTACAAAATCAGCGGCGTTTGGGGAAACCACGAAGGTTCGATGTTGCTGTGGGTCTTGATTCTGACCGGCTTCGGTGCGGCAGTCGCAGGCTTCGGCAAAAATCTGCCACCAACGCTTCAAGCGCGCGTTCTATCGGTCCAGGCCATGATCACTCTTGGTTTTCTGGCTTTCCTTATCTTCACGTCAAACCCCTTTGAGCGGATGTTTCCGGCACCACTGGACGGGCGCGATCTCAACCCGTTGCTGCAGGATCCGGGCCTCGCATTTCATCCCCCTATGCTCTACGCCGGCTACGTCGGCTTTTCGATCGCCTTCTCCTTTGCCGTCGCCGCTCTGATTGAGGGTAAAGTCGACGCTGCCTGGGCACGCTGGGTCCGGCCCTGGACCCTAGCCGCCTGGATCACGCTGACCGCGGGTATCGCCCTGGGAAGCTGGTGGGCCTATTACGAGCTGGGCTGGGGTGGCTGGTGGTTTTGGGATCCGGTCGAGAACGTCTCCTTCATGCCCTGGCTCATGGGAACCGCCCTGCTGCATTCGGCAATTGTGGTCGAAAAACGCGACTCTCTGAAGGTCTGGACCATCCTGCTGGCGATCCTGACCTTTTCCCTGTCGCTGATCGGCACCTTCATCGTTCGGTCAGGTCTGCTGACCTCGGTCCATGCCTTTGCGACTGATCCGGAACGTGGTCTTTTTATCCTCGTTCTGTTGGCCATCGCGATTGGTGGATCGCTATTGCTTTTCGCCTTGCGCGCACCTGCGCTTACATCCGGTGGATTGTTCAGTCCGATCAGCCGCGAGGGTGGCCTGGTTCTGAACAACCTTCTTCTGACCGTCGCAACCTTCGTAGTGTTTGTCGGCACACTGGGGCCCTTGTTGCTGGAAGCCACGGGCACAAAGATCTCTGTGGGCACGCCTTACTACAACGCCGTTTTCGTGCCCTTGATGGTCCCGCTGGTCGCAGTCATGGCGGTCGGCCCCATGATGCCCTGGAAACGCGCCGAGCTGGGTGCTGTCTTATCGCGCTTGAAGTTTGCCGGGTTCATGACTGTGGTCGCAGTCCTGGTCACCGCCTATCTTCAGGATGGAGGTCCGGTTCTGGCAATTGCAGCCATCGGCTTTGCCGCCTGGCTCTTTGTTGGTGCACTGGTGGAGTGGGCAGAACGGGTCAAGCTCTTCCGTCTTCCCCTCGCCGACAGTTTAAACCGGGCAATCAAGCTGCCGCGCGCAGCCCACGGTATGACCCTCGCCCACGCAGGTATGGCGGTGGCAATTGCGGGCATGACCGGATCCGCCGCCTGGAAAACCGAAGATATTCGTATCACCCGGCCAGGAGAAACGATCGAGGTTGCTGGCTACAGTTATCTTTTCGAAGGATTGAAACCCGTCGAGGGCCCCAACTACCGTGCCGAGGAAGGCACCTTCATCATCACCAAAGATGGAGAGTTCATTGCCAAACTCACGCCGCAGAGGCGGCTCTACAACGTTCAAAACATGCCAACCACCGAGGCTGGGATCCATACGACTGGCCTGGAAGATCTCTATGTCGTCGTCGGAGACCCTGATGGAAGGGGTGGCTGGACCACACGTATCTATCACGAGCCGTTGGTGCCTTGGATCTGGGCAGGTTGCCTGATCATGGTGCTCGGCGGCACCGTCTCGCTGAGCGATCGCCGCCTGCGCGTGGGCGCGCCGGTACGCAGCAAACGCTGGCAAGCGAAATCCGGGACCGGCGGGCTGGGAGCTCAGGCATAGATGGCCCGTAAACTGATCTTCTTTCTGCCGATCGCCGTTTTCGTGATCATAGGCGGATATTTCTTTTGGGGGCTGGATCCTGAACGAAATCCGTCGGACATTCCGTCGGTCATGATTGACAAGGATGTGCCGGTCTTCGACCTGCCGAGGCTGAACGGTTCCGGTGTCGTCGGCTTCGACAACGAAGATCTGAAGCAGGGTACGGTAACCCTGGTCAATGCTTTCGCATCATGGTGTCTGCCCTGCCTTGCCGAGCACCCGATCCTCACCGAGCTGGCAAAGCGTAACGGCATTCGGCTATACGGTATCAACTACAAAGATAAACCCGATGATGCCGCGGCCTGGTTGCGAGAACACGGGAACCCCTATGCCCGGATCGGAGCCGATTCGAGCGGACGGGTATCAATTGATTGGGGCGTGTATGGTGTGCCCGAAACCTATATCGTGGACGGCGAAGGACGCATTCGCTACCGCCATATCGGTCCAATCGATACAGCTGCCGTCGAAGAAATCATCCTGCCGCTCATCAACGAGTTGAACAAGTGACCCGGTCCCATAGAAAACGGCTTTCCGCAAACCCGGAGAAATGTTTTTCGGCTGGATGGCGTCGGGTAGGATCAGGTGTCTTGTTCCTTTGCCTGATTATTTTCGCTTTCCCAACCCTTGCAGTCGAACCGGACGAGGTTCTGTCGGACCCGCTCCTCGAAGCCCGGGCCCGAGAACTGTCGAAAGAGATTCGCTGCCTGGTCTGTCAGAACGAGTCTATCGATTCTTCCAATGCCCAGTTGGCCAAGGATCTGCGCCTCCTCGTGCGTGAACGCTTGGTCGGGGGCGACAGTGATCAGCAGGTGCTGGACTATCTGGTCGCCCGCTACGGCGATTTCGTCTTGCTGCGTCCACCGGTCAAACCGGCAACCTACATCCTGTGGTTCGGCCCGGCCGTCGTGTTCGTGTTGGGCGCGCTGGCGGTTGCATCCTATTTCGTGCGCCTCAAGCGGCGGGCCGACAACGATGTGCAGACACCGCTGTCGGCGCAGGAGAAACTGCGCCTCGGACAAATCCTGGCCGACACGCCGCAGGAGGAAACGGCTGTCGACGCTCCGCAAACCGCAACCCGGACGGCTCCTTCGGGAAGACTCGACTCATGATGATTTGGATTATTGCCGCGGTTCTCACCGCCATCTGTGTCGCGGTCCTAATGAACACTTTGTTAAGATCCCGTGCGGATCATGGCCCGAGAAGTGCCTTTGATCTGACCGTCTACAAGGATCAGCTTACCGAGATCGATCGCGACCTGGATCGGGGTCTGCTGAATGAAGTGCAGGCAAGCTCTGCACGCCTCGAAATCGAGCGCCGGATGTTGGCGGTTGCCGAGACCAACGAAGCAAGCGCTGGCGACGCGCATCCTGACGGGCGAGGCGGAGCAAGCCGTTGGATGGCTTGGTTCCTGGCCGCAGCCCTTCCCGGACTGGCACTTGGGCTTTATCTAAATCTTGGATCTCCGAATCTTCCTGCAGTCCCCTACGCAGACCGGCGCGCCTTGGAGAACGAATTCCAGAAAGCCATGACTGGCGACCTGCAGAGTGAAATCACCCAGCTGGAACAACGAGTTCAGGCCCAGGGCTTGGATGCCCATGCCTGGCTTCTGCTTGCCGGCGCCTATGGCGATCTAAACCGCTTTCTCGACTCTGCCAATGCCTACCGCCGAGCAATCGATCTTGGCGCAAAGGAACCCCAACTCTATGCATCGCTGGGCGAAGCCCTGGTGGCAGCATCCGGTGGTGAGGTGAACACCGAAGCGCGCCGTGCCTTTGCGGAGGCCATCACCTTGGATTCGGGTAATATGAAGTCCCTGTACTACAGTGGCTTGGCTTTGGCTCAAGATGGCCGCCTGCCGGCGGCGTTGCGCATTTGGACCAACGTCCTGGAGCGGTCAAGTCCGGGCACACCCTGGCATCCCCTCTTGCAACAGCGTATAGCCCAGCTCGAAACTGCGATCGCGGCACGGCAAACCTCTTCCGGAGAGTCGGAAGCAAGCGACGCAGCAGAGGGTTCGGCCATGCCGCAGCCCAGTGCAGATGACGTGGAAGCTGCCAGCAGGATGTCGGGTGAGGAACAGATGGCCTTTATCCGCTCCATGGTCGATCGCCTCGCGGAACGCCTGGATAGCCAACCTGCCGACCTGGAAGGATGGCTCCGCCTCGCACGCGCCTATAGCGTTCTTCAGGAACCGGCCAAGGCACGGCAAGCGCTCGCCCGGGCGTCAGAGGCCTTTGCCGGTCAACCCCAGGAGCCGCAGGCTGAGGCGGCCATTGCCCGAGCTCGGTCGGAACTCGGTCTTTAGAATGTGATCGTTTTTTTGACGGCGGCAGTCAAAAAACGAGAACCGCCCTCTAAGACATTGAAACAGAGTCAGATCTTATTCACTGAACAAGAGAAAATTTGCGCCAGACTCTAATAGTTCGAGTTGCCGCTTAATGTGTGGCCGCAGCCCAATATTCCGAGCGCACCTGAAAACAATATCCGGACTACAGTGCGCATTGCCGGGCTGTGACAGGCCGCGTTTTTCCTTTGACTCGTGGAGAAACCTATCTAACGTTCAATCAAAGCCGTAAAAAACGGCATTGATTGCAGGGATCATATTATGCCGGAGCCGGCTACGGCGAGGGCCGCCGAGCACCACGCATTGGTTTGCGAGGATATCCACAAGAGTTTTGGGACTCTTGAGGTCTTAAAGGGCGTTTCGCTTTCCGCAAAAAAAGGCGACGTGATCGCCATGCTCGGATCCAGTGGATCGGGCAAAAGCACCTTTTTGCGCTGTATCAACCTTCTGGAGACACCGAATTCCGGTCAGGTCTACGTTGGCGACGAACTCATCCGCATGGAGACAAACAAACGCGGAGAGCCGGCTCCTTCCGACCGAGCACAGGTCGAGCGGCTGCGCACACGTCTGGCCATGGTATTTCAAAGCTTCAATCTCTGGTCTCATATGACCGTACTGCAGAACGTTATCGAGGCCCCGGTTCACGTCTTGAAACGTCCAAAGCGCGAAGCGATCGAACAAGCTGAAGCCTTGCTTGAGAAGGTCGGCATCCATGCCCGCAAAAACGACTATCCGGCGCATCTTTCCGGCGGTCAGCAGCAACGCGTTGCCATTGCAAGGGCATTGGCGATGGATCCTGACGTCATGCTGTTCGATGAGCCTACATCGGCCCTTGATCCCGAACTGGTAAACGAGGTCCTGCGCGTTATGAAGGATCTCGCCGAAGAGGGCCGGACGATGATCGTGGTCACACATGAAATGGGCTTTGCCAGGGAAGTCTCGAGCGAGACGATCTTTCTGCACGAAGGCCGGATCGAAGAAGCCGGCCCACCGCAGGAAGTTTTCGAGCATCCGAAATCTGAGCGATTCCAGCAATTTTTGGCCGGGAACCTCAAGTAGAGGATCTAAAACAAGGCTTCTGAAACAGAAGACTTTAAGATTGTAAAATTGAGTATGGGAGAATCATTATGAAAAAGCTCTTTGCAGTCGCGGTTGCCGCTGCCTTCACCTTTGGCGCCGGTCAGTTCGCCGCCTCGGATGTGGGTGCCAAAGACTGGAAGAAACTGCGCATCGGTGTCGAAGGCGCCTACCCGCCCTTCAGCGAAACAACACCCAGCGGCGAACTGAAAGGCTTCGATATCGATATCGCCAATGCCCTCTGCGCCGAAATGAAGGCCGAATGCACCATGGTCGCGCAAGATTGGGACGGCATCATTCCAGCTCTCCTGGCGAAAAAATACGATGCGATTGTCGCGTCCATGTCGATCACCGAAGAGCGCAAAAAGAAAGTCTCTTTCACCAACAAGTACTATCAGACTCCAGCAAAGTTTGTCCGCAAAGCTGGCTCCGGCATCGAAATTTCCAAGGATTCTCTGAAGGGCAAGAGCGTCGGTGTTCAGCGTGCGACCATCCATGACAACTTCCTAACCGAAGAGTTCGGCGATACCCTGGAAATCAAGCGCTATGGAACTCAAGACGAGGCTTATCTGGATATGACCGCCGGCCGTGTCGATCTGCTGCTTGCGGACTCGGTCGCTCTGAACGACGGCTTTTTACAAACCGACGCCGGTAACGGTTATGAATTCGTCGGCCCCGATTTTTCCGATCCGAAATACTTCGGCGACGGTGCGGGAATCGCCATCCGCAAAAACGATGACGATCTGCAGGTCAAATTGAATGACGCCATCGCCGCAATCCGTGCAAATGGCACCTACAAAGCGATCCAGGACAAGTACTTCGACTTCAATATCTACGGCGAATAAGCCTGACGTTCTTCGATCAATGAGGCCCGTATTCCCGCTGCAGCGCCCGATGGCCTGCGGCGGGGGGCCTCGGCGAACTTTTTACTCGACCGGAAAAGCACGGCTTCGAGTGCCCCTAGCAGCGCTACGACGGTTTCATGTTTGACCTCCACGGTTACGGTGCATCTATTCTCGACGGAGCAAGTCTGACCGTCGCGGTCGCGCTGGTCTCGCTCGTGATCGCTATGGCACTCGGACTGATGACAGCACTGGCCAAGCTTTCGGGCGTACGTCCTGCCGTGATCACCGCAACCATCTATACGACAATCATCCGCGGCGTTCCGGATCTGGTGCTGATGCTCCTGATCTTTTTCGGCGGCCAAATCCTAGTGAACGACATCGCACCGATGCTGGGCTACGAAGACTACGTCGACATCAATCCCTTTATCGCGGGAACGATTACGATTGGTTTCATCTTCGGCGCCTACATGGGCGAAACCTTTCGGGGCGCTATCCTTGCGGTTCCCGTCGGATTGCTGGAAGCGGGTGCAGCCTACGGCATGTCCCGACGCCAAGTGTTGATACGAATACTGATTCCGCAAATGATGCGGCATGCCCTGCCGGGTTTCGGCAACAACTGGCTGGTTCTAATGAAAACCACGGCGCTCGTGTCGGTCATCGGACTGGAGGATATGGTCCGAAAAGCCGGTCTTGCGGCCGGGGCGACTCGAGACCCCTTTCCCTTTTACTTATCAGTGGCTTTCCTGTTCCTAGCCTTTACGACGGTATCTGTTCTAGCGCTACGCTGGGCAGAGAACCATTATAGCGCTGGCGTCCGGCGCGTTTAGATGGCGAATTGACCATGGATTTTTCCATCATCACTGAAAATATTTCAGAGTATGTGAACGGTCTTTGGCTGACCGTGCAGCTGGTCTCTCTGTCATTGCTCGTCGGTTTGGTGCTTTCCATACCCTTCGCCGTCATGCGTTCGACCGAACGCCTGTTTATCTCGGGCCCGGTCTGGCTCTTTACGTACTGCTTCCGTGGAACCCCTCTACTCGTCCAAATGTTCCTGTTCTACTACGGGCTCGGCCAGTTGGAGTTTGTAAAGGAACTCAGTAAATCCTGGACATTCCTGCAGGATGCCTACTGGTACGCCCTGCTGGCCTTTACGCTTAATACGGCCGCCTACACCACGGAGATCATCCGCGGCGCAATCGTCGCAACTCCCTTCGGTGAGATAGAAGCTGCCCGCGCGTGCGGAATGTCTCGCGGCCGTGTTCTACGCCGGATTGTCCTGCCAAGTGCCTTCAGGCGCGCCCTGCCGGCTTATGCAAATGAAGTGATCTTCATGCTGCACGGCAGCGCCGTGGCCAGCCTGATTACACTCGTCGACATAACCGGTGCCGCCCGCATCATCAATTCACGATACTACAGTCCCTACGAAGCCTTCATCACGGCTGCCATCTTCTATATGGCACTCACATTCCTGATCGTCTGGGGCTTCAGACAGCTTGAGAAGCGCTGGCATGCCCACCTCAAGCCGAGGGAATCAAACTAAAGCGTGAACCGCTCCGTGGCTGCCGATCCGACTCTAGACAGAAACCGGGTGAAGGTTTAATCCTCGCACCAATCGTTAACTTTGCACTATTGTCATAGAGTTTCTAGAGTGCGGACAATCTTGATGGAAAGAATCAAGAACATGATTCGCCCTCTAACCTATTAAAATAGAGGTTGATTCGCGATTTTCGCTGATACAGTGAAATTGATCAGGTTCTAGAACACGCTGCCCTGGATATGGGAGGCTGTATGTCCGACGTTCGGACTGAATATTCCGGATTAACCCACGACGAGCTTCTTGAGCAGCTCGTGCGGCTACAGGATCGCGTGCGCGAATTGCAGGGCGACGATGCCGAGGGCATGCGCACGGAACAAGCTCTGTGGCAAAGTCAGCAGCGTTTTCAGGACATCGCCGAGATCGCCTCGGACTGGTTTTGGGAGATGGATGCCGATCTCCGCTTTACCTATTTCTCCGACCGCTATGAGGCTGTCACCGGAATTTCGCCGAAAACATCTCTTGGAAAAACCCGCAAAGAGCTATGGGAACGCCTTCCTCCACCTTCGCTGCAACTGAAGCTCGAATGGGATCAGCACTGGGAATTGCTCAAGGATCGGCAGCCCTTCAACAACCTTCGGACTCAATGGGTGCATTCGGACGGCAAAGTGCACTGTTATGTCATCAGCGGCAAACCGCTGTTCGACGACGCCGGAAACTTTATCGGCTATCGGGGAATCGGCACCGATATCTCTGCGGAGGTCCGCGCACAGGAGGAATTCATTGCAGCCAAGGAAGCCGCCGAACGAGCCAATCGCGGCAAGTCCGAATTCCTGGCCAACATGAGCCATGAGCTCCGCACGCCATTGAACGCGGTAATCGGATTCTCAGAAGTCATGGAACACGAACTCTTCGGTGCCCTGGGAGACCGGCGTTACCGGGAGTACGTCGGTTATATGAAAAACAGCGGGCTGCACCTGCTCGGCATTATTAATTCCATTCTCGATCTGTCGAAAATCGAAGCCGGAAAACTCGACCTCTACGAAGAAGAGATAAATCTGGAAGAGGTCGTCAGCTATTGCTTCCAGTTGATCGTTGCCAAACAGGAAGACAAGCAAATCAAGCTCGACCTCCAGCTCGCGCCCGACATTCCCAACCTCTGGGGCGACGAGCGCCTGATCCGGCAAATTCTTCTGAACCTCGGCTCCAATGCCCGCAAGTTCACCGGCGGCGGCGGCAGGGTGACGGTGGTTACACGGCTCGGGGCGCACGGCGGTCACGAGATCGCCATTTCGGATAACGGTATTGGTATGACCGATGAAGATCTGGAGGCCGCGCTCACGCCCTTCGGGCAGGTCGACAGCTCACTCAGCCGGCGCTACGAAGGTACTGGACTGGGTTTGCCCCTTTCCAACTCCTTCTCCAAGCTGCATGGCGGACACCTGGACATTGAAAGCGCACCGGGAGCCGGAACTACTGTCACCATCAGTTTCCCCGCCGACCGCGTGATCAAGCCGAGCGACCCGAGACTGAGCATGCGGATGCTGGAAAAGAAGGAAGGCGTGTAAGCGGCAATACGCTTCTCTTTGGTCACGCCGCTACACCAGCGACCCTTTTCGAATCAGGGATTATGGCAGTGGCTCTGGATCTGAGAACCTGCTTCACCTTATTGCTGAGTTAGTGAAAAGCGGTCTTGTTCCAGAAAAGCTCCGACCAAACCTGATCCGCTCTAGGCGGCACGCACTTGCTTCAGGAAATCAATGACTTCACGCCGCAAGGTGTCTGAGTGACTGGCAAGTTCGCCAGCGGCCGCCAGAACACCGTTGGAGGATTGTCCGGTCGAATCCGCAGATTTGGTGACCTGCGCGATGGTCGCCGAAACCTCGCTGGTCCCGGTCGCTGCCTCTTGAACGTTTCGCGAGATTTCCTGGGTTGCAGCACCTTGTTCCTCGACGGCGGCGGCTATGGAGCCGGCCACCTCGTCAACCTTGGAAATCGTTCCGCCGATGTTCTTGATGGAGTCTACAGCGCTGGTCGTTGCGGCCTGCATGGCCGCAATCTGGATGCCGATTTCATCGGTGGCTTTAGCGGTTTGCGATGCGAGGTTCTTGACCTCGCCGGCAACCACTGCAAAGCCTTTACCCGCTTCGCCGGCACGCGCTGCTTCGATCGTTGCGTTAAGGGCAAGCAAATTGGTCTGCTCGGCGATGTCCGAGATCAAGCTGATCACGTCACCGATCTTTCTCGCCGCCGAGGACAACCCTTCGACATCGCCATTGGTTTGGTCGACCTGGGTCACCGCATCACCCGAGATCTGAGAAGATTCGGCGACCCGGCGGCTGATTTCCGTAATTGAACCGGAGAGCTGTTCGGCAGCTGCCGCCACAGCCTGCACATTGTTGGTCGTGACCTCCGAGGCAGAGGAAACACTGTTTGCCTGTTCACTGGTGGACTGTGCCGACGACGACATGTCCTGGGCTGTGTTTTGCATATTTTCCGCGCCATTGGCCACTTGATCGACCACAGCCATAACAGAAGCTTCGAAGGCATCGGCCATGGCGTTCATTGCTGCCTGCTTGTCGGCTTCAGCCTTTGCCTTGCCGGCTGCCTGGTCTTCTTCCAGTCGCCGCATTTCAATTGCGTTCTGTTTAAAAACCTCCACAGCATTCGCCATAGCACCGATGTCATCGCGTTTGTCGCGCGCCGGAACATCCGTGTCTAAATCGCCGCCGGCCAGAAGACGCATCGCTGCTGTCATATCTGCAAGAGGGCGGCCAACCATACGTGTGGTTGCAAAGGCCAAGACACCAACGAGTGCTAACATAGCAACAACGGCACCAATGATCTGCTCCATGAGGGCCGAGAACACCGATGCATTCAAGCTATCCAGACTCCAGGCCACAGCCAGAAGACCAACGGGTTCACCCTTTTTTCCAATCGGCGGCACGACGATCACAATGTGATCATTAATGGACGCAACGTATGGCGTGAGATCTCCTTCCGACGCGGAAACCCACTGGGGAGCTTCGGACAGATCGAACGACGCGAGCGTGTCCGAGGAAAAACGGGTTACCTCCTCACCATCACGATTGAATGTCATGATGTTTGAAATTGCCGAGCCTTCAGCCTGGGCAAATTCGATATAGGCCTTTTCGACTGATTCGGCCTTGTTCCATTTCAAACCTCCGGCAACATTGGTTGCCAGCAGGCTCGTGATCGTCTTGAAAGAACGCTCACCCTGCGTCGTTAGGGCCTTACGCTCATTCAGGACATTGGTCGTCACCATTGCGGCGAAGCAGGCAGCAATCACCAACGCAGCGACCAGGGATACCTTTCGAGCAACCGTTAAGCCACGAATAGATGACCCGCTATTGGAGCCCGGTTTAACATTCATTTGTTGCTCAGTCATTGATATCCCCGATCATGCCACGTTTAGTGATTTAAGCTTCGTACGAGAGTCCGATCGCTTTTCATTTTAGCCAACGAAAAGCGTAATTCAGCCTCTAGGTCATATAGTTAGACAGCGATTACAAGAAGGCGTCGACGTTCATGCCAACGGTGATCGCACCGATCACCTCGCCGCTCGCGGGGTCGACAATCGACATGCTCAGCTGTGACTGGAAGGTCTGGGTCGACTCGTCTTCTTCGACTTCATCGACAAAGACGGCATCCGGGCCGACAAGGTAGGTCTTCTTCCACTTGGCTTCGTCGCCCTGCCAGTAGTCGGACGTGACGTCGCTCTGTGCAACGTTGAGGCCTCTGGCATCCATAACGAATACTTCGGTGACCAGACCTTCGGATTCGTCTTTGACCTGAGCAAGAAAGCTGGAGACGGCACGCCCCATAACTTCATCAATCATCGGATGGCTGGAAGCGCCGGTCTCGGCACGCCACTTCTTGTCCATGGCATCGATATCAGCCTGGGCAAGGCCCGCGTGCTTTTCGTTCTGCGCCTTGATCGCGGCAACCAGATCTGCATTGGCAACCCAATTCTTAACGGTCGAGTTCGCATAGTCCTGCATGGGCGCAACATGCGGTTCGGAAGCCATAGCGGACGAGGCAACCAACATTCCGGCCAAACCAGTGGCCGCTACCAAAGATGCTTTAAATTTCATGACACCACCTATGAGTTAATCGAGGTTTTTGTAAGTGGCTGGCATCCTATGTAGCTTGTACTAATCATCGATTAACGGGATAGGTGTGTACAAATCAAACATCAACTCCTGGTAACAAAATCGACAAATGAAATATTCCGCTGTTGATTGTGACACGGCTTTCCAAAAACCTATCTGCACTTGTATCCACTCAAGGTTTTTGGTTAACGAAATTTGAAGGCCGGACGACCCCGACGCAAAATAGGCAGGTCGTTTCGACGGTGAAGATTTTCCGCCGATCGATTAAATTCGACCTCTAAGCCTGAATTCGCCTGCTAGAGAAAACATTCAGACTCTATGAATTGCTTTGGCACAGCAAAAAACCCAGTGAGTCCGAGACTCACATGCCAAATTCGGCTGGCGCGGAAATTCCGGGGACGTGCCCACGGAAATTATCAAACCGAAGTACCTGCAATTGATTTTTGAAAAGAATGGTGGAGCCGAGGAGGATCGAACTCCCGACCTTCGCATTGCGAACGCGACGCTCTCCCAGCTGAGCTACGGCCCCACAACATCTACGCCCATCGCGGCGTGACTCTGCTTGCCACCTTTGCAACGAGCCGACTACAGCGGATAATGGGAACTGGAAAGGCAGGTGTCAAGATGACGATCACCGGCGCTTAAAAAGCACGGTCGAGAAGAGATAATCCGAGCAAATGTGACCCAAATTGTCTGCTATTTTCCCGCATCTCGAGAAGGCTGTCGGATCGACTTGTCTGGACAACTCGCCATCATTAGGGTACCGGCTTCCTGATATAAGCTTTGATGACCTTGATGGAGAGGTTGATGGTTGTTCTGGATCCTGTGCTCGCCGTTCTTTCTGTAGCGCTCAATCTTTATATGTACGTGGTGATTGCGTCGGTGATCCTCTCATGGCTCGTCCAGTTCAATGTCATAAACACGCACAATCAGTTCGTCAGTATGATTGGCGAATTCACGTGGCGAGCCACTGAACCGGCGCTACGGCCGATCCGCCGGTTTATACCAAATCTGGGCGGCCTAGACATCTCGCCGATCGTCCTGTTGCTCGGTATCTTCTTCTTGCAGCAACTTATCTTGAATATCCGCATTTCCCTGCGCGCCGGTGGTTTGTGATAACAGCCCCTTTGGATTGACGGAAAAAGGTGTGACGGTAGTGGTGCGTCTTCAGCCTGGTGCGAGCCGGAATCAGATCGATGGGCCGGCTCAGCTCGATGACGGCAAAACGCTGCTGAAAGCCCGGGTCGCGGAACCGCCGGAAAAAAGCAAGGCCAACGCTGCGCTGATCAAGCTGCTGGCGAAGGCTTGGCGCCTGCCAAAATCTTCCATCGAAATCCAGTCGGGACATAACGAACGTCGCAAGACACTGCTGCTCAGGGGCGGAGACAAAGATTTGCTGACGTCGTTGCAACAATCGCTGACCGGATAGGAATGCCGGTGGAGACATGTCCCAACCAGATCAAACTGACCGAAACATCGACTTACGAACGAATAGCGGAGAGACCTAGGAATGGCGAGCGCGGTAACGATTGACGGAAAAGCTTTTGCGGCAGGCCTTCGCGAACGGGTGGCGAAGGAAGTCACGAAATTGAAAGCAGAGCAAGGTTTGACCCCTGGTCTTGCCGTCGTTCTTGTGGGTGAAGATCCGGCAAGTCAGGTTTATGTACGCAGCAAAGGAAAACAAACCGTCGAAACCGGTATGAATTCCTTTGAGCACAAGATGGACGCCAGTGTCAGTCAGGAAGAGCTGCTAGCCAAAGTCGAGGAACTCAACGCCGACCCTGCTGTGCATGGCATTCTCGTCCAGCTTCCCCTGCCGTCTCACATGGACGATCTTGCCGTTATCGATGCGATCGACCCGGCAAAGGACGTCGATGGATTTCACGCCATCAATGCTGGCCGGCTGATGACCGGTGGTAAGGGCGCTGCGGCCCCCATGGTGCCCTGTACGCCCCTGGGCTGCCTGTTATTGCTGCGCGACCACCTTGGCAGTCTCTCAGGGCTAACCGCCGTCGTGGTCGGTCGGTCGAACATCGTCGGCAAACCGATGGGCCAGCTATTGCTGCAAGAGAGCTGCACGGTGACCACGGCCCACAGCCGGACCAAGGACCTTCCTGCAGTTTGCCGTGAAGCAGATATTCTGGTTGCTGCTGTTGGCCGCCCTGAAATGATCCGCGGCGATTGGATCAAACCGGGTGCGACGGTCATCGACGTCGGCATCAACCGCATCGAAGGCGAAGCTGGTGGAAAAGCACGTCTGGTCGGAGACGTCGCGACTGCCGAAGCCCGCAAAGTCGCAGGAGCAATCACGCCGGTTCCGGGAGGCGTCGGCCCGATGACTATCGCCTGCCTGCTCGCAAACACCGTAACGGCCGCTTGCCGTCAGGCCGGCATCGAAGCGCCCGATTTCTAAAGAAAACTGGTATCTTAGCTGTTTTCTACGTCAGGAGTCGCGACCGGTAAGGCCAGTCGGATCAAACCTTTAATCGGTGCCTGGGGGTCGGCAATCTTGCCTTTGCGCAGGATGGTCAGGCGCCCCTGGCGCGCAAGATGCAGCGCCTGCTGGCGGACCGCAGGCATGTACTTTCGCCAGAGGTCAGGTGGATCATTGCGCTTGGCGCGAGCAGTCGCAAAGGTTCGGGCGACTTCATTGGGATCGAGAGACTGCGATGCGTCTCGTTGCGCCAGCAAATCAAAAATCAATGCGGCGATCGGATCATCTTTCGGTGTTTCCGAGGTCTTGTTTGTGTCTTCGGTCATCGTTTTCTGACTTTCAAATACAGAATCTTGCTGAGTGCGATTTCCACTCAATTGGTTAAATTGAAAAGGACTCGGTGAAACTGCGGTCTAGACAGCCGGCAATGTCCTTCCCATATTGCCCTTACCCGTTTCCCAAGACGAGGCCGCGCCTTCAGTGAATGAACTTTTGGCAGCAACAATACTTTTTGTTGGCGGGCATTTTCTGCTCTCCAGTTCGTCCTTGCGCAACCCTCTGACGCAAAAACTTGGCAGTGCTGGCTTTCAAGGCCTGTACGCCGCCTCGGTCCTGGGCGCCTTCCTCTGGATGATTTTCGCTTACGGTAAAGCACCCATCATAAATCTATGGTATCCCGCCCCCGCACTCTCGTGGATGCCTCAGGTGCTGATGCCAATCGCCTTTTTCGGCATCGTTGCAGGTCTCACGACACCCAATCCAACCATTGTCGGCGGCCAAAAATTTCTCTCCGACTCGCCTCAGCGCGCGGCATGCGGCATTTTCACCATCACACGCCACCCCTTCCTTTGGGGAACATCGCTTTGGGCCTTCAGCCACTTGCTTACCAATGGCGATGCGGCGTCGATCGCTCTCATGACCGGTATCGCCACTCTCAGCCTCGGCGGGATGCACCACATCGATTTGCGCCGGGAGGCTGAACTGGGGGCAGCATGGGGACCATTCGCACTGACCACCAGCCTAGTGCCCTTTGCTGCCATTGCCACACAGCGCACTGAGCTGGACTGGCACGGCATCGGTTGGTGGCGGCCGGCCCTGGCCCTTGGCATTCATCTCGCGGCAATGGCGCTTCATCCTCATATCATCGGGGTCAGCCCCTTCCCCGGCTGACGCCCGAACCGCCCAGACCGCTCAGCCCCGCTGCCGGTTCAGAAGCCGCAGACGCAAGGCATTGAGCTTGATAAAGCCCTCTGCGTCACGCTGATCATAAACCGAATCTTCTTCGAAGGTGACATGCTCCATGCTGTAGAGCGAATCAGGCGACTTGCGCCCACAAACAATCACATTGCCCTTATAAAGCTTGAGGCGGACCGTACCGTTGACTTTTTCCTGACTCTTATCGATCAGCGCCTGCAGCATCTCGCGTTCGGGGCTAAACCAGAAACCGTTGTAGAGCAGCTCAGCGTAGCGCGGCATAATCTCATCCTTGAGGTGCGCAGCGCCCCGATCCAGAGTGATCGATTCCATCGCCCGATGTGCGGCGATCAGAACGGTACCGCCGGGCGTTTCATAAATGCCACGGCTCTTCATACCAACAAAGCGGTTCTCGACCAGATCCAGGCGTCCGATGCCATTGGCGCCACCCAGCTCGTTCAAGCGTGTCAGAAGGGTCGCCGGACTCAGACGCTCGCCGTCGATCGCAACGGCGTCACCCTGCTCGAACTCGACCTCGATGAAGGTCGGTTCGTCCGGTGCCGCCTCGGGAGATACGCTGCGCGAAAAGACATGCTCGCCCGGCGATACCCAGGGGTCTTCCATCTCCTTACCTTCGGCGGAGATGTGCAGCAGATTTGCGTCGACGGAAAAGGGCGCTTCGCCGCGCTTGTCCTTGGCGATCGGAATCTGATGGTTCTCGGCAAATTCGATGAGCCGTGTGCGGGACGTGAGATCCCATTCCCGCCAGGGAGATATCACATGGATGTCCGGCTGCAGCGCATAATAGCCCAACTCGAAGCGGACCTGGTCGTTCCCCTTGCCGGTCGCACCGTGGCAGACGGCATCGGCACCGGTTTCCCGAGCGATTTCGATCTGACGTTTGGCGATCAGAGGCCGCGCGATCGAGGTGCCAAGCAGATAGACACCTTCATAAAGCGCATTTGCCCGGAACATCGGGAAGACATAGTCGCGCACGAAGGTCTCACGCAGATCCTCGATGTAGATCTCTTTGACACCAAGCATCTCGGCCTTTTTGCGCGCCGGCTCGAGCTCTTCTCCTTGGCCAAGATCGGCCGTAAAGGTCACGACCTCGCAATTGTAGGTCTCTTGCAGCCATTTAAGAATAACCGAGGTGTCGAGGCCGCCAGAATAGGCAAGCACGACTTTCTTGATGTCGCTCATGGGATCCACGCGTCGTTCGAGTAGAGAAAAGGTATAAAACCGCGCGGAGTATAGGCAAAAGCAGGCGCGGAGCAAGGCTTGCCAACAGACAGCCCCAAGGCGGATTGCAAAGTGTTTTTGTCGCCGGGAAAAGGCGTCCAGCTCTGCTCAGTTGGCGCGGTTGATCCCGTTGATCAGCCGGCCGCTCGTGATGGCGTTGCGGATCGATTTCTGGAAGCTGCCAAAATTCTGAACGGTCACGTTGATGTTCAGTTCCTGACGCAGACTGCGGCCATCGGCAGTATTGACTATGACTCCCAAAATTTGGCTCTGGGTAATGCGATGCAGTGCTGCACTAAAGCCATTGCTGTCGTTGATCGCAACTCCGTTGTCGCCAGCCAGCGCTCCGAGATCAACGTTCGACGGCGCGACGTCCTGTAGCGATACGTCCGTGTCACGGCCGAAGTTGAAAGTGACACCGCCGCCAGGCGGCGAGGCTGTTGAAGATACCAGCTCTGAGATCAGGCCGGACGGACTTACCTGCGCAACAGATTCGAGCACAAGAGCACCGTCAACGAAGGTGCGGATGTTCGCCCCGATCGCCATTTCCAGACCGCCGACATTGAAGCCGCCACGTAAATCGGACATCTCGGCGAGACTGACTGTATCGAGGCCGTGGAAATCATCTTGGGTTGAGGCGCCGGCACCAAAATGAGCCGCCCTGAGAGACGCGCGTCCAGCCGCATCCGCCTGCGCAGTTGGGGCAGGAAGTATCAAAGCCGTGACAAACCCTGCAACCGCCAAGCCGCAACCGAATGCCAGCGCGGCCTGTCGAATCGAACCAGAGTTGCGCGATCCGGAAATACGCACCGGCGCCGATCGATGGGAACAGAGGCCTTTTCCAGCCATCGCACTATCTCCCGAACTCGTTCCGGCCGGGCAGATGCAGCGTGAAGGAACTGATTCCGGCCCGATCCACGCCTTCGCCGATCGGCGATTTGGGCCTGACACGCCAATCCTCGGCATCATTGAAGTTCAGGCGGGCTGTTTCAATTTCATTGCGCGCGGCCAGGACAATGCCCCCGCCCCAGACCGATTCAAAGTTTTCCCGCGACCACACGGTCGTTCCCAAGGCCGGATCCGCGACCACGACCCGGTCGCGTTCAATACCCTTCACCACGACAAAATGGCGGTAACCACGGGTGTTGATCAGAACAATGCCCGGAACGCCGATCCGCGCGAGCTTGTCCAACGTCATGCGAAAGCCGTCCGACTGCAAGCCGCGGTTATCCAGAAACCGCTTCATGTCGAGCATGGAAAATCCATCTGATTGAATCTTGGCCCGGTCTCCTGTCAGGAACATCTCCTCGAAGACCTCGGCCTCGCTGACTGCGGTATCGTAATGGTAGGACAGAAGAGTCGCGACCGCAGCCGAGCCGCAGCTGAAATCGTACTGCTGGCGAATGACCGTTTTCCAGCGTAACTCCTTCAGACTCGTAAGCTTGACCGAGAAGGCGCCACCGGCTCCCCACATGCGGGTCTCACCCGCCTGCAGCCCGCCCGTGGTCCCCAGTGTAACGGGCGGCAGGAAGAGAAGGAGAAGGAGCAGCCCCGGCACCATACGCCGGGCATTGCCTTCGCATTTCTGCGACCGAGTCCAGAGCATGAAAAATCCCTTTAATAAATCGGTGCGTCCCCGTTCAAAGGCGTCGGCCACATATCGGAACCGCAGCCCGCCAGCGAAAAAGTTTCCGGCGGGAACATTAGAAAGGCGATCAATCTAAAAGGTTGAAGGTCACGCCGATGGCCGCCTCGACCGCATTGTTGTTTCCGGTCACCACGTTGACCAGACCCACACCGCCGAAGTTGTCGAAGGCATTTTCTCCGAAACTGACGCCGCCCGTCGTGAAGTTGTCGGCGGTAATGGCGCCACCAACTACGGCCGCATTCAGATCCTGGTCCGTGGCGACAGTCACCGACATGCCACCCTCACGACCACGCAGATCGCTCAGTTGCTCAAGGTTGACCACGCCTGCTTCGCCGAACGCGTTCTCTTCAACACCGAACTTCTCGGTATCAAACTCTCCCGCGCCGACCATCGGGCTGGCGAGCCGTTCCGCTTCCAGAACGTCTCCCGCAAAGCTCTTGCTACCCACGAACAGCGTGCCCGCAGCCAGCAGTAAGATAATGGTCCGTCTCATGACACAACTCCCGGCAATCGCAGTTCACCCCTTCTTGGTCAGGGTGATGCCGCGTCTTTGACAGAGGTGAAAAAACTTGAGGAGGCTGACGGGATCTATATCCCGCCAGCTTAACCTCACACGACATTAATTGCCGATATTCACACCCGAATGGGCCGCAACCGACACACCGCCGAGGGTCGCGTTATAGAACCCTGACGATACGTTGATGTTAGCGATACCGCCGAAAGTCCCGGCACCAACGTCGATGCTCACCGGTCCTGTCGTCAGGACACCGCCCTGACCCGCGCCACCGGCACCACCGGCACCACCTGCGCCACCTGCGCCACCGACTCCGGACGCAGTACTGGCCACGGCGTCTCCACCGGTGCCACCATTGCCACCCGTGCCGCCTGGGCCGCCGTCACCACCGGTTCCGGTCGCATCACCAGCCGTCGCCGTGCCACCGGCACCGCCGTTACCACCTGTACCGCCCGAACCGCCTGTGCCACCGGCACCACCGGTCGCCGTGGCATCACCACTAGTCGCCGATCCACCGTTTGCGATATTGGTTCCGGCATCGCCATTGCCGCCGGTTCCTCCGGTGCCGCCATCGCCTTCGCCAGCACCGTTGGCATCGGCGCTACCACCGATAGCTTCGTTATTGCCAGCATTGGTGTTGCCAGTGGCAGCATCGGAATTGGCATCGCCGTCACCGCCGTTGCCGCCGAATTCGCCATCGCCGCCAACACCGCCATTGGCGGCACTACCGGCCACGGCAAGCGATACACCGGCACCTACATCACCATCACCGCCATCACCGCCATTGGCCCCGTCACCTCCGGCACCGCCGATAGCCACAGATGCACCGACGCCAAAGTCGCCGTCACCACCTAGTGCACCATCGCCGCCATTGCCACCATTTCCGCCCATAACGCGGATCGCGGCACCGGTCACAGTCGCGGTCATATCCTGATAGGAAATGACATCGATGTCAGAGTTGAAGGATTCCGAATAAGCCGTAGCGGTTCCGCCAGCGCCACCGGCGCCACCGGCACCGGCTGTCCCGGCTGTACCACCGTTAGTATTGGCATTGGCATTGCCACCATTGCCACCCTCGCCGCCATTGGCATTGGCATTGGCGGTCGCGGTGGCCGTGGCAACATTTTCGTCACCGAACTTGTTTTTCGGGTTTGCGGAGGCATTCGACGCGAATGCCAGAACGAGAGCGATAGCCGACGTTCCCGCCAAAAGTCTTTTTAACATGACGTTTTCTCCATCACTATTCGTTTACTGGCCGCCAGCGGCTGCCACGTTGCCGATGTTCACACCCGAGTGGGCTGCGACCGACACACCGCCGAGGGTCGCGTTGTAGAACCCGGACGAGACATTGATATTGGCAATACCGCCAAAGGTTCCGGCACCCGCCGCAATCGTGACCGCTCCGGTATTCAAAGCACCACCTGCACCTGCACCACCGGCTCCACCGGCGCCGCCGGCTCCACCTGCACCGCCCGTGCCGGTCGCGGCACCTGCAGTGGCCACACCACCGTTACCGCCGTTACCGCCACCGCCGCCAGCGCCACCGGCACCACCCGTGCCGCTTGCCGCACCGGAAGTCGCACCGCCACCAGTACCACCGGCTCCGGCATTACCGCCATTGCCGCCGGCACCACCGGCACCACCGGTTCCGTTGGCAGGTCCGGCTGAAGCGGTCGCACCGGTTGCAGAATTCCCACCGGAGGTTCCAGCACCACCTACACCACCAGCACCACCGTTACCACTGTCGCCACCATTGGCGTTTGCGCCGCCGCCTGTGCCGAAGTTCTGACCGGAATTGGTGTCGCCAGCAGTTGCGTTCGAGTTACCATTGCCGTTGCCGCCGTCGCCGCCATAATTGCCGTCGCCGCCATCGCCGCCATTTGCAGCACTGCCGGCCAAGCCGGCCGAGACGCCGAGACCGAAGTCGCCGTCGCCGCCGTTACCACCGTCGGCACCATCACCACCGGCACCACCGATCGCAACTGAAGCACCGACGCCGAAGTCACCATCGCCGCCAGCAGCACCGTTGCCACCGCGTCCGCCGTCACCACCCATAATCCTGATCGGTGCACCAGTTACGGTCGCTGTCATGTACTGATAGGAAATCACTTCGACATCTTCGTTGAAGGATTCAGCATAGGCCGTAGCTGTCCCGCCAGCACCGCCAGCCCCACCGGCCCCGCCGGTTCCTGCCGTGCCACCGGGGAACTCCTCGGTCCCGTTTGCATTGGCATTGCCGCCATTGCCGCCGTTACCACCGTTGGCATTGGCGTTTGCCAAGGCGTCGGCGTTTGCGGTGTTTCCGTCACCAAACTTGTTCTTTGGGTTCGCGGATGCTTCGACCGCAAGGGTTAAAACCAAAGCAAGCGCCGAACTCCCTACCAACAATCTCTTAAACATAAGGTCCCTCCTAAGGTTCAGATGATGCCTACTGCACTACCTGACGGCATCGGGACGCCGAATCATTTCTGGTGTAATTGCCCAGCAGTGATTCAAGTTCCTGGCGCTCCAGAAGATTTGAACACTAACAATGGAAGGAGTATCTGTGGTTGTCGTGCCCCATTTGGGTGAGATTCGGCGATCAAAACGGCTTTTCGTCGAACTTTCATGAATTTAACGACCTGACCGCATGTCAAATCGCGTCCGCCAGCAGCTTGCAACACGAGCGGCAATCCTCTCTGCAATCGGATTGCTGTTTTGGATCCGCGCGTCACATTTAGCGGTCGAAGGGCTCCTCAGGTGTTCGGCTGCGCTCATGCCTGAGATCGGCATGTTGTGCCCGAAGCCATCCTTCCGCAGCAGAATCCGGTAATCTGAATGACGCTGGACCGGTCAGTATCAGGCGCACAAGCTCGGACTGACGATCAATGCCGGTTTTTGAGAAAACCCGTTTCAAATGTGTCCGTGCGGTTTGATATCTGATGCCCATTGAACTTGCAGCCTGATCAAGGCGATAACCGTTTGACAACAGTCTGGCCAGCTTCGCTTCGGTGGGCGTGAAGTCATAGAATTTGACCAATTGGTCCTCGCGGATCCGGCAGCGATACTCCGGGTCGCTGATGACCAGGATCGAACCGGATTGTCCCTGATCGAAAACGTCGACAGCGTTTCGGAGCGGAACCAAAATCAATGTGACCGGCTCAGCCCCATCTGCCCTTATCACCGACATTTTTCGAGCCCCAAGTGCTGCTGCACCATTGATAGGGGCGTCGGCAGAAAAGATGCCCGCCTCAGAAGAACCTGAGCTCGTTGCCGTCGAATGCGCATTCGCAGATTTCAACAAGGATTGCAGGTTTGTCCTCAGTCCGTTGTGGGTGACGCCAGGATCCTTGCCGTTTAGAACAATATCATGCTCGTTCGCCAGCCATCCGGCTGCCATCGCATTGGCTTCCATGACCCTGAAGTCTTTATCCAAAAGCGCAACGCCGACCGACAGGGCGCCGAGCATCTCCATGAGAATGCGCTGCGAAACATTCGAAGTTCCGACCAGCTCTCGCAACTGCATGATCCTTCGAAAATGCGGCATGACCTGGGAAATCAAGGCAATATCATTTCGTTCAAAGGCAACAGCGCTGTTTGGCCGGCCGAAGCCAGCGCAGATAAGGCGCTTGTCCTTCCGCGCCAACACGCCCCAAACAGAATGATGAATGCCTGCCGGGACCAGCCAATTTTTGTAAAACGGAGTCGCCACCAATTCGTCGGCCGTAACAACTTCTTCGCCTGCAACCACCGCATCGGCGCTGCGAAACAAGCTTTCCTGACGCAACCAAACATTGGCAGGCGCACTGTTTTCAGCGTAGGCGGTCACCAGTTCGTCAGTGATGTTTTCTGCGTGCTCAATGCGACCGCGCCCGGTTTCGTAATCATGCGATACGATAAGCCCGACGGTCGCACGCGATGACTCCATGACCGACCGCACAGCCTGCGACCAGGTCACGGGCGCAGCGGCCGCTTCGTAAAAGCTAGCCAAGAGCGCCGCCAACTCGCCGTCGGCACTTTGGTAGTATCTGGGTTCCAACATTTTCTCTGCCCCGAACGTTTCTCCTTTCCACCCCTGAGTCGTTTCGCTTTCTTATCTTTTTTCGAAGCGTGTTTTAATTTCTTTGCCGTTCCCTCCAGTGATGCTGAATTCTCCTTTTGATGGAATTCGCGCAGATCACGGCAGGACACGATCCTATCGGAGCGCCATCACATATGTGACACGCAGTTAGGTTGGGCAAACCGGGCAACGGGCCGCACTGCCGAGAACCCCATCGGTTCAACGGCCAAGCGCACCGACGCCTTCGCGCAGTGAGGTTGGAGCAAACGGCAATTCTGTGCACGCCGAGGCACATCAAGCCTATCTGTCAAAGCAGATACATAGCTGTGACCTCTTTGCACGGTCGATACTGCGCTTTTTACTAGAATTCCTAAAAGACTCGCAAATTAGGAATTTTTACGTAGCAATCGACTGTTTGCTATTTTTATGGATATATAATAGCAAATATTGTGCCAAAAATTTAAATCTTTACAAAACAACGATTTAATATTTAATATCGATGCTTGTTAACCATATTTGTAAAGAAATTTTACAAATACAAATCATGTTATCAGCAGACGATACACGTAGTCCGAAGGTAGATAGACATTCTTTTGAACCACTTATGGTATAAGAGGTTAACGATTCCAGATTGTAAATTTTTTCGACATCTTCGATCTTGAGATTTAAATCAGCTCTTGATGAAACACACAGACATCTAATTTTTATGACCAAAAATATTACACTCCTGCGCTTTTTTATAGCTGGAGCAAGCATCTCTAAAGTAAAATTAAAACGATGGAAAATTCCTCTTACGAGGGTATAATCCATTGATAATACTGTTTTGTTTTTCACAAAAAATCGGCGGGGAATATCGAAATTTAGACTATTGATGAAGAGGGGGTAGCAGATGAAATGGCAATCCGCCGCTGCAATTACAGTTTCAGTGCTCTCAATTCCAACGGGGCAGCTATCGGCCCAAACACTGCCTACGGCGACGGCAGATACGCTTCAAGGCGTCGACGAAACACGTCCGGCGACGGAGTCGGCAGGCCTTTCTCTTGAGGCCAAGCTCGCAAGGCTCGAGCGGGCGCTTGAACAACAGCGTCAGGAAATCAACTACTTGAAGGAACAGCTCCTCTCACAGAGCCGTGGCGGGCGCTCACCAGATCCCAATTTGCGGCTCAATTATAGTGCGACCGGCCTCTCCGACGATGCTTTTCAACCAGCGCCCGGGGCGCGAGACAGGCAGCCAAACATTCAGAGTGCCCAACAAAATGAACAGCAACCGGTCGGTAAGCCGCCAGCGAAGCCGGAAAGAAAAATTCCAGAGGTTCAGGCGATTCCCGAACTAGGTGGTGTTCTGACGCCGGCTGGCACCTTGGTGGTCGAACCCTCAATTCAGTACTCGCACTCACAGGTCAATCGCTTCACCTTCCTGGGCATCGAGATCCTGGACACCTTTTTGATCGGATTGCTTGAAGCCGAAGACACCGACCGGGATCTCTTTACACCGGCACTCACCGGTCGGCTCGGGGTTACCGACAGGCTCGAACTTGAACTCAAGGTTCCCTACGTGGTCCGTAACGATCGCGTCAGCTTTGTGATTCCCCAGGTTGATCCCAATCAGACTATTACCCAAGAGATTGACGGCAATGGTCTGGGCGACATCGAGCTCGCCGCTCACTATCAGCTCAATAGCGGCCTGAATGACTGGCCGATCTTCATCGGTAATTTGCGCTACAAATCTACAACCGGAACCGGCCCCTTCGACGTGGGCAGGGACGCCAACGGCCTGGAAACGGAATTGCCGACCGGCTCCGGCTTTCATTCGGTAGAACCAAGCGTCACCGTGCTCTACCCGTCCGATCCGGCGGTCTTCTTCGCCAACTTGGGTTATCTCTATACGATCCCTGACGATGTCGGCGAGACGTTCAACGATCAAACCATCGGTGATGTCGATCCCGGCGACGCCTACCGAATCAGCTTCGGGATGGCCTATTCAATCAACGAACGGTCTTCTTTCACATTGGGTTACAAACACGATTTTATCGGAGAGACGGAAACCGAGATCAACGGTGTAACCCTCTCGACCAATTCTTTGGATGTAGGTTCCATGCTGCTGGGCTACAGCTTTCAATACGACGAAAACGTCGCGGCAAACCTGAATCTGGAACTGGGCGTAACCGCTGATGCCCCCGATGTCCTCGTGACATTCCGCGTTCCGTTCCTGGTCGATGTTTTTTAACTTAATGGATACCGACAGAGTGATCGCACCCTATACCGGCAGCAGGTCTGGCAAAGCTGCTTAGGTCCGCTCACTCTTACGCTTGCGTTCGGATTCGGATTTGAGCTGACCGCAAGCGGCCAGAATGTCCTCGCCCCGTGTCGCCCGGACGGGTGCGGAAAGCTGACCGTCGTTAAGGATCTGAGCAAAGCGGTGGATCGCGTTGTTCGAGGAACATTCGAAAAATGAACCCGGCCAGGGATTAAACGGGATCAGGTTCACTTTCGCCGGAATATCCTTGAGCAGCTTAATCAGAGCCCGTGCATCCTCGGGCGAATCGTTGACGCCCTTGAGCATGACGTATTCGAAGGTGATCCGCCGCGCGTTACTGGTTCCGGGATAATCCCGGCAGGTCTGCAGCAGTTGCTTCAGAGGGTATTTTTTGTTGATCGGCATGATCTTATCACGCGTGTCGTCGTCGACCGCGTGGAGGGACACTGCCAGATTGACCCCGAGTTCACGGCCGCAACGCTCCATCTCAGGTACAACGCCGGACGTCGAGAGGGTGATCTTGCGCTTGGAAATGGCGACTCCCTCGCCGTCCATCGCAATCTTCAAGGCCGTGGCGACGTTATCGTAGTTATAGAGCGGCTCCCCCATCCCCATCATGACGACGTTGGTGATCTTACGGTCCAGACGGGTACTCGGCCATTCACCGAGGGCGTCGCGTGCCAACATGATCTGACTGATAATTTCCGCGGGAGACAGGTTGCGGACCAGGCGTTGTGTGCCGGTATGACAGAACTTGCAGGTCAGAGTACAGCCGACCTGACTGGAAACACAGAGAGTACCGCGGTCATCCTCGGGGATATAGACCGTCTCGACCTCCTGCCCATCGGAAAAACGCAAAAGCCATTTGCGCGTACCGTCACTGGACGTCAGGTCTTGAACCACCTCGGGCCGGCGCACGACGAAATGCTCTTCCAGACGCGCACGAAAAGCTTTGCTCAGCGAAGTCATCGCCCCAAATTCGGTGACGCCCTTGCTGTAAATCCATTGCCACAGCTGACGGGCGCGAAATGCCGGCTCCCCGCATGCAGTGATTTCAGCCTCAAGGGCCTCGCGGGACAGGCCCACAAGGTTCTTCAGGCCAGCCGATTCGCTCGGCGGCGCAAACAGCTCAGCATGTGCAGTTCCAGACATAGGCGTTAGATACGCGCGCACCTGCTCAAACGCAAGTATCCCGTCATTTCATGATCGATCCGACGCGCAGTGATCAGTTGACGCCGCAACTCTTCGAAATCGCCCGATACGCTGCCGTAAAGCCTTTAAGCGAATAGGTGTCGGTTGTCAGCGTGCCACGGGAAGACGTACCTTTGACCTGCATGGAACTGCCGCGAATCATGGCCTGAACCATCGCTTTATCCAAATTATGGTCTGGCGCCCAGGCGCCGTCGTTCTGAGTAAAGAACTCTTCCGTAGTATCGCCAATAATCACTGTCGCCGGGCTGCCCTTTTTGTACTGATAGCCCGCAACGAAGCTGATCTCATCACGGCGGGATTCGGCAGGCCGGTGCGTCACAAGTGCGTAAATGTCACCACGTTTTGAATACTCGCCCTCCGACTTACTCGGCACAGAAGCCATGTAACAGGCAGGCTTGCCATCCTCGACAAAGCGGTAGGCGCTCCAATCCTGGAAATCACCAAGGCGCTCGATTCCCTGGGCCGATGCTGTGACACCCAGTGTAAAAAAGAGCGGCAATGCCAGCAATCCAGCCATTGTCGCTCGCAGCGTTGCGTGTAAAGTCATAGCTTTATTATAGACGGCGTTTAGCCGTTCGCTACCCCTTGATCTCAGGAATTTTCGTACGCCCAACGCTTTAACGCAAAAATCTCTCGAGAAAAACACCTGCGTTCATCGATGAAGCTGATCCAAGTCGATCCACGGCTCGTACACCCTTCTGTAATGCATACACTCGTTGAAAATAGTGTGAAAACCGCCATCACACGTCCAGTCGCCCTGTTTGGTTCCGTGAGATCGCTTGCCGCCTTTGCGATTATCGCGTCTGATGGGGCAATGACGCAGGAACCGACGGCAAAAGAAACACGGCCTTCAGAGCCTTTGACGGCACCTGAATTGGTGACATTTGTCAGCAAAATAGCCGAGCAGCGCTGCAAAACGTCGTTCCAGGCCCTTTTCGGCTACTTTGCGCCCAGGTTGAAAGCCTACCTCATGCGGCTTGGGTCAGATGCGGATCAAGCCGAAGAACTGGTTCAAGAGGCGATGATCATGGTCTGGCGGAAAGCTGCCAGTTTTGATGCGAGTCAAGCGGCGGTCAGTACGTGGATCTTCACGATCGCACGGAACAAGCGGATTGATGCAATACGGCGCGAGAAGCGCCCAGAGATTGACCTTGAAGATCCGGCCCTGGTTCCGCAGTCGGAAAGTTTGGCCGACGACATTATAGAAGAACAACAGGATGCGAGGCGCTTGAAAGCTGCGATCAGCCGCCTTTCCTCCGAGCAGGCAACTTTGATTAAGATGGCATATTTTGGAGACAAGGCGCACGGCGCCATAGCTGAGGAGACCGGCCTACCGCTCGGAACGGTGAAATCGCGACTGCGATTGGCATTGGGTCATCTTCGTAAAGAGTTAAAGGAGGGCGCACCATGACATCGCCTTCAATCCACGGACGTGACGGTTCGAACGATACCTTACCCACGAATCATGTGACCGATGAACTGCTTGCGGCTTATGCGGCCGGAAACCTGTCGGAAGCACAATCATTACTGGTCGCAACCCATTCCGCGCTTTGTCCTGAATGCCGCGCTGCAATTGCTGAATTCGAAGCAGTCGGCGCGTCGTTTCTCGAAGAAATCGCGCCGGAATCCATGCGCGCTGGATCACTGGATTCAGTTCTAGCCCGGCTCGATCAGGAAGAAATGCCCGCCAACAACGTAGTTCAGCACCCAAGTTCCTATTCTGCCCCGGACAGGCAGATCGGAGAAGTTTTGCTGCCGCAACCTTTACGTGGCTACGTTGGCAGTGATTTGCGGGACGTCACTTGGCGCCCGGTCATCCGCGGACTCGAAGAGGCGGAACTGAAGGTCTCGGGACCCGAATTTAACGTCCGGCTGATCAAGGTCGCGGCTGGCGCGGCCATGCCTCAACACAGCCACCAGGGCGAAGAGCTGACGCTCGTGCTGACCGGCGCCTATCAGGATGGCTCAGGCCGGTTTGCGCGGGGTGACGTCCAGATTGCAGATGGTGATGTCGATCATCAGCCGACGGCGGAGCCAGACGAAGCCTGTGTTTGCCTGATTATCACAGACGCACCGATCAAATTGACCGGGCGGCTGGGACGGCTGCTCAATCCCTTCATCCGATACTAGGGTAGAGCCTGGTTGGACGGAATCACCATAGGTGATCCGTCTTCCTGGCAGAACCGGTCTAGCCAAATGAGCTAGGGTCGAATCACAGGATATTTTCAGCTTATTGTCGATGGATCGGCAGAGCGCCCGCTGATTAGTCCGAATCCCGATCAGCCGCTTCCCGCAGCCTCTCATCTTGCTGCGCCTCAGCTTCCGCCCGCCTCTTTTTCCTCAGCACCTGGCCGCCCTGAACATGCTCCGGCAGAGGTTCGGGCGCGGCGCGCGAATGGACAGGACGTGCAGGAAAACGCCCATAGCTGATCATCCGGTCATACATCAAGATAGCGCCGGCAGTACCTACGTTGACGCAAAACTTCATCGGTATCTTTACGATGTGATCGCAAGCTGCCTGGAGCTCTGGCGAAAGACTCCCCCTCTCGGGCCCAAGAACATAGGCTGCGGCCGCCGGATGCCGGAATGACGGCAAAGCAATCGCATCATCGGTCAACTCGACGCCGACCAGCGAACAGCCGCGCGGCAACATCAGTTCATCGACCGAATCATAAGTGTAAAGCGGCATGGTCTTGGCCGCGTCCGAGGTGTCGGCATTCTTTACCTGCCGCGCGTTAAACACCGGCGCGATGGTAAAAAAGAAGCTGCCGCCAAACGAATGAGTTGATCGAATCAGATTACCGAGATTCATCGGTTTGCTGATTCCCTCAACCCCAATTCCAAAATATCCACGCATGATGCGAAAACTTGCATGCCCGGCGGCTGCAAGGCAAGTTGCTTTCCCTAAGCACGCACCTGCACGGAAACCGGGCAAAAGACCCGCTCAGGGGACCAGGGTCTTTTCTGTGAACAACATAAAGCGATTTAAGACCAATCCGATGACAGCTCTTTCGAAATTGAACTCCATTGCGGCGAATGGCAATCAGGCAGACGGCTCCATAATTGACGGCAAAGCAGATGCCGATAGCCCAATTCTGGTCGAGGTAACGCGCGGTTCGATGGTTGAGAGCCGGCATCGCGCTTCGTTGGCCGTGGTCGACTCAGAAGGCGGTGTGGTTTTCTCATCGGGTGCTTTTGAGCGGGTGGTTTATGGCCGTTCGGCGGTCAAACCCCTGCAAGCCATTCCTCTGGTCGAATCCGGCGCGGCTGAAGCCTTCAACCTCAGCGACGCCGAAATCTCGATTGCCTGCGCCAGTCACGACGGCGAAGACCGGCATCTCGAAACTGTTAGGGCCTGGCTTCCACGCATAGGCTGCAGTGTTTCCGACCTGGAATGCGGCGCCCACCTGCCGTATCACGAGGCCTCCATGATCGCGCTGTTGCGCAGCGGCGGAGAACCAACGGCAGCCCACAATAACTGTTCCGGCAAGCACACGGGCTTTCTGACCCTGGCCAAACACCTGGATGTCGATACCAAGGGTTACATCAAATACGAACACCCGGTTCAGCAGCGTATTCTCGGTGTTCTGGAGAGCATGTGCGGCCTTGAGTTGGGTGACGCCCCACGCGGCATTGATGGCTGCGGCATCCCGGTGATTGGCATTCCGTTGGGAAACATTGCCCTGGGTATGGCCCGCATGGCGGACCCCTCCGGACAGTCCGAAGCACGGCAAGCCGCCTGTAAGAAGATCCTCGGTGCCATGGCCGCCGAACCTGTCATGGTCGCCGGCAGCACGCGTTTCTGTACGCGCATCATGGAATCGACAAGTGGCCGCGCCCTCGTAAAAACCGGTGCCGAAGGCGTCTATTGCGGCGCCATTCCAGAACTGGGACTTGGCTTCGCCCTGAAGGTTGACGACGGCGCAACGCGCGCGGCGGAAGTGGTCACCGGGCAGATCTTACGCAAACTCGGCATCCTGAGCGACGCGCAGGCCAAGAGTTTTGCCGAACTGATTGAACCGCCATTATTCAATAGGGTCGGCAAGACCATTGGCCAGGTCCGCGCCGCAGAGAAAATGCCCTTTTGATTTTCTAAAGACGGGCAGCTCACACAAATATCTGGCTTTCGGAGATTTCAACGCAATGCGCGCAGTCCTCTGCAATCGTTTCGGCCCCGCGGACGAGTTGGTCGTTGGCGAGCCTGCTCTCCCGGAACTCGCACCGGATGAGGTCCGGATCGCCCTCCATGCCGCCGGCGTAAATTTTGCTGATACCCTGATGATCGCAGGGAAATATCAGGAGAAGCCACCCTTCCCCTTCAGTCCCGGATTGGAAGGCGCCGGTGTGGTCGAGGCGGTTGGCGCTGACATTACCAGCACCAAAGCTGGTGGCATTGCAGTAGGTCAGCGCGTGCTCTGTCTTACCGATCACGGCGCCTTTGCGGATACGGCGATTGCGAAAGCAAGCGACGTCCACCCGATCCCGGATTCAATGGATTACGCCACTGCGGCGGGTTTTCCCATCACTTATGGCACCGCTCACGGTGCCTTGACATGGCAGGCACGAATGCAGGCCGGTGAAACGCTGCTGGTACACGGTGCGGCGGGTGGCGTCGGACTGGCAGCCGTAGAGGTCGGAAAGGCGCTCGGCGCAACAGTCATCGCAACTGCGGGAGGCGCGGAAAAGCTCGAGGTGGCGCGCAAGCACGGTGCCGATTATCTCATCGATTACCGCAGCGAAGACATTCGTGCCCGCGTCAAGGAACTGACCAATGGACGCGGTGCCGATGTGGTTTTCGATCCGGTGGGCGGCGACGTGTTCGACGCGACGCTCCGCTGCACGGCTTGGTCCGGGCGTATTGTCGTCATTGGCTTTGCAGGCGGACGGGTCCCGCAGATCCCTGCCAACCACTTGCTGGTCAAAAACATTGCAGCCCTCGGATTTTATTGGGGATCCTACCGCAAACATGCGCCTGATATGGTGCGCGAGGAGTTTGTCGAACTGCTGCAGTGGTTCGAGGCAGGCAAGCTCTCGCCATTGGTATCACATCAGTACGATCTGACCGATACGGCCGCAGCAATGGAGTTGCTGACAACCAGAAAATCCACCGGCAAGGTTGTCCTTACGACCGGCCGGTCCTGAACATTCAGCCGGATGGGCGAGATGTCCGACAGCGTACAGGATCAATACGAAACCTACCCCTATCCAAGCAGGGATCCTCAGGACGAGAAAAAGCGCCTCATTACCGGCTCGCCAAGTAATCTGGACGAACTCAACCACTATCTCTTTGCCGGGCGGCGTAACTTCTCCAAGCCATTTCGAGCATTGGTCGCAGGTGGCGGAACCGGCGATGCCGCGATCATGTTGGGCCAGCAACTCATGGACCGCGGTCAAGGCGGCCAGGTTGTCTACCTGGACCTCTCCAGCGCGTCTCGTGCCATTGCTGAATCCCGTGCGACCGTACGCGGTTTGACCAACATCACCTTTCTCAATGGTTCGCTGCTCGATCTGCCAACACTGGGTTTGGAACCTTTCGACTACATCGACTGCTGCGGCGTACTGCATCACCTGAAGCAACCTGAACGGGGTTTAGCGGCTTTGACGCAGGCCCTCAAAGACGATGGCGGCATGGGTTTGATGGTCTACGCCACCTACGGCCGCAGTGGCCTCTATCCCGCCCAGGATATGTTGAAGACACTTGGTGGTGATTTGCCTCTGACGGCGCGCGTTCAACAGGCGGAGCGACTGCTTGAAGCATTGCCGCCGACCAATTGGCTGCGCCGGAACCCCTTCCTGGGCGACCACAAACGCAGCGCCGCCGAACTGGTCGATCTGCTATTACACAGCCAGGACAGAGCCTATAGTGTGGACGAGGTGGCCGCGCTGGTTTCACCATCGGGTCTGAATCTCGTAAGCTTTATCGAACCCGCTCGCTACCGCCCGGAAAGCTATTTGAAAGATCCAAAGCTGCTCGCTGCGCTGGATGGCAAAAGCGGCCTGGAACAGGCCAGTTTCGCGGAGAAGCTGGCTGGCAATATTAAAACTCACGTCTTCTACGCCAGCCGTCAAAATGACTGTATGGCTACGCCCGATCCCGATGGTGCCGCCATACCGTTTCTCTCTAGCCTCGACAGCGCGGAACTTACACGGTCTCTACGCAAAAATCCGGTATTGACCATCACTCTCGATGGTCTGCCGATGCGCTTTAAGCTCCCACGGTTGACAGCCGCTATCGTCGAACGCATTGACGGCAAGACCTCAGTCGCGAAGATTTTCGAACGCCTCTCGAATTTGGACGCCCGACTCGAACGCTCATCTTTCAATCAGCAATTCGCTCAGGTCTATGAGGTCCTGAACGGTTTCAATCACCTATTGCTGCGATTTGAACCAGACTGAATATCTGGAGGATCAAATGTACGCGCGCCAAAGCGTTCTCTTCATCTGCAGCGGCAATATCTTTCGCAGTATGAGCGCGGAATATGCTCTCAAGGCACATATCGCCGAGGACACCACCATTGCCGTCGCTTCTGCGGGACTCAACGAAGCAACGCACGAGATTATCGGCTTCGTCCGGGACCACCTGCGCAGCAAAGGCATCGACATTTCGGCACATCGGCCAACCCAACTAACACCGGCATTACTGGATGCAGCGGAACTTCCTGTGGCCATGGGTATGGAGCATCGGGAGTTGATCGAGCGCAACTTCGGACGGCGCCTGCCGCTCTTCAGCGAAGTGGCCTATGGCACCGAAGAAGCCTTGCGCGATGTCTGGGAAGTGGTGCCTGACTGGCGCCGCAACGAAGAGGCGGCAGCACAATACGGCTGCTCCGTCATTGACTACATTCATGACGGCATGCCGGGCTTTCTCGAACGAATGAGCCGCTTCATTAACACCCAAGACACGGTCTGATCGAAACCAGCCCTTTTAAGTGCTGGCTTCTGCTGCCCTCTGCCGTTTTCTGAAAGCCTGCTTTTTTACGCGATTGCCACAGCGGTTCATGGAACACCATCGGCGCTTTCCAGGCCTTGAAGCGTCGATAAAGAGGACTGAGCAGCTGTCTTCCGCACATTCTCGGATCCGTCCGATGAGTTCACCCGCCATCAGGTCCACTGCGTCTCGTGCAACGGACGCCAGAACCGCTTGGAGTGGCGCTTCAGCCCGCCAGAACAGGTGGCGGCCATTCGGTGCCAGTTCAGGCACCAACGATGCTCGTGCCGCCCATTCGTTCAGCAGGCTGATATCTTCGTGGGCGGCCTGTCGCTCTTCACGTGCGGCCTGAACCAGACGATAGATCGCTTCTCTGAGCGCCCGCGCGGCCACAAGTTCACTGGAAGTGACGCTTGGTGCTTCCTCCAGTAGGCCGGATTCGACGCACCAGCGCCCAAGGTCTTCTGGTTCAGGCCAGCGCTCAAGCCGTTCCTTCGATCTGCCGCCAACGCTTGCCACGACGTTCAGACAAAGACGGCCGGAATCGAAACGAAACGTCAGATCAACAGGATTGGTGTCCGCAGGAGTGGTGTTCGTAGCCATAGAACTTGTTTAACCGGTTCCGCAGTGTTATGCAATGGAACCAGTATAGATGGTTCCATTGCATAACACTGGAGATCCCGGAATGTTTGACGGCTTCAAAACGCGGCAAATCCCGATCGGCGATTGCATCATCAACCTCAGAATTGGGGGGGAAGGTCCACCTCTGCTGCTGTTGCATGGATATCCGCAAACCCATGCCGCCTGGCATGCAGTTGCTCCGATTCTCGCCAAGCACTTCCAGCTGATCGTTCCCGACCTGCCCGGCTATGGCGACAGCATCGGTCCGGAACCCGACCCCGAGCATCAGAATTACGCCAAACGGACAACTGCAAAGATCATGGTCGAATTGATGGTGGAATTGGGTCACGAGCGCTTTCAGCTTGCCGGCCACGACCGGGGCGGGCGTGTGGCTTACCGCCTGGCACTGGACCACCCGCAGCGCGTCGAACGCCTGGCGGCTCTCGACATCGTGCCAACGCTTGAGGTTTGGGAGGCCATGGATTGGAAACAGGCAATCGAAGCCTATCACTGGCCTTTTCTCGCCCAGCCAGCGCCACTCCCCGAACGTATGATCGGCAGTGATCCTGACTTTTACATCAAACATTTGCTGGATCGCTGGAAACAAGACGGCAACAGTCTCGACCCCATGGCTGTTGATCAGTATCTCAGCCAGTTCCACAAAGCCTCGGTCATTGCGGCCACCTGCGCCGACTATCGCGCAGGCGCAAGTCAGGACCTCGAGCACGACCGCGCAGACCGGATCGCAGGCCGGCGTATCGCCTGTCGCACGCTTGTTATCTGGGGCCGCGGCTACTTTACCACGCAAGACAGCACACCGGCCGATACCTGGCGAACTTGGACAGAGGCGGTCACAGAAGTAGCACTCGACTGCGGTCACTTCCTGGCGGAAGAACAGCCGGAAGACTGTGCAAAAGCACTGTTAGAATTCTTCTCGGCTTCGCGTGCTAAATGAAAAAGGGGCAGCCTGTTAAGGCCACCCCTTTTCGATAGGATGATGTTTTGCAGTTAGCAGGCGCTACGGTCCAGCCCAAGATCCTTAAGGATACGAAGGTCGGAAATCCTGGACCAGCGTGATTTCCGCGCTGCCGGAGCAGTGCTGGAATATGACGCTTCCAAAGCTTGACCGCTGCGCCGAGTCAGATCGCTTGCGCACAAGCCGGGCATGGTGCTGTCGACAACGAAGTTGTACTCCGCCATGGTACTGGTCCTTCTGAGTGGCCTGCACCGCACGATCGGTGAACATCTGGGGCCAGGTTGAAACGTAAATTGAAACTGTTGTTGCCCCCCAATTAAGTCTGCTTTGACCAACGCACCAATGCCGAATCGACAGGTTCGCCATGTTGTTTTTGCATAGCGTATCTCGACGAAATCTTAACCAAAAATCGGCGGTTTTTCAGCCCGTTAACCCACGATTGTTAAAGTGGTTTCCGCAGCACGGGCTCAAGGCGGTCCATAGCCTCCGACAGTCGGTCCAATGTGCCCGCATAACACAGCCGGAAGTTACCTTCCCCACCCGGCCCAAAGGCAGAACCTGGGGCCAATCCGACTCCTGTCTCATGTAAAATTTTCTTGGCTGCATTCAGACTGTCGGTCAAGCCTTCGACCGCAAAAAAGAAATAGAACGCACCCTTCGGACAGGTGGCCCGCACTGTCGGTAAAGCAGACAAACGTTGAAAGACGAGGTCGCGGCCCTGGCGGCAGCGATCGACAGTCTGTTTCACAAAATCTTCGCCCTCCCTCAGGGCGGCAATACAGCCGTGCTGCAGAAAACCTTGCGCACCCGAAGTATTGAATTCGATCAGGTTGTCCAGTACCGGTCCCAGGCTTGCAGGGTGAGTGAGCCAGCCCAGGCGCCATCCTGTCATAGCCCAAGACTTGGAGAAGCTATTGACCACGATAAGGGCATCCTCGGGCTCGGCGATTTGCAGAAACGAGTTCGCCACCTCCTGCTCGTAGACAAAGCGATGGTAGACTTCGTCAGCCACGAGCCAAATCCCACGGGCGCGGCAGAATTCCAAAACCGCTCTTTGTTCTTCCGGTGTGATCATCCAACCGGTCGGGTTGCTAGGCGAAACCACGAAGATCGCGCGCGTGCGTTCGTCGCAACTGGCAAAGAGCCGCTCGAGGTCCAGAATGAACCCCCCTTCGTCACTTTGATCCAGACTTACTTTGCGCGCCTCTGCGCCCATAATCTCTATCGCACCGACCACATTGGGCCAACCCGGTGTAACACAAACGACATTATCACCGAGCCCCGCCACCGCCTGAACCACCAGCATGATGCCGTTCATCCCCGCCGAGGTCACAGTCATCCGCTCAACATCGACCGGGGTCTCGAACGTCCGCTGCATATAGGCTGCGAGTTCCTGACGCAGTTCCGGCAGACCGCGTTTCTGACTGTAAAAGCAGACCCCGCTTTTCAACGCGGTGTGGGCGGCATCGGTAATGAAATCCGGTGTGGTTTCGTTGCCTTCCCCAACCCAGAGGGGGATCAGATTGTCGACGCCGAAACCCATCTTCCAGAGCTCGACGATCTTGGAGCTTTCCAGTTCCGCAACCTCCGGCCGGATCGTTGCCGGGAAACCCGTCGGTGCCGGGCGCGCGGAGCCGGCGCCGCCATCGGCCGAGTAGAGAGGGCCATTGTAAAAGGAGGTGTTCAGTTCAGTAATAGGCATGGGGAAACCAATAGAGTGTTAGAGGACGGTTTACGTTCTTGATCGATCCAATCAAGAACGAAGGCGCCCTAAGAAGTTGAACTTGTTCAACAGGTGACATGACAACGGGCGCTTGGCAAGCGCCGTCCGAACGCCGCGGCAGAGACCATCTTGAGCCCCGGCTGGCGCTTGAGTATGATGCCGCGTTTTTTGCACTGCGGCGATAAGCATGGCGCGGCGATGCAATCCGGAATAAAGGTATCCCTTAGAGCGGCCGCGACGCGCCGCGGCAAAACCATGGCGACAAGGTAAGACAAGGCATGAACAAGGTATTTACCGACGCGACCAGCGCCCTTGATGGCCTGCTGTTCGACGGCATGACACTGATGGCGGGCGGCTTCGGACTCTGCGGCGTTCCCGAGCACCTGATCACTGCGTTGAAAGCTTCGGGAACAAAGGATCTCACGATCATCTCGAACAATGCCGGGGTCGACGGCGATGGCCTGGGCGTTCTTCTGGAAACACGCCAGATCGCAAAGATGGTCTCGTCGTATGTGGGCGAGAACAAACTGTTTGAGAAGCAGTATCTGGACGGCGACCTGGAACTGGAATTCAATCCGCAGGGTACGTTGGCGGAGCGCATTCGTGCCGGCGGCGCGGGTATCCCCGCCTTCTTCACAAAAACGGGTGTCGGCACTCTGGTCGCCGAGGGCAAAGAAATTCGTGACTTCGACGGCGACGACTATGTCATGGAAAGCTGGCTGCGCGCAGATGTCTCGATCATCAAGGCCTGGAAGGGCGATACGGAGGGCAATTTGATCTTCCGCAAGACCGCCCGCAATTTCAACGCCCCCATGGCCACCGCCGGTAAGGTCACAGTGGCCGAGGTCGAAGAGCTGGTCGAACCCGGGACACTGGCGGCGGACGAGATTCACTGTCCCGGTATCTTCGTGCAGCGGATCGTCGACGGCGGCAACTACCGCAAGGTCATTGAAAAGCGCACCACGCGCCCAAGGCCTTAACCGGCGCCTCAGGCCGGCGACGGCACTTCGGACAACACGACACGCCTTATCAGATAGGAAACGACGACGATGGCTTGGACGCGAGATGAGATGGCGGCACGCGCCGCAAAAGAGCTCAGCGACGGCTTTTATGTGAATCTGGGTATCGGTATCCCGACCCTGGTCGCCAACTACATCCCCGACGGTATGCAGGTAACCCTGCACAGTGAGAATGGGATGCTGGGGATCGGTCCCTTCCCCTACGAAGGTGAAGAAGATCCGGACCTGATCAATGCCGGCAAGCAGACCGTGACCGAACTGCCGCAAAGCTCTTATTTCGACAGCGCGGCGAGCTTTGGCATGATCCGTGGCGGGCACATCAACCTGGCGATCCTCGGCGCGATGCAAGTCGCCGAGAATGGCGACCTCGCCAACTGGATGATCCCCGGCAAACTGGTCAAGGGCATGGGGGGCGCCATGGATCTGGTCGCCGGCGTCCAGCGCGTAGTCGTCGTTATGGATCATAACTCCAAGGCCGGAGACGCGAAGTTTCTGACAGCCTGCGACCTGCCGCTGACCGGCACCCACGTGGTCGACCTGCTGATCACCGATCTTGGCGTCTTTGACATCGACAAGAAAAACGGTGGCGTCACGCTGATCGAACTGGCACCGGACGTAACGGTTACCGAAGTTAAGGAGCGCACGGCCGCAAACTTCGAGGTCGCCGCCGGACTCGCCTAACCTCGGGGCGTCTCCAATCCCATTTCTTTAACTGGACGTGAGCCATTTGACATTGCAGTGAGCCGGTCCTGTGTGCAGCCGCCCGCCTCGTGCAGGGCAGGGCTGCGTCCGCCTGGGCTAGTCGACGCGGCAGTAAAGCTGTAGTTTTGCGGCCATATGTCTCCACCTAGCTTGTCTTTTGGCCGCATTGGCGCGATCTCCGCACCGGTGCAGGGCGCTCTATTGATGACCCTGGCCGCGCTCGGGTTTTCGATCATGAACATCCTGATCCGCTATGCGGCGGTCGAGTTGCATCCGATCCAGATCGCCTTCTTCCGGAATTTCTTCGCGCTTCTGTTTGTGTTGCCCTGGCTGTTTCGTCATGGCTTTGCGGGACTGAAGACCAAGCGCCCGGGCCTGCACATCTGGCGCTCCGTCGTCGGGCTTTCGGCAATGTTTTGCTGGTTCACCTCGATCACCATCCTACCGCTGGCCGAAGCTGTCGCGCTGAATTTCACCGTGCCCCTCTTTGCCACGGCCGGCGCCTTTCTGATCCTGCACGAAGCAGTCGGCGTGCGCCGCTGGTCGGCAACGATCGCTGGATTCATCGGCGTCGTCGTCATTATGCGGCCCGGCTTCGTCGAAATCACGCCGGCCATGGCCATGCCTGTGATTGCCGCAGTCTTCATGGCCGGGTCGGTCCTGTTGGTCAAAACCCTGTCACGTACGGAAGATACGGTTGCGATGGTGTTGATCATGAACCTGATCATGACGCCACTCTCGCTCGTGCCCGCACTCTTTGTCTGGGAGTGGCCGAGCTGGCCCGTACTCGGCTATTTGCTGCTGATCGGACTGGTCGCGACCATCGCTCATCTCGCGCTGACCAAATCCTATACGCTGGCCGATGCTTCCGCCGTCATTCCTTTCGACTACGCCCGCCTGCCGTTTGTCGCAGTCCTTGCCTACTTCGCCTTCGGGGAGTTGCCCGACCTCTGGACATGGGTCGGTGCGGGTATCATAGCCGCCTCAGCCATCTATATCGCTCAGCGCGAAGCCAAGCTTGCACGCGAACGCACCGCCGCGGAGGCTGCGCGGGCGCAGACCTAGTTTCATCTTGCCTAGTTTCATCTTGCCTAGTGCCATTCCGCCTGGCTCCGCCTGTCTGGAGCGACAGAAATTGGAACCGCGCCTATTCGTCTGAAGCGTCTGAGTTTGCAGGACCGTCGAGCTCGGCGTCACTAGAATCAGAGAGTGCATCCTGCGCACGTGCCCGATGCTCATCGCTCATATGGCCGGAAATGGTCCTGAGGGCGGCAAGGATGACAGTGGCATCATCCGTAAAGCCCAGGCCCGCCACAAAATCGGGAATCATGTCGGCTGGTACAACGAAATAGGCCAGCGCGCCCATAAGTGTCGCCCGCACCCAGACCGGTGTATTGCGGTCCATGGCACAGAAATAGGCGGCAACGGCGTCCTCCACAAAGGGGACTTTGCCGATGGTTGTGCGAACCTTGGGCCAGAAACCGCTGCGAACCTTGTTCTGATCACGTTCCTGGCGTTCGGGCGAAACCGGCACGAGCGCCCGGCCTTTAAGAACATCATCGTAAAGGGAGGCGGTGTCCCGATCGGTTTCGGTTGCTGGCTTATGCGACGACATAACGCAGATATAGGGGTTTGCCCGAAAGGTGCAATGACTGGATCGATATGCTATGTGCGGCAATTAGCGCCGGCGCAGAAAAAGAAGGTTCGTAAAATGCTCGAAACGGGCTCGGTCCTGATGAGGAATTTTTGGTATCTCGCCGTCCCTGGTGAACAGTTGGCGCGCGGCAAGACTCTTGCGAAGCAGTTGATGGGTGAGCCGGTTCTGCTGGGACGTACCAGCGACGGCGAAGTCTTTGCCATGCGCGATATCTGCCCGCACCGCGGAATTCCCTTGCGGCACGGCTCCTTCGACGGCCAGCAGGTCGCCTGCTGCTATCACGGCTGGAAGTTCGCGCCGGACGGCCGCTGCACTGAGATTCCATCGATTGCACCCGGGCAGGACTTTTCCTGTGACCGGATCAAGGCCAAGACCTATCCCTGCCGCGAGGTGCAGGGCAACATCTGGGTCTATTTTGCCAAGGGAACGGCAGATCCTGACGACCTGCCGGAAGTGCCGCGCATGCCCGACATGGGCGACCGTCCACCCCAGGTCGCCATCTCAATGGACTTTCCCTGCGACGCAGACCAGGCGGCTTTCGGGCTCATGGATCCAACGCATGCAGCTTTTGTTCATACCTCCTGGTGGTGGAAGAAACAGGCGTCAAAACTGCGCCCCAAGGAAAAGCACTTTGAGCCGTCCCCGCTTGGCTGGCGCATGGTACGTCACAAGCTGCCGGCCGAGCATCGGGTATACAAGATGCTCGGGAACAACGTCACCACCGAGATCGCTTACGCCCTGCCGGGATTGCGCATCGAGCATATCCAAGGCGACAAGCACAGTGCGGTGGGCCTGACCGCCATTACGCCCGTGAATGAAAACGAGACCGAGGTACATCAGTGCCTTTACTGGACAATAGATTGGCTGGCGCCCTTGAAACCTCTCGCTCGGCGTTTATCCAGGGTCTTTTTGGGGCAGGACCGTGATGTGGTGGTCAAGCAGCAGGAAGGCCTGGCCTACAATCCGACCCTCATGCTGATCGATGACGCCGATACTCAGGCCAAATGGTATTATCGCCTGAAGCGTGAGTGGCTGCGTGCAGCAGAAGAAAAACGCCCCTTTGAAAACCCGATCAAGGCCAAGACGCTCCGCTGGAGAAGCTGAATTGTCCCTTCGGCCTGAGCTGGGTTTCCAGCTATCGCCTTGAAGGTCGGCTTCTGCTATAGACCCGCCCCAGAACACAAACGAAATCCGGCTGAAATGTCGAAGAAGGAGCAAGAGGAATGGATGTAAAGGGGTTAGCAGCGATCGTCACAGGTGGCGGATCGGGTCTCGGCGCCGAAACGGCGCGTCATCTCGCCAAAGCGGGTGCCAAGGTCACGGTTCTTGATTTGAATCCTGAGACCGTCGAAGCGGTCGCAGCGGAGACCGGCGGGCTCGGCATTGTCTGTGATGTAAGTTCGGCCGAAGCGCTCGAGGCTGGCGTCGCCAAAGCGCGAGAAGCCCACGGTCCCTGCCGCATCGCCGTAAACTGCGCCGGCATTGCCCCTGCCAAAAGGATCGTCGGACGCGGCGGAGCCATGCCGCTGGCGGACTTCGAAAAGGTTATCAACGTCAATCTGATCGGAAGCTTCAATCTGATGCGTCTGGCTGCGGCGGAGATGCTGGCCGAAGAGCCATTGGACGACGGCGAACGCGGTGTCATCATTTCCACCTCCTCGATCGCCGGAGAGGAAGGCCAGCTTGGCCAGGTCGCCTACGCCGCGTCTAAGGCTGGCATCACCGGCATGATGCTGCCGGCGGCGCGTGAATTCGCCAAGAATGGCATCCGCGTCCTGACCATAGCGCCAGGCCTGATCGGCACGCCCTTGCTGCTTAACATGCCGCAGGAAGTCCAGGACAATCTGGCGGGCCAAATCCCCTTCCCCCATCGTTTCGGCCGTCCGGACGAGTACGCCCGTCTCGTTCTCCACATCTGCGAAAACGTGATGCTTAATGCCGCTTCCTTTCGTCTGGACGGCGCCATGCGCATGCAGTGAAGCCTGGAACGGCTGCGCCGATGAAAAAGGGACCGGATTTGCCGGTCCCTTTCGTCTTACAGAGCACCTAATTTGCCTGATCAAACTTCTTACCGTCATTCCACCACGTGGAAATCAAACGCCGAATCCGCATAAAAATAGAACTCGCAGGGTTCGTCGGAGATGCAGGCGGTAGCATGCTTTGAATTCGCGGGAACATACCAGTAAGACCCTGATGACATCTTTGCTGGCGCCTCTTCACCTGCAAAGGGGTTCGTCATCACACCCTTCAGCACGACCCCGTGATACGCGCCACTATGGGTGTGAAAGGGCGTCGTAAAATTGGGTGGAAATTTGCCAAAAGACCCGTGCGCACCTTCGGCCCGGTTCCCATAGGCCACAGCCATCTTGATCATGGGATTAATATTTTCATAGGCAAGTTGCCAACCAGGAAGGGCAACCTCCTTCTTGGCATCGAACGCCGAATCCGCCTGTGCGCTACAGGCTGTCAGGGAGAAGAAACCGAGCACCATCACGGCACAACCGATAAGGCGCCGGGCTGAGTTTTGAAAGGTCGCATCCATCTTCGCAAATTCCTTTTGAGCTGAAGGTTATCAAGGCGTAGAAGATCGATAACACCAATCTTTCGGACGATTAATGATCAGAAATCCGATATTACTGATCCATCATCCAATTTGTGCGACTCGCGAAGGACTTTTGATTAAAGTCGAACACCATGGCATCAAACGAAGACACCCTCAGCGAAGTCCTGCGCCTGTTGCAGTTGGAAGGCTGCGTCTACTTTCATCGCGACTTCTGGTCGCCCTGGGCAATGGAAATCGGCGCGACTGGGTTCGCTCAGTTTCACGCAGTGACCCAGGGCGACTGCGTATTTGAGGTTGATGGGGTCGCGCATCGCGCATTGGCAGGGGATGTGCTTTTATTCCCGCGCAGCGAACCACATGTACTTGCAGATCAAAATGGCCGAACCGCGCTGCCCGGATCAACGGTCATGCAGTCATTTGCAGGTGATGCCCCCTATTTTGCGTCAGGAGAGCGGGCAACTAAGCTGATTTGTGGTCATTACGCTTATCGAGGTGAACTGAGGCATCCATTGCTTGATCAGTTGCCGGAGGTGGTACACGTGCGCTCGCAACGCCTGTCGCCAGACCTGACTGCCAGCGGAAATGGTAAGGCCTCCCATAGTTTGGGGGCGGTTTTGTCGGTGCTGACACAGGAGATGACGGACAGAGGCCCCGGTGTCACTTCGGTGATCGAGCGATTGGCGGAGGTGCTCTTAATCCAGACGCTCCGCGCCTACCTCACGCAAACCGACCGGCCGCATGGGTTTCTTGCCGGCCTCGCAGATCCGCGGCTGGCCCGCGCTGTCGCCGAGATACACCGGCGTCCCGAGGCCGATCTCAGTCTGGAAAACCTGGCACAAACGGCGGGCATGTCACGCTCGGCCTTTGCGGCGCAATTCAAGGCTGTCGTCGGCATGGCGCCGATCGATTACCTCACGAAATGGCGAATGCTGAAGGCAGGTGAGCTTTTAGGAGCAGCAGCCCTGCCGCTCGTGGAGATCGCGGAACGTGTTGGCTATGGCTCCGACGTTGCCTTCAGCCGCGCTTTTCGACGTGAATTCAACGCCAGCCCACGTGAGTATCAGCGCAGGTTGCACACTGGGTTGTGATCGCCAGTTTTCTCAGTCGGATTGCTCAGGCCGAAAACGCATCCATTCGTTTCGCCAGTGTAACGTCCAACTCGGACAACCCATCGCAGTCATGTGTGGTCAAAACAACGTCGACGCGATTGTAGACATTGAACCATTCCGGGTGATGGTTCATTTTTTCCGCGACCAGAGCGACCCGGTTCATAAATCCCCAGGCTTCATTGAAGCTCTTGAATTTAAAAGATTTCTGGATCGCATCACGACCTTCGACTTCCTGCCAGCTATCTAACTCTGAAAGGGCTGTGGCGCGCGCGGTCGCCGTTAGCTTGTCTGTCATGGCATTTCCTCTTTAGCGGCAGCGGAACTTAGGTTATCTGGAGGCGCCGTCTGCGACAACGTCCAAGCGGCAAGACTTTTGAGTGGCATTGTCCAGACAACGAAATCGAGTGTGTACACGCGGAGACCGTTGTGCACTTCGTGAAAGCAGGCTTGGCGCGCAGTGTGTGCTGCGTTAGGGTCGAGGAAAGCATGGCACACCTACACAACATTGGACGCTATACCACACCGCCTGAATTGTCCGATCTTGAGGCGCAGGCCCGTGAAGCCTATGCAACGATCCCAACTGAATTGCGAAACTATGTCGGCAATGTCGTCATTCAGGTGACCGATTTTCCAGACGATGAAACGCTTGAACTCATGGAATGTGAGTCGCCGTTTGATCTCCTTGGGCTTTATCGGGGCATCGACCTGTCTCAAAAGAGCGTGCTGGACAGCCCTGACGACCTGGACATGATCTTTCTGTATCGCCGCCCGATTCTGGATTATTGGTGCGAGACGGGCGAAGATCTCGTGCATATTGTCCGACATGTTCTCATCCATGAAATTGGCCATCACTTTGGCCTTTCCGATGATGACATGGAACGAATTGAACAGAATGAGGCTTATCCCTGAATTTCTAAGCAACTGCTCGTTGAATTCGGACGTTAATTGAATCACGATTAAAGCTTTTATTAAAGAATCCTTGCTATAGTGTTTAAGCTCGACTGTTCTCCATCGAGGTGAACCTAGCGATGACTTTACGGATTCCAGGAATGATTGTTTTGGCTGGTGCTTTTGCATTGCTGCCGAACGTCGCCTGGGCGATGGACTTCGAACAGCTGGTTCCTGGAGGCTACTTCACCGAAAGCGCCGCCTTGGGAGCGGCAGGCGCACACTCACGTGCGGAGCCCTGGTCGCCGCAAAGCGCCCCATTCATTAACCGCTTGGACGAACAGCCACTCGATCTTCGTTCAAACCGCCAGGCCTTGGACAGCCAGCGCTACAGCATCTCGCCCTATGGCGCCGATGCCAGTGCGGGCATCGCCGTCTTTACGCCTCGTTTTGCAGGACTTCAAGGCGGCCTTGGTTATCGCCCAGAATCCCTTGGAACCGATGAAGCAACCGAAGTCGGGGCAAACTGGATAGTCGATCTTTCGCCCGACAGCCGGATCACCGCAGCCAGCAGTTACGGCCTCAAAAGCGGTGGGTTCGACATCGGTGCCGGCTACGCTCAAGGTCCTTGGGAACTGCAACTGACCTATGGCTCCGGCGAAGGTGAAAACGAGAACGAAGAAATCGAATCTCTGGCGCTTTCCGCTGGTTACTCCCTAGGACCCGGGATCAGCTTTACGGGTATTCTCGGCGCCGCCGGGCGAACCAACAGTGCCGAGGAAAACAGCGGCGCGGACGACGCGAAAAATGATGATTTTTGGGTCGTTACGGGCTTCAAAATCAGGTTTTAAGGTGGTTTCCCGGGCGTCTTCATCACGCTCCGGACTCTGATCGCTTTTCACTGCGCCAGCAAAAACGTATTTCAGATTCAACATCACGGTTATCGGGGAAGGTTCACGTGCTTGATTACTTCAGCCGGAAACACCCACACAATTGATGTTAGATGAGCGCCTTAACACGCAGCCGCAGCTCAGGCAGAACCTCTTTCTCGAACCACGGATTTTTCTTCAACCACATGGTTGAACGCCAGCTGGGGTGAGGCGTCGGGAGAAAATCTGGCTGGTATTCCCGCCAGTTCCTGACCGTTTCCGTCAGTGTCTTTTTCTTGCTCTTCCCCAGATAGAAACCTTGCGCGTATTGTCCCACCAAGAGAATCAGCTCCACATTGGGCAGTGCAGCCCGTAGGGGCGGATGCCAGAGCGGAGCACATTCCGGACGCGGCGGATTATCGCCGCCCTTGGGGTTCCTGCCGGGATAACAAAATCCCATAGGAACGATGGCGATGCGGCCATCGTCATAAAAACTGTCAGAATCCAGATCAAGCCACTCGCGCAAACGATCGCCTGATGCGTCGTTCCAAGGAATACCGCTCTCATGGACCTTCGTTCCCGGAGCCTGACCTACGATCATCACTCTGGCGGAACTCTGTGCGCGGAGCACAGGCCTGGGCCCAAGCGGCAGATGCTCTTCACAGAGATGGCAAGCCCGGGCACCCTTCAGAACCTCCGCGAGTTCGGGTGATGGGCTGGATGATAGGGGTGGGTTTTCGCTCACGAGGCAAGGTCTCCGGCTGTTTACTCAAACAGCTTAACTCAAAGGCGATTGAGCGAAACAGGCTACACATGGCTTTTCGCGCGAACGTGATAGGCTGACCAACATGGTCCCCAGTCAGGAATATAGGCGGCGGAAAGGTGTCAGAATTCGTGCCGCCCGTGCCGACGAAGCCGAGCACCTCTGCGAAGTGGAGTTTTTGGCAGGTGCGCGTTTTCGCAGCATCGGCATGGCGAAGATCAGCGAAAGAAGCCCAAGCCAACCCTCTGTATTCACCGCCGCCGCCCAGCACCAGCGTCTCTTGGTTGCCGATATCATGGTTAAAGATCAAGTGCTTGAAGAAGCGGTGGGATTTGCGGCCTTCGGCACACTGGATGGACACCCGCACCTACTGGAACTCGATGTAATACCTGGTTATGCAGGACAGCGGATCGGTGCAAGCTTGATCGACGCCGTTGCGAAAGTCGCTATCCAGAAGAGGCAAGGCAGCTGGCTCACCTTAACGACATTTCGCGATGTTCCCTGGAACGCCCCCTACTATCGCCGCTTGGGTTTTAAGGCCGTTTCCCCGGAAACGCTCGGACCGGAACTGGCCCAATGCCTTGCGCGGGAACGAATACGCCTTCCACCGGAAGTCTATGGACCGAGGATCGCGATGCGTCGAGCCCTCGCGTAGAATTCCGATTGCAAGGGCTTACTCGCTGGCAACGAAAGACATGGCCTGTTTTGCGGTGCGTAGGCTGTGACGCCGTTTCAGCGGTGAATTGAGAAAACGATTCAGCCCGGCCAGCAAAGTCTCGCCGACTTTGGGATCAGGCGCCGCTGCGAGTTCGTCCTCAATCGCCATGATCAGCTTCACCTGATGGCAGGCGACGATATATTCGAACTGGCCGTGATCGAGCAGGTTTTCGACATTCTGGCGTGTAAATGCTTCAGCATCGTTCACCCGCCATGATCCGGTATCGGCATTGCGGTCGATGAAACGTGTATTGCGTCCGACAAAACAGGCCATCTGAAGAAGCCCCTGAGGCCAAAGTTCCGGGTATTTACCGCAGAGATGGCGAACCGCGTTTGAGAAGGTCACACCATGAGTGAAATCCAGCCAGGAAACGTTGTTCGAAATCGCCCCTTCAGTCCGGCCTTGGAGAGAGAGATCGAAAGTCAGAAGGTTATGGGCATTAGCACCGAGCAAAGCCTGATAGGTCTGCGCGGGTGCGCCTCCGGACTGCAAGGTCCGCTCAAGTGCTTGCTCCACGCTTAAGCCGACGAAATCCATGGGTTCGACCTTATGCACCCCCGCTTCTGCCCAGCGCGAAAGCACGACTGCGTAATGGCGAAATTCGGGGAGCAGATCCTCTCGGCTGGAATAGATGATCGAGCGTGTAAGCGCGAGAAGCAAAGGTTCGGTGACCGCAGGGCCTAGTGCTTCGATCAACTGGCCGGTTTTCAGGACATAGATGGCTGAATGGCCAAAGTCGGCGTAATGCGCCAGCGCGGCCTGCGCGAAGGCCGGTTCCAGGTCGGCGAAGGTCATTCCGTCTGCCAGGGCGCCACGTAGCTGACTTACGGCGAGATCTTCATCCTCTGCCTCGATCGCAGCAACGAATGCTTCGGCGTCGTAGGGCGCCACACCTTCCCCAAAAAGAAATCGAGGTTCACGCAAAGCGTCCCAAGCCAAGTGACCGATGCTTTCGACCAACGGAACCAGAGTCGCGGCGTCGCTGGCTTCATCCTTGTCTTCCACGGCGAAGCGTGCGCGGATCGTCAGCCAATCCGGCGCTGCGGCAATGGCGTGGGTCGTACCAAACTCGAAACGATCATGCTGCCAGGCAATCACCTTGCGCAGGGCCTCCAAGGGATCGGCACCAGCCAGCCGGAGGCGCGAGAGCTCTCGGGCAATCCGGTCATACTCATGTTTATCGACAGCCTCACGCAGATTGGCTTCGGCCGATGCGACCTTTTCCTGCTGAGGTGGTTCGGTAAGATCGAGCCAGATTTCATCTCCGTCGATCTGTACCGGGTAGCGCCGCAACTTGTCGCCGCCCACCAGTGTGTCGCCAGACTCCAGATCGAATTTCCAGTTGTGCCAGTTGCAGGTCAGGATACAGCCGTCGGTCAGCTTACCTTCCTTGAGGGGAAAACCTTCATGAGGACAACGATTATTGCAGGCGAAAACACCCTTTGGCCCGTCAAAGAGGACGATTTGCTTGCCCTCCAGCCGCACGAGTGCAGATCCTTTTTCCGAGAGTTCGCTGTAGCTGCCCGCCCGCACAAACGTCATGGATCCGTCCTCCTGCTTATTTACAAAAGATTTTTCTTTATAAACTTAAATTGAGATCATTGCCTCTTTTTTGCAAGATTTTTCTTTAGAAATATGCCCCGAAAACCTATACCTGAAGTCTATGGCGGACAAATCGACGAAGACAATCAAGACTCGGCAGGCAATCCTGGATCTGCTCAAACGGCAGGGACCACAAAGCGCTCAGGCGCTGGCTATCGAGCTTTCGATCACGCCCATGGCGGTGCGACAGCATCTATACGATCTCTTCGACCAGAAACTGGTGTTCCAGGAGAACATGGCCCGCGAAACAATCGGCGAAGGAGCCGGCGAGGCCAGCAACAAGCCCACAGCGGGCAGGCCGGTCAAATGCTGGCAACTCACCCCGGAGGCCAACAGCCTCTTCCCCGACCGTCATGCGGATCTGGCCGTAGAACTTATTGCATCCATCCGCACCACTTTCGGTGAGGGCGCAATGGAGCAGCTGATTGCCGGACGCTCGGAAAGCCAGATCGCCAACTATCGGACGGTAATCAAAGATTTCGGCAGCCTGAAAGACAAACTTACTGCCCTGGCCAAAGCGCGCAGCGATGAGGGTTACATGGCCGAGGTTTTGATAGAGGAGAACGGCGACCTTCTCTTTGTGGAGAACCACTGCCCGATCTGCGCAGCCGCAAAGAATTGTACGGGAATCTGTACAGCCGAGCTCTCGGTATTTCAGGCTGCGCTTGGCCCCAGCGTTGAACTCGAACGCGTCGAACATCTGTTGAGTGGCGCGCGGCGCTGCGCCTACCGGGTCTCGAGCAATTCTTCGACGTAGGCAGGGACCACCTCGCTCGCCGGACCATGGATACAGTCGTGAAACAGACTGGCGCCGTCGGACGGCTCTAGATTAAGCTCAACGGTCTGTGCGGACGGACGGCCATAGCGGCGAACCTCCTCGACGAAACCAGCGGCAGGATAAACGCTGCCTGAGGTTCCAATCGAGATGAAGAGATCGCAGTTTGCCAAAGCATGATAAATCCGCTCCATATGATAGGGCATCTCCCCAAACCAAACGACGTCGACCCGCAAGCCGCCCGGCGCACCGCAGTGCAGGCATTCGCTTTGCCCGCTCATGTCCGAACGCCACTCCATGACGGCATCGCAGGCAAGGCACCTGGCCTTCAGCAACTCGCCGTGCATGTGAAGCAGCTTTGATGAGCCGGAACGTTCGTGCAGATCGTCGATATTCTGGGTTACCAGAAGAACATCGCCGGGCCATTCGGCCTCCAAGCGAGCCAAGGCCCGGTGCGCCGCGTTGGGCTGTACATTGGAGTGCATAAGACCGTCACGGCGATGATTGTAGAAGGCGTGCACCCGGTTGGGGTCACGCTGAAAGGCCTCGGGCGTGGCCACGTCCTCAAGCCGAACCTTTGCCCAGATGCCGTCGGCGTCGCGAAAGGTGTCCAGCCCGGATTCTTTCGAGATTCCGGCGCCGGTGAGGATGACCACTGACTTGCTCATATTACAGTTTTCCTACAGAGTTGCGCCCGACGTCCGTGCCGTCCCAGACGACGACCTACTCAAAAAGGCATCCAGGATGGGTGTTGGCAGCACGGGGTAATGCTTCGGCGGCTTCCTGGCCATCGAAGGAGATTTCCCTACCGGCATCAAGTATGAGGTTTCGTGTGACCCCGCTCCAGGTTCTCTTCATCTGCACAGGAAATATCTGTCGCTCGCCTTCCGCGGAAGGCGTTTTGCGCCACCGCCTCGCCGAAGCAGGACTGGCAGACAGAATAACGATCGATTCCGCTGCCACCCACGATTACCATACCGGCGAACCGCCAAACCCCCGTGCGGTGCGATGCTGTGCGAAGCGCGGTTATGATCTGACCGGCCTGCGTGCCCGGCGGCTAACCCGGGAAGATTTTGAAAACTTCGATGTGATTTCGGTCATGGATCGAGGACATATGGAGATCCTGAAGAGCAGGTGTCCGTCCGGCGAAGAGCACCGCCTGAAGCTCTTCCTGGACCACGCCGAACCGCCGCTGCAAGGTCAGGACGTGCCGGACCCCTATTACGGGGGGCCGGAAGATTATGAAGCTATGCTTGATCTCATCGAGGAAGGCATGACCGGATTACTCGACCATCTGCGCAGCAGGTTGTGACTCTCGCCCAGACAAAGAACGACCGGGTCGGACTGGGGATTGCCTATGCCGTAGCCGGAATGCTGATGATGTCCATCATGGACACCATCGTAAAATGGCTCAGTACGGGCTATCCGGTCAGCGAGATCGTCCTGTTCCGAAATGTCTTCGGTCTCCTTCCCCTGCTGGTGGCGCTCGCGATGACCGGCGGACCGAAAAGTCTGCGCAGCCCGCAGCCGGTTCTGCAGGTACTGCGTGCCTTCTTCGCGCTGGGGGCCGGTTTCATGTTCTTTGCGGCATTACGGACCATTCCCCTGGCGGACGCCTTTGCGCTCGCCTTTACCGGCCCGTTATTCATCACCGCGCTGTCGGTTCCCCTGCTGCGCGAACAGGTCGGCATCCATCGCTGGTCCGCGGTTATTCTCGGTTTCATCGGAACTCTGGTGATCCTGCGTCCGGCCGGCCAAAGCTTTGATCCCGCCGCCTTCCTGGTGATCGGCGCCGCCCTTTGCTACGCCATGGTTATGATCCTCACGCGGCGGCTTGCGCCGCAGAACACGACCTTGTCGATGATGGTCTGGACCGCAACGATTTCTCTGCTGATTTCAGGTGCGATTGCACCCTTCGAATGGGTGACACCCTCACCGCTCGATTTCACCCTGCTTGCCCTGATGGGCCTGATCGGCAGTGCCGGGATGTTCATGATCGGACAGGGCTACCGCTACGCACCCGCCGCCGTAATCGCACCTTTCGACTACTCGATCCTGATTTGGGGCGTTCTCTTCGGTTGGATTCTCTGGCAGGAACTTCCGGACCGCTTCGTTTGGGCCGGTGCCGCCATCGTCATCGCCAGCGGTATCTATATCGTCCGCCGCGAAACGCGTCTAAGTCAAATTGCGCAGCAGTGATCAATACGATTGGAGCCCTCGTGTTTGATCGTTTCACTGAGTCACTGAAAACTGCAATTCAGGCTGGACACCTACCCGTGCGAGGGCAATCCGCTCACGTGAGCGGATAATTGGCCTCGCGTCTGTAGACCGGCCCGCCCTTGCCCAATTCGCTGGAATAGAGATCGAATTGTGTGACTTGGAAAGGCATTGTCCGAAACAGGGCATGCTGGGCAAAGAAGGTCCGTAATTTGCTGCCAGGGCTCGCAGAAAACCGAGCAAGCGTGACATGCGGATGGAACTTCCGCGATTCCGCGGCAAGACCCGAGGTCTGAACCGCGCGTTCGATCCGGCTTTGCAAAGCGGAAAGTTCTGGCGATGCCTGAACACCGACCCAGACTGCGCGGGTTTTACGGCCATCGCCGAACTGGCCCAGGCCGGTCAGCGACAATTCGAAGCACGGTGCGGAAATTGCTGACAATGCAGCATCAATATCCCTTGCCTGAACAGCATCTACATCGCCGAGAAAGCGCATGGTGACATGAAAGTTCTCGGGACGAACCCAAACTGCACCCGGCAGCCCCGAGCACATTCGCTCAAGCCGTTCTACCAAGTCGTTCGGTAATGCCAATGCAACAAACAGTCGCATATCGTGACGCCCCTAAAATAACTTACTTACCCAAATGATCTGTCCGAACAGTTTTTCCGGTTTCCCTCCCCAGACAATTCGCTCCGTTCTTTCTGCCTTAAAACCTCCCTGTCACGGACAGGGGTAGGTGTAAATCTTGTGTACCTCTTCGATCGCGTCCAGAACCTCTTCGGACAAGGTAACCCGGCTCGCCGCGATATCCAGTTTCATCTGCGCCAACGACGTCGAACCCATGATGGCAGCCGTCACGAATTGACGAGACAGGACGTAGGCCAGTGCCATCTGCGCCGGCTCCAAATCGTGCGCACGCGCAAGATCCACATAGGCGCGGACCGCAGCATCGGCGCGCTTGCCGCGATATCGCCTGTTTTCGGGGAAAAGAGTAAAGCGTGCGCCCTTCGGGCTCTGACCGTCGAGGTATTTGCCGGTCAGCGTACCAGCGCCAAGCGGTGCATAGGCCAACAGACCACAGTCTTCGCGAATGGCCACTTCTGCGAGCCCGGCTTCGAAACTGCGGTTGAGCAGGCTATAGGGGTTTTGAATCGACGCGACGCGGGGGCCGCGTCCCAATTCCGCCAGCCGCAAAAACGACATCGTGCCCCATGGGGTCTCGTTCGACAGGCCTATTTCCCGGATCTTTCCGGCGCGCACCAATTCGTCCAGGACTTCAAGTGTCTCCTCGATCGGGATCGCATCTTCTTCGTCATCGTAGGTAAAACCGAGTTTGCCGAAAAAGTTGGTTGCGCGTTCCGGCCAATGAAGCTGATAGAGATCGATAAAGTCGCAGCCCAAACGCTGCAGGCTGGCGTCCAGGGCTTCCACAATATGATTTCGTGTCAGACGCGGCATGCCATCGCGGATGTAGGGGAAACGGGTCCCGGGTCCAACGACCTTGGTCGCGAGAACTATCTTGTCTCGGCTGCCACGAGTGGCCAACCAGTTTCCGATGATCTCCTCAGTCCGCGTATAGGTTTCCGCACGAGGTGGCGCGGGATACATCTCAGCCGTATCGAAAAAGTTCACACCTTCACCGACGGCATAATCCATCTGCGCGAAAGCCTCATCCTGACTGTTCTGAGATCCCCAGGTCATGGTTCCCAGGCAGATGGCACTGACATCAATGCCGCTGCGCCCAAGGCGGCGATAATCCATTCAACTTCCTTAGAGTCTGATCGATTTTCACTGAATTAGTAAAAATCGTAATTTAGCCTCATTATCATTTAGTTAGAGGACAATTCACGCTCTTAACTGAAGTAGTCAATAACGATCGCGCCCTAGTTTTTGACCCGAGAGTGCTCAGCGAAACAACGTCAATACACCGGTATAACCATATACCCGATCTCGCGATATCTCACCATTGGCGAAAAAGCCCGCGATGGGGATGTCGCCGAGTTCTTCCTGAATCATTTTCATCTCTTCGGACTCCGATCCGAAGAGATTCTGCCCGCGGCCAACGCAGCTGTAGTAAAGGCCAGCCTGCGCTTCCGCACCGCCGCGCGCTTTTATGTCCTTCAACATCCTGCGCATATCCTGTTCGGCGGCCGCATGATCACGTCTGCAGAAAAGCAGCTTGCGACCGGGCTCTACGGCTTCCCCCACGGTCACCTGCCCGCTTTCAGCGTCGAGTGACATGAGGTTGCGTACCAGATAGTCGCTGGTATCACTGTTGCTCATCGGAAATGCAGCAAAGATATAGCCCGCAATGCGGCGTAGATCCCGTGCCAGCAGTTCGCCGATATCTTCCTCGAAGACTTCGAAAGCAGGACGGCCGTCGATCTCTCGAATAACATTGCCTTCAGCCTGGGTGATTTCACGCAAGGGGCCGATAGGAGAACAGCCTTGGGTCAGGCCTGTCACAACTTCCACTTCAGGCCGAAGCAGAACCCCTGACACGCCACCGTCCAACACCTTATCGGCAATTTGGGGAAACTCGCCGATCCGGCTTGCCGCAAGGCCGCCGACTAGAAACGGCGCCGTTGCATCGGCCAGGGCCTCGATAATCTCAGTCAGTCTGACGTTTCGCGGGTCGCCGTGTACGAGCGCTATTCCTGGCCGTTGATCACCAAGCCATTGCTGTTGAACGGCAAGCAGTTCCGCCAGCCCTTTGTCTGGTGTTTCATCGACAATCGAAGAAAAGATCCGAAAACTGTCGGCAGGCAGTGCCATAACCATTACGGATATCGCGCCGCGGTCATGGATCTCTATACCATTGCTCAGCACTCCGAGGCCGACCGTTCCAACCCAATTCTGAATTCCTGTCTTTTCGCGCAGGAATGTCAGCAGGCTGGATGCGTCCTTAGTGAACGCATCGGTCAGGTAGAGGAATCCAAGGTTGGCACCTTCCGGTAGTTCCTTTAGCTGATCTGCACAGGCCTTGACCGCTGTGGCCCAGTCCGGACCTCTGGCCCATGCCGATTTAAAGTTGCCGGACGCCAGTGAATCGGTTTCTGTACGCGTGGTGTTCTGGCTCAGGTCATCACTCCCCACGATGGACCTCCCTTTCACGGGCCTGTGCAAGCAGTTCCTCTACCTGAGGCAGAATCTTCGAAACGATCACGGCAACCCCCGCCTTATTGGGATGAATCCCATCACGCTGATTCAAATCCGCGTTGAGCGCGACACCATCCAGAAAAAACCCATAGAGCGCGACGCCATGCTTTTCCGCCAGGCGCGGATAAACCGAGTCGAATTCCGCGGCATAGTCCTGTCCGAGATTGCGTGGCGCCAACATCCCGGCAAGTAACACCGGAATCGACGCCTCTGTAAGCTTGCTCAGGATGGCATCAAGATTCTCAAAGGTCTGCGCGGGATCCAATCCTCTCAAGCCGTCGTTTGCCCCCAGCTCGACGATGACGGCATCGGGTTTGTCAGCCAACGCCCAATCCAAACGCGCCCGTCCAGACGCCGTGGTGTCGCCGGAATTTCCGCTGTTAATGACTGTAACCTGTTGATTCCGCGCTTGCAGGGCGAGTTCCAGCTGCTCAGGAAAGGTCTCCCCGTCGACCAGACCATAACCGTGGGTCAGGCTGTCGCCAAAAGCCATAAGCCGAAGCGGCCCTTCCGCAGACGCCATCGTCGGCGCAGCTGCGATACTGCTTATCAAAGCGATCCCTGCGGCCAGCAAGAAAGGGAGCCGGCGGCGAAAATCGACCAGTTGCCGGAAGACTTGAGTTATCGTTATTGAAGCAAAACAGGAACTAGGTATGGCAATCACGGCTGAGACTTCTGTGCAATTCGGGAAAAATATAGGGCGAGCGCAGGAGACGATCAACTCGCCAACGCCGATAGATCCCGGACGAAGCGTTGAAATCAAGCGGTTTCAGACCATATCGGAAGGGCTTATTTTGCAATAACCTGCGGCTTTTATCAGGAATCTTGAACCTTGCCCGACGCTGACAAGATGCTTCAATCCCGCTCTGATACCCATTTGAATTCGCCGGAGGCTCCAGGCTTGCACACATCGCTGGAACGCACAGAGACCGTCAATCAAACCGCACCACGCGGTTCGATCATCGACCTCGAATCGATTGAACTGACCCTGCCGTCAAGCGCAGGACCAGTCCATATCCTGCGCGGCCTGTCGCTTAATATTGAACGCGGCGAAACTGTCAGCGTGGTCGGACCTTCCGGGTCGGGGAAATCCTCGATGATGATGATCATGGCAGGGCTGGAGCGAGCCAGCAGCGGGCGCGTTGCCATCGGCGGTACGGATTTCACGGCCCTTGATGAAGACGGTCTGGCCCGCTTCCGCAGAGACTCAGTGGGAATCGTCTTTCAGGATTTCCATCTGGTCCCAACCATGACCGCACTGGAAAACGTTGCCATCCCACTGGAACTCGCGGGCCGCGCCGATGCATTCGAACGCTCGGCGGCTTGCCTGGAATCGGTCGGTCTCGGCCACCGTCTCAGCCACTACCCGGGACAACTTTCGGGCGGGGAGCAACAGCGCACCGCCCTTGCCCGCGCCTTTGCGCCCGAACCGGACCTGTTGCTGGCGGACGAACCAACAGGGAACCTCGACGGGGCGACCGGCGAAGCGGTGATCGAACTGCTGTTCGATCTTCAGAAAGGACACGGCACCACGCTGGTCCTGATCACCCATGACCCGCAGCTGGCCGCCCGCTGCAGCCGGACGGTCAAATTGCTGGATGGCCTGATTGTCGATGACAGTCCAACGCACGGCGTCAACGGGAGCGCAGGCGCGTGACCTCTCAGGATGACCGCGCAAGCGACCGGGTGAGCGGTTCTACCAAGGTGGCTTTTGGCTTCGCCCGTCGTGAACTGAGGGCAGGCCTGCAGGGGTTTCGAATCTTTCTTGCCTGCCTGATATTGGGGGTGGCGGCGATCGCCGGGGTTGGATCGGTTTCCCAGTCCATGGTCGAAGGATTGCGCAACGATGGCCGGGCTCTGCTTGGCGGCGATATGGCGCTGAACCTGATCCACCGCGAGGCGGATGAAAACCAGCAGGCCTGGCTTTCCGAACGCGCGACCGTATCCAGAGTCGTCGAAATGCGTGCCATGGCGCGTGGACAAAGCACCGAGTCCAAACGTGTACTGATTGAGCTGCGTGCCGTCGATAATCTCTATCCGCTCTATGGCGAAGTCGAACTCGGCGGCACGACTTCCACGGATAACAGCCTGGATTCACTGGAAAAGATCTCCCTAGAAGACGCCTTGAGCTTTACTGACGGCGCTTGGGGTGCCGCAATTGATCCACGCGCTCTGCGCCGGCTGCAACTTGAGATCGGCGATCGGGTGACGGTGGGCGACGCCACCTTTGTCATTCGGGCCACTCTGTTGAAGGAACCGGATCACACGACGCGCGCCTTTACCCTCGGCCCCACTTTCATGATCGCTGCAGACAGTCTGGATTCGACCGGTTTGATCCAACCCGGCAGCATGACCCGCTACGACTATCGGATTGCGCTGCCCGCCGAGCTGAACGTGCTTGATTTCCAGAACGCGCTGAAGGAGACCTTTCCCCACGCAGGCTGGCGGATCCGCGACGCGACGGCTGCGGCTCCCAGGGTAAGTCAGTTCATCGACCGGCTGACACTGTTCCTGACACTTGTCGGGCTGACGGCGCTGCTGGTCGGTGGCGTGGGCGTCGGCAATGCGACGCGCAGCTACCTGGAAAGCCGGACCGCGACAATCGCGACCCTGAAGTGCTTGGGCGCCCCCGGCAAATTGATCTTCAAGGTCTATTTGATCCAGATTCTGCTGCTCGCCGCGCTGGGCACCGTTATTGGCCTGACGATCGGTGCAATCGCCCCCATGATCGTTGCGACCCTGATAGGTGATTCCCTCGGGTGGAATGCAGTGGTCGGCCTCTACCCCATTCCGCTGATCACCGCCGCGGTCTTCGGGCTGCTCACGGCCCTGACCTTCTCCCTGTGGGCGCTCGGCCGCGCCCGGGATGTGGCGCCCGCCAGTCTGTTCCGCAGCGTCATCACACCGGCCAAAGGCCATCTGGGACTTAAGACGACCTTGAGCGTTCTGACCGCCGGTATACTGCTTGCAGCTTTGGTGATCCTCACCGCCGTGAACCAGAAGATCGCCATCTACTTCGTAATCGGCGCCCTGATCGCCTTTTCGGTCTTCTACGTGACTGCCCTCGGAATCATGGCGCTGGCCCGAAAGGCGCCTCGGTTTAAGATCCCGAGCCTCCGGCTGGCCGTCGCCAATCTGTACCGACCGGGCGCACCTACCCCGAGCGTGGTACTCTCCCTGGGCCTCGGACTGACCGTCCTGGTCACCATTGCGCAGATCGAGGGCAATCTGACACAACAGGTCGAACAGAATTTGCCGGAGGAAGCACCCGGCTTCTACTTCATCGATATTCAGCCGGATCAGATCGATGCGTTCGACGCGTTGGTCAAAAGCATTCCAGGCACCTCGGACCTTCAACGGGTCCCGATGCTGCGGGGCCGCATCTCAGCGGTAAACGGGGTAACGCCCGACCAGTTGACTGTGCCCTCGGAGATCAAATGGATATTTCGGGGCGACCGTGGCCTGACCTGGTCTCGGCAACCGCCCCCCAACACCAACCTGACGACAGGCACCTGGTGGCCGGCGGATTATGACGGCAAACCACTGGTCTCTCTAGACGAGCAGGTTGCCAAGGGTCTGAACCTGGGTATCGGTGACCGCCTCACTATCAATATCCTGGGTCGGGACGTTGAGGTCGAGATCGCCAATCTGCGTGCTATCAACTGGTCGCAGCTATCGATTAACTTCGTGATGGTGTTCTCGCCGGGCCTGCTTTCCTCCGCGCCGCAAACCCAAATCGCGACTGTGCGTGCAGAACCAGAGGTTGAAGACCGGATTGAGCGTGCGGTGACCGACCGCTTCGTCAATATATCCTCGATCCGGGTGAAAGAAGCCCTGAACGCGGTGTCCGAACTGCTGGAACAGGTCGCGACGTCCGTGCGGGCAACCGCCTCCATCGCGCTTTTCGCGGGAGTCCTGGTCCTCGCCGGTGCCGTGGCCGCCGGACATCACAGGCGTGTCTACGATGCAGTGATCCTGAAGGTGCTGGGTGCGACGCGCGCGACAATCGGGCGGGCCTTTCTCCTGGAATATGGCCTTTTAGGCTGCCTGACTGCCGCAATTGCTGCCGTTCTGGGCAGCTTGGCAGCCTTCCTGGTCATCACCGAGATCATGCGCCTTGATTTCATCTTTCAGCCCTGGGCCGTTGTTTCGACCGCAATCATTGCCACAGCCATAACCCTACTGTTCGGCTTCGCCGGCACCTGGCGGGCTTTGGGGCAGAAAGCAGCACCGCTTTTACGCAACGAATAGGCGATTAACCCGCGACGATATAAATTGTCGCACAGTTTATGCGGAAATATGTTGATTCATGTCTCAGAACCTCCAATATTAGGCTCAGATTCACAGAGGATCATTGAGGAATACAGCTATGGTTAACGGCCCAGACCGCCGCTATATGAGTTCAAGTCAGGCAGAAGCGTCCCAGATTGACGTCGGCCTGCGGAGCTACATGCTCCACGTGTATAACTACATGGCTGTTGCGATGCTGGTGACCGGCGTCGTGGCCTACGGGGCTTCGCAGAGCCTGCCCTTGATGCAGGCAATTCACACAACGCCGCTTAAATGGGTTGTGATGCTAGCGCCCCTCGGCCTGGTGTTCTTCCTTTCAGCTCGTATTCATGCCATGAAAGCCATGACGGCTCAGACTCTCTTCTGGGTCTACTCCGGCTTGATGGGGCTGTCGCTGTCCTACATCTTCCTGGCCTACACCGGTGCATCAGTCACGCGGGTGTTCTTTATCACAGCGAGTGCTTTCGCAGGTTTGAGCCTATACGGCTACACCACGAAGAAAAGTCTGTCGGGCATGGGTTCGTTCCTGATGATGGGTTTGATCGGCATCATCATCGCGATGGTCGTGAACATTTTCCTGGGTTCCGCCATGATCCAGTTCGTGATTTCGGTCGCGGGCGTTTTGATCTTCGCAGGCCTCACCGCCTACGACACCCAGCAGATCAAGAACATGTACCTCGAATCCGACAGCGGCGAGATCTCGGAAAAGAAGTCGATCATGGGCGCTCTGCGGCTCTATCTTGATTTCCTGAATATGTTCCTGTTCCTGCTGCATCTCTTTGGCAACCGCGAATAAGCAAACAGCGGTTCTTCTTAGATCCCGCAAAAAAATGGCCCGGGTCTCTCCGGGCCATTTTTTCGTTTCGGCGGCGGCTATCCAAATCAGATGCAGCGCCCGCCGTCGACCTCCATGCAAACGCCGGTGATGAAGCTCGCCTCGTCGGCGGCGAAATACAACGCTGCCTGGGCGATATCGGCCGGGGTAGAAAAGCGGCCAAGCGGAATAGTGGCTTCGAACTTTTTCCGGTTCTCGGGCGTATCTGGCACACCCATAAAAGTCTCCAGCAGACCGGTTTCGCCGATCACCGGACAGATTGCGTTAACCCTGATCTTCTCTGGCGCCAGTTCAACAGCCATGGATTTGGTCATGATGTTGGCCGCCCCCTTCGAGCCATTGTAGACCGTCAAACCTGGGCGCGGGCGAAGCGCCGCTGTCGAGCTGGTGTTGATGATGCAGCCGCCGCCTTGCTTGCGGAACAGGGGTACCGCCTCCAGCGCAGCCAGATAGATCGCCTTTACATTCACATTGTAGATCAGATCGAATTCTTCCTCGCTGACCTCCAGCATCGACTTATTGCGATGTGCGGCACCGGCGTTGTTCACTAAAATATCGAGACGGCCGAAATTTTCGGACGCCGCAGCCACCATGGCTGCGACATCGCTGCGCTTGGTGACGTCGGCCTGAACGCCGACCGCTCGACCACCAGCTTCGCCAATTGCTTCGGCAACGGCCACCGCCGCCGGGCCATTGATATCCGCAACCACCACGGCCGCGCCTTCTGCGGCGAAGAGTTCCGAAATTCCCTGGCCGAAACCGGATCCGCCACCCGTGACAATCGCGACCTTATTCTCAAGACGCATCAATATTCCTTCCCTACGTCGGATCAACGGCCAGGCCACCTCTAAAGCGTCATCATTCGTGATTAATTCAACGATCAACGTTCAGGCTTTACGGCAAGCGAAGCCTCTTTGCACCGACGGTACCGGCTTTTGCCCGAATAGCCAATGCAGCCAAGCGGTAAATCCTGCTCAACGTGCAGACATAAGGCCTGCCTGATGTATTGAACCAGTGAAACTATTTCGGGAGAATTCGGATGTTTGGGGTTGGGAGCTTAGAGTTCGCCAACCAGGGCGCTGAGGCGTTGCGTGTAGCTGCCGCCAAGATTGCCGCCGTCACCCTGGATGGCTTTGTCCAGAATAGTCGCAAGCGCCGTGATGTGGGCGGCAAGCAGTTTCAATCCAGCCTCGCTCTGCATGCGTTCATGCTTGAGGAGGGTTGAGAGGGAGTCCCCGACTTCGGTTATGAGAGGATATCCGAAACTGCCGCCTTGGCCTTTGATGTCGTGCGCGATACCGCGCATTTCTAGGATGACCTCAGGCCACGCCAGGTCCCCTGCACAGGCAGCAGCATATTTCCGCTCCAAGACCGCAATACCCTCAAGCGCGCCCTCGATGAACATCGCCTGCAATTCTTCGGTCGTAGGAATGGCGTTAACGTCGATGCCCGTCATCTGCAGTTGTCCGTTTAATCCCGCCGCGCTGGGAAGGCTCAAAAAATTCGGTGGGATATTTTCTTATGAGTGGTCTGGTTCAAAGTCCAATACTGCAATAGCAATATTTATCATAAGATTGTTAACAAATATATATCGAGATGAGTCGACCTGTATCGAACAACCCTGCTGCGCACAGCCGTTCCGGGCCCGGTTGTCGCCAGAGAACAGGCTCCAGCAAGGGTGAGAAAGCAAAAGGTTCGGTTGATTGAGGTCGGTTAGCCGGATTAATCTGACGCCACCTCGGCCTTTCCCGTCAGTCAGGCACCGCACCGTCTCCGTTTCTTTCAGTTCGAGTTAACATCAGGTCTAATGGATCACCCCGACGCCCCTACGATCGAACCAAAACCCCGCAGCGCGGCCGTAGATCCCAATGCACTCGACCTCCTTGGAAACCTGCCGGTTGATCTGGCGCCCACGGATCAGTCAGCGAATAGCCAGGATCGTGAAATTCTTAAAACCATTTTTGGTTTCGAGAGTTACCGAGGCGAACAGGCAGAAATCATCCGGCATGTCGTCGAAGGCGGTGACGCTCTCGTTCTGATGCCGACCGGTGGCGGCAAGTCTCTATGCTACCAGATCCCGGCAATCGTGCGGCCAGGTGTTGCGATCGTGGTATCGCCGCTGATCGCACTGATGCAGGATCAGGTCGAAAGCCTCAAACAGCTTGGGGTTAAAGCCGCAGCGTTGAACTCCTCTCTTTCGTTCCGCGATTCCGTGGCGATCGAACGCCAGTTGCGCACAGGCGAGCTTGATCTGGTATATGTCGCGCCCGAGCGCCTGCTGACGGACAGTTTTCTCGAACTGCTTGATGACTGTGACATCGCGCTGTTCGCTATCGACGAAGCCCACTGCGTCTCGCAATGGGGACATGATTTCCGGCCCGAATACTTACAGCTGACTGTCCTTCACAATCGCTATCCCTGGGTTCCACGGATTGCATTAACGGCAACGGCAGACGGGCCAACCCGACGCGACATCCTGGAACGCTTGGAGCTGGGACAGGGCCGTGCCTTCGTTGCCGGCTTCGATCGCCCGAACATCCGCTATTCGGTTCAGCCAAAGACCGCCCCGCGCAACCAACTGCTGCGCTTTCTCGCGGACCGCAAGGGCCAGGCAGGTATTGTCTATTGTCTTTCGCGCAACAAGGTGAACGAAACCGCAGCTAAACTCTCAGACGAAGGCTTTCGCGCACTCCCCTATCACGCCGGTTTGGATTCAAGTGTTCGTGCCGCCAACCAGGACCGCTTCATCAAGGAAGAAGACATCATCATGGTGGCGACCATCGCGTTTGGAATGGGGATCGACAAACCTGATGTCCGCTTCGTGGTCCACTTGGATCTGCCGAAAAGCCTGGAGGCCTATTATCAGGAAACCGGCCGCGCCGGACGGGACGGTTTGCCCTCGGAAGCCTGGATGGTCTACGGCCTTCAGGATGTCGCCAAACTGCGTCAAATGGCGGAAACCTCCGAAGCTTCAGAAGCACAAAAACGCATCGAAAGCCGCAAGCTGGATGCCTTACTTGGCTTTTGTGAGACCACGCGCTGCCGTCGCCAGGTGTTGCTGGAGTACTTTGGCGAAAGCGACATCCCGGCTTGCGGAAACTGCGATACCTGTCTGGAACCGGTCAGCAGCTTCGATGGCACGGAAATTACCCAAAAAGCACTATCTTGTGTTTATCGCACGGGACAGATGTTCGGGGCTGCGCACATCATCGACGTCCTGCTCGGCGGCGATACCGAAAGAATCCGCAAGTTCCGCCACGATGACCTGAGTACCTACGGCATCGGCAAGGATGTATCGCGCGACGAATGGCGCTCGGTGATTCGACAGCTTGTCTCGCTCGGCCTGCTGGTTGTCGACATGGAAGGCTACGGTGGGCTGCGCCTGGGTAGCGACTGCCGCGATGTATTACGTGGCGACCGGCGCATCGAACTGCGCCGCGACCCCACAGGCAAGCGCGGCGCAGGCGGCGGCCGACGAGGCGGCAAAAGCAAAGGTCCGATCGATTTCGGCGATCCGGAACAAGATGCGTTATTCCAGGCATTGCGTGCCAAGCGCATGGAGCTTGCCAAGGCGCAGGGCGTGCCGCCCTACGTGATCTTCCAGGACAAACAACTGGTCGCCATGGTCCTTCAGCAGCCGGCAAACCTGTCGGACTTCGCAGGACTTTCCGGCGTGGGCCAGGCGAAGCTGGAACGCTACGGCGATGCCTTTCTCGAGGTGATCACCTCGAGGACGTGAACGGGTTTTTCAGTTTCGGGAACCGGCTCTTGCTTCAGCGACTGCTTTTCGGCTCGGACAGGATCCGGCGCTTTTTCGCGATTATCTCGCGCTTACTTTTCTCCTGGCCGACCCGGAACGACTGCTCGACGAAATCGATGTGCGCGCGCGCGGCGGTGTCGGCCGCCTGGGGATCGCCCTTGAGGATCGCCTCACCGATCGCCAGGTGTTGGGAAAGGAGCGCTTCGCCGGTACTGTCGACGGCACGCAGGAAATCCCTGTTGTAGAACACGCCGCGCTTTGTCAGATCATAGACCGATCCCATCATATGGATCAGCGTCGAATTGTGACTGGCGTCCACGATGGCGGAGTGCAGGTTGATGTCGGCCCGCTGAGCTGCCTTGCTGTCGTCGGCTTCATGCGCCGCAACCATATCGGCCATGATGCGCGAGAGTATTTCCTTGTCGGCCGGTGTCGCACGCTCCGCAGCCAGCCGTGCAGCAAAGCTTTCCTGTTCCCGGCGATATTCGAGATAGTCGAAGAAGGCTACGGGATGGCGGGCATAGAGATCCATCAGCGCCGGACTAAGAGCCTTCCCGATCAGCGGTGCGATCACCGAACCTTCACCGTGGCGGACCTGCAGAAGATCCTGGTCCTCCAGACGTTTTAAGGCCTCGCGCAGCTTGGGCCGGGACACGTCGAACAACTCGGCCATCTCCCGCTCGGAAGGAAGCCTGCTCCCCTCCTTCAAAACCCCCGCCACGATCAGCGTTTCGATCTGTTCGACCACGGCATCCGCGACCGAGCCGTGATCAATGGGCTCGAACAGATATTTCGCTGCATCCTGCATGGAATCACGCCTGCCTTCTCAAGATTAGAATCATAAGAGGTAATTTATTTTATCCAATCTCACGCATCAAGCATCTCAATTCAGAAGGTTCTGAGCAGATAAGCTTAACCTACTGTTATCAAGTTATGTTCCTGCGTCTAAAACAAGTCTGATTTCGACTTGGTTTTGCAGAAGTTACGCAAGAATCTATCGATTCCTCCGGATTCATCCTCTCAATTGGTAAAGAAATTTATTGACTTCTAAATTGGTCAATTATATTTACCACACCAAGTGATTTAGAAAAATTGCTTTGCCCGGCTGCGATCGCCACCGGCCGAGACCAGCCCAAATCATTGTGGAGGAACACGTGAAAAAAGCTCTCATCAGCCTTGCGGTCGCTGCCGCGGTAACCACCGCCGCACCCGCGGCACACTCCGCCGACAAGCTGCTGCTCAAAACCCCGATTGCCTTCTCGACTTCGCTGCCCGGACTCGGTTCGCCGATTCCGCGCGTGGCCGAACAGCTCAAACTGATGTCCGGCGGCAGTCTGAAGATGAAGGTCTACGAGCCGCACAAACTGGTGCCGCCCTTCGAGATTCTCGAATCCGTATCGTCTGGGAAAATCAATTCCGGTTATGCTACAGCAGGCTACTGGGCAGGCAAAATCCCAGCATCACCGCTGTTTTCCGCAGTTCCTTTCGGACCGGAAGCCGGTGAATACATGGCCTGGATGTACTACGGGAACGGCCTGACGCTTTATCAGGAAATGTATGACCAGACCGGCTTCAACGTGAAGGTCCTGCCTTGTGCCATCATCGCACCCGAGACCTCAGGCTGGTTTGCCAAGGAGATCTCATCCGCGGAGGATCTGGACGGCCTTAAGATGCGTTTCTTCGGCCTCGGCGGCAAGGTGATGCAGAAGCTGGGCGTCGCCACTTCGCTGCTTCCCGGCGGCGAGATCTTCCCGGCATTGGAAAAGGGCGCGATCGATGCGACCGAATTTTCCATGCCCGCCATCGACTCCCGGCTCGGCTTTCACAAACTGGTAAAGTTTAATTACTTCCCCGGCTGGCATCAGCAGGCGACGGTGTTCGAACTGCTGCTGAACAAAGACGTCTGGAACGGGATGTCCGACCAGCACAAGGCGATTACGGAGAACGCCTGCAAGGCCTCCATGGCCGACAGCTTCGCCGAGGGCGAGGCTATCCAGCACGCCGCCCTGATCGAGAATGTCGAAAAGCACGGCGTCGAGATGAAGCAATGGTCGGACGAGATGCTCGCTCTCTACCGCAAGACCTGGAACGAGGTTGCCGCCGAAGAGGCCGCCAACAACGCCTTTTTCAAGAAGGTGCTCGATGACATGAACGGCTTCCGCGAAGGCTACGCACTCTGGAAGAAGAACGCCTTCCTACCGCGCAGCTAAAACCACGCCGAAACAAGCAGGTGGTCTTCGGACCGCCTGCCCGGCAAACCTGCCGGCAAAACCACCGACCAACGGTGGATCACGAAACGCACCACAAGGTGCTGTCACTGCAAGAAAACGCCCCCGAGCGATTGAATGGGCGTTTTACGGAGCAGTTTGCGTTTCGCTCGGCTCGAAATGGACTGCCTCTCGATCAGCCTGCTGCTGGTTTCGAACGCAAATCTTGAGGCAGTCCATTTCGAGACAACGCAAGCCGCACCAGGGAAGAGGCGCCTGACATGACCATCAACAGCGAGCAGAACCAGCCCGATCCGGTCGAGGTCTTCGAGCGGATCCTGGAGCATGAAGATCAAGACCGTCAGACGATAGCGGTCATGCTCGACCGCTTTGTAACCACGGTCGGCCATGTGGTGATGTGGGCCAACGTTGCTCTGATCCTCGCCATCATCGCCCAGGTTTCCTTGCGCTATCTGTTCAACGAGAACTATCCGAAGCTGGACGAGATCCAGTGGCACTTCTACGGCCTGGGCACCATGGTCGGCTTGAGCTACGCCATGGTGAAGGACAGCCACGTGCGCGTCGACATTTTACACATGGGCCTGCGCGACAACGTCAAGCGCCTCATCGAAATCCTGGGTATCATCCTGCTGCTGGCGCCTTTCATCTACCTGATGATCGATCAGGGTTACGACTACTTCTACGAATCCTTCCGGGTCAACGAACGCTCCGACAGCCCGACCGGACTGCCCGGACGCTGGGCCTTCAAGGCGGTTATCCCGATCAGCTTCGTGCTGCTGGCTCTCGCCGCGGCCGCCCGCCTGATCCATGCCGGCCATGCGCTGCTGACGGCCAAGGGGCCGCAGACTGGGGCCGGCTGGGGCCGGATCCTTTTCGTCATCGTGAGCTTCGCCGCTACCGCCTTCATGCTGGGCCTACTGGTCGAGACGACTGAGGAAAAGCTGGTCGTCGCGATGTTCATGACCTTCATCGGGTTACTCTTCACCGGCTTCCCGGTGGCCTGGGTCCTGGCGGGCGTCGGTGTACTCTACTGCGGCGTCGCCTTTCTCTTCGACAACGGCCTGATGAACTGGACAGGACTGGAGGAAACACTCACCGGCCTCGACTACCTGACGCTGGGTGCCACGGTCAATCGGGTCTATGCCACCATGTCGAACGCCGTGCTGGTCGCACTGCCGATGTTCATTTTCATGGGGTTGATGCTGGACGAAAGCGGCGTCGCCGAACGCCTGATGACTTCCATGCAGCGGCTCTTCGGGACCGTGCGTGGCGGGCTTGCCATCACGGTCACCGCAATCGGCATCATCCTGGCTGCCTCGACCGGCATCATCGGCGCGTCGGTCGTGCTGCTCGGCGTCCTGTCCCTGCCGGCCATGGTCAATCAAGGTTACTCCAAGCCGCTGGCCACCGGGACCATCGCAGCCTCGGGCACACTGGGCATTCTGATTCCGCCCTCCATCATGCTGGTCATCATGGCGGACCAAATGGCACTGTCGGTCGGCGACCTCTTCATGGCCGCGCTCTTCCCGGGTCTGGTGATCGGCGGACTCTACCTGCTCTACATCCTGTTGATCGGTTTCGTGAGCCCCTCCTCTGCACCGGTGCCCGCGGACGCCAAAGCACCCGACTGGCAGGCCTTTAAGGAAGTCATGGTCGCGGTGCTGCCGCCTGTACTCCTGATCCTCGCTGTATTAGGCTCCATCTTCGCCGGCATCACGACACCGACCGAAGCCTCGGGCGTGGGCGCGATCGGCGCCACTCTGCTCGCGGTCGCCTACCGAAAGCTGACCCTGAAGAAGCTGGCGAGCGTTTGCATCTCCACCTTCAACACCACCGCCTATATCTTTGCCATCTTCATCGGCGCCACGGTCTTTTCCTACGTGCTGCGCGAGCTCGGCGGCGACGAACTGATCGAGAGCATGATTCAGTCGACCGGCTTCGGCCCGGAAGGCACGGTGCTCTTCATTCTCTTCATCGTGTTCCTGCTCGGTTTCGTGCTCGACTGGATCGAGATCACGCTGATCGTCCTGCCGCTGATGCGGCCGATCGTCAACGCGCTCGGTCTGGACATTCCCGGCTTCGACGCTATCGACGAACCCGCGCTGGTATGGTTCGTGATCCTGGTGGCAGTCACGCTGCAGACCTCGTTTCTGACACCGCCCGTCGGCTTCGCGCTGTTCTATCTGAAGGGCGTCTGTCCACCAGAGGTCAAACTCACCGACATCTACAAGGGGGTCGTGCCCTTCGTTCTGTTGCAGCTGACCGGTCTGGCGCTGGTCTTCGGGTTCCCGGAGCTAGCGACCTGGTTGCCCTCTGTCGCTTTCAACTGAGGCCGGAACCATGACTGACGCTTTCCTGGACGAGCTTTCCGCCATCGTCGGCCGGCGCGATGTCTACAGCGACCCGAATAAATCGGAGCGTTACCGCAAGGGCTTTCGTTCCGGGAGCGGCGAGGCGGAAGCGGTTGTCTTTCCCTCCAATTTGTTGGAGCTCTGGCGAGTTCTGCAGGCCTGTGTGGCCGCCAACCGTATCGTGATTATGCAGGCTGCCAATACCGGTCTGACGGAGGGCTCCACACCGAACGGCAGCTACGACCGGAAAGTCGTGATCATCAACACCCTGCGGCTCGACCGGATCCACGTGATCCGGAATGGTCACCAGATCGTCAGCCATCCGGGTGGTACCCTCTACAAACTCGAGAAACTTCTGAAGCCGTTCGACCGGCAACCTCATTCGGTGATCGGGTCCTCCTGCATCGGCGCATCTGTGGTCGGGGGCGTGTGCAACAACTCCGGCGGCGCGTTGGTTCAACGAGGCCCCGCCTACACCGAACTCGCCCTCTACGCCCAACTTCACTCAGACGGAAGACTGGAGCTCGTCAACCATCTCGGTATCTATTTGGGTGATACGCCCGAAGACATTCTCGAACGGCTCGAGCGCGGAAATTTCGATGAAACCGACGTAAACGACACAGCCGGTCAAGCCTCCGACCGGACCTACGAGGCGCGGGTGCGGGACGTGAACGTCGATAGCCCCGCGCGCTTCAACGCCGACCCCACACGCCTGCATGAAGCCTCAGGCTGCGCAGGCAAACTCGCCGTCTTCGCCGTACGGCTCGATACCTATCCAGCTGCGACGGGCGAGAAGGTTTATTACCTGGGCACCGACATCCCCGCCCGGTTCACGACCCTGCGCCGCCGGATGCTCTCGGAGCTGCCGGAGTTGCCCGTCAGCGGCGAGTATCTGCACCGCGATATCTTCGACATTGCCCGGGTCTACGGCAAGGACACGCTGTTGATGATCAACTGGCTCGGCACCTCGTTCCTGCCACTGTTCTTCACGCTTAAAGGACGGATCGACGCCTGGCTGAACAAGGCAAGTTTCCTGCCGGAAAACCTTCTCGACCGGGTTCTGCAGTTTTTCGCCGGCCTGCTGCCGGAAGCCCTGCCAAAACGAATCCTGGTGTTTCGCGAAGACTTCGAACACCACTTGATCCTGAAGGTCGGTGCCGGCATCGCACAGCGAACCGAAGCCATCCTGACCGAGGTTCTGGGCGCCGAGAACTGGTTTCTTTGTGATGCGGAGGAAGCCAGTAAGGCGATGCTGCACCGTTTCGCCGCCGCCGGGGCGGCCGTGCGCTATCAGGCGGTTCATGCCGACGAGGTCGAAGACATTTTGGCCCTCGACATCGCGTTGCGGCGCAACGACCGGGACTGGCTGGAGGCCCTGCCGGAAGAAATCGAGAAGGATCTGGTGGCGAAGCTCTACTACGGGCACTTCTTCTGCCACGTCTTCCACCAGGATTACATTCTGCGCAAGGGCGTGGACCCCAAGCTGATCAAGCAGAAGATGCTCGCTCTGCTGGACAAACGCGGCGCAGAGTATCCGGCGGAACACAATGTCGGTCATCTCTACGAGGCCAAGCCGGAACTGGCTGCCTTTTACGCCCGGCTGGATCCGACAAATTCATTCAATCCCGGAATCGGCAAGACCTCAAAGCAGAAGCATCACTCACGACCGCCGCATCAGACCTAAGCTGAACTTGAGGGCTCTTTCTCTTCACCCTGGCCATCTGCTGGCTCATCGTCCTCAACCCACTCTGCTTCGGGACTAAGAGCCGCGACCGCAGGTGTTGCCCGCAGAGGCATTGCAACGTAACTCCCCTGTTCTTCCAGCGGGACGGCCGTCCGTCGGGTCATGCGGTAGATCGCGAAGACACCGATCACCACGTGGATTGCACAAAGACAGATGAAATAACCCGATATGCCGAAGATATCCATCGAGGTTGCTGCTGCAAAAGGACCGACGATTGCGCCGATCCCGATCACCAACATCAGACCGCTGGCAGCTGCAACACGCTGATCCGGCTCAAGAAAGTCGTTGGTGTGCGCGATGAACAGGGAATAGAGCGGATAGTTAAGCCCGCCGAAAATCGCAATCATGATCAACAGCAGGGAAAAGTCCTGAACCGGCAGCCAGATCATGACCGCGGCGACAAGCGCGGCGAGAAAGGTGACTACCGTGAGAACGGTCCGTCGGTCAAAGCGGTCCGAAATACGTCCGATCGGCCACTGAAACAACATGCCGCCGATTGCGCCTGCTCCCATGAAAAGCGAAATCTGGCCAACCGAAAGACCGGCGTTGCCGGCGTAAACCGCGCCCATGCCGAAAAAGGCGCCGTTTGCCGTACCGGTGATCAAAGAGCCGACAACACCCAATGGCGACAGCCGGTAGAGCTTTCGCAGCCCGACGGGTGTCGGCGCGTCGAAGCTCGGGGTTCGGGAGGCCGTGAGACAGGTGGGAACTAACGCCACCGAGATCAGCACCGAAATCATGGCGAAAAGCTTAAAGCTCTCCGGGTCGGCGAAATTCAAGAGCAATTGGCCGCCCGCCAACCCACCAAGGGTGATGACCATATAGACCGAGAGCAGCTGGCCACGGGTTTCGTTGGTCGCTATGTCGTTGAGCCAGCTTTCCGCCACGACGTAGAGACCGGCGAAGCAGAACCCGGTAACCAGGCGCATGGCGCCCCAACTATAGGGATCCAGGAAAATCGAATACACGATCGCGGACGCGGAAGCGAGTGACGCCAAAGCGGCAAAAACCCGGACATGCCCGACCTGACTGACAACGCGCGGCGTGATCACCGAACCGGACAGAAAACCGGCGTAGTAACAGGACATGATGATGCCGGTGACCGCAGTCGGAAAACCTTCAAGCGTGGCCCGGACGCCGAGCAACGTGCCCTGTAGACCGTTCCCGATCATAAGAAGGCCGATTCCTAGCAGTAACGGCCAGGCCGTGGATATCGCCGCAAACACAGACCCCTCCGCCAAAGCAGGTTCAATTGAAACCGCTTATGCAGCAGATTTTTCAGCGGCGCTACCGAATAATGATCGGACGTTCGAACGCTCGGAATGAATCGCCTGATTAGGTCACCTTAAGCCGGCAAAATCACAAAGCTTGTCAGATTGTATTTTTGTCCCTCCGCAGGCGTGGCACCGCGGTGAAGGTGGGTCCAGAAAGGTGGGAAAATCACCAGCATGCCTGCGGCCGGGCGAACTGCCTTACCCTGATAGGCAAACTGCGTCTCGCCACCTTGGTCGATGGTGGCCAGATAAAGAATGGTGGAAAGCACCCGGTTCTCGGTTCCCGGCTTGTTGCCGTCGATGTGCCAATCGAACCCCTGCCCGGGTTCAATACGCTCAAGCAACGGATGGGTCAGTTTACACTGCCCGCTGTTGAGCACCATCCCAAAGGCAGGATAGCGTTTCGCATAGTCATGCACACGCAGCATCACGGCCCGACCGACCTGGTCGACCACATCCTGCCAGTCATCGTGATCCGGAAGGCAGAGCATCATGCCGGTCCGATCCTTGGGCGCTTTGCTCTTCTGAGACCAGCTCGGCTGCTTGCGGTCGTCGTTCTCGAAACGCTCGATGATGTTCCGACAGGTCGCACCGTCGATCACATCGTTGTAAATCTCGACGAAGTCGGGCGCCCGGGGTGGAAGATCTTGACTGCTCATCCTCGCTTATAGCGGCAACCGGTGGTCCAGTTCAATGGCGTCACAAGAGGCAATCTTGGCTTTTGTCTTTGGATTCCGGCGTGCAGTATTGGCGCACGATCCCTTTGTCAGCGGAATAGGCGCCAAATGTTCATAATTCTATCCGGAGTTCTGTCACGCCATGAGGTCGAACAGGTCTTGGCCCTCGCGGCACAGGGTGCATTCCAAGATGGCAAGAAGACCGCCGGCGGTCCGATCCGTCATCTGAAAAACAATCTTCAACTCGACAAGAGTGGTAGCGCTGCCCAGGAAATCGACCGCATTATACTGGGTAAGCTGGCGCGCAACCGGGAGTTCAGCAATGCAACGCTGGCAAAACGGATCCTCTCGCCAATCATCAGTCGCTACGAAACCGGTATGGCTTACGGCCAGCATGTCGATTCGGATATCGTGGGGTCGCAGAACCCGGTTCGAGCCGATCTCTCACTGACGATATTTCTTGCGGATCCTGGAAGTTACGACGGCGGCGAACTGGTGCTTTCCACCCCCTTTGGCGAACAAATGGTCAAGCTGCCGGCAGGTGACGCGGTCATCTACACCACATCGGCGCCACATCGGGTAGCGACTGTTGAGAGAGGCGTTCGCATTGCCGCGGTCAGTTGGATTCAAAGCGTCATTCGCGACGACGCCAAGCGTCAGATCATCCTCGACGTTCAGACGGCCATGGAGCGCGTCATGAAAGAAAATCCGGATTCCGAAGAAGCCCGGTTGATGTTCAAGACACGCGCCAATCTGATGCGCATGTGGGCAGAACACTAATCCCAGGATGCATCAAGCTCTGTCGAGAAGGAGCAAGCTAAGATCGACTAAATTCAACTCATGTTAAACGTCATAACGCATTTTTAACGAGGTCCGATCAACTCTCGCGCTGATAGTATTTAGGTCGTTGGTATTTTCATTTCACGGCCGAAAACGCAAAGCAAAATATCAAGCGAGTATCGGGGCTTCGTTATGAAAATTACCGGGTTCAAACTTGGGCCATCCAACCCTTTTCGCAGGGTTAAGGAAACTGAGAAATCAGCAGCGCATCAGGGGCAGGGTTTAGGGCCGGCAACAAGCGTAAAAACCAAGCTTATCATTGCGTTCGCGGCCGTCACCGGCATTACGGTTCTTGCGAGCATCAATAGCTGGTTCTCGCTGAACTCGATCGAGAAAGGATTGACCGACATCACCGGTGTCAGTGTGCCCACCATGGTCCTCTCCCGCGAGCTATCGGAGCAAAGCACCAGATTGACGGCCGATGCCGCGGCACTGGACGCTGCACAGGATCACGTCGATCGTCAGTCGGCCAATAAGGCCATCCACAGCCGATTGGAAGAAATTCTATCCGGGATCGTAGAACTGGAAGCGCGGAACGCCGAGCAACAGCTTGCGGAGCAGTTGCGCGAGACCGTCGAAACCCTGGACGCCAATGTCTCGAAGCAGAACGAATTGATTGAGAGCCGCATCGACACACGCCGTCAGCGCAGCAAAGCGGTCGAGGAAAAAAACCAGGCGTTAAAGGCCCTGTCAGAGGCTCTCGCACCGATCATTCGAAGAGCCGATACTGCGCTGCGTGCCAGAAGCACCGAGATCGCCGACGGCATCGAAATCACCGCGTCTCAGATCACCGCAGGCGCGACGGAAACGCTGGTCAAGGAGCTTCAGTTCCAGAACAACGTCAATCTAAGTCTCATGAGCCTGCTCGCGGGCAGCGCCACCAACAACCTCGCAAGACTCGAACAGTTGGAAACCGAGGCGCTCTTCGCCAACCTCGCACTACAGGGCCAACTGCTGCAATTGCAGTCCGACGAAGGTGCGGTCGAACTCTATGAAGCCCTGAAGCGCATCATCAATCTGAGCGGCGAGGAAAACAATCTCTTCGCGCGACGCAAAGAAATCATCGATCGTGCCGCTGCCGGACAGAACGTTACCGCGGAAGAGGCCAAGCTTCAGTCGATTGCTGACGAATTGCTTCAGCTTCTACAGACACTGAAGGGGATTTTGGGCGAGCGCGGCCGCGCGGAACGCGCCAAGTTGATTTCAGGCGGTTCGGTGCTCCGCAACGAGGTCGAGACTAATTTGACAGTTCTGTTCGACGAAGGCATCGCCCGGCTGCAACGCCTGCTGAAGATCTCGGCAACCGCCGACATCTTCAGCAGCATCCTGAATGAAGGCATGGCAGCAGAAAACATGGCGCAGCTCGACGCAGTACGTATGCGCAGCACAACCGTCGCCGGTCAGTTGACTGCCCTTGTCGCGGAATTACCTGAGGGCGAAGATAAGGACCAGTTGGCTGGCCTGATGTCTCATTTCCTCGCTTTCGGTATCAACGAAAGCAACCTGTTCGACGTCCGGCTCAATGAGCTGACGGCGACGTCCGGCAGCACCGCCCTGTTGGCGATGAACCGCGAGCTGACCGGCGAGATAGCTGATTCGGTGGAAGACCTGGTCAGCCGTGCTCAAGCCTCAACTGACAGCGCAACCGTAGCAGCGGAACAGACCCTCGATCGCGACCGCACCTGGGTGCTGCTGGTCGCCCTTAGCAGTGTCGTCGTCTCCACACTGATTGTCTGGCTCTATGTGGGCCGCAATATCGTGGCGCGTCTGACCCGGCTGGCGGGAACCATGCGGATCGTCGCCGAAGGCGATCTTTCAGTCGAAATCCCCCAGAGCGGCAACGATGAAATCGGTGAGATGGCCCGTACTGTTGAAATCTTCCGCGAACACGGCTTGGAGGTGCAGCGCCTGCGCGACCAACAGGAAGCTGCCAGCGCGCGGGCCGAACAGGAAAAGCAAAGGGCCATGAAGAATGTCGCCGATTCCTTTGAAGAAACGGTCAAGTCCGTCGTCGACGAGGTGACAGGCGCGACTGTGCGGATGCGTTCGGCGTCGCAGACCATGGTCGAAATGGCGGACGGCACCAGCAGCCAGACCAGCGCTGTTGCCGCAGCCGCAACACAGACATCAGGCAATGTTCAAAGCGTGGCCAGCGCCGCCGAGCAGCTCTCTGCATCGATCGTCGACATCACAAACCGGGTCGGGCAGTCCAACGCCATTGCCCAGAGTGCTGTCGCGAAAGCCTCCCAGACCAATCAGGAAGTCGAGAGTCTTTCGCTGGCGGCGCAGAAAGTCGGCGAAGTGGTTCAATTGATTTCCGATATCGCCGAACAGACCAATCTCCTCGCACTCAACGCAACCATCGAGGCGGCGCGTGCAGGAGAAGCCGGTAAGGGCTTTGCCGTGGTCGCCGGCGAGGTCAAGAGCCTGGCCAGTCAGACCGCAAAGGCAACGGAAGAGATTGCCTCGCAGATTGGTGGAATCCAGTCCGCAACGATAAATGCAGTTTCGTCGATTAAAGACATCAGCAGCACGATTTCGGAAATCAGCGCCATTGCCGCCAGCATTTCAGAGGCGGTCGAACAGCAAGGCGCCGCGACGCAAGAGATCTCCCGAGGTGCCCAACACGCAGCCGGCGGTACGGAAGAAGTTTCGGAGACCATCAGCAGCGTGACTCAGGTTGCGCAAAACTCGGGGCAGTCCGCCCGCGAAATGCTTGACGCGACTCAGGATCTGTCTGACCGCTCAGAAACACTGGCGGTCGAAGTGAGTAAATTCATTGAGAGAATACGGGTAGCCTAAGGAGAGATGTTATAGTTTGTTGCACTGCACGCAAAACTACGACTCTGTGACAACGAGGTCAGTTATTAATATGGTATTATAAAATAGAAGAAAAATTCGCTATTCACTGAAACTACGATGTTCGGATATTAGTTTTTATTGCAGCGCAACAAATTTGTTTCGCTTCACGATATGACTTGTTATAGTCGCCGCCGCCTGGGTTGGAGTCTGTAGCCAAGATTCGGCTTCGCGACCCGAATGTCAGGGAGACTGTGATGAAACGCGACGAATTGGTAACCAATGGCGCCTTTGCGCTGTACCGCTCCGAAATGTCGTACAGAATCAGCGAGTTCGAAAAGTCGGCCAATCCCGACGCCTTGATCGCTGCCGATTTCGCGAAATTCCGTAACCGCTACACCCGCAAGTTTGAGGACATGGTCGGCCATTTCGCCGAACAGGGCCTCGAAATCGTCCGCATGGCCTCGTAAGGGGCTCAAGCATTTTTTTGCGCCAGATCTGACACATGATCCTCACGGGTGCTTCGGTCTCGCTGAAGACGCGTGCCTTCAATGTGTCGTCTGCATTAACGGGTAACTGATCCGCACTCGATGAACTGGTCAAAGCTCTGAGACACGAATGTGCTTGCGCCGACTAAGAAGCGGGTCGGTCGGGCAGGTCCCACCCCAGCTTGACACCCTTGTCGACGAGATAGGCTTCGGCTGCTTCACGGGCCTCGGCGTGAGTGTCTGCGAATCCCTCTGCGTAGTAGAGACCCTCCAATTCCCAGGACACACGCCAGCGGAAACCATTCTGGCCGCGACGCACACTGCCTGGAAGGTCCCGCCAGGGCTCAATGATCAAATTATACTTCTTCACAGTCTATTCTGTCCGCTCTGCCTATCGCGCCCGTGTCGGGACGCTGCCCTCAAATCGAACACTCTTTGATCTGGCGATGCCGCCTTCGGAGTGCAATAGCCCGCGCGTGCGCGGATTTCGCTCACACAGCGCCAACTGTTCGGGCTTGATCACCAAAGAGGTAAATGACACCCGCAGTCCGCATCATGTCAAGGATTTGGAGGTCAATTCGTAGACATCCGGTGAGAGTTCACCAGCAGCAAGGATGCTCTCCAGCGCAGCACGCATCAAGTTCTGACGCCCGGCGTCATAGCGGGACCAGCGTCCCAAGGGGGCGACCAGGCGGGCGGCAGCCTGCGGATTGATACGGTCGAGCTCGACGATTCGCTCGGCCAGAAAGCGGTAGCCACTGCCGTCGGCCTGATGAAAGCACAGGGGATTGCCTGCCGCAAAGACACCGATCAAGGCGCGCACTTTGTTCGGATTTGTCAGGCTGAAGGCCTCATGTTGCAGCAGATCTTCGACCCGCTTTAACGTGCCTGGTAATACCGACATAGCTTCGAGAGACAACCACTTATCGACGACAAGAGCATCGTCTTTGTAGCGCTGATAAAAGGCCTCGAGGCAGACTTCTCGTGCGGGAGCATCCGTGTCTGTCAGCAGGCTCAGCGCCGCCATGCGATCAGTCATATTGTCGGTGTTGCGGCTTTGCGCGACCGCCAACTCGAGCATTTTCGGCTCATGTGACGCCGTAAGATAAGCGAGCGCTACATTCTTGAGAGCGCGCCTCCCGGCTGCTTCGGCGGTGGGTTCGAAAGGTGTGTTGGTTTGCATCGATCTGTAGGTCGCCAAGAGATCTTCGCCAAGTTCCTTCGCAATGTTCCGGCGCATCGCCTCCCGCACTGTGTGGATCCCCTCGACATCGACCACGGCCATCTGGTCAGCGAGGAAGGCCTCGGTCGGCAGGGTCAAGGCAAGCGCCCGAAATGCAGCGTCCTGAGTCTCATCCTTCAAAGTCGTCTTCAGAGCCGCGATGAATCCGTCCGGTGCTGGCGGCACTTCCAGCCCTTTCTGACGTTGAGCAACCGCGTCGAGTAACAGCCTGGTGGCGTACTGTTGTCCGGTTTCCCAGCGGTTGAAGCTGTCACTGTCGTGCGCCATGAGAACCGCACGGGCTTCCGGGCTGTGTTCGATCGAAAGATTGACCGGCGCTGAGAAACTTCGGTTGATCGAAACTGCCGGCGCCGTCTTGAGGTTCTCGAAGCGGAAGGTCTGGCTGCCTTCGCGAAGCTCCAAAACGCGGCTTTCCGGTGCACCTCTTTCGCCGGCGACCTGGAGAGGTAAGGGCTGGCCCGCCGAATCCAGCAATGCCAGCTCCAGAGGAATGTGCATGGGTTTTTTGCCGCTTTGGCCCGGCGTCTCTGGGACCTCCTGGGACAGGGTCAGTTCAAAGCTGCTGTCAGCAGCGTTGTAGTTACTCTCGACCGAGACCTTGGGCGTGCCGGCCTGGGAATACCAGAGCTTGAACTGACTGAGATCGACGCCGGTTGCATCGGACATGGCGGCAGCGAAGTCGTCACAGGTTACCGCTTGGCCATCATGACGCTCGAAGTAGAGATCCATGCCCTTGCGGAAGCCTTCGCGGCCCAGCAGGCCCTGCATCATTCGGATAACTTCGGCGCCCTTGTCGTAGACGGTCGCCGTGTAGAAGTTGTTGATCTCTATATAGGAAGCCGGGCGCACGGGATGTGCGGTCGGGCCGCCGTCTTCCGGGAACTGCCGGGCACGCAGGATGCGCACATCCTGAATTCGCTTAACCGGGGCGGAGCGCATATCCGCCGAAAATTCCTGATCCCGGAAAACCGTCAACCCCTCTTTGAGACTGAGTTGGAACCAATCTCTGCAGGTCACACGATTGCCGGTCCAGTTATGGAAATACTCGTGAGCGACGATACCTTCGATAGAAGCGTAGTCGGCATCGGTCGCGGTGTCGGGATCGGCCAGGACACATTTGGAGTTAAAGACGTTGAGGCTCTTATTTTCCATCGCGCCCATGTTGAAGTCGCTGACCGCAACGATATTGAAGAGATCGAGATCGTACTCGAGGCCGAAACGCTCCTCGTCCCAACGCATGGCCCGCTTCAGTGAATCCATGCCGTAACTGCAACGGCTCTCGTTACCGTGCTCGACGAAGATGCGCAGGCTGACTTCGCGTCCTGACGCGGTGGTGAAGCTGTCCTCGACGCAGGCCAAGTCGCCAGCCACCACAGCGAAGAGATAGGCAGGTTTGGGAAAAGGGTCTTCCCAGCGGGTCCAATGGCGGCCATCAGGTAAGTCGCCGCTTTCGACCAGATTGCCGTTGGAGAGCAGCACCGGATAGAGCGCCTTATCCGCCTTGAGCGTCACTTCGAACACCGACATCACATCGGGCCGGTCCGGGAAAAAAGTGATCCGCCGGAAGCCCTCGGCCTCGCATTGAGTGCAGAAGGTACCGCTGGAAATGTAGAGACCTTCCAAGCGTGTATTGGCCTTGGGATTGATCTCGGTCTCAATCTCCAGCTCAAAGTTCGGATCGGTCACTTCGATGGTCAGCGCCTTGTCGTCCAGGCTGTAGCGCTCAGGTGCCAGCGGCACACCGTCCAGTGCGATAGAGATCAGCTTGAGATCGTCACCATCGAGCCGCAGCATCGGCCAGCCGACATCTCCGCCACCCGGCGCCAGTGCGGCGTATTCGACGTTTAACCAGCTTCTGACCCGCGTGGCTTCGGGCTCCAGATCGAACTCCAGCGCCACCTTGGCGATCCTGTAGTCTGGCGCACGGTAAGCCTCAAGATGAATGGCCTGGGGAGCGGCGGCGTCCATAATTCGATGTCCTGCTGTAGGTTACGGCTGTTTGATGAAGCTCAGAACGGCGTCGGAGAGCGCTGTGCCGGGAGAACGAAGCGCCTCGACAATAGTGAAGTGGTTGAGGCCTTCGAGCTCCAAACTCTGCAAAGTCGCGCCCTGCCCCACCAGCAGTGCGGCATAATCACGCTGCTGGCGCCGGAATTCGTCGGTCTCTACGCCACCGACCGCAAGCAGCAGCGGACAGGCTGGCGTAGTTGTCTGCGCGGCGGGCGAATAGTTCTCAACATCCCCGGGAGTCAGATGAAGCGCCTCGTTCAGATAGCTCAGCCTGATCGGCTCCAGCTCGTAAAGGCCGCTGAGAGGGATCACGCCCTTTAGAAGGCCGTCGGATCCACCCTCGGCTGTCCAGTCGGTGCCGGCCAAAAGGGCTGAAAGGTGTCCGCCGGCGGAATGACCAGAGAGAAAAATCCTTGCCGGATCGCCGCCGTAATCGCCGATGTTGCGTGAGAGCCAGAGCAGAGCCATGCGACAGTGCGATACGATCTCACCCATGGTGACGTCGGGGCAGAGTGGGTAGCCGATGTTGACAACGGTAATGCCTGCGTCGGCGTAAAGCGGCGCGACACAGGAGAAGACACTCTTGTCCAGTGCCTGCCAGTAGCCACCATGGATAAATACTAGAACTGGACCGGGTTCGTTGTCCGCCGCATTGGTGCCTGCTGGTTCGCTGCCCGCTGGTTCACTGCCCGCAGAAAAAATATCCAGCTTCGCCCGTGCACCCTCCCCATAAGCCAGATCGAGATGACATGTAAGCTGTGACCGGGCTGCCTCCGAGTCCTGCTGCCAGGCGGCAACCACATCGGCGAAGTCGGGTACTGCAGCGCGGTTGTTGTACTGCCGGTCCAATGCGGCCTGATCATGGTCGCGAAAGACCTTCGTGCCGGAGGATGGTTCGTTGGTCGGTGACATCTGGATTCAGGCTCTTCTTTTGTTGCCTGTGCCATATGGGAATGAACAGGCTGTTTGGCGAGGGCGGTATGACGGTGCCGGTCCGCAAAGGCTTGAAAAGTCAGCGAAGGGCAGCGGTCTTTACGTAATTTTAAGTATAAGGAATCTAGCTTCACAAGCGCTATTCCAGATCCCGCGCGGAACCATTCAGGTCACATGTTTTCAATTGGAAAGATCTTGCTCTAGGATCGCGCCGCGATGACAGCCCTTAAATTCATAGCGATCCTCACTGCGGCGACGATCCTGTTCAGCCAACCCTCCCTAGCTGCTCAGCCGACACCCAAGGGTGAGGAAGAAGCCTATGACCCGACTCTCGATCCGGCCTTTAAGGTCTGGCGTTCTCTGTCCGGACAGGGCGAACCGGACTCCTTCTTTCTAGTCGCGCAGCGCTATGAACTGGGTGAAAAGGTCCAGGCCGATCCCATCACTGCACTGCAATACTACATCCTTGCGGCCGAGCTGGATCATAAGGAAGCCGAAGCTGCAGTGGAGCGATTGAACGAAGACCTCTCCAAAGCCGATCGGGCCGAGGCACGCGAACGTGCCGCCAACTGGTCACCGGTAACCGACGAGGAACTGGCACAGCAGACCGCCGCGAAACCAGCCAACACCGATCGCGCGCGCATGCTCGCTGCGTCAGACAGCGGTAATCTCGCGCAGGTGACAGCGCTTTTGGAAAAGGGCCTTCCCGTCGACGTCCGCGACCGAGATCAATGGACGCCATTGATGCTGTCAGCGCTGCAGGGCCATGACAAAATCGTCGCACTCCTGCTCGATGAAGGAGCAGACATCGAAGCCCAGGACATTAACGGCACCACCGCACTTATGGCTGCGGCCAGTTCCGGGTGGCTTTCCGTCGTGAAGCGATTGATGGGCGCAGGCGCAGACATGGACGTGGAAGACAATGCGGGCGAGACAGCACTCTACATGGCTGAGCAGTTCGAGCACCGGCGAGTCGCGAGTTATCTGGCCAAAGTCACCGCGCCACCGGAAGTCATCAAGGAGGTACAAACCTTTCTGATCGACAGGGGCTACAAGCTGGGCCGTGCAGACGGTCTGTGGGGCCCGAATACGGAAAAGGCCGTACAGTCTTTCCAGAAGAAACTCGGCCTGCCTGCCGACGGCCGCATCACCAAGAAATTCCTCAGCCGGATCCGGAAAGAAACCAAGTCTGAGGAACAAACCTCCAAGACCGGACAAGAGAACCGCGGTGACACCGAAAAGGCGTCCTGAAACTGCAATCAACACTGCGACAGCGGATCACAGGGTTCTCCGGCATTTTAGACAAAAACCTAGCAAAATCAGGGCTTAAGCTCTTGGTAATCTTTTCAGTTCAGGCTCTTTCTCGTGCCCGGGTTCTCCCCCGGATCTCGGGTACGTGATACCGCTTCGTTAGGCCCCGTCAGCAATGGCGGGGCCTTTCGTTTTCTTTTCCTCCAATCGCTCCATCCGCCGCTATTACCCGATGCCAAAAGGATAGCAGTCGGTTATCTTTTCTCCCCAGCTAAAATCCGAATCGGCAGGCTGTGCGCAACAACCGGACCCTTTCCGAATTCACCCGATTGCAGATGAAACCCTGTTCCAACCCGTCATTTGACAAGATTCATTCCACATTCGTAACGGTTTATGCGGAGGCGAAAAAAGGCTGGCATCCCACCGGCCTTGTGAACAGACGCAGCGGTAAGACCTGGCCGAGCCCGAAAGAACTGCTTGTACGGCTGTGCGGTGCCACGCTGCAGGGCGACTGGTGCATTCGGCAACGCAGCGCGACCCTGGAAAAAACCGTCTGGGAGATTCGCATCGTCAATCACAGCGACGTCGAAATTTTGCGAAACGTGATCGGCGACGACCGGCTTTCTCCAGTAAAAAATCGGGACTCGAGGGAATGTTACAGCTTTGATTACCGCAAAACCGACTATGCAAACTGGGGCAGTATTCTCAGAACTTTCTAAAGCTGCTGACGAGCCCTCCGCGGCAATCGAGAAACTCGAATTCGATAAAATAGAGCAACATTATCGACACTTGATCGCGCCTGACTAAGCCTCAGTTGTCTTAATCTCGGAAGCGTTTGTGAAAATACGCTTGGTAAAAAGCCATCGCATGAACCAGCCGCGCGGCAGATCTTTGCCTGTCATGAGATAGGCCAGGGTGTATTCGTTGTGCATGGTCGCATCGATCAGGTTGTACGCACGCGCGTCACCGCAAAGAAGCAGACGGTCGCCGGGAAGTACCGCGGTCGAGAGATCAGGCAGGACCTGTGCGCCGCACTCCGATTCGATCACCAGTGGCACGCATGCGAGCCGGCGGCTTCGATCGCCCGGGTCGCCCATAAGATGTTCCAGCGTGACCTTCCGGCCCGCATCTGTCAGGCGCTGCAGCGCATTGCCGCGCTTCCCGCCGACCTGAAATCCGGTCCTGTCGTGGTCGTGTATATCGGCATCCAAGGTATCCAGCGTCCAGATCCGGGGTTGCGTGCCGCCGACGACGGACCCGAGGTGATCAACGACTTCATCGATAAAGCGGCCATCCTGCTCGGTATCGCGTTGACGCAGGGTTTCGAAAAAAGTCTTCATCATGGGTGCGATCAGCAGAAACAGGATCCTGCGGGCGCTGACCAGCCCGGGCATCATGATCAAATCAACCTTCGCAGCCTCGAAAACGACGAGATTACGGTAGCGGTTCTCGCGCACCACGAAAAAGATATCCGGATTCAGCGCCCGTGCATTCAACAGGATACTGAGATTGTCGGAATCATTGTTGGTTCCTGCAACGATGCCGGCAGCATTGCGCACCCCCGCCTTGACCAGATTGTCCTGACTGGCCCGCCCGACGATCAGATTAGGCAGATCCTCGTCGTCCGGAAGAGGGTTGGGTTCGACGACCGAGGTGGTGATACCCTGCGCCTCCAGTGCCTCGCGTAGCCAATGGCCCATACGCCCGAAACCGCATAGAACCCAGTTTCCCTTCGGCGGGCGTAAAACCTTATCCAGGGTCGCGTCGGGAGTGCCGGCAAGCCATTGGTTCAAGCTGTGTATCGCAGGATTAGCAATGACTGCGCCCAAATACTTTGCGTAGGTCTGGAAAGGATCAATGATGTGCACCTTGTCGCCCAGGGTCGCCAACGTATCTTCATGAATGCTGGAGGTCGATTGGGTTGCGACCCAGACCTCGGGATTGAGCAGGCGCGCGGTCACTGAGATTTTAAGATTGATTTCCTCGTTCTGGGTCAGAGCCACCACGGCCTTGCAGTTGGGTTTGAGTAACCCAGCCTCGATCAAGTGCTCGGGCACCCTTGCATCGGCACAAAGGCCGGAGACATCGGACCGGTAATCACGCAATGAGACGGTCTTAATTCGTTCGTCTTTCCAGTCAACGACCGTAACGGTCATACCGGCATCGCTGAGGCCGCGTACCAGAAGCGCGCCCGTATTGCCGAAACCGCAGACGATACAGAAGGGGTCCGAGATACGGGTAACCCGCTTGGCAAATTGCCGTTCGGCAAGTGAGCGTTTGAAATCCGCGTTTTGAACCAGACCGACGATCGAACCCAATGCGTAGAACCAGGCTATGACACCAATGTAGAGCGAAACGATGCCCCACATGCGCTGCGCCTCCGTAAAGGGGTATGGCAGCTCGCCGAAACCGGTTGTGGTTACCGTGTAAGTCAGAAAATAGAAGGCGTGAAAAAAGCTTTGGTGAACGGCGTTACCGTTCTCATCGATCCCTGGAATCAGGATCCAACCGACCATCGAAGTGGCATAAACGGTGATGAGCACCAGGATCGGCCGGCGCATGTAGCGCAGGATGATGAAGTTGACCCGGCTCGATTTGGGCGCCTTCGCCATGAACTCCCCGTTCACAATACGACTCTAGCGGCGCAGCATCAGGGTCTCGCCAACCAGCATGGTCACGGAAATAACGTTCGCAATCAGTGCCCCGCCGGACAGGGAAACGATACTCGCCATGACCTGCGGAGTCATGCCGTCGTCAGATACATGAGCCGCGATCGCCCAGATCACCGCCGCCCCGATCAGCTGCAGGTCGGCACAGAGGCTCGTCGCCAGCAAAACGGCGCCCATCTGCGACCGGTCCCCGAGCTTCAGGCCGGTGGCGATCAAATTGACGACCACGACAAGGAACAGCTCTACGATTCCATGATGGTCCGGATTGTCGATCTCACCCAGGAAAAAGCCGAAGTTCAGCGTCAAAGCCAGAACGATGAAAAATCCGAAAATGACTTTTTCGAGATTCATGCTGTCCCCCTTCAGATGCGGGGCCTTTGCCCTGCTTGAATCGAGGATAGCACCGCAGCCGTGGTGGCCGTAGTCTTTTCAGTTTTCGAAGCATTTAGAACCGGTCTGTCGTTGGCACTGAGTCAGCGGAACGCCAGATCGCCAGTGGCGAACCCAACTCATCCTGATTTGCCCTTGGTTGCACCCAGTTTAAATATCGAAGTATTCGTGCTCTGCATCCGGTGTCGAAGCCGCAAGGTCACGGTACATGGGGCTGCTTCTGTCGATTTCCCGGCCCGATGGCATGGGCTGCAGGGTATGGTCGAAGGTTTGGCCACAGAGGATCTGATCTACCGGTCCTCGTCCCAGCGTCAGGGGCAGAAAAACGCGCCGCACGATGAGATTTGCCTTGCCCGCACGCCCAAAGCTGCTGAGTGACGCTACCGGACAGTGTAGATCGACGCAGCGCTCCAGAAGCCGGATGACGAACGCCATCGTGGTACCGCAGCTCAACTCGTCCAAAATGCAGCCGGTCGCGTCGAATCCGGCCTTTTCCGCCACTCTGGTTCCAACCAGCCGATAACGGAAACGGCGTTCGGGCCGCATGAGCTCGACCAGATAAACGTCCGGCAACAGCAACGGGATCGCCATGGGTTCGAAATCCCGGCGCAGGGGCACCGCCGCGCCGCGCGCAATCGAACGCCAATACTCAACCAGCAGCCTAAGGTTCTCTTCCGTCAACACCGGGTTAGTAGTCGAATTCATTGCTTCCGTTCTTACCGCAAATTGCCGGGAAAGACTGGCAGACGACGGGTAAAGATCGCGCTAAGGCTAGCAAGAGCCACCCACAGCAGCCAGCGCGCGCCCACTGCCGGTTCAATGCAAAGGAAACATACTCGCCTGATTCGCGAGATATTCAGCAAGCCGGCGCCTGGAGCGGATGATGTTCAGTCAGAGCAGCTTTCCACCGGGTCGATGGATCACCTTCTGTAACCAGTGTTGACGTGCCCGGCACGCGGGGCCAGATAACAGCTTCGACCAAACCGCCGCCAACATGGAACTCCCCTACATGATCCGCGAACCGTTACAGCGCCTGCTGAACGCCCCGGCGTTCGAGCGCACCATACTTATCTTGATCGCCGTCAATGCTGTAACGCTCGGTCTCGAAACCAGTCCGTCGGTTATGGCTGAATTCGGAACCCTGCTGACGATCATCGACCGGAGCGTGCTCGCCATATTCGTTGTCGAGATCGCCGGACGGCTGATCGTCGATTTTCGCGGCTTTTGGCGCGACCCTTGGCGGGTGTTCGATTTCGTTGTGGTGGCAATCGCGCTGGTGCCCGCCGCCGGCACCTTTTCGGTCCTGCGCGCCTTTCGGATCCTACGGGTTCTGCGTCTGGTATCCTCGGTCAAGGCCATGCGCCGTGTGGTCACAGGTTTGCTGACGGCACTCTCGGGCATCGGTTCGATCATGCTGCTGCTGGTACTGATTTTCTACGTCTTCGCGGTTATTTCGACCAAGCTGTTTGCAGCAGATTTTCCCCAATGGTTCGGCACGATCGGCGAATCCGCCTACACCCTCTTTCAGGTCATGACACTGGAAAGCTGGTCCATGGGCATCGTGCGCCCCGTAATGGAAAAACACCCCTACGCCTGGGCCCTCTTCGTTCCCTTCATCGTCGCCACCGCCTTTACGGTGCTCAACCTCTTCATCGGCGTCATCGTCGATGCCATGCAGTCCGAACACGAAGCCGAAGCCCGCGCCGAACGCGACGCCATGATGAGTGAAACCGAAATGATCCTGGCAGAGGTCAAGGCCCTGCGGGTCGAATTGGCGGAGATGAAAAAGGCAGCAGGTTCTTAAAGCGCAAAGAAAAGAAAATGGTGCCCCAAGACAGACTTGAACTGCCGACCCCCTCATTACGAATGAGGTGCTCTACCAGCTGAGCTATTGGGGCACACGCGCTGTGGAGGCGGGCATAGCAAAGTTTGCTGCCCCGCGCAAGCGGCTGCTTGATCCCTTGCGTGACAGTTTTCAGCGCGCTGCTGTCTCCCGCTCGGCCTCAGCGTTTTCTGGCGCTCCGGAGATAACTGGCGCCTTGCCCGCCTGCCCGCCACCGTCGGCCTGCGTTCCGCTATTGCTTTGTCCAGCATCAGCAGCGGCCGATGGCTGCGTGGGTGGAAGCAATACGGCGTCCGCCATGGTCTCAACCGGTTCGGGCACTTCGCTCGGCAGCATTGCGAGCGCCGGCGTTACGCGTGGCGGGTTTTGCCAGCGCAGGCTGTCGAAGCTGTTACAGGCACCGCAATGTGCGTCCCAATGCCGGGCGGCGGCACCACAGGAACCACAGACCCAGGCCATATCCGGATCGGCTTCGCTCGCACGCTGCAGCCACTGACGAGCAGCATCGCCGTCGTCATGCTCTTCCTGTTCAAGGCGTGCCATAAGGCGGCAAAGCCGTCGGCCCGGAATGTCGGCTGCGACCTTGGTCTCGGATTGATCCGGCGTCGCAGATGCAGTCTCAACGGCTTGATTCAGTTTGCTGCGGGCCTCACCCCAGAGTCGGGCGTCGAGGGCAACCTCGGCAACGATCAAGCGGCTTTCGATATGGTCGGCGCGCGAAGCCACAAACTTTTCCAGGCGCGAAACCCGCTCAACTTCGCTGTCCTGGGGCCAGAGCTCCAGATAAGCGCGTGCCAAATCGGGATGCGGCGCAACCGGCCACGCCTTTTCGAGCACTTTGAGCGCTTCGCGGCGTCGGTTCGCCTCCAAAGCGGCCTTACTGAGAACCAGAGTCGCGGGCACAAGGTCCGGCGCCAGGTTATGTGCTTCCCGCGACCAGGTCAGGGCGTTCTGAAGCTCGCCGGCATTTTGCGCAGCGATGGCGCGGGAGAGCTGCACAACGGCGCGCTTACGCGTTGCCTCGGCTTCCGGAATCACCTTGTATTTTGCTGCCTGGCGCAATGCCTGTTCCGCGCCCTCGAGATCGCCACTACGTTCACTGAGCTCAAAAAGGTTGGTTAACACCCAGTCGGACTTTGGCTTCAATGCATGGGCCTTGCGGGTGTATTCCAGCGCAGCCACATCGTCGCCGCTGCGCTGCGCCTGCATCAGCAGACCGCGCAACCCGAAAAACCGGGTCTCCTGGTTTTCCAGCATCGCCTCGAAATAGCGCCGCGCTGCCGTATCATCACCATTCAGCTGTGCCGCCTGGGCCGACAGCAGCATAGTCAGGGGCGGTTCCTCCAGCAAAGCATCCGCTTTGCGCGACAGCTTATTCGCCAGTTCGCTTTCGCCGGCGGCAACCGCAACCATTCCCTGGGTCAGGGCCTGATACCCCTTGCGCCGGCGGCGTTCACGGCGCGCAGCACCAAATCCGCCGGGCGCATTCAAAATAAAGCGCCAGATCAGGTACGCCACGATCCCGACAAAGGTAATCAGCAAAACAAGGGCAACCAGGAAACCCACGTTCTCGGCAGAAATTTCGTAACCCATCCACTGAAGAAAGACCTCTCCAGGGTGATTTACGAACCAGACGACGATGGCGACGGCAATCGCGATCTTGGCAAACAGAAGAAGTGCTTTGATCATGTCGTCAGCCACCCAGCCCGATGAGATTTGCCGCGCGCGCGGCCAGCAGACTGAGTGCTTTCTGGGTTTGCAGCCTTGCTTCCGCATTGCTGCGCCAACCGGCCGCATTCTCGGCCGCAGCCCCGGTCAGAGTATCGAGCTCCATGACAGCGCCTGCCAGATCACCGGCATCCAATTTAACCTCGGCACGCGCGAGCACGGCGCCGGCGTCCTCACCCTCGACTAGACCGACCGGGCGGACACTTACGACTTCCGATATCTTGCGCAGTGTCTTGGAAGCCCAGTCGTCACTTTCCCCGCCACGCGACGCTGCCACGGCCTTTCTGGCCATGGTCTTAAAGGAAGCCTGAAGTCCCTGAAGACCGGCAATGCCCGATGCAGCATGCTCGGCAAGAGGCGCTAAAGCCGTCTTCAACTCGGCGTCCTCCGCCGCCAAACCATCGACCAGCGATAACTCCGTCTCAAAGGATCCTGAGCCGCTCAACGCTTCGCGGAGCTGCAGCAAAGCCAGGAACATGGCCGCATCGCCGGCTTCCTGGGACGGGCCCTTCGGCAGAGCCTCGTTCAAGGCCGCCAGTTCCGTGGTCAGTCGGGATTCAAGTGCCGGCAGGGCTGCAACGCCCTTTTCGGTTTCCGCCAGACGCGAATCCAATTCCCCCAACCGGGCCTCAGGATCGGGTAAGGCGGCGATCGTGCGCTCCATTTCAGCCAAGCGGTCAGTCAGTGCAGAAACGGCCGCGGCAGCTTCCGGTGTTGCGGTCTGAGTTGTTCCTTCAGACGTTGAACCAGAAGAGCTTGAACCTGCTGCAATCTGCCCTGCAAGCTCATCGAGGCGCGCCTTAAGTGCTGCCAGTTCCGCTTGTCCGGCTGCAGGTCCATTACCATCAGAACCGGCATCAGCAGAGCCGCCAGCGTCAGCGTTAGGGGCAATCACCACGCCGCCTGCCAGCAACTGCTCCAGGGTTCCATCCAAGGCGTCGATCCGCTGGTTCGCCGCCGCGATGGCCTCGTCAAGAGGCGTCAAATCGACGTCGGGCACTGCGGGTGCCGCCTGCACCTGCGATTCGAGTGCAGCGAGTTTACCTTCGAGCTCGGCAATACGTGCAGCGGTTTCTTCGTCGCCGGCATCCGCCCCGGTGGCCGCGCCGCCCGCCATAACCGGAAGGCCTTCGACGAGTGGCAGCCAAAAACTGCGCGTGTACACCACACCGGCCAACACCAGGGCCAGTACGACAACCCCCATAACGAACCCTCCAAGCCATCCACTGGACTTGGGTTTCGGAGCAGGTCTTGAAGCGGCCTGATTCGGCTCGGGCTGATTCGGCTCGGGCTTTTTTATTTCCTGTTGTTTCGATGCGGAGGATTTTTCGCTGGCGCCTTCCGGCTTGGTTGCCGCTGCCGGTTTGTCCCCGCTTGCAGTCTTTGCCGCGCCGGCCGCCGGGATTGCGCTCTTGGCAGCCGGTTCTTTCGCTGTTTCCGCCTTATCCTTGGCAGCAGGTGCAGTCTCTTCTTTTTTCACATCCTGATCCTTGGATCCGTTGGTGACTTGCGCTGAAGTTGGCCCTGAGGTCACGGCTGAGTGATCGCGCGCCATATGATCGCTCGCAGATAAAACAGCCGGATCGAGTGCGATATTATGGCTTTTTGCGGCTGCTTGGATATCGCCGTGCCGTGCCGTCGGGATCGAATCCCGCTCTTTCCAGCCCTGAACCGTGCTGACCGCCACCTTGAGTTTGCCCGCCATCGGGCGCAAACCACCGAATGCCTCAATGATCGCGGCAACGGGTTGGACCCCACCGGGTTGGACCTCACCGGGTTGGACCCCGCCAGGTTGGGGCCCACGAGGTTGGGCAGCGGTCGCGTCTGTCCCTGTGATCTTGCCCGGCTCCGCTGAACTGCGGTCGGTCGGTTCTTTCTTATCTGCCATTCTTTTTCCCGAAGACGACTCCTGAAGCCCGATCGTTCTTGATTGAAGCCTTCAAGAAGGTGAACCGGTCTCTAGTAACATGAGGCGAAGTTTTTCATGTGTACACATCTTTATCTATCAAGAACCGCCAGCATCGCCGCTTGCGTTGGTTCTCTCGCCACCAAAACTGACTTCCAATGCAACGGTTCCAGCCTTTCCTTCACCGCCGCGGACAAACAGACGGCGAGAGATGTTCTTAAAGTTTCTTCCAGGCCCGCCGCAGAAATCAGCCTAACAAAGCTGCCCGCCGTTCGTGGAGAGAAAAACGTCACTGCGTCAATTTCGCCGTGGCGCAACTGCGCCTGGAGACCGGCTGACAAGCCGGCCGCTTCACGGGTTTCGTAGAGGACACTGCGGTGAAACCGGAAACCCGCAGCCTCCAGTCCACCTTTCAAATCGCCGGCCACCTTGCTGCCGGCCGCATGAAACAGCCCGCCGGCCGCCGGTTCCAATCGCCGCGTTACCAGTGCGGTAAGATCGGTTACGTCTCCGCCGGCACTTTCGATCGAGGTAAAGCCATATTCTGCGGCTGTTCGGGCCGAGGCGTCGCCAACGGCAAAAACCTGAAGTGAGAGATCTTCCGGCCTGTGTCCGGCCAAAGCGGAACAAAAAGCACGCACACCATTGGCACTGGTAAAGAGAAGCGCCTGCACGCCCGTAAGATCGACTTTGGCATCCGCGTGAAAAACCACCTCGAACAGCGGCTCAACCTGCGCATTGTGGCCAAGCGCCGACAATTCCTCGGCAAAGCGTTCGGCGTCAGGCCTTGGTCTTGTCACCAGCACACGCACGAGCGCTCTCCAGCAGATCGGTAGATTTTATGGATTTGAGGCCGATTCACGCTCTTTGCCGATCAATTCAGAGCGACCGTACTCTAGTGCGACGTCAGCGACCGAATTACGTCCGGCCCCATTTCGGTGCGCAGTTCCTCACCAAGATCTCGTCCAAGTTCCGCCGCATCTCCCGCCGAACCCTGTCGCGCACCGCGCCATACCTGACTCCCGTCCGGCATGGCCACCAAAGCCCTCAGGTTAAGCGAGCCGGGGGTCGTGTCGAGTTCTGCCAGGGCCGCAATCGGCGTCCGGCAGGATCCGTCCAGCACCTCCAGACAAGCGCGTTCTGCCGCTACCCGCACCGCGGAAACCGCGTCGTCAATGGCCGAAAGATAACCGCGCGTGACGCTGTCGTCCGAACGGACTTCCAAGCCCACGGCGCCTTGTGCAACGGCAGGCAGCATCTCTTCCGGCTCCAGAATTGAGGTGATTCGTTCCGCTTCGCCTAATCGGCGCAGTCCGGCAACCGCCAATAAGGTTGCGTCGACCTCACCCTCGGCCAGTTTGCGCAGCCGCGTCTGCACGTTGCCACGCAGGGTCACGACTTTCAGATCCGGACGAGCCAGCATCACCTGCGCCTGACGCCGCAGACTTGCTGATCCGACCACCGATCCTTGCGGAAGATCAGAAATCTTGGTGCTTTTTAAAGAAAAAAAGGCATCGCGTGGATCTTCGCGGGGTAGAATGGTCGAAATTTCCAGTCCATCCGGCAACCAAGTCGGAACATCTTTCATGGAATGCACCGCCGCATCGATCGAACCATCCAGCAAGGCTTCCTCGATCTCCTTGGTAAAGAGGCCTTTTCCCCCAATTTCCGACAACGCTCGATCCTGAATTTTGTCGCCCGTGGTCTTGATCACAACGATTTCAACGGCGGCCTCGTCGGCAAGATCGCTGTGTGCTTCGGCCAAGCGGCGTTTGACTTCATTGGCCTGGGCCAGAGCGAGGGGACTGCCACGGGTACCGAGGCGAAGTATGGCGGGTTGAGTCATGAATTCCTTGCGACGAGTTGGGTGCCTGACACTGCATGATTATGGCCAGAAACTAACCTCCCGAACCCCAGGGCGCCAGATTCTTCCGAAAGGCTTCCCGAATTCGTTATTGAAAGCTGGAAAAGCCGGCCAATTTGAGTCAGGAAGACTGCAAGATCGAGGCACGCGCAACGACGAAAGTCTAAACTCCGCAATCATGTTTGTACTTGGACTTGAAACCAGCTGCGACGAAACCGCAGCCGCCGTGGTCACCGAAGACCGGCGTATTTTGGCCAACAAGGTGCTCTCGCAACTCGATGAGCACCGGCCCTTCGGCGGTGTGGTGCCGGAAATCGCCGCACGCAGCCATCTCGACCACATCGGTGATCTGGTGGAACAGGCCATGTCTGAAGCCGGTCTGGAATTTGCCCAGCTTGACGGGGTCGCCGCGACTGGCGGACCCGGCTTGATCGGCGGCGTTTTCGTTGGTGTCATGACCGCCAAGGCCATCGCGGCCGCCCACAAAATCCCGTTCCTCGCGGTGAACCATCTGGAAGGCCACGCCTTGACTGCTCGCCTGAGCGAGGGCGACGCAGCAGCTTTTCCTTATCTGCTGCTATTGGTGTCCGGCGGTCATTGTCAGCTTCTCGCGGTCGAGGGCGTTGGGCGCTACATTAGACTGGGCGGCACTATTGACGACGCGGTCGGCGAGGCCTTCGATAAAACGGCTAAGATGCTGGGCTTACCCTACCCTGGCGGTCCGGCCTTGGAGCAGGCGGCACGTGCAGGCGACGCCAAATCCGTTGAGCTGCCCCGCCCCATGCGCGGCCGTCCCGGGTGCGACTTTTCTTTCTCTGGCTTGAAGACCGCCGTGCGCCATCGCATCGAAGCCATGCTCGAAGGACGCGATGACTTGGAAGAAAGTCAGGTCGCCGATCTGGCCGCCAGTTTCCAGCGGGCGGTGGGCGACGTGCTTGCCGATCGCTGCACCCACGCCATGGAGCGTTTTGCACAGACCTATGGCCGTCCTGGACCGCTGGTCGTGGCCGGAGGAGTCGCCGCCAATCAAGCCCTGCGCGATCGCCTGAGCGAATTGGCGCAAGCACAGGGCACCGAGCTGTTGGCCCCGCCCATTGCGCTCTGCACAGACAATGCCGCCATGATCGCCTGGGCCGGTATGGAGCGCTTGCAGCTTGGACTCACGGATCCCTTGACCTTTGCGCCTCGCCCGCGATGGCCGCTCGATCAGTTGAAGGGCGTCGCATAATGTCCCAACAAGCCTTCGCCAAACCGGCGGTCGCCGACATCAAAGCCGAACTGAATGGCCTGTTCCCGACGCCGATCCTGACCGGCCTGCTGCCAGGCGCCGAAGAGGTCAACCGCGAACTCAAACGGATCATTCTGGAAAAAGAACGTACCAGCGCTTCGACTCAGCACAGCAATCTGGGCGGTTGGCAGTCAACGTGGAATCTTCCTGAATGGGGCGGCGATGCCTTCGACTATATGCTGGATTCGGCCAAAAGGCTTGCGGACCGGGCCACCGCCCGGCGTGACGGCAAGGCCGTCAAAATCGACTGGAATGTGACCTGTTGGGCCAACGTCAACCGCTCGGGACAAGGCAACGAATTCCACACCCACCCGGGCGCCTTTTGGTCGGGTAGTTACTATGTCGAAGACGGCGGGATTGGCGCAGACCCCAGTCTCGGTGGTGAATTCGAGATCCAGGATCCGCGCGGTGCCGCGCCGATTATGTATGCGCCGGAACTGAGCATGGGAGGCCCGGCAGGTGCCTCCATGGGCGCTGCCGAGACACTCTCGCCACGGGCCGGTCTGCTGATACTCTTTCCCAGCTGGCTGCAACATGGTGTCCGGCCCTACAAGGGCGACCGGGAACGCATCTCGATCGCCTTCAACCTGCGACTCTGAGCGAAGGATCCGCCTCTGTGAACGAACGGACCGGCATTCAACGGATTGGCATTCTGGGTTCGGGTGCCTGGGGCACCGCCCTGGCTGCCGCCGTGACCGCTGCGGGTCGTCAGGCACTGCTCTGGGCACGTAACCCGGCGCTGGCGCAGGAAATCAATAATCAAAACGGCAACAGCGTCTATCTTCCGCACATCGCGCTGGATCCCTCCATCCGCGCAACCTCCGACGCCGGAGACCTGGCCGGGATCGACGCTCTGCTGCTCGTGGTGCCGGCGCAACATCTGCGCGGGATTGCAAGCGGCCTGAACGCAATTCTTCCCAAAGATCTGCCGCTGGTACTCTGCTGCAAGGGGATCGAGCGAGGCAGCGGAAAGCTGATGACCGAAGTGGCGGCCGAAGTTCTGCCGGGACGTCCGCAGGCGGTGCTTTCCGGCCCGACCTTCGCCGCAGAGGTCGCTGCCGGCCTGCCGACAGCCGTGACCCTGGCAAGCGACGACGCAGCTCTGGCCACGGCACTTGCCGAAGCCTTGGGTAACAGGACCTTCCGGCCTTACATCTCGCAGGATCTGATCGGTGCCGAAGTGGGCGGAGCAGTCAAAAACGTCATCGCCATTGCCTGTGGAATCGTTCAGGGGCGCGCGCTGGGCGAGAACGCGCGCGCTGCGCTGATCACCCGCGGCCTTGCGGAAATTGTTCGCCTAGGTCTGGCCAAAGGCGGACGCGCGGAAACCTTGATGGGCCTGTCTGGCTTCGGAGACCTCACGCTCACCTGTACTGCGGTTCAGTCGCGCAACTACGCCCTGGGACTAGCGCTTGGCGAAGGCGCCAACTTCGAAGATCTGATGTCTGTGCGCCTGACCGTTGCCGAAGGCGTCGAATCCGCTGCCGCCGTCACGATTCTGGCAAAAAGCCTAAACATCGAAATGCCGATCAGTCGGGCAGTCAACGCGATCCTGCATCAGGGGGCGGACATTGATGCCGTGATCGGTAGCCTCCTGGCCCGGCCTTTCACCACAGAGTGATTTCACCGCATCCCGTCAAACACATAAAACTCCCACAATCGTCATACGCACTAATCCGCGAACACCCCATCCTAGAAAACACAGGAATCCTACATGTATTACGTCATCAGCTGTGTCGACAAAGCAGACCATGCCCATGTCCGTGCCGAAAACCGCCCGGCCCACGTCGATTACCTGAAAACCAACATCGATCATATTGTCATGGCCGGTCCGACCACCAGCGAAGACGGTGAAGCCATGACAGGTTCGGTTCTGATCATGGAATACGATTCCCTGGCGGACGCGCAGGCCTTCGCCGACGGCGACCCCTACAAGGCGGCAAACCTCTTTGAGAGCGTCACCATACGGCCCTGGAAGAAAGTGCTGCCGGCATAAACGCCGTTAGGCGTCTCCCGCTAGCGGCATCGGCTCGCACCCTCAGCCATTCCCGCCCGCAAGTTTTTGCGACGCGGGATGGGCACGAAGACGCGCCATGGCCCAAACGCCCAGGAAGGGTCCGATCGCCAGCGGCATAAAAGCGTACCGCCAACCCAACGCCTCAACCGCGTAGGGCATGAGGTGGATGGTAATCAGGGTCAGCGTGAAACCCAGCGAAGTCTGCAGGGTCAGCATGGTCCCCACCCGTCCAGGATCGCTAAGCTCAGCGACCGACGCGGAAAACTGCGCCGAATCCGCGATCACCGACAACCCCCAGATCATGCAGATGAGGGTAAGGAGCCAGGGATCGGCCCCGAAGAACAGGCCGACGATCGCAGCGCAGCTTCCCGACACCCCCATGGCGAGCATGGTAAGGGTCGTGCGTCCGAGTCGGTCGGCAAAATAGCCACCGGCCAGACAACCCAGAGCGCCGACACCAACCGTTGCGAAGGTCGCAAACTTCGCCGCCGGCACGGCCACATCCGGCGCCATGCGTTCCGCAAAACTGGCGGCCAGAAAAACACCGACCCAGGCCCACATGGCATAAAGCTCCCACATATGGCCCAGATAACCCAGATTGGCGAAACGCAGGGGCTTGTCCTTCCAGGCCCAGAGAATATCGCCCGGGTGAAACTTGGGGGCCGGCCGGCTATTGGGCCCGACGCCCACAAAGTTGACGGCGACAGCAGACAGCAAAGCCGCCGCCGAAGAGGCTATGATGGTCACCCTCCAGTCGACGCCACCCAGCGCATTAAAGAGATGGGGCGACGCGGAGCCCAGGGTCAGGGCACCGACAAATAGCCCGACCACCAGTCCCATGTCACCCTTCGCCCAGGTCGATGCCAGGCGCATGCCGACCGGATAGAGCCCTGCCATGCAGACCCCGGTTACAAAACGCAGCAGCGGCACCGCAAATCCATCGATCTCGACGACAAGAATCCCGGCGTTGGCGATCGCCGCGACCAATCCGGTAACCATGAAGAAGCGGCGGGAATCGATGCGGTCGGCCAGCCCAAGCATGGCGGAGATCAAGCTGCCGGCCACGAAACCTACCTGTACGGCACTGGTAAAAAGCGACTGCGTAAAACTGCTCAACTCATAGTCGGCGCTGAGCGAAGGTACGATTGCCGAGGCGGAGAACCACAAGGACATGGCAGCCACTTCGCACAACGACAGCAGCGTGAGCGACGCCCACTTGGAAGACGACAATTCTGGAAGGGCTCCCGACCCGAAAAGGAAACGCGTGTTGATTCAAGGGACCACGTCAAAAGCGCGAAGGTCAAGCTGTGCGCACACCGCTCGCGGTCTTGTGTTGATCGGGAGAGCGACAAAAGTAGGCGTCAGATTCAGTTCCAAACACACGTCAAAGCAGGTAGCCTTAATCCCTAACATGCAAGCTCAGAGCGCGATTGTTCTTGATGGTTTCAGTCAAGAACGTGAATCGCCCTCGATTTTTTAGATAGAGTCGGATTCACGCTTTTCTTCGGTCAAAAGAAAAACGATCAGGCTCGAGACTGCGATGAGAGGACGAAAATGGCCTATTGGCTGATGAAATCCGAACCCGGCGCTTGGTCCTGGGACGATCAGGTTAAAGCCGGCAGTGCGGAGTGGGACGGCGTACGGAATTACCAAGCCGCCAACAACATGAAAGCGATGGAGATCGGCGATCTGGTCTTCTTTTATCATTCGGTCAACGAAAAGCAGGTGGTGGGCATCGCCGAGGTGGTCAAGGAATACTACCCTGATCCGACCGATGCTTCGGGCCGCTTCGGCATGGTCGATATCAAGGCAATCCGGCCGATGGTCAAGCCCGTGACCCTGGGCGACATCAAGGCTGAGCCGAAACTGTCCGAGCTCGCGCTGGTCCGGCAATCGCGCCTCTCCGTCCTGCCGGTCAATCCAGCCGAGTGGAAAGTGATCTGTGGGATGGGCGATACGGACCCTTAAGGAGTAAATGCGGTTGGATCCTGCCAAGTGCTTGTGACAGCGCAGGAATACGATAATAATTTCAACCAAACTGGCCGAACCTGTGTGGCTTTTGCGGGTCGTCCAGCAACGTTAAGAACAAACCGGTTTTGAGGCCGGTGCAATAGAGGGAGCGCAGGTTATGTCTGAAGGCGCGGTCTATCAGGTTTCGGAGAGCACCTCGTCTGGTGCCTGGATTGACGAATCGGGATATTTTTCTTTGTACGAGGCGTCGGTTTCGGACCCGGAGGCCTTCTGGGGCGACCAGGGCAAGCGGATCGAGTGGTTTACGCCCTACAGCCAGGTGAAGGATGTGTCCTACGGCCCGGGTGACGTCCACATCCGATGGTATGGCGATGGCACCACCAACGTGGCGCACAACTGCATCGATCGACATCTGGCTGATAAGCGCGACACCACTGCGATTATCTGGGAAGGCGACGACCCGGCAGACAGTAAGCACATCACCTACGGCGAGCTGCACGAGCAGGTTTGCCGCCTGAGCAATGCCCTCAAAGCCCGCGGTGTCAAGAAGGGCGACCGGGTGACCATCTACATGCCGATGATCCCCGAGGCCGCCTACGCCATGCTGGCCTGTGCACGCATCGGCGCGATTCACTCCGTGGTCTTCGGCGGCTTCTCCCCCGACGCCCTCGCTGGACGGATCCAGGATTGCACCAGCACCTGTGTCATCACATCCGACGAGGGGGTCCGCGGTGGCCGGCCAATTCCGCTGAAAGCCAACACCGACAAGGCGCTGGAAAGCTGCCCGGATGTGGAAACGGTCGTGGTGGTCAAGCGCACCGGCGGCGACATCGATTGGAAGGACGGCCGGGACGTCTGGTATCACGAGGCCTGTGCCGAAGTTTCCGCCGATTGCCCGGCGGAGGTCATGAACGCCGAGGATCCGCTCTTTATCCTCTATACGTCAGGGTCGACCGGTAAGCCCAAGGGTGTGCTCCACACCACCGGCGGCTATCTGGTTTACGCCTCCATGACGCACCACTATGTCTTCGACTACCATCCGGGCGAGGTTTACTGGTGCACTGCTGATGTAGGCTGGGTGACCGGGCACAGCTACATCGTCTACGGGCCCCTGGCAAACGGCGCGACCACTCTGATGTTCGAGGGTGTGCCGAACTATCCGGATGCCTCGCGCTTCTGGCAGGTCTGCGACAAGCATAAGGTCGATATCTTCTACACTGCGCCAACCGCGATCCGCGCCTTGATGCGCGAGGGCGAAGGACCGGTTAAGTCCACCGACCGTTCAAGTCTGCGTCTGCTGGGCTCGGTCGGCGAGCCAATCAACCCGGAAGCTTGGGAGTGGTACCACAAGGTGGTCGGCGACGAACGCTGTCCGATTGTGGATACCTGGTGGCAAACGGAAACAGGGGGCATTCTGATCACGCCCCTGCCCGGCGCGACACCGCTCAAACCCGGCTCCGCCACGCGGCCCTTCTTTGGCATCAAGCCGGTACTGGTGGACGCAGAGGGTGGTCTGCTGGAGGGTGCGGCGGAAGGCAACCTTTGCATCGCGGATTCCTGGCCCGGCCAAATGCGCACCGTCTACGGCGACCATGAGCGTTTCATCCAGACCTACTTCTCAAACTACCCGGGCAAGTACTTTACCGGCGACGGTTGCCGCCGCGATGGCGATGGCTACTACTGGATTACCGGACGGGTGGACGACGTGATCAACGTGTCGGGCCACCGCATGGGCACGGCGGAAGTGGAATCCGCTCTGGTCGCGCATGCAAAGGTCGCGGAATCCGCGGTCGTCGGCTATCCCCACGATATCAAGGGTCAGGGCATCTATGCCTATGTCACCCTGATCGCGGGAGAAGAGCCCAGCGAGGAGCTACGCAAGGAACTGGTCGGCTGGGTACGCAAAGAGATCGGCCCCATTGCTTCACCCGACCTGATCCAGTGGGCTCCCGGCCTGCCCAAGACCCGCTCAGGCAAGATCATGCGCCGCATCCTGCGCAAGATCGCTGAAGACGACTTCTCCAACCTCGGCGACACCTCAACCCTCGCAGATCCAGGCGTGGTCACCGACCTCATCGATAACCGGATGAATAAGGCGAGTTAGGAAGTCAAAACAATCAGCCAAAAACTAAAGGCCCGCGTCATACGAAGCGCGGGCCTTCTTCTTTGGAGTGGCGCGCGCTTAGCTTTGCGACGCAACCTTCGAACGGCGCTTCATCGCACCGAGGCCGACCAGGCCCAGCGACAGCAGCGCAAACGTCGCAGGTTCGGGCACAGCTACCGAAACAGGTAGCTCTTCGAAACGGAATTCATTTATGACCACCGTTGCATCACCATAAGTGGCGTTTGTGCCAGGAATGGCATAGCGAATAGAGTTCGGGCCGAACGGAATGTTTGTGATAAAGCTGAAATCATGCCTATCGCTCAGCGACGAAACGGATGATCCAAGGAACAAGCCAAACACGCTAAGCGAAAACGCATCACCATCGAAATAATTGACTCTGGCATTTACATCGTTCAGCGGAAAATCGAAGCCAGCAAACGACAAAGAGATGGCCGATAGTGAAATATCATCCACCTGCCCAAATCCGATCGCTGGAATGCCGCTGTCGTCGAACTGAAATGAGAACGATCCGGACACCGGATCCGTTGGAGGTGTCACGTTCGGGAAGTCTGCGACAAATCCGCTTGCTGTAAATGAAAGGTCGACTTGAACTAGACCGGCCTTGGCAGAATTTGGAGTTATCGCCGCAGCCAGCATTAGCATGCCAAGGAGTCTTGGGGCCACCATCCTGGTGGCATACAGGATTTGTTCGAAAGAGATCATGGTTTTCCTATTCGCCCTTTAAGGTTGATTTGTTTTCGGGTTTATTGACTTGTTAGCAAAAATCATGCCTGAATTGAAAAATTAACATTTTCATCTACTTAAAATAGCATGCACACATACAATCTACGCGTTTGTAAGATCTATCGACAACATCTATAGATTGTATTTTATTAAAACTGGTACTGTTTCAATAACTTAAGGCGTTGGAAACGAGTCGAACCTGCCGAAAAGTGCAAAGAAATCCGACAGTCAAGCCAAGACAAGCAGCATTGAAGCCGCGAATAAGTCCAAATCTTGTTATCATACCTGGCGCTTGGCAAAACCCAGCCCGATGTCGTCAATCCGACAAGACGCGCGCCAGTTTCTTGACCGCCAATCGAATTTCGTCTTCCGGTACTGCCGCGTAGCCCAGCATCAAGCCACAGCGATCCGGTTTACCATCGTAGTATCGCGAGAGTGGTGAGACGGCCAGGCCAGCTGCTGCCGCACGATCAGCGGCTTCCTGATCCGACATGCGCCGCGCCAAATCCTTGGAAAGATAGGCCACGATGTGCAGGCCGGCTTCATCCGGCTGGGCATCCAGCAAGCCTTCAAGGTCGGTACGAATAGCTTCCAGCAACACTGCCTGGCGCGCCGCATAGAGCACGCGCATACGACGCACATGCGCCGCGAAATGGCCTTCCGAAATGAACGCTGCCAGGGCGGGCTGGGTAATGGCAGTGGGATGATCATCCAATGTCCCGCGCGCACAGCCCATCGGCTCAATCAGATCTTCCGGCACCACGATATACCCCAACCGCAGGCTGGGAAACATGACCTTGGAAAAGCTGCCGAGATAGACCACACGCCCATTGTCGGCGTCATCCAGGCTTTGCAAAGCGGAAAGCGGCCGCCCCTCATAGCGGTACTCGCTGTCATAGTCGTCCTCGACGATCCAGGCGTCCGCTTCGCGTGCCCAGGCCAGCAACTCCAGACGCCGGGCCAGGCTCATTGTGATCCCGAGCGGGTATTGGTGCGAAGGGGCGACGATCGCCATGCGCGCCTGGGGAGAACGGGCACGCCCCGCCGCAACCGAGATCCCTTCCTCATCCACGGGAAGCGGCACAGCCTCGGCACCGGCCGCAAAAAGCGGACCGCGCAAACCCGTGTAGCCGGGGTTTTCGAACCAGACCGGATCGCCCGGATCGAGCAGTGTTCGCGCAACCAGGTCCAAACCCTGCTGCGCACCCGAAGTAATCAATATCTGCCGCCAATCGCAGGCCAGCCCCCGCGCCGTTCGCAAATAATCTGCGATGGCCCGCCGCAGCGGCTCGTAGCCGGCATGATCCCCATGACGCTTTAAGGCTTCCGAAGGCCGGCGCCAGACCCGGCCGAGCAGCCGTGCCCAAACATCGAAGGGAAAGAGATCCAGCTCCGGCACACCGGGCGCAAAGGCGCGGGTTGAGATGCGCCGTCCGCGGGGAAAAGCCGCCAGAACTTCACCGCGTTTGGACAAACCCCGGCGCCGTGCCACCTTCTGCTCAGGCACATCCTGCTGCCGCCCGCGCCGGTGCGCGCCTGACAGCGACAGCAGGTCTTCAGGCAGTACATGCGAGATGTAGGTGCCCGATCCAACCTGCCCCGCCAGATAACCTTCGGACAGCAACTGATCGAAAGCCGTCACGGCTGTGTTACGCGAACAGCCCAGCTCACTCGCCAGGGTCCGCGACGACGGCAGGCGGGCGCCAGGTGCCAGACGGCCTGTCAGGACCGCTTCGCGAATCTGGTCGTAAAGCTGCCGATGCAGCGGCATCTTGGACTTTCGGTCCAGATCCAGTGCCAGCAAAGGCGTTGAGAGGCGGCGGTCCGCCATGAATCATGATCTCCTGGAAATTGGTTCCTTTAATTACCAGAATTTCCTCCATCATGCCTAGCCATTTAGTATCCAGCACAATGGCCAGGACCGCCCCTGAAACGGCGCGAACACCGGCGCGACGACCCGACTTGTCTCCCGACAATTTTGACCGGGCCAAGGCCGGCCGGACCTGCTAGAAGCGGTACCGCCATGTCCGCGACCTCACCCACCACTGCCTCAGGTAACCTGATGCCAATCGTCATGCCGGCGATATTCGTGTTTCTATGGAGCACCGGTTTCATCGGCGCCAAGCTTGGCTTGCCCTATGCCGAACCCATGACCTTCCTGGCCCTGCGCTTTGGGATCGTAGTGGCCCTGATGTTGCCCGTCGCCCTGCTGCTGCGCGCACCCTGGCCCAAAAGCTGGAAGGAAGCGGCGCACATCGCGTTCGCCGGATTTCTGTTACATGGGGTCTATCTTGGGGGCGTCTTTGCCTCAATCCATCACGGAGTCGAGGCCGGGGTATCGGCCCTGATCGTCGGGGTGCAGCCGATCCTGGTAGCGATAGCCGCGGGTCCTTTCCTGGGCGATCGCGTCACGCGCCGACAATGGACCGGACTGCTGCTGGGTCTGCTAGGCGTTGTCGTGGTTGTCTGGAACAAGCTGACCCTGGGAATCGGCACCCCATTTGGCATGGCGCTCTCGGTCTTCGCCTTGGTCGGAATGTCTGCCGGGACGATTTATCAGAAACGCTATTGCGGCAATATGGATTTACGCTCCGGAAGCGTGATCCAATTCGCGGCCTCCACCCTCGCGGTGAGCGCACTGGCTCTGTTTCTGGAAACCGGCGAGATCATCTGGCACGGCGATTTCGTTTTCGCTCTCGGCTGGCTGATCTTCGTTTTGTCATTCGGCGCCATCACGCTGCTTTACATTCTGATCAAACGCGGCGAGGCGGCCCGGGTTTCCAGCCTGTTCTTTCTGGTTCCCCCCAGCACAGCCGTCATTGCCTGGTTTCTGTTCGACGAGACCCTGGAGATCGCTGCACTGGCCGGCATGGCGCTGGCCATGATTGGAGTGGCGCTGGTCAACCTCCGCCCCAAGAGCACCTGATCACAAGAGTCCGGTCGTTTTCACGAAATCAGTGAAAACGTGAATCAGCTTCTCATACGCATGTTTTAGGTCTGGTCGCTAGTGCGCAGGAACCCGGCTGCAAAGCCGGTCTTCCAATGCGCAGGCTTCCTCGATAATCACGGCATAAAGTCGGCGCACCAGATCCGGATCGAACCCTAGTCCGGCCGCCGTTTCGGCATTCCGCTCGATCACTTCCGTTACCCGGTCCTGCAGAACACTCGGAATGCCGTGTTCGGCCTTGATCGCCGCAACCTGAGATACGATTCCATAGCGTTCAGCGAGCAGTCGTACGATCTCATCGTCGAGCCGGTCTATCTGCTGCCTGTGGGCCTGCAACACCTGCATGATTTGTCATCCAACATGAATTATCGGTCGCCGGAGGCCAGATTAGGATCAATCCGTCGATAAAGAGATGCGACTAAAAGTCCGAGCAGATACCGTTGCGTTCCCAATCCCCGTAGCGGGTGGGCTCCGGGCCCTCAGGTCCGCCAATCTCCTTTGGCAGATTGAGCTGTCCGGAGCGGGCGCGCATGGCTGCTGCTTTCTCCATCTTTTCGGGCGTAACCTTTTGACCCTGTGGCTTCGGTGTCGAAGTCGGCGCAGCAGCCGACGCCGTCTTGGCGGGCGCCGGTTTGTGGGAGGTAAACAGCTTGGTCATGCCCTTTATATGGCATTGAAAGGAAGCAACGCCAAGCCTTGAAGGGCGCAGGAACGGTCCTTACCTGAGAAGCGTCGGGAGTACACGAACAGATGAAAGGGCCCGGCCTCAAAATGAACTATGCCAAGACCGCTGTGCTACTGGCCGCCATGACGGCTCTATTTCTCGGCATCGGCTTTATGCTCGGTGGCGAAGCCGGAATGGCGATTGCCTTGGCGATTGCTGTCGCCATGAACGCCTTCGCGTACTGGAATTCGGACAAGATGGTCTTGCGGATGTATGGCGCGCGCGAAATCGGCCCCAAGGACTCGCCCAACTTTTACGCCATGATCAAAAGCCTGGCACAGAACGCGAAGATGCCGATGCCGAAGGTCTATCTGATCGACAACGATCAGCCGAATGCCTTCGCCACAGGCCGCAATCCCGAGAATGCCGCCGTTGCCGCCACTTCCGGCCTGCTGCGGCGTCTGAACGGACAGGAAGTTGCGGGCGTCATGGCCCACGAACTGGCGCATGTCCAAAACCGCGATACGCTGACGATGACCATCACAGCGACACTTGCCGGCGCGATTTCCATGCTGGCCAACTTCGCACTCTTTTTCGGCGGAAATCGGAACAACCCGCTCGGCATTGTCGGCAGCTTGGCGATGATGTTTCTGGCGCCGATGGCTGCCGGCCTGGTTCAGATGGCGATTTCCCGCTCGCGGGAATATGAAGCCGACCGTCTTGGCGCAGAACTCTGTGGCAATCCGCTTTGGCTTGCTTCCGCGCTGGAGAAGATCGACCGCTCGGCTCAGAACATCGACAACGTCCAGGCTGAACGGAACCCGGCAACGGCGCATATGTTCATCATCAATCCGCTGCATGCACATAAGATCGACAACCTCTTTTCGACCCACCCCAGCACGGCAAACCGTGTTGCGCGATTGCGGGCGATGGCCGCGGCCTGAAGTGGCACCGATCCCTTCGCCGGCATGGCTCTTGGGCGCTTGAAGGCAAGAAACAGGCCTAATCCGTGCCTGGCCTGCAGATTCCGCTTTCATTGCGCCGACGAAATGTTAAACCCCGGCAATGCGAAGCAAACGAACAAATTTTAAAAGCACGCGTAACGGCAGGTCCGACACCGAGCCCGGCAAGGAAAGACCGCACTCTGATGGTCCAAAGGCCGGCCGTGGACCCAATCCACGCCGAATCGCTGCCACCATCCTGAACGCGGTTCTGCGCCAGGAAACGCCGCTGGACGATGCACTGAATGCCCACAAGGATCTGCCGCGCCTGGAAGGCAGAGACCGGGCTTTCGTCCGCCTGCTGACGACCACCGTCCTGCGCCGTCTGGGCCAAATCGATGCTCTTATCGCCCATTGCTTGGAGCGGCCTCTGAAAGCAAAGTTCGCTGAGGCCGAAGATCTGCTGCGGCTGGGAACGGCACAACTGCTCTTTCTCGACACGCCGCCGCATGCTGCCCTGAGCACGACACTGGCCCTGGCGACCACGCCGCGGACAGCCGGACAGAAAGGCCTGATCAATGCGATCCTGAGGCGGCTTGACCGGGAAGGCCGCGAGCTGGTTGTCGCACAGGATGCCGCACGCTTGAACACACCCGACTGGCTCTGGCTCTCCTGGAGCAATGCCTACGGCGAAGCCAAAGCGCGCGAGATTGCATCTGCCGCCTTGACCGAGCCACCCCTCGATCTGACCATTAAGACTGCAAGTGGTGATTGGGTGACGCGCATGGCCAACGCCGGCGTGGAATCACAGCTCCTGCCGGGTGGTTCTGTGCGTTTGGGACATGCTGGAGATGTCCGGCGTTTGCCCGGTTACGACCGGGGCCACTGGTGGGTCCAGGATACCGCGGCCACCCTGCCCGCCCGCTTACTGGGCAAGGTCGAGAGCCTGAAAGTCGTCGACCTCTGTGCGGCCCCCGGGGGGAAAACCGCACAGCTCGCAGCGGCCGGCGCCAAAGTTACCGCGGTCGATCGTTCCGCAAGCCGTCTGCGCCGGCTGTCCGAAAACCTGGACCGCCTGAATCTATCGGCCGAGGTCGTTGCGGCGAACGCCATCAATTGGCGCCCCAAACTGCCCGCCGATGCGGTCTTGCTGGATGCGCCTTGCAGCGCCACGGGCACCCTGCGGCGGCATCCGGATATCGCCTGGTTGCGCCAGGAAGAAGACATCGCCTCGGTGACGCAACTTCAGGACAGCCTTTTGAATGCCTCCGTCGAGATGGTCAAACCCGGAGGGCTCATCGTCTACGCAACCTGCTCGCTCCAACCCGAGGAAGGACCGCAGCGCATTGCAGCCTTGCTGGAAAGCCGCAAGGATTTGGAGCGCGTTCCTCTGGCCGCCGACGAACTGGATGACGCGCTCGCAAACGCCATCACGCCCGACGGCGACCTGCGCACTCTGCCCTGTCTTCTTTCCGATCTCGGCGGCATGGACGGGTTCTACGCCTGCCGGCTTCGGCGTCTCTGAATCGGAACCCGAATGAGCCTTTTTACGGAAGCGCCCCAGGCGGAGGACTCGCCTTCGAACCGCCACATTTGAAAGAGAGATTCACCACGAGTCGTCGCGATGTCGCAGGTCGCGCACCGTTCACGTGTAAAGCGCCGAAAAGAGCCATCTTTTACACACCGCTGTGCTTGCGGGCACGGAGTCATGCTGATACCAAGAGTCCATGCAACAAGGCACCCGAATAGCTCCATCGATCCTGTCCGCAGATTTTGCCAGATTGGGTGAGGAAGTACGCGCCGTCGACGAAGCCGGCGCCGATTATATCCATATCGATGTCATGGACGGCCACTTCGTGCCGAACCTCACGATCGGCCCCGACGTGGTCAAGGCTCTGCGGCCGCACAGTCGTAAAACTTTCGATGTTCATCTGATGATTTCGCCGGTCGACGCCTTTGTACCCGCGTTCGCGGACGCCGGCGCCGATATCATCACGGTACATCCCGAGGCAGGACCGCATACGCATCGGACAATTCAGCTGATTAAATCACTTGGCAAAAAAGCGGGTGTCTCATTGAATCCGGCGACACCCGTGGATGTGGTGGATCATTTGCTCGATCAGCTCGATCTGATTCTTGTGATGAGCGTCAATCCGGGCTTCGGCGGTCAGGCCTTCATACCTGGCGCGCTGAAAAAGATCGAAGCACTGCGCCGTAAGATCGACGCAAGCGGCCGGGATATAGATCTGGAAGTTGACGGCGGGATCAACTTCGACACGGCGCCGGCCGCTATCTCGGCAGGCGCCGATGTTTTGGTGGCAGGCACCGCAACCTTCGCCGGTGGATCCGGCAATTATGCGGCCAACATCGGCCGAATACGCGGCACTGGAGGATGATGACCAAAGGACAGGTTGGCCGTCTCGCAGTAGCGTCTCCTGACGGCGAGAGTGACCGTTCGACCTTCGACTCGCTTCGGCAAAACCTTGTCGAGGGCGTAGGTGAATTCGGCCATTTTGTCCGCCGCCCTGCTGATCAGGTCGCTGCTGCGCTCTGGTATCAATTCAAGCGTCCGTTCTTCAGCCTGGCACCTTTCGGTTTTTCCTGGTTCGGCCCCAACCCGACGGCGGTTCGGCTCAGCCCGACCGACCCCTGGCCGGGTAACGCCGACGAAGGCGCCGAGATCCTTGCCGGCAGCTTTCACTTCGCAGGTAGCACCCTGCGCAACCCGGCACCTCTTTGGCGGCCGCCGGGTGCACCGCAAGGCTGGGTTTCGGATCTCCACAGCTTTTTCTGGCTTCGCGACCTGCGCGCGGTCGGCGGCGATGCGGCCCGTCGGCGGGCACGCGATCTGGTGGGATCCTGGCTGGCGGCCAACGACCGCTGGAGCACACCTGCCTGGGAGCCAGTCGTCCTTGGACAGCGCCTGACCAACTGGCTCGGCCAATACGAATTCTTCGCCGCAAGTGCTGATGTCGCATTTCGTCACCGCCTGCTGGAAGGTCTGGTGCAGCAGGCGCGCCACCTTTCGCGGGTTCTGCCCGGTGGATTAGCCGGCTGCGATCTGATCATGGCACTCCAGGGACTGATCTGTGTCGGTGCCTGCATTCCCGGCTGTGAAGCATGGCTTGATCGCGGTCTGGCCCTTCTCGAACGTGAGCTGGGCAAACAGATTCTGGCAGATGGCGGGCACATCGAACGCAGCCCCTCGCGGCATTTGAAAGTCTTGCGGGCTCTGATCGACATTCGGGCGCTCTTGCACGCCTCCGGAAAGCCCGTACCGGCCAGCCTGGCGACGGCAATCGAAAATATGGCGCCGATCCTGCGGCTCCTGCGCCATGGCGACGGCGGTCTGGCTCTGTTCAACGGCAGCAACGAGGATACCGGCTGGCAGATTGACATGATGCTGCAGCGCGCGGACGGCGCAGCGCGAAGCCTTTTAAACGCTCCGGATAGCGGTTTTCAACGCCTCCAGGCCGGCCGCAGTGTTGTCATCGTCGATACCGGAAGTCCGCCGCGTCCGGGCTACGACCGGCATGCCCACGCCGGCACCCTGGCGTTTGAACTGAGCGCCGGGCGCGAGCGCCTGATCGTCAACTGTGGCGCCCAGACCAACCATCCCAACTGGCAGTGGGTCCAGCGTTCCACCGCGGCGCATTCAACCGCCGTGCTGGGCGATACCAATTCCTCTGAGCTCGGCCCGCAGTCGGGCCTCTTCAGAACACCGCGGAACGTTGCCTGCCGGCGCGAAGAGGTGGATGGAAACACCTGGCTCGACATGAGCCATGACGGCTACGCGGCTGCATTCGGGATTGTTCATCACCGGCGGCTTTTCCTGTCCGCCTCCGGCGATGACCTGCGCGGCGAGGACCGATTTGAAGGCACGGTTTCTTCTCCGGTTATCTTGCGCTTTCACCTGCACCCAGACGTGAACGCAAGCCTGGCCGCCAGCGGCGATAACGTTCTTTTGCGGCCTTCCAAGGGCGCCGGCTGGCAATTCCGGGCACGCGGCGGCGATATCGCGCTTGAACAAAGCGTATATCTCGGCCGCTGCGGCGAGGTGCGCCGGTGCGAGCAGATCGTCGTCAGTTGTCCCGCTGCGGCAATCGGTGCCTCAGATGACGCTGCAGCCGAACAGGAAACAGAAGCTGACGAGCCAATGCTCGTTGTGAAGTGGGCGATCAAACGCGTCGCGGTCAACAAAGCCGGTTAAAATGTAATCGGATTCGCATGCAAGCGGTTCTGGCTCAAAGGCGGGTAGAAGGTCTATAACGCCACGATGACGCTCTTCGACCTGATCCTTGCCACAGCCTTCGCCGCCATTGCAACCTGGGCGGCAACTTGGCTGGTGCTGAAAGGACTGGTCAAGCACGGTATTTTCGACCGCCCTAACGAGCGCAGCAGCCACGACCAACCGAAACCCCGCGGCGGCGGTCTTGCGGTCCTGGCAGTGCTTCTACTGTCCTGGATTCTGATTTTCACACTTGAGGGCACGGCACCTCCCGGGTTTTTCATCGTTATCGTGGCGACCCTGGTCCTGGCCGGCGTTTCCTGGCTCGACGATGTCAAAAGCCAACCGGTGTTTCTCAGGCTCGTCGTACAGTTTGCCGCGGTGTGTCTCGGAATCGCAGCCACGGCCTTCGATACGGAGACATTTTTAGTATTCCAGGGCCTGCTGCCCGCTTGGGCGGACCACCTGCTCAAGGGCCTGGCATGGGTCTGGTTCATCAATCTCTTTAATTTCATGGATGGCGCAGACGGCATCACCGGTGTTGAAACGCTTTCCATCGGGCTCGGACTGGCGATGCTGGCCGTACTCATACAGGACCACCTGACAAACGCAGCCTATCCCCTGATTCTGGCTGGCTGCGCTGCCGGCTTTCTGATCTGGAACTGGGCGCCGTCGAAGATTTTTCTGGGCGACGTCGGCAGCGTAACACTCGGTTATCTGATCGGCTGGCTGCTTCTGGTGGCGGCCGCCGAGGGCCAATGGGCCGCCGCCCTGCTGCTTCCACTCTACTATCTCGTCGACGCGACCATCACTTTGGGACGCCGCGCTGTCCGAGGTGAAAAGCTCTGGCGGGGCCACAGGGAACATTTTTACCAAAAAGCCCTGTTGCGTGGCGCGGGGCATGGCTGGGTTTCCGGCAACCTCCTGCTTCATAATACCGCCTTGGTGTTGCTGGCTCTGGCTTCCGTAGCATCGGCCTCCCTGGCCGTGTGGCTTTCCGTTATCGGGGGCGTTGTGGTCGTCGCGGTGTTGCTGTATCGCTTCGCCCATTATTCGCTGACGGCACAGCGCGGGTCACCGGCAACCGAGTAAATGCCCTCAGCATTCGAAGAACGAGAGGGTAATCCCCGTTCCACAATGATTCTGACTAAACGATCAGATTTGAGACGTGCAGCCTAACCTTGCGTTACGGCGTCCTCTTCGTGTTAATCTGGCAGTGATTTCCGGCTTCCCGCGCCGTTCCAGACTGTGAAGGCGAAGCTTTTGGCTACAAGTAGATGACATCCGTATGAAAGTGAAATCCCACCGGCTTCCGCGTGCTTTGGCGGCACTCGTTCACGACGTCTCAATGGCGGCGTTGTCCTTTGTGCTCGCCCTGGGTTTGCGCCTCGGTGATCAAGCCCTGACACATCTCTCGGAACGTCTGATTTCGGCCTGGATTCTCTTTATCGCCGTCTGCGGAATCGTGTTCTGGATGACCGGACTTTACCGGGGCATCTGGCGCTACGCTTCCATGAACGATCTGTCGGCCATCGTAAAGGCCGTCACCATGGCGCTGCTGATCTATCTGCCGATCGCCTTTTTGACGACGCGCGTCGCGGACATCCCGCGGTCTTCAATGATCATCAACTGGTTCGTGCTCATTTTCCTGCTTGGCGCCCCGCGCATGGCGTACCGGGTCTTCAAGGACCGGGGTATGCGGCACCTGATGGAGCGCAGCAGACATTTGCGGGTACCGGTCCTGATGGTGGGCACGGGCGATGCCGCCGAAGTCTTTATCCGCGAAATGGCGCGCGATCGTGACGGTGCCTACGAGGTTCTGGCTGTCGTCGACGACCGCGGCACACGGGTTGGACGCAGCATCCACGACATACCGGTTCTTGGCCACCTGAACGATCTCGACAAGATCATGGAACTGGCGAGCGCACGCACGGGCCAACGCCCCAGGCGGCTGGTCTTGGCCAAGTCGCTGGACCGGGAAGCCATGCAGGATTTGCTGGGTTTCGCCGAGCGGTTCGATCTTCACATTGACAGGATGCCACGCCTGACGGACTTCAAGACCCGAGTGGCCGACGCCGACGGCGTCATTTCAAGCGGGATAGAGGTCCGGCCGATCGCGATCGAGGATCTCCTCGGCAGAAGTCAGGCAAAGCTGGACCGGGCTGCAATGCGTCAGCTGATCGCCGGCCGCCGCATCATGATCACGGGTGCCGGCGGATCGATCGGCTCCGAGCTGGTACGGCAGATCGCTGCTTTCGGTCCCAGCCGCCTGATTCTTTTCGACAATGCGGAGTACCTGCTCTACGGCATCGACATGGAGATCCATGAAAAGTATCCGGAGATGAGCCAGAGACCGGTGCTGGGCGATGTCCGCGATGCTGCCCGCTTAAACCATATCATGGCCGAGGAACGGCCTGAATTGCTGTTCCACGCTGCGGCCCTCAAGCATGTACCGATGGTCGAGGCCAATCCCGTCGAGGGGGTCCTGACCAACGTTCTGGGAACGCGTAATACCGCGGATGCCTGTCGCAGGAACGGGGTCGATGCCATGGTCCTGATCTCAACGGACAAGGCCATCAATCCGCCGAACGTCATGGGGGCTACAAAACGCCTTGCGGAGAATTACTGTCAGGCGCTCGATATTGCCGACCGGCGCGCAGATGGCGGTTCGGCAGGCGGAGGAACCGGTACCCGCTTCATAACGGTGCGCTTCGGAAACGTATTGGGCTCGACTGGCTCGGTCGTACCGCTGTTCACGCGCCAGCTTGAAAATGGGGGGCCTTTGACCGTTACCCATCCCGAGATGACGCGCTATTTCATGACCATCCGCGAGGCGGTGGAACTGGTGCTTCAAGCCTCGGCCCTGGGTGCCAACGCGCCCAGCGAAGAGGCCGGCAAGATCTATGTTCTCGATATGGGTAACCCGATCAAGATCGCCGACCTGGCGCGTCAGATGATCCGCCTCGGTGGTCTGCGTCCCGACAAGGACGTCAAGATCGTCTATACCGGTTTGCGTCCGGGTGAAAAGCTGTACGAAGAGCTCTTTCACGAACAGGAGCCCCTGGTCGAAACCAGCCACCCGTCACTCCACCTGGCTTCTCCCCGCACAACCAATCTCGAACTCCTGTCACGCAGTCTGGAAGAGCTTGAGACAATAGCCGTGGCGCGCGACCAGAGCAGCGTTTCGCAGCACCTGCAGAGGCTGGTTCCCGAGTACCGCAGGAACAGCCAGGAAACCCAGGACCCGGTCGTCGTTGCGCTTTAACCAGCCTGATCAGCGGTCCGGATGGCGCTGGGATACTGCAGCGCAATATCGCGTCTTGACGTAATGGCGGCAGCCACCTAAACCCCACCCAAGCAACCGGCCAGCGGCTTCTGCCCGGCCTCCGCGGTTATGGACACCCCGATCGATTATTTGGCGAGGCCCGTTCAAGAAAGCCGTGATGGCCGCCCTCTTGCGTGATGCGCTGCCGGTACCCGGAATCTACCCGCTGGAGCCGTTCTATGCCCAACAAGATCACTCGTGCCCTTCTCTCGGTTTCCGATAAATCCGGTCTCGCCGAGCTGGGTGCTTTTCTAGACGCACTGGGTATCGAAATCCTCTCCACCGGTGGCTCGGCGGGCGCCCTGCGCAATGCCGGCGTCAAAGTTACTGATGTTTCCAGCCACACCGGGTTTCCGGAGATCATGGATGGACGGGTGAAAACGCTGCACCCGAAAATTCATGGCGGGATTCTTGCGCGGCGGGATCTGGAAAGCCACCGCCAGGCACTGGAAGAGCAGTCGATCGGCCCGATCGATCTGGTCGTTGTGAATCTCTATCCATTTGAGGCGACGCTGGCGTCGGGCGCAAATTTCGAGACCTGCATCGAGAACATCGATATCGGCGGCCCTGCGATGGTCCGGGCTTCAGCCAAAAACCATTCTTCGGTGACGATCGTTACCGACCCGTCGGATTATCAAGCCGTCATGGATGATATCTCGGCCAACAACGGCGTGACCTCGGATGGATTGCGGCGGGATCTTGCAGCCAAGGCATTTGGGCACACCGCTGCCTACGATGCCATGATCGCCGGGTGGCTGGACGGTGAACGCGGCGAGACCTTTCCTCTGCAGCGCACCCAGGCGGGTCGTTTGAACCAGGTTCTGAGGTATGGCGAAAACCCGCACCAAATGGCCGCACTATATGTAGGCGGTGCCGAAGGTGACGGTGTGCCGCGCCCGGGCATCGCCACGGCACAACAGCTCCAGGGCAAGGAGCTCAGTTATAACAATCTGAATGACACCGACGCTGCCTTCGAGCTCGTCGCCGAATTCGAGCAACCGGCTGTCGCAATCATCAAGCATGCCAATCCCTGCGGCGTCGCCATGGGCGAAGACCTGAATGCGGCTTATGTCAAAGCCCTGAGTTGCGATCCGGTCAGTGCCTTCGGCGGTATTATCGCCCTGAACCGGCCGCTCGACGCGGCCACAGCTGAGAAGATCGCCGAACTCTTTGCCGAGGTCGTGATCGCGCCGGAAGTCGATCCCGACGCGCGCGCAGTCCTGGCAGGTAAAAAAAATCTCCGCGTTCTAACCACCTCCGCTTTACCCGATCCGGCCGCACCCGGCATGACTCTCAAAACTTTGGCTGGAGGTTTCCTGCTGCAAAGCCGCGACAACGGCCGTATCACCGAGCAGGATTTGAAGGTCGTCACCAAGCGCGCCCCCGACGCGAAGGAGCTTGCAGACATGGTCTTCGCCTTCCGTGTGGCAAAACATGTGAAATCCAACGCGATCGTCTACGCACGAGAAGGTGCGACGGTAGGCATTGGCGCAGGCCAGATGAGCCGGGTCGATTCCTCGCGCATCGCAGCCTGGAAAGCCCGGGAAGCCGCCGAAGCGGCCGGCCTGTCCGAGCCTGCGACCATCGGCGCGGTGGTGGCCTCTGACGCCTTCTTCCCTTTCGCCGACGGGTTAATGGCAGCGGTCGACGCCGGCGCCAAGGCGGTCATTCAGCCGGGCGGCTCAATGCGCGACGACGAAGTCATCGCCGCCGCCGATGAAGCGGGACTTGCGATGGTCTTTACCGGGATGCGTCACTTCCGTCACTAGGTTGGGAACTCCTATTCCTTGATGGCCTTGGTCGTCGCCCCCTATCGAGGCATCTCAATCTATTCCCTCGGCGTGTCGTCGAGCCAGTCCAGACCGTGCGCGAAGTGTTCCGCCAAGTAGTCAACGAAACTGCGTACCTTCGGCGACAGATGGCGGCCCGGCGGGTAGACTGCATAAACCGCACTGTCCGGTACATGGTACTCGGACAACACTTCGATCATGCGCCCGGCCTTGAGATCAGCGCCAATCAACCACATCGGCAGCAAACCGATTCCCACTCCCGACAGAACAGCCGATTGCAGCGCCTCTGCTGAGTTGGCCTCCAGGTTTCCGGAAACCTGCACCGTTTCATGACCCTCTGGACCGTCAAAATGCCAGTCGTTGCGCGAGGCCCGGTAAGTGTAAACCAGACAGTTATGGGCAATCAGGTCCTGGGGTTTTTCGGGTGGCCGGCTACCCGAAAAGTACGCCGGCGCGCCACAAACCACGCGCCGGTTGGGTGCCAGCCGGCGGGCGATCAGGCTTGAGTCCGACAGATCTCCGATCCGGATCGCCAGGTCCATTCCCTCTGCCAAAATGTCGATCAGGCGGTCGTTCAGATTCAGATCGATCCGCATGTCAGGATAACGCTGCAAATAACCGGCAAGAACAGGTGCAACATGCAACTTTCCAAAGGCCGCAGGTAAAGCCAGCTTCAAGGTTCCGCGTGGGGTGGAGAGCAAATCGGCGACGGCCTGCTCAGCCTCTTCGATGTCAGAAAGTATCTGCCGGCACCGTTCGTGAAAGCCTGTTCCCGCCTCAGTCAGGTTCAGACGCCGCGTCGTCCTGTTGAATAAGCGCGCACCGAGCCGGTCTTCGAGACGGCCGATCTGCTTGCTGATCGCCGAAGGGGTCAGATCCAGGGACCGGGCTGCCGCCGAGAAACTGCCGGACTGCACGACCCTGACAAAGACATCCATCTCACTAACGTTGTCCATAGCATTCGCTTTGTATTTATGAATACAAGGCACAGATTATATTCAAAACGAATGTATTATCAACAGAATGGATCGCATCTATCTTCTTATCACTGAACAACACCCCCAGCTTCCGTCTCACTAAGGAGCACATTAAGGAGTTTCGAGCCATGAATTCGACGTTCCACGCGCACAGAAACCGTCAGCCTGCCTTAGGGCCGAACGATCCTGCATTTCACGCCACGCTGAATAACATTGACCGGGATATGGTGCGGTATGTGCGCCGTGCCCACGAAGCCCGCAGTGCTGCGCTCTTTAAAGGCGTCCGCCATCTGATACAACTGACGGCACGCCTACCTCGTTTAGCTACGGCGATCGGAGATGCAATTCACACTTGGCTCTTCACACCACTCTTCAGTGGTGGACGCAAATCCTGACACCAAGACAATGGGCGGATCTTCAGGAGGATCCGTCTGTAACCTGCTTTGTAGGGCTGTTTACGCTCCACCCAACCTGCTTTTAGACCGTGAGCGCTTTTCGCTGATTCTATGAAAAGCCTGCCACGGCCTTTACGTCTTATAGCTGGACAGCGATTCCTTAAGCGGCGCGAGGATCAGGAGTCCCAGCACAAAGAACACCAGGATCACCGCCATACCCGCTTGCTGGCTGTTTGTCCAAACCGTGATCCAGCCCACCAGTGCCGGCCCGACAAAAGCCGTCGCCTTTCCCGAAAAAGCGAAGAGACCAAACATTTCGGTTCTAAGGTGCGCCGGCGCCAGGCGGGCCATCATTGAGCGGCTCGCCGACTGGGTCGGCCCCATAAAGACGCCGATCGCACAGCCCAGGGCATAGAACCAAACCTTGCTGTCGACCACCAGAATCCAACCACAGAGAAGAGTTAGACAGACAACCGAGATCATGATGGTGCGCTTTGCCCCGATCCAGTCGTCGATCCAGCCGAAGCCCGCCGCCCCGATGCCGGCGGTGATGTTCAGAAGGATTGCAAAAATCAGGATTTCGCCCGTGTCCATTCCGAACTTGCTGGCTGCATAGATCCCGCCAAACACAAACAGCGTATTCAGGCCGTCGATGTAGATCATACGCGCCAGCAGAAACCGGCCGATCTGTCCATGGCTTGGCAATTCGCGCAGGGTTTTTACCAGCAGGCGCAGCCCGCGCCGGATTGCCTCACCCGAGGACAGGCCGCTGGATTTCCGGTCGGGTGTCAAAAGAAACAGCGGTAGGGCGAAAACCGCAAACCAGATCGCAACCAGCGGGCCCGTCGCGCGCACATGTTCTGCAGCCGATTTGTCCAGTCCGAACAGCGGCTGTTCCGGACGAATCAGCAGGACAAGGCACAGAACCAGGCAGACCAACCCGCCTCCATATCCCAGACCCCAGGCCCAACCCGACAGACGCCCCAGCTTTTGTACCGGCGCCAATTCGGGCAGCATGGCGTTATAGAACACCTGCCCAAGCTCAAAGGCTGCATTGGCAATGCCCACGAGGATCAAGGCGCGTGCCGCAAAGGAAAGCTCGGGTGCGACCGTCCAGAGCGAGAAACCGCAGGCGATGCAGATCACCGTAAAGACAAAGAGCCAGGGTTTGCGTGGGCCGCCCTGATCGGCCAGTGCACCGAAAATCGGAGCCAGAATCGCAATCGCCAGACCGGACAGGCTAATGGCCATGCCCCACTCTTTCGTCGCCTCCTCGGGCGAAGCCGCGAGCGCCGAGGCATAGTAGTTGGCGAAGACGAAGGTCACGATCACGGTCGGAAATGCTGAGTTGGCCCAATCGAAAAAACACCAGGCCACCAGAGCCGTGGAGCTCGCCTTCCAGCGGGAGTCTTCTGCGTCGGTAGCGGCCTGCCCGTCCTGCAGTCTATCTTCGGCCATCGATTTCCCTTTGCTGGATCAACTGATGGGGTGCGATCTATATTGTATTTTCGAATCGGCCTGACGGCGTGGGTAAAGGATTCGCTTTTGCACAACCGGCAGTCATTAGATCGCAAATGCCGGCAAAAACGACAAGGATCAATATGTCAGCCTCTCGAGACCAGTCTCCGATCACTTCGGAAAATCAAGCGAGTATTGCCGCCTGGGGTCAGGCAACTTTCGGACTTGCGAAAAATCCGATCGACTTGGTAACCCGCGCGCAACAAGAACTCGCTGAGCTCGCAGAGGCGGTGAGCGCAGGCCAGCCGCCGGAAGCCGCGATGGAAACCGCGGATGTCATGATCCTGCTTTACCGGTTGGCCGAGGATCTGGGTTATGATCTTAACGAATCCGTTGCGCGAAAGATGGCCGTCAACCGGGCGCGGAAATGGATTCGCGCAGGAGACGGCACAGGGCAGCACGTCGAAACGCTTTAACCGCCGCCTCAGATAAAATTAGACTTATCGTTACCCAGTACGTTCAAAAGGAACCACGCCATGCAGATCGTCACCACGGATTCAATCGAAGGCAAACGCGTCGTCGCTTACATGGGTATCGTCAGCGGCGACGCCATTGTCGGCGCCAACTTCTTCCGGGATTTTTTCGCCAGAATTCGCGACGTGGTCGGTGGTCGCGCGGGCGGATACGAAAAAGCTCTGCGCGGCGCCAAGGAACACGCGATGGAAGACATGGTGGAACAGGCTCAGGAATTAGGCGCAAATGCTGTTATCGGCGTCGACCTGGACTACGAAACCGTGGGCGATTCGATGCTGATGGTCAGCGCCAACGGCACCGCTGTCCGCATTGAATAGCGTCGCTCGTGGTAACGCCGATCCGGGTTGAAACCCGGACCGGCACACTCCCCTATAACACCTTCAGCCCGACACCAGCGACTTAAGCTGCCGGTTTGCCACGGCAAGCATCGCCAGATCCGGATTACCGGCGGCGTTCAACTCCGCCAGCAACTGTTCCGTCCGTGCAACGATGGGCCGGCGGGCGGCAGCCCAGGTGTTGATGACCTCTGCAGCCTCGGCGGATTTTTTGTCCGCATCGAGGACGCTGGTCGTCAAGGCACTCTGATGCCCATAGAGATCATCGACGATCGCCGTGACCGCCAACTTGTCCCAGGCGGAATCGCTGGGCAGGCGGCGTGCAGCGCGGCGCAGCCAGTCGAAGCCGAAGCGGTCTCCGATCGCGAAGTAGGTCATCCCGGCCTGTTCGACCGGCAGCTTCGTGCGCTGTGCCGCCGAAACGATATCGCCAGCCGGCACCAGCAGTGCCAGGCTTGCAACCCGGCCTGCGAGTTCCTCCGGAACGCCCTTACTGCGATAGTCCTTAGTCCGCACACTGAGCTGACGCCGGGCCTCCAGTGACAACATGACCTTCAGATCGGAAATCAGCTGTCCGAGCGACTTGCCGTAGACCTTGATGTTCTTTTCGATGTCGAGCGGGTGCTCGCCGTTGCGCAGGAACCACACCGTACCCTGCTCGATCAGACGGCCGACTTCGACCAGCATTTCCGCCTGAAGTTCAGCAGGCACCTGATTGTCCAGCACCTCGATCTGTTGGAACAGATCGCGCAGGCCGAAGACTTCGCAGGCGATGTTGTAGGCCCGGGCGATGTCGGCTGCCGGCATCCCCGTCTTTTCTTTCACCTCGTGAACAAAGGTGATGCCGACCCGGTTGACCATGTCGTTGGTCACCACGGTCGCGATGATTTCCCGGCGCAGGCGATGCCGCGAGATAGCTTCGGCATACTCCTTACCCAAAATCTTGGGGAAGTACTCGATCAGGGCGCCGGCCATGTAGGCATCATCCGGCAGGTCGGATGCCAGGATTTCCTCGTAGAGCGTGATCTTGGCATAAGACAGCAGGACCGAAAGCTCCGGCCGGGTCAGGCCCGCGCCCTGTTTGAGGCGTTCGCCGATCGTTTCGTCGTCCGGCAGGTATTCGATCGCGCGATTGAGATCGCCCTGCTTTTCCAACACCCGCATATAACGGGCGAAGCGGTCCAGCAGATGCGCGCCCAGGCCTGCCGTCACCGTAATCGCCTGAGTCTGCAGATAGTTGTCCCGAAGCACCAGCTCCGCGACCTCATCGGTCATCTTCTCCAGAAGCTTGTCTCGTTGCTTGCGAGTCATATCGCCGGACTGCTCGATATCGCCCAGCAGGATCTTGATGTTCACCTCATGGTCGGAACAATCGACACCGGCCGAGTTGTCGATGGAGTCGGTATTGCTGCGCCCGCCATGCTGGGCGTATTCGATCCGCGCCCGCTGGGTCATGCCGAGGTTGGCACCCTCACCGATCACCTTGCAGCGCAGTTCCTTTGCATTGATGCGCAGGGCGTCGTTCGCACGGTCGCCGGCATCGGCGTTGGTTTCCATACTCGACTTCACGTACGTACCGATACCGCCAAACCAGAGGAGCTCCGCCTCAGATTTCAAGATAGCGCGTAGCAGTTCGATTGGCGTCAGGCTGTCCTCGTCGATTTCGAACAATGCCTTCATCTCGCGCGAGATCGGCAGTGACTTCGCTGATCGGTCGAAGATGCCGCCGCCTTTCGAGATCAGCTTCTCGTTATAGTCGGTCCAGGCCGAGCGCGGCAGCTCAAACAGGCGTTTGCGCTCAGCAAACGACTTTGCCGGGTTCGGATCAGGGTCAACGAAGATGTGCATATGGTTGAACGCGGCAACCATCTTGATCTGTTCGGACAACAACATGCCGTTGCCGAAGACATCGCCGGACATGTCGCCGACGCCGATGCAGGTAAAGGTTTCGCTCTGAGTGTCCTTGCCGAGCTCACGGAAATGCCGCTTGACCGATTCCCATGCTCCACGTGCCGTGATGCCCATTTTTTTATGGTCATAGCCGACAGATCCGCCCGATGCGAAAGCATCGTCGAGCCAGAATCCGTAATCGATCGACACGCCGTTCGCGATATCCGAGAAGGTCGCGGTTCCCTTGTCTGCCGCCACCACGAGGTATGGGTCGTCAGCATCGCGCCTGACCACCGCCTCGGGTGGCACCAGCTCGCCGGTCTGCAGATTGTCAGTAATGTCCAGCAGTCCGCGAATGAAGGTCTTGTAGCATTCAATGCCTTCAGCCAGGAAAGCTTCCCGGCCCGCATCGGCTGCCGGCGGTTGTTTGACGACGAAACCACCCTTTGAGCCAACCGGCACGATCACAGCATTCTTGACCTGCTGCGCCTTGACCAGGCCTAGGATCTCGGTCCGGAAGTCCTCGCGCCGGTCGGACCAACGCAGGCCGCCGCGTGCCACCATGCCGAAACGCAGGTGCACGCCCTCAATGCGCGGGCTGTAGACGAAGATCTCCCGGAACGGCCGGGGCAACGGCAATTCATCTATGTTGCGCGAGTCGAACTTGAAGGAGAGATAACTTTTGGGCTCGTCGTCCTCTGCCGTTTGGGCAAAATTTGTCCGCAGCGTGCATTCGATGCAGTTAAGGAAGCGACGGATGATCCGGTCTTCGTCCAGGTTGCTGACCTGATCCAACAGTCCGTGTATGCGCTCGACTATTGAGTCGGCCTCGGCATCCCGGGTTTCGTCACTCTGGGCGGCGCCACCTTCTTGTCCGAACCGGGTCTGGAACAGATCGACAAGCAGCCGGGTTATTTTTGGATTCCCGGCGAGAGTCTCTTCCATATAGCTCTGGCTGAAAGGGATCTGTGCCTGCCGCAGATATTTACAGTAGGCGCGCAGGATCGTCAGCTCTCTTGCCGTCAACTCTGCCTTCAGTACGAGCCTGTTGAAACCGTCGTTTTCCATATCGCCGCGCCAGACCTTGGCAAAGGCTTCGTGGAAGGCACGTTTAACCGAAGGAATGTCGATTTCATCGCCATCCTGCGTGACCATCTGAAAGTCATGCATCCAGACCGGATTGTCGGACTTGGCGGGGTGAATCTTATAGGGATTCTCGCTGATTACCTTCAGCCCCATGTTCTCCAGCATCGGCAGAACGTCGGACAGCGGAACCGGCTGGTCCGCAATATAGAGCTTAAAATGCAGCCGGTGCGCTTCGGCCTCCAGCGGCCGGTAAACATTCATAGCGAGACCGCCGCTGTCTTGCGCCTCGTCGATGCGCTTTACGTCGAAAGCCGCATCGTGTTCGTTGAAATGATCCTGGTAGCTGGCCGGAAAGGCTTTGGAGAAGCGGCGCAGGCTCCGGATACCGCGCTCTTCGCCCCGATCTTCGATCAAGGCCTCTTCGAGGCGGTCGACCCAGGAGCGGCCAGCTTCTGCGAGCTTGCGTTCCAACGTTCCATGATCGACGTCGGGGATCTCACCGCGCGTGGTTTTCACGATGATGTGCAGCCGCGCCAGAGCCTCATCGGTCAAGTGCGTGTAGAAGGCGGTGATAGAGCCACTGAAAGCCTCGGAAACGATGTTCTGCATCCGAAGCCGCAAAGCACTGTCGTAGCGGTCGCGCGGCACGTAAACCAGACAAGAGACAAAGCGTTCAAAGGGATCACGCCTCAGGAAAAGTGCAATGCGCTGCCGCTCCTGCAGATGAAGCACGCCCATCGCGGTACCCAGAAGCTCGTCTTCCGTGATCTGGAACAATTCGTCGCGCGGATAGCTCTCCAGGATATGAGTCAGGGCCTTGCCGTCATGACTGCCGGGCGAAAACCCGGAACGCTCGATCAGGGTATCGACCTTGGTGCGCAGCAGCGGAATATCACGCGGTGACCGGGAATAGGCGACGGATGTGAAGAGGCCGATGAACAGACGTTCGCCGACTACCTTGCCCTTCGCGTCGAACACCTTGATCGCGGCAGTGTCCATATGCACGGCCCGGTGAACGCTGGAGCGGCTGTTGGCCTTGGTTACCCGCAGCAGATCGGACTTTTTCACGAAGTCTTGTATTTCCGCGGGCAAGCTACCGAGATTACGGAGGCCATCGAATACCTGAACCGAATTGTCGCGTAGAACCCCGAGACCGACTTCGTCCAAAACCTTTGACACGGCCTTTTTACCTCGGCCCTCAAAGCGGTACTCGCGGTACCCGAGATAGGTAAAGTGGTCGTCGTTCAGCCATTTCAGAAAGGAGATCCCTTCCTCGATCTCGGCTTTGGGAATTGAGGGCGGATTTTTCTCCAGATCGGAAATAATGTCTTCCATCTGTCCGCGCATGGGCTGCCAGTCGTCAACCGCAACTCTCACGTCGGCGAGCACCTGTTCCAGACGCTCCCGAAACTCGCTTTGCTGCTCTGAGGGCTGTTCGCTGATCTGCAGCTGCATGACTGATTCGCGGTTGTCACCTTCGATATCGTCAAAGAGCTTCTTCAGCTTGCCCTTGGCGTCACGTTCGACACGGATGATAGGATGGATGACGAGAAACACTTCGGCTTCGAGCAGACCGATGGCGGCGGTGATCGAATCCACCAAAAACGGCATGTCGTCATTGATGATTTCAACAACCGTATGGGACGACTTCCAGCCGTATTCCTCGGGCCTAGGATTATAGACCCTGACCTTCGCCTCACCTTGTTTGCGTTGGGATGCCTGCCCCCACAACGACAGGGCGGCGCCATAAAGGTTGTCTACCGACTCGCCAAGAATGTCGTCCGGCGCGACATGGGCATAAAACTGTTTGAGAAAGCGTACCGCGTCTTCCGACCGCTTGGCATCGAGACGTTTACGTGCGCGTTCACAGAGCGTCTCAATAAGTTCCGATTTGTGCTCTTCGGCATGACTTGCCATTTTCGCGATCCCCCCCGGAATTCTGGCTGCTTTACTCAATTGCGGCCGATTGTTCGTGTCACCTCGTTTGAGGCTATAGTATTCTTTGGTTAATGGGGAGTAGCTATCGGAAATAAATGAATTTTGCGGGATACTTCGTCGGCAGAGCCCGGTTGTTTGACAAATTTTTGTGAGGCCGACAGCGATCAGTGACTACTCAGATCAAAAGCCGGTCCTTCCCCGCCTTCGACGCTAAACCAGATTTTAAGTCTATTCCGCTTTAATGGCATCGGAACAGAGGTCCTGATCCAGCTCTGCACAGTCGGCTGTGAGCAATATCCAGGGCCTTGGCAGAAACCCTGCAGCAACGAGCTCTATTGGCTTGTCCTCCGATGAGACATGCCATCCATAGGGCAGCAATTGGTCGAACAGGCTATGAGCGAAGTAGAACACAGCACGGGGCTCTCCATTCGCGCCACCGGCAAGACCGGCCATCACTCCAGGCAGTCCTGGCAGTCGGTCGCTACCTTTATTGTGACCTTTGCCACCGGGACGGTGGCTGTTGGCTTGGGTGTTCTCTACTTCCTGGTTTCGGCACCACACTGACCAAATCGGAAGAAGGTCACGCAGTCCCTGATGTAGGCGCGTAAACACAGCTCATAGGTGTTAAAATGATGCGTGTTCTAAAAAATGTGGTAGTCTGACGGGGTGGAAAACACACGACAGGATCGGACAGGTCTGCGCTTTTCCGGACGACGTCTTAGCCAGAAAAGGACACTGCAGGTCATTGGCACTGGAGAGTCTTTGCCCGAAACCGCCGATAAGAAACTGACGCGGATGCTCGACTACTGGCGTTCACTTTGCGAGGACAGCCGGATTCCGGGCCGGAATGCAATCGACCCTCTTTCGATTCCGCAGCTTCTTCCCTACATCCTGCTGCTCGATGTGGAAAAAAACGACTTTCGTTTCCGGCTCGTGGGCGAGGCCGTCAATCGCCGCTACGGCGGGCAGATAAAGGGCCAAAGTCTGGCAGAACTGCTCGATGGACAAATTCTGGCGGAAACCTTGGAAGAGCATGTGCTCTGTATTGACAGCCACGCAGCTGTCTACACACGCAACACAATCCACACGATCGATACAGATGACATGAAGCAATATCAGCGCCTGATCCTTCCGCTGTCAGACAACGGTGTGGAGGTTCAATCCATCGCCGGCGTAATGCATTTCGAAAAGTGAGCACTCAATGAGGTATCCGAAACAGCAGTGGGACGGCAGGGACTTCGGGATCGCTCGAGCAAAAGTCTTTCAGTGCAATTCTGGCGTCAGGAATGCCCGGCCGAACCTGCGCGATCGAAAGTTCACCATGGCAGCTCCAAGGGACTATTTTCCCAACTCGATGAAAGTTTGTGAAACTATACAACGGATTGGGCCTAGCTTTGGATTGGCCATGGAATTAGGCTGACGCTGGCACCAACTTAAATGAAAGGCAGAATAACTATTTTACAACCGGTACTTAGCCAAGAAGAACTCGGTATACAAGTGCTGGTTATCGACCCCGTGTCAGCGGGAGGAGATCGCGAAAAACTGTTTGCGTCGAACTGGCATGACGATGTGATCGGAAAGCGTCGAGAAGAGAAAAATAAGGAAACAAGCGATGTATTCCGTCACTGTCACAAGTGATACGGCGGATAATCTGGTTTCGGATAAACTTCCGGAACAAGCGAATGAATCACTGTGTTGGGCACTCCAGTACTGGGATGAACATCGCGGCCGGAGGGCTTTGCCGGCGCGCGGCGATGTGGATCCGATGGACTTTCCGCGACTGCTCCCAACCACTTATCTGTTGGAACGAGAGCCGAATCACGATTTCATCGTGCGGGTCGCCGGAACCCGCTTTCGCGAGGTCTATGGGCGTGAAGTCACCGGTCAGAAAGTCAGCGAGTTCATCCCTTATGACTCCGGCCGGGACTTTCACCTCGACGTCGAACTGTGCTGCAAACACCACCAGCCCGTGTTCCGCGATGGCCGCGCAACCTGGCGCCCTTCAGGTGTTGCCACACGCTTTCAGAGGGTTCTGTTACCGCTTGGTGCTTACGATACCTTCGTCGACCATTTACTCGGTTTTGCGGTCTTCTTCGACGAAGACGGTAATCCCGAAATCTGACCCAAGAGTCTGTTTCACCGGTTCGCAAGTTCGCCGGGCCGGCTTCAGATCTCGGCTGATAAAAACCCATCTTCAAACGGAAAATCACTCATCAGTTCGATCCCGTTTTCGGTCACCAGCACCTGTTGTTCCAGCTTGACGCCCTCTCCACCCTCTTCGTGTCCAATATAGCTCTCGACGGAGAGAATCATGTTCGTCTCGATAACGCCGTCATAGTTCACACCGGCATCATAGTCCGCATCCTGAACAATATAGGGGTATTCACCGGTCAGGCCGGTTCCGTGCATGAGCAGGTAATAGCGCCGGGCATAGAAAGCTTCCGGAATAACCCAGGCGGCCTCGGTGATCTCGCGAAAGCTGCGGCCTGGCTTGATCAGCTCCATGTTGTGATGAATCTGCTCAAAAGCCAAACGGTACAATGTCTTCTGCGCCACGCTCGGCAAACCGTCTCCGCAAAGGAAAGAGCGTGAAAAGTCTGCATAGTAACCATGGGGGCCGACAACGTCCGTGTCGTGCGCCACGATTTCGCCGGCATTGAGGAGCCTGGTCCCGGTCTCCTGGAACCAGGGGTTCGTCCGCTCCCCCGATGTCAACAGCCTGGTTTCGATGTAATCGGCGTTATTGGCAATGACATGGCTGTGGAGCACCGACCAGAGTTCGTTCTCGCTGATCCCGGGCCGGATGGCGTCGCGTAGTTTCCATTCGCCGGTCATCACGCAGGCCACTGATCGCTTCGAACAGATGATCTCCTCGGGTGTCTTGATTGAGCGCGCCCGCTCGACTGGGTGCTGAGCATCAAGGATTTCGAATCCGGCATCGCGCAGGCAGGCAACAGCCCCCGAATCGATACGCTCCAGTCCGATCCGTTGTTCGCCGGGGCAATGGCTGCGCATCAGCCCGGCAATGTCGTCGGCCCAGGCCTTTGCCGTCTCTGCCATTAACGGCCCGCGTGCGACATAGGACACGGTTTTGGAAATGCGGATTTCGTCGATGGCCGGGTTGTCTTTTTCCAGGTGCTCGCAGCCCTCGAATTCAAAAAGGACGACGGGCCCCTCCTGGGGTACGAAGACATAGCGCGCTGGATTGCGCAGTAGGAAGGGGATCATGTTTCGCGCACCCGTCGCATAGCGCACATTGTGCGGGTCGTGCAACACCACAGCGGGAACATCGAATTCCCGCAGGCTGGCACGCAGACGTGCGAGACGCCCGAGGCGGAGCGCATTTTCATCAGGCGCTGGCGGTGCGACGAACTCCATAAATTGCGGCCTCCGGATTAAAGTGCAGGCATGCTATTCCTCGCGCCGCTCTGCTGACACGGTCAATGCCGCCGCCTTTTTGCTTCAGCGCGTCCAGAGGTCGGGACGATGCAGTTAGTCCTCGCGGGCACCGGCATAGCGGGATTCGGCATCGTAGTAGGCGTCGAAACCCACCAGTCTGCGCAGGTCGCCAAACTCCAGAAGCTGCGCATCAGGATGCCGGCCGGTCTTCATCTCGGCCAGGGCGTCGGTCATGGCTTTCATGGCCGCCGAGAGAAGCGTCAGCGGGTAAGCGGCGACGCGATAACCGATATCCTGAAGCAGTTCCGGGGGAAGGAGTGGCGTCGCGCCGCCTTCGACCAGATTCGCCATATGGACCCCTGGAACCTCACCGCAAACCCTGCGCATTTCCTCTTCCGTCCGTGGCGCCTCGACAAACAGAATGTCCGCGCCGATCTGACTGAACTGCCGGGCCCGGTCCAAGGCTTCGTCCAGGCCCTTCGTATGGCGGGCGTCGGTGCGCGCCAGAATGAGAATATCCACGCCTTCATTGCGCGCATCCACGGCCGCCTCGATGCGGCTGTAGGCCGTGTCCCGGTCGACCACCATCTTGCCTTTTGTATGACCGCAGCGTTTCGGCGCGAGCTGATCTTCTATCATGACCGCCGCGAACCCAGCCTGGGCGTAACCTTGGACTGTCCGCTTGACGTTCAGAGCATTGCCATAACCTGTATCGCCATCACCAATCACGGGAATTGAAACGGCGCTGCAGATATCGCGGCCCTGATCGACCATCTCGCCATAGGAAATCAGGCCGGTGTCAGGTGCGCCGATCTTTGCGGCGGACACCGCAAAACCCGACATGAAGCTGAGCGGAAACCCTGCTTCTTCGATCAGTCGGGCGCTCAGGGCATCAAAGCAACAGGGCATAACCTGCAGCTCCGGTTTGGCCAGAAGTTCGCGGAGCCGGGCGGCCGGGGATGCTTGCATGGTCTCGTCCTTGGCTGGTTTCATGTCTTTGGTTCAAAACCGAAACGCAGTCACAAAGGCTTTGGCAAATCACTTGCCACACGCCAGTCTGCGTGATGCGATCCTTTTCTTTTGATGACAGCCCAGCCTAGGCTTGGCAAGCTAAGGTCAGTCAGACTGTCTCTTTTCCAAAAACCAAGAACAAGAGCCGGACCGCCGGCTTAAAGGGAGAAACAAATGCGAAAATTGCTAACCGTGGCCGCAGCGGCGGCCTTGCTGAGTGGCAGCGTGTCATTGGCACAGGCAGCCGACACGACGCTGCGCATCACCCTGCAGCTGCCACTCAAGAGCCATCTCGGTCAAAACCTGGTGCTCTTCAAGGACGAGGTTGAGAAGAAATCCGGCGGCGACATCGAAGTCCAAATCTACGATTCGGCCCAGCTCTATAAAGATAAGCAGGTCCCGCAGGCCGTGGGTTCCGGTGCCATCGAAATGGGCGTTGCCTCTCTCACACGCTTCGTCGGCGATGTTCCCGCAGTCGACATTTTTTATCAGCCCTTCATGTTCAATTCCGACGATCTGATCCGTAAGGCGACCGCAAAAGGTAGCCCGGTGCGCGATCCGCTTGACGACGCGATCCTGAATCAGACCGGCGCGCGCGTGCTCTGGTGGCAGGCCTATGGCAGTGCCATCATGCTCTCCAAGGGCGAAGCCGTTTCCACGCCCGACGCGGTCAACGAGAAAAAAGTCAGGGTCTTCGGCAAGACCCTTGGCGAGTTCATCAAATCCTGTGGCGGCGCGCCGACCCTGATTTCCGGCTCGGAACAATATCTCGCCTACCAGCGCGGCACCGTTGACGTCGGCATGACCGGTGTTTCGGGCGTAAAGTCCCGTAAACTCTGGGACGTGATGGACACCATCACCAAGACTCAGCATGCCGACATCGAGTTCATCGTGGTGGTAAACGATAAGTTCTGGTCAGAACTGCCCGAGGCGCACCAGAAAATCATCAGCGACGCTGCCGCCATGGCCGATGCTGCGGTCCGCGACAAGATCTCCGAGATCGAGAACGCCGCCTATGCGGCATCTGTCGAGAACGGCATGAAGATCGTTGAGCCTTCCGCCGAGCAGATTGCCGCCTGGCGGGGCTGCTCCAAGCCGGTCTATGACCAGTACGCCACCGATGCCGGCGATCTGGGCAAGCAGGTCATGGATGCCGCCACGAAGCTCCAGAAGTAGTCCTTTCAAATGAGAGATCGGGGGCGGTTCCTGGACCGTCCCCGCTTCCTACCTTTTATCCTTTCGAGCTTCCGTTCCTGAGAAACGGAGTCTCTCTTCTCATAAAGACAGCGGAAACAGGGGGCGGTTTTGCGCGCGATCGATTCGATCAGCATTTTTCTGGGGACCGTTGCCGCCTGGCTGTTTGTTGCAACCGGGCTGATGCTGACCTACGAGGTCGTTGCCCGCTATGCTCTTAACGCCCCAACCATCTGGGCCGCTGAGCTGTCGCAGATCCTTATGATTGCTGGGGTTTTCTTTGCCCTGGGTGCCACACTGCACCGACGTCAGCACATCGCGATTGAAGCACTCTATGCCCGTTTCAGCCCGCTGGGTAAAAAGCTCGCCGATAGCCTGACGCTGATTTTCGTTGGAGCCTTCGCCGCCATCGTCTGCTACTGGGGTTTCGACATCGCGCTGGATTCTTATTTAAAAAGCCGTTCGAGCGGCACCATGCTCAACATTCCCAACTGGTGGGCGGAAGCCTTGGTACCTTTCGGTCTTGCAGTCCTGTTTCTGCAATGTCTTGCCGAACTCGTGCGTGTCTGGTCCGGAAGCGGCTGGCAAGGCACAAAGGGGCACGCAGAAAGCGGCAATGAGGATTTGGCGTGACAACCATCCTGATTCTCGTTGCCCTCTTTTCCTTGTTGCTCGCTGGTGTGCCGGTCGCCTTCGTGCTCGGTGGTCTCGGCTTCATCTTACTGGCAATCGGCGGCTTCTCACCATTGATGGTGCCGCAGTCTCTCCTGGGCGGCCTCGACAACTTTATCCTGCTTTCCGTGCCGCTGTTCCTGCTGATGTCCAACGTCCTGCTGAAGGGCGGGGTTGGGCGCGACCTTTTTGCCGCCGTGCAGGCCTGGGTCGGCCATTGGCCCGGTGGACTGGCGGTCGCGACCGTTTTGTCCTGCGGTCTCTTTGCGGCGATTTCCGGCAGCTCCGTCGCAACGGCGGCCACCATTGCGACAGTCGCCATCCCGGAAATGGAATCCCGCGGTTATCCACGGAAGTTCGTGCTGGGCCTCCTGGCCGCCGGTGGGACTCTGGGTATCCTGATTCCGCCCTCAATCCCCCTGATCGTCTTCGGGTTCATCACCGAGGAATCGGTTATCAAGCTTTTCCTGGCAGGCATCGGACCAGGCCTGATCCTGGTTGGACTGTTTATTCTCTTCTCCATGGCCTACGCCGCCTATTCCTCGGAGTACCAGAAGACCGAAAAGGCTTCCTGGCAGACACGCGCTGCCGCCACCAAGCGCGCACTGCCCTCCATGGCGTTGGCCGCTTTAATTGTGTGGGGCATCTATTGGGGCGTCTTCACGCCGACCGAGGCTGCCGCCGTCGGCTTCGCCTTTTCACTATTCATAACGGCGTTCATTCTGCGCTCGATTGATTGGGCCGGATTCAAAGCCGCCGTGATCGACAGCATGGTCACAAGCGTCACCATTCTTTTAATCGTTGCCGGAGCAAAAATCTTCGGCAAGGCGATAACGCTCTATCGGATTCCACAAGACATCTCGATGTTCATCGCAAGCAACTTCAACGAAGCCTGGCTCTTTATCCTGGCGGTGTCGGTGCTGCTGGTCATTATGGGCTTCTTTCTGGAAGCCCTTTCCATGATGCTGATCATGGTTCCCGTGCTGGCACCCTCCCTGCTTCCATTGGGCATCGATCCGATTTGGTTCGGCATCTTCTTCGTAATCCTGATCGAAATCGCACTCATCACGCCTCCGGTCGGTCTCAACCTTTACGTCATACAAGCCGTAGGTAAGGCACAGATCGGCGAGGTTGCCGCCGGAGTCTGGCCGTTCCTCCTGCTGATGCTCCTGACGGTGCTGCTCTGCTATCTGATTCCGGATCTGGTGCTCTACATTCCATTCAAGCTGTAAGTCGCGATCGACACCTCACGCGTGCCGGTCTTGGTTCTGATCACGCATCTCCTGTCTCGGGCGCTGCGGGCGCCGGTCCGGCTGAAGTCGGAAATTCGACCGTCGTGGGCTTGATTGACGGCTGCCGGGCTAGGAATGTGCCACCGATTCCGATATCTACGCCTCCATCATTGCAGGCGCGTAGCAATGCACCACTAACGGGTTGCAATCAAAAAGCAATTACCCGACAAATAGCAGCGGCACGAGTGACTCACTGCATTGGTCTTTGGCTTATGAGCGGATCGAACGTTTTGTATGAACTGCGCCCGGCGCCGGAACGGGGCTTTCCAGAATCAGAATTCGAGGCAAGGCTGCAGGCGGCGCAGAGACTGATGTCCGCGCAGCGGGTGGGAGCTCTGCTACTCTCGACCGAACCCGAAGTCCGGTATTTCTCGGGATTCCTGACCCAGTTCTGGCAAAGTCCGACGCGGCCCTGGTTTCTTGTCGTCCCAGCAAAGGGCAAGCCCATCGCCGTGATTCCGGCCATCGGTGCCGACGTCATGGCACGAACCTGGATCGAAGATATTCGCACCTGGTCGTCCCCCCGCCCGTCGGACGACGGCGTGACGCTGTTGACCGCCGCCCTGCGCGACGCTGCGGGAACAACCGGCAGGATCGGCGTTCCGATGGGGCCCGAAACCCACGTCCGCATGCCATTCGGTGATTTCGACAAGGTTCGAAAGTCTTTGCATGGCAACGATTTCGTGGATGCGACGGGGATCGTGCGCAGCCTGCGCATGGTGAAATCCGACGCCGAGATCGACAAAATCCGCCACATCTGCGGCGTCGCCTCAAGCGCCTTTGAGACCTTGCCCAGCCTGCTGTCCGACGAGCAGACCGAGATTGAGGCCTTTCGGACATTCAAGACCGAGCTGCTCAATCGGGGCGCGGACGATGTCCCCTATCTGGTTGGCGGTGCCGGTCAGGGTGGTTACGACGACATCATCTCCCCGCCCTCCGACCGGCGTCTCCAGCAGGGCGATTTGCTGATTCTCGATACGGGCTCGACGTTTGACGGCTATTTTTGCGACTTTGACCGAAACTTTTCGTTCGGCAAAGCTACGGACCAGGTTCGACGGGCCTACGACACGGTCTTTGCCGCAACACAGGCTGGTTTTCAGGCCGCCCGGCCGGGCGCGACCACGTCGGATTTGTTCCATGCCATGTGGCGGGTCCTGGAAGATGGCGGTGCCTTGGGCAATGACGTTGGGCGCGTAGGACACGGCCTGGGTATGCAATTGACCGAATGGCCGTCGAACACAGCCACCGACGGCACGCTTCTCGTGCCCAACATGGTCCTGACCCTGGAGCCAGGCATGGCCTTTGCGCCGGGCAAGCTCATGGTACACGAAGAAAACATCGTGATTCGAGACGGTGGCGCTGAATGGCTCACCCGCCGGGCTGCCGCCGAACTTCCGGAGGTACTGTGACATGACAGCGTCCCTTGCCGGTGCCGCCATTTCGAACGACCCCGCGGCCTCACTCTCTTTCGAGACCGACGCAGGCATCGGAAGCCGCGCCAAACTGGGTTTGATCGTCCTGGAGACCGACCAGACCATTGAAGTCGAACTGCGTGACCTGCTGGGCGTCGACGGCCTGGCGCTCTACCACAGCCGCGTCCCAAGCGAACCTGAAGTCACCAGTGAGACCTTGGCCCGGATGGAGGCAAATTTGCCGGCAGCGGCCAAATTGCTGCCGGTAGCCGTGGGGCTCGATGTGATCGGCTATGGCTGCACGTCGGGCTCGACCATCATCGGTGAGGAGAATGTCGCCAAGGCCGTCAGAGCAGGCCTGGAAGAGAGCGGAGAGGAAAGCCGTGCGGCAATAGCCGTCACCAACCCCCTAACCGCAGTAAAAGCCGCATTCCGTGCCGTAAAAGCGACGAAAATCAGTTTCGTCACCCCTTATCTGCCAGAGGTCACCGGCGCGATGCGCGATCATCTGGAACAGCAGAATTTCGAGATCCCGTTCGTCGCCTCCTTCAATCAGAGCGAGGAAGATATTGTCGCCCGGATCACGCCGGCCTCAATCCGGGACGCCATTCTACGGGTTGGACGCGCGGCGGACTGCGACGCGGTCTTCGTGTCCTGCACCAACCTGCGGGTGGCCAGTGTTATCGAGGAAACCGAAGCTGAGCTGGGAAAACCGGTGATCTCCAGCAACCTCGCTCTGGCGTGGCATATGCTGCGGCTGGCCGGCGTCTCTGATGCCTTGCCCGATCGCGGCCGGCTTTTCCGGGAGAATTTGTCGCCCGTAGGTCCCTGACGGAGGCGGCCAAGGGCGTGAATTCCAGTCCTACTACATAAAGCAGACCCCGGCGCAGGCTACATTGCTGCGACCACGACGGTTCCGCGTTAGGCGCGGAAAAAGCGCGAAAGATCGGACTGCAACGCAGGCACAAAGGCCCTGCGAGACAGAAAATCCGGCGCTTCAAAAGAACCGGACCCAAGTGCCGGTTCATCAATATAAATGGAAGGAAACATGGAGCGGGCGATGAGATTCGAACTCACGACCCTAACCTTGGCAAGGTTATGCTCTACCCCTGAGCTACGCCCGCATCATCATGTTCGGCGGCGGAGATACCGCCTTTCTGCAGTCATTGCAAGCCCCTCCTCTCTGATTTATTGATTTTTCTTGGGCCGATGCACCGCCCCCCGATCTGGAATGCACCGTAATCGCCGCAGCTACACTGCAATTCTCGCTTGCGGTGTGCCTGTCTTGAACGTTATCAGGCTAAGGCCGGCCGCTCAGAGGCACTGATCCAGAAGAAACACCGGAACGAAATGTCATGTCCGAAACCGATTCCGAAGATGCAAGTAAGGCTGCCACACCGCAGCAACTGTTCGACTGTTTCGAGCGATTGGGGATCGAGACCCGCACCGTCGAGCATGCGCCGGTCTTTACCGTAGAGGAAGCCAAAACGGTCCGCGACGATCTGCCGGGTGGTCACAGCAAGAATCTCTTTTTGCGCAACAAGAAGGGTGAGATGTGGCTGGTGACCTGTTTCGAGGATCGCAAGATCGATCTTAAGGCCCTGGGGGCGACACTGGGTGCCGGGCGGATCTCTTTCGGTTCACCCGACCGGCTGCGACAGTACCTCGGTGTGGAGCCGGGCGCCGTCACGCCTTTCGCGGTCATCAACGACCTGGAGGGCAAGGTGAAATTCGTACTGGACCGCGGTATGCTGGAAGAAAACCCGCTTAACTTTCATCCCCTGGTCAACAGCATGACGACCGCCATCGGACCTCAGGATCTGATCCGGTTTCTAGAAGCCGAGAATCACGTGCCGGACTTTATCGATCTGTAACCTGCTCGCTCCGGTAGCCAAACAGGCTTAAATCCACACACTAAAAGTCGCACTATGTGATGCTGCCTGACCTTGACGCCGGCAATGCCGCTGACCACGGCTTGCTTTCCTTGGCCGGAACAGCCATGTAAATTGCGATTGCGCGGCACGCTGCCGTTGTCGATCCGTCCGCAAATGACATTGGACGGATCGTTAAAACCGGAAACCGGAGTGCGCCGTTCTCGATCAAAACGATAGAGAATGGAAACTGCCCTCTAGTCTATTGAATCAGGCTTTAGAACGAAAAGACGGGAATGCAATCTATGGAAACCATCATCGGAGCCGGCGGCCCGGAGGGAAGCGCTGCAGCAGCCGATGCCGTCAAGGACGGTACGCAGGAGACCTTTGCCAAGGATGTCATCGAAGCCTCGATGAAGACCCCGGTTATCGTCGATTTCTGGGCTCCATGGTGCGGCCCCTGCAAACAGTTGGGTCCTGTGCTGGAAAAGGCGGTGCGCGATACCCGCGGCGCCGTGCGTATGGTGAAAGTCAACGTCGACGAAAATCAGGCGATCGCCCAGCAGCTGCGCGTGCAGTCCATTCCAGCGGTCTACGCCTTTTTCCAGGGTCAGCCCATCGACGGCTTTGTCGGCGCCCAGCAGGAAAGTCAGATCAAGTCTTTCGTGGAACGGCTGGCACAGGAAGCCGGCGGCGATCAGGGCGACAGCCCGATCGAGCAGGCCCTGGCCCAGGCCGAAGCAGCACTCGAAGACGGCCAGCATGGCCCTGCCTCCGCGATTTTCGGCCAGATTTTGCAACATGAGCCTGATAATGCACGGGCGCTGTCAGGCTCGATCCGCTGCCGCTTGGGCGCTGACGACGTCGAGGGCGCACGAGAGCTGTTGGACGCGCTGACGCCCGAACTTGCAGCAAGTCCGGAGATCGCGTCTGCGGCCGCCGCGGTCGAGCTTGCCGAACAATCCATGGAAGTGGGAGAGATCACCGAACTGGCGCGCAAGGTCGAACAGGACGAAAACGACCATCAGAGCCGTTACGATCTGGCGCTCGCCCTTCAGGGCGCCGGCAAGTCCGAAGACGCCGCAGACGCTCTTTTGGAGATTGTCCGCAGAAACCGTGCCTGGAATGACGAAGCGGCGCGGAAGCAATTGGTCAAGTTCTTTGATGCCTGGGGCCAAACGGATCCTCTGACCCAGGATGTGCGCGGGCGTTTGTCGTCGATCCTGTTTTCGTGACGCAGGAATCCCTGATCGCATCGGTTGCCTGCATGACTGTCAGGGATGAGGCTCCGCCTGTTCGGAAGTGACTGCGTGAAGGAGGTGCCGGAAAAAAAGATGAGAAAGAATTTGCCAAAGCTTTCACGCCTGGCCGCCGCCAAACGCGTGATGTTTCTCAACCTTGACGCAGTTTTCCGGATAAGGGCGTCAGGATGACCCGCTGCATCTTTGATCCCTCCTTTAACGACCTCCCCGATGAGATACCGGTTTTCCCTCTCTCCGGCGTCTTGCTGTTGCCTGGCGGACACCTGCCACTGAACATCTTCGAACCCCGGTATCTTGCCATGATCGATGCGGCGCTTGCCGGTGATCGGATCATCGGCATGGTACAGCCCAGTGAAGAGGACAACTCCAACAGCCCGCTTCAGCCGGATCCCCGGCAATCCGGCCTTCCGGATTGCCCGCCAATATACGAGACCGGCTGTGCCGGACGTATCAATGCCTTCAGCGAAACCGACGACGGTCGCTATCTCATTACGCTGGCCGGCCTCATCCGATTCGAGATCGCGGCGGAGCTGGAACTGGAAAACGGATTTCGCCGGGTCACAGCGGATTACCAGCGCTTTCAGGGGGACCTAACCTCAAACGATGTCGCCATCGATCGGGATCATCTTCTCGAAACCGTGCGTGGTTATTTTTCGTCCCAGGGAATTCGCGGCGACTGGGAAGCCATTGGGCAGACCGAGAACGAACACCTGGTAACGTCGCTCGCCATGATCTGCCCCTTCGCAGCCTCGGAAAAACAGCTGTTGCTGGAGGCCATGACCCTGAAGGAGCGTGCGGAAACCATGACCAAAATCATGGAAATGGCCATCCACCAGCCGGGCGCCGACAAATCGAGCAGCGGATTTTCCACCCACTAAATCGGGTCATGTTCTCTCGGAACCACGATGTGGTTCCGGCAAAGCATGTGAATTCGTTCTATTTCCTATAGCGAGAGTGGAAAACACTTTCGGAACTTGGCGTCACCAGGCGACGTCGCGTAAACTCCATGCCGAAGACAGCCAGATTCTGAATTGCAGCTGAGCGTTAATTTGAGGCAAAGAAAATGACCGAATCCACCGCGAAGCTGGATCCAAAACTTTTGGAGATCCTGGTTTGCCCGGTAACCAAAAGCCCACTGGAATACAACGCCGAGGCCCAGGAACTGATCAGCCGGCAAGCGCAGCTCGCCTACCCGATTAGAGACGGCATCCCGATCATGCTGGCCGACGAGGCACGTGCGCTCGACGATTAGTCTTCAGGCCTTTCAGCCAGGCTTCCTTCAGCCCGATCCAAGCGAAAGCGATTCGACAAACATGGTCGACGAACAGTCCTCTCAAGACCTCGAAACCAAGCACTGGCCCAGCGAGATTCGCTATATCTCGGAAGAAAAACGACTTGAGATCGATTTTGACAACGGCACCGCCTTCTCATACTCCGCCGAACTCCTGAGGGTCGAAAGCCCCTCGGCGGAAGTGCAGGGGCACGGCCCGGGGCAAAAACAGACCCTGCCCGGCCGCCGGCATGTGGGCATCATGAATATCGAACCAGTCGGCAATTATGCCGTCAAGATCAAGTTCGACGACCTGCATGATACCGGCATCTTCTCCTGGCAATACCTCTACAAACTGGGCGAGGAGCAGGAGGAGATCTGGGCCGCGTATCTAGACGCGCTTGAGAAACAAGGCCTGTCCCGGGACCCATGACAGGCGCGGCTGCCTGAATGCGGCTTCCCGCGCGCGGTCAATCTATCCCCAAAAAGGACCCAACTGAGTCCATCGCCCCCTAATTGGCGCGGCGGTGCATCCGTAGTTGTCTATACAAATTCTCTTCCACGCCGCTGCAATACAAACCCCGGACGATCGCGGAAAAGTCGTTGGCCGCCAATACGACAAACTGGCCACCTGAAGGTAATGGCAGTGATAGGGGAGGTGCGGTGTGCTGACGTCCTGGACATCGTCGGTCGACGCGCAGGCCAGAGCGCGGCAGATGATCGACAATACACGCCGAACGGTGGATTTCGGCGCGCTTCGGAGCTATCGCCTGGAACGGGTGAGAGAGCTGTTGCGCCGGCGTGATTACGGCGGCTGTGTGCTCTTCGATCCGCTGAACGTCCGCTATGCCACCGACAGCCGCAACATGGCCGTCTGGACCATGCACAATGCGGTGCGGTACGTCTACATCGCGACCGAAGGGCCGGTCGTGATGTTCGATTTCCATAACTGCGAGCATCTGTCAGACCACCTGGAACTGGTGGACGAGACTCGCCCGGCGATCGGCTGGTCCTACTTCGGTGCCGGGCCGCAAAAACAGGCGCGTGCCAAGACCTGGGCCGCAGAGATCGCCGATCTGGTTGCCAGCCACGGCGGCGGCAACAAGCGTCTGGCCATTGACATCTGCAACCCTGAAGGATTTTTGGCGTTGAACAGCCACGGCATCGAAGTGACCGATGCGCAGGAGATCCTGGAGCTGGCGCGCTGCATCAAGTCAGCGGAAGAGCTTTCCTGCATGCGGGCGTCGATCGCCACCACCGAGGCAGCCATGGCCAGGATGTACGAAGAACTGAAGCCCGGCATGACCGAAAACGAACTCTGGTCCATTATGAACCAGGTCAATGCGGCGATGGACGGAGAATGGATCGAGACGCGGCTGCTGGCCACCGGCACCCGCTGCAATCCCTGGTTCCAGGAATCCAGCGACAGGGTGATCGAGACCGGCGATCTGGTCTCCTTCGATACGGATCTGGTCGGCCCCTTCGGCTACTGCACCGATATCTCACGCTCTTTCATCTGCGGCAAAGCCAACGACGAACAACGCCGCCTCTATCGCCTGGCACTGGAACAGATCCAGTACAACATGGATCTGCTGAAACCCGGCCTGTCTTTCCGCGAGCTCGCCGAGATCTCCTGGAAAATGCCGGCAAGCTGCCTCCCCAACCGCTACTCGGTGGTGGTCCACGGCGTCGGCCTCTGCGACGAATACCCCAGCTGCGTCTACCTGGAAGACTTCGAGACCGGCGGCTACGACGGCCATTTCGAAACCGGAATGACCGTCTGCGTCGAGAGCTACATGGGCGAGGAAGGCGGCAGCATCGGCGTCAAACTCGAACAGCAGGTCCTGATCGGCGAAGCCGGCGCCGAACTCCTCTCGGTTTTCCCCTTCGAAGACAAGCTGATCAACCGGGAGGTTTAATTCCCCAGTCGTCTTCGTCTTGTGCAACGATGCATGGCGGGCGTCCATACGCACCGAAACCCAACAAACCATCACACTGCCGTCTGGTATAGCGTTTGACGTTTGGCATGGGGTTGATCGTCATAATCCTGGACTGAAGCGGCGGTGCATTCTCCAGAGACAGGGACGCATAAAACGCCTCTGCAGCCTTCTCATCCCGTTCCACATCGAACTGATAATCGACAATGCCCCACCACCGGATCGCAAAGCCCGTGCCATCCTCGCCGCGATAGAAATCCTTGTCTGTCAGGATCACTTTCAGATCCCCGACATAGATTGCTTCACCGGCATTCGCCGTAAACTCGATCAACTGTGTTGGGGAGTAGCGCGACCCCCAACGTTCAGGATTGCCGACAACGTTCCATGCATAACGATAGGTACCCGGCTCCACCACGAAGGCATAAAAGCTGTTAGCTTCAGACCGGTATTCGATAAGATTGGTCGAGGAAAGCCCGTCCCAACGAAGGGCGTTAACGTCCTGAGTGGTAAAATTGATCCCAATCGCCTTGTACTCGAATCGGCTTGGTGCGCGCAGTTCCCCGCGCATAACAACAACTGTCTTTTTCGAGAGATCGACAGCCTCATCCTCCTGCGCCCGCACTTGCTCTGCGCCACCGTCGCTGCTTTTCTTATAGGCTGGTGCATCTTTCTGGATAGTCAGTTTTACCTGTGGCTCCTCCAAGGGGCGCTGCGCTGGCGGCGTACAGCCAGCAACAAATGCAACAGCAAGTGCAGTAAACAGAAAGCGGCCGAACAAACAGCAGGTGCGATAGAGACAATCTTCCCGAGTGTGGGCACTTAAACGTACCATTGGACTTCCAATCTCCATGATCCCTTTGATCTGCAGCGATAATTTTTTACTACAGCCAAATGCTGTTCTTGCACATCTTCACTGCAGTTCGACGCTGTTCATGATGGCATCCGCGTCGCCCAGGTATTCTTCAAAGAGCTCCGGGCTTGCTGAGTAGGAGATCAGCTGGAGCTTATCGCCAAGAATTGCGGCCAGCACCGTGCCGCGGACCGAAATGTCGTTTGGCAAACGAAAGGAGGTATCGAAGCGAAAACCATCTGCATTACCGAACGCAGCAGCTCGGAGATTGGTGGTTTCGACCTCTCGGAGATTTCTGAATTCCAGAGATTCCTTGAACATTGCCATAACGCCAGCTGGCGACATGTCCGGCCGGAACAGCGGAAAATCCGGATCGACGTGCCTGAACAATGCGTCATCTTCGTTGAGGTCGTACCAGAATCTTATGCCAACACGGTTGTCTTGTTCACCGGCCGACCAATTGATCTGACTGTCTTGATCAAGATCTGACGTAACGCGCTTCCAACCGGGTGCCGGAGTTGCCGTGAACGTTGAGCCAATGGCTTGAGGCGTGGTCTCAAGAGCGGCGTATTTGTAGTTGGCAAGATCAACGCCGCAACCGCCTAAGGCCACAGCCAGCAAGACAACAAGGATGGATCTTCGCATTCTAAACTCCCCTAGACTCGCAAACCCTGGAACTACGAAGTTAATGGCAACACACCAACGTTCGGCAGGGTCTATGAAATGCTTGCGCGTCGCTGTTCCTGCAGATCTTCACTGCAGCACGACGCTCTCCATCATGAATTCAGCGTCATCGACATATTCGTCGAAGCTCTCTACACCGCTCGTAAAGTAAATGAGTTGAAGCCGGCCGTTGATGATCGTCCCGAGCACGCTGCCGCGACCGAGGGTGCTGTTCGATCGAACGTAGTTGGTGTCAAACTTAAAACCCGGAAGGCTTCCAAATTTCGCGGGCCTGACATTCTCGGTTTCAATGGACAGCATTCCTCGGAGCTTCATAGTTTCTCGCAACAGCGTCGCAACCTCCTCCGGCGTCATATCCGCGCGAAACAGAGGGAAGTCCGGATCGGTGTATCTGAAGAGCGCATCCCCTTCGCTTAAGTCATGGAAGAGAGCAAAGTTCGCACTGTGGGACCTTCCGCTCGTCCAGTGAACGAGGAAATCGACATCGGCGGTCGAGGAGTATTTTTGCCAGCTATCGACCGGCGTGACCTGGTAAGCGGAACCAATCGAATGTGGTTCGCTTCCCAGCGGCGTATAGGTGCTGTTGACCTGATCGGCCGTACAGCTCGCGAGCACCAGGACCATGAGCGAGAGAAGAACAACAGCCCTCACATTTCACTCCTCTCTGACTATTGATTTGGTTTGCATGAAAAGCGGCCGATGACGTCGGCTCTATCAGCAGATGCCACGGCTTGTGTAGGCGATGTACCAAAGGCCATTGCACTTAGGATTTGAGTATCGACGGATCCTGGGCATGGGATTGTTGCTCATAGGCCGAACTTGAAGGGGCGGTTTATCGTCAATTGCCAGCCCTTCATAGAACTGTCTTGCAGCATTTTCGTCTTGCTTGACTTTGAAACGGTAGTCCGTGAATCCCGGCGCGATCTTTGCGCCCTTCCCGCCCAAGAGCGTATCTTGCCGGTAAACACTGACCTCGGGGAGAATGACTTTTAGGTCACCGACATAGAGCGCTTCGCCCGCTTCGACCGTGAATTCTATGAGTTTTGTCGGTGAATAGCGCGAAATAATCCAGGCAGGATTGCCCAGCTCATTCCACGCATAGCGGTAGGTGCCAGGCTCGACCAGAACAGCATAGAAACTGTTGGTCGCAGACAGATATGCAATCCTGTCGGTCGACGAGTCTCTACCGCTGTTAAGCGAATCTATATCCTGCGTGGAGAAGTTTATGCTGATGGCCTTGTACTCAAAGTCGCTTGGCGCCAGCAATTCACCCCGCATCACAACGATGGCCTTCGTCGAAAGATCAATCGCCTCGTTCTTTTTCTGACGAGCCAGCTGAGTACCGCCGTCCGCGCTCTTCTCGTACTTCGGCGTATTCTGGATATGGAGCTTTGCTTCAGGTTCCTCCAGCGCACGTTGCGATACACAGCCGGAGATAAACAAAGCAGCCGTCATCACGGCAATAATCCGGCCAACAGAGGGCACGTAATTCAAACTGCCCAATCCACCATTCGCCTTTACAGACAATATTATTCTCCTCGCCACCAATGCACTCAAAGAATCAGAAAACTCAGAAGGTTAAAGGCTACACAGAACTTTGAACTGATGGTTCAGGATGAAGTCAGCTCAATCGTCTCAAAGATCTTTTCAGCCTCTTTGGCATTTTTTTCGTAGTAATGAGCGTCCGTCGCCCAGTAAGAGATCATCTGAAGTTTCTGATCGATGACTGCAGCAAGCACCATACCGCGCATCTTCAGACCATCGCCGGTTGCATAGGTATATTCGAACCGAAAGCCCTCGGCATTGCCAAATTTGGCAGGCCTGAGGTTGGACGCTTCAATGTTTACAGCACCGGATTTGGTTCCAGAACTGACAAAGAACTCCATGACTTCCGTAGCCCGCATGTCTTCTCGAAACTTTGGATATTCGACCCCGCGCTCTTCATACAGAGCATCATCCTTTGAAATATCGTGCCAAAAGTTCATACCGTTCAAAAGTGGACCGTCTTTTGTCCATTGCTCAGCGACGGTCTGGAAGCTCGATTTATTGAGTCCATTCCATTGTTTTGTCGGGTTCACCTGATAGGCCTTCCCGATTTCCTGAGGCTTGGGATCGATCATCTTGATGTGCGTGCAGCTTGCTACAAACATCAAAAGCGGAATTAGAATAAAAAGGCGTTTCATCGCTCGTCGAACCTCATTTCAACTGGCTTATATAACTTTCGATAATCAGGCGATCATCGGCGTCCGGTTTTTTCTCAAGATAATCATGGAATGCTGCCGCGGCTTGTGCATCTTTTCCCTGCGACCACTGAACAAGAGCAAGCGATCTATGCACGCTAGCGGGATAGTCGATGGCTTTCATTGCCTGCTCGTAGGCCGACACGGCATCATCATAATCTCCGTCGCCACCTCGACGACGGAGAAGCTCTCCCTTTGCAAAGTGGAGTTCGCCAGCATCTGGATCACGCTTCAATAAGCGTTCGACCATCGCAATGCCTCGACCGAAGTCGCCGACCTTGATCTCTTGTGCGAGCCACGCAGACCTGAAGCGAAGCGTTTGAGCGCGAAACCTTTCTTCACCGAGGATGAGGCTGTCAGTCAAATCCCCGAGTTCATCAACCTTTTTTGCCAGCGTTTCTTGCCGTTCCTCACTTTGCGGATGTGTCGAGAAGAAGAAAGTCCTTTTAGGAGCGTCAGAAGCTTCTTTCTCCTCAATCATAAACTCCCAAACCCGCGGCGCCTCTCTGGGGTCGTAGCCCGCTGCCGTCAGGCTATCGAACCCCAGATCATCGGCTTCTCGCTCTTGATCTCGCGAAAATCCGTAAATGCTGTCAAGAGCAGCCAGCGACGCAAGCGCGCCGATGGGCGCAGCTCCAACCATCGCCGTTGCAATTTGAAAGAACACAAGACCGTCAGTCTTAGCCCGAATATCACGCCACCGTTGAAGCGAATGACGCTGGCGGTAGTGCGCCAACTCGTGCGCTAAGACGTTTGCGAGCTGTGCTTCGTTTTCGACTCTCAACAGAAGGCCGGTCCAGACATGCATGGCGCCATTCGGCGACATGCTCGCGTTAAAGCCGGCAGCATTGACCACATAGACCCGGACATCCTGGCAGTATTCGGCTGCGAGCCGGCACACCATTTCCCCAACGTATTTGTTCAATTCGGGATCGTAGACAACCCGGCCTGATGTTTTCAGCTCCGCCTCAGCCTGTTCCACTTGCATCCACAGGCCAGCCTCGTCGGTATGTAGTTCAGGCCGCTCACCCGGCGCTATGGGTGTGACAGGGCCTGTCGATCCCTTCGTTGTACCGCAGGCCGAAAGCCCGAAGGCAACAGCCATCAAAAGAACATAGTGTCTAACACTAAACATCTCTTAGAGAGGCGCTTCGTCGAGCAGGTTTCTGATTGCGAGCCGCGAGCCCTCCTCTTTTCGGAGATCTCCTGTCGTACTATGCAGGAAGTTAAACCACACAACGTTGCCAGTCTTCATATCGACGAGAGACGCATATCCGACTTGTTGACCACCGTGAGCGCCAGCGCCCAAGAGCACAAAAACAACATTTGCAGCCACACGGCCAGCGCTCGAGAAACTGTCACGCAGGAACAGGAACATGACGTAATCAGCGTCATACTTTGCCCTCAAAGGAGCGATTGCCTCGCCCATCGTCCAGTCGAACCTGTTCTGCTTTGTGGGCAATGCCAACCCAGGAACATATTTATGCAGAAGAACCGACGCTCCGACCGCTTCGTGTAGCTTAAGTATTTGCGCTTCATTGAGGCTTTCAGGCCCAACGCCGCCGACCGGTTCGTAGGGAATCATCGTGACCGACTTTCCTCCGAGAACTTCCGATAGCGAGCCATCTAGATGAGATTTTGCCTGTTCCGTCCATTCCGCGTTGGGTTCTTCCAAGCCCGCAGCCGTCAGGACCGAGATCTCGACGTCTGCTTTCATCATCAAAACCTTTGGCGCGGATCCAACAACTGGTGCGCCCTCTGTTGTAAGCTGGCTCCTGGTCTGCGCACAGCCTGAGATAAACAACGCCGCCATCAGAACGGCGAAGAGACGGCCAATCGAAAACACAGAAGAAGCGCCGCCGCTGCCTGCGGCACGAATACCAAAAGTTGTCATTTAAATCCCCATTCCTCGCATGCTTGTAAAAACATAGAACGGAAATTTCCGATTACGCAACTGATTAACCATAGATTTTTTGAATATTGACACCAGAGCGACAAGAAGTAGGCGCTCAGCAACCAGCGGTATGACTTCGCAACCTAGACTGCAAGAAGTCCGGATATTTACGTGATCAGTGGCTAACTACCGGCCAATCGGAATTCAGAATGAAAACGCCAGGATTCTCGCGCCGAAGCTGAAACGCCCTATTCCCCAGCCGGAAAGACCGTGACTGCCTGCCCTTCAACCAAGCCATCGAGTGCGGGTTTCCAGCCTTCCGGGCAGGGCGAGGCGGTCGCCGTTTGTTCAACGCCGACCGCTCGCTGACAGGCAAGCCCCAACTCAAGGCTCGTTTTGCCCTGAGCCAGGAAACCGTTGTCGAAGGGGATCGTGCCCGGGGCGAAGGGTTCGGTGCGGTAAATCCGCTCCATCAGATAAAGCGCGTTGCGGCCGGTGACGACCCGCAGCAACACGACCTCGCCAAAGCCGCTGGCCGAATTGTGGCTGCAGGCGATTGCGCGGAAGGCAGAGGGCAAGCCGTTTACGGGAACCGGCTTGATCGACGTGGTCGAGATGGAATCGCAGGCCTGATCGTAACCGGCCGTGACACGATCGAGAAACGCGGCGGGCTCACGGCCGCCCAGTCCTGAAAAGAGCTGCGCGGCAATCATCTCCTTCCAGTCGCTGCTGGTCTGCCCCCGCGGTGTCCAGGCGGCGAAATCGACCGGCATGCCCTCGACCCGGGCAGCGGCAGCCCATCCAGGCGGCAGTCCGCCGATATAGACCTCGCCCCCGCCGCCCTGCAGAACCACCGAATCGCCCTGCTCCTGGGCCATCGCACTCGCAGCTGAAGCAGTGCCAGCAAGCAATAGGACAGTCAGGAAACGGCAAAATCTCGCTGCAACGGACAGCCTCACCGAGTCTTCGCCGAAAGCCGGAATCACAAGGGCCGCCCCTGGATCAGGCGCGGGAGGTCACCGACCAGCCCCATGGCATGGCTCATGAAAAAGCGTTTTAGGCCCGGCATGCGGTTGACCGCCGCCAGACCGAGGTCACGCGCCAGCCGGACCGGCGGCAGGTCGTTGGAAAACAGGCGGTTCAACCCATCTGTGGTGGCGATCAGGGCCATGTTGTCGAACCGGCGCCAACGCTCATAGCGTTCCAGCACCTGCGGCGAGCCGATATCAAGTCCCAGCCGGCGGGCGTCGACAATGCACTCCGAAAGAGCGGCGACATCCTTGAGGCCGAGATTGAAGCCCTGACCCGAAATCGGATGAATGGCGTGGGCCGCATCGCCGATCAGCGCCAATCGATGGTCGCTGTAGCGTTCCGCATGCATCAGGGACAGAGGATAGGACCAGCGCTTGCCCGGCATCCGCAGCCTGCCCAGGCTGTCGCCGAAACGGCGTTGCATCTCCGCGCAGAACGCCGCTTCATCCAGCGCGAGCATGTGCGGCGTCAAGGCTCGGGATTCGGTCCAGACCAGCGACGAGCGGTATTCGCCCTTTTCGCCGTCGGTCATGGGCAACAACGCAAAGGGCCCGGCCGGCAGAAAATGTTCATGTGCGACCCCTTCGTGAGGCCGTTCGTGATGTACCGTGCCCACGATGCCGCATTGGGGATAGTCCCAATTGGTAGAGCGAATACCAGCCTCTCGCCGCAGCGTCGAATTGCGGCCGTCCGCGGCGATCACCAGTTCCGCCGTGAGCACCTGGCCGTCCTTGAGAACAGCCCGAACCCGGTTTGCCCCCGGCATGCCGTCTGCGCCGCGTTGCAGTTCCGACAGTTCGTTTGGGGCGAATCGCGTGAGCGTCGGCAGCGTCGGCAGATGAGCCTGAAATGCCAGGCGCGTCGCACGGTTCTCGACAATGTACCCAAGCGGTTCGCCGGAGACATCCTGATGATCATAATGCAGAAACAGCCTGGATGTGGCCCTGCCGATTTTTCCGTCCGACACCCTGATATCCAGGATCGGCTGGGCGGCTGCGGCCATATGCGGCCAGACGCCGATCGCAGCCAGCATCTGCTGGGATCCGCGGGCAAGGGCAGAGGACCGGCCGTCGTAGGGCACCGAGATCATGTTCTCCGGATCGTCACGATCGACCACGGCAACGGCGATACCCGCACTCGCCAGCGCAGCGCTCATGGAAAGCCCGGCCAGGCCGCCGCCAACGACCAGAATTTCAAAGTGCTGTGTTGTCCCATCGGAGGCACCGACCTCGGAAGCAGCCCTCCCGGAGTCACTGGATTTTACTGTCACCACACCTGTCTCCGTCATCTCTGCAATCTTCTTTCCCATATTCGCCGCCCTTCGGCCAGCCTCCTTACGAAAGCTTCTCTGTCAGACACCCGCTGCTGCAACGCTCGAGCAGGCTCCCGACGGCAGAAATAGCGCAACCGAGAACACCAGGGTCACCAGGGCCGCCGGAATGTAGAACAAGAGACAGAACCCGCCGCCGGGTTAAAACAAGCTGCGCGATCAGCGAGGCGAAGGCACCGCGTGTCCAAGGACCGAGCAATTCGTCGGAGGGGCCTTGCCAAATCGCTTCCAGGACCAGAACAAGCGTCAGGAACAGCGCCACAAGCCCATGAAACAGGGCATGGCCAAGAGACGCGAAGACCAAAACGGATCCGGCTGCAGATTCTTTCATGACTTGAAGCGCTCGTAACATCTTGGGATGCAGCGGAACCCACTTTAGCAGGACGTTAACGCGGCGGCGATGGACGAAAGGCCGCAGGAACCTCCTTCGGCGCAATGGTAGCTCCTACGAGGCTCTGGGCCGAAAGTCAGCCGGCCGAGAGTCGTTAATGCCTAATTATTGATCATTACCCTATTCATGCCTAATTATTAGGCATTTATATTCAGAGAGTCTGCAAAGAGGGGTCCGGCCTCACAGGCCTGAAGCGACCGGATTCACAGGCTTTTTGTGCAGTGCACTCTAGTTGGCACGCTTCTTGAGATAACAGGGGTTGTGCGTTGCCTCCGGGCCACGCGGGAGACAGGCAAAACGACGGGGAGAACACTGATATGAAGATGGTCTCAGCCATCATCAAACCCTTCAAACTCGACGACGTCCGACAAGCACTCACCGCCATTGGCGTCGAGGGGCTTACGGTCAGCGAAGTGAAGGGCTACGGCCGCCAGAAAGGGCAAACCGAGATCTACCGAGGCGCGGAATACGCGATCAATTTTTTGCCCAAGGTCAAGGTCGATATCGCCGTCAACGACGAGAGGGTCGAACAGGTCGTCGAGACGGTTCAACAGTCGGCAAATACCGGGCGCATCGGCGACGGCAAGATCTTTGTCCTCGATGTCCTTCAAACAGTCCGGATCAGAACCGGCGAAACCAATGCAGAGGCGCTTTAGGAGGCCTATTCGATGAAACTCTTCACACTCCCAACTCCAGGGCGCAAATTTCTGGTTTTGACCGGCCTTGCCGCCGCTACAACGCTCGTCCTGAGCAACGCGGCGCAGGCTGCCGTCTCGGAAGAAACCGCATTTATCTTCAACACCTTTTCCTTCCTGATCCACGGCGCGCTGGTCATGTGGATGGCCGCCGGATTCGCCATGCTGGAATCTGGCCTGGTCCGCACTAAAAACACCGCTGCAATCTGCCTGAAGAACATCGCGCTCTATTCCTTCGCGGGCATCGCCTACTATCTGATCGGCTACAATCTGATGTATGTCGATGTGCCGTCGGATGGCTTTATCGGCTCTTTCGGCTTCCTCTATAACTCCAGCCAGGCTGAATTGGATCTCCTGGGTGCCGAAGAAGCGACCGAGGCTCTGGTCGGCGCGGTGACGAGCAACGGTTATTCGGTCATGTCCGACTGGTTCTTCCAGATGGTCTTCGTCGCTACAACAGCTTCAATCGTGTCTGGAACGCTCGCCGAGCGCATCAAGGTCTGGCCCTTCATGATCTTCACCATCATCCTCGCGGCCTTTATCTACCCGATCCAGGCTTCCTGGACCTGGGGCCAGGGCTGGCTGACGACAATGGGCTTTTCCGATTTTGCCGGTTCCACCATTGTCCACTCCGTTGGTGGCTGGGCCGCCCTTGCGGGTGTGCTGGTTCTGGGTGCGCGCCGGGGCAAATACGGCCCGGACGGACGGGTTAATCCCCTGCCTGGCGCGAACCTGCCGCTTGCGACCCTGGGCACCTTTATCCTGTGGCTCGGCTGGTTTGGATTTAACGGCGGTTCGCAGCTGGCCCTGGGCTCGGCTCTGGACGCTGCAGCCATTGCAATTGTCTACGTCAACACGACCATGGCCGCCGCCGCAGGCGTGGTCGCCGCAATGCTCCTGACCCAGATCCTGTACAAGAAGATGGATCTGACCATGACCCTGAACGGGGCGCTCGCCGGTCTCGTCTCCATCACCGCCGGCCCCGACCTGCAGAACCACGTCTATGCCCTGATTATCGGTGGCGTCGGTGGTGCCATTGTGGTCATCGCGGTTCCCATGCTCGATAGACTGAAAATCGACGATGTGGTCGGCGCCATTCCGGTCCATCTCTGTGCCGGTATCTGGGGTACGCTCTGTGTTGGCATTTTCGGGAGTGCGAACATCGGCACGCAGATCACCGGCATTGTCGCAATCGGCGCCTTCGTCTTTCTCACCAGCCTGATCGTCTGGTTCGCCCTGAAGACGGCCATGGGTATCCGGGTGACCGACGAGGAAGAGGAAATCGGTCTTGATAAAGCCGAACTTGGTCTGGAGGCCTATCCGGAATTCGGTCAGGGATCCCAGGCGTTCTGAAAAAGCGCTCACCGACAGCGGTGAGCATGCAATTGTGCGTTGGCGGTGATTCCCCCGTCAACACCCTGGCCCGGCCGCTGAATGCCGGGCCTTTTTTTTGACTCGATCCAACCTCCTGGGATGAAGCTATCGTGCGGTCTTCTTCAATTCACGGTCGTCGCAAAGCGACAGCAGGCGGATGATTCCCCAATGGATCGAGAGCGCATCAAGGAACTCGTCGAGGAGCTCGAAGGCTTGGTCTCAAATGACAAAGCCGGGGCATTACAGGCGCAATACGGCGGTCACCCTGTAGGGTCGAACGACACGACGACGGAACAAGGCTACCTAAAGTTCGGGCTTACAATGATAAAATCCGCGTTGGTATCCTTTGAAACCGGCGGTAAACCTGACCCGGCAAATGTCGCCAGTGGTCCGACGGCAGGCAATCGTTCCCGCGCAGAGGAAAGTTGGTCTGACCCAGCCCACCGCCTGGACCGGGATAAAGGCTACCCTGCGATGGCTGGCTTTGAGTTCTTTTGTGTTGTCGGGGTGGTGATGTTTCTTTCGATCATGATGCTTGTCGGCATCGTAACCACGCTCCGCTGGTTCTTTTGGTGAAAAACGGCGGGCTGCTGACGCCACGCTTAACAGCCCCCTCCCTTTGGCCAGCAATCCCCTTAAAGATGACCCGTTCTCTGTCGTATGATCAGGATAGATTCGCCGGGCCGGCGGGCCGACAGTTGCGGTTCCATCTAACCCGGGTCTGCTCCAGCACCAATCAACACGGAGGGAATCATGGCTCAGGTTCGTTACATCGTCGCCGACGTCGATCAGGCCATCGCGTTCTACACAGAGCATCTCGGTTTTGAGCTTCTCCAGCAGTTTGGGCCTGCCATGGCAATTCTGCGGCAGGATGACCTCCGGCTTTGGCTCGCAGGTCCGCAGGCCTCCGCGAGCAAACCTATGCCCGACGGCGCACAGCCGCAACCCGGCGGCTGGGCTCGGATCGTTGTTCAGGTCGAGAATCTGGATAAGGTCACCTCTGAATTGCGTGACAAGGGTGTGGCCTTCCGCAACGACATCCTCACCGGACCGGGGGGACGCCAGATCCTTTGCGAAGATCCCTCTGGAAATCCGATCGAGCTGTTTGAAGCGGCCTAAAACCGGCCTATTGAACGCTGCGCCCAGAATCAAAGAGGGAATCAAAGGGGGAAACACCGGAAAATCAAGCGTGAAACAGGCGCGATACGCCAGCCTTTCCTTGCCAGGCGGATTCCTCCGCCGCTAGACTCGCGATCCTTAGAGCAGCTTCTGGTCGCATGGAACAGCCTCAGACGGTCCAGTGACCCGGAGCATCAGCTCTAACGGAGAGGTTTAGAGAGGAAAGTCATGATAGATCGTAACCACAAGGCGGTTCTGACTAAGCTTCATCCGCTCTAAAGTCAGCAATCCAAATTCGCCCGAGAGACTGGAACGACACGCGTGATCGATCGACAAAACCTGCAGGCTTTTCATCCCTTCTCCCGTTTGACCCGTTTGCTGGAGGGAATCCCGGCAGGGCCTGCACCGCTTGGTGCTTCGATACCACTTGCGCTATCCGTGGGAGAGCCGAAAGGCCAGCCACCGGCCTTCGTCGCCGAGGAAATCGCCGCCAACGCCGGCGACTGGTCCCGTTATCCGCCGGCGCGCGGCACCCGGGCCTTCCTGGAGGCCTGCAGCGCCTGGCTCGAACGGCGCTATGACGTCGCGCCGGGCCTCATCGATCCGCAGCGCCACATTCTGCCGCTGCCCGGCTCCCGCGAGGGTTTGTTTTTTGCAACCCTGGCAACGGTGCCTCAATCTCCGAGAGACGGGGACGCAGCCCCGCCCGTGGTCCTGATCCCCAATCCCTTCTACCATGTCTATGCGGGCGCAGCGGTGGCGGCGGGCGCGGAACCCGTTTTCCTGCCCACCACGAGTGAAACCGGTTTCCTGCCGGATTATCATGCCGTGCCGGAAGAGGTTTTAGCGCGCACATCGCTTTGTATTCTCTGCTCGCCCTCCAATCCGCAAGGGGCCGCCGCCAGCCGGCGGCAGCTCAAGGACCTGCTCGTGCTGGCCCGCAAGCACGACTTCGTAGTTGCCTTCGACGAGTGCTATGCCGAGATCTATACACATTCACCGCCGCCAGGCGCGCTCGACATTGTTGGAGAGCTCGGCGGATCTTTGGATAACCTTCTGATTTTTCATTCTCTTTCAAAGCGCTCCAACGCTGCAGGCCTGCGCTGCGGATTTGCTGCGGGAGATGCGAAGGTGATCGACGGCCTGGATGCAATCCTGCGGGTCGGCGGTGCGGGCGTGCCGCTGCCTGTTATGGCGGCGGGAACCCGGCTCTGGAATGACGAAGAGCATGTCGAGGCGGTGCGGAGCTTTTATCGCGGGAATTTTGAAATTGCGCGGCAGGTTCTGGGCAATCGTTTTGGATTCAGCGTCCCGGACGGCGGCTTCTTTCTCTGGCTGGATGTCGGCGACGGCGAAGCTGCGGCTCAGAAATTGTGGCGGGAAGCCGGGATTAAAGTGCTTCCTGGCGCCTATATGTCTGTTGCGGACAGTGAGGGTTATAATCCAGGCGAAAAGTATATTAGAATCGCACTGGTATTCGACGCCGAGGTCACAAAAGCCGCCCTTGGCCGGATAGTCGAGATCTTGTAAACCCTTCGGATTGACAGAATCTTCACATCGCTGTTCGTGAAAGATCTTTAGGATCTTGAGCCTTTCAGCCAAGACGTAGCAACCGAGAACGGTAAATCCCAGGAAAGGAGACAGGGTCGAAGATGGCGGCACGGGAGAGCGCAATCAGCCGGTCGGGACGTGACGAGCGGTCACACTTTCTGCCTGAAGGCAGTGGAGACTTCATGCGCCGGCGCCTGATTGAAGCGCTGGGCCTGATCCTGCTCGCCATCGCCTTAGCGGCTCTGGCTGCATTGCTGACCTTTAATCCGATGGATCCCTCGCCCAATCACGCGACCGATGGCCCCGTCACCAATTTACTGGGCTGGCCCGGCGCCAGTCTCGTGGGAACCCTGTTACCGATCCTGGGTTTGAGCTGTTTTATGGTGACGCCCGTCTTGGGCGGCTGGTCCTGGCGTCTGTTCCGCGATCACACGCTGGCGCACTGGTGGCTGCGCCTCGGCGCGCTGGTGGCCGGACTCATTGTCTTCGCAGTGGGACTGGCGGTTTTGCCTCAACCTGAGGGCTGGCTGGTTGAAAATGCCGGTTTAGGCGGTGTGCTTGGCAGTATCATCCTCGACACGCTTTCCCAATTGATCGGCGTTGCCGCCTGGATTGTGGCCGTTCCTGCGCTGTTGCTTGGGGCCTCGGCCCTGCTCTACGCCCTGGGGCTCAAACGCCATGAATGGGCCGCCGCGCGACGCAGCCTGTCGGGCTTTGCCGAAAACTTTGGACGGCGCGACGGCGCCGACGAACCGCACGATTCAGTGGAAACCGCGGTCAGCCGACCGAAAACCCCGCGCCGGAAAGCACAGCGTAAAGAGCGGATCGAGCCCAGCCTGGACGAAGACACCAGGCCCTTGTCCAAGGTTAAGGTTGAGACCGAGGACGATCTCAACTTCGTCGCACCGCGCAAAGCGCGCCCCAAACCGGGTAAACGCGCCCAGGACGCGCAGCAGCCCAAGCTCTTCGGTGCCGACGGAGATTACGAGCTTCCGCCGCTTACACTGCTCGCGTCGACACCACCGTCGGTTCAGGACGCCGTGCAAACCCGCGACGCCCTGAAGAAAAACGCCGCCATGTTGGAGACGGTTCTGCAGGACTTTGGCGTGCGCGGGGAAATCGTCAAGGTCAGGCCCGGACCGGTGGTCACCCGTTACGAGCTGGAACCCGCACCTGGCACCAAAACCAGCCGCGTCGTGGGTCTGGCCGACGATATTGCCCGTTCCATGAGTGCGATTTCCGTGCGCGTCGCCGTCGTACCCGGGTCCAGCGTCATCGGCATCGAATTGCCGAACGCCCTGCGCGAAACCGTCTATTTGCGCGAGCTGCTTGGGTCCGATGTATTCGACCGCGCCGGCGGCAAGCTTCCCATGATTCTTGGTAAGGACATCGGCGGGCATCCGACCATAGCCGATCTCGGACGCATGCCGCATCTGCTGGTCGCGGGTACCACCGGCTCCGGTAAATCGGTCGCCGTTAATTCGATGATTCTTTCGCTGTTGTTCCGATTTTCACCGGATCAGTGCAAATTCATCATGATCGACCCCAAGATGCTTGAGCTTTCCGTCTATGACGGGATTCCGCACCTCCTTGCCCCTGTGGTGACTGAGCCCAAAAAGGCTGTTGTGGCCCTGAAATGGACGGTCCGGGAGATGGAGGAGCGCTACCGCAACATGTCGCGCCTCGGCGTCCGGAACATCGACGGCTACAACGCCCAGATGGAAGAGGCGAAGAAAAAAGGCGAGATCCTGACGCGCAAGGTTCAGACCGGTTTCGACCCCGACACAGGTCAGCCGATCCACGAAGAACAGCCCTTCGAAACGGAACCCCTGCCCTTTATCGTCGTTGTGGTCGACGAGATGGCCGACCTCATGCTGGTCGCCGGCAAGGATATCGAAGGCGCCGTTCAACGCCTGGCCCAGATGGCGCGCGCCGCAGGTATTCATCTGATCATGGCCACGCAACGGCCGTCTGTCGACGTCATCACGGGTACCATCAAGGCCAACTTCCCGACCCGAATCAGCTTCCACGTGACCTCCAAGATCGACAGCCGGACTATTTTGGGTGAGCAGGGCGCCGAACAGCTGCTGGGTCAGGGCGACATGCTCTACATGGGCCAGGGCGGCCGGATTGCCCGTGTTCACGGGCCTTTGGTGACCGACCAGGAAGTCGAAGATGTTGTTGCCTGCTTGAAACGACAGGGGCAGCCTTCCTACATCGAGTCTGTGACCGAAGACGAAGAACCCGCGTTCGACGGCATGGACGGCCCAGGCGGCGGCAACAGCGGAGACGAGCTTTATGATCAGGCAGTGGCGATCGTCTGCCAACATCGCAAGGCCTCGACAAGCTTTATCCAACGCCAGCTGCAGATCGGCTATAACCGGGCGGCGCGGATAATTGAAAAGATGGAAGCGGAAGGCGTCGTAAGCCAGGCTAATCACGTTGGGAAACGTGAAGTTCTCACTGCCGGCGGACACGATGATTAAAGAATGAAGACTTGGATCAGAGCTGCAGTGGTTTCGGCGATCGCAGCCGCCGCAGGCAGCACCGCGTTTGCGGTGACTGCGTCCGCGCAAGATTCGACATCAAATTCAACCTTAAATTCGGCGCAAAAACCGGCCGCCCAAGCAGCGGACGATTTGGCGCAGCCGCCGGGCCTGAAACCCGCGATCAACTGGACCGGGCCAAGGAAATTCAAGGCCGATGGAGAACCAGCGCAGGTCGCGGCCCTGTCACCGGACGACAGCGCCGCCGTCGCCCGGATCGAGCGCTACCTCAACAGCCTGACCTCGGTCCACGCCCGTTTCATCCAGGTCTCAACAAACGGATCCTTCGCCGAGGGCGAAGTACACATCCAGAGGCCTGGAAAAATGCGGTTTCAATACGACGATCCGCATCCCGCCCTGTTGATCGCGAATGGCCTGACCCTGCTGTACTATGACCGGGAACTGAAACAGGCAACATTCCTGCCGCTGTGGGAAACCCCGCTTTGGTTCCTGATCCGCGAGAAGGTCGAACTGGCGGATGACATCGAAATCGTCGATATCGTCCGGGAAGCCGGCACCCTGTCGATGGTCCTCCAGGACAGCTCCAACGGAGATGTCGGCCGCATCACACTCACCTTCAGCGACAAACCCTTGCGGCTGCACAAGTGGGAAGTGATCGATGCACAGGGAATCGCAACACAGGTTTCCCTCTTCAACGCCGAATACGATCTTCCGATCGAAAGCTCGGTGTTCGAATACGATGATCTGGAGATCGAGACCCCCGGCGCCAACGACAATCGCGGGCGCTAAATCGCGCCAGTTTAGAGTTGGTTTTCCGCAGCAGGCGGAGCTTGCCGGACTGAAAATGGCCGAATTAACAGTCCAAGGAACCTACGCTCTTCGGTCCGCTCGACACCGATCGGCATGTCGGACCAGCGTTCTGTCTTGGAGCTGGAACCGAACAAACGATCCCAAAAGCTGAAGATCGTGCCGTAGTTCGAATCCGTGTCCCGCCGAACCGCATGATGGTGCACCCAGTGGATCGACGGGGTGATGATCAATCGTGACAACAAGCGTTCCGTATCTGCGCCGATCCGCAGGTTCGAATGGTGAAACAGCGCGCTCAAGAGCACCAGAATCTCAAAGATAATGACCGAGAAAAACGGGATTCCAAGCAGAATAATAACGGCGGCCCGCGCGCAGGCCGACAGCAGCACCTCGCCGAAGTGAAACCGCAAGGCTGAAGAGGTATCCAGGAAGCGGTCGAGATGGTGAATTTCGTGAAACCGCCAAAGAAACCGGATTTCGTGATTGGCGCGATGCCACCAGTAGATCAGAAAATCAAGTATCATAAGGTCGAGCAGCAACCCGGCGGGCCCTGACCACCACAGGGGGCGCCAGTCCAGGGCCTGTTCCGACGCCCAGAGCGTAAGCGGCACCACGACCAGAGGCGACAAGCCGACATTGGCGACCCAGAGGCCCAGGTTGCGCCCGACCCTCGACCAGGCACCAAGCGGGCGCGCATCCTCATGCGCCAGCGGTTCAGGCTGCTCACGTGCTGCCGGCTTCCAGCGCTCAGCAATGAAAAAGGCGGCGAACCACACCAGGACGACGCCACCTTTCCATGTCAGAATGGATGCTTGCAGATCTTCCATAACTCTTAGGTATCCCTCTGGCCCGGACCTCGCAAGAGGACGTCGAGGAATTCTCCTTCACGCTTGTTTGATCCCTCCCCTAACCCTTGCCTTCATTGCGTGAACAGCTAAGCTGACCGACATGACTCAATCATCCTATGCTCCTCTGATCGGCGTTCCCGCCTGTGTACGCGAGTACGACGGTAAAGGCTTTCACACCGTCGGCGACAAATATGTCCGGGCGATATCTCTGGCAACCGGTGGCCTGCCCGTCATGCTGCCTTCGCTGGGCAATCTGATCGATATTCCCCAAGCCGTCGCCCGGCTCGACGGACTGCTGGTGACCGGCAGTCCCTCTAACGTTCATCCGGATCGTTACGGTGCCGTAGCGACTCCCGAAGCGGAACCGCATGATCTTGAGCGCGATGCGACCACCCTTCCGATGATCCGTGAAGCCATCCGCCAGGGCCTGCCGCTTTTCGCTATCTGCCGCGGCATGCAGGAACTGAATGTGGCCTTCGGCGGCACGCTGCATGCGCGTGTCCACGAGCTGCCCCAGAAGTTCGATCATCGCCAACCCAGGCACGATGATCCCGATGTTCAGTATGGTCCGCGGCACCCAGCCCACCTGCTTGAGGGCGGACTGCTGGAAAGCCTGCTTGGTACCCGGGAAATCACGATCAACTCGCTGCATTGGCAGGCGGTCGACCGCCTGGGTGACGGCCTGAGCATCGAGGCCCGAGCCCACGACGACACGGTGGAATCCATCAAGGTAGACGGCGCACGCGATTTTGCGCTGGGTGTCCAATGGCATCCTGAGTACAAGGTCATGGAAAATGAGGATTCTGTGAAGCTGTTCCAAGCTTTCGGCGAGGCCGCTCAGGCACGCGCCGTTAAGCGGGCGGCCGGTTCATTGCAGGCTCTGTCGGCATAGACAATGATCGAGACGTTGCCGGAATTGTGATCTCTGGCGTGGAATTCGGCGGCCACTGACGGAAAAGACATCCTTTTCGTGACACTAACGGCTTGGGATTCCTGCCTTGCATCCCTTGCGGGGCGGTTTTGCACAAGATGCATAACGGAACCCGATTGTAAGTTCCGAAATCCGACCTATCTATTAGTCTAAGACCGCAGCCAGTACGGCACGCGGCCAGAATGGAAAGACATAGCTCCCCCCTATCGTCTTTCCAATCTCTGCGAAGAACTGGAACGCCCGGCTCTCCCCCCGACCGGGCGTTCCTTTATTTTGTCAATGCCTTAACCCGCTGATTACTTATGACACCGGATGTCCGGGACCGGTCTTGCTTGGCGTCGCTGCCGCGATACTTACAACGAAACCTTTCTTTGCGCCGGTACGCGATACGGAGGCGCAAACGGCTCGACAGGCGTTCCGCAATCAATTGATTCCAATTGAGCGGCGTTTGATCTAGCCTTCCGGAAAGGATCCTCACGTCAAGTTGTATCATTACGGTACCGGAATTAAATCCAGCAGCGTCTCTTCGTGATATTGCTGGTCGTTTCGATAGCGTAACAAAATCCCCGTCACTCAACACTCTGGGAGCGAGCATGTCCGTCCGATTGATCACCTGGAACGTCAATTCCCTACGCCAGAGATTGGACCATCTTGCGCGCATTACCGAAGAGCAGTCGCCTCAGGTCGTTTGCCTGCAGGAGACCAAGGTTCAGAACGACGACTTCCCGTACGATGCCATAAAGTCAATGGGTTACGAGCATCTCTCTGTCCATGGACAAAAGAGCTACAATGGAGTCGCAATCCTGTCCCGCCTGCCCTTTGAAGCCGAAGACAGGCGGGTGTGGTGCAAGAAGGACGACTGCCGTCATATCAGCGTAACGGTCGACGGCGGCCTCGAGATTCACAACTTCTATGTTCCCTCGGGTGGAAACGTTCCGGATCCAGAACAAAATGACAAATTCGCCCACAAGCTTCAGTTTCTAACCGAGATGGCAAAATGGGCCAAAAAGGACAGTTTGGCTAAGCGCAGGGCAATCCTCGTCGGCGACATGAATGTCGCCCCGTTTGAGCAGGATGTCTGGAATCACAAGCGCTTACTAAAATCGGTCGGCCATACTCCTATCGAGTCGGAACATATGCTTCGCCTGCACAAGGCGGGAAGCTTCATCGATGTGGGGCGGCACTTCGTTCCGCTACCGGAACCTTTATACACCTGGTGGGGATACCGTTTCAAAGAAGCCTTCGCGCGGGACTACGGGTGGCGATTGGACCATGCATTGGCCACTCCGCCCCTTGAGGACTCGATTTCCTCAATGACTGTTCTGCGTGACAGCCGCTCCTGGGAGAAGCCTTCGGATCACGTACCGATTATGGTGGATATCGATTAACCATAAACGTACGGAGCCGTACGTACGGCAAAACCTTGCGTTTTGGCCGCGTTCACATGTGGTAATTCTTGATTGATGCAGTCCCGAACGAGGATTGCCGTCTAACCTGTCGGTCCTGCCCGGTACATGAAGTAGCGGCCGCTGCGGACGTCGTCCGGAAGTGCAACGGGCTCCGCACCGGCAAAAACCGTGTCCTGATCCGAGATGATGATGCCGCCAGGACAGAGGAGATCCGGCAAAAAGCCGGCAATGTAACGGGCAATCTCCGCGTTCCTTGCCTGGTCTCCCGTGCCGATGTCCGAATGGATCAGACGGACCTGACCACGGAAACGTTCAACCGCCGCCGGCAAGGTTTCCGACAAGTCACCGAGAAAGAGGTGGGCATCGTCGGGAATACAATCGGGATGGGCAGCAACACTACGTTCAAACACGAATATTTCGCATCCGGAACAAATTTCCCTGAGGTGATCGTACGTACGTCCATTCCCTAGGCCCAGTTCGAAAACCGGACCGGACAGCTCACGTACAAGTTCGACACCATATTGGAGGCAGGCACGCTGCGCCTGCAACCGGCGGATGACGCTATCTAAACGGCTCATTCTTACTCTTGCTCAAGCGTTGCCGGCACGGGCTGCCAGCAATTGCGCGTTCATGGCTTCGAGACGGTGAGCCAATACCCGCATGACCTCAACACCCATTTCAGGAAAATCGGTGACCATGCGAAAGAACAGGTCCTTGGTCACTTTCAAGGTCACCAATTCACTCTCGGCGACGACGGTCGCGGTTCGGGGAACGTCGCAGAGAATTGCGATTTCACCAATAATATCATTACGTTGCATGGTTGCGACCGTCAGCGGCCCATCCGGCGTATTGACCTCGACGTTCGCTTGTCCATCGATCAGGATAAAGGCCGCGTCGCCTGGATCGCCCTGACTGCAAAGCACTTGGCCTGGTTTGAACATCATCCTTTCGCTGGCAAAAGCCATGAGTTTCAGCTTCGCCGGTTCGACGTTTGCGAAAAGCGGAATGTTTCGAAGAATTTCGACTTCCTGCTCGATGCTCATTTTCCTGTCCCTATCGTTAAGCGGCTTTCACACTCTCTTGACGGTCAATCAAGAGCGATCACGCTCCGGAGTCTGATCGTTTTACTTTCGTATAAAGTCAAACGTGAATCAGCCTCTTCATCAAAAGGTTAGAGGGCGATTCACGCTCTTGATGGTCAATCAAGAGCGATCGCGCTCTAGAGTCACCCACCTCAGTTAAGGTGGTTATTGTCGTTCCCCTGCACCAATCACGACTTCGCGCCCTGGTTTTAACTCATCTGCTACGCCAAACAGAGGCCTGCCCCAAAGCAATGGGCCAGACCAGATTGGTGCCTCTTACTCCGCCGCGAGCAGCTCGCTGAGCGCTGAACCGGGCTGTGTCAGTTCAGCAAAGCTTCCCTGTTCCGCAATCCGCCCCGCGCGCATGACCAGCACATGGTCGAAATGCTCCGCGGCCCTGGGATGCTGCAAGGTCCAAACGATGCCCTTGCCCCGGCGCTGCTGCAGCACGGTTTCCAACAGCTTTGTCTGGGTCGAACTGTCCATACCCGCTGCGGCCTCATTGACGATCAGAATGTCCGGCTGCTTCAGCAAGCAGCGGGCAAATCCCAGTTTTTGCCTTTGCACGATAGAAAGACGAGAGCCCCCAACACCGACGTTGTAGTCCAGTCCTGCCTCGACCACCCGTTCGCGCAGACCCAGTTCATCGAGCAGCTCAGACATGACCCGCCCGATGGTCTCGGCCGCCTGTGCCTGTCCGTAAGCCAATCTGCCGAATAGAATGTTGTCCTGCAGCGAAGCGGCCGCGTTGTAGGACTCCGGCCGGTAAAAGGCAACCGCACCCGGATCCTTTTCCATCAGAAGTTCGGAAAAACGCTGACGTCCCGCGATCAGTTTCTTCTCCGCATCACCATCGATCAACCCAAGGCGATGCCGCTCCTCGACGTACTTGAACGGCAGATTCAGCAACAAGCCCTCTTCCGTCTCCCCGAGCTCGCCACGGCCGGTCTTCTCCGCGCGGGCGATCAGTGCCGTAAACTCCGGTAGATCATCGGCTTCGATAAAGCTGAACTGCTCGAAGAAGGGATGACCGGAGGGCAGGTCCGCGAAGATTTCGACCATGGTCTTGGCAATGCTGTAACCGATGTCGAGAAGAAGTCCGGTCAGGTCCTTCTCCTTCAGGACCTGCAGCATCAGAGGGCTCTGCGCCAACACATCGGTAGCGTAGATCGGGTTTGTCGGCGTGCCGAACAGAAGGTTTTCCGCCAATGTGGCGTTCCGGTTGTAAGCCTCGGGATCGAAGCGTACGACCAGATCCTCCGCGTCTTCCGACGCCAGACGATCAGACAGCGCAGAACGGGCGGTCAAGATTCCTTCCGCGACTTCGGGATGCGCGTCGGCATCAATGGTTCCGCTGAGGCCAAGCCGATAAACGTCTTCCTCAAGACCGACATCGGTCAGGATTTGGATCATGTGCCGGCTGATCTCGCCTGGTCCCGATGCGCCTGCCGCCGCATATTCCACCCAATCCGCGTCGAAGTTCAGCGGCGAGTTGCCCGATCGCAACGCTTCGGCCGTATCAGCAGCTTGTTTCGCCTGTCCCTCGCTGTCGTACTCAGGTTCGCGCAGGGGGCGGTGTTTCAGGCCGTAAAGCAGGTTGTCGCGTACCGAAACCGGGAAAAAGTAAGTGTTGGGACCGACATATGACAGGCGCCGCCCGGTCACCGCCGATGGCAGTTCCTGGAGGTTCCGTCCGCCCACCTTGATGGTGCCCGAACTGGGCGACAGCATTCCGGACAGCATCATGCTCAGATGGTCCTTGCCGCTACCGCTCGGTCCGACAATGGCGATGTGGTGAGAAAGATCGAAATTGAAGCTGGCGCCCTCGACCAGTTTGGTATCGTTGTCGTCTTCCAGAGTCAGGGAGTTTGCCTCGATCAAACCGGTCAGCGAAGGCCCGCTGTCCTCTCCCGGATCCTGTAGCTCCGGATCGATAATCATGGGCGGCTGGAATTGCTCGATAACCTGGTCATACTTGATCTGGACGTCGTTCCGGCGCTGATCCCAATCGATCAGCTCCTTAATCGGTCCGGGCAGGTCCTTATAGGCCGCGATGACCGCGACCAGAGCACCGACGTCGAGACGGCCGCTGATCACCAGCACACCGCCTGCCGAATAGAAGATGAAGGGCGTAAACTGCGAGAGCAGGTTGTTCAGGAACTTGACGAAGAACTTGCGCTGAAAGATCTCAAAGCGAATACGATAAATCTCGCCCAGCCGCTTGGTCATGTCGGCACGTTCGTAATTCGTCGTGTCGTGCGCCTGAATCTCTATTGCCCCGTCGACAATTTCCGCGACTCGTCCAGCAAGTTTCCGCGCGGTCAGCTGCCGCTGCCGCCCCAGATCCAAAATCCGCTTGCGCAGCTTGGGGATCAGGAGCGCCTGAAACACCACGATTCCGGCAGCAACGAGTCCCAGCCAGATATTCTGAACCATGATGAACAGCATGGCGGTAATCGCCTGGCCGCCCAGAAACGCGGGCGTCACGAAAGCATCACCGATGAAACCGCCCAGCGGCTCCACTTCATCCTTGATCATGGTGGCCACTTCGGCCTGCTTGACCCGCTTGACGAAGGGAATGGGGAAACGCAAAACCCGGTCGGTGAGCTCAAAGCGCAGACGCCGCAGCATGCGTTCGCCGAGCTGACCCTTGAAAGTGTTGATGAAAAACTTAAAGCCGCCATTGACCATCACCAGCGCCAGAAAGGCGATGCAAAGGGCCAGTAGGTAGCCATAGGGCCCAAGCACCAGGCCTTCGAACAGAGGCCCGATTTCATTTCCGACGAGGGATTCGAGCGAGAACAGCGCTCTTTGCTGTTCTGTTTCAGATTTTCCGATCAGGTCGAAGCCATCGATAATGCCTTCGTTGACGATCTGTTTGGGAAGATTGAGCGACAGAAAATAGAACGGCAGGGAAATCGACACCAACAGCAGGATGCCAAGCTGCTCACGGCGGCTATGACGCCATACGTATTTGAAAAGATTACGTTCCATAAAGCCGGATCGACTGCTTTCGGTTCTGACTCAGGTTTCCAGAATTTTGGACCATAAACGATGACCCAATGACGGTAAACACCGCGGGAACAAACGTTACGCCCCGGGTTTGCTGGAGACAGTAACCGGCTAATTGCTGAAATTTGCTTCTGCACACTGGTTGAGACAGCGATACTGTGCAATCATCCGCGCCCGGGTGAGACGGGCCGGCCGCAAAACCAGGCCGGAAGGGAATGAAGAGAACACTTAATGGCCCAAAGCCAGCGCGACACGCGCGTTTTAATCTATAGCCACGACAGCTTTGGGCTCGGACATCTGAGGCGGTGCCGTGAAATCGCCCATACGCTGGCCAAGGCCGAGGACCATCTGTCGGTCCTGATTCTGTCCGGTTCACCCATTATCGGGAATTACGGTTTCGCTTCGCGTGTCGACTTCGTGCGAATTCCGGGCGTGATCAAACTGCGCGACGGGGATTACACCTCCCTGAGCCTGCGCATCGACATCAGCGACACCCTGGCCATCCGGTCCTCGATCATCGAACATACCGCCAAGGTTTACGATCCGGACATCTTCATCGTCGACAAGGAGCCACTGGGCCTGCGCGGCGAGGTCAAAGCAACCCTCGAGATGCTGAAAGCCCGCGGCACGCCCTGCGTGCTGGGCCTGCGCGACGTGATGGACGAGCCCTATCTTCTGGCGCCGGAATGGGAGCGCAAAGGCGTAGAGCCGGCTCTGCGCAACTACTACGACGATATCTGGATCTACGGCCTGCCTCAGATCTGCGACCCGCTGGAAGGCATCGACCTGCCGCCATCGGTTCACCGCAAGGTAACCTATACGGGCTATCTCCGGCGCAGCACCACGGAGGACGCGCCACAGCCCAAACTGGAAAAGATCAAAGAGCCCTTTCTGCTGGTCACCGTCGGCGGCGGCGGTGACGGCGAGGCCATCATCGACTGGGTTCTGCGCGCCTACGAGAGCGACCCCGATCTGCCGCATCCTGCCCTGATCGTGCTGGGCCCCTTTATGGGGTCGGAACTGCAGAGTGAGTTCATTGAACGGGTAAACCGGCTCGACAATGTGGAGGCCATCACCTTCGATGCCCAACTGGAAGCCTTCGTAAAGCGGGCTTTGGCCGTGGTCGGCATGGGTGGCTACAACACATTTTGCGAAATTCTGTCTTTCGACAAACGGGCTTTGATCGTCCCAAGGACCGAGCCGCGCCTGGAGCAGTTCATCCGCGCGTCCCGGGCACAGGACCTCGGCCTGCTCACCATGCTGAGCGATGATGGCGAGAGAGATGCCACGACCATGGCGACGGCCCTGCGCAATTTACCTCAACAGCGCCTGCCGTCGGAAACCGTCGTTCCAGGGCTGCTGGACGGTCGCCGCAACGTGGTCAAGCTGACCAAACAATGGATCTCCCGGCGCCGGACCGGCCTTACAGCGCTTCAAGACGGCGGCGAAGAGACCGCCATGCCCGGCAGATCTTGACCGCGGTTCAAAAGCACGAGTCATGACACCCAGCATTGCCGTCATTCTGAAAGGCTATCCGCGCCTGTCGGAAACGTTCATCGCGCAGGAGCTATTGGCTCTGGAGCAACGCGGCCTTCACCTGCATTTCTTCTCGCTGCGTCATCCGACGGATACGTCGATTCACCCGGTCCACCGCGAGATCACGGCTGAAGTCACCTATCTGCCGGAATATCTGCACGACGAGCCCGCACGCGTCTGGCGGGCCTGGCGCAAAGCCGCCAAGTTGCCGGGCTACCGGAAGGCACGCAGCATTTTCCTGCGCGATCTGTTGCGGGACCGCACTCCAAATCGGATTCGCCGGTTCGGTCAGGCCTGCGTGCTGGCCGCAGAATTGCCGGCAGGCATCAAGCAGCTTTACGCCCATTTCCTGCATACCCCCGCCTCGGTCACCCGCTATGCCGCTGTCATGACTGGTTTGCCGTGGTCGGCTTCCGCTCATGCAAAGGACATCTGGACCACGCCGGAGTGGGAAAAGCGCGAGAAACTGGCGGATTTGGAGTGGCTGGTGACTTGCACCGAGGTCGGCCGGGACCATCTCGCCGAACTTGCCCCCGATCCCGACAAGGTCGGACTTGTTTATCATGGCCTGGACCTGACCCGCTTTGGTCCTAACGCTGCGCACGCCCCTGATCCGTCAACACCAGACTCTGCGGGCAATGACAATGACGACAGCAACGCAAAGCAAGGTGACGGCAGCGATCCCGAAAATCCGGTTATCCTGCTCTCGGTGGGGCGGGCGGTAGAAAAGAAGGGCTATAATGACCTTCTGACGGCCCTGGCACAGCTGCCCAAGGAACTGCAGTGGCGCCTTGTACATATCGGCGGCGGAAAACTGACGGACAAACTGCGTGCCCTCGGCCGGAAACTCGGTATCGACACGCGCATCGACTGGCTCGGCGCCCAGCCGCAGGAAGTCGTGCTGGAAAACTATCGCAAGGCGGATCTTTTCGTGCTTGCCAGCCGGATCGGAAGCGACGGTGACCGCGACGGCCTGCCAAATGTGCTGATGGAAGCTCAAAGCCAGGCGGTCGCCTGCGTTTCCACGGCCGTGTCAGCCATTCCTGAATTGATCCGCGACGGTGAAACCGGGTTGCTGGTCCCGCCCGAAAGCCCCGATGATCTGGCGGCGGCGCTTCGGAATTTGATCGTTGATCCCGCCAGGAGGCACAGGCTGGCGACCGCAGGCTGTCAGCGGGTCAGAAGCGAATTCGCAATGCAAAGCGGCGTCGACGCCCTACTATCGCGCTTTGAGCAAAAGTAATGCGTATCGCCTTCTACGCACCCATGAAGCCGCCCGACCATCCGGTGCCGTCCGGCGATCGCCATATGGCCCAGCTGTTTCTCGAAGCTTTCAAGCAGGCAGGACATAGGGTCGAGCTTGCTTCCCGTCTGCGCAGCCGGGATGCCAAGGGCGACCCCGCACGCCAAAACCGCCTGAAACGGCTGGGCGAAGGCCTCGCCGAGCGTCTTCTGCGGCGCTATGACGCCAGGCCCGAGGGCCAGCGCCCGCAAGCCTGGTTCACCTATCATCTCTACTACAAGGCTCCGGACTGGGTCGGCCCCAAAGTCTGCAAATGCCTCGATATCCCATATCTTGTGGCCGAGGCCTCGGTCGCCTACAAGCGTGCAGGCGGCCCCTGGGACTTGGGACATCAGGCCACGCTGGATGCCCTGGCCCAAAGCGCCGCTGTCATCACCGTCAATCCCCACGATGCGGCCTGCCTGCCGGATGGCATAACACTGGAACCCATTAAACCTTTTCTGGACATCAGCCGCCTTCGCTTACAGGCGCCTGAAGTCCAAGAGGCCAAAAGGAAGCTGTCGTCAACATTCAAGCTGGACCCGGATCAGCCCTGGCTGCTGAGTGTCGCAATGATGAGGCGGGGCGACAAACTGGCCTCCTACCGGCTGCTGAGCAAGGCCCTGACGGGGCTGCAGGACCACCCCTGGCAAATCTTAATCGTGGGCGACGGACCGGCCAAACAGGACGTCGAGCAGGCATTCGGTTCGATCGATCCGGCGCGTTTGCGGTTCTTGGGTGAACAGCCCCCTGAGGCCCTGCGGGAAATCTACGCTGCCAGTGATCTTCTGGTCTGGCCTGCCGTCAATGAGGCTTATGGCATGGCATTGCTGGAAGCGCAGGCCAGCGGCCTTCCCGTAGTTGCGGCCAGAACAGGCGGCGTCCCCGCCATCGTCGAGGATGGGGTGACGGGTCTCTTGACCCAACCTGAAGACGGGAATGCCATTGCGTCGGCAGTTGCAATCCTGCTCGACCAGCCGGAACGGCGAATAAGCATGGCGTCAGCGGCAGCACAGAAAGCCGCTATGGAGCACGATCTTACGGCCGCCTCCCAAGACCTCGACGCTATTCTGCAGCGTGCACTTGCGGCAAAGCCTCATGGGGAGATCAGGCTGTGAGCCAGGTGCAGAACAGTTTGACGAATGATTCCCAGCGGACCGATGTGCTCTTCTATGTCCAGCATCTGCTTGGGATTGGCCATCAAAAACGCGCCGCAACCCTTGCCCGGGCCATGGAGCGGCAAGGCCTGAAAGTGACCTTCGTTTCCGGCGGCATGTCAGTGCCTGGGCTGAACACCGGTTCCGCGAAGTTCGTCCAGCTGCCGCCTCTGCGTGCCGAAGACATTCATTTTCGCCGCCTGGTCGATGAACAGGGCCAGGAAGCCGACGATGGCTTCAAAGCCGAACGCCGTGCCCAACTCCTGTCGGTCTTTGAGCAGGAGCGGCCGCGGGCGCTGCTGATTGAGATGTTCCCCTTCGGACGCCGTCAGATGCGCTTTGAACTTCGGCCCCTGCTGGAATCCGCCCACGCCGCGGCACACCGACCCCTGATCCTGTCGTCGGTGCGCGATATCCTGGTGGAGCCGCCCAAACGAGAGCGCATCGCTGAGATGATCGACTGGATACAGCGCGTGTTTGATTTCGCCCTGGTCCACGGCGACCCCGATCTCATTCCCTTCGACGAGACTTTTCCGCCCTTACACGAAATTGCCGACCAGGTTGTATATACAGGTTACGTTGTTGATGAATCGGTCGATAAACCGCCGCATCCCAGCGACGGGATCGACGAAATCCTGGTCTCGACCGGCGGCGGCGCGGTTAGCGAGGCCCTGGTCACCGCCGCCCTGGCCGCAAGCCAGAGACTGCCGCCGGCGCTGGCACACCTGAAAGACTGCCGCTGGCGGATCCTCATCGGTCATAGCCTGCCGGAAGTTGATTTTCAGGCCTTCAAGGCGCAAGCCCGCGACAACGTGATGGTCCAGCGCTCCCGCCCCGATTTCACGTCACTGCTGCCCAACTGTCGCCTTTCGATCAGTCAGGGCGGCTACAACACCGTCATGGAGGTGCTGCGCGCCGGGTGCCCAAGGGTCATCGTGCCCTATTCAGGCGGCCTTGAGACCGAGCAGACCCTGCGTGCAAGGTTATTTGCCGGTCGTGACGCCCTCACGCTCGTCGAAGAACAGGATCTGACCGCCGACAGCCTGCTCCAGGCCATCGCGGCGGAATTCGGCCGGAGCGGCACAAGCCGCCTCAAGCTGGACACCGACGGCGCCCGAAACACCGCAAAGCGGATCGAAAGCCTGCTTTCAGATCATGAAAACGGTCAAACCGAAGGCAGGGCGCCATGACCCTGCTCTTCATCCTTCGCCACGGCGTGACCTCTTGGAACGCGGAAGGCCGGATTCAGGGGCAAAGCGACATCGGTCTTTCAGAGACGGCACGCGTGGATATACCAGGTTGGCGCCTGCCAGATGAAGCGCGCGCCAGCCGCTGGCTGACCAGTCCCCTGCTGCGGGCCCGCGAGACCGCCGCCCTGCTGGAGCATCCGGATGCTCAGATCGACGAGCGCCTGCGGGAGATGCATTGGGGGCAATGGGAAGGCTGGCGCCTCACCGACCTCCGCCGGGAACTGGGCGACAAAATGGTTCAGAACGAGGCCAAGGGACTGGACCTGCAGCCGCCCGGAGGTGAAAGTCCGCGCGATCTGCAAATCCGGCTCAAGCCCCTGCTCAGCGAATTGGGCGAGAAAGGGGAGCCGACCACCGCCATCAGCCACAAGGGCATCATCCGCGCACTCTATTCGCTCGCGAGCGGCTGGGATATGACCGGAAAGCCGCCAACCAAGCTTCTGAACGACTGCTGCCATGCCTTCCGCCTGTCGCCTGACGGTACGGCAGTGGTGGAAAGCCTCAACATCCCGCTGACAACCAGGTAACTCCATGCCGACCGAAGCCGCCGATGTCCTGTTCTACGTCCAGCACCTGCTGGGCATCGGGCACCTGCGTCGGGCCTGCATCCTGGCCCGCGCCATGGACCGGGCCGGACTGCGGGTAGTCTTTGTCTCTGGCGGACTTCCGGTGCCCGAAACCGATGTCGGTGGCTGTGAATTCGTACAGCTGCCGCCGTTGCGCACGCTGGATGAGAGTTTCAGCACATTGGTGGACGAGACGGGACGCGAACTTGACGATCGGGGCAAAGCGGCACGGCGGGACATCCTGCTCGAACTCCTGGCGAAACACAAACCACGGGTTCTGCTCTTTGAAATGTTCCCTTTCGGCCGACGCCAGATGCGCTTCGAACTGATGCCGCTGCTCGATGCCGCCAAAGCGTCAGCCAGACGACCGCAGATCATCTGTTCCTTACGTGACGTGCTGACCACCCACAAGAAACCGGGCAAGACCGAGTGGATCATCAAGGCTGTCGAAGACTACTTCGATCAGGTTCTGGTGCACGGCGATCCTGAATTCGTGCCGCTCGAACGCTCTTTCCCCGCCATCGAAAGCTTTCGGGACAAGATTCGCTACACCGGTTACGTGCTTGAGGCCGCACCCAACGCCCTCCCCAGCCGACAGCGTCATGATGGCGAGGTCATTGTCTCTGCAGGCGGCGGGGCCGTTGCCGCGCCTCTCATCGAAGCCGCACTGGCGGCACGTCCCATGACGTCGCTCTCGGGCGTGCCTTGGCGCCTGCTGGCGGGCCCGAATTTAGCCGAAGAGACCTTTAACAGACTCCAGAGCCACTGTAGCGAGGGTGTAGTTCTCGAACGCGCCCGTCCCGACTTCACGGAACTGCTGTCACACGCGCGGCTTTCCATCAGCCAGGCCGGCTACAATACGGTGATGGATATATTGGCGACCTCCGTCCCTGCCGTCCTGGTTCCCTTTGCAGCCACGCAACAGACCGAACAGGCGCTCAGGGCTCAACTGCTGGCCGAGCGCGGCGTCGCCACCGTGATTAGGGAAGACCGCCTGAACGCCGAGAGCCTGGCCGCCGGCATCGAGGACGCTTTGTTGGCGAGTGATCCCGCAGATCTTCTCCATCACCTCGATACCTCCGGTGCTGAACGGAGCGCGGCGCTTGTCCGTGCAGCGGCGCAGAAGCAGTCCGCTGGGAGCCCACTATGACCGGATGGGACGGTCTCAGGCAGGAACTGGGGGCCTGGCAGCAGGCCGGCCTGAATGCGACCTTCTGGTGGCGCGACGATGACGCCGTGGCGCCAAGCGCTGCTCTGGAGCGCCTGCTGGCGCTTTCGCTGAAGCATTCCGCAGGACTGGCGCTGGCCGTCATCCCGGAACAATGCGAAACGGCGCTGGCCAAGTATCTGGCGGATTGGACGGGGGCCGAAACCGCCGAAATCTCCGTTTTGCAGCACGGCATTGCCCATCGAAACACCGCGCCTGAAGGCGAAAAGAAGACTGAATTGAGCGCTGCAGCGTCGATCGAAGAAACCATCGAGCAACTAACTGCGGGACGTCATCGCCTACAGACTCTCTTCGGTGAAAGGATGTTGCCGGTTTTGGTGCCGCCCTGGAACCGGATTACGCCGGAACTGGTCCCGCGCCTGCGGGACGGCGGCTTTACCGGGCTCTCGACCTACAAAGCCCGCAAACAGACGTTCCCGGCTCCGGGGCTTCTGCAGGTCAATACCCATGCGGATCTGCTACGCTGGAAGCCCGAGCGCGGTTTTCTGGGCGAAACCGAAGCCCTGGCACTGCTGTGCGATCATCTTCACGCACGACGCGCGGCTTTCGCGCGAACGGATAGCGCTCACTGCAGCCTGGAAGCCACCGGGATCCTGACCCATCACTTGGTCCACGATAGTGCCAGCTGGGACTTTTTGGACAAACTTCTGGAGTTCTTGAGTCTGCATCCCGCAACTAAGTTACTTGCACCTTCCGAAGCATTTTCACATGCTGATAACAACGATGGGGCGCCAGACCCCGCAAGGAACAGTGCAGCTGACGCGCCGGAACGGAACCTTCCGGTCGCCGACGGGGTGAAAAAGCAGAAGCCGGCGAGGAAAGGCAAGGCGTGACCGTCTATCGTTACCCCGTTAAATCGGTCATCGGTGACTACTTGAGAGCCGCGGCAGGATTGATTGTGACTCTGGGTGTGCTTCTCTCAGGTCCTCTCCCTTGGTTCGTGACTCTGATATTCTGGGCCCTGACGATCCTCTTTGCCGTGTTCGCCCTACGCACACTGAAGCGTCAGTATCTGGAGGTATCGCTTGATAACCAGGGAATCGCGACGCAGATAAGACCCGCCAGCAGTCAGTCTCCCAACGGCCATTTCTCGCGTTATCTGGCTTGGCCGGAGCTGACCGAGGTCAAGCTACGCTACTTCGGCACGCGGCGTAATCATCATAAGGAAGGTGTCGGCACGGGTGGCGGGGGCTTCATGCAACTCACACTTTCCAGCGTTGCAGAACGGAAAACTTCGATGTCTTTCGAATCCTCGCTCGAGGGCTTCACGGCAATCACGACAAAGGCTGCACAGGCTGCCCGCGCCGTAAATCTTGGGATCGACCCGGCAACGGCCGGTAACTTACTAACGATGGGCATCGATATCGATGCGGAATCCAGAGAAGAATTCGAGGCATAACGCCAGGGGCTCACGCGAAATAACAAGGGCATGAAGTGACGGCAGGGTTGAGTTCGGATAGTCTGCGCCAGCAGATTTGGTTTTGGGGTATTTCGGTCTGGGAGAACGGGAGTTCGATCGTCTCAATCAGGAGTGATCGCGCTTTAGCGGAAATGGGGGAATTTAGCGTTGAGTGACCGAGACCAGGCATCGCAAGACGATCTTCTGCGTGTCGAAAACCTGAGAATTGCCTTCACTTTGCCCGAAGGCAAGCTGGAAGCCGTGCGCGGGGTTTCCTTCCGTATTGCCCGTGGGTCGACAGTCGCACTCGTCGGTGAGTCAGGTTCGGGAAAATCCGTCGTCAGCCAGGCAATCATGGGAATTCTCCCCAAATCCGCAAATATCGAAGGCGGTCAGATTCTCTTCGCCGATCCCGCACAGGGCGGCGCGGTCACAGATATTGCGGCGCTGGCCCCCAACTCAGCCGCCATGCGCGACATCCGCGGCAGCCGGATCTCCATTGTTTTCCAGGAACCCATGACGTCGCTGTCAGCCGTCCACACGGTTGGCAACCAAATCGGCGAGGCCCTGCACCTTCACCAGAAGGTCAGCGGCACGCAGGGGCGCGAGATGGTCATCGATATCCTGCGGCTGGTCGGCTTTCCAAACCCTGTCCGCGCCTACGATACCTATCCGTTCGAGCTGTCCGGCGGCCTGCGGCAGCGTGCCGTCATCGCGATGGCTCTCGTCTGCCGTCCGGCACTCTTGATCGCCGATGAGCCCACAACCGCCCTTGACGTCACAATCCAGGCCCAGATTCTCAAGTTGATCAAGGATCTGCAGAGCGAACTCGACATGTCGGTGTTGATGATCACCCACGACCTGGGCGTGGTTGCCAATGTCGCAGACGAGGTCGTGGTGATGTATCACGGCGAGGTCATGGAGCGTGGCGATCTAGCCGACATTTACGGCGATCCGCGTCATCCCTATCTCAAGGCCTTGCTGCATGCCGTTCCGCGCTTCGACATGAAGCCGGGCGAGCGCCTCCAGCCGATCCGCGAAATCTCGCATGACAGCGGCATCAATCTGGGCGAAGGCATGAAGCCCTGGCCGGAAGACGCCAACGAACCGCCGTTGTTGAAGGTCGACCACATCACCAAGACCTACAACACGCGCAAAGGCGGTTTTTTCACGTCCAGCGAAGAAGCCAAAGTCCTGGCCGTCGACGATGTCAGCTTTGAGGTCAAACGCGGCGAATGCCTGGGTCTGGTGGGCGAAAGCGGTTGCGGCAAGACCACGCTCTCCAAGATCATCATGCGGGCGGCCTCGCCGGACAATGGCGCGATCACTTTCAACGACCGGGGAAAACGCACCGACGTGCTCGGCCTCCAGGGAAAGGACCTGATCGATTTCCGCACCCGGATCCAGTTCGTGTTTCAGGACCCCTTTTCCTCCCTGAACCCGCGCATGACCGTATTCGAGCTGATCAGCGAGCCCCTGATCATCCACGGTATGACCAATCCGTCCGAGCGCGCCGAACTGGTCAAGGAATTGATGCGCGTCGTCGGCCTCGATGTACGCTACCTGCAACGGTACCCCCACAGCTTTTCGGGCGGCCAGCGCCAGCGCATCGGCATCGCCCGCGCGCTCGCCCTGAAACCCGACCTTTTGATCTGCGATGAGCCGGTATCGGCGCTCGACGTTTCCATCCAGGCCCAGGTTCTAAACCTGCTGAAGGATCTGCAGGCCTCTCTCGGCCTGACCTACATCTTCATCAGCCACAACCTCGCCGTGGTGGATTACATCGCCGACCGGATTGCCGTCATGTGCCGGGGCCGGCTGGTCGAGCTGGCGCCCAGAGAGCTGCTGTTCCGCAATCCGACCCATCCCTATACCCAGGCTTTGCTCTCCGCGGTTCCCGAGCCCGATCCGGCGCACCGGCTCGATCTGAGTGCGCTCATGGAAGGCCGGGCGTCAAACCCCGAGACCTGGCCCTATCCCTTTACCATCGACGGCCATACCGAGATGGACATGGTCGATCTGGGCGGCGGCCACTTCGTTCGGGCCCAGCCGGCGGCCGACAATGAACTGCGCAGTGCGGCGGGGGGGGCATAATCATGCTGGGTTATACCGTCCGACGCATCCTCACCATGATCCCGACACTGCTGGCGATCAGTTTCATCATCTTCGTCATCATTCAGCTGCCGCCCGGCGACTTCCTGGAGACGGAAATCGCCGAGATGCAGGCCCAGGGCGAAGCCGTCGATCAGGAGAAGATCGAGTATCTGCGCCGGGAGTACGGCTTGGACAAGCCGTTCCTGGAGCAGTACGCAGTTTGGGTGTTTGGCTTGCTGCAGGGAGACCTGGGTTTTTCCTTCGAGCATCAGCTGCCGGTCAACGAAGTGATCGGCGACCGCCTGTGGCTGACCTTCATCGTTGCGCTTTCGACCATCCTCTTTACCTACGCCGTCGCCTTTCCAATCGGCATCTATTCGGCGGTACGGCAGTACAGTGTGGGCGATTATGTCCTGACCTTCGTCGGCTTTCTGGGCTTGGCAACCCCCAACTTCCTGCTGGCACTAGTATTGCTCTACTTCGCCAATCTCTGGTTCGGAACTTCGATTGGCGGCCTGATGGACCCGCAGTACATCGATCACCCCTGGACCTGGGACAAAGTGAAGTCGGTACTGGAGCATCTTTGGATCCCGGTCATCGTTATCGGCACCTCTGGCACGGCCGCCATGATCCGGCGCTTGCGGGCCAATCTGCTCGACGAGTTGCAGAAGCAGTATGTGGTAACGGCCCGCGCCAAAGGCCTTTCACCCCTGAAGGTGCTGCTGAAGTATCCGCTGCGCATGGCCATCAACCCCTTTATCGCGGACATCGGCAACGTCCTGCCGCAACTTATCTCCGGCGCCGTTCTTGTCTCGGTGGTGCTCAGTCTGGAGACCACGGGTCCGATGCTGGTCCGCGCACTGCAGAGTCAGGACATGTTCCTCGCAGGATCCTTTCTGATGTTTGAGGCCGGCCTCGTTGTCGTCGGCGTGTTTCTCTCGGATCTCGCACTCGCGGTTCTCGACCCCCGAATCCGGCTCGGCGGAGGTGCCACGAAATGACCGATCAGACCCTGCCTCCTCAAGGCCCCGGTTCGACCCAGGACGCTGCTTCACCACAAGAAAGCTCTGGCCACTTCGTCAATCCCGCGCCCTTTGACCCTCTCTCCGTTTCAGCCCTCACGCCGGAACAGGAACGCTACTATCTGGCCTCCCAGTGGCAAATCATGTGGTGGAAGTTCAAACGGCACCGGCTGGCCGTCTATTCAGGCATTGTGCTGCTTCTGATGTATTTTGTGGCCGCGATCTGCGAAGTCGTCGCCCCTTACAGCCTGAACAGCCGTCACATCGACTACATCCACGCCCCGCCGCAATCCGTCCATCTGTTCCATGAAGGCGAGTTCGTCGGACCCTTCGTCTACGGCTACGATTACAATCTCAACATGGAGAACCTGCGGCGCGAATACACGCCGAACCCGGAGAAAGTCGACAAGCTGAGATTCTTCTGTGGCGGAGAAAGCTATCGCTTCTGGGGCCTGATCGAGGGCAATTTCCACCTGGTCTGCGCGGCCGAAGACGGCACCGCCTTTTTCTGGGGCACCGACCGCCTGGGGCGGGATCTGCTCAGCCGGATTTTTTACGGTTCGCGAATCTCTCTGACCATCGGCCTGATCGGTGTAGCGATCAGTTTTGTTCTCGGCACCATAATAGGCGGAATCGCGGGTTATTATGGTGGCTGGGTGGATAACGTAATCCAGCGTGCCATTGAAATTTTCAAGTCCTTCCCGGAACTCCCATTGTTCATGACACTCTCGGCCTTGCTGCCGGTCAGTTGGAGCCCGATCGGCGTGTTTTTCGGGATTTCGGTCATCCTCGGCCTGCTGGACTGGCCCGGATTGGCCCGTGCCGTGCGCTCCAAGCTGCTCAGCCTGCGAGAGGAGGATTTCTGCACCGCGGCCCAACTGATGGGCGCGTCCCCCTCACGGGTCATCGGACGGCATCTGCTGCCCAGTTTCGCCAGCCACCTGATCGCCTCGGCCACCCTCGCCATCCCAACCATGATCCTGGGCGAAACCGCCCTCTCCTTCCTGGGGCTCGGCCTGCGGCCGCCCATCACCTCCTGGGGCGTCCTGCTCAACGAAGCGCAGAACATCAACGTCGTTGCGCTCTATCCCTGGCTGATGCTGCCGGTCCAACCCGTGATTTTCGTCATCCTGGCCTTCAACTTCCTCGGCGACGGACTGCGCGACGCAGCGGATCCCTATAAGTGACTGGCGTTTCTGTCGACTAAGTGAAGCCAGCCCATGACGGCCTGACGTCACTTGGCGACCATCCCGCACGCGGCGGGGAAAGAATGGCGTTAACCTCGTTCTGACCCCGTGGAAAAGCTAATCGCAAAGCAATGGAGCTCCGGTCACGCTACCTTAAATTGAAGATTGTCAGGTTGGATTGCTGCCAACAAGCGGATACTATTTCAGAAAGCCCCTCGTGACGCGTCGAGAATTGGAAGGAGGGTAAACCATGGGTAGAGGTGGGCGCTTTCCAACAGTAACAAAAGCCGAAGTTCAGGCCACTGCGTTAAAAGCACGACAAGCCGAGCAGGCGGCTATGTTTTTAAATAATCCAGGTCCCAACAAGGCAACAAATGAGAAAGGGACGCGAAGCAATCCCCTCGGTTCAGTCATGTGTGGTGGTCTTGGCAAGCAGCACTACGACGTGCGCTACAATGTTCATATCTGCAAATCGATTATCGAGTACTGGGGCCGCAACGCTTATTCGTCGGAGAAGCACGGTACGATCGGATTCAAACTGCCGGACGGCAGAGATTGCGAAGTAGCCTGTCACATCGACATCACAACGCCACGCGATAATGTACTTTGGCACGGGCACATCGAAGGTCCCCATGTCGTTGTCGAGTGGTACAGGATCGCAGATACTTTTGGAATACAGAGGTTGGACGACAACTGTTTTTGGTTGAGTCCTAATGATGTATTCATGCTCTACATTCATACGCGCGATAGTGCCAAAGGGGACGAGAAACCTGGCGATTCCTGGCCTGCATGGCTCATCAAAAGATTTTCAAACCTGATTGTCCTGAAACAGCAAGCAATACTGAATAGGAAGAATCGCCCGGAGGTAGAAAGCGATGACGAAGAAGATTTCTTCGGTGGGCTCGACTTTTGATCGTCGCAGGCGGTTCCGTCGAGAGGAGACGGTCCTAAATCGTCTGGAACGACTTAACTGATCAATATCGTTTTCTTGGAGCAAATGCCGCACAGTGACGCGGGCCAGATTCTCAATTCCGCGAGAACTATTGATTCAAGTCGAGAAGAACACACCTTGTTAAGACACAACTGACGGTTACAGGTTTGAACCAAACGTCAGCGTTCTTCGATTGCGAGGCGTGCACCGAGACCGATCAATACGGCTCCGCTTGAACGGTAGACCCAGGCCAAGGCCTTTGGGTGACGGCGAAACCAGTTCGAAAGCGTTCCCGAGAAGTAACCCACCGGCACCTTGATGATGAAAGTCAGCACTGCAAAGGTAACACCTAGCAGAAAGATCACCTGTGTTGGGTTTTGCGCCGACTCCGGCACAAACTGAGGAAGAAAAGCGAAATAGAACAAAGCGATCTTGGGGTTGGAAAGATTGGAGAAGGCCCCTTGGTAAAAGAGTCTGGCGAGCGATGCCTGGCTTGATCTTTGTGTATTGAGACGGGTCACGCCCGAGAGAATCATCCGCAGTCCCAAGTAAACCAGATACGCGGCGCCAACATACTTGAGCAGGCTGTAGGCCAACTCGGAGGCGGCCACGAGAGCTCCCAAACCAAGCGCCGCCAGCAGCGTATGGCAAAGCAGACCGACGGAAACACCTGCGCCCGTGGCGATACCTGCCGCTGCGCCCTGGCTCATCCCCCGAGACATCACCAGGACCATGTCCTGCCCGGGTGCGAGGATCACCGCCAGGGATGCGCCAATAAAGAACATCCAGGATATCTCGATCATGTCTTCCCGCTCTCTTTCATTGGATCGGTCACGCTATGATTTTCGACCAGAAAACCGCCATCGCCGGCAAGGTCGTAAACCCGAAATCTATGCGGCGCCTCACAGAAGGCGGGCGGGCCCGAGTAAAGCACCGCGCCGTCCTGTATCAGGATGCCGGGATGATAGTGACCTGAAAGAACAGCCCTGACACGCCCCGACGCATCTATTCGCCGCTTGAACTCCGCCGCGTCCAGGTATTCGTAGTGCGCGCCGTTCGAGAGCGTCGGTGGATCGATTGTATAGTGCTGCACATGGATCTGCGGCACATTATGTTGCGGTAAGGTAAGCGCGTCTTCAAAGAGGACCCGTCTTGCGGCAGTCCGGCGCGGTTGCCGGTCTGAACCGAGTTCATCCCAAAAGCAGAAGAACCGAATACCTGCTGCATCGACGAAATCCGCCGCCTCCGGAAAAATCCGGCGGAACAGGGGTTCATGGTCATGATTTCCCGGGCAGACGACGTAGTCTATGCCGGTATCGCTGAGCCACCCCCGAATCAGGCCAAAATCCCGCTCGACTTCGGCCAGCCAGTCTTCGTGAGCCCGACCATCAGGGCTTCCGCTGACGATCACCTCGTCCGGAACATCCAGCAAGTCGCCAGAGATCACCACCACATCGATGTCCAAGTCCGGGAGCTTGAGCGCCAGACGCTCGAGCATCTCAGGCATCGCACGAGAGAGCCGAATTGCAGGTTCCGCCGAGCCCGGCTGGTGATGGCGCAGATGCAGATCGGTGAGGTGAAGAATGCGGGGCATGAAGAAAGGGTCCGATCGTTTGCTTAGAGCATATTCCGATCAACTGGTTAGAGGGTAATTCGCTTTCCTGTTCGGCTCAATCAGGAACGTGCCTGTTCCAGAAGCCAGTCGGCAACTTTTCGGACCGGCCCGGAAAGGGCGGCCGTGCTGGGAAGCAGGAGATGATAGTGCTCGCGGCTCGCCAAAACGGGGCCGGGAAGCCGGATAAGCGCACCAGAGGCGAGATGATCGCGGCAAATCACATTGTCCCCAATCGCCAATCCCAAACCACGCACGGCGGCATCGATGCTGAGATGCGCACGATTGACAAACACATGTGCGGCGGCGTCATCAAAGTTTAACTCCATGGCGTCGAAATAGCGGCGCCACCAGTAGATGCCGCGTTCGTGGATCAAGCGGTGCGATGTGAAAAACGCGCGGTCCCCAGGATCGGGACCAGCGGCCAGCAGCGAGGGCGCCGCAATCGGAAAGGCTTCGAAGTCCAGGAACGGCGTCGCCTTAAAACCGGTACAGGAGGCCGCGCCCCAGGTGATGGCGAGATCCGCATCGCCCAGCACGCTGCGTGGCGGATCGGGCCGGATTCGCACATCGAGATTGATGTTAAGCGCGGTCAGCGTCTCATCGGTTAAAAGAGGCATCAGCCATCGGGTCGCGAGATCGGACTCGATATCGAGGACAACAGTCCCGCGGCCGCCACCGCGTCTAAGCCGCCCGGTGCCGATCTCGAGACCATTCAACGAATCTGCAGCCGTGCGGGCAAACAAACTGCCTTCGCCCGTCAGAACAATATGGCGGGCATACCGCTCGAACAGGGCGACGCCCAGTTCAGCCTCCAGGTTGCGCACGTGACGGCTGACGGCGGCATGACTGACACCAAGCTCGTCCGCCGCCTGCGCGAAGCTGCCATGCCGGGCGGCAGCGTCGAAGGCTCGAATCGCGTTCAAATTCGGGAGCTTACGCATGTGTTGAGTATAACAAAAAGCTTCGCTTGAACCAAAGAATGTCGTTTGAGCACAAGTTGGATTGTCTTTTATAGATGCTCTCACCGAATTTCGACCCTGGTGATCACAAACCGCGTGCGAGCGAAGATGCAAGAGATTCAGACGAACGGACGGATAATTGCGGCCCTGATCTCGGGCGTGCTGATCTATGGCTTGGCAATGGGGACAACCTATCCGCTGCTTGGAGTCCTGCTTTCCGCGGACGTGCCTGCGGTCTGGAACGGTATCAATGCAGCGGCCACCGGTCTCGGGCTTTTGTCCGGCGTTGTCGTGGTGCCGATTTTAGGCAGGCAGTTCGGGGCCGGGTTCACTGCGCTTTCCGGCGTGATTTTGATGGCGGGCTCGCTCGTGATTCTGGCAATTGTCCGCGATTTCTGGGCCCTCTTCGCCGCACGATTTCTACTTGGTTGCGGCGCGAATATGCTGTTTGTCGTTGCGGAAACCGCGCTGAACGTCTTTGCGGAGCCGGCCCGGCGCGGACGCATCATGGGTGTTTATTCGGCGGCAGTCGCGTTCGGGTTCGTCATCGGACCCGCGGTCGTGGCGGTCACGCCCGATACGCCCCTCCTGCTGTTGCTGATCTGCGCCTTCGCAACACTCTGCGCGATCCTGCCGCTCGGGTTCGTGCGTACAGCGGTCGACTGCGCCATCCGTCCAACCTCTGTCACGCGAATACTACCTGCGGTCATTGCCTTTCCCTTTGCCTTTGGTTTTCTGTTTGTGGCGTCAGCCATCGATGCCGTGGTCATCAGCCTGCTCCCCGTCATAGCGCTGGATCAGTCCTATCCGATCGAAACAGGCGTAATGTTCGTAACAATTTTCCATATCGGACTTCTGGTCGGTCAGCCCGCAGTGGGAATAGCCCTGGACCACTTTGGCCGGCGGCAGACGGTTCTGGGATGTTGCCTGGTGTCCCTTGGCAGCACAGCCCTACTGTTCTTCGGTAATCGCTTCGGCTTCTGGCCGACCGCCCTCCTTATGTTCTTTTGGGGTGGCGCGAATTTCGGGCTTTATACCGGGGGGCTCGCGCTGATCGGTGATCGTTTTTCCGGCGCAGCGCTGACCGCCGCAACCGCCGCCTTCGCTGCCGTCTACGCGGTCGCTTCAATCATATCGCCGGTCCTGGCCGGGCAAACGATCGATAGCGTCGGTGCAGAGGGATTCTATATGATCATTGCTGTCATCTATCTGGCCGCACTCCTATGCGGAGCTGCCTTCTTCCGGCCTTTGGAACCAATTCACCACCGGGCTTGATCCCTGCCGAACTTGCTGGAAACGGACCGGCAGCAAACGAGAATTGATCAAAGGAGCAATCGGTCCTGATCGCTTCGATTTAGAACGGCCACTCTCCTCAGAAACATCGATACCATCAGGATTACCGCAGGAATTCGAATAGGAACTACACAGACTTGAACTTGATTGCGATTAACGCGGCGAGCTGAGGGATTGAGCATTGGCGGGCGGCTTCGGCGTCCGCGATGTCCACAGAAAAGAGCTCCGCGATGATTGCCGCGGTCATCCCGCAGTCTGAGTTGCAGTGATGGTTGGCCAGTGTTTCCGCATGAAGCTCCCGGTCCACCCCCCGGGTTCCCATTCTTCTCTTGTGCAGGCTCTTAATACCGGAGCGAGCGCCTTCAATCGTGCTCCCGATGATCGGTATCGCTTTGGCGCTTTTGCGCACCACCTTCTTCTTCTTCTTCGCAATGACATAGGGCAGGATCGTGTGTGCGATGGCCGTATGTTTCGGACCTGCGGCCCCAAAACAGGCAAACGAACCCGAGTTCGCCTGGATCCTCTCCAGCCCCCGGATATGCTGTTGGGTCTTGTAAGCTGATCGGATATTAATGGCCGAAGAGGTCAGTGTCAGTGCCGTGCTGGCGACGAGTATGCCAATCGGGCCTGCCGCGAGCGTGGCGCCAGTGGCGACAGCCATCCATCCCATAGTAGCGCCAGTGGCGACCCCCGTGCCGATGGATGCTCCTGTCAAGCCAACCCTCGCCGTGCCCTTCGCCACTTGCATCGCGGCTCTTCTGCGCGGGTTGGTGCCGAGGGTCGAGCTTGCCTTGGGCTTGGCCGTGGGCTGAACCTGTTGGATCTGGTGCCAGCTCCCTCTTCGTTCCGATTGGTCGTCATCATCGTCGTCGTCGTCATCGACTTCTGCGGTGACAACCAGGTCTTCGATCACTGCGCTGATCACGTCATCATTGGGCATAGTCTTTTAATCCTCAAATGCACATCGACCGCCGTGTCTCATCGTTGTCGTCGCCAAACCTTCGGGTTTATCAATTCCTTACAAACAAAAACATCTGTTTTCAGGCCAGCGCAGATTAAGCAAAAAGCACACTTTATGAGCAATTTAAAGTTTAATTTCCATGTCAAATAATGCTGCTTGAATAGGCGCCTGTTTTATCGAGTGACGCAACGATCTTTGACCTGTTTCGTCCGCAAACCTGTGGCGCACGGTCGTTCTCGACGGAATTCCCTTAGAACGTATTTTACATTTCAACTATATGATCTTTAGGTTGATTCTCACTCTTTTCTTACTCGGAGATAAGCAATCAGACGCTCGGAATGACAAACTTTGCCCAAGACTCGAACGGTGCACAAAAGTGCCCTGGTTGCTATTTGAGAATTCTCCATCTGGTAGAAATTGAGCCGCAGCAGTCCGAAGCTCTCAAATCCATGCGTTCGGCACTAGGCTTTCAGTCAGAGACCTTCAGTCTGAAACCACAACCAGATCGAGCGGCTGGGAGATACCGTCGACCTCGGCGGCGGGCAAGCTGCGCTTGTCGCCGTTCGTCGGAACGTAACCCTGCTCCAATGCCAGATGATAAGTTTCGGCATCGGCGATCAGGCGTGTACCGGCCTTCTTGTTGAATTTCTCCAGCTTTGCAGAGAGATTTACCGCGTCGCCGATCACCGTATACTCGAGCCGGGTCTCGTCGCCGACTGCGCCGAACAGAATCTGTCCGGTGGCAACCGAGCCATTGATTTCCGGGCAATACTCGCCGGCAGCTTCGCGCTCGGAATGCCAGCGGATCGAGGCAGCCGCAACGTCGTCCAACGCGCGCATTGCATCGGCAGCGAAGGTCTCGGACGGTGCTGAGGCACCAAAGGTCGCCATGATGCCGTCACCCATGAACTTGTCGATGCTGCCGCCGTGTCTCTGGATCAACGGCACCATGCGTTGCTGGTACTCAGCAAGCACGCCCATCACAACAGACGGTTCTTCCTGGCTGGCCATGCGGGTAAAACCGCGCATGTCGAGATTGACGATAGCCGCCTGCCGCATCTCACCGGTACCGGCCGCAACACCTTGATCGGCAGCCGTGATCTTGGCGGCGATTTCAGGGGCAAAAAAGCGGGATAGCTCCTTGGCTGCCAGGCCTTCGCTCACTGAACGCACCAGAAGCGCCCGACCCCGCCGCAGTGCCACCGCCAGAATCACGGCGACCACCAGGATCGAGATGATCTTATCGAACTCGGCCCCCAGCAGGATCGAGTTGGAGGTCATGTATTGCACGTAATCCCGAGTGATCATGGTATCGACCGGATCAACCTTGATTACATAGAGGATAAGAATCCCCCAGCCCGCAGCCGCGGCGATGCCCGCCAGGAGGACGAAGCGTGCCTCAAAACGCAGCGCGCGCAAAGCAATGAAGATAAAGACGTACAGCAGCGTTGGTGCCTTGAGATAAAAAGACGCGGGCTGCTCGTATTGCAGATGGAAGCTCCATATCAGCACCATCAGCAAGGTCATGTCGAAAAAGACTGAAACGGCCAGCGACCAGGACGGCAGTCGGGTCTTATGCGCCCAGACGATGCGGATCACAGTCAGAACAAGGTAAATCGCCAGCGCCCAGGGCACCGGTGCGAAATCAACATCTTCGGAAAAAACCTTGGGGGCCGCGAAGTAGAGCCCGCCGAAGGTCACGACGACTGTCAGCTGAACCCAGCCGATCAGACGTTCGGTCGCGTCTTCCTGATCGCGGATCGCCTGGCTAACGCGTTCCGGCAGCACCGGTTCACTGGATTTGCGTAACCAATCTAAAATGCCCAAATGTCTTGCCCGTTTCGCCGCAATCGCGCTTGTTATTGTGTTGAGAGTCTGACCGTTTTTCGCTGCATTCGTGAAGACGTAAATCAGCCTCTTCTTCATAGTGTTAGCGGCCGACTCACGTCCCAGATTGTTTCAATTCAGAACGATCGCACTCTAGAGATATCGTCACCGGAAGTGGCCTTAGCTGAAGGCGCCAAGTTAGAATATCTGAGCCAAGGCCTTTTCCATAACCGCCAGTACCTGCACGCGGCCGCCAACTGAACTCTTACCATTGAAGTATAAACGACTACTTGATCACTTGGCGTCAGTTTGTCGTGACCTTCCGTGACCGTAAGAATTTGACCAAGGTAGGTCCTTGGTCATGAGGATGAGTGTGATTTTAGTCGATAGCCGGACAGGTTTTGCGCAGCCAAACGGCGGACTCGATTGCCTCATTCGGCAGCTCCAGCGCCCCGACAGCCGAGGACGCAACCTCTTGGGCCATCCGGCTCACTGCGAAATGGCTGGCAAATATCAACTCCCAGCCGCCCGATCCCAGCAGCGGAATAACCCCGAGCTGTTCGTTGTATCCGCGCCAATCCCAGGATGCCGGATAGTCATCAGGCAGAAAGACATCGTGGATCTGTACCAGCACACCCGCAGGCAACGCCGGCAGGACGCGCCCAAACAGCACGTCGACATCGCTGCCGGGCATCAGAATATGACTGGAATCGATCATCAGGAAGTCGCCGTCCTCAAGTTCGGCAAAAACTTCGGTACCCGCTTCGTGCAGGGTTTTCTTGATCAAGTGGACCGGTAAGCTGCCGAGATCCGCGCGTGGTGCGGGATCGATCGCCGTGACGCGGGTATCCAGCCCGGCATCGGCAATCGCCCGGGCGACAAAGCGCGTCGAGTGCCCCGAACCAACCTCGATGATCCTTTTGGGCGCCAGGTTCCGCACGAGGCTGTAGGCGGTTGCGGCGTCCAGGCGCGGAAACCAGGATTGCCGCCAGCGCGGTTGGGGCGGCGCATCGGGCCCAATCCGCTCGAAATCCGCTTTGAAAGGAGCCATCGAGGCAAGAAACGCGGTAAATGCCGGCCTGTGCTTCTCAAAAAGCGTCTCAAGCGCCGAATAAGTATGTCTTTCGCCGGCGTCAGGCAGGCTGGCGGCATAGCGATAGGGAATGAAAAAACCGCGTCGTGCGAAGTTGAACAGGGTCAGCAGCCCGAACCAGAGGCGCCGGCGGCGTACGCGCCCAGGAAGCGGCTTACGCGCCGATGCGTCCTGGGCCGTCCCAATCGCGCCCGAAGGGGCCGAGGCTTTTCCCGAATCCGATTGTAACGTCACGGATGGAGAACCATGCCTTCCTGAGCCACGACGGTCCCGGGCCGACTTTCATCTGCGTCTTTCGCGACCTGATCCATGAATTCATCGTTATGAGCCGGGTCATGGTGAAAGACAACCAGCTGGCCCACACCGGCGCGATCACAGAGGCGGGCGCCCTCCTGCCAGGTGGAGTGGCCCCAGTTTTTAAAACGGGGGAACTCTTCATCCGTGTAGGTGCAGTCATAGATCATGATATCCGCCCCCTCGATCAGCTCCAGGATGTTGCGGTCGGGCTGGCCATCGACGTGTTCCGTATCGGTGACATAACAGATCGACTTGCCGCCGAATTCCACCCGATAACCCGTCGCGCCGTTCGGATGGTTCAAGGGTGCGGTCTTGATGTGCACACCGGGGCGAGGCTCCAGAACGTCACCGGCATAAAAATCGTGAAAAGTCACATTTGCCGCGAAAATCTTGGGCGGCACCGGAAACAGCGGCGCGGTCATGAAGGTGCAGAGAACATCATGCAGGCTATGTTCGGGCTGAAGATGGCCCGCCCAGTAGCGGATGCGGTTCTGCTTGTTGAAATTGGGTTTGAAAAACGGCAGGCCGATGATGTGGTCGTGGTGCGTATGGGTCAGAAAGATATCGGCTTCGAGCTGTGCCAGGGTACAGAGGTTCTCTCCAAACGGCCGCAAGCCCGTGCCGGCATCGAAGATCAGCACGTGATCGCCGCAGCGCACCTCCAGACAGGACGTATTGCCGCCGTAACGCCGGTGGCTATCGCCGGGACAGGCGATCGAGCCCCTAACACCCCAGAAGCGGACATAAAACTCGGAGTTTTCGGCCAATTCGACAGTCTTCCTTTCAACCCTCAATCTTATTTAGGCGAACGGAAGACGCATCCCAAGACAAATCTGGCAAAATTATGGCGAAAGCCGACTCGCGCGGTAAATTTGGCTTGAGAGTCACAGTGTCGTGAACGGGAACCGGCGGATCTTAATCCGGCCCCGATCGCGAGGTCTTCACGGTGGTCACAAGATAAGACCGGCGATCATGGATGGCTTCACGGTACCAGCCGGTAACCGCCAGGCTCGGTGACCAGAATCTCGGCGTTCGACGGATCGGCTTCAATCTTCTGGCGCAGGCGATAAACATGCGTTTCCAGGGTATGGGTGGTCACGCCCGCGTTGTAACCCCAAACCTCATTTAGCAGGATATCGCGTCCAACGACTTTGCTGCCGTTGCGATAGAGGTACTTCAGGATTGATGTTTCCTTCTCGGTCAGGCGGACCTTTCGCTGGGTCTCGCCATGGATCAGGACCTTGGCACTTGGGCGGAAGGTGTAGGGACCGATAGTAAAGACCGCATCTTCGCTTTGTTCGTGCTGGCGCAGCTGCGCCCGCAGGCGTGCCAGCAAGACACCAAGGCGGAACGGCTTGGTGACGTAGTCGTTCGCCCCCGCATCCAATCCAAGGATCGTGTCCGCATCGGACTCGGCGGCCGTCAGCATGATCACCGGCGACTTGACGCCATTGCGGCGTAGTAAACGGCAGACCTCTCTGCCATCCATGTCCGGCAGACCGACGTCCAGCAGAATTGCATCGAAATGATCGTTTTTCGTGATGTCGATTGCGGCGGCACCGTTATCGACCTCAATGGTCTCGAACTCTTCGTGCAGGCGCAGCTGTTCGCCCAACGACTGGCGGAGTGGATCATCGTCATCCACCAGGAGAATCTTTTTACCGACCGCAGCCACCATTGATGACGCCCCTCTGTGTTCTTTTTCCTGAAATACCATTGCACGAGGCCCTATTCAAGCAGGCGACGTATTGCGTGCCCCGTGAACCAGCTCTCGGTATTCAGACAGGAAATTTAATGCATAGGATTACAGAATCGAATTGCTACCAAGAACGTGAGTATAGCCTGTTTAGCGCTCTCACATTTGGGTTAATTGATGTCGTCCGCTTACCGGCTCAAGTGGTATTACCTCAAGAAATCATGTCGAGGACCGCCAGATACAAGGGGTGGTCTCTTTGAGCGAGCCGGTCAGCCGCCGAAAAATGGTTATCTCCCGGCAGGTTAAGGCCTCTGCAGGACAATCCTTTTTGCGCCCAGGCCTCGACGTAAACCCCTTGCTGACGGATGAATTCCCGGGTCTCTTCGGCACCGACGGCACAGATTAGGGGCGCTGCCTGTTCAGGTACAGTTCGGATCGGGCTCTCACTTTCCACGATCTCGGGTGAAATCTGAAGCTCGTCCTGCTGCAGGCTGGCGGCCACCGCAGCTAAGTCGTAGACACCGGAAACCGAGCAACCGCCCTTGATGATTGTCGTCGGCAGGCCGAAAGACGCCGTCCAGACCGGGTTCATCGCCATTGCCGCCAAATGACCGCCTGCGGAATGGCCGGCGACGTAAAGTCCGCTGGGATCGAGACCATAGTCGCCGGAATGCTGAACCAACCAGGCCAGCCCGCGCTGCACCTGCCCCACCATTTCGGCGATATCAACGGTCGGGGAAAGATCGTAATTCAAGGACGCAAAGGCAATCCCACGTTCGAGATAAGCCGGGGCCAAGTAGCTGAAATCGCCTTTGTCGAGTGACTTCCAATAGCCGCCGTGAATGAAGGCAAGCAAAGGAAAGCCATCGCCACGCGCCCCCTCCTCGTCTTCGGCCGGAAGAAACAGATCAAGTTTCTGGCCCTCACTCTCGCCGTAGGACAGATCAATGTGACATCTGCAGGCCTTTCTAACTTCCAGTGAGTCCCGTCCCCAACGATCAAAATAGTCCTGATGCTCCGGCCAGCGGCCTCGCAGGTTCATTTCCCGATCCAACCCGGCCTGGTCGTAATCCAGGAAGACTTTTGCCGTCATTGCCCCTCACCCATCTCAAACACCCCCCGTCACGCGCCGTTCGTTAGCCTAAATCCCGCAGTCCGCAGCGTTCCGCCGCTTGTCTGAAGACCGGGTTCAACCCATGTTAAAGGCGTAAGTTGTGGATCGACAATCGATTACGAAAAAACAACTGTCTCTTGACCTGGACAGCGGACGGTGACATGACGCCGGTGACTCCGTAAAGTGTCGGTGTACTTCGTAGAGTAGCGAATGAAGATGTCTGAATTGGTTGCCACCAAGACCATCCTTGCCGCCAACGCGCTGCAGTCCGTGGAGCGCGCCGTCGCTGATTTGCGTCGCGGTGCCTGCGTGCTTGTCTATACAAGTGATGGTTTCGCGGCGCTTGTCCAATCGGCCGAGACCCTTTGTGATGCGTCGCTGGCGCAACTACGATCCCTGACATCCGAATCAGCCAGCGGCACGGATACCTCTCCACGCCTGCTGTTAACCGCCCGCCGTGCTGCGGCCATTGGCTTCGAAGAAGCCCGCGCCCTGATCCCCGTCGGCGGCGTCTTCGCATTGTCGCTCGACAACGATGCCATCGAAGCCAGTGCCATCCAATCGCTTGCCGACCCGACCGACGAGCCGGGATATGACGTTGAAGTGCTTCGGCCTCGGGTCACCATGGCGCCCGCTGCCTTGAGCGAAAGCGCCATCGACCTGGCGAAACTCGCGCGCCTCTTGCCTGCCGCCGTCATTGCGCAGGTAGCCATTGGAACCAGCACTCCAGCCACGGCAGTGGCAGCGAACAGCCAGACGGTGCCGGTTCAGGTTATCAATGACTGGGCGGCGCAACGCGACTTGCTGACCGTAGCAGGCCAGGATATTGCCGATTACCGCCTCGGTGCGGCACAGGCCTTGACCAAGGTCGCTGCGGCAAAGATCCCTTTGGATCATGCCGAGAATACAAAGGTCGTCGCCTTTCGGCCGAACGACGGCGGCATTGAACACCTCGCCCTGATCATCGGCGATCCCGACCCTGCCACACCTGTGTTGGCCCGCATGCATTCAGAATGCTTTACCGGTGATCTACTGGGCAGCCTGCGTTGCGACTGCGGCGACCAGCTGCGCGGCGCCATCAGGACCATGGGAGAAGCCGGATCCGGTATTCTGCTTTATTTGTCGCAGGAAGGCCGAGGGATCGGCCTGATCAACAAGCTGCGCGCCTATGAGCTCCAGGACCGGGGCGCAGATACTGCCGAAGCCAATGAACAGCTGGGCTTCGACGCCGACGAGCGGATCTACCTTCCTGCGGCAGAAATGCTGCGCCAGTTAGGCTTCAAACGGATCAAGCTGCTGACTAACAATCCACAGAAAGTGACAGCGCTGGCCCGCTGCGGCATTTCCATCGAGGAGCGCGTGGCCCATCACTTCCCCTCCAATGGTCACAACCAGTTCTACCTGGAAACCAAAGCCGCCCGTTTCGGCCACTATCTCTGATCTCGAAGACGGTCTGACCCATTCGCTAATCATTTCGGATGTGAAACAGATTAGAGTGTCCTAACCGAATCAAGCCATTGAACGCGCCCCGTCCGAAACGCCAAAGATTTCGCGCTGCCCCGAGACACCGCGCAACAGATGAAAACCAAGCGATACAAACCTGCCGCCGTCATCTCCGATAGCCTCAACAAAATTTCCCGATATCAGCAGGTTCCGATCAAGTGGCCCACAGAGCGCCTCGATCCGGCTTGCCTCATTGACCGCCGGTCCGATCACTGTAAAATCGAGCCGGTCAGCCGCACCCACGTTGCCGTACATGACATCGCCAAGATGGAGTGCAACGTCGAGGGCCATCGTCCCCTCACCCTGCAACTCGAGCTCACGATTGAAGGCTGCGACCTGCGAGCTCGCGATGCCTGCCGCATTCAGCGCCGCAGCGCAGACGTCTTTCACCGAGTGACCGGCTTCCAATGCAAAGGTTGCAAGCAGCCCGTCACCCAGAAATTTTAGAACCTGCCCGCCATACTGTTCGACCGGCAGCACGATACAATCAAAATATCTGTTCAACCGCTCCACGACGATCTCTCTTGGGAGCGCGTCCGTAGCCGCGGTAAAACCTCGAAGATCCGCAAAAAGAATAACGGCATCAATGCTCTCGACCGACCCGCGGTTCACCTTACCTCGCAGAACCTGGTGGCCCGCATCCTTACCCAGATAAGCCTCGGCAATGTTGACGGCCACCTCCTGCAGCGACGCTGATTTAAGCGCGAGAGCTAGGAGCGGTAAGAGTTCCCCGCTCCAGGTTAGGTCTTCATCGCTGAACCCGTCCTTAAAGTCCGTTGCGCAGGAGAAGAAAATACCTTCGATAGATTGGAAATCCTGCTGTTCCGCAAAGCGGACAATGGTCGCGGCATAATCGGTGTATCCCTGCGCCCGGAGATCCGCAACGAAAGGAAAGTCAACCTCCAGGGGGCGCCCGTCCAGTCGGCAACGGATCGCTGTTTTCGGCCCATGGACAAGGTGGTAGATGGGGCTGCGCAGAAATTCGTCCGACTCTGTCTCTCTGTGCACATGGACTTCCCTCGAAAGCGAACCGTCCTTTGCGTTCCATACCAGGGTATGGGCGCCATATTGCGGATGGAGCGTCCGCAAACTGACGCTGGCGCGGCGCAAGGGGTGGCCCGCCGCACGCAAACGCTGACAGAAACCAGCGACAATGACATCGAGTGGCGCGCCGCGCAGGCCTTGATCGAGAATCCAGGCGCTGATGTCTTCATGGTTATGCTCTGCCAACCACACCTCCAATGTTCGAAGACCAGCTGAGACTATAGGCCTGATCGTTACTGCAAAAAACCAAGGCGCAACAAGATTCCCCTGAACGAACCCGCCATCGAACGGCCAGCCCATCCTTTCGTGAAGCCGAAAGTTTCATTTGAAACAAATCACGTACCGATTTGACGCACTGCAAACACTATGGCGAGAATCGCACCATAGACGGCAAAATCTACCCGGCCGCTTCTGCCGCGGACCGCGCATTAACAAAAATGACGGCGTAATATCAAACGTTTGGTGTTGGTCCCGTTCTTGCAGATTACGCCTTCAGGAAGACCTGGAGTCCTTTTACCGAGACCGATATGAATGTAGAGCGCGCCGATCCTTCATACACTGCCTGGGACAAGCGGATTGTTTCGAAATTCCGCACGAATCAACCCTCTACTTCGGGCAAGACACCGACTGTTGCCCTGGCAAGCCCCCAAGAAGCACCAATACCCAAGCCGGAGCAACGGTCAGGAAATGGCTTTCAGACTGCCTTGTATGCCAACGATCGTGAGCGCGCTTACGATACGAGCTGGCGTACCACAGCTGCTGCCACAGGGTCGGGCCCGGCAGCGCGTGATCCAAACAATGAGGACTTTGGGTTCTGGGATTTCATCGACATCATCAATCCTCTGCAGCACATTCCGGTCGTCTCAACCCTGTATCGTGAGTTAACTGGGGATGAAATCTCCGCGCCGGCAAGAATCATGGGCGGCGCCCTTTATGGTGGCCCTCTAGGCTTTGCCGCCTCGATCGGCAATGCCGTCCTGGAAGAAGCCACCGGTAAGGACGCGGGAGAAATGGCGCTGGCCATGGTTCTCGAGGAGGACACAGCCGGCAGTGATACGGCGATTGCCGAGGCGGTGCCGTCTGTCGAAGGAACGCAACAGGCTGTCGCCATTCAATCAGCTGCCAATCAGACACAGAGTGCGGCGGCCGAGGCTCTGCCCGAGGAAACGGTGGCTGACCCACAGGAAAATGCCGGACCGGCAGCGGTTTCACAGATGGTGGCCAGCAATACTGCGCTGCAAGCCCTCCTCAAGGATATGGGACTTACTCAGGCCGCAGCGCCAAATACCAGTCCGGTGGGAGCGACAAGCAGCGCAGAGCGGATAAAGACAGCGACAGCCTCCACGCATGTGAACGGCATGTCAGATCCCGCTGCAGTGGATGACGCCACACCTGATATCGCTGCCGCCACCCGCCCCGTCGAGCCGAAATCCCGCACCGAAGTTGCCAATGTACAATCCCGTCCGGATAACCGGACTGAAGCAACGGAGCGGCGAAAAAGCTTCCCGATCGATCCTAGCCGTTACTTAAACGCGCGCGGCACAGCCTCTGTTGCAACAACGGCCAATCTCTCAGAGGCCGCCGTGGAGAACGAAGCAGCATTGAGCGCCACAAATTCCCAGACACTTACCGGCGAACTCTCTGCCACAGCAGTGAAATCTACGCGCGGTTCTACTAATCCGGTTACCCCTCTGCAGGCGAGTTTTGCTGACCGAATGCTCCAAGCGCTCGACCGTTATCAGGCAATGAGCAAGAACCGGGGTTCGCTGCCCGACGTGGCATCGGCTGGAGGGCAATCACCGAACGATCTGGCAAGAGAACCGCGGGGCAGGACACCCGGTGCTATTTGATTAGCGATGCTCAGCCGTCCTTCACTAAAACACGGCGTTGATACCTTTCATTAGCGTCGGATATAACTTTTAAATGGACCTGATCGTTGAAGAGTCGAAACTCGGCCTGCAAGCCCGCTTCGGAGACCGGACATTCCGCTGTGCCGTCGGACGGACAAACTTTATCCCGGCAGATCAAAAGCGTGAGGGCGATGGCGCCACACCAATCGGCCGTTGGCGCATGTGCCGTGTGCTGTATCGCCCCGATCGGGTCGACAAGGTGGAAACCCGCCTGCCGTTAGCCGAAGTCACCCCAAAAGACGGATGGTGCGATGCCCCCGAAGACCCGCTCTATAATCAACAAATTGTGCTGCCTTACAGCTCTAACCACGAAGTATTGTGGCGAGATGATCAGCTCTACGACGTCATTGTCGTGTTGGCGCATAACAGCGAGCCCATAGAACCAGGTCGTGGGAGCGCCATCTTTCTCCATGTCGCCCGAGACGGCTATAAGCCGACGGAAGGCTGTGTGGCTCTTGCAAGGCAGGATTTACTGGAGGTTTTGAGAGAGGCAGATTCGGAAGCTGCTGTGGTCGTCGCACCGAGGGGCGGTACCGTCTGATTGCACTCTATCTATATGGACTGGGAGCCTCTCATCAGCTATTGAATTTTCGCTCAAGGGATTCGATCGTGAACGGCCATCTTACGAAGAGATAACTTGTTACTCCGCCTTAATTTCAGGCGTTTTCTGCTCCTAAGACGGGGACACTGCCGGACGACTGCCGAAGATCGCCGAACCGACACGCACTGCAGTCGCACCCAGCCGAACAGCCTGTTCATAGTCCGCACTCATACCCATCGAAAGCTGTGCCAACCGGGATCTCCGGGCAAGCTCGTTGAGGAACGCGAAATGAAGCGCCGGATTTTCATCGATTGGTGGGATACACATGAGGCCGACGACGGGAAGTCCGAGGTCGTCACGCGTCAGATTGAGGAAAGCCTCGATGTCAGCTGGCGCAATACCCGACTTCTGCGTTTCTTCGCCAGTGTTAACCTGGATGAAGCAATCCGGCCGACTGCCGCTGCGCTGCATTTCACGAGCCAAAGCCTGAGCGAGTTTGGGCCGGTCAAGAGTCTGAATGACATCAAACAGTCCAACCGCCTCCTTGACTTTGTTGGTCTGCAGCGGCCCGATAAGGTGCAGTTCCAGACCCGGCCAGCTGGTTTTTAATGCCGGAAACTTGGATTGCGCTTCCTGAACCCGGTTTTCCCCGAATACGCGTTGACCCGCTTCCAACGCTGCCTCTATCTGTTCAGCGGCGTGGGTTTTACTGACAGCCACAAGAGATATCTCTTCTTCCCGGCGTCCTGCCTTATCGGCAGCGGCTGCGATTTGTTGTCTTACATCAGAGAGGTTTTGCTGAATATCCTGCGACATTGCCCGTTTTTCACAAGGTTTATGCTGTTGGTTTTACTATAGTTTTATCTGACCAGTCTCATCCAGATAATCGAAACGCGCCAGAACGTCACGGTGGCTCTCGACCACCCGTGCAACTTCAGCCTCAGTAAAACAGGTCAAGCCGTCGCCAATGCGGCCGCCCCGAAAGAAACGGTCTGCGCTCTTCGAGCGCTCGATAAATCCAACATCATTTTCCTGCTGCGAAAGTTCGTCGAACGAGCTAAAGCGGATCGCACGCTCGAGCCGTTCTTCATCGACATCCATCCCGAGATGCCGGATAGCCTTGGCGAATTCCCGGTGAGGTTCCCGTTTCATATCTTCGTAACGAAGCACCAGAGGTGACAAAACGCGGTCGTCGACCCAGCTCTGCACGTGATCGCTCCAGCGGCCAAGGTACTGGGTCACCAGCGCCGTCTTGTCGCCAGGCAGCTTGTGCCAAGGACTATCCAATGCCTCAATAATCTCAGAGGGTTCGCGACCGTAATGATGGGCGTAGGAGACCGCGACATCGAGTGGGTTTCGAATGACGTAGATCGACGCTTTGGTGACGTCGTGTGTCACCGTCCAGGCACCGCCGCGCTGAATTACCGCCTGGTGGGTCTTGACCAGCATAATGTCGACCTTTTGTCCCGCCATGGCGCGGTGTACCCGCGGCCGAAGGGCATCAACTGCGGCGTCGTCCAATTCAGAAAGCGCCTTGCCTGCCAGTTTTTCGTAAGGCGCGCCCATCATATCGCCGAAGGTCACCAAATGGGCCTTATTGATAGGAAAGGGCTCCTTGGGGTTCATCAGGTAGTTCGCAACGAACAGTCTAAGCCAAGTGTTGCCCGATTTGGGGAACGACGCCAGCCAGACAAGATTTCCCATGGTCTTCACTTTCGACAATCTCAAACAAAGCTTCTATTCGATAGCTGAAAGAGTGAGGTTTAAAGCCATGACCTGATCCGCAAGAAGCAACCAAACCCTCTTCAACAAGCATGCGCACTGAGAATTAGGCGCCCGCCTGAGTGATGTCATTAAGTGGTGCTTTTAAGGCAGAAACAAGCCGAAAACGGCCTAGTTTGCAACGCCCCCGCGCGGTGAGTCTGTGTCGGCAAGGATGGTTATGGCGGCACAAAAAAGGCCGCCATCAAAATCATTGAGGCAAGCCATAGAAAAAGGGGAGCGGCAAGCCGCTCCCCTTAAACCTGTTCGGTAAAAGCTCTTAGAAGGAGAGCTTGATACCGGTAACGATCCAGTAACCGTCGTTGCTGTCGTCGCCAACGCCGGACTCGTCGTCGTCAAAGTCGTTGTAGCCAACGGAACCGATGACCTTGATCCCCGGGCCAAGCGCGTAGCTGGCAGCGGCTTCAATGGTCTGCAGTTCTTCGTCACCGCTTGCGGCGGAACCTTCGGCTTCACCGTTGAAGTAGGTGAGCGAAACGCCCCAAGGACCGGTGCCGTAAGACGCGCCAATGTCCCAAGACTGACCTTCGTTCACGCCGCCTTCTTCCTGCTGCGAGTACGAACCACCGACCGTGAAGCCAGCGAAGCCGACGTTGATGCCTGCGCCGAAGACTTCGGGATCATCACCACCAGGAGCGTCGTTGGTTGCTACGCCGTAACGGCCATAAGCCGCAACGTCAAAGCCGCCAAAGCTCTCGGTGAAGTTCACACCAAGGTCGATGCCGTTGTGGTAAGCAGCATTTTCGCTCGGCTGAGCGTTGCTGTCTTCGCCAGAGTCAGGGGTGTAGGAGATACCACCCTGCAGGCCGGAGAAACGCGGCGTGAAGTAAGTCACGCGGTTTGCGTCGTTGACAGCAGCGTTTTCAAGCGAGGTTGCACCAAGTGCAGCACGGAACTGACCAGCGTCGGAATCAGCAGGTACCCAGTCGCCCTGGTCACCAGAGTTGATGCCGAGACCTACGTTCGGAGCAGCAACACCCATGATGTAACCGGCGGAGTTCTCAGAACCCAGCAGAACGCGACCGAAGTCGCCTTCGATGAAGGCATAGGATTCATCGATGGTGTCGCCGGAAGTGTTACCTTCGAGCTGAACGTTCACACCGAACTGAATGCCGTTGTCCAGAGTGGTCGAACCGGAGAAGATGATTTCCGAGTCGGACTTCTGGTCGAAGTGATCGCGATCGTCGATGTCGGAAGAGCCGTAACCGAAGTACTGCTCCATGTAGCCGCCGACACCCAACTGAATGGGATCTTCGGCCTGCACAGCAGGCGCAGCCAACATACCGGCGGCGACAAGCGCTGTGCTTCCAAGAAGGATCTTTTTCATTAAAGTTAACCCCTAATTTGAGTTACCAATTTGGTACACGTACGTGTTTTTTTGATCTTGCTGAGGTTGTGATCCCTATCTCTAGGCCCGACTTGAAGTTTGAACGACAAGTCAATGAATCTAAGGGTCAAAACCACAACAACGACCTCCACCAACTGCGGAAGACGAGCGCAGATTAATCGAAACGGTTAATTGGTCAACGCCAACCCGCAAGGTGGAGTGACATTTTCGCAATGCTGTGACGAAATTGCAACAGAATGTTTGCGGCCAGGTCTGCAGCTAACGGCTGGCGGCTGGCGAAAAGTCGAGGATACGCCTCAAATAGTGGTGCGCTTGATCCAACCTTCAAGCGGTGTGGCAAAGAAACCCCCATCTGTGCGTGGCAAGGAGCCGAAGCAGGTCGTCAGGTTCAATTTGCACAAAAAAAGGAAGGGGCAACCGAAGTTGCCCCTCCAATTCACAAAACCTAAGTTGAACGCCCTGCTTCGAGGTTGACCGTTTTTGCCAGTTCAAAGCAAAGCCAGATTCAAAGGCTTTAGAACGAAAGCTGGATGCCCGAAACCACCCAGTAACCGTCGTTGCTGTCGTCGGTCCCATCGCTATCGTCATCGAATTCGTTGTACCCTACTGAACCGATGACCTTGATTCCCGGCCCCAAGGCATAGCTTGCAGCCACTTCCACGGTCGAGATTTCCTCGTCACCGTTGGAAGCCGTATCGCCATCAGCTTCACCCTGGAAATAGGTGACCGACACAGCCCACGGCCCGGTGCCATAGGCTGCACCGATGTCGAAGGCCTGTCCTTCGTTCCGGCCGGCATCTTCCTGCTGTGCGTAGGAACCGCCCACTGTAAATCCAGCGAAGCCCAACTCAAGGCCGGTGCTGAAGATCGTGGGATCGTCACCACCCGTTGCGTCATTTGACGCAATGCCGTAACGGCCATAGGCTGCGACGTCAAAACCGCCGAAGTTCTCAGTGAAGTTCAAACCAACGTCGATACCATCGTGGAACGCTGCATTTTCACTCGGCTGCGTATTGTCGTCTTCAGCCGCATCAGGCGTATAGGAAATACCGCCCTGCAAACCGGAGAAGCGCGGCGTGAAGTAGGTCAGCCGGTTAACGTCGTTGACCGCGTTGTTTTCAACGAAGGTTGAACCCAGGGTCCCGCGAAAATAGCTCGCTTCGTTTACAATCGGCACCCAGTCGATCTGGTCACCGGTGTTGATGCCGATACCGACGTTCGGTGCCGCAACGGACATCAGATAGCCTGCTGTGTTCTCCGAACCCAACAGAACACGACCAAAGTCACCTTCGATAAAAGCATAAGATTCGTCGATGGTATCACCGGAAGTGTTGCCTTCGAGCTGTACATTCACACCGAACTGGATTCCGTTATCCAAAGTCGTCGAGCCGGAAAAGATGATTTCCGAATCAGACTTTTGATCGAAATGATCCCTATCGTCGATGTCCGATGAAGCGTATCCGAAATACTGCTCCATGAAGCCGCCGACACCCAGTTGAATGGGATCTTCAGCCTGTACTGCAGGCGCAGCCAGCATGCCGGCCGCGACGAGCGCAGTACCGCCAAGAAGCCTGTTTCTCATAAAAGATTACCCCTAGATCGAGTTACCGCAATATTGCGAATTCGCACTCTATGGTCTGAAATTCTCGTTGGCCGACATCGCATCCCGCGACACGAAAACACTGTGAATGCGGATTGGTCCGCACGGCGCAACCCGAATCTTCGGCCACCACTTTCAGTGGTCACCGCCCTCACGGTCACGTTAATCTCTCGCTGCCTCAAGGATCAATCAACTTGGTGTGAAGTCAGTCACTTAACCGTGATATTTCTAAGACACATTGCGCCTGTCCACGGGTAATTCTGTTCATCACAAGTCTCCTGGCCGTGTTCTCGAATGAGCGAATAATCAGGACTTGCGTCGCTTTTATGCGAACGAGGTTTTCTTGACCTTGCCCGACCACCGTGGTTTAAACGATTCTTAACGCTCACCAGCTCGAAAACATAGAAGGACTCAAGGAAAAGCAATGCCCAAGGCAACTCAAGCGTCCTCCGGCTTTCGGATACTTGCAGCAGTTGCGGCAGGTCTTTTTCTGTTGTCCACCGCAGCTTGCCAATATGCCGATCCGGATACGACCTATCCCCGCCGCAAACCCGGTGGTGGTGGCGGAACCTATGAGTCGCGCGAAAGCGTTTTCGGCGGAGACGGGCTGCAGCTGTTCGGCAATTCCGACCAGAACCCGGCTCAAGGCGGTGGCAGCGGCATCGGCGTAAACAGCTTTCTTTGGCGCGCGTCGTTGGACACCATATCTTTCATGCCCTTATCGTCTGCCGATCCATTCGGCGGAGTCATCATCACCGACTGGTATTCGCCGCCCGAAACCAGGGCTGAGCGCGTGAAGGTAAACGTCTACATTCTGGGTAGAGACCTGCGCGCCGATGGTATTCGCGCTTCGGTGTTTCGCCAGGTCCAGAATGGCAGCGGCGCCTGGATTGACGCAGATGTGCGCACCGAAACCTCAGCCGATCTCGAAAACGCCATTCTTACCCGGGCACGCCAGCTACGTATCGCATCCATCCAGTAGCGACGGTGGAGGTTCCGGTCTCTCGACAAGTTGTCGGTTAGTCTCGGTCCGAGGGGACAATCCGCGTATATGCTCCCATTGCTCGCTCAACTGGTCCGACAGGATCAGTGAGACAACAACTTACTCGTCGGAGACCGATACTTTCCACGACACCGGCCGCCTTTCGAATACTTAAGATAAACCAGCAGATTGACCGATGAGCCGCTATAACGCCAAGGAAACCGAGACGAAATGGCAAGGCGTCTGGAACGACGCCGCATGTTTTGCCGTTACCGAAGATCGTTCAAAACCCAAATATTACGTCCTCGAGATGTTCCCCTATCCCTCTGGGCGCATCCACATGGGCCACGTCCGCAACTACACCATTGGCGACGTCATCGCCCGCTATAAACGAGCCCGCGGCTTTAACGTGCTGCACCCCATGGGCTGGGACGCTTTTGGTCTTCCTGCGGAAAATGCGGCGATCGAGAAAAAGGTCCCGCCAGGCGACTGGACATACGAAAACATCGCCATTATGCGCGATCAGCTCAAGACCATGGGCCTGTCACTCGATTGGTCGAGAGAGATCGCCACCTGTCATCCTGGCTATTACCGCCACGAACAGAAGATGTTTTTGGACTTCCTTAAGGCGGGACTGGTCTATCGCAAGGAATCCTGGGTCAACTGGGACCCCGTCGACCATACGGTCCTGGCGAATGAGCAGGTCATCGATGGTCGTGGCTGGCGCTCTAACGCTCTGGTGGAAAAACGAAAGCTGCCGCAGTGGGTCTTCAAGATCACGGAATTTGCTGACGAACTGTTGGATGACCTGTCTACCCTGGACCGCTGGCCCGAAAAGGTACGGGTCATGCAGCACAACTGGATCGGCCGGTCCGAAGGTGCACACGTCCGCTTTCCCTTCGTCAACGCGCCCGGCTACAGCGATACTGCAGAGATTGAGGTTTTCACAACGCGCCCCGACACCTTGTTTGGTGCCTCTTTTTGCGCGCTTTCGCCCAACCATCCCCTGACCACCGGTCTGTGTGAGAATGACGAACAAGCTGCCGCCTTTGTTGCCGAATGCAACCGCATGGGCACCAGTGAAGAGGCTATAGAAAAAGCGGAAAAGCTCGGCTATGACACCGGCTTGAGGGTACGTCACCCATTGGACCCGGACATTGAGCTGCCGGTTTTTATCGCCAACTTCGTCTTGATGGAATATGGCACAGGTGCGATTTTTGGCTGTCCTGGACACGATCAGCGTGACCTGGATTTCGCCAGAAAATACGGCCTGACAGTTGTTCCGGTCGTACTGCCGCCACAGGCCGACGCCGCAGACTTCGAGATCGGCAATGAGGCCTACGTCGGCGACGGCAGAATCATAAACTCTCGTTTTCTGAATGACTTAACCGTCGACGATGCCAAACGGCGGGTGATCGAGGAACTGGAATCTCTGCAAGCCGGGACCGGCACGATTCAATACCGTCTGCGCGATTGGGGGGTATCGCGTCAGCGCTATTGGGGCTGCCCTATTCCCGTTATTCACTGCGGTGATTGTGGTATCGTTCCGGTGCCGGAATCAGATTTACCGGTTCAGCTGCCGGATGACGTGTCCTTCGATAAACCAGGCAATCCATTGGACCACCATGCGACCTGGAAACACACGACCTGCCCGGCCTGTGGCAAGGAAGCCCAGCGCGAAACCGATACGTTCGATACCTTTACGGAATCCTCCTGGTACTTCGCCCGCTTTTGCTCGCCCCGCGCGGAAAACGCGATGGATAAGGACGCGGTCGATTACTGGCTGCCTGTCGATCAGTACATCGGAGGCGTTGAGCATGCCGTCCTGCATCTGCTGTATTCGCGTTTCTTTACCCGCGCTCTGAAACGTTGTGGCTACCTGAATCTCGACGAGCCCTTCTCGGGCCTGTTCACACAGGGCATGGTCTGCCACGAAACCTATCAGGACGAATCCGGAGAATGGCTCCCGCCAGCCGATCTGCAGCGCGATGGCGGCGGAAACCCAATCACATCGTCAGGCAAACCGGTGACCGTCGGCCGCTCTATCAAGATGAGTAAGTCGAAGAAGAACACGATTGATCCGGCTGAAATCATCGGCACGTATGGTGCGGACACGGCACGCTGGTTCATGCTGTCGGACAGCCCGCCCGAGCGAGATATGGAGTGGACTGAGGCTGGCGTAGAGGGAGCCTGGCGTTTTGTTCAGCGTTTGTGGCGCCTGATCAGTGAAGATACGGAAAAGCTGCCGGCCATCGGGGGTCCGGTGCCGACTGCTTTCGGTGACAAAGCAAGTGATTTGCGTCGGACCACACACAAGACCATTGCCGATGTGACCGATGCGATCGAACAATTCCGTTTTAACCGGGCCGTCGCAAAGCTTTACGAGCTCACCAACAGCCTGACATCTGCCCGCAGCGAAGAACCGGACGCTCTGTGGGCAAAGCGGGAAGCGTTTGAAGTCTTGGTTCGTCTGTTCGGGCCGATGATGCCCCATCTGGCAGAGGAGCTGTGGCAGCGTCTTGGTCATAAGGGCCTGTTGGTTGACGAGGCTTGGCCGCTTGCGGATGATACGCTTACCGCCGAAGAGACCGTGACTTTGCCGATCCAGGTGAACGGCAAGCTGAGAGCAACTATCGATATCGTCGTCGACGAAGCGGACGACTCGGTGCGTGAAGCGGCGCTGCAGCAACCAGGCGTGCAGCGGGCGATCGGCGAAAAGCAGGTACGCAAGCTGATTATTGTAAAAAACCGGGTGGTCAATATTGTTGTATAATATGGGGTTACCAGTCGTATCTGCCCGGTTTTCAAAAGCTGCCGCTCAGCAATCCGGCCGGTTTCACCAACGCAAATACGGCCTCTTGACGGCGACGCTGATTGCATCTCTTGCCCTGACCGGCTGTGGCTTTCAACCGCTCAACAGCCAGGACAGCGCTGCTGCGTCAGGCAGCGTCAATGCGGCCGGAAACGGTTCGACATTGAACGAACTTGCGGCGATCCGGATTGCCCCTTTATCAGACCGGGCCGGCCAGGAGATGCATAATCTTCTGAGAGATCGCCTGAATCCCGCCGGACAGCCGACCGCGCCAAAGTACGAGTTGCAGGTCCGCCTGACGGAATCGATCAGGGAAGTCGCCTTCGAAAGCGACGAAACCGCAACGCGCGCTGATCTGTCTATCGTCGCGATCTATCAGCTCCGCCGCTCCGATAATCAGAAGATGGTTTCGACCGGGCGGTCCCGGTCGGTTAGCAGCTACAACATTCTCGAGAAACAATTCGCCTCGACGATTTCTGAAGCCGACGCTAGGAGTCGCACGCTTCGGGATATTGCCGACGATATAAGAATTCGCTTAGCTGCGCATTTCACTTCTGCCCGTGCCTCCGTGAAGGCATCGGGCTCTTAACAGGCTGACTTCTTTGGGACTTTCCTAACCAGCAAGTGATCAATTTCCGTACGTCGCCAGCAAAACGGTGGATTCTGACCCTTGGTAAAGATAGCCCCCGCACAAATTGAGAGATTCGTCTCTAAGCCAGAGCCCTCAATCCGTGCTGTCCTCGTATTTGGGCAGGACAACGGTATGGTACGGGAAAGATCTGAAACCCTGGCAAAAACAGTCGTAGATGACCTGAAAGATCCCTTTCGCGTCACGGATCTCTCCGCAGGCGATCTCAAAGACGATCCAGCGAGACTAAATGACGAGGCTGCGGCGATTTCGATGATGGGCGGGCGCAGAGTCGTGCGAATCCGCGAAACCTCAGACGGCATAACTGCCGTTGTAAAAGATTTCTTCGCAAATCTGCCCGGCGACGCTTTTGTCGTACTTGAAGCCGGAGACCTTCCCGCAAGGTCGAGCTTGCGCAAACTGTTTGAAGGTGAAAAAGCGGGCGCGGCAATTGCCTGCTACCGGGACGACCGGCGCTCCTTGCCAGGTATAATTCAGGCAAGTCTGAGCAATTATGGGCACAGCATCACGCCCGACGCCCTCGCCTACCTTAGCGAAAACCTGGGCGGTGATAGGCAGGTTACGCGCCGGGAAGTCGACAAACTCGCGCTCTACAAAGGCCAGACGGCGGGAACGATCGACCTCGACGACGTAACGGCGTGCGTAGGCGATACTGCAGACCTGACCCTGGATGACCTCGCCTTCAGCGTCGCATCGGGCAATCTGGCGATGGTTGAACGGATGCTGAATCGAAGTTTCCAGGAAGGCAGCCATGCAGTCACGATACTGCGCGCTTTGGCACGCCATTTTCATAAGCTGCAGTTTGTCTCCGGATTGATGGCGCAAGGCCTCAGTATGGACGACGCCGCTAAGAAACTCAGGCCACCTTTGTTCTGGAAAACAGCAGCGCAGTTCAAGGCGCAAGCCAATGCCTGGCCACAGAACAAGCTTGCCCGCGCAACAGCGCGACTGCTGGAAACCGAACGAGAATGCAAAAAGACCGGCGCGCCGGCAGAAATCCTGTGTTCGAGGGCTCTTTTTGAGATCTCCGCCGCCTCACCTCTAAGGCGACGCCAGCGTCGCTAGAATCTGGCGAAGCCAGAGAGCGTGATGAGAGCCGAATTGCTTCAATCACGCTCAAATTTTGTCTCTAAGGCCTTTAAACTTCCGAATTTATGCCTGTCGACCCCACCGACTTAGTTCGGAGGGACCTGATTTAAGCGATGAAGAACGTCGTCCAGCTGTTCAAGGGTCTCGTAACGGATCATGAGTGATCCGCCTTTACCGTAGAACTCGATAGCGACCTCCAGACCCAACATATTGGACAAATCACGCTCAAGAGCGATGGTATCGGCATCTTTTTCGAAAGGAACGGGACGTGCTTCGCCGCTTCCCATGCCGCTGGCTTGACCCGGTGCTTTGGATGCAACCCTTGCCGGCTCTTCCTGCTCGCCGGTTTTCGCACGTTTCGCCACACGTTCGGTCTCGCGAACGCTCAAACCATCGGCAACGATACGCTTAGCCAGAGATTCCGGATTGTCCGCACCTATCAGCGCGCGCGCATGTCCCGCACTGAGATCGCCCTGTTCGAGATAAGACTTAACCGCATCCGGTAAAGTCAAAAGGCGCAGGGTATTGGCGATGTGGCTCCGGCTTTTCCCGACAACCCGGCCAAGATCTTCTTGAGTATGGCTGAATTCATCCATCAGTCTGCGGTAACCCTCGGCCTCTTCCAGTGGTGAAAGATCCTGACGTTGCACATTCTCGACGATGGCAACTTCAAGGGCCTGAGAGTCTGTAAATTCCCGAATAACAACGGGAACCTCATGCAGCAGGGCCTTCTGCGACGCCCTCCAACGCCGTTCACCGGCGATAATTTCATACTCGCTGCTGCGCTCGGGATGCCGGCGAACCACAATAGGCTGCAGCACACCGTTTTCCCGGATGGAATCCGCCAACGAGGCAAGCGCCTCATCATCGAAATACTGTCTTGGCTGAAAGCGATTGGGATGCAGGTGCTCGATCGGCACCTCCTTATTCGAACGTACCTTGTCAAGCGACGCATAGTCTTCGTTTTCATCGCCGAAAAGGGCCGCCAGTCCACGTCCCAGATTCGTTCGCTTTTCGCTCTCCTCTTGGTTTTCCTCCGGCGTTTCCATTTCAGAGGGATCTTGATTGCTCATGACAGGCCGACCTATGAGTTGAAGTGTCAACAGCGGCGCACCGCCGCAACTTGCATATCCTGTTGCCGGAGACGAACTCCGCCTTTTCTTTCTTATCTAAACCAACGACTTAGAGATTACTACACCAGCTTATACAACTGAGTGTCCTCTTTCGTCGCTCGCAATGGGCCTCTAACTTCATTCCCCGCAGCCCACAGCACGCCCCTCTTCTTCACGGCACACAGCGTTTGACGCTTGTCCACTTATCACTTTATCTGCGGTTCGCATCAACGCCACCGTAGAACCAATGGTTCCTCGGACACTAACGTCGAGGAACAGACTGTGTCGGCACCGAGCCCATACCCGAGGCAAGGGCTGATCCGAACCTCTTGCTCCCTGCAATAGCCGCAGCCACAGGATCTTCCTTAAGTTCTTTACCGACAGGAAGCGCAGGCCGCGTTTTAGTGACCTTAGGCGCGGTCACAGCGCCTGAAGTAGGCGCGCCCGCCTGAGAAACCGTCTGCGGGCGGGAAATTGTGGAAGAATGGGGAACTTCTGAACCTGGACTTCCTGCTGTCTTTTCGCGACGCAGGATTTCACCGGCCAGTCGAATATAGGATTGAGATCCGGCGCAGTTCATATCGTAGAGCAACACAGGTTTACCGTGGGATGGCGCCTCTGACACACGTACATTCCGCGGAATCATGGTCTCGTACACAACATCGCCAAGGTGTTTTCGTACATCCGCTGCCACCATGTCACACAAATTATTGCGGCGATCGAACATGGTCAGCACAATACCTTGAATTTCCAACTTCGGGTTCAAGCCGCGCTTCACACGTTCCACGGTCCGAAGGAGATGAGACAATCCTTCAAGTGCGTAGAATTCGGCCTGCAAAGGCACCAGTACGGCGTCCGAGGCGACAAAGGCGTTCAAGGTTAAAAGACCAAGCGCAGGCGGACAATCGATCAACACGTAATCATACGCGCCGAACAATGCTTCCAAGCCATCACGCAAGCGGTATTCACGACGATCCGAATTTACCAGTTCAAGTTCGGCACCAGAAAGATCAACGCCTGAGGCGACAACGGCCATACCCGGAACCGCAGTATCGATGATCACGTCCTTCATCGGTGTGCCGTCCATAAGGACATGATAAATACTCAGTGCGCGACGATCCGGTGCAACGCCCAAACCGGTGCTGGCATTGCCCTGAGGGTCCATATCGATAATGAGAACACGCTTCTTACAGGCGGCAAGCGCGGTTGCCAGATTGACGGCAGTCGTGGTTTTTCCAACTCCGCCCTTCTGGTTCGCAATTGCTAAAACTTTGGGCCCGTGAGACAGGGAATCACTGGAAGTTTCATCACGCGAGCTATCAAAATGTTGTGGTTGCACCTGTCTAATCCCCTATTGGTAGGGCATCCAACCGCAAGACTTGACCATCGACGCTTGAGCGGCTGGAGAACCTCTCGACCCGCATACTCCACCTTTTGCCGGCTTCGGTCAATTCTTGATCCACGTTTTTCCCCTTTAGTAAAAGGAGTTGGCCATTGTGATCTAAGTCTTGATCACCACCATTGCCTCCATGTGGAGATGGGCGAGATAAGAAAGGCCAAGCGTAATTTAGGAGGTCACTCATGGGGGCGAATGCGCGCGCTGTGACCACATCGGCAGGGAAAGGTTCGACCTCCTCAATTCTTGCATTGTGGACGACAACTTGGCATTTAGTGGCGCGCGCAACTTCCCTTAAAAACACTGACTTTCTCTGATCCGATTCAATAAGATGAACATTCTCTACGCCGAGGATCGCTAACACCAAGCCTGGAAATCCCGCGCCGCTGCCCAAATCAACCAAGACTGGACCATCTCCGCCCTTTTGGTTTGGCAGCAACTCTAAGAGTTGTGCGGAATCTAGAAAATGCCGACGCCATAGGTCACGGAGACTATCGCGACTTACCAGATTGATTGACTTGTTCCACTTGATGAGAAGCTCTGCGTAGCATTCAAGCCGACTTAATGTTTCACGTGAAACACCGTCGATATCGCGCTTCAGTGACTCGCCGTCATAGTTATGCTCAAGCTGCATCTTCGGAAGTTCCGGAATCTATCTTGCTCTCCGTAGAATCAATTGAAGGTCGCTTCGTCGCGCTCCCCGATCCACGGTCTTTCTTAACGTAACGCAACAGCGCGACCAGAGCGGCAGGCGTAACACCGGGCAAACGACCAGCAGCACCCAATGTCGCCGGCCGGCTTTTCATTAGAATCTGTATGACCTCATTAGAAAGGCTCGGCACAGCCTCATATTCTAGGTTTTCAGGAAGCTTCAGGGCCTCATCTCTGCGAAAGGCGTGAATGTCAGCGTCCTGCCTTTCTATGTAGCCTGCATATCGGGCTTCGATCTCAACCTGTGTCGCACTTGCTGGATCTATTTCGTTTAAAAGCTCAGGCCAAAGCTTGGAAAGAGTCTGAAGGTTTATCTCAGGGTACCGAAGAAGATCGTACGCCGAGCGTCGAACTCCGTCACTATTCACCTTGATGCCTTCTTTTCCTAATAGGTTTGGTGTCGCGGTTCGCTCAGACAACAGTCGCCGAGCCAGGTCCAAACGAATCATTTTGTCCGCAAAAGCCGCTGCTCTTTCCTCACCGACACAACCAATGTTCTGACCGATTGCCGTCAATCGCTGATCGGCGTTGTCCGCTCGCAGCCGCAATCGATATTCTGCGCGAGACGTAAACATCCGGTAGGGTTCGGTCACACCTCTTGTCACCAAATCGTCAATCAAGACCCCAATATAAGCCTCGGCCCGATCAAAATTGATTTCATGCTCGGAGTTGGAGTCCGTACTGCTCACCGAAAGACCGGCACCATCACCCGCCCGCTTTGCCGCGTTCAATCCGGCCACCAATCCCTGAGCTGCTGCTTCCTCGTAACCTGTTGTCCCGTTGATTTGACCTGCAAGGTAGAGACCCGGCATGCGCCGCGTTTCGAGGGAACGATGCAATTCTCGCGGATCAATGTAGTCGTATTCTATGGCGTAGCCAGGCTGCAACATTTCTGCACGCTCGAGACCTGGTATTGTCTTTAGGAGGTCCAGCTGGACTTCCGTCGGCAAAGACGTCGAAATTCCATTCGGATAAACGCTGGGATCGTCAAGGCCTTCAGGTTCCAAAAATATCTGATGCCGTTCGCGGTCGGCAAAGCGAACCACTTTGTCTTCGATTGACGGACAATAGCGTGGGCCTGTAGATTCAATCTGGCCGGAATAGATTGGCGCTCGATGAAGATTGGCACGGATCAGGTCGTGGCCAGCAGGCGAAGTATAGGTGATGTGGCAGTTTACCTGCTGTTGCTCAATATTTGTCGTCAGCGTGGAAAAGGCCTCGGGAGGATTGTCGCCTGGCTGCTCCTGTAGACCAGTATAGTCGATTGTTCGACCATCAAGCCGAGGCGGTGTACCGGTTTTCAAACGCCCCAAGGCAAATCCGGCACGATCCAGCGTTTTGGACAATCCCACAGCCGGCCCGTCCCCTACCCGGCCGGCAGGAATTTTTGTCTCGCCCCGGTGTATCAAGCCACGAAGAAAGGTGCCGGTTGTCAATATGACAGCAGTGCATGGAATTTCCTCGCCTTTAGCCGTTATGACACCAACACACCGACCTTTGTCATTGATCAGTAAGTCTTCGACAGCGGCTGCTTTGAGTTCGAGATTTTGCTGAGCCTCCAACAGTGAGCGAATATTTTCTCTATAGAGCCGACGATCGGCCTGCGCCCGAGGCCCCCGAACTGCAGGCCCCTTACTGCGGTTTAGAACGCGAAATTGTATGCCAGATCGATCAATCGCACGCCCCATGATGCCATCTAGCGCGTCAATTTCGCGGACAAGGTGCCCCTTTCCCAGTCCACCGATAGCTGGGTTGCACGACATGACGCCAATCGTTTCAAGCTTATGGGTGACAAGCAATGTCTGCGCGCCCATTCGCGCAGCCGCGGCCGCGGCTTCACAACCGGCGTGTCCACCGCCAACCACAATGACATCATACTTGGTCATCGAATCAATCCTTAAAGGGACCCCATAAGCATCGCACTTAAGAGGCGAACACACAGTATGGACGGCTTGCCGAGCAACCCCGGCACTTACCTGCAGTGCAAATAGGAACCAGTGTCACGTCACAGCGAACCATAAAACCGCTGTTCAAGAAACCCCGGCAGCAAGCGTTCCTGCGTTAATACGAGAGGCGAAAGGCTATCACATCAATAGCACATCACTTGAGGAGCGTCGCCATCTCGGGACATACACAAAGCGAAGCCTGGGAGCAAGGCTACGATCACCAGACCGAAGTCACACCCTCTTTCTCGATTTAAGGCACCGGGCCTGTGAAAATCGACAACATCTATCGGCTCAACTGCAATCCTCCCTGAACCACATCACAAAAATCAATCTGTTGTCGGGATTTCACACTTAAATTCAACAAGTTAAAAAACACTCAGCGGTGTCTTTAAGGTGCAGATCGATGAGCATTTCGGATACGGGCATTCAAATTTCACCATGGTATTGAGCATGTTTCACGTGAAACAACAGCCACTTTTTGGAACCAATATCACCAAGGATCGAACATCCACCTGGTCGGAAAGGGCTAAACTCTCGTTACTCCGTTATGGTCTCGCCGAAATAAGAGGTGTTTTCGCCCTTTATATCAATCACTTCTTAAGCGCTGAGGCCTATTCTCTAGGTGACCTTTCGTATCGCGATGCCCATGTGGACGCACTAGTCCCAGCAAAGCGGTGCAAATCAACGGCGGACAGGACGTTTGACGATGATTACTTTGCGCAAATTCAACACTGCGGCAAAATTCCTACTGATCTTGGTTCCGGCAATCTTTGTGTCGGGCTGTTCAACAGTATCTCACACTTCGGACACCACATCGAAGACGGCCGCATTGGTTCAAGCTGAACCAGGTCCGGATCGCCTTGTGCGCTATTGCCGACGTATGGCAGAGACCAATAACCTTCGGATCGCTATTGGGGTTTGTCAGCGCGCATTAGAAGCCGCGCCGGAAAACCCTGAACCCGTGCTGATCCTCGCGGAAGCCTACGTGGATGCAAAGCGACACAAAGAAGCTTCAGAGGCTTATCGCTTCGCGCTGTTGATTGACAGCGCAAACGGTGACGCTCATTTCGGTCTTGGTAAGCTCTACTTGAGGGAATCGAAACTTGAAGAAGCGAAGCCCCATCTCGAAGCTGCGCTCTCGAGCGGCAAGGAAGATCCCGCAATCTTCAACGCCATGGGAATTCTGCTCGACCAACTCGGTCAGCACGCCGAAGCACAACAACTGTATTACACGGGATTAGATATTCAGCCTGAGAATACGGCGCTTGCTAACAACCTTGGCGTCTCGCTCCTCCTCAGTGAACGCCTTGATGAAGGTGTCAGCGTCCTCGGAAACCTTCAGCCCAACAGCAGACCGAACCTGATACGGCGCAGTAACTTGGAAACCGCTCAGGCGGTTGCCTCTGCATCACACATTGTGAATTCGACGGCGTCGGTTATTCAAATTCCAGATGCTGACGGCGTGAACGACACACCTACGACCGCCTTGTTGCCTGTCGCAGACCAGGATGCCAAACAGCATCTGGTTACATCAAGCGTCAAAACGGCTCCACGCTTAACGCAACTCAAGCCTAAGTCCGCAAAAGCACCGAAAATCGAGATATCGAGCCCACAAATTACACCTGCACCAAAATCGACCTCCGTCACAATTCAACCGATCCTGGATTCCGTAGGTAATTCCAGTGTGGTAGCGGCTGAAGACCTGGCACCGGAGGTGTCTCCTGCTCCTATTGTTGTTGTCGACTTTCAGACACTTCCCACTCTCCCAGTTGAGCAGGCTATTGCGGACCTGCCGGACACCGAGCGCACCTTTACTGCGCGTTCCGACAAGAAGAATCAGTTGCCGGAGGCCACTGATGTCGCCGGAACTCCATCAAACACTGTTGAAAACCTGCGCGCGGTTACTGCGCCAGCTCCAAAATCGGCAGCCGCTGCAGTCCGAATCACAGTTATTAAGCCCCAAGCACTGAAGGATCTGGTTGATCTTGCCCAGATAACCCCACGTCGGAAGCCGGTTCCAGTTGTCGACATTGAGCTTGATTTCGCAGATCTGGCGACACAGACCCCCGCCTACAAAGAGTCGCGGACAGTCACTTTATCTGATATCACGCACCTTCCGGACGAGGAGCCGGGAGTCGATAGAAGTCCAGCAGACGGCGTCATCCAGCTCAATCCTCCTAAAGGCCATCATTCAAGACAATCGTTGAAAGACTCGCCTTCACGGGGTGAACCGCAGTTGTTTGTTGCAAAAGCACCCGCCTCTACGGCGAACGACCAAATTAGCGACCTCGTCGACGCTTGGGCACTCAGTACTGCCAGCAGTGTTTTGCTCGAATCAACAAGCAGGTCGGACGAAATCGTTTCGGATGCGATCAGATCAGCACCTTCCGAACCTCAGATTGTGCGGCGCCACGTGGGGCAAAGCGGCGACCTTAACATTGATGCCAAAGACGTCGATACCGATACAGAAGCCGAAGACGATTCGAAACCTCTACTGCCTCAGCTGACAGACGGGTTCCTTGCATCCCTGCCCTCGCAAGCCGAGCAAACACACGCCGTCGGGGATCATGATGATCAAACCCAATCTGATCCGGCACCAATCGACTGGCCCGGTTTCCTAGTGGATCATATAGACCAATCGCAATTTCCGATCCCGCGGAAACCACACGATCAAAACGCTCTAGCACTCATGCTCTTGAGCCGAGAATTCTTCGCAACGGGTTAGAGGCTGATCGATATTCGCAGAACCAGCAGCGACGGGAATCAGCTTCTTCGATGTTGGTTCAATGGCTGGCGACGACCGACAAAGCGAACAACTGGGTGGACATACATGAAGGCGAGCGCCTTAGTTGCGATCAGAGAAACGCCGCTAACATATTGATAAGTAACGTTTTTAACCTCTCTGACGTTTGAAGTATATTTACTTCCCGATGCAGAAATCCCGAAAGACGACATCGAGCAGTTCTTCAACATCGACTCGGCCGGCAATTCGACCGATTGCGCGAATGGCCAGGCGTAGGTCCTCCGCAACCAGTTCTGCGTCTTGCAGATCGGTCGTACCTGCCCTCTTCAATGCTGCATGACAGTCTTGAAAGGCACTACGATGCCGGCTTCGGGTAATCACGGCAGCTTCTCCGGCCCCCTCTAAAAGCTCGGCCGCTTTTTCTTTGAGGTGTTCAATCAAACCAGCAATGCCCGAAGTTTCGCGCGCAGACAAGATCACCACATTCGAAGTGTTGAAGGTATGTGCCAGACCTCCACTCTCCAGATCGAATGTGTCGCAGGCGTCGATCTTATTAAGAACCACGATGGTAGAAGCGTCGATCATACCAATTGTGGTCGGATCAAGATGTGGCCAACGAGTGAGGTCAAAAACCGCGATCTTCAAATCAGCCGTACCTGCCCGTGCCTTTGCCCGCCGAATTCCCTCGGCTTCTACTGCCATCTCGGAAGAATTATCCAATTCACGAATTCCAGCCGTATCCGCCAGTGTCATGGGGTAGCCCTCCAAATCCAGATGCACCTCCACCACATCGCGCGTAGTCCCAGCCGTCTCCGAGACGATCACGGCGTCTCGCTTAGCCAAAGCATTTAAAAGGCTGGATTTTCCTGCGTTGGGCGCCCCAACAATCACAGCGGTCAAGCCGTCTCTAAGGCGTTCTCCAACCCCCGCATCATCCAAATAACGCCCGATTTCGTCCGTAAGTGCGGCCAGGTTCCGGCCAATTTCGACGACAACCGCGTCAGGTAAATCTTCGTCAGGAAAATCAATGACCGCTTCGATATGCGCAAGAATGCGGACCAGTTGAACTTTCCAATCCTCACTTAGATTGGAAAGCGAACCATCCATCTGACGCAGAGCTTGGCTTCGCTGTGCCTCTGTCTCCGACGCAATCAGATCCGCGAGCCCTTCAACTTCAGAAAGATCCAGTTTATCGTTGTCAAACGCACGGCGCGTAAATTCGCCTGCCTCGGCAGCACGAAATCCATCCAGAGACGACAACGCCTTCACAACGCCGCTTAAAACAGACCTTCCGCCATGAACGTGGAGTTCAACGACATCCTCACCGGTAAAGCTGCGGGGTTCAGGAAACCAGAGAACGAGAGACCGGTCGATCTCAACGTCATCCCTTGGATTCCGTAAGGACATCAAGCTCGCCTGGCGCGGCGGTGGCCGCCGGCCGGATAGGGCGTCCAGGGCATTGCCTGCGCTAGGACCAGATATCCTGAACACCGCAACACCTGCGACACCGGCGGCCGACGAAAGTGCGAAGATCGTATCTGTCATAATCAAGTGATCCAGGAAGCGTGAAGATCAGCCCACTTGTGCGTTGCAGCTGCTCTAAATTCACGCGAGCCGGGCGACGGACGTTGTGACTGACCGATCGTATGTCCTGTCGCCTCAAGCAGTAATAAGTGTCCCAGTATTTAAGGCAGCCGCGGATTAATCGGTTCCAACTAGGCTAGCGTGACGGTCAATTTCCACACTGCTGGCAAACATCGCCGCTATTCTTTGTTCTTTGAGCCGGCGGTCATTTGCGACCAGAACATTTTCTGCATCTGCTCAAATCCCTGCATTCCCGCCGGTATCCAGGTCGAAACAAGGGTTTCTGGATCCATGGCCGATAGATTATCCATGATGCGTTTCTGAACATCGTCCATCACTGCCTGCTGCAGGGGTGCAACATCCGGCAACCCGAGAAATGCCCGCGCTTCTTCAGGCGTGCAATCGACATCAACCGTGATTTTCATCCTGCTTTACCTCTAATGAATTCGCCCTGGGAACAGTATCGCGTTCCCTGTCAAACGTGGGTTGCCGCTCAGCTGCATCTTAGCGAACCGGGCGTCAAAGAAAAGCAGGCACTGACACACTCTCTATGTCTGAACTGTCCTGACTTCGCCGATATCCTTGGCGTTGTGACGGCATATGCGCCAAAGGATAGATTTATAGGGTCCTTTCCACCAATCTACTGTGGCTTTTGCGCCGTTCCATGACCATCTTGACATAGTGTTAGTGCTTTCCCGAAGAAAGGTGCTGGTGAGCGTTAAGTCACAGTCGTCTTCAGGTTCATTGCTAGGACGGCAGAAGCCTCACCTCGAATGCCATCCACTCGGATTCCCGCGCCCTGAAAACCCAACAGATTGAGACGCGAATGACCACGAACCGGCTAGCGAACGAAACCAGCCCCTACCTGTTGCAGCACAGCGACAATCCGGTTCACTGGCAGCCTTGGGACGAACAATCTCTGGCAAAGGCGCAGGCGCACAATAAACCGATCCTTCTTTCGATCGGTTACGCCGCCTGTCACTGGTGTCATGTCATGGCACACGAATCGTTCGAAAATCCCGAGATTGCGGCGCTGATGAACCGTCATTTCGTCAACATCAAAGTTGACCGGGAAGAACGGCCCGATCTGGATAGTATCTATCAGTCTGCCCTTGCCCTTCTGGGCGAACATGGCGGCTGGCCACTCACCATGTTTCTGACCCCCAAGGGCGAACCCTTTTGGGGCGGTACCTATTTCCCGCCCGAACCCCGGTATGGCCGACCAGGTTTTCCGCAGATTCTCGGAGGAATTTCCGAGGTCTATGCGAAAGAACCCGAAAAGGTTGAGAAAAACGTCGCGGGACTGGGCAACGCACTCCAAAAACTCTCGGACAATCTGAAGGGCGATGCCCTATCGCTCGGCCAGATAACCGAAGTGGCCGAACGATTGGTGAGGGAATGTGATCCGGTGAATGGCGGCATCGGACAAGCCCCCAAGTTCCCGCAGCCCTCAATTCTCAAGCTTTTTTGGCGTGCTTGGAAGCGGACCGGGCAAGACCAGTTTCGACAGGCCGTTGAACTCGCTCTTACCAGGATGTCGCAAGGCGGTATCTACGATCATCTCGGGGGTGGTTTTGCCCGCTACACCGTCGACGAACGGTGGCTGATCCCACATTTCGAGAAGATGCTCTACGATAATGCACAGATGCTCGATGTCCTGACCTGGGCTTGGCAGGATTCGCGTAACCCATTGTTTGAACAAAGAATTCGGGAGACGATCGACTGGCTGCTGCGGGAAATGCTCGCACAGGAAACTTCTGATGACGATACAAAGGTGGACGCCTTTGCCGCAACCCTGGATGCCGACAGCGAAGGCGAAGAAGGAAAGTTCTATATCTGGAGCGAAAGCGAGGTCGACGAGGTTCTGCAAAGCAAGTCAGCTGCATTCAAGGCCGCCTATGAAGTCACGGCGGGTGGAAATTGGGAAGGCAAAACGATCTTAAACCGCCTCCACGACCCGGTGCCGTTATCCGATATGGAAGAAGCCGCGCTGAAACAATCACGCGATCTCTTGTTTCAGCGCCGCAAGGAGCGCATTCATCCGGGGTGGGACGACAAAGTGCTGGCTGACTGGAACGGCCTAATGATTGCTGCTCTTGCACGTTCGGGCACAGTATTTGACGAGGACGACTGGATCGAAGCAGCCGAACGTGCCTTCTCTTTTATCTGCGAACGGATGATGCCCGACGGCCGATTGCATCATAGTTGGCGTCGCGGCCATCTCAAACATGCCGCCACGCTAGACGACTATGCCAACCTCAACGAGGCCGCCCTTGCCCTCTATCAAGCGACAGGTGGCGTCGGCTACCTGAAACAGGCCGAGAGTTGGTGTGAGACCCTCGACCGGCACTATTGGGATCAGGCTGAAAGTGGTTATTTTTTCACCGCCGACGACGCCCGCGACCTCATCGTTCGAAGCAAGTCGGCGCATGATAATGCGGTACCCTCAGGCAATGGCACCATGGTTTCCGTCCTCACCCAACTTTATCACCTGACGGGTAACGATCATTACCGGAAACGTGCAGAAACGCTGGTTATGGCTTTTACCGGCGAGCTCAGCCGAAATTTTTTCCCGCTTTCAACGCTCCTGAACGGCGCCGAATTTTTACAATCCGCCCAACAGATCGTCATTGTCAAACGCAAGGAAAGTGACGACGAAACTACCTTCCTCGATTGCCTTCGTGGCAGGTCACTCCCAAATGCGATTGTCCAGGTGATTGAAAGCGACGGCAGATTGCCGGAAAAACACCCGGCATATGGCAAAGGCTTGGTTGATGGTGGTCCGGCAGTATATCTTTGCCAGGGTCAGAGCTGCTCTCTTCCCGTTACCAACGCAGAAGGGCTTCTCACCGCTTTAGGAGTGACCGGCATATGACCCTTCAGGACCAAGATTCTCCGGCCATGGACACAGTGGAGACGACGCTTGCCTCGCCCTTCGGTGACCTTTTTCTAAGAGTGAGTGATGAGGCGATCACCCGTTTGACGTGGTTGATGGATAATGACCAGCTGCGCCGATCAGACCCTACATCCATTCCCATACAGCCAAGCGGTGCAAATAGTCCAAACCGTCGGCTTCTAGAGGAAGCAGTCAGGCAGCTCCAGGCATACTTCGACGGCCAGCTTCGTGATTTCACGCTGCCGCTGGCGCCGGCAGGTACGAAGTTTCAACAACGGGTCTGGTTTGAAATGGCTAAGATTCCCTATGGACAGACCATGACCTACGGACAGTTGGCACATAAGTCAGATACAGTGGCTCGAGCTGTCGGCGGCGCCTGTGGGTCAAATCCAATCCCCATCATCATTCCCTGCCATCGCGTCCTGGGCGGAGGCGGTAAACTGGGCGGTTTTTCAGGTGGATTGGGCCCCGACAGTAAACGGTCATTGCTTGAGCATGAAGGTGTCTTGACCCCTGGATTAGGGTTCTAAGTATCCTTGCCACCAGTTCCAACGCCCTCAGTGGCGAGATCAATCACTTTGCAAAATATTGAATCCAGTAAGGCGCATACGCGCCCAAGTGTAATTTTCCGAGAAATGGGGAGGACAAACAAGTCATGCCTGATATCAACATAGAAGGTACAGATGGTAGTTTTGGAGCATATTTAGCGGTACCTGCCGCTTTACCCGCTCCTGCAATCGTCGTCGCGCAAGAGATCTTCGGAGTCAATCAGGTCATGCGTGATGTCTGCGACTGGCTTGCTGGACTAGGGTACCTGGCCTGCTGTCCCGATATTTTCTGGCGCATCGAGCCCGGAATCCAGATCACGGACAAGACCGAGGCCGAATGGAAGCGGGCCTTTGAACTATTTGGCCTTTTCGACCCCAACAAAGGGATCGAGGACTTAAACGCAGCCATCAATCATCTGCGTGCACATTCCGATTGCAACGGCAAAGTCGGCTCCATCGGCTACTGTCTCGGTGGAAAGCTGGCGTATATGATGGCCTGCAGGACAGATAGCGACTGCAACGTCAGCTATTATGGCGTTGGCCTGGACGAACTGCTTGATGAAGCCGGCGCGATAACCCGACCACTGCTCATGCATATGGCATCTCTCGATAAATTCGTCCCACCTGAAGCGCAGGAAAAGATCAGATCCGGTCTCAGCGACCATCCGCAGATCGAACTTCATGTTTACGAAGGTCAGGATCACGCCTTTGCGCGGCAAGGTGGTGAACACTATGACGAAGCTGCAGCCACCTTAGCCAACGACCGCTCAATCCGTTTCCTCAAGGAGAATCTCGACAGATGACAAAGGCAATCCGCATTCACGCCCCTGGTGGACCCGAAGCACTGTCCTACGACGATATTGAACTCCCTGCACCGGGAGAAGGCGAAGTCCGGCTGCGTCAGACAGCAATTGGTTTGAATTACATAGACGTCTATCATCGGACAGGCCTTTACCCTATTCCCAACCTTCCCTCCGTTATTGGACTGGAGGGAGCCGGGGTCGTCGAGGCGCTGGGAGCCGGCATCACCGAGTTGGCACCTGGTGATCGTGTTGCCTATGCAAACCCGCCGCTGGGTGCTTATGCCGATGAACGGAACATGCCGGTCGATCGCCTGGTGAAAGTTCCAGACGGAATCTCCGACGAACAGGCGGCAGCCATCATGCTGCAAGGCATGACCGTCGAGTATCTGATTCGCAGAACCTATAACGTTAAAGCTGGCGATACGGTTCTATTCCACGCCGCCGCGGGCGGGGTCGGACTCATGGCCTGTCAGTGGTTGAATCATCTCGGTGCAACGGTGATCGGCACGGTCGGTTCAGAGGAAAAAGCAGACCTGGCTAAAGCAAACGGCTGTCACCACACCATCTTGTACAACAAAGAAGATATCGCTGCCCGAGTGCGCGAAATCACGGATGGTGCCGGCGTCCCCGTAGTCTATGATTCCGTGGGCAAGGATACCTTTGACGCTTCGATTTCATCGCTCAGTCCGCTCGGCCTATTCGTGACCTTTGGGAATGCCTCCGGGCCCGTACCGCCGGTAGATCCGGGACTCCTTAGTCAAAAGGGATCTCTCTTCATGACCCGTCCTAACCTGATGACCTATACGGCCAAGCGTGAGGACATGGTGGCATCTGCGGAATCGCTATTCGAAGTGGTGCAGTCAGGGGCCGTCAAGGTTGCGATCAACCAACGCTATCCTCTTGCCGAGGCAGCGCAGGCTCATCGGGATCTCGAGGCACGTAAAACAACCGGTTCGACCATCTTGCTGCCGTAAAGGCTTCGCTTCACAAACGAGAAAGGGACGCTGAAGATTTTTATCAGCGTCCCTTTTTTCTGATCTCGCGTACGCTCAACATCGCAAGTCAACGTACGGCTAATTTCGATTGGTCTATAGATTCGATTTTAAGCAGGTATTTTAACGTCTTGCTAACCAAATCTTTAATTCAGACCGAGATACGTACAGACGTACAATGGTCAGGTTTGGGCAGTCTGGCATCATGACGTTCCGGGACCGAAACATTTCTGCAAACGGCAAAAACCCGCGGCCTACTGGTTCATAGAGTCGAAGAAGTCCGAGTTGGATTTTGTCTGCTTCAGTTTATCAACCAGGAACTCAATTGAGTCGGTAACACCCATCGGCATCAGGATACGGCGCAGAACCCACATTTTGGAGAGCGTGCCCTTATCAACCAGCAATTCTTCCTTACGGGTGCCTGACTTGCCGATATCGATGGCCGGGAATGTCCGCTTATCGGCCAGCTTACGATCCAGCACGATTTCCGAGTTACCTGTGCCCTTGAACTCTTCGAAAATGACCTCGTCCATGCGACTGCCGGTATCAATCAGCGCCGTAGAGATGATGGTCAGGCTGCCGCCCTCCTCGATATTGCGGGCTGCACCGAAGAAACGTTTGGGCCGCTGCAGAGCATTGGCATCGACACCACCGGTCAAGACCTTGCCTGAACTGGGAACAACGGTGTTATAGGCCCGGGCAAGGCGTGTAATGGAATCCAGCAGGATGACGACGTCTTTTTTATGTTCAACGAGGCGTTTGGCCTTTTCAATCACCATTTCGGTGACTTGAACATGGCGATTGGCCGGTTCGTCGAAGGTGGAACTCACCACTTCGCCGTTCACCGAACGCGCCATATCGGTGACTTCCTCGGGACGTTCGTCGATGAGGAGAACGATCAGATAAACTTCGGGATGATTTGAGGCAATCGCATGCGCGATGTTCTGCAGAATCATCGTCTTACCGGTCCGAGGCGGCGCAACAATCAACGCGCGCTGTCCCTTACCGAGTGGTGTCACCAGATCGATGATCCGGGTCGTCATATCCTTTTTGGTCGGATCTGCAAGCTCAAGCGTCAGCTTTTCATCCGGATAAAGTGGCGTCAGGTTGTCGAAGTTAATCCGGTGACGGGAATTTTCCGGCGGATCGAAATTGATCTGATTGACCTTCAGCAGTGCGAAATAACGTTCGCCCTCTTTCGGTGAACGGATCTGTCCTTCGACCGTATCGCCGGTGCGCAGACCAAAACGGCGCACCTGGCTGGGGCTGACGTAAATATCGTCAGGTCCCGGCAAATAATTGGATTCCGGTGCACGTAAAAACCCGAAACCGTCCTGCAGGACCTCAAGCACGCCAGATCCGTAGATCGGCACGTCGTTTTCGGCCATTTGCTTGAGGATCGCGAACATCATGTCCTGCTTACGCAGGTTGCTCGCGTTTTCGATTTCGAGTTCTTCGGCAAAAGCCAACAGGTCTGCCGGACTTTTGGCTTTCAAATCTTGGAGGTTCATGGGCGTGGAGCCTGATATGCGGTAATGATGAGGAGGGATACGCGCGATGCGCGGCCGGAGGGGACTTTAGATCGTCTCTCCTTGCCGCTGCAGTTCGTCGTCGTGAACAGAGTCAGCCTAATGCGGGGCGATTACTAATTCATGAATTGGGGACGACCCGAACGAATGTCCAGGGCCTAACTTCCGCCTTCGATACTGGAAGGTCCCAGTGAAGTCAAGCCGATGGACAATAAATTTTCCGAGATAACGGGCAATCACTGAAAAACACCAAAGTTAAGTGCTGTAAGCACCACGCACTATTCAGGGTTCCTGCCAGCTATCCCTTTCGGCAGAGCGAAACAGCGCATCAATAATGCGCATGTTCGTCATGGCGTCATCGAGCCCATAGGGCGAAGCCTGTCCCTTTTTGACCGCCTCAACAAAAGCATCAGCTTGCTCGGCATATTGATCCGCTTCCGGAACAACCTCTGTCTTCGCATCACTGCCATCCAAAACGGATCCATCGTAAAGGAATAACCTGCTCACGGCTCCCTGAGAGGCGTTGAAGGGTATTTCGATCTCCAGACGTCCATCGGTCCCTAAAATCTGGACTCGCTGATACAGCGCCGCCTGGGTCGAAACCGTGAAGGCCAGTTGACGCCCCTTTCCGAAATCGAGCAATCCAGAGGTAAGCCTGTCGGTCTCGAAATCGGGATCCCTGTCGATGAGCGCGATGACCCGCTTGGGCTCTGCTTCGAAAAAGAATCGGCCGGCCACAATGGCATAGCAGCCGATGTCCAAGAGCGCCCCACCCCCTTTTTCAGGATGATTCCGTATGTTGTTCGAATCATTGTTAAAATAGGAGAACGCGACCTGAATTGCAGTTGGTTTGCCAATTTTTCCGGATTGTAGAATTTCACGACAGCGAAGCCACTGTGGATGAAACCGGACCATGAAGGCTTCCATCATCCGAATATCGTCTGGTAGTGCCGACAAACGCGCTGCGTCGTCAGCGTTCAGACCGATCGGCTTCTCGCAGAGCACATGTTTGCCTGCACGCGCGGCGGCAAGGGTCACATCAACATGCTGGTCGTTGGGCAGCGGATTATAGATAAATTCGATCTCAGGATCGTTCAGCAGTTCCTCATAAGAGCCGTAGGCCCGCTCGATTCCTAGATCCGCTGCCGCAGCCTTGGCTTTTTCGAGATTGCGGGAGGCAATGGCGGAAACCCGGCCGAGCCGAGAGCGCTGTATACCCGGAATCACTTTTTCGAGGCCTATATTGGCGGTACTGACAACGCCCCAGCGTGCCTTATCCATTTTTTATTCTCCCAATGAGAAACAACGCCTTAAGCGGCAGACTCCAGCGAATGAGAAGGGGCGCGGTTGCCACTTAGAAAGGTTTGACCACGACGAAAATCACGATTCCGATCATAAGGACCGTCGGAATTTCATTCATCCAACGATAGTAAGTCTCGCTGTGGTGGTTTTCATCCTTCTCGAACTGGCGCCGCCAGCGGGCAAAGGCCGCATGAATGATCTGCATGGCAATCAACAGGGTGAGTTTCGCGTGAAACCAGGGTTCCTGCCAGGCCTCGAGGTGCAGCATTAAAAGCAGACCGAATAGCCAGCTTGAGATCATCGCGGGGTTGGTAATTGCCCGCAGTAGGCGGCGCTCCATTACCTTGAAGGTTTCCGATTGAGTGGAGCCCGCTTCGGAACCACAGTGATAGACATAAAGCCTTGGCAGATAGAGCATACCTGCCATCCAGGCGATAACACTGATGATGTGCAGTGCTTTCACCCACTCATAGGCTTCGCCCAGAAAACCTGCCATTAAATTTCCCCCTGCCCCGGAACAGCAAACTGTTTTGTTAAACCCGGTTCCAACTGGTCGGGCAAGGGTCCTGTTCGCGGCCGGGACAAAGCGACGCAGTACCATCGAGCGCCCCACGGACCCGGCGCGCCAGACCTTCGATGAAAGCAGATCCATCATTGACGGTTGGAACCCGTATATAGGCCGGAACGCCCTGCTTTTCGGCCAGTTCACGGTATTCTATGTCCAACTCGACCAGAGTTTCGGAGTGTTCCGACACGAACGCAATCGGCACCACGACCAGCGGCACCTTATCCTGACCTGCTCGCTCGATTTCGCTATCAGTCGAAGGTCCGATCCATTCCAGAGGACCAACCCGGCTTTGATAGCAGATCACCCAGTCCAATTCAGGTTCATTTAAGGCGTCGACGACTGCGGCAGCCGATTCTTCAACCTGTTCCTGATAGGGGTCACCAGCTTCCACGATCTTTTTCGGCAGGCCGTGGGCTGAAAACAAGACGCGCGGTTTACCAGCCTCGCTTGCTTTATTCAGGGCCGGACGCAATCTGGCAATAACTTCGGAAACGAAACCCGGATCCGACGGATAACAGCAGACGGTCTTTGTCGGGGCGGTCAAGCCGGCCTTGGAAGCAGACCGGTTCCAGTCCGTCACGGACGATCCTGTTGTCGTTGTGGAGAACTGCGGATACAGCGGCAGCAACAGAATCTGGTCCGGATCGTAGGCCTTGACCTCGCGCGCAGCTTCATCGCTGAAGGGATGCCAATAGCGCATGGCGATAAATGTCTTGAATTTGTCGCCGCCACTTTCCGGTTCCTCTGTCATCAGCGCGGCTTCCAGTGCCTTCGCCTGAACTTTGGTGTTGGGTAGCAAAGGAGAACCACCGCCGAGATTTTCGTAGATTTCGCGCGCGATCGGCGCCCGGCGCTTCGATATCACCTTTGCCAGACCCCAGCGAAAGGGATTCGGCAGCCGAATAATCGCTGGATCATTGAAAAGATTGAACAAAAAGGGCTGAACCGCTGCTGGGGTATCAGGCCCTCCAAGATTGAATAGAACGATCGCGGTTTTTGTCATGACGAGTAAGCTGGCCATTCAATTCAGGTTTGTCCATCCCCCGCCCTGTGCTTTCCCGGCCTTTGCAGTTATCGCGACATTTTGCAGCAACAGCTGGACACCTGGCCTTATCCTCGTACCAGCCGCATCAAACGCTCAACATGCTTGGGTGGCGTTTGAGGAACGATCCCGTGGCCAAGGTTAAACACAAACGGTCCGTTTGAGAGATTTTCCAGGATTTGCGCCACACCGCGATCAAGCACATCACCGCCGGCGACCAGCATGATTGGATCCAGATTACCTTGAACGGTCACCTTTGACTGCAATTCATCGCGTGCCCACTTCAGGGGAACCGTCGTATCCAGCCCAAGGCCCTTGGCACCACTTTCGACAGCAAAATTCCGGTAGGCCAATCCAACACCCCTTGGGAACAAAATAATGGGAATGTCCGGATGAGCGGCATTTACCTTCGCAATGATCTTTTTACAGGGCTCCAGGCACCAGCGACGAAGATCTTCCTCGGGCCAAACACCGGCCCAGGAATCAAAAATCTGCAGAACTTCAGCGCCGGCTTCAGCCTGGCGGATTAGGTAGCTAGCCGTCGCTTCGACCAAAAGATCAATGACACGCGCGAAGAGCTCAGGTTTGGCATAAGCCCAGGTTTTTGCCGCAGCGAAGTCCTTGCTGGACCCGCCTTCCAGCATATAACTGGCAACTGTCCAGGGAGCGCCCGCAAAGCCGATAAGCGCGGTTTCGGCTGGTAATTCTTCGCGTAGACGCCCAACGGTTTCGTAAACCGGTGCCAGATGATCGTGAAAGTGCTCGAGCGCCAACCGGTCGATATCGTCAGCTGATTTCAGAGGCTCCAGCTTTGGACCAACGCCCTCTTCAAACCAGACCTTCTGGCCAAGGGCATGAGGCACCACCAAAATGTCGGAGAACAGGATCGAAGCATCAAAACCATACCGGCGGATCGGCTGCAACGTAACTTCAACAGCAAGATCCGGCGCATAGCATAGATCGAGGAAGCCGTTCGCCTGAGCCCGGGTCTTCATATACTCGGGCAGATAGCGTCCTGCTTGGCGCATCAGCCAGATTGGGGGCTGTGGTAGGATCTCGCCCTGGAGGGCACGAAGTAGGAGCTTTTTGTCAGATTTCACGCTGTATGCCATTTCGGTTGGCTTTGGGTTTCCCCACCCTACTTACAAAGAATCTTATTTAAATAAAATATTGTAGTTGTTTGTTGGTGGGGTGAAACCTGGGGATTGTTGGGTTATCCAAAAGCTGTCCACCGGCCACTTTAAAGATGACAAATTTTCGCTATCGATGTGACTGTTTTCACTCGTAACTTTTGCGACTCGTTGGCTTTCCAGGATAGCGGTAAGAGCAGGAAGAACGTGAATTAGGTGGATAACTTTCTCACACGCACCTGTGATGTCCTGCTTATCCCGCTTGTGGAAATTTGAAGAAGCTTTTGGATAGCTATTGGGAGGATTCTCGTGCCTGCGATAATGGATTCTTCACACATTGGATTTCACTCGAGTTATCCACATTTTAGAGTGAATTGATCCACTCTCCTGTTTCCCGGCAAATGCTTTCCAATTGCCTTCTTGAGCGCGGTTGATCGTCAAAACTGGCGGCAGGGCGAAAGCTACTGTATTGAGAGGAGCGCGCTACCCTGAACGAGGGATCGAAGGCTTTATGACGATTATTCATCTGCATCTGGTATCCGATGCAACCGGCGAAACCATCAACTCCGTTGCCCGTGCCTGTCTTGTACAGTTCGATGTCGCCGAACCCATCGAGCATGTCTGGAGCCTAATTCGAACCCAGGGACAGATGGACCGAGTCATCCAGGGGATCGAAGCCAATCCCGGTCCGGTTCTCTTTACCATGGTCAACGGTAAGCTGCGGCAGCCTTTGGTTGATGCGGCCCGGCGGATCGGTGTTCCCTGCATTCCTGTATTGGATCCCGTCATTCATTCGCTCGCGGCTTATTTCGGTGTCGAGATGTCCGGACAACCCGGCTTGCAGCATGCGCTCGACGCCGAGTATTTCGATCGGATTGCGGCCATGGATTACGCTTTGGCCCATGATGATGGTCAGCTTTACGCTGATCTTGAAGGCGCGGATATCGTGTTGGTCGGGGTATCGCGGACATCCAAAACACCAACCTGCATCTATCTGGCCAACCGGGGTATCAAGGCAGCAAACGTTCCCGTCGTGCCTGGTTGTGCAATGCCGAGTGAATTGCTTAGTACCAAAAAACCGCTCGTGGTTGGTTTGACCAAGGATCCTGAAAGTCTGGTTCAGGTCCGCCGAAATCGCTTACGCATGATTGCTGAAGGTGAAGATGAGACCGATTATGTGGATATTGAATCGGTTCGTGCCGAGGTGACCGAAGCGCGGAGGCTGTGCAGCCGTCACGGCTGGCCGGTGATCGACGTTACGCGCCGTTCGATAGAGGAAACGGCTGCCCAGATCATGAGCCACTACGCCCGGCACTGTGAACTGGCTGGTTAACGCAAAGCCTTCGTTCGATAGCTACAATCCGGTTACAACTATGACGACGGCCTCACATCATGACAGCGGGGAACAGGCGGAAGACATTTCGCCTGGAACCGTTCCGGAATTGATTCTCGCTTCAGGAAGCCGTTCGCGCCGTCATCTTTTGTCCAACGCCGCTGTGACGTTCGATGTCGAAGTGGCGAACGTCGACGAAGATGAGATCAAACTGGCACTGCGGTCTGAAGGTGCCACCGCGGCTCAAACTGCAGAAACCTTGGCAGAACTTAAGGCTCAACGGGTTTCCCGGCGGCATCCTGGCGTTCTGGTCATTGGTGCCGATCAGATGCTTGAATGCAATGGTGTCTGGTTCGATAAACCTGAGGACTTGGCCCATGCGACGGCGCACCTGACAGCGCTCAGCGGCAAAGCGCACGAGCTTTTAAGCGCGGTTTGCGTGGTGCGTGACGGGGAACGCATCTGGCATCATAACGAGGTGGCCAGGTTGACCATGCGCAGTCTGAGCGACGACTTCATCACACATTATCTGGCTGCCGTCGGAGACAATGTGTTGACCTCCGTCGGTGCCTATCAGCTCGAAGGACGCGGTGCCCAGCTTTTTGCCTCGATTCGGGGAGACTATTTTTCGATACTTGGTCTTCCCCTGCTGCCGCTTTTGGATTTTCTGCGCGTTCACGGGGTCATTCCGAAATGAGTCTCACAGGAAAAGCACGTCTCGCCGGCGTTATTGGTTGGCCAGTCGGACACAGCCGTTCACCACGGCTGCATGGTTTCTGGCTGGAACGCTACGCTATTGATGGGGCCTATCTTCCTTTACCGGTTGACCCGGAGGACTTTGAAATCGCTGTGAAGGGTTTGGCAGCTGCTGGATTTCGCGGGGTCAATGTCACTGTTCCCCACAAGGAAGCGGCGCTCCGAATCTGTGATAAAGTCGATCCTTTTGCAGCGAAAGTCGGGGCGGTAAACACGCTGGTATTCGGCGACGATGGTATTTCTGGTTCAAACACCGATGCATTTGGATTTCTGGAAAACCTGCGGAACAGCGCCGCAGGTTACCGACCGGATGCAGGTCCGGTACTGGTCGTGGGCGCTGGTGGCGCTGGCCGCGGTATTGTGGCGGCATTGTTAAATGATGGTGTTGCCGATGTCAGGATCACCAATCGCACTGAAAACCGGGCTGAACAGGTAGCTGAAGAGTTGTCGAGGCGATTTGACGGCAAGATAGAGGTAGTTTCCTGGGATCGAAGGGTCGATGCGCTCGAGGATGTTACGCTTTTGGTCAACACCACCAGCCAGGGAATGCATGGCCAACCGGCGCTGGACCTCAAGCTTGACGGTCTTCCAGCTGGGGCACTAGTGAACGATATTGTCTATACACCGCTCGAGACGCCCCTTCTCGCCGCTGCCCGCCAACGCGGCAACCAAACGGTTGATGGTCTGGGTATGTTGCTCCATCAGGCCAGGCCGGGTTTTTCCGCCTGGTTTGGTATCAATCCGGAAGTGACCGAGGACCTGCGCGCAACTATGCTCGAGCCGTGAAACAGAGCGTAAAAAGGCTAATCCGGGGATCGAGAGCCAGACTGGTCCGTTCCCGTCGATTTCCGAAAATGACCATTATTGGACTGACAGGGTCGGTCGGGATGGGCAAAACCACGGCAGGGCGGATGCTCAGCCGGCTTGGTTTGCCGCTGCATGATGCCGATGCCGCGGTCCATCGGCTTTTGGGATATAAAGGCGGTGCTGTGACTGAGATCGAGGCAGCCTTTCCGGGGGTTGTCGTCGATGGCGCCGTAGATCGTGTAAAACTCGGTGCCCGAGTTTTTTCGGACCCGCCCGCATTGCGTCAGCTCGAGGCGATCATTCACCCTAAAGTTCGGCAGGCAACGTTGCATTTTCTGCAGTGCCACGCTCGGCGCAGAACAGACCTGGTGATTTTGGATATTCCCCTGCTGTTTGAAACCGGTGGTCAGGATCTTTGCGATGCCATTGCCGTTGTCAGCGCGCCGCGGTTCATTCAAACCACCCGCGTAATGTCCCGGCCCGGTATGACTTTGGAGCGCCTGTCGAAGATTCGCGCGCAGCAGATGCCCGACCGGGAGAAGTGCCGTCGTGCGGATTTCGTGATTCGTACGGGACTTGGAAAAGCCGACACTTTGCGTCAGGTTCGGTCTATGCTTGGGAACTTTAAAAAGCGAGTTTGAGAAAACAGGAATAGCGATGCGTGAAATTGTCCTCGATACCGAAACGACCGGCCTTGATCCGTTTGCCGGCCACCGCATCGTCGAAATCGCATGTCTGGAGCTTCATAGCCACGTCCCCACCGGCGAGACCTTCAGAGTGTACATCAACCCCGAGCGCGATATGCCTGAAGAAGCCGAAAGAGTCCACGGCCTGTCTGTCGAGTTTCTCGCGGAGCATCCGGTTTTTTCCGAAGTCGCCCAAGCTTTTCTGGACTTCATTGGGGACGATCCGCTCGTGATCCATAATGCCCAGTTCGATCTGAAGTTTCTGAATGCCGAACTGGATGCCTGTGGACTTCCAAAGATAGATGTTTCCCGCGGAATCGACACGGTTGCCATTGCGCGTCAACGATTTCCCGGTGCTCAGGTCAATCTGGATGCTCTTTGCCGTCGATTCGAAATCGACAACTCGTCGCGCACCTTCCATGGGGCGTTGCTCGACTGCGAACTTCTGGCGGATGTTTATTTGGAGCTGAGTGGCGGTCGACAACCCGGATTTGATCTTAACGCTGCTATCAAGCAGCAACCGTCTGAGCATGTTTCAGCGGAGCGGACCCTGCGTCCGGCACGGACACATGGTGCAAGCGATGAAGAGTTGAAAGCACACGACGCCATGCTGGAAAAACTGAAAGAACCTATTTGGCACCACTAGAGCATCATCGTTCTATACGAAAATGATCAGAAACTTGATCGGCCCTGTCACTACGTGATTAAGAGACCGATGCATTCGGGCTCAAGGACCGATTGTCACTTCTAGAATCTTCAGAATGAAACCGGATATCGGAGGCCTGTTCAGGCTTCAGCGGACTTGGTCTCACCGCTATCAGTCTCACCGTTCTCGGTTTCACCGGCGTCTTCGGACTGTTCGGCAGCTTCTGCAAAAGCGGCCATTCGCTGCTTATAAAGACTGACAAAGTCCACTGGATTGATCACAAGCGGTGGAAATCCACCATTACGGGTCGCTTCGGCGAGTATTTGCCGCGCGAACGGAAAGAGATGACGCGGGGCGTCAACCATCACCAGAAACTGAATGTCTTCTGCGGCGGTGATGTGTTCGCCGATAGAAATAATACCTGCGTAGTCAAGTTCGACCAGAAATGCGGTCTTGTCGCCGGTCATTGCCCGGGCCTGCAAATTCAGCACAACTTCAAAGGTCCGATCCTGCAATCGGGAGGGCTGCACGTCGATGTCGATGGTCAGATCCGGTGCGCCCTTGGCAATCTCCCCGTACACCGCGGGTGCATTTGGATTCTCGAAGGAGAGATCCTTCGTATATTGCATGTTGATAATAAGGGGGTGTTGTTCGTTTTCTTGTTCGGCCATGCCGCAATCTCCTAGAAGCTCAAGAATTTTCACTGAATCAGTGAAAACGCGAATCAGCCTCTGCTTCCTATAGTTGGTGGCACCTTAAGTTCGTGCCGGCATCCGGCAAAAACAATTGCGCTGTAAAATGACGGCGCTTCGCTAGCATGTATCTGGAGCGCAAACAAGGTGCTCACTGGACGGTGAACGGAAACGCAAGCCGGTCGTGGAAACGCCGCTCAAAGACCCTGTGGCAAGGCACCTGGCGCTGTTGGATCAAACCTCAAAACCTCGCCGTTCTTGGCTTCGTGACCCGTCAAACCTCGGATAAAGCCCCAGTGGCTGACCACTAGAACCTCCGACCAATCGTCAGTCTCCGCCATTGTCTGATGGAACTCACGGCAGCGAAGCCGGACGTCGTCCTCGGTTTCCGGATCCGCCGGCCACCAGGATTCCGACAGGTGGGTGAAATCAAGATGTGGCCAGTTCTGCGACAACACCGAACGCGGCGTCCCGACGTCACATGTAAAAAAAGCATGCTCGCGGATGAGGCTGTTGATTGTAACGGGCAGGTTCAAGACCCGGGCAATGATATCGGCAGTCTGAAGTGTACGTGTGTAAGGACTGACGATTATTCGGGTCAGTCCCTTGTCTAGAAGAGCTTCGCCGGCGGCCTCGGCTTGGCGATGACCCTCCTCCGTTAGTTTGGGATCGACGATACCCGGATCTTTCCGGGTGGCACCGAAGATGACGTTGAATTCCGACTGGCCGTGGCGAACGAGGATCATCGTGGCAGATGCCCTGTCGGCGGCGTCGGACCGTTCTTGTCGGAATCGCTGTCCTTTGGATGTTCTTCATCGGTCATATCTGTGAATTCTCCATCGATGACGCCATCGCCTGGTTCCCTGCTGCCCCATTCACTTCTTTGTGGGCCGTGGGGGCCTGGACCCTGCGCACGCTCCCTGCCCATGTTGCCGCCCTTGGCGGAACCAGTCATGGACAACTCAAGGCGGCTGCCGAGCCACTGACGTAAAAGGCTGCGCACCTGAGGTACAAAAAGCGCAAATCCGATTGAATCGGTCACAAATCCAGGCGTCAGCAATAAGGCGCCGGCAAACAAAAGACAAAGTCCGTCAAACAGTTCGCTGGTGGGCAGGACACCTTGATCGATCTGTCCACGCACCCGTGCAAGAGTTGCCAGTCCCTGAATTCTGAGCAGCCAGGTCCCGATAAAAGCCGTCAGAATGACGACGGCGAGTGTATTCCACAGGCCGAGGCGGTCACCAACTTCGATGAAAACAGCAATTTCCAGAAGCGGTACGCCGATAAATGCGGCGAGCAATAGGATAGCCATGCTTGCTCTTTCCTTAACTATTCCCTATTTACAATGCATTGGAGTTCGCCGTCGACCGCCTGTTTTGAATTTGCTGAAGAATCTCAGACTTTCAAGAGGCGTCAGTCGTCGTTCGGCGTGGATAGCCACTGACCGCTAAATGGTTTTTTAGTAAGGTTTACTCCTCTTGTGATTTGTTCCGATGTGCCTTGTCGTGTTTGAGGCGCAGAGCCGAACTTGTAGTTGGATTATATGGGCAACGGATTCCCTTACGACGTTCTTCTGCTTGCTGCCATAGCGGTATTCTGTGTGTTGCGGCTGCGCAATGCATTGGGAAAACGAACCGGACACGAGGAACCACCGAAATACGACCCCTTCAAACAGGACCAGGGTGACGATAAGGTCGTTCACCTGCCCAATCGGTCTCAGGGCGATCGTTCCCGGACAGATGATATCGAAGACGTCGTTCCGGATATCGAAGCGACCGATCAGACCTGGGATCGATCCGATGAGCAGATATCCGATGAACCCGGCTCGATTGAACCCGGACTCCGTGCCATCAAGCAAGCTGATCGGGATTTTGACCCCAAGCAGTTTGCAGGCGGCGCCGCTTCAGCCTTCGAGATGATTATCGGCGCGTTCGCTCAGGGCGATACAGAGGCGCTTCGGCCACTTCTGGCCAATGATGTCTACAACGACTTCAGCGGTGCTATCGCAAACCGTGAAGAGCAGAATCAGAGTCTTGAAACCACTCTGATCGGGATAGAAAGCTCGGAAATCATCGAGGCCGAATTACAGGGCCGAACTGCGTTCGTTACAATCAAGTTTGTCTCGGAACAGGTGAATGTGACCCGGGATGAAAATGGCGAAACCGTTGAGGGTGACCCGAACCACGTTACTAAGATCACCGACATCTGGACCTTTGCACGCAATACCGCCAGCCGTGATCCCAACTGGGCACTTGTGGCAACACGCAGCCCGAACTGATCACGAAGACAAATCAGGCTCCGAACCGGGAGTGTGTTCTTTGCAGCCACGTTTTTCCCGACAAGAACCGGGTCTCCATTGCGTGCCGAGTTTCAAAATCTTCAATGCATTGACATCGCGTTCAACCGTTAATTGTCTTATCCCGGTTGCGGCCGCGCTGCTGTTGAACGCTTGCGAACCGCGCGAAGCCGAGAAACCTGCGCCGGTTGAGCCGCCACCGCCTCAAATGCTGCTGGAAAAAACCGGGTACGACCAGTTGCCGGGCTGGCGCGATGACAAAATGGCCGAGGCGCTACCTGCTTTGCGGCGTTCCTGCACGCGTTTGCTACGCAGCCCGGACGAACGCAAGGTAGGACGTCACGCCGTCGGCGGCACCATTGCCGACTGGCGCCTGCCTTGCAGCGAGATTGCCGGTCTCTCAGCGTCGGGGGCGGATGGGGTGCTGGACGATGCGGCGCTCCGCACGCTGATCGAGAACAATTTTGTCCCCTTCAAGGTGACCTTTGGCGACAAAAATCAGGGTTTATTCACCGGCTACTACGAAGCGGAGCTTCAGGGGGCGCTTTTCCCGGGCGGCGGCTACGACACACCGCTTTATAAGCGGCCCGACGACTTGGTGACCGTTGATCTTCGAAAGTTTGACGAAGACATGACGGGCCGGAGGATTGCAGGACGGGTCGTCGATGGCCGCTTGGTGCCTTACCACGCCCGGGCAGAAATCGACGCCGGTGCGATCGACAGCACAAACCTGGAACTTCTTTGGGCGAAGGACCCAATCGACGTTTTTTTCCTGCATATTCAAGGATCCGGCAAGGTGCAGTTGCCTGACGGTTCTTCTGTCCGCGTTGGGTTCAGTGGATCGAATGGCCTGCCTTTCGTCGCCATCGGCCGCTTGCTGATCGACGAAGGGCATGTTTCCCGTGACAACGCCTCGATGCAATCGATCCGTGACTGGTTGCGCAGCAATCCTGAGAAAGCGACGGAACTGATGCAGCGCAACCCCCGCTACATCTTCTTTCGGAAGATCGAGGGTGATGGTCCCATCGGTGCGCAGGGTGTTGCCTTGACGCCCCGGCGGAGTCTTGCAGTCGATCCGGCCTTCATGCCTCTTGGCGCGCCGATCTATCTGGACACGACCTGGCCGGGCACTGCAGGGGCCAATCCAAAGCTCTTGCAGCGTTTGATGGTAGCCCAGGATACCGGCAGTGCCATTAAAGGCGCTATCAGGGGAGATTTCTTCTGGGGCGCCGGTGAGCCGGCCCTGGCGGAAGCAGGACGCATGAAGCAGCGCGGCAGCTACTATCTGTTGCTGCCAAAGGCCGTGGCAGCACGTCGATCCGAGGGAAGCTAATTAAGCAATATCGGCACCTGCCGCCGGTTTGTCTCGGATCGGAAATTTTGCCACGGACCCATCGTTGCTCAATGCCATCATGCTGCCGACCTCTGAAAACTCCGTGACATCGTCAAAATCAAAGTGGTATTACCACTTTAAAGTTTTGTGATTTTGCCTCGTAAACTCAGGGCGAGGATGGGATCATCACCGTTCGGATTCCTCTGGGATTCGTTTGCGAAAGACGTCAGTTGCTTCGAAGGAATTGAACAGCATGTCGAAATCCGAACCGCGCGTCGGTCTGTTCGTAACCTGTCTGGTGGATCTCTTCCGGCCGAGCGTTGGTTTTGCTGCAGTTAAGTTGCTGGAAGCCGCAGGATGCCGGGTAGAAGTTCCCGCCCAACAAACCTGTTGCGGGCAACCTGCGTATAATTCAGGAGACCGCGCGGATACCAGGGCCATCGCGCTGCAAGTGATCGAAGCATTCAAGGGGTTCGATTATGTGGTGGCACCCTCCGGCTCCTGCGCTGCGATGCTTAAGAAGCACTATCCAACTTTGTTCGAAACGCAGCCGGGCTTGCTGGCACGGGCTGAAGACCTGTCCTCCCGCACCTACGAACTCGTGTCCTTCCTGACGGACGTGATGCAGCTGTCCAATGTCGAAGCGACCTTTCCGCAGACCGTGACCTATCACGATTCCTGCTCTGGTCTGCGTGAGCTGGGCGTCCGCGACCAGCCGCGAAAGCTGCTCTCAAGCATCAATGACCTCTCTCTCGAGGAACTTTCCGATGCCGACATCTGTTGCGGCTTCGGGGGCACTTTCTGCGTCAAGTACCCTGATATCTCCAACACAATGGTCAGCAGCAAGACCGGCAACATCGAAGCGACTGGTGCAACGACGCTTTTAGCGGGCGACTTGGGCTGTCTGATGAATATGGCAGGCAAATTGCAGCGCAATGGTTCTGGAATTCAGGTTCGCCACGTGGCGGAGGTTCTCGCCGGGATGACGGACGAGCCTGCGATTGGGGGCTCCATAACGCCGGATCATGATGTGCGTGATGGGGGGAACTGAGCGCAATGCAGTCGACATCGCACAATTTCAAAGACAATGCCCGGCGCGCGATCGCCGACCCGAACATCCAGGCTGCAATGGCGAAAATGAAGGTCGGTTTTACCGGCAAGCGTCTCGCCGCCGCCGCCCGCCTGCCGGAGTTCGAGGCGCTGCGCGATGCTGCGCGAGATATCAAGAACCACAGTCTCGCCAACCTGGATTTCTACCTCGAACGCTACGAGGATAAGGTCAAGGAGACCGGCGGTCACGTGCATTGGGCGCCGACAGCGGAAGATGCCCGCAAAGCGATTCTGGACATCTGCCGCCGAGTGGACGCCAAGACGGTGACCAAGGGCAAATCCATGATCTCGGAAGAGATCGCGCTGAACGATCATCTGGAACAGGCCGGTATAAAGGTCGTCGAGACGGACCTCGGTGAGTACATCATCCAGCTGCGTAAGGAGCCACCCAGCCATATCATCGCGCCGGCCGTCCATGTCAGCAAAGAACAGGTCGAAGCAGACTTTCGGGCCCAGCATCAGCATCTTCCTGCCGGCCGCTCACTCAGCGAACCGACCGATCTGGTCAATGAGGCCCGTCAGATTCTGAGGCAGCGGTATCTGGATGCGGATGTGGGGATTACGGGTGCGAATTTTCTGATTGCCGAAACCGGAACCTCTATCATCGTCACCAATGAGGGCAATGGTGATCTGACTCAATCCCTGCCCCGGGTTCACATTGTGATCGCAAGCATTGAAAAGGTGGTTCCAAATCTCGAAGACGCCTCTACGATCTTAAGGGTGCTCGCCCGCTCGGCGACAGGTCAGGAGTTTTCCGCCTACACCACCCTATCAACCGGCCCTCGTCGGCCCGAGGACCCTGACGGACCCGAAGAATACCACGTCATTCTGCTGGACAACGGCCGATCCTCCATGCTGGGCAGCGAGTTTCAGGATATGTTGCGCTGCATCCGCTGTGGCGCCTGCATGAACCATTGCCCTGTGTATCATGCCGTTGGCGGCCATTCTTATGGCTGGGTCTATCCGGGTCCAATGGGCTCTGTTCTGACACCCAATCTGATTGGTGTGGAGGAGGCCGGACATCTGCCCAATGCCTCGACTTTCTGTGGTCGCTGCGAAAGTGTCTGCCCGGTCCGTATTCCTCTTCCCAAGATGATGCGCCATTGGCGTGAGCGCGAGTTCGAGCGCCATCTGACACCGAAATCCGTGCGGGGCGGCCTCGGGATCTGGGCTTTTTTGGCCCGCAGGCCAGCACTTTACCAGCGCTTGACGGGTCTTGGGATCGGTGTGCTCGGGATTTTGGGTCGTCGTCGGGGGCGTTTCAAATCCCTGCCATTCGCGGGGGGGTGGACCAAATACCGTGATTTGCCGGCCCCTCAAGGTAAAACCTTCCAGCAGCTCTGGGCGAAACAGCAAAAAACGAGGAGCACAACGAAATGACCTCGGCGCGCGAACAGATCCTGGGTGCCGTGAAACAATCGCTTAAGCGAAATGGCCCCAACGCTACCAACCTGGAAACCTGTGAACAGCGACTGTCTGATCCGGAGGCAGGTCTGATCCCGGAACGGTCCCGCCTGCCCCATCCAGCCCAAATAGACCTCATGGAAGCCATGCTGATTGAGCTCTCCGCTACCGTACAGCGTGTCTCGAGCGACAATCAGGTACCGGATGCTGTCGTGGACTACCTGAAGACGCGTAATCTGCCGCAGGAAATCCGCCTTGCCCCTTCAATGGATCTTTTGGACTTGCCCTGGGACGGACACAGCCTGCTTAAGACCTCCAGCGGTCCGGCGCGCGAGCCGGACCAGGTCTCGGTGACCGGGGCGTTCGCCGGTGTGGCAGAAACCGGCACCTTGATGCTGCATTCCGGTCCCGAAGGGCCGACAACGCTGAATTTTCTGCCGGAAAACCATATCGTGGTCTTGCGTACGTCGCAGGTCGTCGGCGCCTATGAAGAAGGTTGGGCCAGACTGCGCAAAGTCTTTGGTAACGGTGTTATGCCGCGGACGGTCAACATGATTTCCGGACCCTCGCGGACCGGTGACATCGAACAGAAGATCGAATTGGGTGCGCATGGCCCGCGCCGACTGCATGTGATCGTCATCGAGGATGGTGACAGCGCGGCTTGAAGTCGTTATGTGAAGGCTTTCGGCGGCAGCGTACAGTCTGATGGATAGAGGGTGATTCACCTTCTTGGCCGTTTCAGTCGAGAAAGATTGCACTCGAGGTTGAGGACTCATATTCCTTGATGGCCTTGATCGTGTTTTGGGAGATTTTAGGTAGGAGAATCTCGAATGCGGGCCTGCAGGCCCGGAGAGAGTGGTCGACGCCCCTAAAACCTCCCAAAATACGACATGTTCGGGCGACAAGATTATGAATTCTGGAGCAGCGTCGCGTTGTCGGTCCAATTCTGGCTGATGCACGATGCTATGGCATCGCTCAGCCCCTAACTTCTTGCCATAAAACATAATTTTGTCGTCAAGACCGTCAAGGAATATGAGTTCCCAACCCAGAGACGATCAAACACTATGAACGATCGGCGGAAACCAAAAGCGAAGCGGTCCGGCGGCCTTTCGCCTGAGGAGCGTGAGCTCTGGCGCCAGGTTAATCGGGAGACGGTTCCGCTCAAAGGACGCGACTATGGCGCTGGCGCTTTCGCTGAGATGATGCGCCGTGAACAAGAGGGCCTGCCCTCTGAACGGCCGGAAAAACCGGTTTCCCCACGCCCTCGGCCCCAGCTACCGACAGCACAGCGGCTTCCCTTGCGTTCGCGCAAAACGACGACTCAGCCGAATGCGCGTGAAGAACTTCTGTCCCATGGATCTTCTGCAGGCCTGGACCGACGCAATGCAGAGCGTCTTAAGCGTGGCAAGATGGTGATAGAGGCAACGCTCGACCTTCACGGTATGAGCCAGGTTCAGGCTCAGAGCGCACTCGGCCGCTTTATTCAGCGTTCAGAGGCAGGTGGTTTACGGTGTGTTTTGGTGATTACCGGCAAAGGACTTGCAAAGGAATCAGGCGGGGTTCTGCGGAATCAGGTCCCGAACTGGCTAAATGATGCGGGTAACCGTGAGCGCATTGTCGCTTTCAACTATGCCCAGCAGGGTCATGGCGGCACGGGGGCTCTCTACGTGTTGCTCAAACGCCGCAGGGATGCCAAACGGAGATGACTCTGTTGATCGTGGAGAACAAAATCTCCTATAAACCGCTATCAGGTTAATCTTCATCGAGGTTTTTTGTGACGCCGTTTGGTGAAAAGCTGCGCGCGTTGCGCGCTGAACGCGGCGTTACGCTCAAGGATATGGCTGCCGGGCTTGGCGTGTCGTCAGCCTATCTTTCGGCTGTGGAGCATGGCCATCGCAGCCGTCCTAACCGGCGCTTTGTGCACAGGGTCTGCCAGTATCTGAACATCATTTGGGACGATGCGGAGGAGCTCCAAAGCCTCGCAGATCTCTCTCATCCGCGAGTGACAGTCGATACGGCCGGCCTCTCGCCGCGCGCGACCGAACTGGCAAACCGGCTCTCCGAAGACATCGGCAGTTTCGACATCGATACAATCGAACGTTTGCTCGCGGTTATCAACGAGACGGACTAGAGTGCAATCTCTCTGTAATCAAACACTCTAGGACCCGAATAGCCCTTCAAGCATATCAGTAGAGGCTGCTTCGCGTTTTTTCACCGGTTCAGCGAAAAGCCAGCTGACCTTAAAGAATGAACTTGGACAGATCGGCGTTTTTGGCCAGCTCCGAGACCTTCTCGCGGACATAATCCGCGGTGATGACGATGGTTTCACCGCCCCGGTCGGTTGCTGTAAAGGAAATCTCGTCGAGTAGTTTTTCCAATACCGTGTGCAAACGCCGCGCGCCGATGTTTTCGACCGTGCTGTTGATCTCGGCTGCCAGATCGGCCAGTTCGTCGATGGCGTTATCTTCGAATTCGAGCGTCACATCCTCGGTCCCGATCAAGGCCTTGTACTGGATGATCAGGCTATTTTCGGGCTCCGTAAGGATCAGCTTAAAATCATCGCGCGTCAGCGGGTTCAGCTCGACACGGATCGGCAGGCGGCCCTGAAGCTCTGGCAACATGTCCGAGGGCTTCGAAAGATGAAACGCGCCTGATGCCACGAAAAGGATGTGGTCTGTTTTTACCGCGCCGTGCTTGGTGGCGACGGTGGTGCCTTCGATCAGCGGCAGTAGATCACGTTGTACGCCCTCCCGGCTGACATCGGCGCCGGCCCGCTCGGAACGTGCTGTGATCTTGTCGATCTCGTCCAGAAAGACGATGCCGTGCTGCTCAACATTGGTAACGGCGTCCATGACAACCGATTCTTCGTCCAGCAGCTTGTCGCTCTCTTCGGCAATCAAAACGTCGTAGCTTTCGGCGACCTTCATACGGCGTTTTTTGGTGCGTCCACCCATGGCCTTGCCGAAGATGTCATTGAGGTTGAGCATACCCATGCTTGCACCCGGCATGCCCGGAATATCCATGGTTGGGAGCTGCATGCCGCCGGTATCGGCAACGTCGATTTCAATATCTCGGTCGTCAAGATCGCCTTCACGCAACATCTTGCGGAATTTTGCCCGGGTGTCTGCGCTTGCGTTATCACCAACCAGGGCATTCAAGACCCGTTCCTCGGCGTGCAGTTCCGCCTGGGCCTTGACTTCGGCACGCAGCTTTTCCCGGGTCGTATGGATTGAAACCTCGACCAGATCGCGGATGATTTGCTCGACATCGCGGCCCACATAGCCGACTTCAGTGAACTTTGTAGCCTCCACCTTCAAAAACGGCGCCTGGGCCAGTTTGGCCAGTCGGCGCGCGATTTCGGTCTTGCCGACACCGGTCGGGCCGATCATCAGGATGTTCTTGGGAAGTACCTCCTCGCGCAATTCGTCGGGCAGCTGCTGGCGCCGCCAGCGATTGCGCAGAGCGATCGCCACCGCACGCTTTGCGTCGTTCTGCCCCACGATGTAACGGTCGAGTTCGGAGACGATCTCGCGCGGAGAGAAGGCGCTGGCTTGGGAGTGCGAAGAGGTGGAACTACTCATTATGGCTGGGCCTTAGATTTAGGTAGTGTCGTCGGTTGGATTCGAGGGTTAGTGCCGTTTAGACACTGGCGTCACTTCGAAGGGAGACTCTCGACCAGGATGTTGTTGTTGGTATAGATGCAGATGTCGGCTGCGACGGCCATGGATTTCCGCGCGATGGTTTCGGCATCCAATCCATCAATGTCGATAAGTGCGCGCGCCGCGGAGAGGGCGAAATTACCGCCTGATCCAATGCCGATCAAACCGTCTTCCGGTTCCAGTACATCGCCCGTACCGGTAAGGACCAGTGAGGTTTCGGAATCGGCGACCGCCATCATGGCTTCCAACCGTCTCAGATAACGGTCGGTGCGCCAATCCTTCGCCAATTCGACGCAGGCCCGTGTAAGCTGCCCCGGATAGCTCTCCAGTTTTGCTTCCAGACGCTCGAAGAGGGTAAAGGCATCCGCGGTCGCGCCGGCGAAACCGGCCAAGACCTGATCCTTGCCGAGGCGCCGCAGCTTGCGGGCATTGGATTTGATGACGGTGTTGCCAAGGCTGACCTGACCATCACCCGCGATGACCACTTTGTCGCCCTTGCGTACGGACAGGATAGTGGTGCCTCGCCATTGAGGAATTTGACTCTGTGACATGGCAACAGAAATGGTCCAACTTCGCCGCCCGTTCAAGAAGAAGCTGCAAGAATTGCGTGTCTGACTGACTGAAAGCGGGAAAACCCCTCTTGCATACGTCAATTGGGCGTTCCATGAGGGGTCCGAAACGCCTGCCGTTGCATTTATAGGGCTTTTTGTCAGCTTTTGAGGCCGTTCTTTATTGGCGGCGGCGGCGGCTTCCTGATAAAAGAGCGCGGCTTCACGCCTGACATTGCTCCTGAATGGCCCTGAAATGGGCCGGGCGCGCAGGCGGCGCCTTGTGGCGCGTCACAATAGCACCCGATGGAAGGACCGGCCGATGCGCCAAGCGAGCGTCGAGCGCAACACTCAGGAAACCCAGATTTCCGCAACCGTCAATCTAGACGGCAGCGGCATCTATGATGTCGAAACCGGGATCGGATTTCTCGATCATATGCTTGAGCAGCTTTCACGCCACAGCCTGATCGATATCACGCTGCGTGCGAAAGGCGATCTGCATATCGACTTCCATCACACGACTGAGGATACCGGGATCGCATTGGGCCAGGCTTTCTCGCAGGCCCTGGGTGACCGCAAAGGCATATGGCGTTACGGATCTGCGCTCATTCCCATGGACGAGACGCTGACCCGGGTCGCGCTGGACGCCTCCAATCGCCCCTATCTGATCTGGAAAGTTGATTTCAGCCGCGACAAACTGGGTGAAATGGATACGGAACTCTTCAAGGAGTGGTTCCAGGCCTTTGCTCAACATGCCGGTCTGACTCTCCATGTCGAGAACCTCTACGGCACGAACAACCATCATATTGTCGAATCGAGCTACAAGGCACTGGCGCGTGCTCTTCGAGAAGCCATCGCCATCGATCCACGCAAAGCCGATGCGGTTCCGTCGACAAAGGGCAGCCTCTAGCCTTTATGCCTTTCGAGCGCGAGGTAGCGCCCGGGCACCGACAGGGCTGCACGATTTTGAATAGCAGGCCGTCTTTTTCAAGGAATTGAGCGGACGGCGTTTTCTTTGGGAGTGACTTCCGATCATGACCGTTGCCCTTATCGATTATGGCTCGGGCAATCTCCGTTCAGCGGCAAAGTCGCTGGAGCGCGCGGCTTACGATGCCGGTCTATCGACTCGGGTCATGGTAACGTCCGACCCGCAGGTCGTGCGTCTGGCAGACCGGATCGTTTTGCCGGGTGTCGGTGCCTTTGCCGACTGCCGTCAGGGATTGGGCGCGCTTCCGGGCATGATCGAGACGCTCGAGGAGCGCGTGATCCGTGCTGCCAGGCCTTTTCTGGGCATCTGCGTCGGTATGCAGCTGATGGCGACCGTTGGGCGCGAGCATGAAGATTGTTCCGGGCTCGACTGGATTTCCGGCGAAGTCGTGGCCTTGAAGCCGAATGATCCGTCACTCAAGGTGCCGCATATGGGCTGGAATCAGCTCGAAATTTCAGCTCAAGCTCATCCTGTGCTGGCAGGAATGGGGCAAAATCCCCATGTGTATTTCGTTCACAGCTATCATCTTCTGCCAAGCGAACACGACCGCGTGCTCGCGACTGTAGACTATGGCGGCGCGGTAACAGCCGTTGTTGGTCGCGACAATCTGGTCGGTACCCAGTTTCATCCCGAGAAGAGTCAGACAGCCGGTCTGAAGCTGTTGGAAAACTTTTTGAAATGGACTCCTTGATGTCAATGTCCGGTGCAAATTCCCAGGAGACAAAAAATCGGCCACCAAGTGTTGTGGTCGATCGTCTCGAGGCCTTCGAAGGGCCTGATATGCATGATCTTTGCGATGCAGCCGAAGCCGCAATCCTTGATGGTGGTGGGTTCGGTTGGCTGACGCCCCCACCTCGGCATGTGATGGAGACCTACTGGCGGGGCGTCCTGTTGGTGCCTGAGCGTCAGCTGTTCGTTGCCCGCCTTGACGGGACCATTGCGGGCTCAGCTCAACTTGTCCGCCCACCGCGCAACAATGAGGCGCAGGGTCATGGCGGCCAGTTGACCACCTTTTTCCTGGCTCCCTGGGCACGAGGTCATGGTTTGGCACGCATGATGGTCGAACGGATCGAGGCGGCAGCACGGGAAACCGGACTAAAGACCTTGAACCTGGATGTGCGCGAAACCCAGGAGCGGGCGATACAGATATACGACCAACTCAGTTTCAGTCGCTGGGGCGAGCATCCGCAGTATGCCCGGGTCGATGGAAAATGGATCACTGGCTATTTTTACACCAAAGACCTTGAAAGCACGCGCTAGCCTTCAAAAACCTCAATCCCAGGAATTTCAGCGTTTGGCCAATCCCGACGCCGACCATATGCCGCTGAAACCAGAGAAAGCTCAGAAAGTATGATCGTATTTCCGGCTATCGATCTGAAAGATGGAGCCGCCGTCCGCCTGCGTCAGGGCGAGATGAATTCTGCGACCGTATTTAACGCGGATCCTGCAGACCAGGCCCGTCAGTTTCATGGCGCCGGGTTTGAATGGCTCCATGTTGTCGATCTGAATGGGGCGTTCGAAGGCCATCCGGTTAATCGCGATACGGTGGCAGCCATTGTCGAGGCGGTTGATCTCCGGATTCAGCTTGGCGGCGGCATACGCGACCTGAAAACGATCGAAACCTGGCTTTCCGCCGGAATTACGCGGGTGATTCTGGGGACTGTTGCCGTCAAGGATCCGGATTTGGTCAAGGAAGCCTGCCGGAATTTTCCTGGCCGGGTCGTGGTTGGGATCGACGCCAGGGGTGGTCAGGTCGCTGTAGAGGGCTGGGCCGAGGTCAGCGAAATGCAGGCGACGGACCTTGCCCGCAGCTTCGAGGACGCCGGCGTCGCAGCGATCGTTTATACCGATATCGACCGGGACGGCCTTCTACAGGGCGCAAACGTACCGGCGACGGCGGCTTTGGCGCAGTCAATTTCGATCCCCGTCATCGCTTCGGGCGGGGTTGCGTCGCTCGACGACATTGCAGCCCTGCAGGCGGTGGAAGAGAGCGGAATCGAGGGTGTGATCTGCGGACGCGCGCTCTATGACGGCCGTATCGATCCGGCGGCCGCCCTTGCACTTACCTCTGCTTCTACAAAGGCTTAAGGGACACAGCTATGCTGAAAGCGCGCGTTATTCCCTGCCTGGATGTAAAGGACGGCCGTGTTGTCAAAGGAGTCAACTTCGTAGGACTGCGGGATGCCGGCGATCCGGTCGAACAGGCTCGTGTGTATGACACTGCCGGCGCTGATGAGCTTTGTTTCCTCGATATCACCGCCAGTCACGAAAAACGCGACACGATGTTTGATGTGGTTTCACGCACTGCCGAGGCCTGTTTTATGCCTCTGACCGTGGGTGGCGGCGTGCGCGAAGTCGAGGATATCAGGCGCCTCCTCCTGGCGGGTGCCGATAAGGTCTCCATTAATACGGCTGCCGTCCGCAATCCGGAGTTTGTGAGAGAGGCGGCTGAAAAGTTTGGCGCGCAGTGCATTGTGGTTGCTGTTGATGCCAAACAGGTTTCCGACGATCGATTCGAGATCTTCACCCACGGCGGCCGGGAAGCGACAGGTATCGATGCTGTTGCCTGGTCGCGGCGCATGGCCGATTACGGCGCAGGTGAAATTCTACTGACTTCCATGGATCGGGACGGGACGAAGCAAGGTTATAACCTCGCACTCACAAGGGCCGTCGCGGATGCAGTTCCGGTTCCTGTGATTGCGTCCGGTGGTGTTGGCACGCTCGAACACTTGAGCGCCGGCGTCCGGGAAGGTCATGCGAGCGCGGTTTTGGCGGCGTCAATATTTCACTTTGGGGAATATTCGATCGCTGAGGCCAAAGAACATATGGAAAAAGACGGGATTCCTGTGCGTTTAACAAGCTGAACCCGATTAGATGCTGGAGCCGGGTGTTCCTGATTGAATCGATCTGCGAGGTGAATCGCCGTCTGATCATATGTTGTAGGGGTTGGTTCGTGTTATTCCCTGCATCAGCGAAAGATCAGCGGGTTCTAGCCCTCTCTCAATGGCGAGAGGTCAGTTTTGAAAACGGTTGCAATCCCGCGAAATTGGGTCTAGCTAGCCAAGTTATCCTGGTCTCGGGGGAGCCATTTCAAACAAGTGCCCTGAGCGAGAAGATGAAAGACGGAAGATGGTGGAACTCGAATTGGACGGACGTGTTTTGGATCACCTTTTCGAGGTTATCGAGAGTCGCCGTTCCGACGATCCGGAGACATCGCACACCGCAAAGCTGTTTAATAAGGGCGTGCTGAAGATCGCACAAAAGGTTGGCGAAGAGGCGACGGAGGCGGTGATTGAAGGTGTTGCGGGAAGCCGCGAGCAACTGGCCGATGAATCTGCCGATCTTCTCTATCATCTGTTGGTTCTCTGGGCCGCGCGAGGACTGACACCGAACGACATCTGGCGGCAACTCGAGGGCCGCAAAGGTATTTCAGGCATCGCCGAAAAGGCGTCACGTAGTGTCGCTATTGGTGATGTTGCGGAAGGTTGACGATTGAAGGGTAAGTACTCGAAAAACGTAACAACCTAAATCCTTTAAGCGACAAATTTGCGCACCAGATTTGTGCGAAAGCGCGTCAAGGATGCTGCTGTAACAATTGCAGGAGACCGGCAAAGCGATGGCCTATGACGACGATAACATCTTCGCAAAGATCCTGCGTGGCGAGATCCCATGCGACAGACTGTACGAGGATGATCACGTCCTGGCGTTTCGCGATATTAATCCGCAGACGCCCACTCATGTGCTTGTCATCCCAAAGGGTGCCTACGTCTCTTTCGATGACTTTTCCGAAAGTGCGTCCTCTGAGGAAATCGCCGGATTCGTACGGGCCTCAGGCAAGATCGCCCGTGATCTCGGCCTGGTTGAACCTGGCTATCGGATCCTATCCAATCACGGGGCGGACGCTCATCAGGAGGTTCCCCATTTTCACCTGCATCTCTTTGGCGGCAAAAATCTGGGCCGCATGATCAAACCTCAGGATAAATAGGCCGCGCCAGCGATTTCGCTGTTGGCCTTGCAGACCGTGGCGGACGATGTGTTAGTCTACGAGGACAGGGATGATTTTTTGGGGGAGAGTGGAATGGACAGGCTGCGTGAGATCGCGGAAGAGGCAACCAAGGGCATCGACGAGTTGTTGGTGACGCACCTCACGCCAGAGCAATTTCAAAAGGTCGAAAGAATCGTCGAACAGACGGTGATTAAGGCCCTGCTCGAAGGCCAGCACCGCGCGGTCGATGCGGCCTTGCACGCCCCCGAAGCCGATCAAGACGTCGCACATAAGATTGCGACGGCAATCCGGCAGAAGAACGATGCCCTGATTGCAAATCTCTCAAGTTTGCGGTGATCGTCTGAACCTGCATAGCGCTGCGGACTGCTGCAGGCTGCGAACCACGGTTCAATAAAGGGGTCCGTGTGGAGTTTGATTGTTTTCTCTGACTGTGAGAAGCCATGAATCAACTTCTGGCCAACTCCATGCATGGGCCGTTTACACACTTGTCTGGAGCCTCCAAATTCACGGCTTTTGTCGCATAAATACTGTGCGCTGCAGTAGTAAGTCGTTCCCCCGTGTAGGGTGACATCTGACCACGTTGATTTGCCCCCGATTGAACTGCCGGGAAGATATCGAATCTAACTGTATCAATTGCTTGGGTTGCAAATGACACATGGCTTGGTTGCAGCATCGTGCCTTTTAGCTGGGCAATGAGATCTCTATATTTTGTGCATCGCAACATTTTCGGTTTGCGATGCACAAACTGGAGATTACTGTCATGAAAAGCCTTTTCCAGACCATCCTGAGCAATGTAGACGCCGTTTTGTCGTTCTTCGAGAATGTCGGCGCAGCGACCAGGGTTTCAAACGACATCAAGCGTGGCCGGAATCCACGTGATTTCGACATGCAGGCGCTGGGTATTTCGGACGCTTACCGCTCCTACCGCGCGGTTTGAAACGCGGCCCTTGGCCGAGAGTCTGGATGTTTTCTCGTGTCGGCGAAAGACGTGAAACAGCCTCTCAATCAATTAAATAGAAAGCGTTCCACGCGCTGAATCGTACCCACCAAAGACGACTGCAAGCTAGATTTCTCTGCCGGGTGGAAGGCGACGGTAGGAGAGCGCTTCGGCGACGTGTGGCCGGCGCAGTTCGGCACTGCCATCCAGATCGGCTAAAGTGCGTGCAACCCGCAGAACCCGATGGTAGCCGCGGCCTGTGAGGCGTAAACGCTCCGCTGCCTGCAGCAACAAATTCCGGCTTTCGGCGTCGGGGGCAGCAACTTCCTCCAACAACCTGCCATCCACTTCTGCATTGCTGCGCGGCCGTTTTGCCTCGGGTTGACTGCTGTAGCGTTCCCTTTGAATACGCCGTGCCGCCGTGACCCGCGCGGCCACCGCGGCAGATCCTTCGCTGGGCGGAGGCAGGCTAAGGTCCTGTATTTTTACCGCCGGCACATCAAGGTGAATGTCCATGCGGTCGTAGAGCGGTCCGGAAATCTTGGCCTGATAGTCGACAGCGCAGCGAGGCACCCGGCCGCAAGCAGCCGCAGGATCGCCAAAATAGCCGCAGCGGCAGGGGTTCATGGCCGCAATCAACTGCACGCGAGCGGGATAGGTAACGTGGGCGTTGGCGCGGGCGATGGCAACGCGGCCTGTTTCCAAAGGCTGGCGCAGGGCCTCCAGCGTTGCGCGGCCGAACTCCGGCAGTTCGTCCAGAAACAATACCCCCAGATGGGCCAGCGAAATCTCACCAGGTTTTGCCTTGAGGCCGCCACCAGCCAACGCGGGCAACGAGGCGGAGTGATGTGGATCGCGAAAGGGCCGTTGGCGCAAAAGCCGGCCGCCTTCCAATGTTCCGGCTACGGAATGAATAAGACTGACTTCGAGAGCTTCTGCGGGTTCCAAAGGCGGCAGGATCCCTGGGAGGCGTTGTGCCAGCATGGATTTGCCGGCTCCTGGAGGGCCGACCATCAGCATATTGTGACCGCCAGCGGCGGTAATTTCCAGCGCACGCTTGGCCGTGTCCTGCCCCTTTATGTCCTTCAGATCCAAGCCTTCGTCGTTATCCGTGTTTAGAGCTGGCTCTGGCGGACTCAAGACCTGGCTGCCTTTGAAGTGATTGATCAAGCTCAGCAGGGTAACGGGCGCCAAGATCTCTATTCCGTTCGCCCAGGCTGCCTCGCCGCCCTGTTCTTGAGGACAGATCAATCCTAAATCGCGTTCTGACGCATTCAGCGCGGCCGCCAGCACACCACTGACCGGCATGACGCGTCCGTCCAGGGCAAGTTCTCCAAGCACCGAATAGTCCAAAACTTCGTCAGACGGTAGAATGTTCATGGCGACCAGAAGACCCAACGCAATGGGGAGATCGAAATGGCTGCCTTCCTTGGTCAGGTCGGCGGGCGCCAGATTGACGACGATGCGCTTGGGCGGCAGGGAGAGGCCCAGCGCAGTGAGAGCGGCGCGCACTCTGTCTCTGCTTTCGGCGACGGCCTTATCGGGTAGTCCGACGACAGAGAATGCCGGCAGGCCAGATGCCATCTGCACCTGGACATCGACCTTGACGACTTCGACACCAGCAAAGGCGACGGTATTCACTCTTGCGACCATGGAACGCCGATTCACACGTAAAAGTGGTTCCTCGGGTATCGCAGGACGCCACCGGCTTGTCAAACGCATGAGGAAAGGCGGTGGTCGCTTTCTGAGAGCCGCCTACCCTATTCCGGCGATGCTGCTGTCTCTACTTCGGTCGCAACGCCGATCGATAACCGCGTCTTCCCGTAATGTAGTTGCGATGTCTGTTTAGGATTCACGCGGTTGAATCGCTGACTGTACCAAGCGACCACCCTGCGAATAAGGCGAAAAATACGAGCGACTGAGGCAAGCCTGGATTGCGCCTTTATCCAACACGTGAGATTGCCGAAAACCGTAACACTTGTAAAAAACCGACCAGTCGGTTATGCAACGAATATGAACACTCGGAAGGAAAAAACCCAACAGCGTATTCTCCATGCAGCCGCATCTGCTTTCTGGCTGCAGAGTTACCAGGCGGTCAACGTCAATCAGGTATGCGATCTTGCGAAGGTTAACAAAGCAACTCTTTATCAGCACTTCGGTTCAAAGGAAGCGCTGGCCGTTGCCGCGATCACGCAGCACTTCGAGCGTCAGAAGACGGAAGTTTATGAGGCGGCCTTGTCCGCCGCCCCCAATCCGATCGACCGGCTCAGCGGTATTTATCAGAGGATCTATCAGCAGCACTTGAGCCGCTATGACCAAGGTGAAAGCTGCGCTGGTTGCCCATTTGTCAACATTTCCAGCGAAATGGCGTCGAGCTCGTCTGTCATCCGTGATGCCGTCGACGCCGTCTTCACTCACTTCAGAACCTACTATCGTCTGATTGCGCGTGATGCAAAGGTGATCGGTTACGCCAACCGCGAACTCGACGGCGATGTGGCCGCGCCAGCTTTGGTGACAATCATGAACGGCGCGCTTGTATCGGCCAAAGCCGAGAACCGCCCTGACGCGATTCTCGAAAGTCTCGATACCGCAAAGTTGATCCTCAGGGGTTGATTGACCGGCTTGTACCGGCAATTCCATCGCATTTAAATTAATTTGTCGATTTGTTAAAAACCAACTGGTCGGTTGTTAACAAATACGATCCCAAAAAATTGAAAATAACTTTAGAAAAACAAGTAAAAGGTGTTGCCAGTTTTGAGGGAAAAATACCGACCGACCCAGCGTTCGTTCGATTGCGCGATCCGATGGGCCGATCGGCATTTCCTTACTTTGGTTGTCCGAGCTGCAGAGAGTCGGCGGCTAGATTGCGCTTTTAGTAAACCGCAATCGGGCAAGACCTAACCCAAGAAGACCGATGCCGAGGAGACCGAGAGAGCCGGGCTCTGGAACGGCCGTGCTCGCGACTTCAAAATCATAGGTCTTATCAAAGGTAGTGGCACCGATCGTTTGGAAGGCGAGGCTCACGTTGTCGAAATAGCCATCCTGTCCTTGATTGAAGGACCCTACGCCAACCGACAGAAGGAGCATTTGGGCGTCGAGAAAATCGGGATCGAATTCGGTGAGCCAGTCGCTCAAAGTTAGTAGTTTTGTTTGGTCGAAAGTCTGACCGAAACCACCGGTTTGCCAGAACAGACCTGAGGTCAGGTCGATTTGAACATCGGTCCAGTCGCCTGTCGCCACCGGCGAATTGCCATTGAGATAGGGCTCGTAGACCAGAGTGACGAAGCCGTCGCCGCCATTCTGGGTCGTCAGAGGATTGGAAAAGGTTAGTTTGATGGAAGGCGCAGCAAAGGTGTTCCCGCCGGGCACGTCCACTTTGTAAAATGAGTAACCGAGATTGAAGCTGTTGTTTAGAATATTGCCCGCGGTTCCATAGCTATCAGCAACGCCGACTTCCGCCTTGTGATTATTGTCAAAACCGGTTGTCAGGCGTGCGGCTCCCTGTGGCAGGGGCGCGTTGTTTTCGAGCGTTCCGCCTGTACCGGACACGCTGACGATAGCTGCCGTTCCTCCCGGCCTGACATCGTTTTCATACCATTGGCCCAAGGCGACGAAGTTCGCATCGATGGAATCCTCGACGATAACGGCTGCAGACGACTCCGCCACCGTGAGCAATGACCCGGCAAGCGCGATGGCGATAACAATAGGGTTGATAACCCGCCAGCGAATGCCGGCGAATGAATGAGCACTCTTCATATTGCCTGTCCCCCAAAACACAAAGGCCGGTTTATCCGGCCTTCAGAAACTACGCAGGGCTCGCTTGTCGCCTCCAAAGCGCTGCGCGCCACCCCACGACCGAGCAAGACCCAAGCAAGAATTAAGCCACAGATTGTATGATCGGTATTTCAAGGCCTTACAAAGATTGTGGGTGGAATCTCTCTGAGATTGTAAGAAATGCCGACAGCGGACAGTCACACATTTGTCAGAAAATCAGGTCGCTCCGGAGGAGTACGCGCTTACTTAATAAGCTAAAACAATCAGGTACGATCGAATCTCTGTGTTTTTTATGCTGTAAACTTCATCGACAAACTTCTCCAATTAATCGAAAAATACTGCAGTAGCAATGTCATGACCACAACAAGCTTTCTGCTCGCCGCCGTCCTCACGGCGTCGTAGCATGCAGAAATGTTTTCTACCTTTGTTCGCATCGTATTCTTCATTCCGGGTATTGCGCCGCTACTCCTCATGGCGATGCTCTCAACACCCGGCGGCTTACAAACCATGGCAGCCGAGAACAGCTGGGACGCCGAACTGAAGTTAGGAATTTGGACGCGCGTGCATCGGATGCGGCCCGACGACGCGGTTGTCTTTCCTATACAAAACCATGGTGGCAGTGCTTTCGATACACGTCGCAGCCGCATCCTGCTGTTCGGGAGCGATACTCACGGTGAGGATTGGAGCAACTCTCCTCTTGTTTTCGATCTAGCGACGCTGGCATGGCGGCGCGTCTATCCCGACGATCCGCCGGCCAGCTATGGAGTTGACGCCAGAGGGCTGCCGGTCGCGGGTCCGCAAGGTGATCATCCCTGGGCGATGCACTCCTTTGGGGCAGTTGACTACGATTCAGCACGGGACGCTGTCTTGGTCAGCAGCCATCCCGCGCATATGGAGCCTGGGCGCTTCAGCGACACCTTAAGGGACCTTTGGCCAGGCATCAGCCGGCACCCGAATTGGCTTTTCGATCTTAAACGCGAGCGCTGGTCGCCGTTGCCCAAGGCCAAGAGGTCATTTTTTGCCTATGCAACGACCTATGACAGCGTTCGTGGCGTTATGGTCGGGACTGGGTATGACGGTGTCTTCGAGCTTTCGGAGCCGACAGGCCGATGGGAAAAAAAGGCAGACGGCGAGACAATCGGTTATCACAACAACGCGGTTTATGACCAAAACCAAGAAGCCGTGGTGATATTTGGACGAAACGGTTTAGGCAATGACGTATTGATCTACCGGACCGGCGAGGGAGAAGTCGTGCCGATGCCGACGCCTGGCACGAGGCCACCGAAGGATGAGCATGCACCTATGGCATTTCATCCGAAACTGGCGGAAACCATAGTGTTGGTCGATCGTTTCGCGACCGGAACGTCGCGCCGCAACCTTCTTAAGGGGCGGGCAGAGACCTGGGCGTATGACCTGGGAAATGACCGATGGCGTCGATTCGAGACGGCCACTCTGCCCTTCGCCTTGGGCATGAATTATCACCTTCATTACGATCCGCAGCGCAACGTGCTGTTGCTCGTCACCGCGGCACCGCCTGCGGACATAACAGACGCTAGGAGGTTGCCGGAAGTTTGGGCTCTCAGGCTTTGACCGCAGCCGGTTTTAGCGGAACCTTGGGATTTGGTTCGCCATTTCCAGCAGGTTCGGACTGTTTAGCTGTCTCAACCGCGGCGGCATCGGCCTTGGGAGTGTCTCTGTAGAGCTGGGCGTAATCGACCACGACACCATAGTGCGGATCTTCGATAACATTCACTTCCACGAGGTTTCCGGCCTTTTGCAGCAGATGCGTGCAGTCTCCACTCAGGTGTTTTAAATGCAGCCGCTTACCATGGTTTGTATAGCGTTCTGCCAGGCTGTCGATGGCCTGCAGTCCCGAGTGATCCCAAACCCGCGAACCCTTGAAATCAACCACCACGTCATCGCTGTCGTTCTTTGGATCGAAGAGATCGCGAAAACTGGTGATGGAGCCGAAGAACAGCGGTCCCGAGAGCTCGTAGACCTTGGTGGCGTCGTCGGTCTGGTAGCTGCGCGCGGTGATACGCTTCGCACTTTTCCAGGAAAACACTAGCGCCGAGACGATGACCCCCACCACGACGGCAATCGCCAGGTCGGTGAAGACCGTCACGCCCGAAACCAAGACAAGAACGAAGGCATCGGATCGTGGAATCTTGCCGATAATGCGGAAACTTGACCACTCAAAGGTCCCGATCACCACCATGAACATCACGCCGACCAGGGCGGCCAGCGGGATCATTTCAATCAGGGACGAACCATAGAGGATGAAAAACAGCAGAAACCCGGCGGCGGCGATGCCCGAGAGCCGGCTGCGCCCACCTGATTTGATATTGATCATGCTCTGTCCGATCATCGCACAACCTCCCATACCGCCGAAAACGCCGGTCACCGTGTTGGCAACGCCCTGACCGATGCATTCCTGACTGGCCCGGCCGCGGGTTTCAGTCATCTCGTCGACCAGGGTCAGGGTCAGCAGGGATTCGATCAGACCGATGGCCGCAAGAATCAAGGCATAAGGGAAGATAATCTGCAGGGTTTCGAGGTTCAGCGGCACCATAGGCAGGTGAAAACTGGGCAGGTTGCCGGATATGCTGGTCAGGTCGCCGACCGTACGTGTGTCGAAGCCCAGAAAGAGTGCCATACCTGTCACAGCGAGAATGGCGGCCAGTGGCGCTGGCACGGCCTGGGTGACGCGCGGTAGGAAATGGATGATTGCCATGGCCAGAGCCACGAGGCCGAGCATGACGGTCAGCGCTTCACCCTGCATCCATTCGAGGCTTCCGTCGGCGCCGGTGATCTTGAATTGGGACAGCTGTGCGAGAAAGATCACGATCGCCAGACCATTCACGAAGCCCAGCATGACGGGGTGCGGCACCATGCGGATGAACTTGCCGAGTTTCAGCACGCCTGCCGTGATCTGGAGCAGACCCATCAGCACCACCGTCGCGAAAAGATACTCGACACCGTGATCCGCTACCAGCGAGACCATAACCACGGCAAGTGCACCGGTCGCACCGGAAATCATGCCCGGGCGCCCACCTATTACGGCGGTGATCAAACCCACCAAAAATGCCGCGTAAAGCCCTGAAAGTGGGTGAACGCCCGCCACGAAGGCGAAGGCGACGGCTTCCGGGACCAGCGCAAGGGCGACTGTCAGGCCGGAAAGGACTTCGGTTTTCGGGGAGGCTGGCACGAGTTTTTGGAGGGTAAGAAACAAAGCGGCATCCTGGGATCTAGAGTAGGTTCGTTAGAGCAAGAGCCTGATTCACGCCTCACTAGGAATCACAGTGGGGCGTGAATCAGGCTCTGGACAAAATAATGCGCCGCAACGTCTGTTGCAGCGCACAAACATCATATCAGGCTTTGCAAGGTAAGGGAACTGCTCAATCGATTGTACATTGCATAAGCCCATGCAAAATACGCAGTTCTCTCCTAATGTTGCCGTCTATCCGATGAAGATTTCGTCAATTTAAACCATGCTGCGATGCAAAATTTAAGGAGCGACCGGCTTCTCAGCACGGGGGCCGATACGTCGTAAGGACACGTCGAACTTAATCGCTATGTCACGTGGACTTCACCGTAACGCTCCTCGACGGCGTCCCAGATTTCCGCTTCCAGGCAGACATCGTCGTAGCGATCAATCTCCTGAAGGCCGGTCGGTGACGTCACATTGATCTCGGTCATCACGTCGCCAATGACATCGATCCCTACGAAGATCATTCCCTTTGCCTTCAGCGTGGGGCCGATGGCTTCGCAAATCTCAAGATCCCGTGGCGTCAGTAACGATTTGTCGGGTCGGCCGCCTACATGCATGTTGGAACGGGCCTCGCCCGCTGCCGGAACGCGGTTGAGTGCGCCGGCGGGCCGGCCGTCGATCAGGATGATGCGTTTGTCTCCTTCACGCACTGCAGGCAGATACTGCTGTACGATGATGGGCTCCCGATAAAGCTCGGTGAAGATTTCCAGCAGAGAGTTGAGGTTTTCGTCGTCAGGCTTGATGTGAAAGACGCCGACACCGCCGTTGCCAAACAGCGGTTTGACGATAATGTCCTTGTATTCGTCGCGAAAGGCAGTGATTTCCGCCCGGTCACAGGTGATCAAGGTCGGAGGCATCAGATCCGGAAAGTGGGTGACGAAGAGCTTCTCCGGCGCGTTGCGTACCTCCATCGGGTCGTTCACGACCAGGGTCTTGGGATGGACATGCTCAAGCAAATGGGTTGCGGTGATGTAAGACATATCGAAGGGTGGATCCTGACGCATCAACACGACATCGAGCGTTGTCAGATCGATCAGTTCGGCACCACCGAGTTCAGCGTGCGCCCCTTTTTTCCGAGCAAAACGCAGGGGACGGCAGCGCGCGTAGACCCGGCCATCTCGCAACGACAGGTCCTGCGGTTGGTAATGATAAAGGCTGTGGCCGCGCCGCTGGGCTTCGAGGCCAAGCACAAAGCTGCTGTCACCGTCGATATCGATGGTTTCGACCGGATCCATCTGGATTGCGACCGCAAGGCTCATAATTTCGCTCCGCTCACGCTATTTGTCTGATATTTGGGTGTTCTTGCCCAAAAGATTGTGATTTCCAAGACCTTATCGCTGTTCACTGCAACAACTGATGAGGGTCTTGGTGCCGGCTGCCCAGCGGAATAACCCGATGCCCAGGTCAGCTCAAGTCCTGACTTCCTGTGTGGCACTAATTGAGGTTGCTCTTGAGCTGTTGCAACAGGGCGGCTGCCTCGTGCCGCGCATTTGGTGAAGTGGACAGGGACAGACACTGTTCAAGTGCCAGGATCGCGGCGCGCAGATTTTCCTGATCTGCATGCAGAATACCGGCTTCGCGCCACAGGTTCGCTTCTGCGGGCGCGAACATCAGCATGGTTTCGACCACCTCCAGTGCTTCGCGGATCTGGTGCTGGCGCAGCAGCCGGACCTTGATGTTGTCCTGGAGACGCTTGAGGACCATCCGATTCTCGGCCGGACGGTAGTGCTCAGGCCTCAACTCCGCCTCCGGTCCGCCGATCGCCTTTAACATGGCCCGCAATTCGGCGGTGCTGCGTTCAGCCCCGCCGTGAAAGGGGTCGACAATACTGCGGTCATCGCCGGCGTCCATTCGCAGCAGAAAATGGCCCGGAAAGTTCAAACCTTCGATTTTCCAACCCTGCGCGCGGGCACAGTGGATGTAGAGGATGCCGAGCGCAACGGGCAGGCCTTTCTGACGGTCGATCACACGCATCAGGTTTGCGTTTTGAAGATCGTCGTAGTTCAAGCTGTCGCCCCTGTAGGCGTGCTGATCAAAGATCACCGCTTTTAAGGCTTCCATGCGAGCCGAAAGACTGTCCTCTTGCGTCCGGTTTTCAAAGGCCTGCTTGGTATCACGTGCGAGAACGGTCAAATGGTGCCGGTAGCGGTCAAGCGAAACACGCGGCCGGTCCAGGGCGGCAAGGAACAATGCCGCTTCAGCCAAATCGATTTCATCATCCGCCTGCCCGCCAATGCGGCGGAGGCTGGCCTCGAGATCTTTCCGACCGCTGGCGGGAGACCAGTTCATGGTCTGCTAAGTCCCTTAGTTTCTTTCGCGTGCTCAATTCCCGGGCCAGTAGGGTGCTGTTTGTGGCCCGCCGTTAACTCAAGATCGCCGCGCCGGGTCGTCCTTCAATCGAACATAATTTACCACCCGGCGGACGTATTCGATGTCTTTCGCATGCCCCACCACCCGTGTCAGCTCGGCCTGATTTTGGGCGATACCCATCAGGTAGACCGTATTATTGACGGATTCGACTGAGTAATTGATGGAAGTTACGCCGCTGTCGATGAGGAGTTTACCTTCAAGTTGGGTTTCGATCCAAAGATCGCGCGCCACGTCGCCGACCGATGATTGATCGGTTACCTCGATCTCGTTTATGACTTCCCGGACGCCCTTGCCCTGCCAGGCGAGGCGTACAGCCATCAATTCGGTCTCCGGCTTTTCCACTGCTCCGGTCAGGAGCACACGGCCCTCCTGGACCTGCAGATTGATATCTGTGAAGAGCGTCTCGCTCTCCTGCAGAAACAGGTGATTGATATCCAGCCGCGTTTCAGTGTCCTGCAGCGCGCCCTGAAAGCCGCGCTCCTGTGAGGCCGCGGTGGCCGCTGTCGCACCGACGCCGACCGCGACACCTGCGGGTGTGCACCCGCCAAGAGCCATCAGGCCGAGGCTTGTGGCGCCCAACACAAGGCCAAACGTCTTTGAAGACTTGCGCCGAACGCCGGGCGCCGAGAGCGTGAAACTATCTTTTTTGGAATTCGCCGCTTTGTTCCGGATCGTCTTTTCCATCGCCGAGGTTGATCTCCTACCAATCAAATATAAAGCCAATAACTTAGCCACTGGATTCCCGCCAGGCATCACGAATGTGCCTGGGCCAGTGTTTCGGTGCGATTAATATCGCGTCAAAACGGCAATCGTGTGACGAGAGTTTCCTGTTTCGCTGCAAAAAAACTGCGGCTGCTTGCCGGATCCGCTGTTGCTGCCGATGATTGATGGCCGTTTGGGCAATGTCGAGGCTCGTTCTGGCCTTAACTTCAACAAATACGATTAGTCTGCCCTTTCGGACAATCAGATCGATTTCCCCTGACGCAGTGCGGTAACTCCGCGCAACCAGACGATATCCTTTCAGAACAAGCCAGATTGCTGCAATCAGCTCGGCCCAGCGGCCTCTGCGATAGGCTTTAAGACGGGATTTTTTGCCAGTCACGGCGCCCCTTGGGCCGGTTCCAACCAGCAAGGCAGCCGAAATCTCATTTTGGCGTTGTGGGGTTTGCCGCAAGCTCGAGAGCGCGGCTGTAAACTTTGCGCTTTGGCAGGCCTGTTTCCTGGACGACTGCGGCGACAGCGTCACGAAGGCTTTGAGTTTCCAGTGCTGCTTTCAGGGCATCATCCAGGTCTATTGCCTGTATTTCCGCGTCTGCCGCACCGCCACCGATAACGACAACCGCTTCCCCTTTTGGCGCGCCGTTTTCCTGATAATAGGCGATCAGTTCGCTCAGACTGCCACGCCGAAGCTCTTCGAACTTTTTGGTCAGTTCCCGCGCCACCGCCGCCTGACGATCGCCCAGCTCCACCAGTGCGTCACTCAACATATCGGCCAGTCGCCGTGGCGATTCGTAAAAGATCAGGCTTACGGGAATTTTAGCCAATTTGGTCAGGGCGGTTCGACGGGCAGAGGAACGCGGTGGCAGAAAGCCATGAAACAGAAAGCTGTCACTGGGTAATCCCGACAACACCAGCGCACTGAGTGCCGCAGAGGCACCGGGAAGCGTCGTGACTTCCAGACCCGCCTCGATCACTGCCGTCACCAGCTTGTAGCCTGGGTCGGAAATCAAGGGTGTTCCAGCGTCCGATACCAACGCCACAGCCTCGCCACATTTTAGACGTTCGATGATCTTCGGACGGGCGCGCTCCGCGTTATGCTCGTGATAGCTGATCAGCGGAACGTCGATGCCGTAAGCCTGGGTAAGACGCCGGGTAATCCGCGAATCTTCGCAGGCGATGGCGTCTGACGCCGCAAGTACGTCACGTGCGCGGAAGGTCAGGTCGCCGAGATTGCCGATCGGAGTTGCGACGAGATAGAGGCCCGCTTTGAGTTTTGCTGCGGGATCGCCTTTCGTACCTGGGCGGCGTTGCGATGTATCTGGGACCGCGGCAGAAGCGGCCGGGTGTACCTGTGCCTTTTGCGTGCCATCTGCGGTTGTTTGGGTCTTTTTGGCGGTATTCCGGGGTGTACTTCGTGCGGCAGCGCCGTTAGGCTCGTTTCGCCCCAAGGAAGATGGATTTGAGCGTGAAGTTTTTGACATTCTCACCGCGCTGCTGCGCCAACCTGGGGATCGAGCGCCCGTCGCTCGGCTTGGGTTCGGTATTATTGCTGTCGCTGCTTTTGCTGACGGCCTGTTCAGCGCCCAACGTAGCCAATAGGTCCCAGGATACGCAAGCGGCGCCCGACGGTGCCCCGCCGTCGTCGGCTGAGGGCGGAAATACTGAAAACTGGGCGGAGTCTCTTTCCCAATACGAAAACGGTGTGGTCGAAGGTGAAGCCATCGCCCAAGAAGATGGCTTCGTAAAGGTCGGGATGCTGTTGCCGCTGAGCGGCCAGCACAGGCAGGTGGGACAAGCTCTGCTGAACGCATCTCAGGTCGCGCTGTTTGATCTGGGAGGCGAGAATTTCAAACTGGTTGTGCAGGATACCGCCGGGACCCCCGAAGGCGCCGCGTCGGCTGCCCAGGCCGCAGTGACAGCCGGTGTGGATCTTATCATCGGTCCGCTCTTTTCAACCTCGGTCGAGGCGGTGAAACCCGTTGTGCAGGCGGCTGAGATCAAGGTCTTGGCCTTCTCAAGCAATCGTAATGTCGGTGGTGACGGGGTCTATGTTATGGGGTTGTCGCCTCATCTTCAGGTCGAGCGGATCGTGGCCTATGCGGCGTCACAAGGGCTTCGCCAGTTCGGTGTTCTCGCACCTGAAACCCCCTATGGACAGGCGGTTGCGCAAGCGATGCGAAACGCGGTTGATCGCAACGGCAGCATCCTGAACCGTGTGGTTTTCTATGATCCTGCGTCCCCGGATCTGTCGCCGGAGGTTCGCTCGCTTGCAAATTATGACGGACGACAGTCGTCCTTGAATGCGAGAAAACAGGCATTGGAGGCCGCTGGCGATGCCGCTTCGCGCCGTGCCCTGGCACGCCTGCGTGGCATCGAAACGGTTGGAACACTGGAATTCGACGCAATCCTATTGGCGGGCACCGCCCAGCAGGCGCTTTCGCTGGCGCCTCTGCTGGCCTACTACGATGTTGACCCCAATGTCGTGCGGTTTTTGGGCACGGCCCTGTGGGACGGCACAAACCTGGGCGCCGAACCTTCGCTGAAGGGCAGTTGGTTTGCTGCGCCGGCGCCGGAGTATTGGACGGCCTTCAAAACACGCTATGCGGAAACCTTTGGGTCTTCGCCGCCACGTGTCGCAAGCCTGGCTTACGATGCTACGGCCCTTGCTGCTGTCTTGACGGCGCAGGCGACCGAACGTGGCCTGGATCCGGTTTTCGACGATATTACCTTTACCCAGGCAAGCGGCTTTGCCGGAATTGACGGAATCTTCCGCTTCTACGCGAATGGTGAAAGCGACCGCGGCCTTGCCGTGTTAGCGATTGAACGCGAAGCACCGCAGGTTATTGATCCGGCTCCCGGCAGCTTCGAAAATCTGATTAACTAAATCACGGTAGGTAGCTGCGCACTCAGGCCAGTAGATGCGCCAGGACGGCGTCGAGCCGTGTGCGGCCCTGATGCGTGGCAACCAGCTTTCTGTCGGTCACCTCGATAAAACCGCTCTCGACAAGTGCTTGTAGTCTTTTGGGATCGAACAGTTGCTCGGGTTGACGACCGATCTCACACGAAAAAGCTCCCCGGGAGATACCTTCGCGAAGCCTTAGTCCCATCATCACCAGTTCCTCAAGCCGCTGCGCAGCGTCGATCTCGGTTCCACCACGTGTTGCGTGCCCGTCTATTTCTACGGCGGACAACCAGGCTTCCGGCGCGCGGTGCTGGCGGGTTGCCAGTTTGCGGCTGCTCGATGAATCTCGTCCGTTCAGCGTCAGACGGCCATGGGCGCCCGGTCCGACCCCTATGTAATCTCCGTAACGCCAGTAAGTCAGGTTATGGCGGCTTTCTTGCCCGGGGCGTGCATGATTCGAAACCTCGTAAGCTGGTAAACCCGCCTCCTCCATAACCAGCTGCGTCCGGTCGAATAGCGCGCCTGCCCGCTCGTCTTCCGGAACCTTGAGTTCACCGCGGCGCCAAGCGCCATGAAACACCGTATTTTCCTCGATCGTGAGCTGATAGAGCGACAGATGGTCGGCACCCTCACTCAACGCCTGAGTAAGTTCCGCCTGCCAGGCGTCGAGGCTTTGTTCCGGCCGTGCGTAAATGAGATCGAAGGAGAAGCGCGGAAAGTGTTGGCGCGCCAGGGCAACTGCCTGAAGTGCCTCTGCCGCAGAGTGTTGCCGGCCGAGAAATTTCAGAGCCGCGTCGTCGAGGGATTGGACTCCAAGGGATAGCCGCCCTACGCCTGCCGCGGCAAAGGACGCAAACTTGCCAGCCTCAGCGGAGGTTGGATTTGCTTCCAGCGTCACTTCAGCGTCATTGGCAAGGCGCCAGTTCCGCCCGACCCGTTCGATAACGGCTGCAACCGTCTCCGGTGCCATCAATGACGGCGTGCCCCCGCCGAAGAACACGCTGGTCACTTCTCGGTCCGGAGTCAGTGCCGCGTAATGATCGAGTTCAGCGAGAAGCGCAGACCGCCACCTTGTGTGATCGATGGAGTCCCGGACGTGGCTGTTGAAATCGCAATAGGGGCATTTCGACAGGCAAAAAGGCCAATGTACGTAGACGCCAAAACCTGGATCCGGCCTCGTCACGTCCATTTGTGGCGCGTTTTCAGTCGATACCGCCATGACGGCCTCTTTCTGCCGCATCCTTGATCAGCCTGCTTCGAAAACCTCGGCAACCAGCTTTTGGAAGGCATCCGCGCGGTGGCTGATTGTATGTTTTTTGTCCGGGTTCATCTCGCCGAACGTGATGTCGTAGCCGTCGGGCTCAAACATGGGGTCGTAACCAAAGCCGTGTAATCCCCTTGGCGGCCAGACCATGCGGCCCCGAACCTCACCTTCGAAGACGACCTGGTCACCGTCCGGCCAGGCCAAACAGAGCGCACAGACAAAACGTGCGGACCTGTCGGTTCTGCCCCCTGCAGCCTGTTCGCCCAGTTCTCGTTCCACACGCTCCATGGCGACGCCGAAATTACGCTTACCACCTGCCGCGCCACTGCCGTCGGTTTCCGCCCAACGGGCCGAAAAGATTCCTGGTTGACCATCTAGCGCTGTGACCGCAAGGCCGGAATCGTCAGCCAGGGCCGGCAGGCCGCTTGCGTCCGCGGCTACACGGGCCTTAAGGATTGCATTGCCGCTGAAGCTCGTTTCCGTTTCTTCGGGTTCGGACAGGTTCAATTCCCCTGCCGAGACGACGGTAACGCCGTAAGGCCGCACGAGATCGGCAATTTCGCGCAGCTTACCCGCGTTATGGCTTGCCAGAACCAGCTTTTCTTCTGTGAGGCGGCGTTGCATGGCGCGTGTTGTCTTCTTTCTCAAATTCAATCCAACGCTATTCCACAGCGGCTAGATACCAGTTCGGCTCTATTCCAGGCGGGCTCTATTCAAGGCCTAGCGCTCGCCGCTGTGCTGCGGCTAGGGATTGAACTCCAGCTTCGGCAAGATCAAGCAAGGCATTGAACTGATCTCTGCTGAAGGGTTCGTCTTCGGCGGTACCCTGGACTTCGACAATGCCACCACGTCCGGTGAGAACGAAGTTGGCGTCGGCGTCGGCCGTCGAGTCTTCGTCGTAATCCAGATCGAGAACCGGCGTGCCTTTATAAAGGCCGCAGGAGACTGCAGCGACCTGATCAGTGAAGGGGATGTCGGAGATTGCACCGAGATCTTTCATATGAGCAAAGGCCTGATACAGCGCCACATAGGCGCCGGTGATGGATGCGGTGCGGGTCCCGCCGTCAGCCTGGATGACGTCGCAGTCCACCTTGATCTGCCGTTCGCCAAAGCCCTTGAGATTGATCACGGCACGCAGACTGCGGCCGATCAGGCGCTGGATTTCCTGCGTCCGGCCGGATTGCTTGCCTCTCGCCGCTTCTCGCGCGACCCGAGAGCCCGTGGAGCGGGGCAGCATGCCATATTCGGCGGTAACCCATCCCTTGCCACTGTTCCGCAGCCAAGGCGGTACGGAATCCTCCACCGAGGCAGTGCAAAGTACGTGGGTGTCGCCGAATTTCACGAGGCAGGAGCCCTCGGCATGTTTGTTGACGTCAATTTCAAGCGTGACGTCGCGGAGCTGGTCTGGCGTCCGGCCGGATGGTCTCATGGCTATGTCTCAGTTCTTTCTCGGGGCTTGTGACGGTCCGCATTCCCAGGAAATGCAGATATTTCGGTCGTGTCCGGCACTTCGCAGGATGTCCACGGTGACGTTGCGGCGGGAAGCTAGCCCAAGCATCGGCTCACGTCCACTCTTCAAGCCCAACTCAGATCAAGCTCTCCCCGATCCACCGCAAACGCTGCTTAGGCTGCTTCCATACGTTGCTCAGCACAGCCTGCGTTGACGCTGCTCCGGGCCGTTACTACATTGCAAGTGCGTAAGGCCGGGAAAAGTCGCCGATGCCTCGCGCAGGAATCAAGAGATGAAGCAGCGACCGATTAGCGACAATCCACTGATATCCGACCTCAGCGATCGTTCGCGCGAGGTGTTTCGTCATATTGTCGATGCTTATGTCTCCACGGGGGCACCCATAGGCTCGCGCACCATTTCGCGGGAACTGGGTCTTGACCTGTCTCCGGCGACCATCCGCAACGTGATGGCCGACCTTGAGGATCTGGGGCTGTTGTACGCGCCGCATACTTCGGCAGGGCGCCTGCCGACCGAGATAGGCCTTCGCTTGTTTGTAGATGGCTTACTTGAGCACGGTAACCTGAACGAAGACGAGCGTGGCGCGATCGAGAGCCAGTGTGCGGCCGTGGGCCGATCTGTCCCCGAGCTTTTGGAAGAGGCGACCGGAATGATTTCCGGCTTGTCGCGCTGCGCCGGTCTGGTGGTGGCGCCTAAGGCCTCCGAGGCGCTGAAACATATCGAATTCGTTTCATTGGGACCGGGACGTGCCCTCGTTGTCCTCGTCACGGCTTCAGGTCAGGTGGAAAACCGCGTAATCGATGTTCCGATCGGGTTGCCGCCGGCCTCGCTGGTGGAGGCTACCAATTACCTCTCGGCGCGCCTGGTGGGCCGGACGTTAGGGGAAGCAAGAGCCGAAGTCGTGCAGGAATTGGCGGCACAACGGGCGGTTCTGGACGAGCTGACAGCAGGGGTCGTCGAATCCGGCCTGGCAACCTGGGCCAAGGATGTTGGTGATGGTGCGTTGATTGTCCGTGGACAAGCACAGCTGTTGGAGGATATTACCGCGCTTGAGGATCTTGAGCGTATCCGCAGACTCTTTACGGCGCTGGAAACCAAGGAAGCCTTAGCGCGCCTCCTTGAACTGACCGACAGTGCCGAGGGTGTGCAGATCTTCATTGGCGCCGAGAACGATCTTTTCGGACTGGCCGGTTGTTCGGTGGTGATCGCCCCCTATGGCAACAGCCAGAACAAGATCGTCGGCGCGATTGGTGTGATCGGTCCGACTCGGATCAATTACGCCCGCATTATTCCCATGGTCGACTATACGGCCAAGGTGATCGGACGCTTGGTGGGATAGCTCACTGAGACCGATAGGAGCTTTAGAAAGGAGCGACTGGCAGGGATGTCAGATCAAAACAAACAAAATGCCGAAACCGCGGCCGACGCTGCGGCGGCTGAAACAACAACCAACGAGGCACTCGCGGAAGCGGCGGCCGTCCATGCTGCGGCTGAGGCAGCAGTCGCCGAAGATGCTTCGCCAGAAGCCGAAGCAGCCGAAACTGCTCTCGAGGCCGAGCGTATCGTCAAGCTGGAAGCTGAAGTTTCCAGCCTGAAGGATCAGTTGCTGCGTGCCTTGGCGGAGACCGAAAACCTCCGTCAGCGGACCCGCCGCGAGCGCGAGGACACCATCAAATATGCGGCCATGGGGCTGATCAAGGATTTGGTTGAGGTAACCGACAACCTGAAGCGGGCGATCGAATCCGTGCCGGCCGACGCTGTCGAAGACGATGAGCAGCTGAAGAACCTGCTGACCGGCGTGCAAATGACCGATAAGGAGATCCTTACGGTGTTCGAGCGCCACAACATCAAGCAAGTGGCGGCGTTGGGTGAGAAACTGGATCCCCACTCACACGAAGCCTTGTACGAAGTGCCTGACCCCACCAGTCCTGCCGGAACCGTGGTTCAGGTCATGCAGCCCGGTTACCGTCTGCATGACCGGCTGGTACGGCCTGCGCGGGTTGGTGTTGCGGTTGGTGGCCCAGTGACTGCCGGTGAGGCTGACAAGCCTGCGCCTGGCGAGAATATCGACACTACGGCGTAGTGTTTGACGGCTTTGTCACGCGGCGCAGCGTCAAATTAAGTCGCCCGCCGCCTGACAAAAGCCGGCTGGTACCCGTCATAACGCGCGATATCCCATGGTAGGCCATACGGGCTTCACCGCCCAAGATCAGGGCGGTTCCCGAATGCAGGGTCACGCTCTTTGTCGGACCGCCTCTCGTGGTGCTTCCCAGCCGGAAGGTTGCAGTATCGCCGAGCGATAGGGACAGAACGGGCGCGTCGAAATCCTCTTCGTCGGCATCACGGTGCTGACCCATGCGTGCTTTCTCGCCTCGGTAAAGGTTGATCAGGCAGCACTCAGGCGGTGCGCGATAGCCTGTTAACTCGTCCCAGGCCGCCAGAACAGGCTCAGGAATCGCCGGCCAGGGTTCGCCAGTGACCGGGTGTGTTGCTTGGTAACGGTAGCCGGCTTTGTCCGACATCCAGCCCAAGGGGCCGCTATTTGTCATCTCAACGGAAAAAGCCCGGCCGCTTTTGGGCATCACGGGTCGATAGAACGGAGCTTGCGCTACAATGCGGCGAAGTTCGATAACGAGCTCGGCCTGCGCGGATGCGGACAGATAGTCCGGAATAACTTTGAAACCTTTAAGCATAGGCATAAGCGCATTTTTTCGAGTTAGGTTTCGTCGCCGGACTGAGTATCTCGTGTCTGATGCGCTTCTTCCCAGAGCTTTTCCCGTCGACGGGCTTCCTTGCGTTGCAGCCAGCGGAAGAAAAAATAAATGCTTCCGCAGATAATCGCCAAACCGAGGCCGACACGCCCAAAAGCTGGTGACAGGTCTAAGGTTGCGCCTGTGATTGCCAGCACGGCCCCCACCAACACGTTGGCGATCATGATCCACATGATGTTGGTAAAGACGGCATCTTTTGGATCCGTTGGCGCCGGAGGCTCTGGAGATGGCTGCCAATCGGGTGGCTCTTGCTGTGAAGAATCTTGCATGAAAACTCCAATCCTGACCTGCGAATATTCCTATCCGAAACTTGCCGTACTTGACATGGCGGTGAGACTAGCCAAATTAGCGCCGACATTCGAGGGAACCTTGGGGCGAAAAAGCGTCTCGCGCCTTGCAGGCCGTGAGTCTCTGCTTATATAACCCGCTAAGCATTACGGTTATTTCACTTCACCCTACGGGACCAGGTGGTGGTGCTTGCTTAATAAGGCCACCCAGGAGTTTGCTACGCGTGAGGAGCACATGAGCAAAGTTATCGGAATCGATCTCGGGACGACCAATTCCTGTGTCGCCGTCATGGACGGTAAAGACGCGAAGGTCATTGAAAATTCGGAAGGCGGACGTACCACTCCTTCCATGGTTGCCTTTGCCGAATCAGGCGAACGGCTTGTCGGGCTGCCTGCTAAGCGCCAGTCTGTCACCAATCCGGAAAACACACTCTTCGCCATCAAGCGTCTGATCGGCCGTCGTTTCGACGACCCGACGACCAAGAAGGACATCGATCTCGTACCCTACAAGATTACGAAGTCCGACGGTGGCGACGCTTGGGTCGAGGCGCAGGGCGAAAACTACAGCCCGTCGCAGGTTTCCGCCTTTATTCTGCAGAAGATGAAGGAAACCGCCGAGACCTTCCTGGGCGAAACGGTGACTCAGGCCGTGATCACGGTGCCGGCCTACTTTAACGATTCACAGCGCCAAGCCACAAAAGACGCCGGTAAGATCGCCGGCCTTGAAGTCCTGCGAATCATCAACGAGCCGACTGCGGCGGCCCTGGCCTACGGCCTGGAAAAACGCGGCAGCGGGACCATCGCCGTTTACGACCTTGGCGGTGGTACCTTCGATATTTCGGTTCTTGAGATTGGTGACGGTGTCTTCGAGGTCAAATCGACCAACGGCGATACTTTCCTGGGCGGCGAAGACTTCGATGCCAAGATTATCGAGTATCTCGCCGAAGAGTTCAAAAAAGAACAGGGTATCGATCTGCGTGCCGACAAGCTCGCCCTTCAGCGTCTGAAGGAAGGTGCTGAAAAGGCCAAGATCGAGTTGTCGTCGTCGACCCAGACCGAGGTCAACCTGCCCTTTATTACCGCCGATGCCAGCGGACCGAAACATCTCAACATCAAGCTGACCCGGGCCAAGCTCGAAGCATTGGTGGACGATCTGGTCCAGCGGACCATGGGTCCGGTCAAGGCCGCACTCAAGGATGCCGGCGTGTCTCCCGGTGAAATCGATGATGTGATCATGGTCGGCGGTATGACCCGCATGCCCAAGGTCTACGAGACGGTCAAAAGCTTCTTCGGCAAAGACCCACATCGGGGCGTGAACCCTGACGAGGTCGTGGCCTCCGGGGCCGCGATCCAGGCAGGTGTCCTGCAGGGCGACGTCAAGGATGTGCTGCTGCTTGACGTAACGCCGCTGTCTCTGGGCATTGAGACCCTTGGTGGCGTCATGACCAAGCTGATCGACCGCAACACCACGATCCCCACCAAGAAGAGCCAGACCTTCTCGACCGCCGAGGATAATCAGACCGCGGTGACGATCCGCGTCTTCCAGGGCGAACGCGAGATGGCCGCTGACAACAAGGTCCTGGGTCAATTCGATTTGGTCGGTATTCCCAATGCACCGCGTGGTGTGCCGCAGATCGAGGTGACGTTCGACATCGATGCCAACGGCATCGTGAACGTCAGCGCGAAGGATAAGGCGACCGGCAAGGAGCAGCAGATCCGCATCGAAGCGTCGGGCGGTCTCAGCGACGATGACATCGACCGCATGGTCAAGGACGCCGAGGCGAATGCCGAGAGCGACCGTCAGCGCCGAGAGCTGGTCGAAGCGAAGAACCAGGGCGAATCGCTGATCCACACCACCGAGAAGACTCTCGGAGAAGCGGGCGACAAGATCGGCGATGCCGACAAGAATGCGATTGATGAGGCTGTGACGGCCTTGAAGACCGCACTCGAGAGTGAAGACCTGGACGATATCAAAGCTAAGACTGAATCGCTGGCTCAGGCTTCGATGAAGCTTGGCGAAGCCCTGTATCAGAGCGGCGAAGATGCACCTGATGGCGGCGCTGAAACCGGTGAAGATGCGGAAGCGGGCGGAAACGCCGGTACCGATGACCAGGTTGTCGATGCCGACTTCGAGGAAGTCGACGACGACAAGAAGGATAAAACCGCCTGACGCCAGGGTCGTTGATCATAGGAGCTGTCGTGAAGAGGTCGTAGACCGGTCACGGCGGCTCCTTTGGCGGCCAGGGGATTGGCAGCCAGGAGATCGTCGACCGGGGGAAGCGCAAAGGCAGTGGCCGAAGGTCTGGGATATCGATGTCAAAGCAGGACTACTACGAAACGCTGGGTGTTGGGCGGGATGCCAGCGCAGCGGATCTGAAATCGGCGTATCGAAAGCTCGCGATGAAGTATCATCCGGACCGTAATCCGGGCGATGCTGAGGCCGAACAAAACTTCAAAACAATCAACGAAGCCTACGGAATCCTCAAGGATGAGGACAGCCGGGCAGCCTATGACCGCTACGGCCACGCGGCCTTCGACGGCGGTGGGGGTGGCGGCCGCGGCGCTGGTGGCTTCGACTTTAACTTCGGCAGCGGCTTTGCCGATATTTTCGATGAAATGTTCGGTGCCATGGGTGGCCGTCGCGGTGGCGATGCCTCGCGCGGTTCCGATCTCCGCTACAACATGGAAATCACGCTCGAAGAGGCCTACGGCGGCAAGACGGCCCAGATTCAGGTACCCACGAGCGTAGCCTGCGATGTCTGCGACGGCAGCGGCGCGGAGCATGGATCTTCCCCGGTATCCTGCTCGACCTGCCACGGGCGCGGCCGTGTCCGTGCACAGCAGGGTTTCTTTACCATCGAACGGACCTGTCCGAGTTGCCAGGGCGTCGGTCAGGTGATTGAAAAACCTTGCCGCCCTTGCGGCGGCCTGGGTCGCGTGGACAAGGAAAAAACATTACAGGTCAATGTACCGCCTGGTGTCGAGGACGGTACGCGGATCCGCTTGGCCGGTGAGGGCGAAGCAGGTATGCGCGGCGCGTCGTCCGGCGATCTCTACATTTTTCTTTCGATCGTGCCGCACAGGATCTTTCAGCGTGACGGCGCCAACATCTACTGTCGGGTTCCCATTCCCATGACAACGGCTGCGTTGGGAGGCTCCGTAGAGGTGCCAGTGATTGACGGCGGGCGCGCCAAAGTCTCGGTTCCTGCCGGAACCCAGGCCAATCAGCGCTTCCGCCTCAAGGGCAAGGGAATGTCGGTCCTGCGCTCAAGTGCGACCGGTGACATGTATGTCGAAGTTTCGGTTGAAACCCCCGTCAGCCTCACCAAGCGCCAGCAGGAGCTGCTGCGCGAGTTTGAGGAAGAAGGCGACAACCGCAAGACCAACCCTGAATCCCACGGTTTCTTCAGCCGGGTGAAGGATTTTTGGGAAGATCTCACCGAGTAGTCTCTCATCCAACGGCGGGAGCAGGGTTTATCCATCGACGGCGCTCCTAGACCCCAATCTGGGCAAGTTCATTCCCGCGTGCTAAACCCGCGTGCGATGACCTGTGGCGTGGCCGTGTGGGCCAAATGGGAGCGAAAGATGAGTGACTGCAAAATCGGAATACTTGGCTGTGCGGGCCGCATGGGTCGGATGCTGATCAAAGCAGCGTCGGAGCGCGAAGGTTGTTCGGTTGGGGGCGGAACGGAACCGGCCGGTAGCCCTTCTCTCGGCAAGGATCTGGGAGAGCTCGCAGGCCTCGGTTCTCTTGCTGTTTCCGCCGGCGAGGACACTGCTGGACTCTTTGCTGGGTCGGATGTGGTCATCGATTTCACGGCACCGGCCGCAAGCGTTGCCCATGCCGCACTGGCGGCAGAAACCGGAACTGCGCTTCTTATCGGTACGACAGGTCTGAACAGCGATCAGATTGCGCAGATCGAGGCAGCAGGCGCAAAGGCTCCGGTGCTCCTTGCCGCCAATATGAGCCTTGGTGTTAATCTTTTGCTTGAGGTGGTCGAGCAGGTCGCGGCAGCGCTGGACGAAGACTACGACATCGAAGTTCTGGAGATGCACCACCGGCACAAGGTCGATGCGCCCTCAGGCACCGCTCTGGCCCTCGGTAATGCCGCTGCAGCGGGCCGTGGCGTTGATCTTGATGCAGTTGCCGATAAAGTCAGAGACGGCATCGTGGGCGCCCGCAAGCGTGGCGACATCGGCTTCGCAACTCTGCGGGGGGGTGATGTGCCGGGTGAGCATTCAGTGATCTTTGCAGCTGACGGCGAGCGCGTCATTCTCAGCCACAAAGCTTCCAACCGAGAGGTGTTCTCGCGCGGGGCTATCACGGCCGCTTTGTGGCTGAATGGCCGGTCTGCCGGTTTTTACTCGATGAAGGACGTGCTCGGACTGTCTCGCTGATGCTTCTGCCTTATTCAGGCACTTCTACCGTGACCTTAATGGCGGCGTAATAGGCGGCAAGATTCACGATATCCTCGTCACTCAGGCCCTTTGCAATGATCGACATCTGCTGGTGCGTTCGTTCGCCCGAGCGAAAGGCCTTCAGCTGTTTTGAGAGGTAGATGGTCCCCTCACCCGCCAGATTGGGGACATCCGGCAGCTTGCCCAGGCCGTCCAGCCCGTGACAGACCCGGCAGGTGCTCTTGACCTTGGTCCGACCCGCCTCCAAGTCGGCGGCCTGTAGGGTGTTCGATAGCGATCCTCCCGCAACTAGACTACAAAGACAGATGCTAAAAAGCCTGACGCGCATTCATTGCCTCAAAATTCTTAGGTCTGTGAGACCGAACCCCCTTTGGACTCAGCCTCACTTAAGCCACTGTTACTGATAGGAAATCCGGTAGATGGCACCGGCAAAATCATCCGAGACCAGGATGGACCCGTCCGGCAGTTCAGTAACCGCGACCGGGCGGCCCAGATATTCTCCCGTATCCATCAGCCATCCCTCTGCAAACGGCTTTGTCTCACCGACTGAGCCATCTTCGTTGACCGAAGTGAACATCACCCTCGCGCCTACCGGCTCCGTGCGGTTCCAGGATCCATGCTGCGCGGAAAAGATGCCGCCCTGATAGGCTTTCGGGAACATCTTGCCACCATAGAAGTCCATACCGAGGTCGGCTGCATGCGCGACCATCTCGACGACCGGCGGCACGGCATCGGCTGGGACTTCGGAGCCACGATATTCATTCGTGCGGACAGTGCCGCCACCATACCACGGGAAGCCGAAATGCTGACCCATGGCGGTGATGCGGTTGAGTTCGCCGGGCGGGATGTCGTCTCCCATGCCGTCGACCTGATTGTCCGTGAACCAGAGTTCGCCGTTGGCCGGATTGAAGTCCATACCGACCGAATTACGGACCCCGTTGGCATAGACTTCACGACCCTTGCCATCCCGGTTCATCCGAATGATGCCGCCGATACCCGTTTCGTTGTAGAGCTCCATCTTTTCTTCCGGGAAGACGTTGAAGGGTTGGCCGAGCGAAATGTAGAGCTTGTCGTCGGGGCCGATCCGGCAGACCCGGGCGGTGTGATTATAGGATTCCTCGTCGACGGGGATCAGCTTGCCCTGTTCAACGACGAGAAATGCGGCCACGTCTGGACCTTCATAGAAGAACTCGGCTGCGGGAAAGACCAGCACTCGGTTTTGCTCGGCGACGTAAAGAAATCCGTCCTTTGAAAAACAGACACCGTTGGGAATGACGAGATCGATCGAAGGGGCAAAGATTTTCACCTCGTCAGCAATCCGGTCCTTATCCCGGTCGGTGACCGCCCACATCTTGTTTTTGCGTGTACCGACAAAGACCACGCCAGTGGTCGGACCGACTGCCATGTGACGGGCATCCGGTACGAGGGCGTAGAGGTCAATCTTAAAACCGGAGGGAAGCTTCACGCGTTCGAGGTTCTTACGGATCTGATCTGCCGAGGAAGAGTCCTGGGGAATAACTTCCATTTCCATCGACGTGCCGGTGGTCTTAAAGCCGGAGAGTTTTTCCAGATTGTCGGCGGCTGACGCAGTGCCGGTCCAAAGGCAACCGGCCAGGATGGCTGAAACGGTGGTGAACCACTTCGACATTGCTTCCTCCCTTTTTCGATTAAGGTTTAAGTGTTGGTATCAATCCTCTTGCATTTGGGACTTTTTTTAAGCGGCAGAGATTTTATGTGAGATTTCCTTGCTTCGATATTGGCCGTAAGACCTATGGTCGTTCGTAACTACTGACCTAACGCAGCATTGCGGATTGGAGCGGGCCCGTCTGAAATGAGAACTACACTACATCTCGTATATGAAGGATCCGACGTATCAAGATTTTGAGAAACTAGATTTCGGCACGCCTTGCCCTCATGAGAGCATTCGAGATTGCGTTTGCTACCTCCGCGCGCTCTTCAGGCGTGAGGAAACTACCGATGATCAGGCTGCGGCCGTGGGAGCGCAGCGTAAGCATTGAATTGTGCTCAACAGGATTGTCGATATCAACCTGCAGCCAGGCCGGCTGAAAGAGCCATCGCCGCACCTTGCCGTGGTAATTGACTTTCGTGACTTCGAGCTCCCGGCGTGTCATGCAGAGGGTCTCGTAGTTACGCCCATCCCGGTAGTTGATTCGGAATGCCAAAAAGATCAACAGGACGTCGAAACCCAAAAACCCCACGACGGGCCAGGCGCCTGAGAGGAAAAATGCCAACCCGCCGACAAAGCTGACCGTGCAGACGATTGTCATCAGAATCACGAAACCACGAGGGCTGAGGCTGCGATTGGGCCGCAGGCGGGCATTTAACAGAAGAGGCGGTTCGTCCTCTCCGCCTGTGTCAGGTTGGGTCTCGACAGAGGTCATTGGGAAAGCATAATACCAAATAGCCAGATCATTGAAAGATTCCGACCTCCTCTCCCGAAAGTCACAGAAGCGTTATGAAAAAAGCCGACAGGATAGCCTTCTTCGATCGTTTTGCCGCTGCCAGCCCGGAACCCCAGGGTGAGCTGGATTACGTCAACGTGTACACTATGCTGGTGGCTGTTGTGCTTTCCGCACAGGCAACGGATATCGGGGTCAACAAAGCGACCAAAGAGCTGTTCAAGATTGTCGACACACCGGAGAAGATGCTTGCGCTCGGCGAGGCGAAGCTGAAATCGCACATTAAGACAATTGGTCTATACAACTCCAAGGCCAAGAACGTTATGGCGCTCTCTAAGCTGCTGGTCGAAAATTATGGCAGCGAGGTGCCAGAGGATCGCGATGAGCTTGAAAAGCTTCCCGGTGTAGGCCGCAAAACGGCAAACGTCGTTGTAAACCTCGCGTTTGGCCAGCCTACGATCGCCGTCGATACTCACCTTTTTCGGGTTTCCAACCGCACCGGTCTGGCGCCGGGCAAAACCCCTCTGGAGGTCGAGCGCAAGCTCGACAAAGCGGTGCCGGCGGACAAGAAGCTGCATGCCCACCACTGGCTGATTCTGCACGGGCGCTATGTCTGCAAGGCCCGCAAGCCTGAATGTCCAACCTGCCTGGTTGTGGACCTCTGTGCCTACAAGGCCAAGACGATTGTGGAAGTTCCGAAGGCTGGCGCCGCAAAACCCAGGACGCCAAAACGAAGTTCTTCGAAAACCGTGAAAAAGGCCGTTGGACGTGCAAAACCTGCGGCACGCAAGGTGCGCAGTTAAAGCGGTTTTACAGAAAAAATTGCGTTACGAAGTAAGCTGAGCGCGCAGTAATTCGTTCAGGCAGGCGCGTTGGTCCGTAGTCCCGGTCTCGCGGCCCCGCGCTTCGCTGTAGACCACTTTAAAAGGACTGTCCTTCCGGTCGTTCTCGCTGTAGAGGAAAACATCGAGGATGCAGCCTTTTCCCCGGTACTGCCATATCTCGGCTGGATTTTCCCGTCGCACAAGATCCGGTTGCCCCAGCAAAGCGTTGAGATCGTCCCGCGTCATTTCGATCAGCTGAGACGGATCGTCGTCGATTTTCGGCAAATCCGATTTCGGCAGGGCGCTTTCCTGCACCGGCGCCTTTTCGCTGGAAGGTGTGTTGGAAGGTATTGAGCTGGATGTTTGCGCCTCACTGCCCGCCGAGGGGACTTTGCGGGACTGTGCGCAACCGGCCAATACGACGGCAGATAGAGCAATCGCGATCAGAATAGGGAGATGCCGGGCTGGCGGCATGTCTGCACTCGACCGATCCAATACCTGTATTGCCGTCACGACGTGGCTCCCCCGGTTCGGCGACGAAGTTCCTCGAAAATATGCAGCATGAAGGCGGTCGCCAGGATCGGCATGAAGAGGTTCAGTATTGGAATCGTCAACAGAAAGGCGATCACTGCGCCGGCGAGAATGATCCGCAGACGGAAGTGCTTGCGCAGCTTTGTTGCGCCCCTGATATCAAGGCGCCGGACGGCCACCAGTTCGAAATATTCCCGCCCCAGCAGGTAACCGTTGATCAGATAAAACAACACGAGGTTCATCGGCGGCAAAAATAGCAGCGCCAGATAAAACGGCAGAGCGATAAGGTTGATTACCAGGGTTACGGCCGTGAAGACCAGAGCCCCGCGGATCGCTTCACCGTTTGGTTGGTAGCGCGCCGCCGGAAGACCGGGGTAGTGCTCGCGTTCCACGGCCTCTGCAATGGGGTCGAGCAGAAACGACATGCCGATCAGCATCACCGAAGGGAAGAGAAAAAAGCTGACAATCAGAACAGCTGTGACGGAAAGGGTGCTGAACAGCCATTCGGAAGCGGTCCGGATCCACTCGAATGGCATATTCTCAGTGACCCAGGCTCCCAGCCCTTCGCCCAGCCATGACAGCGCGAAGCCCGCAACAACCCAGAGGACGACGAATATCGCCAGCGAAATCAGAAAGGAAAAGACAAAAACCCGGCGGAACGCGGGATCAGCGGACTGGCCGAAAGCCTTGGAGAGCGCATTGAACATAGCCAGCCTTTTAATACGCGCTGCGCGGTGGGACAAGACGCCAATTTATGCACGATTTGGGCAATTCCAAGCCTTTACGAAGTCCGATAGCAGAGTTGCAACGGAATTCCTGTTTATGTCGTCTCCGGCGGGTCTGACTGTTAGCTTGCTGTAAATCACCTGCAACTATACTCTGCGCGCCGTTTTCAGGGTTTTCTAGCGGAACAGCAATAATGAATGATCAGCTCCTGGACGTTGTCGGTATCGGCAACGCCATCGTCGACGTTTTGGCTCAGGCCGATGACGCCTTTTTGGAAGAACAGGGTCTTGTTAAGGGGGCAATGACCCTGATCGATGCAGAGCGTGCGTCGGCGCTGTACAATGCAATGGGTCCCGGCGTTGAAGCCTCCGGCGGATCCGCGGGCAATACAATGGCCGGAGTTGCGGCGCTGGGCGGTAGAGGCGGCTATATCGGCAAGGTCCGCAACGACCAACTCGGTGGCATCTTTCAGCACGATATTCGCGCCGTCGGCATTGAATTCGAAACTCCGCCCGCAGTCGAGGGTCCTCCCACGGCGCGTTGCCTGATTATGGTCACGCCCGATGCGCAGCGGACCATGAACACCTTCCTGGGTGCCGCGGTCGATCTGGGACCACAGGACCTCGATCTGGAAATGATTCGCCGTGCCAAGGTGACCTACATGGAAGGCTACCTCTGGGATATGCCGCCGGCCAAAGCTGCCTATCTGGAAGCTGCTGCTGCCGCCCATGGCGCCGGTCGTAAGGTCTCACTGACCCTTTCCGACTCTTTTTGTGTTGAACGGCATCGGGAGTCCTTCCTGGAACTCATCAGCGGACACGTTGACCTGCTGTTCGCAAACGATCACGAAATCTGCGCTTTGTTTCAAGTTGATAGCTTCGAAGAAGCGATGACCAAGGTTCGTGGACATTGTGAAATTGCGGCTTTGACCCGCGGTGAACAGGGTTCGGTGATCGTTTCCGGCGAAGAAACCGTGATGGTTGAGGCGGAATCTGTCGAGCAACTGGTTGACACGACGGGGGCAGGAGACCTATATGCCGCAGGATTCCTTTATGGCTATACACAGGGCAAGAGCCTTTACGACTGTGGCCGGATCGCTTCGATCGCCGCAGCCGAGGTTATCTCGCATTTTGGTGCCAGACCGGCGACCCCGCTCGCGGCATATGTGAAACAACGACTTGGATAGGGTTTTGACCGCTGTCCGAGGGAACTCAAGGTTAAGGTGATGAGTGAGATGTCCCAGGCCGACAGCGGTCAGGTAAATACTGCGCTTCGCAATGTTGCGATCATCGCGCACGTCGACCACGGCAAGACGACGCTGGTCGATGAGCTGCTGAAGCAGTCCGGTGTCTACCGCGACAATCAGCAGGTCACCGAGCGCGCCATGGACAGCAATGACCTGGAGCGAGAGCGCGGGATCACGATCCTGGCTAAATGCACGGCCGTTGAATGGCGGGATATACGCATCAACATTGTCGATACGCCGGGTCACGCCGACTTCGGTGGCGAAGTCGAGCGCATCCTCTCGATGGTCGATGGTGTGGTATTGCTGGTAGATGCCGCCGAGGGCCCCATGCCTCAGACCAAGTTTGTGCTCCAAAAGGCGCTTGCCCGCGGACTGAACCCGATCGTGGTCATAAATAAGGCCGATAAGCCGGACGCTCGCCCCTTCTGGGTTCAGGATCAGGTCTTCGACCTTTTTGCTGCGCTGGGCGCCAACGACACGCAGCTCGACTTCCCCACGCTCTTTTCCTCTGCGAAGCAGGGCTGGGCGGTGACTGATCTGGAAGATGCGCGCGAGAATATGAACGCGCTTTTCGACCTGGTGCTGGAATCGGTGCCGGCCCCAATCGGTGAATTCGAGCAGCCCTTCGCCATGCTGGCGACGACTTTGGAAGCTGACCCCTACCTGGGCCGCATTCTGACCGGCCGCATTCACAGCGGCGTCGCCAAAGTCAACATGCCTGTGCGCGTTCTCGACCGCGATGGCAAGGTGCTGCAGGAGGGCCGTCTTAGCAAACTCCTGTCATTCCAGGGCCTGAAGCGTGTTCCGGTGGATAGTGCTCGTGCCGGTGACATCGTTGCCATTGCCGGCCTGACCGAAGCAACGGTTGCCAACACAATCGCGGCCACATCGGTTACAGAAGCTATCACGGCACAGCCGATCGACCCGCCGACCCTTGCAATGACCTTTTCCGTCAATGATTCGCCTCTTGCCGGGCGTGAGGGCGACAAGGTCACCAGCCGCATGATCCGCGACCGTTTGTTGCGCGAAGCCGAGGGCAATGTTGCGATCCGTATATCCGAAACGGAGGAAAAGGACGCGTTCGAGGTTGCCGGACGTGGTGAACTTCAGCTTGGTGTGCTGATCGAAACCATGCGGCGTGAAGGCTATGAACTCTCAATAAGCCGCCCCCGGGTTCTGTTCCGCAACGATCCCGAGACCGGCCAGCGGCAGGAGCCGATGGAAGAGGTCGTGATCGACGTTGACGACGAATATTCCGGCGTCGTGGTCGAGAAGATGAGCGAACGCAAGGCAGAGTTGACCGACATGCGTCCGTCGGGCGGCGGGAAAACCCGTGTCGCCTTTATCGCTCCCTCGCGCGGGCTGATTGGCTATCACGGTGAATTCCTGACCGACACCCGCGGCACCGGTATCATGAACCGCCTGTTCCATGATTTCGGCCCCTACAAGGGCCCGATCCAGGGCCGCCGGACCGGCGTTCTGATCTCCAACGGAACTGGTACAGCCGTGCCCTTCGCTCTCTGGAATCTCGAGGAACGCGGCGAGATCTTCATTCATCCAGGTTCGCCGGTCTACGAAGGCATGGTGATCGGCGAGCATTCGCGGAGCAATGACCTCGAAGTCAATCCGATGAAGGCGAAGCAGCTCACCAACATGCGGGCTTCCGGCAAGGACGAAGCGGTCCGCTTGACCCCGCCCCGGATCCGAAGCCTGGAGCAGGCCTTGTCCTACATTACCGACGATGAACTGGTCGAGGTCACGCCGAAGTCGATCCGTCTGCGCAAGCAGTTGCTTTGTCCACATGAACGTAAGAAACAAAGCCGATTGAAGGATGCCGGCTGAGGCCGACCCGCCTTTGGATTCTACTCCGGTCCGGCGCAGCTGGGCTGGAGCTCTGGCGGTCTATCGTCACCCGCGCGTGCTGGGGATGCTTTTTCTAGGCTTTTCGGCGGGCTTGCCATTCCTGTTACTGTTTTCCACGCTGTCGTTCTGGCTGAGTGAGGTTGGCGTCAGTGTGACGACCATCGGTCTTTTCAGCTGGGTTGGCCTTACGTTCTCGATAAAAGTGTTTTGGGCGCCGGTCGTGGATCGGCTGGCGATACCGCCCTTTACCACCCTGCTTGGTAAGCGGCGTGGCTGGATGCTGCTGGCCCAGATCGGAATTGCCGCCGGACTGCTGGGTATTGCCAATAGCGACCCGCTCCAGAATCTGGAAGTTATCGTCTACTTTGCCCTGCTCGTGGCCTTCGCCTCGGCCACCCAGGACATTGCCATTGATGCTTACCGCATTGAGGCAGTGGAACAATCTCTCCAAGGTGCTATGTCGGGGACTTATCAGGTCGGCTATCGGATCGGCCTCATTGCCGCCGGTGCCGGAGCGCTTTATATCGCTGCTTTTTCATCCTGGCCAATCGCGTACATGACCATGGCGGCGCTGGTCGGCATAGGCATGGTGACCGTACTCATTATCCGCGAGCCTGAGGTCGTGCGAGACCAGGCAACCTTGCTGCGTGAAGCGGAACTCCTGCGCCAGATCGAGGGCAGCGGCAGCCGTGAAGGTAGCATTCACCGCCTGATCGCCTGGTTTTCCGGTGCGGTGGTCAGCCCCCTGGTCGATTTTTTCGCGCGCAACGGTAAGTTTGCCTTGGTCATTCTCGCTTTCGTCGGGCTCTACAGACTCTCCGACATCACGCTCGGGGTGATGGCCAATCCCTTTTACAACGAGATCGGTTTTACCAAGATCGAGATTGCGAATGTCGCGAAGATCTATGGCGTGCTTGCCACGCTGGTGGGTGCGCTGGTCGGTGGCATCCTGGTCGTGCGTATCGGGCTGCTGAAATCCTTGTTAATTGGCGCTTTGATGGTTGCGGGGACCAACCTGCTCTTCGCCCTTCTGGCGGTCGTCGGGCCCGACATCAAGATGCTGGCGGTCGCGATCAGCGCTGATAACATCTCCGGCGGGCTGGCCGGTTCAGTTTTCATCGCCTACCTCTCCAGCCTCACCAACACGGCCTATACGGCAACGCAGTACGCCCTCTTCTCGTCACTCTTTACCCTCCCCGGCAAGCTCGTCGCCGGTGGGTCTGGTTTCGTGGTCGAGTCGGCTGGTTATGTGAATTTCTTCTTCTACGCCTCGGCGCTTGGCATACCTGCAATTCTGCTGGTGCTCTATCTCATGTATCACGAGCGCCGAATGGAGCAGTCGGCCTCCCCTGCACGTGATCGTTCCTGATTGAAACAATCACGCTAGCAAAACAGACTCTCGCAAAGACGGCCCACCAGGAGCTTCAGGCCTGAAGATTCGATCGGAATGATCGAGCTCCTGCACGTCAAATTGTCACAGTCCGGCAATGATTTTTGCACTGCAACATCAATAGATTTATAGTGACGTGATCCTCGCGATCAGACTCTGGAAAAGCGAGTTGCGCCTGTGAGCATTCGGCATCTGGAAAGTCTATTCAAGCCTAAGTCTCTGGCCGTGATCGGCGCCAGCCGCCGCGAAGGGTCTCTGGGGGCGGTTCTTGCAGCCAATCTCATGTCGGCCAAATTTGCCGGCACTATCTATCCGGTCCATCCAAAGTCAGAGAAAATCAACGGCCTGACCGCTTTTCCGTCGGTGGCCGAATTGCCGGAAGCGCCCGATCTCGCGGTGCTGGCGACACCGCCCGATACCGTGCCAGATTTAATCGGACAGCTCGCTGAACGCGGAACCCGAGGGGCGGTTGTGATCACGGCGGGGTTTGGCGAGGGCGGCAACCGGGAGGGGCAGCAACGGCGGCAGAAGATGCTGGATGCGGCCCGCAGCAACACCTTGCGCATAATCGGCCCAAACTGTCTCGGCGTTATCGTTCCGGGATCGGGCCTGAATGCCAGCTTCAGTCATATTGCGGCCCTGCCGGGCGACCTCGCCTTCGTGACCCAGTCGGGGGCCATGGTCACGGCCATGCTGGACTGGGCGACCCCACGCGGGATCGGTTTCTCCCATGTCGTATCTCTGGGCGACAAGAGCGATGTAGATTTCGGCGACATGCTCGATTATCTGGCGCAGGATCAGGCAACCCGGGCGGTTTTGCTCTATGTCGAATCCATCACCCACGCGCGCAAGTTCATGTCTGCAGCGCGCGCAGCCGCCAGATCCAAGCCCGTCATCGTGATCAAGGGTGGGCGTTATGCCGAGGGCGCAAAGGCGGCGGCCTCTCATACCGGCGCCTTGGCAGGCAGCGATGCGGTCTACGATGCGGTTTTTTCCCGTGCCGGTCTCCTAAGGGTTTTCAGCCTGGAAGAACTCTTCGACGCTGCCGAGACGCTGGCAACGGTAAGGACAGTTCGTGGTGACCGCCTGGCGATTGCGACGAATGGCGGCGGCCTGGGAGTTCTGGCCACCGATGCCCTAATCGAGCAGGGTGGTCAACTTGCCGAGCTTTCTTCGGAGACCATCGAGCGGCTGGATGGCGTTTTGCCGCCAACCTGGAGCCGTAGCAATCCGGTCGATATCATCGGCGATGCGCCGGGCGCGCGCTACACCGCGGCGCTCGATATTCTGATGGACGATACAGCAGCGGACGCCCTTCTCGTGATGAATTGCCCTACCGCTGTGGCCTCTTCGCTGGAGGCAGCCCAAGCGGTCGCTTCGAGCATTGCAAAGCCTGCTTCCGGCCTGGGATCTGCCAGAGGCGGCAAACCGGTTTTTACCGCCTGGGTCGGCGAGGCTGCTGCCCGTGATGCACGTGCGGTTTTCGACGGGAATCACCTGCCGACTTACAACACGCCGGAGCAAGCGGTGCGCGGTTTCATGCACCTGGTTCATTACAAGCGCAATCAAGTGCTGTTGACGGAAACGCCGAGCTCAATCATCGACAATCCCGACGGCAGCGCGGCTCTACCCGACAGAGCGAGTGTACGGACCTTGATTTCTACAGCTCTCGCCGAAGGCCGGGAATGGTTGAGCGAGCCGGAAGCCAAGGCGGTCCTGTCTGCTTACGATATTCCCGTCGTTGAGACCTATCAGGTCGACAGTCCGGAGGCGGCAGCGTCAGCCGCGGCCCGGATAGCAGGCCCGGTCGTGCTCAAGATCCTTTCGCCGGATCTCACTCACAAAAGCGATGTCGGAGGCGTGATGCTCGGTCTCGAAGGCGAGACCGAAGTTCTGGAGGCTGCGCAAGAAATGCAGGCCCGGATCCACCGTTTGGCGCCCCATGCCGTTTTGCGGGGTTTCACGGTGCAGAGCTTCTGCCAGCGGCCCCACGCGCAGGAACTTATCGTTGGTGCTGCCACTGATGCGCAATTCGGGCCGGTCATATTGTTTGGGGCCGGCGGCACCGCGGTAGAGGTTCTCGCTGACAAGGCGATCGGGCTTCCGCCGCTCAATTCAACGCTCGCTAGGGCTCTGATAGAGGAAACGCGGGTATTTCGCTTACTACAGGGTTACAGGGACCGGGCGCCTGCCGATCTCGACGCCGTGGCCGCCACCTTGATCAGACTCTCCGATCTGATCGTCGATTTCAACGAGATCGCCGAGGTCGATATCAACCCTCTGCTCGCAGACGCTCAGGGTGTCGTGGCCTTGGATGCACGTGTGCGTGTGCGCCCCGATATCGGGACCGTCGGTCAGAGGCTCGCCATCAGGCCTTATCCCCGGGAGCTGGAGCAGAACTTCACCCTGCCCGACGGCACCGGAATTTTTCTGCGCCCGATCCGGCCCGAGGATGAACCGCTTTTGCAGCAGATGTTCGATCAATTGTCGCCGCAGGACGTACGCTTGCGGTTTTTTGCCTCGCTCACCGAACTTAGCCATAGCTTTGCCGCGCGCCTGACCCAGATCGATTACCACCGGGAAATGGCGTTTATTGCCTTGAGCAAAAGTGAGGACGGATCACCTGAAATCTGGGGTGTAGTGAGAATCTCTGCCGATCCGGATAACGAGCGGGCTGAATATGCCGTGCTGGTGCGTTCCGACATCAAAGGCCGCGGCCTGGGGGTCGAACTCATGAACCGGATCCTCAACTATGCACGCAGTCGAGGCCTGGAAGAGATCTGGGGTGACGTTTTGGATCACAACAGGCGCATGCTGGAATTGGCCCGGGAACTCGGGTTCTCCATCAGGCATCTTCACGACGAACCGGGCATTGTCCGTGTGACCAGGAAGCTGTCAGATGGCGTTTGAAGGCGGGCTATCAGGCCGCCATGGACCGATCAAGTGCATAACCGGCTGAACGGACGGTGCGGATCAGATCGTTCTCATTACCGTCATTAAGGGCCTTGCGCAGACGGCGAATGTGGACATCTACAGTGCGGGGCTCGACATAGACGTCCCGGCCCCAGACCGCGTCCAGCAGCTGTTCGCGGCTGAACACCCGCCCCGGATTCTGCAGCAAATGCCGCAGCAGTCGGAATTCGGTCGGTCCCAGATGAACTTCACGGCTGCCGCGCCGGACGCGATGGGCGACCAGGTCCATGGCAAGATCCTCGAACGCCAGTTCATCGGCTTCCAGTTCCGGATGGCTGCGCCGCAGAACGGCGCGGATACGGGCAATGAGTTCCGCCGGTGAAAAGGGCTTGGTGATGTAGTCGTCGGCACCGCTGTCAAGACCGCGAACCTTATCCGTTTCCTCACCGCGAGCGGTCAGAAGGATGATCGGAACGTCTCGGGTCGTAGGGATCCGGCGCATCTGGCGGCAGACCTCGATACCCGACATCAACGGCAGCATCCAATCGAGCAGCACGATGTCGGGTGTTTCTTCCTTGGCCAGAACAAGCGCCTGTTCGCCGTCATTGGCTTCCGCTACACGAAAACCTTCGCCTTCCAGATTGTACCGCAACAGCGTAACAAGTGCCGCTTCGTCTTCAACAATCAGAACAAGGGGTTTCATTTACCGCTCTCCTGGGGATCCTTTGCCGCTTCCTCCGAAGCTCCGGGGGCATCATCCGGCGGAGCCACGACCTGAAACGAGGTCGTGTCACCCTTGGGACGTCGGCCTTCCAACTGCTCGCCGGTGGCGAGGTAATAGATGTTTTCAGCGATATTTGTCGCGTGATCGCCCATCCGCTCAATGTTTTTCGCGATGAACAACAGATGTGTGCTCGGTGTGATGTTCCGGGGGTCTTCCATCATGTAGGTCAGTAATTCGCGGAACAGACCGGTGTACATCTCGTCGACTTCTTCGTCCCGATGCCAGACGTCGATCGCGCGATCCGCATCGCGGGCAACATAGGCGTCCAGGGTGTCTTTGATGATGCTCTGGACCAGATTGGCCATGCGCGGAATGGCGTAGGCAGGACGGGTCGGCGGCGTCTGATTCAGGGCAACGGTGCGTTTGGCCACGTTCTTCGCCAGATCGCCGATCCGTTCGATATCACTGGCGATCTTCAGGGCGGCAACCACTTCGCGGAGGTCATTGGCCATCGGCTGGCGCAGGGCGATGAGATTGATAGCGGCCTCGTCGGCCGCCTTTTCCAAAGCATCGACTTCTTTGTCGCTCCGGATGACCTTGTTGGCCAGATCGCTGTCTCGCTTGACCAGCGCATCGATAGCAGTTGCGAGCATGCTCTCCGCCATTCCACCCATCCGGACGATAATCTGGTTCAGTCCCTGCAGTTCGCTGTCGAACGAACTGACGATATGTTCCGATCCCGTAGGCATTATCTTATTCCTGCTTACTGCAATTTATATTGTGCTTAGCCGAAACGGCCCGTGATATAGCCTTGCGTCCGCTCTTCTCTCGGATTGGTGAACAGCTGCTGCGTGTCGCCGCATTCAACCAGGTCACCGAGATGAAAAAAGGCGGTTCGCTGCGAGACGCGGGCGGCTTGTTGCATCGAGTGGGTGACGATTACGATGGTAAAGTTCTGCCGTAGCTCGTCGATCAATTCCTCGATGCGCGCCGTGGCGATCGGATCGAGTGCCGAACAGGGCTCGTCCATCAGAATTACTTCCGGGTTCACCGCGATCGCCCGCGCAATACAGAGCCGTTGCTGCTGGCCGCCTGACAGCCCGGTCCCGGGTTTGTCCAGGCGGTCTTTGACCTCTTTCCACAGACCGGCACGGGTCAGACTAATCTCGACCACCTCATCGAGATCGGCTTTTGAATCAGCAAATCCATGGATACGCGGCCCATAGGCAATGTTGTCATAGATAGACTTGGGAAAGGGATTGGGTTTTTGAAAAACCATGCCGACGCGGGCGCGCAGTTGAACGACATCGAGTTTGCTGTCGTAGATATCCTCGCCATCTAATGTGATGCTGCCGTCCACACGGCAGCCGTCGATCACGTCGTTCATCCGGTTCATGCAACGCAGAAAGGTCGACTTGCCGCAGCCAGAAGGGCCGATCAGCGACGTCACCTGATTGGCGCCGATGTCGAGATCTATCGATTGAAGGGCCTGGGATTCGCCATAGAAAACCGAAACACCTCGTGCGACGATTTTCTGTAGCGCGGTGTTGCTCTCCGGCTCGGCGAAGTTTTCAGCAGCGATAGCCATTTCGTTCTTTCCTACCAACGACGCTCAAAGCGTTTGCGAAGCAGAACCGCAATGGCGTTCATCATGATCAGAAATCCAAGAAGAACGATAATTGCGGCAGAGGTTTTTTCGACAAAGGCCCGTTCGGGGCTGTCGGCCCAGAGATAGATTTGCACCGGCAAGGCCGTTGCCGGATCGGTGAACCCACCGGGAATGTCGACGATGAAGGCGACCATGCCGATCATCAACAGCGGTGCCGTCTCGCCCAGCGCCCTCGCCGATCCCAGGATCGTCCCGGTCAGCACGCCCGGCATTGCCAGCGGCAGTACGTGATGAGTCACGGTCTGGAGTTTCGACGCGCCGACTCCCAGGGCAGCTTCCCGGATCGACGGTGGAACCGCCTTGAGCGCGGCCCGTGCGGCAATAATGATCGTGGGCAGGGTCATCAGTGCCAGGACCATGCCGCCCGCCAGCGGTGCAGAGCGTGGCAGGCCGAAGAAGTTCAGAAAGACAGCCAGGCCTAACAGGCCAAAGACGATCGACGGAACGGCTGCGAGATTGTTGATGTTGACTTCGATGAAGTCGGTCCAGCGGTTCTTCGGTGCGAATTCCTCAAGGTAGACGGCTGACAGCACTCCCACGGGGAAGCTCAATGCGAGCGTTACGATCAGCATCAGAAACGAACCCACCGTGGCGCCCCAGATGCCTGCCTGCTCCGGTTCGCGGGAATCACCTGCAGTGAAGAAGGTGGTATTGAACCTAAGATCCACTGCGCCATCGGTTTCCAGATGATCGAACCATTCAAGGGCCTGATCGCTGACCAACCGATCGCTTTCCTGTGCGCCGCGATCAACATGACCCTTGCGCAGGGAATCGATTTCATCGGATGCCTTGACCCAGATGGTCTGTGTTGTCCCGATCGTATCGGGATTGGCCATGACGAATTTGCGCAAGGTTACGTCGGCGCTGCCGCTGATCAGTTTTGAGAGCGCACGCTTGTCACGTCTGCCGGATACTTCTGGAAAGCGGTCCCGCAGCGCCGCTTTAGCCAGAGGCTGGTACTTGACCTTTCTCAGCACCTGCGGATCTTGATCGCCGCTCGGGTCGATTCTGTCGGCATCGAGCGCTATATCCAGGGCGATGTAGGTTTGGGAAAAGGCCGTGTATCCCTTTGCGACAATGCTCGACAAAAGGACCAGCAGCATCGCGGTTGCCGCAGCAATAGCGAAGATGCCATAGGCCTTGAAACGACGTTCCGCCGAATAGCGCCGGCGTAGGTGCGCTTCAGACAGATCGGGCCGTCGAAAGGGCGCTGCCGATGCAGTCATTTCAGTCATACTTCTCTCTGTATTTGCGTACGACGCGCAGAGCCACGACGTTGAGGGCCAGGGTGACCAGGAACAGGACAAGCCCGAGAGCGAAAGCAGCCAGCGTTTTTGCGCTGTCGAACTCCTGATCGCCGACGAGCAGAGTTACGATCTGGACGGTGACCGTGGTCACCGCTTCCAGGGGGTTTGCCGTTAAGTTGGCTGCAAGCCCGGCCGCCATGACCACGATCATGGTTTCGCCGATGGCGCGGCTGATCGCGAGCAGGACGCTGCCAACAATACCAGGCAGTGCGGCAGGTACGACGACCTGCTTGATCGTTTCGGATTTGGTGGCGCCGAGGGCATAAGCGCCGTCACGCAGTGTCTGAGGTACCGAGTTCATCACGTCGTCGGAAAGAGAAGAGACGAAAGGGATACTCATGACGCCGATGACGATGCCGGCGACCAGAGCCGATTCCGAAGAGACATCGAGGTTCAGGAACTCGCCGACCTGTCGAAAAAACGGTGCCATGGTGAGGGCTGCGAAAAATCCATAGACGACGGTTGGAATGCCGGCCAGGACTTCAAGGACCGGTTTAACGATGGCGCGCATCTTTGGGCCGGCATACTCGGACATATAGATCGCAGAAAACAAGCCGACCGGAACGGCAACGCACATCGCGATAAAGGTAATCAGCAAGGTGCCGGCAAAAAGCGGAATCGCGCCAAAGGCGCCGGACCCGCCGACCTGGTCTTCGCGCAGCGCCGTTTGCGGGCTCCACTGCAGACCGAACAGGAAGTCCATCGGGGGTACTTTGGTGAAAAACCTAAGGGCCTCGAACAACAAAGAAAGCACGATGCCAACTGTCGTCACGATCGCGATCGTTGAAGCGACCATCATGACGACCGAAACCACCTTTTCGACCTGGTTTCGCGCACGCATCGCAGGGGTGATCGAACGTCGCCCGAAGGCAAGGCCGCAGATCCCGAGGGCGAGAACAATGACCGTCATCGCGGCAAAACCCGTGTCGCGCAGGCTGGCATAGTCTTTCGCTGCCGATTCAATCTCTGCGCTTACCGCGCCGAATGCATTTCCGTTGGCGAGATTCTTGATCTGATTAATGAAGAGCGCCAATTGATCCTGACTCATGCCCTGCGCACTTGCCGGGAGGTTGGCCACCAGGATGAGCTCGGTGATCTCCGGCTCAAGTGCCAGCCAAAGGCACAACAGAACTAAACTGGGGAGGCCACACCACAAGGCGACATACATCCCGTAGTACTGCGGTCGTGAATGAAGGTCGCGCAGTTGGCCGCCGCTCACGGCAAAGGCGCGTCCGCGCCCGAGGTAAAAACCGGCAACGCTAAGCAGAAACAAAGTGGTCGCGAGGATCAGCAACGACATCGAATGTCACCGGCATAAAAATCGATAGTTACAAACAAAACGAAACCTGTGCGGGGCATGTGAAAAGTGCGATTGCCGACGGCCTGGGTTGAAGCCGCCGGCAATCGCGCTTCTTCATTACATGGACAGCGGTGCCATGCCGTTCGCGGATGCACCCATTGCTTTACGGTCTGCATCGGGAAGCGGAATCAAGCCCTTGTCGACCAGATAACCGTCTTCGCTCCAGGTGCCTTCGTCCGTGAATTCGGCAACGAATTCGGCAATACCGGGAACGACACCGACGTGCTCTTTCTTGACGTAGAAATACAGCGAGCGAGATACGCCATACTGGCCGTCGGCGATGTTTTCGAAAGTCGGCTCGACGCCTTCGACCTTGGAGCCTTGAATCTTGTCGGCGTTTTGATCGAGGAAGCTGAAGCCGAAGATGCCGAGAGCATTGGGATTGGCCTGCAGTTTCTGGATAATCAGATTGTCGTTCTCGCCTGCTTCGACATAGGCGCCGTCTTCACGGATGCCGTGGGCGACGGCCTTGAAGGCTTTCTTGTCGGATTTACGCAGATCGGCGAGCGACTCAAAAGTTTTGGCGCCACCTTCCATGGCCAGCTCGACAAAGGCGTCGCGGGTGCCGCTGGTCGGCGGTGGGCCCAAAACCTCGATCTTCTTGGAAGGCAACGAAGGATCGATCTCGCTCCACATCTTGTAGGGATTGTCGACAAGCTTTCCGTCGACCGGAACCTTTTTGGCCAGAGCCTTAAAGATCTGCTGCTTGGTGAGGGAAAGCTGTTCGTTTGCTTTGGAGTTGGCCAGAACGATGCCGTCAAAGCCGATCTTGACTTCGGTGATCGTAATACCGGCCTTGCCGCACTTTTCAAATTCGGATGCCTTGATGCGACGCGATGCATTGGTGATGTCGGGGTGTTCCACACCAATGCCTGAGCAGAACAGCTTCATGCCGCCACCCGAACCGGTGCTTTCAACAACGGGGGTCTTGAAATCACTGGTCTTACCGAATTGTTCGGCAACAGCGGTCGAGAAAGGAAATACGGTAGAGGATCCGACAATGCGGATTTGGTCACGCGCGGACGCGGCTGTAGCGGAAAGGGCCAAGCCTGCGAGTGCGGCAACGACGAGAGAATGCTTGATCACGTTATGTCTCCAGCATCATGGCTGAGAAATCTGCAGTCGCACAAACTTTGTTATGCGGTGTCGGCCGGATGCCGACGAGGCCGAACCTATGTATCTTCGGCGCAAGATTTACTACAAATCGATGACACTTTTATGACGTTCGCTTACGGATTGATTTACCAGGATAAACCGCTGGGAATTTGGAGAAATCTTGCAGACTCTTATGCACGGCGGAATTGGAATCTCTACGGTTTATCAGGCTGCCGCGCCGTCGCCGCTTGACGTCATTTGTCCAGGCTTTTGCGTCGCGCTGCCCGATGACGGAGGATTTAGCGTTTCTTGGCCGGCAAGCGGAAGGAAGACCTTGAAACAGGATCCCTCTCCGATCGTACTATCGACATCGAGGATGGCGCGATGCCTGTTTACGATGTGCTTGACGATGGCAAGTCCGAGCCCGGTCCCACCGAGTTCTCGCGAGCGTGCGGTATCGACGCGGTAGAAGCGTTCGGTCAGGCGCGGCAGGTGTTCTCTGGCGATGCCTTCGCCCTGATCGATCACAGACACGGTGATGCCTGGTTTCCCAAGACGCCGCGCACCGCCGCTGCCGGGCTCGATACGCTTTGTGACCAAACGAACCTTGGTTCCGGCCCGACCGTATTTGATCGCATTCTCTGTCAGGTTCTGAAAGACCTGCGTGAGTTCGTCAGCTTCGCCCGACACCAGATCGACCTTGGCGAAATCGAGATCCAGGCTCATTGCCTTCTCGCGCGCCTGCGGTTCGAGGGCATTGGCAACGCTTTCCAGAATGAGTTCGATGTTCGCGGTACTGCTGGGCGGTGTGTATTCGTGAAGTTCGATCCTTGAGAGAGACAGCAAATCCTCGATCAAACGGGACATGCGCTTGGCCTGTTCGTGCATCACACCAAGGAAGCGGACGCGCGCATCCCCGTCATCCTTTGCGGGACCGAGGAGGGTTTCGATGAACCCCAGCAGGCTGGCCAGGGGTGTACGCAGTTCGTGGCTGGCATTGGCCACGAAATCCGCGCGCATCTGTTCCGCGCGTCTGACCGCTGTGAGATCGTGAAGTGCGATAATCGCGGCGGTCCCGTCCGAGGCCGTGGTTGCCAATTTTGCGATACGGCAGGAGAGATGACGTTCGAACTGACCCGGAACGGTAAATTCGACGACCTTGCCTGTTTCTCCCGAAAGCACTTCTTCTGTCGCTTCAATGAGCTCGGGATTGCGCAATACCGAGGTAAGATCGCCGCCCGCCAGATCCTTGCCGAAGAGTTCTTCCGCCGCAGGATTTCCGCGCAGTATCCGGCGCTGTGCATCTATCAGCAGGAGGGAATCCGGCAAGGCAGCCAGTACGGCTTCGTGGTTGGAGATGGTCTTTACCAGCTCCTGCCGGCGGAGTTGGCGGTCGCGCAGGGTATCCTTAATGGCCTCGTTCAGGCCGGGATAAAGCAGACCGCCGCCTTCAGGCGGTGCGACCAACTGAGCCGACAGGTCGGTCGAACGCAGCTGTTCGAAATAGCGCCGCAGAACCGTGACATGGCGATAATGATGGGCAAGGAGAGCGGCAGATCCGAAAATCACGATGCCGCATCCTGCGGCGACATAGCTCCAAGGCGCGAAACCCACCAGGCCGGCAATTAGCAGCACAATGACACCCGGTAGAGCAAAGAGTGTCGTCGCCGGCAGCATGCGTTTAGCGGGAGCGGCAGCTTCTGCCATGGCCCGGACCCTTGTCATAAGAGGTGATGTCGCCAAGTTTATTCGCCTACTCTAGCACCGGAGTATTACAGATTGACTCAACTCTGCGCATTTTCGGTGACCTTTGCTCCCCCTATTCAAGTTTGTTGGCTGCGGATCCGGTCGTTCTTGAGGCCTAAGACTATTCACCTGTCTGGAGAGTCGTCATACCGACTGTTTTCGGGTGATCGACTCATGCGCGGCTAGCCCTGCCGCCGTGACCAAATCGTTCACCGTCGCGCCCAGAGTGACGATCTGTGCCGGATGGCTCAATCCCAGAAGCATGGGGCCGATGACCGTCCCACTGCCGATCTTTTGGATCAGCTTTGAAACGATGTTGGCACTATGCAGTGCCGGCATAATCAGGATGTTGGCCGGCCCGGCCAAACGGCAGAAGGGATAAAGTTGTCGCATCAGGTCGTAATCCAGAGCGACGTTGGCCTGCATTTCGCCATCGTATTCGAAATCGACTTCCATGCCGTCCAATACCTCCACAGCTTCACGGATGCGCAAGGCTTTTGCCCGCATGGGGTTGCCGAAATTCGAGAAACTCAGGAAAGCAACACGCGGCTCATATCCCATCGCCCGGGCCTGCTCGGCACTCTGAATGGCGATGTCGGCCAGTTGTTCGGGAGTTGGCAGTTCGTGGACCGAGGTATCGGCGATAAAGACCGAGCGACCATCGAGCATCATCATCGACATGCCGAAGACACGGTGTCCCGGCTTGGGGTCGATAGCGTGGCTGATATCCTCGTAGGTGACGCCAAAGCTGCGGGTCAGGCCCGAAACCATCCCGTCTGCGTGGCCGTTTGCGACCATGCAGGCAGCGAAGACATTGCGGTTCTGATTGACCATACGTTGGCAGTCTCGCAACAGGGCTCCGCTGCGCTGCTGGCGCTGGTACAGGAACTCTGCGTAGTGGGTATTGTGCTCCGACACCCGGGCATTGTGAATCTCCAGGAAATCGCCGCTCAGACCCATGGTTTTCATGGTCTCGCGGACGCGCTCCTCCCGGCCGACCAGGACGGGCGTGCCGTAGCCGGCGTTGTGGAAGGCCAACGCCGCGCGGATGGTCGGTGCCTCCTCGCCTTCGGCAAAGACGATTCTCTTACGGACCGGTGCCGCACGCACTTTTTCGAAAATTCCCTGCAGGCTGGCAGCCGCCGGATCGAGGCGCGCCGAAAGTTCCTGCTCATAAAGTGCCATATCGGTGATTGGTTTGCGTGCGACCTCGGTGGCCATAGCCGATTGTGCCACTGCTTTTGGAACGGCGACGATCAGGCGTGGGTCGAAGGGAGCAGGAATGATGTAGTCCTTGCCGTAGCGCAGACGCCGTCCGGCATAGGCCCGGTCGACCTCGTCGGGCACGTCCTCCCGGGCCAGGGCCGCCAAAGATTCGGCGGCTGCGATTTTCATCTCCATATTGATGGTCGACGCCCGCACATCCAGGGCACCGCGGAAGATATATGGGAAGCCCAGCACGTTGTTGACCTGGTTGGGATAGTCGGACCGCCCGGTGGCGATGATGGCATCGTCGCGCACGGCCTCGACTTCTTCCGGGGTGATCTCCGGATCCGGATTTGCCATGGCGAAGATGATGGGCTGCGGCGCCATGGACTTGACCATCGCCGGTGTCAGGGCGCCCTTGACTGAAAGACCGAAAAAGACATCGGCGTCCTTGACCGCATCCTCGAGGCTGCGATCCTCGCTTACGACCGCATGAGCAGACTTCCATTGGTTCATGCCTGCTTCGCGACCCTGGTAGATAACGCCTCGGGTGTCGCAGAGCAGAATATTGTTATGAGGTACGCCCATAGCCTTGATCAATTCAGCGCAGGCAATCCCTGCCGAACCGGCCCCGTTAATGACCATTTTTAAGGTACCGAGTTCCCGTCCGGTGAGATGGACGGCGTTGATCAGGCCCGCCGCCGCGATAATCGCCGTACCGTGCTGATCGTCATGAAAGACGGGTACGTCCAGCAGTTCTCGCAGGCGCTGTTCGATAATGAAGCATTCCGGTGCCTTAATATCCTCCAGATTGATGCCGCCAAAACTTGAACCGAGGAACCTGACGCAGTTGACGAATTCGTCCACGTCCCGTGTATCGACCTCCAGATCAATCCCGTCGACATCTGCGAAGCGTTTGAAGAGAACCGCTTTACCTTCCATAACCGGCTTCGAAGCCAATGCGCCAAGATCGCCTAGACCCAGTACCGCAGTCCCGTTTGAGACGACGGCGACGGTGTTGCCTTTGGCGGTATAGTCATAGGCTTTTGAAGGATCCTCGCTGATCTTAAGGCAGGGAACCGCAACACCGGGCGAATAGGCCAGGGACAGGTCGCGCTGTGTGGTCAGCGGCTTTGTCGCCCGGATCTCCAGCTTGCCGGGACGCCCACTTGAATGAAGGTCGAGGGCTTCCTGATCAGTGGTGCGCGAGCTATCGTTGGACATAGATTCTTTTCTCCGGTGTGCAGCCGTACAGGCTTTGCTTTTTCTTTGGTTTCTCTATTGGTACAGAACCGCAGGCGGGGTTGTAGTCCCCTTTCCACATCGTGGCGATTAGATTTGTGGGCTGCGCCTATGGCTGTGGACGTCCTCGGCGCCGTGACGGGTAAGAATTTCCGCGGCGACGTCACTTTGCTGTTCACTTATTGTCCGGACCCAAAGCAGGACGGTACCCGATTCCAGCGCGCGTGCGAACTGTTCGGTATGTGGCGTAGCCCGCAGAGTTGTGAGCAATTCGGACAGCGCGACTGACGTCAATCCGGCCGCGACAAGACCTGCCATGGCTGCGCCGACCGGGCCTGTTGCAACTGCGATCAGACCTGCTGCTGTGATTGGTCCGACATACTTGATCTCACCAACCAAACCAATCATGGCCTGCTGCCAGGCCGCGCCAGTGGATTCGCTGGCGCTCAAGGCCTCATGAGTATCCAGCACCGAGAGGTCGCTTGATCTGAAACCAGCTGCAAGCAGGGTTTCAACCGCCGCTTTGAAATTTTCACGCTCGGCGAAGCGCCCGACGATCTCGGTTGTCTCCTCGATGCCGTTGTCCTGCAAGGCGTCGTACTCCTTACGCTTTGTCGATGATCTCGAGTTCTACGGCTTCATCGTTGATAGCTCGATGCCGTCGACCGGATTTCGGCAGGCTCTATTGCCGCCGTCGACCCTAATAAGGTTATATTGCCTGCTCCTACCCGTGCTTGCAAAGAGGGCATGGGATAGAGTAAGTGCGAAGCTGTTCGGTCGCAGAGAGCGCTGTTCCTAAGCCGCAGCCTATTGCTCACTGTTTTACGCTATTCACGTCCTAATTCAGTCCGGTATCAATGCCCGATTCCAGCAACGCCGTCAGCAAAGCCGCCACACCGCCAACCGAGTCCGCCCGGAGCGTCACGCCGATGATGGCCCAGTATCTGGAAATCAAGGCGGGCTATCCCCATGCCCTTCTGTTTTATCGCATGGGTGATTTTTACGAACTATTTCATGAAGATGCCGTCGTGGCCTCGGCGGCGCTGGATATTACCCTTACCAAACGCGGCAAGCACGAAGGCGCCGATATCGCCATGTGCGGCGTGCCTGTGCATTCGGCTGACGGTTATCTTTCTCGCCTGATCCGCAAAGGGTTCAAGGTCGCAGTCTGTGAACAGGTTGAAAACCCTGCCGAAGCCAAAAAGCGGGGCGGTAAATCAGTGGTTCGCCGTGACGTTGTCCGTTTGGTTACACCAGGGACTCTGACCGAAGATGAATTGCTCGATGCCAGAAACCATAACTTTTTGGCGGCCCTGGCTGAAACCGGCGGCAGTTCTGCAGGCCGGCTCGGACTTGCTTGGCTGGATATGTCGACCGGTGATTTCCACGTGCAGCCACTGGGTTACGGGGACCTTGGTGCTGTGCTGGCGCGTCTGGCGCCTGGCGAAATGCTTGTCTCTGATCGTCTGGCGCAGCGGCCCGAGCTCTTTGAGGTCTTCGCCGAATGGAAGGACCGGCTAACGACCCTCCCCGCCTCGCGTTTTGACAGCGAGAATGCCAAACGCAGGGTAGAGGCGATTTTCGAAGTAAAGGCCCTGGATGCCTACGGAGAGTTCGAGCGGGCCGAACTGGCTGCCGTAGGCGCTTTGCTGGACTACGTGGAGCTGACACAGAAAGGCCGCCTTCCCCGGCTGGTGCCGCCCCGTCGGCAGCGTCAAGGCAGCGTTATGGAGGTCGACGCCGCGACCCGCAGAAATCTGGAGCTGAGCCAAGCCTTGAGCGGCGGCCGCGCCGGTACGCTCCTGGCGACCATCGACCGCACCGTCACCGGGGCGGGGGCGCGCTTGCTCGCGTCTTGGCTGGCCTCCCCCCTGACGGACGCGGCGGCCATTGCTGCCCGCCTGGATGTCGTGGACTATTTGGTCGGCAACGACCAGCTACGTGAAGAATTGAGACGCCGGTTGCGCCTCTGTCCCGACATCGCGCGCGCACTGTCGCGGCTTTCTCTTGGACGGGGAGGACCGCGCGATCTCGCGGCCGTGCGGGATGCACTGAGTGAAGCTGGCGGTATGCGGGCTATGTTGGCGGACAAAAAGCTCGCCCCCCTTCCCGAGAAATTGGCATCCGTGCTTCAGGACCTCGGATTCCATGATCAATTGGTCGATCGGCTGCAGCGGGCCTTATCTGAGGAGCTGCCGCTGCTGGCCCGCGACGGTGGTTTCATCGCCCAAGGCTACGACGCCAAGCTAGACGAGTACCGCGGTCTGCGTGATGAGAGCCGGCGGCTGATTGCAGCGCTGCAAAGCCGCTATGCCGAAGAAACCGGGATTACAAACCTCAAAATCCGGCACAACAACGTGCTCGGCTATTACATTGAGGTTACGCCGACCCATGCTCCAAAAATGCCGACTGGACAAGAGGCACCTTTCATCCATCGCCAGACCCTGGCCAGTGCCGTCCGCTACTCCACTGTGGAGCTGTCCGAGTTGCAGCAGGAGATCGCTTCGGCGGCCGACAAGGCCCAAGCCATCGAGATGAGACTGTTCGAGGATCTGGTCGGTGAAATTGACGGCCGAGCCGAGGTGGTCGCCCTGGCTGCCGGTGCATTGGCCACACTGGATGTCGCTGCGGCTCTTAGCGAATTGGCACTGCAGGGCCGCTGGTGCCGGCCGAAAGTCGATAATAGCTCGACGTTCGACATCACCGCAGGCCGCCATCCGGTGGTTGAGGCGGCTCTGGCAAAGACCCAGGAAGGCAGCTTTGTCGCCAACAACTGTAACCTGGCCGACGAGCAGCGCCTGTGGCTGATAACCGGCCCCAACATGGCGGGAAAGAGTACCTTTTTACGCCAGAATGCCCTGATCGCGATTTTGGCGCAGATGGGATCCTTTGTTCCTGCCGATGCCGCCCATATCGGAGTGATTGACCGCCTGTTCAGCAGAGTGGGTGCCGCCGACGACCTGGCGCGAGGTCGCTCCACGTTTATGGTTGAGATGGTCGAAACGGCAGTGATTCTCAATCAAGCCACGCCGCGCTCATTGGTAATCCTGGACGAGATCGGCCGCGGCACCGCGACCTTCGATGGTCTCTCCATCGCCTGGGCTTGCGTTGAACATCTACACGAAGTCAATCGCAGCCGGGCGCTGTTTGCCACTCACTACCATGAACTCACCACTCTTTCAGCCAAGCTGACAGCGCTGGCGTGCCACGCCATGCGGGTCAAGGAGTGGCAGGGTGAGGTGATCTTCCTGCATGAAGTTGCCGCCGGCGCCGCCGATCGCTCTTATGGCATTCACGTTGCCAAGTTGGCGGGTTTGCCGAATGCAGTCGTTTCCAGGGCGGAAGAGGTGCTGGCGACCCTGGAGCAGGGCGAACAGGCCGGTGTTCTGACGCGTCTGGCAGACGACCTGCCGCTCTTCGCAGCGGCTTTGGCGCAAGAACGGGCACCTGGAGAAGGTGGCGCAGGCATGTCCGAAACGGCCCCCGCACCTTCCGCAGTCGAAGAAAGACTGTCCGAGATCAATCCCGATGATCTGACGCCCCGTCAGGCACTCGAGTTGCTCTATGCGTTGAAGACTCTTTCCGGGCGTGAGTAAAGAAGGCTCGTTTCCATTTTCACAGGTCGGTTGAAGCTTAACTCTCCGCACGAACAGAAGTGATTGCTGAGAGGTCTGACGCCTTGCCAAAATTGGTGTTTTGCGGTCTCTTGGAGGGGAATTCGCGCTCTTGATCGTCTCAATCGAGAACGATCGCGCTCTCGCTGCGGAATTTGGATATGCAGGACCTTTTGCCGGAAGAGTCGTTTGAGACGGAGGTGCGGAACAAGCGCGCCATAATTGACCGGCGCACTCTGCTCGGCCGGATTGAAGATATTGTCGGAGCGGATGCGTCCGACAATGAGATCCGCAAGCAGGTGCTGGCGGCTCTACGGGATGCACTCGAAGGCGGCCGGGCCGAAGTGCGCCGTCGCTTCGACGAACGGGCTTCGGGAACCGTCGTGGTGCGCTCTAACTGCTACCTGGTCGACCAGTTGATCCGGGTGGTTTACGACCATGTGACGACCCACCTTTTCCCACTGGCCAACCCCTCGACTGGTGAAGTGCTCTCTCTCGTCGCCGTGGGCGGCTATGGCCGGGGAGAGCTGGCACCTCAGTCGGATGTCGATCTGCTGTTTTTACTGCCCTACAAGATGACGCCGCGCAGTGAACAGGTCGTAGAGGCCATGCTTTATTTCCTCTGGGATTTGAACTTCAAAGTCGGTCATGCAACCCGAAAAGTGTCTGATTGTATTCGCCAGGCGAAGGCGGACGTGACGATCTGCACAAACTTGCTTGAGGCCCGCTGGCTCTGGGGTGACCAGAGTCTCTATGTCGAGCTGCGCCAACGCTTCCAGTCGGAACTGCAGGCCCAGGGTGGCGCCAGGTTCATCGAAGCGAAGTTGAACGAGCGTGATCTGCGCCATAAGCGAAACGGCGGCACCCGCTATTCACTGGAACCCAATATCAAGGAGAGCAAAGGCGGCTTGCGCGATCTTCATACGCTCTTCTGGATCTCGAAGTTTCTCTATCACGTCGATGACATTTCGCGGCTGGTCGATCAAAAGGTGTTCACGCGTCAGGAAGTCCGCCGCTTTGAGAAAGCCCAGGCCTTCCTTTGGACCCTGCGTTGCGCCCTGCACTATCTGACCGGCCGTCCCGAGGAACGTCTGACCTTTGATGTCCAGAAGTCCCTGGCCGACTGGATGGGTTACACCGATCACGCCGGGACCCAGGGTGTCGAGCGTTTCATGAAGCATTACTTCCTGATCGCCAAGGATGTCGGTGATCTGACCCGAATCTTCTGCGCGACGCTCGAGGCCGAACACAATCGCCGCTCGCGTTTTCGTCTGCCGTCCCTGTCCCGGCGCCGCTCGATTGGTGGTTTCAGGCTCGAAGGCGATCGATTGTCGGTTAAGGATGCAGGGGTCTTTACGAACGCACCGATTGAGATGTTGCGCATCTTCGCCGTCGCGCAAAAACACGATCTGGACATTCATCCGCGCGCTCTGCGCTGGATCACCCAGAATCTCAAGCTGATCAAGAAGGCTCTGAGAGACGATCCGGAGGCCAACAAGGTCTTTATGGATATTCTCTGCGCAGACGAGGACCCGGCGACGGCGCTTCGGCGTATGAACGAGGCCGGTGTATTTGGCCGCTTCATCCCCGATTTCGGGCGGGTTGTCGCGCAGATGCAATACAACATGTACCATCACTATACGGTCGATGAGCATACGATCTTCGCGATCGGTATTCTGCATGATATCGAACAGGGACGATTGGCCGAGGAAGCTCCGATCGCCACTGAAGTCGTCCATAAGGTTTTGTCGCGGCGCGTGCTCTACGTTGCGGTCTTTTTACATGATATCGCGAAAGGCCGGCCGGGCGATCATTCGGAAGAAGGGGCCAAAGTGGCGCGCCGGCTTTGCCCGCGCCTAGGCTTTAGCGCCGAAGAGACCGAAACGGTGGCTTGGCTTGTGCTCCGACATCTGGCTATGAGTGATACCGCCTTTAAGCGCGATATCGATGACCCTAAAACCATCCAGGATTTTGCGGCACTGGTACAGTCGCCAGAGCGGCTGCGGCTGCTGCTGGTCTTGACCGTTGCCGACATCCGTGCCGTTGGACCCAATGTGTGGAATGCCTGGAAAGCGGCCTTGCTGCGTGATCTTTACTGGCGCACAGAGGAGGTCCTCTCCGGCGGCATTTCGTCCGAAGGCCGGGCTAGACGAGTCGAACATGCCAAGGAAGCCCTGCGTGCCGCAATCGCGGATTGGCCAAAGAAAGAGATCGAAGCCCACATCAAGCGGGGCTACCCTTCCTACTGGCTCTCGGCGGATACCGAAACCCATCTACGCCACGCGTTGCTGGTACGGGAAGCAGAGCGAGAGAAACTTCCTCTTAAGATCGACGCCCATGTCGACGGTTATCGGGAGGTGACGGAGGTCACCATCTACACGGCGGACCATCCAGGCCTGTTTAGCAGGATCGCCGGCGCCATGGCAGTCAGTGGCGCCTCGATCGAGGGTGCCAACATCATCACGCTCGCCAACGGCATGGCGCTCGATACCTTCTATGTTCACGATGCCGTGGAGGGTGGCGCCTTCGAAAGCGATGAGCGCCTCAAGCGCCTCTCTGCCAACATTGAAAAGGTTTTGTCGGGTGGCATGCGCCCGATTCAGGAGCTGGCCAGTCAGCGCTCGTCAATTCCCAGCCGCTACCGCGTCTTCAAGGTGGCGCCTCGCGTTCTTATCGACAACAAGGCCAGTGCGACTCATACGGTAATCGAAGTCAATGGCCGCGACCGTCCCGCCCTGCTGTACCAGCTCACCACAGCCATAACCCGGCTCAATCTGATGATCTCCACAGCCCGCATTGCCACTTACGGCACGCATGCAGTGGATGTTTTCTACGTGAAAGACGCTCTGGGATCCAAGATTGAAAACAAGTCAAAGCTGACTCGTATCCGCAAGAAACTTCTTGAGGTCCTTGAGAGTAACGACTGTACGCCAGCCTCTGTTTCCAAGAAGGCCACGGGGATGAAAGCTGACGACAAGAAGCCTGCAAAAGTGACCAAGCGGAAACCTGAAGCTGCAGCCGAATAGGTTCATCGCGACGTTGTCCGACAAATATCTGTGATTGCAAAAATACCTTGAGAATGGAAGCCTGAATTCTCGTGAATCGGCGGCTTTGAAAAATGACGCTTCGTCGGTCTTGCCGAAGTGTCAAGCAAGGGAAATTCAAGATGCATCAGCAGAGAGACGGAATTTTTTCATTTTGTTTCAAACGTATCGTTTTGCCTTTCATGGCGATGACCTTGATGATGACACCTGTCACTGCTTACGAGCCGCTGGTGCAAAAGCAGGGATTTGAGCTCGACAATTTTACCACCCAGGGCGGAGAGACCATCAGCGATGTTAAAGTCGGCTGGGAAACGTACGGCACGCTGAACGCTCAAAAAGACAACGCCATCCTGATTACCCACTATTTTTCCGGCAATAGCCATGCGGCAGGCAAATACGCCGCAGACGACCAACGAGCGGGTTATTGGGATTCGATCATCGGCGCCGGAAAGCCGATTGATACCAGCAAGTACTTTGTGATCTCAGTGGATACGCTGGTCAATCTGGGAACCGGAAACCCCAAGGTCGTCACCACGGGCCCTGCCTCGATAAATCCGGACACGGGCAAGCCCTATGGCATGAATTTTCCGATCGTTACGATCCGTGATTTTGTCGAAGTACAGAAGGCGCTTCTGGATAGCCTCGGCATTTCGAAGCTGCATGCGGTCATGGGCGCGTCGATGGGCAGCCTGCAGGCCTACGAATGGGCGGCTGTCTATCCCGAGCGGGTGGAGCGGCTGATCCCGGTGATCGGATCTGGCTGGGCGGACGGCGACTTAATTGCCTGGCTCAACATCTGGGCGGCGCCAATCAAACTGGACCCGAACTGGAACGGTGGCGACTACTATGACGGTGATGCGCCTGTGAAGGGACTGGCCGAATCCTTGAAGATCGTGACACTTCACGCGCAGCATTGGGAGTGGTCGAACGGGAAATTCGGGCGTAGCTGGGCAAAGGAAGGGGCCGACCCCGCCTCTGCTTTCGATAATCTCTTCAAGATCGAAGCCGTGCTCGATGGGGCCGGTCTGGCGCGCGCGAAAGCTTCGGACGCCAATCATTTCCTCTATCTCGCCAAAGCCAATCAGCTGTTTTATACCGGACACGGTAAAAGCCTTTATGAGGGCTTGCTGGCTATCGAGGCGCCGGTCTTGTTGATCCACAGCGACGAGGATCTGGTTTTCCCCGGCGATGCGGTTCGCGACACCGCATCGATCATTAAGTCGGATGGCACGCCGGTCGAGATCGTCGAACTCCAGGGCACGCGCGGGCATTTGGATGGCGTGCTCTCGATCGCTCAGGCGGGTGCAAAGATTCGAGCTTTTCTTGAAAAATAGCGGAACAGCTGATCCCCACTGCCGCTGAAGCTATACGACGGTGGGGTACTCACAGTCTGCGCCAGCTATTCTGGCAGGGCGCTGACCAGATACATGGCCCGCAGGATGTCGCTCGGCTTCCCACCACCAAAGGCATTGTTAAAAATGCTGGAGATGTTGTCGGAGCGGTAGATTCGGCTGAGAGCGCGGTCGACCGCCAGACGGAAATCGCTATCGCCGCGCTTCATGGCCAGTGCGTAGGGCTCGTGAGAAAAGAAACGCTTACCGATGCGGAAGGATTTGGGTTCAGTACTTTGTGCGGCGAGGTATACCAGCAACGCCCTGTCCGAGAAGTAGGCGGAGATCTCTCCGGATTCCAGTTTGCCGCGCCCATCCAGGTGATTGGTCACTGTCACGATCTCGGAGTCCAGGCCAGTCTTCTCAACGATGTTACGCAGCAGCTGTTCAGTTGTGGTGGCTTTCAGAACCCCAATTTTTAGTCCTTTTAGAGCCTCAAAGTTCTTCGGGCCCTCAAGCTTGGTCATGACGGCGGCACCGTCGACGAATATGGGAATGGAAAAGTCGACCAGCTCGCGCCGCGCCAGAGTTGCTGTGGCCGCGCCGCACAGCAAGTCCGCCTGTTCGCTCTGGACGGCTTCGAAGCGGTTTGCCGAATCGACCGCAACATAGTCGATCGAAATCTCGGTCAGTTTTAGATGCGCCTTCAAGTGAACCACCACCGCGCGGCAGAGGTCGACACTGTAGCCTGCCGGCTCACCAATTGCGTTCTTGACCGAATAGGGTGCAGCGTCTTCACGATAGGCGATTTTGATCTTGCCGCTTTCTTTTATGCGCTCCAGGGCACCGGCAGCAGCCTCACCGGCGATGCCCCCGAGCGCCAAGATGCCCGCAATCATTCCAATAACTGGTACTGTTCCAAACGATCTTTTCATTCCTTTGTTCCTTCCGGTTGCGTGCTGGGGCGCGTCAATCGATATTTGTTGCTGTGAGGCTTAAGGGCGGAGGCGCGAGCGTTGTTTGTCTCGCTCTCAGACATAGCATGATATTCGCTCGTGTACCTTTCGGGGTAAGCTGGCCCGGAATCGCAGGCTTCCTTCCCGGTCCCGTTTGATCTAGAAACGCGCGGGTATGGCATTGATTCGTTCCTTGGCCACAGTGGGTGGCTATACCGGCCTCAGCCGGGTGCTGGGTTTCGTGCGCGATATTTTGATCGCGGCCGTGCTTGGTACCGGCCCGGTGGCTGATGCATTTTTTGTGGCGTTCAAGCTTCCAAATCTCTTTCGGCGCCTCTTTGCCGAGGGCGCCTTCAATGCCGCCTTTGTGCCGCTTTTTGCGAAACGCCTTGAACAAGAGGGCGAAGCCGCTGCCAAGGCTTTTGCAGAGCATACCCTCGCGGTTCTGCTGAGCGTGGTCGCGGTCGTTTCTCTGTTGGCCATGTTGGCCATGCCATGGCTGATGTACGGTCTGGCACCGGGTTTTGAGAAGGATCCTGAGAAATTCGCGCTGACCGTGGAGCTCAGCCGGATCACCTTTCCTTATCTGCTCTTCATGTCGCTGGTCGCACTGCTGTCAGGAATTCTGAACTCACTTTACCGCTTCGCGGCGGCGGCGGCGGCCCCGGTTCTGCTAAACGTCTGCTTCATCATTGCGCTGGTCCTGATCCTGCCGTTTTCCGGTATGCCCGGACATTTGCTGGCCTGGACCGTTGCCGTGGCGGGGGTTGGACAGTTCTTGATGCTAATGATCGCAGCGTCACGCGCCGGAATGAAGCTACGCTTGCCCCGGCCAAAAATTACTGACGGTGTCAGGCGCCTGATCGCGCTGATGTTACCGGGCATGCTCTCCGCCGGCGCGATTCAGATAAACCTGCTGATCGGGACCGTGATCGCGACCCTGCAGGCCGGTGCCGTCTCCTATCTTTACTATGCGGACCGGGTCTACCAATTGCCACTCGGGTTGATCGGGATTGCTTTCGGCGTCGTACTGCTGCCGGATTTGAGCCGTAAACTGCGCGCCGGCGCCGACGAAGCCGCCATGCACAGTCTCAACCGAGGTTTGGAACTCGCCATGCTGCTGACCCTGCCGGCGGCGGTTGCGCTGGCCATCATTCCCAAACCCATCACGATCGTTCTCTTTGAACGTGGCGCTTTCGACCGTTTGGCGACAGATGCAACCTCTTTGGCACTCGCCGCTTTTGCGGCAGGACTTCCTGCTTTCGTGCTGATCAAGATCTTCCAGCCTGCGTTCTATGCGCGCGAAGACACCGTCACGCCGTTGAAAATGGCGCTGATATCAATTGGCGTGAACATCGCTCTTAGCCTCGCACTGTTCTGGCCCCTCGGGCATGTAGGCATTGCGCTGGCCACCTCAGTCTCTGCCTGGCTCCACGCACTGTTGCTGGGCGGGCGCCTTGGCTCGCTCGGGTTTCTTAAAACGGACTCCGGATTGCGCCGGCGCCTGCCGCGCATCGCGCTGGCCGCAGCGGCGATGGGTATTGCCCTGTGGTTTGCTGCCGAAAGTCTTGCATCCTGGTTCGAAGCTTCGCAGGAACTCCGGATCCTGGCACTTGTGATGCTGGTGGCAGGCGGACTGATCGTTTATGGCGGCCTGGCGCTGGTCTCAGGCGCCATGGACCGCGAGGCTCTTCGGAGCTTGCTTCGCCGCGGGGCGAATAGCCAATAGGGTAAAGTCCAAATCCAGTTGATCGTTCAGCTTTTTAAACAGACTGGTAATCAGCAACCAAACCTTGACCATCGCACCCTGCAGCGGCGATAACCCGGCCCCAGTTATCAACGGGATCTTTTGTTATGAAGCGCATCTTTTCCGGCGTGCAACCGACCGGCAACCTGCATCTGGGAAACTACCTGGGCGCCATACGAAACTTCGTGAGCCTGCAGGCTGACTACGACTGCATCTACTGCGTTGTCGACATGCATGCCATCACGGTATGGCAGGACCCGCAGGAGCTGATCGCAAATACCAGGGAAGTGACTGCTGCTTATCTTGCCGCCGGTATCGATCCAAAACGAAGCATCATCTTCAATCAAAGCCAGGTCTCGGCTCATGCCGAACTGGCCTGGATCTTCAACTGTGTGGCTCGGCTCGGCTGGATGAACCGCATGACACAGTTCAAGGAGAAGGCTGGAAAACACCGTGAGAATGCCAGCGTCGGGCTATACGCATACCCGACGCTCATGGCGGCCGACATTCTGGCTTATAAGGCATCCCACGTGCCGGTTGGCGAGGACCAGAAGCAGCATCTGGAGCTGACTCGCGATATCGCCATCAAGTTCAACGGTGATTTCGGCAAGGAGGTCTTTCCCGTGACCGAGCCGTTGATTTTCGGCGCCGCGACCCGGGTGATGAGCTTGCGCGACGGCAGCAAGAAGATGAGCAAATCTGATCCTTCCGAATACAGCCGCATTACAATGACGGATGATGCTGATGCGATTGCCAAGAAGATCCGCAAGGCAACCAGCGATTCGGAATTGATTCCGGGTCCTGAAATTCTTAGTGAAAACGGCCTGCTGGACGAGGAGCTACGCCGTGCAAGGCCGGAAGCCTTCAATCTTCTGACCATCTATGCAGCTCTGGCGGGACAGGAGCTTGGCGACGTGCTGAGCGACTTCGAAGGGAAAGGCTTTGCAGATTTCAAATCTGCGCTGACGGAAGTGGCGGTTGAAAAGCTGGGACCAATCGGATCGGAAATGAAGCGTCTGACCGAAGCGCCCGACCATGTGGACGCCGTTCTGCGCGACGGTGCCGCCCGCGCCCGCGCGGTTGCTGAACCAGTCTTGCGCGAGGTTTATGACGTGGTCGGGTTTTTGCGTCCGTAAATTTGTTTAGTGAAGAGCCGGGTTAGACGGAATCGCCGTTTAGTCGTTCGAACGATTGGCTGACCGGGGCATTTCACTGATTTGGTGAAATACCTTCAGCCTCTGACCTATTGTCACGCGTTTGATTTCGACTCTCCGTGATTTTTCGGGAATAGAAATCTGCGCATGAATTGAGAGGCTTCGGTCGCCTTTTTTCCGATTTGGCAAACAAACCTCGCCTAAACCATTGGCGTTCGGACAAAAAACGCAGTAAGTTCGAAACAACAAAGAGCGGCTCCGCGGCCGCGCTGATTCATAGATTTTTACCTCAGTTCAAAGCGCCGCTATGCCGCGACCGCTACGCCTAGTTTCAGTTCCATAAAGCGATGCAGGTATACCTTCCGATCGCTGAACTGTCTGTCGACGCCCTTCTTCTGCTTGGCCTAGGTGGGATTATCGGATTCCTGTCCGGTCTGTTCGGCGTCGGGGGCGGCTTTTTGATGACGCCGATGCTGATATTCATCGGCGTGCCGCCGGTCGTTGCCGTTGCAACTCAGGCAAATAACATCATTGCCTCCTCTGTGTCGGGTGTCTTCGCGCACTGGCGACGTGGCAACGTTGATTTCAAAATGGGATGGGTGCTGCTTGGTGGCGGCTTTGCAGGATCGACCGTTGGGGTCGGCCTCTTTTCGCTCCTGCGCAGCCTTGGTCAGATCGACCTTGTTATCAATCTCTGCTACGTCATTTTTCTGGGCACCATCGGGGCCTTGATGATGATCGAGGGCACGCGGGCCATGATGCGCCGGCGGCGCAAGGCCGCCCCTCGCAAACTCCATCAGCATTCCTGGATTCACGGGCTTCCGCTCAAGACCCGGTTCCGCAAGTCCCGGCTTTATATTTCGGCGCTGGTGCCGCTCGGCATCGGCTTCGGTGTGGGCGTCCTATCGGCAATTATGGGGGTCGGCGGCGGCTTCATTCTGGTACCGGCCATGATCTATTTGCTCGGCATGCCGACGGCGATGGTGATCGGGACGTCTCTGTTTCAAATCATCTTCGTGGCCGCAAACGTAACGTTTCTTCAGGCAGCCCAGAACCAGACCGTGGATGTTGTCCTGGCGATGCTGCTGTTGGTCGGGAGCGTTGTCGGTGCGCAGATCGGAACCCGCATCGGCAGCCGCCTTCAAGGCGACTGGCTGAGGCTCCTATTGGGTATCCTGGTCGTCGCGGTTTGTTCGAAGCTTTTCGTTGACCTTTTTACCCCGCCTATCGACATCTATTCCGTGGGGGTTCCGCTATGAATTGGCTTCACGGTTCTTGCCGCCTGCGCAAGATGGGAATGCGCATAGGGGTGATTCTTATCATCGGCATTCTCGCCGTCACTGCGTTCTACCGCATTCCGTCTGCCCGTGCCTCATCACTGGTCGCGGATCTTTCCGACCACCTGATCGCGATCACAACCGGGTTTTCGGGAGCCAGTGTGTTGCTGTTCGGCGCGACCGAAGAGGCGGGCGATATTGTTGTTATCGTTCGAGGGCCCAGCTACCCGGTTTTGATGCACCGCAAAAGCAGGGTTGCGGGCATCTGGATTAATACGGCTTCCATGACCATCGAGAATGTACCGGGTTTCTACGCCATCGCATCTTCGCGCCCCCTTGAGGAGATCACCGGTGAACCGGTTCGGAGGCGTCACCAGATGGGTGTGGAATACCTGCCGATCGCGCCGCCGCCGGCAAAGGCTTCGCCCAATATCGCTGAACAGTGGAAAAGTGGCCTGATCCGCAATCAGCAACGAAGCGGTCTCTTTCCCCAGGAGATTGGTCAGGTCAGTTTTCTGGGCCGGCGCCTGTTTCGTACGAGGATCGTGTTGCCGGCGAACGTTCCCACCGGGACTTATCTTGTAGAGGTATTTCACCTCCAGGACGGGCGTGTGGTCAGTGCCCAGACGACACCGCTCTCGGTCAGCAAGATCGGTGTCGAGGCGGAGATATTTGATTTTGCTCAAAATCGCGCCGCTCTGTACGGAGTGATTGCGATCCTTGTCGCACTAGTGGCAGGATGGTTGGGACATGTGGTGTTCCGGAAAGGTTGATAGCGGCCTATGAGCGACGGAGCTGACATCGATAACGGCGGACAACAGGAACCTGTGGCAGGAAGATCAAACCGCATATTCCTCGTTGTCGTCGACGAATCCGAGGAAATGCAGCATGCGCTTCGGTTTGCCTGCCGCCGCGCAAAGAATACCGGCGGGCGTGTTGCGCTGCTGCATGTGACCGAACCCTCTGATTTTCAGCATTGGATGGCGGTCGGGGACTTGATGCGCGAGGAAGCCCGTGCCGAGGCCGAACAGCTTCTTCAGAAGCTTGCAGCAGGGGTTCACGAGATGGCGGGTAGCATGCCCGTCCTATACGTGCGGGAAGGTGACTGTCGCGACCAGCTTTTTGAATTGCTGGACGAAGAACCACAGGTCTCGATCCTGGTGTTGGGTGCGAAAACCGGTTCGGGTGGACCTGGGCCGCTTGTTTCAGCCCTGACCGGTAAATTTTTGGGCAAACTGCGGGTTCCTATCACTCTGGTACCTGATAACCTCGACAACGAGACTATCGACAGCATCAGCTGAACCTGCTTTTCGAACCACACTCATGATGACTGCTGGCAAGCTGTGAAGTTCCCAACTTGAACTTTCGGTCGCAATCGACCACATTCAGAGTCTGATTACGCTGTGACTACCGTCGCGGCGCACAGCTGCTTGGAGCAAATGACCGTGTTTATCCAGACCGAACAAACGCCTAATCCCGCAACCTTGAAATTTCTTCCGGGCCGGCCCGTTGTCGAGTCCGGGACCGCAAATTTTCCCGAACCCTCGTCGGCATCACGTTCTCCGCTCGCTCAGCGTCTCTTCGACATCGTTGGGATCAGCGGCGTCTTTCTCGGCAGCGATTTCATTACCGTCACCAAGGAAGAAGACCGCGAGTGGTACCTGCTTAAGCCGGCCATTCTTGGCGTGATCATGGAGCATTTCACAGCAGGACGGCCTGTTCTCCTGCCGGATGAAGCACCGGATCTGCCCTCGGACGACGACGGCGAGCCCGATGAAGTCGTCGCCCAGATCAAAGAGCTGCTTGATACCCGGGTCCGGCCGGCGGTTGCCCAGGACGGCGGCGATATTGTGTTCCACGGTTTTGACGGGGGAGTTGTCTATCTGCATATGCAAGGCGCCTGCGCAGGCTGCCCCAGTTCGACCGCGACGCTGAAGATGGGTATCGAGAATATGCTTCGGCACTACATTCCCGAAGTCCAGGAAGTGCGTGCCATCGCGTAACCGCTCTATCAGCTGCGTGTAGCAGCCCGCAGTTCGCTTGTCGGCACGGATCAGGATTTTTGCATGACAGTACGGACCTGCGCCATGCGGCTCGTCGGCGCTTCCGCAATTCGCCGAACGTCCTTTGGTGTTTCAACCCTTTTGTTGATTGCCGCGGTCGGCCTTTCGATTAGTGTCCTGTTGTCGGGGCTGCCCGTATCTGGCCTGCTGACAGGTGATCGTGGCGACCAGGATCACTGGCAGCCCTTAATCAGGCCTGAAGTTGTTCGTCCGGTCACGGTGGATCATCTGGAGGCGTTGCTGGACCAAGCGGATTTTGATCTTGAAGCGATCCGGGCAGACACTGCGCTTGTTCCCAGAATGTACGTGCGGCGTTTGCCGAACAATTTGGTGTCAGTGACCGACACGCAGCGGCGGAAAAGGCTGTTTTTTGGTACATTGCTGCCGCTGATATTGATGGCCAACGAAGAATTACGGGCGGACCGTGCCCATGGGGTGACACTTCGCGAACGCTATCCGAAGCTGTCCATGGAATCTGGCATTGATCAGCTCGAATATGCCGACCGTCAATGGCTCGCCGCTGTTAATAACCGCTATGGCACTGAAATTGGCGATTGGCAGACGTTACTCGCGCGTCTTGACGAGCTTCCTGTTAGCCTGATCATGGCGCAAGCCATCCAGGAGAGCGGTTGGGGAACCTCGCGTTTCGCCAGAGACGGCAATGCCCTATTCGGTCAGAGAACTTGGAATCCCGAAGAAGATGGCATCGTGCCCGATCTGCGCGCAGAGGGTGAAACTTACCGCGTTAAAAGCTTTCCCGATCTGATGGCGGCCATTCGCGCCTACATGCTGAATATCAATACCCACGATGCCTACCGCGATTTGCGGCGCCGCCGGGCAAAGCTGCGTCAGAACTCGGTTGGCGATCCAGGATTAGCCCTTGCATCAACACTGACCCGCTATTCCGAGGAAAACGCCGGTTACGTGAAGGCGCTGAGCGGGCTGATCCGCGACAACAGCCTGCGATCACTGAACGGTGCCCGCCTCGGAACTTCTCCGGATCTGATGGCGTCCGGTATCGACGCCGACTCGTAATGGCTGATCCAATTGGGTTAAACGTCATCCACACTCATGATCGATGGGATCAAGAGCGATCACACGCTACGAACGCGGAATGTAAAACTGTTTGCCGAGCCATCGCCAGCGCCGGTCAGGCCCTGGCAGAGTGCAGTTGATCCGCCGCCGCCCGGGCTGGAGGGGGCTGTCGATACGCACTTCGACCCGATCCAATCCAAGCTGTTCGACTACGACCTCATGGTTTCCGGTGTAACACTGAAGTCCGTTTAGAGACCGCACTTCGGATGTCACCGTAAATCCATAGGCTGGTGGGTTGGTCGAGGATGTCAGCAGGAGATCACCCGGCGTGACATCAGTGACAGGCAGTGGCAAGGAGTTGACGGTCAGACGGAACCGGTCAGGACCGCCGTAAAGCTCACTCAAAGGAAAGCGCGGAAGGGTGAAGAGATCCTCGGTACGGCCAATGGCGCCGGACTGCTGCCCCATAGCGGCCTCGAAACCCGCCTCGCGTACGACTTCGACCAGTTCTGTGCTGTATTCCCCGTAGGGATAGGCGAAGAGCGTGGCCGCAAATCCAAGTTTATCGCGAAGCCTCTGTCCCGATTGTTTGATCTTTGCCCGGTTTGTATCTGCCGTGGCTTCAATCATGTGGCCGTGTTTTGAGCCATGAAGCCCGATTGTGACGTTGGGATCGACGGCTAGCTCGCGAAGCTGCTCCCAGGACATGAAATCCGGGTAACTGCGGTCCACAACGTCAGTTGACACGAAGACAGTGAAAGGCAGGTTTGCCGCTCTCAATCGAGGCCAAGCCTCCCGATAGACGGAAAGATAGGCATCATCGATGGTAAGGACGACGCTGCGGTCCGGAAGTGACCGTCCCTCGCGCAGTGCGGCCACCACGTCCGCCAGCGGCAAAACCTTGTAGGCGCCCGATGTCAGCTCCGCGATATGGGCTTCGAACTGCTCCAGTGTAATGTTGGTGGCAGGGAAGCCGGTTTCGCCAAACCGCTGATACATGACGGCAACTGCACCGTTGTCCGCGGCCGGGGTGGCCGTTTCCGGGTTTCCAAGATTCGGCGACTTCGCGGCTTCGGCAGCGCCATGAGGCGAAAAAACAGCGAGGCCCATGCTCACGTATGCCGCTGCTGCGAAAGCCCGGCAAAGGTTCATGGCCGAAGAAGATTTTTCAACAGGGGATGTCACGCCCGCCCATCCTTTTGATACGAAACGATTTCTTTCCAATTTCCCGGTTATCTTGCAACAACCGGCTGCAGATCGACGCATCTTGATAGCACAGCAATTGTTATCGCATTCTGAACCTTGGATTTTTGGACCGCTTTCGCCTTGGCTCGGACCCGTCTATTCTGCGACGCGAATACAGAGGAAAACGGTTAGCCGCTGTCGGCGTTGACCACGAAGGGGAAGAACCTTGAGCACTATCTTAAGCGACACTGATCTGGGAATCCTGTTCCGTGACGCCAGGACTCATTCGGCTTGGCTGGATCAGGAAGTCAGCCCGATCCTGCTTGAGGCGGTTTATGATCTGGCCAAGATGGGCCCGACCAGCTTCAACTGCAGCCCGATGCGTGTCGTCTATCTGACGACACCTGAGGCGAAAGAGCGATTGAAGCCTATGTTGTCTGCCGGCAATGCGGAAAAGACCATGAAGGCTCCGGTAACGGCAATTATCGGCCAGGATACGCAGTTCTACGAGCTGCTGCCTAAGCTGTTCCCCCATGGCGATGCGCGATCGAAGTTCGAGGGAAAGCCTGAACACTGCGAAGCCACCGCGTTTCGAAACTCTTCACTACAGGGCGCCTACTTTATTGTGGCGGCTCGTGCTGTAGGGCTGGATTGCGGCCCGATGTCAGGGTTCGATAACGCCAAGGTCGATGAAGAGTTCTTCCCTGACGGACGTATCAAGTCCAACTTTCTCTGTAGCCTTGGTTATGGTGACGCCTCCGGACTTCGGCCCCGCTCGCCCCGCCTCGGATTTGAGGAAGCCTGTCAGGTCCTGTAGTTCAAGAGACACCGAGGAAAGACAGGCGTAATATCCTGTGAAGCTGATACAACACCACCGCATGCGAGCGCCAGGGCGCCCAATACCTTGCTGGCACTGCATCGAATTCTTCTTGCTTGATCTCAGTCCGTGTCATTTATGAGGGCTTCGTACCTATCATTCAGGCGACCGCGAGTGGTCGCGATGTAGCTGATGACAATGAGTAATATGCAGCGTTCCAGAAACATATTGGCATTGGATGCTGCGGGCGCCGCCTGCTCCTGCGCTGTCTGGAGCGAAGGCCAGATCGCCGCCCGGTATTTTGAGAGCATGTCGCGCGGACAGTCTGAACGTTTGGTGCCTATGGCCGACGAGGTTATGGAGCGCGCCGGCCTCGAATATTCTCAGCTCGATGCAATTGCAGTCACTCTCGGGCCTGGTGGGTTCACCGGTGTCCGTATCGGTCTTGCCACCGCGCGGGCTTTTGCTCTGGCTCTGTCCCGGCCGGTTATTGGTGTAACCAACTTTGAGGCCGTGGCGGCCGCTGCATTACAGGAGGAGTGCGCGGGGCACAGTCTGGTCGCCGTTCTTGATGCCAAGCGTGCGGATCTCTACGCGCAGGCTTTCAGGATGGGTGACGACTTTTCAGCCAATGATCAGACTCAGGGTTTTTTGGACCCCTTGACGGCACCGACGGCTCTATTGCCGGATGAGCTTGATACCTATTTGCCTGATGGTCCCCTGGTGCTGATCGGCGATGCTGTTGAGGTTGCAGGTGCTTCGCTGAAAGCTGCGGGCCGGCAGTTTAAATTTTCCCGAGGCAAGGGTCTGACAGACGCGTCTTTGGTTGCCGCCTTGGCAGCTGGACGTCCCCTCCCCGACCCGGAACTCCCGTCTCCCGGCCCGCTGTACCTTCGAGCACCCGACGTAACCTTGCCGGGCGGCCGCCCGTTTGGCGCCCGGCCGGGGGCCGTGCGCTCAAAACAGGGATCTTAGACGCCACTCATGTCTGAGAAGACAATCAAGCAAGACACGACGTTGGCCGTACCGCAGCACCGGTCAAGGATCCGTGATCTCACTCTAAGTGACGCCGCTCTGTCGTCCGCGCTTCACAGCGCCTGTTTCCAGGATGAGCCCTGGCACACCGAGGCCTTTGCCGATTTGCTGGCGATGCCGGGAACCTTTGGTTTTCTATCCTACGAGACCGATTTGCCACTGGGGATAATACTGTGCCGGGCGGTTGCAGACGAATGTGAGGTTCTCACCTTTTGCGTTATCGGGTCTGCAAGGCGTGGCGGCATAGGGTCTGACCTCTTGATCGCCGGACTTCATCGGGCAACTGGTTTGGGCGTGCGGGATGTTTTTCTGGAAGTCGCCGTCGACAACATGGCGGCCATTCGGCTCTACCAGCGTATGGGCTTCGCGCAAACGGCTGTAAGACCCAACTACTATCGGCGGGACAACCCGCTACGCCGGGTCGATGCTGTTGTCATGTCCAAGCCTCTAGATGATCAGTTTGGCACTAAATCTTAACTCGTGTTACGAGTGTCGATGCTATGGGACGCCGCAGGCGTGCTTATGTGCCTCTGGAGATTTGATTCCAACCTAAACAAATGGACCTTAACTAAAAAACGAGCTAATTCGATAAATAATACATGTGGACAAAGCAAACATTGTTGATTTATATGAAGCCAACTCCCAAAATATCAAATGTCCACAAACGAGTAAGAAAAAATAATGCCTGAAGAAGCCCAAACGGACGAGCTTTTAGAGCTGACGGCTCGTGTAGCTGCCGCTCATGTCTCAAACAACTCAGTCCCTGTAACTGAATTGCCACAACTAATTCGGGAAATTCATCAAACTCTGGCGAATGTAGGCTCGCCAGACAGCCGGACGGCCGAGCGCCCGAATCCCGCTGTCCCAATCAAGAAATCGATCACGCCAGATTTCATTGTGTGTCTGGAGGACGGCAAGAAACTTAAAATGCTCAAGCGGCATCTTAAAACGGCCTACGATATGTCGCCCGAGGACTACCGGGAGAGATGGAATCTCCCTCAAGACTACCCTATGGTTGCACCCAACTACGCGAAACAACGCAGCCGGCTCGCCAAACAAATTGGTTTGGGGACAAAATCACGTCGTACGAGACGGTAACGCGGAATTACCGTCGCCAACTTTTCCTGGGCTTCCCGACGGCTCGGAAAACGGCGCCGCTGCTACGACGCTCAAAAAGCGCTGCTCTGCATTGGCCGGGCGGTGCTTTTTACGTTATAGTCACGCACGATAGGTTCCATTTAACGGCAGAATCATGACGTCACGCCTAGAACAGTTGTGTATAGACAAGGGCCTCAAGATGACGGAACAGCGTCGAGTCATCGCCCAAGTACTTTCCGATTCCACCGATCACCCTGATGTTGAACAGGTGTATCAACGCGCCTCAAAACACGATCAGCGGATCTCGATTGCTACGGTTTACCGCACAGTCAAGCTGTTCGAGGAAGCCAATATTCTTGATCGCCACGATTTTGGTGATGGACGTGCCCGCTATGAAGAAGTGCCGACCGAGCACCACGATCACCTGATCGATGTTAACAGCGGTGATGTTATTGAGTTCAGCAACGAGACAATTGAGAAAATTCAGCAGCAGATTGCTGATTCTCTTGGTTACAAACTGGTCGGTCATCGACTAGAACTCTACGCGGTTCGCCAGAGTGAAGAGTCTCATTAATTCATTAGGCACGCGTCGAGAGACGTCGGTAAACTCTGCATCGTTCCGATCGGTCGGAGCGCTTGATCAAGGAATTTTCATCAAGTGAAGCCAGTGTCACGATCGCGAGGGGACTGCCCTGATGGTACTGCTGGATACGACTGAGGGTCGGCCGGTCGAAGAACGGTCGAACAATATCGTCCTTCGGCTCGCCGAATCTGCAGCGGAAGTGCGGGCGGCACAGGCGTTGCGTTATCGGGTCTTCTATAAGGATATGGCCGCGAAGCCCTCTGCCGAAGTTGCGGCTTTGGAGCGGGATTTCGATGGGTTCGACGAATTTTGCGATCATCTCCTGATGTTCGATGTATCGCTGGGGAACGGTCCGGAATCAGTGATCGGAACCTATCGTCTGATGCGCCGGGACGCTGCTGCACGTTGCGGGCAGTTCTATTCGGCAGACGAGTACGATATTTCGAACCTGCTCAATCACCCCGGTGAAATCCTTGAACTTGGCCGGTCGTGCATCGACCCCAATTATCGCAAGGGCTGGGCGATGCAGCTTTTATGGAAAGGGATCGTTGCTTACGTCATGGCTTATGACGTGGAACTGATGTTCGGCTGTGCAAGCCTCCCAGGCACGGACCCGCAGGCACTGGCATTGCCGTTGTCCTATTTGTATCGGCATCATCTTGCGCCGCCGGAACTGCGGCCTCGTGCCGTCGACAGCAGATACACGGCCATGGATCTGGCACCGCAGGACGAAATTCCACCGCGACAAGCGCTGCGAGAGATGCCGCCGCTTTTGAAGGGTTATCTTCGGCTTGGCGGTTACGTCGGAGACGGTGCCGTGGTCGACCACGACTTTGGAACAACCGATGTCTGTGTCGTCGTGCGGATGGCATCGGTGACCGGAAAATACTATCGCCACTACGTAGGTGACGAGGTCAAGCGCGCCGAACGCGCCGTTGCAGCTGCATCCATGGGTGCCGTATCGCCCCGGTCAGACTCGGATCCGCACTCGCCTCAGAACGTTGCGTCTGGTGAGCAGGACGACGGTTAGTATGGACTCCGTCGATCTGATGGATCCGAGGCGCGAGTCGACGGACCCCAACCCGGGATCATTCCTTCGCTCACTAGGTCGTATCCTGGTCTACGTGACCTTTACACTTGCGATTATACCAATTCAATACATTGCCATTCGCATGGGATCGACACTGCGGCGTGGACTGCCGCGATGGTATCATCGGCAGTGCTGTAAGATTCTGGGTTTTCGGGTCGAGCGGCGCGGACGACAGTCACGAGTGCATCCCACTCTCTATGTCTCCAATCATTCCTCATATATCGACATAATGGTCCTGGGATCATTGCTGCCTGCGTCGTTCATTGCGAAGTCCGAGGTGGCTAGCTGGCCGTTTTTCGGCTGGCTGGCAAAACTTCAGCGGTCGGTATTTGTCGAGCGACGTCGGCATAAATCAGGCGAAGGCCGCGATGAAATGACGACGCGGCTTCAAGCCGGCGATGATCTGGTTCTGTTTCCCGAGGGGACTTCGAACGACGGCAACTGGGTTCTACCTTTCAAATCCGCACTCTTCGCGGCCGCCAATACAGAATTCGATGGTCAGCCGATTACGGTACAACCTGTATCGCTTGCCTATACGAGACTCGACGGCGTGCCAATGGGACGTTATCTAAGACCGTTCTTCGCTTGGTATGGCGATATGGAGTTGGCGAGCCATATTTGGCGCGCAGTCGGTTTGGGGTGGGTTACCGTAGTGGTGGACTTCCACCCTCCGGTCACACTTGCTGAATTTAGTTCTCGGAAGGCCATGAGCGATCATTGTCATCGACAGGTCGCGATCGGTGTCGCAGCGGCTCTTTCCGGGCGTCCGCGCCGCCGGATCGAACAGCTTTCGGCGGCTCGGGAATTGGCACGTTTGGTCGATGGACGCTCGAAAGAGGAGCGGGAAGCCGCCGAGCAGCAATCTGCCGCCGCCGAACTGCCGGAACCGGATTCGTCCGGAAATCCGGCGAAGGAATGAATACAACGTTTCGGGCAGGCTGCCGACGGCAGGATGAATGCTGGACCGACCAGCTGCACCGGACTTCTTGGTGAAACAAAATTGGCAAAAAAGCTTTTTATAAAAACCTACGGCTGTCAGATGAACGTCTACGATTCGACGCGAATGTCGGATGTTCTGGCGCCCCTGGGCTATGCGCCGACGGATCATCCCGACGGTGCCGACATGATTATCCTGAACACCTGCCACATTCGCGAGAAAGCCTCTGAAAAGGTCTTTTCCGAACTTGGCCGGTTGAAGCAGATAAAGCAGGAAAAGGCCGAAGACGGAGGCCGCATGATTTTGGCCGTTGCCGGGTGCGTCGCCCAGGCAGAGGGTGACGAAATTTTACGGCGCGCGCCCCAGGTAGATCTGGTGTTCGGTCCTCAGACCTATCATCGCTTACCCGAGTTGGTGACGCGGACGCTGCGCGATGAAAAGTCCCGAGGCGTTTTGGATATCGACTTTCCGCTTGAATCAAAGTTCGATTCTCTGCCGGAGGATTCCGTTGTTCAGGGTTCGGCAGCATTCCTCTCGATTCAGGAAGGGTGCGACAAGTTCTGCACGTTCTGTGTGGTCCCCTACACTCGCGGCGCAGAATTCTCACGCCCTGCGGCTGACATCTTTGCCGAGGCCAAGCGGTTGGTATCTGCAGGCGCGCGTGAAATCACCCTATTGGGTCAAAACGTGAATGCCTATCACGGTGAAGCGCCAATCCGCAGCTTTGCTACCGCACCTGCCGCAAGCAGCACTCTAAAGGAAACGTCGACCTGGGGCCTGGGTCGGCTATTGCGATACCTGTCGGAGATAGAAGGTTTGGAAAGGCTGCGCTACACCACGTCGCATCCGCGGGACATGGACGACGAGTTGATCGCTGTACATGGCGAAGAGCCTAAGGTCATGCCTTATCTTCATTTGCCAGTGCAGTCCGGTGCGGACCGGATCTTGGACGCCATGAATCGCCGGCATACGGCTGACGACTATCGGCGGATTGTTGACAGGCTGCGTGCGGCTTGCCCGAATATTGCCCTTTCGTCTGATTTCATAGTTGGGTTTCCAGGTGAGCGGGACGAGGATTTTGCTGCAACTTTGAGGCTGGTGACTGATATTGGTTACGCCCAGGCCTATTCGTTCAAATACAGCCCACGTCCGGGCACTCCGGCTGAGTCCATCGAACAGCAGATCGACGAAGCGGATAAGAGCGAACGCTTGGAAACTCTGCAAGGTCTGTTAGGCGCTCAGCAGCTTGCCTTTAACCAGTCGACGGTAGGACAAACTATGCCTGTGCTTCTGGAGAAGGCCGGACGGCGAAATAACCAGCTGTCGGGGCGGAGCCCCTTCATGCAATCGGTGTTTGTCGAGGCTAATCGCCGTTTACTGGGCGAGATTGTGGAGGTTCGGATCGAAAAAGCCCATGCCCGCAGCCTCGAAGGCTCGGTCGTCACCGGCAGCTATACAACATTACCTGCTGAAGTGGGCCGGTCTTCGGATCAGGTCGTGCAGTCAGTGGTGGGAGCTGGAACTTGAGCGCTTCATCCTCGGGAGAAGGCTCCGAAGTGACGAAGTCCGACGGACCGATTGTTATTCAATTTGATGATAACGCCCTTTTGCCGTTGCTTTACGGCGAGCATGACCAAAATCTCGTGCGCCTTGAACAACGGCTCGGCGTACGGGTTGCGTCACGCGGGAACCGCTTGTCGATTTCAGGCCCTCCCGAGCAGGTCAAAGGCGCGAGCGAGGCAGTTAAGGCGCTCTACGAACGTTTGCGCAAAGGTATGGATGTCGGTGAAGGGGAAGTGGATGCGGCCGCGCGACTGGTGCAGGCTGATCCGAAGGAACCTGACAAGAAAGCGGCCGTCGAATCAATGCATGGCGATGACCTGACCATTGTCACACGGCGCCGGAAGTTGACGCCGCGCTCTCCTGGGCAGGCCCGGTACATCGCTGCACTAAATGATCATGAGTTGGTGTTTGGCCTTGGGCCAGCGGGTACCGGCAAGACCTATCTTGCGGTTGCCGTAGCCACCTCGATGCTGATCACTGGCCGTGTGGAACGTATTATCCTCTCGCGTCCGGCGGTCGAAGCCGGAGAACGTCTGGGGTTCCTGCCCGGTGATATGCGTGACAAGGTCGATCCCTATCTGAGACCTCTTTACGATGCTCTGCATGATATGTTGCCTGCAGAACAGATCGCGGGTCGCCTGGAAAGCGGAGAAATCGAAATCGCGCCACTAGCGTTCATGCGCGGCCGGACTCTGAGCAATGCCTTCGTTATTCTTGATGAGGCGCAGAACACGACGCCGGTTCAAATGAAAATGTTCCTGACCCGACTGGGCGAGAACGGCCGGATGGCTATTACGGGAGATCTCTCGCAGGTCGATCTCCCCCGCGGTCAGCTTTCCGGGCTGCAGGATGCTTTCGACACATTGCGCAGCATGAAGGAATTGTCCTTCGTGGAGTTTACCAACGCCGATATTGTGCGGCATGACCTTGTGACCAAGATCGTAAAAGCCTACGAAGCGCGTGACAAATCCTCAGGCTCTTGACAAGATCGGATTGTATGAAGAGCGGGCTGTAGTCTTGCGGTTGCAGGTGTGCGTCGTAGAAGATGGTTTTACTGTGCTAGCGTTTTGGAGTTAAGGGACTGGGGCATGATCGTTTCATTTCAGGTCGAATTGAAACGCAAATCAGTTTCTCATTCAGTAAGTTCGAGGGCGGCTCTCGTTCTAGATTTTGCCAATCGGGAACGAGTACCCTCTGGACGAGTGCCTCGGAACACGACCGTTTCGGGTGCTTGGAAGTGACGGCAGTTCGCTTGAGACGATGAACGACGACCCTGATAGTACCAGCTTACATGTTGAGATCGCAGTCCTCGATCCCCTGTGGCGCGAAATCTTTCCTGATCTGCCTCCGTCTGATGACGAAGCGGTGACCTCCGACGCTATTGTCTTGCCGGCGGTTAGGGCGGCGTTTGTCGCCGCCGCGCCGGCGGTTTTCCGGAATTGCCCGGTCGAGATCAGCCTTGTGCTGGTCGATGATGCACACATCCAGACTCTGAACAGAGACTATCGTGGTTTTGACAGACCTACGAACGTGTTGTCCTTTGCGGCGCTCGAGGACTTAGATGCAGTGCCGGTGGAAACACCTGTATTGCTGGGCGATGTGATCCTTGCACGCGAAACCCTTATAAAAGAGGCAGCGGCGCAGTCCAAGGACGTGAAAAATCACATCAGCCATTTGGTGGTGCACGGCGTTCTTCACCTTTTGGGCTTAGACCACGAGACAGATGAAGACGCCGACGAAATGGAAGCGCTTGAGATAACAATCCTGGCGTCGTTGGGAGTCGGCAATCCCTATCAAATCGGAACCGATGGCCCGGCTCAAACCGATTTTGAACAGACGGTGGCGACGCGATGAGTGAAGCGGCAGGTAACGAAAAGCCTACCAGGACTGCCGTGCCCACCTTGTTTGGCGGGCTCAAGCAATGGTTTTCGACGCTTTTCAAATCACGCAATGGCGATTCGCAGCTGCGTGAAACGATTGAAGAGATCATTGTCGAGATCCAGGAAAACGAGGACGAGAGCGAAGCCTCGACGCCAATCAGCACCGACGAGCGGATGATGCTGGGCAACATCCTCAAACTTCGTCACCTCACGACTTACGATGTCATGGTTCCCCGGGCCGATATCGTTGCTGTCGACATTAATACGCCCATCAAAGAGCTGGTAGAGGTGATGAGCCGTGCCGGACACTCAAGATTGCCGGTGTTTCGCGAAACCCTCGATGACGTCGTTGGAATCGTTCACATCAAGGACCTGCTCGAAAACACCAGGGAGCAAAAGCCCTTTAATCTTGCCGACATTGTCCGCAAAGTTCTGATCGTGGCGCCTTCCATGCGCGTCCTGGATCTATTGCTGGAAATGCGGCTCTCCCGCGTTCACCTGGCACTTGTAGTCGACGAATTCGGCGGTATCGACGGCCTTTTGACCACAGAGGATCTGCTGGAGGAGATCGTTGGAGAGATCGAGGACGAGCATGACGTCGAGGAAGGTCCGAAACTTGTCGAGCGGTCGGACGGCTTGCTTGCCGCAGATGCGCGGGCAACTGTCGAAGAGTTCGAAGAAATGGTCGGACCCATTCTTTCGGACGAGGAGCGCGAAGAGGATATCGATACACTTGGCGGCCTCGTGTTCTCTCTGGCCGGTCGGGTACCGACGCGTGGTGAATTGATTGTACATCCGTCGAGCGGTGTGTGTTTTGAAATTCTTGAAGCTGATCCGAGGCGCGTGAAGCGGCTGCGCGTTCGTCAGCTTCCAGAGCGGACAGTGGCCGAAACTGCGGATGAGTGAAACGTTTCTGGGGCGCTGCGCCGGATTTCTTGCGGCGTTGACTGGTTGGCGCCGTCATGCGGCTGCTGCTGTTTGCGGCGCATTGGGTGCAGCCGCTTTACCCCCTGTCTATCTTATCCCACTTTTGATTCCGGCTTTTTGCGGCCTGCTCTGGCTGCTGGACGGCGTTGGCCGGCCCCGGCAGGCGTTGTTCCTGGGGTGGAGTTTTGGTTTCGGACACGGACTCGTCGGACTCTATTGGGTGGGTTACGCCTTCCTGGTCGATGCCGCTCAGTTCGGGTTCCTTATGCCGTTCGCCGTTGCCGGTCTGGCGGCATTGCTCGCCGTCTTTCAGGCGCTGGCTATTTACGCTGTTGCTCAGCTTAGCTGGCGGGGCGTTGCGCGTGGGGTTGCGCTGGCGGTTTTCTGGGTCTTGTCGGAGTGGTTGCGCTCCTGGATTTTTACCGGGTTTCCTTGGAACCTCATGGGAAGCGTCTGGACATTCTCGCCGGAAATGCTTCAGTTGGCGGCCCTGACCGGCGTTTGGGGGCTGTCGTTCTTGACCCTTTTGGCGGCCAGTGTGCCCGCGGCTCTGGCAGGAGGCGACGAGCCAAAAATACGGGTGCGCTTGGTCGTTGGCTTGTTTTTCCTTTTGCCGGCTCTCGCCTGGACCGGCGGGGCGGTTCGGCTTGCTTCAGCGCCGATCCCCGAAACACATGTGGTCGAGGGGGTCACGCTGCGGCTGGTTCAACCCAACGTCGAGCAATCCAGAAAATGGCAGCGTGACCTAAGGCGCGGTCACCTAGACGATCTGATCCGCCTGAGTCGCAGCCCCGGTTTCGAGGCGGTGACACATGTCATCTGGCCGGAAACCGCCATTCCCTACCTGATTTCTAACGATTCGAGAGATGCGGATCTGCGCAGCCTGGTTGCAGCGGCATCGCCGGCGAACGGCCTGCTGTTGACAGGGGCGCCACGCGCCGGCGATGGCCGAAGTGGGTCGACCGAGCGGTCTGTCGGAGGCGGGCGTTTGACTTGGAACAGTCTGATTGCCCTAGACGCCACTGGAACGGCGAGAGAGACCTATGACAAATTCCACCTGGTTCCGTTCGGCGAATATGTGCCGTTGCGCTGGTTGTTGTCATTCTCAAAACTGACGGCTGGCCGCGGCGATTTTTCCTCGGGGCCTGGTATGACGACACTGTCGTTTCCTGGACTTCCCCCTGTAAGCCCTTTGATTTGTTATGAAATTATCTTTCCTGGTCAGGTCGTCGATCCTGACCACCGGCCGAGCTGGATGCTCAATGTCACCAATGATGCCTGGTTCGGCGATTCTTCCGGCCCCAGGCAACATTTCGCGACTGCACGCATGCGTGCAGTGGAGGAGGGCATTCCCGTAATTCGAGTGGCCAACACAGGAATCTCTGGTGTCATTGACGGTTACGGTCGGGTTTTAGGAGAAATGGCACTCGGAACAGAGGGCATCCTCGATATCGCACTTCCCAAGCCTGTTGATGATCAAAAGATCGTTTCAATTTCAAGTGGTTGGAAATTGATCACACAGTTGTTCCTGTTCATTGTTATCGGATTCGGGCTAAGAAATTTCAGCTAAAACTTGAATAGCTTGGGTACTAACCGGACATAAAGTCGCGAAAAGCCATTGACCGCATACAGTGGTATGCTTATAAGTAAGCATAGTAATGGTGGATAAGCTTAAGGATAATGCGACGATGAGTGGCGTTCAGGAAATGCAGCCGGTGCGCGGAAAAGGCAAGCCAAACCCTATCGATGTACACGTCGGTAGCCGCATTCGGCTTCGCCGTACCCTTTTGGGTATGAGCCAGGAAAAATTGGGCGAAGCGATCGGCTTGACGTTCCAGCAGGTTCAAAAATACGAGCGCGGCGCAAACCGCGTTGGCGCAAGTCGTCTTTATGACTTGTCGCGCGTGCTAGACGTTTCGATCGGGTACTTTTTTGCCGAAATGCCCGACACGGTTGCCGCGCAATCGCCGGTGCAGATCCGCGATATGGGTGTTACGGACGAGGAGATGTATACCCACGAGCCGGATCCGATGGCAAAGCGCGAGACCTTGGAGCTGGTCCGGGCCTATTACAAAATATCGGATCCGCAGGTTCGCAAGCGTCTGTTTGAGATGACTAAAGCCCTGGGTGCTGCTTCCGAGAGCGACTGATCGGAGCCCGTTGGCAAAGAGCCTCGTGACCGCGTAACTTTATTGCTTTTACGTGCGAAGCTGCAGAGCTCTTAAGTCCATGTGTTTTTTTTGGACATAACGTTGATTTTAGGTGCAAAACGCGATCAGCTTTCAAGCTGGTCGCGTTTGTTCTTGACCTTTCGCGCGCATTTTGTTTCTAGAAGCGCCATATTGCTCGCCACTTTAAGATGCTGCTTGGCGAACGGATTCTAAAAGTTAGTCCGACCATCCGGGATCGGATTGCAACCAGTGCTTATGGGGGACCTAATAGTGCGCGACGAGAGTTTTCTGTTTACCAGCGAATCAGTCTCTGAAGGTCATCCCGATAAGGTCTGCGACCGAATCTCGGATGCCGTGGTCGATACATTCCTAACGCATGACCCTGAAGCGCGCGTTGCGGTTGAAACCCTCTCAACAACCAACAGGATCGTGTTGGCAGGGGAAGTCCGTGGTCCTGCCGAGGTTAATTCAGACTTGCTTGAGCAGGTCGCACGTCACGCCGTCAAGGATATCGGTTACGAGCAGGACGGCTTTCATTGGAAGACAATGGACGTCAATAACTACGTTCACGAGCAGTCAGTAGATATTGCGGTTGGTGTCGATGCGGCGGGCAATAAGGACGAAGGCGCGGGCGACCAGGGCATTATGTTCGGTTACGCCTGCCGTGAGACCGAGAGCCTGATGCCGGCTCCGATCTTCTTCGCCCACAACATCCTGCGTTCGTTGGCCGAAGCCAGGCACTCCGGCGCCGAGCCCGGACTTGGTCCCGACGCGAAGAGTCAGGTAACTCTGGAGTATCGCGAGGGCAAGCCGGTGCGGGCGACTTCCGTCGTGGTTTCGACACAGCATGCTGGAGATCTCGATCAGGATGCGGTTCGTGAAATCGTCCGCCCTCACGTCGTCAACGTTTTGCCGGAAGGCTGGATGTGCGACGAGCACGAATTCTACGTAAACCCGACTGGTCGCTTTGTCATAGGCGGTCCGGATGGCGATGCCGGACTCACCGGACGCAAGATCATTGTTGATACCTATGGTGGTGCAGCCCCGCATGGCGGTGGCGCATTCTCCGGCAAGGATCCGACCAAAGTCGATCGTTCGGCAGCGTATGCGGCACGTTATCTCGCCAAGAATGTTGTCGCGGCAGAACTGGCAGAGCGCTGCACGATCCAGCTGTCCTACGCTATTGGTGTCGCAAAGCCGCTGTCGGTCTATGTGAACACCCATGGCACCGCGAAGGTCGACGATACACGCCTGCCCGACCTGTTGAATCAGAACATGGACCTGTCGCCACGCGGAATCCGCCAGCACCTTGGTCTCAACAAGCCAATCTATGCTCGGACCGCTGCTTATGGCCATTTCGGGCGAGCACCTGATCCCGATGGCGGTTTTTCGTGGGAGCGGACGGATCTGGCAGCCAGCCTGAAGGCAGCCTTCGGCGCTTAAGATACTGCGGGCACGGCAAGGGTCTGATCGTTCGCTTGATCCTGGACTGGACCCGCCCCCCCCCTTCTTTAGGCTGAAGTTATCGGGCCTTTGTTTTGTATGCACCGACCGCGCGAAGCTGTTTGTGCGGCGCTGGATTCTGAATGATGTCAAAATCGCCAGACACGGCGGCACGTCATTTTTACGGACGCCGTCACGGACGCCCTTTAAGGGCGAAGCTGCGAAATCTGGTCGAGACCCTGTTACCAAAGGTTCGGATCGAACTGACCGAGGGGACGGTTCCGGACGTGGACCCGAGGGAACTCTTCAGTGGCGAAGCCACATTCGCTGCGGCACCCAATGCAGAGTTTTGGCTGGAAATCGGATTCGGTGGCGGCGAGCATCTGGCGTGGCAGGCTGAGCACCATCCCGAGGTTGGCTTTATTGGCGCAGAATACTTTTTCAACGGTATTGCCAGCCTGCTGCGCCATATCGACGACAGGCAGCTGAAAAATTTACGTGTTTACGAAGGCGATGTCCGAGATCTCCTGCCGAAGTTACCGGATGCGTCGCTAACTCGCGTATTCATCCTGTTTCCCGACCCCTGGCCAAAATCCCGTCACAACAAACGGCGTTTGGTGCAGGATGAAACGCTCGACGAATTGGCACGCGTAATGGCTGATGGCGCGGAACTTCGTCTGGGTACGGACGATCCTGGCTATCTGAACTGGATGCTTGAGTATCTGATGCGCCGCGACGATTTCGTCTGGACGGCGCGTGGCCCGCAGGACTGGCGGGTGCGGACGGAGGATTGGCCGCAGACCCGCTATGAGCGCAAGGCGATCGAGGCGGGCCGGAAACCTGCCTATCTGAAGTTCCGTCGCTGCCGGCGAAGTCATTGATGTTTTGGGAAAAACTTGCACTGTTCTTCGCCCTTTCCACCTCCAGCACCGGCAATACTTAACCGCAGGTATTTGCGCTGTGGATGTGATTAAGGGCGCTGCATAACGACAGCCCGGCTGCAGCAGGGTTTCCGGCTGTGACGGCGGCGTGTAGCCGCTTCAGAAAAATCTTGCGGTACAGCCGCTTCCAGCGTTAGATTGCCGCCGTTATATGAGTTTGATGCGGTCTGATCGAGTTGGCTGTATCGGGCTACCGAACAGGTGGGCCTCCGGCCCACTTTTTTATTAGATGTTCTCGTTATGGAGTTCTGTGGTTGAACGAAGCCTCTGAAAAGGCGGTGATCAGACGTGCCAAGACCAGTGAGGGCCTGGCGGCGCGGGTCGAGGAACTGATCGCGCCTATGATCGAGTCCATGGATTACGACATTGTCCGTGTGCGCCTAGGTGGCGACCGGCGGATTGTCCTGCAGATCATGGCCGAACGTGTCGATGGGGCGGCAATGACCGTTGAGGATTGCGCGGATATCAGCCGGGCATCTGCAGCGATCCTGGATGTCGAGGATCCGATCTCTGGAGCCTATGAACTCGAAGTCAGCTCTCCCGGGTTGGACCGGCCTTTGACGCGTCTCGCGGATTTTGACCGCTTTGCCGGATTTGAAGCGAAAGTCGAGACCTCGATGCTACGTGATGGCCGCCGTCGGTTTTCCGGCCGCCTACTCGGCGTCGACGGAGAGAATGTGAAGTTGACCGTGGATGGCGAAGAGGTGGTTTTGCCATTCGATGATATCGCTAAGGCGAAATTGGTGCTGACCGACGAATTGATTGCCGCACATCAGGAAACTCAATAGTCCGCTGAAAGCGGTGGGGATGCAGGGTCTGGCTCTTTGCCGACAAGCACCTTATCTGATGGAAGCCAGATGGCGGTGATGATGGAATCAGGAAACGAGTGATCATGGAAACGAACGTTCTGTATAAGACCGAGCTTTTGCAAGTTGCTGATGCGGTCGCACGAGAGAAATCTATCGAACGGGACGAGGTTCTCGAGGCGATGGAGCAGGCGATCTCAAAAGCAGGGCGGGCCAAGTACGGTCACGAGCACGACATCCGCGCCGAAATCGATCGCAAGACCGGTGAAGTCCACTTGCGGCGCTTTGTGGAAGCTGTCGAAGAGATAGAGAACGAGCAGACTCAGATGATCCTCAAGGACGCACAGATGCGCCAGCCCGGGATCGAGTTGGGCGAGTTCATCATCGAAGATCTTCCGCCGATCGATTTGGGCCGGATTGCCGCGCAGACCGCCAAGCAGGTGATTGTTCAAAAGGTGCGTGAAGCCGAGCGTTCGCGGCAGTTCAAGGAATACCAGGACCGTGTCGGCGAGGTGATCAACGGCATCGTCAAGCGGAACGAGTTCGGCAATGTCACGGTCGATTTGGGCCGTGCAGAAGCCATGATGCGGCGCGATGAAACCCTGCCGCGTGAATCTTTCCGCACCGGCGACCGGGTCCGGGCTTACATCTACGACGTTCGTGAAGAACAGCGAGGCCCGCAGATTTTCGTTTCTCGTAGCCACCCGCAGTTCATGGCGAAGCTCTTCTCGCAGGAAGTGCCTGAGATTTATGACGGCATCATCGAGATCAAGGCGGTCGCCCGTGATCCGGGCAGCCGGGCCAAGATTGCAGTCATCTCGAACGATTCCTCGATCGATCCGGTCGGTGCCTGTGTCGGTATGCGGGGCAGCCGCGTTCAGGCTGTGGTCAGCGAGCTGCAGGGCGAGAAAATCGACATTATTCCCTGGTCGCCCGACACGGCGACCTTTGTGGTCAATGCTCTGGCACCTGCTGAGGTCTCAAAGGTGGTCTTGGACGAAGAACAGGGCCGTATTGAAGTTGTGGTGCCCGATGAGCAGCTCTCGCTCGCGATCGGCCGGCGCGGTCAGAATGTACGCCTCGCGTCGATTTTGAGTGGCTGGGATATCGACATCATGACCGAGGAGGAAGAGTCCCGGCGCCGGCAGGAAGAAATCAAACAGCGCTCCCAGATGTTCATCGACGCGCTCGACGTTGATGACGTTATCGCGCACCTGCTTGTGGCTGAAGGATTTCAGGCCATCGAGCAGGTTGGCTTCGTTCCGATCGCGGAATTGGCCTCGATCGAGGGCTTTGATGAAGATGTCGCAGAGGAACTGCGCGCTCGCGCCAGGGGTTTCCTCGAAGAGCAGAACCGGCAGTTCGAAGAAGGCCGGCGCGAATTGGGGGTCGACGATGCCATCGCCGCCATTACCGGAATCACACCTGCGATGCTGATCAAGCTCGGTGAAGCGGAAATCAAAACCCTCGACGACCTCGGTGATCTGGCCAGCGATGAACTGGTTGAGATGCTCGGTGATCTGGCCCCGAGCCTTGAGGAAGCAAACGACATCATCATGGCCGCCCGTGCGCATTGGTTCGATGATGACGATACTTCAACACCGAATGCCGCCGATGTGTCCGCTGCGGAATCCCAGTCAGGCGCCGAGGCGGAGGCTCAGTCCGAGCCCCAGCCCGAAGCCTGAGCGCAGGCAGTGGTGAGGGTCACAGATGATATCGGAGGCGGAAACGGCGCAGTCAGCTAACGGGGGCTCAAAGGAGTCACCTGGGCCGGTCACGCGCCGTTCTGCCGAGAGTTCCCTGCGGCGTTGCATCGTCAGCGGCGAGCGAAAACCGCCTGTGGAGTTGCTGCGCTTTGTCGTGGGGCCCGATGGAATCCTTGTCCCTGATCTTGCCGGTAAACTGCCGGGACGCGGATTGTGGTTGTCTCCACGCCGAGATATGATAGACAAGGCTCGTACCCGCAATCTTTTCGCCAGAGCGGCGAAATCGGCTGTGCACGTACCTGAGGATTTGGCGACGCTGGTCGAACGATTGCTCGCCAGTCGGTGTCTTGAGCTTATTAGTCTTGCAAAGCGTGCCGGACAGTTGGTTGCCGGCCACGATAAAGTGAAGTCGTGGCTTGCGGCGGGTAAAGTGGGTCTTCTGATCCAGGCTGTGGATGCAGCCGAAGACGGGCGCGGTAAGCTGCGTGCGCTGGGCCGGGCGGTAACGCCCGGATTGCCGGTGTTAGAACTGTTTGATGCTGAGCAACTGGGGCGTACACTCGGTCGTCCGGCGTCGGTACATATTGCCGTCGCGCCGGGCGGCTTTGCTGATCGTATTGTCGCCGAGGCGGCAAGATTGGCGGGTGTCCGGCATGGCGAAATAGAACCTCCGCGCGGGACAATCCCGAACGGACGACGACCTGGAAAGTGAGTGCCGGGAAGAGATGACGACGAGCAACGAAAAAGAATCCAAGAAGCCGCTGAAGCTGAGTCGGCCGGGCACTCTCGAGCTCAAGAAGACGATCGAGACGGGTCAGGTCAGGCAGAGCTTTAGCCATGGGCGCTCCAAGGCCGTTACCGTCGAGGTCAAGCGCAGTAGGACCTTTGCGCCCGGTAAAGGCGGCAGAATGACCGAAGTGACGCAAAGTCGCGAAGTCGCCGAGAAGGCTTTTGTGCCTGCCGGCGAGGCCGACGTTGTGGAACCGCAGGACGAGCAGGCTGCGATCGCCAAGGATCTGTCGCATCTGACCCAGGATGAACGGGCCAAGCGCATCAAGGTTCTGGAAGCGGCCAAGCAGGAAGAAGAACAGCGTAAGGTTCGCGAAGCTGAAGAAGCCCGTCAGCGGGCGGAAGAAGAGCTTCGGGTTGCAGCGCAAGAGGAAGAAGCCCGTCAGCGCGCCGAAGAGGAAGCAAAAAGGCAGGCTGAAGAGGAGGCCAAGCGCGCCGCGGCAGAACCTGTCGTGCAGACTGCCCCGACCGCCGAAGAGCCTCGGCAGCCGGCCGCCAAGCAAGCGCCGGTCGCAAAAGAAGCCGCTCCCGCACCAACCAAAGATCAACCGAAATCTGATGAGGCCCCGGCACGCAAGGGCGGGATCAAGCTGGAAGAAGATCTGGGAGGACGTATCAAGCGCAAGAGTGTGGCGCCTGCTCCTAAAACCCCAAGCCGTCGTGAAGCCGATCAGCGTCGCCGTCATGGCAAGCTGACGATCAGCCAGGCATTGGAAGGCCGCGAAGGCCGTCAGCGGTCGTTGGCGTCCGTCAAGCGGCAGCGCGAGAAGATGAAGGCGCTGGAGCGTGGCGGCAGTGCACAGCTCCCACACAAGGTAATCCGCGAAGTTGTCGTTCCCGAGACCATTACGGTCCAGGAGCTGGCGAACAGGATGGCCGAGCGCGGTGTCGAAGTTGTTAAAACTCTTATGAAACTGGGTGTAATGGCGACCATCAATCAGACGATCGATGCGGACACCGCCGAGCTGGTGACGGAAGAGTTTGGCCACAAGATCAAGCGTGTGACAGCCGCAGATGTCGAAATCGGCATGCGCGGAGACGAGGATGATGAGGGCAGCCTTCAGCCGCGTCCGCCGGTCGTGACCATTATGGGTCACGTCGATCATGGTAAAACCTCGTTGCTTGACGCGTTGCGCTCGACTGACGTGGCCGATCGCGAAGCCGGCGGTATCACCCAGCACATCGGTGCCTATCAGGTTACGGTGGATTCCGGCGATAAGGTTACCTTTATCGATACACCGGGCCACGCCGCCTTTACCGAAATGCGTTCACGCGGTGCTACCGTTACCGATATCGTGATCCTGGTGGTTGCGGCAGATGACGGAATCATGGAACAGACTGTTGAGGCGATCAATCACGCCAAGGCTGCTGAGGTTCCGATCATCGTTGCCATCAACAAGATCGATCGGCCGGATTCCGATCCCAATCGCGTCAAAACCGAGCTTTTGCAGCATGAGCTGGTCGTCGAGGACATGGGTGGCGACATCCTGGCAATCGAAGTTTCAGCAAAAGAGAAGACCAATCTCGATAAGCTGATCGAGGCGATCCTGCTGCAAGCTGAGTTGCTGGAGCTTTCGGCCAATCCCGACCGTTCGGCGCAGGGCGTCGTTATCGAAGCCAAGCTCGAGCGCGGCCGGGGTCCTGTTGCGACGGTACTCGTTCAGCGCGGCTCCCTGAAAATCGGTGACATTTTTGTCTCTGGTTCGGAATGGGGCCGTGTCCGTGCCATGCTCAACGAGCATGGAGATTCGATCGTGGAAGCTGGACCAGCACTTCCGGTCGAGGTTCTGGGCTTGAACGGTGCACCTCTGGCCGGCGACGATTTCATCGTTGTCGAACATGAAGCGCGTGCCCGTGAAATCGCCGAATTCCGTGGCCAGACCAAGCGCGAGAAAGAGATGGCGGCGTCCGGTCGCGGGACCCTCGAGCAGATGCTCGACCGAATCAAAGAGGGTGAAGCTTCCGAACTGCCGGTTGTCATCAAGTCGGATGTTCAGGGGTCGCTCGAAGCGATCGTTTCCAGCCTCGAAAAACTGGGAACCGACGAGGTCAAGGCGCGCATCCTGCATGCCGGTGTCGGCGGTATCAATGAATCGGATACCACGCTGGCCCGTTCGACCGGTGCGATGATTATTGCGTTCAACGTCCGGGCCAACCCGCAAGCACGCGAGATGGCTCGCCGTGACGGTGTCGATATCCGCTACTACTCGATCATTTACAATGTGGTCGATGATATCAAAGCGGCCATGAGCGGCATGTTGTCGCCGATGCAGCGTGAAAACTTCCTGGGTTACGCTGAAATCCGTGAGGTCTTCAGCAATTCCAAGGTCGGTAAGGTCGCCGGTTGTATGGTCACTGAAGGTATCGTCAAGCGCGGTGCCAAGGTTCGGTTGTTGCGCGATAGCGTGGTCATCCATGACGGTACGCTCAAGACGCTTCGCCGCTTTAAGGACGAGGTCAAGGAAGTCAGGGATGGTTACGAATGCGGCATGGCGTTCGAAAACTACACCGACATTCAGGTCCGCGACCAAATTGAGTGTTATGAAGTCGAGGAGATCGCGCGCGAGCTATAGCTCGGAAACGAAGTACTGGCCCGGGGTTTTGCTCCGGGCCGACTTCGCGCGAAGCTAATCTGCGACTCCAATGATTGGACGAGTGGCCATTAATTCGCCACTGCTCCGGTTGAAAACTAAGGAACGATCATGAAGCGAAGCCGGAGCCGGGCTCCGAGCCAGCGGCAACTTCGTGTGGGCGAAGAGCTGCGGCATGTTCTGTCAGAGATTATTTCTCGGGGCGGACTTTCTGACCCTGCCCTTTCGAACGCAAATCTAACCGTTACTGAAGTGCGTCTGAGTCCAGACCTGCGAAATGCGACCGTCTTTGTCATTCCCCTCGGCGGAGCCGAGCTGGAAAACAAAGTCGAAGCCCTCAATCGAGCAGCGAGCTACTTTCGCGGCCAGATCGCACGTGTTGTCGATCTGCGCAATAATCCCCGCCTGACATTTGCAGCGGATCGCTCTTTTGACGAAGCCAACAAGATTGACGCTATCCTCAGCCAACCAAGCGTCCGGCGTGATCTGACCGAACAACCGGACTTTGAGGATGCCGCTCAAGATCAGGGCGACGAGGACCATGGCGCGTAAGCGCAAAGGCCGCCCTGTTCATGGCTGGCTGATTGTCGATAAGCCGCTCGGCGTAACTTCGACCCAGATTGTCGGCCGGGTTCGCCGTGCACTTGATGCTCAAAAAATTGGACACGGCGGTACGCTCGATCCATTAGCGACCGGGGTTCTGCCGCTTGCTTTGGGCGAGGCAACCAAAACCGTTTCCTACGCTATGGACGGTCGCAAGACCTATCGTTTCGAGGTGTGCTGGGGCGAAGCCACATCGACGGACGATCGTGAAGGCGAGGTCACTGAAACCTCTGACCACCGGCCCGAAAGAGCAGAAATCGAAGCTGCGCTGGCGGACTTTCATGGCACGATCGCGCAGATCCCACCCCGTTTTTCCGCCATCAAGCTGCAGGGAGAGCGCGCCTACGATTTGGCACGGGAAAATCGCGAATTCGAGTTGGCGGCGCGGCCCGTTGAGATTGAAAGGTTTGTCCTTTGCGATTCGGACAGAGATACCTTCAACCCTGACCTTGCGAGTTTCGAGGTCGACTGCGGAAAAGGCACCTACGTACGCTCACTGGCGCGCGATCTGGCCCGGAAACTGGGGACGGTCGGGCATGTCAGTGCTTTGCGTCGGACGTCGGTGGGACCTTTCCATGAAAACGACGCGATTTCGCTGGAATCTCTTGAAGCGTTAGGGCATAGTCCCGCCGCCTTGGAGCTATTGCTCCCGGTAGAGACCGCGCTGGACGACATCCCGGCGCTGGCCTTATCCGAGACCGAGGCAGCGAGATTGCGATCCGGTCAGTCGGTGTCCATGTTGGCCCGCAGCCGAAGCGATCAAGTTCGCATGCTGAATAGCGGATCTATTGTGTTTGCCAAGACCGGCGATACACCGGTGGCCTTGGCGCGTTATGAAGCGGGCGATATTCACCCGGTCCGAGTACTCAACCTCTAGAGTGCGGTCATTCTTGCTTGAAGCATTCAAGCCTGTGGGTCGCTCTCTAACCTGTAAGACGAGGATACTGCGATGTCGATTACGACTGAGCGAAAGAACGAACTTGTTAAAGAATACGCCACGCACGAGGGCGACACCGGCTCACCTGAGGTACAGGTCGCGATTCTGACTGAACGGATTATCAACCTCACTGAGCACCTCAAGACGCATAAAAAAGATTTCCACTCGCGCCGCGGACTTTTGATCATGGTTGGTCAGCGCCGCCGCCTGCTGGATTATCTAAAGCGCAAGGAGCAGAGCCGTTACGACAGCTTGATCCAGCGCTTAGGCCTGCGCCGCTAGGTGTAGGGCACTCGCCATGAGGCTCCGCCCGCAATACCGCTCTGAACCCGTTTCGGTTTCGACCAGACGGGCAGAGGTTCGGGCGGGCCAATGGCGGGATATCCAATGAAAACGGTATTGCGGGTACGTCGGCGCAATATGCGATATGAGCCGGGCCAACGTAAGGGTCGTTGCGGCAAGGGGCAGCTTATGCCCGCCGTTACGACCCTTACGTGGGTCCGGTGTTTTTTTGATTCCGACGTGAATCTCTAAGGATCCATAATAAGATGTTTGACATATACACCAAAGAAATCGAGTGGGGCGGACGCACCCTGAAACTGGAGACGGGCCGTGTGGCTCGCCAGGCGGACGGTGCAGTTATCGCAACCTACGGCGATACGGTCGTGCTTTGCACGGCAGTTGGTCAGAAGTCGCCCAAACCGGGCATCGACTTTTTTCCACTCACGGTCAACTACCAGGAAAAGACCTTCGCTGCGGGTAAAATCCCAGGTGGCTTCTTCAAGCGTGAAGGCCGTCCGAGCGAAAAGGAAACCCTGACTTCGCGCCTGATTGACCGACCACTGCGTCCCCTGTTCGCCAAGGGCTACAAGAACGAGACCCAGGTGATCTGTACCGTCATCAGCCACGATCTGGAGAATGATCCAGACATCGTCGCCATGGTTGGTGCTTCCGCCGCTCTTACGATTTCAGGTCTCCCCTTCCTGGGGCCGATCGGTGGTGCGCGCGTGGGATACAAGGATGGCGAATACATCCTCAATCCACGCATGGACGAGATGGAAGAGTCCGATCTTGATCTGGTGCTTGCTGGCACCAGCGAAGGCGTCCTGATGGTCGAGTCGCAGGCCCAGGAACTGCCTGAAGACGTCATGCTCGGCGCCGTCAACTTCGGTCACGAAGCCATGATGCCGGTGATCAAGGCCATTATCGAGTTGGCTGAACGCTGTGCACGCGAACCGCGCGACGTGCCGCCGCCACCGCCGGAAGTCGAAGCTCTGCGCGAGAAGCTGTTGGCCGGTGGAATCATCGACAAGCTGTCGGAAGCCTACGGCGAAGCGGACAAATTGCTGCGCCAGGACAAGGTTGCTGCGGTCAAGGAAGCTGCCGCTGCCGATCTCAGCGAAGAAGAAATGCCCCTCACGGGTGGTCTCTTCAAGTCCCTGGAAAGCGATGTCGTTCGCGGCAACATTCTGAAGGGTCAGCCGCGGATTGACGGTCGTTCGAGCAAGGATGTGCGTGCGATCGATTGTCAGGTCGGCGTTCTACCGCTGACCCATGGGTCGGCGCTTTTCACCCGTGGCGAAACGCAGGCGCTGGTTACCACCACGCTCGGCACTGGCCAGGACGAGCAGATCATCGACCAGCTCGAGGGCAGCTATCGCGAACACTTCATGCTGCACTATAACTTCCCGCCCTATTCGGTCGGTGAGGCAAGCTTCCTGAAGTCCCCGGGCCGTCGCGAGATCGGCCACGGCAAGCTGGCCTGGCGTGCAGCGCGTCCGTTGCTGCCGGCTAAAGAAGATTTCCCCTACACCATCCGCGTGGTGTCCGAGATCACCGAATCTAACGGTTCCTCTTCCATGGCTTCGGTCTGTGGCGCTTCGCTGTCCCTGATGGATGCGGGTGTGCCTCTGAAGCGCCCGGTCGCCGGCATCGCGATGGGTCTGATTAAGGAAGGTGACGACTTCGCGGTCATCTCCGATATCCTTGGTGACGAAGATCACCTTGGTGACATGGACTTCAAGGTGGCCGGCACCGACGGTGGCATCACCTCGCTGCAGATGGACATCAAGATCACCTCGATCACCAAGGAGATCATGGAAATCGCTCTGGGTCAGGCGCGTGAAGGCCGTCTCCATATTCTGGGCGAAATGTCGAAGGCTTTGACGGACGCCCGCGAAGGTGTGTCGGATCACGCGCCGCGCATCACGACCTTCACGATCCCCAAAGATAAGATCCGTGAAGTGATCGGTACGGGCGGTAAGGTGATCCGTGAAATCTGCGAGACCACCGGCGCCAAGGTCGACATCGAAGACGACGGCACCATCAAGGTCGCGGCTGTTGATCAGGAGCAGGGTGAAGCGGCGATCAACTGGATCAAGTCCATTACGGCCGAACCCGAAGTTGGCGTGATCTATGACGGCAAGGTCGTCAAGATCATGGACTTCGGCGCTTTTGTGAACTTCATGGGGCCGCGCGACGGTCTCGTTCACATCAGCGAGCTCGCGAAGGAGCGGGTCGGAACCGTGGGCGACGTGGTCAAGGAAGGTGATCAGGTTAAGGTCAAGTGCATCGGCCTCGAGCGCGGCAAGGTCAAGCTGTCGATGAAGCGCGTCGATCAAGAAACCGGCGCAGATCTGGAAGCTGTTGCCGACTGATTGATTAGAGGCTTCGGCGACTGAAGAGCTTCCGAAAAAATAAAAAAGGGCGGGTGCTGATGCATCCGCCCTTTGTTTTTGTGAGTTTTAGCTATGCCCCCAGGGTGTGAATCATTAAAACGAACTGCTCTAACAATTTGATGTAGACGCTGATTCGTGCATTTCACAGATTCAGTGAAAAACGATCAGGTTCTAGGATGAAACGCCCGGTGTCGTCGTTAGCGGGCAGCAAGACTTTGTCTGGCTGGTGACGTTGGGGAGAACGCTGTGTCTGGAATAGTATCATTGCCGCGTATTATGGGGCATCGCGGTGCCGCTGCGTCGGCGCCGGAAAACACTCTGGCCGGCATTCGCCAGGCTGCAGCCTATGGAGCTGTTTGGGTTGAGTTTGATGTGAAGCTTACCGCTGACGGAATTCCGGTTTTGATGCACGATGACTCTCTCAAGCGCACCACTGGAAAAGACGCATTGGCGTCCGAGTTGAGCTTGGCAGATTTCAGGGCGCTCGACGCCGGCAGTTGGTTTGGCCCGGAGTTTGCCGGTGAAACTGTACCCTCCCTCGAGGAAACCCTTGGGCTATTGCGGGAGTTGGACATGGCCGCGAACATCGAAATCAAGCCCTCGCCGGGCGAAGAAGCCGATACGGTCACGAAGACTATTGAGGTGCTTGAGCGGGTCTGGCCGGCAACATCACCGGCACCGCTGATGAGCAGTTTCTCGCGTAGAAGCCTCGAAGCATTGCAGAAACAAGCGCCAAAACTGCCGCGCGGCTATCTTGTGGAAGAACTTCCAGACGATTGGTCATCGATTGCGAAGGATCTGGGCTGTGTCACGATCCATCATTACGCGAAGGCCGTGACGGCCAGGCAGGTGACCGAGACCAAGGCTGCCGGATATGGCCTGGCAGTCTACACGGTGAACGATCCGGAACAGGCGCGGGAGCTGCTTGAATGGGGTATTGACTGCCTGATCACTGATGCGCCGGATGTGATTGCCCAGGCGATTTCTTGATCGGATAACTCCAAAATCGGTCGTTTCTCTATTGAAACAACCTACAATTGCCCTAGAAAACGAATGGGAGGCGCAAGGTGAGCACATCTTCCACAAAATTTATCGTCCCGGAGGGCATTGCTGCGCCGGCGTCGAACTACAGCCATGGTGCCGTGGTGTCCGATTCTGCACGGCGGCTCGTAATTGCCGGCCAGGTGGGCCTCAACCCCGATGGCAGCCTCGCGGGGGATATGGCCGCACAGATGGAGCGTTGCTGGCTCAACATCTTTGCCATCCTGGAATCTCAAGGCATGGCCAAGCGAGACCTGATTAAGGTTACGGTCTACGTCACCCGGTCCGATGCGACGACGCTCTATCGGGAGATCCGCGACCGCGTGCTTGAGGGTCATGCGCCCGCCGCGACCTATGTCGTGGTGGCGGGGCTGGCCAGTCCGGATTTTCTGGTCGAAATCGAGGGCGAAGCGGTCGCCGCCGGCCGTCCCGGTCACGAAAGGTGAGCGCTACCCGGGATCTGACCGCGTTGACGCAGCACTATGTCGAATGCTCAAACCGGCACGATCTGGCCGCGATCGGGCCGATGTTCGCGGAAGATGCTGTTTACCGTTCGTCATCCGTCGGAACTTATCAAGGCCGCGCGGCGATCCTGGAGATGATGACGACGTTCTTCGAAAGCTTTCCAGATGTAACCTGGGAGATTGCGGACACCCGGCCGGATAGAAACCGGGCCGTCGTCTTCGATTTCACCATGCGAGCAACCAAGGCGGAAAGCGGCGAAGTCATCGTGCGCAATGGAGTCGAACTCCTGCGGTTTTCTGACTCCGGATCGATTACCGAAATCGACGTCCAAGTGACTGCCTAAAACCCGAGTTTGGCTGCTGTTAAATTCTGGTTGTCATCAATGCTTGGCTAAAATTAAAGTCGGGCTGAATCCCAATCCCAACCTCAGGCAGGCTTTTCTTCCCGCACCGGCGAGGGAATGCCGATCACATTGTAGCCGGCATCGACATGGTGGATCTCACCCGTCACGCCGGACGAAAGATCCGACAGCAGATAGAGCCCGGCCGAGCCGACTTCTTCCAGCAGGATGTTCCGCTTCAGAGGCGCATTGTCCCGGTTGAAACGAAAGGTATGACGCGCGTCTGCAATGGCCGAACCGGCAAGGGTGCGCATCGGTCCCGCTGAAATGGCATTGACCCGGATCCCCTGTGGTCCCAGGTCGGCGGCCAGATAACGGACACTGGCTTCCAGTGCCGCCTTAGCGACGCCCATGACGTTGTAGTTCGGCGTCACGCGCTCTGCACCTAGATAAGAGAGCGTCAGCAGGCTGCCACCATCGGTCATCAGGGCTGAGGCATGCTGCGCGACAGCGGTGAAGGAATGGCAGGAGATGGCCATGGTGCGGCGAAAGTTCTCGCGCGTCGTATCCAGATAGCGGCCTTTGAGCTCTTCCTTATCCGAATAGGCAATAGCGTGAACTACGAAATCCAAACTGCCCCAGGACTCCGCGAGCGAGGCGAAAACCTGCTTCACATCATCTTCGTTCTCGACGTCACAAGGTAACAGCAGGTTCGATCCGACCGATTCTGCGAGCGGCCCGACACGCCTGTGAAAGGCTTCGCCCTGATATGTAAAGGCCAGGCTTGCGCCCCGTTGATGTAGCGATTTTGCAATGCCCCAGGCGATCGAATGATCGTTGGCAACCCCCATCACGAGGCCGCGCTTGCCCGTCATTAGCGATGACTTGGACGTCACGTAATATGTTCCTCAATATCTTTCACGCGTTCACCTGCCCGGCCTGTGCCTAATGCTGGTGTGGCGTGAGTCTTGCCACTACCCGAAAACCGCTCTCTCCCTGTTGTTCGGGAGTTAGCTATTGTAGCGTTGGAATGCCAGCGACGCGTTGGTGCCACCAAAACCGAAGCTGTTGGACATCACACAATTGATCTGATTGCTCTCGTCCAGTTCCCGCACAATTGGAAATCCTTCTGCGCCGGGATCGAGGTTCTCGATATTGGCCGATGCACACAGGAAGTTGTTGTCCATCATCAGCAGCGAATAGATGATTTCGTGGACGCCGGTCGCTCCCTGGGAATGACCGGTCAATGACTTGGTCGAAGACACTTTTGGCATATCGGCACCGAAGACCTCGCGAATGGATTCCAGCTCGATGATATCGCCGACTGGTGTCGAGGTGCCGTGCGCATTGATGTAGTCGACAGGCGTATTGCCGAGATTGGCCATAGCCAACCGCATACAGCGCATGCCGCCCTCACCAGAGGGGGCCACCATATCCACGCCGTCGGAGGTCGCGGCATAGCCGACCACTTCGCCATAAATCTTGGCTCCACGGGCCTTGGCGTGCTCAAGCTCTTCCAGCACAACCACACCACCGCCTCCGGAGATCACGAAGCCGTCCCGATCCGCATCGTAAGCCCGGGAGGCTCGTTCCGGCGTATCATTGTACTTGCTCGAGAGGGCGCCCATGGCATCGAAGAGAACGGTCAGACTCCAGTGCAACTCTTCACCGCCACCGGCGAAGACAATGTCCTGTTTGCCCATCTGGATCAGCTCAGCACCGTTGCCGACGCAGTGCGCCGAAGTCGAGCAGGCCGAGGAGATGGAATAGGACAGACCTTTGATTTTGTATGCAGTCGAAAGGTTTGCGGAGTTCGTGCTCGACATACAGCGCGGTACCATATAGGGGCCGATCCGTTTCGGTCCCTTTTCCCGCGTGATATCCGCGGCCGCCACCTGATTGGACGTCGAGGGGCCGCCGGAGCCCATCACGAGTCCGGTCCGCTCGTGGGATATCTCGGAATCCGTCAAGCCGGCGTCGGCGATAGCCTCCTGCATGGCGACATAGTTATAGGCCGATCCGTCGCCCATGAAGCGGCGAACCTTGCGGTCAATCGCAGCATCGAGGTCGATGTTGAGTGAACCGTGGATATGAGAACGGAAGCCCATTTCGGCATAAGTTTCACAGAACTCGATGCCTGAACGGCCCTCACGCAGGGAAGAAATAACTTCCTGCTTGTTGTTGCCGATGCTGGAAACAATGCCCAGCCCAGTGACGACGACTCGTCGCATGATCTGCCTCTCCGAAGCGGATATCAAATATTCAGCGGTGTTTTACGCCGGTGCATCGCTGGTGAAAACACCGACGCGCAGATCCTTGACCTCGCAGGCATTTTCGCCGTCGACTTTCACAACACCGTCAGCAATGCCCATCACCAAGCGACGCATGATAACGCGCTTGAAGTCTATATGGTACGTGACTTGTTTTGCGGAAGGCAAAATCATGTTTCTCATTCTGACTTCGCCAACACCCAACGCCCTGCCCCGGCCTGGTGCTCCCTTCCAGCCAAGAAAAAATCCCACAAGCTGCCAAAGCGCATCCAGACCCAGGCAGCCGGGCATGACCGGATCGCCTTCAAAGTGGCACTTAAAGAACCAGAGATCAGGATTTATATCGAACTCGGCAGTGATCTCGCCTTTGTCGAATTCTCCACCGACGTCGGTGATGTTGGTGATGCGGTCGAACATCAGCATCGGAGGCATTGGCAACTGCGCGTTACCGGGGCCAAAGAGTTCGCCCTGGGCGCACTTGATCAGATCTTCGTATGAGAAGTTATTCGGTCGTTCGGTCAAAGGCCTCAATCCAACAAACTAGTACTTTTACGCAAACTCGGGGGATCACGTAGATTTTCAGGGCGTTTTTTTGGTGATCCTGAACTCCGTCTTTTACGGCGACCAGGAGTGCGTTCCCGACAGTTCCCCCTAAGCCAAGACGCGGACTATAGCACAGCGCATTACCAGAAAAACCATAACAAACTCAAGGACCCAATGGAAAACGCAAAAAGTCGTGACTAGATGTATTTGTACCCAATGGCAGCCTGCTTCGGCGGGGTTTGAGTCGCTGCAGATTATAGTCATTCCAAAAAAAACAACAGATTACTGTTCTAAAGTCTTTAATTTTGTACGGATGTGCGTATATTGAGACTTATGACCACAAAACGCCCCTATAGCGCCCTGATCGATCAGCTTAAGACCGCCGGATTGCGTCCGACACGTCAGCGCCTGGCGCTGGCAAAGCTGTTGTTCGAAGGTGGAAACCGGCACTTCACGGCCGAGCAGCTTCACGCCGAGGCCATGGGTGCGGAAGTCAGAGTTTCCCTGGCCACGGTCTACAACACTCTACATCAGTTCAACGATGCCGGATTGTTACGCGAAGTGGTCGTGGAGGCGGGACGGTCCTATTTCGACACCAATATGGATGATCACCACCATTTCTATATGGAAGGTTCAGGTGAGCTGCAGGATGTCGATTGCGACGAGGTGGTTCTGACCGCGCTGCCTGATGCGCCCGAGGGCATGAAAGTCTCGCGCGTGGATGTCATCATTCGCCTGAACCCGGCGAACGATTAGCATCTAATTTGTGGAGCGCAATCGTTCTTGATTGCCTCCCGGCCTGTTTGATCTGAGGCGAATTCACAGTTATTTTTGGATTCAAGAAAAACGATCAACCTCTTACTGATATTATTCTTTCTAGAACTATTCTAAACGGTTTGACATGACCGTTTGAAGGTCGTATTAACCCTCATCGAGTCTGATCGGCACCCTTTAAAACAAGGGCGGTCATGCTTGGCTCGGACCACGGCTAGTTATTAATGCTATGACCGTGGAGTCGGCTGTGATCTGAGGCAGTCGCATCCGTAACCCGCATTCTGGAGGGAGAATACTATGTCGCTAAAGGGTTCAAAGACCGAAGGTAACCTCAAAGACGCCTTTGCCGGCGAAAGCCAGGCAAATCGTCGCTATCTCTATTTCGCACAAAAAGCTGACGTCGAAGGCTACAACGATGTCGCTTCCGTGTTCCGTTCGACTGCAGAGGGCGAGACCGGTCATGCCCATGGCCATCTTCAGTTCCTCGAGGAAGTTGGCGATCCCGCTACCGGTGAGCCAATTGGTGAAACGTCATTGAACCTGAAAGCTGCCATCGCCGGCGAAACTCACGAATACACGGACATGTATCCGGGTATGGCCCGCACGGCCCGTGAAGAAGGTTTCGACGAGATTGCAGACTGGTTTGAGACTCTGGCGAAGGCTGAAAAGAGCCACGCCGGCCGATTCCAGAAAGCACTCGACACGATGTAAGGCGCTTTGCGTCCGCTGTATCGCCGGATTTCGGGGAAGGAAAATCTTCTTCCCGGTGTTCCGGTTTGTGACGGGCGTGCTTGTTCCGCGGATTATGTGGTGGAATTCCCTTCTGTCGGTGGAGTGGTGCCGTGTTGGGAAGGTACCGGAGCAGCTGCGGCGCATTATTTTCGCTGAGTACCGCATAAGGTTCGCAGGATCGTTCTTCGGATCGATCCCGCGAACCCGTTATTTTCCAATCTGAAGGGATCGCCGGCTTTATTTGCTGGCTGCTGTTGCCGGGCGCGGGGATGTCCTGGCAGGCGCCGTGCCGGGACGATCTGCGCAGCTTGACGAGTGCCTGATCGATGGGTCACTTCGAATCAGAGCTACGCTGCGCGTCTGCCCCCTGTTGACGACATCGCGAGGGCGAGACCTGAGAGTGCTGAGAGGGCAATATCCATGAGCGAAGGTGGTTTGGGCGCACCGGTCCGCTACGCGATCGACTGGAACGATCCCGATTTTTATGATTTCGACAAGATCAACGCCGAGCTGGAGCGCGTATTCGACATCTGTCACGGCTGTCGGCGCTGTTTCAATCTCTGCGAATCCTTTCCGATCCTCTTTGACCTGATCGATGATTCGGAAAGCGGAGAACTGGATACGGTCGATGTTGCTGACTATAAGCCGGTCGTAGACGCCTGCACGCTCTGCGACATGTGTTTCATGGTCTCCTGTCCCTACGTTCCGCCGCACGAATTCAATCTCGATTTCCCCCACCTCATGCTTCGCTACCGCGCCGCCGAACTAAAAGCCGGCAAGGCAGACAAGGCGCTCATGGAGCTGACCAAGACGGACCGCAACGGCAAACTCGCCGGCATGATGCCCGGCTTGGCGAATTGGGCCAGCGACACCGGAAACAGTCTGACCCGTCCGATCTTGGAAAAGACGATGGGTATCGACAAAGAGGCAGCGTTGCCGAAGTTCCATGGCAAGACCTTTGCCCTGCGTGCCAAGAGCGATGGCACTGCGCCCAACAAGGATGCGCCGGCTTACGGCCGCAAGGTGGCGCTCTATGCCACCTGTTTCGTGAACTACAACAATCCGGCCATTGGGGAATCCGCCCGCGCCGTACTGGCGCACAACGGCGTCGAGACCGAAGTGGTCTATCCGTCCTGCTGCGGCATGCCGCAGTTCGAGCAGGGTGATATCGCCAAGGTGGCCGAATCCGCGAAGCGTGTGGCCGCCGAGATGTCGACCTGGATCGATAAGGGCTACGACATTGTTGCGCTGACGCCATCCTGCGCCCTGATGCTAAAGTTCGAATGGCCCTTGATCCTGCCGGATGACGAGAGCGTAAAGAAGCTTTCTGCGTCAACCTCGGACATCACCGAGTACGTGGTCGATATTGCCAAGAAAGAGGGTTTGGCCGATGGGCTCTCTTCATTGGATGGCGGTGTCGCGCTGCATATGGCATGCCACGCGCGGGCGCAGAACATGGGTGCCAAGGCCGCCGAGATGCTGCGGTTTGTGCCTGAAGCCGACATCAAGGTCATCGAGCGTTGCTCGGGCCATGGCGGCAGCTGGGGCTGTATGAAGGACAATTTCGAAAAGGCTATCAAGGTCGGGCGCACCGCGGCCCGCCAGGCGGCCAGCAGCGGCAAGACCTACATTGCCTCCGAGTGCCCACTTGCCGGAACCCATATCCTACAGGGTATCGAACGCCTGAAGATGGATGATAAGCCACAGATCGAGGAAGCCCAGCATCCGATCGAGCTGATGGCGCGCGCCTACGGTTTGTAACCTCTGCGATAGGATTTTCCCTATCGTGTAAATTGAGAAGATGAATGTCAGTTTCAGGAGAAACCGCAATGGCGGAAAAGCGCATGATTACGGCTGACGATATCCTGCCTATGGAGGTTTATGCCGCCGACCGCAAGTCTCGACGCAAAGCACTGGTCGACGTGAAGCGCCACCGCCGTCTTGAGGTCGGCCCGGTCTGCACTTTTTATTTCGAGAACTACGAGACCATGTGGTCTCAGGTTCAGGAGATGCTCTACATCGAAAAGGGCGGCGACGAGCAGCTTAAGGACGAGCTGGAGGCTTATAATCCACTGATCCCCCAGGGCAGCGAACTGGTCGCCACGGTGATGTTCGAAATCGACGAACCGGTGCGCCGGGCGACCTTTCTCTCAAAGTTGGGCGGGGTCGAGGAGACGGCCTTCTTCCAGTTTGACGGTGAGACCGTGATAGGCGTTCCCGAAGAGGATGTTGATCGGACCACGGCCGACGGCAAGGCCTCGGCAGTACAGTTCATCCACTTTCCTTTCACCGCCGACCAGGTCGCCAAGTTCCGGTCCGAAGGCAACCAGGTGATCCTGGGCTTCAAGCACGAGTTCTATAGCCACATGGCCGTCTTGCCGGAAGCCGTCCGTGCGGCGCTGGCGCAAGACTTCGATTAGAGTCTGATTGACTGCTTTACGCGACCGAGAACGATCGCGTTCTATAGCCTGCGGATTGTCTGATTCGCAGCGCCGGAATTTCTTCTTTTATCAGATGTCGATGTTCTGTGGTGGTTTGAGGCAGCGCGCAATGGCGGGTCTCTGACCGACGATCTCGTGGCACGCCCTGATTGCCGGATAAGCTTCCAGCAATTGCTCCATCGGCCGGAACCACGTCACCAGCATGGTCATGTAGATGTCCGCCAGACTGAAGCGTGAACCCAGGTGAAAAGGGCCGTTTGCGCTCAGGTGTGCATCCACCGGCTGCCAGCATTCCATCAAAGCGTCGATCGATTTTGCCTTGACCTTGGGGGCATCAAGCGGGTCGGTCGAAAAACGCTGGGGATGGTAAAATCGCTTGTAGGTGTCCTGGACGTTGTTGGAGAGATAGAACAGAGACCGGAGAAACAGCGCGCGGAGCGGATGACCCGGCGGCGGCATGAGATCATCCAGTCCATGCTGCTCGGCCAGATACAGCATAATGGCAGTGGCCTCGTACAGGATCTGGCCGTCAGGCAGTTCGACTACCGGGACCTTACCCAGAGGGCTGATCGTTTTGTAGGCCCGCTTTCGGTTCTCCCCGGCAGCGATATCGACCGGGATCAGTTGATAGTCGAGTCCGGCTTCTTCCAGCACCGCATGCGGCCCGAAACTGGCCGTGTCAAAAGCCCAGTAGAGTTTGTACATCCTGCTGCTCCTTGTATGCACCGGACATCTGGATGGAGCCGTTTGCTAAGTGTTACTTCCAAAAGGTGTTACTTCCAAACCTGCTCCGCGATGCGTCTGAAGTTCCCCCCCAGAATGCCGGCGATCTCGCTCTTCCTGAAACCAACTGTGGCCAGTTCCGTTGCAATGTCGGGGAGGCGGCGGATATCCAGGTAGCTGACACCCTTTTCGTAGCCGGTCCCGGGCGGCCAGTAATGCGGGTTACGGGCAATCGATCCTGAGACATCGCTGGATTCTTGGTTCCCTGACGCGTCGTCTTCCGTGTCTTCTTCCTTCGGTGCGAAATCGAGACTCAGGCCGACGTGTTCCGGGCCGGTCAATTCGGCAATGTAGGCCGCGTGCCGGGCTACGTTCGAAGGACTCGGAACCTCTTCGCCCAGGAAGAGATTGACGCCGTTGATCCCAATCACCCCACCGGTGGCGGCACAGGCCTTAATCTGTTCGTCGGTGATGTTGCGGCCATGGTCGACCAGCGCCTTGGGGTTGGAGTGCGAAAAGACCACCGGATCGGCTGAAATTTCCATGGCCGCCATGGTGGTCTTGAAACCGCTGTGGGAGCAGTCCACCACCATGCCGACCCGGTTCATTTCGACAATCACCTGTCGCCCGAAATCGGTGAGGCCCGTGTCCTCGTCATGGCAGCCGGAGCCGGCCAGATTGTTACGGTTATAAGCAAAGAGCATGTGCCGGACACCCAGGTCGTAGTACAGCTGAACCATGTCGGTCCGCCCTGCCAGTGCATCCATGCCCTCGATATCGAAGGTGACTGCCAGCTTTCCGTCCGCGCGCGCCTGATCTATTTCGCTGACTGTCGAGACAAGACGGCAAAAGGGTGCTTCTGTCGGCAGGCGCCGCCGCAAGGCTGCGATGTTTTCGATGGTGCGGGTCCAGGCTTTGACGTCGTACCCCACGTTGATCGAGAGATAATCGACTCCAGCCTCGCGCCAAGGTTTAAGCAACGGCGCCAGGGGTGCGTCGGGCAGCATTTCGAAGCCGCAGTGATCGTCCCAGACCAGGCTGTCGCGATAGATCGCGGGGGCATCCATGATAGTGCTTCTCCCTAATCCTCTTAATAACAAGGAGCATTAATCCCGGTATCTGGGCGTTACTTCACGACCTCATCCGGATAAACACCAAAGATCTCCTGGTTCCTAAGCCAACCCCGCCGGCCGGCGACCTCGATTCGGCACCAGGTCCGGGAACATTCGATCAAGCGGCCGATAACGCCAGCCTCGGCACGCAGCAAGGCTGGCGCATCTTCACCCGGATCCTGGCGTAGAGTCTTGATCTCGTCCTTAATGATGACCGATCGCTTGCCTTGGAGCATATTCCGGTGCACCCAGCCCACAGTTCCCTCCCAGTCGCGGATCTGGCGCCAGGTGTCGAACTCGGCGATGATTTCAACCGGCAGATTGCTGCGGCGATAGACCCATTCGATCGGATACCGAAGGCCTGGTCCCTTGCGTAGGTTTACCTTGGGTTTCGCCAGCGAGACGTAGCGTGGCAGTGGCAAGCCGCTCTTTCCCAGCGTTGCGCCCTGTGCCGCGGCGCTTGCGCCTTCAGCCGATGCACTGAGCGGCAACATGCCGGAGCCCGCAGAAATAATCAGGACGGTGAACAGCAAACCAATTGCGGAGGACCTAAGAAGCGCAAAGGCAAAGGTAAGAGATTTTGTTGCAAACAAGATCATTGAACTTTGAGGCGAAAATTTCTGGTGTTTCCCGTCCAAACGGTGGCGGGCTCAACCAAGTGAGTTAGGATGTGGATCATGCCGGACGGCGTCGTCGCTGTCGATGATGAACGACAGTAGTCTCGTTCAACTCACCGTCCGCCCGGTTCTGGTCAAATTGCCCCGGCGAAAGGCGCCGTCGCGCTGGACAACACGGGGTTGCGCCTGCTATGGCAAGGACCGTTATCTTTCCTTATGGATCAAGGCTCATGCCGCAGAAAAAACCCCTCGTCATCGTGACTCGGCGACTTCCTGATGTGATCGAAACACGCATGATGGAGCTGTTCGATTGCCGCCTGAACCTGGACGACAGGCCGATGGCGCAAGCCGACCTGATCGATGCCATGAAGCAGGCAGAAGTCCTGGTGCCTACGGTTACCGACCGGATCGACGCGGGCACGCTTTCGCAGGCCGGTCCGGATCTGCGGCTTATCGCCTCGTTCGGCACCGGTGTCGATCACATCGATCTGAAATCCGCCCGTCAGCGTGGCATCAACGTAACCAACACGCCGGGTGTCCTGACCGAGGATACCGCCGACATGACAGTGGCTATGATGCTGGCCCTGCCCCGGCGTCTGATGGAAGGCGAACGGCTGGTGCGCTCCGGCGACTGGACTGGCTGGAGCCCGACAGGCATGTTGGGACATCGGATCTGGGGCAAGCGATTGGGGATTATCGGCATGGGCCGAATCGGCCAAGCTGTCGCGCGGCGCGCCAAAGGATTCGGCCTTTCGATCCATTATCACAACCGGCGCCGGGTCCATCCCGATGTCGAGGCAGAGTTGGAAGCGACCTATTGGGAGAGTCTCGATCAGATGCTGTCACGCATGGACATCATCTCGGTCAACTGCCCGCACACGCCGGCGACATTCCATCTGCTGTCGGCACGGCGTCTCAAGCTGCTGCATGAAACGGCCTTCATCGTTAACACCAGCCGCGGCGAAGTGATCGACGAGAATGCGTTGACCCGCATGTTGACGACGAAGGAAATTGCGGGCGCTGCGCTCGATGTGTTCGAGCACGAACCGGCGGTCAACCCAAAGCTCTTGAAGCTCGACAACGTGGTCCTGCTGCCGCATATGGGTTCGGCCACCATCGAGGGCCGGATTGCCATGGGCGAGAAGGTCATCATCAACATCAAGACCTTCGCCGACGGCCACACGCCGCCCGACCGGGTTCTCGAGGCGATGTTCTAAAAAACGATCAATTCGAAACGATCAGCCTTCGCGATCGGAGCTGAGAGTCCGCAGGATACCGCGCGACAGCTTGGCGCGCTGGGCAAAGTTAGTGGCTTGCGGTCCGCAGAGCTCGCAGGCAGGGTCCCTGCGGGTCTTGATCTTGCGGAATGTCGTTGCCAGGGAATCGTAGAGCAGGAGTGAACCCGATAGGCTCTCACCGATATCCAGCAGTTCCTTTACGACCTCGACTGCCTGCAGCGATCCCATAGTTCCGGCCAGAGCCCCGAGCACGCCAACATCGGCACAGCTGTTCTTAATATCTTGTTGCTGGGCGCCGAATAGGCAGCGGTAGCAGGGGTGTTCGCCTTCCTTGTAGGCCTTGAAGGTCGCTATCTGTCCGTCGAAGCGCATGATGGCAGCTGAAACCAGGGTTTTCTCAGCCAGAAAACAGGCGTCGTTGACGAGATAGCGTGTCGCGAAATTGTCCGAGCCGTCAGCGACCAAGTCGTAGCCTTCGATCACGCCGATTGCGTTTTCGGTTGTCAGGCGTTCCGCGTGTTCGATCACTTTGACTTCCGGGTTGATCTCAGCCAGGCGCCGGCGCGCACTGCGAACTTTCGGCTGACCGATTGCCGAGGTGTCGTGCAGGATCTGGCGCTGTAAGTTCGACAAATCCACGACATCGTCGTCAATAACTCCAAGCGTACCCACACCTGCTGCTGCCAGATAACTGAGCAGCGGTGAACCCAGGCCGCCGGCACCGATTACCAGGACCTTGGATTCGAGTAACCGGCCTTGGCCCCCATCGCCGATTTCCGGCAGTACCAGGTGCCTGGCGTAGCGGTCGATCTGTTCGTCAGTAAATTCCACGGTCACCTCATCGGACGAAGTCGGTCTTATATCCTGCCATATGGGGATCGCTTACGAGATACCCAGCAAGGGTTTCCTCCTTTAGACCGAATCCCTCTCTATTTCATTAGAGTCTGATCGTTTTTCGCTGTTTTAGAGAAAATCAACGCACGCCAGGCTTTGATTACTGTCGAGCGATCAGAAGCCTTCGAAGAGATCGGTACTGAGATAGCGTTCTGCGAAGGACGGCAGCACAACGACGATCAGCTTGCCCTCCATATCAGGCCGCGTACCGACCTCCAGCGCTGCTGCCAGTGCAGCCCCGGAAGAAATACCCACGGGCATGCCCTCAATGGCGGCCGCTTCGCGGGCCGTTCTGAAGGCTGTATCACTGCCGATCCGCAAGACCTCGTCGATCAGCGAGGTGTCCAGAATGTCCGGCACGAAGCCGGCGCCGATACCTTGGATCTTGTGGGGACCAGGCTGTCCGCCGGAGAGGATCGGACTGTCTTCGGGTTCGACGGCGATAATCTTGATCTCCGGCTTGCGCGCCTTTAGTGCTTGACCGACTCCACTCAAGGTTCCGCCCGTGCCCACGCCCATGACCACCGCATCAACCTCTCCGTGGGAATCGCGCCAGATCTCCTCGGCCGTCGCCGCCAGGTGGATCGCTGGGTTCGCGGGATTTTTGAATTGCTGCGGGATGACCGCATCCGGGAGTTCTTCCAGCAACTCTTCGGCTTTTGTGACGGCACCGCGCATACCGAGAGCACCATCCGTTAGAATCAACTCTGCGCCGAGGAAACGCAGCATCTTGCGACGCTCCACGGACATAGTTTCGGGCATGGTCAGGATCAGTCGGTAGCCCTTGGCCGCACAGACGAATGCCAGTGCGATGCCGGTATTGCCGCTGGTCGGTTCGATGATGGTTGTCTCAGGTCCAATCTTTCCGGCCTGCTCCAGGGCTTCAACCATCGACAACCCAATCCGATCCTTGACCGATGTGAGAGGATTGAAGAACTCGCACTTCCCCGCGATCTCCGCGACGGCTCCATGCGCAGCCTTCAACCTGCTGAGCCGAACCAGCGGCGTTGCACCAATGGTCTGCAGAACGTTGTCATAGATGCGGCCTCTGAATTCGGGCGCTTCGAACTCTGGCGATAGAGGTTCTGATGCATCGACGTGATTGGTTGGGAGAGACTTCTTATTTGTCGTCATATCTGTGTTGCGCAAATTTTCTTCAGCGGGTGCTTGTTTATTCCTGCTTTAAATCGAGAAGTCGGGAATGATACTACCGGTCTCCCGGGAGATGTTCTTTTCCCGGGCCCGGTCACAAAGCTGTTCGATGGTGGTGTTGTCGAAGCGTTCCATGATCTCGCGCTGCATGTCGATCCAAAGGGGCCGCACCACCTTCACGCCGATTTCAGAGCCGTCCGGTTCACTGGCCGGATCGATCGTACCCTCCAATTGGCGCACGATGCGAATAATCTCGCCCACCGAGATACGCCTTCGTTCCCGGGCCAGGCGATAGCCGCCGCGCGGACCTCGCTGTCCGGCAAGAATACCGTGATGGACAAGCTGTTGCAGGACCTGTTCGAGATATCGGCGCGGAATTCCCTGACGCCGCGAGATGTCGCTGGAGCGCACGGTGTCGCTGCCTGCGTGGTAGGCAATATCAACCACGGCCTCAATTGCGAACAGCAGCTTCTTGGACAGCCGTAGCATGTCCCCTATCCTCCGTTTACGTGTGCTGCGGCCTGAACAGCTTGAGGTCCAGTGCCGGTCGAGCCGAAACCACCGGTGCCACGTGCCGAAGCCTCCAAGTCTTCGCTTACCTGCCAGCTTCCTTGCAGGCAGGGAGCAATCACCATCTGGGCGATCCGGCTGCCGCGGGTAACAACAAAGGGCTCCTGGCCATGATTGATCAGGATGACACCGACCTCGCCGCGGTAGTCCGCGTCGATGGTGCCCGGTGAGTTCAAGACCGTTACGCCGCTCTTGAGCGCGAGGCCCGAGCGCGGACGGACCTGTGCTTCATAGCCGCCCGGCAGGGCAATCGCGAGGCCGCTGGGAACCAACTTGCGTTCACCAGGTGCCAGTGTCACGTCAGCGTCTACGGCGGCCACCAGATCCATGCCTGCACTTTGCGCGGTGGCATAAGCCGGCAATTCGAGGTCCGCGCCATGGGGCAGACGTTTTACGGCGATGGTGATTGGGCTCATGATCTCTCCTGCGTATTTTCTTATCGGGCCGGCTTGTTTCTTGGATAAGCTCTTTGCCTGCGCTTGCTCTTGTTTATTGCGCTCATCCACACTTCCAGAACATTGCGCATCGTGCGGTCAGTAATATCCACCTGGGTTCATTCAGTCTTTGTTATCGGGGCTCTGTCATCAGGTCTCTGTTATCAAGTTGGTGCGTCTCTAAAATGATCGGCGATGCGTTCGGCCAAACGCTGGGCGACATCAACCTTGCTCATGCGCTCCCAACTTTCCGCGCCCTGCTCATCGATGACATGGACAGAGTTATCACCTCCTCCGAAAGTGCCGCTGCCTGGGGATACGTCGTTCGCGATGATCCAATCGCAGGCCTTGCGCGTGCGTTTCTCCGTCGCCTGCCTTACCACGTCCTCCGTTTCGGCGGCGAAACCAACCACGAGTCCGGGCCGGTCGTTCCCTCGCTGGGAGAGGGATGCCAGAATGTCGGGATTGGGAGTCAGCTCTAAGTTTGGCACCTTGGCTCCGGAGCCGTTGCCGCCTGTTTTCTTGATTTTCCGGTTGCTTTGTGTCGCGACCCGCCAATCGGCGACAGCAGCGGCACAAACAGCAATATCGGCCGGCAGGGCATTCTCGCAAGCACTCAGCATCTGCTGGGCGGATTCGATATGAACCACATCCATGCCCGCCGGATCCTGTAGCTGAGTTGGTCCCGTCACCAGGGTTGTTCTCGCCCCAAGGCTGGTCAGGGCTTGGGCAATTGCGTGTCCTTGCTTGCCTGAAGACCGATTGGCGATATAGCGCACCGGGTCGATGGCTTCATGAGTGGGTCCACTGGTGACCAGGGCGCTGCGGCCTGCAAGAAGCCCGCCGCCGCTAGAGGCAGTTGGTGCGCGCCCCAGGGCATCCAACACAACCGCTAGAATTTCGCTGGGTTCCGCCATGCGGCCAAAGCCGAACTCGCCACAGGCCATGTCGCCTTCGTTAGGGCCAATCACGGTGACACCACGTGACTGCAATGTCGCGACATTAGCCCTTGTCGCAGGGTGATCCCACATACGCACGTTCATGGCTGGGGCGATCAGGACGTCTTTGTCGGTTGCCAGTAGAGCCGTGGAGGCCATGTCGTCGGCTTGGCCCGTCGCCATCTTGGCAATCAGATCCGCAGTTGCCGGGGCCACGACCAGCAGGTCGGCGTCGCGGGACAGCTGAATATGTCCCATCTCTGCTTCGTCGGTCAGCGAGAAAAGCTCACCGTAGACTTTATCCTCGGTAAGAGCAGACAGGGAGAGAGGCGTGACGAATTCCGCACCGGAACGGGTTAAAATACACCGCACCCTGATCGACTGCTCGCGAAGGCGGCGGATCAGTTCCAAAGCTTTATAAGCTGCGATTCCGCCAGCTACGACGAGCAGTACGCGGGTATCACCGGTCATGATTTCACCCGTTATTTAACGGTAAGTTAGCGTAGATAATCTAAAGAGCAGAAAGTGGTTTTGCAAGACCGCGTAAAGATGCGTTTTTGATGGCCTTTGCCATTGCCATTGTCAGCTTTTCTGGAGCGTCAGGATTTAAGATGATGGAACGCTTTGACAACGGCAATGGCGGAAAGCCGTCCTGTGGTGTCAGCACCTTCATGCCCTGCTCAACACTATTCTCATAGAGTATTCCAATCGCAAAACCGGCGCGTATCGCAGCTTTCTGACTCGTGAGGCCGCTGCATTCGAACGCAATGTTGTAAGCGCGTCCCTGCTGTTCGAGCGCTTTTGTGGGCAGATCCTGCCACCAACAACCTCGGTCCATGATTGCAAGCGGCACCGGTTCCGACCTGCCGAGACACATCGTCCCGCTTGCGACCCAAACCGGCTTTTGCGTTAGAAAAACTTCTCCTGCGATCTCTCCTGGTCCCGAGTAGACGGCAACATCTAAGGCTCCTCGCTGAATAGCCTCAGGAAAGCCGACCGTGCAGCCGGATGACGCAACGACGTCAACGCCGGGATTGCTGCGGGCGAAGTCAGCCAGCGTCTGTTCGAGGACATTTTCTTCGAAATCGTCTGGTATACCGACCCGAATTTTACCTTTGAGAGCCGGTTGGAACAGTGCGTGGACCTGGCCGAGTTCCGAGAGGACACGCCGGGCCACAGGCAGGAGCCGCTCTCCATTTACGGATAACGCCATTCCTTTGGCGTCACGTTCAAATAGCGAGACGTTCAATTCGGTTTCAAGCTTGCGCAACTGCACGCTGATGGCAGATTGACTTCGGTTCAGGCGAGAAGCGGCAAGCGTCAGGTTTCCGCAGTCAGCTATTTCCAAAAAGGTTCTTAGAAGACTGCTGTCCGGCGAAGTGCGTTCGTTTGTGTTCATGAAGACAATCGTATCAATTCATTTTTCTAATCGCAAAGGATAGCCCAATATCACTTTGTTTCAGTTCGCCCGACGGCTTACTCAGTGATGTCGGGTTAAAGACCGACACTCAGGTACGGCTCCCGTCTTGTCACATCGACCACAAAGGTTAGATCGTTTTTGAACAGCAGCTCCCCCAAATGGTTGGCTTTTGCGCCCGGTATTTTTCTCGTGATGTGGTCGACAGGCTATGTTGCGGCCAAATTCGGGCTTGGATACATCGAGCCTTTGACCTTTCTCACGCTGCGGTTTGCCTGCGTTGTCGTCGTTATGGCGGCGCTGTTTATGGTTTTACGCCCGCCCTTACCCAAGTCGCGCGCGGAATGGATGCACTTGGCAACCGTCGGCTTCCTGTTGCAATCAATGTATTTCGGGATGTGCTACATGTCGTTCAAAGCAGGACTGGCGGTAGGAACCTTGGCGCTGATTCTGTCGCTTCAGCCCATCATCGTCGGCCTGGTTGCCCCGAGATGGAGCCGTGAGACAGTCGGTTGGCGCCGTTGGAACGGTCTGTTGCTGGGATTGGCGGGCGCGGTGATTGTCATCGCAGCGAGATCGGAGATTGCGGCCCCATCCGCCCTTGGGTTTCTGTTTGCTGCCCTTGCTCTCTTTGGCATCACCGGCGGGTCGCTCTGGGAAAAGCGCTATGGCGTTTCGCATCATCCGGTGACCTCCAATCTGGTCGGCTTCGCTGCTGGATTGATTGGCGTTATACCTTTCGCGGTCGCCTTTGAGACCATGCATATCACGTGGTCGTGGCAGCTGGCCGTGTCGCTGGCCTATCTGATCATCGGCAGCTCGCTGATTGCTGTTGGCCTGTTGCTTGCCATGATCCGGGCGGGAGATGTTTCTCGTGTTTCCGCGCTCTTCTTTTTGGTGCCGCCGCTGGCCGCCGCTGTTGCATGGCTTGTGTTAGATGAAGTCATGCCGCCCGTGGCCTGGCTCGGCATGGGGATCGCGGGCGCGGGAGTTTTCATGGCGACAACGCCAAAAAAGGTGATGGCCTGATGCCGCAAACTATCGTTTTTGAACCGTAGGGCCGCGCGTGTCAGGTTGCTTAAGCTCTCTCTCAAAGGTTTCTCTTAGATGACGATTACAGACGATACGCGCGCAAAGCGGAACGTCGCGGTTCTGGTGGCCGCGCAGGCGGTCCTGGGGGCGCAGATGCCAATGATTTTTGTTGTTGGCGGCCTTGCCGGCGGGATGCTGGCTGACAATCCCTGTTTTGCGACGCTTCCTATCTCGGTGATCGTTTTCGGATCGATGACCACGGCACCCTGGATTTCGCCATTGATGCAACGCAAAGGGCGTAAGTTTGGCTTTTTCGTTGGTGCAATCGGTGGAGCTATAGGGGCCGCGATCTCAGCGTACGGCTTGTACATCGCGTCGTTTCCACTGCTTCTCCTCGGGTCCTATTTCACCGGCATCTATATGTCTGCTCAAGGCTTCTACAGATTTGCCGCGACCGACACGGCCACAGATGCTTTTCGACCCAAGGCGATTTCTTACGTCATGGCAGGTGGGCTTTTGTCGGCAATCTTTGGTCCGCAGCTGAATAAGCTTGTGTCCGATGGCTCGATCTTGCCGTTCATCGGGGGCGCGTTGCCACCCATCCCCTTCATCGGAACCTACCTGACCATTATCGCGATCAATCTTCTCGGGATGTTCCTGTTTTTGCTGCTCGACCTGCCAAACGGAGCCCAAAACAAGGCGGCGGCAGTCTCGGCACCAATCGGGAGGTCGCGGTTGGAGCTTCTGCGCAATCCAACCATCCTGGTTGCGATCATCTGCGCGATGGTTGCCTACTCCCTGATGAATCTCGTCATGACGTCGACGCCGCTTGCGGTCGTCGGCTGCGGGTTAAGCAGTGACAACGCAAACGACATCGTTTCGGCTCATGTCCTGGCAATGTTCATTCCGTCGTTTTTTACCGGACACCTCATTGTGCGCTTTGGCGTCACGCGGATTATTATTGCAGGACTCGTGATCCTCGGGCTCGCGGGTGTGGTTGCCTTGACGGGCGTGACGCTTGGAAATTTCTTTATCGCTCTGATCCTTCTGGGTCTGGGCTGGAACTTTGGTTTTGTAGGCGCAACGACCCTCTTATCCAGTGGGCATGCACCGAACGAACGCGGCCAGACACAGGGCCTGAACGATATGATGGTCTTCGGCTGTGTCACCATGGCCAGTCTTGCTTCAGGCGGTCTGATGAACTGTTCGGGCGGGACAGCAGTTGACGGCTGGAATGCCGTGAATGTTGCAATGATCCCGTTCCTGCTGCTGGCAGGTGGCGCGTTGGTTTGGCTGACGGTTCAAGATCGCAGAAAAGCCCGTATCGCAGCATGAACTGGGTAGGACAGGGTAATGGATAAAGCATCAAGTATGAGCGTGACGGCATCCTCGACACCCCTTATCCCGGGCGATGATTTGGCATCGCGGTTGGGTACGCCGGGTCTTCGGATTTTTGACGTCCGGGGGAGATGGGGCAGCCCGCCACAAGCGCTGCACGACGACTATCTGGCCGGCCACATTCCCGGTGCGGCGTTTCTTGACTGGACGCTTGAGTTCTTGCAACAGGGTGTGCCGATCAATCTTGCGCCGGTTGCGACAGCCGAAGAGGCTGCAACATCGTTTGAACGCCTAGGCATTTCGGCTGACGATCACGTTGTGCTGTATGACGACTACCACCATATGATGGCCGGCCGCGTTTGGTGGGCCATGCGCTATCATGGCTTTAGGAATGTTCAGGTGTTGAATGGCGGTTGGGCGCATTGGGTTGGGCAGGATTTTCCAACAGCGCGAGAAGAACCCGATGCAGTTGCAGGCTCGTTCAAACCTATCGTTCAGGATGATATGAGAATGACGGTGGAGGGCGTGATTGCAGGTAAAGATGAGGCCTGCCTGTTGGACGGGCGCGGTCCCGTTGGTTATGCAGGCAATCCAGAAGACCCGCGGAGCGGCCATATTCCCGGTGCGATAAATGTTCCGTACAGCGCGATGCTGGATAAAACAACGGGCCTGTTTTTACCCGATGACGCACTTACCACTGTGTTTGACTGCGAAGCGCCGGACTGGCGCACGACACAGGTTATCTCGTCCTGTGGGTCCGGTTATGCTGGAACAGTACTGATGCTGGCAATGGCTCATCTGGGCGTCGCATCTGCCCTTTTCGACGGTTCCATGGCCGAGTGGAAACAGGACCCTTCCCGCGAAATCGCCCAATCCTTTCGCGCGGACTGATCACGATCGGTGGCCATGATTTGCTTTGCATTTCTGTTAACTCCGGCTGCAACATAATCCTTCGATACCCGGAGTATTTGTATGCCAGCCCCGTCTAGCGCCTTTTCCCACCACCCGGAACTTGAGGGGAAAATCACCGATCCCCGTGCCTCGTTCTTTCGCAATTTCAACATCGCAACGGTGTTCTCGGAGAAACCTGAATTGCAGTGGGTCCTGGACGAATTGCGCAGCGACAGTGATCGCGAGGATTCCCGCATGCGGACATTGGCCGATCACCGAGGCGGTGATCTCTGGGTCTTCGCCTATGGATCGCTGATGTGGGATCCCGCGTTTCATTTCGCCGAGGTCCGCCGCGCAACCGTCCCCGGATACGAACGGCGTTTTGTTTTGAAGCACACCTACGGCGCGCGTGGCACCCGGGAAGCGCCAGGATTGATGGCCGCCCTTGATCACGGCGACTGCTGTGAAGGGCTGGTGTTCCGGATTGCGGCGCAGGACATTGAAACTGAAACTGAAATTCTCTGGCGGCGGGAAATGATCGGTCATGCTTACAAACCGATCTTTGTGGCGGCGACACTCGGCGATCAGACCATCACAGCCCTGGCCTTCGCGGCCAATCACTCTTCAGACGTGATTTGTCCCGACCTGACCCGGGAAGAACAGATCTGTTTTATTGCGAGCGGCGCCGGTTTTCTAGGAACCAGTATGGAATACCTGGGCAACATCGTCAGTCAGTTTGCTGCCCTTGGCGTTGTCGATGAAGATTGCTCGGCTCTGTTGCAGGAAGTCGAGGACTACCTTGCCAAGCCAACATGAACCGTCCTTTACGCGAAGAATGATTGCCGTCTAGAACCAGATGCTGGCCGCCAGCAATAGACCTAGCGCCAACGACAGTCCGCCTAGGAGCAAGCTGAGTTTTTGCGTGCGCGCGCGTCCCTGCAGTGCCTCAAAAGTCTTGGGGTGAAGACCCAGGCCGCCGTGTGCCACGTCGTGGGCGACTTTCTCCAGATTGGAAATCAATTGAGGCAAGCGCTCCGCTGATCTTAAGAGCTGCAGAGCTCCGTCGCGCAAACGGGCTTCCGGTCCCCGGTGCTCGCGCATCCAGGCCTCGATCAGGGGTTGGGCCAAGACCCAGATGTTGAGATCCGGATCGAGACGACGGCTGACCCCCTCGGCCATCAGCATGTTTTTCTGCAATAGCAGCAATTGAGGTTGAACCGGCATATCGAAGGATTCAGTCAGTTGCAGAAGCTGTGCCAGCAGACGCGCGAAGGAGATTTGCTGGAGCGGCTTGCCGGCAATCGGCTCGCAGACCGAACGCAGCGCCTGCGCATAGATATCGAGCGACTGCCCCGCCGGGAGATAACCTGCTTCGACCTGCACCTCTGCCAGCCGCTGATAATCGCGCGCGATGGTTGCCATCAGCATGTCGGCCAGGAAGCATCGCGTCCGGTAATCGAGTCGACCCATGATTCCAAAGTCGACCGCGAAGATGTTGCCGTCCGTATCGACGCCCATGTTCCCCGGATGCTGGTCGCCGTGAAAGAATCCGTCCCGAAAGACCTGGTTAAAGAAGATTGCAGCGGCTTTATAGAGGACGTCTTCCAGATCGTGTCCGTTGGCCAGAAGCGCTTCCTTGTCGTCCATCGGAATTCCGCCGACCCGCTCCATGGTCAGCACCCGACGCGAGGTCCTTTGCCAGTCGATTGCGGGGACACGATAGGTGAAGTCGTCTTGAAAATTTTCGCTGAGCTCCGTTGCGCCGGCGGCTTCCATGCGCAGATCCATTTCCAGGCGAACCGTTTCCTCAAAGGTGCCGACAACCTCGACCGGCTTGAGCCTGCGTAGAGCGGGCTGCGTGCGTTCGACCAGTTCGGCCAGTCCATAGAAAAGCGATAGGTCCTGCTCGAACGCCTGTTCAATTCCGGGCCGCAAAATCTTGACGGCCGCTTCCTGTCCGTCGGATGTCACGGCAAGATGCACTTGGGCGATCGACGCTGCGGAGATCGGTTTGTCGTCAAAACGCTCAAACAGTTTGCCGACCGGATGTTCCAGTTCCCGCTCGATGGTGGCGCGTGCCTCTGCAGTTGAGAAAGGCGGCAGGTTGTCCTGCAGCTGAGCCAGATCGCCGGCAATTTCTTCACCAAGCAGGTCGGCACGGGTGGACAGGAATTGTCCGAGCTTGATGAAGCTGGGACCCAGTTCCGTCAACGCGCGTGCTAGTTTCTGACCTGGCCGGCCGGCAGTTTTCTTCCGGGAGACCAGCCGGGCGATCCAGACCACGCCACGCGCAATGCCCATCGCCTCCAGGGCTGCGAGCGCATCGTGCCGTGCAAGCGTGCGGGCAATGGTGACGAGACGAATCAGGATACGGACCGAGCGAATCATAGAGTCATGGCCGCTTTCAAATTCGCCAGCCGGAGTGCAGCGCTGCGATGCCGCCGCTAAGGTTGCGGTAGCTGGTCATGGACAGCCCTGCGCCCTGCATGCGTTCAGCAAGTTCGTCCTGCGGCGGAAACTTCCGAATGCTTTCGGCCAGGTATTGATAAGACGCACGGTCCTTGGCCACGAACTCACCCATCGCCGGCAGGACCTTGAAGGAGTAGAGGTCGTAGAGAGACGCGAATGCCGGGATCACGACCTGACTGAATTCCAGGCAGAGGAAACGCCCACCAGGCTTGAGTACGCGCCGCGCTTCCGACAGAGCCGCATCGATGTGCGTGACGTTGCGCAGGCCGAAAGCGATGGTATAAGCGTCAAAGCTGCGGTCGGGGAACGGCAGGCTCTCGGCATTGCCGCAGACCCAATCCATGCTGTGCAGGATTCCTCGGTCGAGGCCTCTATCCCGACCGACTTCCAACATACCCAACGTAAGATCGCAGACCGTAATCGGGTGTCGGGGATCGCTTATTGTTGCAGCTTGATGAGAGTCTGCATCCTGTTTCGACATTGTGACCGTTATCGAGGCGGGTACGTCATCCCTGTTCTGAGTCAAACGTTCGTCGATGCGAAAGGCGATGTCGCCGGTGCCGCCCGCAACATCGAGAAAAGTTTGGCCCCGCTTCGGATCCAGCCAATCGATCATGGCGCTTTTCCAGAGGCGGTGAATTCCTCCCGACATAAGATCGTTCATCAAGTCGTAGTTCGAAGCCACGCTCTCGAAAATGCCCTGCACGCGGCCGCGCTTTTCAGCGACCGGCACGTCCTGGTAGCCGAAATGTGTGACGGCGTCGGGGGTGCTGCCGTCTGACTTCGGATCGCCCTGGCCGCTGCCCGGAATTGAGGAAGATTTAGCTGACATGGCGCGGACCATAGCGCGCACTCACCCGCCGCGCTACTCTGTCGCTTCGTGAATTCGTTCTCCATACCGGTTTGCCCGCATTGCGAGCCCGTCCAGAAAGAAGCAGAGTAATCCTAAATGCCTGAATTGCCTGAGGTTGAGACAGTCATGCGCGGTCTGCGCGTGCGCCTCGAAGGCCGCCGATTGGTCAAAGTGACGCAGCGCCGTCCCAACCTGCGCTTCCCCTTTCCCGACAATTTCGTGCAACGGCTGACCGGGCGCAGGGTCGAGTCTCTGTCGCGGCGTGCGAAATACATACAGATGCAGCTCGACGACGGACAGGTGCTGTTGTGTCATCTGGGTATGTCCGGACGCATGATCATCATCGATGCTTCAGATCTAACAAGCGAAAAGTCGCCTTGGGAAGCTCATGATCACGTCATCTTCGAGACTGATCATGGAGATGAAGTCCGTTTTAACGATGCCCGCCGTTTCGGGGTTATGGATCTGATCGATGGTGACAAGCTCGATGAACACAAGTTACTCAGCGGTCTGGGGCCCGAACCTCTTGGCAATGCTTTTAACGGACCGGAACTTGCTCGCCGCCTGGAAGGGAAACGTTCCCCCATCAAAGCGGCGTTGCTTGACCAAAAGGTCGTTGCCGGACTGGGCAACATCTATGTCTGTGAAGCGCTCCACATTGCGGGACTGTCGCCGAAACGTCAGGCCTATACGGTGCAGGGGCAACGTGCGGAGAGGTTGGTTTCGGCGGTACGGGATGTCCTGGGCCGCGCTATCGAGGCCGGCGGCTCAAGCTTGCGCGATTACGTTCAGGTGGATGGTGAGCTCGGGTATTTTCAGCATGACTGGGTGGTCTATGGCCGGGAGGGGGAACTCTGCCGGCGCTGCGGTAAGGGCGGCGGCTCGCCAGATGACGCGGGCGCAGTCGTCGTACGGCGTATCGTTCAATCGAACCGCTCCACTTTCTATTGTGCGAGTTGTCAACGGTAAGGTAGACAGGGAGCCATGCTAAGAGCGCAGACAACTACGAATGCCGTTCGGTGCCGCGGGCAACACCTTAGTGCTGCGTCTTTCACTCTCTTCTCCCGCGTTATGCTGGTTCTGTTTCTGGGCTTGAACGCCCTTGTCGCGAGTCAGCTCGCTGTTGCGCAAGACCCGGCCGCCTTCGTGACCGGCATGGAGGATGTCCCTCTCATGCCCCAGCTCCAGGATGTCCCCGACGCCGCGGTTATCTTTGACAAACCCTCGGGACGTCTGGTCGAGGCATATGCAGAAGGAGATGTGGAGGGCGCGGAAGTTCTCGGCTTCTACCGCGAGACCCTGCCGCAGTTGGGTTGGACGAGTGAGTCCGAGACGGGTGCTAGCGGTGTTTTCTTCCGCGAAAGCGAGCGCCTGGAGATTCATATTCTGGAAGGACAGACTCGACACACCGTACGATTTGTTCTTTCCCCCAAATAAACCAAAACTTGCCGGTGTCCTGGTTCGGAGATCGCAATCTCCACCGGCCACCGGTCACTTACGATTGATGGAGAACGCAACACGATGGCCTATGAAAACATTCTGGTGGAAACACGCGGCAATGTGGGGTTGATCACGCTGAATCGGCCAAAGGCGCTGAACGCTCTCTGTGCGGCCTTGATCGATGAATTGTCGCTGGCGCTCGATGGGTTCGAAAAAGATCCGGAGGTTCGCTGCATCGTTCTTACCGGTTCGGAAAAGGCCTTTGCCGCCGGGGCGGACATCAAGGAGATGAAGGAAAAGACCTTCATGGATGTCTATGCAGAGGATTTCATCACCCACGATTGGGAACGCGTAACCTGGACCAGGAAACCGGTCATCGCTGCTGTTTCCGGATATGCCTTGGGCGGCGGCTGTGAAATGGCGATGATGTGCGACTTTATCATCGCTGCCGAAAACGCAAAGTTTGGCCAGCCGGAAATCACGATTGGAACCATACCGGGTTCCGGCGGATCGCAGCGTCTGACGCGCTTCGTCGGAAAGTCCAAAGCGATGGAAATGTGCCTGACCGGCCGCATGATGGATGCTGCCGAGGCAGAGCGCTCGGGTTTGGTCAGCCGGGTTGTTCCGGTCGACGAGTTGCTGGAGGACGCGATGAAGACGGCTGAGAAAATCGCCGGACTATCGCTGCCTGCAGTAATGATGGCCAAGGAAGCGGTCAACCGCGCCTACGAGACGACCTTGTCGGAAGGGGTCAAGTTCGAACGCCGGCTGTTTCATGCCTCTTTTGCGACGGAAGACCAAAAGGAGGGCATGTCCGCCTTCGCGGAAAAGCGTCCAGCACAGTGGAAACACAGGTAAATTTTCGCCCGCCGCGCACAAAGCGCCTCAGGTCGCGGAAATTGCGAAATTTTGCTGGTTTTCATTGCTTGACGGGGCTTTGGGCGGCGGTTATAACGCCCGCCTCATTCAACATGCATAGAACAACAGGTCTTTCCTATGGCCCATCATAAGTCTGCCAAGAAACGGATCCGCCAGACAGCGCGGCGTACGGACGTAAATCGCGCGCGCGTCGGCCGTATTCGTACTTTCGTCAAGAACGTCGAGCTGGCGATCTCCGGTGGCGATAAAGCTGCCGCGCAGACCGCTTTCAAAGAAGCACAGCCGGAAATGCACCGCGGCGCCCAGGCTGGCGTGATGCACGCCAACACGGTCGGCCGGAAGCTGTCGCGCCTGAACGCCCGCATCAAGGCGATGGCCTGAATCTTTGATCTTGGCTGCGGTTTCCGCCGCGGCCTGTTAGAGACAGTGATGCCACCGCGCCTCCCAAATTGAGGCGCGGTTTTTCGTGGCTGGTATTTGAGATCAGATGTTTCAAGCCAGTGTCGTCAATGACATCTTCGGCTGGTATCGGATGCAGGCGACGGGCTGCAGGATCTTCGCCGGTCAGCGGGATTGTGGAGCTGACGAAAAAATAGTGAATGCGGTGTGATCATTCCCGACTAAAACTTTAGAGAATCCAGATCGCCACCTAACCTATTCTGCTAACAGCTGATTGTTTGAATTCCGGCCGCAAGGAAACAATCAGCCTCTCAGGGCCAGTGTGATTTCGGAGACACACACTGTGTCTTTTAGGCAAAAAAAGTCGGCGTTCTTGATTCGATCTTGTTGCCAGAAAGCGGCCTCACGAGTACACTACTTGTCCTCAGCCGGGTTCTGGCGTGTCAATAAATTCGGCAAAATTATAAATAAAAAATGCTGTGGCTATTCTACTTAATAGAATTGCCCAAGGGAATCTTGACGACAAAGTTAGCGTGAATTCTCGGTTGGTATGGGGAATACTTCTTTTTGCCTAGTATTGAGGAATATACGGGGCGGGCAAATCGACATAAAGCAAACGAAGTCTATGATGCGTACATCGCGTCGTGGGGTTTTTTGAGTGTAGGGTATTGGATTTTGTCGAGAATTTCGTTGATGCGGTCACTTCACCTTTTGCATTGGCGGGGGCTTATCGCTGGTGAAAAATCCGGGTCAATAATCGAGAATGTTTGGTCGGCGCAATAGTGGACAAAGCGGGGGAACGCATGGGGCGCGAGCAGGCAACTGCGCGAGTTACGGAACAGTGGGCGCGGGTACGTGGACGGTTGCGGGCCGAAGTGGGTGAAGCCGCTTTTCGCAGCTGGCTGAAGCCGCTGACCCTGGTCAGCGAAACGCGGAATGTCGTACGCATGTCGGTGCCGACCCGGTTCATGCGCGATTGGGTCGCTGATAACTATGCTGAGCGGATTCATGCGCTTTGGAGCGACGAGAACGATTCGGTCCGGTCTGTCGAGATTGTGGTACAGCCCCCATCGCGGCCAAATCCGAGGCCCGAGGGAAGGCGGGCGGACTCCGATGACGCTGGTGATTATGCGTCCGCGGCACCTATGCGCAGCAGACTGTCCGGGGCCGAGCTGAGTGGCCCTTCCATGGGAAGCCGCAAGTCGAATAAGCCGGATCATCGGAATCGGGGCGGCGTTACAATGGATAAACCTGCCAAGGACGAACGGGAAAGCGGCGATTCAGGCCTTTACGTCGAATCGGGCCGCGCTTCGGATAGGGATATCTCGGCACCGCTAGATCCGCGGTTTACCTTTGACAATTTCGTTGTCGGCAAGCCGAACGAGCTGGCCTATGCGGCTGCCCGCCGCGTCGCGGAGGCCGGCAACGCACCCTTCAACCCGCTGTTTCTCTATGGTGGTGTGGGTCTCGGTAAGACCCACCTGATGCATGCTATTGCCTGGCAGATCAAAAAACAGACCCCTGAACGCCGGATTATTTATCTTTCGGCCGAAAAATTCATGTATCAGTTCGTCAAGGCGCTGCGGACCAAGGACACCATGTCCTTCAAGGAGCAGTTCCGCTCTGTCGACATCCTGATGATCGATGACGTTCAGTTCATCGGCGGACGCGAAGCCACTCAGGAAGAGTTCTTCCACACCTTCAATGCCTTGGTCGATCAAAACCGCCAGGTGGTGATATCCGCCGACAAGAGCCCCTCCGATCTTGAAGGAGTTGAGGAGCGCATGCGCTCCCGGCTCGGCTGGGGGCTGGTGGCGGATATCCATCCAACGACCTACGAACTTCGGCTTGGGATCCTTCAGTCCAAGTCAGAACAGCTAGATGTCGAAATTCCGCCAAAGGTTCTTGAGTTTCTGGCTCACAAAATCACATCCAATGTGCGTGAGCTCGAAGGCGCGCTGAACCGCATTGTTGCCCACGCCACACTGGTAGGACGCTCGGTCACGCTCGAGACTACGCAGGAGGTGCTGCACGACCTCCTGCGCGCCAACGACCGTCGGGTAACGATCGAGGAAATCCAGAAGCGCGTTGCCGAACACTACAATGTCCGGATCGCGGATATGCACTCGGCACGGCGGGCCCGTGCCATTGCGCGGCCGCGTCAGGTCGCCATGTATCTGTCGAAGCACCTGACGTCGCGTTCACTGCCAGAAATCGGCCGGAAATTTGGCGGGCGGGACCATACGACCGTCATGCATGCCGTGCGCAAGATCGATGAGCTCAAATCGACGGATTCGAGCTTTGCGGAAGACGTGGAGCTATTGCGCCGGATGCTGGAGGGCTGACCGAAAGTCCGTTTCTTTTCAATTGATTATTGGCTGTGTGCAGGGAGTTGCACGCAGCCGCAGTGCTTCCTGTAAAATCCGCTTCCTATCGACAATATTCTGCCTGCCTTTCGAAGCCTTCTGATAAAGCGTCATAACCAGCTGATTTTTGTTCGGAATCGGTGCATTTCGCTGCTCTAGACGTTTACCTCATGCCGAAGCGCAGTTTATACTGCCGCCCCCGAGTCGCTGTGGATTTTCGGCAAGAGTCTGCAGGGTTTACGGGTAAAGGATAACGGCTTCCGCGCGGTCTTTTTGCAGGATCGCTGCCGGAGGTGAATGTGACAGACAACTCTCGCCGGGAAAGACGTTTCGTACCAATATGAAGCTGACCATTGAACGCGCCGCGCTACTGAAGTCGCTGGCTCATGTACAAAGCGTTGTTGAACGCCGTAATACAATCCCGATCCTGTCAAATGTTCTGTTGGAAGCCGGCGACGGCAAGCTGTCTTTGACCGCGACCGATATGGACCTGACCATCGTTGATGAGGTCGAGGCGGCGGTTGGAGAGCCGGGTGCCACGACCGCACCGGCTCATACCTTTTACGACATCGTGCGTAAGCTGCCGGACGGGGCACAGGTCGAGGTGACGGCCGGTGGAGAGGCATCCCAGATGACGTTGAAGGCCGGACGTTCGACCTTCACGCTTGCGACCCTGCCCAAGGAAGATTTCCCGGCTGGTGGCGATAGTGAGCTGCCGCAGGCCTTTGCCGTGCAGGCCGGCGAACTGCGCAACCTGGTCGATCGGACCCGTTTTGCCATCTCGACCGAAGAAACGCGCTATTACCTTAACGGTATCTACGTGCATGCCACCGAGTCCGATGGCGTCGCTGTGCTGCGTGCGGTCGCGACTGATGGTCACCGCCTGGCGCGCTTCGAAATGCCGCTTCCGGAAGGGGCAGCCGAAATGCCTGGCGTCATTGTACCGCGCAAGACCGTTGGCGAGTTGAGAAAGCTGATCGACGAGCGCGACGAGGCCATCGAGATCGCGCTGTCCGATACCAAAGTTCGTTTCGCCTTCGGTCCGACCGTCCTGACGTCGAAACTGATCGATGGGACCTTCCCGGACTACGAGCGCGTGATTCCCTCGTCGAACGACAAGATGCTGCAGGTTGACTGCAAGGCTTTTGCTCAGGCGGTCGATCGCGTTTCCACGATTTCGACAGAGAAGTCACGAGCTGTGAAGATGGCGCTGAATGGCACGGCCATGACCCTCTCGGCAACCAGCCCGGAAAACGGCAGTGCCGTCGAAGAAATCGAGGTCGACTATGGTGGCGACGCCATCGAGATCGGCTTCAACTCCCGCTATTTGTTGGACATCGCCATGCAGATTGAGGGTGACAGTGCGGTTTTTGCCATGGCGGACGCCGCGTCACCGACGATTGTGCAGGACGTCAAGGACGCGAGTGCTCTCTACGTTCTCATGCCGATGCGTGTCTGATAGCCGGACTGGCCTGGAACGGGGTTTGCCGCGGGACTGGCCATATCCAAGCCGAAACGCATGTGTATCGCCAAGCGCGCTGCCGTGAGCATGGCGATCGTTAATCAGAAGGATCACATGGCCCCTGACCTGGCCCCCGACAGAGTGCATACAGCTGGGCATCGCATCGAGCATGGCTCTTTGCGTGCGATGTCTGGCGATGTCCCGGGGCAAAGGTGCGGTGGCAAGGTCCCCATGGCTGCAGATGTGACTGCAGGTTCTCTCTGGCTATCTCGACTGACGTTGACTCATTTTCGCAGCTATGAGGCCGCCACCCTTGAGGCCGCGCCCGGACCAGTGATCCTGACCGGGTCCAACGGTGCGGGAAAGACCAATTTGCTGGAGGCGGCCTCATTCCTGTCGCCGGGACGGGGCCTGCGCGGTGCAAAACTGACCGAGATTGCGCGCCGGCAACCCGGCCGGCAAGCGTCGCTCGCTCCTGAGGGGCAGGACGCCGCAAACTGGGCAGTGGCGGCTGAAGTTGATTCGCCTGATGGACAGCGCGCGGTGGGAACCGGAAGAGATGCTGCAGCGGCTAATGGCGCTTCGAGCCGAGAGCGTCGTCTGGTCAAGATCGACGGTGAATTTGTTCGCGGACAACAGGCGCTGAGCGAGATTCTTGCTGTCGTCTGGCTGACCCCGCAAATGGATGGGCTGTTCCGTGAAGCCGCGTCCGGGCGCCGGCGTTTCCTTGACCGCCTGACCTATGGCTTCGACCCGGAACACGCCGGCCGGATTTCAGCCTACGAACATGCCATGCGTGAGCGTTCGCGCCTGCTGAAAAGTGGCCGTGCCGATGCCACTTGGCTGGCATCGCTGGAAGACACCATGGCCCGTTATGGTGTCGCCATTGCAGCAGCCCGCCGCGCGTTTCTCGAGCGCCTGTCCCGATCCGGGGCGGCGGCCGTGAGTGCTTTTCCCCAGGCGCAGCTCGCGCTTGCCGGGGATCTGGAGGCGCAGTTGGGGACGCAGCCGGCACTGGCGGTGGAAGATGAGCTTCGGGATCTGCTGGCCGCTGCACGTCAACGGGATGCAGAGACAGGCGGTGCTTCCGTCGGACCGCATCGCAGCGATCTGGTCGTGCATCATGTGGACAAGGATATGCCGGCGGCGCTCTGTTCGACCGGGGAACAGAAGGCTCTGCTGATCTCGATGGTGCTGGCGCATGCGCGCCTTGTGGCCCTTGACCGTGGCGCTCCGCCACTCCTGCTTCTGGATGAAGTAGCAGCACATTTGGATGAGGTCCGCCGGGCAGCTCTATACGATGAAATTTTAGCGCTGGGTGCGCAAGCCTGGCTGACGGGGACCGAAGCTTCGGTCTTCGTTGGATTGGCTGGCCGGGCTCAGTTCTTCAATGTTCAGGATGGAATGGTTGCAGTTTGCGACCCCCCGCCCAGTTAGGAAAAAGCCGGGCGAATAAGCGAAAGTTGAGAGATATGACGGATAGCGGTGACAACGAAATCGCTGGTGGAAACGACGAATATGGTGCGGACTCTATCAAGGTGCTCCGCGGCCTGGAAGCAGTGCGCAAGCGTCCGGGTATGTATATCGGCGACACCGATGACGGTTCGGGTCTGCATCACATGGTCTACGAGGTGGTCGACAATTCGATCGATGAGGCCCTGGCAGGGCATTGCGATACCGTCGATGTGATTCTCAACGGCGATGGCTCGGTGTCCGTGCAGGACAACGGCCGCGGGATCCCCGTCGATATCCATCCAGAAGAGGGGGTATCCGCCGCCGAGGTGATCATGACCCAGCTTCATGCCGGTGGAAAGTTTGACCAAAATTCCTATAAGGTCTCGGGCGGCCTGCACGGTGTAGGTGTTTCGGTGGTCAATGCCTTGTCGAAGTGGCTGGAGCTGACCATCTGGCGTGGCGGCAAGGAACACAAGATGCGGTTCCTGGACGGCGACGCAGAGGCACCTCTAGAGATTACGGCTGAAAACGTCGAGCGAAGCGGGACGCGGATTACCTTCTTCCCCTCAACCGACACATTCACCATGACGGAATTCGATTTGCCGACGCTGGAGCACAGGCTGCGCGAGCTCGCGTTCCTGAATTCGGGTGTGCACTTGAACCTGACCGACAACAGGCACGCTGAACCAGTCGCACATCACCTGCATTATGAAGGCGGTCTCGAGGCATTTGTATCGTACCTCGACCGTACCAAATCGCCGTTGTTCGAACCGCCTGTCGTCATGTCTGCCGAACGCGATGACGTCACGGTCGAACTCGCATTGCAGTGGACCGACAGCTATCACGAAACCGTCCTCTGCTTCACCAACAACATTCCGCAACGTGATGGCGGTACTCACCTGGCAGGATTCCGGGCTGCGCTGACCCGTCAGATCAATGCTTATGCGACATCATCGGGGATCGCTAAGAAGGAAAAGGTCAATCTGACCGGCGATGATTCACGCGAAGGCCTGACCTGCGTGCTGTCGGTCAAGGTACCCGACCCGAAATTTTCCAGTCAAACCAAAGACAAACTGGTGTCTTCCGAGGTGCGGCCGATTGTCGAAAGCGTCGTCAATGACCGTCTCAGCCAGTATTTCGAAGAACATCCGGCCGAAGCAAAGCGAATTGTTTCCAAGGTCGTCGAGGCTGCTGCCGCCCGTGAGGCAGCCCGAAAGGCACGGGAGCTTACCCGGCGCAAAGGAGCGTTGGATATCGCCTCCCTGCCCGGAAAGCTGGCTGATTGTCAGGAACGGGATCCGGCGCTCTCCGAACTCTTCATCGTCGAGGGTGATTCCGCCGGCGGTTCAGCCAAACAGGGGCGTGACAGGAAATTTCAGGCCATTTTACCTCTGCGTGGCAAGATTCTGAATGTCGAGCGCGCCCGTTTCGACAAGATGCTGTCATCCCAAGAAATCGGCACGCTGATCACGGCGCTGGGCACTGGCATCGGTCGCGACGAGTTCAATGTCGACAAGCTCCGTTATCACAAGATCATCATCATGACTGATGCTGACGTCGACGGAAGCCACATCCGGACGCTGTTGCTGACGTTCTTTTACCGCCAGATGAGCGAAATTATCGAACGCGGTCATCTATATATTGCGCAACCGCCGCTATATGGCGCGAAGAAAGGCGACTCGCTGCGCTACCTTAAGGACGATCGCGAGCTGGAGGGCCACTTGATCGAAAGCGGCGCACGCGGCTGTACTCTGGTAGCGGGAGATGGCGCGCAGATGGCAGGTGCCGATCTTGAGGCATCGGTCAAACGAGCGGTTCAGGCCAAAAACCTGATGGAGCCGCTCATTCGTAAGGTCAGTAATCGCTTGATTGTTGAGCAGGCTGCGATTGCGGGTGCCCTGGGCCTTCAAGTTGCCGAGGACACTGCTTTTGCAGAGGCGGCGGCCGCGCGGGTTGCCCAGCGTCTCGATATGCTCGCAACCGACTTGGAGCGTGGTTGGCAGGGAACGTCGGCTGAGGGCGGAGGTTTGGTTTTCAGCCGACTACTGCGCGGCCTGACCGAACGCCGCGTGATTGACGCTGCGGCATTGCGCTCTGTCGAGGCGCGGCACCTGGACGACATGGCAGCAGAACTCGGCGAAGTCTACCAGACAGCCGGGGTCCTAAAGAGTAAGGACAAAGAATATCCGATTTCGGGTCCCTTAAGCCTCGTGGACGCAATTTTCGAGATTGGTCGCAAGGGTGTTAAGTTCTCCCGCTATAAAGGATTGGGAGAAATGAACCCCGAACAATTGTGGGAAACGACACTCGATCCCAATGTACGCGCGCTTCTGCAGGTCAAAATCGCCCATAGCGACGATGCTTCGGACATTTTTTCCACTTTAATGGGAGATATTGTTGAACCGAGGCGCGATTTCATTCAGTCTCATGCTCTAGAGGTGGCGAATCTCGACGTCTGATCTTTTTGGGGAGCGGAAGACGGCGGGATAGAGAACCAACCTGTTAAAGTTAACGGATGCCCGAGGAATGGGCGTTCACAAACAGGTTGTTTTTGTCACGTGGTTCAACTTATCGTAGACCAATGAGGCACACGGTCGTTTATTGGTGTTGCCAAAATTGAAAATACGGAAAGCGAAGGGAACGGCGAAAGACGATGGCAAGTGAAAAGGATGCACATATTGGCAGACGACTCTTGCAGGCCCGCGTTTCGCAAGGCTTGAGTCAGGATGACCTCGGTTCCATGGTGGGGGTAAGCTTTCAACAGATACAGAAGTACGAGAAAGGACTGAACCGGATCGGCAGTGGCCGACTCTGGGATCTCAGCGTAGCGCTGAATGTCCCGATCGTGTATTTTTTCGAAGGCTTGGCAGATAAGGGTAAAACGGCGACTTCGGCTTCTGAGCTGGCGGATACCAGGGTAACGCACAGCATGGTGGAGGTGGCCCGGGCGTTCGGCGCCATCGAAGACACGAATGTTAAGTCCTCATTCTTGCGATTGCTAAAGGCAACCAGCGGAAAAGTGTGACGCGGTCTTCCTCTTAGTTGCTTCGCCATCACCCGTGGCGAGTGAGCATGGGATAGCGTTATGTTTGGAGACTGGTGGATAGATGATATGGGAAAGTGGCGGGCAGCCGAGCTGCCCGGCACAGGGGCAGAGTCTGCCGTTCCCATAGGATCTGCCATGCGCGAACAGCAGACAGCGTACAGACAGCTTGGCTTGGTCAAGGCCTCGTTGACGCCAACGACGATCACTTTCAGGTGGGATGTGTGGTACGCCGCGCCTGAGGCTATCGAATCGATGGTCGAGTTCCTGGAAATCGATAAGCAGCCCCGACGGATTGTTCTTGATTTCTTTTATGGCGGCTGGGTTACCGAAACCTTCTATGTACCCAGCGTAGCGGTCGCGCGTATTCGGCAGACAACGTCGTTTCGCGCGGTTGAGCTGATCGATACGATCTTTGTTCAAGAACAGCAATTCGACTCGATACAAGACAGTAGCGATGTCATCAAGCGCGGCTACGAGTACTTTGAGAAAACGGGCCACTTGTTCGATGTGGGCGACGAACAAGCGTTTAAAACCTTGTATTCCAAAGCATTAGTCTACGCAGAAGGCGAAAGTGAAGAGTTCTTCCTGCGGCTTCACGTTGGGCATAATGCCGCCATTGCACGCGTGACTCAAACCAGTCTTCCCTATTCGTCAATTGTCTCCTCGGGGGTTGTTTCGAGACCGAGTGGGCGATACGGAAAGATGGTATCAGCCGCGTACAACGGGGTTCTGCAGAAGCGAGAACCCCGTTTGCACCACGTACGAGCGCTGTTCCGGCGTGACGACAGTGAACCATTCTGGGTGCCGTATCAGAGATTGCTTTATCCAAGCGAACTCTCTGACGGCACCCCTGTTTTCATTTGTCTGTCTGACATAACCGAGAACGTTAATATCCCATTCCTACAGCCAAATCGGTCTGACGCTCATCATGCGTCAATTCTATAAGGTCCGATTGGCTAAGCCACATGATCCAGGAGTTTATTGGTCTGCTGAGCTTGCTGGTCTCCATGTAAGCGCCTCTTGGCTCTATGTTATGGTAGCCGTATTTCTGAGGAATACCCCGTTCGACCAGCCAGGCATGACCGAATCCCCATATGAAGTCTGGCGCCCATTTAGCAAGCGAAAGCGCCAGAATAAGACGGGGAAGTATTCCGGATAGCCCAGTTCCGCGATAACCGTTTGAACCTCCGCGCAACCAGATCTCACCGTGATAACACACCTTGCCGCTTATTGTTCTGGCGGTAGGAGATTGGCAAAAGTCCAGATCCTCCGTCGTTTCCAACACCTCTTGGGTTGCATATGGTTCTAGCAAGGAGTGTATTTGGTTGGCTAATGTTGTATCAGATAGATCGTCACATCTGACCGCTTGAACATGAACGACATCTCCCCCGCCGTTTCTCCCCTCAATCCAGAAGGCGTTGTGCGGCCCGACATCCGTGTAGTCGGGGTTAAACGGCGCAAAAGGAACCGGTTTGCCGGGTAGGCGTTTGCACAGATCCCGAAGTTCATCAAAATCGTTTTTGATTGCTAATCGTATTCCGCGCGATTTGGCAAAGGAATCGATATCCGTGATGTAGCGTGAAACTTGTAAATAATCGATAGCGTGCGATGTCATAACTAGCTCCATTTCAACTGTTAGTCGGTATTATTGTGTACGACGAATTCCATTGGGGTGGTGTAACATCACCCAAATAGGCAAACATTCCTCTAATACGTGGGTATGCAATTCTAGGCGGTTTGTTCAATGAATGACTCCTTTGGTCGTTAAATTGTACGAAGGCACAACTGTCGAATGATGCCAGTCATAAAACGGCCATAGTTTCCCGCTTCAACGGCGCGAGGCAAATTCGTGGCTCGAACTCGGGAGCGCTGGCGGTGACGGCGGCGATGCTTTAAAAGCGGCGGCATGACGCGAGGTAGCAAGAAAAGCGTGGCAAAACCCAAGGCTGGCGATAAATCGCGGCGTTCTGGTTCTCCCGGCACTAAGGCCGTTAAGGGAAGAAAGAAGGCTGCGCGCAATACCAAGGCGCGTAGCAAAGCACCGGCACGCCGCAGGACTTCCCGACACTGGGGGTTGCGCCTCGCATCCTGGAGTTTGGTGCTGGCAATCTGGGCGGGTGTCATCCTCACGGGCGTAATTGCTTGGTATGCCTACGACCTGCCCGATGTAAACTCCATCGAACAGATGACCCGCCGCCCGTCAATCCGTCTGGTTTCTGCTGACGGCGTGCAGCTTGCGTCCTACGGCGATTTCTACGGCGAACCCATCACGCTCAAAGATCTGCCGCCTCATTTGCCCCAGGCAATCCTCGCGATCGAAGATCGTCGTTTCTACAATCACTTTGGATTGGATGTCCTGGGCATCGCGCGCGCGATGGTGACGAACATCCGCAAGGGCCGTTTCGTGCAGGGAGGCTCTACCCTAACCCAACAGCTTGCCAAGAATCTGTTTCTTTCGCCGGACCGGACCCTGAAACGCAAGATTCAGGAGGCCCTGCTCGCGTTACGGCTCGAACAGCGGTTCACCAAGGATCAAATTTTTGCGCTCTATATGAACCGCGTCTTTCTGGGAACCGGAAGTTACGGCTTCGATGCGGCGGCGCGGCAGTACTTCGGCAAGCCTGCGAGTAAAGTCTCGTTGTATGAGGCCGCACTTCTTGCCGGCCTCCTGAAAGCGCCGTCACGCTACAACCCGGCGCGAAGCACTGAGAGGGCGGACACGCGGACAGCGCTTGTGCTGGGTGCGATGGTCGACGCCGGGTTCATTTCCGAGGCTGAGGCCAAGCAGTCATTGAAAGCCAAGGCCCGGGGCCGGCCGCGTGCCGGTCGGCAGGCCCGCTACTTCGCCGATTGGATCATGCGGCAGATTGAAGGTTATGTTGGAGCGGTGGACGACGATCTTACGATCATCACGACGCTCAACGCGCATACGCAGAAAGTGGCGGAGCGCGAGTTGACCGTTTTGCTGGACGAGGAAGGGAAGGCAAACTCCGTCGAACAGGGGGCCGTGATTGTCCTGGCCCCTGACGGCGCCGTACGGGCTATGGTTGGCGGACGCAATTACGTATCAAGCCAGTTCAATCGCTCCACGCAGGCCTTGCGGCAACCGGGTTCGGCTTTCAAGCCATTCGTTTTTCTGGCGGGCCTAGAGCACGGCCTTACGCCCGATAGCCGCATGATTGACGGGCCGCTTCGCATCAAAGGCTGGGCACCCAGAAACTACGGTGGACGTTACTACGGCGATGTCACACTGCGAGAGGCCATGGCACGCTCGATGAATTCGGTTGCCGTTCAGGTATCGGAAAAAAGCGGCCGCGAAAACGTTGCGGAAGTCGCCCGGCGTCTGGGTATTTCTTCAAAGATCGATACCTCTGCCAGCATTGCCCTTGGGACCTCCGAAGTGACACTGCTGGACCTGACCGGCGCTTACGCCGCTTTCGCTAACGGCGGCAGCGGCGTTTGGCCATTTGGCGTCGAAGAAATACGTGGCCGAGGCGGCAAACTGCTGTTTCGGCGCGATGGCGCCGGTACCGGACGGGTCATTGCCAAAGAGCGTCTGCTGATGATGAACGACATGCTGTCTTCGGTGGTCTCCTGGGGCACTGGAAAAGCGGCGCAAATCGATCGCAGAGCGGCGGGAAAGACGGGAACCAGTCAGGATTTCCGCGATGCCTGGTTTGTGGGCTATACCGGTGAGCTGGTCACCGGCGTCTGGTTCGGCAACGACAACGGCGCGCCCATGAACAAGGTCACGGGCGGTTCCCTGCCGGCTCAGCTGTGGAAGCGGGTCATGTCGAGCGCTCTCGAGGGCGTCGCTCCACAGGTTCTGCCGGGTACTGGCCCCACCTCGGCACCAGTCGGTGCTATTGCGGCTGTAGACTCAGCCGAGGAGTCGGCGAGTGATGCCGCACAGGATCAAGGTGGCGGGTTCATCGGTCGAATTTTGCGTAATCTTGGTGTTTCGGATTCCGAAAAGAAACGTGAGCGGCCAAAGTGGGAGCCGTTCAAGAACGACCGGGATCGCTAGCGGGTGCAAGGACCGTGTTGTCGCCAGCACGAGAGTCGAACTTGCGCCCCAGCAGGAAAACAAAACTCAATAGCCCCAAAATTGAGACCAACGCAATTGAACCCATCATTCCAAATGCGGTTCCGTCACCGCTGTGCCCCACGGCAATACCGACGACAGCCGCAACGGTCATTTGTGTGAAGCCCAGCAAAGCAGAGGCGGTGCCAGCCATTTGCGGGAAGGGTCCAATGGCTGAGGCCATCGCATTCGGCATTGCCAGTCCGGTACCGATGAGAAACACAAAGGTTGGGCCCACGATCGAATAAACGTCGAGAATTCCAAACATTGCGAGCAGGATTCCAGCCATGCCGCCGACGCACTGAAGGACTGTTCCAGTCAGGATCATTTGGCTGGTTCCCACGCGCTGAGTCAGTCGCCCGGAGGTGAATGAACCCAACATGTAGCCGATTACCACTGCAGTAAAACAAAGCCCGTAGCTGCTGGGTGAGAGCTGAATCGTTTCGATCAGGATGAAGGGCGATCCTGAAATGAACGAAAAAATTCCCGAATAAGAAAAGGTGCAAATCAGGACGCAGCCGACGTAGTGCCTTGTCCGCATCAAGAAGAAATAGTTAGAGATCAGTTTTCCCGGCCGAGTCGCCGTCGGGTCGCGACGGACGTTTGTTTCAGGCAAGAGTGCGTAGATGCCTGCGAACGCCAAAGCGCCAAACACACCCAGAGCGATGAAACTAGCACGCCACCCGAAGCCTATTTCCAGATAACCACCGATGATTGGGCCGACTGCCGGTGCGACGGATACGGCTGTTGCCATATATGACAATACCCGTGCAGACCGGTCCCTGCCAAAGACATCACGCACAACAGCGCGGCCGACCACCGGTCCTGCGCAGGCGCCGAGCGCTTGGGCAAAGCGCGCCGCGATCAGCCACTCGATGGAATCTGCAAAACAACACGCAACCGTTGCCATGAAGTAAATCAGCAGGGCGATCAACAACACAGGACGCCTGCCATAGCGATCGGACAGCGGGCCGTAAATCAACTGGCTGACCGCAAAACCGGCCAAGAAGACCGAGAGCGTCAACTGGACCCCGGCTGTGTCCGAGCCCAGGGCAACCCCTATCGAAGGGAGAGAAGGCAGATAGAGATCCGTTGAGATCGGCCCCAGGGCCACGACCATCGTGAGGAAGGCAATGACGGAGAGCTGTTCCGCACGGTGACGCTGCGAAGCGATGGACATGGACCTCGAATCTCGGAAGGAGTGGACCTTTACGGACTGAACCTACCTGCGGTTATAGTCGTTAACGCTCTTGAGCGAAAGTCTTGCGAGAAAGAAACTTCTTTTTGCAACGTTTGCGGGCGATCACAAATTGATGAGCGAGAGATTTCATGCCTGAAGATTGGATGCCTGCCGACGCTTTCGGCCGATCTCTTACCGGGATGGGGGTTAATCTTCTGGTGCCGCGGATTGAGCCGGTTTTGAGCTTTACTACCAAGGTTCTCGAACTGGAGACCGTCTACAGCGATGCCGATTTTGCAGTTCTGAGCCATGGGGACCATAGCTGGATGCTGCATGCCGATCATACCTATCACGCACACCCCCTGCTCGCTCTGACCAGCGACGGGGCATTGCGTGGTGTTGGGCTTGAACTGCGTATATATGGTATCGATCCGGACCAGGCAGAGCAGCGCGCCCGAGAGCTGGGCTACGCTGTGATTGCGGAATCTGCAGACAAGCCGCATGGGTTACGTGAATGCTACCTTGCTGACCCGGCGGGCTATGTTTGGGTGCCTGGTCTCGCGAAGTAAGGCGGCAAACCGAAAATTTGGGCCGTTTCACAGGTAAATTTGAAAACGTTTTCAACCGTATCGTAATAATGACGCCCCATGACGGCTGAGCCAGGTCTTGGCTTGACCGACATCAGTCGTCATTTGCCGGGTCAATTGCCAGAAAGCGGGTCCGTGGTTCATTTCGCGCAAATGGGCGACTTCGTGGGCGACGACATAATCCAGCACTAGTTCCGGCGCGAAGATCAGACGCCAGGAGAAATTCAGGTTGCCGCTGGAACTGCAACTGCCCCATCGGCTGGAGGTGTCGCGCAGCGATATCCGCGCGATCTTCAGGCCTTGGGACCTGGCTTTCGACCGCGCTCTTGCGGAAATTTCCCTGCGCGCTTCGGCCTTCAGGAAGTCGGTGACCCGCCGGGGCAGATGCTCGGCGAATCCGGAAACCCAGATAACATCATCCTGACGCCAGACGCCACGGCGGGCAGCCGGATCGTGACGGATGGTCTGAGTCTCACCGAGAACCGGAACCGTGGCGCCATCGCAAAAAACAGTCCTGTCTGGCTGCTCTGAGAGCCGCGCCAGAATCCAACTGCGGTTTCGCTCAGCAAACGCAAGCCCTTCCTTGAGGGCGGCGCGCTTCGGAAGCACCAGTTTGACACCCGTGCCGTCAGGCGAGAGGCGCAGAGTGATGCGGCGCGCCCGGGTGTGCCTGCGGACCTCAAGCGGGATCTGACGGTCACCAAACCGCAATATCTGGGGGTCGAGTACATTTTGCATCACCTATTTTGTATATCGCCTGATATGATTCAGGGCAAGTGACGCTTGACTGAAAGGTTTTGGCTGCTTCAAAGACCAATGCCTAATCTAGGCAAGTTAGAGGGCGGGAACCACTTCCGCCATCGCGGCTTCCTGCGCCAACAGGGCTGTTTTCCGGTCGCTGCCCCAACGGTAGCCACCCAAGGTGCCGTCTTCGCGGATCACACGGTGGCAGGGCACCAGCAGGGCGACGGGGTTGCGTGCACAGGCGTTGGCAACCGCGCGTTGGCTCTGGCTCAATCCCATGGCTTCGGCAACCTCCAAATAACTACGGGTTTCGCCGAGAGGAATCGCCAGAAGCTCCTGCCACACACGGCGCTGAAAGGCAGTTGCAAGGACATCGAGCGGAAGATCGATCTGCGGCAGTTCACCGGCAAGATATTCCGCGACGCTTTCCACCGCTGGGCCGATCGTGCTGTCGTCGCGAAAAACCTCAGCCGCGCGTGGAAACTCCTTTCGAAGCTGTTTTTCCAGATCGCCCACGTCGTCGCCCAGGCATACGAAGCAGACACCCTTTTGTGTTGCCGCAACAAGCAGCAGCCCTTGAATTGATTCGACGATGCTGAAGGCAATCCTGGCGCCCTCGCCGCCCTTGGCATAGGAGGCGGGAGTCATGCCGAGTTGACGCTGTGCCGACTCGTAGACCCGGCTCGAAGATCCGTAACCCGCGCCGTAGGTCGCACCTGCCACGGATTCACCGTTTTTCAATTCGTCGCGAAATCTCTTGCTGCGGCGGGCGGCGGCATAGTCACGCGGGCTCACTCCCATGATCTTCTTGAAAAGGCGCTGAAAATGCCAGGGGCTGAGTCGAACCTGCCGGGCAAGTTCGTCCAGCGTGATCCGCTCGTCTTCCCGCGCTTCGATGTATGCGCAAGCCTCACGAACCAGATCGACCTGTGCAGGGCTGGGAGACGATGACATCCAGTATCCTTACATCACTTTCGATGGAACCAACGCCTGGTTTCTACCTCTTTTCGATTTGCGGCCGCTATCCGAAGCTTGCGCAGCCGCTACGCCGATCTCGGGGGCGTGACCGCTACAGCTTCGTTTAGGGATGTCCAAAAACCGAACCAGTTACACTTCCAGCATATGCCAAAAAGAGCCCGGAGTCCGCCCGTTTGACTTTAAGTCTTTGCCGTTTTGACTGATCTGTTGCCGGCACTCGCGATGCCTTTCGCGCGATCGTAACCGCCTTGTCACCTTCAGAAACCGTCGAGAGTAATTTTGTCCCTATAGGATTCAAAATTCTCATGAATCGCAGGGCAAGTGATGCGGGCAAAGCGGTCGATCCGGAGCTAATTCGCCCGAATTGCAAAAAAAGTGTAATATTTTCGTAACGAAAGGTTTAACATTCGGAAATGAAAACGTTAACAACCTTGTAACAAAATAATCACGGCCCGCCGTTAGGGTCGCGCGATCCGAAACACCGTCACAAGGCGGCAGTCCCGGCGCAATCTCTAGGGAGACGTTAAATGAAACTGAAACAACATATTATCGCGCTAGCAGCAGCGGCCGTGGTCGGCGGGTCTGCGAGTGCCAGCTTTGCGGCGACTGAGATCCAGTGGTGGCACGCAATGGGTGGCCGCTTGGGCGAAGTTGTCGGCGAGATCGCCGATAAGTACAACGCCAGCCAGTCCGAATACAAACTCGTCGCCACTTACAAGGGCGGCTACGAAGACACCATGACCGCGGGCATTGCCGCGTTCCGCGCCAAGAACGCGCCGCACATCATTCAGGTGTTCGATGCTGGTGCCGCGACCATCATCAACGCCAAGGGTGCGGTCTACCCGGTCGCCGACCTGCTCAAAGAGCATGGTGTAGGCTTCAACAGCAACGACTACATCTCCGGTGTCCGCTACTTCTATGCGGATTCCGACGACAAGATGATCGGCCTGCCTTTCAACAGCTCCACACCGCTGCTCTACTACAACAAGGCAGCTCTGGATAAAGCCGGCGTCGAAGCGCCCAAGACCTGGGAAGACTTCGAAGCGATCGCACCAAAGCTCAAGGAAGCTGGTTACGAAGCCCTTGCGCAGAGCCACAGCCCCTGGATCTTCTCGGAGAACTTCCACAGTCGGCACAACATTCAGCTGGCCTCCGCGAACAACGGCTATGACAGCACCGATGCCAAGATCATGTACAACAACGAGCACATGATCATGCACTGGACCAAGGTCAAAGAGTGGCTGGACAAGGGCTGGTATGGCTACTACGGCAAGGCCTGGGGCGACAACCAGGACGCCTTCGTACAGGGCAAAGTCGCCATGTGGCTCGGTTCCTCCGGCTCCTTCGGCGGTCTGAAGAAGAGCGCGAAATTCGAGTTCGGTACCACCTACCTCCCATACTGGAAAAGCATTATTGATGAGCCCAAGGGCACCTTCATCGGCGGCGCCGCACTCTTCTCCTTCGTTGGTCATTCCGATGAAGAGTACAAGGGAGTTGCGAACTTCTTCGAGTTTCTGACCAGCCCTGAGTCCCAGTTCTCCTGGCACAAAGAGACCGGTTACGTTCCGATCACGACTGCCGCCTACGATCTGGCGAAGACCGAGGGTTACTACAAAGATACGCCGGACGCCGAGGTCGGCATCCTGCAACTCAGCCAGCCCGGCGGCGAATGGACCAAGGGTTATCGTCTTGGCTACTACGTTCAGATCCGCGAAGCGATGTACAAGGCTTACGAAAACATCCTGACCGGCAACAGCTCCGTCCCGGACGCTTTCGCTGATATGGAGAAGGAAAGCAACGCTCTCCTCGAGCGTTTCCACGACACCTACAATTGATTTAGGCTGTTGCGCAGGCGGCGGGCATAGCCCGCTGCCTGTTTGCCTGTCCGCTTGATCCCACAAGGTTGTTGCCATGAAACGGGTGCAGTTCGAACGCAGCGCGGTGCCGTACTTTTTCGTTGCGCCTCAGATTTTGATCATTGTCGTTTTCTTCCTCTGGCCAGCGGCGCAGGCGATTTATCAGTCGTTCCTGCTTGAAGACGCCTTCGGCATCTCTTCGCAATTCGTCTGGTTCCGGAATTACGAAGACACGATTCTCAATTTCGCCTGGTTGCAGTCTGCCGGCTTCACCATAATTTTCTCCGTACTTGTCACCTTCTTTTCACTCGCGATCGCATTACTGCTGGCGGTCCGTGCGAACGAAGTTCTCCATGGCTCCAGCAGTTACAAGACCATGCTGATGTGGGCTTATGCTGTCGCACCGCCGGTGGCCGGCCTGATGGGAAACCTGATGTTCAATCCTTTTGTCGGCGATCTCTACGCCGCCCTGAACATCCTGGGCTGGGACTTCAATCAGAAACTGGACGCCTTCGACGCCAGCTTCGTGGTTATCCTGATTTCCGTTTGGAAGCAGGTCAGCGTTAATTTCATCTTCTTCCTCTCCGGGCTTCAAAGCATTCCCAAAGGCGTGATGGAAGCGGCGACTCTGGATTGCCGTTCGCCCGAGAAACGCTTCTGGACCATCACCTTCCCGCTGCTCGCGCCGACCACTTTCTTCCTGATGGTAATCAACATCACCTACGCCTTCTTTGAGACCTTCGGTATCATCGACACCACGACCCGAGGCGCGCCCGGAGGCGCAACCAACACCTTGGTCTACAAGGTCTACACCGATGGTTTCCTTGGCGCAGACCTCGGCGGCAGTTCGGCGCAGTCAGTCATTCTCATGATCATGGTTCTGGTTTTGACCGTGTTCCAATTTCGCTTCATCGAGCGAAAAGTTCACTATTAGGCGCGGGGGGAGATTCACATCATGAGCAATTCGTTTTGGCGCACTCTTTCGACCCACGCGATCCTGATATGCGGAATGATTTTCATGTCGGCGCCGGTCTATATCGCCTTCATGTCCTCAACCCATGCGCCCGAAACGCTCTTCAACGAAGGACTGCAATACTGGTTCGGCGGACATTTCTTCGAAACCTATAACGAGGTTCTGTTTGTCGAAGGCGGCGTGATGAAAAAAGTCACTGCCTCGCGCATGCTGGTCAATTCCATGATCCTCGGTTTGGGCTTCGCGATAGGCAAAGTGGTCATTTCCATGTCGGCGGCCTACGCCATCGTCTACTTCCGCTTTCGCCTCGCTGTGCCGCTTTTCTGGGTCATCTTCATGACCCTTCTGCTGCCGCTGGAAGTGCGCATCGTGCCGTCCTACGAAGTCGTCGCCGGCCTTGGGCTGCTCAACACACATACGGGTTTGATCGTGCCGCTGATTGCCTCGGCGACCGGCACTTTCTTTTTCCGCCAGTTCTTTAAGTCCGTGCCGGAGGAACTGCTGGAAGCGGCACGGCTGGACAACGCCGGTCCACTGCGTTTTCTGATCGACATTCTGGTGCCGCTGTCCAAGACCATGATCGCGGCGATCCTGATCATCATGTTTGTCGTGGGTTGGAACCAGTATCTCTGGCCGTTGATCATGACCACGGAAGAAACCAGCTACACAATCGTAATCGGCATCAAACAGATCTATCAGGTTCTGTCCGAAGGGGGCGAACTGCCCCAATTCCAGAAGGCCTTCGCTCTGACGATCCTGGCGACTCTGCCGCCGGTGCTCGTGGTGTTGGTGTTTCAGAACTGGTTCGTCAAAGGCCTGGTGGAAAGCGAGAAATAGACTATGTCAACCTTAACTCTCTCGGGTGTAAACAAGCGCTACGATAACGGGGCGCACGCGGTACGCGGCGTGGATATGGACATCACCGACGGTGAGCTGATCGTTTTCGTTGGTCCCAGCGGCTGCGGCAAATCCACACTGCTGCGCATGGTTGCCGGTTTGGAGTCCATCACCGAAGGCGAGATGACGATCGACGGCAAGCGTATCAACGAAACGTCGCCGGCGGATCGCGACGTGGCGATGGTGTTCCAGAACTATGCGCTCTACCCGCACATGACGGTGTTCCGCAACATGGCTTATGGGCTTATCAACCGTGGCATGGCGAAGTCCGATATCGAAGCCAAGGTTCGCGAGACGGCAAAGATGTTGAGGATTGAGGATTTTCTGGAGCGTAAGCCTGCCCAACTTTCGGGCGGCCAAAGGCAGCGTGTCGCCATGGGCCGGGCTATTGTGCGCAGTCCTAAGCTCTTTTTGTTCGATGAACCGCTGAGTAACCTCGATGCCAAGCTGCGCGTTCAGATGCGCATTGAGATCAAGCGACTTCAACGGGAATTGGGCGTGACGTCAATCTACGTCACCCATGACCAGACCGAAGCCATGACGCTCGCCGATCGTCTTGCGGTAATCAACGAAGGTTTGATTGAGCAGATGGGGTCTCCGATGGAGCTCTATAGCGATCCAAAAACTTTGTTTGTCGCATCCTTCATCGGTTCGCCGCACATAAACCTGTTGCCTGCCCGCTTTGAAAACGGCCAATTGCAGGTGGGCGACACGGCGATGGCGGGTTTCGATGCCCTGCCGCAGGACGTGCCGCTTATGCTCGGCATCCGGCCTGAGCACATCGCACCGCATGCCGACGGTGCCTTTGAAATTTCAGTGGATCTGGTCGAACAGTTGGGTGCTGACAGTTTGATCTATGGTGCCGTTGCCGGCTTTAACGGCAACGAGCCTCATGAGCTTTGCGTCCGTGCCGGCGAAGCGTCGCAGCACTTGCCGGGTGAGCGCATCAAGCTGAACTTTGAGGCCGGCCGCGCAATGGTGTTCCGTCAGGACAGCGGTGAGCGACTGATTTAACGAGGTGATCGCAGCTCATATCTGCGCGACCACAGCTTGATTTTATTCAGGTTGCACGAGTTCTGCCAATGCTGTGGCAATGGTGTTAGCGTCGTCGTTGTGCGTAAAGTGCTTCACGTATTTTCCGTCCGGACCCATCAGATAGAATATCGACGAATGATCCATCAGATAGTCCGAGGATGAATCGTCCGCAGCTTTGGCGTAGTAGACTCGATAGGCTTTCGCGGCTTTCGCGATCTGATCGTTGCTGCCGGTCATAGCGATCATGTCTGGCCGGAAGTGTTCCGCGTATTGCTTCATGTTTTCGACCTTGTCACGTTCCGGATCGATCGTGATGAAGACCGGCGTAATTCTTTCAGCCTTCGCCTTATCGGATTCTTCCAATTGGTCGATCGCCTGGGTCATAATGCCAAGCGAGGTCGGGCAGACATCGGGGCAGTAAGTATAGCCGAAGTAGATCAGCATATAGCCGCCGAGAAAATCTGCGTCGTTGCGTGGCTGACCGAACTGGTCGACCAGTTCAAAGGGCCCCCCGATGAGCGCTTCGCCACTGGATTTGGACTCGCTGACTTGGGCAGCCGGGCGTAGCAAGGTCCAGGCGGTTGCAGCGCCAAGCATCAGAATTAGGCCGACCCCGAATATCATGATCGCGCGGGCGATTGAACTTTGCGGCATTTACGGGCCCTTTCCTGTTGTGACCTTGCCGAAAAAGCCCTGCCGAGGCGGCGGCCTATTTCGGTGACGGGATTCACACGATCTTTAACTGATAACCGTTCGCCCGAAGGTGATGTTCGACGATCCGGGTTTCCGACTCAAGCAACCAGACTGCGATGAACAGTCCCTGGCGGACTATGTGCGTTCTAATGGCGCAATCTTCAACTGCAAATGTGTCCCGATGCCGCAGGTCTTCAAGGTCTGACATTCATGCGCCGATCCTGCCATACCGGTTTTGAGCCAATTCATCTTGCTGTGTGAGGCCGCATCCATTTGACGGCTTCGGAGACAAGCCGCAGGATCGGATCATGACCTGGTCTTCCAATCCCGGTGCCTACGGTGCCACAGATCCCCTGTTTCTGCTGCTTGCTGCTCTGGCTCTGGAGGCCTACTTGGGTGGCCCCTGGATAGCCAAGCGGCGGTATCTGCAGCCGAATCTGCCCCTGACCAATCTGATTACAAAGCTGGAGCGCCGCCTGAACCGTTCCGATCGCGGAGGGCTGGATCTCCTATTGCGCGGAGCCTTTGTTGCCGTCGTGTTGTCGCTCGCCGCTTTTTTCTGTGGGCTGGTGCTGGAGTGGCTTCTTGTGAACTATCCCTTCGCATGGGTTTTCGAGGTTTTCCTCCTGGCCTTGATCGTTGGGCAGCGCACGCCCTGTTTACAGGCGTCGGAGGTGTCAACTGCGTTGGTGGGCGGCAGCGTCATAGCCGCGCAAGAGGCCTTGAGGCCCCTGGTTGTCGGCCGAATAACGCCGGATGTGCTCGGTCAGTTGGATCATCGCGGTATTGCCGCCGCCGCGATAGACGGACTGGCGCGCGCCTTTGCCGTCCGGGTCGTTGCCCCGGTCTTTTGGTTTGTCTTATTGGGTTTACCGGGTGTGTTTCTGCAGCAGGCCATACGGACCGCCGCCGCTTTTCTGTCCGCGCGTCAACTGCAGAACCGGCCTGCAGGCCGCGACCCGCTTCAAGGGCACGAGGCCGCAGGTCGAGCCGATTTTGCAGCAACCGCTTTGAGGCTTGATACGGCGCTTTCCATTCTACCCATGCTTCTTGCCGACATTGTTCTCATACTCGCGGCGGTTTTCATTCCCGGATGTTCTCCGCGGGAGGCAATCCGGCGGGCCTGGGAAAGCCGTGGCAGTCTGGCGGCAACCATGGGCGGCGTCCTTGGATTGGAGTCGCAGGCTGCTCAGGGCGGACTTGGTTCTGCCGGCGTGCCGCTCGATCAGCGTCACATCGAGCGGTCTGTTGCCGTTTTTGCCGTCGGCTGTCTGATCAATGCGGGCTTTGTGGCCGCCCTGGCCTGGACGCGTGCAATCGCTATTGATTGAGATCGCCGGGAACGATGCCTCAAAAGCAAACAGCAGATAATCTGAACCGATCATCTGCTGTTTGCTCTTCTTTAATGAGCTGAAGCATGCTGCATCAGATTTAACGCAGGTTGCTTTTTCTCCCTCGCCCGATACGCGATACAGGGTCCTTACTGCGTAGCAGGCGCTGTTGGAAGGCTGGCGCGCAGCTTGTCAGCGCCGGGATTGGCAAAGCGCCGCTCAACCACGATGGCCTTCGGCGTCGCGCCTTTGCCGTAGTAGGCTTCGTTCCATTCTGTCCGGTCGAAAATCTTTGCGCCTTCCAGGGCGCCGCCACCAAACAGACCGACCGCTTTCGAAAAGGCATAGACATCCTTGTCCAAATTGGTGGTTGTCGAAGCCTCCAGGCCCGCGCCAATCGGTCCGACCGCAACGCTTGCGTCTGCACCGAGCTTGAATTCGTTGCCGAGCATCGCGTTTACCGCACCGTCATTCATGAGGGTGAAGACCACCTCGGAAACTTGCCCGCCTATCTGCAAGCCGACGCTGCCCGCCGCGAGCGTATAAAAGGCAGGTGAACTCCAGGTGCCATCGCTGCCGCGTACCATCAGCACGCCTGACCCACCTTCACCGCCGACGATGAAGCCGCCTTTCACCAACTCTGGGATGATCAGGATGCCGCGGGATTGCTCGATGTACGGCTTCAGTTTGAAAAAATCCGGGTCGGACAGCAGGCGTTCGATGGTAAAACGCGATTCTGCCACAAGTTCCTCGGCTGCGGTGGCCGCTTGCGCCTCCTTGCCATTCGTCAGTCCGAAGCCAACAGCACAAAGAACCAAGGCAGCAAGGATCTGCCTGGCAGTGCCGCGGAACAGGGATCGTGCCCTCAATTTGGAACCAGCAATAACATTCATCGATTGATCTCCATTCCTTGTGGCCGCTGACCTTTATGATCGTGGGGTTCTTATGATCATCTGGCCTTTGGTGTCGCTAGGCTTTTTATGACTTCAAACAGTGCGAATCCGAAAACATCCTCATCAAAACTCTATCATGGAGCGGGAGTCGGCCGGAACGCCGTTTTGCGCTGATCGAAACCTTATTGAGGATGAGGGGCGTCTGTGGGCGAAATCCTTAGAGTCTGATCGTTTTTCTTAACCTCAAGAAAAACGAAATTCAGCTTTACAATCATAGTGCTATAAAGTCATCCACGTTCTTGATCGCCAAATTCAAGAATGATCACACTCATTTGCTCAAACAGGCTGCCGGAGCCCTCGTTGCCGTCACGCTTGTCTCGCGCCGGCTCACCTTGGGCACAGGAAAGGCTTTCTACATCTGGGAGGCCCGATTCGAGATTCAAGGCGCTCTCCTGTGTCCTATCTGTGCGCGCGCCCCGGTTCCCCGTATCATAGGTTGTAGTCGTGAGTGTTCCGCGCGGCTTCGATTTAGCGTTGCGTTGGACTCACTGCGCATTGACCGCCGATCCATTCAAACACGTCGCGTACGTGAAGGGGCGCATCCCTGGCGCACTCCATGACATAAGCGCGTTCACTTGTAACGATTTCGTCGCGCGCCATGCACAACAGGCCCGTGTCGAGAAAGCTGTCAACCAGTCCAAGCCAGCCAAGCGCAATCCCCTGCCCTTCGACCGCGCCCTGCAGAATCAGCGTATAGTTGCTCAGGCTCGTCTGGGTATAATCCTGTGAAATGTCATTGATCCCAAGCGCGGAGAACCAACTGCGCCAGCTGTGCCAGGCTGCGTTCGGAGGCGACGACAGGTTTAGGAGAGGCGCCTTCAGCAATTCGTGTGGATTGTCAAAGGGACCGTATCGCGCGGCTAAATCCGGACTGCAGACGGCAACCACGCGCTCGTTGAAAAGGATCTTGCTGTTAGAAGACGGTTGGTGGCGCTCCAAGAGTGAAATTGACAGGTCGATCGCAACGCCTTCCTGCTGGTCCGGTTGTTGCGAAGTGAGGACCTGAAGGTCCAGACCGTCGAGATCATGACGGAGTTGTGGTAATCGCGACATGAGCCAGTGGGAAGCGAAGGCAAAATCGGTCGAGATGCGGACTCTTTTTCGATCCTGGCCTTCAAGAACCCGGCGAAAATTCAGGTCGAGTTGATCAAGTGCGCCGCGCGACGCTTCGTGCAGCTGTTGCCCCGCATCTGTCAGGGTTACGCCGCGGTATTTTCGAACAAACAGGCGCGCACCAACCAGCTTTTCGAGACGTCTGATTTTTTGACTCAAAGCCGGTTGTGTCAGCTTCAACTGTTGCGCCGCGCGCGTGAAGCTCTCTTGGTTCGCAGCCACGTGAAAGGCGTGCAGATCGGCTATGTGTGGATGAAGCATGATATAAAGAAAACCATGTTTATATATTCCAAATTACCATATTTACAGTGCAGTAAGGGAGATGCAATTTTTAAAGTATCAATATTTTTATGCGTTGCAGGCAACTCCTCTAGTGGTGTTGCAGCGAACAGCCAGAAAGGAAAGTGCCATGGGCTCTCGACCGAACATTCTGATCATCATGGTGGATCAGCTCAGTGGCAGTTTTTTCCCGAAGGGTCCCGCCGAATTTCTTAACGTTCCCAATCTCCGAAAACTCTCCGCCGGTGCGGTGAATTTTTCGCGGACCTATTGCCCTAGTCCGCTCTGCTCACCGTCCAGAGCCTCATTCATGACCGGACTGCTGCCCTCGCGCACCGGCGTCTATGACAATGCCGCAGAACTTCCTTCGACCCTGCCGACGTTTGCGCACTATCTGCGCAATGCAGGTTATAAAACCGCTCTCTCTGGGAAGATGCACTTCGTTGGACCCGATCAATTGCATGGTTTCGAGGAGCGCTTGACCACTGACATTTACCCGTCCGATTTCGGCTGGACACCTGACTGGAGTAAGCCCGACCAGCGGATCGACTGGTGGTATCACAACATGGGATCGGTGACCGGCGCCGGTGTGGCCGAGACATCCAATCAGCTGGAATTCGACGATGAGGTCGCCTATCACGCCAAGCTGCGCCTGCAGCAGTTTGCGCGCACCGATCGCAGTCAGCCCCTTTGCCTGACTGTCAGCTTCACCCATCCACATGATCCCTATGTCGCGCGACAGAAATATTGGGATCTCTATCCGGAAGACACGTTGCCACTTCCCGCCGTATCTCCCATTCCTTACGAAGAACAGGATCCGCACAGCCGGCGTATCTTTGATGCCAACGACTATCGTAATTTTAAGATCTCGAACCAGAACGTCATCGACTCCCGCCGCGCGTACTTTGCGAACATCAGTTATCTGGATGAAAAGATCGGCGAGCTGTTGGACACCCTGAAGACCTGCGATCTGGAAGACGACACGGTCGTTCTTTTCTGCGCCGACCATGGGGACATGCTTGGCGAACGCGGCCTGTGGTTCAAAATGAGTTTCTTCGAAGGCGCAAACCGGGTTCCGATGTTTCTCTATGCACCGGGCCGTTTTACCGCGCGCAATGTGACCGAGCCGACTTCGACTCTTGATGTGCTGGCGACGCTTGTGGATCTTGCCGGATTAGACCTCGATGATTCAATTGCCGGCGATGGGCGCAGTCTGCTTGGGTTGGCTCGAGGCGAGCGTGGAAGCGAGAATGGCGAGGACCGGCCTGTCTATTCGGAATATGCTGCGGAATCCTCTATCGATCCAATGATGATGATCCGTCAGGGACGTTGGAAGTTCAACTTCTGTGAAGTGGATCCGCCTCAGCTCTTCGACCTGGAAGCTGATCCGCTCGAATTGACCGATCTGGCCTCGGATCCCGCTCACGCGGCGTCGCTTGCCTATTTTACCGACCAAATACGCGCGCACTGGGATGTCGCGGCGTTTCGGGAGGAGGTACGCCGCAGCCAGGCACGCCGTCTTGTGGTTTATGATTCGCTGCGCAACGGAACCTACCATCCCTGGGATTTTCAGCCTGTGCAAAAGGCGTCAGAACGCTATATGCGAAATCATATGGATCTGAATGTGCTCGAGGCGAACGCGCGCTTTCCAAGACCTGAAGGCTGATTCAGAGCTTGGCCGATTTAGCTGATCGGTGCAGAGTGTCGACCACTAAAGCAGCGTCTTGGGTACCAGATTGATGTGGCCGATGCGCCAGACCACATCCGGCTTCGGGGCATGTGTGCCGGCGGTTCCGGTGATGTGGTCGAGCCGCGTAAGTGCACAGTTGTCGATGGAAAAGCTCAAGGCGCGCTCGGGTTCGAGCCCGAGTGCCAGGGCAATAGCCGCGCGGATGGTGCCGCCATGGGTCACGGCGACGATGTCCCGTCCGGCATGTTCTTCCGATAGCCGGTGAATAACCCGGCTGGTGCGTTCGTAAAGATTGACGAAGCTTTCGCCACCTGGCGGGGCTTCGGCGGCCGGTGCCAGCCAGAAGCGATGCCAGTCGCCTTCCTTTTGGGCAGCCAGTTCCACGTTGGTCATGCCCTGCCAATCACCGAAGTGCTGTTCGGCGAAGTCGTGTTCGACCAGAGGGGCCGGCACTTGGTGGTCGTTGATGTTTTCGACGATTGCGGCTGCCGTCTGATGGGTGCGCTTCAAATTGCTGGTGACCCAGAGGGCATCTTTCGGCATCAGTCCGCCAAGACGTGCGAAGGTTTCCGCATCGGTGCAGTCGCAGTTGAGATCGTCCTGGCCGTAGATCTTTCCATTGTTTTCGGTGACGGGTGCGTGACGGACCCACCACCAACGTGTCGTCGTACTCATCGAGTCGTTCTCATAGAATTACAGCGATGGCCGCGAGCGCGGCGATCTCTCCCATCTGTTCGGATGCACCTAGGACGTCGCCCGTATACCCACCGATCTGCCGTTGCGCAAGCCAAGCCATTATGACAACCGCGATGCCAGCAGCGATAAAGGCAGCGAACCCGGCTGCCGGACCAAGGCAAATTGCGGCAATCAGCAGGCTGAATGCAAGCGCACGCCCGGCGTTGCGTCCGCTGGGCCGGTCGGCGCGTGCTGCCTGACCGTCGCACCGGGCCAGAGGCAGGGCGGCCATGACCATCGGAAGCAGGCCCCGGCTGATTGCATGTGCCGCCACCAGGGCACCTGCAATGAGCCAGAGACTGTCCGGCCGGCGCGCAATCTCGGCAATCAGGCTTATGCGGAGAATTAGTGATAGCCCGATAGCGATGACTCCGTAACTGCCGATACGGCTGTCGCGCATAATTTCAAGTTTGCGGGCTTTTTCGAGGCCACCGCCAAAGCCGTCTGCGACGTCCGCCAAGCCGTCCTCGTGCAGGGCGCCGGTCAGCAAAATCGTTGCGGCCACCGCTGTTGCGGCAGCGACCGCTTGCGGCAGTCCTGCGGCCTGGGTTGCGATAAGAACAGCGGCGCCGGTTAAGCCTACGGCCACACCTACGAACGGCAACAGTGCCGATGCCTGAGCGAGGCTTCGCTTTTGCGTGGGCTCGTCCAGACGAGCGGGAATCCGGGTCATGAAGACCAGACAGAGCTTCAGGTCATTCCACACCACTTGGGCAAAAGAGATTTTCGCGTCATTTTGTTCGTGCATTCGGTTCGGACCGTCAATCTCTTCATTCCATACTGCGAAGGCAGAGACTGCTTCCGCGTATCTGTTCCGGCGCGCGTAACCGCGAAAACCGCCGGTGTCGTTATAAGACGGTTGCTTCAAGTGGCATAGAGGCTATAAGCCGGTGTTAGAGCCTGATCGTTTAACTCTGAACCAAAGTCAAACGTGAATCAGTCTCTATTTCATGTGGTTAGAGCGCGAACTACGTTCTTGGTCGGTCAAAACGATACCGATCGTGCTCTAGGATTTATTCATGAGGAACACCCCATGAGCGATAAAGCGGTTGTGGCGACGTTCGACGAAATCCGTGGAATGATGAAGGAGCTGCCCGGGCCGGATACTATGGCTGCTGCAGAGGCCGCCGCCCGACAGGCGCAGCTGACCAAGCCAGCCGGCTCGCTAGGACGGCTTGAGGAGCTTGCTGAATGGCTGGCGACCTGGCAGGGCCGGCATCCGGCGGCCGTCGAACGACCCTATACGGCGGTCTTTGCCGCCAATCACGGAATTGCCGCGCGCGGTGTCTCGGCCTATCCGGCAGAGGTGACCAAGCAGATGGTTGCAAACTTCATTCATGGCGGCGCAGCGGTCAACCAGCTTTGTGCGCTGGGGGATGTTGATCTGCGGGTCTACGAGATGGCGCTTGACGAGCCCACCGCGGATTTCAGCGAAACGCCGGCGATGACCGAAGAAGATTGCGTCCGGGCGATGGCCTACGGGATGATGGCGGTGGAGGACGGCATCGATGTTCTGGCGCTTGGCGAGATGGGCATCGGCAACACCACGGCTGCCGCGGCACTCTGTACGGTCTTGTTTGGAGGTTCTGCAGTCGATTGGACAGGCCGCGGCACCGGGATCGACGACCCGACCCTGTCACGCAAGATTGAGCTGATCGATCAGGCGAGTGAGCGGCACCGGTCGATCATGACCGATCCTCTCGAGGCTCTGCGGTGCGTCGGTGGACTGGAACTGGCGGCCATTGCAGGTGCCGTCCTTGCGGCACGCATGGCCCGGACACCGGTTCTTCTCGATGGTTTTGCCTGCACTGCGGCGGCGGCCGTCCTCTACGCGATCGATCCACGTGCGCTGGATCACTGCAAAGTCGCGCACCGCTCCGTCGAGCCGGGTCATCAGCGCCTTCTCGACACCATCAGTCAGCGATCCCTGGTCGATTTTGACATGCGCCTGGGCGAGGGTTCGGGTGCAGCTTTGGCCATTCTGGTCCTCAAGGCCGCCTGCGCCTGCCACAGCGGTATGGCCACCTTTGAGGAGGCCGGTGTCAGCGGCCCGGCCTGACGGTATTGTTCTCCATAACCCGGCGAGGCGAGGGCAGAGGAACGCTTGTCGTGCATGGCGTTGAGGGCTTGTCTTCGCTGGGTTCAGGACGTCATATATCGCCATGAGAAGGTTACTCGTCTCTCTCTTCCCCTCCGCCGAGAGCGGGCTCAGTGGAAAGGTCAGGCTTCGGACCCTGGTGGTGATCCGCTGGATCGCTCTGGTCGGGCAGTTGGGCGCCCTGGCGATCATCTACTTCGGTTTCGACTTCGAACTGCCGGTTGTCGCGGCTCTGCTGGTCGTTGCGATGTCGGGTGTCCTGAACATCGTGCTGTCGGCGACCCGCCGGGCCGACCCCTGGCTGAGCGACCGTGACGCTGCGCTGACCCTGTCTTTCGATTTGCTGCAGCTCGCGGTTCTGCTGGGCCTGACCGGTGGTCTCAGCAACCCCTTCGCCATTCTCATTCTGGCCCCGGTCACGGTATCCGCGTCGAATCTGTCGCGGCGCAGCACGGTGATCCTCTCTATTTTGGCTGTCATGGCGGTTTCCGCCCTGGCTTTCTGGCACTATCCGCTGCCCTGGATGGCTGCCGGTTTTGCCCTACCGCCGCTCTATGTCGGCGGCGCCTGGGCGGCATTGGTGGTCGCCGCCCTGTTTATAGCGGCCTATGTTTCCAGTATCGCGGCCGAAGCGCGTGACATGTATGACGCTTTGACGGCGACACAAATGGCCTTGGCGCGCGAACAGCGCCTTTCGGCCCTTGGCGGCCTGGCCGCGGCCGCAGCCCATGAACTGGGCAGCCCCCTGGCAACTATTGCGGTGGTGGCACGTGAGCTCAATCGGGACCTGCCCGCCGAAAGCCCAGGCCGCGACGATGTCGAGCTTCTGTTGAGCGAAAGCAACCGCTGCGGCGAGATCCTGGCCAACCTGACGGCCTGGTCCGAAGAGGAGAGAGACGATTTTTTCAACCGCCTGCCCCTGGAAGTGTTGGTTGAGGCTGCGGCCGCGCCCTATGAACGAGATGGCGTGCAGTTTGACATAACGATGAACTGCCTGTTCGACGAAGAGGACGACCAACCGATCGTCTTTCGCAGTCCCGAGGCGCTGCATGGCTTGGGATTGCTCATTCAGAATGCCATGCAGTTCGCCGATGCCAGAGTTGACGCCCGTCTCGCGTGGGATCGGGAATCCGTGTCCGTCACCATCATCGATGACGGTCCGGGATTTGATCCCGCGATACTCGGTCGTCTGGGAGAACCTTATATCTATGCCAAGGAATCCCGGGCGAAGGAACATCGCAGCGGCAAGGCGTGGCTAAAGCCCAGTGCCGGAGCGAAAAGATCGTCGGTGAGAGACAACAGTCATCGTAATTCCGGTGATGGCGGAAACATGGGCCTCGGTGTCTTTATCGCCAAAACACTGCTCGGGCGAACGGGCGCGTCAGTGACCTTCGATAACGGACAGTGGGGCGGTGCCGAGGTACAGATAACCTGGTCTCGTGACTCCTTGGAGCCCGATCGGTTTATTTTGAGTCAAAGCGAAACGTGAACCAGCCTCTATTACTTATGTTAGAGCGAGAGTTCCCGGTGAAAGGATCGAAATGATCGAAAACGAAAATCGGATGAGAGATGAACAAAGTACCGACGAGTCAGAAGGCGAGGCGCAGAACCGTCCTTTGCTGATCGTCGATGACGATGAAAGGTTTTGTGAGCGTCTTGGACGCGCCATGGAACGCCGCGGTTTCGATGTCACTCTTGCGACGTCGGTCGAACAGGGAGCAGCCCGGGCGCGGGCCTTGTGCCCCGCGTATGCCGTAGTAGATCTGCGGCTCCAGGACGGCAGCGGTCTCGAGGTGGTCCAGGCTCTTCGCGAGGTACGGGAAGATGCCCGCATTATCGTACTCACCGGCTACGGCAACATTGCGACCGCCGTTGCCGCCGTCAAGGTCGGCGCAACTGACTACCTTCCCAAGCCCGCTGATGCGGATCAGGTGGAGGCGGCGTTGCTGGAAAGTGGAGAGGCCCTTCCGCCGCCGCCGGATCTGCCCATGAGTGCCGATAGAGTCCGTTGGGAGCATATCCAACGGGTCTACGAGCAATGCGATCGCAATGTGTCGGAAACTGCGCGGCGTTTGAGGATGCATCGCCGGACCCTGCAACGGATCCTGGCCAAGTATGCGCCGCGGAACTGAGCATCTGGCTCTGAGGATATGATCTGCACGCTACGCGTCGTTCGACGCGTAATCGCTGATGTCAGCCTTTTCGTTCGGACGCTCTGTGGCGTGCCATGGCGTTGCTGAGGATACTTGCCGATTCACCTGGCGTACGAAGGGAATCGCGCAGCCGGTCGATGTGAAACCCCTGGTAAAGGCTCAAGCCCAAACCCTTGCCGGTCTGAAGTGCGTCTTCGCTGCCGCAGTGGCTGAGGATGACCCGATCGGGCCCGATCTCGCTGATTGCGGCGCGGAGCTCCGGCCCGCGTGACGATTTCATCGTGTTGCTGAAGTCGTTGTCCCACAACAGCTTGACCATGTCGAATCCCAGTCGTTTGCGGTCCACGAAAGGCAGGGAAAGATGGGTTGTGCCGTCCAGACAGACGTTGTAGCCCCGTTCACGCAGGAAATCGCGGGCAAAGAGAAAGCTCGCGACGTCGGCAAAGACGTCGATGAGCTGAAATTCGATCACGATGCTCCGCCGCACGTCGGGGTTAAGAGTCTCGTCAAGCGCCAGAAAGTCCGATGACAAGAGAGTCGAGACATTGAGGTTCAGACTGTAGGACTGGCGCAGGCTGTCGTCGTCGTTGTGCACCAGCAACGAAATCATCCGCCGGTCGAGGTGACGGGTCAGGTCCTGGAATAGCCATCGATTTGCGAGAATATCATGGCCTGGGATCAAGACCTCCTGAAGATGATCGATGGAAAAATAGATCTCCCGGAACACCGGTTCCGGTCGGCCGTCGGCATCCAGCAGAAAGGTAGATTGCCGCTGCATCATGCTTGAGAGATCGGCCTGGGCAATCGCGGTAGCGATGTCGCCGAGCTGGTTGGGCTTCAGCGGCATCATTCTGGCCCGGGCTGCTGCCGCGGCGTCTTGAACAGCCGCGAGCTCGTCCGCATGGCTGTTGGCGAAGCCTTGGGCAAGAGCGACGAACTCGTCGTAGTCCTGGTCCAGAAGGTAGAGCTTGCACAAGCTTTCGTCGCCATGATGGCTGTGGGCTGAGCCGATGTTCAGTAAGGGATCGTCGCTGAAGAAGTATGAGAGGCGTTTGACGGCCTCATCCATCTGTTCGGCAAGATCGCGGCCGCAGACAATGACGAGATCGTCGTTCCCAAAACGAAAGAGTGCACCGTCGTCGAGCCGGACGACCTCATCGAGGGTCGCCTGTGCTATCCGCAGGTGGTGCTCGCGGCGATTGTCTGGCTGCAGTTTCGACAAGCGTGCATGCAAGGCTCGTCTGCCGCCAGCGTTGCGCTGCAGACGCTGAGCATAGTCGTAAAAAATGGCTTCCTGATTGGGAAGCAGACCTGTTCCGGAACTTCGCATCAGCTGTTTTGCCCGTTCTGACCGGCGTCAGTTGGTTTTCCGGTCATACCAAGTCTAGGGTTTGGGCTCTTGAGAAAGCGTTAACCAAGGCGTCGTGGGCAGGCTATTTTGCTCTCGCGGCAGGTGCCTTGAAGGACTAAAGTGCGGCCGCAAGCCGGTTCGCACCCATGATCGATGGACTCTTAATGTTGTCGCGCTGGGGCATGGCTGACTAAATTCTTGAGGGCGATCACTCTTGGCGGAATCGATCGAGTTCGTGTGTCGCCCTCGAACACGAAGTAACTTTGAGCGATAAGGACGCTAATGTCGTTGGCGAGTGAACATCTGGATCTGTCGAAGTTTTATGCGGCTGAATTTGCTGAGCACAGCGCGGTCGCGGCCGCGACCGAGGCTGCCCTGGCGGCACCTTTCTCAAAGCTGGTTGAAGCCTCAGTTAAGACCATTAGTAACGGCGGCAAGATTCTGTTTTTCGGAAACGGTGGTTCGGCCTCCGACGCGCAGCATCTCGCGACCGAGCTTGCCGTGCGCTACGTCAAGGACCGTGCACCCATTGCGGCGATCGCTTTGACGACCGATACCTCGGCGCTGACCGCGATCGGCAACGATCTGGGTTTTGATGAGCTCTTTGCCCGTCAGGTGGCTGCGCTGGGCAAGCCTGGAGATGTGGCCCTGGGCATTTCCACTTCGGGACGCAGCCCAAATGTGATCCGTGGCCTGGAGGTGGCGCGTGATCAAGGTCTTGTCACCGCCGCCTTTTCAGGTGGCGATGGTGGCCGTCTCGTCGGCCTGGCAGATCCCCTGCTGATTGTTCCTTCGAAAACGACGGCCCGCATTCAGGAAATGCACATCACTTTGGGGCAGATGCTCTGCGGGGCACTCGAACAGTCTCTGGGACTGGTGTAACGCCATGAGTGAGGTTGCCCAATGACCGAGCCAACTGATCTGCTCGAACTTGTCGACCGCCTCGACGGTGCCAGGGTCATGGTGGTTGGCGACGTTATGCTCGACCGCTTTCTCTATGGCGCGGTTGACCGGGTTTCGCCGGAAGCACCGATCCCGGTTCTGCGTTTGGAGCGCGAAGTGACAATGTTGGGCGGCGCCGGAAATGTTCTGCGCAACCTGACCGCCATCGGCGCAAAGACGACATTCATTTCGGTGGTTGGCGACGATCCTGCGGGGCGTGAAATCCGGCAACTGGTCGAACGGGAAAGCCATGAGCCGGGCTCAATAAGCCTCATGATCGATGGTGAACGCGCCAGCACCATCAAGGAACGTTACATCGCCACTGGACAACAGCTGCTCCGTGCCGACCGGGAAACACCCTTTGCGATGTCGGCATCAACCAGGGACGGTCTTTTGGCGGCAGCCGAACAGGCGCTTGAACAGGCCGGTGCGCTGATTCTTTCCGATTATGGCAAAGGGGTTCTGCCGGGCGATGTTGTCTCGCATCTGATCGCCCGCGCCAAGGACTTAGGTTGTCCCGTGGTGGTCGATCCCAAAGCGGTCGACTACAGCTACTACCGCGGCGCGGCGCTGGTAACCCCCAACAAACGCGAACTTGCACAAGCCTCGGGCCAGCCGGTACAGGGCGATGACGCCATCGTCGAGGCTTGTCGGGCGGTCATTGAGAGCGCCGAACTTGGTGGCGTGCTGGCAACCCGCAGTGAAGAAGGCATGTCGCTCGTCATACAGGGCCGTGAGGCTTGTCATCTGCCTGCGCGTGCGCGGGAGGTCTATGACGTGTCGGGTGCAGGCGACACAGTGGTGGCCGTGCTTGGAGCTGCTCTTGCGGCTGGTATCAAGGTCGAGGCGGCCGCCGGTCTGGCGAATGTGGCGGCCGGTATCGTTGTCGGTAAGACCGGTACGGCGGTAGCCGAAGCAATGGAGATTCGTCAGGCTATTTACGCGTCCCGGCTGTCACAGGCTGAAGCCAAGTTCGTCGATCAGGAACTCTTGCTCGATCAAATCGTGCGTTGGCGGCAGGCGGGCTTCAAGGTGGGGTTCACCAACGGCTGTTTTGACCTACTGCATCCAGGGCATATCTCGCTGCTCAGGCAGGCCCGGGCGGCCTGTGACCGACTCGTGGTCGGTTTGAACAGTGATGCTTCCGTTGCCCGTCTAAAAGGCCCCGCACGTCCTGTTCAGGTGGAAACGGCGCGCGCCGTCGTTTTGGCTTCACTGGAAGATGTCGACCGTGTTGTTGTATTTGGCGAAGACACACCACTTGCCTTGATCGAGGCTCTGCGTCCCGACGTTTTGGTCAAAGGCGCCGACTACACGGTAGAGGAAGTTGTGGGGGCAAAAGAGGTTCAATCCTACGGTGGAACCGTGGTTTTGGCCGAGCTGCAGCCTGGTCATTCGACTACCGCAACGATTACCCGGCTTGCTGAATCCAACTAAGGGTTTTTGAGCGTCAGGTGGCTGCACGTCAGGGATCTTACTCCAATTCCCGCTACTGGAGATACGCAGTGCTTTTTTTTTGTAAAAATATGTTAGTCTAAAGATATTACACCGCTTGGTAGCGTTTTTCGGGTCTTCTCGCGTTAGACGATACCATTGCGAATCATGTATAACGGCGTCGAAGTGGAATTCTGTTGGTTGTCCGCGACTGGTCGGTTTTGACCGCGCTACGGCTGTTGCCGTGGTGGGGCAAAACCCAAGCGATCACACATGTTTGAGCGACGAAAAAAGCCGAGGCGCCCTTTGCCTGGCAGCCTGCTGTTTCACGATCACCTCGTGGCATCGCTTCAGGCGGCGCAGCGCGGCGATGCCGGTCTCGCCGTCTTTTACTTTGCTGCCGACGGGAATTCCGCCCAGGAGATTCAAGGAATCGCCGCAGGGCTTGCGTCGCAATTTGGCAACCTGCGCGCCGCGTGTTGTGTCGATCACACCGCTGTTGCCGCGATCGCGGACCACTGCTTCGTCAAGGATGATGCCTTGGCCTTCGCGGCGCAGATCGTTGATGAATTGTGCGGCAGCCTGAATTTTTCAGGGGCTGGCGTCGCCGTCTATCCCGAAACGGCTCAGGATCCCGACGGATTGCTGTCCGCCGCTGCCACGGCTGCAGAACTGGCGGGTAAAGGGGTGCAGCACAAGTTTGCGCGCCCCTCACCTGCCAGGACTGAGGCTGCCGCAGTCGATATCCTTGCAGCCGAAGTCGGGGCTGCGGCCAATCACCCGCTCATGGACGCGGAAGACCTTGAAGTGGCTCTGCAAAAGGGACAGTTGAGGTTGCACTATCAACCCCAGATCGCGGTATCGAGCGGCCAGGTGATCGGGGCAGAAGCCCTGGTTCGTTTCTGCGGTGATAGCGGTACGCTCGAGCTTCCGGGCAACATCATTCCCGCTGCGGAAGCAACTGGCACGATTACGCGTATCGGTGAATGGGTGTTGGAGACAGCCTGCGCCCAGGCGGCCGACTGGGCCAACCAGGGGCTGCCGTCGGTGAGTTGTGCGGTTAATTTGTCGCTTGCCCAGGTCCAGCAGAAGTCCCATGTCGATCGCATTGTCGAGATCGTGGCGGAATCAGGTGTAAAGCCCTGTCAGATCGAAATCGAGCTGACGGAAACGTCGGACCCGAGCGATCCGGAGGAGGTATCGGAGCGCTTGAAACCAATTCTCGATCTCGGAATCAATTTGGCACTCGACGATCTCGGAACCGGCTACGCCACCCTGTCGCTGTTAAGACGCCTGCCAGTCGGCAAAGTAAAGATCGACCGCTCTTTCGTGGCTGGCCTTATGGATGCGGACGATGGTGTCGAGGATTTGCGGGCTATCGTTGAAATGGGGCAGGGGCTTGGTCTGACTGTCCTCGCCGAAGGCGTTGAACGGGCTGAGCAGTATGCCACCTTGCGCGCGCTGGGTTGCGATAGCTACCAGGGATATTTCTTCAGTCCTGCCTTGCCGGCCGCCGAAATGGCGGCGCTTCTCGAACGCAATCGCTCGATCTGAACAATCGGTTGGTTTTTCGGCGCGCTGGATGTTGGCCGTGATCAGCCGATCAACTTGGCCAGCAGAAATCCTGGAACCAACCAGGCTGCGGTTACGGCGAAATAAAAGAACAGATTGAAGCGTTGCGCGAGGCTACCCGAGCGTCCGTTCCGTTCGTAGGCTCTTCGTTCTCTGCCAAGCAGGAATATCAAGTAGAAGCGTTTGCGCCCGAATGAGAGTGTTCGGCGCACTTCAAGTGAGTGTGCGGCGATACCACGATTGGAGAACATCGTCCTGATCGCGCCCAACTGTTCTTCGTTGAAGGAGTTGGCAACGTCCGGGTCGATGCGACGAAAGTAATGGGAAAGGAAGGGATCGGCGTTATCGTTGTTCGCGCCCGGATCAGCCCTATGCTTGAAATCACGTGCCTTGTGCACGGCTTGGGCTGCTGGTGTCGCTTGCAACTTTGCCTCCCTGGCTGGATGCGTGGATTTTCTACTTCTCGTGAAGTTTCCCACAGCAAGCTTTCTAAATGGTAAAGGCTTCAATTCCTAGCGCGATATGTGTTCTGTCAGACGCAATTTGGATGCGCTAACGCTATGAAGTGGTTCAATATCTCTAGGGTTAATAGGTTTTCATACCCTGTCATTTTGTTGGGCAGATAGGAATGCAGCAGTGCAAGAGGCCTGGGGGGCAGATGTTCGGCAGGATTTACTGGTGTCTTTCGACCCGTCGATGTATGCTTTCAATGTGTACAAAACATAAACAAAATGGAAACAAATGATGATCCGTGGCGGACTGCGGCGTTGTGATTGGGTTGGGGCGGAAGAGCTCTACGTCGAATATCACGACCAGGAGTGGGGCGTTCCGGTTTACGACGACCGGATGCTGTTCGAAATGATGATCTTGGAGGGTGCGCAAGCAGGCTTGTCCTGGATCACCGTGCTGCGCAAGCGTGAGACCTATCGTCAGGCTTTTGACAACTTCGATCCTGAAGCTATCGCGGGGTATGGCCCTGACAAGGTTGCCACACTGATGGAAGATACGGGCATTGTGCGCAACCGCGCAAAGATCGCGGCGACGATTGGGAATGCGCAAGCTTGGTTGGATATCATGGCTGCCGAAACACAAGCTGATCCACTCACCGAAGTGACGCGGGCCGGCGGTGGCGCATTTTCGAACTTTGTGTGGTCTTTTGTCGGCGGTGCACCGATCGTTAACCGCTGGCAGAGCCTTGCTGAAGTTCCCGCCGAGACGGCTGAGTCGCAAGCCTTGTCGAAGGCTTTAAAGAAAAAGGGGTTTCGTTTTGTCGGACCGACAATCTGCTACGCCTTCATGCAGGCGACCGGGATGGTCAATGACCATACGATGGAGTGTTTCCGTTATGATCAGGTCTGATACCAAGGAGCGTTTCATATCGAATCAGAGTAAAACGTGAATCAGCCTCTCCTTGTTAAGTGAGAGGCTGATCCGGATTTTTGATCGCTCCGATCAGAAACGATCCTGTTCTAACTGTTCAGTGTGTAGTGGGCCACTTCGCTGGGTTGGATTGAGAGTTGGTTGGCGCTGTTCGCGACAATCGATCGCGGCGCGTTGTTGAGACGATCCCAGTGGGCATGGGTAACGCCTTGCGCCATCAGAGCTTCTTTCACGTCTCGCCAGATCTGTGGTGTGATCGTACCATTACCGCCAATCAGTTCCGCGCAATCGCCACGACGGTTGATCGTGCAGGAAAAGTCATAGGGATCACCGTGCTCTTCGAAGCTGCGGCCGACCCTAAGAACACCTGTTACCCATTCAATCTCTGCAGTCATATCATCCTCGTAACGTTTCGCTTCAACTCCCGGGGCGGCTTTTTTCAGGAGGAGTTAATCCCCGCTGGAAACCGATCCGGACTTTGCGCGGTACTGACTGAAACGCGCCGCTCGCTCAGTCTGTTTGCGCATTGACGGAACGATAATTGGCAAGAATTCCTGGACAATCAATTCGTCAATTTTGATGACATTGAATTATCACATCGCCTTAAAATCTGAATGGTGACTTTAATGATTCTGTGGCATAGAACGGTAATACTGTATAAATTCGCGCTTGGATTGACATAGTTGTGTTAATGTTTCGTCAATCATTTGCCTTGTTGCTGCCGCAATCTTGAAGTGGAGATTTTTCTACAGCCTGGCGGACTGCCGTTCTTGACGGAAACAGTCTAGGTTGGGAACCCTTCGGTGAGCAGGTTTGGGTCAATTGGAATCTCGCAAGGCGTTCCAATTGACCCTATAAATCTGACCCCGCAATTTACTGCAGAGCGAATTTCCGCGTCTATCTGATCTAGTGAAATGCAATCAGACTCTAGGTCAGGCCAATCGCTTTTTTGGACCCATAACCCAAAGCCTAAGGTGCTTCGGGCGCAGATCCCGGCTCAGCCCTTATGCCCTCAATACCTAGACCTTCCGGGGTGGAATCCTTGCCTGGAAATCCTTCAATGTGAATTGTGGTCGTTGGGAAAGCGAAGCCGCTGCCGGCACCTTCGACGATCTCCTTTACCTTCAGCGCCAAGTTTTCCTTGATCACCATCCAGTCGCCCCAGTTGGTCGTTTTGGTGAAGCAATAGAGCATGATGTCGATGCTCGAATCATTGAAGCTGTCGACATTGATCAGAGTTGTTGCCCGCCGTGGGTCTGTTTCAAAATCGGGGGTTTCCTTGAGATAGTCACTTATCTCCTGAACGATCTGGCGCAGCTGTTCCGCCGTCGTGTGATATTCGACGCCGATCATCCAGTAGATCCGGCGGTTGGTCATTTTCGAGAAGTTGGTAACCGCATTGTCGGACAAAAAGGAGTTCGGCACGTGAACCGGTGCCTTGTCGAAACGCCGGATCCGGGTCGAACGAAAACCAATCGATTCCACGGTGCCCTCGACGACACCGTCGACCTTGATCCAATCGTTCCGTTCGAAACGCTTCTCGGCGATGATCAGAATGCCGGAAATCATGTTCTTGAACATGTCCTGCGCGCCCAAGGCAACCGCGACACCGAACAGTCCGAGTCCGGCGATGATCGGGCCGACCTGAATACCCCAGACCTCCAGGATCGTTGCCGCGCCGAGAAAGAGAAACGCCCCCTTTATCGCCTTGACCAGCCACTCGACCATGATGGCGGTGAAAATCCGGTCCAGTCGGTGCAGCAGAAAGCTGAGCGGATCGACCAGCCGGTAAAGCCCCCAAAAGATAACGAAGGCGACAAGCGATCGTTCGAAATTGACCCCAACAGTCTGTGCGAGGCCGTCGAGTTTCAGGTATTCGAGTGCGAAAAAAAGACCGATTACGACGGGAACCAGCCTGAGCGGCCCCTCGAGCGCATCGAGCGCCTCGTCGTCGATCGAAGTTTCCGACCGTTCGACCATCGCACGCAAACGTCGGATGACTATTCTGGTAAAAAGACCGCGCAGCAACATCGCCACTGCGATGATGCCGATCGCCGTCACTATGCGGCCGATATCGATACCGAGATAGCCCTGCGTCCAGACTTCGGTAACGGTGTTCCAGAAATTGGTCAGTTCCTGCATCGACGATCCTCAATCCGACTTCTTGTATAGGCTGGCGCATTGTGCGGATCAGCCAGCCTGAAATTTGCGCAGACTAACTAGCGGACAAATTGGACGCGGGCAATGCTGGGTTGGACCTTGGAAGCGGCACAACACAATGTTTATCTCTTCGGGAACTTGGCCTAGTCGCCGGGTTTCACGCACCAGAATTCGTACATGCGCCGGAACAGTTCGGGATACTGCTGTTCGAAATCCCACCAAACATTGAGGTCATTCAGCGATCGGGGGTCAGGATTCTTCTGGCGAAAGGCGTCGGTCAGTGGTTTGGGGCCGTCGAAGCCGGCGAACTGCAGTCCCAAGTCTTTCATGGCTTCTGCAATTTCGGGGAGCCGGTAGTTGCGCTCCTGGACGTGAAACACGAGGTCGCGAACTTCGCTGGCGCTGTAGAAATCGGGTGTGGCCAGCAGGCTGTGGCACCAGTTTTCGCCGGCCAACGTACTGTCAGCACCCATTATCGCCTGTCGAAACCTGCGAATGCCGTCGGCATCTCCAGCCAGCTCTTGCGCCTGAACGTAGGCGCGCCCGGCCATGATATCCTGCCGGCCTAAGTCTCGATACAGGCCGATACGCATGACGCCGCCCGGTTTAAGTCGCTTACAGAGCTTCCGCCAACCGGCCATCGGGTCCGCCATGTGATGAAGAACGCCGACAGACTCAATGATATCGAAATCGCGCTCCAGCAGGTCCAGATCCAGAATGTCGGCCTGGAGGAACGAAAGGTTCTTCGGGTTTATCGATCTGGTCTTGCGTAAGGCGTAACCGAGCGACGCAGTACTGAGATCAATTGCTAGGACTTGGGCTTTGGGACCGTACCCCAGCGCGCAATACAATGCATGCCGGCCAGTGCCGCAGCCTGCTACCAATATGTCTTCCGGTTCGTCGGCCAAGCCAGACGCTAAGTCTCCAACAGTTTCGCGCAAACGTTTCATCCAACTGCCTGCGGGTGGCACATCCATGCTTAACCAGCGCGGATAGGGGTTTTCCTCGTATTGTTCGGCGACGATGGCCGAGCCAGCTGCATCGATCGGCCGAAGCCGTGTCAAGCCGGCCTTGAGGGCGGTTTCCTCCTGTTCCTGGCGCAACGTGAAGTCGACGACACGGCGCAGGGCTTCAGGCAGCTTTTTCGGGTTCACCTCCAGCAGCTTCTGCGCGCCGGACAAATCCTGTAGTGGACGATAGAGCGCAAATAGCAGCGCCTCGTTTCCAATGCGCCCGTCGGTGTCGAGCTGAGCCCCAATCACTTGTGCAAGACGATCGAGCGCCTCTTCTTCCTCGGTGGTGGTGACAAAAACGTACTCGTTGATGGCGCCCTGAACGGCCAGGGCCGACATAAGGCGCTGGAGGGGTGGCGCTGTCGTCTCAGAACTTGAAAATTTCAGCAGGCAGGTCCTGCGTAACGCTGTCAGCAGTTCTTCGAGCACCAGATCCTGATTGATGGTCTTGGTCAGAAGTGCAAGCAGCAGGGGTTCGGCCAGGGTCTTGACGCCGGTTTTCCCGAGTAGCCATTCCGCTGCCGCTTCGGCCCCCTCTGTCTGCATCCGTTCGAAGGCCGGCGAGAGCGCCGACGTTTGCCGGATTATCTGCGCGGCGAGCGGACCGAACGTGGTGTGGTTCGTATCGGGAGCCGCGAAGGCGACCAACAGGGCCTTCGGGCCGGGCAGCCGTTTAAGAACCAGATCCGGTGTCTTCAAGAAGGACGCCAGCATCTTAATTGCGTTGTCGTGCTTCGGGTTGAGTTCCAGCGCCCGGCAGGATGATACGACTGCCAGATCCCGGGCGCCGGCGTCCGCCAATGCACAGCTCAGGTTATGGTGGGCTGAAGCATTCTTCGGTTCGCTGACGACGGCCTTTCCGAACCACACGGCGGCTTCCTTTGGGTCGCCACGGCGCAAGGCCTGTGCGCCCTTGTCCATATGCGATTTCGTGACATCGCGCCGTTGTTGCCGATTGGCCATCGCTGGGCTGGCTCCTGCAGTCTTCGAGTTCTACGGATTGTCCGGTATTTTAGGCAAATTGGTCTTTAGGTTTTCTTGCCTGCCTGTGCCAGGTGATTTCGATAATGCTGGATCAGGCCGTTGGTCGAGCTGTCGTGTGCGCCCTGCACCTGATTCTCGGTTGAAGATTGGGTCAGTTCCGGCAAGATGCGGCTGGCCAGCTGCTTGCCGAGCTCGACGCCCCACTGGTCGAAGGAATTGACGTTCCAGATCACACCCTGAGTGAAAATCTTGTGTTCGTACATCGCGATCAACTTGCCCAGTGTGTAGGGAGTGAGCTTTCGGAACAGGATTGTCGTGCTGGGTTTGTTACCGTCGAAAACCCGGTGCGGCACCAAGTGCTTCAATGACTCGCCAGTAATCCCCTGCGTGACCATCTCCGCCTCAGCTTCCATTGGGGTGCGACCCTTCATCAGCGCTTCGGCCTGCGCGAACACGTTGGAGAGCAGGATCCTGTGGTGGGGGCCGAGATCGTTGTGGCTTTCCAGGGGCGCCAGAAAGTCGGCGGGAATCATGTGCCGGCCCTGGTGTATCAACTGATAGAAGGCATGTTGCCCGTTGGTGCCGGGTTCACCCCAGACGACAGGGCCGGTTGCGTAGTCGATGGCGGCACCGTCGTGCGTTACGGACTTTCCGTTGCTTTCCATATCCGCCTGTTGAAGGTAGGCGGGCAGGCGGCTCAGATACTGATCGTAGGGCAGAACCGCATGGCTTGAAGCGCCAAGAAAGTTTGCATTCCAGATGCCGAGCAGTCCGAGAATGACCGGAATATTCTCGCTCAGGGGCGCTTCCAGAAAGTGTTGGTCCATGGTGTGGGCGCCTGCAAGAAGATCCTCGAAGGCATCCATCCCGATGGCAAGGGCGATGGGCAGGCCAATGGCCGACCAGAGGGAATAGCGGCCACCGACCCAATCCCAGAAGATAAACATATTCTCGGGATCAATTCCGAAGGCCTGAACTGCCGTGTCATTTGTCGAGACTGCAACGAAGTGCTTCGCGATGTCAGGTTGATTGGCGCCGGAGCTCAGAAACCACTGCCGTGCCGACGCTGCATTGGTCATGGTCTCCTGAGTGGTGAAGGTCTTAGAGGCGACGACGAAGAGCGTCGTGGCGGCATCCAAAGGACGAAGGATCTCCATCAGGTGACTGGCATCGACGTTGGAGACGAAATGAAGACGCGGCCCGCCCCGGCCGTAGGGTGTAAGCGCTTGGGTGACCATCTGCGGACCGAGGTCCGATCCGCCGATACCGATGTTGACCACGTCTGTGATGGCCTGTCCCCGGTACCCGCGCCAAGCACCGCCGCGCAGTTTATCACTGAAGCGCCGCATCTGAGCCAGCACCTCATTGATCTCCGGCATGACATCCTTGCCGTCCACGAGCACCGGATCATTCGAACGGTTACGCAGAGCGGTATGGAGAACCGCGCGCTTCTCCGTCGTGTTGATCTTTTCACCCGCGAACATGGCGCGGCGGGCCGCATCCAAGTCAGCATCTTTGGTGAGATCGAGCAGCAGCGGAAGAGTCTCGGCTGTGATTCGCTGTTTGGAAAAATCCACGAGAAGATCATCGAGGCTCAAAGAGAAGTTATCGAAGCGCCTGCTGTCCCTGTCGAACAGATCTCGGAGCCGGAGAGTTTCCACGAGCTCGGCATGGCGCGAGAGGGCCGACCAGGCGCCAGCGCGGTTTGGCAGGGCTTTCGGTGAATTGTTTGACGAAGTGGCTGGCATAGCGCGCAGTCTCCCAGGATTTGGCGTTACCGGCCCTTGGCACGACAGCTACTCGATGTTGTCGGCCGAACAGCAACAATTTCAAACCGATGCTCTGTTTCCGGCAAAGATATCTGGATCATCAAACCCCGAATACCGAGCACAGAAGCATGATCTAACACGACAGCGCCCGCGCCGCGAAGGCCTGCTGGTGCGCTCAAAACAGGATTGCGGATTGGGCTGGAATTTTCTGTAATTAAATTACAGAATGGCTTGCATGTAACCATAAAAATGGGCTATAGTGCCACAACAATGTGGTAAAATTACAAATCTGTTACTGATTCTCGCAAACGATAACCGCAGGCCATCCGAATCGTGCCGCTTTTCTGACTTCTTTTTTCTTATGTCAGCGCGGTCCATTGAGATGGCGGTATCGGAATGCCAACCCGCTTTTGGGGAGGCCGTTGTTTGCACTATCAGGCATTTGGAGAACGGATGGCTCAGATTATACCGGTCGATGTTTTCGACATCGTGGTGTTCGGGGGAACCGGTGACCTTGCTATGCGCAAGCTCATGCCTTCGTTATACCTCAGAGACCGGGATGCCCAGATTCCGGCTGAAAGCCGAATCTTTGGCGTCTCGCGGAGCGACCTCAGCTCGGCGGATTATGCTGCGCGGCTGCGGGATGGGCTCGAGCGGCATCTCGATCAGGCTGATTGGGACGACGACGTCTGGCAGCGTTTTTCCGCACGTATCTCGCACGTCAAACTGGACGCCACCAAGTCCGATGGCTGGGATGGGCTTGTCGAGGGTTTGGAAGGCGGTGAAGAGCGCGCCCGTGTGTTCTATCTTGCCACGTCCCCCGATCTCTTCGGGCCGATCTGCCGGAATCTGAAAGCTGCCGGCGTGGTCACACCCCAGGCGCGGGTCGTGCTCGAGAAGCCGATCGGTCGGGATCTGGAATCCGCCTGCCGCATCAACGACGAAGTCGGCACTGTCTTCAACGAAGACCAGATCTTCAGGATCGATCACTATCTGGGTAAGGAGACAGTCCAGAACCTGATGGCGCTTCGCTTCGCCAATTCGTTGTTTGAACCGCTCTGGACCAGCGCGTCGATCGATCACATCCAGATTACGGTGGCAGAGAAGATCGGTGTGGAAGGCCGTGGCGGCTATTACGACCGCTCGGGTGCGCTGCGCGATATGGTCCAAAACCATTTGCTGCAGCTGCTGTGCCTTGTCGCAATGGAGCCGCCGGTCCGCCTGGACAAGGATTCCGTGCGTGACGAAAAACTCAAGGTCCTGCAAGCGCTGCGGCCCATCGCCGGTGGCGACGTTTCGGCGAAGACCGTCAGCGGCCAGTACCGTTCGGGCGCCGTCGACGGCCACCCGGTGCCGGCCTATCTTGAAGAATTGAGTGCTGAAGCGGATGGCACGGCCGCTGACAGCACGACCGAGACCTTCGTCGTCATCAAGGCGGAAATCGAGAACTGGCGTTGGGCCGGCGTGCCCTTCTATCTGCGCACCGGCAAGCGTCTGCCGAAACGCAGTTCCGAGATCATTATTCAGTTTCGTCCGGTGCCCCACTCGATCTTTGAGGCGGGCGCGGGGCAGGTAGAGCCCAACCGCCTGGTGATCCGCCTGCAGCCGGATGAGGGCGTGACGTTAAGCCTCATGACTAAGGACCCCGGTCCTGGCGGACTGCGCCTGCGCTCGGCCCCGCTCAATCTGAGTTTTGCCGAGACCTTCAAGGTTCGTTATCCGGACGCCTACGAGCGCCTTCTGATGGATGTCGTGCGTGGCAATCCTACCCTCTTCATGCGGCGTGACGAGGTCGAAGCCGCCTGGTCCTGGGTCGAACCGATCCTGGAAGGCTGGCAGAACAATTCGGAACGCCCCAAAGCCTACACATCTGGAACCTGGGGTCCTTCAGCGGCAATCGCGTTGATCGAACGCGATGGACGAACCTGGCATGACGATGCTGAGTGAAGCCGCAACGAGCGAGGTTGGCGCAGTCATGGCTGAGATTCAAAAGCACATCTTCGAAAATGGCGCCCAACTCGCCGACACTCTGGCCAACTATGTGAGCGACGCGATCAACTCCGGCATCGCGGAACGCGGTCGGGCCAGTTTGGTGCTTTCGGGCGGCGGAACTCCGGCGCGCTTGTTTCAGCAACTGGCATCACGGCCTATTCCCTGGACCGATGTCTCAGTGACCTTGAGCGACGAGCGTTGGGTCGACGAGACTTCAGATGACAGTAACGCGGCAATGCTGCGCCGGGAGTTGCTGACCGGTGATGCGGCAGCTGCCGAATTTATCAGCCTCAAGACGCCGGACGAGACGCCGGAAGATGGTGAAGTGGAATGTGCCCGGCGCCTGGCCGGGATGACGGTTCCTTATGACCTCGTGCTGCTCGGGATGGGCGCCGACGGTCACACCGCGTCGCTGTTCCCCGGCGATGCCAATCTTGAACGCGCGCTGGACCCAGACAGCCAACGGGCCTGCATCGCCGCGCATCCACCCGGTGCCGCACAGGCGCGTATGTCGCTCACTCTTGCAAATCTGCTCAACTGCCGGCAGCTGGTGTTACTGATCTCCGGTGAGACAAAACGTGACGTGCTGGAGACGGCGCTGGAAGAAGGTCCGGTCGAAGCCATGCCGGTACGGGCCTTGCTGCGCCAGACCTCAGTGCCGGTCGATGTTTTTTGGGCGCCATAACCGAGAGCGCTGCAACTCAGGGCGCATTTGAAAATCCCGATTGCCTGCCGCAATGCTGTTGTCCGGCCTCTTACGTTGGGTAGATCGAAGGAGGTAGCCATGAACGCGAAGTTAAGTGAAGTGACCGAGCGGATCGCAATCCGCAGCCGAACCGTGCGGGAGGCTTATCTGTCGCGATTGCGGGCGTCAGGCTCGAAGGGACCGCATCGCGGTGTCCTCTCCTGCGGTAATCTTGCGCACGGGTTCGCAGCCTGCGGCGATGCTGACAAGCACGATCTGCAGGGCGAGGAAAAAGCCAACGTCGCGATCGTGTCCTCCTACAATGACATGCTCTCGGCACATCAGCCTTTTGAACGTTTTCCAGAGATCATCAAGGAGGCCGTGCGGGAGTCTGGTGGCGTTGCTCAGTTTGCCGGCGGCGTACCTGCTATGTGCGACGGCGTCACGCAGGGGCAACCGGGCATGGAGCTTTCGCTGTTCAGCCGCGATACTATCGCAATGTCGACCGCTGTTGCCCTGTCACACAACATGTTTGATTCCGCGCTTTGTCTGGGCGTTTGCGACAAGATTGTCCCAGGCCTCCTGATGGCTGCGCTCAGCTTCGGGCATCTGCCGACAATATTTGTCCCCGCCGGCCCCATGACGTCCGGTCTGCCCAACGATGAAAAGGCACGGGTACGGCAGCTTCATGCCGAAGGTAAAGTCGGGCGCGATGCGCTGATGGAGGCGGAAGCCAAATCCTATCATGGCCGTGGCACCTGCACTTTTTACGGCACCGCGAACAGCAATCAGATGCTGATGGAGATCATGGGCCTGCACCTGCCCGGTTCCTCCTTCGTCAATCCCGACACTTCCCTGCGTGACGCTCTTACCCGTGCAGCAGCGAAACGGGCCACGGAGATTACCGCGCTTGGCAACGACTACACGCCGGTCGGCGAAGTCATCGATGAGCGCGCGGTGGTCAATGGTATCGTCGGCCTGATGGCGACCGGCGGCTCAACCAACCACACCATCCATCTGGTCGCCATGGCGCGCTGCGCCGGCATCGAGATCACTTGGGATGATTTCGCAGAACTGTCCGAGATCGTGCCCCTGCTCGCCCGGATCTATCCCAATGGCCAAGCCGATGTGAACCACTTCCACGCGGCCGGCGGCATGGCATTTCTGATTGGTCAACTGCTGGATGCCGGCTTGCTGCACGCCGACGTCCGTACCATTGTCGGCGAGGGAGGTCTGGAGCGTTATCGCTGTGAACCGCTGCTCGACAACGGTGCCTTGCGTTGGCGCGACGGTGCGTCCGAGAGCCTGGATACGTCAATTCTCACCAAGGCCGACGCGCCTTTCAGTACCAATGGCGGCGTGAAGCTTCTGACCGGCAATCTTGGGCGTTCGGTGATCAAGATCTCGGCTGTAAAACCCGAGCATCGTCTGGTCGAGGCTCCCGCTATCATCTTTACCTCGCAACAGGATTTTCTCGACGCCTTCAAGGCAGGAGATCTGCATCGCGATTTCGTTGCAGTCCTGCGGTTTCAGGGACCGAAAGCGAACGGGATGCCAGAGCTGCACAAATTGACCCCGTCACTAGGCGTGCTTCAGGACCTCGGTTATAAGGTGGCGCTGGTCACCGACGGCCGGATGTCCGGCGCTTCGGGTAAGGTTCCGGCCGCTATTCACGTAACGCCCGAGTGCCTGGACGCTGGCCCTCTGTCCAGGCTGCAGGACGGCGACCTCGTGCGTCTCGATGCTGAAAGCGGCACCTTGAACGCCAATGTGCCGCCGGAGGTCTGGGATACGCGCGATGCCGCGCGTGAAGATCTTTCCGGTCATCAATTCGGCATGGGCCGGGAACTCTTTGCCGTCTTCCGGCAGACCGTAAGCGGTGCCGAGCAGGGCGCGACGGTGCTCAGGGACACGGCGGATCAGACTGCGGCGGCGGCTTAGACAGTAACGAACGAAAAGGACGAGGGAGAAAATTATGGCGGGCCCAAGCAGTGCAATGGCGGAAATCATGGCGATGGCTCCGGTGGTGCCCGTGGTCGTGCTGGAGGATCTGGACTCGGCTGTCCCAATGGCGGAAGCCTTGGTCAGTGGCGGTTTGCCAGTCATCGAAGTGACGCTCCGCACGGCGGTTGGACTGGATGCCATCCGAAAGATGTCCGATGCCGTGCCCGGCGCGGTCGTTGGCGCCGGCACCGTGAACCGGCCGGAACTGCTCGTCGATTCTCTCGAAGCTGGGGCCAAGTTCATCGTCAGTCCGGGCGCGACCCCCTCCCTCGTCTATGCCGCGCGTAGTGCGGCCGTCCCTTATCTGCCGGGTGCTGCAACGGCGAGCGAAATGCTGGCGTTGCTGGAAGAGGGCATCTCGCATCAGAAGTTTTTTCCAGCCGAAGCCTCCGGCGGAGCTCCCGCGTTGAAATCCTTCGCGTCGCCTCTGCCTGAAGTGAAGTTCTGTCCGACCGGCGGTATCGATGCAAAGCGCGCAGCAGATTATCTTGCGCTGCCAAACGTGATCTGCGTCGGCGGTTCCTGGGTGACGCCCTCGAAACTGGTTAAGGCCGGTGATTGGAGTGCGATCGAAGCATTGGCTCGCAACGCGGCAAAGCTTGGAAAGGGCTGACGCCCTGTTTCATCCGCAAAGGTAAGCGCGATATGGATGGTGACAGCGATAAGCAGGGAGACCCAAAGGCCCTGATCGACGAGACAGCCAACATCGTCGAAGTGATCCGCGCTCGCGCCGACAAATTGAGCCGGGCCGAGCACAAAGTCGCGGCTGCAGTGCTGGATGACCCGGCTGCGGCCATGAAATCGAGCACCGCAGTCCTGGCGGGCAAAGCCGGTGTCAGCGATCCCACTGTCAACCGCTTCTGTCTCTCTCTTGGATGTGCGGGTTTTCCCGAGTTAAAACTCAGGCTGGCGCAGAGTCTGGCGCGTGGTGTGCCTTTCGTGAACCGGCATGTCGCGGCGGATGATACGCCGGAAACCTACACCGGAAAAATCTTCGACGCCACGACGGCGGCTTTGTCGCGGGCCCAGGAGCGGATCGACATGACTGAAGTCGGTCGTGCCGTCGATGCGCTCGCGGCTGCGGCCAGGATATCCTTTTTCGGAATTGGCGGTTCGGGGGCGGTCGCAGTTGACGCCCAGCACAAATTCGTGCGCCTCGACGTTCCGTCGGTTGCTCAATCGGATATTGTGATGCAGCGGATGCAGGCCGCGGGAATGGACGAAGGTGACGTTGTCGTTCTTATCTCCAACACGGGCTGCACCATACCCATGATCGAAAATGCCAGACTGGCAGCGAGCCGGGGTGCCAAGCTGGTGGCCTTAACCGCGGCCGGCAGTCCGTTGGCTCAGGTCTGCGACATCGTTATCGGTATCGATCCAGCCGAAGACGCCGATATCTACATTCCCATGGCGTCGCGCATTGTCCACCTGGTAATTCTGGACGTGTTGTCAACGGGCGTTATTTTGGGCCGCGGAGCGGGATTTCAGGATCGGCTGGCCCGTATCAAGGAGAGCCTGCGTCCTGGTAGAACGACTATGATCAGCGGCCACTCGAGTGCCGACTGATTGGCCGCGGCGGCAGACCGAAGACAGTCTATGAGCGTCTAAATCACTGAATTAAAGATTGATTCACGCTTTTCACCAAAACAGTGAAAATCGATCAAACTCTATGTAAATCTTACTCTTACCCAATTCTTAACACCCACCGGATAGAACAAACCCACCTCATTCCGGATGGGTTGGTCCATGGCGAGTTACCAGACGGCGCAGCATAGCGGCGCGTCCCTTTCAGGTCGGGCGCAAACGGGCGCGCTGCCGCTGTTTGCAGGCAGCCTGTTTTTGAGTGCCCTGCTGCTGTTTTCCGTTCAGCCCATGTTCGCCAAGATGGTTTTGCCGTCGCTCGGTGGTGCTCCCGGGGTTTGGAACACTTCGATGGTGTTCTTTCAGACGGTTTTACTGGCGGGCTACGCCTATGCGCATTTCAGCGTCAAGCTGCTGGGGGAGCGCCGGCAGGCATATCTTCATCTGTTTGTTCTCGCATCAGCGTTTGTGGTGCTCCCGATCGGGCTGCCGTTCGACGCAAGACCATGGCCCGGACAGCCCGAACTCTGGTTGCTGTGGACTTTGACTCAATCTGTGGGACTTCCCTTTCTGGCCGTTGCCGCGACGGCGCCACTCCTGCAGAAATGGTTTTCCACAACGGGTCACCCGCACGCGCAAGACCCCTATTTTCTCTACGGTGCCAGCAATATCGGCAGTCTTATTGCCTTGCTGGGCTATCCCTTTTTGATTGAGCCGGTCCTCACGCTGGGAGAACAAAGCCGTGGCTGGATGTTCGCCTATGGCTTCTTGGCCCTGTTGATATTCGTTTGCTTGCGGGTTGCCAGGCGCACCGTCGATGAACCGGTCTGCGCCGAATTTGAAGCAAACCCGGACGTTGCTGGAGCCGATTCCGAGAGCCCGGACTGGAGCGCACGCCTAAAATGGATTGTTCTGGCCCTCGTGCCTTCCAGTCTTTTGCTGGGTGTTACCACGCATATCTCGACCGACGTGGCAGCCGTTCCTTTGCTGTGGGTTATTCCCCTGGCCCTCTATCTACTGACCTTTGTGATTGTGTTCAGTCGGCGGCCCCTCCTGAGGCACGGCTGGATGCTTCGCTTGCAGCCGATCGTTCTTGTTCCGCTGCTGGCGTCTTTTATCTGGCCTTTCGGTGTCTGGATTGCTGCTCCGGTTCATCTCATTGCGTTTTTTGTGACTGCAATGGTCTGCCACGGCGAGCTTGCCCGCCGCAGGCCTGCGGTAGACCACCTTACCGAGTTTTACCTTTGGATGTCGTTTGGCGGCATGGTGGGAGGGTTCTTTGCCGCTCTGGTTGCGCCTGTCATCTTTGAGTCGGTTGTCGAGTATCCCCTGATGGTCGTGCTCGCCTGTTTGCTGCGGCCGTTTGGAAAGACAAAGGACGGGAATACGCCATTAGCGAGATCAAAGCTGGTTCTGGATGTTGTTCTGCCGTTGATCATCTTTGCAGCTCTGGCCGTTCCGCTTCTTGCTCTTAAAACCGACTTTTCGGAACTGGGTTTGATCGGTGTTTTTGTTGTTTTCCAGCTTATCGCTCTCTCGATATACGGTTTTTCGGCACGGCCAATCCGCCTGTCTCTGGGGTTTTCCGCGGTGCTTCTGGCAATGGCCGTTACCGATCGGAGCGAGCGGGTCATCGCGCAGGATCGCAGCTTCTTCGGCATCAGCAGGATCACGCAGACCGCGGATGGCCGCTTCAATCTCTTGACGCACGGCACGACTCTCCACGGTGCGCAACATAGCGATCCGGAAAAGTGGCGCGATCCCTTGACCTACTATCATCGCGCAGGCCCGATCGGACAGTTGTTCGAAGCTTTGGATACGACAGGTCAGAATCCTTTACGGATCGGCGCGGTGGGTCTCGGCGCCGGGACCTTGGCCTGCTATCGCCGGCCGGGACAGGACTGGACGTTTTTTGAAATCGACCCGACGATGGAGCGTATCGCGCGGGATCCGGAACATTTTCGTTATCTGTCCGCATGTGCCGCGCGCTCACCCGTCGTAATTGGCGATGCCAGGATTTCCCTGCAGAGCGAGGAAGATGGCAAATATGACGTGCTCGTTTTCGATGCTTTCAGTTCCGATGCCATTCCCATGCATCTCCTGAACCGTGAGGCCCTCGCGCTGTATCAAGCAAAGCTCGCTGTGGGTGGGGTCATGGCTTTCCATATATCCAACCGCACGCTCGATCTTTTGCCGATCGTCGCGCGCCTGGCTGAAGATGCGGGACTCGCCGGGCGGTTCCAGAATTTTGTGCTGCCGGGCGAGGGTTATCTCAACGATTACAAAGTCGGTTCGAAATGGGTGGTTCTCGCCCACCGTGATGCCGATCTGATGTTTCTGGAAACGGCATTCAGCGAAGACCTGGCAGGTCATGATCTTCAGCCAGGCTGGCGCAATCTCGAAGACCAGCCCAAAGGGCGGCTCTGGACCGACGATTTCTCCGACATTCTAGGGGCGCTTCGCTGGTAGCGGTAAGGTTCCAGGACTTGATCAGTCTTCGTCACATCATAGAAATCTATGAAGTTGCCTCTGCTCCTGTGGGAATCCAGGCGAGATCTTCGGTACGATTTTGCATTGCTTGTTGATGGAGAGGAGCGTCACGCCCAATTCTTCGTAGCAGGCTCATCAGTTGAGGCCACGTCGCTGTCGTCCGCCTTTTTCACCATGCCGACGTATTCCTCGACCTTTTGAACCAGACCGCGAATATCGATGGGCTTGGAAATATAGTCGTTCATGCCCGCCGCCAGGTATTCTTCTCTGTCGCCACGGATAGCATTCGCGGTCATGGCGATAATCGGACAGTCGGACACGGCGAGATCGAGTGCTCTGATACGCTTGGTTGCCTCGACCCCGCCCATGACCGGCATACGGATATCCATGAGGATAAGATCATAGGGAAGCGCCTGGACGGCGCGAACGGCTTCTGAACCATCTGCCACGGCGTCCACGGTAAAGCCGGCTGTCGTGAGCACGGTCATGGCGAGGCGTTGATTGATCGCGTTGTCCTCGACAATCAGGATGCGTTGTGTCGGATCACTGTTCTTGTCGATCTCGACGACGTTGGAGCTGACGGATATCTGGGCGTCGGGTGCGTCCCTTTCGACTTCGTCTGCGGCGCCGGACAACAAGCGCTGAATGGTTTCCAGAACCTTATCCTGATGGACCGGTTTCGGACAGGTTGCATCGAACCCCAGGACCCTGGCCTGTTGGTCTGCCGTCAGGCCGGACGAAGAAGACAGGATCAACTTTATGCCGCGCAGTTCAGGTTCGGCGCGGATCAATTTGGCGAGGGTGATTCCATCGGTTTCCGGCATCATGTGGTCGATGATGGCGAGCTCGAACGCCCGGCCGTTTATCTTTGCTTCCGGGAGTTGCTTCATAGCGCTGCGGGCGTCTGGAACAAGTTCGACGTCGACACCGTGGCTTTCCAGCTGCAGTTTGAAGATCCGGCGATTCAACGCATTGTCGTCGACGACAAGCACTCTGCGTCCTGACAGTTCCGCCGGCGCCGCATCGGCAATCTGGCGGCTTGTCGGATCGGCATCGGAGAGTCGGATAGTCACCCAGAAGGTGCTTCCCTGGTCCTCAGTGCTTTCCACGCCGATCTGGCCACCCATGAGGGCTGCCAGTTGCTTGCAGATGGCAAGGCCCAAGCCTGAACCTTCATACTTGCGGTTGGATCCGTCCTCAACTTGGACAAAGCGTTCGAAGATGGCTTCGATCTTGTCTTTCGGGATACCCACGCCTGTGTCGGTGACGGCAATGCGGACGTCGCGTTCTCCTTGGCCCGCGTGTTTTTCCTCTGTCACTTCGATTGCGATGGCGCCACTCGGCGTAAACTTGATGGCATTGCCGACCAGATTCAACAGAATCTGGCGGACCCGTCCGGCATCGCCGTTCAGGCATTGCGGCAAGCTCGGGTCGATGTAGGTGCTGAGTTCCAGGCGGTTGGTATAAGCGCGCGGGCCGAGCAGCGTGACGACGCTCTTGACCACATCCTTGAGATCGAAATCGGTTTTTTCCAGCTCCAGCGAGCCGGCCTCAATCTTCGAAATGTCGAGAATATCATTGAGCAGGCTGAGCAATGTATCGCCTGAAGTGTAGATGGTCTCGGCGTAATCTCTCTGTTTCTCGTTCAGGCCGGATCGCAGCAACAGGTTCGCAAAACCCATGATGCCGTTCATCGGTGTGCGCAATTCGTGGCTCATAACCGCAAGAAAGCTTCGCTTTGCTTCCTCGGCGGCGATGGCCCGGTCGCGCTGGCGCGTGATTGCACGTTGGCTGTCGACAACAGCTTTTTCCAGGGGCGTGAAAATAACGATTACGTTGAAGAGAATCGCGCTCATGACTGCGAAAGCGGATGTAAGCAGAATACCCAGGAGCAGGGATGCACCGGATGTGAGTTCCTCGTTGATGATCGGTGCGACGTCGTGAAAAACCAGACTGACCCGATTCAAGATCAGATTTTCGAGGGCCTGAGCGGCTTCGCGGCTTTCGGCACTGTTTTTGTCTTCTGCCTCGACGATGGTCGTTGAAAGCTCCAGAACTTTACCGATCAGCGTCTCCAAACCACCGTCGATACGCTCATCTCCACCTTCCCACACGGTCATGAGCCGGTCCGGCATTTGGCCGGTGGTGAGCCCGAAGTGAGAGACTTCGTTGTCCAGGTCCGCAAACAATCGGTGGGCGACCACATCCCAGTTTCGTTCGTCGGGGTCGACGTTTTCTTCATCGTCCCCGCCACCTACACCATCCAAGTCAGATTTTCTGATGGCCGTAAAAACCACCGCCAGTTCTTCGAATGCATGAGCCACCCCAAGATGATGAGCAGTGGCATCGGCGGCTTCAGCGTCCTCGTCTCCGGAGTGAACGCCATTGTGCAATTCGGCGGCATTGCTGCCGTGGTCGTCGACTGCGCGGTTGACCTCGGATTGCAAGTGGTGCGTGGCCTCAATCAGTTGGCTGAAGGCCTGGGCGAACTGTGCATTGGCCTGAAGCGAAACGACGAGTGACCAGCCCACGACGGTGCAGACAAGCAGCACCACCAAAATAGCAGCCGTCGCCATCCAATAGCGTTTCCGGAGGTACTCTCGTGTAATCGAGTCCGGCATATTACCGCACATCCTTGATATCGAATTTGCACCTATACGCGCTTATTGTGAGGTTAACTTGATTAAAAGACCTCTAAGTTGCTGCAATCTGTCGGAATTTTTCTGAGAGCCTGTGAGAAACCACCTGCGGTCGGCCTTGTTTCACTTCTGCCAACCTCTTTTGTTGGAGCCTGGAATCACGGCCAGTCGTTAGCCAACCCATTTGGGCTTCGCAATTTTCTATCTTCTGCGCAGCGGCGGTCTGTCAGGTGTGTTTTTAAAGATAAATAAAAATTACCTATTATATTTTTCTGATAAAATATATTGAATGGTTCGCTGGGTCGTGTAGCAAGGTCGGAGTTTCTTTTCATCACAAGGGCAAGGCCATGTCAGATCAAGAGTCAGAATTCAAAGTGGTGCTCGGCGTGATTGGCGCCGATTGCCACGCTGTAGGAAATAAGATCATCGCTGCCACTTTAATTTCGCATGGGATTGAGGTGGATAACCTGGGCGTCATGGTAAGTCAGGACGAATTCATTGCGGCTGCGGTCGAAGGCAACGCGGATGCCATCCTTGTTTCGTCAATTTACGGCCACGGCGAGATCGACTGTCAGGGCTTCCGCACCCGCTGTGAAGAGCGGGGATTGACCGATATCGTGCTTTACGTTGGTGGCAATCTGGTGATCGGTAAACGCGATTTTTCTGCGGTGGAAGAAACGTTCAAGGAAATGGGGTTTGACCGCGTGTTCAAACCAAGTGTCGATCTTGATGATGTTGTACGTCTGTTGAAGGACGATGTGTATTCCAAACGCCTCCCGCCGTCTTATGGCCACAACTCCGGGGCATTCCGCGGGAAGCAGTTTGATGAGCTGCGGTTCAGCTGACACTGGCGCCCACCCGAGTAACGCCAGCGTTCATTTTTAAGCGGCTGCCCGCGTGGCCGCCGGGATAACTCAAAAAAACAATGACTCAAAATCTTGAGATCACAAACACGCGTCTGAACGACGCCGAGTTTGATGCCGAGCGCGAAACTGTTTTGAACAGCTGGATTACCGGATCTGATGTGGATTTTCGAGCGGGTGTTGCGCGACAGGAGGCGCTGCAGCCGGAAATGCGGTTTTCTTGTGCGCTGGCCGAAGCGGAGGCGACGGGCAGGACGTTGTTGCAGCCGCGTGCCGGAGTGGCACTGATTCGAGAACATACCGCGCTGTTGAACGGTCTTGCACCCTATTGCGACGTTCTGCCGACAACCGTAGATGCTTACACGCGTCACAATCGCTATCGAGAGGCTCAGGACGGTATCGACAAATCACGAGCCGCAGGAACATCGCTTCTCAATGGATTTCCGGCGGTTAATCACGGAGTTGAAGGATGCAAACGGCTGGTGGACAGCCTAACCAAGCCCGTACAGGTCCGGCACGGCACGCCAGATGCCCGTCTGATGGCAGAGATCACCCTCTGCTCCGGCTTTACCAGCTACGAAGGCGGGGGAATTTCCTACAATATTCCTTATGCCAAGAAAGTCCCGTTGGCAGATTCCATTCGGCATTGGCAATACTGCGACCGGTTGGTCGGCCGCTTCGAGGACGAGGGAATTCGTATCAACCGTGAACCCTTCGGACCCTTGACCGGTACGCTGGTTCCGCCATTTGTGTCCCATGTTGTCGCCATTCTTGAGGGGTTGCTGGCGCTGGAGCAAGGGGTGAAGTGCGTAACGCTCGGTTACGGGCAAGCTGGCAACATCGCGCAGGATGTTGCGGCGTTGCGGTCGTTGCGTAAGCTCGCCAATCATTACTTCCTGTCTGCCGGGTATGAAGACTATCTGCTGACGACGGTCTTCCATCAATGGATGGGAGGTTTTCCGGAAAACGAAGCGAGAGCCAGCGCGGTGATTTGTCTGGGAGCTATGACCGCGAAATATGCGCGTGCAACAAAGATCATTGTTAAGACTCCGCATGAGGCAAGCGGCATACCGTCAATGGAAGCGAACCAGGCCGGACTTCAGGCGACGCGGCAAATGGTCAATATGATTTCAGATCAGAACCGGATTGAGACACCTGAGATTACGCAAGAAATCGAGATTATCGAAGCTGAAGTACATGCGATCATGCGCAAAATTCTGAAACTGGGGCAGGGAGATATTGCCCGTGGGGCAGTAATGGCGTTTGAGCAGGGTGTCATGGATGTGCCCTTTGCCCCGGCCGACGCCAATGCGGGCAAGCTGACCCCGGTGCGTGACAATTATGGAGCCATTCGGGTGTTTGACCACGGCAATGTACCGCTCCCGAAAGATGTCATCACCTTTCACCAAGAGAAGATCGCCGATAGAGCGAAAGCCGAAGGCCGTGAGGCGTCCTTCAAGATGGTGGTCGATGACGTTAAAGCCATCTCAGCGTCCAAGCTTATCGGCCGCCCGGCGGCCTGACCTCTTCAGTTACAAGAAGACTAAAGATGAAAATCACAAACGTTCATTTTGTGCCGGGATTTGCGGCATTCTATTTCGATGACCAGACCGCCATCAAGGCAGGCGCCAGGCAGGATGGATTTATCTACGTCGGCCCGGCGCAGACAAACGGCTTCGAAACGATCCGCCAAAGCGGTGAATGCGTTTCGATCATTCTTGAATTGGAAAACGGTCAGAGGGCAGAAGGCGACTGCGTTGCCGTCCAATATTCCGGCACTGCGGGGCGAGATCCACTGTTTACGGCTGCACGCTTTATCCCCTTTCTGCAGGACAACCTGACCCAACACTTAATGGGTCTGGATGTCAGCAGGTTTATTGACAACGCCCGGTTCTTTGATGAGCTGCAACTTGAGGGCCAACGGCTTCACACTGCGATCCGGTATGGGCTTTCCCAGTCTCTCCTGGATGCGACCGCCAAAGCCAGCGGTCGAATGAGAACCGAAGTCATATGCGACGAGTTCGGTCTGCCGATGGTGGTCGAACCTTTGTCGCTGTTCGGACAAAGCGGCGATGACCGTTATGGTGCCGTAGACAAGATGATCCTGAAACGTGTAGACGCGCTGCCGCACGGCCTCATCAACAACGTGCCCCAAAAGCTCGGAGAAAACGGTGGGAAACTAGCCGAATATGTAGCCTGGCTGGCGCAACGTATTCAACGTTTGCGTCACGATAAATCCTATCATCCGCAGCTGCATATTGATGTCTATGGAACCATTGGGCTGATCTTCGACAATGACGCCGCCCGGATCGCCGACTATTTGAAGGTGCTGGAAGAGCGCGCCTATCCCTTCGAGCTCTATATCGAAGGGCCGGCTGATGCCGGTTCAAAGAGCGGACAGATCAAGTTACTCTCTGCCATCAAATCTGCGCTGGCAGCGCGTGATTGTTCGGTGCGCATTGTGGCGGATGAGTGGTGCAATACTTATCAGGATGTTGTTGATTTTGTCGATTCGGAGTGCTGTCACATGGTGCAGATCAAGACACCGGATCTAGGCAGCATCCACAACAGCGTCGAGGCCGTGCTCTACAGTAAGAAAAACGGCGTGGAAGCTTACCAAGGTGGAACCTGCAATGAGACCGACATATCGGCGCGCTGCTGCCTGAGCATTGCACTGGCGACCAGGCCCCAGCGTCTATTGGTCAAACCCGGTATGGGGTTCGACGAAGGGATGACCGTGGTCGCGAACGAAATGAAGCGAAATCTCGCCATCCTATCCGCCAAGACTAACGAAGTCGGACGGGCGTCATCGCCCGCCCCTCGCCTCACCTAACAAATGCCGCATTCCAGACTGGCGCGGGTTTAGACGGAATCGCCCTGAGCAATCTTTCCTCCCGTCGAAATATAGCCTGCTCGAGGCTGAACCCTTGGCGGGCTCTGTTGGGGTGCCGACGCGGCTTTGGCAAAGAGAGGCAGTCCATTCCACCGCGGCGAGCCTTAATTTTGAGCTGCGAGACGGCTATTAGGGAGACAGATCTTCGCCAAAAAAAGCCCGCATGAAGCCAGGCCCCTCCTCTTCGACAAAACGACGGAAGTTCAGCGCGGCAGGTGAGAGTTTCTTGCCGCGCAGATGAAGAACATACCAGTTCCTTACTTCGGGCATCCCGCTGACATCGAGCACTTTCAGCTTTGCGGTTTCACGCTCCAAGGCAATGGTGTGTGCTGATATGAAGGCGAGACCCATATTCGCCATAACCGCCTGCTTGATGTTAGCATTGCTGTCCATTTCTTGAGTTCTTGGCGGTGTCAGCCCCGCAGATTTGAAGAAATGGTCATGTACCATACGTGTCCCGGATCCAGCCTCGCGAACCAGAAATCTATGCCCCGTCAAATCAGACCGTAAAATGCGCTTGAAGCCTGTAAGCGGATGGTCCGGATGGCTTATCAATACGTAAGGGTGCTTGGCAAAGCTGAAGGCTTCTACTTCAAACCTCCGTGGGGTTCGGCCCATGATCGCGAGATCGGCCTGCCCCGTTTCCAATTGCCCAATGACGCCGCGCCGGTTCGTAATGCTGATCTCCAGTTTGGCTTCCGGATAGAGTTGCTTGAACTTCTGTAGCAATTGAGGACCGAAGTTGCGCGACGTCGATACCATTGCGACGCGCACTAAGCTGTCGAGTGTGCCTTGCAGGTCTTCGATTACGTCGTTTGCTTCACGCAGTGTGGCTATCACACGCTCTGCGTAAGGGACCAATGCTGTGGCAGCAGCCGTTGGCTGGATGGATCGCCCGTCTTTCTCGAACAAAGGCGCTCCAAGGGCTTCGCTGAGGCGGCTCATCTGCATGGAAATCGCGGGAGGCGTAAGATCGAGGTGCTCTGCGGCGCGGATAAAGTTTTGGTGCTCTATCGCAGACAGAAAGATCTGTAACTGACGCAGTGAAATTTTTGAAATTGCGTCTTTGGTCATGTCGCCAATTGCGGTTTGGAGATGAAGAAGTCAACCTCTTTGTCTTCGATGATCACAAAGCCAAGAAGCTCTCTGCAATGATCTTGAGCACGGTCTCGATGCGCAACACCAAAAAATCGCGCAATTAGATAATTTCAGCAGCATTCGGGCAAAACACTGCCGCTGCTGTTGCATGAGTTGGTCGCGAAGGCGGACAGAGAGCTTTCCCGGTCCAGCAGGGTACCGTCCAGATCGAAGAGGGCCTTGCTGATCGAAGAGGGCCTTGCTGATCGAAGAGGGCTGTGCTGATCCTCAAGATTTTAGCGTATCGTTTGCGTCACGTTCCGGTTTCGCAGTGCATTCGTGCAGGGCGGCGCCCGTGTCCTTGCCGGCGGTTATTGGAACGATCTCAAATTCGACCAGATCGGACCATTCAGCGACCCAGCTCTGGAGCAGAGTGACGTCATCGCACTCCATGACCTGAAAGCACCTAGAGAGATCTGCGGTCACCCAGCTGTCGACAAAGGTGAGGCCGTCGGGCATCAGGCGTCCCTTTTGCGCGAACCGGTGGTACACCGCTTTGGCGTCCTGATTGCGAAAGGTTTCGATTACCATGAATTGCATCGCGGCCTCTTTAACTCTGAATGACCCACTTTGCATCAAAGTGCGGCGCGAATCAGCTTCTAGATTAAGAGGCTACAAGACGCGCTTCATTCCGCCTTGGCATCTGGCCGCACGACTATCGGGCTGAGTTGTTGGATTACATCGCGTGCATCATAAGTGTGGTCGTCATCTATCGCTTTACGATCGACGCCATCGGCTTTCGAAAAGACGATGATGTTGGCCACGGCTTCGTAGCTGGTGATCGGATGACTGGTTACAGTTGCGAACTGACCGTAGGGGTACGTGGCGTAAGGAAAACCGTGAAAACCATGACTGTGATGGCGGTGCCTGAGCGAGCGCCGCCCATAACGACCGTAGTAGCCGAAACTGGGTGGAGGTGTGACGGTTTCGTAATATGTTGTTGTGGATTCCAGATCCTGCGCCACCACCCGGAAGTGGTCATGGCCAGACTGCACTGTGATTTCCGCTGCCCGATACAGCAGATAATTTTCCACCGTCTCGCGTGACGTTTTTGAATTACCCGAGAACGATACCCGGTAACGGTCACTTTGGGTCTGCTGCTGGCTGTAACCTTTGCCGTCCAATGCGGGAGCATAGGGCGTGGGCGTGGTGCAGCCGTAGACCAGAGCGGCTATGAAAAGTGCAGCAACCTTAGACAGACCTCTAAGGAGCCGGAACATCTGCAAAACTCCTACCCGTTGGCGCCGATTTAGACCCTTTAAATGATGGCGCGGCGGCGGATCTTCAAGCTGGAGGCGGATTGTGGCCGCCCGGGAAAAGGAAGTACAGGGTCAGTTTGCGGGGATTGTCAGCAGTTTGAGCTTTTGGATTCCGGCCTGTCGGAGCCGTTGCATCAGCCTAACGATCCTGGCCGCGGGCGCATTGCCGTCGGTTTTCAGTCGTAGGCCCGGCGTCTCTCCAGCTGGCGATTTCCGCAACCGTTCGCTGGCGGCCTTGATCACGCCCTCTTCGGACATCTCAACGCCATCAAGGGCGAAACGGCCATCCGCTGAGACCAGGATCACCAAATCCTGGGGACTGTTCCGGCCTTCGCTTTGCGATTTTGGCGGTGTAATGGCGAAGGGGTCGCTGGCCGCCAGGTGTCCCGCCAACATAAAGAAGATCAGCAGAAGAAAGACCACGTTGATTAACGGCAGGATGCCTGCGTCATGGTTATTCAGCCTGTTGTTCGCCCGCAAAAATCGCATAGATCTTCCTATGGCCTCGCCGCTTCAGCGGGCCTGATCCGCGATCAGCGACAGATCGCTGACGCCGGCGGTGGCCAGACTGTCCAACACCGCGACCGTGTCCTGCATCACCACGCCCTGCGCCGGTTTGACGAGCACTCTCCGGTCCGAGTTTTCGCGCATCCGTTGGATCAGAGTTTCGTGGGTAATGGCTTCCCCTGACAGCCTCAGACCCTCATTCCGTACCTCCACCAGCACGGCGCCTTCCAGCTGCGCTTCGCTGCGGCCTTTCCCCGGCGTATTGAGATCGATCGAGCGCCAATCCAAAAAGGACGATGCCAGCATGAAGAAGACCAGCAGAATAAAGACCACGTCGATCAGCGGAGTCAGGCTGATGAGCTGCCGCCGTTTGGTGGCGCAGCCGCCAAATGCTCCAAGGGCTTTATTCCCCGGCGGCGACAGCGCGTAGGTCTGTGGGTTCATCTAGCGTTCTCTCATCACGGCTCCATCGGGCGGAAGTTGCCGTCAGATTTGCCCGAAGGTCTTTAGTAAAAATCTGGGTGACCGCGTCTTCCATTGCATGGGTCAGGCGCTCGACCCGGCGTTCCAGCCAGTTCAGGATTGCCACCACTGGAATGGCTACGGCCAGCCCTGCTGCGGTCGTAAGCAAGGCCGCCCAGATGCCACCGGAGAGGATTGCCGGGTTGACCTGATTGCCAGCCTGCTCGAGTTGACGGAAGGCTTCGATCATGCCCAGAACCGTCCCGAACAGACCAAGAAGGGGTGCCAGGCTGGCGATGACTTCCAGTGGCCGGAAATAACTGCGCAGGCCTTCCAGCAGCTTCGTGCCATGACGCAGGACCTCTTCGCGCACTTTTTGTTCCGCGAGATCCCCTCGGAACTGACCCTGAATGGCCAGGCCAACCACCTGGGACAGGGGGCTCCGCGCGCCTTTTAATGACAGAAGTGCTTCTTGCGTCTGTCCGGCGCGGTACATGGCGATGGCCCGCAAACCGCGCTGCTGTTCTCCGATGCCTGCGGCCTGGAATTGCCATAACTTCATAAGAACGATGGCAAGGGCGAAGACCGACATGGCGATCAGGATCATCACCACCGGCCCGCCGGCTTCGATCAATAAATGAAATTCGCGGAGTGCTTCCCCGCCGCTGGTGCCGTCTTCCAAAGTGTTGTGGGGAAAAATAGTAGAGGTTGCATCCTGTTCGTTCATCAGATCGCCAAATCTCTATTTCAGAGGTAGTTTGATTGCAATGGGGTGCCCTACTTGATGAAGGGAACTTCGCCGCGGGTGGTGGTTGAAACCATTTCCAAACAGTCGCTGCGCGCGCCGGTGTCATCGCTGCAGGACGTAAGTTTGTTCAGCAGCATGCGGCTGATGCGTTCGCAGGGGAGCCGGGCGATTTCGAAAACCTTTAGGCTGGTCTTCTCCCTCGGTAAGGGGGCGCCTTCGACAGCAAGCCGCTTGGCGACCACACCCTCGCCATCGAACAGAACCAGATCGAGCTTAAGGCTTTCAAAGGATGAGGCGCTGCGGTTTTCGAATAGCAAATAGGCCCGGCAGGCGTTGTCCGACGCTTCCAGTTTGTTGAGCTCGATCTTTACGCCCGACGGTCTGTCAGCGGCGTCCTGTGATCTGACGGCCGGCGAAATTCCCAGTGCCAGCAAAAGTGTGCCTATTGGGAGCAGAGCCGGAAACAAACTCTTGGCGGTCAATGTTGTAGAAGGTGTTCTCTCACTCATAGACTGATCTATGACATAAATGAGAGTGACTCTCAATCGCAAATTTAACCTAAGCGCAACCGTTGATCGCTTACAACTTATTGAGAGGCGTGGCTAATTTCCGGTCAATTCTATGTATAAGATTCTGCAATCTGATAACATCCTGCGTTCTGGAAATAGTTTCTTCGAGAAAATTTCCCAAAATGATCAACGTTTTCATAAAATTGCCGGAGATTGATTTGGGTCGTTTTGCAATAGCACTTGCGTTTTTAACGAGTATCTTCGTTTTTGGCGGCAACCTGGTCTATAGCCCCGCACAAGCTCAGACGGGAGTGCAATCTTCTGCGCAAAAGCAGGCTGAAGCGGAAGCCTTGATCTCCCGGCTGTCGGACAAAGAGGTGCGTGAGCTTCTGGTTGGCCGCCTGGCGGAGGCCGAAGCGAAGGATGGTGCGGGCCGCGAAGAGTTCAATCCTGCCGTGATCATCTATCGCCTACAGCGTGATATGGGACTGATTAGCGAAGAGGTGCAGCACATCTTTGCAGCGGTCGGCGATCTGCCCGCGATCTTTCCGGCGGCGTGGGCGCAGTTCAGTGCGGACCGGAATGATGGCGGTTTAGTGTGGTTCTTTGCAACTATGGCCATCGCATTTGGTTTAGGGGCGCTCGCCGAAGCGGGTTTGAGACCCATTTTGATAGCTGCTGCCGAAAGGGCGCCGCCGCAGGAGGTCGAGAGCACCCGGAAAAAGGTGATGATTCTCGGCATGATTCTGCTTAAGCGTTTCCTATTGCAGGGAATTTTCGTTGCGGTTGCGACCACGGTGTTCGTGCTGTTTTTCGATACGACGCAAAAGGACCGGATCGCGTTCTTCTTTTACCTGACGGCAACCGGGGTGTTCCGAGCCAGTATAGCGATGTCGCAGGCGTTCCACGCGCCCAAGCGCTCTGCCTTGCGTCTTCCGCTGTATGACGACACTGAAGCGGCCTATATGCACAGGACCTTCCTGATTACGGTCGGCTTCGGTGCATTTGCATTCTTCACCTGCGCCCTGTTCGGCACCTTGGGAATTCTTGGTTATGTGCACGAACTGTTTTTGATTTTGGTGGGCACGACCACCGTCTCCCTGCTGATCTACACGATCATTTCTGGCAGGAATCTGATCCGAAAAGACATCCAGAGTGGAGCGGCAGCGGACTCGTCACGCACCCGATTTGCCTGTGCCTGGCCCTGGATCTTTGCCGTTTTTACCGGATTTCTCTGGATCGGTATCGTGGTGCGCGAGCTTCTGTATGACTTCGTTCCCTATGGCGCGGCACTCTTTACAATCGGGCTGTTCGCGGTGATTCCGAGCCTGGATGCCCTGTTCTATCGTGATGCAGCGCGTTTCGAGGCTGCGGCCGATGATGTCCGGACAGCGCTTGCCAAGGCCGGCCGCCTCACCCTGCTGGTCCTCGTCGTCGTATCGCTTGCCTCCGCCTGGCGGATCAATCCGCTCACGATGAGCGGCGGCGGCTATGCAACCTTGTTGGCGGAAGCGGCCATGCAAGTCGCAGTGACGCTGCTTGTCGCCTATGCCCTCTGGCAGGGCGTGCGAATTTACATCGATCGGAAGATTGCCGAGGAAGATGCCGAATTTGCCGCCCAGGGCCACGATCTTTCCGAAGCTGAGATCGGCGGCACAGGCATGTCGCGTATGCGCACCCTCTTTCCTCTCTTCAAGCGCTCGGTGCAGATGGTGCTGGGGGTCATCGTTCTGATGATCGTCCTGTCATCGCTCGGGGTCGACATTGCCCCGATTCTGGCCGGCGCCGGTGTGGTCGGTCTCGCCATCGGCTTTGGTTCCCAGACTTTGGTTCGCGATATCGTGTCCGGCGCTTTCTTCCTGATTGACGACGCCTTCCGTCTCGGGGAGTACATCGACGTCGGCTCGGTCAAAGGCACGGTCGAAAAGATCTCGTTGCGGTCCTTCAGGCTGCGTCATCATCGCGGTGCCATTCATACGGTGCCTTTTGGAACCATCGATACCCTGACCAACTATTCCCGAGACTGGGCGATTATGAAGCTCAAGTTCCGGGTGCCTTTTGATACCGATGTGCGTGCGGTGAAAAAGATCTTCAAAAAGATCGGGGCGGAATTGCTGGAACATCCGGAAATCGGCGAGGATTTCATTCAGCCTTTCAAGTCCCAGGGTGTCTTCGAAGTCGACGATTATGGACTGGTGATCCGTGCAAAATTTATGGCTAAACCGGGCCGGCAGTTCGTAATCCGCAAGGAAGCCTACATCGCGGTCCAGCAGGCCTTTCAGGCGAATGATATCGAATTTGCTCGGCCGGAGGTGAAGGTGACGGTCGAGGACGAGCAGGAGGATGACGAAATACCCAAACCGGCACGGAATAAATTGCATGCGGCGGGTGGCGCCGCCGCGCGGCTGGTCAGTGGCCCCGCCTCTACCGACACCGCGGAAAATGCGTGACGCCCCGAGGGGTAACGGGACGCCACGAAGGTGCGGGTTTTAATGCTGAACCCCATTAACAGGTTCCAATGGGCCGCCGATTGCGGCGGGCGAATTGCGCGGTCAATCCAACGCCGGCCGCGCCCATCGCAAATAACAGCAATGTCGCGGGCTCGGAGACCTTTCTGACGTCGATCAATGCTACGGAAATTTCCGGATTTTCTAAATTTGTATCAAGACCTTCCTCGACCAACACGAGACCAAGCCCCGGCGCGTAATATTTGAATTCTCTCGCATCCGGGCTGAGTTCCGAGGTTTCGAATACCTGCAGGACATTCTCGAAGGCGCCGATGTCCAGGTCGATGATGCCACCCAGTGATATCGTGGTCGCTTGGTCCAGTGCTTCGTCGGCCGCCGCAAATTCCTGATAATAATTGAATCCGATCGTGAGATCGGCAGGCATGATAAAGCCTGGAAAGGCGCCGTTGACGCCAGCGCGCCAGCTACTCGCTGAATTGGTACCGATCAGGTTGCCATCGTCGTCGTAGACAAAATTGGTAACGTCTTCGCCGAAGTACCAGACGTTGCCGATGATATCCTGGGCATAAAAGTCGAATGTCTCTTCGACAATCATTCCGTCCTCATAGGCACGATCCAGGAGGATTGTTGTCTCCACACCAAGAATAGTTGGTCCTTTGCCGAATGGGGTCAGTTCGAACCGCTCAACGATTGTCTCGCCGTCCTCTTCCTTCTCGCCCTCAAAAAATCGCGTCTTTTTACCCAAAATCGGGAAGTAGGTGTTGTCGATAGCCGTTCCCGGCAGAAAAGTCGCGGCGTCAAAGTCAGGCAAAAACGGCATCCCTTCCGCCGTTGCTGGAAACAATGCCAGGCAGATCGCAAGTGATGCGGCGAACTTAGGAAGGGTCCGACGTTCGTGAACATGGCCCGATTTTTCGGTGGGCTCTGTTCCGCGTAGATACTGCTGTGCTGATTTGGAAACACGTGCTGCGAGTTGAAAAGGCATTTCGGATTATCCCTGCGTCAGTTCGAAAACCGGGTGACGACTGCTGGTCACCGCCTTTGAGACTCAACGCCTGGAACGGGGATAAGGTAAATCCGCTGTTTGGTGGATAGCTGCGTAGATGTATTATTATCAATAAATCAATTAGATAGGTGTCTGAACAAGCAGAAAGCCCATACCCGTGAGTTCGCTATGCGCGTGGTACAGGCGTCTCTTTTGGCGATTGAACGCTTCTTCCGTGAAGAGGCGGTTTGAGTCTGCGGGCAGTGGAGCCGTTCTCAAGGAGTTCGGCGTCAAAAAGATCTTCAAGGAAGTAGGCGGAAAATGCCGTTTTTCCAGGCAATTTGGCCTTACGGTAAATCGACTGAGCTTGCTGACGTACGGTCGCTTCGGTGGTTTTGCGAAGAGAAGCGACTTCTTTATGGCTCAACCCCTTGAGGATGAGGAGACCGACCTCGGATTCAGCGGCAGTTAAACCCCAGTCACGAAACTGCACGTCCATACCTTCTTTTAGACCGGCTAGATGAGTTTGTACCTTGCTGCGCCAACGCCCGCCTTCTACCCGCGCGACATCCAGATCCCGAAGCAGCGTCATCTTCTCTTCATGCTGACTCTGCATGCGTTGCGCCAACAACGCGACCCCCGTTGCGGCACCGATCGTGAGGAAAATCGCGATGGCATCAACAATAAGATCAACCAGGGAGACGTCGTCTTCCTCTGTGACGATCTCCAGCGTCATAAGTAAGAAAAAACAGGCGAAGCCGGCGCCACCCAGCAGCCATCTGGTCTGTCGTTCGCTAAGATGCTTCACGTGACTGACTCCAAGGGGTTACGGAACAGTACCCGGCTTATGGGCGCCGGAGAAACTGTCACAGCCCAAATCTCAACTGGGTACGAAAGCCTCACGGCTGCCATCGCAAGGCACCGGGCAATTCGTAAAGATTGATAATAACATGAAATGTTGCACAGGACCGATTTTGAGCGTGGTTCAAAAATTCAGTCTGCTGTGGCTAATGGGTTTTCGAACGAGGTTCGTCCATCTTTTGATTTGCCGTCGCGAAACGCGGTAAGCCTGAAGCGGTCGGGTTCAGCGCCACCGATCGTCTTAAAGCTGCAGTCGGCGCGGTCCCTTTGACCTTCAACGTTAAAGCGGCAGATGAGTGCGCCCGGCTGTGCCTTTTGTGTCGCCGTATAGGCGGCAGTCCACCAGTCGTCGTAGCGAAGCTGGGGGCGGGCACTGCGCCCGGCGAGGCCGGAGACGATCGCCAGACTTTGGCCGGGTTCGATGTGCAGCTTATCGGTATCATAGGACGCCACGTCGGGCGGATCCGTAAATTTGCTGATCAAGTGCGTTCGGGAATAGGAGTGCTCGTGCGCGGTCATGATTAATGCGCCGCCCAGTCGGCAGGCCTCATAGACCCGCCAACCTGCGTCATCTCCCTTTGCGCCGACCTGCATCGCGGCTTGATTGAAATGCCAGGAACAGATCCGCCATCTCGAATCTGTATGCGCGAGCTGATCGAATATGAAGTCAGCGTGAAGGATGTCAGAGTCAAAAAAGAAAACCTTTACCGCAGAAGTTATGAAGAACAAACCTTTGTAAGTGCAGGCTGCCTTGATCCCGATTTCACCCTCACAAACAAGGCCCGGAACCCTGTCGGCGCGGGCCTTTAGCAAGTCCCTGTAGCGCCGCCAGTCCCTGCGGTCATGGTTGCCCAGCGACGCAACAAACGGAAAATCGGGCCCCAGAATCTCGTGGATCATGCGTTCAAAAGCCTCCGGCGAGGAATCGTAGCCCAGATCGCCCTGAGACAGGATCAGGTCCGCACCTTCTGCCTTGATCAATTCGAGTACCTTGCGGGCGTCGGTGCCCGTGCCATGATCGCCCAAAAAAGCGACGGTCAGATTTTCTTCGACCTCCACAAGCGCGCTGTTTGGAAGCAATGCGACTTCAGTGCTGCCTGGCTCGCTCCAAAGAGCGGCTGAGACGGTCAACGAGAGCCCGAGAGCGATGAGCAGTGATGGCGTGCTGAAAATCCGGCTTCGATGGGGCGGCGGCTTTCGGTTTCTTGGAATGGCACTGGTTGCTGAGGCGCCGCTTGTGAAGCTGTCTCGGCTGTGGCCGACGCCGTTCATCCGAATGGTTCGCTCGATCTTCACAGCAATCTCCGTCACTTTCGCGGTTCCGCCGGGCGTTTGCAGGGTTGTTATTGCGCGGCACGGAGAACGGTGACATCCGACATTTGCTATAGATCTATGAAAAGTAATAAATATCAACTATTTGGACGATCGAATCTTGAGCTAACGCGGAGCGGAAGCCAAATGCAAAAGCCTTCCTCCTGATCATCGCCGATGCTTTCATCCCATCATCGTTGGGCGGTACTTACAGGTAATTGCCTCTCATGCCCTGGTGGCTTCCATTTTTGGTATTTAGCCAGGGTTGTGGGATATCAACTTTTCCGCGAGATAACATTGTTGTTATCCCGTGTTTGTGAGCCCCCATTAAGCAATTTTTCACTGACGTAAGTTTCAATGAGAGTGGGATATTTCCAGGCAACTTGGTGCTGCTTGAAGCGAGGTATCTGGCGGTTGGCGGCAATCAATCGGCGTCGCAACTTTTTGTAGATAACGTCATATGGGGATTTGGGTTTATGCAAACACTCCGGAAAATTCTGGGCGCCGGATTGATGATTTCTGGTTTTACGGCCGCGGTCGCCAGCGCAAACACCGCGAATGAAGGCACTTCGAAATGCCTCTTCGTTTCCTCCTATCACAAGGGCTATGCCTGGTCGGACGGGGTCGAACGCGGCTTGCGGGCAGTGCTCGAGGCGCGCTGTGAACTTCGGCAGTTCGACATGGACACCAAACGCCTGAAGTCGGAAGACGACAAGAAGAAGCAGGCGCGGGAGGCCAAGGCGATGATTGAGTCCTGGAGCCCGGATATCGTGATCACAGCCGACGACAATGCTGCGAAGTACTTGATACAGCAGTACTACCGGGACGCCGAACTGCCATTCGTCTTCAGTGGCGTGAATTGGACCGTCGAATCCTACGGGTTTCCTTATAGCAACGTCACGGGAATGATCGAGGTTGCACCGATCGAACCGATGTTCAAGCGGGCAGAGGAAGTATCCCCGGGCATTCGTCGCGCTTTCTATCTCGGAGCGGACACTCTAACCGAAAAAAAGAACTTAAAGCGTTTTCAGGCCGCCTCGAAGCGGCTTGGTATCGAGCTTGAATTTGTCCTGGCCGGAACCATGGAGGCCTGGATGGCAGCTTATGGACGGGCGCAGGAACACGATCTCATCATCATGGGCAGCAACGCCGGCATTAATGATTGGGATCCTGATCAGGTGCGCCGGTTTGTAGGCGGCGCGGCACAGCGTCTGAGCGTCACGAATCATTACTGGATGATGCCTTACACCATGATTGGCATTACGAAAGTGGCTGAGGAACAGGGCGAGTGGGCCGGTAAAACCGCGTTGAGGATTTTGGATGGGATGCAACCCGGCGAAATTCCGATTGTCGCCAACAGCCGCCGCGATATCTGGATCAACCCGGAGGTTCTGTCGGCGGCGGAAATTCGATTGCCGCGCGGCCTGAAGCGGAAAGCCAAGCGAGTTACCGGGTTTGACTCCAACTCCTAACGATCGCCTCTTTAAAACCTGGGAGATTTCCGTCCTGGTGTTCCTGGTCGGCGCTATTTGCGCCGGGCTGAGCAACCTGGCGATCAAAACTGATTTGGGGAATGCCGAGGGAATCTTTACGCAGCAAGCCTACAGCTTCGAGCGTGAAGTGGGCCACCGTTTTGCCAGTGCCGACGCGGTGCTGACAACCTTGGTTGAACTCCATCATGCCAGCGACGATGTCGAACCCTACGAGTTTGCCAACCTGTCACGCGAGCTTCTGGAGGCCTATCCGCACATCCGTACTATCGCGAAACTTTCGGCCCTGCGTGCCGACGAGCGCGCCGATCTGGAAGAGAGCATGCGGATGGAGGGCTTTCCACAGTTTCAACTCACCGAACGCGCTGAGGGCGGCAAGGTGGTTCGTGCGCGCTCGCGCGAACTGGCGATGCCCATTGTTTCCCTGGAACCTTTCAATCCCGAATTTGCGCAACTCGTCGGCTTTGATGCATTTTCCGACCCTGCAATGGCCAGCGCGATCCGGCGGGCGATTGATACTGGAAAAGTGATGGCTTCCGATGTGACCGAAATTCCCCATGTCGGCCGGGGTTTCTTTGCATTCAAGGCCATCTATTTTGGCTACGATTCACCGAACTCGATTGATTCGCGGCGTGCTCAGGTCAGCGGGTTGGTCGCGCTCTTTCTGGATTCCAATCGCTTCTTTGACGATACCAATCTCCACTTCGACCGCTTCGTTGTGCGCAGCTTCGACGAGCGCGATTATAATCTGGAGAATGATAGGCCTCTCTATCGGCACGACAGCGAAACGGCGATCGACAATCCCTTAATCTTTGACCCTTTTGTCATGGAGCTGCCGTTGTTCGCCCAAGGCAGAACTTTCTTCTTGGAGATCACCGCGCGCCCGGGTCTGGAGGTTGTTCGCGGCTGGTTTGTGGGAATTTTCGTGGTCCTGCCCGCCATCGCGGGAACATTTTTGATATTGGCGCTGGCAAACCACCGAAGACGACAGCGACAGGCAAGAGAAGACGAAAAGAAATTGCGTGAAAACGAGGAACGGTTTCGCGACTTTGCCGAGATTGCCTCCGACTGGTTTTGGGCCACCGATGAACAACTCCGGTTTTCCTATCTGTCCAATCAGCTGACCGCAGCCACTGGAATGAAGCCCGAAGACGTCGTCGGCAAAACCCGCAACGATCTGGCCAAACACAGCCCCAATGACGTGAAATGGCAACAGCACCTGACCGATCTTGCGATGCATCGTCCGTTCCGTGATTTCCGCTACGAGTACAACAATCCTGAGGGTCAGGCGCTATGGCTTTCGATCAGCGGCAAACCAGTGTTGGATGAAGATGGCGAGTTCCTTGGGTACCGGGGCACCGGCACCAACATCACCGCTGAGGTCGAGGCGCAGACCGAACTGCGTCAGGCTAAGGAAGAAGCCGAAATTGCAAGCCGGAGCAAGTCCACGTTCCTCGCCAATATGAGTCATGAACTGCGCACGCCGCTCAATGCCATCATCGGCTTTTCCGATCTGATGAAACGTGGCGTATCAGGCAGGATCGAGAACGAGCGGCACCAGGAATATGTTGAGGACATCTATGGCGCAGGCGGTCATCTTTTGTTGATCATCAACGAAATTCTCGATTTGGCCAAAGTCGAGGCCGGCAATTCGCCGCTGATTGAGGACAGCATCGATGTGCAGGATGTGATCCAGTCCGTCCGGTCGTTGATTGTCGAACGCGCCTATGAAAATCAGGTCGAGCTGCGGATTGAACCGCACTCCGACCTTCCGCTGGTTTGGGCGGACGCGCGCAAACTCAAACAGATTCTGGTCAATCTTCTCTCCAATGCGGTGAAGTTCACACCCGCTGAAGGGACGGTTACCTTAAGTGTGTCCTGCAATGAGGCGGCAGGGTTTGTGTTCCGCGTTGAGGACACCGGTATCGGTATAGCCCCAGAGGACATACCCAAAGCGCTCGCTGCGTTTCAGCAAATCGATGGTGAGCTTAACCGGAAGTATGAAGGCACCGGGTTGGGGCTGCCTCTGGCCAAGGCCTTCACCGAGCAGCATGACGGCTCCCTCATACTTGAGAGCGTTGTCGGTCAGGGCACTCAGGCCGTGGTGACCTTCCCGCCCGAACGTATTGTCAGCTCGACGCACACGCGATCCTTCGACAAGGATGTTGCGGCTAAGTCGGCCTAGAGTCTGTTCATAACCATAATCAGTCCCGTCAGAACGATCGCGATTTATATGTTCTCGACTTAGATCCGCGAACACACTGCATTCAATCTCTACGTTGTCATTCCCCGAATAATTGAGCAGACTGGAGATCTTCTACCATTATTATATGTGTGCTTATATGAAGTTGATCGGTGCGGCGACCGAAGGAAGACAGATATGATCGGTGATGGCGCGAGGTTTTCCGGGACCTCTGACGTCGATCCCGCTCAGTTGGAGCAGGCGATAAAAGCGCCCTGCGCCTGGCACGCTGCAGATCTCACGCCCAATGATTGGATCATGCCGATTCCTGCTAACGTTATGGCAGAACTCGATAATCTCGCTGGAATCCTTAATAGTTACGGCGGATCAATTGAAGCACTGACTCCGGATCGCTTTGCCCTCAGTGCGGCGACAGAGTTGATGGATAGCGTCCGGACGCGCGTTAACGAAGGAGTCGGTTTTGCGGTTCTCGACCGCCTACCGGTGGAACGCTGGGGAGATAAGGTTGCCAAGGCCGTTGCCTGGGTCCTGACTTCTATGCTTGGACCCGTCGTGATGCAGAAGGTCGATGGCACACGTCTCTATGAGGTGAAGGATTCTGGAGCCAAGCTGGGTTACGGTGTTCGCCGTTCAATCACCAATCTGGACCAGGACTTTCATACTGACGGCGGCTGGCTGTCCGAGACGCCGGAGATCACCACGCTTGTCTGCATGCGCCCTGCGAGTTCCGGTGGTCTTAGCAGGGTTGCAAGCCTCGCGACGGCTCATAACCAACTGCGTGGACGGCATCCGGATCTTCTCGGTAGGCTGTACCGCCCGTTTTGGTGGGACCGGCAAGCTGAACACCTGCCGGAGGAAAGCAAGAGCAGCCGGCATCCGGTCTTCGCCAAGTCGGACGGTAAATTGACCGTGCGTCACTACGACGATTATGTGCGGAAAGGCTATAAATTGTTGTGCGCGCATTTGGATCAGCAGGGTGATGCGGCGTTGGTGGCAATGAAGGCGATTGTCAATGCGCCGGAAAACTGGATCGAGTTCCGATTGGAACCGGGACAGATCGAATACGTTAACAACCATGTTTTGGCGCATGCACGCACAGCCTTTGAGGATGACAGTACCAACGGCGGGCGTTACCTGTTGCGTCTCTGGAACCGGCGGGCGGGTGGCATCGAGCTCGAGCAGAGTACAGAGGCCGCCGAATAGGTGTTGGCGCTGGAAAACCTTGAATACCAGCCATTGATCTATGCTGGAGGCGTGCTGTTTCTTGCGTACATGGTGCGTGGTATTGCGGGCTTCGGCTCAGGTTTGATTGCCGTTCCCCTGCTTGCGCAGGTTTTCCCTGTGCAGGAAATCGTCCCGCTGGTGGTATTCCTGGATTATGTCGGATCGGCCAGCCAAGGGCTGCGCAACCGGAATTCGATTGCTTGGCGCGAGCAACTGCCCCTGATTCCCTTTAGTTTGCTGGGGGTGGGGGCGGGGGTGGTTCTTTTTGCCTTGGCCAAAGAGGCCGTGCTTGCGCAAGCACTCGGCGGTTTTGTGATCTTTTATGCAATATATCAGCTGCTGCCCCTGCCGGCGCTGCAAGGATCGCGCATTTTCGCGGCTCCTTTTGGGTTCCTTGGGGGCTTCGTCGGCACCATTTTCGGCACCGGAGGGCCCTTTTACGTCATCTACCTTGGCCTGAGGTCCCTAGAGAAATCCGCCTTTCGGGCGACCTTCGCCATCAATTTCCTGATCGACGGCGCTATTCGTCTGGGCGCCTACGCCCTGTTCGGCTTTCTCCAGGGCGGGGTCCTTTTCGGTTCCATCGCGGCCTTGCCGATCGTCGCCCTGGGTCTGTGGGCCGGCGGCCGCATCCACACCGAGCTGAGCCAGAAGGCCTACGTCCGGATCATCAGCGTGGTGGTCTTCATCAGCGGCGTCGCGCTGTTGTTTAAGATGTGAGTTTGGAACGTAAATGCACCGCACGGCAATAATGTCGATATCCATCGGCCGGTTCGCTCTTGCTGCCCGCGTCGCTTTGCTTTCTCTGCTAGTGGCGAGCTGTGCCGGCAGCCGTTACGTAGCGATCCCGCCGACCTTGGTTCCGGATCCCATCCGGCTGTCGGATCCAAGGCTGATCCAAGAACCGCCGGCAGAGACCCTTGCGCAGTTCACGGTCGATGCGGAGGGATACATTGTCGATGGCCCTCGGTCGCGTCCCGGCGAACCGGTCGATCACACCGCGCTCATGACCAATGCTCATATTGCAGAGAGTTTTGCCAAAGTTGCGCTTACGGGCGGCGAAGACTTCGAAGTCGATTATGCGTATCCCAACGGGGATGAACGTGAAGGTTCACGCATAGGCAGGCTCTGGAAGTATGAACAGAATATCGGACAGACAATTTTTTACAGAGGCGGGACCATCACCGGCAAACTCTATCTGACGCTTGACCAAGCAGCGAAGCAGATCGCAGAGAACACCCGCCTTGAAATTCCGATGTTGCCGAGACACGGGATGCGCGATTCATTGGCCTATATCTTCGTTAATGGCTTGGCGGATATGCAGGCGCTTGCAGATGACATGCGGGAGTTGGCAAAGGAACATCCCCCGAAAACCCGTGGACGCTATTTCTATTTTAATTTGGCGACCCTCTTCGACACGATCGTCAGGGAAGACCTCGAGTCTTGCCTCGCATTTACCACCTTCAAAGCGGATGACGTGAGAGGCAGCACTCTGGTTGTTTTCTTCCTGAACATCCCGAGTCTCACCCTGGAATCTTGCGTTTACGAGGAAACCATTCAGTCCATGGGATTGTTTAACGACGACGATACCCTCTTCAACACCATGTTCACGGACTCCTTCAAAGAATATCTCTTTCCGACCGAGCTCGACTGGATGATGCTCCGGATTCTCTATGATCCGCGGATCGAGAACGGCATGACACGAAAGCAGGCCATGCCCATCGTCCGCCAGATCCTGAAGGAGACCCGTCCCCACGGCGAGCAGCCGGCCGCACAGCCGCTGGCTCAATTGAACCGATCAGTTTCCGGATTTTGGCGGACCCGACAGGATTCGAACCTGTGACCTCTGCGCCCAGAAGGTGTTCGGGCATATTGTTTGTACCGCCAGAATCAATTTGGAATCCTTGCTTAGAGCTGTGTTGTGTCGCCGTTCGCCCCTTCTGTGTGTGCCGGATCTTCGCCAGGCGATTTCATCAGAAGTGGGTACTGCGTAGAACCAGTGAAACCAACTCTGCCTGCCGACTGACTCCGGTTTTCGCCTGTGCCGATTTTATTTGATTTCGAACTGTTACGACACTCACGCCGCGCTCTGAAGCGATTTCGTCGATACTGGCTCCTGTGGAAAGGCGATCGGCGACTATTGCCTCGGTTTCGCTCAAGCCATACAGCTGGACCAGCCATTCGCTCGCTAACGGGAGATAGTTACTGTGCTAGTTTCCATTGCGTCATTTCGTGTTGAGTGCTCGCGCTCGTATGAAGAGAACAACAACTCGGCCAGATCAACGCCCAGTGCCAGCCGGCCACAGTGGGTACACTCCACCGCGAGTCCGAGGTGGTTGGCAACGAAGCTATGGTCCTCGTCGCAGATGATCACGTAGCCGTCTTCGATTTTTCCGTCGATATGCATTTATCATTTCCTTGCAACGCTTGCAGGCCTCTCGGGTCAGGGGCCTTAAATCGTCTAGGGCTCTTGGCGTAAAAAAAGGGGCTTCCGTACCGGCTTACGAAGGAAGAGAACGCCGGTACGGAAGTGGAGCCAGGTTCGTGCGGGGTTAAAAATGGCTCCGAGTTCGTCGATTGCTTCGTTAGGCCACGGCGGTGCCCGCTTTTTCGGTCTTGTCATCCGCGTTGCGGCCATAAACGTCTTCCAGACGCACGATATCGTCCTCGCCCAGGTAGTTGCCGTACTGGACCTCGATGATCTCCACGGGATCATTGGTCACGTTTTCCAAGCGGTGCACGGCGCCCTGAGGAATGAAGACCTGCTCGCAGGGTTTGAGGTCCATCACCTTGTCGTCGAGCGTGACCCGTGCCGTGCCTGCGACGACGATCCAGTGTTCGGCGCGGTGATGATGGTACTGCAAGGAAAGTTGTCCGCCGGGGTGCACTTTAATGCGCTTAACCTGATGGCTGTCGCCCACGTCCAGGGAATCGAAGCGGCCCCAGGGACGGTCTTCGCCTGCGTGGTGCCTGTGCTCGCGACGGCCTTCGGATTGCATCTGCGCCACCAGTGATTTGACGCCCTGCGGGTTCTTGCGGCTGGTGACCAGAACGGCGTCCCGGTTTGCCACGACCACCACGTCCTCCAGGCCGGCCACGCCAACCATGGGACCGTCAGTTTGAATCAGCGAGTTCGAAGTCTCGGCAGTGAGGACGTCGCCGCGCAGAAGGTTACCGTCCTTGCTGTGCTCGCTCTCAGCTTGAGTCCAGACCGCCGACCAGGAACCCATGTCGCTCCAGCCCGGTTTAACGGGAAAAACGCAGCAATCACGGGTCTTCTCCATGACCGCGTAATCGATGGAAAGTTTAGGTGCGCTGCCAAAAGCATGGGCCTGAGGCTCGAAGCAGAGGCCATGCCAATCCCCGTGGGTTATAGCCATGCGAACGCTTTTGAGAACCTCCGGCGCATGCCGCTGCAATTCCTTGATCAGCAGGCGGCCGCTGAAGAGAAAGATCCCGGCATTCCAGTAGACATCGTTATCGGCGATCAGCCGCTCGGCTTTTGAGCGATCGGGCTTTTCGATGAAATCCTCAACCGCAAAACTGTGGTGGCCGTTCTGATTCAGGTTCATGCTGCCGGCGCGTAAATATCCGTATCCTGTTTCAGGCCGGTCCGGCGCAATGCCGAAGGTGACCAGCGAGGGGGTGCGTTCAATCTGAGCGGAGGCCGAGTCGATCGCGGCCTGTAAGAGCGCTGGGGCCTCTATCCGGTGATCCGAAGGCAGCACCAGCAGATGTACGTCTTCCATCTCGCCGCCGGCCAGGAGGGCCGCGAGTGCGATTGCCGGTGCAGTGTCTCGTCCCATCGGTTCACAGACGATGGCCGCCGGCGTGACGCCAATCGTGCCAGCCTGTGTTTCGGCCAGTGTTTTATGGCATTTGTTGGTTAATACGATGGGTGCGGCGAAACGTTCCGTGTCCGAAACGCGCCTTAAGGTCGTCTGGTAGAGGCTCTCGCCACCGAAGAGATTACAGAACTGCTTCGGGTTGTCCTCGCGGGAGAGCGGCCAGAGGCGGGTACCGGATCCACCGGCGAGAATGACAGGGGTAATGAGACGGCGTGTCATGGCAAAAGCTCCTCGCATTAGCGCGGCATGGCCGCTGTTGCAGGACGTCATCGCAAGGATGTTGCCAATTTTCGAATTGACAGCTGACTAATTCAAATAAATTAGAAAAAACAGATAGTTAAAGAAAGTATTCGATGACTTGATGCGGTGTTTTTGCGGATTGCAACCTGCGATCTCTGTGCAATGCGCAAAGGACGGTCTTTGCAATCTGGCAAGAACTCCGGGGCACACCCATCGCGTTTTTGGCGGAACTCTCCGGTTTTGTCGCGCGTCACAACTGGCACGCCGATTGCTGCTGGGATGGCAAAAGGAGTGAGCACCATGAGGATTGTACGAGAGCGACCATGCCAACGCCGCCACCATCGTGTGACTGCGCCTCTGCATGTCACGTTCGGCTGCGGGGCTAAGTACCGTTCCCATGACTGGAGTCTTGGCGGTGTCAGCATCGAGGGTTTCGAAGGCGATTACCCAGCCGTCGGTGACAAGGTTGAGCTGTTGCTGGAACTGCCGTTCCAGGGTTACGACATTTCCTTCGATGTGGAAGCGAGCGTTATCCGCATTTCGGAAGACGACCGCGTGATCGCGTTCGAGTTTGAGGAATTGACCGAACGCTCCCACGACCTGATGAACCATTTCATCCAGGATCTCATCCGCGGCAAAATGGGCACGATCGAAGACGCCATCTGCCGCATCGATGTGCCCGTCACGCCAATCTCGACCGAACCCGATCCCAATCCGACACAAGGCACGGCGGTTCGCCGGTGGCCGGTAAAAACCTTAGTCATGTCAAGTCTTTACATTGTTCTCGGAATCTTCGTCTTCGGTTATGTCGGGCTTCTGCTGTATAGCAACATCATGCGTTTGGAGGTTCAGTCGGCTGTTGTCTCCGCCCCCTTACAGACCGTGAAAATGCCGGTCGACGGTATCGTGCGTCCGATTCGGTTCGTTGAGGGCGCCCGCGTGCGAAAGGGTGATGAAATTGCCCGCATCGACAATCTGCGTTTAGCCGGGCGTATCAGTGACGCTGAGATCAAGTACAACGATGTCAAGGATGCGCTGTGGCGCGCCGAGCAAAAGTTCCGCGTCGAAAAAGAACGTCTGAAGCTCTATCAGATTATCAACCGTACCGACCGGGACATTGTGGTGGCGCGGATCGAAGCCCGCAAGGAAGCGCTTAAAGCCGCGGATGCACATCTGCAGCGCACCCACGCTCTTGCGGCGAAGGGTTACGCCACGGCTGCCAAGCTGGATGAAGCCCGGAACCGCCAAGCGACAGCCGCCGCGGCGTTGCGTGAGGCCGAGCTGGATCTGGAACGCGCTTCGGCAATGGACGCAGTCTCCGGCCGGCGCCATTATAACCACAAGGAATTCGTTACCGACCTGGACATGATGTCGATCGATGTCAGCGAGGCGCGCAGTAGATTCGAGACGGCGGCGATGCAACTGCACGCTCTGCAGGTTATGCAGGAGCGCCAGGTTGTCCGTGCACCCTTTGACGGACGTATCGTCACTTTGTTCCAATCCGGTGACAGCAATGTCTTGCGCGATGAACCCCTGCTGGTATTGGAGCGCGATTCCGACCTGACGATTACGGCCTTTCTGAACCAGGAGGAAATCCTGGAAGTGGGTCTGAATGATGAAGCGCAGGTCTTTCTGCCTGCGCTCGGCCGCCACATCGTGGCCCGGGTCGTGGCGATCGACCGTAGCTCTGCCTTTGTTGACGGCAAAAGCGACCATTACACATGGCGCGGCACGAGTGAGCGGACGGCGGCGGTTTCCCTTAAGATTCAACGGGAAAGTCGCCAAAACCAAGAAATCCGTGCCGGTCTGCCCGCTGTGGTGATCTTCGACCGTCGGCTGACCAGCGACATCTATTCGCGTATCTCCGATTTCAGCGTCTTGTCCAGGGAAGAAGCAGATGCAGAAGCCCTCTGACATCTGGGTCACCCCCAAGATTCCAGCTCTGGACCAGGTGCCGAATCTGGATGACCCGACAGATTGGTCGACCGGGTTCCGCAAGTGGACTCCCGCCGCCCTCTTCAGCATCGCCCTCTATTTCGCCTGCTGCCTGCTGGGTATCCTGACTCTGCCGAACAGCATCTGGGATATCGAAACCAGGGAGATCACGCTCGTGATTGGTGCGCTCGGTGTCTGGCGCTACGGTTGGTGGTTCACCCATGCGGTGCGGGCCTATATTTATGGCCGTTTCGTCTATCCTAAAATGCGCCGGCAAGGGCAGAAGATCTGGGATTCCGGCTGGCGGCCCCGCCATATGCATTTCATGATGACGACCTATAAGGAGCACCGGAGCATCACCGAAATGGTGGTGCGTTCGATTGTCCTGGAAATCCGCAACTCCGGCGTGCCGGGGACCATCTGGTTGGGGTCGTCCGACCGCTTCGACGAAGATATTATCATCAACTTTTTGGAGCGTGAGGCAGCAGATATCGACATCACGCTGCGTATCATCCGCCAGAACGTTTCGGGTAAACGCGCGGCTATCGGCCTGGTTCTGCGGGCCATGAACCGGTTGCCGGTGCATGAAGACGACCTGGTGGTTTTCATGGACGGCGATTTTATCCTGGCGGAAGGCGCGGTCAGCCGCTGTATGCCGCTGTTCAAGCTTTATCCCGATCTACAGGCCTGCACGACCGATGAAGAAGTGATCTGCATCGGCCCGCGCTGGATCGAGACCTGGCTTAAAATGCGCTTCGCCCAGCGTCGCCTGGCCATGCAGTCGCATGCCCTTTCCGGCCGGGTGCTGACGCTGACGGGGCGTATGTCGGTGTTCCGTGCCAAGAACCTGCTGCAGCTCGAATTCATCCGTCTGCTTGAGGCGGATCACTTAAACCATTGGCTTTGGGGCGATTTTCGCTTTTTGTCGGGTGATGACAAGAGCACCTGGTATTACATGCTCAAGCATGGAGCCCACATGCGTTACGTCCCGGATGCAATGGGCTATACGGTGGAGGTGATCGAAGGTTCCGGTATGGACCGGATGGTTCAGAACTTTCGCCGCTGGTCCGGCAATATGCTGCGCAACGGCGCGCGTGCAATCAAGCTTGGGCCGCGCCGGATGCCGTTTTTCATCTGGTGGTGCCTGGTCGACCAGCGGATTTCCATGTGGACCATGCTCGTCAGTCCGGCGCTTGCCGTCATGGCGACCGTGATGCAGGGCGCCTCCTACATCGCGTCCTATCTGATCTTCATCGCCATCAGCCGGATGCTGCTGTCCCTGTTTCTGTTCGGCTATTCACGCCGCATCGAGATGGCTTATCCCTGGATCCTGTACCTTAATCAGCTGATCAACGCCTCGGTTAAGGTTTACTGCATTTTCCGCCTCTCTAAACAGCGATGGTCGAATCGCGGCAACCAGTCGGCCGGTATGGATGGCGGTTCTCTGGTAGAGACCGCACGGAATCTCATGGCCAATTGGTGCACGGCGATCGCCGTGGCTCTACTGGTCCTCGGGACAGTGCACTACGCGAACCTGGTCCCAATTCCCACCATGACCACCATTCAGGCCGCGCTCGGAATGTAGATCCTTAGCATTCTGCGAGAGCGGAACTCTTTCGATTATGGCAAAGGCCTCTTTGCAATCTGGCAAATCTTCCGCATTTGAGTCGAATTGAATAAAAATAACCCGCTGAAAAATATAGTAAAAATATAAATCGCATCATGGCACAGCGATTGCTCCTCACAGGTCAAAGTCATTCTGGAGGGATTGTGCCATGACAGGTATCAAAGCAAGAGGGCGGTTTTACGCCATTGCACTGGGATTGGCGGTCACAGCCGGTCTGTCGCCCGCTCTGTTCAACGTCATCGTCGATCCTTACGACATGAATGCGGCGGTCGACCTGGATCTGAATAAGCAAAAGATCAGCGAAAAAGCGCATTACCCTCTCTGGAAGATGGCCCGCTATCCGCAAGAAGGTGCCAAGACGGTGATCTTGGGCGACAGCCGGGCCCGGGCGTTGCGCAACAAATACTGGAACGAACTCGGGCAAGTGGAAGTTTTCAACTTCGCTTACGGCGGCGCAACGGTTCATGAGATTTACGACACCTTTCGCTACGTAAAGAACGACCCGAAGTTGCGCACACTTGTGGTCGGCATTCAGCTTCGGTCCTTCGATCCAGACCACAAGGGCGGCATGAACCGGGTGCCTGAAGCGATAAAGTTGACCGGAAATGCCTTTGATTACTACACAAGCTGGTTCGTCGCGAAAGTCGGCTGGCGTCATCTGAATCAGCGCTACGCCGCGCAGATCCAAGAAGCCCAAAGTTGGACGCCGCGGCTTGTATCACCTGCACGAGCCACCGAATTCGAAGCTCCCGGCGAGGTGCCGCTGGTGCGCCTGTTGAGCCCCGAGGCCTGTTACGGCTGTAGGCTTCCCGAACTGGATGGGCCCATCAGTCTGCCAGCCGTTTCCAAAGGTCTGAACCTGGGTTTGGGCCGGGGCTATGGGCGCTGGGCAGCCGCCTGGCCCGCACTTGAAATCACCAGGGAGTTGCCGTCGCGCTTCGAACGACAGGTTCGAAAAAACGGCCGATCAGACTGGAAATCCTTCAAGTTCTCGGAAGAGCTCTGGTCGCGGGTCGCAGAAATGGCCGATTGGAGTGCGGCTAACGGTGTCAGGCTGATCTTTGTGATTCCGCCGACCATCACCGAGATGCAGCAGCGGATGACGGCCTATGGGCACGCCGAATTGAATCATCGTTTCCGGACCCGTCTGGCCGCACTCGCGCCGGTCGTCGATTTTGATTTCGACAATGGCCTTACCCGAGACTTGGAGCGTTTTACCGACGCCTACCACTTCAATTCCAAGGCTGCGCGAAACATTGTCGGCGAGCTGGTTCAACTGGTTTCAGAAGAGTCGGAGCCGGTTCAAAAAGCCCGTAAACGTCGCGGCGAACTGAGCTGTCCCGTCACAGCGGCTGATACCACACATGAAATTTCCGACGGCATCGTGACGATGTCGGAAGGAGGGGGTTGCCGTATCTGGAGGTGGAGCAATGACTGATATTCGAAAGGTTGATTATCCGGCGACTGCTTTGGCGATGTTCGCAGGTGTAGGGATAATAATAGCGTCCCTTTATATGTGGAAAGAGACGGATGCTGTTGAAAAGAATGCACCCGTCGATCCGCAGGTCACCGAAGCAATCAAGCAGGCACGCGGACTTCAGAAACTTGGTAAGTGGCAGGAGGCAGCCACAACCTTTGAACGCTATGCCCATGAAGGTTATCCAACGGCCATGTTTCATCTGGCCAAAGCCTACAGCCGGGGCTGGGGAACGGAGCGCGATCTGGAAAAGTCGCGCCAGATGTTACTGCGGGCAGTTCAGTACCAGTTCCCGTTTCGCGGCGAGGCCGCTTACGAACTGGGCCGGCTCTACCAGCGTTCGAAGGGAAAAGACTGCAGTCGCATTGCCGTCGAATGGTTTATGCGTGCTCTGGAATGGGATTACAGGAAGGCGCACGTCCAATTGGCCATGCATCACGAGCGCGGGCTGGGTGTGGCGCGGGATGTCGATCAGGCTGTCATCCACTATCGCGAAGCAGCGTTGGCGGGATATGAGTCGGCGTCGATCCGATTTGCCAGGGCACTTCAAAAGGGGCGCTTTGGGATGACACCCGATCCCAAGCGTGCCCAGTTCCTTGCGTCGAAGGCCATCGAAGCCTTGAAGGATAAGGCGGCGAATGGCTCAGGCAGCGCCGCGAAGATGCTTGGGCGCCTCTATCGCGACGGCGAGTTCGTCGAAACAAATCTGATCGTGGCAGCACGCTGGTTGCGGCACGCCAGCCATCTTGGGGATGCCGGCGGTATGCACGACCTCGCCAATCTGATGCTGGCGACGGACGATGCAGCCAAGGCTAGTCAGGAAGCCCTCGGCTGGTTGCACCGTGCAGCAGATCTGGGGCACGGCGGTGCCATGACGGCGCTGGGCCGTTTGCATCTCAAAGAAGACCACGGTCTTAGGCGCAAGGACGCGGCGGCCTGGTTCAAAAAGGGTGTTGAGGCCGGCCACGGCGGTTCAATGGAAGAACTTGCACGCCTCTGTGCGAAAGGCCAGCTGGTTCCGAAAGATCTTGAGGGCGCGATCAAGTTGGCGCGCAGGGGGACCGCGCTCGGTCATCTTGGCTCAAAAACGCTACTGAAAGACCTGCTCGCCATGTCGGGCGGCAAGGAAGATGTCGGTTAAGCGGTCGCTTCGACTGGAAGTTCGGGGGAGCGGCGATCGGCCGTAACGCATCGTTCAGGACGTGGAGGTCCATGTACCATGGTTTTTAGTTCACTCGAGTTCATCTATCTCTTTCTTCCGCCGACTTTGATCGGCTTTCTGATCCTGCGCTGGCTGGGCTGGGAGCGTGGCATTGTCTGGTGGCTCATTGCGGCTTCCATCGCCTTCTATGCCTGGTGGAGTCCCCTGCATCTGGTCCTGCTGCTGGCTTCTGTGGTCGCGAATTTCGGGCTGCACAGGGGCATCCTGGCAACGGGCCGAAAAAGCCTGCTCATAGCGGGGATCATCGGAAACCTGGCGACACTGGCTTACTTCAAGTATGCCGATTTCCTGATCGCAAATGTAAACCTAATGCCGGGTGTCGAATTGCCGATGCTGGATATCATTTTGCCGTTGGCGATTTCCTTCTTCACTTTTCAACAGGTTTCGTTTCTCTACGACACTTACAAAGGCCGGGTCGCCGACTGCGATTTTGCGCGCTACTGTCTTTTTGTTGTTTTCTTTCCGCAGCTTATCGCCGGTCCGATCGTGTTGCAGAAGGACACAATTCCGCAGTTCCGTTTGAGCGTTTTCCGTAAGAGGATGTTCGTGAACCTGTCGGTCGGCGGCACGCTGTTTGCGATCGGCCTGTTCAAGAAGATCGTGCTGGCGGATGGCGTCGCTCCCCTGGCGAACGCGGTCTTTGGTTTGGCCGATAGCGGTCAGAGCGTTCCGTTGGAAGCTGCCTGGATCGGCGCGCTCTCTTACACCTTCCAGATCTACTTCGACTTCTCGGGATATTGCGATATGGCGCTTGGTCTTGCGCGCATGTTCGGGATCGTTCTGCCGATCAATTTCAATTCGCCCTATAAATCCGTTTCGATCGTCGAATTCTGGCGGCGCTGGCATATCACGCTATCGCGGTTTCTGCGCGATTATCTTTACATTCCACTCGGCGGTAACAAGCAGGGCAAGGCACGCCGTTACATCAATTTGATGGCGACCATGGTGCTGGGAGGCTTATGGCACGGTGCCAGTTGGAACTTCGTCTTCTGGGGTCTGCTGCACGGAATTTATCTCATCGTCAACCATGCCTGGAGCAGTCTCGCCGGCGGCGAAAATCACTTCACTCTTGTGCCCGGGCCAGTGCGTCGCGCGTTGTCACAGGCCATCACTCTGCTGGCGGTTGTCGTGGCTTGGGTGTTCTTCCGGGCTGAAAGCTTTGGCGGAGCGCTGGCCGTTGTTCAGGGCATGTTCGGCATTACCGATTACTACGATCCTTCGGTCTGGGCGGCGACTTTGTCGGACAGCGGTCTCTACTGGACGCAGTTTGTCCTTCTGGGCGCCATTGTTCTATGGGCACCGAACGGCATTGAGCTGGTCAAACGCTATCGCCCGGTGATCGATGTCAAAGCTTCGCTCGTCACCGCCCGCGGGATGGCGGAACGGATCTTCGGAGGTATTGCCTGGCGGCCGTCTGGCGGCTGGGCGCTGGCCATGTCGGTGATTGCCGTGACCGCCATCATCCAGCTCTACAGGCTCGATGATCTGACCGAGTTCATCTACTTCAACTTTTAAGGAGGGCGCCGTGAAACATCGCAAGTGTGCCGTCGCTGCTGCCGCGTTCCTGCTGGCGGCTGTGAGCGGCGGACCTGCCTCCGCCCAATCCACGACGGGCGAAGCAGGCTGGATCCTCTCGCAAAGCGGCCGTGACATGTCTTTCAATACAGCGACCGGCCGGGCCACGATCAAGGGCGTCACAGCTGCGGGCCTGATGTCCGTGTCGCGCGTAGGCGGGCGTGAGATCCTAAAGTACTGGGAGGAGGGGGCTTATCGAGCCACCGTGACTCTCGATGGCGAATCCCTGATCGACGGCCACGATCTCAACGACGTGGCCCGCATCTCAGGCTTCCGGATGGATCGTCAAGGTTCGTCGGTTCATATTCGCATCAGCAAGGGGCCGAAAGCCAAGGTCGAGCTGATCCAGGATGGCCACAAGGTGCTTGAATGGCCGCGGCTGCAGATCGTCAACGTTCTGGCCTATAAAAAGGAGGCTTTGACGGTTTCGGTTTTCGACAAGAAGGCGCAGCGAACGGAGTTCTTCCGTTACCGGCGCGGACCAGGGGGCGGCTTGCTGCCCGACGAGGAGCGCATCGGCAGCCTGAGTGGCTGTGCCGTTCTCAGCACCAAGGTCCTGAACCGCGGGATCGGCCTTCAGGTTTACTGTGATCCGGCCCGTGGCAGCGATATCGTCCTGTTGGATTTCGTCAGCGGTGAGATCGAAGCGGTCAAGGCGACCGAAGCGGACGAATTCTTCGCCTTTGAGTTGGAGAAGGAACGCGGCAGCATTCCGGTTCTCTCGGTGAGCGGCAGTGACAGTGCCCGCCAGGCCTTTCATGCCCTTTCAGGTGCTTTGCTCTCCAACCTGGGCGAACCCATGGCGCGCGCCTCGGACGAAGCGGGCAAGCAGAGCTGGAGCCAGAGCTACCGGACCATGGTGCTCGCCGAGCTGTTCCGGAAAAGCGGCCACCCGGTCTTCGCCGAACTTGCGGTCAGCGCCATGCGCGCCACCCTGAAACAGCAAAACAGCAAGCAAACGATCGGGGGCACCTACAATCCTTCCTGTGCCTGGGCGTCTCGTATCTATTCGACCGACCGGCGCAGCCCGGTCTCCTTCATGATCAATCAGGCTATGATCTCCGGCAGCCTGCTGCGCTCCTGCGAAGCCCTGGGCGAGGCCTGCCCGCTAAAATTGCAACAGGCAATCGGACGCAACGCGCAATGCCTGGTCAGCAGCTATGAACCTTACTTTGACGAACAGGCCGGGCTTTACCGTATTCCTTACGGCGCGCCCTTTCGCTTCGACGGCTTGTGGGCACCGTGGAACTGGCACCTGAGCTGGGCGGTGGTGTTGGAACGGGTCGGCGAGACAACAAAGCAACCGGCACTGGTCCGGCGGGCGCACGACATTGCGGCGCGCTTCGTCCAGAGCTGGGAGATTGGTCAGAACGGCGCGCTCTGGCGCTATTGGGCGGCGCCTTATTACGACGGCTGGACCGAAGCCGACAAAGTCTCTCTGCACCGTCCGAAACAGAAGGCGCGTGCGCCCAAACGCTATGAAGACATCAACCATGCCGGTATCAGCCTCCTGGGGCTTTCTGCTTTGTCCTACCGGCTCGGAGAGGCCCAGGAGCAGGGTATCGCACGCACGCTCGACCGACTGCTGGCCGAGGGCGCCGTTTTGCCGCGCGATTTGGATGGTAAAGGGCCGCGCAGCCCGCGCTGGCTGCCCGGTGCCGGCTGGCATGCCTATGCCTCCGAGACCATGCGCCGCCTCCACACCCGCAAGCTGCCCGGCAGCGTTTCGAGCGATCAGCATCTTGCTTACGCCATGCTGTTCGATCCGGCTGCGCTCTTCAGCCTGGATCTGGCGATATCGCAGTGCGGCGCCGACGGATGCCGCCCGACACGCAGTTGGTCCTTCGACTCTCTGCGGGACTTCATTTCACGCAGCCCGCTTTTCTCGGTAACGCGCGCGCCCTGATCCCTGTTTCGTCAAACAGCCCGGCGATGTTCCGTCCCTTCGACAGGCGGCGCTGTGCCTTTCGAAGGGTGACAGTATCACGCCCCTGAGTTTCAGGCGGATCTGCTGTCGATACCATGTCTTCGCCTGGAGCGGAGGCGCCGCCGCCCTTAGATCTTCTGGTCCCCTTCTTCGTGGCTTTCGTGGTGTTCCGCTGCAGAACGGATTTTGGGATCGTCTGCATGGCGGCTCAAACGCTCATTTCGGGCCGGCTGGAAGGCTGAGCGACTGGACGGCTGGTTGATGGGCCGGATGGTATTCGGCGCTGGGTTTCCAGGTTGTGGTTTTCGCGCACAGCTTTGCGGTGGCTTCTGACCTGGCGGTACTGCCGCAGAGCGCGCCCGTGCAATCCTCTGCTGTGTTATCGCTTTGGGCGCTGATTCTGGTGTTGAGGGCGATTGCGAGCTGCAGGTTCGCAGGGGTGGGCGCAAGTCTGATCGATATGTCCGGCGCTGCAACGAGGTGCCTTTGCGTGTCCGGACGGCTTTAACAGGTATTTCAGAAGGCCGTCGGCGGCAGGCTCGCGGTGCTGGAGATCAATCCGGTCTTGGTGCGTTAGTAACCAGGACGTTTTGCCGCAAAAAAAAGAACGCGGCGGGAGGTCAGCGCCGCGTTCAGTTTCATCCCTTTTTGTTTCCGGTTTCTGTGCCCGGTTTCCGGGTTTTGACTGTCAAGCCTCCATCGTCCAGCTACACGATAATATGCCAGGCCTCATCATTCAGCTCGTCGACGGTAACGCTCGTAAAAAGTATACTGTCACCAGATTGACCGTTGAATGCCGAGAGATCCAGAACCGCACCTTCCGAAGTATCGCTAAGGGCGGAGAGCAGGTCGTCGCTTTCGTCGACCAACAGGTCGCTGAGTGCGATCAGGTCCATACCAACTTCGAAGTCGGCGATGCTGTCGCTGCCGTCACCGATGGTAAAGTAAAAGGTGTCGGTGGTCTGGTCGTTGATTCCGTTTTCACCGCCCCAGAGGATGTCATCACCAGTGCCGCCGGTGATCTCATCGGCACCTTTGCCGCCGCGCAGAAGATCATCGTCCGCGCCGCCGAAAAGGACATCCGCCCCGCTTGCACCGTTGAGATAGTCTTCGCCGTTACCGCCGTAGAGGAGATCATTGCCGGCGTGACCGGAGACACGGTCCGCGCCGTCGCCGGCATGGATCTCGTTCTCCCTGTGATCACCTATGATCTTGTCGTCATGGCCGGTTGCAAAGATGTTCTCGATCGACACCAGGATGTCGGTGCCGTTGCCCTTGACCGTGCCGGCCTTCAAGTCGACGGAGATCTTCTTGCTCCAGTCACTGTAGTCGGCGGTGTCGATGCCCGAGCCGCCGTCCAGCAAGTCGCTGCCGCTGCCGCCATCCAGAACGTCGTTGCCGCTGTGACCGAACAGGCTGTCTGTGCCCGAGCCGCCTTTCAGGCTGTCGTTGCCGGAACCGGCTTCAAGTCTGTCGTGGCCCGATCCGCCAACAAGCAGATCATTGCCACTGCCGCCCAAGAGCGTATCCTGGCTGGAACCGCCGTCGAGCGTGTCGTCGCCGGAGCCGCCCTCGAGCCGGTCGTTCCCGTTCTCGCCGTAGAGCAGGTCGTTTCCGCTGTTGCCGGCGAGGTCGTCGTGGTGGCTGCCACCTTTCAGGGTGTCGTTGCCGGATCCACCGATCAGAGAGTCGTTGTAATTCCCGCCCTCGATATAGTCGTCGCCGGATCCGCCGACCATGTAGTCACTGCCGCTATCACCATAGATGAAGTCGTTGCCGAGATTTCCGTACATCTCGTCATCACCCGATCCACCGTGCAGGATGTCGTCGCCGCTGCCGCCGTGCATCTCGTCGGTGCCGTTGTCGCCGTAGAGCAGATCGTTGCCCTTGTGACCCCAGAGCTCGTCATTGCCGGTGCCGCCGCGCAGAATGTCATCATCCTCGATCACAATGATGGGTTCGCCGTTGCCTTCGTTACTTGCAACGAGGTCCGGTAGGCCGTGCTCCTGGCGGTAGTGGGCGTTGAGGATCACGGCATTCGCAGGACCCAGATCAATGGTAAAGACCGAATCGTCGAAATCGAGGTCACCGCCGTTCAGCAGATCTTCAAAGCCGATTGTCAGAGTGCCCTTGTCGGTCTTGAGAATACCGGCCGTATGGAGCAAGCCGTCCGGGTTCAGTCCGAGAGTCTCGTCGTAGGCCGCGGTGTGATACTGGTGATAGACGATTTCAGTCGTCTCGCCATTCTCCGTTTCGAAGACCAGCTTCGGGTCGTCGCTGTCCAGAGTTGCCGGCGTTCCGTTGGCGTTTTGGAAGGCATAGGTGCCTTCGCCCAACGCGGCGAAGTCATTGTAGCTGAAGCCGTTGGAAACTATGAAGAAACCGACGTTGTCACCGGCCTGAACATCCAACAGTGCGTCGCTCTGCCCAGCCACCAGGTCACCGCCGCTGCCTTGCAGTGACGCATTCGGCCAGATGATTTCGACGTCGTAGATCTCTTTGGTGGCGCTGTCGATCTTGTAGTAGCCGAAGCTGTTGCGGTAACCCGCCGTTTCGCCTTCGAAGATCACGCGCACAGGATAGTCGTTGCCGATCGGGATGGTCGAAACGTTGATAATGGTCGGACCACCGGAACCGTAGATGCGGTCGTTACCGCTGTTGCCGTAGAGCTCGTCGTTTCCTTGACCGCCCCATACTTCGTCGTGGCCGGTCTGGCCGGTAATGGTGTCGTCGCCGGTCATGCCGGCGATGACGTCAGAGCGGCGTGTGCCGGTAATGTTGTCGTCTGCCGACGTCCCGATGACGGGGTGCGTGGCGGGTAAGCTAGCCATTGTTAAGTCTCCCTTGGATGATGTTCATGAGATGCCGGGTGTTGCTCTTTAGGCCTGGCCACAGGGTGGTTCCGGGCGGCCGGCTTGAAGAAGATGTCCGTAGGCCTTTTGCCAGCGGTAAAAAGTCGCGACTGATATTCCATTGATTGCGCAGACCTCTGCGACATCCCCGCCTGCCTGGGCTTGGCGCAGGATTGCGAGGATTTCAAAGTCCGAAAATTTCGAGGGAGCCATCCTGGTTCCTCCTGTTGTTCCTGTATCGAAGGTTCGGATCCCCCGGCCGCCGCAGGTGTGGCTTCTGGCGGCGGCCGGGGATGCCTGCTGCGTCAGATGCAGTTACCAGGCAATGCCGTGATAGCTCTGATCTTCGAGAGGTTCTGGGAATAGGCGGACGAGATCGACGACGCTCGTTGTTTCATCGCGTAGCGTTACGGCACGACGGAACTGCGCTGTGTTGTGGGTGACCACGAGGCTGTCGCTGCGGGAGCGAAGCGCCTCGATATCTTCACACATGATTTCAGGCAGCTTCTTGAGAACCGGTGCGATCGCCGGATAGGTGCGGCAGATGTAATCGAAAGCCGCGGACGAAAAGTTGTGGTCAATCAGGTTGGGGTCGTAGGCCGAGACCTCGTAACCCTTCTCCAACAGCATCGCCATCAGGTCGAGCACAGGACTCTCGCGCAAATCATCGGTGTCAGCTTTGAAGGTGACTCCAAGGAAACCGACCCGCTCGACTCCTAGGGACTCGATGATGTCGAAGGCCTCCTGGACCTGAGCGCGGTTACTGTTGGTCAAGCTCTGAACCAAAGGTGCATCGATGCCGTTGATGTCCGACAGGTATTGCATGGCCCGAACTTCTTTGGGCAGGCAAGAGCCGCCGAAAGCAAATCCGGGTTTCAGATAATAAGGGGACAGATTAAGTTTTTGATCCTGCACGAAGACGTTCATGACCTCGTGACTGTCGACATCGATACTTTTGCAAAGGCGTCCGATCTCGTTCGCGAAGGTGACCTTGACCGCGTGCCAGGTGTTGTCCGCGTACTTCACCATTTCAGCTGCTCCGATCGAGGTGAAGAGGACGTTGTCGTCAACCCGGCCGTACAGATTTGCGAGAGTCTGAGCCGCACGCTCGTCGGAAGCGCCAATGACGGTTTTGGGGGGATCGAAAAAGTCTGCGACGGCCGTGCCTTCGCGCAGGAATTCCGGATTGTAACAAAGACCGAAGTCTTCGCCGAGTTTCTTACCGGAGATCTTTTCAACTTCCGGAACAACGAGATCGAGCGTCGTTCCCGGCGGCACGCTGCAGCGCATGACGATCAGGTGGTAAGTATCTTTAAGGCGCAGGGCTTCACCGATGTTTCTGGCGGCGGCACTGATATAGCGGGTATCGCAGCCACCGTCCTCGGCGGTCGGCGTCCCCACCGAGATCATTGTGATATCGGTGTCCCGCACCGCAGTAACAAAGTCCTTGGTCGCAGTAATCCGCCCGTAGGCAACGCCGGAAGAAAGAAGCTCACCTAACTGGGCTTCAACGATCGGCGAGGTGCCGTTGCTGATCGCATCGATCTTCTGGTCGTCAATGTCGACGCCGATCATCTCGTAGCCCAGTTTGGCAAAGCAGGCCATCGAGACGGCGCCCACGTAACCAAGACCGAAAACACTGATCGACGGATATACCGTCGAAAGCGGCAGGCCTTGCTGCTGCAGAGTAGTGGCTGACTTGGCGCGCAGATAATTCGACACATAGGCATTCATGGCTTTGCTTCCTTCTTGATGACGATCTCTTGACGAGCTGCATCACAAGAAGCGTGCCAAATAGCGGAATTATAAAAAATAATAGAAATAACAATTAGTTATATGGTTATTTTTGAGTTTTAACCGGCTTTCGAAAATGCGAATGCGCGAAGAATCTTTTCAGGATGCAAAGCTCTGCTGTGACGAAAACGCGAAACGAAGAACCCCCTTGCCGTTGGATCGGCAAGGGGGCTTGAACGGGTCTCTCGGTCAGTAATGGTGTGGTTGATGATTATGAGAGACGGTTCCGCTCAATCTCCATGAGCACGCCGGCCCAGTGGTTTTTTAGGGCGAAGGAAATTGCCCCTTTTTTGCCGAGGGTTTCGATCAGCCGGGCGGTCGTCTTTTTGAGAACATTGGAGCGACCTTCGTCTGTGATCTCGCTGTCCTGGTATAAAAGCGCCATGATCAAGTCCCTTTCCTATCTTCTGGAAAGCGAGAGGGCTTTCCTGATTGAGAAGACGCAATCGCTGTGCCAAAGCGCTGTCAATCTGTTCGCATGGAGCAGACAGGCGCCATGCGGCCGACCTGTATTCAACGAGGAAACGGCAGAATTGAGCGGGTTTTGGTCGAGAATTGTTGCGAAATCCCGCAAGCAGGAATCATCGGGGATGGGCTGTGGGGCCGACGCCGAAACAGGTTTTGGCATACAGAATTGGGCGGGAGATTCGCGAATTGGGACGATGAATCGCAGATTAGCGATGATACTTGCGTGGACCCGCTAAGCGCGTGATTCCATTCTACATATCATGTTCAGAGCAAAATCACCGGGTCGGCAAATTGCCCGGGGACGGTTCCGTCCAAGCCGGAGCGACTCCAGTGCTACGATGAGGAATTCGGTTGTCTGTTTTTGAACTGAGGACGGCTATTCTCGAGAGATGGCTGGCGCTTTGGTTCGATGAGCGAGAGGGCCGCCCGCTTCGATGTGGATCACTCAGACCCCTGGGCGTCCCAGGACTCTTTCTTTCGATAAATGGTTGAAGGGCTGATTCCGAGTTGGGTGGCCGCTTTTGGTATGCTTCCGCCGCAGGCGGCAATGGTCGCTTCGATAGCCTGTTTCTCGATTTGCCAGAGTTTCAAGCCCGCGATGTCGAATGCCGAGCCAGCAAGCTGATTGGCGCTGCCTAGAGCGCCGTTGGCGGGGCCCGTGATCATGCGGGAACTTTGGGCTGCGACCCGAGGGGCTTCGGCACCGCTCTCTGGCCGCTGCAGAACCGGTGAATTGCCGAGGGATTGTGGAAGCATCTCCGGCAGCACCTCTTCACCGTCATGCAGAACCACCGTATTACGGATTACGTTCTGCAATTCACGGACATTTCCAGGCCAGGTGTGGTTCAGAAGTGCCGTTTCGGTTTCCGGCGCGAAGCCTTTGAAGGCCTTGCTTTCCTCCTTGGCATAATCACGCAGGAAGGTTTGTGCGATTTCAACGGGATCGTTCTGGCGTTCCCGCAGAGGCGGTAAATGTATCGGTACGACGTGGAGACGATAAAAGAGGTCTTCACGGAACCGGCCTTCCTCCACTTCCTGTGCAGGGTCACGGTTGGTGGCGCAGATAATTCTTACGTCAACGGCCTGAAGTTTGTCACCGCCGACCGGCTGGATCTTTCCGGTCTGAAGAAAGCGCAGCAGCTTGGTCTGAAGCGCCAGATCCATCTCGCAGATTTCGTCGAGAAACAACGTACCTCCGTGGGCTTGCGAGGCGGCACCTGAACGATCGCTCGTGGCGCCGGTAAAGGCGCCTTTGAGATGCCCGAAGATTTCAGATTCAATTAGATCCTTGGGGATGGCCGCGCAATTGAGCGGAACGAAGGCCATGGATTTTCGGGGGCTGGCGCGATGTATCGCTTCGGCGCAAACTTCTTTGCCTGTCCCGCTTTCACCTGTGACGAAGACCGTGGCTTTGGAACGGGCGACGGATTCGATTGCGCGATAGACGCCCTGCATTGAAAGAGAGCTGCCGATGAAACCCTGAAATCGGTCGCGGCCAAAATCGTCGCGAATGGTTTCGACAGTTGCCTGCAGTTCGATGCGCTCCAGAGCATTGCGCGTTGTCGTAATCAGGCGGTCTTCCGAGAAGGGTTTGACGATGAAGTCATAGGCCCCGAGGCGCATGGCATCGACTGCGGTGTTGATCGAGCCATCTGCGGTTATAACAACGACGGCCGCAGGAAGACCGCGTTCAGTGATCTGCTTCAGGATGTCGATGCCGTTCATATCCGGTAGCTTAAGATCAAGAAGAACGACGCGGAACCGGCCGCTCTCCAGCAATCGCAAGGCATCAGCACCGGTTTCCGCAAGTTCCGTTTTCACGCCCGCCTTGGAAAGATATTCCTGATACACGATTGACAGTGAAGGTGTATCTTCGACTAGCAGGACGCGTGTTGTATTTTCTTTGCTCATAATGGCGTAGCCTATTTTCTGTCCGGATCAGACGCTATGTCTGTGTCACTTCCTACCGGTCGTGCCAAATTGGATTCATGGAAGACTTTCAGGGTGTCGCGGCAGGTCGTCTCCAGTCCCTGCAAAGCGGCCTTAGCCCCTTCGAAATCGCTGTTGCGACTCGCGGTGTTGATTGCAGAGGCCTGTGCCTGGAGACGCATTGCACCGAAGGTCCCACTGACACTCTTTAAGGTGTGACTGCTGTGTTCCAGGGCCTCGACGTCGCCTTGCTCCGCAGCTTCATGCAACTGCTTGAGGGATCTTTCAACATCACCCTGAAAGCTGTCCCGTAACTTGGCCATTGTTTCCTCGCCTAGACTCTCCGTGAGGCTGGATAACGTGGCTTGATCGATAAGAATATCTGTTGCGGCGGGTGTGGCACCTGGTTGTTCAGAAGAGGCGGCGGCGTATAGAATACGCTCCATCTCCTGATAGAGCAGTTTGCCATCCAGGACCGGCTTGGCAACGAAGCCATTCATACCGACTGCCGCGAAGGTTTCCTGATCGGACTTCATCGCGTAGGCGGTCAGCGCAACGATCGGCACATTATTATGGGGACAGTTTTCGGCGCGGATTGTTTTTGTGGCCGCAATCCCGTCCATGACCGGCATGGATATATCCATCAGAACCAGATCATATGGGCGCGCCTGAACGGCCTCAACAGCTTCGCTACCGTTTGCCACCACGTCGACATGACAATCCCGGCGAAGCAACAGTTCTCTGGCGACAATTTGATTGGTGGTATTGTCTTCGGCCAAAAGGATGCGTGGTTTCCTTTTGTCTGAACCAACGCGAAAGGGCGTGACGTCGGCTGGATCTGCAATTTCGCTGTCCAATTCCTCAGGAGCGTCCGCTGCACTTTCCAACGGCAGCTGAATCCAAAATGTGCTTCCAACAGCTTCTTCGCTCAAGAAGCCGATCTCGCCCTTCATCAATTCGGCAAGTCGCTTTGAGATCGCCAGACCCAGGCCGGTGCCGCCTACGCCGTCCATGGTTGCACGGTCGAGCTGATCGAAAGCCTTGAAGACAGATTGTTGTTTGCCGCTCGCGATACCGACGCCGCTGTCGATCACAGAGAAACGCAAGTTTCGGACCGCGCCCTCCTCCCAGGCGCTGGCACTGTCGTCCCTTGAAATAATCAGGCGAACGCGCCCTTCGGCAGTATACTTCAGCGCGTTGCTGAGGAAATTCTGAAGGATCTGACGCAGCCGCCCCGTATCTCCGACCAAAAAGGCCGGCAGGCCGTCAGGTAGTTCAACACTGAAGGATAGCCCCTTGTTTGCGAATTGGTGACCCCAGAAACGCTGGATATTCCGGATCAGGACGGGCAGAGAAAAGGCCACCTCTTCCAGTTCCAGCTTGCTTGCTTCAATCTTGGCAAAATCCAGGACGTCGTTGAGGATATCAAGCAAGGCATCGCCGCTAGATCGTGCGGACTGGACCAGATCGTGTTGCTGCGCCGGCAGCTCCATGTTTTGCAGCAATCCCAGGGTTCCGAGCACTCCGTTCATCGGGGTTCGGATTTCGTGGCTCATCATGGCCAGGAATTCGGACTTTGCATGATTGGCGTGATTGGCCTCGTCCCGTGCCGCGATCAGCTCCTGTTCGACGGCGCGCAAGTCGGTGACATCCTGAATGGTGCCGTAAACCAACTGAGGTTTGGCGTCGTCGTCGAACGTCACCTCGCCAACTCCTGTCGCAAATTTGACCCGGCCTTCCGGGGTCACCACGCGGAAGTCGCTCTTGAAGGATCTGTGTCCGTGGGGCATCCCGTCACGCTTCGCTTCGCCGATTGCCTGTCGCACCAGATCCCGCTCTTCGGGGTGGATGAAGCCGAGCAGCCCTTCGAAGTCGGGTGTAAAGTCCCGGGCGCAACCCAGGATATCGCAGAGTTCGGCCGAGCACGCTATCTCCTCTGTCTGGGTCAGATCCCAGGTCCAACTCCCCAACCGCGCCAGGCGCTGGGCGGTATTACCGTCGCTTTTGTCACCGGATGACCCGATGCTGGTTTCCCCCTGTTGCGAAAGATCGCGAAGATATGCGGTGAAATAGGGTTGTCTATCGATTTCGAAGGCGGTCACCGAGAGTTCGACACTGATTTCCCTACCGTCAGCGCAGCGCGCAGGAATTTCGATGCGTTTACCGACAACGTTGGCTTCGCGCGTTTTCAGAAAGCGGATGAGACCCTTTTCATGAGCGTTGCGCATCCGATCAGGTATGATGTTTTCGCTCAGGGAGCGTCCAATAACCTCATCTGCCGCGAAACCAAAGGTCTTTTCCGCTTCCGGATTGAAGGCAAGAATTTTGCCGGCCCCGTCGACGGTAATAATGCAATCCATCGCATTTGCGATGCTTGCCGCATTTATCGCTTCTGTCTGCCGAAGCGTATCTCGCTCGGTCATAGCGGTTCTTCCACCGGCTGTCCGTTTCTGTGCGGGACGGCGTATGCCTAATTTATACAACGGGATAGGTCGATTAGAGCACCTATAGTTTTAATGAAGCGATAATAACTCGCTTATCAACCCCAGGTCCTTCCGGAGACTGCGCAAGATGCTTTCCAGGTTGGGAATCATCGCGGCACAATACAGTTTGTGACCGTGCGCGCGAGGATCTGCGGGTTCAAGGGTTTGGCCAGACAGGCGCTCAGGCCGCTCGAAGCACAGGCCGCCAGCAGTTCCTGATCCGACGAATCCAGCATCCCGATTATGGGAATATCGGGATTGCCGAGAGGGGCCAGGTCGTCCTGATCCCGATCGATCAGTCTGCGGACTGTCTTTGAAGGCAGGTTAACCAGAACCGCATCATAACGCTCTTGATCTGCAGAAGAGATACCCTCAGCGATGGTCTCGGCGAAACTGACTTCATATTCGGATCTTTCCAGATAGACTTTCAGGATCTCACGGTCCGTTGCGAGCTCTTCCACGACCAGAATATGCCCTCTGTGAGATTTGAAGGCTGCACCGGCGGAGTCCTGCGGCACTGTGTTCTGACGGCTTGGGTCTGTACGTCCTGCTTCAGCGGAAGCTTGAACGGAGACCGCCTTTGCATCAATGGGTACGTCGAATGGCAGCTCGAACCAAAAGGTGCTGCCTTTTCCTACATCGCTGATCACACCGATTTCTCCACCCATGAGTACGACCAGGCGTTTGCTGATGGCCAACCCGAGTCCTGCGCCCTGATTCTGCCGTGTGTAAACCGAATGAAGTTGTGAAAAGTCTTCAAACAATTGTTTTTGCTTATTTTTTTCTATGCCAATCCCGGTATCCGTCACTTCGATGCGCAGGCGCAGGTCAGGGCTTTTTTTCCCGCTGCGCCCGGCTCCTGTGCCCCCGGCTTCGACGTGCCCGTCACCGACGCGTTTGACTTCGACGCCAATTTTGCCCGAAGGCGTAAACTTCAGAGCATTTCCAACGAGATTGAACAGGATCTGCTGCAGACGTTTTGAATCACCTCGCAGCTGCGCGGGAATATCCTCGTCCAGCGTTGTACGGATGGTGACGCCTTTTTCACGATCAACGGAACCGAAGAGGTCGGTGACGCAGCGCGTGACATCGCGTAACCGGAAGGTTTCCGATTCGATCGTCAGCCGCCCCATTTCCATCTGCGTCAGATCGAGGATATCGTTGATGATTCGGATCAGGGCGGTTCCCGCGCGGTTAGCCCGCTCGGCATAGTCCCGCTGCTTGGGGTCGAGGCCCGAACCTAGCAATAAGTAGATCATACCCAGCACGCCGTTCATGGGGGTCCTGAGTTCGTGGCTCATCATCGCCAGAAAGTTGGACTTTGCCTGATTGCTTTGCGTCGCTTCCTGCGCCAGTCGTGCATTGCGGGCCGCCAGCGATGCCGTGATTCGGCGTTCGCGGTCCAGCAGGTAAACGAGCAGGCCCCCTGTGATCAGCAAGCCGAGGGTAAAGGCAAGGATGTGCCAATGTTGATCGCCTAACTCGTTGCGAAGACTAGAGAATCGTTGTTCTTCGTCAGATGCGACAGCGATTGAAATTTGACGCAGCGCTTGTGTGCAGGGCTGAAACGCAGCCGCTATTTCCATTGCGCCGGCAGGGTCGTCGGAGCTGAGAGCCATGACCGCGCGCTCCTGCGCCGTCAACACCACTAAAAGCTTTTGGATCTTTTGCGTGACCTGTGGAAAATTCGACAGGCGTGCGCCGATCTGACCTTCCTGAAACAGAGCAAGCCGGCTCCAAAGAATCTCGAAGCGTTCGCTCACGTCCCGGGGCGCTATCTCTGGGTCTGCACGCCCGAAGCGCTCCAGCGCATTTAGAAAACGGAGCGATTCGATTTCGGCCTGCGCTGCGCTCCAGAATATTCGTTCGTCAGAGATCTGTTCGAGCGTTTGGTGACCGTTCCGGGTTGCCGTCAGGCTGTAGCCAAGCGATCCCAGGAAAACGGCAATGGCAAGGAGCATTGGCGTGTAGCGGAATGCTGTTTGCTTCATTTTTCGCTTCCTTCCCATTCCTGTGTCCTGGAGTGACCTGCCGGCGGGCCTAACGGATCTCGAGGCGCTTGAGTTGCCAGATCCAGCGCCCGTTGATGAGGGGGTCGTCCAGCTCGGGGTATTGGTCTCGGGGATACACGATCCAGATCGGCCCCTTGTCCCGAAGGGTTAAGCGCTTGCCGTTCATCTCCATGGCCAGGATGACCGGGTAGCGCAGAAAGTCTGAAACGGGGATTTCGACAGTGTAGTCGTTTGCGGCTGTTGCCAGGATTGTGGTGCCGCTGGCGCCCAGGCGCTCGAGCAGATCGCTTACGAGAGGACCTTCAAAGGACTGTATACCATCCGTCCAATCCGTCGAGGTTTCGATCTTTGTGATGCCCAGTCCCTCGAGCATCGACCGATCCAGGATAGCCACAGGGCCTTTCGCGTCTTTGACGTTGCTTTGGATCAGCTTACCGGTAACTTCGAGCAGTACGCCTTCGGTTGGTACCGGCAGGCTGCCTTCGGTTTTCGCCAGCAGGGTGGCACTCTGTGAGATTATAGCTGCAGCGAGAAACGCCGCGGCGAGACGAGACTTGAGCATCCTGGCAATCCTTTGCATTCGGCTATTGCTTACAGGCGCCCCGGATTGTCACGCCCTAACCGGAAGGGTCAGCAAAGGTCATGCCATGCCCTTTCACCGGCAGATTTGCAGGCTTCTTGGGTAGAGTTTTTCATTTTGGGGAAATAATCTTTGCAAAATGCAAAGTCTTGCCACTCTGCAAAGGCCGCGGTTGCGATGTGGTTACTTTGTCAGAACCGCATGCTGTGGAAAGTCGTAACTATTTGAAATAATTGGCGGACCCGACAGGATTCGAACCTGTGACCTCTGCCTTCGGAGGGCAGCGCTCTATCCAGCTGAGCTACGGGTCCTTGGAGTCTGATGGTTTTTCACAAAGTCAGTGAAAAGCGATCGCACTCTTATGAGGTGCGGCGGAACATACTGCAAGCCGGGGGCTTGGTAAAGAGGCCTCGTCAATTCTCAATTTGCTCTCGATGGCGGCCGCGAATCACTGCGCCGGCGCAGCAGAATCAACCAGTTTCCGGGCGTCGTCCCAGGCGATCAGGTGGTAGTCGACCATCGCGCCGCCCATGTCTTCGCGGCCGTGTTCCCGGCTGACCCCGCCCATCTTTCTGTAGAAACTGATCGCGGACAGGTTTTCATTTAGGACTTCGAGGGAAAGGCTCTTGCGGCCTTCCGCAATCACCCGTGCCGCGGCTTCTCTCAGCATCCGGCCGCCGATGCCCCCACCCCGTAAGCCCGGGCGGACATGCAGGTTATCGACGTAGGTGTCGTAGCCTTCCTTGTAATCGAACCATACCGAGATGAAGCCGAGGAGCCGGCCCGCCTGCTCGGCCACGAAAACAAAGCCTTCGGGCCTGTGCTTTTTCTGGCCGGGTGGGGCGGTCTCTGCTGCTTGCGATCCTGCCTCCTGCTCCCCTGGTCCTGGGCCCGCATCACCGTCGGCGGCCAGCAGGTCCTGCCAGCGCGCGCGGTGTTCGTCGGCCAGAGGGCCATCGAGATAGGCATCGGTCAGGAGGCCGCGATACGCGCTTTGCCAGCTTTCACTGTGCAGCCTGGCGATTGCCAAGGCATCGGCGGCAGTCGCATCACGGAATGTCAGGCCGTCAAAGGCCTCGCCATCCGTGAGTTGTGAAGGGTTATCACCGGGTTTTTGAGTCGGCATGATGAGATGCAGTTCAAGAGGCTGAAAACGGGCTGACTTTCAGATCAGGACTGCTTGTTCCACTTCAACCGCTGCGGAGTCAAGTAAAGCGAGCGGAGTTATGAAAAGCGGGTGGCCCGCAGCAGAGCGAGGCGGGTAGATCTGTTAGTTGGCCTGGCCGGCGCGCAGGTGATAGCGGCCGTCTTTGATGCCTTCAAAGACGTCTTCAACGCTTGGATGACGGATCGGGCCGCTGTCTTCGTCCTGCAGCAGATTTTGCTCGGAAACGTAGGCAACGTAGGGACCTTCCGCGTTCTCGGCAAAGAGATGATAGAAGGGCTGATCTTTAGCGGGACGTACGTCCTCGGGAATGGACTCGTACCATTCTTCGCTGTTGCTGAACACCGGGTCCACGTCGAAGATAACGCCCCGAAAGGGATAGACCCTGTGGCGGACGATCTCACCGATACCGAATTTTGCGGTCGAGGACTCCATAACTTCCTTTTTCTCTCGCGAACAAGCGCTGTGTAGGCCTCAGGCCGAAATCAGAGCGTCGATATCAGGCCTGAGAAGTCTAACATTCAGGTGGTTAATGCCGGTTTTATCCCGCGCTACCCGCTGTCGTAAAGCTAGGAATAATCCGTACCACCTGAAGTAATGCGGCGCAGCCCCCTCTGCACGGCCTATGGCTTGCTGGAGCGGCCTCCGGATCCTGAACGCTTTAGGCTAAATCAGTGAAAACGATCATCTGCCTCTAATTTATGTTGCGCGCCGTGCCTGAACAGTCAGCGCAGACCAGACGGTGCAGACTAGACGGTGCAGACCAGGCAGCGCAGACCGGTCAGTGCAGACCGGTCAGCAGCGGGTGCAGCGGTCGACGGGTAGCTTCCGTGCCAGCCATCCCGGGCCGCCTGTGCTGCCCAACATACCCTCTTTAATATTCAGCACCCGGGTAAATCCGGCTGCGCGCAGCGCGTTCTGTGCTCTGGTTGAGCGATTGCCGCGGGCACAGATCAGCGCCACCGGCGTATCCAGATTGTCGCCGACCGATCGCTTCAGGGCGCGCACAAAACCCTCAAGGCCTTCGGGATCGTGAATGGTCACGGCCTGGGCGCCCGACGGCAACCCGGTCTGTTTCCATTCCTGCGGTGAGCGTACGTCGACGATCGTCATCTCGCCCCGCTGCGACAGGGCCAGCGCTTCGGGGCCCGAGATGTCCGTACTTGCCGTCGCCGTCTCGGTCTTGCTCTTACCCGCCGCGGCTGCTGCCATTGGACGGAACGGGAGGATGCTTGCGGTGGTGACGATACCCAAGAGGCCAAGCAGGAGCCTGCGGCGGCTTGTATGGTCTGCAATGCGGTTGGTGTCGTCTGTCATGGCGTCCTGCGCTAAACATTTGTGACTAAGACTATGGTTCGAAAGGGGTAAAAAGCCAGTCACAAGCGCGCGAACTTGTGTCAAGGCGCGTTCTAGGTCTTTTTCGCCTTCGCCTGCCGTTCGATCTGTTCCTGCAGGGCCGGGTCGCGCAGGAAGCTCAGAAGGGTGAAGCGCCGGCCGCTGGTGACCGGGAGCGCTTCGTGAATCAAGGAACAGGAGAACAGGATCGCGTCCCCGCTGCGCGGCCGGTAGCCCTCCGGGCCGTACTCGGGAAAGCGCAGGCCGCCGCCTTCGTAGTCCTCGGTATTGAGGTTGAGGGTCAGCGCGAACATGCGGGCCTGGGTGTCGGGGGTCGTATTGTCGCGGTGCGGCCGAAAGTAATCGCCGCGTTCCGCGTCGTAGCAGGTGATAACGAAGCGGTCGAAGCGGAAGCGCTGAAAATAGAAGGCTTTGGCCAGCTCGGGGGCAATCCGGCGGCCGACGATCTGCGTCAGGCTCTGATCCAGCGCGGTGTCCAAGACTTGATGGTCGCGCCGCTTTTTCATGCCGGGATCAATCCGGCGGGTGTCTACCCCGTCGATCCGCGTGGTCACGAAGCCTTCTTCATTGTGGTGCCGCCAGCGGGCGATCAAGGCCTCGCAATCCGCGCTGTCCAGCACCTTGGGGACAATCAGGACCGGGGCCGTGCGTTGCGGTTCCGGTGCCAGCGCCTCCGGGAGGCGGGTTTGGTAAAACTCCACCACGTCCGCGGCCAGGCCGCGTGCGCCGATATCGCCAAATGCCATGGTCTTAAGCAGGCGCTGATTTTCGTCGAGCAGCAGGCAAAAGGCCTGTCCCTTCGTAAAACCGCTTTTGCCGGTCAGCTCGTCGGATACTTTACCCTGAGGGTCGGCATAGAGCAGGAAGGGAACAGTCAGGCCTTGCGCGAGCCTGCTGGCCTGTTCGACCTGCAGCCGCCCGATCGCGAAGACATCGATCCGGGCCGCCTGTAGGGTATCGTAGGCCTCGGTCAGCTGGTTCAAACACGTCGTGTTTTCGGCGGTCTCCTCCGGAAAGACGAACAGGAGATTTCTGAAGCCACGGGTCTTCTCATAGAAAACCCAGAGGAATCCATCGCTGCCCGGCAGAACGAAGTTGCCGAGCCGGTCACCCGGCGCCAGCAACGGCCGTTCCGCAAGAGTCGGCAGGCTGTCTGCAGACTGATGGGTGTCGGTCTGTTGGGCGGCAGTCTGAGGGATGGGGGGCTGATGAGAAGAGGTCAAAGCTTCGCGGTCCAATTCCTGAAGGTCGGCTGTATCTTGTCGTAAGATGTCTTTATCGTTGGGCGCCTCTTGTAGTTAGGCGTCGCGTCTCGGCGCGTCAATGCACATGCGCTGCGGCAAATCTTCACCTTTGCTCAGCAATTTTGCGCTTTGCTGTCCAACCGCCGTTCGCATTCACGGCTGGACATTCCGGCGTTTACCCCAACATAAGGCGTCTTGCAGTATCACCTGCGATACTGTTTTGTAGCTTTGGTTCTCATGCTGTTCGGATCGATATGAAAGATAACGCGCCTAAGTGGCTCAAGCCCGCGACCGAGTATGGTCCGCTGGTGGTTTTTTTCGTGGCTTACTATGCTCAAAAGGACCTTATCGTCGCCACGGTGGGTTTGATGGCCGCCACGGCCGTGTCGTTGACGTTGTCGCTGGTCATGACACGCAGAGTGCCTATGATGCCCCTGATCACAGCGGTGATCGTCGGTATCTTCGGAGGCCTGACGATACTTCTCAACGACGATACCTTCATCAAGCTCAAGCCGACTATCGTTCAAGCCCTGTTTTCGGTGATTCTGCTGGGCGGTCTTGCCTTTGGAAAACCGCTGCTTAAGCCCGTGATGGGATCGGCCTGGCCCATGGATGAGGCCGGCTGGCGGCGCCTGACACTGCATTTCGGCCTGTTTTTCGCCGCCATGGCCGTGTTGAACGAATTCGTCTGGCGCACTCAGAGTGAGGAATTTTGGGTGAACTTCAAGGTCTTTGGCCTGATGGGCCTGACCTTCCTGTTTGTCCTGACGCAGTTGCCGCTCATGAACAAGCACGCCCTGCCCGAGCCGGCAGAGGACAGCAGCGAAAGCTGACGGCTTTTACCTCGGATCAGGAATCGGCAGGCAGCGGCGCGTCGGTGTTGCCGGCTGTGTCGGCGAGCGGTGCCTGGTAGCTTTCCAGAGCTTCTCGGGCCAGCCTGTCCGCACCGGACGGCAGCGGATGACTGCTGCCGGCCGCCCGTGTTTGATCTTCCGTCCACTGGGCGATATCCGCGAGAACGATCCCGGCGTCCAGATCCCTTAGCAGCATATGCCAGCCGTTGCTGTAGAGCGCCAGGCGCTGGTCCGACCGGCGTGCGGCCGGCAGCATCGCCCAGAGCTGAAGCGTGGGTTCGCGCGGGACGATCTCGTCCTTGTCTCCATAGAGCAGCAGGGCGGGCCGGTCCAGCAGCGGCGCGGCCGACAGGGCGTCGTCCATCAGATTCACCAAACCATGGATGGCATCGACCCGGGTGCCTTTGATGACCAGGGGGTCGCGCCCAAGTCCGCGCAGCATTTCGATATTGTCGGAGGCCTGAATCTTCAAACCGGATCCGGTCAGTCTGGCCCAGGGAATAGCGCGCGCGCCGAGCCAAAGCGCCGTTCTTTGATACCAGGGCATAGTTGAGCGCGCCCAGACCGCCGGGGCAGACAGAATAACGCCATCGGCATCCGGTGGGGTGGTCGAGTTGTAGGCCGCCAGGATGACCGCGCCGCCCATGGATTCGCCCAGCAGATACAGCGGCTTTCCCGGATGGCGTTGCCGCAGCGCGTGGCTGGCATCCGCCAGGTCTCCGGTCAGCACATCGCTTCCGGCCCAGAGTCCGCGGTGCGGTGCTTCGCCAAATCCCCGCTGATCGTAGGCATAGACCGCCAGCCCCATGGAGGCGAGAACCTTGCCGGGACCGTCAAAGGCGTTGGAATAGTCGTTAAAGCCGTGAAGGGCGAGAACCACGGCCTTGATATCGGCTTCGCTGACCTCCGGCTCTTTGTCTGCGTCTGCGTCTGCGTCTGCGTCTGCTGCGGCTGCCTGTGCAGCCGATGGCGGCAGCCAGTAGCGTAACGGCAAGTCCAGGCCGTCCGATGTCGTGAAGCTGCTGTCCGAAAGCATGGGAGCACTGTCGCCCGGGCCCCGAGGCGCCAGGTTTGGCGCACAGGCCGCCAGCAGCGTGACCGCCAAGGCGACAATAGTGGTAATCATCCAGGATTTATGTGCCGATCGATGCGGCCCGGTCGTCTTTTGTCTGATCAACTTGCAATCTCATCATGTGCGCCACGGGTGAGCTGCAAGAATATATCCTCTAAATCTGACTGATCCGTTGTCACGTCGGCGATTTTCAGCCCTGCGCGGCAAACGGCATCGAGAATACCGGAAACGGCACTTTCGCTGGCACGGTAATGAAACACCAGCTTGCGCGGTTCGGGATGATCGAAGTTGAAGCCGGCAAGTGCTTCGGGTACCTCATCGAGATCTTCCGCCAGAACGATTGCCAGCTCTTTGTTGTCCAGGCGTGCCAGCAATGCGGGGGTCGTGTCGCAGGCGATGACCCGGCCGTGGTTGATGATTGCAATCTGGTCACAGAGTTCTTCGGCTTCCTCGAGGTAGTGCGTGGTCAGGAGGACCGTCGTGCCGTTTTCGTTCAATTCGCGCACATGGGCCCAGAGCTGTTGGCGCAGCTCGATATCGACACCGGCGGTGGGCTCGTCCAGCACCAGAACCGGGGGATTGTGAACCATGGCCTTGGCGACCATCAGGCGCCGGCGCATCCCGCCCGAGAGTGTCCGGGCATAGGCATTGGCTTTATCGGAAAGGCCCAGCGCCGCTAGAATTTCGTCCGACTGCCGTTCACCGGGCGGCACGCCGTAAAGGCCCGCTTGCAGCTCCAGCAGTTCGCGTGGTGTGAAGAAGGGGTCGACGTTCAGTTCCTGAGGAACCACACCGATGGCCGCGCGGGCCTGACGGGTGTTGGTGATAATATCGAGATCCCAGATCTTCGCGCTGCCGCTCGTCTTGTTCACAAGGCCGGCCAGGATGTTGATCATGGTCGATTTGCCGGCGCCGTTCGGGCCAAGCAATCCAAAGACCGATCCCCTGGGGATCGCCAGGTCGACGTCGATCAGAGCTTTTTTGGCTTCACTCTTGCCGCTGGCACTATAGGTCTTGGTCAGACCCTTCAGCTCTACGGCGTACTTTGGCAAGGTGGTCACGTTGGCATCCATAATGACGTCATTCAGTTTTTTGGCGGTCAGGCTGTCGGGCATTGCTGTTCGCATTTCTCAGTGAATTTCGGTCGTAACCCTTGGTGCGGTCTGCAGGAGCGCAAAAACCCAACAGCGCCGCAGCCCGTTTGATGCAGCGGTCAAATGGACCGGTTGTTCTGCGGCTAATGCCATTGATCATGCTGCGCCAATGGGTATCATCCGCAAAGATAAGGGTCAAACCGCGCCCGTTAAACCCCGCACACGGGGATTTGCGCCTCCTATACCCAGGAGAGGGGGGTATTCGTTGTCGCCACAAATAACGACGCACTCTGGGATAAGGTGCTGCGGGGATATGAGGCGTGGTCAAGTCCGGCTTGAATGTCGATCGGATTTGCGTGAGAATCCGTGCGAAGATGTGCTGCAGCGCCGTTGGACCAGCGGGATTGCACAAACAGGGGAAGTTAACATGGAACCGGCCGAAACCTTGACCGTAGAGTCCGAAACCATCGCGTGCGACGGCGGTAACGGCCCGCTCGGCCATCCCCGTGTCTACCTGAACATGGAAGGCAAAGGCCACATCGACTGCCCCTACTGCGGCCGTCGTTATGTACTTGCCGAGGGTGCGGTTTCATCCGGACATTGATTGTCAGGGGTGATCGCGCTCTAGCAGACGTTTCTTCAAGCGCAAAAGTGTTCGTTCAAACACCGCCGATTGTCCGATGCTCCGGGCCAGGACCAATGCGCCCTGGATCCCGATAACGGCGTCTTCCGATAGATCGCGCGCCAGGGTTTCGTTACGCCCTGCCCGGATCAAACAGGATTCGAGATCCATGACCCAGGTCTCAAAGTAACCGCGAACCTGGCGTTCGAAGCGGTCGCATTCCTGCCCCAGGGCAAAGGCACCCACGAGGCAGACGCGGCGGCCCGAACGGAAATAGCGATCGACTTCTTCGAACATCTTTTCGATCGCGGCTTCGGCATCCGGCTCGTCGCGCAGTGGTTTGAAGACCCGGTCTTCGAACCACCTGCCGATTTCCTCCAACACGGCTTCCGCCATCTCGTCCTTCCCACCCGGGAAGAAGTGATAAAGGCTGCCCTTACCCAGCTTGGTCTTTGCGGTGATGACAGAAAGGCTCGTGCCTTCGAAGCCGTGGGTTCTGAAGACCTCGGCCAGGGCGGTCACTGCGTCACTGCGTTCCGATACCACTCGCGGCATAATCGTCCTCTGTGCTCCGGGTGCTCAGCTGGCAACCTGATCCAATCTGCCCCAGCTGCCAAATCCATTCGGCCCAATCCATTCGGCCCAATCCATTCCGCCAAATCCTACTGCCCGGTTCAATCTCTTCTTTCGGGCTCTTGTCCCCGGCTCTCGTCCCCGGGTTCCTGGGCACATCGCGGTGCTGCTTCTTCGGACACATTTTACTCAATTGCCGGGGCCGCGAAAATTTATCTTGAACTCGCCGGTTTCATGATCAATTGTACCAATTAGTACATACTGTGACGAACGGTAAAATTCAAGCATTCCGAATAGCTGCAGAAACCGAGAAAGGCCTCTCATGGAACAGCGTCCCCCTCTTCCTCCCTTTACCGAAGAAACCGCAAAACAGAAAGTCCAGGCGGCTGAAGACGCCTGGAACACCCGTGATCCGGATCGTGTCTCGAAGGCCTATACGCTTGATTCCCAGTGGCGTAACCGGGCCGAGTTCCTGAGTGGCCGGGACGACATCAGGGATTTCCTGAAACGAAAGTGGGACCGTGAACTCGACTACCGCCTGCGCAAGGAACTCTGGTGCTTCACCGAGAATCGCATCGGCGTCACTTTCCGCTATGAATGGCACGACGATTCCGGCCAGTGGTTCCGGTCGTATGGAAACGAACTTTGGGAATTCGATGAAAACGGCCTGATGCGTCAGCGGATCGCCAGCATCAACGATGCGCCGATCGCCGAGGCCGACCGCGAGTTTCGATGGGAGCGGTAAAACCCGGCAGGGCACATCTGTGGTCTGATCGTTCCGGTCAAGAACGACCCCCGCTGTGACCTATTTGTGTTGCTGTGATCCTCTTCCGCTGCGTCCCCGTATCTCCTGGTAACCAAACAGACTTTTCAGGAGGACGAACGTGAAACAGTTACGCCTTTCTCTCATTGCAGCCCTGGCGGCCGTGCCACTCTTGTTCAGCGGTATGGCGGCGAAAGCAGGAGATATCGTCGATACGGCCGTTGAAGCCGGTCAGTTCAAAACGCTGGTGGCCGCGGTTGAGGCCGCGGAGCTGGTCGAGACCCTGAAGGGCGACGGTCCCTTTACCGTTTTTGCACCGACCGACGAAGCCTTCGCAAAGCTGCCGGAAGGGACGGTGGAAGACTTGTTGAAGCCTGAGAACAAGGACAAGCTGGTGGCGATCCTGACCTACCACGTCGTACCCGGTAAAATTATGTCGGGCGATATCGCCGGCAAAACCGCTGAGGTCGAGACCGTACAAGGCGCTAAGCTCGCGGTCGATGCCATGGATGGTGTGAAGGTAGATTCAGCACAGGTGATCACAGCCGACATCGAAACCTCGAACGGTGTCATCCACGTCATCGATACGGTTGTGATTCCGAAGTAGTATCAACGCTCCCTGGTATTAAGCGCGTACCCGAAAAGGCCGGCACGTTGCCGGCCTTTTTTTGTTATGCTCCGCAAATTCCCACGCTCGAGATCGGAACATCGAACCTCATGGACGCCGTTGAACCTATCCTGGATCTATTGAAACTCGCGGAGGGCCTGAAGAAAGAGCTGCGCCACAGCTGGCTTTCCGATGGCCGCCGCGAATCGGTCGCCGAACACAGTTGGCAGATGGCGTTGATGGCCATGGTCATGCACCGTCATCTTGAGCATCCGGTTGATCTTAGCCGGACGCTGCAGATGATTGTCGTGCATGATCTGGTCGAGGCCGAAGCCGGAGACGTGCCCTTTTTCGAAACCGGCGAGCGCAAGGAAACCAAAGCCGTGCGGGAAGCGGCGGCGATGGAGAACATTCGCAAACTGCTTGGCGGTGAAGACGGTACCCATATTGCCGAGCTCTGGCGGGAGTTCGAGGACAGGGAAACGCCCGAGGCGAAATTCGCCGGAGCGCTCGATAACCTGGAAGTGCAGCTGCAGCACAATCTGGCGGACTTTTCGACGTGGGAGGAGATCGAATATGGGCTCGTCTATAACAAGATGGACAGACCCTGCGCCCATGATTCCTTTCTCCGGGCCATGAGCAGTGCGATCAAGCAACAGGCCGAGCGGAAGATGATGTCGGGCGGCGTGGATGTAGAAGCCGTCAAGGCACGTGCGCTTGCTCCGAAGACATGAAAACCGAGGGTTGATATCCCGTCAGTGCGGCAGTGCCTCGTCCAACGGTCTGCCCAATGGCCGAGCAGGAAAGGCCTCTTAACTGGCGACGATGAGTGCCGTCGTTCATGGTTAACGCGGCCACGACGGCGAATCATTCTCTAACCTATTGATGCAGAGACTGATTTACGGGTATTTTGAGTCATAGAAAACGAACAAGCTTCAGGGTCTGGCATTGCGCCGGAGTACGGGCGCATCGCGTTTTCTTTCGGCGTTAAGATGAGTGCGAATCAGAAGTTCATAGTTTTGCGGGCCTTTGGGGGAGGTTTGATGTTCTCGGCTTGGTTGGGCCTGGTCACTTTTGCTTTGGCCATGCTGGGCCTGGTCACGTTGGGCTTGTCTCCCTTGAGCTTGTCACCGGCGTTTGCTGCTCACTGGGATGAGACACTTCGACCTGAAACACCTCGATCCGAAACACCTCGATCCGAGCTGGCCGCCGATCCTGTGCTTTTGGCCGGTCTGGCTGATGATTTCGAGCGCGACGGCAGCCATTCGCGCAACCAGATAGATCTTCAGTTTTACCAACGCGGCGCCGAGCAAGGGGATGCCGAGGCGCAGTACTGGCTGGCGCAGCATTACGACTTTGCATGGAACGTGCCCGAGAACCTGCCTGCTGCAGTGCATTACTACCGGCTGTCCGCGAAGCAGGGATACGCGGACGCCCAGAACAATCTTGCCGATCTCTACTACAACGGACGCGGTGTTCCACAGGACTATGAGGAAGCCGCGCGTCTTTACCGTTTGGCGGCGGACCAGGGCCAGGTTTTCGCGCAAGGTTCCCTGGGCGCGCTCTACCAGCGGGGCCATGGCGTGCCGCGGGACTACGGAGAAGCGGCCCGCTTCTATCGCTATGGTGCAAATCAAGGCAACGCCTTTTGCCAAAGCTCGCTCGGGTTCCTCCATGAAATCGGCCGGGGCGTTGCCCAGGATCACAGCGAGGCTGCCCGGCTTTATCGTTTGGCGGCGGATCAGGGAGAAGCCTACGCCCAGAACCAACTCGGTGACCTCTACTACCATGCGCAGGGGGTCACGCAGGACTTTGCCGAGGCTGCCCGCCTGTATCGCCTCGCCGCCGACCAAGGCTCCTCAGCCGCCCAGATTTCCCTGGGGTATCTTTACGAATATGGCGAGGGGACGGCTCAGAATTATGAAGAAGCCGTCCGCTGGTATCGTTTGGCGGCGGATCAGGGCGATTCCACGGCCCAAACCAACCTCGCAAATATGCTTTATCGCGGTGACGGGGTCGGTCAGGATTTCATTCAGGCCAGGGAATTCTATGAATTGGCCGCGAACCAGGGCAACCCTGATGCGCAAGCCAGCCTTGGCGATCTCTACAGCGAGGGTCTGGGCGTCGAGCAAAACCTTGAAAAGGCGGCGCTTTATTACGGACAGGCGGCCGACCAGGATTCCGACTACGCCCAGTACAGGCTGGCGCACGCTTACAGACTTGGTGCCGGAGTACCGCTGGACGCAGCGGAGGCAATTCGTCTCCTTCGCCTGGCATCTGATTCCGGTCACATCGATGCTCAGATCCTCCTGGCGAGATCCTATGAGGAGGGTACGGGCGTGGAACAGGATTACGACCGGGCCTTTTCGCTCTACCAGGCGCTCGCAGAGCAGGGCATTGCAGAAGGCAGGTTCGGTCTGGCCGGCCTCTACCAGCGCGGCTCAGGGGTCGAAAAAAATATGGCGGAAGCCATTCGCCTTTACCGTCTGGCTGCGGACCAGGGTCTGGCTGAAGCGCAGGCGGAGCTGGGCAAAGCCTATCTGACGGGCCGTGGCGTCGAAGCGGATGCAGAGACTGCGCGCCTCTGGTTTGCCAAGGCGGCCGAGAACTACCGCGATCGCTAGGTTGAGGCCTCCTATTCCTTGATGGCCTTGATCGTATATTGGGAGGTTTCAGGCAGGAGAGATCTTGAAAGCGGGCCTGAAGGCCCGGTGAGAGGGCTCGACGCCCTTGAACTCTTCCAAAATACGACCCCCTTTGGGCGACAAGATTATGAGTTCTGGGAACCACGTTCTGGACAGCGTGGCTTCGTCAGTCCAGTTCTGGCAGAGGCACGATGCATCAGTATCGCTCCGCTCCTAACTCCTTGCCAGAAGTCAAAATTTTGTCGTCAAGACCGCCAAGGAATATGAGTTCTCAACCTAGCGGTGTGGGAAATCGCCGCGCTGTTCAGGTCCCTGTTAAGGCGGGCGCAACGCCAGGGGGTGGAAAAATCTATTCGTCAGCGGCATAGTTGCGGCTTCAAATTCTGAGGGAGTAGCTGCTTAGTTTGTTTCTTTTCGGCGTCGTTATGAGATCACCACTGAGTCAAAATTTGCTGCGCGTTCTTGCCGGCGGCCTGAGCTTTCCGGTCCTTTTGACTGTGAAGCTCGCCATTGCTGTCCCCTTGGTCGAGGCTCCGCGATCGGACGGTTCCGGCCGTGTGCTGCTTCAAGTAGGTTTGGCGCGCGATTTTGAGCATGACGGCAGTCATCAGAAGATCAAACGCTCCTTCAAATTCTATAAGCGTGGCGCCGAACAGGGCGATGCGGAAGCGCAATACAGGTTGGCGCGGCACTATTACTTTGCCTGGGAAGTGGAGCAAAATCTCCCCGCGGCGCTGCGCAATTTGCGGTTATCTGTCGCGCAGGGCAATGCCGAAGCGCAGGGATTGCTGGGCAATTTGTATCAACGGGGCGAAGGCGTTGAGAAGAACTACGCCGAGGCGGCCCGCCTGTATCGCCTGGCGGCGGATCAAGGCGATTACTACGGCCAGAGCTCCCTGGCATATCTTTACGAAATTGGCGAGGGCGTGCCGCAAGACTACGAAGAGGCCGCCAGGCTCTATCGTCTTGCCGTCTCACAGGACGAAGCCTATGCCCAGGTCAATCTGGCTGATCTCTATTACGACGGCACAGGCGTCGTGCAGGACCACGAGCAGGCTGCGAGGCTCTACAGGCTTGCCGCCGACCAGGGTTTCGCGCGCGGGCAGAATGCGCTGGGCGTTCTTTACGAAACGGGAAAGGGAGTCCCGCAGGATTACGCCGAAGCCGTGCGGCTATACGAACTTGCCGCCGACCAGGACAATAAATACGCACAAACCAATCTGGCCGATCTGTACTACGGTGGCGACGGCGTCGCGCAGGATTATGCCGAAGCTGCGAGATACTACAGCTTGGCGGCGGCCCAAGGCTATGCGACCGCACAGGGATCCCTCGGCTATCTCTACGAACGCGGCAGGGGCGTAGAGCAGAACCTCGGCGAAGCTGTTCGTCTTTATGGGCTGGCCGCTGATCAAGGCAGTGCCTATGCGCAGACCAACCTCGGCAATCTCTATTACGATGGAAACGGGGTGAAACAGGATTTTGCCGAAGCTGCGCGTCTTTTTGCACTGGCTGCCGATCAGAACTACGCGCGCGCTCAGGATCATATGGGATATCTCCACGAGTACGGCGAGGGCGTCCCACAGGACTACGCAGAGGCAGCCCGATACTACCGGCTTGCCGCGGACCAGGGCCGACGAAACGCCCAGGCCAACCTTGGCGATCTCTATTATGGTGGAAAAGGTTTTGAGCAAGACTATAGCGAGTCGGCACGCCTCTTCGGCCTGGCTGCGGAACAAGGTCATGCGCGCGCCCAGAACTACCTGGCATACCAGTACGATACGGGTTTAGGCGTTCCACAGGACTTTGCGGAGGCCGCGCGCCTGTATCGCCTCGCCGCAGATGAGGAGCGCGCCCACGCCCAGACCAACCTCGGCAATCTCTATTACGATGGTGATGGCGTCGAACAGGATTTTGCGGAAGCGGCGCGCTTCTACGCGCTGGCAGCAGATCAGAACTATGCGCGCGCGCAGTATAATCTCGGATATCTCTACGAATTCGGCAAAGGTGTTCCACAGAGCAATGAGGAAGCCGCCCGGCTCTATCGGCTTGCTGCAGACCAGGGCCACGCCAACGCCCAGGCGAACCTTGGCGATCTCTATGAGAGCGGTAAGGGGGTCGGGCAAGACTATGGAGAAGTTGTGCGCCTCTACGGGCTGGCGGCAGATCAAGGTCATGCACGTGCCCAAAACGAACTGGCATACCTTTATGACATTGGCGAAGCTGTGCCTCAGGACTACGAAGAGGCGGCCCGCCTCTATCTTCTCGCCGCGGATCAAGGCCGCGCAAACGCTCAGAAGAACCTTGGGGATCTCTACTATTTTGGCCGTGGTGTAGATCGGAATTACACCGAGGCTGCCCGGTTTTATAAGCTCGCCGCTGAACAGGGCTACACCACTGCGCTCGGGTCCTTGGCCCTCTTGTACAATACCGGCAAAGGTGTGCCGCGAGATTACGAAGAGGCTGCGCGCCTTTATCGCCAGGGGGCGGAAAAGGGGAGCGCCTATTCACAAACCGGACTTGCCGATCTCTATGCAGAGGGCAAAGGGGTCGAAAAGAATACGGCAGAGGCTGTGCGCCTCTACAAACTGGCCGTTGATCAAGGCTTTACCCGTGCCCAACGAAAGCTCGGAATTCACTATACCTATGCATCGGGTGCGGACCGGAACCGCGTCGAAGCCCTGCGCCTGTTTCGCTTGGCGGCAGATGGTGGCGATGACAAAGCTCAGTACTATCTCGGCCTCGCCTATGTATTGGGACGAGGAACGTCGAAACAGGCCGAAGAGGCTGTGCGATGGTTTCGTCGTTCGGCAGACCAAGGCGACGCCGATGCCCAATACGAATTGGCAAAGGCCTACAGGCTTGGCGCCGGCGTAGTGAAAGACGACACTGAAGCTGCCCGTTTATTCCGTCTTGCATCGGAATCCGATCACACTAAATCGCAGGTGCTGTTGGCAAAACTCCTGGAGGAAGGCGTTGGTCTTGAGCAGGACTATGTGCAAGCCCTCTCACTCTATCGAGATCTGGCGGAACAGGGTGTCGCAGAAGGACAGTTCGGGCTGGCGGCCCTATATGACCGCGGTCTGGGGGTCGAAGAAGATCTGGCGGAAGCCCTGCGTCTCTACCGGCTCGCTGCAGAGCAGGACCTGGCCGAGGCGCAGGCGGCGCTTGGGAAGGCCTATCTGATGGGTCGTGGTGTCGAGACCGATGCCGAGACTGCGCGCCTTTGGTTTGCCAAGGCGGCCAAGAGTTATCGCCGGCGGTGAACCTGACCGGCGAACAAGGCTGCCCTAACGGTTGGCACGAGCTGGTGGTACTTCAGCACGCTGGCCGGCGGCAAAAGATCATTTATTAACCAAAAATTCTCTGCTTTGAGACCAATTTGCCCCTGCGCTCCGCGGCTGGGGGTGTGTGCGCAATCAACCGGCAGATCTTTTATGGAAGGCTGGTTAGCTTGGGCTGGATTTGAGGTCGGTTTTAGCACTATTTTGCAACCTCGCCGATTCGGCCGCCGGACCGGCGAAGCCCGTTATCTTTTGTTTGCCCAATAGAGTAAGGAATGCGGCGCCACCTATGCGCTAAGGAAGTCTATGACCAGTGTCCGCATTTCTTTGCTGATCTCCCTGGCGGAAAAATACTCCGTCACGATCATAAATATCGTCTCGACGATTATCATTGCGCGCCTGCTGACTCCGCTCGAAATCGGCGTTTACTCGGTGGGTCTGGCCTTTGTCGCCATTGCGCACACTCTGCGCGATTTCGGCGTGGGGAATTACCTGATCCAGGAAAAGGAGCTCACCGAGGACCGTATCCGTACGGCCGCAGGCGTGACACTCCTGTTGGCCTGGTCGCTGGCGGCGATGCTCGCTCTGGGCAGCGGGCTGATCGCGGACATCTATAACAAGCCCGAAATGCGCTCGGTCCTTCTGATCTTGAGTCTGAGCTTCGTCATTATTCCCTTCAGCTCACCGACCCTCGCGCTGCTCAGACGGAATATGGCCTTTAAGGCGCTGTACCAGATCCGAATCATCAGCGCGATCGTTCACGCAACGGTCGCCGTCGTCCTGGCCTGGCAGGGCTACAGCTTTGCAAGTCTTGCCTGGGCCTCGCTGGCCGGCGTTTCCACGACCGCGGTGATCGCGGCCTTCCATCGGCCCAACAAGAGCATTATCTGGCCGAACTTCGTCGAGTGGCGCCATGTCGCATCGTTTGGCGGAAAGTCGAGCCTGGATGCATTGGTCACTCAGATCGGCATGAATTCCATCGATTTGATTGCCGGCCGGATGCTTGGTTTCACCGCCGTCGGCATCTTCAGCCGCGCGCAGGGCCTGATCTCGATGTTTTCGCGCGAATTCACCAACGCGGTCCTACAGGTTGCTTTGCCGGCCTTTGCGTCCGGGCATCGCGCAGGCGTGAATTTGAAAGAGCCTTATCTGAAGGCGATCGGAACCCTGACCCTGTTCGCCTGGCCGTTTTACGCCTTTCTGGCCTTGATGGCTTTCCCCATCATCCGGATCATGTTCGGCGATCAATGGGATGCCGCCGTTCCTCTGGTCCAGATCCTGGCGGTGGGTGGCATGGCGTCGGCGATCTGGTCTCTCTGCGGCCAGATCCTGCTCGGCATGGGCAGGATCAACGAACTGCTGAAAGCGCAGATTCTCCTGCAGTCGGTTCGTGTCGTTATAGTTTTCGCGGCCGCCAACTACAGCATCATCCACGTGGCCGTAGGTCAGGTGATCTTCTACATCCTGACCTACTTTGTTTTTTATCATGCCCTCAAACCGCTGGTCCGTATCGGCAACCGGGATGTGCTGCGCGCCACCTGGAAAAGTCTGATGGTGACTGTAACCAGTTCCATCGTTCCCGCCTTTGCGCTCTTTTATCTGAACCCGGGTCCGGGCAATCTCTGGACGCCGCTGCTGATCGCATCTTGCGGGATGGGCACGGGTTGGCTTGCGGGTATCTACCTCTTCAAGCATGAGTTCGGCGGCGAAATCATCAATGCCTATCACGCGGCCATGGGAAAATTCGGCCGCGCAAAAACCTGAACCGAGGTTTCCTCCCGGTGCCGATGCGTGATCGCGGGTTGCTTCCCCTGAAACACTCAGGAATCGAGACTCGGTGGCTGAGATTCGCTGCTTGGGACTCGGTGCCCGGGACTCGGCGCCCGGGACTCGGCGTTTGGGACTTGGCGCTCAGGAAAAGTTCGTGCGGCAATGCTCGCAAATATCGATCACCTTGCGGATCAGTACTTCGGGTTTGATCTCGGGCCGTTGCGCGTGTTTGAGCGCAGCCTCGGCATAACCCCGGTAGCGATCTTCGTCGTCCCAGACTTCCGACAGGGCCTCGAGCCAGGCATCCGGAGAGTCGCTCGGTTCGACCAGCAGGCCGCCTGGTCCGACCGACTCGGGCAGGCCACCGGAGTTACTGGCAATCACCGGGATGCCGCTGAACTGAGCTTCCGTAACCACACGTCCCCAGGCCTCGCCCCGTTCCTTGGGGCTCGGTGCGATCACGACGCGGGCATTAGCGTAGACGGCGCGCATGTCGCCCTGCCGCGGCATCCAGGTTACGTTCTCCAGCGCGGCCACGCGCGACTGATAATCCGCCATGACGTCATCGGCCAGCGGCCAGCCCTCGATGAAATCGAAGGGGATGTCGGGCCGGGCCGCCGCCAGATTGAAGGCCGTTTCCGCACCCTTGTAGGGATGCGGATTGATGAAGGTGACACTGTGACGCCGGCTCTCGGTTTTATAAGCCTCCGGCCGTACCAGGGGCGGCACGGGGTCTGCCGTCAGGCCGAATTCCGCCTTGAAGCGTGATGCCGTGTAGCAGGAGTTTGCAATGTAGCGGACTTTCGGCAGCTCGGTGACGTCGCCGCCCAATTCCTGAAAGAGAGTGTCCCGCAGATAAACGATGGTGGGCGTGCCCTGGTCGATCAGCATACGGGCGAGGCGCAGAGGACTGCCCGCCTGCAGGATTGCCACATCGGGCCGGAACCGGCCGACGACCTCGGCGACGCCCTGTTCCGGATGCCATCCGCGGTAAACCGCATAACCCATGGTGCGGTCCATCGGGAAACTCCGGCTTCTGAAGAGCTTACGTTCCACGCGGTTGCGCAATCCCAGCCAGCCGTCCGGCTCGATCGAAGCCAGAACGGCTGGTTCGATATCCTGTTTCTGCAGTTCAATGCAGAGGTCGTGGGTGCTGGATTCGGATCCGCCTGCCCGTTGCGGCAGATAACTGTGACCGGTTCCAAAAAGTATGCGCATGCAAGATCCTGCGATTTTGTCCGGAGCGAGTGGCCCGGATATTCAGGGCTCCGGCTGTGTCGGTGCCTTTGCGTCAGTCCGGCCGGCAAGGTTTCCAAACCAAATTATCTGGCCGCCAGGTTTAGAATTTTGACCCCATGGCCCCAAAGACCCCTCTCGTGCCCAGCAAGGGAATCAGCCGTGTCAGCATCAGCAATGCCTTGCGGTAGTTTCCTGCGTTAAAGTCTCTGTGGAACTCGTAGTAAAGCGTTCTGGACATTTCGGTCCGTATGCCGCCTGCCAGAGTCTGATCTCCCTTGCTGAAGCCAGTTCTTAACCGGCGTCCGTCGTAACCGGAGCGAAACATCAGCGCAGCTCTGTTTTCAAATATGCGGCGCAAAATTTCCTGTTCCTCAGCAATCAAACCGGAATTGCCTGATTCGCTTTCGAGCAGTTCCGAAAGATCGCTCAGTGCCAGATCCCATAGACAGTAACGCATCATGATCGAGAAGCGCCGTATCAGTGCGTGCCGCCGTTCTGCGCCGCTCAGACTGCGTTCCGCCGTCAGTTGAGGCAGATACTCCCAGAGTGCCAGGTCGTGATAGAGTTCCTGGAAGATGATCCGGTCATACTTGACCCACTTGTCATCCAGCGCCTTGATCCCAAAGCTGTCGCTGCTGCTGCCCCGCGTTCCTGCGTGCTCGCGGTAATAGTAGGTGACCTCTTCGACGACTGCGGCTGGGTAACGCCGGCTCAACCGCAACAGCATTTCGTAGTCCTGCGAGCGAACCAGACGCTCGTCGAAAGGCCCCATTTCCCGATAGCAGCCGGTTCTGACCAATATGGAAGGCTGGGGCAGGAGATTTTCCTCCAGCAGCTGGACGAAGAGAGCACGCCCCTCGTAGTGATCTGCGTGACGAATGGGCCCGGGTTGAATGCTCCCGTCTGCATTTGTTCCGGCCCGTTGATAGGACGAATAGCTGAATCCGTACCGGCCCTTGCCCTCCAAGCCATCGAGATGATGCTTCAGAGCATCGGGGTGCGCGACATCGTCATCGTCGAAGATCCAGACGTATTCACTGTCGACCATGGGCAAAGCGAGGTTTAAGGCTGATGATTTGCCGCTGTTGTCCTTGCGAACGGCATCGATCTCTGCGCCATAACCTTCTAGAATGCTTGGCGTTTCATCCGTCGAGCCATCGTCAACAACGATAATCCGGGCGGCCTTGGCCGTTTGGCCGGTCAGACTATCCAGACACTCTGGAAGATACTTCGCGCGGTTGAACGTCGGTACGATGACGGTTACGTTAGGCGACATTCGTAAGCATTCGATGTTGGTGGGACGTAGTGCCTTGAGGCCTGTTCAGCCAGCGACGGCGGCTATTCATGAGGACTTGTTTGCAGTAATCTGTCAAATGCTGAGCGCCGCCGTGATGTGTGAATGATTTACATCAAAAAATAATGAATATTATTTAGATATAGTCTTGTTTATGAAGAGTAGCGCGGACGTTCAAGGCAGACCTGCCAGTCATTGATTCCCCTTACCACGTAGAGCATAAAAAGGCCATCTAATGAAAACGACATTCGTTGGACATGCGGCAGTTCTTGTCGAAACGAAGGGTTTGCGGATCCTTTCCGATCCATGGTGGCAGGGCCCCTGTTTCGGCGCGCAATGGTGGATTTATCCCAAACCGTCTCTCGAGGCCGTTGATGCGGCGCCGATGGACTATATCTATATTTCCCACGGGCATGCCGATCACCTGCATCTCGGCACGCTGCGCCGCTTTCCAAAGACGACCAAAGTGCTGGTCTCCGACACGCTGGACCTGACACCCTCCTTGGTGCGGGCTGGTTTTGAAGTGATAGAAGTCGGTCAGGATGAAGAAATCGACCTTGGGAACGGGGTCATGTGCCGCATCATTCCGACCTATGCCGACGATACGCTGATGGTCCTGTCGGACGGCGAAGAAGTCTCCTTCAATCTCAACGACGCGCTCCACGCCTCGCCCCGCTACATCCAGGACAGCATTGTGGCGCGCCTGAAGCAACTCTATCCCAAGGTCGACTGTGTCTTTTGCGGTTACGGTATCGCCTCGCACTTTCCCAATTGCTATGTGATTCCCGGAAAAGACAACGCGAAGTCGGCGATCGAACGGCAAAAGCACTTTAACCGTCAATGGGCCCGTATTGTAAACGAGATCGATCCGAAATTTGGATTCCCCTTCGCCGCAGATGTTGCATTCCTGGAAAAGGATCTCTTCTGGGCCAACGAGCCGACGCATAATGGAGAGCGTCCGATTGCAGCCTACGCCGAAATATATCCCCAGTCGAAGGCTGAAGTCATCGATATCGGACCAGGCTTTACCATCGAAAACGGCAAGGTCATCGAAGACGTCAGGTTCCATGATGTCCGCGAGAGTGATCTTCGGGCCCTGTTCGAGCGGGAGATCGAGAAGGTCAACAAGCATCAGGCGGTTGACGCCGATTTTATCGATTATCTGCGCGAGCAGATTGCAGAAAGAGTCGAAATCTGCCGACCTTATCTGATCGAATATAGCGGTGATTACCGTTTTTTGGTGGTTATTCGCGGCGCCGACAGTGCGATAGAACTCTGCAAGAAGGGCAGGACGCTTGAACTCTCGACCCGCAATCTTGCCGACCTGGACCGACAGAGCTACGACGTCATTTTGACCACCCAGTCGTCCTATCTGCGGCGCACGCTGTCGAGCGACTTTGGCCACGAGACGCTCTTCGTCGGATCCGGCTGCATCTTCGAGTACACGAGCAGGGAGAAAGCCGAGCAGAACCTTCATCGCGAACTGCTGCCGGTGCTCAACAACCGGACAGCGCCGCCGCGCTCGCGCTTCGGCGATCAGCCAAAACTGATGTACCAGCTGAAACAGGGTGTCAAAAAGGCGATCGGCCGCGTCGACGAGGATCTCTACGACCTCAAACGCTGGACGGTCTTTTCCTAGAGTAGATCCGGGTTAGACGGAATCGCCTTAGGCGATCTGTCGTCCCGGTGAATCTACTCTAACCATATGATTTAGAGCGGATTCACATGTTTTGACGAAACCACAAGGTGGTTCCGACTAAACATGATCCGATCTAGAGGACGTTTAAGGTGACGTCTGATCGCTTGTCACGAAAACAGTCAAGAGCGTAAATCGCCCTCTAAGCTACTGGGGTGGAGTCTGTTCTTTTGTCTTTGCGGCCGCGCAGTCTGCTGATCACGATGATTGGCAGGACCAGGATGAAGAGCACTGCGTAACCGGCGGCGAGGATCTTCAGCCCCCCGAGCAATACCTGCGGAAACATTTCGTGGGCAATGTCCAGGTAAAGCATAGCTGCCAGCCATGCAATCGACAGCCCGGCAATGGACAGGATCAAGAAGCGCCAAGGTGATCGGGCTTTCTGGGTCATGAGTTCTGATTGCTCTTTCGGTAGCGTTTGCCGTTGTTATGAGGCGATCAGGTCAGTGCCGCCAGGGCGCAAAGCCGCAGTTCTGTCACCGAGAGCATGCAGCCGTCGATCTGAAGCACGTTGCCCTGATCGAAATCCTGCCGCCGCAATTCCTGAAAACCCCGTTTCAGCCGTGATACGTCGGTGAGTCCGGCGCCGTTCGCTGTTGTACCCGGAGGAAAAAGAACCTGTAGATTTGCAGGCGAGAGCAGCTTTTGCTCGAGGTGATCGGCATCGGCTTCTTCTGGGTGCCGCATCAGATAGGCCTGACCCAGAATTGCGGCGCTTTGCCGATTTGAAAAAACACCGGTCAGGCGGCCGCTTGCCGCTGCGCGTTGGCCGGCGCCTGCATTCAGGGCCGAAGAGGCCTGAGCGGTGCCGCCCAAAACCGGCAGGGCCAGCAAAGCGTTCAACAGGATACGGCGGTTCGGGGCGGATAACAGGGTCATGATTTCAGCCCTTTCAGATGATCCGAGAGCCGGTAGGCCAAAGCGATGATGGTCAGGGTCGGATTGACGTTGCCGACCGTGGGAAAGACTGAGCTGCCGGCAATGAAAAGGTTCGGCAGCTCGTGCAGCCGGCAATTGGCATCGACCACTCCGCGCGTGGGATCCTTATCCATGCGCGTTGTTCCCATGTGATGGTAGTGAGGATGCGGATCGATCGACTTGTAGCCGCCCTCCGGCAGGCGAATCCGTACCCGCCCGAGTCCGCTGCGGCCGAACTGGCGCTGAATCTGTTCGGAGATGAGAGTCAGGTTTTCGCTGTCCAGATCGGTCAGGCGCCAGTCCAGGACGCATTGCCTTTGTCCGAAGCGGTCTGTCTGTTCCCCGAGATAAACCCGGCTGTCCGGATTGGGGACCTGCTCTGAGATAACCACCAGATCGATCGAGACCAGCGGATAATCGGGGTGATGGAACAGGCGGTAGTAACCGCTCTCTGCAACATCGTCGATATCGGCGATCACGTTTGCCAGATGCTGTCCGAAGTCGTCCGGCAGCCTGCCTTGCGATCCCGAGCGGACCAGCCTGGTCAGTGATTGCATGCTGGGATCGTCGATATTTTTGTTGAATTCATTAACAATTTTGGCGGCTTGAAAACGGGCGTTTATCAGTCCGCTTTGGCGCTGGGTGTCCTCGGAAAGCGTCAGGATACCCCAGGTTTCGCCCCATTCGGCCTCGAAATCCTTATAAAAGCGGAAATCCAGCTGAGGATCAGAAGGAAAGAGCGCGGCGAAGTCGGGACTGGTCAGATGCTCCATGAAGTAGCGGCCGACAAGATCGTTCTGATTGCCAAGGCCCGCCGTTCGCGTCTTGTTTGCCAGCAGTAGAATTCTCGGGTTTTCGATTCCGCCGGCGGCAAGGACGTAGTGAGACGCACGGGCCGTCAGCGTCTTTTCGTTCAGCGTTTTGATCGTCAGCTCGCTGACCTTTGATGCGAGGTCATCGGTTTTGATGTCCACGACATTCGCGAAGAGATAGGTCGTAACGTTACTTGCCTGTTCGAGCGCCTCTTCGTGATAAAGGCCAAGCGCGCGTGCCTCGCCGCCGACGGTCTGGAACACCTGGGACGTAACGGCGTCGTCGGCAAAGGGCCAGGGCGATGCGCCGACAGCGGACTGCTGGGCCGCGATTTCAAAAGCTTCGTGCGGTACACCGCAAAATTCCGCGGCGCGCCTGTAGTAGGGCAGGAGTTCATCCAGACCGAAGGGCCAGCCGCTGTGCGGGACCCAGTCGCGGACTTCGAAATCGATCGCATCGAGCGGCCGGATATTGCCGCCCCAGTGGTTGGTGCTGCCGCCGAGCATACGCAAGCGTACGCCTTCCAGGTCCGGATAGGGGATCCCGACGACCTCGCCGGCGGCCAGCGCCTGGGTCTCTTCGTCGTAACCGATGTCACCGCTTTCCAACAACGCGATACGCGTGGAATCTCCCGCAAACGCTGTTGCAATGGCCACACCGGCCGGTCCGGCACCGATCACGCAGATATCTGCTTCGATGACCTCTCCGTCGGCCAGACTGCGCGTATCCACGAACGCCATCGTCTTCGAATCCCTCTGACTTTTTGCGCGCCCAGTTGTATCAGGTCGGATTAAAACGGCAAGAGCGCCGGCCTGATGAATAAGTGAGCCAGTCTGCGTGCATTGCGTTAAGGAAGGATTTGACGGCACCCGGATAGCAAGTGACATTGACGCGCAGCCTCACGGCGGACCGGTTCGTCATGAAGGCTCGAATTACCTGCAGGCCGCATTCGGGGGCGGCTCCAGGAAAGGTCGGAAATGCTATCATTCCTGTACTACATTAAACCACTGTTTCTGCCGCCGATGAACTTCATCCTGCTGGCGTTGGTCGGTTGGCTTTGCACCCGGCGCTGGCCGGTCCTGGGGCGCCGGATCATTATGATCGCGGTTGCCGGGTTGCTGCTCCTCTCGCTGCCGGCTGTAAGCGGCGTGCTGCTGAGCAGTTTACAGGTTCATCCGCCGCTAGATACCTCGCAGCCGGTTGCCGAAGATTCGGCGATTGTTGTGCTCGCGGCCGGCATGTATGTGGATGCGCCGGAATATGGCGGTGACACCGCAGGGGGCCTGACCCTGGAACGCCTGCGCTATGCCGCTAAGCTGCACCGGGATCTTGGACTGCCGGTCATGACGACCGGCGGCATTACCGGTGATTTCGATACGCCGCTCTCGGACGCCATGGCGAAGGTTTTGACCGAAGAATTCGGTGTTGAAACCGTCTGGACGGAAGACGAGTCGCTCAATACCAAGGAAAACGCCACGAATTCGGAAGCGTTGCTGCAGTCGCACGGCGTCTCGACCGTCTATCTGGTCACCCATTCGTGGCATATGCGCCGCGCGGTACTAGTCTTTGAGTCCGCAGGATTGTCGGTTATTCCGGCACCGACGCGCCTGGGCGGGATCATCGACATCGGACTGGGCGATTTCATCCCCAATGCCGGAGCCCTCTACGGCAGCTACTATGCTCTGCATGAGTGGCTCGGCCAGATTTGGTATCTTTGGGTTTATACCTGATATGCCCGTCGCGTGTGCTCCGCCTGATCAGGCGGCTGTCGCGACGCTGGTTTGGTCCCGGTGTTTTTGAAACCACAACTCCAGAAGCATCAGGACCCAGATCAATTCGCCATGAAAAGACGAATGCCCGTTCCGGTGCGTTTCGATCGCCGAATCGAGGAACGCCGGCTGAAAGATGTTTCGGTTCTTGAGGGTCGCGAGACTGTCATAGGCCAGGGACTGCATGCCCGGATCGGTCTTGAGCCAGAGCCCGAACGGCAAGCCGAAACCGTGTTTTGATTTGGTGAGAGTGGCTGGCGGAAGAAAATCACGGACGGCGTACTTGAAGAAGGATCTCAACTTCCGCCCTTCCAGTTTCATCGCCGGAGGAATCTTTGCGGAGAAAGCCAGAACCTCTTCATCGAGCAGCGGGTAACGGACATCGACGCCCGCCAAAGCCGTGGTCTGCTCAACCTTGCGCAGATCGTCATCGGCCAGGGTGGTCCGGACATCGAGATAAAGCATTGAATCCAGAGACGACTCCGCCCCCGAATCGTCGTAATGCATCCGGAGCAGATGGTAGGGGTTCTGCCGGTCGATTGCCTCGACGACACCCGGCATGAAGCAATCGTTCAGATCGACTTCGTTGTAGTAGTTATAGCTCTCCAGGCGGTCCGGCAGGGGAACCTTTGCCCGCCGGATATAGCTGCGCGCCTTGCGCAGAGGCATCACACGGTCGCCGGCGGGAACATTCATCACGATGGGTTCCAGCAGGCCGCCGCGCAGCCAGCGGGGAATGTAGTTGTAAGCTTCGAAGATCTTCTGATCCGCGTAGCGTTCATTGCCGGCAAATAGTTCGTCGCCGCCGTCGCCTGCGAGCAGCAGATCGACTCCGTGCTCGCGCGCCATCTTGGCGCAGTAGTAGGCCGCGACCGCGGAACTGTTGCCATAGGGCTCGTCGTAGATGTCGGCGATCTTGGGAATGAAATCGACGATATCAGCGGGTGTGACGTAGTATTCCAGATGTTCGACGCCATAGTGTTCGGCTGTGATCCTGGCGTAGCCCATCTCGTTGTGCTCGACCGAGTCGAAGCCGACCCCGTAGGATTTAGCGCTCCCCCGGCTTTGCTCGGCCAGAAGTCCGGTCACTGTCGAGCTGTCGATGCCGCCGCTGAGGAACGATCCGGTCGAAGCGAAGTCCGCACCGGAGGTCGCACGGCTCACGGAGCGGCGCAGGACGGCCATCAGCTCTTCCGACAGTTCGTCCCGGCTGCGCGCATCGTCGCTGTAGTCGACCCGCCAGTAAGCGGCCGTCTTGACCTCGCCGTCTTCGTACCAGAGGCACTGGCCGGGCAGCAGTTTGCCGATCTCCTGAAAGATCGTTCCCGGTGCTGGAGAGCGGGTAAAGAACATGTAGTCGAAGATCGCCTGGTGGCTGAGGCTTCCGTTGATCTCGGGGTGGCCGGTTACGCAATCCGTCGTGGTCCCGAACACCACACCCTTGCCGGACGCTGGTCGAGCATAGCAGAGCGGCCGTATGCCGAGCCGGTCGATGGCCAGCAACGCAGTCTGCCGTTCGCTGTCCACAATGGCGAGAGCCCAGGCACCCATGATCCGTTGAAGCGCGTCACGGCCGTGACGTTTGTAGGCCTCTGCCAGCGCGGCCGCCTGGCCGTCACGAAGAGCAAGGGCTTCCAGTTCGGAATCGAGCCAGCGGGGGTAGCCCTCTATGGCCGCGATGACGGCGCCTTCGGCAAAGAGGCTGATACCCCCGGTCTGCCCGCTTCCCGCATCCCGTCCCTTGACGGAAAGGCCGGCGCCCGCATTGCTTTCGGCGCGCACCTGCGACCCGGAAAAGTCATAGAGTCCGCCGGTCATGGCCGAGAGCACGCCTTTGGCATCTCCCTCGGTCACGGCGCTGCCCAACCAACCACAAAGCCCGCTCATATTCGGCGTCGACCTTTCAATTGCACCCGCTGCGCCCTCTTCAGGGCCCAATTCGGTTTAATCACCTACAGCGCCGACCCTTCCAGAGTCTTAATGCTGTATTCTTTTGCGCTCGTTATAGCCTGAGCGCCCGTCATATCAACCGGCCTTCGCTTCGGCTTGTTTGCGCTCCGCGAGGCGTTGTTTAAGCTGTCTGAGCTGCTGCTCTAGCCGATTCTTGAATATATTGCGCTGCAAGACAAGCCAGGTCATGTCCTGCGTGGCATTGCCCAGGCTGCGCTTGTGCTGTCCATGCCCCGCCATGAAGTCGTAGATTCTGGCGCCCTGCCCCAGATTCTGCTCGATTGCGAGATAGTGGGTGACCAGTCCCGGCTTGCGCTTCGGGTCTTGGTCATAGCTGAAGCCGCTCTGATAGCCGTAGACGTAGCCGTGATGGACGAAATTGTAGAGATAGCCGATGGGCCGGCCGCCGGCGTCGGCGCGCAGCAGCTGTATTTTTCCCTCCGGGAAGCCCGCGGTGACCAATGCCCGGTGAAACTGACTGAAATAGGCATTGGAAAAGGACCCCGTTTCGCCCCGCGCAATCCAATAGCTTTGGTGCAGTTCGGCGAGCTGATCCAGGAAGCTGTGCGCCTCTTCCAGACTGCCTGCCGCTGTCAGGGTAAGCGGGCCGTCCGCCTCGTAGAGCCGCAGAGCGCGGCGGAGTTGCTGGCGCGTGTTGCGGCTGAGCTGTGAAAGATAATCGTCCTTGCCGCTTCGCACCTGCGCGAGATCCACGTAATCGCAGGGCTTGAGATCCGGAATCCAGGTCAAGAGCCCGAGATCGGATGCCGCACTGGAGACCTCGGCCAGAGTTTCAGGAAGCAGGCCGCTCAGACAAAGCTCGCTCCAGTCCGGGTCATGGCTTGCGAGCCAGCGCAGGGCCGCCGCAGTCACCTCTGCGCCTGCGTTCCTGTCGCTCAGGATGCCGCCGTATTCCAGCGTCAAGCGGTCGTGATAGGGATCCCCGGTTTCGTTGAGCAGCAGGCGGCCGACGGGCATGATCCGATGACGGTTACCGGCATGCAGGATCAGAATTCCCAATCCGACGAGCCGTCCGTCCGAGGTCACGCGCAGAATCCGGGGATTGAAGTGGGGCGGCAGGGTCTCCAGCCATGTTCCGATCCAGCACCAGGACTGAAAGAACGAGGAATCGCTGCGGGTCTCCAACTCCTGCCAGGCCGTACCGAGATCGGACAGCTTGGCGATCGGGTCGCAGGAAACCTCGTAGGGTGCGGTCATAGCCTCGGTTTTTACGTCTGTGATGGATGAAGGCGAATCGGAAGTTGTCATCGAACTGTTACGGTTATGTCCGTCGCAGATTTGCGAAAGGTCGTAGCATAGGCCGTTAACGAAATGCTATGTGGATCTGTGAATAGTTTCTTACTTATGGCGCTCGTGGCGGCCGATCTGCCCCTCAAGCTTCAAAATCATTGCGTCTCTTGTCATTTTTCAGCCAATCACTGTGCCGGTCTCACCCAGTATGCAATCGAAACTCTATAAAGACCTTAATGCTCTGCCCGCGGGCTATTCGGCGCTTTTCGAAGCGACCGCCCGCGAGAGTTTCTATGCGAGCCGGCCCTGGTTCGAGACACTTGCCGAGACCACGCGAGAGGCTGGGGATGCCCTTCAGCTCTATGGCCTCGAAGAAGATGACGGAACGGCGGTGGGATTGCTGGTTGCCCGCAGCGGCGTAGCCTCGGTCGCGGCCGGCAACGCGCGGACGCTGACCGGGTTCAGCACCATGTACACCACGCTTTTCCTGCCGCTCATCCATCCGACGGCGGTGACGCCGGACGCGGCTGCCGAGGGATTTGCCGGCGCATTGGCCGCGGAGAAACCGGCCTGGCAGAGTATCAATTTCGAATCTCTCGATCCGGCGGAACCTTTCTTTTCCGCTTTCGAAGCGGCATTGAGCCGGGCCGGGTTCGTGGTTCAGAGCTATGCGCACTTCGGCAACTGGTACGAAAGCACGGATGGCGACAGCCTCGAAAGCTTCATGGCGCGGCGGCCGTCGGCGCTGCGCAACACGGTCAAACGCAAGGGACGCAAGCTCGAAAAGATGGAAGAGGTCCGCTTCGAGATCCTTGCAGAGGGGGCCGCACTGGATCAGGCGATGGACGCCTACGACGTGATCTATGCCAACAGTTGGAAGGAGCCGGAGCCTTTTCCCGATTTCACCCGCCGCTTGGTTAAGGAAGCCGCCGCCGCCGGCTGCCTGTGCTTGGGGACGGTTTATCTAGGAGACCGGCCCGCGGCGTCGCAGATCTGGATCGTATCGGGCGGCCGCGCGACGATCTTCAAGCTGGCCTATGATGAAGAATTCAAGAAACTCTCTGCAGGATCGGTTCTGACCGTCAAGGTTCTGGAACATGTTCTGACGAACCATCAGGTCGTCGAGGTCGATTACGGGCGTGGCGATGACGCCTACAAAAAGCAGTGGTTGAGCGAGCGGCGCGAGCGGCGTGGCATTGTTGCCTTTAACCCCCGTACCCTTCAGGGGGCGGTCGGGGCCCTGCGGCATGTGGGTGTTGCCCGGCTGAAAGCGATGGTTAAGGGGTGATTCCTTGCCGTTGCAATCCATGGCACGGCATTGTGAGTTTCGCTGAGAATACCGGTAAAAATCCCTGTTTTCTGCCGTTTTGTTAACCAAAATGACACAGGATCCCTGTGATCAGAGAGTTGACTCACGGAATCGAACGCGTAAATTATATTGTTTGAACGAAGACAAGTTTGGGCTTTGAAATGATGCGAAACGTAGTTCTGGCTCTATTGATTATGATCGGTAGTGCGACGGCTGCCTTGGCCAAGCCCTTGATGGACAGCCCCGTCTACTACGAACCGACCGACAGCTATTTCGAGCTTGTGAGCTTGAAGAATCAGTATCCCGGCCGCTTCGTGCGCGACGAGAGCGGCTGGCTGGAGGTCAAAGGCCTGGCAGCAAAACGCTCCTATAAAGGGCGCCGTGGCCGGCTTGCCGTCGTGCGGGACAAGGCGACGCACAATTTTCTGCGTGAGACCTTCAAGCCAGATAAACCCTCCTGGTTTGGCCTCCAGTACCTTTGCAAGTACAACCGCTTGATCTGGGCGAACGGCCGTTTGCACGAAAAGAACGGTTTTCAGCGTTGGGGTCGGGTTTGGAATGTGCAGGGCAAACGGCCGAACAATCCGAACCGAAGCGATGGTTGCAGCAACTTCAACTATTTCTACGCGGTACACTATTGGTCGACCAGGTCCGGTTTTACCTGGAACGCCAATGCCAGAAACGTCCACTGGAAGATCATGTTCGTCGAGTATCCGGCCAAGGGGCAGTACTGGAAGTAGCCCTCGCTGCGGCAGTCTGGCGAAGACCTCGGGTAGATCCGGGTTGGACGAGATCGCCAAGGGCGGTCCTTCGTCCCGGTGAACCTAGCCTAATTCAATGAGATAGAGCGGAAGAGCGTTTTCGTCAGCAACACGCGCAAAGCGGGCCCGGGTTGCTGATTCGGTCGCTGTTTCGGCCGCTGATTCCTGCCTGCGCCGGGTTTGGCGCTGACACGATACCCTGTCGCCCGGAACAAGATCAGTTGATCTTTGGAAGTTCGGGATAGGGACCCAGGCCGGCCTCTTCACGCGTCTTGTACCACTTGTTCTCGCTGCCGGGTTTGGCGCCGCCGATGATGATGTTTTCTTTGACCTCCGGATCCGGAACGTCCCGGCTGTGGACAAAGCTGCGCGGCCGCTTTGCGGGCTCGATGACAACTTTATTGCCTGTGATCAAACTGGAATTGACAGGGAAACCCTTGATGCCCTTGTAGGCCAGCTCCAACCCGATCCCTATGATGTCGGGGTTGCTGCTTTTGCTGCCTTCCTGAAGAACGTTGTTCCGGATGACAACGGTTCCGCCGTTCGGGATGTCGATCAACCGGCTGTCCTTGCCGTCGAGGGAGGCTATGACATTGTTTTCAATCGTCGTCTTCGCGGCCCTGCTTTTGATCGCATGGCCCTCGTCCTTTGCCGAAAGGAAGACGCTGTTGCGGACCGTGAGTTCGGTTGCCCGGCCGATGTAGATGCCGTGCGCCCGGCCGCACTTGATGCCGCAGGCGCCGCCCAAACGCTCGAACTTGCTGTCCTCGACCAGGATGCTGCCGCCGCCCTTGGATTTTGTCAGCAGGCCTTGCTGGCTGTCGTGAAAATAGACATTGCGCAGCACCAGATTGTCGCCTTCCAGGCGGATACAGGCGCCGTTCCCGTCGCTGACGCCGATGCCGGAGCATTCGATGCCTTCAATCGTCGTGTTGTTGCCCTTGATGACCAGGGTGGCCTTGCCTTCGGCGGTTGTCTCCAGCAGGTGCGTCCCCTTTGATCCGCGTACGGTGACGTTGTTCGCCTTTAGAATGGCGGATTCGTAAAAGGTTGCGCCGCCTATGGTGATTACGGCGCCGTCCTTCGCTTCCCTGAAGGCCTTGCCGATATACCTGAATTTCTGGCAGCTCTCGCCATGACAGAGGGACACGACGCGATTGGGGTCGGGGACCGGTTTTTCTTTTGGCAAGCGGTAGAGCCAAATGCCCTGATTGGGGTTGCTGTAGGCCGCATATACGTCCAGCGCGTCGATATAAACGAACTTCGAATAGGGGCGGCTGCGCTTGGGGGCACGCCCTCCGTGGTTCTCGTAGAGCCCCCATTCATTGCTGACGGGATCCAGCGTAAAGACCCTGCGGTCGCCCGACCAATAGACCAGGTTTTTGTCCCGTGAGTTGTAGGCCACACCGGCGGTCTGATTGAAGGCCGGGCGGGTTGTCTTGTTCTCCAGTCCACCTACACTCGAGCCGTCGCCGAGCTTGGCGGATCTCACGCCGGCGCGGTCGCTGAGGACAAGGAGCCTGCGGACCGGATCGACCGCGGCGGTGCCGTCCGATCCCGTATTCCGCACCTTGCGCATGGTCGTATACTGCTTGCGTTCGACATCAAAGATCGACAGGCGATAGCGGGAAACAAGAAGGATGTTCCCGGTTGCCGGGTCCAGCTCAGCCGACTTGTAACCCTCGATATCCTTACCGTTATCCGGCCGATGCCCTGTCCAACTCTTGGTTTTCGGGTTGAACTCCCAGACCGGTGCTCCGGACCAGCCGTTGCCGCCGATGCAAAAGGGCACCTGCGACCAAAGGAAGAAGCTTTCGGTTTTGGGGCTGTAGACAATGCTGTCGTAGGTATGCCCGGGTACCGGTGCGTCGAACTTTCCATCGCCGTCAAGATCGGGAACCCGCGGACAGGGATGCTTGCGGCTCTTAGGCGCGTCCCACTTGCCGGTCTCAGGATTTTTGTAAACGAAGGGGCTGGGGTCTGTCAGCCGCGCCCAACTGAGGTCGACGAAATCGAAAGCGTAGACTTCGTTCCCGCTGTAATCCTTGTGACCGCCCCCATGGAAATACCAGAACCGGCCATCGAAGGTGGCGCCGTTCCAGGCTCTGACCACCGAACCCGGGCCGCTGACGCCACCGTTTTCGGGGGCCATGTCGCGAGATGCCAGGACCTGTCTGATTTCCGTGTTGGGAACCTGATACCAGCTGCCCGGCTTTAGATCGGCGACGATCTTTGCGAGCCCGGGCATCGCGGCTTGCTGGACGGCAAACTGCGCGCTGCCGGGTTTTGCCTGTGCGATTTCCGTTTTCGCTGCGCGCGCAGGCTTTTCGGCCTGCTTCAATTTGGGGGCCTGAATAGTTTTTGGAGCCTGAGCAGCTTTTGGAACTTGCACGGGCTTTGGCGGGGGTACGGCCTTGCGCGCGCTTGTCTTTTTTGCGCCAAGGTTCTTGATGTTTTCGACCGGCAGCTGCTCGATCTTATTGCGCGGTGGCGGGACCTGAATTCTCGGCTCGCCGCTTCCGTCTTTTTCGATGGTTGGATTGCCGTCGCTGCCACGGCGGATGGTACCGCTCTTCCAGTTGCCGCCGGTTGGGAGTTCGGCAATTTGGAACGTGACGCCCGGCGCGTCGGCATGGCCGGCAGCGGTGACGCCAACGAGCCCGGCAATGAGAACGCCCGAGACAACGGCGATACGGCTGGGGCCAAAAGGTCTCATCGCAAATCTCTTCCTATTCGTTCCGCCGGCAGCCTCGCGGCCTCCGTCTGGACGGTCACAATAATCATTCCGCCGCTGAGCGGCCACAATGCAGTTACAGAAGCTTAAATGAATCCAGATATTAAACAGCAGCTTCTATATTGTGGCGGACAGCGATCAACACAAGTTTGCAGGACGTTGAATTTATCGTTAACTCTTCACGGCCTGATCTGGACTATGCCGGCTGAGCGCTTGCCGGGGCCCTGAAGCGCTTTGAAAGAACAGCGGAGAGAGTGCTGGAACATGCTTGTAAAAGCGGCAAATAGACCGATCGATCTGCCCGCCGATATGGCGCCGCTCTTGACCGTGATTATCGACACGGAAGAGGAGTTCGATTGGGACCAGCCCTTTTCGCGCGACAATGTCGCGGTAGAGTCTATTGCCACGCAGCTGGCGGCGCAGGAAATCTTCGCGCGTTACGGAATAGTGCCCACCTATGTGATCGACTATCCGGTTGCGGCAACCGAATCCGCTGTGTCCTGCTTAAAGCCGCTGATGGAAGCCGGCGCCTGTGAAATCGGTGCGCATCTGCATCCCTGGGTCAGTCCGCCTTATGAGGAAGAGGTCTGCGCACTCAACTCCTATCCAGGCAACCTGGCCGCCGAATTGGAACGCAGCAAGCTGGTTCAACTGACGGATACGATTGAACGGAACTTTGGGCGGCGTCCGACCGTTTATAAGGCCGGGCGGTATGGCGTCGGCCCTAACACCGCCTCGATCCTGGCTGAGCTGGGTTACGAGGTCGACGTGAGCGTCGTTCCCTATACGGCTTTCACCAATGACGGCGGTCCGGATTTTCGTGACTTTGCCTTTCAGCCCTACTGGTTCGGAGACGATGACGCCCGGCTGCTTGAATTACCGCTCTCCTGCGGTTTCTACGGGGCGCTTTCTTCGCTCGGACAGCAGCTTTTCCCCTTGGTTTCCGGTCCGCTCGGACTCTCGGTCCGCTTGCCTGGAATTCTCTCGAGAAGCCACATGCTGGAACGCATCCGCCTGTCGCCTGAGGGCGCCAATCATGCCGAACACCGCCGGCTGACCAAAAGTCTGATGAAACAGGGGTGCCGGATGTTCTCCTTTACCTACCACAGTCCATCGCTCGCGGTCGGACATACGCCCTATGTGCGCAGCGAAGCCGAACTTCGTGGCTTCCTGGATTCCCTGGACCGCTATTTCGACTTTTTCATGAATGAGTTGGGTGGAAAGCCGACAACACCGGCAAGCTTTCGCGCGCAATTGAATGAGTCTGCACCGGCGGCCACGCCGTCACAAGCCGCGGCCGTTGCCGCTGGCGCTTAGGTTAAAACTCATATTCCTTGACGTTCTTTACGACAAAACTATGAGTTCTCAACCTAACCCGCTTCCGCTCGTCCTTTAGTGCAGCCGGCTTTTCAGGCTGGCAACCACGCGGCCTGCGGTTTTGCCGTCCCACATCTCGATGGTTTTCGCCTTGGGCCACTCACCCTCCAGGACCTGATCAACTGCGGCTTCGACGGCATCGGGCGCCGTCAGGCGATTGGTACCGTCGGTAATGGTGATCGGTCGTTCTGTATTGTCACGCACCGTGATGCAGGGGATATCCAGGTACGTCGTTTCTTCCTGTATCCCGCCTGAATCCGTGATCACGAGTTTGGCCTTGCGAACCAATCCCATGAATTCCACGTACCCCATGGGGTCAACGAGATGAACGCCCTTGGCGTTACTGAGAGACGTCATCAAATCGAAATCGTTGAGCTTCTGACGCGTTCTCGGGTGAGCGGCAAATACAAGATCGCAGCGTTGCGCCGCGCTGGAGATTCGTTCGACCAGGGTTTTCAGCTTGGCGGGATCATCCACGTTGGAGGGGCGATGCAGCGTGACCACGCCATATTGACCCGGCGTCAAATCCAGTTTTTCGTAGGTCGCAGCGGCTTCGATTTTTCCGCGAAGCATCTCATAGGCGTCGAGCATGATATTGCCGACTCGGTCGATCCGCGAATCATCCACGCCGGCCGCCTTCAAATGCGCGTCGCCGTCCGGCGAAGGGGTCCAGAGCAGGTTGGCGATCGAGTCGGTCACGATCCGGTTAATTTCTTCCGGCATGGTAAGGTCGCCGCTGCGTAAGCCGGCTTCCAGGTGGGCCACCGGGATGCAGAGCTTGGCCGCGACCAATGCGCAGGCAACGGTCGAATTGATGTCGCCGACCACCACGATCCAGTCGGGGCGCTGTTCGAAGCAGATTTTCTCATAAGCGATCATGACGCGGCCGGTCTGCTCGGCGTGCGTGCCGCTGCCGACTTCCAGGTGATGATCGGGTTCGGGCAATTGAAGATCGCTGAAGAAGGCGTCGGACATGTTCACGTCGTAGTGCTGCCCCGTATGAACGAGCACGGGACGGCAACAGTTTTCCGCCTTCAAGGCATGAAACAGCGGCGCGACTTTCATGAAGTTCGGCCGTGCGCCGGCGATGATATGGACTACGGCCAGATTTTGTTCGGACATCTGCTGGGCTTATCCTTTTGCGCCGCCCGGGGAGATGATTTCCCCCAGGAAACGATCGAGTTTGCTGTATTGATCATCGCGGGTCAGGCCGCTGCGCGCAGCTTCCGGCAGCGGTGGAATGCCCCCCGTGCGTTTCATGTCGAGCCAGATCTTGAGTTGTTCCGCAATCCGCTCTGGACTGCCGCCGTAGAAGCCCGCCTCCCGCTCCCGCAGGAACGCGGCGGGCACGCCATCCTCGAGGCCAAGCAACAGGATCGGCCGGCGGGCGCCCATGTATTCGAACAGCTTGCCGGGCACATTGCCTTGTTCGCGCGGATCATTCCATTGCATCAATAACAATATATCGGCGTTTTGTTGCAGTTCGACGGCTTCGCGGTGGGTGACCGGTGGATTGACGCTAACCAGAGGTTCGACCGCGTATTGCCGGGCGATCGGCCAGACGTGATCGGGGTTGGTTCCGTAGAAGTCCATGCGAATGCGGTCCGGGCTGAGGTTCAGGGACTGCATCGCCGCAAACAGCGGGGCGGGATCGCGGCGGCCGGGATAAATGCCGCCGGTGTAGACGATCCGCAATGCAACGTCTTCCGACGACCCCATGCTCGGCGCGCCTTCAAGTGCTTCCGGATCGTAGCCATTGTAGACTACCGCGACCGGCTTGCCGTACTTGGCCCGGTAATCCTCGGCCCAGGGCTCGGAGACCGTCACCAGTGCCGAAGAACGCCCGATCACCCGGCGTTCAAGCGATCCGTCGATTCGCAAGCGCCAGTCCGGCGGCGGATAATAGGGGTCGTCCACCCAGCGGTCGCGAAGTTCGGTGATCAATGGAACATCGAATCGCTTGCTGAGGCGATAACCGATCAGGAGGCCCGTAAAAGGCGGCCCAGTGGCATAGATAACGTCGGGCTTCCATTCTTTCAGAAGTTTCCGGCCCCTGGACATGGCATAGGGCATCCAGCCGATGCGGGCATCGGGCAGGTTTACGGCATTGCTGTAGAGGCCCCCCAGAGAGGAGCGAAGACGTTTTAATGCGCTTGGGGTGCTTGGTGTCTGCGTTTGTTCGGCAGTTGTTGAGATCTGCGCTTCAGATCCCGCCGAGTCGCCAGAATTCTGTTGCTTTCCCGATGACAGGAACGGGCGAAGGACGAACTTTGCCGCATCCGTCAGCCGGTCGGGCAAGGCGTTGACGTCCGCCCAGGGGGCATAGAGCACCTGCTCCTCCGGCACCTCCAGAGGCAGCGTCTTGGGAAACGGCAATTCTTCCGCGGCCAAAACCTTGAGGTCGTGACCTTGCTGAGAGAGAAACCGCGCCATGCGTCCCATTCGAACGGCACCAATGGTATTGGCCGGCGGAAAGAACCAGGACACCATGAGTATTTTCACTGGCCGCTCCAGGTGTTGCGCGCCTGTCGAGTGTGGCGCGTCTGTCGAGTGCAGCGCGTCTGCCGAGCTCTGGGATTGGAAAGATTGCTGGCCGTCACGATCCGTTGTTTTCCCCCAATTCGTACACTGCATCCGGCAGTCACGGTCTTAGTCAAATGCTGTGGGCGTTACTGTTCTTGCCGCCTGCCTCAGCAATGGAGACATCACGCAAGGCCTCGGCGTTCCTGCCGTAATGCCTAAGCTCTGAATTTGTCGAGAACTTTCTATCGGTTCGATACTAAGAAATCATTTCGCGCCTGATAAGCAGGCAAGGCCGGCGTGGCACCGGGCACGGGAGCCGGAGTCTGGACCTTCGCTTTGATGGTATTCGTCAGGTTTTGATGAACCAGGATCTTCGCCACCATGACAATGGTCAGAAGATGATAGAAAAGATCGTAAAAAGCCATGTTCAGGAAGGCGCCGCCAACGGCATAACCAACGAGACTCAGAAAAATCATGGTGGAGAGTTCGTGAGCCCATCGAAGCTCGGTACGGTATTTTGTGCGCGCTCTTATCCACCTGCAGTTGTATGCAGAGACGAGCCCCAGGATCGTAAACAATCCAAGGCCGATGAATCCATGCTCCCCGAGAACCTCAAAGTAGATGCTGTGGAAGGCCCGGGGTTTCACGGCTTCGGGGACGTACTCCATGAAGAGTTCATGTTCGAACTGCACAAGGAAACCGCCGCCAAAAATCGGGTTCCGTTTAGCAACTTCGAAGGCAAACTTCCAAGCGTCGAAACGGCCCATTGCGGACCCGTCCTCTTCGTAGGTTTCGAGCGTGTTCATGCGCTCGATCCACTGTTCCGGCGCAAAGGCCACGCCGACGCTCAGCACGACCACCAGTCCCATGACGATCATTAATTTTCTGCGAGCCCGCAGCAGCAGCATCAAGGCCATAACGGTTGCCGCGAGCAGCGCGCCGCGTGAATAGGAGGCGAACACAGCCAGACCCGTCAGCACCATGGAGATACCCAGGGCGCGCCGTATCCATATGTTTTCAGTGGTGACCTGCAGGTAGCGCATCAGCGGCATGACAACGAGCAGCGAAAAGGCGAGCTGGTTGTTATCGCCGATAAAGGTGTTGGCCGGACCCCAGACCCGGTAATTACCGGCGGTGAGGATGGCAAAGATGCCGCCCTTTACGCCATAGAAACCCAGGGAAATAACAATAATCCAGATCAGCGCCTGCAGGCGTTCGCGATTGGTGACCAGCACCATGGTCACGAATGTCATGGCCAGGATCTTGATTGTGCGGTCCCATTTGACCGCTGCCTGGTCGGGCACGATCGCAAAGACGGTGGTTATGCTGACCCAGATGGTGATCATCACGATCAGCACCGACATGGCGTTTAACGGAAAGCGTTTTGGTTCACGCGAAATCACGAACCCAACGATCGTAATCGCTGCGACTCCCAGTGCGAACGGCATGCTGTAAGCCCATCCCCAGGTCAACCTGTGGGGATTCATATAGGACAGCCAGCACCACATGGTGATCCCGACATAGGGCCGCATGAAAATGACCGGAAAGGTCAAAAGAATATTGGCAGTGATGAAGAGATCCCGCATCGCGGCGCGAACCACCTTGTGAACGTCTGAAATTTAACTCAACAGCAAAACTTACAACGGACAATACGGTACAACAGCTTGACGGACCATAAATATCCGGGTTGGCGTCTGGGGGCAACAGAAGCCTACAAACAGATATGCTCCTGCATCCCGTCAGGCTGTGGTCTCGATCTCTGCGGGGACTCAAACACGAACCGCTTCAATTATAAGTGTTTTTGTGGGAGTGGAATATGCTATTTAAGCCGGTGATTGATACCGAATTCTATGGGATCGGAGCGAGTTTGGGCTCAACGCGCTCCTCCGTAAGGTCCCGCCAAGGATCGAAGGAATTTCGTCACTGTTTTTGTGGTAGATCTGTCAGCCCGAAGCCGGTTTGACCTGATAATTGAAACCACGCCCGACAATTGAAGCCAAGGACGACGGATGATCGACTTTTTATCCAGCTTGTTGAGCGCCGGTCTGCTGCTCTCTGCGATCGGCCTTGTCGGCGCTTTGATACACTGGTCGATCAAGAACGATGCCAGTGAATCGATCGGAGAGCAGACGGGGTGGTTCAAGATGAAGGATTTTGAAGCCGAAAAACAGCTGGAGACCGAAAATAAGCTGCGAACGGTGCAAAGCAGGCTTCACGATCAGGATTTTCGTTCCTGACGCCCTCTCGTGAAAGTTTCGAATTGCTTAAGCGGCCGATGGACGGCCTTGGCCATCGCCTCACCCTCCGAAAAGGACTCTAAACCCGCCGTTGCCCGGATGCGGACAAGTGTGCCGGCCTATGCCAGCCGGTTCGATGAAACAAAGAAGTGAAGAATGCGTGTTGCTGTAGTCATCCCCTGCTTTAAGGTGAAAAGCCTCGTATTGCCCGTGCTCGCAGCCATCGGCGACGAAGTCGAGGCGATTTACGCGATCGATGACTGCTGCCCTGAGGGATCCGGGGCCTTCATCGAGGAAAATTGCGCCGATCCGCGCCTTACGGTGCACCGGCACGAAAAGAACAAAGGTGTCGGCGGCGCCATCATGACCGGCTACGGCCTCGCGCTTGGCGACGGCATGGACATCATTGTTAAGGTGGACGGCGACGGCCAGATGGATCCGGCGTTGATATCCGAACTCATCCGTCACATCGTCAATCTCGATGCCGATTACGTTAAGGGCAACCGCTTTTACTCACTCTACGACGTTCACTCCATGCCGCCCGTGCGGCTGTTCGGCAACGCCGTTCTGAGCTTCATGACGAAAATCTCCAGCGGTTACTGGCGGATCTTCGACCCGACAAACGGCTTCACGGCCATTAGCGCGATTGCGGCGAAACGCCTGAACTTCGAAAACATTTCCGAGCGCTACTTCTTCGAAACCGACATGCTGATCAATCTCGGCGGCATTCGTGCAGTCGTTCACGATTTCCCGATGCAGGCGGTTTACGCGGACGAGGAAAGCAATCTCAAGGTCAGAGATATCGCCGTCAGTTTTCTGATCAAGCACGTAAAGGCCTCGGTCCGGCGAATTTTCTACACCTATTTTCTGCGCGACTTTTCCGTCGCCTCGGTAAACCTCTTTTTCAGCATTCTCTTCGGCTTGTTCGGAATGATATTTGGCGCGATCGAGTGGTCTCACTCGATCCAGACCGGTATTCCGGCATCGACCGGCACGGTGATGATCGCCGTCCTGCCGATTATCCTGAGTGTTCAGTTTTTCATCGCCTTTCTCTCTCATGACATCGGGAACGAGCCGACGGTTCCGCTTATCAGGTCGAAGTACGATAGAGTTTTGCTGCCGAAAGCCTCTGAGCGTCTTAAAGCGCCGGAACGGACCGGGTAAAATGTTCGACGCCAGTTTTATCAAGCAGACGGTGCTCTACGTCGCTGTCGGCGGAGTTGTCTATCTGGTCGACCTCGGCAGCTTTACCGCTGTCGTTCTGACCTGGCCGGATCAGCATCTTCTGGGGAATACCCTGGCCAAGATTGCGGGCGCGCTTACCGGATTTATCCTGCACAAATACCTCACCTTTGCGGGAGATCAGAGCGACCCTGTCCACAAGCAGGCTCTGCGTTACGTCACTTTGCTGGCCGTGAATATCGCCGGCGCGAACTTTCTGCTCTACATCTTTATCGACATTCTCGCGGCGCCGACCTTGCCGGCCAAGATCGGCGTCGATGTGCTTGTCATCATTTCCAGCTTCTTCATCAGCCGCCATCTCGTGTTCAAGAAGAATAAGAAGCAACCCGGGTCCGAAGAGGTTCCACAATGACGTTCTCCGCTATCGCGGATTCACCCCGCAAGGTCGTGGGGCTTTCGCTAGTCGCGTTCCTCCTGCTCGTTGCCTACGCCTGGGTCGGGTATCTCGGTTCGGACGATGTGACCTATGCCGACGGGGCCTACGGCTGGATTGAGTCGTTTCCCTATGTCGGCGGGCACGGCACGGTCCGCTATACCATCACTGTTCCAATGGCTCTGTCGTTCCTCGCCCTGGGCGAAAGCGAATTCGCCATGACCCTGCCCACACTGATCTACGGCATGGGGCTTATCGCACTCATTGTCCTGATGCTTCACCGCGCGTTGGGCGCCCTGCCCGCTTCTCTGGGCGCCGTCCTCTTGGTGACCAGCCCCTTGCTGGTGACCTGGGCGACCATCGCATCGGTCGATATCATCGAGGCCTTCTTTATCTTCGCGTCCCTGTTTTGCTTTTACGAATCGGCGAGACGGGAGGTCAGTTGGCCCTTTCTTCTGGCCGCCGGCGCCCTCGCGGGGCTGGGGTTTCTCACCCGGGAAACAACCGTCTTTTTCCTGGTGTTCTACGGGGTCGCGTTCCTGACCGGCTACGGCATACGGCGGCTTCAGCATTTCGTCATGGCGGCGGGGTTCTTTGCCGTATGGCTCGCCGAAGTCGTCTATTTCTTCATCATGACGGGCGACCCGCTTTACCGGATCAATATTTCCCTGAACCACGACAGCACCATCGATCGCAGCATCGATGTGGCCGGCAACGTCATAGCGCACCCGATCATCGATCCCCTGCTGGTCTTACTCGCCAATCAGGAGTTTGCGGTCCTTTTTTGGGTCGTCCTTCCTGCCGGCCTGTGGCTCCTGCTGAGCAAATCGGTTTCTCCGGCGGTTCGTCAAAGCGCCGTGTTCTTCGGCAGCGTGGGGCTTATCTGGCTGCTCTGCGTAGGCGCCGTTCAGTCTTTGCTGCCACTCAATCCGAGATATTTCCTCATCTCGGCGATCTGCGCCTCGGTCCTCACCGCCCTCGCGATCGCCGAGTCGTTTCGCCTGCGCCGCCATTTTTGGGCCGCTGCGGTGCTGCTGTTGGTTCTGGCGGGCAACTTTGCCGGAATCTATGTGGAAAACCGGAACCATATGTTCGGTGAGAGAGCGCTCACGGCTGCCGCCGCGCGCTATGGGGAAGCTCTTTACACCGACCCTCTGACACATCGCCGTGCGGAACTGCTGCTGAAATGGAGCGACGATGGAAAATCCGTGTTGAAGGCGCCGCCGCCGCCGGGAAGCCTCTATCTTTACAACGAGCCGCGCGCACAATCCCTGGACAACTGGGTGTCGGAGGAGGTCATCGGCAGCTACCAGCCGCAGGAATCCTGGGAGTTGCTTGAGACCGTTACGCCGAGCTCGAAGCTTGCGGGGACGATCCTCAGGATGATCGGTGTGGAAGATTTCCTGCCCTATAAACTGAAGAACGCTCTCTCCGAAGGGCATCCGGGAATCAAGCTCTATCGGCTTCCTGACACGGCGGCGAGCGGCTGATCCGGGCGTAGAGACAGTCAGAACGCAATGGCTTTTGCCGATTCGAGGCCATGGTGCGAGAGAAAAAGCATGGTTAAATCTTAACCGATTTAGCGCTATAAGCGTGGTGATCACGGTGAACGAGCCTATTTTTCAAGGACTTTCGGCTCACCGCGTCTTTACCAGCGAAGAGGTTGGGTGTAAAACCCACTGTAATAGCTTGAGGGGGTCCAGATGGTTCTTAGTCCGTTGGGTGCAAAAAAGGTTCTTACCGCCTTGGTGGTGGGGGCTACGTTGTTCCTCGTTGGTTGTTCCGGTGATAAGGGAGATCTTCCGGCCGCCAAGTTGGGGGAAGAGTCGGTTGCTCCGATGTATCGGATTGGTGCCGGCGACAACTTGAATATCTTTGTCTGGCGTAATGCGGAGCTGACGATTTCAGTTCCGGTTCGGCCGGACGGCCGCATTTCGGTTCCTTTGATGGAGGATCTGGAAGCTGCCAACAAAACGCCGAGTGAGCTGGCGCGCGAAATCGAAGAAAAGCTGGCGGTATTCGTTCAAGATCCGATCGTAACCATCATCGTGACTGGTTTCGTCGGTCCTTTCACCCAACAGGTACGGGTGCTTGGCGAGGCGTCTCAACCGCGGGCCATTCCCTATCGCGCAAATATGACGGCGCTCGACGTGATGATTTCGGTCGGGGGACTGACGCAGTTCGCAGACGGTAACGACGCGACGATCGTGCGGCTGGTCGGTGACGATCAGAAAGAATTCCGGGTTCGCTTGGACGATTTGATCAAGGACGGCGATATTACCGCGAATGTTGCGATCCTGCCTGGTGACGTTCTGATCGTACCGGAAAGCGTTTTCTAGTTTTATTGTATCACTAGATGCTATTAAGAGGGGTGCCGTGATGGCGCCCCTCGCGCGTTTAAAGTGCGTGTTTATTTGGATGTTGTTGCAATTAAGAGTAGATTTAGGCCGCTAAGTGCATTTGCCCTCTATCCGATGCTGCGCGGGGAAGGCGTGATTGCTGATTTGCTGTCCTGGCCGGCCATTCGGAGTGATCGGAAGGTTAAAAATAGGTCGAATATACTGCAGAATCGATCGACGTTATGGCGGCTTCACATTGAACTGATTAAAAAATTTCTCGATTTCCTGTACGCCAAAGGGTTAAAACACGTATACGAACATTGTTGGTGGCGAGACAGCTATCTGGGAAACGAAACTGTTGGACGATTGACGCCGTGAAGCCCTGGGCTTCAACCTCACGTACAAATCAATTGGGTGTGTGAACGGAAACTTGTCATTGTCCTGCCACAATTGGGACTTAACTGACCTGGAAAGCGAGAAGGATACCACGCCAATCGTTGCTCAGGCTGATGCAGGAAGATGGCAGTGCTGATTGTAGCTGCCCGGGAGTTCTTTGCGGAAGTTGGGCTGGTTGTAGTGAGTTTGTTGTCTGCACAAAGTCATTGCGCCAACAAAAATCACCTGCTTGTCAGGAATTGTTAATATTGAATCTTTAAACAAATCGGATAGAAAATGCGCCTAGCACAAAGCTGCAGATTGCAAATTTATCCTACGAAGCACGAAATTAGGACGTACTTAAAGGACGGTCGAGCGTCGAGATGAGCGACATCTACGCACAGTTTATATTCTATTGTAACGCAGTATGGCAGCGGCGCTGGTATGCGATGATCACGGCGTGGCTCGTGTGCATCGGCGGTTGGTTCTACGTTGCAACCATTCCCGACGTGTACGTTGCGTCCGGCCGTCTGTACGTCGATACGGCCAGCATGTTGCGGCCCTTGCTGCAGGGACTGGCGGTGGATACCAACATCCGCTCCGAAATCCGGCTTATGCAGCAGACACTGCTCAGCCGGCCAAATCTGCAAAAAGTCGCCCGGATGACCGATCTGGACATCACCGCGACGACACCGGATCAGATGGAGCGCTTGATCGAACGGCTGGACGATAAAACCAGGGTTCAGTCGAACGGCGGGAACCTCTTCAAGGTCAGTTTCGAGGATGGTGATCCGGTTCGTGCACGCGACGTTGTCGATGCCCTGCTGACGATCTTCGTCGAGGGTAACCTGGGTCAGAGCCGCGATGATATGGACACGGCCCAGCGGTTTATCGGCGAACAAATCAAGGATTACGAGCGTCAGCTCGAGCAGGCCGAAGAGCGCCTCGCCAATTTCAAGCAGCAAAACTTCGATGCTCTTCCGGGAGCGGCCGGCTACCACGGCCGGGTCGAGCGGGCTGAGAGCGGTCTGGTGTCTGCAGAAAACAATCTGAATGCCGCAATTACCCAGCGCGCGCTCCTGCAGCGTGAACTGGCATCCGTGCCGGAACTGATCGGCGGCGCTTCAAATATTGGGTTGAGCTCGGGGCCGCCATCGGACACGACGCTGCGGATTATTGAGATTGAGGCGCAGATCCAGGAACTCTTGACCCGTTACACGGAAAAGCACCCAGACGTCGTGATTGCGCAGCGCAGACTGGCAGCGCTGGAAGCGAAAAACGAACGCGAATTGGAAGCGGCGTTGGAGAGCGAGCTCAGCATCGGAGACCAGCCGGCCGAAGAAACGGGCGTGCCAAATCCGCTCTACGCGCAAATGCAGCTGCGCCTGATCGAGCAGCAGTCGATCATTCAGATCAATCAACGCCGCGTGGACCAGATCAAGGGTCAGATCGAGGAGCTCGAGAGGCTGCGTGCAAATGTACCGGCTGTTGAGGCCGAGCTGAAGAAGCTGAACCGCGATTACGCGATCATCAAAACCAATTACGACGAGCTTCTCAAGCGACGTGAATCTGCCCGGCTTTCGCAGGAGCGCGAAGTCAGTGCCGAACCCGTGCAGTTCCGTATCGTAGATCCGCCTGAAATTCCGGCTTTGCCTGATGGACCGAACCGCGGTTTGTTTTTGACGGTTGTCCTGTTCGCAGGCCTTGGCGCAGGGGTCGGACTGTCGTGGGTGATGATCTTTATTCAGGATACTTTCCACGATGCCTCCAATCTTGGCGCGGCTTTTGCGCTCCCGGTATTGGGTACGGTGACCGCGGTCCAGGATCTGACCAAACGCGGCTGGGGCTTTTCCAAGCTGGCAGGCACGGCGATAGTTCTTGTGGCGATGGTCGGTACTTATGGATCCTTGATGCGTCTTGAGCAGCAGGTCGGATTAAGTAATCTGGATATTGTAAGGGAAAGTGGAAACATTCCGGCGGTACTCAACGAAACGATTTCCAGCAAACTCATGCCGCTGATCTCCGGCGTATTCGGCGACAACTGAGGTTTTGAGATGAGGGGATACTGAGTTATGGACCGTCCAGACGGCAGCAGGTCTAAGGCCAAGGCGCGCGGCGGCCCTTCACTGGTTGAAAAAGCAGCCGCGAAGTTGGGGTCTGCGAGCACGCATCAGAACTTTCCGCCGGTTGAAACCGTCCTTTCTTCCGTGGAGGCCGCTTCCGTGCAGCCGGCACCGGTGGAATCTGCGCAGGAGCCTGTCGCCCAGGCGATACCTCAGCAACAACCCGTGCCGGTTCCGCAGCCGGCCCCGGTTCACGCAGAGCCTGTTGAGCCGGCCCAGGCTCAGCCGACACCCGTTCAACCTGCGCCGGTCCAGCCAGCACCGGTCCAACCAGCACCGGTCCAGGCAGCTCCCATTCAGGCAGCTCCTGTTCAGCCGATGCCAGTGCAGGCCGAACCGGCCCGGCCAGTACCCGCCCCCGCGGAACATACGCCTCCTACAGGCACCTATTCCCCCAATGGCGCAGCCGCGCCGACGGGCACGACGCTTCCAGCGCGTGGCAGCCGGCAGGTAATGATCGATTTTAATCGCCTGCGGGTCGAAGGAATTCTGACGCCAGACCGAGGACGTTCGCTGACGACCGAAGAGTTTCGGATCATCAAGAACTCTGTTCTGCGCAACCGTTGGCAGGAAAACAGCAACCTGCACAATCTGATCATGGTCACCAGTGCGGTCCCGGGCGAAGGGAAGACCTTTACCGCGATTAACCTGGCAATGAGCATTTCGACCGAGAAAGACCTGACGGTCCTGTTAATTGATGGCGATCTTTCACGCCCGAGTATTGTAAGCCGGCTCGGCATCTCCGCGGACAAGGGACTCTTGGATCTGTTGGAAGATCCGTCGCTCGATGTGGGCGACGTGATTCTCCGGACCAATGTCGAGTCTCTCTCGATCATACCGGCCGGCAAACCGAACCACATGTCGACGGAGCTGCTCGCCAGCACGCGCATGAAACGTTTGGTCGAGGAGATTTCCAAGCGGTATCCGGATCGGATTATCGTATTCGATGCGCCGCCCGTACTGGCAACGACAGAGTCGTCGATCCTGGCGCGTCATGCCGATCAGATCATTTTCGTGGTGGAAGCCGAAGGAACCCGCCGTTCGGCGGTGAAGTCGGCACTGGATCTGATCAGCACCTGTCCAAACATCGGTATGGTTCTAAACAAGGCACGCCCACAGTTCGGTGCGACGCAGTTTGGGTCCTACTACGGCGGATACTATGCGTACGGCGACATTGAGAAATCATAAGCTTCACACACAGGCGATAGCGTTAAAGGCTAGATTACGGGCCGCAGCGCAACAAAGGGATCCGGCCTAAGGATATGTATACCGATTTCTACAATCTGACAGGGCTTCCGTTCCAGCTCACCCCGGACTACCGGTTCTTCTATACGAGTCAGCCGCATAAGAAAGCGGTTGCCTACGTGACCTATGGTCTGAGCAAAGGTGAAGGTTTCATCGTCATAACCGGTGAAGTCGGGGCTGGCAAAACCACCCTGATGGACTATTTCCTGTCCTCGTTGCAGGGGCAGCGGCTGATTACGGCGCGCGTCGTGACGACGCAGATCGAGGCGGACAGTCTGTTGCGCCTGGTTGCGGCTTCATTCGGTCTTTCGCAGGAAGGTGCGGACAAGGCGACCATTCTGAAGCGGATCGAGGCTTTCCTGCTCGAATGCCATCGCGATGGCAGCCGTCCACTGCTGATTATCGACGAAGTGCAAAGCCTGAAGCATTCTTCACTCGAAGAGCTGCGGATGCTGTCGAATTTCCAGAGTGAACACAAATCGCTGTTGCAGATTTATCTGGTCGGACAGCCGGAGTTTCGCAGAACCCTCGCGAGTGCCAGTCTGGAGCAGTTGCGTCAGCGGGTCATTGCGACGTACCACTTGCAGCCGCTGGATGCCGATGAGGTGCGCTCTTACGTCGAACATCGTCTCAAACTGGTCGGTTGGCAGGAAGATCCACGCATCAACGAAGCGGCTTATCCGATTATTTATTCCGAAACGGCAGGTGTTCCACGGCGTATAAACCTTCTCTGCGACCGTTTGCTCCTTGCAAGCTATCTTGAAGACAGGCACGAGATCGAAGCAGAGGATGTTGAGGATGTGGTTCTCGACATGCGCAAGGAGGGAGCTGCTCTTCCTCCCATGACGCTGGCGCGCGACAATCACGATGTCATAGAGACGCCGCAGGACGCCCGACTGACAACAGGGGGCTCCAACGGGCTTTCCGACGGTTCGTCGAGTACGAATCCCGATCTTGACAGATTGTTTCAACGCGTCTCCGCGCTGGAGAGTGGGCGCGGTAAGAATTAACCCGAAGGATTGGTTTCTGCGGCTGATGCCGTTCGTGTGGAAACCGGTGGGTGTCGGCGGTTGCGCAGTAGCCCGTTAGCTTCACAGCGCTCGCCATGGAGGCGGTAAATGGAACGAGACACGGAAATGTCCGATACGCCGGCGGCAGGCGCCATCGCGGCGGAATCAGATCACAGCAGTCGTGCGGTGGCCGGCGGTGGCATCGTCAATGCCATGTCGGTCGACGTTGAGGATTACTTCCAGGTCTCTGCCTTTGCAGATCAGATCACCCGTGATGACTGGGACAGTCATGGCTGCCGGGTCGAGAGAAACACCGACGTCATTCTTCAGATGTTTGCCGATCATGGCGCAAAAGCGACGTTTTTCACTCTGGGCTGGGTTGCGGAACGCTATCCCGATTTGATTCGTCGTATCGTCGCGGAAGGCCACGAGCTGGCCAGCCATGGATACGAGCACACCCGTGTTCATCATCAGACCGAAGATCAGTTCCAGGCAGATGTCCATCGAACCAAAGCCATCCTGGAGGATATCGGAAGCTGCGCTGTGACCGGCTATCGCGCCGCCAGTTTTTCGATCGACGAGCGCACACCCTGGGCCTTCGATGTGTTGGCGCGTGAAGGGCATGTCTACAGCTCCAGCGTCTATCCGATTAATCATGATCTCTATGGCATGCCGTCGGCGCCGAGATTTGCTTTCACGCCATCAAAAGACAACGATCTCCTGGAAATACCGGTCACGACGGTGACTGTCGGCAGTAAAAAATTTCCCTGTGGCGGCGGCGGCTATTTTCGCCTGCTGCCCTATCTCTATTCCCGCTGGGCCATGCGGCGCGTGAACCAGCAGGACGGCGAGCCATGCATGTTCTATTTCCATCCCTGGGAAATCGATCCCGAGCAACCGCGGATTCCGGGCGCTTCGGCCAAATCCAAGTTCCGTCACTACACCAATCTGGGGCGCATGGAAGCACGGCTGCGGGTGGTCCTGAACGACTTCTCCTGGGACCGGGTCGACCGGGTCTTTCTCGAACGTCATCGTATGGCGGCGTGAGGCGTTTGTGGTAGGGGGGATTGTAATCAGGCGCCTTGATGATGCGGCCGTAAGTAAATGGGATGCTTTCGTGGAATCCTGTGAGTCGGCAACGTTTTTCCACCGAGCCGGTTGGAAAAAGGTGGTCGAGGAGAGTTTCGGTCACGACTGTTACTTTCTCTATGCAGAAGAGAATGGTGAACTGACCGGAGTTCTGCCCCTCGTACATGTGCGCAGCCGCTTGTTCGGTAATGCACTGATTTCCAATGCTTTTTGTGTGTACGGAGGCGCGGCGTCCTCGAATGCCGAAGCCCAGTCGGCGCTCTATGGCGAAGCGGAAGCGCTCGCGGCTTCTTTGGGAGTCGATTATCTCGAGTTGCGGCTGAGATCACCAGTCCATGCGGACTGGGCGCGCAAAGAGGATCTCTACGTCACCTTCAGAAAGAGCATGGATCCCGACCCGGATAAGAACCTCGCCGCAATTCCACGTAAACAACGGGCGATGGTGCGCAAGGGTTTAAAGTCTGGACTGGTTGGAGAGCTCGACGAAGATACCGAACGCCTGCATCGGATCTATGCGGAAAGCGTGCGGAACCTCGGAACACCGGTGTTTTCGCGCAAGTACTTCCGGATGTTGAAAGAAGTCTTTGGCGATGACTGCGAGATCCTGACCGTAACCCATGAGGGGCGGCCCGTTGCCGGAGTCATGTCGTTTTATTTTCGCGACGAGGTGGTCCCCTACTACGGTGGCGGCACCTCGAGCGACCGGAAACTCGCGATCAACGACTTTATGTATTGGGATCTGATGCGCCGGTCTTGCGAGGCCGGCTATCGGGTGTTCGATTTCGGACGGAGTAAGCGCGGAACGGGGGCCTTCGACTTCAAAAAACACTGGGGGTTTGAACCCGAACCTCTCGTGCACGAGTTTAAGCTTCTGGGTGCGGATGCGCTGCCTGAAGTTAATCCGACAAACCCAAAATACAGCATCTTCATCTCGGCCTGGCGTAAGCTGCCGTTGCCTGTCGCCAACACGATCGGGCCCTTTATTTCGAGAAATCTGGGATGAGCGAGCAACCGGAACTCCTGTTTTTGGCGCATCGGATCCCCTATCCGCCGGACAAGGGCGATAAGATTCGCTCCTGGAATATCCTGAAAGGACTGGCAGAACACTATCGTGTGCATCTGGGGTGCTTTATCGATTCACAGGAAGACGTTCAATATACCGACCATCTTCGAAGCGTCTGCGACCAGTGCTATTTCGCCGATTTAAAGCCTCTGTCGGCGAAGCTATGGTCTTCGACCGCCTTGATGAACGGCGATCCCATGACCCTGAGTTATTATCGCAACAGGGGATTGCAGCGCTGGGTCGACAATTTGGCGAAGGAGCGGACACTCGAATCCGTGTTTGTCTTTTCGGGCGCCGTCGCGCAGTACATTCCTGCGTCTCTCAGTGAAAAGGTTCGCTGCATCGTGGACTTTGTCGATGTGGATTCCGACAAGTGGCGTCAATACGCGGTGACCAAACCCTGGCCGGCAAGCTGGATCTATGACCGCGAAGGGCGAAAGCTCCTGGAATTCGAACGAAAGACCGCGGCTGAATGCGATGCCAGTCTCTTTGTTTCGCCGGCAGAGGCCGAATTTTTCCGGGGCCTGGCACCGGAAAGCGGCAACAAGACTTTTCATATTAACAACGGAGTCGATTTTGACTATTTCGATTCGGCCCATAGCTTCGAAACACCGTTTAGCACGAGCGAGTGCCCCCTGGTATTCACGGGTGCGATGGATTATTGGCCCAACGCCGATGCGGTGATTTGGTTCGCGGAAAAGGTTCTGCCGGGTCTTCGCAAGAAACGCGAAAACATCCATTTTTACGTTGTTGGCTCCAAACCCGGTTCCGAAGTTAAGGCGCTATCGCAGCTGGAGGGCGTAACGGTCACCGGCCGTGTGGAAGACGTCCGGCCCTATCTCGCCTATGCTGCTGCCGTGGTTGCGCCCTTGCGGATCAGCCGGGGTATCCAGAACAAGGTCCTTGAGGGCATGGCAATGGCCAAACCCGTCGTCGCGACTTCCCAAGCCTTGGAGGGGATTGATGCGCAGAGCGGTGAGGAGGTTCTGAAGGCCGACAATCCCGATGAATTTATTGAAAAAATCTTCGCTGTTTTAGACTCGGGCAAGGAATGCCTGTTAGGAAAGAATGCCCGCGCCCGCGTGATGCGGGATTACGCCTGGAGTGCGAACATTGACCGGCTGACGGCGATGCTGAAAGGCACCGCGCAATCGGTCCCAGATTCGCAGGTTATTTCAGGTTCACCGAGACAGGACCATGCTTGAGAATGACAGCGACATAGCGCCGAAAGAGGCTGCCACTCTGAAGACGGGTTCCGCCGCGGAATCCGCCGAAGGGTTTGCGGCCGAGGCTGCGTTGCGTCTGCAGTGGCGCTGGAGCCTCGGGGCGATCTTTGTGGCCTGGGCGGGTCTGATACTGCTGTTTTTCGAAACCGGGCAGTCGATGGTCGACACCTGGATGTCCTCGACGCTGTTTGGGCATTGTTTTCTGATCCCACCGGTTTCAGGCTACCTGGTGTGGATCCGGCGCAAGCGTTTATCGGGTCTGGCGCCTAGGATTGCGAAGCTGGGTTTTCCGCTGCTGGCGGTGCTCGCATTCGGATGGCTTGTCGGCAATGTTTCGGGAACCCAGGCGGTTCAGCAGCTCGCTTTCGTGAGCATGCTGGTCGTTTCGGTCATCACGATCCTGGGGTGGCGCATCGCCTGGCGGATCGCCTTTCCATTGTTCTTTCTGTTCTTCACCATTCCCTTCGGTGAATTCCTGATCGCGCCGCTTCAGGACGTCACCGCGGTCTTTGTCGTCTACATGCTCCAACTGGTGGGGATTCCGGTTTATCTGGACGGACTGTTCATCCACATACCTTCGGGCAGCTTCGAAGTTGCCGAAGCCTGTGCAGGTGTACGATTCCTGATCAGTACCATCGCCTTGGGGTTCATCGGCGCCAATCAGCTCTATCGCAGCACAAAACGCCGTCTCGCCTTCATCGCGTTGTCCTTTATCATTCCGGTCATTGCCAATGGTTTTCGGGCCTTCGGAATCGTGATTCTCGCGCATGTGAGTGATTTTACCGTGGCGGTTGGGGCCGACCATCTGACCTACGGCTTTATTTTCCTGAGCTTCGTAACCGTACTTTTGCTCGCGGTCGGCTTTTCGTTTCGTGAAGCGGCACCTGCGGAGCGACGACGCGCAAATGGATCCGGCGCGGTTGAACAGGTGAGCCCGCGCCTCCTCGCACCGGTCTTGACGGCTGTTGCCGTCTTGGTCATTGCCGGCAGCGCCGATGCCGGTCGCCATCTTACAGAGTACCAGGGTTCGGGAACCGCCATGGTGCCGATTCGCCCCATCGCCGTGCAGCCGCCCTGGGAAAGAGTCGATCTGGCCAGTCCAAGCTGGCAGCCAAGCTTCGTTGGCGCCGATACCGAGCTGCACAGCAGCTACCTGAAAGACGAGCAGCAGGTTGATTTCTACCTGGCGTTCTATACCTCTCAGCGCCAGGACGCGGAGGTCGTCAACTCCAGCAACCGCTTCGAAGATGGTCGCTTCTGGGATCGCGCCGGAAGCGGCAAGTTCGAGGCGGTCATCGAAGGTGAAGCACGCGACGTGAATTACGTGCGCTTGCTCGCACAGCGGCGTGGCCGAGTTGTATGGTATTGGTATTGGGTCGATGGCCGCTTTACCGCCAGTCCATATGTTGCCAAGCTTTTACAGGTAAAGGCGCGCCTGTTCGGCGGCGTCCGTTCGGCGGCCGCGATCGCGATTGCCACTGACTATATTGACGCACCTGTTGACGCTCATGCTGTGCTGCGCGACTTCACAGCGCAGATGGAATCGGTGAGTGCGCTGTTGCAGCAGACCGACCAGGATCTGCTGCAGGCGGAGAAAGCCAAGCGGAAAAACGCAGTCACCGACCAGCTGAGCGCGGGAAGCGTTCAAGGCGAACTTAATCTGAATGGAGATCAGTAAGTGTGTGGCATCGTCGGACTTTTTGAGACCCGGGGTCAGAACACCATAGATCGTGATCTGCTCGCGCGGATGAACGATTCGATCATCCATCGCGGTCCGGATGAAGATGGACTCTACACTGCGCCGGGCATTGGCTTCGGACACCGCCGCCTGGCGATCATAGATCTTGCCGAAGGCCAGCAGCCGCTGTTCAACGAAGACCGTTCGGTGGTGCTCATCTACAACGGCGAAATCTACAATTACAAGGAATTGACCGAGGAACTGAAAGCGGCCGGCTATCACTTCAAGACACAGTCCGACACCGAGGTCATCGTTCACGCCTGGGCGGAATGGGGTGAGGCCTGTGTCGAACGCTTCCGCGGCATGTTCGTGTTTGCCCTCTGGGACAGCAATAAAGAAACCCTGTTTCTCGCCCGCGACCGGATCGGCATCAAGCCTTTGTATTATTCCCTGTTGCCCAGCGGAACGCTGATCTTCGGTTCGGAACTCAAATCCCTGCTGCTTCACCCTGAATTGAAGCGGGACCTGGATCCCTTGGCGGTCGAGGAATATTTCGGCTACGGCTATGTGCCGGATCCTAAAACGATTTACCGCGGTGTCCATAAGTTGGCGCCGGGGCATATCCTGATTCAGCGGCGCGACGACCTGCCGGCCAGCCCACGGCAATACTGGGACGTGCGTTTTGATGACGTCGAGAACCTCAGTGAAGACGAAATTTGTGAATCTCTGATCGAGGAGCTGCGAGAAGCGGTCAAGATCAGGATGATCGCAGAAGTGCCTCTGGGGGCTTTTCTCTCGGGCGGTGTCGATTCAAGCGCGGTGGTCGCTTTGATGGCCGGACTGTCAGACGAGCCCGTCGACACCTGTTCGATCGGGTTCGGGCAACCTGACTTCGACGAATCGAAGTATGCCGGGCAGGTCTCAGAACAATTCGGGACGCGCCATCACGTCCGCCAAGTCGATCCGGATTCCTTCGATCTCGTCGATGAACTGATCTCTTTTTACGATGAGCCCTTCGCCGACAGCTCCGCGATGCCGACGTATCAGGTCTGCAAGCTGGCCCGGGAGAAGGTAACTGTTGCGCTGTCAGGTGACGGCGGCGACGAACTCTTTGCCGGGTACCGCCGCTATCGCTGGCACCATTACGAAGAACAGGTTCGTAGCCGCGTGCCGGCCGGTTTGCGCGCGCCGCTTTTCTCGGCCCTTGGGCGCTATTATCCGAAACTCGATTGGGCGCCGAAGCCACTGCGGGCGAAAACCACCTTCCAGGCGCTCGCGCGCGGGACGGTTGGCGGCTATTTCGACTCGGTCTCGATCCTTAACGACGATCTTCGCCACGGTCTCTATTCGGACAACATGGGCCGGGAGCTGCAGGGATATCATGCTTCTGAGGTGGTTGGCCGTTTCATGCGCGAAGCGCCGACCGACCACTATCTGAGCAGGGTTCAGTATGCCGACCTAAAGACCTACCTGCCTGGAGATATCCTGACCAAGGTCGATCGTGCCAGCATGGCAAATTCCCTCGAAGTGCGTGTTCCGATTCTGGACCACAAGTTCATCGAGTGGTCGGCGCGAATTGCGCCGCAGCACAAACTCAAGGGACGCGAAGGCAAGCACATCCTGAAGAAGGCGCTGGAGCCTCATCTTTCGAACGATATTCTCTATCGCGATAAAATGGGCTTTGCGGTGCCGGTGGCGCAGTGGTTCCGCGGGCCCCTGCGCGAACGCGTACGTGAGGCCCTCTCAAGCGAGATTCTGGGCGACACCGGGTTGTTCGATATGAAGTTCATCGAAACGCTGGTTGATCAGCATCAGTCCGGTGCGCGCGAACACAGCGCGGCGATCTGGTCGCTTGTGATGTTCGAGTCGTTTCTGCGCAAGGTCCACAACAGCGGGCATGAGCCTGCATCTGAGCCGGCGCGCATAACTGCCTGAGATCGCCGTCAGCTCGCTGAATTTGGAGTTACAGAGCTGTTTCTTGACACTGGTCGGGGTTATTACTGACTTGTTATGTAGTAATTCCGTTAAGTAGTTTGTGTAATAATCTCTACGATTTAATGTTCAAGTGTCGCGACTCCGCGATGGTCATCTGTCAAAAGGTTTTTCGGTAAGTCATTTGGGTAACGGACCGTCCGGTAGTTGAGACAACTGTTGCCGTCTTGGGATCATAAGTATAAGTCTGCCTCATGCATTTCTCCCGCCCGCTCGTCATTCTTGCAGTTTTGGAATCCTCGACCCTCGCGCTGTCGGTCAGTTCCGGCATTTATCTACGTGTGTCCGCGGAAGCCGATGTCGACGCAGTCGCGAGACTGATTTCATTCATTCCGGAGATGATTCTCTTTACCGCCGTCGTGATGACGGCGATGTTTTCTCTCGGTCTCTATAATTGGCAGTTTTCGTCGAAGTTCTCGGACATCTTCACGCGCCTGTTCGTCAGTTTCCTGATCAGCACCTTTGCCCTGTCCGTTATTTTCTACACGCTTCCGGATCTGACTATCTGGCGTTCCGCGCTGGCGATCGCCATGCTTGCGGCCTTTCCAGCGCTGATCATCCTGCGCCTTGTATTTTTGCAGATCGTGGACAACAGCCAGCTCAAGCACAAGATCATCATCATCGGCGTTGGTGAACGGGCTGCACAGTTGGAAGACCGGGAGCACGACGGCCGCTCCTGCCGTTTTGTCTGTGCCGGCTTCGTCCAGATCCCCGGAGAGCAGCTCAAGGTGACACCTGAGCGAATTCTGCCGGACGACATCAAGCTGGTCGAGTATGTCGAAGAAAACGGCATCGATGAGATCGTAGTCGCGGTTCAGGACCGCCGGGGCCATCTGCCCCTGCCGTCGCTGGTTGACTGCAGATTGAACGGCACTGCCATCACCGACTACATGAGCTTCCGCGAACGCGAAAGCCTCTGCATTGACCTGAACGCACTGAACCCGAGCTGGTTCCTCTTTTCCGAGGGTTTTCCGGGGGGGCGTCTGCAGCAGGCCTTTAAGCGGGCCCTGGATATTGCCGTCAGTCTGGTCATGCTGATCTTTTTGCTGCCGATCATCGTTGCGACCGCCATTGCTGTGCGTCTGGAGAGCCCGGGACCTATCTTCTATCGGCAGGAGCGTATGGGTTTCCGGGGGAAGACTTTTGTTCTGACCAAGTTCCGCAGCATGCGGGTGGATGCCGAGCGTGACGGGCCGCAGTGGGCGGCGGCAAATGACAGCCGGGTGACTGCCGTCGGCGCTTTCGTACGAAAAACGCGGATCGATGAAATTCCGCAGATTCTCAATGTTCTGCGGGGTGATATGAGCCTCGTCGGCCCGCGGCCCGAACGGCCGTTCTTTGTTGAACAGCTCGCCGATGTCATTCCCTACTACTCGGAGCGCCATCGTGTGAAGCCCGGCGTCACCGGCTGGGCTCAATTGAATTATCCCTACGGTGCCTCGATCGAAGACGCCCGGCAGAAGCTTCAGTACGATCTCTATTATATTAAGTATTACAGCCTGTTGCTCGATCTGAGTATTATCGCGCAAACGGTGAGGGTTGTTCTCTGGCCGCAGGGCGTTCGCTGAGGATTCGTTGCCGATCCGGCTGCTGACTATCGCAACATATTCGCATGAGCAATGATTTCCGCCGCACGCGGTCATGGAAGACGGTGAGTTAAACACTATGGCAGACATCGAGCGCGATCGACCGGTAATCGTCATGGGAACGAACCGCTGGGGAGATGACTGGCAGACCCGCCAGCAAATTACCTCCCGGCTCGGCGGCCGCGGCTGGCCGGTTGCTTATTCCACCGGGACGCTGTTTGCCTGGGACCGTTTTACCGATGACTGGCGCGAATCCGCCTGGTTCGAATCTTCACAGCATCTTTACGACGTCGACATTCATATGCCCGGCAGATGGCAGCTGCGCTGGCCCAAGGTGCCGGCCTGGGACCGGTTCGTCGTGCGGAGCTATCTTGCCGGCATAAAGAAACGCATCGGCTGGTCCGCCGCAAAACGCCCGCTTGTTTATGTTTTTCACCCGGTTTTCTGGCCTTACGTCGAGGCATTGGGGGACTGTTCGGTCATCTATCATGCGGACGACACCTTTTCATCGATGCCTGGTTGGACTGAAGAACAGGCGCGGATGCAGGAAAAGCTGGTTGCGCGCGCAGATCTGATCGTTGCGAGTTCGCCAGGGATGGCCGAGGCACTTCCAAACGATGGCCCTGCCAGAGCCAAACAGCTGCCCAACGGTGCCGATACTCAGGCCTTCATCGATGCCAATGGGTGCGATTGCCCGGAAGATCTGGCGGCTATTCCGCATCCGCGCATCGGTTATGTCGGCAAGATCAATGAAAAGGTCAACCTAGCGCTCGCTCTCTCCATTGCGCAGCAAAGGGCGGACTGGCACTGGGTCTTCATTGGGCTGGTGCACGAAGAGCACCTGACGCCGGAGACCGGTGAGGTCTATCGTGCCCTGAAAGCACTGCCCAATGTCCATTTCCTGGGCTTCAAGCCTTATCATGGCCTGCCGGCCTACAACACCCACATGGACGTTAATGTCATGTGCTACCGCTCGGAAAAAGGCGGCTGGTGGACCGATCTTTATCCCTTGAAGCTGCACGAGTATCTTGCAACCGGCCAACCGGTCGTGGGCGCGGATATCCGTGTCATCAAGCTGTTCAGCGAAGTCGTAGCCGTTGCCGGGAACGAGGCCGAATGGCTGTCGGCGCTGCAGGATGCCATCGAAAACGGTGGCGTCAGTACGCCGGCCGAGCGTCAGCGTGTCGCGGCCGAAAATTCCTGGGACGGACGGGTCGACCAGTTGGAGAGCTGGCTCAATGAGCTCGGTTAGATTTCCGGCCGGCAGCACCGGCGCGCCTGCCCGGTTTGTTGCCGTGACACCCGGATTGTCCGTTTCGAAACGCGTTCCGGCGGCCTGATCATGACCGCGCAACCTCATCTGCTGCATGTATTCCCCACCTTTGCCCATGGCGGGGTGCCGATCCGTATCAGCACGATCATCAACCATTTCGGCGATCGCTACCGGCACACGGTCTTATCCCTGGATGGGCCGACGGACTGCCGCTCACGGCTCAAACCTGGCGTTCCGGCAGAGGTTCACGCGTTTGAAGGATCTGCGAAGGGCTTGCCTGGACGTCTGCGCGCCATCCGCGGCTATATCAAGTCCCAGGCGCCCGATCTGCTCCTGACCTTCAACTGGGGTGCCACAGAGTGGGCCTTGGCAAACACACTGGCGCCGCTGTGCCGCCATGTACATCTGGAAAGCGGATTTGGCGTCGAAGAGGCGGAACGCCAGATTCCCCGCCGCGTCTATTTCCGCCGCCTGGCTTTGGCGCGCACGTCGCAGGTTGTCGTGCCGTCGTTCAAACTGGTCGGTATTGCCACCGATATCTGGAAACTGCCCAAACATAAGATCAAGCACATTCCGAACGGCGTCGATTGCGCATTATTCGCGCGGGAACCGGTCGAAGATATCCTTCCGGGATTCACAAAGCACCCGGACGAGCTGATCGTCGGAACGGTGGCCCCCCTGAGGGTGGAAAAGAACCTTGCGCGGCTCCTGAAGGCCTTTGCACAGCTCTCAGGGATTGAGCAGAAGACCCGCTTGCTGCTGGTTGGCGACGGCGACCAGCGCGCCGGCCTCGAAAGCCTGGCGAAAGAGCTGGGGATCGGCGAACGCGTGGTATTCGCCGGCCATAGCGAAGACATCGATCAGCTGCTTGGATTGATCGATGTTTTTGCCATGACGTCGGATACGGAGCAGATGCCGAATTCCATTCTCCAGGCCATGGCGTCGGGACGCGCCATCGCTTCGCTCGACGTCGGTGATGTGAAAGCGATGCTGCCGGAAAACGCCCAAGCCTTCGTGACGCCGAAACACGACGACGACGCCTTTCGCAGGGCGCTCGAAACACTGCTGTGTGAGACATCGTTGCGTCATGAGATCGGTGAAAGCAATCGTGCCCATGCGCAAAATGTCTATGCCGCGGAAAAGATGTTCGCCGCCTACGAGAAGGTCTTCGACGCATGATACCTGTTCGCCGCCGTACATATATCCCGGGGATGCCGAAATGAAGATCCTGACCTTTTCGACGCTCTTCCCCAACAAGGCGCAGCCGCATCACGGCGTCTTTGTCGAGAACCGCCTCCGGCATCTGATCGATCATACGGACGTATCTGCGAAGGTGATTGCACCGGTGCCGTGGTTTCCTTCCTCGGCCTCCGTCTTCGGCGACTACGCCACTTTTGCGAAGGTTCCCAAGAGCGATCGCCGTTTCGGGCTGGATGTCACCTACCCGCGCTATCCGCTCATTCCCAAGATCGGCATGAATCTGACGCCTTCGCTGATGTATCGAGCGGTCAGGCCTTTGGTTGCGCGGCTGCTGCGTGAGGAGCCGGATTTCGATCTGATCGATGCGCACTATTTTTACCCCGATGGGGTTGCCGCGGCTTATATCGCGAAAGCCGTGAACAAGCCCTTCACCATTACCGCGCGCGGGACCGACCTCAATCTGATCCCCAACTACCCGACACCCCGGCGGCTGATCATCGAGGCGGCGGAACAGGCCGATGGCCTGATCACCGTTTGTCAGGCGCTCAAGGACGAATTGGTGAAAATGGGGATCGACGGTCAGCGGGTCGAGGTGCTGCGCAATGGTGTCGATCTCGAACTTTTTCAGCCGCAGGACCGGGAAGCGGCCAAGCAGAAATTCTCGGTCGATGGCACCGTATTGCTGTCGGTCGGCCACCTGATCGAGCGTAAAGGCCACAACCTGATCATCGAGGCCTTGCCGCAGATCCCGGATGCAACCTTGCTGATCGCGGGCATCGGCCCGGAGGATGCGGCGTTGCGCGATCTGGCGAAGTCACTCGGTCTGGCGGACCGTGTAAGATTTCTCGGGGCCATTCCGCACCAGGAAATGTCGCAGCTCTACAGCGCTGCCGACGTTCTGGTTCTGGCTTCCAGCCGGGAAGGCTGGGCCAACGTGCTTCTGGAGACCATGGCCAGCGGAACACCGGCGGCCGCGACGAACGTCTGGGGGGCGCCCGAGGTCATCACTACGGCTGCGGCTGGAGCACTGATACACGAGCGGACGCCGGATTCGATCGCAGGTACCGTCCTTTCCGTCTTAAAGAACCCGCCGGCCCGCGAGGCGACCCGGGCGCATGCGGAGTTGTTTAGCTGGCAGGCGACGTCTCAGGGGCAGTACGACCTGTTTCAGTCCATTCTCGAACGGCGGGGTTGAAGATGAAGATACTCTATCATCACCGAACCGGTTCGACAGACGGGCAAGCGGTCCATATCGAGGAATTGATGACCGCGCTTTCCGCCTTGGGACACGAGATCGTCAAGGTCGCGCCCGGCGGCAGCGAAAAACAGGAATTCGGCGAGGAAAACGGCCTTGTGGCTGCTTTAAAGCGCCATCTGCCTCAGGCCGTTTACGAACTGATGGAATTCGCCTATTCCCTGGTCGCTTATCGCCGGCTCCGGAAGGCATTTCTTGAGCATCAGCCTGATGTGCTTTACGAGCGGAGCAATCTTTTCCTGCTGTCCGGTGTCTGGCTGAAGCGCCGTTATAAATTGCCCATGTTGCTTGAGGTCAATGCGCCGCTGTTCGAGGAACGCAGCCGCTTTGGGAATGTTGCCCTCAAGGGGCTCGCCCGCTGGACAGAGGAGACGGCTTGGCGAGAAGCGGACTATGTGCTTCCGGTGACCGACGTGCTGGCTGATCATCTGCGCCGTGCCGGAGTCCCGGAGGAGCGGATTCAGGTCATTCCCAACGGAATCAATCAAGACCGCTTTCTGAGCGATATCGATACGCAAGCCGTGCGGCAGCGTATGCAGCTTACGGAAAGCCTGGTTCTGGGCTTTACCGGCTTTGTCCGTGAGTGGCATGGACTAAATCATGTGGTTGATCTTCTGGCCGAGGATCGCAGTGGCGCCCAGCTTCATCTCCTGGTCGTCGGTGACGGCCCGGCGCGCGAAGCACTCGAGGCTCAAGCCAAGTCGCTCGGCGTTTCCGATCAGGTCACCTTTACCGGCGTAATCGGCCGTGACGAGGTCGCTCAATACATTGCGGCCTTCGATGTCGCGCTTCAGCCCGCCGTCACCAGTTATGCCTCTCCCTTGAAGCTCTTCGAATACATGGCCCTTGGCCGGGCGATCGTTGCGCCGGATATGCGCAACATCAAAGAGATACTGACCGATGGTGCCGATTCCCTGCTTTTCGACCCGGAAACCGAGACCGGGTTTCGGGAAGCCATTGAGCGCGTATGCAGCGACCATGATTTGCGCGAACGTATCGGCAAGGCCGCACGTACTGCCATCACCGAAAAGGCCCTGACCTGGGAGAATAACGCCAAGAGGATCGAGGCTTTGGTGACAAAGTCGCACACTAAATAGTAATTGAACACTTGTTCACCGCAGACTACTTCCGGTGAGCGCAATATGATAGAAATCAAGCTGAATAAGAACTCAAGATAAGAATATTACTTCAGATTGTATTTGATAACTTCTCTAAAATTGCAACTAAATTACTAAAGTATAAGAATGAACAATTTTCGTATTTACGATAATTTAAGAGGTAAAGCCTAAGGTGCTCGACTGTATTAAGGTTCCGTTCAGGAGTGCTCAATGGCCGTTGTTCAATCGCAGACACTTGCGACACCGAGTCAAATGTCTGTGTCCGGTCTGCCCGCGGCGCCTTCTGAGAACGCCCGCCTAGCAGAGCTTTTCAAGCACTGGTTCGAGACCAAGCCGGCGATTACGGCGGAAGAGATCGAGCAGGCGCATCGCCTCCGGTACCAGGTGTACTGCGTCGAGAACCCCTTTGAGGACCCCGCAGGCAATCCCAATGAAATGGAGATGGATGAATACGATCCACACTCCGTACACAGCCTGCTGATCCATCGCCCTACCCAGACCACCATGGGTGCCGTGCGCTTGATCCTGCCTGCTAAGGCTTCCGCCTATCGGCTTCCGATCCAGGATGTCTGGCAGACCGAACGGATCCCCTTTCCCGAGGAGACGACCGCCGAAATCTCCCGCTACGCCATCTCCCGTGAGTTTCGGCGTCGTGCAGGCGAGGAACGCTATGCAGATGTCAATTGGGCGAAGAGTGAAGATAGCCCGGTAGAACGCAAAAAGCTCGAGCGCCGTGTTCTTCCGCATATCACGTTGGGCCTTATGAAAAGCGTCTTACGGATGTGCATAGAGCATGACATCACCCATGTTTGTGCTGTGATGGAGCCCGCTCTGATTCGTCTGCTTCACCGTTTCGGCCTGGAGTTCGAGCCGATCGGACCGGTCGTGAATTATCACGGCCGCCGCCAGCCCTGCTATGCCGCACTGGAAACGCTGCTGAAAACCTCGCGCGAGGCCCGGCGGGAGTTCTGGGAGGTCGGTACCGATGACGGCCAGCTTCTGCCCAAGGCGGCATCGGGCGACAGCTGACGTCCCTGTCTGACTGCCCCTTCGGGTCTGCCCGGCCTAAGACCGACAATCTTTTCCTGAAACGCTGAAAAAGCGTAAGGCGGCCTCACCCTCCTAATTGGAAGGTCGACACAGGTTCCGATCACTTCTCTCATGAAAGTGACGCTGCTCTAACCACGTGAGATAGGGTGGATTCACATGCTTTGACGAAACCACAAGGTGGTTCCGACAAACATGATCCGATCTAGAAGCTGAATTGAACACCGAAGAGGACGCGGTCATTGTCGTCGAACTGACCGAACACTCCGTCCGATGTGCCAAAGAAGATATCGGCGCCCGCCCAGATCTTGAAGTTGTCGTCGAGCCTGTAGGTGATCTTCGGCCGGACAAGCCCGTCTCCGCTGTTCAAGGACTGCAACCAGATCACTTCGGCTTCAAGATCCTCGTCGAGGAAGCTGCGGCGTACCAGCAGACTGGTGGTCGATTCGAACCGGTCGCGGAGCAAACCGTCGATATCGTCCGTCAGATAATCGCCGAACACCTGTGCGCTGACCAACGTGTCGTCCAGCCCATACCAGTCGAGCCCGATGACGGACGAAACATTGTCGCTTTCGCCGACACCGTCACTGTCTGAAAGATCCTCGGTCAGGAAAAAGCGGTCAAATGAGTATCCGAGCTCACCACGGACAACGAAATCGCCGAAGGAATTACTGAAGGTTCCGCCGAGAAGATGCGTCCGCTCGTACTCCGGTGTGATCGTGACAACGGAACCCTGTACCTGGCGGCGCAGCACCGGATTGTCGTCATAGTGGTAGAGGTAATTCAGACTGAGGTCCCAGCCGTCGAGCATCCCGAGCAACCGTGCGCCGGCATCGGAATCTGCAATAACGTCGTCGGGCCGATCCGGTTCGCGCTGGACCACGGTGAAGCCCGGAACGGCCTCGGGCACGAACCTCGGCGCCGTCAGGGCATAGAGGGCGCCGGCTTCGGGCAGATCGTTGTAGGTTTGATCCGGGATCCACAGGAATTCTGCGGTGAAGTCGTCGATCGGAACTTCGGCGGCGATCGTCCAGAGCGGAATACGCGAATCTTCGAAGTCGTCCAGGATGAACTCTCTGAAGTCCTGCGGATTGACCACATCAAGGACTTTCAAGCCATCTGATTGGCCCCAAACCGTCTGTTGCTTGCCAATACGGAAGTGCGCGAAATCGGTCGGTGCATCCAGGTAGAGTTCGCGCAATTCGAAATCGAGATCGTCATTCGCAAGCCAGCGGCGCGAGATCGTGGCGGTCGTGTCCTGTGTGGGGCTGCCCGGCTCGAGCCGGTCGCGGGTGTCCCAGCGAACCCGTCCGATTGCCGTCAGATTGAAACCCTCGGGCAATTCGATTTCAAGTTCAGGCTGAAAGGTCGTCTCAACCTTTTGTCCATTGCCATCATCGATATCCAGCGCCGATTCATGCTGTAGCGTGGCCGTGAAGGTAACAGCATCTTCGATCGTGTCGGCAAGATAGCCGCCCAATCCGTCATCCTCGGCCATGGCGGGACCTGATGGCGCCGACAGGCTTAGAATGGCGGTGAAACCCCAGGCAGCAGTTCCTAGAAGCGTGCTGCGTGAACGCGGCTTCATCTGTGTTCTTGCCGTTTGCCGAAGTTGCATGGTCATGTTGCCAAACGCCTCACAAACCGCGTTTCAGGGCGCTGCGGGTGAAGAGGTCGTCGCCGAGGTCGGCGAGATAATCGACTTCGCTGATGATAAAGGTCGTCTTGTGACCGGTCTTGTGATTCTCGGCTTCCAGGCGATGGGCGGTCCAGATGCCCTGCACTTCACGAATCTCGCGTGTGTAGATGGTTTTGAGCGCATTGCCCTGCAGGTCCCAGATTTCAGATTTCAGGACCATCCAGATCTCGGCGTCCACACAGCTGAGTGTGCGGCTGTAACCGAGTTGCTCGGCCACATCTTCGTTGGCGGGCACGGCTTCGACCATATAGCAGGCACGGCCATCGACCTCGTCCATGCCCAAGGTCGTGCGTACATAATCGCTGCGGGAAACCTTTGTGTCCTGGCGAATGTCGTCATAGGTGAAGTCGGTGCCCATGAAGTAGTCGCCCCGGTCGGAACCGGAAATGCGGCGGACCCGGCGAAGCGCCGGCAGGTAGAGCCACTGCGCGTCCTCTTCGCCGTCTTCCAGATAATCAAAGGTCAGAAAGGCTGTGTCGCGGACGTTCCTGGGTTTCTGAAAGAAGATCGCAATTCGCTTTTCAGTCTCAAAGTACTTCCGGAAGGACCGGGTTTTTCGGGTCCGCTTTTTGCCGCGCTTGTCGAGCAATTCCATCGTCATGCTCCGGACCACCGAGACACCGTCGTCGCGCGCGTTGATGCGCCGGGCGATCTCATCCCCGCTCGGTAGGCTTTGCGTCCCGTCTGCCGAAGTGGCTGGCTGAGGCGTTACCGGCTGTTCGACCGGGGCAGCCTGGATCGCCCGGTCATCAGGAGACTTGGAAGAAGTTGCGGCCCAGGCCGGGGTCATTGCAGCGCCGGTAAGCAGAAGGGCGGTGACACAAGCGGTCAGTGTTTGCGGACAGCGAGAGAGCATTTTCATGTTGGAGCGTTCCTTTTCTCAAGCGCGATCGGGTTCTCAAGCACGATCGGGCGTGCCGCTGATGCCCAGCCGCTCCCATCGGACCGAGATTTCACGGGAGGCCTGTGCGATCCGAAACTGTTCGGTCAAAAAGGCAGGCGGCAGAAGCTTCACCAGGGCGGGGAGGACGGTCATGCTTGCGATGAAGCTGGCCGAGACCGCAACCGCCACGAGGCTTCCGAAGCGAATCAGTCCGGGGACCTGGCTGGAGATCAGAACCCCGAAACCGAAGAACACGGTCAGAAAGTTGAACAACAGTGCCCGTCCGGTTGTCGGAAAGAGGTCTTCTATGGCCTCGTCCAGGCTTCTGGCCCGGTCGCCCGCCAGCAGGATCAGCCGATCCAGGGAATGGACGGCGAAGTCGACGCCGATGCCGATGGCAATCGCCGCCGACATGGAGGTGCCGATCGCGAGGCGGATGCCGGCGGCCCCCATCAGCGCGTAAACCAGAAATACGGAAATAGCCACCGGCATCAGGGTCAGGCTGCCGGCGATGATGGAGCGGAAGGTCAGTGACGACATCACCCAGACCGCGAGCAGGGAAATCAGCACGCTGGTTAGGTGTCCGCTCAGCAATTGGTTCATCCAGTTATAGTGAACCGTGACGTGTCCTGAGAGGCGTGCCGTCATGTCTGCGCTGTTGAATTCAGCCGCCAGGTAGTCTTCAAGTGCGGCGATCACCTCGGTCTCAGCGCTATAGAGTCCGCTGTTCATGGTCACCCGAACATTGGCAAGGCGGTAGTCGTAATCGACTTCCTCTTCGAAATCGGTCGGGTCGCCGCTCATGGAATAGAGCAGGAAGTATTGCGCGACCTGGTCTGCTGTTTCAGGCAGTTCGTAGGCATCGGCCTGATTGTCGAACAGCGCCTGGTTCATCTGTTTCAGATAATCGGCGATGGAAACCGTCGACTTCACGGATGGCAGGCCCTCTATGAAGCGCTGTAAGGCTTCGATCCGCCGCAACCGCTCCGGATCGAAAAGCGCTTCCGCCTCCTGCGTTTCGATTACGACGTCCAGGGTCGTTGTGCCGTTCATCAAATCGTTGATCACCCGATCTGCGACGGCAATCGGTTCGTCGGTCTGAAAGTTGTCGATCGGCGCTTCGTCGGCGCGCAGCTGTGTCAAACCAAGCAAGCCGGCGCCGATCACCAGCAGACCGATTGCGAGTACCGTTTTGGGGTTATGCGCCACCGCGCGTCCAATTTGCCGGCCGAAGAGCTCCCCCCGGCTTTGGCTTGAGGCTTCCGACTGCGCTGCGCCCAGCGCATCACTGGCCTGGCGGGCTGCCCTGAGAGCGGGCGACATGCGCGGTTTCACGAGCGTCAGGCCGGCGGGAACTGCTACCAACGACAGAATCATCGCGGTTGCGATGCCCAGGGTGGCGAAGAGACCGAAGTCTTCCATCGGCGGCATCGCCGAAGAGACGTAGATGCCCATGAAGCCGGCTATCGTTGTCAGGGAGGTGATGGTGACCGGACGCCACATGGCCATCATGGTGCGCACCGCCAGCTCGCGGGCCGAGGCTTTCGGCCGGAGCATGAGTTCGTCGTAGTATTGGCCCAGAATGTGGATTGAATCGGCGACGGCGATGCCGATCAGGACCACCGGCAGAGCATTGGTGATGGTGTAGATCGGTTTTCCGGCGGCTGCCATGGCACCCATCGCAACGGCCAGAGTCGCGCCTACGACCAGCAAGGGCAGCAGAACGCCACGTAAATTCCGGTAGCAGAGGAACAGGATAAAGACCACGATCACCGCTGCCAACGGGCTCAGCCGCTGCGCGTCCGTGTCGACGTATTGACCGAGATAGCCCATCACGCCGCCCTGGCCGGCGACGTGAATTTCCTCGCCGTTGCTGCGTGGTGCCGTTTCCACCAAGGCACGCAGTTGTCGATAAGCTTCTTGAGACTGTTCCTCATCCAGCAGTTCAGCTGCAATCAGGGTTGCCTTGCCGTCCTGACCGATGAGATTACCGTTGTAGAGCGGAAAAGCCGCCACTGCATCGCGGACGGCATCGGATTCTTCCTGTGTTTGCGGTGGGTCGGTGAAGAAGGGTTCGACCTGCAGGCCTTCGGGAACGCCGATAATGTTCTTTTCGCTGGCCAGGCTCGTGACGCGGTCGGCGTCGATCCCGGGCAGTTCCGTAATCCGGTCCGTGAGCCATTTGATCAGCTTCAGGCTTTCCGGATTGAAGACGCCCTGGGGACCGTTGTTGACAACTGCGACCACCAAAGGATCCTTCAAACCGAAGGTTCCCTTGACCTTGTCGCGGAAGACCACAGCCGGATGGCCGGCCGGCATGAAGGCGTCTGCACTGGTGTCCTTGGTCAGGCGTGGCAGAAAGCTCGCCGTCGCGATCGTGATGATCGCTACGACCGCAAGAATGGTCTTTGGATAGGCCGTGACAGCCTCAAAGAACCGCCAGGTCCGTGTTTTCCCCATTGCGCTGGTCAATCCGTCCGCCTCAAACAGGGGGAAAGATCACCACAAGAAGGTTAGGAAAGCGTTGAAATCACGATGATTTGCTGTGTTTGAGGGCGACCGCCCCCGATTTGATAAACAAGAATTCGAGTCGCCGCTCAACTGCACGAAAATGAGACTGAATCACGGCCTCGATCGGTTTGATCTAAGGTCATCGGCATCAGCGTGCCCTGATCAGACCTTCATATTGTGCTGGCGCATCAGGTCGTAAACGGTTGGACGGCTGACGTCGAGCAGTTTGGCCACCTTTGATATGTTGCCTTGGGCTTCAACCATCGCCCTGGTCAGCGCGGTGCGTTCAGCCTGCTCTCGATACTCCCGCAAGGTGCCGCTGGGAGCCGGCTGCTCGTAGTTCGGCAGGTCCAGATCCACGACGGTGATCTTGGTACCGGTCGCTGCCGCCACCGCACGCTTGACCCGGTTTTGCAGTTCGCGGACGTTGCCGGGCCATTCATAGCTGGAAATTGATGCGAGAGCGTCGGCGGTGAAAGCCGTGATGTTGCGGCCCTGTTCCTCGGCAAAGCTATTGAGCAGCTGATGCGCGATCACGACGGCGTCGTCTGGGCGCTCGCGGAGCGGTGGAATCTTGATGACCGCCTCGCTGAGCCGATAATAGAGATCTTCGCGGAACTCATTGGTTTCCGTCAGCTTGAGCAGGTCCTTATTTGTGGCCGAGACCAGCCGGATGTCGACGGGAATCTGCTTATGGCCACCAATTCGCTCGATGACGCGTTCCTGTAGGAATCGCAATAGCTTGGCTTGAAGTGACATCGGTAGGTCGCCGATTTCATCCAGGAACAGAGTGCCGCCGTTGGCAACTTCGACCTTACCGACCGTCGTCTTTACCGCGCCGGTAAAGGCACCCTTTTCGTGACCGAAAAGCTCGCTTTCCAACAGGTGCTCGGGGATGGCGGCACAGTTGATGGCCACATAAGGGCCTTTGGCCTTCTCGCTCAGCTCATGGGTCGCACGGGCCAGCAGTTCCTTACCGGTGCCGCTTTCGCCGATCAGCACAACCGCGACGTTGGCGCTGGCGAAGCGCTTGACCTCGCCACAAATCCTGATCATCTCGGCGTTTGTCGTGGTTACGCCCGGCAGCACCGCACCGGCTTTTGACTGCGAAAGCCGCCGGTTCTCGCTTTCGAGCGCATGCAAATTGTAGGCGCGTTGAATGGTCAGGTTGACGACGTCGATTTCAATCGGCTTCTGATAAAAGTCGTAAGCACCCAGCGCGACGGCCTGAACCGCATATTCACGCTCGGTCTGACCCGACATCATGACGACCTTCGTATCCGGCGCAATCGAAAGGATTTCCTGAAGTGTCGCAAGGCCTTCGGTCGGACCGTCCGGGTCCGGCGGTAATCCTAAGTCGATCAGAGCGACCGGCGGCCGGTGTTCCTTCACGGCTGCAGCAGCCGATTCGCGATCGCCGGCAAGAACCACTTCACAATTGTCAAAGGCCCAACGGAGTTGCCGCCGCAATCCATCATCGTCTTCAACAACCAAAAGCTTTTGAGTCGGTTCGCTCATAACAGATCTCTATACCACTATTGCTACAGGGTTATTCAAAGGCCTCAGCGTGTGACAGGTATGGCCGGCGATACGCTACCCAGCCCCGTGCCATCGTTTACGACCGTACTGTCGACGATGGGAAGCACGATCCGCATCGTGGTTCCCGAACCGGGATTACTGATGACTTCAAGATCTCCTCCAAGTTCCCTCGCGTACTCGCGGCACTGGTACGCGCCGATACCCATGCCCCGCGACTTTGTGGAGCGGAACGGCGTGAAGAGCTCATTCCGGACGAATTCCCTATCCATGCCGGGCCCGTTGTCGGCGACCTCGATCAAGACCGTATCGCCTTTACGATCGAGGCTGATCTTCACCCAGCCTCCGGATTCGACTGCATCGATCGCGTTCTGCAGTAGATGGTTGATGATTGCGCTCAGGCGATCCTGATCCGCGGCGACCGTGACGTCGACATTGCCCCAATCGATAGATAAATCTATGGAATCGCTTTGTTTAATTCGAGTTAATTTCTCCAACAAAGGCCGGATTTCGACAAAGTTACTGGCTTTGGCGGTCGGTTGATCGTTGCCGAGCCGGTCCATAAGGCGCCGCATCTTCGAGACGGCATCATTGAGCGTATCGGTCATATCCTCGCGGAACTGCTCGTTGTGACCGTGCTTTTCCATGTTTTTAGAAAGAAGTTCCAACTGGCTTACGAGGTTCTTGATGTCATGGATCACGAACGCAAATCGCCGGTTGAACTTGGCGAACTCCCGCGATTCGGCCAGCGCCACCGCGTTCTTTTGCTCGGCCAGGTAGCTTGCGGCCTGCCGTCCCGTCGTCTTCAGCAGATCGTAATCTTCCCAACCCAGTGAACGCACGGCACGCGGGCGGGCAAGCAGCAGAAAGCCGATAAAGGCTGCATGGTGCGTTAGGGGCACGATGATCCAGGCATTCTTCAGCTGGTTCAGTTCATCGGGCAAAACCAGATTGCCGTACTTCTCCGGATCCTTGTTTGCTTCGACAATATCGATCAGCCACTGGCGTTCTTCCAGAAAACGGACCATTGACGCCGTTTGATCAGCCCGCAGACTCGACACCGCCATGTTCCAGGCGGCGAAAACGACGTAACGGTCGTCCTGGCGCAGCCAGAGCGCACCACCGGGGCTTTCCACGATATCCGCAATGGCCTGGATGACGCGGACGCCCAGTTCCTCCGTTTCCTGAGATTCGGAAACGGTCCTTGTGAAGCGCAGCCATTCTTCGCGGTAATCGTAGCGATAGGCGTAAAAGTGCTTACCGATCAGGACCTTGATATGCGCTCTGACGGTCCCCGAGATCAGCAGGACGGCGAGGACGATAATGGCCCCAAAGAAAAAAGTGGCTTGAATGACGGTGCCCCAGGCACCCTCAAATTGTTGGAGGAGAAAGCCGACCCCCGCCATGATGATGATGTAGATGCCGCTCGTCGTCAGGGTTGTGGAGTAAAAGGCGATTTTTCGCGAGACGGTAATGTTGGTGCGCCACATTTCGTTGCGGCGCGATGAGACAGCCAACAACGGCACGACCATGGCCTGCACGGCACCGCGCGCCTGCTGAAAGCCCGGATTTACTTCACCGAACAGGAGGGCATCCGCATAGAAAAACAGGTCATAGGCGAAGAGTCCGCCGATCCCTATGCAGAGAAATTTGATCTTCCAGCGGTCATCCTCGCTGGTATTGCGGAACAGTGTCTCGATCAGCATCAAACCGGCGATCACGAGAATCAGCCGCAGCAGGCACCGGACAGTGAAACCGGCTTCCCAAGACAGGGGCTGGTAAAGCTCATAACCGAGCAACACGATCGAGAACGCGATGAAGATAGAGACGATGTAGCGCCCCAGACCATGCTTGGTGTCGGTCGTGCCGCTCTGGAGGACACTCCATAGAAAGGCGAGCCAGCAGACGGATCGAAGGTTTTCAAAGGCTTCGATCATGGCTGTCAGGCTGGAACCGCTCCAGTTCTCGTAAGTCGCGAGGGCGAGCCAAAGCGAGGTCACGAAGCAGGCGAGGATCAACAGGCTGCCCTGCAGACGCCGTTCATAGTTGACGGCCAGCAAGAGCGCGAGAATCAGGAATGCCGCTGCACCGACGAAATAGCTGATTGTCCCGATAAGAGCAGTTTCTACGATCATCCCCCCTTATATCATTCGTCGCTGGCTATGGCACCGCCATCGGATATCCGCGCGCGTTTAATCGTATGTCTTTCCGAATTACCATTGTGAGTCAAAGAAATATCAACACTTACAGGTTATCTCCCTAAGGGTGTAAAATTCGTCAAGGTTGTACTTCCGTAATTCCGATCGAGAGAGCGTTGGATAGTTTCAGGGGCGCTCCTCTTCATGTTGCTGTTGTTTTCGTTAAATGTTCTATCATGATGCATTGCTGAATATACTTTCGCCCAGGCCACGATTTTCTTCACTCTTTCCGCTTTGCGGAGTCCTATGATGTCCGGCTCAAGTTCTCTCAATCGTGCGATTGCCACGTGGCGTCAGACCCTGGGCGCTGGTTCCGTGCGCCTTGACGGTGACTGCGATGTTTACAGCCAAAACTGCATTGGGGTGACGAGGCAGGTTTCGGCCGCCGTACTACCGTGCAACGAGACCGAAGTGGCGGCAGTTGTCGAAACCGCGCGGGCGGAAAAGTTAGCGCTCTATCCCATCAGCACGGGGCACAATTGGGGTTACGGCAGTGCGACGCCGGCCGCGGACAACTGTGTCGTCGTCGATCTAAGCGGCATGAATCGAATTCTCGATCTGGATCCGGTCCTTGGACTGGTCACGCTGGAGCCGGGCGTCACCCAACAGCAGCTACGGGACTATCTGGATGAGCGGGATCTGCCGTTCCTGGTGCCGGTGACCGGCGCTGGGCCCACGTGTAGTCTTTTGGGGAATGCGCTTGAGCGCGGTTACGGCATCACACCTCACGGCGATCATTTTTCGGCTGTAACCGCACTCCGTGCGGTTCTTCCAAGCGGTGAAATCTACCAGTCCGCCATCGCAGAGGCGGGCGGCACGGGTGTGGATGGTGCCTACAAATGGGGTGTCGGTCCCTATTTGGATGGAATCTTTACCCAGTCGAGCCTCGGGATTGTGACCCAGATGACCATTGCTCTGGCGCGCGTTCCGGAAAAGGTCGAGCTCTTTGTTTTTGAGTTGCCGAAGGACGAGGATCTGGAAGGCGCGGTCGAGGCCGCACGGGCGCTTCGTCAGAGCCTTGGAGACGGCCTGAGCGCAATCAATATCCTCAACCGGCTCAGGGTGCTGTCGATGATTGAGCCCTATCCGCAGGCCGAGGTCGGCGTTGGAGAGGCGATCCCGGCATCGGTGGTCGACTCTATGGCCCGCCGCCGCCGTCTCCCTCATTGGTTCGGAGTTGGTGCTCTCTATGGAACGAAGGAGACGGTTCCGGCCATGCGCCGTCGCGTGAAGCGTGTTCTGGGGCCGAAAGCCAAGGGATTGCGGTTTTTCTCAAAAACCAACCTCGGGATCTTGCACAGGATGATTTCGCTCTTGCCGGGCGCCGCGGGCCGGGTGTTGCAAGAACGTCTGGGAACGCTCGATGAGACTCTCGATATTCTGCTGGGGCGGCCCCGGGAAACGGCGCTGAAACTGGCCTACTGGAAATCCGGCAGGGCTCCCTCAGCTGACCCCGAAAATGCCAAGTCGTCAGCATTAGATCCCGCCCGGGACGGTTGCGGCATCATGTGGTACGCGCCTTTGGTCCCCATGACGGCCTCCGCAGCGCGGAATTACGTCGATATGGTGAACGAGATTTGCCCACGGTTCGGAATCAATCCCCTGATTACCCTCACAACGATCTCTGAACGCTGTTTTGACAGCACCGTGCCCATACTCTTCGACCCTGCTGTGGAGCAGGAACGCGCTCAGGCTTGCTACCGGGCGCTTTTCGAAGAAGGGAAAAATCGCGGATTTCTGCCCTATCGCATGAATCTGCAGTCGATGGAACTTTATACTGCCCATGAGGGCTCGGTCTTTTGGCAAACCGTGAATAAGATCAAGCATGCCATCGACCCTGAACAACTGATATCGCCGGGCCGGTATCATTCCGTCGCCTCGGAGGCTGATAAGAAGAACGAAGATCTAGCCGGCAAGGAGGCTGCGATCCGGGATTAGCAGATGACGCGGATTGATCCAAACTGTGTTAAGATATTAGGATATTGTATTGTTTTAATTAGTTGGTGCACTTACATCTCACTTGGCGTGTTGGATGGCTCGCGTCCTTTTGATCAACGGATTATCCTCGAATAGGTTCAGATTCAGGACAGCTGAACCTCGAATGATCTATCATCAGGCAGACTTGAGCGCCGAGAAGGCGATGTGACCGATGTCAGGTTACGAAATGACCCCGAAAGCGAATGAGCAGGGACAAGAATATGTCAAACCGATCTGAACCCAGAACGAAGCGAACCCGCCTGCTGGCGACCGTCGCAATGACTTTGGCATTGCTTGCGCCTGTTTCACTGCAAGCGGCAACTGATAGCAGTAAATCCGTTGCCTACTACGAGGAGGCGCTGGTCTACTTTCAGCAGGGACAGCTCAATCCAGCGATCATTCAGCTGAAAAATGCACTACAGCAGGATCGAGACAACGTGGAAGCGCGGATGCTGCTGGGCCGGATCTACGTGCAGATCGGCGACGGCGCATCGGCGGAAAAGGAATTGAAAGCGGCAGAGACCAGAGGTGTCGCAAGGGATACGATTCTCATCCCTCTGGGGCAGGCTTATCTGCAGCAGCGAAAATTCGCCGAAGCGCTGGCTGAGGTCGAAACCGGCAACCGGGACACTGCCTTTGAAACCGATGTACGGCTGATCAGAGGGCGCGGACATCTCGGCCTTTCGCAATTCGATCAGGCGATCGAAGAGGCGAATGCTGCCGCCGAGCTCAGTCCGCAGGATGCGCGGGCGAAGATACTGCAGGGCCGTATTTACGGCGCCGAGCGGAAGTTCCCGGAAGCCGAAGCGAAGATCGACAGTGCGCTCGCCCTGACCCCGGATTCGGTCGATGCCTTGTTGGTTAAGGCTGAACTGCGCCGCTTTGCCAGTGATTTTGACGGTGCGATCGCGAGTTTCGATAAGGTATTGCAACTCAGCGCCAGCAACATCCCGGCTTTGCTCGGCCGGGCGACGTCCCTGATCGCCCAAAACAAAGATACGGAAGCACAGGCCGATCTGGATGCGGTGAAGCAATTCGCCCCCCGGCATCCGACAGCCCATTATCTAAGTGCGCTCGTGCTGACCAAGGCCCGGGACTTTGAAGCTGCGCGTGACGCCATTCAGGAGATCGGTCCCTATCTCGACAGTTTTGCGCCGGCGCTTTATCTGGCTGGCGCGATCAGTTATGCGACCAACGAATTGGAACGGGCGCAAAGCTATTTGACCGGTTACCTTGCACGGTTTCCAGACTATGTGCCGGCGAAAAAAATCCTCTCGGCAACTTATCTGCGGAAGGGTGAACTGGACCGCGCCCTTGGCATTCTCGAGCCCCTTGCCGAAGCCAGGCCGGACGATCCGCAGGCTCTCGCGATGCTCGGCGAGGCCTATCTGCGGGCACAGCGTTATTCGGAGGCCACGACCTATCTGGATCGCGCCACAGACCTGGCACCCGAAGACGTGAAAATCGCACGTGGTCTCGCAGTCAGTCACTTGCGGTCGGGTCAGACCGAAGAAGCCATCAACGTGCTGGAAGCATCGCCCGACATCGGTGGTCCTGATGCCTCTGCATCGAAGATCATACTTGCCCAGATGCAGATCAGAACCGGCAAACTCGACGAGGCTCTGGAGGTCGCGACACAGCTTCGCAAGGATCTGCCGGAGAGTCCGATTCCTTTCAACCTGCTTGGCAGTGCTTTGAGCGTAAGGGGTGAAAGGGCCGAAGCACGAAAGGTCTTTGAAGAGGCGATCGAGGCACATGCAGACTATCTGCCGGCGCGAATGAACGTTGCGCGCCTGGACATGGTGGAGAACAAGCCTGAGGACGCCCGCAAACGGTACCTGGAAATCCTCGAGCTGGAGCCCGGTTACGTCAACGCCATGATCGCCTTGTCGGAGATGGACGCGACGGCCGGAAATTCAGATGGGGCGGTTGATTGGCTGAAGAAGGCAATCGATTCCAATCCAGAGGCCGTGGCTCCGCCGTTACGTCTTGCCAATTACCATGCCAGCCAGGACGAATTCGATCTAGCGGCCCCGATTCTGGAGGATTTGGAAAAGCGTCATGGCGAGAATCCACGCGTTTTGCAGGCCATTGGCCAGGTTTATGTTGGCCAAAGAAAGTTTGACGTCGCGACCGAGAAGTTTGAGAAACTGGTTACGCTCGCTCCCGCCTATATAAACGGGCGGTTCTTGCTGGCCCGCTCTCAGGCTTCTGCAGGCAATGTCGACGAGGCCCGCAAATCCTATGAAGAATTGCTTCGGATCGCGCCCGACAATGGCGATGCTCATCGCGCACTTGTGGAAATCGATATCGGCAAGGGCGATCTGGAAACCGCAGCGAAAACAGCTGAGGCCCTGCGCGACAAACTCCCGGATGCGCCGGACGGTCATCAGCTGATGGCAGACGTTTTCATTCAGGGCGGAAAATTTCCGGAAGCGGTAAAGGCTTACGAAGCCGCATGGGAAAAGGGTCCCAGTGGTCCTCTGGCCATCGCTTTGTTCCGAGCCCGTACACAGGTGATGGACAAGGCGGAGGCTGCGCCACCCCTCAAGACATGGGTTGAAGCCAATGCAAATGACAGGGCATCGCGCCTGGTTCTGGCCGGAGTACAGTTGGAAACGGGCGATCACGACGATGCCCTCATGAACTATGAGATTTTGAACAAGAGCAATCCCGGTAATCCGATTGTCCTGAACAACCTGGCCTGGCTGTATCAGGAAAAGAATGATCCCAGGGGTCTGGAGTATGGCGAAGAGGCCTTGAAGGTCGCACCTGGATTGCCGGCGATCATGGATACGGTGGGCTGGATTCTCGTCCAACGCGGCGAAGCGGCGCGGGGCGTGGAGATGTTGGCGGATGCCAGCGCGAAACTACCCAAGGACCCTGAGGTTCAGTTTCACTATGCCTTTGCGTTAAAGGAGACGGGCCGGGTCGAGGATGCGAAATCCAAGCTCAATGATCTGCTCAAGGCACACAGTGGCTTCGCTTCCGAGGCGGATGCGCGTGCGCTTTTGAGCGAGCTCGGCGGCTAGGCACCCTGCGCCTAGATTGAGGCTCTTGCTGAAGTGTATCGCCCTCCAACAACATGATCTAGAGGTTGGTTCACTTTCTCCTCTGATTCTGAGATAAACGATCGGACTCTGGCCAATTGAACGAGATGCCCAAGGTGACCCGTTCCTGGGAAAAATACCGATGGCACAAGACGAGCTGCTGAGAGGAAAGAGGCGGCGATTCGATGTGATTGTTGTATTGGGTGCCGCGGTCTGGTCTCGCGGCCGCCCGAGTCCGACTTTGGACCGCAGAGTGCGTCGCGGCCTGGAGCTGTATCACGAAGGTATTGCGGATCGATTGTTGTTTACCGGCGGCCTGGGACGCCATCCGCCGGCCGAAGCGGAGGTGATGCGCCGGATGGCAATTGAAGCCGGTGTCGACCCCAGCCGGATCGTGATTGAGGGGGCGTCGCGCAACACGCTCGAAAATGCCGTGAATTCCGCCAGGATTATGTCCGAAAACGGATGGTCGTCCGCCCTCCTGGTGTCAGATCGTCTGCATTTACCCCGGGCACTTATGGCCTTTCGTTCGATGGGAATCAAAGTGGCTGCTCGCGGAGTCTCCGGAGCCTGGGGACGCAGCCCCTTTAGGCACTGGTGGCACTATCCACTCTATGAAACAGCGGCCTTTGTCTGGTATGCCGGTTTGATTCTGCTGGGCAGGCATCGTATTGGCCCTAGAGTCTGACCGACCTATCGCTTCTCGTCCCAGACGATGCCCTCGCCGGGTTTGAACGTCATGGCCGTAAAGGAGTTGTCGACGTTCCGGAATTTCCTGCGGAGAGTCTTGATGGCGCTGAGCACGACCGTTTGCCGGTCGTGTGCTGAAGACCACGTGTCACTTTTGTCGGGTTCAATAAGGCTGTAAAGATCGTTGAACGAAGCTGTTTTGCCGGGTTGAGACGAAAGCAGTGTGACGACGGACACCTCAGGCGAAGTCAGAGTCAGCGCGTGGCCTCGCCATGCCAAAACACCGTCGACCTGAGATAAATCCGTTCTCTCGAGGGCCGCGTCTTCTTCCGACTGCGAAGTCCGCTTGTATTGGTCATCCTGGCTGCCGGCGTCCAGCACGACGCGCTCAAGGGCGGGTGCAATGGGCAGGCCGGCGGCCAAGCGGTCTGGGTACCATTCATTCCCTCCAAGGGGTGAGCCAGCAACAATGAAGTTACCAGTCATCTCGGCGGGAACCAGGGAGTGCAGAACGCGGCCGGGCCGATCCATGATCAGCGTATTCCCGGAAATGATGATCTTGCCTTCCGGATGCGGTTTTACGTCTCTCTCCAAAGCGATGCCGATCAGGTCTGGATTAACGCTGTTCGAGCCTTTTTGGATGATATTGTTCGTAATTGTTATCTCGCCGCCATTGGGCAGATCTATGGTCCGGCTGTCCCGGCCAAGGCCAGACCCTATTTCGCTGTCCACAATGGTTGTCCTGCGGGCGCGGCTCTTGATCTCATGTCCTTCATCCTTTGACGACAGGATATGGCTTCGCCGTACGATCAGGTGATCACCGCCACTCATGTAGATGGCGTGTGCCCGCCCGACGGAACCCAAGCGCTCGAATCTGCTGTCCTCGACGACAACCTCGCCAACCTCGCCTCCCGATAGCAGTCCCTGCTGGCTGTCGTGAAAATAAACCTTTCGCAGGGTCAGGTTTCGGCCGCGCAGGCGGATGCAGGCGCCATTGCGGGCCGGCACGGCGATGCCGGAACATTCCAGCCCTTCGATAACGTTATCGTTCCCCAAAATGACCAGCGCGGCCTTACCGTCTACGGCAGTATCCCGCAAGGCGGCGCCCTCTGAGGCGACGATCGTCACGCGGTTTGCGGTAAGGATTGCGCCCTCTCGATACTCGCCAGCTTCTATTTGAAGCCTGTCTCCGTCCTGAAGCGCCGCAATGGCTTCACCAAACGAGCGATAGTGACAGTTGTCGAGAGAGCTCTCAGGTGCGCAAAGCGTCACGAGGTTTGAAGCCTGTGCGGGTTCAATGGGGCCGGTAAGCAGCATCCAGCCTGTCAGGATCGTGGCCGCGATCGCAGAGGTTTTCGAGTTCACGCGATGACTTTCCATCATTATCCGCAATTTGAGGCATTTGCCGCGAATTCCGGCCCGCAGGATATACAAAATTAACGTCCGTTCTTCAGAGGTCACAGAGATTCAACGAGCATTGGCTTGGATCCAACGAAATCTTTATAGAAGCTTAAATCTCTTCGGCTAGGGCTAATTCATGTAGTGTCGGTTTTCATTTTGTGCTGGCGCGTTTTGCGAAGTTCTCTGGTCGTCAATGTGCCAGTGCCCAACATTTTGAAGCTCAATCCAAAGTCCAGTCCGTGATCCAATTGATGCCAAGGTACCATTCATGTCCGACTCGTTGAGACAATCCGAAGTCAATCTGCCTGCTTCAGAGTCCGTGGTGGCAGACGGGAACGTTTCGAGCGAATTGATGCAACAAACTGCTGATACGCGTGACGCCAGCGCGGGCATACCACGCGCCGGAGAGCCTTCGGTCAAGGAAATGCGTGACATCGTTGCGAATCTTTATACACCCAAGCCGTGGCTCTACTGGTTGGACTTTCTGACGAGCGCTGTCATCGGCTGGATTGCCTTCGCGCTGGCTGTCGGCTCGGAAACACTGTCGCAGCTTCAGCTGCTTTATATTCTGATTGCCGGTCTCGCGCTTTATCGCTCGGTTTGTTTTACCCATGAGCTGGCGCACCTTCAGAAAGCGGCGGTCCCGGGTTTTCGTATCGCGTGGAATGCACTCTGCGGCATTCCCCTGCTGGTACCCGATTTTCTCTATCACGGGATTCACAAGGCACATCATAACAAGAACCGTTATGGGACGAAGGAAGACGGGGAGTACCTGCCCTTCGCCTCTCAGGCGCCTTGGCACATTGCGGCGCACTTTCTTTTGAACTTTACGCTGCCACCCTTGTCGGCCCTGCGTTTCAGTCTTCTCGCGCCCTTGTCGCTGCTCTCCAGGCCGCTGCGGTCCTTTGTGACGACGCGCGCGTCCGCCATGGCGCTGAAAATGGATTTTACCCGTGACGTTCCTTCACGCGGAACCGAGAGAAAGCGCTGGGTCATCGAGGAGACTCTTGCCAGTTTCTATGCCGCCGGTGTGGTCCTTGCGCTGGTCTTTGGGTTTTTGCCGCTGGATGTCGCTTTGGTCTGGTACATGGTCTTGGTCTTTGTCGGGACAATGAACTCGTTGCGTGCGGTCGGCGGAACCCATCGCTATCGCAGCGATGAGACTGCTATGGGATTTTCGCAGCAGATCGAAGACTCGGTGAATGTACCTTTCGGCGGCCTGATCAATCTATTGCTATGCCCGGTCGGCCTTCGGTTTCACGCCTTGCATCACCTCTTCCCAGGTTTGCCTTATCACGCGCTGGGAACCGCTCACGCCCGTCTGATGACGCAGCTTCCGACCGATGCGTCTTATCGCGGTACCGTCGTGAGGTCGGTTTGGGCGGGTTTCGCCCAAGTATGGCGGGACGCGGCCGCGGGTCGTAATCACGACGCCCATCCCGGCGCCCACCCTGACGCTGCGCAAAGCTCGACGACGCCTTAACCCCGAATGAAGTGAGTCTCAGGGCAGCATTCAATCGGTTCTGATTGGACGCGGGCGGTCGTTGATCTTACATACCAACAGCTTGAGGTCTCGGCCTGAAGAACTTGTGCGGCTCATAAAGCATGGAAGATGGCCACGGCTGTGAGCCCTAGAGGCGGATCATGTCTTGCTGCAACCGCTTTGTGGTTTATGGCACTCAAGTGGCCGGGGCGTCATCGTCTCTCGTACTCAAGGCACAAAAAAACCTCCCGCCACAAAGGCGGGAGGTCTTCTTTGGTAACTCTAAGCCGGGGTGGGCTTAGGCAGCCTTGCGGCGGCGTGCCATGCCGAGGCCGAGCAGGCCAAGGCCGAGCAAAGCCAGCGTTCCGGGCTCAGGAACACCGCGCGCCGTGATCGTGAAGGAAGTCTGGAGCTCGTTGTCCTGACCTTCCAGCGTGATGAAACCGACACAGCCGGCTGCTTCGCCAGCAGCGGCACAGGCTTCGTCGGACAGCGGGCCGAGGCCGGCAGCTGTCAGAGCAACCGTATAGATGAAATCATCGATGAGAAGGTCGAACGACAGAGCGCCCGGATCCTGCAGCACGAAGATGTCTGCACAAGGGGTGCCACCGGTTCCTGGGGTACACTGACCGCCGCCGATACCGGCGTTTGCAGTTTCTTCAAACAGAATGTTGAAGATAATCGGCAGAGGACCGATCGGTCCGCCGACGACTGGCGCCAACGGCGTCAGCAGCAGAGTAGAAGTCAGCTGCGCGTTGGTCAGCGTCAGGCTGGCACCCGAGATGGTGTTGTTGGCATGCGTCAGCATCGCGCCGTCAACAGCTGCGCCGTTGGTGAAGAGGTTCGGCGGATTGTTGACCGTCGGCGTAACGAACAGCTGGCTAGGACCACCGCTTCCCTGACCCCAGGAAAGAACGGTCGGCAGACCGCCGAGACCTGCGTTAGGGGCAGAACCCACGACACCGTTGTTGGTGGTATCGTTGGGAGCAGCGCCCTGATTGGGAGCAGCAGGATCAAAGTCGGAAAAACCGCTCTGGACTACGTAGCCCCATTCCGTAATCAGGGCAGCGGATGCCTGACCGACACCAACAAAGAGGGTCAAGGCTACCGCCGTACCGCTCAAAATCTTCGAAAACTTGGACATAATAACGATGAATCCTAGCAAATGTGAATTTCCCGACTTTATAAGCAATCTGCATGCCAAGAAAAATTTCTAATGATTATCAAAGATTTACGCGAATTTTGGTTTTTGGCGAACCCAGCAATGTAAAATACGTCGACAAATTCCAGTCTCAAAAAAGTCACAGCCAGCGCAGTATCACCGGAATTATTGTCCAGAACAGTAAAAAGGGTAATTAAAACAGCGCTTTATCGGGTTGAATGGGACTGTAAAATATATCAACACTCAGTTAAACGCTGTCCAAAGTACCTTAGTGCCTTGCCGTGCAGTCTTGTTGCTCACTGCCCGAAATGCCTCAATCAGAACACAAAAAAACCCCCCGCCAAGAAGGCGGGGGGCCTTTTCAGATTACTCTAAGTCGGAGTTGACTTAGGCAGCTGCCTTCCGGCGGCGTGCGATACCAAGGCCGAGCAGACCGAGGCCGAGAAGGGCCAGGGTGCCGGGCTCAGGAACGCCACGAGCCGAGATCGTGAAGGATGTATTCAGCGTCGTTGCTTGCTCTTCCGGAGTGATGAAACCGAGACAACCCGCGGCTTCGCCTGCTGCGGCACAGGCTGCGTCAGACAGCGGGCCTAGGCCGTCAACAACCAGCTCAACCGTGTAGATGAAGTCATCCAGGAGAAAGCTGAACTCCAGGTTAGGATCGTTCTGAAGCACGAAGATGTCCGCACAAGGCTCGCCACCGGTTCCCGGTGTACAGTCGCCGCCGCCTACGCCGGCATTCTCGGTCTCTTCAAACAGAATGCTGAACAAGATCGGAACTGGACCGATCGGAAGGCCCGGAGGCGTGATCGGTGTCAGCACCAAGGTCGAAGCCAGAGTCGCAGAGTCGAGTGCGATACTGTCACCGGTGATGATGTTGTTGTTATGGGTGATATCTGCACCCGCAACCGGTCCGGCATTGGTGAAGAGGTTCGGTGGGTTGGTAACAGTTGGAGTTACAACCAGGCTACTGGACGGACCACCGTTTGAGCCAAGACCCCAGGAAAGAGTTGTCGGCAAACCCCCGATTCCCGGATTGGGAACGGAGCCGACGACGCCATTGTTGGTGCTGTCGTTGGGAGCGGACGTTTGATCAGGGGCCGGAGGAGCGAAAGCGGAAAAGCCACTTTCTACCACGTAACCCCATTCGGTCACTAATGCTGCCGACGCCTGTGTTGCGCCAGCAAAGAGCGTTAACGCGACTGCGGTACCGCCCAAAAATTTGCTAAACTTAGACATTGATTTCACTACCCTCGCTAATGAACTTCCCCCTCAAATAAGCAATTCGTGTGCCAGTTTGATTAATTGTTCAAAATCAAGAGCGTAGCCTGGAGATGCATTATTGTTCGTGTGCGGTTGTAAAAAGTTCCGACAATAAATTGTCACAGCAAAATCGCGCCCTGTCTGGAATCGCTGCAACCTGTCTTAAAAAGTAAAGAAAAGATTAATAAAAACAGTACACTATTCGGCGAATTGCAGGGTGTAAGAATTTTCAACAGTCTTCCGCAGCTCCTTCTCCCTCGCGGAGCGAATCGAAACGAATCGGAGATTTGGGAGTAATCAAATAACCAACCTACAGCCATGAAATATCGCAAAAAACCTGCAGTCGACCAAGCGTAAACCTTCATTTGTAAGGCTCGCCGACTCCTTGAATTTCAGCAATCGTGTCGGACGGATCGCTGAGCCATCGGTTGCGACGCAGCAATTGACATTGGTTTCAATGGAAGTTTACGCGTTGGGCAGCAGGTTCGAATTTAACGGAAATGTGGGGCGGAAAGCCGTCCGCCGGTAAGTATTTGCAAGCTTCATTCGGATAGTCTTCGCCGGTGCCAGGGGGCCCGGACGTACAATCTTTTGAATCTTAATCCCGGCAATGAGGTTTGTTTTCGAATTTCCGTCCATGCATTTTTGGAGGAAGTTGCGATATTCTCCCCGATGCGGCAGCTTGCAGCGCAGCCGAGTCGGGCTATCGAGAGGGAATTCATTTGAGGAAGACTCGCTGAATGGCAAACGAATCGAAACTCTATCCAGTGATTCTTTCCGGTGGCTCCGGTTCGAGGCTCTGGCCCCTGTCCCGGGCGCATTACCCCAAGCAGCTCCTGCCGCTGTCGGGCGACAACAGCATGCTGCAGGATACCGCGCTGCGCGTCTCCGACAAGACGCGGTATCATGCACCCTTGATCATTGCGAACAATGAGCATCGCTTCATTGTCGCCGAACAGCTTCAGCAGGCAGGTGTTTCGCCGCGCGCAATCGTCCTTGAGCCCTTAGGGCGCAATACGGCGCCGGCAGTCACCGTCGCCGCGTTGATGCTACAGCGCGAAGACCCCAATGCGATCATGGTGCTGCTGCCGTCCGACCATGTTGTCGCTGATCAGCAGGCCTTTGCTGCGGCAGTCGACAAAGCGGCGGGTGCCGCGGCCGGCGGGCATCTGGTGACCTTCGGTATTACACCGCGCCACCCGGAAACCGGCTATGGCTACATCAGGCAGGGGGAGGTCCTGACTTCGCACGCGGGCGCCTTTGGGCTTTCCGCCTTTGTCGAGAAGCCGGATCTGCCGACCGCCGAGGGCTACCTGGCTTCGGGCGATTATCTCTGGAACAGCGGCATGTTTGTTTTGCCGGCTCAGACCTATCTCGATGAAGTAGAGCGCCTTGCTCCGAAAATCCTCGAACAATGCGACTTGGCGCTGGAACAGAGTTTCCGGGATCTGGACTTTGTCCGCCTCGATGAGCCGGCATTTGCGGCCTGTCCGAGCGACTCCATCGACTACGCAGTGATGGAGCACACTCACAAGGCGGCCGTTGTGCCCGCCGATATTGGCTGGAACGATGTTGGTGCCTGGCCGGCTTTGTGGGATATCGCCGAAAAGGATGCGCAAGGCAATGTCTGCGCCGGGGATCATCTTCTGCGCGACGTTTCCGACTCCTACATCAGGGCGGAAGATGACCGCATGATCGCGGCCATCGGCCTGGAGAACCTGATTATTGTCTCGACCGACGACGCTTTGATGATTGCACCGAAAGCCCGGGCAGGCGAGGTCAAGGATCTCGTGGACAGTCTCAAGTCCGCAGACCGGAGCGAGGCGATACATCACCGCCGGGTCTACCGTCCTTGGGGTAACTACAAAGACATTGACGAAGATCAGCGCTTTCGCGTGAAGCGCATCATTGTAAAGCCGGGCGGTATTCTCTCGCTTCAGAAACACAAGCACCGTTCTGAACATTGGGTCGTCGTCAAGGGCGTCGCCACGGTTACCTGCGGCGAGGAGGAAACGACTCTGAACGAGAATCAGTCGGTCTATATCCCCAAAGGCGTGATTCATCGGCTTGCGAACAAGCAGGCTGAGGCGCTGCATCTGATCGAAGTCCAGGTCGGTGACTATGTCGGCGAGGATGACATCATCCGAATCGAGGACACTTACGGCCGGGACTGAAGCTGCCAATTCCACACTTCCCGAGCTGTGCAATGCTGCTATGTCATTGACATCTGGAGGTTCAATTGGTTAACAAGGCGCCTCCGACATCGATGGGATTAATTCAATGGCTCAGGCAGACGGGCTTTCTGCGTCGTTGGAAATTACCGGACCGCAGATTTCCGGTTCGGAGGTTTCCGGGCAGAACGAGCAACTCAAGGGCTCAGACCGAAAGCCGGCCAATTTGCGCGGACGCTGCGCGCTGTTGTTGCTGGTCGCCATAGCGGTCATCGGATATGGGGCTATGTTCTATCTCGGCCAAAGGTATTTGGTGAACTGATTCCACAGGTTTTCGTTGTCCGGAGCAGAGGGGACGCCGGACGAAATTTTGCTTAGTTGTTTAAGATTAGATTCGTTTTTTGATTCTAGAGTGCGAGCGTTCGTGGTTGAAGCGGTCAATAACAAAAACTGTCCTCTAGCGCTCAGTGATTCGAGTTTGAGGACGTGGCGCGGCCACAGGTGACAAATAGGCGGGTAGCTCAGTGGTAGAGCGCTCTTGCAACACGGGAGAAGTCGGAGGTTCGATTCCTACCCCCGCCTACCAAAATCCACAAATCAGACGGTGTATTACGGGCCAGATTACAAGCCCGGATTTCACGGCAGTGATCCATCCCTGCTGCGCTATTTTTGAGTTAAAGTAATGCCTGCCGGTGGTCGGCGATTTCTGGTAACCTGACTACAAGATTCTTCCGTTAATCTGCGTTATGATCCTCGCGGCCAGGGCGCGGCTCTGCCGGAGACAAACGAACAGCAACAAACTGGGGCGACCACGACGATGCGTGTATTGGTGACTGGGGGTGCAGGTTATATCGGCAGCCACGTTGTTCTGCAGCTTGATCAAGCCGGTCATCAAGCTGTCGTTTACGATAATCTCTCGACCGGCTGCCGGGACGCGGTTCTTGCGGGGTCGTTGGTGGAAGGCGACCTGGCCGACCTGGAGCGTCTGAACAGCGTATTCGAAGCCAATAGTTTCGATGCGGTCATGCACTTTGCGGCGAACATCGTCGTGCCTGAATCTGTTGCCGACCCGCTGAAGTACTATGGTAACAACACCAGAAACACCTTGGGCCTGCTTGAGACCTGCGCGCGCCATGGTGTGGAAAAAATCGTCTTCTCCTCGACCGCTGCCGTTTACGGCATTCCCGAAAACAGCATGGTTGACGAAACGGCACCGCTTTCGCCGATCAATCCCTACGGCGCGTCGAAGATGATGAGCGAACGGATGATCTCCGATCTGGCCGCGGCATCGGCGTTGAGTTACGTGATCCTGCGTTACTTCAATGTTGCCGGTGCGGATCCGCAGGGGCGTATCGGACAATCAACACCGGAAGCGACACACCTGATCAAGGTGGCTTCGGAGGCGGCGGTGGGATTACGTCCCGGCTTGACCGTTTTCGGCAGCGATTATCCGACTGAAGACGGAACCTGTGTACGGGATTATATCCACGTCGATGATCTGGCGCAGGCGCATATTGATGCGCTGGCGTATCTGGATCGGGACGGCGAATCGCGCATCATGAATTGTGGCTACGGACACGGCAGCAGTGTTCTGGACGTGATCGGCGCGGTGAAACGGGTATCCGGCGTCGATTTCCCCGTGAAACTCGATGCCCGGCGTCCGGGTGACCCGCCTGCACTTATCGCCGAGAGTTCTCTCATCCGTAAGGTTTTGGGGTGGACTCCGCGGCATGACGATCTCGACTTGATCGTGCGCACGGCCCTTGAGTGGGAACGTAAGCGCGCAGCCTCCGCCGCTGCGTGATGCGTCGCGGGTGATTCCGGCCGAGCGAGAGTCGGTGTCAAACTTCCATAAGGTCTGATTTTAAGAGTTTCGAGCAGTTATGAATGACCCGGCGTTCAAGCCTGATCGTTTTTCATGGAGCCGGTGAGGACGTGAATCAACGGCATAACTCTATCATATGCGTGCGGCCATTTTTGGTTATCCGCGGCACAAAAGACAGCGCTCCAGGCCGGATTTGGCCTGAAATCTCCATAATTATATAAGTTTAGAACTTGATTTAACTCCGCGATGGCGAACTTGTTAAGCAAGTATCGCGATAACGGGAATTAAGTCTTATCGAAAATTCGCAAATTGGTTTCACCGGCCTCTCGCATTATTTGGGCCGACTGCGCGAGAATTAAAACCTGTTAACCATAATAATTACCTTGATTCAAAAGACTAACCTTATGGAACAAGAGGTGGTTTTGAGTCAGGATGGTGAAAACCAGGTGGGCCGAATAATTTGAATTACTTTGCCTTTTCTGAATCTGTTTTAGAATAAAGAAAATTCATTCAAAGTAAAAAACCCGTCATAATTAGAAAATCGACTCAGTACCACAAAAATAACACATCTCGATATTTCTCTCCTCTGCTAGTTTCATATACAAGAAAAGAACAAGAAAGTAATATCTACCATGGGGTGTAGTTTCTTCAGTCGGGAATCGTTTCCTGACTTTGGGGTGAAGAGCTGATGCGCGTCTTGCGCATCCTCGCTCGGGGTTTTCCGCTAACAGCAGATCACGTGTTCCTGGTGCTTCCGTCTCGTCTTTCCCAGGTGCTGCAGGTCATTGCGGCGTCTTATTCACCAAATCGGCGCAGGCCAGGCTGGAACTAATGTTCCGGTCGTCTTAAGAGGTTCTCTTTCTTTATGGCGGATATACGTCTCGTCGATCTGTTTCATCATCATTTCGAAGTTGTCGAAGCAACGACCGATGAGCTGAAATTAAAAGCATTCCAGCTTCGCTATCAGGTCTATTGTGTTGAAAATTCCTACGAGGCGAAAAACCCGGAAGGCCTTGAGCGCGATATCTACGATGGGCATTCGCTGCACGGGCTGTTGATTCACCGGGCAAGTGGTAATGTCGCCGGGGGCGTGCGGTTGGTCCGGCACCGACCCAATGAGCCCCTGCGGAGTTTTCCGTTGCAGGAGTTCAGCGACGATCCGGCCTTTTCCGACCGCCGGCGTTTTCCGTTGGCCCAGACCGCCGAGGTTTCCCGCTTTGCAATTTCCCGGGATTTCCGGCGCCGCTTTTCGGATACCGCGTATGGTGGTGAATCACCCGGAAGGCCGGTCGTGATGCAACACATAACGCTGGGACTGATGCGGGCGATCATGGAGATCAGCCGGTCGCACGATATTACAGACTGGCTCGCGGTCATGGAGCCGGCTTTGCTGCGCCTGTTGCAGCGTGTCGGCATTTTCTATGCCCCCATTGGCGACTTGATCGAACATCACGGCCTTCGCCAACCCTGTGCCGCCAATATCGAGGAAATGGTTGCGACCTCTCGAGAGCACAATTTCGACTGCTATGAAGTCATGACCGACCGCGGTCGGCTGGCGGAACGGCGCGTTCTGGTCGCTGCCTAAAGCAGAAGACCTGCCGGCTGTCTTTCTTTCGGGCAGATAAAAAGCGCCTCTACTCACGTTTGCGCTCGTTGATTTCCGACCACATTCTGTAAGATGCTGGCGTTGCAATCAGTCCACCGCGCGTGAGAGATCTGTCCCATGACCGCACTGCCGACCCCCGTCGAGACGAACGCTCCCACTTATCTCTTCGAAGCCAGCGAAAAACCCTCACTGCCTTTGGTCGAGGTGCCGTTGATCGAAGCCAATACAGAAAGCCTGAAAGGCTACGGGTATCTGGTCGATCGACCTGAAGACTGCCAAGTTGAAATCACACGCTGGCCGGCGCAGGGTTGGCGCCCGGTCGATGAGGGAACCGGCGATGAGGCCGGTACGACCGAAGGCATTTTTGAGGGCCTCTGGAAGGGCGATGTCCTCACCGGGCGAAATGACGCGGTTGGCGGCGACTACGTGCTCGGTTGGAGTTGCGATCCGCAACAGGCGTCGGCAGAGGCAATGACAGTTCCCCGCACCCGGGTTTTGCTCTGGCATCTCAACTATCATCCGGACGGTGGCCAGTTGTTCTTCCCGCTGGAAAGAAATCCCTTTGTCGTACCGCTTGCCTTGCCGGGTGACGACCTCAAGCCCGAGGACGTTGTGGCTTTCTGGTGCGATGGAAGCAAAGGCCTCTACATTCACCCCAGCATCTGGCACGAAGGAATCTTCCCGGTCCACGACCAGCAACGCTTTTTCGATAAGCAGGGGAAGGTCCATGCCCGTGTCAGCGCGGATCTCGGTGCCGAATTCGGGTGTTACCTTTCCGTACCGTTGCAGCGATAGTGTTTTCGGATTTCCGTCACCGCGATTCTCCGGCGGCCTGATCCGGTTTAGAGTTCTCGTCGTTTCCACCAAAGACGAAGCGCGTGTAGACGTAGCTCAGCGCAAGCAGCGAAATGCCGAGACCGAAGAACGAAAACACCCGGTAAAGCCCTTCCAGCTCAGCGGTATCGTAGAGAAATACCTTACAGACCGACAGCAGCATGATCCCAAGCGAGGCGTAACGCAGCGTTTGGTCGCGGGTCGCGATGCCCGCAGAAAGCAGGCCGACGCCAAAAAGAATCCAAACGACAGAGTAGCTATAGACCTCGGCATTTCCCGCGGTAAAGGAATCCAGGAAGCTGCCCTGAAAGACCTGGCGAACAGCCAGCGTGATCCAAATGAACGCGAGCAGCAGGGGCACCGCTTTGAGTATGCGGATCCATTGGCCGGCTTGCCCAATTCCACCAAAGAGCGCGAGCTCGCGTTTGGCCAACAGCGTCCAGATGATCGGCAGGCCAAACGGCAGCAAGAGCGCGTTGAGCAGCGGCCAGCCGGCAATTTCCTGGTGCGACCAGATGGGATTATAAAGGAACAGATCGAAGTATCCGATCCGGAACAGAGCGATGCCACAGAGGACGATGCCACTCCAGGATACCGCAGAGCGCAGGAAGCGCCGGCCGGCCCACAAGCAGAACAGACCATAGAGAAATAAGACATTCGTGATGATGCCGCGTTCCAGGAAACCGGCTTTGACGTAAAGAACGTTCTCGTCTACATGCAAAAGCTGGCGTGTGAAGTAGTAGCCCATCACCGCGCCCAGCGCGATTGCCGCCACCTCCAACCCGCGGACCAGCGTGTCGTCCGTTTTACGACGCAGGAAGGCCGCTGCGCCGATAAAAAACAGTGCAGGCAGGCCCAACCTGATCAAGGGCTCCTCAACGATCGGAACACTCGCTTGCAAAGGAAGTTTCAACTCGATCAGGCTGAAGGCGGTCAATTGCACCAAAAGCAGTATCTGCGGAACCAAAAGGCCGGCAAAAACCAGCGCCAGGATACCGGTAACCGGGCGCAGTACGGAGATCTCAGCTCTGCGGCTGATCCAGGCCACGGCCAGGACTTCGGCAGCGAAGGCCAGCGGCAGGTTCTTCTCACCCAGAAGAACGGTCATCGCCAACGAGACGAAGGCCGTTGCTGCTACGGCAAAGATGGCCAGCAGATATTCTCTCTGCTGTTCTGCGCTGAAGTGTTTCTGGATGGCGCGGACCGAATAGATGGCGACCGCCGCGAATGCCAGGGCGATGCTGCCCCAGATAAAAGTGCTGTGAACCGCAGTGTCTTGCGACACCGGTGCCAAGTGTAGTTTGTAGTAGGCGAGTAGATAATACCCGAGACTTGCCGTAGCACTGAGCCCGGCCCAGGGGACGGCTTTGTCCGCCCGCCACAGCAGCCCATAACCGCATCCGCCATAGATAGCCGCAAATGCCATCAGTGTGCCGCAGTAGGTGGCGAGGTCGTACTGATGCCAAGAAAGCAGGAGAAAGGCGTTGGCTGCCATCGAAAGCCAGGGCACCAGCCGATACTGCCGGTCGTCGATGTAGGCCAGATATATCCCGCCGAGCGCAAGAAGCGCCGAGAGACCCCATTCGGTCAGACCGAAGCCGGCAAAGCTGACTCCAGCCGCCATTACAAAACTAGCGCCGCCGAGACCCAGATAACCAAATGCGGTTCGCAGATCCAACTCGGGAAGCCACGCGGACCCTGTCTTCGGGCTGTGTCCCTGATTGAAGAAGGCGACGAGGCCTGCGACCGCAATTAGGAAAAGTCCGACAATCAGCATGTCGTCGCCAAACGAAGAGGCAATCCAGATAACCGCCCAGCCGAGGCTGGCGCCCAATGTTGGTAAGGCCAGATCCCACCAGTCTTTCCGGCGCATCAGAATCATCGCACCGGCGAAGAGCAGCAGAAGGTAGGCGAAGAGCACCAGCGCAGAAGGACTGTTCGACTGCACCAGCGCCGGCGTGAGAAATCCGAAGACCAGCCCCAGCAACGCGATCGGCTTTCCATGGCGTAGCGACAGCACGATCGCCGTCGCCGTGACGGCAGCCATGCCGGCAAAGCCAAGTGCGGGGGAGATCAGCTGATAGAGGCTGGTGGCGGCGTAAAACGCCAAATAAAGAACGGCGATACCGGCGCCTGACAAGGACTGGGCAATGCGCCGTCCGTTCGCGAAGTTGGGACGTTTTCTGATGACGTCACCGCCGGCCAGCAGACCGAGACCCAAAAGCCCGCCCAACAGAACCCGGACCAGTGGGCTGAGCAGGTTGTTGTCGATCGAGTATTTGACCAGGAACAAACCTCCGAGCGCGAAGGCAATTCCGCCGATCCAGACCGGCAGCCGGGCACCGAAATCGTGTTCGAACGAGCGGCTGCTTCCCAAATCAACAGCCACACCGCGGGCTGCAATCTGTTCTTGCGCCGGGCTTTCCGCCTGCGGCTCGTGGGGTTGATTATCGGTATGCTCGTCTTGGGAGGTTGATTCGGAGAGAGAAGGTGAAGCCGCACCAGGTTCATCCGCTGGCGTCTCTTTTGATTCCGGGGCTTCTGCAGATTGGGACTCTTCCTTTGGCAGGCCTACCGGTGCGACGGGTTTGTTTGTCCAGATTCCCTTGGGAATTTCGCTCGGCGTTTCTCGCGGGACGACCGGTGGTGGCGGTAATTCGGATTCCACAGGCATGGTCTTTGCGGTCGGCGGTGGTGTCACTGCCAGTTCAAGGTTTGCGATCCCAGCTTCCGAGAGGGCGTGCGCTAGTGCGCCAACCCGTTGATTTAGATCGGAGACCTGCTGCCGGAGCTCGCTCGTCCTGCTGATTGCAAACCAGGTTGCGATGCAGGAGACAAAGATGAAGCCAATGCAAGCAATAGACACGACGATGAAAGATGTTTCAGGCATGGCTGTAGTCCCTCGATTCCAGCGGATCGTTCTCTTGCGCCGGCAGGGAAGATAAGGCACAATTAAACAACGTTCAATATAATAATGAACGCTGTTTAATTAAAGCGGTTTGATGGGTAGTTCGGGGGTATCATGGCGCGGCGCAGCGACCACACGCGCGAAGAGATCAAGGCGATGGCGATCGCGGTCGGAAGGAATTTGATCCAGGAGAACGGCCTGCCGGGTTTCAGTGCCCGCAAAGTGGCACTCGGCATCGGTTATACGGTCGGCACGCTCTACAATGTCTTCGAAAATCATGACGACATCGTCCTGCATATCAACGCAGTGACGCTGGAGGATCTCCTCGCCTATATGGAAAAGCGCCTTGGCGATGACGATCAGGAATCACACGCCAGCGACTTGGACGTGCTCAAGGGACTTGCCGCCTGCTACATCGATTACGCCAGGGAAAACTATAACTGCTGGAGCGCACTGTTCGAACACAATCTGTCTCCTGAAGCGCCTTTGCCAGTTTGGTATGGTGAACGGATCGACGCCCTCTTCGGTTTTATCGAGGCCCGCTTGAAACCGGTCGTTGGCAAGGATGAAGCAGAGGCTCGCCAGACTGCGCGTGTGCTTTGGGCCAGCATTCATGGGATCTGTGCCTTGACCCTGACCAACAAGCTGACGCTGGTCGGCGTCGAAACAGTCGAAGGTCTAACCGATTCCTTGATCGAAAACTATGTTGCAGGCCTTAAAAGCCGCTGATGAGGACACTGGAGCAGATCCGGGTTAGACGGAACTGCTATAGGCAACCAGTCGTCCTGGTGAATCCACAAGATGGTTCCGACAAAACGTGATTCGATTTAGCAGTCCAGTACGGCAATTGGTTCATCGAAATAGGCTTCGACCAGATTGTCGCCGTCACCGCCGCGATCGACGATCAAAAAATCTGACTGAATATCCAGGGCAATGAGTGGATGATGCCAGACATTGCGGGCGTAATTCACGCCTTGTCCCGGCTGTGCGGTAAAGGCGTAGAGGTCTTCGGCTGTGATGCTCTTCCCGTCCATGATCTCCGGTTTGGCCACGACAACGAGATAAGGTTTGGCGGACAGAGGCACGAAGGCCTGCGACGCCAACGGATGGCGTTCCATGATACGGATGGGAAACGGCATTGGCCGTGGATCACCCCGAAAGATTGAGATGATCGGCCGGCCATTCTGCTCCGCCGTATCCACGTTGGCCAGGTCGTGAAAGCGCGTGGTCGTGCCCTCATTGATTTGAAAGCTGTTGGCGCCATTGGTTTGGATGACCTCGCCGAAGGAGGCAAAGGCATCACGGGTCAAAGGCTGTGGCTTTAATGTCTTGGTCACTTTGCCGGTTTCCCGAGCAGGCGAAGACGGCTTACGCCGCCATCTGGGAAGATATTAAAGCGAACATAATTGACCGGGCCGATACTCGCCAAGCCATCGAAGGGGTGCTCTGCATCGGCTGTGAGTTGCCGCCGGTCCATCAGTTCCGGCCAGAATTGAGAGGAGGCTATCAAAGCCGCCTTACCCATATCAGGCACCATCGCGGCTTGAATCGAGCAGCTTTCCGGGAAGTTACCCTTGAAATGGGCGGTATCGACCAGAACGCTGTCGATGCTGCCGGGATGTCCAAGTTCGACGATAATCCAGTCGTTGCCTGGTTCCCTTCGCCGCCGGGTTTCCCAACCATCGCCCATATTCTCGCCGCGCCCTGGCGCCAGCAACACATGCGGCGGTCCGTAGTGGCTGTCGTTCCAGGCAACGGGCCGCCCGCCTTGCAACAGGGCGGCGAGATCGGTCGTTTCATCACTTGCTTCCGACCAGTCATAGGCTACTTCGCCATAAACGCGCAGACGGGCGACGCCGCCGTCCGGATAGATCGAGAGGCGAAGGTGTGTAACTGCGGAGTCGCCGTGCAGCGAAAAGGAGGGCAGTTCGAATAGATTATGGGAATTGCCTTGAAGTTCGACGGCAGGAAGAACTGTGATCCAGCCCGCATCCTCGCCCGGAACTTCGCTGTCACTGATGCAGGCCTCGATCGAGGCGGAGGGCGCGTAGTTCCCGGTAAAGAAGGAGGTGTCGATATCCACGCGTTGCGGACGCCCCGGCTGCCCCAAGCGAACAATACAATGATCGTTGCCGCCGGTCCGACGTCGCCGGCTTTCCCAACCGTCCATCCACTTGCCGTTATCGTCGTATTCATCTGCTGCAAAGATCGGGGTCGCGGGCGAGAGCATGCGGTCCATCGATGCAAAGAAGTCGTCGCTGCAGGAAACGGCACGTGCCCCCAGCCTTGGATCCAGAAGGTTGACCCGGTCCGCAGCAAAGGCTTCGGCCTCAGGACTGGGCGGAGCGGGTGTAATTCGGTCAATGGCCATAGGAGTTCCGTGGTTTGATAAAAAGGGTTTTGTTAGGGAGGCATGCGCAGCTACGGCAGCATGTCCTTCAGGCGCAGCAACGCAATCTGCTCAACCTGCGCGCAGGCGGTTGTGAATTCGGTTTCGAGATCGTTTTCAACCCGGCTTTCAAAGGCCTGCAGGATTTCGTCCTTGCTGCGCCCCTTGACGGCCATGATGAAAGGAAAGCGAAACTTCTCGGTATAGCGATCGTTGAGCGCGGTGAAGCGTTGCAGTTCGCTCTCGCTGAGACTGTCGAGCCCGGCCGATGCTTGCTCTCTGGTCGAATCACCGGTCAGGCCGCCGGCTAATGCGAGCCGTCCCGCAAGGTCGGGATGTGCGGTCAGGACGCCCAGTCGTTCTTCTTCACTGGCGGATTGGAAAACCTCGCAAAGAACGCGATGCAGGCCGTCGGCGGTGTTGCAGTTTTCGCCGCGACTCTGTCCGAGTGCACGAATGGCGATCCAGGGTGAGTGTTCGAAAACGCCACCGAACTTCGCTACAAAGTCCGTCCCATTCATTTGGCTCGGTTTGGATGCCGCCGGACCTTTGACGCTTTGATTGGGGTGAACCTCGTGCCAATGCCGGGCGATATCAACCCGTCGCGCTGTCCACACGCGTTCGAAACCCTGAATGTAATCCAGGAAGCGCGCGAGGGCTGCGGCCCGGCCAGGACGCCCAACCAGCCGGCAATGCAGGCCGACCGACATCATCTTTGGGGCCCCGGCAAGACCCTCGGCATAGAGACTATCGAAAGAGTCCTTCAAATAGGCGAAAAACTGATCGCCGGCATTGAAGCCCTGCGGGGTTGCGAAGCGCATATCGTTGGCATCGAGAGTATAGGGCACCATCAGCTGCGGCTTTTCTTCGCCCTCAACCCAATAAGGCAGTTCGTCGGCGTAGCTGTCCGCGCCATAGAGAAAGCCGCCGTTCTCGGCGACCAGTTCGTTGGTGTGGATCGATGAACGTCCGGTGTACCAGCCGACGGGCCGAGATCCGGTGATCCTGGTATGGATCCCAATGGCCTGATCCATGTGGGCGCGCTCTTCGTCCTTGGTGAAGTCTTTGTATTCGATCCACTTCAGCCCATGCGACGCGATCTCCCAATCGGCTTCCAGCATTGCGGCAACCTGATCCGGTCCGCGTTCCAACGCTGTCGCGACGCCGAAAACGGTGACGGGGATGCCGCGCTCCGTGAACAGTCTCCACAGGCGCCAAAAGCCCGCCCTGGCGCCGTATTCGTATACGGACTCCATGTTCATGTGGCGCTGTCCGGGCCATTGGGCGGCGCCGACGATCTCGGACAGAAAGGCTTCAGAGGCGGCGTCGCCATGCAGAATGTTGTTCTCGCCGCCTTCTTCGTAGTTGACCACGAACTGGACGGCGATGGCGGCATTGCCGGGCCAGCGCGGATCGGGCGCCGTGCGGCCGTAACCGACCATGTCGCGGGGATAGGACGGACTCATTGTCGATTTAATTTCCAAGGTCTTTGCAATTGTAGAGGTTCGAACCCTGACAGATTAGATCGTGCGGCCGCCTTAGGCCTCCCCAAATATTTTTGAAAGTCTTTCTGTGCTTTGCTTTCCATATTCACCGAGGTGCGGTATCGCGTAGCTCAGTCAGCGAGAGGCCGTCGAGCATCTCACCGAGATTCTTCAGGCATCTGTCGTGCATGAAGTCTGCAAAAGCCTTGATTTTCGGTGCGAGCAATCGCCTGTGAGGATAGAGGATCGCCAAAACAGCGGGTTCGGGCGGTGTTTCCGTCAGCAACGGTAGCAGGGCACCGGACCGCACATGATCGGCCACTTCGAATAGCGGTTTCATTATGATTCCGCGGCCCGTAAGCGCCCAGTCGGTAAGAATATCCCCGTCGTCCGATTCGAACGGTCCGCTGATTGCAAGCTTCGTGGGACCGTCCTTTGTCTGCAGCGGCCAGCGGAACTGGGTCGAGCCGGGATAACGCAACAGCAGGCATCGATGCTTCAGGAGGTCCTCGGGTGTCTGCGGCGTTCCATGTGTCTCCAGATAACTCGGGGCGGCACAGAGGATCCGTTCACAGTCGCAGATCTTACGCATCGTGAGACTTGAATCACCCATGACAGCAAGGCGGATCGCAACCTCGACTCCCTCGCGCGCGAGGTCGATCATGTAGTCCGAGAGGCGCAGGCGCACTTCGATCTCGGGGAAGAGTTCGCAAAAATCTGGAACTGCCGGGCCGATCACGCGCCGGCCAAGGCCGAGCGGCACCGTAACCCGTATCGCCCCGCGCGGCCGCCCGCCAACAGCGGCGACGGTGGCTTCCGCTTGCTCCAGCGCATGAAGTACTTCCAGGCAGCCTTCATAGAACAGGCGGCCATGCTCCGTCGGCGATAGTTGCCGAGTGGTCCTGTTGAACAGGCGGACGCCGACATGTTTTTCCAGCTCCTTCATCCGGTGACTGGCAACGGCCGGCGAAATGCGCATATGACGGCCGGCGGCCGACAGCGACCCCAACTCCACAACACGGACGAAAACCCGGATATTCTCCAACAACGACATCTTTTTGACTCCCTTGGGGTAACGCTATCTTCTTTCGGGTTTTTTTGAAAGTAATCCCGACTGCTTCGGTCTTCTTAAAGTTGGCAAGGACGGTTACTCTGCTCATTCGTCCGATCCCGCGGGGTCGGAATATATGGTCTTGCGGGCAAGTTTTACGGCCCGGTGGCATTGAACCTACGGCTCAATGAACTCGTGAAGCTTAACCGGCGGTGTGTGGGAGTGTTTTGATGGATCCTTTGTATTGGGAATGGCTGAATTTCGGCGTCCGCTGGCTCCACGTCGTTACGGCGATTGCCTGGATCGGCTCGTCGTTTTATTTCATCGCACTCGATCTCGGACTTCGTAAACGCGAAGGTCTTCCACCCGGTGTCACGGGCGAGGAATGGCAGGTCCACGGCGGCGGTTTCTATTATATCCAGAAGTATATGATCGCGCCCGAGGCCATGCCGGAGCACCTGATCTGGTTCAAATGGGAATCCTACAGTACCTGGCTGACCGGATTTTTCATGATGGTGGTGGTCTATTATGCAGGTGCCGAACTCTATCTCATCGATCGTTCCGTTTTGGATGTACCGGCCTGGGGTGCGATCCTGATCAGCCTTGCCGGGCTCGCTCTTGGGTGGGGGATCTACGATCTCCTGTGCCGTTCGCCGCTCGGTAAGAACGACTGGCTGCTGTATGGCGCGCTCTTCGCCTTCGTCATCTTGTTGTCCTGGGGCTTTACACAGGTCTTCACCGGCCGGGCGGCCTTCCTGCACACCGGTGCGGTGATTGCGACGATTATGTCGGCCAACGTCTTTCTGATCATCATCCCCAATCAGAAAAAAGTCGTGACCGCTCTGCGGGCTGGTGAAACGCCCGAAGCGCGGCTCGGGCTGCAGGCGAAACAGCGTTCGACCCACAACAACTATCTGACGCTGCCGGTCATCTTCCTGATGCTGTCCAACCACTATCCGCTGGCCTTCGGGACCAAGTGGAATTGGATCATCGTTTCCCTGGTCCTGGTGATGGGGGCCATCATCCGGCATTTCTTCAATTCGATGCATGCCAAGAAAGGTAAACCCTGGTGGACCTGGGGCGCTGCCGCGGTCTGCTTCGCTGCGATCGTTTGGCTTTCCACCTTTCCTGGCGAAACCTCCGCGGAATATGACATCAGCGAATCGCAGAACCCGCTCTATGTTTCGGCTTCCTTCGAAGAGGTGCGCGATACCGTTTTAGGACGCTGCAGCATGTGTCATGCGCAGGAGCCCTACTGGGACGGGATCGGTGTGGCGCCCAAGGGCGTAATACTGGAAACGGATGAGCAGATCCTGCGCCATGCCCACGAAATCTATCTGCAAACCGGACGCTCCAATGCCATGCCGCCCGGCAACATCACTGAGATCAGTGGTGAGGAACGGCGTCTGATTGCCACTTGGTTCGAAGAAGCGTCTGCGATCAAGCGCTGATCCCGCGCTCTATTCGTGACTGCGGTTCATGATGCATTGCTTGTGTCCCTCCCTCTCCCTGACTGTAATGAGCTTTGCCAAACTGAGCGTGCGGAAGGCCAAGAAGTGAAAGTTCACGGAAATATGAATTTTACCACTTCGCATTGCAGAGCATGAAACCAGAATTGGCGTTGACGCACGCTGCTTCTTAGGGTGCTCTTTGCGGCCTCAAATTAGTTTGCATGAGACCTGGAAGGTATCCTTATGAAAATCGTCACGCCCGCGCACGACCTGCGACCCGCGCGCCCGCAGGACAGCTTGCGTGTCGCCCTGGCACAGATCGCCCCTGTTTGGCTTGACCGTGCGGGCACCCTGGAGAAAGTGGTTGCTCAAGTGCTCGCTGCGGCAGAGCAGGATTGCCGGCTGGTGGTTTTCGGGGAAGCGCTCGTTCCGGGTTACCCCTTTTGGATCGAGCGCACAGATGGCGCACGCTTCAACGATGCAAAGCAGAAAGCGCTCTACGCACACTACCTGGACCAGGGCGTCGTGATCGAGCGCGGTGATCTGGATGGAGTCTGCGCAGCAGCCAAGGACAAGGGAATTTCGGTCTATCTCGGATGCATGGAACGGGCATCGGATCGCAGCGGCCACAGCCTCTATTGCAGTCTGGTCTATATCGATTCGCAAGGAGAGATTCGTTCTGTGCATCGCAAACTGCAACCGACTTATGAAGAGCGGTTGGCCTGGGCGCCCGGCGACGGTCACGGCTTGCGGGTACACGACCTGCCGCCCTTTAAGGTCGGTGGTTTGAACTGCTTTGAGAACTGGATGCCGCTGTCACGGGCCGCGCTCTATGCGCAGGGTGAAGATCTGCATGTTGCGGTCTGGCCCGGCGGCCTGCACAACACGGAGGATCTTACACGCTTCCTCGCAAAGGAAAGCCGATCCTATATTCTTTCGGTGTCGGGCCTTATGCGGCCCGAGGACTTTCCGGCGGCTACGCCGAGCCTGGAGGAAATTCTCGAAGGTGGTGAGACCTTCTTTGCCAACGGCGGATCCTGCATTGCCGGCCCCGACGGCGAATGGCTGATCAAGCCGGTCGTCGATCGCGAGGCGCTTCTGGTCGCCGAGATTGATCATTGCCGGGTCCGCGAGGAGCGCCAGAATTTCGATCCCGCAGGCCACTATTCACGACCTGACGTGACCAGTCTCGTCGTCAACCGCAAGCGTCAGGGTCTGGCAAGCTTCCAGGACTGAGCTTCGATGAGAAGCGTCAGTTACTCGGCGGCCGATGAATAGACAGGTCCGTTCGGGCCCAATCGCACATCCGGTCGAAGCCGTTTAAAGGGAATCAGATCGAGCTGACAGGGGTTGGCGCCGGGTGCTTCGGCAAAGACGACCTCTTCCGCGATAGGCTGGTAGTCTGCAAGGAAGTGGACGGCGCTTTTGACCGCGACAAGTTTCTGTTGCGTAGGGTCAATGCCGATGTGGCGAAAGATCGCCTGGTCGGCATTCTGCGCCCGGTGCGAGCCAACGACCACGCGTACCTCGCTGTTGTCGTCGAGGATCAGAAGCACAGCCATAGAGCCGAGATCGGCATGGGTGCCGCCGTACATCGGACCGGTGAAGAGGAACTTCCCGTCGGACAGAGCCTCGACCCGGACCTGGACATCCAGGGCGCCGCAATTCGGCTGCGGCACGCAGTTGCCGATAGAGGCCGTGAAGGAACTGCCGACACCGGCCTCGTGGGCTTTGGACGCAGTTTCCGGATCCCAAAGCATTCCGAGACAGGCTTGCTTTGCCCCTTCCTGTACCAGCGCTTTCAGTAGGCCCGTGGTATCGCCGATCGCGCCGGCGCCGGGGTTGTCCTGGGGATCTGCCAGGATGACCGGCTTGCCGGCGGTCGCGGCAATTTCCATGGCCTGCCGCACGGCCGCGTTGGCCGGGATGAGCGGATTGTGGAACTCGCTTTCGCTTTCCTGCAGCGCTTTCAGCATCTCGTCGGCTGCGTGATCGACGGCCGCCTGCTCGGTCCCGAAGGCCACGACCGATGAGCCGCAGTGATGGATATCGGCGGGCGGGAACCCGAACGCGAGATCGATGCAGGCAACAGCGGAACCTTCCAAACCCGGCAATAGTCCATAAAGCCGTTCTCCGGGCTCGCGCATGGTCGACTGCGCCTGTAAGGGGATGAGATAGTCGAGCTGCCGAAATGCTTTCGCGAAAGGTTGCCCGCTGGCCAGCAGTTGCGCCAGCAACAGCTTCGCCCGCGCACCGGTCGCCGCCATGTCTACGTGAGGATAGGTGCGGTAGATCGCCAGCACCGAAGCCAGCTCGACGAACTCCCTGGTCAAGTTGCCGTGCAGATCCAGGCTTACCGCGATTGGCAGGTCCGGCCCGACCACGTCGCGCAAACGGCGCAGCAGCTCGCCTTCGCCATCCTCGAAATCGTCGGTGACCATCGCTCCGTGGAGGTCCAGATAGATACCGTCGAGGGCGCCCGCCTCAGCGATGCCGTCGCAGATCATGGCGGCAATGCGATCAAAGGCGTCCTGGGCGACGTAACCACCCGGTTCCGCATTGCTCCAAAGAATAGGCACCAGATCCCACTCGTCTCGCGCCGCGTCGATGAATCCTCCGAGCGGGATATTAAGCCCGTGAAAGACGGCAAAGATATCCGTCTCCTTGGTCAGAGCCGGCCAAGCGCCGCTGGCCTCGAAGTCCTCGTACCTTGTCGGCACCGGCGAAAAGGTATTGGTTTCATGCTGGAATCCGGCAACGGCAATTCTGGGGCGGCTCATGGTATCTCCGAAGGTTCAGGAATAGTGATAGATCCGGTGCGACTCAGGCGTGGATCTACATCTGCTCGACTGCTTCAGCCGGATCCAGTGGGTAAATCGGCCGACGAATATTTTCATAGGTCAGAATTGAATTATCTGATGTCGTCACGCCTTCTCCGTCCAGCGTGTAGGTTGCCTTGGCAAGCGGCGCGAAACCAGCGCGATAATGAATTCGCGACTTGAGCAGGATGTAGCGGCAGGCAAGTGGATCGATCCCGTTCTCGGACAGGATACCGCTGTCCCAGGGCTCATGATGTTTCGAGGTCACGACGATCTTAACACCGCCTGTTTCAAACACGGCGGTTGGCCCGGTATCCACTTCAACGCCGGTGTACATCGGGCCCCGGACAATCCAGCGGCCGTCGGTGATTTTGAGGACTTTCCCAGACAGCCGCAGGGGTCTTCCTTCCAAACCGATCGAGGGCATTGCCAGTTTTCCGCCGAGATTAGTCTCGATCACCGCCCCTTCGCCCGCGGCATGCATTTGAGCTGCGGCTTCGGGGTCAAAAACGGTGGCGACGGCAACACCCTGTAACCCGCGCTTGATGACAGCCTCGATTACGGTCATGACGTCCGAAGTGCCTCCCGAACCGACATTGTCCGCATGATCGAGCAGGACAATGGGCGCGACGTTTCTTTCTTTCGCTTCAGTTAGTGCGCCTGCCATCGTGCGGTGTTCGTAGACCAGATCTTCATGTACCTGCCAGACCTGTTCCAGAAGGCGGTTCCGACAGGCTTCGGCCGCATCCAGGTTGCCGTCCGCGACGGTTACAACAGAAACGCCGGCATGTTCGACGTCCACCATGGGGAAGCCGCCGAAAACCGTTGCAGCAAGAATGGGAGCTTGCGCTTCTTCCTGCCGGGTCGCGTCCTGAAGCGATTTCATCGGCTCGTCGGAGGTGCCCATGCGCAGGGTTTGGGCCAGGACAGGTGCCGGGCCCCAGACCATCACCGGGTTCGTGCGGCCTTCGATCTTATCCCATAGTACAATGCCGATCTGTTTGCCGACGTCGTACATATCGGTATGGGGATAGGACTTGTAACCGATCATGACATCGCAATTGGAAACCATGGTTTCCGTCAGGTTGGTGTGCATGTCGAGGGTGACGGCGATCGGCACATCGGGCGCTATTTCGCGAATTCGGCGCAGGAGTTCACCCTCGCCGTCGGGAACATGTTCTGCGGTCATGGCCCCGTGAAGATCCAGGAAAACCGCATCGATGCCGCCTTCCTGGAGCGGCTCCAGAATCCACGTGACCAGAGTCTCATATGCTTCGCGCTCCACCAATCCGCTGGGCATGGCCTCCGACGCGACCGGGGCGACGATTTCGGCGCCCCTCTGTTCAGCCAACTCTATGTAAGCCGCAATCGGCATATTGGTGCCGCGATAGGCCTCGAGGACCGCTTCATTACGATGTAATCCCCAGGCTTCGAATCGTGCGAGGTCCGTTTTTACCGGCGAAAAGGAATTTGTTTCATGCTTCATCATCGCGGTCAGAATTCGCATCGACACCCTCATTTTTGCTGTTTTTCTCCGGGCTTACGGCCGGTTCTATGAGGGTGTTGACGAAGGATCTTTGGGTCAAGCGCAAAAAACGTCATTGACTCTTCAATGGCTTCGCTCCGTACAATTGCGACAGTAACCATGTCTTTTTCCGTAATTAAAAATTAAATCGCCCGAGCGCTCACGACTCGTGCAAACAGGAGAGCAGGAAAATGTTACGCTGGACAAAACGACAATTTTTAACGGCTGCGGCAATCATGCTGCCGCTTTCAATGGGGGCTGTGCAAACGGCAACGCCGGCGGCTGCGGAGTCGGTATTACGTGTCATCCCGCATGCGGATCTGAAGAATTTGGACCCGATCTGGACCACGGCCTACATCTCCCGCAACCACGGCTATCTGATTTACGATACACTGTTTGCGATGGACGAATCCTTCACGCCACAGCCGCAGATGGTCGATAGCTGGGAGGTGTCCGACGACAAATTGACCTGGACTTTCAAGCTGCGCGACGGGCTGAAATGGCATGACGGTGCCGACGTCACCGCAGAGGACTGCATTGCTTCGCTCGATCGTTGGGGCAAGCGCGACGGTATGGGTCAGCAGCTTTTTGCGTCGATCGAAAGTCTGACGGCAGGCGACTCCAAAACCATCGTGATGAAGTTGAAAGAGCCCTATGGCCTGGTGCTGGAGTCCATCGGCAAGATCTCTTCAAACGTGCCCTTCATGATGCCAAAGCGGATCGCCGAGACCGATCCTTTCAAACAGATTGAAGAATATGTCGGCTCCGGTCCCTTTATGTTCCAGAAGGATGAATGGGTGCCGGGTTCGAAGGTCGTCTATGTCAAATTCAATGACTACGTGCCGCGCTCCGAGCCGCCTTCGGCTGCGGCCGGCGGCAAAGTCGCCAAGGTCGATCGTGTCGAATGGACCTACTTCCCGGATCAGACGACGGCGATGAACGCTCTGATCAACGACGAGGTCGATTACTTCGAATCACCTGCAAACGATCTGATGCAATTGCTCGAAAACCAGGAAGGCATCACGGTCGAGATCAACGATCCCCTCGGCAACATCGGTTTCGCGCGTTTCAACCACCTCTTGCCGCCGTTCGATAATGCGGACGTTCGCCGGGCAGCGATCATGGCCATGAAACAAGAAGACTATATGGCCGGTGCTGTTGGAGACCAGAAGTTCTGGAAGACCTGTTACAGCGTCTATCCTTGCGCCACGCCGCTGGAGAACTCAGTTGGCAGTGAGGTCATGAAGACCGGTGATATCGAGAAGGCTGCCGCGGCACTCAAGACTGCCGGCTATGACGGAACGCCGGTCGTGATCATGCAGCCGACCGATATTCCGCTGCTGTCCGCATTCTCGCTGATTACCGCGGAAAAACTTCGCAAAATCGGCATGACGGTCGAAGTTCAAGCAATGGATTGGTCGACCTTGACGTCCCGGCGCGCGAAGCGTGATCCAGTGGCCGACGGTGGCTGGAACATGTTCCATACCTGGTGGATTGGTGCCGATGTTATCAACCCGATGTCGATTGCCTTTTCCGGCAATCCAGACAAGGGCTGGTTCGGCTGGCCGAGCGATACGGAACTCGAAGCGCAGCGCGCGGCCTTTGCCAAAGCAACAGGTGTTGAGGAGCAAAAGAAAATCGCCGCCAAGGTCCAGGAACGTCTCTGGTCAATCGGCGCCTCGGGTGAGCTGGGCCAGTTTTTTGTCCCCGTCGCCTACCGCTCCAATGTGAAGGGGCTTATCAAGTCGCCGGTACAGTTCTTCTGGAACATGTCCGTCGAGTAACGCTTCCGGCACGCTATACAGCAACTGGATCCGTTTCCGCTGTCCGGCCCGGCCAGGTCATATAGACTGGTCGTTGTCCGGATGGCGGAAATGCCGGAGGCATTATGATCGGCTATATTTTTAGACGTATTCTCGCGACCGTTCCTGTCATGGGTGTGGTTGCGCTGTTTGTTTTTCTCATGCTACGGCTGTCACCCGGTGATCCCGCCGCCGTGATTGCAGGTGACTATGCTACCGCGGAAGACATCATCCGCATTCGCGAACAGCTTGGTCTGAATGAGCCGATTGTTGTTCAGTTCGTGACCTGGATCGGCAGCCTTTTACAAGGCGATTTGGGGATATCCATCTTCACCAATCTGCCGGTTACGACTCTAATCGGCCAGCGATTGGAGCCGACGATCTCACTGACGCTGACCACGATCATCTTCACGGTGGTGGTTGCCGTCCCGCTTGGCACCTTGGCGGCCTGGAAGTCGGGGAGCTTGATCGACCGCTTTGTGATGCTGTTTTCAGTCGGCGGCTTTTCAGTCCCAGTCTTCGTTCTCGGCTACATCATGATCTACGTAATCTCGATGGAACTGAGGTGGCTACCGGTTCAAGGCTACAAGAGTATCTTCGACGGTGTCTGGCCGTTCGTCCGCCATATCATTCTGCCGACCCTCACGCTGTCGGTAATCTTCATTGCCCTGGTCTCACGCATGACACGCGCATCGGTGATGGAAGTCCTGCAAGAGGACTACGTTCGCACGGCACGTGCCAAGGGGCAGAGCGAATTGAAAGTGTTGCTGCGCCACGCCCTGCGCAACGCTGCGGTGCCAATTGTCACCGTCATTGGCCTGGGTATTGCCCTTTTGATCGGCGGCGTCGTGGTGACCGAAAGCGTCTACAATATTCCCGGTCTGGGCCGGCTGGTGCTGGATGCCATCCTGAAGCGGGACTACCCGATCATTCAGGGGCTCATCCTGCTGTTCAGCTTCGTCTATATCCTGATCAATCTGCTGATCGATCTGAGCTACTGCTTCTTTGACCCGAGGATCAGATATTGACGGACACGCCCACTAGCTCCGGCAAAACGGACGAGTTGCTCGCTGTGCCGCCGTCATCGGCATCGGACCCAAATCTCGCCGTTTTGCTGTGGCGCCATCCCTCCATTTTCTGGGGCGGGATCCTGCTGTCGATTATGGTTTTGATTGCCATTTTCGGGCCGCTTTTCACCGGCGATCCGATTGAACTCAATCCAATCAAACGTCTCAAGCCGCCGTCCGGCGAAAGCTGGTTCGGCACCGATTATCTGGGGCGCGACACCTTTGCCCGGGTGATCTACGGCGCACGCGTTTCGCTTGTTGTCGGTCTTGCGGTGTCGATCATCGCGGTCTCGATCGGGTTGGTGGTCGGCATGGTCTCCGGTTATATCCGCGCGCTTGATGCCGTTATCATGCGGGTGATGGATGGACTGATGTCGATCCCTGGTATCCTGCTGGCCATCGCACTGATTTCGCTGTCAGGCGCGACCATGATGACTGTTGTGACCGCGATAATGATTCCGGAAATTCCCCGTGTGGTCCGCCTTGTACGTTCTGTTGTGCTCTCGGTTCGGGAAGAGCCTTACGTTGAAGCCGCGATCGCATCGGGCACCAAGCTTCACCTTGTCCTGATCCGGCATATTCTGCCCAACACAATTGCTCCGCTGATTGTGCTCGCGACCTATATCTGCGGTTCTGCAATGCTGACGGAATCGATCCTTGGATTTATCGGTGCCGGAATACCACCGGAGATCCCGAGTTGGGGGAACATCATGTCTGAAGGCAGGACGTATTTTCAGCTTTCGCCCTGGATCATCTTCTATCCAGGCATTGCGCTGGCGATCACGGTCTTGGCGGTCAATGTGGTTGGCGACGGTTTGCGCGATACCCTGGATCCACGCATCGCGAGGAAAATGTGATGAGCCGCGATGACGCGAAGAGGACCGATACCAGCGTTCTGTCGATCCGTGGCTTGACGGTCCGGCTACCCGAGGGTGCCGACCGGGATTTCGCTGTCGAGGATGTTTCCTTTGAAGTCGGTGCGGGAGAAATCGTCTGCGTGGTCGGCGAGTCCGGCTCAGGCAAGTCGGTGACCGCCCATACGGTCATGGGTTTGATACCGCGCAAGGATCTGACGCCCGTAGCCGGTGAGGTTCTGCTGCAGGGCGATGAGCTCCTGACCAAGAGCGAGACCCAGCTCCGCGCACTGCGCGGCGAGCGCATGGCGATGATTTTTCAGGAGCCGATGACCGCGCTGAACCCGGTCATGAAGGTTGGCGATCAGATTGCCGAAATGCTTGAGATCCATAGTCCGATGTCTGCGCAGGAGCGCAACACCCGGGTTCTCGAGGTAATGCAGGATGTAAATCTGCCCGAACCCGAGCAGCTGTTTCATTCCTACCCGCACCAGCTCTCGGGCGGCCAGCGGCAGCGCATCATGATTGCCATGGCGCTTGCCCTGGAGCCGGGCCTGCTGATCGCCGACGAACCCACCACGGCCCTGGATGTGACGACCCAGGCGCAGATCCTGGAGCTCATCAAGGATATTCAACGAAGGCACGGGACCGGCGTTATGTTCATCACTCACGATTTCGGCGTGGTCGCCGAGATCGCCGATAGGGTGATCGTGATGCAGCACGGTAAGGTCGTGGAGCAGGGGGCGGCTGCCGAAGTTATCGGCAGCCCGCAGCATCCCTACACCAGGATGCTGATGGCCTCGGTCCCGAGCTTGACGCCGCCGGCACGTGAGGCGGTCGATGTGGAGCGCCCGGCCTTGACCGCCCGCAACCTCAACAAAACCTATGGCTCCCTGGGATGGTTCAAGCGCGGACGCGAGGTACATGCGGCACAGAACGTCGAACTGGTGGTTCACCGCGGCGAGACCCTTGGCGTGGTCGGAGAATCAGGTTCCGGAAAATCGACCGTGGCGCGCTGTATCGTCCGTCTGATTGACCCGACCGCCGGTGAGATCATGATCGCCGGGAACAATATCGCAGGACTGGGCGAGCGCGCGCTGCGCCCTTACCGGCGCGACGTGCAGATCGTTTTCCAGGATCCCTATCGTTCCCTCAATCCGCGCCGTACGGTCGGTCAGTCGATTGTCGAAGGGCCGATGAATTTCGGTTTGACGAAACAAGATGCGATCGTACGGGCGCGCGATCTGATGAATGTGGTGGGCCTTTCGCCGGATGCGCTGGAGCGTTTTCCGCACCAGTTCTCAGGCGGTCAGCGGCAGCGAATCTGCATTGCCCGAGCCTTGGCCATGGAGCCGAAGGTTCTGATTGCCGATGAGGCGGTTTCGGCCCTGGATGTCTCGGTGCAGGCGCAGGTGCTGGAGTTGCTGGATGACGTGCGTCAGCGCTTCGATCTGGCGATGCTATTCATCACCCATGATCTGCGGGTCGCGGCCCAGGTCTGCGACCGGATCATGGTGATGCAGCGGGGTGTAGTGGTTGAGCAGGGGCGGACCGCGGAGGTCTACGCTTCGCCAAGTCATGCTTACACAAAATCCCTGCTTGCTGCCGCCCCAGGCCGCAACACCACTTTCGGTGCCGCTGCAGAATAGGTTAGGCGATTAAGCCTCTACCGAAGTCTCTAAGGGATTTTGGCCGACAGCCTGTCCAGCAGCTCCTTTAACCAGGGCCATTCGCCGGCTGTGGCGTCATTGGTTATCAGATAGCTGTTGCGGGTGAAGACCGGTGCGTCGGTCAGCGTGAATAGCCGGCTGGACGCAAGGTAGGTCCGGGCCATGTGTTCCGGCAGATAAGCAGAGCCGCCGTTTGCCAGCAGAAATTCCAGTGCCCAGGCAGCGCATCCGAAAGTCACACGGGCGGTTCCGGCATCCGCATAGGCGGCCGCGTGCTGATTGCGGAACTCTTCACCCAGATCCACGTAAATATAGCGGGGGTCGAAGCGTATCGGGGTGTCTGCCCGGTCGGAACAGAGCAGAAGTCTATCCGCACGTAGCGTATGGATGGTCTGCTTGCCACGGGCCGTTGGCTCGTACGCCAACGCCGCATCGATAAGCCCCGCACCCATCCATTGATCAAGTTCGCTTTGCACACCCTGCCAGGCAGAGAGCGCCATCTGTGGTCGTTCCCTGTAAAGCTGATCGAAGAAGATCTTTCCGGCACCGGGCCACAGATCTACGTGGCAGCCGAAGTTGCAGACTGATTCCGTCCCCTCCGGTAGCGCCGTTTCCTGCCGCGCCTGACGCCAGAGCCCGGTCATGACCTGCGCATACCGCAAGAACCTGGTTCCGGAGGCGGTCAGCGTTGCACCGGATTTTTGCCGGTTCAGCAGGGTTTGGCCGAGTTCATCCTCCAGGCTTCGCAGACGGGCGGTGACGGCGGATTGGGTGACATTCAATCGTTCCGAGGCCCGAACAAGGCTGCCGGTCTCTACGATCGCCAGGAAAGTCTGCAGGTTAGCGGTGTTCAATTGGAAAGCCTTAATGCAATAATTTTTAATTTATAGTGCCAAATTATTCAATTTTCAAATGTATCTGATGCTGCCATTCTCCGCGGATCGGCCCGAGGGCAGACAACAATGAGGCCGAAATGGAGGTGAGCAATGCCGCAGCATGATACGGCCGGCAATCATCCGGTCCCGCGCGATGCTTTTATTCGAGCGATGCGGACGGTCGCGAGCAGCGTCACGGTCGTTACGACCGACGGACCGGCAGGTCGACACGGTGCAACTGTCAGCGCGTTTTCTTCGGTTTCTGCGGATCCACCGACAACACTGATTTGCCTGCGGACCGACAGCCGTATTGCGCGGGCCGTCTCCAAGAATGGCAATTTCTGTGTGAATGTCCTGTCACGGACGAACCCCGAGATCGCGAACAGATTTGCCGGCTGCGACGACGATCGTGTGCGCGACCGTTTTGATGGGATCGACTTTGACGACAGCTCCGGAGCAGCTCCCGAAATTGATGGCGCAACGATCTTTTCCTGCGTCGTAGAGCAGGTCGTGACCTCCGGGAGTCACAGCATTTTCGTCGGCCGGGTGGCTGCGGTACGGGGCGGCATGGCCGAACCCCTGGCCTACCTTGATGGCGCTTACCATCGTGTGGTTCCGCAACAGGCAACTTCGGGAGGAACACACCGGTGTCGGACATAAAAACCTACAAAATGTTGATTGACGGTCAATGGGTTGCGGCCTCCAACGGAAAAACCTTTGAGAGCAGTAATCCAGCGACCGGTGAAGTCTGGGCGCGGATTCCCGAAGCAACCGCAGAAGATGTCGATCGAGCCGTCACCGCCGCCGACCGCGCTTTTAACGACGGTCCCTGGTCGCAGATGTCGCCGACGGAACGCGGTCATTGCCTGCGCCGCCTCGGCGATTTGCTCGCGGAAACTTCCGAATCCCTTGGCCAGACGGAAACGATCGATACTGGCAAGATGCTGAAGGAGACGCGCTGGCAGGCAAAATACATCAGCGAGTTTTTTCACTTCTACGCCGGCTGCGCAGACAAGGTTCACGGCGAAACCCTGCCGATCGACAAACCCGATCTCTTCGTCTTTACGAACCGTGAGCCGCTGGGTGTGATCGCGGCCGTGGTGCCATGGAATTCCCAGCTATTCCTGTCGGCGGTCAAAATCGGCCCTGCCCTCGCGGCCGGGAATACGGTTGTCCTGAAGGCATCTGAATTTGCCTCTGCAGCGATGCTGGAGTTCGGCGAACTGATCGAACGCGCCGGCATCCCGACGGGTGTCGTGAACATCGTTACCGGTCACGGCGACCCCTGCGGAAAGGTGCTGACCTCGCATCCGCTTATCGCGCGAATTTCCTTCACCGGCGGGCCCGTTGCGGCTCAAAAGGTTCTTCAAAATTCCACTCAAAATTTTGCGGAAGTGTCGTTGGAATTGGGCGGCAAATCGCCTTTCATCGTGTTTGAAGACACCAACGTCGAAAGCGCGGTAAACGGTGCCATCTCGGGAATCTTCGGTGCGGCAGGACAGAGCTGTGTTGCCGGCTCCCGCCTGTTAGTTCAAGACTCGATCGCCGATGAATTTCTTGAACGCATGACGGCTCTGGCCAAACAGATCCGGATCGGCGACCCGCTGGCTGAAGAGACCGAAATGGGGCCGATCTGCACTCAGGGGCAATTCGAAAATATCGAGCGCGAAGTCGCCCGTGCTCAGACTGAAGGCGGCAAGCTGCTCTGCGGCGGTAGGCCGGTCGAAGGGATGAGCGGCAGGTTCTACGAGCCCACCATCATCGATTGCCCGAACTCTGATCTGACGATCGTGGACACGGAACTTTTTGGCCCGGTGCTCAGTGTCGTGCGCTTCAAGGACGAAGCGGATGCAATCCGTTTGGCCAACAAAACCGAACATGGTTTGGCTGCGGGCATCTTTACCCGCGACAGCGCACGCTCGCTTCGGATGGTGAAAGCAGTGAAGGCAGGGATCGTTTGGGTCAACACCTACCGCGCGGTTTCTCCCATTGCAGAATTTGGCGGCATGAAAAACTCGGGCTATGGGCGCGAAAGCGGGCTCCAGGCGATCTATGACTATACCCGTCCCAAGACGGTCTGGATGAACACTTCCGACGAACCCTTGGGCAGTCAGTTCGTCGCGCGTTGAAGAATAAACGGCGGCGTCAGTGAAGAAGCCTGCCGCCGCTGAACACCATGGGAGATATCGATGAAATTTCAACTCGCGATCAATATGGAGCGCATGGACGGCAACACCGCTATGGAAGACGTGCGTCAGCACACCTTGGACATGGTGCAGATGGCCGACCGTGGTGGCTTCAACATCGTCTGGGCGGCTGAGCATCACGCGCTCGAAATGACAATTGCGCCTAATCCCTTTCAAATCCTGACCTGGTGGGCGAGCCACACGGATCGCATCCGGCTGGGTACGGCGGTAGCCGTGGCGCCTTACTGGAACCCGATTAAGCTGGCGGGCGAGGCAGCCTTTACGGATCTGATCAGCGGCGGCCGGCTGGAATTCGGTATTGGTTCGGGCGCTTATCAGCGCGAGTTCGACCGAATGGCGCCTGGGTTAAAGCAGTCGGACGCCTGGCGCTACATGCACGAAATGCTGCCGGCGGTAAAAGCTCTCTGGGAAGGCGACTACGCCCATGACGGCGAATTCTGGACCTTTCCGACCGCGACCTCCGTGCCTAAGCCGGTTCAAAAGCCGCATCCGCCGATCTGGGTCGCGGCACGCGCGCCGATCACCTTCGATTATGCCGTAAAGAATGGTTACAACATCATGTCCTGGCCGCTGACTCGGCCCATGGCCGAAGTGGATCTTTATCTGCAGCGTCTTGAAGAGGCGATGGCGGCGAATCCTGGACTGAAACGTCCCACCATCGCGATGATGCGCCACACCGCAATTTACGATACGGCGTCGGAACGAGACGTTCCGGTCAAGGCCGCTCAGCGCCAGCTTGGGCAGTTCGAGAACCTCTTTAAGAACCTCGGCGATGTGGAGAACGGGTTTCCAAGACAGATCCCTCTCGAAGAGCTCGAGAACCGGGACGAATATGACCCGCAGATGCTGACCGAAAACCTTATGTTCGGCACGCCGGATGAGGCGATCGCAAAGCTGAAACTCTATGAGGAACGCGGCGTGGACGAGTTCATTTACTACGCCAGCATGGGACTCGGCTTGAAAGAACAGAAACGCTCGCTTGAGCTCTTCTGCAATGAAGTTATCCCGGCCTTCGGCTGACCCCAATTCTGCAGTCCGACTGCCAACGACAGGACGATGAAATGCCTCTGGAGATACGCCGCACCCTTTTGCATGTGGAAGATACCTTCGTAGACGGTGGCCGTGTCGCGGAACGTCCACTGAAATTGATTGCCGCTGTTGCGATACTGAAGAACCCTTGGGCCGGTAGCGGATTTGTCGAGAATCTGCGTCCTGAGATCCGTGAGATTTCTCCCGTCATAGGAAAAAAACTCTCGGATATGATAGTGGAGGCCGCAGGCTCGGGTGATGCGGTCGAAGCCTATGGGAAGTGTTCCGTCGTCGGCATGGGTGGCGAGATGGAGCATGCCGCCGCGCTGATCCACACCGTGCCCTTCGGCAATCAATACCGGTCGGCCGTCGGGGCCAAGACCTATCTGGCTTTCTCCAACACCCGGGGTGGCGCCAACGCGCCGATTTCCATCCCGCTGATGGATAAGCACGATGGCGGTCGCCGGTCCCATTACCTGACGATTCAGCTGTCGATCCCCGACGCTCCTGCCCATGATGAACTGATCGTGGCGCTGGGCGCCTCGGTCGGAGGCCGTCCGCATGACCGGCTGGGCTGCCGCGAAGACGACTTGAGAGAATACAACCTGGATTTGGATAATCCAGCCGGCGTTTAAGCCAGCTCGGTGGTTCTGCAGCAGGGTCGCGAAGGGCGGCAACAGATGACCAAACTAAGCAGCAAGGGAACGGCCTACGATCTACACGGGTCGCTGAATGCACCCGTTGTCGTGCTGATCCACGGTCTTGGCCTGACGCGTGCGACCTGGGACGATTACTTGCCGATCCTCTCCAGACATTACTGCGTTCTGACCTACGACTTGTGTGGTCATGGGGAAAGTGCATTACCTGAGCGAACGCCTTCGCTGACGGTTCTGTCCGAACAGCTGCGCGATCTCCTGAATGAACTGGTGATTGCCCGCTTAGCGGTCGTGGGTTTTTCGCTGGGTGGCATGATCAACCGCCGATTCGCCATGGATTTTCCTGACCGGGTCACGGCGCTCGGCATCCTGAATTCGCCGCACGAACGGAGCCCGGAAGCGCAGGCGCTGGTCGAGCAGCGGGCGGCACGAACCGAAGCGGGCGGGCCCGCGGCGACGATTGAAACAACACTGGAACGCTGGTTTACGGCTGAGTTCCGGGCCGAACGGCCGGAGATTATCGAGCAGGTGCGCAGCCTCGTGCTCGATAATGATCCAAAAAACTATGCACTGCATCGGCAAGTGCTGGCGAAGGGCGTGGTTGAACTCATCCGCCCGAATCCGCCGATCACGTTGCCCGCACTGGTGATGACCTGTGAAAACGATAGTGGCAGCACACCGGCGATGTCCTACGCCATCGCCTCTGAAATCGAAGCGGCGCAGACCGTCATCGTGCCTGGTCTGCAGCACATGGGGGTGGTGGAAAGGCCCGATCTTTTTGCTGCGGCCCTCGAGGCGTTTCTCGATGATGTGCCGGTATAGAGACGTAAAGGAACCCGAGATGAAAAAGCTTACGGGCGGTCAGGCCGCTGTCGAATCCCTGAAGGCGGAGAAGGTCGAACAGGTATTTGGACTCATCGGCTCGGCCACCATGGAAATGTTCGATGCGCTCTACGACGCATCCGAAATCAACTTTGTCGGGGTCCATGACGAGCGCACCGGTACCCATATGGCCGATGGTTATGCACGTGCCAGCGGTAATGCTGGGGTCATTCTTGCAGGGCAAAATGGCCCGGGCGCGACAAATCTCGTGACGGGTCTGGGGCAGGCCGCTGCGGCCTTTACGCCGATCGTCTCCATCGCCGGCGCTCTCTCCTCGTCGCATGTCTATCGCGATGCCTTTCAGGAGGTCGATCAGCAGGCGCTCTTCAGTCCGATCACGAAAAAGACCTGGACGGCCACGGGTGCCGACCGGGTACCGGAAATGTTCCGCGAAGCCTTTCGAGTCGCGATGACGCCGCGTAAGGGCCCTGTCCAGCTAAACCTGCCGCGCGACGTACTGTCCGCGACTGCTGAATTTCCCGCATTTCAGAAGCCCAGAGCTTACCGTTCCCAATCCGTGCCCGCAGGCGCAGCAGACGCCATCGCTCAAGCGGCGGAATTGCTGCGCAACGCTGAGCGCCCCGTCATCATCGCCGGCGGTGGGATTAAGAACACCGGCGGTCATGTCCAGGCGATGGAGTTGGCCGAGACTCTGAATGCACCGGTGGTTACCTCTCCCGGTCACGGTGACGCAGTCCCCTTCGACCATCCCCTGAACGCGGGCCAGATGGGACCGCGCGGCAACCCTGTCGCGTCGCGACTTGTGCGGGAGGCCGATGTCATCCTCGCGCTCGGCACGCGGATCGGATTCAATGCAACCTTCTACAGCTACGACAACATCAACGAGGATGCCGCGATCATTCATGTGGAACTCGAGCCGACCGCCATTGGCCGGTATTTTCCCATCGAAGTCGGTATCTGGGCGGATGCGCCAACTGCAGCGGTTCAGCTGCGCGCAGCCATCACATCCATGAACAAAAGAGCTGAAGTTGAAGCCTGGACCGGAGCCTACAAGTCTGAACGCGTTGCTTATCTTGCGACGCGGGATGAGGATGCCGCCACGGATGTTCTGCCGATCCAGCCGTCTGGTCTATTCAAGGCGCTGCGCGAGGTTTTGCCCAAGGATACAGCTGTGACCATGGACGCGGGCACACTGTGTCTTCAGGCGACGGATGCCTTGAACTATTGGCATCCAAAAAGCCTCTTCACGCCGCTCGACTTCGGGTTGGTCGGCTTCTCTTTTGCCTGCGGTTTGGGCGTGAAACTCGCGCAGCCCGAACGTCCCGTGGTTAGTCTGATGGGAGACGGTGGCTTTGGGATGACCCTGTCGGAACTCAGCACCGCCGTCGATCACAAAATCAATACGGTCACGGTGGTGATGAACAATAAATGCTGGGGGGCAGAGAAAGCCTATCAGCGTGATTTCTTTGGCGGACGCTATATCGGTGCCGACATAAGTAGCCCACGATTCGATAAGGTTGCAGAGCTCTATGGAGCTGCCGGGTTCCGGGCTCAAACACTTGATGAGATGCGTGAAGCCATCGAAGCGGCGCTGGTTTGCGGCAAACCGGCAGTTGTCGATGTCGCGGTCGACCCGGCGGCGCTCTACAGCTTCCGCCGCGACAGTTTCAAACACCGGGGGGGATGAGTCCAATGTCCGACGATCAAAAGAAATATCCGCATATGGACGCCCAAAAGGCGACCGGCGACTGGAACCCGGCTTGGGATCAGTTTCGAGAACTGGATCCCGACTTTCTGGAGGCTTTTTTGGCGTTCCGTTCTGTCCCTCAGCGTCAGGGGCCACTTGAGCAGAAGTATAAGGAATTGATCTTCATCGCGATCAATGCCGCAACGACCCATTTGCATGGCCCCGGTGTCCGGCGGCACATTCAGAACGCGCTAAGAGCGGGTGCGACGAAAGAGGAGATTCTGGAGACGATCCAGCTGACCACGATCATGGGTATTCATTCACTCAGCCTCGCTGCACCAATCTTGGTAGAGGAAGTCGAGAAATTCGAAGGCTGAACGCATGGAATTCTATGCAGCACTGCGCAGCGATCAGATTTGGGGGATATCGGCGAGGCCTCGATAGCAAATAGCCAACCGAGGTGGGGACAAATTTTGTGGAAATTTGGTGGGCCTTGAAGTAGAGGAATCGAACCAACTCTTCGAGGTTTTGCAGGACTGGGAACACCAGCTAAAGCATAGTGAATTCCCACATATGGAGATGGAACCATGAGCCATCTCCCGAACCAGAGTCCCCCTGAAAACGTAGAACATTCATTCGCGGTTGCGGTGAATGTGAAGCCGCGCCGCAGGCGAAAGAAAGATCCACCTTTTTCCTTGCGCCTGAATATCGAAGAGCGTCAAAAGCTTGAAGTTGCAGCGGCAGGCACGCCTCTTGGAGCATTTATCAAGACAAAGCTGTTTGAAGGTGATCTGAAACCCCGCCGGACGCGCGGTTATGCCCCTGTGAAGGATCATGCGGCCCTCGCGCAGGTTTTGGGGATGATCGGGCAACTTCGATTGGTCAGTAACCTTGATGAGCTTGCCAAAGCGGCGTCAATCGGTGCGCTTCCCCTGACCGAGGAGACTGAGCAGGAAATCATCAAGGCCTGTGCCGCTGTGTTGGCCATACGGGCAGAGTTGATGCGGGCGCTCGGATATCCGGTAGAGGAATCTGAATGATCCTCAAAGGCTCTCAACGTGGCAGCGCGTTGAAGTTGGCCGCCCATTTGCTGCGCCTTGATGAAAACGATCATGTCGAGGTGCATGAGCTGCGGGGTTTATCCTCTCGGGATTTGCGCGGGGCGTTGCAAGAGGCCGATGCGGTGGCCAAAGGCACACGCTGTCGCCAGTTCCTGTTCTCGCTAAGCCTCAACCCGCCGGAAACGGAGGACGTACCCGTAGAGGCCTTTGAGGACGCTATAGAGACAATCGAACAAAGGCTCAAGCTGAACGGCCAGCCACGCGCGATTGTCTTCCATGAGAAGGAAGGCCGTCGGCATGCGCATGTTGTCTGGTCGCGGATCAATGTCGAAAGCATGACAGCAATCACCCTGCCGTACTTCAAGATGAAGCTGCAGGTCGTATCACGAGAACTCTTTCTTGAGCATGGATGGCGGCTACCCAAGGGATTACGAGACAGGACAAAGCGCAATCCTTTGAACTTCACACAAGCGGAATGGCAACAAGCCAAGCGAACAAAGCAGGACCCGCGTGCCTTGAAACTAACATTCATGGATTGCTGGGCGGTATCGGACAGCCGCGCCGCCTTTGCGCATGCGATAGAAGAACAAGGCTTTGTGCTCGCACGAGGAGATAGGCGTACTTTTGTTGCAGTGGATTGGCGGGGAGAAGTGTACCCGGTAGCGCGTTTGACGGGCGAAAGGACCAGCGCGGTTAAGGCGAAGCTCGGGGACCCTGACGGATTGAAAAGCGTCGCGCAGGCAAGAGAAACAATCACCGGCCGGATGACCGACAAGCTGAAGGAGCTGATCCGCAGCGTTGAAGCGCAAGCCGAAAGCACATCGAAGGCAATCCAGCAGAAGAAAGCGGTGCTGCGGACCGATCAACGCGCAAAAAGGCAGGCGCTGAAAGAAAAGCTGGCTGCACGTGCCGATATGGAAGCCCAAGCACGGGCGTCGCGGTTCCGAAAAGGCGTGTTGGGATTGTGGGACTGGATCAGTGGTAAAACGCGAAAAATCAGAAAGCAGAACGAAATGGAGGCGCAAAATGCCGCAAAACGGGATGTATTAGAGCGCGAAAAACTGATCAAAGGGCAGCTATCGGAACGCCGCACCCTGCAACAGGACTTGCGCACAATGAGGCGCGAGGCGACAAAGCAATTGGACGACTTGAGGAAGGATGTGTCGTTTTATCTCGGGCTGCGGAAGCAGCAACCCGATGGCGGTGGCAAGCATAAACGCAAGCGGAAGTCACGCACACTGACAAACAATCCTTCACTGGAAAGCCCTTGAATTGCATTTTTAATCGGTTTTGCGAATGCGGGCGCCCAGGAGGAAACTTCCCCGCATCCGCAAACCGAGTATAAACTTTGGTAGTTAATCCGCGTAGTAGGATTGGCCATCACGCATGGCTATATCAGTCATGGCCGCGACATGCTCGCTCGGCACCCAGCTCCTTGAGAACGCGGTTCGTGCTTGAGAAGATGTAATACCTTCTTCCTCTCGAGTCGTAACTACGTGGACTTCATCAAAGTCGTCCGCATAAATAGGGACTTTGCCCTTCACAACAATCTGATACATTCTTAGGGCGGTAGAGTTCACGCCCAACTGCATAGTTGCAAAGTGGCGTTTCAAGTTTTCAAGTGCAGGTGGATCGTAGTTATCGGGTAAATTCCAAGCCATTTTTTCCTCCATTATTCTGTAAGTAAGTTTGTAAAACCTGTACTTTCTTTGAGTCTCACAGCTCCAAAGATCAGAGCCACTAAGCCTCCATCCTTTGTCGTTAGCCGAGACCGATACTGTTAAAATCGATGCTGGGCACGGCGGTCGATAGAGCTAGATTTCGTCCGCTGCGCAGATACGATCTGCGAGCAAAACAAGCCAGCTTACGATCGCACGTTTCGATTTCACTGCCTCAGCATTGTGCCCAGTGTCTGGATCTAAAAATTCACGTAGTTCGGGCCAGTTCTGGCAGAAGTCGCTGAGGTCACGAAGTTTCTCAATTTTGTCAGCACGTATGCTGTCGTCTGTTTCACTTTTCCAATCGACCACGGGTGCATTCCAATCGTTGATTCCAGCAGTCTCAATATTGCTCGCCCGTCCGCGGAGCAGGTGTTTGAAATCCGTTAATTAATCGTTAGAACACTTTTCAAGAGTAAATTTATGTTAGAAACTCTCCCCAATATTGGGGGAAGCAGTAATGCCAAAGATTATCGGTGTCCCAAAATTGCAGATACGTTTGTACGGCCCGTTTTCTGCAAAATGGTCTGACGGCACAGAAGTCAGAATTGCTGGTAACAAGAAGCGCGCGTTGTTGGCATTACTTGCGACAGCGCCGGATGGGCGTCGAACACGAGCTCATCTTGGCGATATGTTGTGGAGATCTGGTGCGGAGCATCAGAGGCTGAGCTTAAGAGGGGCGCTTAGCGAGTTAAAGAAGCTCTTCGATGACCGATTTGAAACGCTGCTAAAGACAACTAACGACGACATACAGTTAGTGCCCGATACGTGGGAATTGGTCGGACATAAGTCTGACGGCACATTCCTCGAAGGCCTCAGTGTGGCGACACCGGCATTCGAAACATGGCTCAATAACTATCGCCACTCCAACCCAGTTCTAGCCATCGCTGAGTTGGTGCAACCATCGCGCCAGATAACTGATATCCGTCCGACAATCGCCGTATTGCCACTACAGAGCAAGCCAGGAAGCGATTACGAATCTCTGATTGGGGATATGCTTTCTGAGGAAGCTACTCGCGCTCTATCGCGCTCAACGCTCATGAATGTCATTTCCCATCTTTCCTGTCGGAACGTCGATACGACAGTCATCACATTGGGTGACCTTCAGCAGAGTATCGGGGTCGACTATGTGCTCTCTGGGCGAGTCAGAGTACGAAACGATGCTTACCATCTGAGCGTTGACTTTACGGACGTGGAAAGCGGAACCCTACGCTGGTCTCAAGATCTGACCGGGCAGGTCTCTAAGTTCGTCGACGGCAACGATGAAGTTGCCTACTTACTGGCACGTGCTATCGGCAGAGAAGTGGTGTCGGCATCGATCGAAACCACGAATGCCCGGCAACTGTATGACGTAGAGAGCCATTATCTTCTTGTCTCCGCAATTGCTCTCATGCACCGGCAGGCACTCGGTAGCTTTTCCCAAGCTAGGCCCAGACTTGAGGAACTCATTTCACGCGCTCCACGCTGCGCAGCGTTACATGCCTGGCTCGCGATGTGGTACGTGCTGAGTGTTGGTCAAGGCTGGAGTGTGGATTTCGCCCGAGACGCAGCAACTGCTGCGGACAGTGGTCGGCGTGCCCTCGACATCGATCCGGAATGCGCCTTTTCATTGGCGGTCGACGGATTTGTTCAGAACAATCTGGTAAAGCGCTTCGATGTCGCAGCTGCACGCTTTGACGAAGCCATCGAGCTTGATCCCAACAATGCGCTCGCATGGCTGCTCAAAGGGACGATGCATGCTTTTGTCGACCAAGGTTCCGAAGCTGTCTCTTGTACCGATCGGGCACAAAGGCTTTCGCCGGTCGATCCATACAAATACCTATACGATAGCCTTGCGGCCACTGCCCGGCTTTCCTTGCGCGATTTCACCGGCGCGCTCGAATTGGCGAACCGGTCATTCAAGGCCAACAGGCGACACATCTCAACACTGCGTGTACGGACAATCGCGCTTCAGTCACTGGGCCGAACAGAAGAAGCTCTCACTTCAGCCGTTGAACTGGTTCGGCTCCAGCCTTCACTGACTGTTGAGGGTTATCTGAAGGATCATCCAGCCGCCCTTTTCGCCACAGGGCGTGAATGGGCGGAGGCCCTTCGTAAATCTGGTGTGCCAACAAACTAAATCTTGGGGAGATAAACAATGTCTATTGCAAGTATTGCAAGTGGAGCGAGCGGTGCAAGTGGAGCCAGCGGCGCAAGCGGCGCAAGCGGCGCTAGTGGTGCAAGCGGTGGTGAGAGCGGCGGCAGTATGGCTGTCACCGGCGCCCTGATAACAGCCCGAGACGCCATCGCTGGTCGCTTTGAAGTGGCAACTCCTTCACCAATGAGGGGAAATGCCTCAGCCAACATCAAGGCTTGGGACCCACAGGTGCGGGCAGTTACGATTGAAGCTGACTTGCTGTCCCGAGTGGCTTTTGAGCAGATTTCCGACTCGAAATTAGATATCGATAATAATCAGCTGCCTGGCATTGTCATGTATCACGTGGCTGAAAGCGGTGATTTAGGTGCAACGGCTACCCTACAAAGACAGGAGATGCTTAAACTCATTCGTCCTTCGATGACCGACTTCGCGGAACAAATGAAAGTTGTGCGCAACTACATCGATCTCCGCGTGGATCGTGCGGCGGAAATTGTTTCGCAACTGGGTTATCCCACCCCGTTCTTCGCAAATGTTCTTGGCATCTATCCGGAAAAAAATAAATACACATTGGAGTTGATTACAGTTGCGCAGTTCTTTGCGACGATGGCGGCAAAGCGTGCGAAGCACTCCTTAGCATGTGTGCGCCCCGACCGCTTCTCGTCACAGGTTCAACCAATGATCCAGACTCCGGGTCACGGGGCATTGCCAAGTGGCCATGCGACCGAGGCCTTCGCTGTCGCAACAATGCTCTCTCGTCTCGTTAGTTCCACTGTCAATTCGGGCGTCGAAGACATGCTCTTGCGCCAAGCCGCGCGTATCGCGGTCAATCGAACGGTCGCAGGTGTTCACTTCCCGATCGACAGTATTGCAGGCGCAATGATGGGAGTAGTATTAGGACACTACCTTGCTGACAGGGCCACCGGGTCAAGTAAAAATCTGAAATCAGCTACTTTTAATGCAGCCGGAATTGGTGAACAGGATTTCGATTACCAAAAGTTGCTTAACTTCGACAGCGAATTGAAGCGTGTTTCTGCACAACTAGTCGACTATTCCAAAGAAAATAATAACCCAGTCAAAAATGTCGTTAAGGTCGGATCGAATGAACTAAGTGTTGGAGATCAAGACGTCTGTTTGCCACTGAAGGGTCTGTGGGATTTAGCGCTCGAAGAGTGGGCATGAGTTCTCGGAGGATAAGAAAATGGCAACATTAACTTGGGTTCCAGACTCCACCACACCCGAATGCGGTGATCCTTACTGCGATTGGCTTCTTGGACTTGGGGAGGATTTTACGGTCCGTAAGAGAGCTAAACGACCAAACGATCATTCAGAAGACTTTGCCAGAACGATCGATCTAAAGCTCGCTCCGGGTAATCCAGTGAGTGCGTCGCCCGCACGCGGGCCGTCTGCACCGCCAGCCCGCGCTCGTGAAGATGTGCGTTTCCCGATGCCGCTTCGAGAAAGGAGTTTCAATAGAAATGGAACTGAGGATTCAAAGGCCGTTTACGAAGTGCCGCCAGCTCTACAGGGACTGACAGAGGAAGAGAAAAAGGAAATCGTGATTGTTGCGGTGATCGACGATGGGATCAACATCGCCAATGATCGTTTCGTCGATGCCCTTGGTCGATCTCGTGTCGATTACGCCTGGGTGCAAGACGCCGATAGTGCTGGCGACGTTCCCTACGGTAAGGTCATCACCTCGACTGAAATTGATCAAAAACGCGCTGCATGTGCCGATGAAGCAGTAGTTCTTTCACAGCTCGGCTTGGTCAAAGACAAGGCATTTGACGAGTCTGCTCTGGTAAGACGAGCGTCACACGGAACCCATATGGCGGATCTTGCTGCTGGTTACGGACCAGATGAAAAGGGCTTCGATAAATCACATCTTCGGCGCATGATTACAGTCCAGTTACCATTTTTAATGACACAGGAAACTTCGGGGGCCACTTATGTGCCCTTCGTCACCGCCGCGGTCAAATTTATCCGAAAGCAAGCGGAAAAGATGAGAATTGCTTTGAAACTCGACCGCCTGCCAGTTGTCATCAACTTCAGTTACGCGATCAGTGGAGGGCCGCATAACAGCAAAGGGCAGGTTGAACAAATCTTAGAGAAGGAGCTTGCCAACGATCAAACAGCGGGCAAAGGCGTAATGATGCAAGTTGTTCTGCCTGCGGGAAACCGCCATCTAAATCGCCAACACGCTTGTAGTGAAATTGGAAGAGATGCGCGCCAGCTTCTGTCGTTGCCTTGGCGGATTCAACCCTGCGATCAAACCTCGAGCTATCTAGAGATCTGGATACCGGCGGACACGACACCGACAGTGGAAATTTCACCACCTGGGGGCGTTTCGACAACTCTAGCCCTGGCCGGGGAGGCACAGCTCTTGCGTGATGGTCCAAACGGCGATGTGATTGCCAGAGTTACTCTGGACAATCCCAATTCCGATCGACAACGGATACTCATTGCCGTAGCGCCTACAGAGATTTTCGATAGTACCCGTCAACGAGCACCCGCCGGCCTTTGGAAGGTGATTGTCGAGACATTCTTACGGCCAGGCGAACAGATCGATGCTTGGGTACAGCGCGACGAAGCTCCCTATCGATATCGCACCAATGGCCGTCAGTCCTATTTTGACGACCCGAACTACAAGAGATTTGACGAGCAAGGGCGGTTGGAATTGGAAGACCAAGATAACAGTGTCGTCAAGCGTTGCGGCACACAAAGCGGCCTCTCCACGAATTCACGAACTATCGTTGTCGCGGGTTATACGAAGAATTCAGTGACGATAGCACGCTATTCGGGACGCGGAGATGAAAAACAAAATCTTCTACATGTCCCTTTCAAGCCAGACGTTTCAGCAGTATCCGATCGCTCGCGATCCCAACCCGGTGTGTTAGCTTCCGGGACGTTTTCAGGATCAAGTCTTCCAATCAATGGAACGAGTGTTGCCGCGCCTCAGGTCACACGCTTTCTGGCGGATTTAATGTCTGATGGCCAATCTACTTTCGCGAACGCAAAAGCGCAATTGATTGCCCATGCACAGGGAGCTCCGGCACCCAACAAGGAACGCGGAGGCGATGGGCTGGTGATTTTTGCGGATGCTAGATGGAATCGAACTTAGGGCTGGCATTCCGTTTCAATTAACCTCCGCGCTAAAGCTCTTAGAAATCTCTGTAGATATAAGACTTGATCTATCTATTTGAGCGTCAACGAATGCAATAAGCCTCGCTACATATTGTAGCGAGGCTTTCTTTTATATTTTTAACCAAAATAACGAATTAATAACTCTTTACTAACTCACGCGAAACCGAGTTTCCAATGTTTAATTCTACGGTGCTTTGATAGACGAAGGCCTTAAACGTTCGCACTGAACGTTGGTTTGCTCGAAGTGTCCGGACCGCACGACCAAAAGCAGATCGCACCTCCGATCCGAGCACAATTACTGTCGTCTCTCAAGAACTGCTGAGAGCCAGTCAACTTAGTCGCTGTTGATTTCGGATTTTTCGACAGGACCAACAGTGTTCTTCAAACACAGTGAAAAAATGGAGGTGGCACATGTCCTATTCAAACAACCATGGTAGCAGCACCCGAGATTTGGATATCTCTACTCTCGACGCTTTCTCGACCAACAGCGACCCAGGGAAGTTCGGGCGAATGTTTCCCAATCTCCCTGCTCTCCAGGTGTCGGACGCAAAGCTCGCTGACCTCGCTGCGTCAATGCTTGACCAGCCTGGAACAGCGCCTTCGGGAGACAACGGCACTATCCCCGCAGGCTTCACCTATTTAGGACAATTTGTTGATCACGATCTTACGCTGGATACGACGCCAATATCCGATCAGGCGACCGATCCGACAATAACCGAAAACTTTCGGACTCCTGCATTGGATCTCGACTCATTGTACGGCGATGGTCCCGGCGTTCGTCCTGAGCTTTACGCTCGAAAGTCAAGGACGCCATATGGTCCAAGTAACAAGTTCCTTTTGGGTGTGACTCTGCCAAGCGAAGAGCAGGACATCCCAAACCCACTGCCAAATGACCTACCGCGAAACCGCGTCGGTCGCCCCCTCATCGGAGATGAACGCAATGACGAGAACCTCGTCGTTGCTCAAACGCATCTCGCTTTTTTGAAGTTTCATAACGCGGTGATCGATTTTCTTTCGTCAAACCGCCCGGATCTCACCGGTGCAGACCAGTATACAGAAGCTCGTCGAATCGTTGCCTGGCACTATCAGTGGATTGTGCTGTTCGATTTTGTCGAGCGATTGACAGAACCGGGATTGATCCGAAAGATCAAACATGAAGGCCGCCGTTTCTACCGCTTCAAGACCACTCCCTTCATGCCCGTCGAATTTTCTGCCGCGGCCTATCGCCTAGGCCATTCAATGGTTAGGCAGGTTTACGACTTCAACAGGGTCTTCCGTGAAGGCGGCTTAACGCCAGCCACTCTTCGTCTCCTCTTCGGGTTCACTGGCAAGTCCGGTGCGATCGTAGGTGATCTAGTTAATGATCCCAGCGTTGACCCAACACCGGGCATTCCTGGCGGGAAACTCGCTTCGCTCCCTGGGAATTGGATCATTGATTGGCGTCGGTTTTATGATCTTGGATTGGACGGCACGCCAGTCAACGCTTCGCGATTGATCGATCCGAAACTTGCTTCTGATCTGCACAGTTTACCGGGAGAATCCGGTTTGCAGGGTGTCCTTGCCTTTAGAAACCTAAAGCGCGGCGTTCAACTCAGACTACCTTCCGGCCAGGCAATTGCAGCGTTCATTGGAGCCGACCTGCTCTCTGCAGGAGACCTAATCAGCGGACCGGATGGCGCCGTCGTTCAGGAGCATGGGCTGCAGGCGAATACGCCTCTTTGGTACTACATTCTCAAAGAAGCCGAGGTCCTTCACGGGGGTCAACGGCTTGGACCTGTGGGTTCGACAATTATCGCAGAGACCTTCCTTGGTTTGGTGCATGGAGATCACGGGTCGTTTCTCTGGCAACGCTCAAACTGGCGTCCTGAACTTCCGGGAAGCGACGCCGGTAACTTCACAATGGCCGACCTCATCAAGTTCGTCGATGACGTCAATCCCATTGGGTAGTGAGCAACGACAGTTCAATTCGCGTCAAACTTTAAAATCCTGAAGTTCGATAATTTCGAACTTCAAGTTAAGGGAGGAAAAAAATGTTCCGTATGAATTCTAACTCTCCTGGACAGAAGGTCACAGCAGCGGCCCTTGGTGCGGCTATCGTGCAAGTCCTGATCTGGTTTGTGGAGGTCGAAAGTGATCCAATAAAAATTCCTGCTGGGGTTTCGGCTGCAATCACAACAATCGTTGTTTTCGCCGTGGGCTATCTCATCCCTCCTGGCAAGAAAGAGCAAGTTGTCGAACTCAGCAAGCCGAATACCCCATTGGGGAGGCAGGCATCATGAATATCAAGCTCTCGCTCATCGCCTTGAGCTTTACAACATTAAGTCTTCAGTCTTGTACAGGTGTCAGTTCGGTCGCGGTTGGTGACAAAGACGATAACAACCTCGGTCCGGTTTACTTCCTGCCGACGACAAAACTTCCACTCTTCGTATCGGTCGATACTAATGGCGATGGTATATCAATTTCTGCGTCTGAGCCTGTCTACATCGCCGACGAACAACACCGGTATCGATTGAAGTCAATTTACAGTCCCTTTCACGCTGAGACTTTCGATGCGAAGGTTAGTAGAACTGGGCTCTTGAACACACTCAACTACGAATCAGACGGGCGCCTGGATGAAGCTGCTCAGAACGCCCTTAAATCAGTGGGCGCTCTGGTCGCGCAAAGCCAGCCCGCCGATGGCAAGTTAGTGCTCAGTCGAGAGGTCGATCTCGAGGCCTTGACCAAACCTTCCGTTTCCGAAGATTTGGTCAGCGAGATTGACATCCTCAATAGTGAAATCAATCAGGCAATCCTAGGAGCTTTTGGGTCGATTGATCGGGAGGAATTGGCGGAAAAACCTTTCCTCTTAGAAGCCGAAAGTTTGTTAGGACAGCAAGGTTCTGTTGTGGCGCTTTCCGTCGTACGGTCGTTTGGTGCCGATAAGGCGCTAGACCCTATCGATGATAGCAGTAAATGCAGTGTCGGCTTTTGTTACCGCTTGCCTGTTTCCTACACCGTCACGGCACGATTTTTCGACGACACAATCCAACAAACCAATGTGTACCTGCCTAACGGCAGCCCGACTTACGCCGCTGCGGTTAAGCGTGGCGTCTTTACCAAGTGGTCAAGCGACGTAAGCCTGCACAATGGGATGCTCGTCGACTACAAGTACGTTACAGACGGTAGTGAAGCCGAACGCCTTGCAGCTCTTCCCTTCGAGCTCGTCGGTTCATTCATACAAGGCATAACAAAGCAAGGAGAGCTTTTTGATGCGCGCTCAACCCTGATCGACAAAAAAATCAACCTTGACGCAAAGAAGAAGGAAGCAAGGGAGGCAAAGTTAAAGCAGGAAAACTATAAGCCAGGATCCATGCTGTTTAACCTCTCGGTGGGGAACGCAGGGTTGCAATTTGGAAGCGAGACAGTTCAGCCAGAGGCCGAAGCACCAGAGAATGGTGGCGCACCCAGTGGAGCTTCGACAACCGGTTCGTCTGGAACAGGAAGGTAGTTATGGCTGACGATTCAAAAGTGCATCTTGAAATCACAGATGACGAAAACCCCTATGCGATCGGAACTGATGTTACGCAGGGAGAACTTAAAGTACCCGTCCACGCAGGGCCGGATCATTCTTCGCAAAAGCGTGAGCCATTGGAGCAGGAGCGTGAAAGGCGGATACAAAGAAGCTGGATGACGGAAACGCATCTTGGCGGAATATTGGAAAGGGTTTCGGATTTCCCCTTAAGTCGTGCCTATAGTCATGGCTATGGATCGCAAATTGTCGATCAGACATCTTTGTCGGATGTGCTATGCACTACCTCTTCCAACACTCTTCTCGATAAAGGAGTGCGAAAGTGGCTACAGCCCGAAAATGCCTTTTTCGAGGGGCAGCCGTGGGTAAAAATTAACGATACGTCGCGTGTTCCCTTTCGCAGTATTTGCCATCTGGAAATTGTCTATGAAAACGGCTCGAGAGCGACAGGTAGCGCTTGGTTCTCGGGCCCTGACACCCTGATCACCGCGGGCCACAATGTTTTCGATCGACATTCTAAGTCCTGGGCGAGGAATATCCGGGTGATTCCTGGGCGCGACGGACGAATTGCGCCATTCGGCGAAACCTACGGAGTGAAAAGAGATGCTCTCGCTGGTTGGGTTGATCGGGGAGACGAGCAATACGATCTCGGTATGATAAAGACGGCCGATAAGACAATCGGGTCGGCCACCGGTTGGTTTGGCTATGCGGTTTTCACCGATAGTGATTTATCTGCACGGCCCCTCATCCAAAGCGCTGGGTATCCTGGAGAGTCTAAGGCATTCGGTACGCAGTGGTATGATGCAGGCCGATCAACTGACTACGACGAGGCATTCATATACTACCGGGTGGATACCGAAGCGGGGCAAAGCGGCGCACCCATTTTTTTTTCAAACAAAAGTGGACAACGTTGGGTCGTTGCTACTCATGTTTACACGCAAGGAACTGCAAACCTAGGTCGCCGTGTAACGAACGAGATTTTTGATGCAATCTCCAATTGGTCGTCTTGAGTGCGTAGCTCTCCAGAGCGCCCTTATGACTGTGCCAGTTCAAAAATTCTCGTGACGTTTTTGTGATTTATGCGATAAATATCAATATTTTACGTATAAGTTGCCAAATTCTCAGAACACTTATGAAACGCCAGAAGAAAGCATCGTGCTCAACGTTCGTGTCTGAAATGAAACCCTAAGCGACACGAGAGCTCAAATCTCTAAATTGTCGAGTGACAGTACATGACCCATCTCGAAGCCGCTGAAGACAGCTTTAGTCGAGCCAATAACTTTTACATTTTGATGTGGAGTTTGACTGCTCTTATCCTAGTCACATCGTTCATCGACTTCAGATCCCATAATATCGAAGAGCGTAGCAATGAAGAACTGATAAAATTCTATTCCGATATGGAGTCTGATGCACTGGAAATTGCACTTCAACTTCGTTCCTTCATGTATCTCCAACCAGACTACCATAACGAGCGGCGTTCGATTGACGAACTCAGAAGAAATCGCAGTCGGTTGTTTGCCGAGGTTCGCCGCACTGTAAAAGCGATGACCAATCCAGAGATTGGACTCTCGAGCAGTCAACGCCTTGCAATTAACAGCCCCCTCAACACAATTGGCGGCTTGATGTTCCTAAATGACCCAATGGGTCTGGAAGCAGAGTTTCCATTTCTAGAAGGGCAATCTGCGCTTCGTCTCGCCGAGCATAGCCCAGGCTCATACCTCGTCGCAGATAAAATAGAGAACCTCCGGGTCGAAGATGCGTTGCGCTATCATTGGATGTCGACGCTTGAAATTAAAGCTTGGTTGAAAGGCTTGACGGTGCTCCAATCATCGCTTTCCACCGAAGAAGATTTAAGCAAAGCCACTCGCGAATTGGAAAGACTTAAAAACCTTGTTCTCAGCGAGTTCAGCCTTAATAGAAGAGCAACGGCCGAAAGAATTTGGAACAAGTGGATAAGGTCACCGAATAATGAAATTTCCGATCTTGAGAAACAGCGGAGGGCAAATCTTACGCTCGCACAACCAAGTGTGGCTTTGAAGGTAGCACACGAAAAGCGAGTCGCACTTCTACTGAGGGCAACTGGGCAATCCAGCACAATCAATATTCCTGTTATCTCGATATCTCTTCAGCTACGCGACGCAATCCTGATAGGGCCATGGATTTTGGCATTTTGCGCTTTATCTATTGCGATCTACACAACTAGAGCATTGCGCTACTTATCTGGAGTAAGAATCGGAGAGAGCGTCGTTGGGAATTTGCCAAGCTTCTATGCTTTTCACGGTTTATGGTCATACGCAGGGGTCTTCATAGCAATAATCCTGTTGATCGCGCCTGCTGCGCTATTTCTCTTCGTCCTTCCTATCTTCATACCAGTCTTGTTGGATGAATGGGACACTAGAGCGGCACTGTTTTATTTAGGCGGCATCTTCGCGCTCTTCTTGCTGGCAGTGCCGCTTTATCATATCCCACGGGTCTTCAAGCTGATTGATGAACTGTAACCCGCACCTACCGAGTTGGCTGTGAAGAAATAGAAGATTGAATACGCAGCGCTAGGCACTGATGACTCGAAACGGTCGACTGACCCGCTCATCGCTTTAGAGGACGTAGCAATTTGAACAGTTGACCTGACATCAGCTTGGCAATCTCCTTCGTTCAATAATTACTTGAAGATCAATAGGTGCCTTCTCTCCGTTGCAAACGTGAACACCAAACTGTGCCGCCAGCATTTACTGTGGCCTGCCTCATTCACCACCCTGCACAATTGACAGAGTCTTCAGATGCGCATCGATGGCGCGGAGAACATCTGTACCCATCGGGAAGTGTTTCTTCTCTGCCTGCCACCGCTCCATGAAGAGATCGACTGTTTCTAGGGCGGTATCCAACACCAGCTTGCGTGGCAAGGCAGCCTTGGCGGAGAGATGGAAGAGCTCGTCTTTCGTGTAGTCCGTGAATGCGCGTGATCTGCTGAAGTTCAGCGCGGCTTTGTCGTCCGCGATGTAGGGAATCGTCGAGACAAAATCATAGGCCGGGGAGAGACGGGCGTGATGTCTGTCAGGATAGATCAGCGACCAGTTTTTGAGGTGCATGTCGCCGTTTCCGATCAGTGTGTTAAAGGTCAGGCGCCGGATGAACTCGGCGATATCACTGTCACCTGCTTCTGCGGCGATAACTGAGGCAATGTTGCGGGCACTTGCTCGCTTGTATTTGTCCTCGGCATAGACATCGAAGACCTGTGCAAAGTCCTCGATATGGATGGGCGCATCGCTGCTGCGATCAAAGCGTTCGATGATGAATGCCTTTTCACCAAGGGCGTCTATGCCGCCTGGCATGTTGCCTATGCTTTTGATATTGATCAGGTCAATAGTAGGAACGGTGATTCCAATCATGCGGGCAAGCGTCATCATCGAGAATTCGTTTTCAGGGACACCGTGATACTGCTGGGAAGGCAGCTTTACGATCCAGTTGCCGCCGACACCGCTTGCCGGAATTGTCAGCCCGCCTGATGCCTCTGTAACAGCCGAGAACTTCAGTTGAACGCCCGCAAGAGAGAAGTGCAGGGCTTCTGCCTTCGCGCTTGATCGTGTCTGCTCATCCAGCGCGTCGAGTTGTTCAGCCGGAGGCTGTGCTTCTCCTTCTGCCGGACGCACGGTAATTGCACCGGGGAGATCGCGGCCCAAAGCCCAAAGGAGGAAAAATTCGCGGTCGGTATGAATACCGGCGTTCTCGGCGAGGTATTTTCGAAGATGTCCTTCCGGCAAAAGGTTGGAGAAGAACGGCATGAGCTTGATGCGATAGGGCCGGAATTCGGTGATCAGCTCTCCAAACCTGTCCTTGAAGCGCAAGCCCAGTGTCGACCGTTCCGGATCGGCGATGTATTCTTCATTGAACGCGAATAGCGTTCGCTCTCCTCCGAGATAGGTGAGCGTGCCGATTGCTTGACCGTGCAGGAAGACATTGAGGGTCGAGATATCAGCCATCATCATCCTCATCGAGCGAATAAGCTGGTTTCGGTTCGTCTTCTATCTGCCTGAATATTGAACTGTGAGCCAAAGTGTTTCGAATTGCTTTCGTCTTCTCGAATGCACTTGTCGCTTGAGAGCGCGTTCCTGCGGCCTGCCGAATGAGTGAATGGACAGCAGGCAACGCTTTACGCGGCACGAGTGTCAGTTCCAGATCGAGGGCATGCGCAAGGGCGGCAAGGCTGGAAAGACGGAGATCAACTGCGCCCGCTTCAATACGGGAAATCTGACCCTGCGGAACGCCTGCCAGCTTGCTCAATTCGCGCTGGCTGAGGCCTTTTGCCGCGCGGGCGTCCTGCAGTCTTTTGGAGATTGCCTGTGCATCGTAACTCATTTTGATATTCTTTTCTGCATCGATCATAGGAATTATATATTTAAGTATATCAAAAATCGAGATATGATGCAAACACCGATACATCTCTCGATATCATATCTGGAAAAGATATCGAAATATGTATCATTCTAAAGCAACGCAAATGAAAGAGCCGCGTGCAGCCACACGGCCCTTCCTTTGAGCTTTATTGAGATCGCGCTATGCGGCCTCGGTAAGATCGTCGGCGCTTTCCTCCGCTTCGCTTTGCGCAGGCTCAGCGTCCGGGTCAATGGCGGGAAACTGCATCGCTTCGGGAAGCCAGTCGCGCGCCTGCAGCTGGTCAGGCTGGGGCGAGGGCATATTCCGCACCTTGCAGAAGTAGCGCACCATCATGGGCACCAGTTCCGATTTCTTATAGCCGTTTCCATTGCCAAACAGACGGGATAACCCGCTGTCACGGAGTATGGCTTGAAGCTGGGTCATGGTTCTGCGGCTGAGGAACCATGCATCGGGAACCCAGTGCTTACGCATATCGATACCGATGTCACCTGCAACGCGGTTGAAGAGACTCTCTTTGTTGGTATCAAGCCTGTCGCAATCTTCCTGTCCGAACCGAACCAGCGAGAAGAAGGCAAACAGGCGGTCAAGCCCATCATCGTCAAGCCGCTGAATACATTCGTATGCCTGTGCCTTCGAATAACCGAGGCCGAACAGGGTATTGAATGCGTCCTGACCGTGTGTATCCTCACCGAGTAGATCCAATAAAGCAGCCGCTTCAGCTTCGATGGCACTGATGTAAGCGTCATCCCCGTCACTGTTTGCCAGATAGTCGTAGCAGCCGTGAACCGCGCACTGCAACATCATCGTAACCACACCGATCTCCTTGGCCTTGCGCCGATGGGAGAGCAACTCGGTTTGCAAGGTGGCGCTTTTGCGCATGGCGAAGTATTCGCAGACGGGTTTGGCATAGGTCGCTTTGGTGTTCAGCGCCCTCGAGACAGAAGCATCGATGGATTTACGGATCAGCCCGTCATGTATCTCGACCTTTCCGCTCGGGCACAGTTGCACCACCACACCGCCGGACTCGCCCTCCCCGGCCTCGCGGTATTCAAGCGATGAAAACCTGCCCTCGATGAATTCCGCCCAGTCGTGACTTTGCTCATACTCTGCAACAAGGCTCTCGGCGGACGTTTTTTGCAGACGGAAGAACTCATCGGCATCATCGAAGTAAGAGGTTTCGTCTTCACCAAACAGATCGGTTGTCAGTGACCCTTTGTAGTCTTCCTTGGGGAAGATCGCTTGCGCCATGCTGGGAGCCTGGCCAATCAAACGGCCTTTGATGTCGGACGGCGCCGAGTACCAGCCTTTAATCACCTGATCCAGTAACCCGTCCTGTTCGCTGTGACTGCCAAGGCTGAGGGCTTCGGCCTGTGACAATGAGATACGCTTGTCACTCAATGCCGCCTTCGTGGCATCACTGAGACCAAGCAGGACAAGACGGCGTTGGATAGTGCGTTCGGACAATCCGGTTTGCGCGGCAATCTCGTCAAGACATTCGCCGTGTTCCGCCAGCGTTTGGATAGCATCAGCTTCTTCCAACGGCGAAAGATCTTCCCGCTGGATGTTTTCGACTGCTGCGATACGCAGGATATCCGAATCAGAAAGAGACTCGCGCACTTCCACGGGCACGGAGACATCTTTTGGAAAATCGCCGTTTTCCACCAGTAGCGATAAGGCGCGGTAACGTCGCTCACCGCTGATAATCGGGTAGATGCGTTTGCGCCCCTCCGGTTTTGCCGCGACAAGGTTTTGCAACAGGCCATCTGTCTTGATGCTTTGTGCGAGGCCTGCAATCGTTTCCTCGTCGAATTGCTTGCGCGGATTGTCCAATGAAGGACGCAGTTTAGTAAGGGGGATCATTTCAATAGTCATTTTGTTTCTCCTTTTTTGAGAGGTTTGAGTGATGCGGGATTGCACCGTGGAGCGGTCAGGGATGAGAACCGCTCGGCGCTGCATTCCGGCTAGACTTGTTTGGCCTTTTCAAAGGCGTCTTGCGCTAATCCGCACTCCCGGAACCAGTCCCAGAGTTCGCAGAGCAAAGCCTCGTCGCTGCCGCTTAGGGTGCGGTGGGCGCCAGCAAACCAGTCGAGAAACCAATACTCGATGCGGTGGCAAGAAAAAGTCAGGGTTTGTGAAAAACCTGAATTCGTCGGAAGGGCCGCCATACGAAAGCTGGTAGCGGAAATAGCCTTCCCGTTGATCCTTGAAGGTGTGCGGCGCGACATAATCGAAACCCAGACCGTACTCGCAGATGTTTTCTCCATCCGCGCTTTCCTCTCCCGCACAATATGACCGCCAGAGCCTCTGCAGGTCTTCGATGCGGTACTTGAGGTGCCGTTCGATCCTGTCTTCACAAGTGTTTCCTTGTTGTTTCATGCCGACCTTCCTTTCCAAACACGGGTTGCGCATGCACCCTTGGCCATCGCCGAGCGACCCAATAAAAAACCCCGCGTAAACGCGGGGTTGGGTGCGAGACCGCAACACGGTGCGCCAGGCAATGTTGGATATGGCATTGGCGCGGCCAGAACTGAGCCCACGGGAACTGGCTGTGACATTCACCGACGAGCGCAGCTACTTCGTCTCTGAGGCCAGTGTTTACAGGCTTCTGAGGTCTCATGATTTGATCACCAGCCCAGCATTCATTGTTATGAAATCGGCGAACGAGTTCCGCGATAAGACCACAGCACCCAATCAATTTTGGCAGACTGACTTCACTTATCTCAAGGTCATCGGTTGGGGTTGGTTCTACCTCAGCACGATCTTGGATGACTACAGTCGCTACATCATCACTTGGAAGCTCTGCACCGGAATGGCCGCATCAGACGTTCAGGGCACGTTAAATCAAGCTCTGGAGGCAACTGGGTTGGATCAGGTAAATGTGGTGCATCGCCCCCGCCTGCTGTCAGATAATGGCCCATGCTACATCTCCGGAGATCTCGCTGAATATCTAGAAGACAAAGGCATGACGCACACACGCGGCGCGCCCTATCATCCGCAAACACAGGGCAAGATCGAGCGATGGCATCAGACGATGAAGAACTGCATCCTGCTAGAAAACTACTTCCTACCTGGTGATCTCGAAGCCCATATCGCTGCCTTCGTTGGGCATTACAACCACCAGCGATACCACGAGAGCCTGAACAACGTCACACCCGCCGACGTTTACACAGGCCGAGGCCACACAATCTTGCTTGAACGCGAGAAGATAAAAAGGAAAACTATGAAGTCGAGGCGCTTGCAGCACGCTAAGGCCGCTGCTTAACTAAACCCAGATGAGCGATGACTCCTCAAAGTCAAAACGCCTTCTGTCTCAAACTATATGATGACGGACATTTAAACTTTGCAAGGCGATGTTCCGTGATGCCTGGGACATCCGCCGAGCGGATACAGCGAAAGTATCAGAGCGTCTCAGGGAGGATGTATCTGCAATTCAGCAAAAGATAGATCGAGTGGTAGATCGTCTCGTGGACGCTGACACAGAGACCCTTGTGAAGGCCTACGAGGCGCGGATTGAAGGGATGCAACACGAGCGGCGAGTAATTGAGGATCGCATCAAAAATGCGGACAAACCGCCTGCCACCTTCGAGGACACGTTCGAACTCGCTATGAAGTTTCTATCAAATCCTTGGAAAATATGGGATTTTGGACATCTCGGGCTTCGCCGAATCGTGCTGAATTTGGCTCTCGCGGAGCCGCTAACCTATGATCGAAAAGCGGGTCTTCGAACCGCAAAAACGACATTACCGTTCAATATGTTAGGAAGTTTTTTTATCGCTAAGTGCGGTTTGGTGGAGCCGAGGGGAATCGAACCCCTGACCTCTACAATGCCATTGTAGCGCTCTCCCAACTGAGCTACGGCCCCATCTCTGTCGCGCTTTGGAAATCAAAGCTTCGCCGCCTGTGCGGTCTGCGCGAACGGCGGGAAGATATGTGCCTGCCCGGATCAAGGCAAGGGAAAAATAGCTAACGAAAACCTAACTGGTCGACGAAGCGTTTCCCGATTTCAGCGCCTGCAGGATGAGCTGCTTACGCGCCCATTGCCTTGAGCAGAAACCTAACGTCACAGCAGTTAGTAAAGCGGCTGAGCATTGCCGCCAAAAGTGCAACCGGACGCTAGCGTTCCTCATCCTTGTTTTCGACGACGACGTCGGCCAGATCCGAATCTCCCTCGAGATCGTCGGTGTTGGCCAGGACTGCATCGTCGTCGTCGTCTTCGACCGCATCGACGCCGTCGTCGTCGTCATCGGCCAAAAGCACGTCGTCTTCATTCTCGACTGGTTTCTTGACGACTTCCTTCGGCACCGGCTTGGCCGCTGCCGGCCGCGGGCGCCTGGATTTCAATAAGGCATCCGGGTCAAAGCTGGCACCACATTTCGGGCAGGCAATCGGATTGCGCTGCATATCATAGAATTTCGCGCTGCAACTCTGGCAAACGCGCTTTAGTCCCCATTCCGGCTTGGCCACGGCCAATCCTCCAATAGACTTGCAAACGGCTACGGGCGTGGCGTTTGCCATGTTCGCCTGCGCCTGTCAAAAGGTAAATCGATGTTTCACGCATTGATCGCTTTAGATGCCAAATTTGCAGGCAGAATAGTAGCCCGCTCAGATTTTGCCGAGCTGTTGTTTTGCTTGATGCTTTTGAGGGTTGCTTCGAAAGGCTTGTCATCAGGCTGCTGTGTGCTAGAGCAATGCGCGTTTTTGATCAAAGTGCTGGAATGCTTGAACCAGTCAGCCGGAACCTTCCGGGCGACTCCGCTATAATGCGGATGGCCTGCTGAACCAGTTGATATCTGTGCAGCACTCCAGCCATCGAGGAGCCGGATCCGGAAATCGGGCCGGAACATAGGACCGTGAAACCTCTGACCGCCAACACTTCAGGGCCACTGACTGGCGAAGTCCGCGTCCCGGGTGACAAGTCGATATCGCATCGCGCGCTGATGCTCGCGGCCATTGCTGTTGGCGAGAGCCGGATTGAAGGCTTGCTGGAGGGCGAGGATGTTCTTTGCACGGCGGCGGCGATGCGGGCTCTTGGGGCCGAGGTCGAAAGGGCTGACGACGGAGTCTGGCATGTTTGGGGGCGAGGCGTCGGCGGTCTTTGCGAACCTGAGTCCGTGCTCGATATGGGCAACTCGGGTACTGCTGCGCGTTTGCTGCTCGGGCTCCTGGCGACGCATCCGCTGACTGCGACCATGACCGGCGATGAATCTCTGCGGGGAAGACCGATGGGCAGGGTCACCCGGCCGTTGAGCGAGATGGGGGCGCTATTCACCGGACGTTCGGGGGCTTCTGCGCAAGGCGGTGAGCTTCTACCGCTGACCGTAAGTGGTGCTGCCGATCCCATCCCGATCACCTACCAGCTGCCGGTGGCATCGGCGCAGGTCAAATCCGCGGTTTTGCTCGCGGGATTGAACACGCCTGGTGACACGACGGTGATAGAGCCCGCCCACACGCGCGACCATAGTGAGCTTATGTTGCGGCACTTCGGTGCAGAGTTGAGGGTCGAGGAAACGGCGAATGGACGGGCAACGACCCTGTCTGGACAACCGGAACTGACGGGTCAGAATATCAAAGTTCCCTCGGATCCGTCTTCCGCGGCCTTTCCACTGGTAGCGGCTCTTTTGATTCCGGGATCCGAAATCACCCTGCCTGCGGTGGGTATGAACCCTCACCGCACCGGGCTTTATACAACGTTGCGCGAAATGGGAGCGAAGATCGATTTTGCCAATCCGCGCGAAGAAGGCGGCGAGCCGGTTGCCGATCTTATCGTCAAGGCGGGAACTCTGAAGGGCATCGAAATTCCGTCTGAGCGCGCGCCTTCCATGATTGACGAATATCCTATCCTGGCGGTGGCGGCTGCCTGTGCCGAAGGGCCTACTGTTATGCGTGGTCTCGCTGAGTTGCGGGTCAAGGAATGCGACCGGCTTGCTGCCACGGCTCGTGGGCTGGAGGCTTGCGGTGTAGAGGTGGAGGAGGGTGGGGACAGCTTGGTCGTCCACGGGGTTGGTGCTGCGGCCGACCATCGGCCGCTTGGCGGTGCGACCGTGGCCACTCACTTCGATCACCGTATCGCCATGAGCTTTCTGGTGCTCGGTTTGGTAGCCGGTAAAGCCGTTACCGTTGACGACGCCACCGCGATCGACACTTCTTTTCCAGATTTTTCCGACCTGATGTCGAGACTGGGTGCCCGGATAACAGGAGCTGGAGCGTCGTGATTCTCGCTGTTGACGGCCCGGTTGCGGCGGGCAAGGGGACGCTGGCCCGAAATCTGGCCCGTAAACTCAATCTTGCCTATCTGGATACCGGCTCCATTTATCGGGCCGTGGGTGCCAAGATCCTCGAACGGAAAGAAGATCCAGGTGATCCCGTAGCCGCACTGCGTGTGGCACAATCCCTAGCTCCGCTTGATCTGGAGCGTTCGGATTTGCGCCAGGAGTCCGTTGGTCTTGCAGCTTCGACCGTGGCTGTGAACACCCAGGTACGGGCCGCGCTATTGGCGTTTCAGCGAAATTTTGCGGCAAACCCACCTGATCTGGCCTCAGGTGCGGCCTCAGGTGCTGTTTTGGATGGCCGCGATATCGGGACTGTGGTTTGTCCCGGTGCCGATTTGAAGTTCTTTGTGACTGCGACTCCCGAAGCAAGGGCCGAAAGGCGCCATAAAGAGTTGATTGAACGCGGCGATGAGTCTATATACGCGCGCGTTCTACAGGATTTGATGGATCGGGATGCCCGGGACTCGCAGCGAGTAACGGCCCCCCTGAAACCGGCGGAAGACGCTGTGTATCTCGATACCAGCGATATGGAAGCCGACGAAGTCCTGGAAACGGCCTTGAATATCATACGCTCGCGCGGATTATAGCGCCGGTGTTTGCCAAGTGCCGTTATTACCGTGGGAAGGCTTAAAAAGGCTCAACTGGCGGTTCTAGAAAGCGGTGAGAGTTAAGAGGGCGGTAATTCGGCTGGAGCCGTGCCGCCTTTCGGTCGTTTGCCGACAGCGCGGTCTCCCGTGGGCCGGGAGTTGCCGTGAGGCCGAACGACATAATTGTAAGCCCGGGATGGTCCCGGGAAGACCGCCGGAGTCAACCGGCCGGCCCGAATAGTGCGACTTGAAAGGACTTTAACACATGGCTGAAGCAGCCGTAGAAACCCCGACACCAGCGAAGGAAAGCTTCGCAGCACTTCTTGAAGAATCCCTCGGCACCATCCCAAGCCTTGAGGGCACCGTTCTAAAAGGCACCATCGTCTCGATGGACAGCGATTCCGTCATGGTCGACGTTGGCCTGAAATCGGAAGGCCGCGTTGCCCTGAAAGAATTCTCCGAAGCCGGGAAGGTTCCCGAGCTGAAGGTTGGTGACGACGTCGAGGTTTACCTCGAGCGGATGGAGAACAAGTTCGGCGAGGCCATGATCTCGCGCGAAAAAGCCAAGCGCGAAGAAGCCTGGACCCAGCTTGAGAAAGCCTTTAACGACAATGAGCGCGTGAACGGCGTCATCTTCGGACGTGTCAAAGGTGGTTTCACCGTCGATCTCTCCGGCGCTGTGGCCTTCCTGCCCGGCAGTCAGGTCGACATCCGCCCGGTTCGCGACGTTTCGCCCCTCATGGGTACCCCACAACCTTTCCAGATCCTGAAAATGGATCGCGCCCGCGGCAACATCGTTGTCTCACGCCGCGCCGTCCTAGAGGAAACCCGCGCCGAACAGCGTTCGGAACTGGTTGCGAACCTCAAGGAAGGCCAGGTTTTGCAGGGCGTGGTCAAGAACATCACCGATTACGGCGCTTTCGTCGATCTTGGCGGTGTCGATGGTCTGCTGCACGTTACCGACATCTCTTGGAAGCGCATCAACCATCCGACCGAAGCCCTTGCCATCGGCCAGCAGGTCGACGTTCAGGTCATTCGCTTCAACGCCGAAACCCAGCGCATCAGCCTGGGCATGAAGCAGCTTGAAGCCGATCCCTGGGAAGGCGTCTCGGCCAAATACCCGATGGGTGCCAAGTTTGTCGGCCGCGTGACCAACATCACCGACTACGGTGCGTTCGTCGAGCTCGAGCCCGGTATCGAGGGTCTGGTCCACGTTTCCGAGATGAGTTGGACCAAGAAGAACATCCACCCTGGCAAGATCGTTTCGACCAGCCAGGAAGTCGAGGTTATGGTTCTCGACGTGGACGAGCAGAAGCGCCGTATCAGCCTTGGTCTGAAGCAGTGTGGCTCCAATCCTTGGGATGCCTTCGTCGACAACTATCCGACGGGCAGCGAGATCGAGGGCGAGATCAAGAACATCACCGAGTTCGGTCTGTTCGTAGGTCTGCCTGGCGAGATCGACGGTATGGTTCATCTGTCCGATCTGGACTGGAACCTGTCCGGTGAAGAAGCCGTCAAGTCCTACGAGAAGGGTGCGATGGTCAAGGTCAAGGTTCTGGATGTCGATGTCGACAAGGAACGCATCAGCCTCGGTATCAAGCAGCTGGGCGACGATCCTTTCGCCGGTTCGACCCAGAACATCAAAAAGGGCGATGTGGTGACGGTGACCGTCCATCAGATCACCGACGGTGGTATCGAAGTGCAGCTCGCCGACGGTGCGCTTGGCTTCATCCGCAAGGCCGAACTGTCGCGCGATCGCAGCGAACAACGTCCAGACCGCTTTGCGGTTGGCGAAAAGGTCGATGCCAAGATCACAACGATCGACAGCAAGACCCGCAAGATCTCGCTTTCCATCAAGCAGCGTGAAGCCGAGGAAGAGAAACAGGCGATGGCGGATTACGGTTCGACCGAATCCGGCGCCAGCCTGGGCGATATTCTAGGTGCGGCTCTTTCTAAGGCGGCTGAAGGTCGCGACACTGAAGAGCCCAAGCCGGCCAAGAAGGCTGCTGCCAAGTCCGAGGCCGCCGAGGCCGAGGCAGAGGAAGCTCCCTCCGAAGAAGCCGTGGCCGAGGATGCCGCAGCCGATACGGGCGAAGCAACCGAAGGCAGCGAAAAGGCCTGATCCTATCGATCCGGCGCTTCGGCGCTGCGATCCTGAAAAAGCGGCCCGGCGGAATTGCCGGGCCGTTTTTGTATCGTTCGGTCGTTTAGTTAATTACGCCGCTCAAAAAAACCTTTGATCTTAGTGGGTTACACTTGACGCCTTCGCGTCCCTCTGGCAACCTTTGGTCCAATGAACTTGAGCCGAAGCGGTTTTCGAGGCTCCGTTGCTCCATAAGAAATGGAAACGACGGTCGAAAATAAAGACTTTGGCGGTTGAACAGACAAATGGGGCGTTGAGGCTTTGATCAGCGCAAGGTCTTGAACCGCATGGCCTGCCAGGGGGAAGGGGCATTATGACCAAGTCGGAGCTCATTCAGCATATAGCGGAGCTGAATCCGCATTTATATCATCGTGACGTCGAGCGAATCGTCACCACTATATTCGATGAAATTTCAGAAGCTCTGGCACGCGGCGATCGGGTGGAACTCCGCGGGTTTGGTGCCTTCTCGGTGAAGCATAGAGAAGCCCGCGTCGGACGGAATCCGCGTACGGGCGATGCCGTCAGTGTGTCAGAGAAACACATCCCCTTCTTCAAAACCGGCAAACAGCTCCGGGAGCGGCTCAACGGCGAATCCTAGGTTTTGGCTGCGGGCGCATACAATCGAGTGATTTAGCGTACTGAGTCAGTCTCTGTGCTGGTTTTCTCTGCTATTTTAAAACCGCCGATTGCCCTCTAGACCGGATCATATTTTACCGGATCCACTTTGTGGTTTCGCTGAAATATGTGAACCTTGCTTCGCCCAGTATGTTCCGCAGTAGGGCTCGGGTATGCCTGGCTGGTCGTGTTGGGTCGCTTCCATGTCCCGACTGAGCTGTGCTAGGGTGAGATCGCTCTTGATTGAAGTGATCAAGAACGTGAATCGTATCTCGCGTAATCAAAGTGAGGTCGATTCGCTTTCTATCTCGTTTTCGAACGAGACGGTCGGATTCTAGGACAACAGCTGCGAGCTCAATGTGAAATATCTTTCCTGGATCATTACGTTGCCGATCACCGTGATCGTCGTGATCTTCGCGATCAGCAATCTGCATGAAGTTGCCTTCGGCTTCTGGCCTTTGGAAGGCACTTTTTCGCTTGAGCTCTATATCGCAATTCTTCTGACCTTCGTTGTCGGTTTTGTCTGTGGCGGCGTCGTTCTTTGGTTCTCTGCCGGAAAGGTCAGGCGCCGGGCGCGCAAAGCAGAGTTTGAAGCCGTTGGTCTGAAGCGGGAGAACGCGAGCCTGAAACAGCAGGCCTCACGCGAGGCTGCCACCCAGGCACACAAGTCTGCTGCTGCGGCCTCCGGTGGGACTGCACCGCTCCAGATCGGCGCCTCTCCCTCTCAAACACAGGCAGCGTCAGCGTCGAGCGACACAGCGGCGGCCCGTTTGACGGGGACGTGACCCAAGGCTCAAAATAACAGCCTTATGCGGATCATTTCTGCTGCCGAAGTTGAAGGGGCCTTGGACTTCACCAGTTTGGTGGAGCGCTTGCGTCAGGCCTTTCGGCGCGAGACCGGCGTTCCGCCTCGCCATTACCATCACTTGGAGGATGGAAACGGCGACGAGGCTGCGTTACTGCTGATGCCCGCTTGGCAGGCGGGGCAGAGTATCGGCGTAAAACTGGCAACGGTGTTCCCCAGCAATGCAGAGCGTGGCTTGCCGGCCGTGATGGGTGCCTATCTGCTCCTCGACGGCAAGACGGGATCGCCCAAAGCCCTGATCGACGGTCCTATGCTGACGGTCAAACGTACGGCCGCCGCTTCCGCTCTGGCATCTCGTTATCTTTCACGCCCGGATTGCGAACGCCTTTTAATGGTCGGTACCGGGGCGCTTGCACCGTATCTGATTACTGCCCACGCGACCGTCCGGCCCCTCTGCAACGTTCTGATCTGGGGCCGTCATTCCGAAAAAGCAGAGAAGCTTGCCAGGCGTCTTAACCGGCGCGATTTTCGAGTCAATTTCACCACCGATCTGGAGGCGGCTGTTAAGGGTGCGGATATCATCTCTTGCGCGACCCTAAGCAGTGAACCGCTCGTCAGGGGCAGTTGGCTTCGGCCCGGACAGCATGTCGATCTGGTGGGTGCCTTTCGGCCCGACATGCGGGAAAGTGATGACGAGGTGATCCGGCGGTCGAGAATTTTTGTCGATACGCGTGAGGGTGCTCTCGGTGAGGCCGGCGATCTGATACAGCCGATCCAGGAGGGGGTGCTTGACCCCGCGGATATTGCAGGGGATTTCTTTGATATGACCCGTGGTGATCGTGCGGGCCGGCGGTATTACGACCAGATCACGCTCTTCAAGTCTGTGGGGACAGCTATCGAGGATCTTGCTGCGGCGCAACTGACCTTCGAGCGGGCTTAACGATTCTATCAATTGTCTTGCTCCCCCGACGACCGCAGCCGGATCTTCGGTTGTGCCGACAGGCAAAATTCGTCAGAAGGAGCTGTCGCCATCACAATCAGCAGATTCAGGAGGAAATTGGAGAATGGACCCCAAAGAACGCATCCTCGTGGGCATCGACACACCTGACCTTACGCGTGCAGAGAGCCTGGTGCGCAGTGTGGCCGGACGTGTTGGCGGCATCAAGATCGGCAAGGAGTTTTTCACGGCGCAGGGACCAGAAGCGGTCCGAAAGCTCGTAGGGGACGACTCGCTGTTCCTGGATCTCAAGTTCCACGACATTCCAAACACCGTCGCGGGAGCCGTCCGGTCATCGCTGCGCATGAAGCCGCAGATCCTCAATGTTCATGCCTCAGGCGGCAGAGCGATGATGACGGCTGCCGCCCAAGCTGCGCAGGAGGAAGCAGCGGCACTTGCTGTGCCGAAACCATTGGTTATCGCCGTCACGGTGCTTACGAGCCTGGACGACGAGGATCTTGTGGCGGTCGGACAACAAGGGCCGGCCAGCGCCCAGGTCGAGCGGCTGGCGGCATTGACGCAGGATTGCGGATTAGATGGTGTGGTCTGTTCGCCACGTGAGATCGCCGTGTTGCGGGCCGCCTGTGGCCCAGACTTTAAGCTGATCGTGCCTGGAATTCGTCCAACTTGGTCGGTCGCGGGTGATCAGAAGCGCATTATGACGCCGTCAGAGGCTGTGTCGATCGGCGCCGACTATATTGTTATCGGACGTCCGATTACTTCTGCCGAGGATCCGGCGGAAGCGGCTGATAGAATCGCGATGGAGTTGGCAGGGCATTAGAAACGGGCGAGCCCTGCGGTGTTCAAGGTAAAGAACATCCTCTGATTGATTAGGTTGATCAGCTATGCCAGTCTGCGTCTTCTGCAGTATAAAGCGGATCGAACGACAGGATGTTTCGGCGTTATGAGCGACATGCAGTCGCCGAAGACTGATCGCAGTCTTCCGGTCTTATCCACGGTAGGCTCTGCCTACGGCAGCTTTTTTCGGAACGCGCGGTATTTGCCGGCGGTTTTGTTTCAGCCATTTTTGATGTTCTGCGCCTTTTGGGCCCTATTCGATTTTTACGAAATCGAGTTTCTTGAATTTGGCGAGATTGTGAAAGACGGTGAAAATCGCAGGCGATTGACCGGTGTTTCGCTCATGGTTCCGTTGCTCCTGACGTTTCCCTTCTCGTTGATAGCAGTGAATTGGCATAGATTGCTTGTCCTCGGACCTGCCAACTCTTCTGTGCGCTGGATGTATTTTTTACCGCGCAGCTATTGGATTTATCACGGCTATATTATTTTTGTAGTCATTGCTTCATTCGTCTTCTTTGTTTTTATATCGATCGTAGAATCTCTCATTGTCTCGCTTATAACCGTTGGAACAATGTTCTCCTTTGATCATTCGTTTGGCGACGGTTTTCCCGCATCCCCGTTTCGCTGGCTTCCTTACGCATTAATTTTTTTTCTTCTGGTGAATCCTACGGCGTGGGCCGTTTTGTTCGGCAGGTTTTTCTTTGTGTTTCCTGCAGTGGCATTGAACGAAAAGTACAGCTTTTTTGCCTCTTACAGGCATAGCCGGGGTCTGACATTTGCCATGCCTCTCGGTTTGCTGCTCTGCATTTTTCCTGGTGTCGCACTAATGTCGGTATCGAGCTTTTCGGTTTATTTTTTCGACCTTCACAGCATTCTTGCGACGCATGAGCCTCGGGATCTTTTCGAACCTCTGGGCGAAGTGTTCCAACGCGAACTGCCGTCTTGGCTCGCTGTCTTTAACGTTGCCATAGCTGGCTGTTGTTCCTTGGTCTCTTTATCTTTTGTGACAATTGCCTTTCAAAAATGCTCCGGATGGGTGCCTGAACAGATGGGCGAGTGAGCTGGTGTCCGGTCGTTTTTCTTAGGCACGCAAAAAGCGCGGTTCAGCCAAATCTTCAATATGTTAAACTGCAAAACACAGTCCTCGGCAGCAGTGCCGGCTGTCCCGTATCTGTTGTGATATTGATTGCCGGAAAGCGGCGTGCCATTTTCTCCGCGAGGTCATTTGCATTGGATTGCAACCTCGTTGTCCCCCTCAGCTCTTAGGGCCCTCATGAACACTTCTTCGACACCGCCCGAAAATGCGGTCCAAAGTCTCGCTGTTATCCCGAGTGTTACCAATGCTTATCGGCTCGTGTTTCTGAACCTGCGTCTTGTGCCTGCGGCGATCTGCCTGCCTGCTTTGATTTATCTGGTCTGGTACATGGTTCTCGAATCGACGGGTTGGGGCGCCCTTCTGAACAGTGTCAACAGCGTGCCCCCGGAACAATTACCCGTCGGCCAGATCTTCAAGGTGGCCATGCTCTCCAGTGTGGTCCAGTTCGCAGCCCTGACGTTGCTTTATGTGGCCTGGCACCGTCTCGTCCTCTTCGGGCCCATCGACGGGCGGCCGAGGTTTGTTTATCCGATCGCGCGCAGACACATGATGTATTTTGCATACATGGTGCTCGTCACGATCATCATTGCAATCTCCTTAGGGGTTCTTTCCTTTATTATCACCTTGGTAGTGACTTTTCTGGTTGTGGTATCAGGGGGGGCGGGCGCCGTTGGCGTCTTGCTTGTTGTGCCTATTCTTTTTCTTATCGGCATGGCTCTCCTGGCAAAGCTGTCTTTCGTCTTTCCTGCGGTCGCGGTCGATGAAAACTATGGCCTGATGAATGCCTGGAAACAGTCCAAAGGCCAGGTAACTCGGTTGGTTACGGGTTTCATTCTGTGTTTTCTACCGGCACTGATTATCTCAGTCGGATTGAACTGGGAACTGTTCAGCGCAGCCTTTTCCGGAGGCGCAGTTCAGTCGCGGATGACGTGGAGTTGGATCGACGTGGTAACGACTGTCATCGGGATTCTGAACGGTCTGGCGGTTATTTCCTATCTCTCGATTGCTTTCCAGACCTGCACCGGTTGGGTACCTGAAGCCCCTGCAAGCCAAGAGGTTCAGCCCTGGGAATCGTGAGATTAACGTACTGGAATATAGGGAGCTGGTAACCCCAGTCTCGTTAGGTACCGTCAGCCTCCAGTTCGGAGAAGAACCGGTCGATGATCCGCCGTACCAACCTGGAGACACTGCTGCCGCATTCCTGAGAGAGCTTTTGCAGAAGGTCGTGCTGATCGGGATGAAGTTCTATATTCCAAGACTTCCAGCTGCTGCTTTCGTTCTCGCGTGTTATCAGGCCTGCAGAACCAGTCAATACAAGGGCACTGAGTCTTCGCCTGTGGTCAGCCGCGTTTTGAGCGTTTTGAGCGGCCAGTTCGACGGCCTCATCGATAATTTTCCGGCTTGCTTCCGAGACCGAAACGCCCAATTCCTGAGCGAGAAGATCTAAGAGCTCTCCTTGTGTGGAATTCAAGTTCACGCGCTCGACAATCCAGTCTTCGGACCAGTTCTGAGCAGGCCCGCTTTCTGCTTCCGATGCCCCGCTCCGTCGTCTCCGTCGTGTCCGCGGCTCTGTCTCTGACCTTTGCTGGCTCAATCCCTCAACCGCAAAGATTGCGAACGCGGCAAAGATCACGAGCAGAGGGTCCGTGATCTCAGGCGTATGGTTCGCAACATAGGTCTGTCCGAACTCAATAGCGGCGACCCAGGCCGTGGCCGCCAGCACCGAGATCCAGCCGCCGGCGCCCATGCGCAGCAACAGATAGACAATGCTGCCGTAGGCGAAGACCTTCTCGCTGGCCGATTGCGCATTGACGAACATCGAGCCGCCAAGAAAGCCCCGGAATGGTAGCCAGTTGAAGGCAGTGGGTTCCGCCCGGAGAATAAAGGGTGTGAGATCGCTCCAGGCCAAGCTGAACAATAAGCAGATCAGCAGCGGTAGTTCTACCCGGCGCAGTCTGCTGAAGAGGGTCCAGTGAAGCAGGATCGCGAGGAGACCGCCCGCGACATTGGACGGTGTCAGAACATTAAAGACGATCAGGATCTCCAACCCGAAGGTGCCGAGTACCAGAAGCGGCAACAGGCGTCCCAGCCGCTTGCCGCGCAGGCCAAGATTCAGGAAGTATCCCACGAGCAGCCAGGCGACCGCGTGATAGGCTACGGACGGTAAACTGAGGTCACCGTAAGCCAGCAGCGGCTTGATGGAGTCCTTGATCGATTGGAAGTCGATCGAGGGAACAAAGGGAATTAAGCGGTAGGCCAGCCAGCTTCCGATCAGAATCCAGGGAACCAGCTGCAGGTTCGTGGCCTGATCTGCCGCACGGCGGATAAATTGGCGTGAGGGTACGCCCAAAGCAGCGCCAATCATGATACCCAGGAGGTTCCAGATGACGTCTTGCAGATTTTCATCGCGTGACGGCAGATAGAGCTGCGCAACCTGCAGCGCAAAGGCGAAGATGACTCCGACGACGCAAACGAAAAGAAACTGCCGGACGAGCCGCGCCTCTGCACCGGCGGCCAGAATGCCCAGGTATCCAAAGGGTAGGAAAAGAACGACGTTGCCCAGGATGTCGCCGCGGCTGGTCTCGCGGCAGCAGGTATCGATAAAAGCCTGCATTGCCGAAGGATCGAGCGGCTGAAACTGAAAGTCGAAGGGATAGATCGACCCATAGGCAGCAATCGCTGCAAATCCTAACCAGAGTCTATTCATGTGCGGATATGTAACTAATCAATTCAATTGAGATGGGAATTTCCGGCGATCCGATACAAATGACTGGCAACCTGCTGGCAGCAGCAATTCAATCGGACAACACTAACCCATTCAAGCGCTTCATCGACGGATAATTTTTCACGCGATGGGTTTTTCCCGACTGTCCGTACGACAATGCAGGTTTAGTTCTGCCAAAAATTGAGTGCATCGGACGTTTCAACTCACTAAAACTGCCCAATGTGCATAGAAGTTAAAATCTGTGGTCTTTCGACGCCCGAAACCATGACAGCTGCGATCGAGGCGGGGGTTGATTATGTCGGGACAGTGTTTTTCCCGCCCAGTCCACGCGCGGTCACGCCGTCACGGGCGGGCGAACTGCTGGCGCCGGTTGGTGATCGGGCGACTAAGGTCGGTCTGTTTGTCGACGCCGTTGATGCTCTGATAGAAGAGGTATTAAAGGCTGCCCCGCTGGATCTGCTCCAATTACACGGAAGTGAGTCTGTCGAGCGGGTTGCAGCGATTAAATCGCGCTTCGGTGTTCCGGTCATGAAGGTCATCAAGATCCGTGGCCCCGATGACGTTAGCCGGGTAGAGAATTTCCTCGAAGTCTCCGATCGCATTCTGTTCGATGCAGCTCCGCCCGCCGACCTGGAAAATCCGCTGCCCGGCGGCAATGCCGTATCCTTCGACTGGACCTATCTGAAGGGCAAGGCCTGGCCGAAGCCCTGGATGCTGGCCGGAGGGCTGACGGCTGATAATCTGGCGCGCGCTGTCGATCTGTCAGGTGCATCGGCCTTGGATGTATCTTCGGGGGTCGAGGACCGTCCAGGTATCAAGAACCCGGATAAGATCCGCGCCTTTATCGCCGCAGCCAAGGTAATTTAGCGCGTCTTGCGATAGCGGCGATTTTGCGGCAAAGTCCGCCGTCCCCTACTGAGGCTTAAGTAACAGAATGACAACGCCCAATTCCTATACAACCGGGCCCGACGAGCGCGGCCATTTTGGTGATTTCGGCGGCCGCTTCGTCGCCGAGACGCTCATGCCGCTGATCCTTGAGGTCGAAGAGGCGTATAACGCCGCTAAGAGCGATCCGAGTTATCAGGCCGACATCGACTATTATGCCAAGCACTACACCGGCCGACCCAGCCCGCTGTATTTTGCGGAGCGCCTGACCAAGGAATTCGGCGGCGCCAAGGTTTACTTCAAGCGCGATGAGCTGAATCACACCGGCTCCCACAAAATCAACAACTGTATGGGTCAGATTCTGCTGGCCAAGCGCATGGGTAAAACCCGGATCATCGCCGAGACCGGTGCCGGCCAGCATGGTGTGGCGACGGCAACCGTCTGTGCGCTGTTCGATCTGCCCTGTGTTGTCTACATGGGTGCAACCGATATCGCCCGCCAGGCGCCGAATGTCTTTCGGATGAAGCTGTTGGGGGCAGAAGTCGTGCCCGTGACCAGCGGCACCGGCACCCTCAAGGACGCCATGAACGACGCTCTGCGCGACTGGGTCGCCAACGTGGAATCGACCTTTTACATCATCGGCACCGCCGCAGGCCCACATCCCTATCCGGCCATGGTGCGTGACTTCCAGTCGGTTATCGGCCGTGAAGTGCGCGAGCAGATGATGGAGGCCGAAGGCCGACTGCCCGACAGCCTTGTTGCCTGTATTGGCGGTGGTTCGAACGCGCTGGGCCTGTTCCATCCTTTCCTGAACGATACCGATGTTCAGATCACCGGTGTTGAGGCGGCGGGACACGGGATTCCAAGCGGTGAGCATGCGGCCTCTTTGACCGGTGGCCGACCGGGTGTCCTGCATGGTAACCGGACTTACCTGCTGCAGACTGATGACGGGCAGATCAAAGATGCGCATTCGATCTCTGCCGGTCTGGATTACCCGGGGATCGGCCCCGAGCATTCCTGGCTCAATGACATCGGACGCGTGCAATATGTCTCGGCGACTGACACAGAAGCCTTGGAGTGCTTCCAGCTTTGTTGCCGCCTTGAAGGCATTCTCCCTGCACTTGAGCCGTCCCATGCGCTCGCTCACGTGCGCAAGGTCGCACCCGACTTGCCGCGTGACCATCTGTTGGTCATGAATATGTGCGGGCGTGGTGATAAAGATGTCTTTACCGTTGCCGAAGCTCTCGGAGTAACGATATGAGCGAGAGTCGTTTGGAACGCCGTTTTGCGGCGCTGAAATCCGAAGGTCGAGGCGGCTTGGTGACCTTCACGACTGCTGGTGACCCGGATTACGACACGGCGTTTGAAATCCTCAAGCGCTTGCCGGACGCGGGTGCAGACGTGATAGAACTGGGCATGCCTTTCTCGGATCCCATGGCCGATGGTCCCTCGATCCAGGCTGCGGGATTGCGGGCCCTGGATGCCGGTATGACGCTGCGCAAGACGCTGCAAATGGTCAGCGATTTCCGGGCAGCGGACGACACGACACCGATCGTGCTGATGGGCTACTACAACCCCATCTATTCCTATGGCGTCGACGTCTTTATCAAGGATGCGCTTGCGGCTGGGGTGGACGGCCTGATCATTGTCGATCTGCCGCCGGAAGAAGACGACGAGCTTTGCGAACCTGCCAATGCCGCCGGATTGCATTTTGTTCGCCTCGCCACGCCGACGACCGACGATGCCCGCCTGCCCAAGGTTCTGACGAACACCAGCGGATTTATCTACTACGTTTCGATCATGGGAATCACCGGCACCAAGGCGGCGTCGGGCGATGCCGTTCGTGCTGCGGTTACTCGTTTGAAGAAGCACACTGATATGCCGGTTGCCGTCGGTTTCGGCATCCGCACGCCGGAGCAGGCTGCCGAAGTTGCCGCGGTGGCGGACGCCGCCGTTGTTGGAACTGCGATTGTCGAGCGGGTCAAGGCTGGACTCTCCCCCGACGGGATTGCCGGTCCCAATTTAGTTGAAGGTGTCGTTGGATATGTTGCCTCTCTTGCCGCCGGAGTTCGCTCGGCGCGGCAGGGATAGTTCGTCGAACCGCATTAGCCGCGCCCAAACCTATTGGATTTTTGGTCGAATTCGTTCGCCAGACCGGATGAAATAGACTAATCAGGGCCATTCGCGCACAGAGAACGAAACGCTATGAACTGGATTGCCAACTTCGTCCGCCCTAAGATCCGGGCGCTGGTCAACAAACCTGACGTTCCCGACAATCTCTGGGAAAAGTGTCCGAGCTGCGAGCAGATGGTTTTCCATCGCGAGCTGGATGCCAACCTGCGGGTCTGCCCGCACTGCAATCATCACCTGCGCATCAGTGCCAGACAGCGCCTTGAGTGGCTCTTCGACGATGGCGAGTTCAAGGTCATCGAGCTGCCTGAAACGCTTGCGGATCCGCTGAAATTCCGCGACCGAAAACGCTACACCGATCGGCTGAAGGAAGCCCAGGCGAAGAACGAGGATAAGGAGGCCATTGTTGTCGCTCACGGCGAGATTGGCGGTTCCTCGGTTGTCCTGGCAGCCTTCAATTTCAGTTTCATGGGCGGCTCCATGGGCATGGCGGTCGGCGAAGGTCTTCTGGCAGCCGCGCGTCTGGCGGTCCTGCAGGATGCTGCCTTGATTGTGGTACCTGCATCCGGCGGCGCACGTATGCAGGAAGGCATCCTGTCTTTGATGCAGATGCCGCGCTCGGTGATCGCGGTTGATCTGGTCAAGGAAGCAGGGCTTCCCTACATCGTGCTGCTCAGCGATCCCACGACCGGAGGCGTTTCAGCGTCATTTGCCATGCTGGGCGATATCGCAATTGCCGAGCCCGGTGCGACAATTGGTTTTGCCGGCAAGCGGGTGATTGAAGAGACTATTCGCGAGACACTGCCGGAAGGTTTCCAGCGTTCCGAATATCTGCTCGATCACGGCATGGTTGACATGGTGGTACCGCGGCAGGAACTGAAAGTGACGCTTGGGCGTGTTCTGAACCTGCTCAGTGTGAAGTCGCCTTCCGCTGAGATCGTTCCTCTACCGGGGACCGAGGATATTGCCGTAGAGGTTGAAGCCGAGGCTGAGGTCGAGGCGGAGACATCCCAGGAGACCGCCGAAAACGGCAAGGGAGAACCGGAAGATGGCAAGACGGAGTGACGCAGTCCTAGAGCGTCTTACCCGTCTTCATCCAAAGATCATCGACCTCTCCCTTGGACGGGTCGAGACCTTGTTGGAGCGTCTGGATCATCCAGAGCGGCAGTTACCGCCGGCGATCCACGTCGCGGGGACGAATGGTAAAGGCTCCTTGATCGCCTATCTGCGTGCCATGCTGGCATTGGGCGGCGACCCGGCGTCGGGCTTAAATCGCGTTCATGCTTATACATCGCCGCATCTGGTTCGCTTTCACGAGCGGATTGAGCTTGCCGGCACCCTGATCGGCGAGGATACCCTCGTCGAACTGCTCGAAGAATGCGAGACCGCGAATCTGGGCGAATCCATTACCTATTTCGAGATCACGACGGTTGCGGCGTTTCTGGCCTTCGCACGGATGCCGGCGGACGTTCTATTGCTTGAAACCGGGTTGGGCGGGCGGCTTGATGCCACCAATGTGTTGGAACAGCCTCTGCTGACTGCCATCACGCCGATTTCGATTGATCATGTGCAGTTCCTGGGCAGTGAACAGGAAGTGATCGCAGTGGAGAAAGCCGGTATTTTGAAGGCTGGTGTTCCTTGTGTGATAGCACCTCAGGATCCCGCGGTGATGGCCGTATTTGAAGCCCGCGCCGCTGAGCTCGATGCACCACTCTATCGCGGCGGCATTGATTGGGATGTTCAGGCCGTCGATGACGGTTTTCTCTTCAGTGGCCGCAATGGTTCTCAGCACTATCCCAAACCGGCCTTACGGGGTGCGCATCAGATCGTAAATGCCGGTCTTGCCGCTGCCTGTGCCGAGCAGCTTGATAGCTTCCGGCCGAAAGTCGCCGAGGGCATCGCCTCAGCGGTTTGGCCAGCGCGTTTGCAACGCTTGACGAAGGGGCCGCTTTTGAACCTGCTCGGTATGGAGTCAGCGGGTCAAGCTTCGTCAGAGCGCCGCTGGGAGCTCTGGATCGACGGCGGACACAATGCCGCAGCCGGCGAAGCGCTTGCGGATGTTCTCGCAGACTGGGACGACCGGCCGGTGCATCTGATCTATGGGATGCTCAATACCAAGGTCGCCGAGGACTTTGTGCGGCCAATCGCCGAAAGGGCGTCGAGCCTCCATGCGGTTGCTATACCCGACGCGACAGCATCACTCAGTGCGGGGGATGCGAAAGCCCATGCGGTTGCTCAGGGATTTGCGGCAACTGCCAGCGACTCTGTCGAGGCCGCAATCGTCGATATCAGAGAGCGCTTTCCGGGTGGCCGCATTCTCGTGTGCGGTTCACTGTACCTCGCCGGCCACATCTTGTCGGAAAATGCGTGACATCCTAATTGTCATCAGGCGACTCTACCTGGAGCAGATTAACCCGGTCAGTAGACCATCTTAAGCGATTCCAGCCGGCGGGGGTCTGCTTTCGAGTGCGATTTACGTTTCCGCGAGTTCAGTGAAAAACGAACAGCCACTGGACTCCAAGCCAACAAAAAAACACCTCCGTTGAAAGCAACGAAGGTGTTTTTCCGCTTAGGGACCGCTGGAGGGTGGGTCAGATGACCTCTTCAACCCACTCAATAAGCTGATTCTTCGCGACCATACCGATTTTGGTTGCAGAAACCTGCCCATCTTTGAACAGCATCAGCGTTGGAATGCCACGCACGCCGTACTTCTGGGGGGTCATCGGATTGTCGTCGATGTTCATCTTCGCGACGGTGAGCCGTCCGCCCATCTCCTGAGCGATTTCTTCGAGTGCCGGCGCGATCATTTTGCAAGGGCCGCACCATTCGGCCCAGAAATCTACCAGAACGGGCCCATCCGCCTTGATAACGTCGAGTTCAAAGGAAGAATCGCTGACGGGACTGGTATTCATCATAACCTCTATGACCTGTTGTCGACCGTAGACCAAAGGGCCTACCGCACTTTCATGATACGAATGTAGGGAGCCCGGGGGCGCGCCGTCAAGGTGCGTGATCCGCGATCAGAGCATCGCTGAGATGCATCAAACGCGGGCCGTCCGTCCATAGCAGCAGGGTCTCAATCTGCTTGTCAGGATAGATCTGCCGCAGCACACTTCGGTAAGACGCCATTTGCTTCAAATAGATAGCGGGAACCGCCTCGGGATCGAGAGGTGCAGGGCGATTGGTCTTGTAGTCGATGATCCAGACCTTGTTATCGGTAACCAATAATCTGTCCACTTGCCCTGAAATCACTTCCGCGCCTCGAAATAAGCTCGAATCCCGTCTTTGTGGAACAACGCCGACAACCGGTACCTCTGCCTGACTGCCTGGACCGAAAAGTGCGCCGAACCGAGAATCTTCAATAACGGCAAGGGTTTCGTCCAGGATTTCGATCTGTTGCGCCTCTGTCAGGTCGTGGAGAGGGCGTGCCAAAAACCGCCTGCCAGCCTCTTCGCGGCGCTCGAACGCCAATTCAGGCAGGGTCTGGAGCAATCGGTGAATTAAACGACCACGGCGGAATCTTTGCCCTCGATCGCCGCCCAGCGGCGAGCGGACGGCAGGCTCTGGACCTGACGGGCGAGACGGAGCCAATGGACGGGGCGGTGAAGGTTCGGCCGGTGGTTTTGCGCCTGCCCAGGCTGGAAGCCGTGCCGTGCCGCGCTGAGCCTCTGGAAAGCTGCCGGCTGCTTCTGAATCGGCAATCTGTGGCCATTCCAGCCGCCAACCCGTGCCGGACCAGCCGTCGGCGATGCTGGTCGAAAAATCGTACTCAATTTCGTCCGCTAAAGGCGCGATTCCGGACTGAACGAGGTTGTACCAGCAGTCGTCGGGGGGTGTTCGTCTCTTGTCATTCCAACCACAGAGCAGGAGGCGGTCTTCCGCCCGGGTCATGGCCACGTAGAGCAGTCGTTTGTATTCCCGGGTGCTCGCCTGTGAGATTGCGCGCCGGGCGGTTGATTCGGCGAGGCCGGCAAAATCCTGCCCAAGCGACCAGATCGGCAAATCGCCATCGGATTTCAGCCAGATCAGGCCGCGATGCGGCAACGGCCCCTGCAGGGTGTCAGGCAGAAAGACTACCGGCGCCTGAAGGCCTTTCGAGCCATGAACGGTCATGACCCGAACCGCGCCACCGCCATGTTCCATATCGCGTTTGATTTCCTGCTCGCCGCGTTCCAGCCAATGCAGGAAACCTTCCAGAGTCGGCGTCTGTTCGCGTTCGTAGCTGAGCGCAAGGTTTAGAAATTCATCGATAGGATCGTTGGCATCGGGGCCGAGGCGGGCAACCAGAGCCTGGCGGCCGCCACGGGGACCCAGGACCTCGGCAAAAAGTTCGAATGGACGAACGACCTCGGCACGCTCCAAAAGCGCTGCAATCATGGTGTAGGCTGCTTGGAATGCCGGATGTTCTTGAGCGTATCGACACAATTCCATCCAGAGCGACCCGGAACGGCCGTGTGCCAGATCGAAAAGCTGATCTTCCTCCAACGCGATCAACGGACCTTTGAGTACGGTGGCAAGCGTCAGGCTGTCTTCGGGTAACAGCAGAACACGGCCGAGTGCGATCAAATCCATGACAGCGAGTTGGTTCGTCAGGACCATCCGGTCGACACCGGCAACTGGAACCTGAAGGGTTTTGAGCTCACGCACGAGTTCTTCGACAAAGTCATTCCGGCGCCTTACCAGAACCAGCAGATCGCCAGGGTCCATTCTCCGGTTTTTCGAGGCGAGCCAGGCTTCGGGATCATTGGCACCCGCATCCGACTGGGTCCAGTAATGGATCTTGTTTGCGATCAGCCGTGCCAGCCGGCTGCGCGGGGAATCGATTCTTTGCCCGGCGACCGGCAATTCCCAGGGCTCCGGCGCGTCTTCCTCCTGCGGATCGACGGGTGGCCAGACCTCGACGATTCCGCCCTGGCCGAGGCGTGCGGGCAGATGCTCGATCAATTCTTCGCCGAAGCGCACACCGTCGAAGGCTTCGGGTTGCGCAAAGACCTCATCGACCGAGCTGAGCACGGCCGAGGTGGACCGAAAGGAAACACCGAGACCAACCTCATCCCAGGATTGACCTGCCTGGTGAACGCGTTCGGCAAAGTATGCGCGCATCGCTTCAAAGACCGCAGGGTCCGCCCGCTGAAAACTGTAGATTGATTGCTTGGCGTCACCTACGACGAACAGCGTTCGGCGGTCTTCGCGGGCGCTCTCGCCCGAGAAGAATTCATCGGCGAGGTGGCGCACGACTGCCCACTGATCCGGGTTTGTATCTTGCGCCTCATCCACGAGGATATGGTCCAGTCCACCGTCGAGTTTGAAGAGCACCCAGGGCGCCACATCGGGACGCTGCAGCAGCTCCCGAGTGCGGAAAATCAGATCGTCGTAATCGAGTAGCGCCCGGTTCGATTTCAAGTCTGCATAGCGCCCGAGCATTTCGGCGCCCAGCCGGAGCAGCGCGACCGATTTTTTAGCGACGGCGAGCGCATCGAGACGTTTCTGAACGTTCAGAATTCGTTGTGCCTCGACTTCCAGCACCGGTAAGGCGCTGGGGACGGCAGCGGCTGCTGCTTTGGTGAGCAGCCGTTTCGCCACCTCCCGCTTCTTGGTGGTAAATATGGACGCATAGTCGTTAAAACCGGCGATCCTGTCTTCGAGATTGCCGGCTAGCCACCTTGCCAGCACTTCGCCCTTGACCACATCAGTTTTCGATCCGGCGGAGAAGGCGTCACAGGCGAGGCGGAGCCCGATCAAATCCAGCGCAACATCCTCAAGGGCGCGTTCGAGCAGATCTTCGACCGTTTCATGCTGCTCCACACCGAGGCAGGCAAAGATGGCGGCAATCAACCCTTCCAATCCGCCATGCCTTTGTAAGGCCTGGGTGAGCCGGCCGCGTGCCATGATGAGTTCCGCGATCAGATCACTGAAACTCTGCTCTTGCGCGTGCGTCGCGATCTCTGTCAACGCGAGGCCAAGCGGACTGTCAGGGGCCCTGCCCGCACGTGAGAGAATGCCCTCGCGCGCCTGGAGTAGCAGTTCTTCTGCCGAACGGTCGTCGAGCACCTGAAAATGCGGCGCGACGCCGGCTTCGAGCGGGAAGCGTCCCAGCAACGACTGACAAAAGGAATGGATGGTCAGGATTTTCATCCCGCCCGGTGCGTCAAGCACCCGCGCAAAGAGCTGCCGTGCGGTCTCGATCAGCGCACCATCGGGGGCGAGTCCGGTCAGCGATTGAAGCTCGCCCACCAACGCTTGTTCGCCCAATGTTGCCCAGCGCGCAAGTCTTTGAGCCAAACGGTTCGACATCTCTGCGGCGGCCGCTTTGGTAAAGGTCAGGCAAAGGATGCGAGGTGGGGCTGTGCCCTCTAACAGCAAGCTCAGAACCCGATCGGTTAAGACCTTGGTTTTGCCGGTACCCGCCGAAGCCGCGACCCAGACGGAAGACTCCGGCGAGGCTGCCCGGCGCTGGGCAACCGAAGCACCCTGCTTGATGGCGTTGCTTCGTTCAGTGATCTCCTCGGCCGAGGTGCCTGCGCTGTTCGGAGAGGTCATGATTCTGCCCCTCCTTCGCCGGCAGACCATTCCTTTATGCGCGCGAGATGCGCGTAATCGTTGAACCGCAGCCGCCGGTCATGCCGCGGTTGCGCAGGATAGGGCGTTTCCGGAGAGTCAAAGCGGGAAACGAGCGTTTCCAGACCAGCAAGTGCGGCATCGGCCAAGCTTGTCGCCGATTGTTTAAGAGGTTTGTTTTCTCCGGCTGTCGCTCCACCAGTCAAGCGCCAGTAACCAAGGCGCGAAACGCTCCCGCGCAAATCCCCAAAGGCGCCTGCATTGAACATGGCGGCTTCGAGGGGTAGCTGTGGCGCGTACCCCATTTCGACTTCTGGATCGGTTGGGATCCGACCGGTCTTATAATCCAGAATGGCAAAGCTGCCGTCGCGCAACTCGTCGATCCGGTCGGCTTTGGCCGTCAATTCAAAGAGCCCACCCGGGGCGTTGAAAACCAGTTTGCCAGTTTGCTCGGCATGGGATCCCCGAGTCTCTTCGCGCCACGTCTGTTCGGCCACTGCAAACCACTCGGCGATCCGCACGAAGCGGGGCCACCAAAATGCGCGCAGGCCAGGCCGTACCGCGGCGCGTTCGAAAACTTCTGCGCCGATCTCCAGCAGCTTCGCTTCGGGATCCGCCGGTAACGCATCTGGATATTCCCCAAGGAAGATTTCCAGAATCTCATGGATCAAGGTGCCTTTTTCTGCCCCGCCGGGATCGGCATCGATCGGATCGAGCGGCCGCAACTTCAGGATTTCCCGGGCATAGAGTGCGTAGGGGTCGCGGCGCCAAGTCTCGACGCGGGTGACCGAAAGACGGCGCGGGCGTGCCGCCACAGGTGGTTGTGGCGCCGGTGGTTTGCCACGCAGGGAACGGCCGGGTTGATCCAGCAGTTGCGCCCAGGCCAACCAGTCCGGTGCTTCACTCATCAGCGCATCGGAAATGCCTAACCCCTGAAGCAACGCGTCCAGGCGCAACAGCCAGCGCGACGGCACGGTCGGTGTTCCATCGACCCGTGTCGCGCGCGTGATGTAGACCCTTGGTGCCGACGCGGCTTGCGCGAAGTCGTGCGCGGATAGCCCGATCCGGCGCTCCGGCGACGGAAGATCGAAGTCTGCACGCATGGGCCGGCTTAACCAAGGGCCCGAATCGACCTCTATCGGCCAGGTTCCCTCGTTCAATCCGCCGAGTATCATCACGTCCGGGTGCAGCAGGCGGGCTTCGAGAGGTCCGAGTATCGTCAGCCTTGGGTGACTGCTGAAAGCCTGCCGTACCACCCGGCCTTCCAGCAGGCTGCTGAGCAGGGCAGAGTAACGCCAACGCGATACCAGGGGCAGACTACCGGCGGCGTCCCGCAACTCATCGACGAAGTTGGCCAGCAGAGTTCCGGCTTCTCCCTGCCAGATCCTGTCTGCACCGCTTTCTGTATCGCTTGCGGCCAAGGCTTCCATGAACGCGATGTGGCTGTCGATAACGCTTTCGAAGTTGCTTTCGGATGTCTGCAGGCTTTGTTCAAATTCCCGGGCGGCCTCGCTGAGCCAGGCGACGAAGCTGCTGCACTCGGCCCTAACCTCACCTGTGGTCGGATTAGCGCTTTCCTCACTGAGGCTGTCCATCAATCCCTGAAATCCAGGCGCCGGACGGACGCCGCGCCACACCTCTTTTTCGATCTGATGCAGTAAGACCAAATACTCAGGCCGAGGTCGCCCACCGGAAGCCAGCGGATGCTTCAAGGCAGCCAGAGCAGCGAGAGGTTCCAGTTCGCCGGAGATCATCTCCGCAGTCAAACGAAGGAAACTGCCCGGTAATGAGCTCGCGAGCGGCTCACCTGCGGAATCATCGACGGCGAGACCCCAGCGGCCAAGCTCAGTTGCCACCCGTCTGGCCAAGGACCGGTCGGGAGTCACCAAGGCCGCACGCCGACCATCCTCCTCCAGGACTTCACGCATCAAAAGGGCGATGACTAGAGCCTCTTCCGACGCACCAGGGCAATCGATCCGCTGTAGAGGCTCCAATGCAGCACGCATGTCGTCCGGCTGCATTTCTTCGATGACATTCAGCCATTCCGGCGTGGCGGCGGCAGGCAGCAATGCCGTGGAGAGAAGGCTGGCGCGTCGCTGGGCGTCCGGATCTTCAAGATCACTGCTCCAGAGAGCGATATCGCTGCGCTCGGCCCCCAGTCCCTCAAGCAGGCGATGCAAGCCATATTGTGGATGGCTCGGGTCTTCGCCGATCGCCTGCCAGATGGCATCAGAGGCCAGCAGATCCACACCCGGTAAAACGACATGTCCCTGAGGCAGTGTCGAGACGACTTTAATCAGTTGGGCCGTGGCAGGGATCGAGCCTGTGGAACCTGCAACAATGATCGGATCGTTCGGGGGTTTATCCCGCCAGGCAGCCGCTTGCGCTTCCAGGAGAAGCCTTCGGCGTTCGGCAATACCAACACAATCGGATTCAGCCTGGATGGCGGGCCATTGCACTGAGAGGATTTCGAGGAAGTCGAGGGTGATCTGCCAGTGACTGGCATATTCCTGCGGCACGAGGTTCTTCAAGTCCCGAAGATCCAGGCCTTCTGTTTCGACTTGATCCAGCAGACTGGCGAGCTCTGCCGCCAAACGTACCGCCTGATCCTCGCTTGGAGCATCGACGCCGTCATCTTTGGCATTGACTTCGCCCCACTTCATGATCAGGCGTGCCAGCAGCAACTGCCTTCGCAGTGGCGGGATCGCCGGCGGGATTTCGGTTTCCGCCGCCGCCTCAGACACCACTTCGCTGCTGGTCAGCTCCAATTCGTCGGCATCCAGATCGCCGAGCGGCAGCAGGCGCGGCAACAGCAGTGCCCGTGCATCCGAGACTCGTAGAAAGGCATCCTGCAAAACCCGGCAGGCGCGCCGGTTGGGCAGCAGGATTCTGATCTTGGCAAGAGTGAGGGGATCATGCCCCCACCTCTGGATAACGCCTTCAGCCAACGCGTCGGCAAAGGCAACGCCCGCGGGAATGTTGAGAACCTTTGGGCCGGCCACGCTCATCGCCCTTGTGGAGGCATCTGCGTTTTGCCGCTTTGGTTCATTGCTCGCCGTTTCCTGCCCATTACCGCTCGTTAAATCTCGATCGTTTTTCACCCGTTCAGTGAAAATTATGATCCAGCCACATGGTCATAGTGTTCGAAGGCGATTCGTGTCCTCGATCGATTCAATCAGGAACGATTGCACCCTATGTCTGCACCGATGTGAAGGACAGATTTTCCAGCGCAGTTTCGGCGTCGCGGAGTTGTTCAGGTGTGCCAATGTGGAACCATTCGCCGTCGTGACGGATTCCAAACAGGCGGCTGTTCTCTATGGCTCGGTCGTATAGCAGGTTCAGTGAAAAGGGTCCGTCAGGCGCACCGTCGAAAAACCTGGGGTGCAAGATCTGAATGCCCGCATAGATGAAAGGTGCGACCATACGCTCGGCCCGGCGTTGAATGCGGCCGTCCGGATTCATCATGAAATCGCCGGCGCCGTCGTACCCGAAAGCGTAGACGGTAGGATGGAGCAGCAGCAGGCCATCCATCTCGTCGTCTTCCCAATGCTCTGCCAGACGCTTAAGTGCGGAGGAGTAACCGTCCAGCCAGCACACATCCCCGTTGGTCACGAAAAACGGGTTCTCGCCCAACAGCGGTAAAGCTTTTTTAACGCCACCCCCGGTCTCCAGCAGGTCGTCTTCGCGCGAGTAGGCAATCTTGGGAGCGTCACGCGCCTCTAGGTGTTCGACAATCCGATCTCCCAGGTAGTGCAGGTTGATGACGACGTTCTCGATCCCGGCAGACGAGATGCGATCCAGTATTGTATCCAGCATGGCGCGCCCTGAAACCTCGACGAGAGGTTTTGGCAGGTTCTCAGTGAGCCCCTTCATGCGCGTCCCCAGGCCTGCAGCCAACACCATGGCCTGTGATGGGATCTCGGTCGTCATTCATTTCCTCCATCGCCCTGGCCATCCTTGGCTCCGGGCACAATTCGATGCTTCGCCGGAATAGTCTGGTCGAACCAGCCGCGCAGGGCCGAAAGCGCAGGATGTTCGAGTGCCTCTTCGATGAGGCGCCAGGTCCGGGGGATAAATTTAAGGTAGCTCGGTTTCCCATCACGTCGCAGAAGCCGGGCGAAGTTTCCGAGGATCTTCACGTTGCGTTGGGCAGACATGACGGCGAAGGATCGCCTGAAGTTGTCTTCGGGCAGATCGGGAAAGGCACTGAGATAGCGGTCGACCATCTCCGATGCGACGTCGGTTGAGACATCGCGCCGCACATCGCAGACCAAAGACATCAGATCGTACGTCAGCGGTCCGACCACAGCGTCCTGAAAATCAAGTAATCCGCAGCCCGCAATCCCCTCCCGCCCGGGCAGGACCATCAGATTGTCGACGTGGTAGTCGCGCAGAACCAGGCTATCGGAAACACAGCGTGCGCCGGGCAGTGCCTCGCGCCACAGGTCCAGAAACTCGTTCTGGAATGACGCCGCATTTTGCGCGCCGAGAACTTCGGGAAGATACCATTCGGCAAATCGCCCGACTTCTTCCAGCAAAACCTGATCCGAGTAAAGTGGAACGGAGATTTCTTCCAGATCGCTTGCCGATGCATTCCAACGGCTTTGAAGCGCAATCAAAGTATCGACCGCCAGGCGATAGAGCTCCGCCTCATCCCGGCCCTTGGTCAGTTCGTTCGTAAAGGTCCGGTCGCCGAAATCCTCCAGCAACAGGAAGCCGTGGTCCAGGTCCGTGGCCAAGAATTCGGGTGTGCTGAAATCGAATTTTCTCAACAGTCTGCCAATATCGTGAAAGGCGCCAACCTTTTCCATGGGTGGCGGCGCATCCATCAGCATGGCCTGTTCGCCGCTCCGGTGCAGCCGGATATATCGGCGCGTAGAGGCATCGCCCAGCAAGGGGTGCCGTTCCGCGCTCTGCCATCCGGCTTGCGCGAGAAAACTTTCGAGATGAGTTTCCCGTTCGCTCATTCGCAAGCTGCTCCTTTCGCCAGTGGCAGCGCGGCGATCCGCTCACACCAGGAGCCATAAGCGGTGATTTGAGCCCGGCGCGACTCTGGAGTGGCCCCAAAGTCGAGCGCCAAGTCTAATCGTGACGCCGGTAACAAGCCGCCCAGCCGTTCGGGCCACTCGATCAGCGAGATACCGTCCGAAAAGGCGTCTTCGATGCCCAGCTCGTAAGCTTCCTCGGCTTGTTTCAAGCGATAAAGATCGAAATGCCAAACGGTCGCGGGCGCCCGTTCATAGAGTTGGACCAACGTAAAGGTTGGGCTTGGCACTTCCTCCTGCGAGGTCTCATGTTGATCGCCCCGAAGGTCGCCTTCCCGCGGTAACGCGTTGATGAAAGCGCGGGCGAAGCTGGTCTTTCCTGCGCCCAGATCTCCGGACAATGCAATGATGTCGCCGGCTTTGACCAGCTGGCTCAAGGCCTGTGCCAACGCAGCCGTCGCCTTTTCGTCGGCTAGCGGCAGAGTCAGCTTTTGATCGGGGGCATCAAGCGGTTTCATGATAGAAGAGGTTTTAACCGCCGGACCTGTGAGCGGCAACAGAGGAGTGACCGCTCCGACAGCGATTGTTTCTAGAACGGAGCATGATTTTTCGGAACCACCCAGTGGTTTGCTCATATCATGTGATTCGGCTCTATCTTGCTAGGTCGAGTAGATGCAGCAGGCCGATGGATCATTTTGGACGATCCCGTCTAATCCGGATTTCTGCTCGGGGGTCCGCTTGCGTGGCTCGCTTGCCTGCATACAGCCCGTTTGATGCGGCTTCTCACAATCCACGTGGGGTAGGTCTTAAGCTCCGGGTGGATCCGATGGTATGTGGCAGGTCACCGTGGTTCCCTTGCCTTCCGTGGATTCCAGTTCGACCCAGCCGCCATGCATTTCGACAAGGCTTTTCACCAGCGAGAGTCCCAAACCCGCGCCTGACTGACGGGATTGTCCACCGCTGACTTCGAACTTTCCAAAGACGCGTGCCTGGTCTTCGCCCGGAATGCCGACACCGGTATCCGTCACGCGTAGGCAGACCATGTTGTCGCTGCGTTCTGCTCCAAGGGTGACCGAGCCGCCCTGTGGGGTGAACTTGATGGCATTGGAGAGCAGATTGAAAAGTGCCTGTTTCAAGCGTCGTTCATCGACAAAGGCGGTCCCGGCATCGTCCGGACAGTCCAGCTTGAGGCGGATGTTCCGGTTGAGCGCCCGTTCGTGACCCAGGGTTTCGATCGTTTCCAACAGACCGCTTATCGAAGTTTCGGTGCGGTCCAGATGGAGATAACCAGCTTCGATCGAGGCCAAGTCGAGAATGTCGTTGATCAGGGTCATCAAACGTTGAGAGGATTCGACGATCGCGTGGCTGTATTCCAACTGACGTTCGTTGAGGCTGCCGAAGAATTGATTTTCAAGGATCTCCGCGAAGCCGACGATGGCGTTCAGAGGCGTTCGAAGCTCATAGGAGATGTTGGCGATAAACTCGGACTTCAGACGATCGGCAGTTTCCAGCGCCTCATTGCGTTCCAGCAGAGCCCGCTCGACGCGAATTGAATCCGTAACGTCCAGGAAAGTATAGAGCGACGCGCCATCCGGCAGCGGCACCTGCGCCCAATCGACAATCGACCCGTCGGCCCGTTCGAAACGTCCGCTCATGGATTCGGCTTCGGTTGCCTGGGCCACCATGGTCTCCAGGATCTCGGGCCATTCTTCCGGAGTGACGTCGAAGAAATCACGCATGCGATCGATGACTTGCCGCGCGTGCGGCTCGCTGGAAAGCATCTCTACGGGGAGGTTCCAGATGCGTGCAAACGCCGGATTGGATAGCTTCAGGCGGCCGTCAGCGCCGTAGACCGCGACGCCTTCATAGAGATTGTCCAGCGTTTCCCGCTGCACGTCGATCAAGGTGTTGTAGGAGCGCTCCAGAGTAAGGCGGTCGGTCACATCCTCATAGGTCATGAGCACACCGCCAAAGGGATGGGGCGTGGCAACCATCCGCAGGGTATTGCCGTCGGGCAGGTGCTGCAGTTCCTCAAGAGGTTCGATCATGGTGCGGAACTCACGCAGGCGCTGCTGCTTGAATTCAGGGTAGTTGGCGTATTCAGGCAGGCGGCGTTCGTCTCGGGCTGCATCCAGGATGTCGCTCATATCAGGACCACTGTTTAGGAAGTCCTCGTCGATCCGCCATAGAGCCGCGTAAGCTGAATTGAAGAACTTCAAGCGCATATCGGGTCCAAGAATCGCGATCGCGGTTCCGAGATTTTCGAGCACGGTTGCCTGGGCGTCGATGTGACGGGTCAACTCCAATTGCAGGTCTTCGCGGGTCGTATCGTCGAAGGCATAACCGATTAGGCGGCCATCCTTTAACGGGCGTTCTTTGACCTGATAGAGCCGTCGCGCGCCGCCGACGACGATATGATGGCTTTCCGTCTCCATCTTGCCGCTTTCCTTGGCGCGTTGCGCAATGGCCTGGCCGATACGGCCTTGTGACAGACCAAGGAGTTCAAGGCTCTCCGCCATGGCGCCTTCTGGCGTTGTGTCGAGGGCAGAGGCATAAGCCGCGTTGCAGTAGGTCAGATTTAGATCAGTGTCGCGGCGCCAGATCGGTATCTGTAGGGCGTCTAAAATCGTGCTGAGGTCTTCCGTCTCCCGCATCGCGCTGTTCAATACGCTCTGTTGAGCCGTCACGTCACGGAACCAGATGCTGTCGGCGACTGGCGTACCCTCACCGGAAAGGGACCGCAAGCCAAGGGCTTCAAAGATTCGGGTGCCGTCCCGGTGCCGGAGGCTGAGAATAAAGTTCTCGCCGGAGGTTTTGAGCGCCTGATCGGATTCCGAGAGTTGGCGCCCGTCGTGCTCGAAAAATGCTGCGCAGATATCTTCCAGGCTGGTGACTTGCTCCGGATTCATACCCAGAATAGCTGCCAGATTGCCGCTCCGGTTGAGGCGGCCGCTTTCATGATGGAAGGCAAGACAGGCAAAAGGCGCAGACGAAAGAACCGTGCTGAGAATCCGGGCTTGTTGCGTTCCGTTCACAACTGCAGCTTCGGCGTCGAGCCAGCGCTTACGGTAGGCAAGCGCCAACAAAACGGCCCCGGTCACGCCGATCGCCGCAAGTAACAGTCCCGGCAGATATACCGGTAGTCCGGCCAAGTTGTCTTCCCCCCAACCAACCGGATCGAATCCGCCGCCTGCCCGGATCCGATCAGATACAACCAAACCCCGCGTGCCGGTTCGGCAAACGGTCTCGGTTCGGATTCATGCTAAGAGTCTAAGGGTTTACGCGCGCCGCGACAAGCCGTTGGCGGGGCGAAGCTGCGGAACAAAAAAACAGGGAGGTCAATTCTGACCTCCCCGTTCGATACTTCGTGCCTTTCCTTCCACCCTGGGTGGCCGCTGAGCGGCCAATCCCACGCTTTTCGGGCGTAAGGTGAAGGACGGCCCTTAAATTAGTAGCGATAGGTTTCCGGCTTGAAGGGACCTTCGCTTCCGACGCCGATGTAGCCGGCCTGCTTATCGGACAGTTTGGTCAGCTTTGCGCCGACCTTGGCCAGATGCAGTTCAGCAACTTTTTCGTCGAGTTTCTTTGGAAGAACGTAAACCTCGTTCTCGTAATTCGCGTGGTTTTGCCACAACTCAATTTGTGCCAGAACCTGGTTGGAAAAGCTGGCACTCATGACAAAGCTTGGGTGGCCGGTGGCACAGCCCAGGTTCACCAGACGGCCTTCAGCCAGAACGATGATCTTCTTTCCGTCGGGGAATTCGATCTGGTCGACCTGTGGCTTGATGTTGTCCCACTTGTAATTCCGCAGAGCCTCGATCTGGATCTCCGAATCGAAGTGACCGATGTTGCAGACGATCGCCCGGTCCTTCATGGCGGCCATATGGTCGGTGGTGATGACATCTACGTTACCCGTCGCCGTGACGAAGAGATCGCCGTATTTGCAAGCGTCGTCCATGGTGACGACCTCGTAGCCTTCCATAGCGGCCTGGAGGGCACAAATCGGATCGACCTCAGTGACCATGACGCGGCAACCCGCATTGCGGAGCGACGCGGAGGATCCTTTGCCGACGTCGCCGAAGCCGGCAACCACGGCGACCTTGCCCGCCATCATCACGTCCGTAGCGCGGCGGATGCCGTCGACCAGGCTTTCGCGGCAGCCATAGACGTTGTCGAACTTGGACTTGGTAACCGAATCGTTGACGTTGATGGCCGGGACTTTGAGAGTGCCGTTTTTGGCCATTTCATAAAGCCGCAGCACACCGGTCGTGGTTTCTTCCGAAAGGCCACGGACATCGTCCAGCAACTCAGGGTACTTTTCATGCATGATTGCGGTGGCGTCGCCGCCATCGTCTAGGATCATATTCGGCTTCCAGTCGCCGGGTCCGGTCAGGGTCTGCTCGATACACCACCAGAATTCCTCCTCGCTCTCACCTTTCCAGGCAAACACTGGAATTTCGGCGGCCGCGATGGCGGCCGCGGCTTGGTCCTGGGTCGAGAAAATGTTGCAGGACGACCAGCGGACGCTTGCACCAAGCGCTGTCAGCGTTTCGATCAACACGGCAGTCTGGATTGTCATGTGGAGGCAGCCGACGATCCGCGCGTCTTTCAGGGGCTGGCTGTCGCCGTATTCCGCACGCAGGGCCATCAGACCGGGCATCTCGGTCTCAGCGATTTCGATTTCCTTCCGGCCCCAATCGGCCAGGGAAATGTCGGCGACCTTATAGTCTGTGAACTCGACCATTGATTTATTTCTCCGAAAGGATGCGCCGGCTCAGAAGGCGCCAAGACTATTGAGCATTAATTTCTGGGGGCTCATGTAACAGCGAAAACCTGTGGCTTCAAGGCTACAAAACAGGGTCAGAAGCTTATCGCAACGGCAAAAGGCCGATCCTGGCGCTTTCGCAATTCACCTGATTTAACCGCTGTGGCTTACCGCAGAGTTAATAACCTTCGTTGAAATCGTCAAGCAAAGCCGCAATCCGTCCCGAATCGTGCTGATCCATAACCGCCATGGCGTGATGGCTGGCCGCTCGGAGGTCAATCTTCAGAATTCGCTTCTTTACACGCGGAAGGCCCGTTGCCGACATCGAGAGATCGCGTACGCCAAGACCCAGCAACAAGGCGGTATATTTAGGGTCGCCCGCCATTTCCCCGCAGACCGATACCGGAATACGGGCCCGCAGGGCGGCTTCGACGGAAAATTGGATCAATCGCAACACCGCTGGATGCAATGGATTATAGAGGTGCGCCACCTGCTCCTCACTGCGGTCGATGGCCAGCGTGTACATGGTCAGGTCGTTGGTGCCTATGGCAAAGAAGTCCACAACCTGCGCCAGGGCGTCGGCGGCCAGGGCGGCACCGGGAATTTCGATCATGGCGCCAAGCGGCGGAAGCGGATCGGCGATGTCCACACCCCGCGCGGTCAGCTTTCGGGCGACTGACGTCAGGACTTTTTTGACTTCCTTAACCTCACCAACGTTTGAGATCATTGGCAGAAGGATGCGCACCGGACCATGGGCTCCCGCTCTCAAGATTGCCGAGAGCTGAGTTTCCAGGAGGGAGATTTCTTTTAGCGACAGCCGGATCGCGCGAAGTCCCAATGCAGGATTTAGGGCGCTGCCCATATGTCCGCCGAGCGAAGAGGTTAGTTTCTCGCCACCGACGTCGAGCGTGCGGATCGTAACTGTTTGCCCGTCCATACCTTCGACGATGGTTCTCAGAGATTCATATTGCTCTTCTTCGTCGGGCAGATCCTCGCGGTTCATGAACATGAATTCGGTGCGCAGCAGGCCGACTCCTTGGGCGCCGGACGCAACTGCCTGTACCAGATCCCGCGGGAGTTCCAGGTTGGCCTGCAGGCTGACGTTTCTACCGTCCCTGGTCGTCGCGTCCACATCCCTGAGCAGGGCAAGCGAGCGGGATTCCTGTTCGATAGCCTTGCGGCGCAGCTTGTAGTCGGAGAGTCTTTTATCTGTCGGGTTGACGATAACCCGGCCATTACTGCCGTCGACCAGGACCCTGTCGCCTGTCTTGATGCCTGCGAAGAGGCCGGTCACACCGAGCACCGCGGGCAGACCGAGAGAACGCGCCATGATCGCGGTATGTCCCTCGGCGCCACCAAGATCCGTTGCGAAACCGCCGATCCGTTTCGGGTCCATCAAGGCCGTGTCGGCGGGCGTGATTTCCTCCGCGATGACGATACTGCCCGGCGCCAGATGTTCGAAGCCGCCGTATTCCGTCTTTGTGAGGTTCCGGACGATCCGCAATCCCACTTCGCGCACCTCCTGCGCGCGGGCCCGCAGGTAGGAATCGTCCATTTCAGCGAAATTCTTGGAGATTTCGCCGATTTCGGCCATGACCGCAGCTTCGGCGTTCAGCATTTCACCGCGCATCCGACGTTCGACGGCACCCAGCAGACTGTTGCTTTTGAGCATCTGAAGATGCGCATCGAGCAGATATCCCAGCTCTTCAGCCGCCGCTCCATGGTAGCTTTCAGCCTTGGATTTCAACTTTCCGACTTGCCGCCGCGCTTTTTCCACCGCGTCCTGAAAGCGAACAACCTCATCGTCCAGCTTGGCTTGCGGTAAGCGATATTCGAGAACCTGGATCTCGCCGCTATCGCGCAGATGCGCCGGGCCGACGATGATCCCGGAGGATACCCCCAGGCCTTCGAAAACCTGTTCGCCCGCTTCTTCGCGCGCAGATACTGTCGTTTCAGTCTTCATCGAATTTACTGACGATAAGTGCCGTCAAGGCGTTCACAACTTCCTCGGCTGCCGGTCCCGTGGCCCGCAGTTCAATTTGGCTTCCTGGTGACGCCGCAAGCATCATGAGGCCCATGATTGAGCAGCCGGATACCTCCGTATCATTCTTCCGCACCAGCACTTCGGCATCGAAAGCGCCGGCCACCTTGACGAACTTGGCCGATGCCCGCGCATGCAGACCACGTTGGTTCTGTATCGTGACCAAACGACAAATCATAGCTGTATTCACGACTGCTCGTTGGTCAGGAGTTGCGAAGCAACATTAATGTATTTGCGCCCGGCGTCCTGTGCCTCTTTGACTGCGGCATTCATATCGTGGGTTTCGCGCAAACTGGCCAGCTTGATCAGCATCGGCAGATTGATGCCGGCAATGACCTCGACTTCGCCGTAATCAAGCACAGAGATCGCCAGGTTCGATGGTGTTCCCCCGAACATGTCTGTCAACAGCACGACACCTTTGCCCTGATCAACCTTTTTGACGCTCTCTATGATGTCCTGGCGCCGCTGCTCCATGTCGTCTTCAGCGCCGATACAGATGCAGGCGAGGTTTGGCTGTGGCCCGACCACATGTTCAAGCGCATCGGCAAACTCTTCGGCGAGCCGCCCATGTGTGACCAAAACCATTCCGATCATTGTTCGTCCTTCAGTCTCATGCGGGCTGCCTCATGCGGGCGTTTTCGTTGTTTCCGGCTTGGTGCCGGAAGGAGGATTCGCGGCCCGTTCTCTTTGTGATTCTCTGTCAATATCCCTGTGCATCAGGCTCACATTGCCCCAGTGATCCGTCAACCAGTCCGATAGCCGCTCCGCCAGGGCGACGGAGCGGTGCCGCCCACCTGTGCAACCAAAAGCGATGGTCAGGTAGCTCTTTCCCTCGCTCTCGTAACGCGGTAGCAGCGGTTTCAGCATCGCCGTTAGCTCCTTGAAGAAGGGCTGAAAAGCGGAATCCGCGGCAATGTAGTCGACAACGGCCTTATCCCGGCCTGACTGGGGCCTGAGATCCGGCACGTAGTGCGGGTTCGTCAAGAACCTCACATCGAAGACCAGATCCGCCTCCCGCGGCAGACCAAGCCGGTAGGAGAAGGAAGTGACGAAAATCGCCATGCCGGATGCTTCGGACAGGCCGAGCTGGCCGATGATTTGTTGGCGAAGGCCGCCAAGTGTCAAACTGGAGGTGTCGATGACATGGTCCGCTCTACTGCGTAGCGGAAACACCAAACGCCGCTCCGCCACGATGCCGTCATGCAAAGGCCGATCCTGGGCCAGGGGATGGCGACGACGGGTCTCGGTAAAGCGACGGCTCAGCACCTCGTCGTCGCAATCCAGGAAAACCAGTTTCAGATCAAGATCTTGACGGCGTTCCAGTTTATCCAGCTGCTGCAAAAACGGCTCGACGGCGAAGTTGCGTGTACGGATATCAACGCCAACGGCGACGGCACGTTCGGCACTGCCCTCGTCGATCATTGTTTCCAGAAGATTCAAGGGCAGATTATCGATAGCCTCGTAACCGACGTCCTCGAGAACGCTAAGGGCCGAAGAGCGACCTGCACCGGACAGGCCGGTGATAAGAACAACAGGCAATGGAGGCGTCTCTTGAGACATCCGATTTCGTCACATTCAAAAAAAGACGAGATCGACATGATTGCGCCGAGTCTCTTAATCCTGATCCATAATAAACCCGCTCATCTCCCGCACGGCAAGCCGCAGCTTTACTGTCGCGGAGACTTCGAAGGGATAAAGTTGGAGGCTGGGGAGGGAAATGCCCAGGAACCTGCGGGTCTCGGGCTCCGGCAGGCGTTCGATCTTAGCAGCTTCCACGAGGTCAAAACAGGCGCCCAAGAGCGCCCTCTCTTGATACGGCACCTCGACAATGCCCAAACCCCGTACTTCCATCCGCCCCGCAAGGGTCTCTGGCGGGGCCGCCCAAAGCCTGCCGTCGCGCAGCGAAACACGGGTCTGATCGTCCGAAACAAGGACTGCGCCCTGATCAATGAGCCGTAGCGCCAAATCGGATTTACCGGCGCCGGAGGGTCCGGATAGCAAAACGCCCAAAGTCTTGTCTGCATTGCCCGAAAACGACACACAGGTAGCATGTAAGAGTATCGAATAGGTGAGGGTATCCGCTGCGACATCAACGTCGGCATCCCTATCTTCCACTGCTTTAAGCCTCCTCAGCAGGCAGCGTGATCTTGAAGCAGGTGCCTGTGACTTCGCCCGAGCCATTGTAACGGTTTTGCGCGACGATCTTGCCTCCGTGCGCATCGACAATCTGTTTCGAGATACTCAAACCCAGGCCCGAATGGGTGCCGAATTTCTCGGATTTCGGGCGTTCGGTATAAAAGCGGTCGAAAACAGCTTCCAGTTTGCCTTCTGGAACGCCGGGACCTTCGTCTGAGATGGAAAGCACGATGTCATTGTCATTGCGTTCGGCATGCAATCTGATCAGGCCGTCCGGTGGGCTGAAGGTGATCGCATTGCTGATCAGATTGCGCAGAACCTGACCTAGACGCCCCTCGATTCCCTGCACAACGAGCGGCCGATTGTCGGAGACTTCAACTTGAAAACGGGGGCCACCTTCGCTTGCAGTGGCACGATGGACCTCGACCAGGGCGTCGAGCAGCCGGCCGACATCGACCGATTCGGTGTGGGCGCGTGACAGTTCGGCGTCCAGGCGGGAAGCGTCGGATATATCCGAGATCAGGCGGTCCAGACGCTGCACGTCGTCCAGAATAATGGCCATTAAGCGCTTTTGCTGCGAGGGGTCCTCGATGCGTGCCACGGTTTCGACTGCACTGCGCAGCGATGTCAGCGGGTTTTTGATTTCATGTGCGACATCTGCGGCAAATCCCTCGATAGCGTCCAGCCGGTTCCACATGGCCTCGGTCATGTCGCGCAATGCGCCGGACAATTCCCCTATTTCGTCGCGGCGAGAGGTAAAGTCCGGGATTTCGTACTGACGTCCCTTGCCGTAGCGCACGCGATCGGCAGCTTCCGCGAGACGGACAAGGGGCCGCGCGATATTGCCTGCAAGATAGAGTGAAATGAGGATGGTCATGCCGAGGGCCACGCCACAGACCATCAGAATGTCGATCCGCCGGTCTCTTACCGCAGCTTCGATGCTGCTTCCGCCCGTCGAGAGCATCAACGCACCGAGAATGCGGCGGTAACGCTGGACCGGAACGGCTACGGAGAGCACCAGGTGGGACGACCGGTCCTGGCGCACCATTCCAGGGCTGTCCCCCTTCAGTGCCTTCTCAACCTCCATATAGTCGTCGGAATGTTGCTTGGAGGCTTCAGTGTAGAGCTCGAAATTGTCCTGACCGGGCAGCCAGTTCACAAGCCGATCAAGGTGGCGGCCCATCCAAGTCATGGGGATGCCGTCTTCGGGGGGCGGCAGCTCGATCATCTGTACCTGACCACCGGGTCCGCTCAAAACATAGCTGTCCGCCAGAATTCCGCCGGTTTCGGCAAAAAGCCGGGCTCTGACCCCGGTTTCCGCCAGCAGGACGCGCATGAGGCTGCGGGCCTGGTCCGGCACCAGCTGTTCTTCGCCGACCTGCGCGGTCACCACTGCACTGTTGGCCAGGCTCAAGGAAAAGGCGCGTGCCTGGATTCGCAGAGAGTCGAGCTCCGAGCCGATCAGGGAGCTCTGGTATTGAGTGAGATGCAGCAGACCGAAAACAGGAATCAGAAGCACTAGTGTATTGAGCGCCAAAATCCGGCGCGTCAGCGGTGACCGCCACGACCTGCGCCAACGCCTCTTGGCGACGGGCGGGCTGGCCGCTTCGGACATCGCAGTCAGGGGTGAGGGAACGGGAGACGGTGTTTCTTCCGCATCGTGAGACTGACTGACCTTCTCAAGCTTTTTGCGTGACCGGGCCGGCACCACCAATTGCGTCGGTCTTGCCCGACGATCGCTATCGATGGTTACACGTCGGTTTCCGACACTCCCGGCCCGTCGGTCCGTCACTGTTCGCGGTACCGATACCCCACGCCATAGAGCGTCTCGATCTGCGCGAAGTCGTCGTCGGCATCCTTGAATTTTTTTCGTAAGCGTTTGATATGGCTATCAATTGTTCGGTCATCGACATAGATCGAATCGCCGTAAGCCGCATCCATAAGCTGATCGCGGTTCTTCACGTGGCCGGGGCGCTGGGCGAGGGCCTTCAGGATCAGGAATTCCGTCACCGTCAGATTGACCGGTTCGCTCTTCCAGGTGCAGAGATGGCGGGCAGGATCCAGCATCAGGTCGCCGCGCACCAGGGGTGGTTCGACGCCTTCCTGTTCCGAATCGTCCTGCGCCGCGCGTTCACGCCGCAGAAGGGCGCGGATACGTTCGATCAGAAGACGCTGGGAGAAGGGTTTGGTGATGTAGTCGTCCGCACCCATGCGCAGTCCCAGGACTTCATCGATCTCGTCGTCTTTCGAAGTTAGAAAGATGACGGGTACGTTGGAATTCTGGCGCAGGCGACCAAGCAGTTCCATGCCGTCCATACGTGGCATCTTGATATCAAGCACGGCCAGATCTACCGGATTGGCGGCCAAACCGCGCATGGCTTCCGTACCGTCGTTATAGGTGCGCACCTTGAATCCCTCGGCCTCGAGAGCGATCGAGACCGAAGTAAGGATGTTGCGGTCGTCGTCGACCAGGGCAATTGTCGGCTGCATCATCGTCTTTCTTTATAGTGTTTTTCGCCCACGGGGAACAACTTGCACTTAACCGGGGCATTTCTGTGGCTTTCAGTGTCTCACTAATCGCCACACTGTGGCGTTTTTGGGGCAACTGTTGGGCGCAACGGGGATCATTGGTAAAACCGATCCGGCAGCTGACCCCTGTTAAATTCTCCTAACGGCAGATAATTCAAGTTATTCCTGCAGCAAAGTAGCGCTCGCCGGCGCATCCAAATCGTAGAATTCAGAGCGCTCGCTTATTAAAACAGACCCGTGACCTATCACAGTTTTGACGCAGGCCGGCTGCAGGCGCCCCTGCTATTTATTCTTTGAAATCAAAAAGCTACATCTGCAATCGTCATTAACCGAGGACGACCGGCGCTGGATCCGACTGTCTGGCGCGGTTCAGGGAACGTTTTGGGTCGAGGAACGTAAATTCCATGACGGACTATCGACCTGACATCGATGGATTGCGTGCTATTGCCGTCCTCTCGGTTATTGTCTTTCATATCGACAAGGAACTTCTGCCGGGAGGGTTCGTCGGCGTCGATATCTTTTTTGTAATCTCGGGATTTCTGATCACCCGAAACATAGTGACGGGCATCACGGACGGCAGCTTTTCGATCCTCGAGTTCTATCACCGGCGTGTGAAGCGAATTGCACCGGCTTTGCTGCTCGTGGTCTTTACGACCCTTGTGTTTGCTCAGTTCTGGCTGCTGCCGGAAGACGCTGAACGCACTGCTGACTCTGCCCTTTGGTCTTTGTTTTCGCTATCGAATTTTTATTTCTGGCTGAATTTGGACACTGGCTACTTCGCGGAAGCAAGCAATGAGCTTCCTCTTCTGCATCTCTGGTCGCTGGGAGTTGAAGAGCAGTTCTATCTTATGTGGCCGCTTTTCCTAATGTTGTTCTACCGGTTTTGCCGCGTCCGTATTCTTTTCATAGCGTTGTTGTGTGTGGCGCTATCGTCGTTCGTTTACGCCGAACACGTATTCGTCGATGACCCGTCCTTTGCCTACTACATGCTTCCGACTCGGGCGGGAGAGTTACTTTCTGGCGCCCTAGTGGCGATCGCGGTTCTGAACCAGGCCGAGCGCGCTGTTTCGTCTCAGGTGATCGTGCCTTTGGGGTGGATCGGCGCCGTTCTTGTCGTGGGAAGCCTGGTCGGTTTAAGCGAAAAAGACGTTTTCCCGGGCCTCTACGCCATTCCCCCGTCCCTGGGGACGGCAGCGATCATTTTTTCCGGGCATTGTCAGAACGATTTTCTGCGCCGCTCGCTGAGCATCAGACCCCTTGTTGCCATCGGCCTCATTTCCTATTCGGCTTACCTCTGGCATTGGCCTCTGCTCGCGTTCCTGCATTATGGCTATAATGAAATCACGCCGATTACAGGGGCTGCGGCATTGTGCGGCACTTTGGCGCTTGCCTGGATGACCTATCGTTTTGTCGAGCAGCCAGCACGCCGGTCGCGGTCGCGGGCGGTCACCGTGTTTTTCCAGCAATACATTGCGCCGGCAGGGTTGATCGCTTGTCTAGGTCTGGGTGCCATGTATCTCGACGGCTTCGGGTTACGGTCCCTGTCGGGAAGTTATCCGACGGAGTTGCATAAGATCAGAGCCCAGAAAACGCGCAGCTTCAATTACAGCTATGTTTGCCAGGAAAAGCGGCTGGCCAGGGGCGATTTGCAGAACGACGACTGTATTCTGGGCCCCAGCTTCGCCGACGATGCGAACGTCATTCTGTGGGGCGATTCCAACGCCAGCCACTACGTGGGGATGCTTGCCAGCTTTGCGCGGGAAGCCGGCTTTAAATTTCGAAACGTTGCGGTCGGCGCCTGCCCGGGGATTGACGGCGATCCGAAGCCCTTTGTCGCGGCGAACAGACTGTCGGACTGCCGGTTGTCGCTTAATATTGTTCGACCGCGGCTCGAAGCCTTTGACGTTGTCATTCTGTCCTCTTCCTGGTCCAGCTACCGGGGTCGATCAGACAGGCTTATACAAGCAGCAATGAAGACCGCTGAAAGGCTCGCGCGGATGGAGAAGCTGGTCATCCTGCTCGGGAAAGTTCCGACGATTGCGAGATTTGATCACCGATGTCTCGAAAAATCACTCTCGATACCTTTTCTCGATTGTCCCAACCCCAACAACCCGGTCGCGGATGAGATAACGGATGTGAATGGCCGGCTCCGCGCCTTTGCCGCGAAACATCAGAATGTCGCTTATTTCGATGCAACGCCCTACCTCTGCCCCAAAGGTCAGTGCGCCGCGTTCGATAAGAACGGCTTAAGGCAGTATCGTGATTTCGCACATATAACGATGAGCGCATCCTGGAACCTGGGTCAGAAGATACTGCGGCATCAGGGGCTTCCGTTGCCATTTGCCCTGATCAAACACAAGTCGCATCAGATGGCTGAAGACTGACCTGAAGCGGCATCCATGTTTTTTGATTGGTCTTGAAGCGCGACGGTACCTTAATTTTGTGAGACGCATTTTCCTCTATGGTCTTTGGCGCTTGACGGCGCTAAAGATGGCGCCATGACCAAGGACATCCAAACCACTGATGTTGCAATTATCGGCGCCGGACCGGTCGGGCTCTTCGCAGTGTTCGAATGCGGTATGCTGAAGATGCGCTGCCATGTTATCGATTCTCTTGAAGGTATCGGTGGCCAGTGTACGGCGCTCTATCCCGAAAAACCCATCTACGACATTCCCGGCTACCCCTGCGTTCATGCAGCCGAACTGATCGATCAATTGGAAACACAGGCGGCGCCGTTCGATCCGGTTTACCAGTTGGCGCAACAGGTCGACAGTTTGGTTCCCAACGGCGACGGCCGTTGGCTTCTGGAAACCAGTAACGGCACCCGTATCGATGCCAAGGCGGTCGTGATTGCTGCAGGTGCCGGTGCCTTTGGCCCCAACCGCCCCCCTCTGGAGGGGTTGGAAGACTACGAAGGCAAGTCGATCTTTTATATGGTCAGGCGGCGCGAGGACTTACGCGGCCGTCGGATCGTGATCGCCGGTGGCGGCGATTCAGCCGTAGACTGGGCACTGTCACTCTCTGATGTGGCCGAAAAAGTCTATGTCGTGCACCGCCGTGACCGCTTTCGCGCCGCGCCGGAAAGCGTGGCGCGGCTGCATGCGCTAGCGGAGACGTCAAAACTGGATCTTGTCGTTCCCTATCAATTGAGCGGACTCGACGGCAGCGACGGTAAGCTTTCCGCGGTCCGTGTTTCAACGTTGGACGGTGAGGAACGAAGCCTTGAGGCGGACATCCTCTTGCCTTTCTATGGCTTGGCAACGTCCCTCGGTCCGATTGCAGGCTGGGGGTTGAATGCTGAACGAAACCATATTCTGGTGGATCCTGCATCGAGTCAGACCAACCAGCCGGGTATCTTCGCGATCGGTGATGTATCGACCTACAACGGAAAACTGAAGCTGATCCTGACCGGCTTTTCCGAGGCGGCAATGGCAGCACATGCGATTCATCCGCTGGTCTATCCGGAGCAGGAACTGCATTTCGAGTACTCGACGTCAAAGGGCGTGCCGATCGGCTAGATATCATTTGTTCGTCAAGTTTGACCTGCTCTAGGTATGTGAAAAAGAGGCTGATTCAGGTTATCGCTTATTCAGTGGAAGAGATCAGACTCCAGAGCGTGCCCCGTCCAAACGTCGGAAAGCCGAGGTCGTGAAAGGAATTCTATGCCGAGTCAGGATGCGAGCGAGCAGCCGACACCAGCCGGTGCCGTAATACGCGGTCTCATGCGATCTGCGCCCCAGGTCAGTGTCTCTACCGCGCTGGCGCGTGATGGATCTGGGCGACCCTATGTTTCCTTGGCACTGGTGGCGCTGGACCACGATGCCAGCCCGTTGCTGCTGCTCTCGGATCTTGCAGATCATACCGCCAATCTAAAGGCCCGGCCGGAACTTGCATTGCTGTTCGACGGAACCGGAAGCTACCGGGACCCTCTAGCCGGGCCGCGTGCATCGGTTCTCGGCAATGCCGAAGTAGTGAAAGACCGGCGTCTCCTGAACCGCTTTATGCGTCGCCATCCAAGTTCTGAACTTTACGCCGGCTTCAAGGATTTCAATCTCTATCGCTTACAGATTGAGTCTGCACACCTGGTCGCAGGGTTCGGGCAAATTCACTGGGTGGAAGCGGCAGATGTCCTCTTGGACGTCACTCGAGCCACGAAGCTGGCCAGCGCCGAAGAGGACATCGTGTCGCACATGAACCAGGATCACGCAGACGCTGTCGCCTTGATTGCGGCCCGGATTGCCTCTCCGCTTGCCGGGCGTCAGGGAGGCGGCGATGAACCAGCGTGGGTTTTGACCGGTGTTGATCCGGAAGGCTGTGACTTGCGCTGTCACAGCCTTCTTGCACGGGCAGATTTTGACAAGAGTGTTACAGACGCCGAAACGGCGAGGGTCGAACTCGTGCGCTTGACAAAGCGCGCCAGACAGCAGGAAGACGCGCCCTCCTAAGAGACGGCCGTTCTTGGCAGAAATGGCCGAGAACGAGGTGCAACCAGTCGTTAATAGTATAATGGACGATCCAGGGTCTTGATCAACTCGATCAAAACTGACCGGGCTCGAAAAGGCCATTTGATGTGCTTCACGATGGCGCTGCGCTGCGCTCCGGCCGTTTTTAGCAGTAGTGCGAAGCGTAATGTTCGCCAGAGTACGGCTCTTCCAAATCCTGGGTAACCGCAAAAGTGCGTTGCAGGTCCCGAGGAGACATCGGGCTTAGTCCAGGATAATGACTTCGTCATCGTCGTTCTCCAGGATGATCACACGGTTGGGCTCGCCGTAGACATAGATTTCTTCATCTTCGAAAGCAGCGTACTCCTCGACTATGACGGTCGTCCCGCTATCGTCGTAATAAAGGACTTCTGCCTCATCCGGCCAGTCATCCAGCAGGAGAACCCCGTCCTCGAAGTATACGGCATCGGCGACCGGCGCCGGCACGACAAGGACAGTTCGTGGTGCTGAGTCTTGATGTGTTTGGGCAATGGCAAGTTGCGTACGGCCCGAAGCATCAGCTTGAACTTTCCAGGCACCGCCGGGCTTTCGGCAGACCGTGCCATAGGCTTTTTCTTCCTTTCCGCCGATCATCACTTTGGTCTGGTATTCCCGGCAGTAATTTTCTTTGGCATCGGCGTCCGAAATCATGACGGCAACGGACAGCAGCGTGGCGAAAAAGCCGACCGAAAAGACCGAGACGAGAAAGCCAGTCTCCCAGCGGGGCAGGAGGTCGGAGAGGTTTGATTTCATGATGTACATCCTCAACAAAACTAGGTGTTTGCCGCGGCGTCTTTGTCGTCGCCGGCATTGGGTTCGAAGGCCAGGATGTCGCCGGGCTGGCAATCCAACGCGTCGCAGATCGCATCCAGTGTGGAAAAGCGGATCGCCCTGGCGCGTCCGGACTTCAGGATCGAAAGATTGGGCAAGGTGATGCCGATTTGTTCGGCGAGCTGGCTCAACTGCATCTTGCGTTGGGCCAGAACGACGTCGAGATTGACGATAATCATATCTGCTTCCTTGTGGCCTCGTGCTAGATCAGGTGGTCCATTTCGTCTTGGAGTTGGGCACCCTTTTCCATCACCCGGGCGATGAGCACGATCGCTACACCACCAAGTAAGAAAGGGAGAGGGAGTCGGATCTCACGAACCAGATCCCAATCGAGCTCGCGATCGACCTCTGTGGAGGCGGCCATGAATTCCTGCGTGATATAGAGGTCAAGCAGGCTGTCCAGGATTGCGATGCCGGCGGCAACACAGAACAACAGCCCGATATTGCGGATCCGCCGTGCGTTCATCTGCGAGAAAAGCTCTCCACGCTGATAGGCGGCAAACAGGCGCTCGAGCTGGAAGACCAGTAGAATGTAGAATGAAGCCGTGAGAAGAAGCTGGGTTACGAGTACCCACTCCAGCCGATCTTCAAACGCCTCGAGCAGGCGTTCTTCTTCGGCTGTTTCCTCCCCAGGCTGACCGGCTTCGCCGAACTCTCCCCCGTCGCCGGACACTACACCAAGATTGATGCCGTCGATCCCAAGCCAAACGGTTCCCTTGTCCATCACCAGGGCGAGCAACGTCGCGACAGCGATCACCCCGAGAAGGGCGAAGAGGCCCATCCGGATGCGATGACTGAAGCGACTGATTTGATGGTCTATCCCGTCCATCGTTTTCCTCATGCGTTGTGTGATTGGCATCTAGATATCTATAGGAAATCCGATAATCAATAGAAAATTATCGATAAACAATAAATTTTATTCGATAAAGGGAAAAATATTGCCGATTGTCGAGTGCGGAGAATTAGCGCATCGCCGCTATGGCTGACGCTGCTCAACTCCGGTGTTTAATTGGGAATTGAAACGCGCAGACCTGATGTTGCCACGGAGGCAATCTTGCCTGCCGGAAATTTCAGGAGGGAATTTGTGTGCGCAATGGAGATGGACCCGATTAATGCACGGGCCCAGCGAGGCATTAATTCATCGTGTGCATCAAGCGGTTGGTTCTCGATGTGTTCAATCAAGAACTTAATGCAATCCAGATTCTAAAAAATGCGTTGGTTCAGATATTTAACTGACCGACTCGATGATATCGCCACCTTCGAGCGGGATAATGCGTACCCGGCGTTCCGTCGTTCTCTCGGCATCCGCTTTATCAAGGCTGGTCTTCCGGCAATTGACAACGCCGACCAGGCCCTCGGGTTGACCGTTTTCGTCGAACAGCGGCAGCAGCAGGCGCTCTCCAAACCAGGGCCTTGGCCACTCATGGAACAGGCGGCCGGAAACGATGGAGATGGCCGGCAGTTCGACACAGGCGAGAAAGTAGGGCGCGACCCGTGGATAGGCTTCGGGTTCGACAATTTCGTGGAGGTATTTGCCGATCAGGCTTTCTGTGTAGCGGCTGGCAGCATCTTCACCGACTTCGCGGTAGTAGAGCCGGCGCTCCCGCGATTCGAAGTCCATTAGCCAGATATGGGAGAGAGCAGCACCGAGCTGCGCCGGATTAAGGTCTCTGCGACCAGGCGGCCGGGCGAGTTGTCCGAGACCCCGCCAATGATTGAGAAGGACCAGGGTTTCTTCGCAAAATACGAATTCTGCGGCTCGAACTGCCGCTTTCCGCCAGGAATCAGGCCTAGTTGGTCGCGCGTGCTCGCGACCGGGGAGCCGCCAATCACCGTAGGTATCTATCTCAACTACTCCCACTCCACCGAGGTCCAGAATTCGCATTTAATCATACATGGGTATGAAAAGTAAATTTGTAGAATCGATTCTATTTATTGATGTTTAAACAACTCTTTGTTGCGTTCACTTCTGGTGTTTCTTCGTTAATTTTATCTGAAAAGTATTATTTATACCGAAATCAAAAATGTTCAGCCGGTTGTACGATAGGGGTCGGTGGAATTTTTGCATTGTTAACTATGATACGGACTCGCATCCCTTTTCATTCTGCGTTACCTCTGTACAAACAAGCTGAGCTCTCTCTGTTTGCAGGCCACGAGGTCAAAATTAGCCTGCTGAATTGAAGAGGGTCGACAACATGGCCACGCAAAGGGAGACACGACGTGACCAACTTAGGCCCGGCCGTGAGCAGTCACGGCCTGGACAGGCATGCTGTCCGCAATTTCAACACTGCATATTGGAACCTGGATGCGCCGGCCCTTTACGAAATGTCGGTGCGGCGAGGTGACGGCGTTATTGCGCCGGGTGGTGCGCTGGTGGTGCGTACCGGTCACCACACAGGACGTTCGCCCAAAGACAAGTTCATCGTCGACGAGCCATCGACCAGCGGTGACATCTGGTGGGGTGACGTCAACGTTGCAATGAGCGCGGAGAACTACGCCCGCCTCTACAGCAAGGTACAGGCCCACTTTCAGAAGCGTGATCTCTTTGTTCAGGATGTTTATGCGGGTGCCGACAGCGATTATCGTCTACGTGCCCGTGTGGTTAGTGAAAGTCCCTGGCACAGTTTGTTTGCCCGCAACATGTTCATTCAGCCGGCGCTTGCTGAGCTGACCGATTTTGTTCCGGATTTCACGGTTCTGCATGCGCCTTTTCTTCATGCTGACCCGGCCACTGACGGCACGACTTCCGAGTGCTTCGTCGTTGTCAATTTTGCCGAGCGAGTCGTGTTGATAGGCGGCACCGTTTATGCAGGCGAGATCAAGAAGTCGATTTTCTCAATTCTGAACTATTTGCTGCCCGACCGGGATGTTCTGCCTATGCACTGTTCGGCTAACATTGGTCCGAGCGGGGATGCAGCGGTCTTTTTCGGTCTTTCGGGAACCGGCAAGACGACGATTTCGGCTGACGGCAGCCGTACCCTGGTGGGGGATGATGAGCATGGCTGGTCAAGCGGCGGCGTCTTCAACTTTGAAGGCGGCTGTTACGCCAAAGTTATCAATCTTTCGCAGGAAGCCGAACCTGAGATCTTCGCAACGACGCAGCGTTTCGGCACGGTGCTGGAAAACGTCGTGATGCATCCGGACAGCCGGCAACTTGATTTCAATGATGGGAGTCTTACCGAAAACACCCGCGCCAGCTATCCCATCGAGTTCATTCCCAACGTGTCTATGGATGGACGCGGGGGCCAGCCGCAGAACATCGTGATGCTGACAGCCGATGCCTTCGGCGTGCTGCCTCCCATCAGTGAGCTGTCAGCCGAACAGGCCATGTACCATTTCCTTTCGGGCTATACGGCGCGTGTTGCGGGGACTGAAAAGGGCGTCACAGAGCCCAAAGCGACCTTTTCGACCTGTTTTGGGGCCCCTTTCATGCCGCGGCATCCTTCGGTCTACGCCCGCATGCTGGGTGAAAAGATCAAAACCAGCGGCGCCAAGTGCTGGCTGGTCAACACTGGCTGGACGGGTGGTGCCTACGGTACCGGCCAGCGTATGAGTATCGCTCATACCCGGGCCATGGTGAGGGCTGCACTGGACGGTAAGCTGGCGGGCGTGAACACGGCCAGGCATCCGGATTTCGGACTGTTGATCCCGCGGAACTGCCCAGATGTTCCGTCCGATGTGCTGGATCCGCGCCTGACCTGGGCGGACAAATCCTCTTATGACCAGACTGCGCGAGAACTGACCAAGCGCTTTGCCACGAACTTCAAGCAGTTCGAAGCCTATGTCGACGAAGATATCAAGGCTGCCGGTATTCACGAAGCCGCATGATGTGAAACCTTGCCATCAATGATGGCTGAATGCCTTTGGAACAACGGCCTCCGCATAGCGGGGGCCGTTCGTTTTTGGGTCATCGTCCTGATTCTCGAGGTTGTTCGCGCGGCCCGAAAGCGTCAATTCGTCCCAGATCATAGCTTACGCGGGTATCGGCTGATGTATCTCTCGTTTTATGAGAAATTTTATCAGCATTGCGATACATCCGTGACATCGTTGTGATATACTGGTTTCTCTCGGCTGCGAGGCGGTTTGTTAAGCTCACGTTAAGGTCTCAGGCGTTTATTGGGTGCTGTCGGAAGCGACACCAAACCCCGCGCTAAAGGATCGACGGACATGCAGCTCAGAGGCACAATAACTTCTTCCACCGCATTTTTTGCTTGGACCGGCCGGCTGATCGAAGGCACCGACCGCTTTTTCGAAGGTCTGCGTGAAGAGTTTCACGCGATTCACTTTCAGGAGCAGGACCGTGCATTTCTCGCCACGACAAAGGGTATGACCTACGCACCGCTCGAAGAAGCCTACTACGCCGATCACCCTAGTTATAGCGATTACGGCAGTCCGACGACGACCCACTAACGCCTTGCCTACCTAATCGCGACCGACAAACGACAAAGACATTTTCAGGCGGTTGGCAAAATAGCCGGAAAAACCGCAAAGCAGGTTTCCCTCCCCAGCCAGTGAAACCGAACGGCTTAACCCCGAAGCATTTTGCTCTGCTTCGGGGTTAAGCTTTTTTTGTGGTCAGACTCTGAAGTCTGATCATCTGCTACTGGAATAGACTCTAGTGGGCTTCGGCCCAATTGTTGGCGACGCCTGCATCGGCCACGAGCGGCACCGAAAGTTCGAGCACGGGATCGCAAGCCGTTTCCATGACTTCGCGCACAACGGCTGTGGTCTCCTCAATCTGCCCTTCGGGTACTTCGAACAGCAGTTCGTCGTGCACCTGCAGCAGCATTTTTGCGTCCAGGCCGGCCTGGCTCATGGCCCGCGGAACGCGGATCATGGCGCGCTTGATGATATCCGCGGCTGTACCCTGGATCGGTGCGTTTATGGCCGCGCGCTCGCCAAAATTCTTGCGCGCCGGGTTCTTTTCCCCGATCGCAGGGATGTGAATCTTTCGCCCGAAGAGGGTCGTCACGAAGCCTTGCTTCTTGCACTGCTCCTTTGCCCGATCCATATAGGCGCGGATTCCGGGGTAGCGCTCGAAATAGGCGGCAATGTAGTTCTTGGCATCATTCTGCGGAATGCGCAGGTTGTTTGCCAATCCGAAGGCCGAGATACCGTAGATAATGCCGAAGTTGATTGCCTTGGCCTGGCGCCGGATCATCGGATCCATACCCTCGACCGGCACACCGAAAACCTGGCTGGCTGTGATGGCGTGAATATCCTGGCCTTCCAGGAAGGCTTGCCGCAGGGATTCGACCTCGGCGATCTCCGCCGCGAGGCGCAATTCGATCTGGCTGTAATCGACCGATAGCAGTTTGCAGCCGTCTTCAGCCACGAAAGCTTCGCGGATCTTTCGGCCCTCCTCGGTGCGGATCGGGATGTTCTGGAGGTTTGGGTCGTTGGACGACAGCCGTCCGGTTGAGGCGATGGCTTGCGAGTAGGACGTATGGATCCGTCCGGTTTCCGGATTGATCTGTTCCTGAAGTGAGTCTGTGTAGGTGCTCTTGAGTTTGGCTAGCTGCCGCCAATCCAAAACCCGGGCAGGCAGGTCGTGGCCCTGGGCTGCCAGGCTTTCCAAGATGTCTGCCCCGGTGGCGTAGGCTCCACTTTTCCCCTTTTTGCCGCCCGGCAGGCTCATTTCATCGAAGAGGATCTCGCCGAGCTGTTTGGGGGAGCCGATGGTGAAGGGCCGTCCGGCCAGACCATGGATCTGGGTTTCCAGCTCTGCCAGCCGCTGGGCGAAATCGTTGGACATTCGACGCAGGACGTCACGGTCAACTTTGATGCCGGTGCGTTCCATGGTTGCCAAGACCGGCACGAGAGGGCGTTCGATCGTTTCGTAGACCGTGGCCATCTGGTCGGTGACCAGCCGGGGCTTCAGCAGGCGATGCAGACGCCCTGTGATATCTGCATCTTCGGCAGCGTAGTCCAGAGCCTTGTCGAGCGGTACCTTGTCGAAGGTGACCTGGGATTTGCCACTACCGGCGACGTCTTTAAACTTGATGGTGTCGTGGCCAAGATGCAGTTGGGCGAGATCGTCCATGCCGTGGCCATGTAGGCCGCCTTCGACCACATATGACAGCAGCATGGTGTCGTCGATCGGCGACATTTCGATGCCGCAGCGCGCCAGGACGATCATATCGTACTTGATGTTCTGGCCGACCTTGAGAATACCCGGATCCTCCAGCAACGGCTTGAGCAACGCGACGGCCTCATCCCGAGGAATCTGCTTAGGGGCGTCCGGCGCCTTATCCTGGGGCGCCGCGAGATCCAGTCCACCCTGGTCGGACTCAGCCGCTGCCGCAGCTTCGGGAGAGCGATGGCCGACTGGAATGTAGCAGGCTTTTCCGGATTTAACGGACAGACTGACTCCGACGAGTTCGGCGCTATGAGCATCCAGTGAGGTGGTTTCGGTATCGATGGTGACGATACCTTCCTTGTTGGCAGCCGCAATCCAGCTTTCCAATTCGGCGCGGGTTTGCACCAGTTCGTACTCTGCTTCGGACGGTTCCTCCTCCGGCGCAGCGACGACCCCAGCTGCATCATCGCTTCCCAGAATTTCACCCAGACGGGCGATGATCGATCGAAAACCGTTTTCTTCCAGGAAGGCACGTAGGACAATGCCGTCGGGATCATTGCGGTCAAAGCCGGCGAGGTCGTCGTCGACCGGTACGTCTCGTTTCAGTTCCACCAGGCGACGGCTCACACGCGCCAATTCAGCAAATTCAATCAGATTCTGGCGCCGTTTCGGCTGTTTGATTTCCTCGGCGCGGTTCAGCAGGGATTCCAGGTCGCCGTATTCATTGATCAATTGCGCGGCGGTTTTGATACCGATTCCGGGTACGCCGGGCACGTTGTCTACAGAGTCGCCAGCAAGAGCCTGAACATCGATCACCCTGTCCGGCTTGACGCCGAACTTTTCGAGCACCTGTTCTTCACCGATCGGGATGTTCTTCATGGGGTCGAGCAATTCGATCCCGGGCTCGACCAGCTGCATCAGATCCTTGTCCGACGACACGATCGTAACCTTTACGCCGGCGGCCTTGGCTTGCTGTGCGTAGGTTGCGATCAGATCGTCGGCTTCGTAGCCCTTCATCTCGATCGACGGCAGATTGAAAGCGCGCGTCGCTTCGCGAATCAAGGCAAACTGCGGGATCAGATCTTCCGGGACGTCCGGCCGCTGGGCCTTGTATTCCGGATAGAATTCGTTGCGGAAGGACTCTCGTCCCGCATCGAAGATTACCGCGAACCCATCTGAATCGTGGTCGTTCAGCAGCTTAATCAGCATGTTGGTGTAACCAAAGACCGCGTTGACGGGCGTGCCGTCGGGGCGGGACATGCGGGGGATCCCAAAAAACGCCCGGAAGATGTAGCCGGAACCGTCGATCAGGTAGATGTGATTGAAGGGAATCGAGTTGTTCATGGCGGGGAGAATGCCGGAGAAGCGCAGGTCCGTCCAGTAAGCTTAGAGACGGGTTTGTGCAAAGTTTAACGGAATAAAAATCCTTGGCGGCGAAATTCTATCGCGTATGGTCGTGAGCCCTAAAGTGGTGCCGTTTTTTGCAATCGGAGTGGTCAGCAGGCGCATAGTCGCCGCAGCGGATTTCTTTTTATGAAGATCTTGGCAAGTTTAGATCACGCAGCCGATAGGGCTTTTGAGCTTCAGGGGCATTCCAAAAGCTGGATGCAGTCCATCGAAGGTCTTCGTGGCCTCGGCGCCTTTATGGTGTTTCTCGTGCACTATGCCACTTTGGTCAAACCTTGGGTGCCAGAGGGATCCTTCACTTACGACCTCAACGAGACCCTCTTTTCCATCGGCAACGTCGGTGTCGACGTCTTCTTCGCCATCAGCGGGTTTCTGATCTACGCCATGTTGATTCGCAGAGAACGGCCGATCTTGCCTTATGCGAAGCGGCGGATCTTTCGAATCTATCCCGTCTTTCTTGCCGTCATGTTGCTTTACACGGCCCTGTCGCTGGCTTTGCCCGATCAAAGCAAGATACCTGCCGGCGAGAGCGAAGCTGCTTGGTACCTTGTCGCCAACTACCTGTTATTTCCAGGAATTCTGGATATCGATCCAATGATCACGGTGGCTTGGTCGCTGAGCTACGAAATGTTTTTTTACTTAGTTATGCCGCTGATCCTGCCGATTTTTCGGCTGCGCGAACTTTCTCCCAGACTGCGGGTGATTTTCTGGTTTGCGCTTTGGGTAGTGGTCTATCTGGCGGTGCCCCAGCACTTCCGCGCGTCGATGTTCATTGCTGGCATCATGGTCTACGAGACCGCGCAAGTGATCGTTCGCGAGCGGAGTTCACCCGCACTGACTCTGCTCGCATTGGCTGCTTTTGTGGTGGTTCTGGCATTCAAGACCTCAATCCATTTCGATCTGGTGACTTTCAAGAATGCCGGAAAAGTCAATCAAGTGATGTTGTTCGGCGCCTGTTATTTGTTGTGCGTCGCTGTTTTCTGCAAAGATGGTTGGCTTTCCCGCTTCTTCTCACGGCGTTATCTGCGCTATTTCGGCAACATCAGCTATTCTTTCTATCTGATTCACGGCTTGACGCTGAAGTTCTTTTTCTTGGTGTTGGGGGTTGTTCTGCCGTCCGAGAGCTACGCCGGCTTCTTTTGGTTCTGGCTGCTGTTTCTGCCTGCTTTTATCGCGGCAAGTGTCGTTTCGGCTGGACTTTTTCTTTTGGTCGAGAGGCCATATTCGCTGGACGGCATGAGTCTTTTCAGCCTCTTTCGCTCGCGCTCAACCTCGGCACCTTGAACCTTAGGCGGCAGAAGAGCGTTTCTGTGCATCGGCGGCTGCGGTGATCGCCTTGAGCAACCCTGCAGCCGAGCCTTCGCCTCTTGAGATTGTGTTCACGGCCATTTGGAGTGCGTCGCATCTGGCTGGCGAAAGGGCACAAGCAGCATAACGCCGAAATTTCTCTATGATCTCCTCGTCGCTTAAGGGGTTTTCGGCATTCCCGCGTCCCGCAGATGGTTCCGACGTCAACTGACGACCATCCTTCAGGTGCAGGGTGACATGGGCGAATCGCTCTGACGGGAACAGCGCGTTGTAGTCATCGCTCTCCCGAAGGATCAGGGAGCGACTTAGGCGAAGAATTTCGGGATCCTGCAGCGCTTGTCCGTCAATTTGCCTCGCTTCCAGTTGTCCGTGCACCAGTGCGGCGGCCAAGGGAAAAGGCAGACTGTATTGGGCCGCTTCTGTGTTCGCCGGTTCGCGCGTGGCCAGACGGATCGCCTCGTGAAATGAGAAGACCTCGACATGGTCAATGTCGCTTGCGGTCAAGCCATGGTCGTTGCGCAGATCCAGCGCTGCTTCCGTTGCAGGCTGTGCCCAGCGGCAGACCGGATAGGGTTTGAAATACTGCTCCAGCATCAGCCAGCGTGTCCCGAGGTCCGCCCAGTGCGATGCTGCTTCGTCCGATTCCATCGTGAGTGCCGGTGCACCGGTAAAGCCGTCCGCGGCGAGATATGCAGCGCTGACACCGGACATAGCCCCCCAGCCGGCCCCGTCTTTCAGCATGGTTGGGTGATCGATGCAGCGCATCATCTGACTGCGTGGGCCATGATACTCGGCAATTCCAAGCGCATGGCGGCTGTGGGCGTTGTCCAGCCCCAGGTGCCGTGCCCCTAATCCCGCACAGGCAACTGCCACCCAAGCGCCTGACGTGTGGTAGTCGGGAACGGTGGCATGGAGTGCAAGCCCATCACGGATGGCGAGTTCATAGCCGATCACAAAGCTGGTCATGAACTCTTTGGCGTCCATTTCAGCGCTGTCACCGGAATGACCGGCCAACGCAAGAAGCGCAGGCAATATCGCCGCACCCGCATGGCCTTTCGCGCCGGGATAACCGTCATGCGCATCGACACTGTCGATGGTCATGCCGCCGGCCAGCGCCGCGCCCGCCGGACTGACGCGTCGTCCATCGAACATCAAGTGCGCGGCAGCGCCGCTTCCGGCACCGAACTGCGCGGCTGCGTGGTTGCGAATGATGTGCGAGAGTTCTGTTCCACTGCCGGCAGCCGCAACGCCGCAAAGATCTAGCAGGCAACGCCAGGCCTGGTGTTTGACCTCGCCGGGCAGGTCGTCGAATGATAAGCCGTGCAGGAATGCTAACGTCTTTGTAATCGCCACCTTTTACTCCCCAGTGCCGCGCTTAAAGCCATATGTACTCTTCAGCCTAGTGGCTGCAGCGGACCGACACGGTTCCCACTCCGACTCCGAGTTATCTGCGATCGTCTCGTTAAAGACGTCAGAGTGTGTAGCGCGCGACGGCGTCTTCGTTCCAAACCATACCCAACCCCGGACCGCGGGCGGTGACCTTGCCGTCTTCCACGAGCATTGGTTCTTGCAAAATCGAGCCGGCGATGTCGAGGAATTCCAGATAATGGGCGGTCGGTGTCACCGGCAGAACATGCGCGCTGGCTTCGACGAAGAGATGGCTGGAGACCGGAATGGATTTTGTTTCGGCGATTCCGGCAGCCCGTATCCAAGCAGTGATGCCGCCGATCTTCATCAGATCCGGCATGGCGCAGTCACAAGCACCGGCATCGATCGCCTTGGCCATGTCCTGTGGGAACCACCAATTCTCGCCGGTCTGGATCGGCGGGGTTGAAGCGGCCCGGACTTCCGCGTGTCCAACGAAATCTTCCGCGGGCACCGGTTCCTCGACCCAGGTCAAGTCGAAGTTGCTTAGAGCATCAATCCTGCGGACGGCATCAGGCACCGTGCGCGATTGATTGAAATCGATCATCAGTTCGACATCCGGACCGATGATGTCGCGTACGCCGGACACCATTTCGATGTCCCGCATCAGATCACCGTCGCCAACCTTGATTTTGATCGCGCGGAAGCCGCGCTCCAGCGAGCGCTCCAGATCGCCTCGATCCTCGATCGGATCGACAACGCCGTAGCTGTCGTAGGCGGGCATTGGCCGTGGCAGGCCCCCTAGCAAACGAACGACAGGATGGCCGGCGCTTTTTCCAAGCGCATCCCACAGCGCCATGTCGAGGCAGGACAGGGTCATACCGACCAGTCCCTGTCGCCCCAGCAAGCGAAAGCGGTTCTCGTAAAACCGGGCCTGTTCCGCGGGTGCAACCACTTGGCCGACAAGACTCTCCTCGAGATCGGATAAAAAAGCCGCGATCGCTTTGAGTGTTGTCGGGGTGTAGCCAAAGATATAGGCACAGCCTGTAACGCCCTGATCCGTTTCCACATCAATCAGCACCAGCGGCGCGTTGGCCAAGGTTCCCACCGCGGTCCGCACGGGTCGGGCAAGCGGAGCGACGATAGCGCGGCTTTTGAGTGCAGTGATGGTCAGCTTCTCGGTCATCTGGGCGGTGGCTCCTGAGGTGCTTGCGTTGAAGGTGCGAGCTTACGAAGCCCTGCGCCGTTTTGTACAGTCACGCTTTCGCAACACTCTTGCACAACTCTGAAATTTGGTCGCAAGCTGCAACGAGAAAAGGCATCAGGGAGTACAGCATTGCCATCTGATAACTATCTCACTCTGACAGGGCGGGATCTTACGCCACAGCGCCTTCATGACATCGCGATTGATGGATGCAAAGTAGCGTTGGCACCCGACGTGATGAAGCGCCTGAAGCGCGACCGTGCGGTGGTCGACCGCCACGTCGATGCCGGCGACCCGGTTTACGGCCTGACCACCGGTTTGGGATCCAAGTCGACCGAAGCTTTGCCGCGCGATCAGCTTGCCGCCTTCTCGTTGCAGACCCTCCGCGGCCGCGCCCAGGCACTTGGCGATCCCTTGCCCTGGCCGCTGGCACGGGCGGTATTGGTGGCACGCCTGAACAGTCTTTGTGCGGGCGGCAGTGGAGCAAGTCCTGCGGTCGCCGAGATCCTGGTTGAATGTCTGAACCGGGGTGCGACGCCGGTCATGCCGCAGACCGGATCGGTTGGCGCGAGCGATCTTTGCGTTCAGGCGGTCATGGGACTCGCCCTGACGGGTGAAGGAGAAATGTTCTTCAATGAAGAGCGCCTTCCTGCTGCGGAAGCGATGCAGCGGGCGGGTATCGAGCCTTTAGAGTTAGGGCCTAAGGATGGCCTTGCCATTTGCAGCTCTTCAGCTTTCTCAACCGGTTTGGCGGCGTTGGGACAGGTTGCTGCCCTGAGGTCTCTACGCGCTGCGCAGATTGCCGCCGCTATGACTATGGAAGGCTTTCGTGCCAATTGTTCGCCCTTGCGCGAAGAGGCTTTGCGGGCGCGGCCCCAGCCTGGGCAGATCACGGCAGGGGAAGAGCTGAAGGTACTGCTGTCCGGCGGGTTGCTGCTCGAGGGCGGCGCAGCGCGCCGCCTGCAGGACCCGCTTTCTATCCGCTGCCTGGCTCAGACCCATGGCGCAGTCTATGGAACGCTCGATTTCCTCGCAGGACCCTTGACGGCGGATCTGAACGGTTCAAGTGACAATCCCTTGCTGACAGAGAGTGGTGAGATGATCTCCAACGGCAATTTCCAGGCACCCCTTCTGGGTATCGCTTTGGATAGTGTCGCTCGCGCACTGTCGGGTCTGGCCACGGCGAGCCTCGCCCGGATTGCTCGGCTGCTTTCCCCTGCACTTAGCGGATTGCCCCGTTTTCTTTCCCTGGGTGGTAGCGAGTCGGCCGGTTTTGCGCCACTCATGAAACCCGCTGAAGCACTGGTTGGCGAGATTACACTTCTTGCCAATCCAGCACCGCTGGCCAACAGCTCCTCGGCCGAGGGTGTCGAGGATATTCTAACCCACACGCCGATCTCGGCGCGCAAGCTTCTCAAGCTCCTGAACAAGCTGGATCACCTGATTGCAATCGAACTGCTGTTCGCAGCTCAGGCGATTGAGCTGGCAAACCCCGACCCTATCGCGCCTCGTCTTGCTGCCGTGCTTGACGAGGTGAGGAAAATCTCACCCACTGTCGAATTGGACCGGCCTCTGGGTCGCGAGATCGAAGCAGTTGCTGCGAGCTTGGTAGGATCAGGGCGGCTGCTTGTCATTGCCGATATCGATAGTGGGGCCGATCAAAAGTCGTACTGATCGACGTACTTATCCTCCAACCTTTTCGGTCCATCGCCAAAATGGATCGTCTGACTGTTTGTCAGTCATCTCCGCGATCGGAGCGACGATTTCGGATGCAGTCCTTGGAATGGAAACGCCGAATGTTGTCTTGACCCACTTCTGCAGTTCGACGGGTTTTGGTAGGCCATCACGGTCTTCGACGTCCTCCGGCAGAAGCTCGTAGTGCTCGGGCCAACATAGCTCTTCGTAACCGATGGCAAGTAGTCGAAGAAAATCGACCGGGTCGTCCGTGACCACGCAACACAAAACTGACCCGGAACCTGATCCGAGATGCACAAATTGTTGTTTGCCATCATCATCCAACCAGATCCCGGCGTAAGAACCGTCACCACCGGTACAAAATAATTTGGTTACCCTATTTGTGATGTCGGGATCATTGGTCCCAAACCATGCTGGTATGTCCTCCGCATCTGCAGGCGTAAAGAACATCATCAAGCTTTCTTCTTCAACCGATCCCAATGGATACAGCATGGCACAATCAGCGTTTCGGCCTCTTACAAACGCGCCAGTTGATTCCATCCAATCAAATAGCGCCCGAAGCTCATCCGGAAGACTGATTCCGCTTGGAAAGGATTGCGCGACCTTGTCGGCGAAACTGGTCATCGGCTTCTATGGTTCTCGTTCAGTTTGATTCTGGAACATTGAAGATTGCACGAGGTAAGAATTCTGAGGTTGGGAGATACTCGTGATACTCTCACTTTTAATCTGATTTAAACGTCGGAGGATAGAAAGAACTGTGTGTTCTGAACCTGACGGTTCATCGCGCGATGCAGTGATTTCAACGGTTCTTCATCCTGTTCGACATAGGCCCAACAGGCCTCGGCTTGATCGTTGTCCAAAAACTCCATCGAGACGTAGTAAGGCGCCTCCGGTGGCCGGCGATTGTAGCCATCGTGAGGTTCTTGGCGCATAAACCTCCAGGTGATGAGCAAATTGAGCTGCTTTAAATGGCCGGAGAAGGCGTCGAAGGAATCACGAAACTGCACCTCGTCACAATCATCCTTGAGCCCGAACAGTCCATGCATAACAATCATTTGCGTCCTCATCTGGCCTGGATTCGATTTCATCGATGAGTATCAATCAATCCAGAGGCATTTATGGTTCAGACGCGAATACAATTTATCTCTTTTGCGCCAACTGCTCATACAAACGGGCCCCAGAATCAGCGAGCAGAATCTGTCTAGTAAAGCGATGACACTCTGCCTTCTCGGCACTTGCCCGCTGTGCGGTAAAGAGCTAAGCCAGAAGGGTAACATCCTTGCTGCCGACAGAATTTCGAAGGACTACATCCATGCACAGAGTTTCAGCAAACGGCGCGAAAATTCCGGCAATCGGTCTGGGCACCTGGACCCTGAGAGATGAAGCCGCTTCCGAACTTGTCGAAAGCGCCATTAAGTCAGGGTACCGGCACATCGATACTGCTGCGATGTATGAGAACGAAGAGGCGGTCGGTGCGGGACTTCGTGCTTCGGGTCTGGCGCGGGACGAGATCTTTTTGACCAGTAAGATCTGGTATACGGATATCGCCGAGGGTGATCTGCAGCGTTCCGTAGAAGCGAGCCTCAAGCGCCTCGGTACTGATTATCTGGATCTTGCCCTTATTCATTGGCCCTCCAAGTCGGTAGCTTTGGCGGATTCAATTGGAGCTCTCAACGAGGTGCACACGCGCGGCTTGACCCGCAATATAGGTGTGTCGAACTTTACCTCTACTCTCATTGAAGAAGCTGTGGCGCTATCAACGCACCCACTGGCCTGTAATCAGGTCGAGTATCATCCCTTCCTGAACCAGGATACGGTCAAGTCGGCTTGCAACAGGCATGGTATGGCGATGGTGTCTTATTGTCCTTTGGCGCGTGGATCAGATCTTTTTGGCTTGCCGGAAGTTGCCGATCCGGCTCAATCTCATGGCAAGACACCGGCGCAGATCGTGTTGCGCTGGCACGTGCAGCAGGAGGGCGTGATAGCCATTCCGCGTTCGAGCAATGCCGAGCGCATCCGTCAGAATTTCGAGGTCTTCGACTTCGCGCTTTCTGATGATGAGATGGCTGCCATCTCCGCGTTGCGGGAACGCAACCACCGGATCTGCGATTTCGACTTTTCGCCGGACTGGGATTAATACCAAGAAGCGTTGGTATAAACGCTTTAGTCGCTGAAAAACTCACCGACTGCGACGCCGATTGAGGCGCCTGATGTGGTGATCACGTGAAGTTCCAAGATCAGTGATTCGTTTGCGTTGGGCTGGGTTGTTTTAGCAACTGCCATCGTTACCCCTTCGACGATTAGGGCTTCGGTCGGCCGAAGTTTGGCTGGAAAATGTGCCGGTGGTCCGGCCACGACATCGCGATCCAAAGCCTCGCCACTATCTTTGTCCCGAAAGTAGTAGGTTAGCTTGAAGCCGGAAATATCGAAGCTCTGCGGATACGCGCGATTGGGTTCCACGGAAATCCGTTCCACCTCCAGGACGTAGTCGTTCTCGGTCTCCTTGAGGACATAGTGTCCGCGCAGCCAAAGACCCCAGCCACTGCCGTAGTTGTTCAAGTAGAGCGCCCCAGCAGCGGCAGCGTTTGGTGTTGCGAAGACCAACAACAGGCCCATCGCCATTGATAAGCAGCTGGAACGAAGGCGCGACTGCATGCAACTGCTCCCGCTCTGTCGCCGCGGTGCCCAAAGACCTGCTCGGCGAGTACTGGGGAGCTTGCCTCAATTTTGCCGTTGCGTCGACCGGCACCTGGCTTGACGGTTAGTTTTGCGACACAAGTTCTGCCGCTTTTTGTCCGGCGATCCGCCCCAAAGTGACAGCCGTCAAAAGACCGTTACCAGAAAGGTAACCGTCGATTCTGGGCCCCGAAACACCGCAGGCTGCGCCGCCGCCGGCGAAGAGGTTCGGCATGGGGGTGGTATTTTCGCGCAGAACGCGGGCATTTCGATCGATGCACAAGCCGCCCTGAGTATGAAAAAGCGCACCGGTGACCTTAACTGCATAATAGGGTGATGCGAGTGCGGAGGTTTTCGAGAAATCGCGGCCGAACCGATCGGTTTTTTCATCAGCCGTTTCTCTAACCGAGGCTTTAAGTGCTTCGAGCGGCAGGCCGGTGATTCGTGAGAGTTCCTGCAGGGATTGGGCGCTCCGAACTGCGCCTTGCTTCTCCGCATTGCGGTAGTCGTCGAATGACAGACCCAGTTCGTGCAGGCGCGCATCGAAGATGTTCCAGACAGTTCCGCTGGGCTGTTTCAAGACATCGACCGCCTGTTCGGAATATCCTTGGTGTTCGTTCGAGAAACGGTTGCCCTCTAAGTTCACCTGTATGCCGCCCTCCATCATCAGGGCCCAGGTGATGAGGATGCCGTGCGGTGTCGCGACCGAGCCATGACCCTGACAGGCGCTAAGATGTTGCGCAGCTGCGCCCAGCGCCATCCCCCATTTAACTGCATCTCCCTGGTTTCCTGTGTGCCCGAAGTAATCGGCCTCCGCCATCTCGGGAATATGTGCGCGGACCATCTCCGGATCGCCGCCGTAGCCGTTGCAGGCCAGGATCACCGCCTCACAACCGATATCTTCCGTCTCGCCTTTCGGGCGTTCGATACGCAGGCCTGCTATCTGGCCGTTGGTTTCATCTGCGTAGAGTGCGACAACCTGCGCATTCGAAAGAATGTCGATGCCCGCGGCTTGGGCCGCGCCCAACAGGCGCCCGATCAAAGCTGAGCCGGTTTTCTCCGGAACCGCATGCATACGATGCCGCGAATGACCGGGATACAGAAAGTCGTCGAGTACTACCCATTCCAATCCATGGCGGTCGGCAAGCCATTCAAGGCTGGGTCCCGCTTCCCTGGCAACACAGTCCACGATGTCGGGATCCGCGTCACCCCTCGCTTTGGCTTGGATGTCATCGGCCATGAGAGCCGCAGTGTCATCTATCCTGAGGGCTGACTGAAACCGTGTGCCCGCAGCGGGGATTAGCCCGGAGGACAGTGCGGTTGAACCTGCCGGCATCGGATCGCGTTCTACAATCAGCACTCCGGCACCGGCATCGCCGGCCGCCAAGGCCGCCGTCAGGCCGCAGGCGCCTGCGCCGACAATTGCCACGGAGACAGTGATCGGGAAGTCGACGTCTTTTGCGGAGAGTATCGTCACCGATTGCTAACTCAGGCTGGTCAGAAGATTGGCACAGCTCGTGAGTTCGGCGATGCCCTTCATGCTGGCGATGGCGGTTTCGTGCACCTGGGGGTCAAAGGCTGCACAGCCGTCGGTCAAGAGGGTGGTGTGATAGTCCCGCACGTGCGCATCGCGCAGAGTGGAGGCAACTCCGCCGTTGGTCACGATACCGGCGAAGATCAGGCGCTTGATCCCCGCGCGCCCGAGCACCCATTCGAGGCGGCTCATGTAGAAGGCGGAGTAGGCAACTTTCTCCACAGAAATGTCGGCGGGCGCCAGATCATCGATCAAGGCCTGACCGAAACTGCCGGGGGCGAAGTCGCCCGTCGTCAGAAAAGGCCGCAGCTGCTTCAGGTGAGGTGAAATGAAAGGCGCCCCACCTTTATCAGGCACCAGCGTGAAGTGTGTCGAGACAATCCAGCCGCCGCTGGCACGCATGGCGTCGGCAACCGGTTTCAAGCGTGAGGACAAAGCGGCGATGGCTTCGGACTTTGCACCGCCGCGGGCATAAGCGCCATCGGGATGCAGAAAGTCATTCTGCATATCGACCAGCAACAACGCCGTTTGCTCGCTGCCGTAGCTGCTCATGTCACACCTCGTCCTTTCGCGCTATCAAAAGATTGCCAAAGCGGTCGACCTCGCCTTTCAGGTCAGGGTCGATAAAGATCGTCGTATCCGGTTGTTCCAGAATGGCTGGTCCAGACACGATTGCGCCTTCGGGCAACGTGAGACGCTCGAAAACCGACGCGTCATGCCAGCGGCCTTCCGCCCAGATCTGGCGGGTAGTGTTTGCCTGTATCTCCATGCCTTTCTCCGTCGCGGGGGCGAGGATCGACAGGTCAAACTTAGGTCGCCGGCCCACCACTGTGACCCGCAGGTTCATGATCCGGATAGGGATGCTATCGAGCAGGCGGCCGTAGGTTTGCCGGTAAGTTATCTCGAAGGCATCACGGATGATCTCTGGCGTGACGCCTGTCGCGCCCTCATTGAAACTGAGCGGCAGCGGAACAGTGACGGTATGCGTTTGCCCGAGGTAATGCATATCCAGTTCGAATTCGTAGACGACACCTTCAAAGGCAATGTCAGCTTCTTCAAGCAACTTTTGTCCCGCCGCGGCCGTTACGCTCATCTGCCGGTCCAGCGCCGGGACATCCAGATCGTCCAGCATCTGATTGATCGTCATCACCCGGTCATGGCGCATATCAGCGATGACACAGCCCAGTGCGCTGGTCACACCTGGATAGCGCGGGACCAGCGCGCTCTTCAGCCCGACGTCTTTGATCAGGGCGCCGGTATGCAGGGCGCCACCGCCACCGAAAGGCATGGCCGAAAAGCTCTTCGGGTCGTGCCCACGTTCAACGGATACCAACCGGATGGCGCCGGCCATTTTAGCATTGGCGACGCGGATAATTGCTTCCGCGGCCGCCATCACATGGAGGCCGAGCGGCTCGGCGACATGTTTCAGGATCGCCGCTTTGGAGGCCTCCACGTTGAGCCGTTCAAGCTTGCCGCCGATCGGCCGGTCTGCGTTGATTCGGCCCATGACCACGTTGGCGTCCGTCACTGTCGGCCGGTCGTTGCCCAGGCCATAGCAAGCCGGTCCTGGGTCCGATCCCGCGCTTTCAGGACCGACCTGGAGCAGCCCACCGCGATCGACCCAGGCGATGGAGCCGCCACCGGCGCCAATAGTGGTGATCTCGATCATCGGCGTGCGGATCACCATGCCGAAATCGATCGAAGTCTGCGGAAAGAGTGCGCTCTTGCCGTCGGCGATAAGCGAAACATCGAAGCTGGTCCCGCCCATATCGCAAGTAATGACATTGGGAAAACCTGCCGAGCCCGCAATATGTGCCGCCGCGATGACGCCCGCTGCCGGCCCGGAAAGTGCCGTACGGACCGGAAAGCGTTGTGCTGTTTCCACCGCCATCACGCCACCGTTTGACTGCACGATAAGAACCTGTCCGCCGAAACCCCCGTCGCGAAGGCCCGCTTCAAGGCGCTCGAGATAGCTACCGACCGGTGGCTGCAGGTACGCGTTCAATGATGCGGTCGAAGCGCGCTCGAACTCCCGTACCTCCGGCAGAATTTCGGATGACGCGGTAACGTGCTCGCTGGGCCAGATATCGCGGACGGCCTGTACGGCAGTGCGCTCATTTTCGTCGTTGGCGTAGGAGTTGATGAAGAAGATGCAGAGCGATTCTGCGCCCGTCTCAAGCAAATTACGCGCGGCAGCCTGGACTTCACTCTGATCGACGTGTTCCAGCAGAGTGCCGTCTGCAAGAACCCGTTCGCTGACCTCGACACGCAGATCGCGCGGCACGATCGGCTCGAAGTTCCCCCAGAGACCCCATGTCTGAGGCCGGTCGCGGCGGCGCATTTCAAGCACGTCGCGAAAGCCCTTCGTGGTGATCACGCCACAGCGCGCGCCTTTGCGTTCCAGCAGAGCATTGGTGCCGACCGTCGTGCCGTGGACGATAGTCGAGATGCTGCCAAGTTCTTCGAGCCGCTGCTGAATACCGCTGCGGATACCTTGAGATTGATCGCCGCGTGTTGTGGGCACCTTTGCGACATCGCAGGCCCCGTCGGCCTCATTGAGAAAGAACACATCCGTATAGGTTCCGCCGACGTCGACACCGATGACGGTCTTGCGCTCTTGTTCGCTCACGAGGCGATCTCCCGGCGCAAGGCCTCGGTCGCCTGCAGATCCGGTGATCCTTGGTCATCGACGACACAGGCATAGTCTTTTCGGGCCGATTCTCTGGTGATATAGCCCAGCCGAACGTCCTCGCCGATCTCGGCAAGATTCCGTTCCAATGCCGGGCCGTAGCCACCACCGCCGGGTGTTTCCAGATGCAGGCGTTGTCCTTTGGTCAGCTTGATCCCTACCATCTTGGACGCCATCGGCGGCGTATGATCGCCATCGTCCTGCTGGTAGCTGAAAAGATTTTTGGCGCCCGATGATCCACCGGCCACTCCAGGCGGGGCATACCTGCCCCGCTCACCGAAGAGGAACACTTCGGCGTTCTGCTCCAGTAACTCAAGCTCATAAATTGCACCGCAACCGCCGCGATGCGCGCCCACTCCTCCACTGTCCGGCCGCAGGGCCCATTGGGTAAAGCGCACCGGATAGGCCGCCTCCAGAATTTCAAGCGGAGGAATGGTTGCCGTAGAAATAGGCGCGTTGCCGTGGTTGAGTCCATCGCCTTTCGGATGGCCGCCGTGGCCGCCACCGAAGAAGGAGAACATCACCCAACGGCGCCCATCTTTCCGGTGACCCGCAAGCGACAGCGCATTGATGGTGCCGTAGGCACAGCCATTTGTGATGTCGGGGTTCGCCTGAGACAGGGCGACAAAGATCACGTCGATAATACGCAGGATGGTTTCCGTGTAACCCCCAACCGGCTTGGGCGCTTTGACACTCAGCAGGCTGTCTTCCGGAATCACGAAGTCGATAGGATCCAGTACGCCGGCGTTGGCGGGGACGTCCTTGAAGATGTGTTTCAGTGCGACGTAGCAGGAGGCCACCGTCGTCGAGCGGGCGATATTGACCGGACCGGCGCAGGCTAGTGAGCTGCGGGAAAAATCGAGAGTCATGCGCCCACCCCCGATGTCCATGTCCAGGGCGATTTTCAAGGGCTCGTCCGTGATGCCGTCGTTGTCCAGCCAGTCTTCCGCTGAATAGCGGCCCTCGGGCAGTTCCGAGATGAAACTCGACATCAATTGTGCGGCCCGTCTGCGCAACTCGACCAAGGTTTCAGAGATGGCAGTCTCGCCATATTCGTCGAGCAGCTTATGCAACCGCTGTACACCGAGATCAAGAGCATTGAGCTGTCCGTTGAGGTCGCCGTACAGGCTGCCCGGCAAACGGGAGTTGGCTTGCAGGATCGTTATGATGTCTTGTCGCAATTCACCCTTGTCGTAGAGCTTGACCGGTGGGATCAGCATGCCTTCCTGAAAGCACTCTGTGGCCACCGGATTGTAGTTGCCCGGAACGTTGCCGCCGACGTCGTGCCAATGCCCGACTGAGGCCAGATAGCAGAAAAGATCGCCGTTGCGATAGAATGGCCGCACTAACTTGAAATCCGAGAGATGCGTGCCGCCGTCGTAGGGGTCGTTGAAGATGTAAACGTCGCCATCCTGGGGGACGTCTCCTGACGCGGCTGCCTTGTCGATCACCGCCTTCACCGCAAAGGACATGGCACCAACGAAGACCGGCAGGCCGCTCTTGCCCTGGATCAGAGTATCACCGCTTTTTGCGTCATAAAGACCATGACTGGCGTCGTGTGCCTCGGCGATGATCGGATTGAACGCGGAGCGGAACAGCGTTGCGTCCATCTCGTCGGCGATCTGCTCCAGACGGCCCTTCAGGACCGAGAGCGTTACGGGATCGATCGTGGTCATCGGGTCAATCCTCGTACTTCTGACTGCCGTCCAGTATCTTCTGGGTGCCAAGCAGATCGTTGAGCTGGGTGAAGTTCAGCATATCGTCCATAAAGGGTGCCGTCGTTCCTTCCTGCTGGAGGCTTTCGAAGTAGGCGCTCATGGTCTTAGCGATAGCTCGGGCTAGCCCACCCGGGAAGATCACTAGCTTGAAGCCAATCCTCGCCAGGTGCTTGGCGGGCATAACGGGTGTCTTCCCACCTTCGACCATATTGACCATCAGGGGCAGCCGGCCGGCAAATTGTGCGACAACCCGGCGCATTTCCTGTTCGGTCTTTACGGCCTCGACGAACAACATGTCCGCACCTGCTTCCAGATAAGCCTCGCTGCGTTCCAGCGCGGCTTCAAAACCCTCCACTGCAACGGCATCGGTACGGGCGATTATGATGGTGTCAGCGTCTGCGCGGCTGTCGGTGGCGGCTTTGATCTTGCCGCTCATCTCGCCGATCGAAACAAGGTTCTTGCCGTCCAGATGGCCGCAGCGCTTCGGGAGCTGCTGATCCTCCAGTTGGATTGCGCTGGCACCGTTGCGCTCAAAGACCCCGATCGTGCGTTGCACGTTCAGCGCGTTGCCGAACCCGGCGTCGCCGTCGACCACGATCGGCAGATCGACCCGCTCGCGGACCCGCCCCACCACACCGGCAACTTCATCCATCCCTACGAGGCCGATGTCCGGGCTGCCCAACTGGGTATAGGAGATCGAGGCTCCGGAAAGATAGAGTGTCTCGAAGCCGGCGCGCTCTGCCATCATGGCGCCGAAAGCATCGTAGATACCAGGCGCGACGACGATTCCGTCGTCCGAGAGTTGCTGCCTGAGCCGTTTTTGCGGCGTCATAGAGTTTTCCTCAATTTTTCTTCGAGATGGGGAATCAGTCCACCCGCCGTAACGATCGCCGCGAGGTGTTCGGGGACCTGTTCACAGGCCAGCCTGTCGCCTGTGGTTTCGTTGATTATGCGGCCGGTCAAGGGATCGATTGCAACCTTGTGATCTTTTTCGATGCGATCGACATCGTTGGAAACCAGGGCGTAGAGACCTAGATTAAAGGCATTGCGGTAGAAGATGCCGCCAAAGGATTTTGCGATCACCGCCGTGACACCGAGCATGCGAAGTACCTCTGCCGCCTGCTCGCGACTTGATCCGATGCCAAAATTTTTGCCTGCGACCAGGATATCGCCGTTTTTGACCTGCCCGGCGAAAGCGGGGTCGATGGCTTCCAAACAGTGGCTTGCCAAATCTTCCATAGAGCTTTTCATGTAGGTGCCGGGCGCTAAGAGGTCGGTGTCGACGCCGTCACCGTATTTCCAGACCCGTCCGGCCGCTAGTTCATGGCTCATGATATTTTATTCTCCGCCAGCAACGGTCGTGGATCGGCGATACGGCCCATGACCGCAGCCGCTGCAACGCTATAGGGCGAGCCTAAATAAACGAATGATTCCCGCGATCCCATCCGGCCTTTGAAGTTGCGGGCGGTTGAGGCCATGCAGACTTCGCCTTCTGCCAGGACGCCGGCCCCATATCCAGCGCAGGCGCCGCAGCCGGAAGGCAACAGGATTGCGCCTGCCTCGGTGAGTGCCGCGAGAGAACCATCGGCTGCCGCCGCTGCCGTCGTCCGGGTTGAGGCCGGCGCGATCATCAGCCGGGTGCTGGCTGCCACTTTGCGGCCTTTGAGCACGCGCGCGGCGGCATGCAGATCGACCAGCTTCGCGCCGGTGCAGGCGCCGATGTAACATTGGTCGACGGCGACCTTTCCAACATCTTCGACCGATCCTGCGTTGGCGGGACTGTGTGGTGCCGCGATCTGAGGAGACAGCTCCGACGCCTCGAATTCATGAACCTTGCGGTATCCGGCGCCCGCATCACTCGACCAGTGCGCCCAATCTCCGGCTTCGCCGCCGGTTTCTTCAATCGCCTCTGCAGTGACAGCATCCGGCGCAATCAATCCTGTTTGCGCTCCCAGCTCCGCCGCCATGTTGCTCAGGGTCATGCGCTCTTGCATCGACAGGCCGGAAAGCGTCGAGCCGGTGTACTCGATGGATTGATAGTCACCGCCATCCATGCCCAGTGAAGCACAGAGCTTCAGCATCATGTCTTTCGCGGTGACTCCGTCGCACAGAGCTCCGTTCCAGCGCAGCAGTATAGTAGCGGGCACCTTGATCCAGGTTTCGCCGGTTGCCAGAACGCCCGCCATATCGGTTGCGCCGATACCGAACATGTAGGCTCCAAACGCACCGCCTGTCGGGGAATGGCTATCCCCACCAACCACGAACATACCGGGTGACAGATGTCCACGTTCGGGCAAGACCACGTGGCAGATGCCCTGTTGGTCGTAGAAGCCTTCGATCTCCTGGTCGCGTGCCCAGTCGCGCGTGAGCTTCAGGATAGCGGCGCTCTGCGCATCGAAGGCGGGGACATAGTGATCTGACACCAATACGATTTTCGTGGGATCCCAGACCTTCACCCCAAGGCGTTCCAGCATCGGTTTGACCCGGCGCGGTCCGCCGCTATCGTGGATCATCGCGAGATCAACAGTGCAGGTGACGACCTCGCCGGCTTTCACTGATTCGCGACCGGCGGCATTCGCAATGATCTTTTCCGCCAGTGTCTGAGGTGCTTCTGTCATCGTGCCATCCGCGGATCGACTTTTTTTAGATCGTTGCTACGCATTGCATCCTGACCGTGGGCGTATATCGAGTGCCTTCGTTTTCATCGGTACTTTCGCTATTGGCTTTGGGTTTCGTCAGGTTTTTCGGCCTCCGGCGTCCAGCGATTCTGTACTTCTCCCTGCACACGTGACAGCGCCATGCGATATTGGTAGCGGTCCGGCCTATAGAGTGCGGTGATAAATTCGACCGGGGAAGCATTCTGGTCGCGGACCACACGGGTGATTTTCATCAGGGCGGCACCGGCGTCGACGCCGAGGTGCTGGGCCACGACCGCGTCCGCGAGTGTCGCCGAAATGGTCTGGTCCGCGGACTCCACCTGCACGCCACAGCGCTCCAGAAGCGACAACAGCGATGTGCTAGAGAGCTCGTCGGCGTCGAACTGACGACCGATCTTCCCGGGGACATAGGTGGTTAGGTGGGAGAACGGCGCGTCGTCAATGTAGCGCACACGGACGGCTCGCTGAATTTCATCCCCAAGCTCGATCTCCAAGGCCTGCGCGATAGCTTCCGAAGCTTGCAGATACTCGAACGTCAAAAGTTGCGCCTTGGTTTCCAGTCCCATGGCGATCAGATTTTCCAACAGACCTTCAACCGAAGAGACAATCGGGCTTGAGGGTGGCTCGTAGATGACCCGTGTGCCACGGGCGCGTTCACGAACCACAAGTCCTTCAGCGGCCAGTTCGTCCATGGCGCGTTTCGCGGTGATGCGTGAAACGCCAAAACGTTCGGTCAGATCCTGCTCGCTCGGCAGGCGGGCATCGGTGCGGTAGATGCCGTCGGTAATCTGATTTTTCAGGATGAGATAGATCTGATGATAGAGCGGAGTCTTGAGGCCCAGCGCGCCGAGTTGCAACTGTGGATGCGCAAGATCACCCGCTGGCACCTGCGTACCATCTACAGTGGAGCCCTGCTGCGAGCGGTTTTGCTGGGCCTGGTTCATGCCGTTCTCTGTTGTGCCGCCAATCGAAACTTGCACAGCATGGTGGGTCGCTTAAATTTATTGAGCTAATGATATGTTGATATAACATTATAGCAAAAGTCAAGCGCACTGAGTGGATGACGGACTCTCAGACAATCAGGCTCCGGCTATTCCCTAGGGGCGTCCGACCGCCTGACTGGAGAATCTCATGACATCCCGCATTGTTTCGTCGTCGGATATTTCCACCGGTTCAGGTTTTTTCTCGGCTTGAGCACGGCGAATGTCCCGCCACAGCCAAAGGCCTGCGTTCCACACTGGAGGCAAGTCGTTGAGTAGTTTATCGCGATCGAACGCGGCATTGAGATCGATCTTGCTTGGCTTGAGTCCAGGTTCGGCCTTTTCAATACAATCGAGCACCTGCTGTGCCATCAGGCCATACCCCACCACGCTTGCGTGCATGCCATCGAGCCCCTGTGTGCCGCCGCGCCGAAAATTTCCAAACGGGCTGGCATTGACCATCACATTGGTAATCGTTTTTCCGTTGGCCAGATTGACGACATTTTTGTCGGTGCGTTTCTGATGTTTTGAATCATAACTAAGAAGCAGTTTTGCGATGTCGACGAAGTGAAGCCTCGAGGGTTTATCGAAGGCGGATTTCAGGATCTGTGCGGCTTCCTTGTTCACCTCCGCGATATGCTCATCAAGCTTCTTCAACTGTTTACCGGTCATACAGCCATAGCCAAACCCGAAGCGGTTTTCGTAAGTGTCGTAGTACTTGCCCTTGCCCGGCTTGTTCGTCTCGTCCCATTCGACCTGCTCAGGTACCGGCATTAAATTCGGGACGGTGCTGGGTAGACCGAGATTGTTGAAATAGATATGTTCGACTTCGGGCGGCAGGGCGTTTAATGCTTGCGCCAGTTTTTTCAGTTCGGTCTTGAATTTCATCCGCGCATTCGGATTGCATTCAAAGGCGATTTCCCAGAGACCGTTGTTACTGCCGATGTTGACCAGCAGGCGTTTTGGCTTGCGCGCTGCGACCATGCCGACCTGACTGAGATTCCTGTACTCTGCCTGACCCGAAGGGTTCAGCGTGAAGCGTGCGTTGAGGGCCTGAATTGTCGGGCTGAGTTTGATTTCTGCGAGATTGAGTTTCTTGATTCTGGTCTTGGCACCAGGTGGCAGCGTCTTGAGAAAATCGTCGGAGGATTGCCAGGTTTGAGTGTAAAGGTCAGCGATGGTGGCCGACGCGATTGAGATATTCTCGAACAACAGGCGTCCGGAAGGTGACGATGGAGGTTTGGTTTTAAACCAGTAATCGATGTTCTTCGCCATATCCTCTTTGATGCGGCCGATGTCAGGCAGCATGCGCAGCCATTTCTCCATGTCGACAATGATCGGGCGCTGCGGGTCGGGGCAGGAAAACCTGTGGCGGATGCCGAGTCCCTCGGCTGCAAGCGCCGGCGCGCTGAGTTGCATCATGCCACTCTTCATGGTCAGGGACCGCACGCCCTGATAAAGCGAATCTCCAATCGCCATCATTTCTGGCCGCATGTATTCGTCTGGAATCGTCACCATCACTTCCCTCTTAAATCCAAAAAGCAAAAGACTGGATGTGTTTCGCCCTCCACCAAAGTGAAGGAACCAGATTCTAAAAAGAATCAGGCATGTGCGCGCCCCGCCGTCGACACCGCGGCAAGATTACATCGAAGAACGATATGTATGCTAATGAAAATTTCAACCAGGCGGTGCTATGTTGTTATGTCGCTGCCTGCACCTTCAAACGTCGATCAACCCTATCGACAGGTTTTCACCTGTTGCCAGGACAGAGCAACAGGATCCGATCCCCGTGCGATAACTTTAACCATCCTGATGTGTCGTCAACGAACTTCAAAAGATATAGATGAATATACTTTATGTTTGGATTTCCCGTTTCCGGTCAAGCAGCGCAAATTCAAGTCTCAAAAACGATCTGCATGCGGTCGGCGATAAAGTGGGCAATGCAGAATTGAACAGGCTTGCCGGTCTCGTCGACATTGACGCTTTCGACGACGAGCACGGGGCGATTGGCCGGTTGTTTAAGGATTTTGGCGTCTTCCGCATCGGGCAGACGGGCCGTGACCTTGGTCCTACGGCGCGTGTAGTTTCCAGCGCCATGGTGGGTCAGGGCTTTGGTCACCGAGCGGGTTTCTGAATAAACCGGAATCAGATCGGGGAAGCGTCGGGCAGGGAAGTAATTCCAGGAGACCGATAGCGGCCGCTCGTCAACGTCATTGATGGTTTTTAAAAGGATGCAAGCTGTTCCGGGTTTTATTTCCAGGCCGGAAGCAACACTTTGATCGGCCTCGATTTCGTATGCCCGTAACAGGCGTCCCGCGGGATTGCGGTGCTGTTTGGTGATGATCTCGCTGAAGCGGGTCCGCTTACCGATGAGATAGTCGACGACATTCTCCTGAACGAAGGTGCCGCGACCCTGTTCGACGCGCAGCAGCCCCTGTTCGACCAATCCGGATACCGCCCGCCTCAAGGTGTGGCGGTTGACTCCAAAACGTTCGGCCAGTTCCGGTTCCGTCGGCAGGCGACTGCCTTCCGGAAAGTTACCCGAGGTGACGTCATCCGCCAGCTGCTGTTCAATCTGGCGCCATAGAGCGATCCCCGTTCCACGTTCAATCATATTGTTTCCGTCTATTCTCAGGTTCCGCGCTGTTTCCTCGAGGGCATTGCCCGTGGTCATCAAAACTTCATTTTTTGATCCTTTACGGATCCCATCTTTTGCCTCACTCTAGGACAAATCATATGGATGAATAGATGAATATGTCAAATCATATAGCATCAACTTCAGAAAAAGAGGCCGGTCAGACCTCGTCCGATGCGGTGACCAGCCTACGAGGCACCTGGATGTCCGTACTGGCGAAATCAGATCCGGACGATCTGATTCGCGCCTGGGATGATCTCGAAGACAAGCCGAAGTGGCGCTGGTTACGCAAACCGGAGACGGGCCTGGTCATGGTGCGCGGTCGGGCGGGCGGTACAGGAGCGCCTTTCAATCTGGGTGAAATCACCGTGACACGCTGCGCAGTGGTTACCGAAGGCGGAGAAAATGGCGCTGACCAGAGTTACACCGGGCAGGGTTATTTGGCCGGGCGGAACCGCCGCCATGCCGAGCTAGCGGCGCTTTTTGATGCGCTGCTACAGAATTCCGAACGGCGACCGGCGTTGGAAGATGCCGTAATCAAGCCACTTGCTGCGCGTCTGGAGGCTCGCCGTCATCAAGCTTCCGCCAAATCGGCCGCGACCAAGGTCGATTTCTTTACGCTTGTCAGAGGGGAAGACTGATGATCGGAACAGATAGCCAGACGTCCGGCCGTGGTGCGGAAGGCATTGCGGTCACGAACGTGGGCTTCGATAACCCTGTCTTGCAGTCGCAGGCCATGTACCGGGTCCTGTTGAGCGCGATGTCCCGGCCGGGGCATATAGTTCCCTGTGAATTATTGCTGGAGGTGCCGGCATCTCTGGCGCAGACGACTGCAGCCGCAGCCCTGACACTGCTCGACTTCGATACGCCCCTCTGGCTGGACCCTGCTGCCGCTGCGCAACAGGCTTTGGTCGATTATCTCCGCTTTCACTGTGGTTGTCCCATTGTCGAGGCGCACGGTCATGCGGCATTCGCAATTATCACCGATCCCTGTAAAATGCCGTCGCTCGATGCCTTCCCGGAAGGCAGCGATGAATATCCGGACAAATCCGCGACGCTTCTCATCCAGGTCGAACGCCTGGACGATAGCCGTGGTGTCGTTCTGCGCGGTCCGGGCATCGAAAACAAACAGACGATTCAGGGCAAAGGTCTTCCTGGCGGTTTCTGGCAGCAGGTTCAGGAGAATCATGCGCGTTTCCCCAAGGGTGTGGACATCGTTCTCTGCGCAGAAGACCGGATTGCGGCGCTGCCTCGTACAACGCAAGTGGAGGTCTGAGCCATGTATGTCGCGGTCAAGGGCGGCGAAGCGGCAATCAATGAGGCGCACAAGCTTCTTGCGGAAGAGCGCAGGGGCGACCTTGCCGTGCCTGAACTTTCGACTGCACAGATCGAAGAGCAACTCAGCTTGTCGGTCGACCGGGTTATGACGGAGGGTTCGCTATACGACCGCAAACTGGCAGCGCTTGCCATCAAACAGGCACGTGGCGATCTGATCGAGGCGATCTTTCTGATCCGTGCTTATCGGACCACCTTGCCCCGCTTCGGTTACTCCGCTGCGGTCGATACGGCCAAAATGGGCATCCGGCGCCGGATCTCCGCGACCTTCAAGGATATTCCCGGCGGTCAGGTTCTGGGGCCGACCTTCGATTACACTCACCGCCTGTTGGATTTCAAGCTGGCCGCGGAAGAAGGGGACGAAGGTGAGACCTCCGGATCCGATTTTGCCGAGCTGCCCGATGGGGTTGCGCAATTGGACGACTCCATGCCGCGCGTCGTTGATCTTCTTAAGCATGAAGGTTTGATTGAGGAAGAGCGGCCTGGGGAAAAACCCGAGTCCATCGGTGATCTGACCCGCGAGCCCATGAACTTTCCCGTGGACCGCGACGTCCGGCTGCAGAATCTGGCACGTGGTGATGAGGGATTTCTGTTGGCCCTGGGGTATTCGACTCAGCGAGGTTATGGCCGCAGCCACCCCTTCGCCGGCGAGATACGCCTCGGCGAAGTGGCGGTCGAATTCGTGCCGGAGGATCTTGGTTTTCCCATCGAAATCGGCGAGGTGACCCTCAGCGAATGTCAGATGGTCAACCAGTTCAAGGGTTCCACAGAAGCGCCGCCGCAATTCACGCGCGGCTATGGCCTCAGTTTCGGACACTGTGAGCGCAAGGTCATGGCCATGGCTCTGGTCGATCGTGCTCTGAAGGGACGCGAACTAGGGGAAGTGGTGGACAGTCCAGCGCAGGACGAAGAATTCGTCATGGAGCACAGCGACAATATTCAAGCCAGCGGCTTCGTGGAGCACCTCAAACTGCCGCACTACGTGGACTTCCAGTCGGAACTGGAGCTGGTGCGCAAGATGCGCCGCGAACGGCGAGAGGCGGATTTGGGTGAAAAAGACCCTCAAGCCGTCGAAGCCGCAGAATAGGGACAGGGTGAAGTGATGACGCAGTCAGCTCAGAAAAATCCGGCGCAGAGCGAAGCGGTCGAGCATGGCCACGCTGACAAGATTGGACCGGATCCCAACTACAACTTCGCTTACCTGGACGAACAGACCAAACGGATGATCCGCCGCGCGATTCTGAAAGCGGTTGCGATCCCAGGATATCAGGTGCCCTTTGCCAGCCGTGAGATGCCGATGCCGTACGGCTGGGGCACCGGCGGCGTTCAGGTGACCGCGAGCATTCTGGGCCCTGATGATGTTTTGAAAGTCATCGATCAGGGCGCTGACGACACCACCAACGCCGTCAGCATCCGCCAGTTCTTTGTGCGCACCGCCGCAGTCGAAACCACCGAGCACACGGAAGAAGCTTCGATCATCCAGACCCGGCATCGCATTCCCGAGAAGCCGCTAAGCGAGGATCAGATCCTGGTTTATCAAGTGCCGATTCCAGAACCTTTGCGCTTCCTGGAGCCGCGCGAAAGCGAAACGCGCAAGATGCATGCCCTGGGTGAATACGGCCTCATGCACGTCAAACTTTATGAAGACATTGCGACGCATGGGCACATCGCAACCACCTATGCTTATCCGGTCAAGGTCAACAGTCACTACATCATGGACCCCTCGCCGACACCGAAATTCGACAATCCGAAAATGCACCGCATGCCGGCGTTGCAGCTGTTCGGTGCGGGCCGCGAAAAACGGATCTACGCCATTCCACCACATACGGCGGTTTATAGCTTGGATTTCGAAGACCATCCCTTCGAGATCCAGCAATGGGAACAGTCCTGTGAACTTTGTGGCGCGGAAAATACCTTCCTCGACGAAGTCGTCACCGATGACCGCGGCGGTCGCATGTTTGTCTGCTCGGACTCGGATCACTGCAATCGAAAGCGGGAGGCCGCCGAGTGACTCAGACCGATAGGACGCGAGCCCATATGTCGCAAGCCGGAACGCCTGCTAGCGAACTGCCTCTGCTGCGGGTCACTGAACTCGCCAAGAGCTACGGCGGCCTCCCGGCCTGCCGTGATGTTTCCTTTGATCTCTGGCCAGGGGAAATTCTGGCCGTCGTGGGGGAATCCGGATCCGGTAAGACGACGCTGCTGAAGTGCATTTCGGCTCTGCTGTCCTGCGACACCGGGCAGATCGAATATCTGATGCGTGACGGCGTGATGCGTGACATTCACGCTTTGAGCGAGGCGGAACGGAGATTTCTGATGCGCACCGACTGGGGGTTCGTGCATCAGAATCCGCGCGAAGGCCTGCGTATGCGGGTCAGTGCCGGAGCCAACATTGCCGAGCGTATGATCGCGGTCGGGGCACGCAATTATGGTAAGATACGCGGCGCTGCGGAGAACTGGATGGATCGGGTCGAACTGGATTCTGCACGCCTTGACCATCAGCCGAATACCTTCTCCGGAGGCATGCAACAACGCCTTCAAATAGCCCGCAATCTGGTGACCCATCCACGATTGGTGTTCATGGACGAACCTACGGGTGGTCTCGATGTATCGGTACAAGCAAGGTTGTTGGACCTGTTGCGCAGCCTCGTGACGAAGTTGCAGCTCTCCGCTGTTCTGGTGACACATGATCTTGCGGTCGCACGCCTGCTGTCTCATCGCATTATGGTCATGCAGGGAGGCGAAGTTGTGGAGACAGGATTGACGGATCAAGTGCTTGACGACCCGCAGCACCCTTACAGCCAGATGCTGGTGTCTTCCATTTTACCGGTTTAACTCGAGTGCCAGGATGAAGGGGCCAGGATGAGATATAGAACGACAAGTTCTGCGATGAAAAAGAGGTTTGGTTCGCGATGACCGGAGATATGAGCGATTTGAAACCTACGGCGCCCATCATCCAGGTTCGGAATCTTCACAAAAGTTTCACACTGCATACACAGGGCGGTATCAAACTCGATGTTCTCTCCTCCACGGACCTGTCAGTGGCGCCGGGCGACTGTGTTGCCTTGATGGGGCCCTCCGGGGCGGGAAAATCAACGGTGTTGCGATGCCTCTATGGAAACTATCTGCCGCAGTCCGGTGCTGTCCTCATCCGGCACAAGGGTCGAATGACCAATCTTGTTGGTGCAGAACCGCGGGTGGTTCTGGCCCTTCGGCGCGAGACGCTTGGATACGTTAGTCAGTTCCTGCGCGTCATTCCGCGCATCGCATCGATTGATTTGGTCAGTGAACCTTTAATTACCTTGGGGGTTGAACCTGAAGCCGCGCGCGAGAAGGCTGCGACCCTGCTCACGCGTCTTCGAATCCCTACGCGCCATTGGGATCTGGCCCCCGCAACTTTCTCAGGCGGCGAACAGCAAAGGATCAACATTGCACGCACCATGGTGGTAGACTATCCGGCATTGCTGCTGGATGAGCCGACCGCTTCGCTGGATGCGGACAATCGACAAACCGTCATTGAATTGATTCTGGAGGCACGCGACCGCGGTGCGGCCGTCGTGGGAATTTTTCATGACGAAGAAGTGCGTGACGCGGTTTGCACCCATCGCCACCACGTCGCAGCCCCGGACGGAAACCGGGATGCCCCGGACACAGTGGATAGCGAAGACAGGCAGGATCTCGCGATATGACCATGGAAACACTCTTTACCAACGCCAAGATCGTTACGGCCGACGAGGTCGTCGAAGGTACGGTGGCGGTGGAAGATGGCCGCATAAAATCTATCGAACCAGGAAACAGTCAACTGCCATCGGTAATCGATCTTGAGGGAGATTATCTGGTTCCGGGCCTGATCGAGGTTCACACCGATAATCTGGAAGGTCACATTCGCCCTCGGCCGGGTGTTGTCTGGCCCATGCTTCCTGCTCTCTTTACTCATGATTCCGTTCTGGCGGCCGCCGGCATCACCACGGTTTTCGACGCCCTTCGCATCGGCGACCGTTCTTCCGATGTTGCCATGGAAGAGACTGTTACGGCCGCGATTGAGGGGATCGAGCAGGCGCAGGATAACGACCTCCTGCGCAGCGAACACTACGTCCACCTGCGCTGCGAGTTGGCGACCGAGAACGTCTTGAGCACGTTCGGCCGGATCAAGGATGCGCCTTTGCTTCGCCTTGTATCTTTGATGGATCACACGCCTGGTCAACGCCAGTTTGTTGATCTGGCACAGTTCAAAAACTATTACAGCGGTAAGTACAAGATGAACGATGAGGAGTTGAACGCCTTCATCGACAGCCAGCAGCAGGAACACCTGCGCTATGCCGACAAGAACCGGCAGGCTCTGTCCGGGATTTGTAATGATCAATCTATTCCTTTGGCGAGTCACGACGATGCGACGGAAGATCACATCAAGGAGGCGGACTCTCTCGGAATTACGATTTCAGAATTCCCGACGACGCTGGAGGCTGCACGCGCTGCCCACGATAGTGGCATGGCGACAGTCGCCGGCGCACCGAATGTCGTGCGGGGCCGTTCTCACTCTGGCAATGTTTCGGCATCGGAGTTGGCCGAAAAAGGACTTCTGGATAGCCTCTCGTCGGATTATGCGCCGATCAGTCTGCTGCACGGTGCCTTCTGTCTCCACCGGCGCGTGGGGCTGACGTTGCCCGACGCCATGGCGATTGTGACCAAAAACCCAGCCCGCATGGTTGCATTGGACGATCGTGGCGAAATCGCGCCGGGCCTGCGCGCCGATCTCGTGCGGGTTTGCGATCATAAAGACATGCCGGTTGTACGCTGTGTCTGGCGCGAGGGTGTGCGCGTCGTATAAGGTCTTGGTGATTAAAAGCAATCGGAGGCTTGGCTGTGACGGAAGATCCCTTCACCCTGATGCGCGATATCTACGAGAATGGCGGCGGACAGCTCTATGACGCTGAAGCCGTTACACAGCTCGAGCACGCTTTGCAGTCGGCGGACCAGGCGGAAAAGTCCGGGGCTGCGTCACACCTGATTGTCGCAGCCTTGCTGCACGACATCGGACACTTGCTAAATGGCGATGAAAAGGGTGCGGCCGAGCGCGGCGAAGATGCTCTTCATGAGACCTGCGGAGCGGCCTTCCTGAGTCGTTGGTTCAAGGAGGAGGTGACAGATGCGATTCGGCACCACGTTGCAGCCAAGCGTTATCTTGTTGCGACCGAACCTGGTTACGCCGAGATCCTGTCGCCCGTGTCGGTTCGAAGTCTTGAACTGCAAGGGGGCGCTTTTTCTGCCGATGAAGCGGAATCCTGGTCGCGGCAGCCTGGAGCAGAGGATGCCGTCAAGCTTCGACGTTGGGACGATATGGCCAAGGATGTCGACGCAGTGGTACCTGGGTTCGAGGCGTATCGCGAACACATTGAAAACTCACTGCGGTCTGGATTGACGTGACTGCACGCTACGCAATTTATTACACACCTGAGCGTTCCAGTGATCTGGCGCGTTTTGCAAATGCCTGGCTGAACGACGAGCCAGGTGCAACCGTGTTTGGAGACGAAGTTCCTTGGTCCGGGCTGATCGACCCGGATCACCGGCGATCGATGACATCCGCGCCGCGGACTTACGGCTTTCACGCGACTTTAAAGCCCCCGTTTTTTCTGGCTGAAGATATGGAATTGACGGCCCTTGAAATGGCTCTGGCCGATTTTGCAGCCGAACGCCCACGTGTTGTTCTGCCACCGATGGAACTGGTCATTCTGGGTGATTTCCTTGCCTTGAGGACTTCCGAATCAACGTCGGATCTTGACGCTTTGGCAGGCGATGCCGTCCGTCGTCTGGACGCGTTCCGCAAACCGTCAACGGACGAAGAGCTGGCGATCCGTCGGGGCGCAGGGCTGACCGAACGCCAGGAAGACCTACTTATGAAATGGGGTTATCCTTACGTCTTGGAAGAGTTCCGGTTCCACATGACCCTGAGTAACCGGCTGGATGAAACCGGACAATCACGCTTGCTGTCTATCTTAAAGCCGATACTTGAACCGCTTGTCGAAAAACCTCTGACCATCGAGGCCATTTCGCTGTGTGAGCAGCCGGAGGCTGGTGCGCGATTTAATGAGCGCGGGCGTTTTCCATTGCTTGGCTGATCTCTGTCAGCAAGGCGACGAATTTTTCCACCGCTGAGTCCAAAGTTGACTCATTGTTCAAGCCGAACACATCCTGTCCCTTTATCTTAAAAGCCGCTGCGCGTTCGAGCCGCAGCTCGATCTCGGATTCAGATTCGCGATTGCGTCCCTTCAGGCGGTGCCGCAGGGTTTCTTGGGGCACTTCAATGGAGACAATCCGGACTGGCTGCAGACGCTGCCGTGCTTCGGGAATGACTCCGCGGGAGACATTCACTACGACATGATGGCCGTTATCCAGCTGCCGTTCGATGACTTTAGGAATGCCGTAACTGAGTCCGTGCGCAAACCAGGACAGACTATAAGCGCCTTTCGCCTTTTGGTCCTGAAATTCATCAACTGAAAGTGAACGATATGGTTCGCCGCCGAAAGCTCCAGGGCGGGTGATATCGCGGCGGGGAAAATAGAAGTCACGATCCTTGCCGAGTGCAGTTTCGACGCCACCGAGAATGCTGTCTTTGCCTGAACCGGACGGCCCGACGACCAGGACGAGCGTGCCGCGCCCTGCGCGCTTCGAGGTCACAGAACCAGCTTGCGCAGACGTTGGGAGATCACATCCAGCACGACGACGGTAGCGATGATGATAATCATGACGGCGGCCGTTTCGGAGTAGTAGAAACCACGGATATATTCCCACAGGACGACACCGATGCCGCCGGCCCCCACGATACCGACAACGGTGGCTGAGCGCACGTTGGATTCGAAGCGATAGAGCGAGAAAGAGATCCAGAGCGGCAGAACCTGCGGGATCACACCGAAGACCACTTCTTGCACCTTGCCGGCACCGGTCGCGCGAATGCCTTCGACCGGGCGTGGATCGATCGCTTCGACGGCTTCGGAAAAGAGTTTGGCGAGAACGCCGGTGGTGTGGATCCATAAAGCCAGCACACCTGCGAAGGGGCCAAGGCCCACGGCGACGACGAACAGCATGGCAAAGACAATTTCATTGATTGCACGGGCGGAATCCATCAGGCGGCGAGTCGGATGGTAGATCCACATGGGGGCGATGTTCTCGGCAGACAGGACACCGAAGGGCACGGCACAGACCACAGCTAGGACCGTGCCCCACAGGGCGATCTGCACGGTAACGATCATCTGCTCGAGAAATGTCGGCCATTCATGAAAGTTGGGCGGGAAGAACCCGGTTGCAAATGCGCCCATGTTTTCGCCATAGATAAAGAGATCCAGCGGCCGCATTTCGGCGCCTTCCCACGACCACATCAGGACCACGAGAAACAACCCCCAACCGATGAAGTTGAACGTGCTGCGTTTCAGGTCGCGCGGTGGAAGTTCAAGCGCGGGCGGTTTTTGCGTTGCGCTTTTGAACCTGCTGCTGTGCTGAGTGATGTCTGTCATGGGAGTAATCCGGAGGTTTGTGTTTTTTGGGTGAGGACTTACCGGATGGAAATTCGGCAGCGCCCGAGAGGGAACGCTGCCGTCAGTTTTCCAAATTCTGATGTCAGTTGTTGGCCAGAACCTTCAGGGTTGCCAGCTTCTCGTCGATGGTCTCGATCTTCGCCGTCTTCTCACCGGTTTCCATCCGCTCATCGCCCTCCAGCTTGACCTTGTCGCGGAACAGCTGAAGCTGCCGGATCGGGTAAAGCTGCGCGTTGGAGGAGTCGCGGAAAGGCGCCCACTGGAGATCGGCAAGAATCTTTTTTTCGTTCTCCAGATCGTTGCCCAGACGGCCGTAACCCAGGAAGAAAGCCTTGAGCTGTGCTTTGGTGTCATCTGAGAGATTCTTACGATAGACGATTGGATCGGAAGGGATCAGTGGCGACTGCCAGATCACCTTGATGTTTTCGAAGGCCTTTGGATTGTTCTCTTTGATCCGGCTCAGGCTTTCAGTGTTGTTGGTCGCGAAGTCGACCTGTTTGTTGGCCACGGCCAGCGCGTTGGTCTCGTGATTGGCGCTGCGCACGGTCTTGTAGCACTTCTTCGGATCAACGCTGTTCTGGGCGAAGACGTAGTAGCTTGGCACCAGGAAGCCGGAGGTGGAGTTAGGATCGCCGTTGCCAAACGCGAGCTCTCCCTTACAGGCCAGGACGTCCTCGAGCTTCTCGAGCTTGCTGTCCTTGTGCGCGAGCAGCAGCGACCAGTAGCCGGGGTTACCGGTTACATCGACGGTTTGCACGAAGACTTCACCACCGGCGCGGTCAACGGCTTCCATGGCCGATTTGTTACCGAACCAAGCCACGTCGACCTTGTTGAAGCGCATGGCTTCGATCACACCGGCGTAGTCAGGCGCGAAGAAGGCTTTAACCTTCGTACCCAGCTTCTTTTCCATATCGGCGAGGAACGGATTCCAGACGCTCTTCAGATTCTGCGTGGATTCGGTTGAGATAATGCCGAAGTTTAGGGTCTCGAGCTTTTCGGCATAGGCGGCCGACGTGAAGGCAAGAGTGCTTGTCAGGGCGGTCGCGGCCACAGCAGCGGCGCCGGCGAACTTGGCGAACATTAGGCTTCTCCTCGTTGTGCAGTATTAAAAAGTAATGCGGATTTATCGGTTGTTTCGGTGCTTGGGTTATTGCGCGTGCAAAGACGAAAGCTCTCGTCAGGCGACCACGGCGACTGGCAGAGGTGTCAATTCGACGTCACGCACGGCGGTGCCGAGGGTCTCGTCCATCACCAGTTCTTCGCTGTCGGCACCGTAGAGTTCGCGAAGGAATGTCGGCGTCAGTGCTTCGCTTGGTCCGTCGTAAACCACTTCTCCTGCCCGCAGAGCTACGGTCCTGGGACAGTACCGCATGGCGTAGGACACCTGATGCAGAGACACTACGATCGTGATGCCGTCCTCGCGATTGATACGTGCCAGATTCTCCATTACGCGCCGGGCCGATTCCGGGTCCAGCGAGGCGATAGGTTCGTCGGCCAACAGCACCTCGGCTTCTTGCATCAGCGCACGGGCGATGGCGCCGCGCTGCTGCTGACCGCCGGATAGAGTTGAGGCTCGCTGACTTGCGTATTGGTCCATGCCGACGCGGCGTAGGGCTTCCATAGCCTGGAGTTTTTCTTCCCTGGTAAAGAGGCCAAGGGTCCCGCGCCAGGCGGGAATGCGGCCCAAAACCCCTAAGACTACGTTGGTCAGTAAGGACAGACGGCCAACCAGATTGAACTGCTGAAAAATGACCCCGATCCGGGCACGCAGACTGCGGATACTGCCATCCAGCCTTCCACCGCTCTGAACCGGGGAACCCAGTACCTGGATCTGTCCGCCACTCGTCTGTCTGTCACTTGTTTGTCTGTTACTTGTTTGTCGGGGTGAATCTGCGCTGCGATCGCCGCGCTCCAGACCGGACATCAAACGTATCAAAGTCGATTTCCCCGAACCGGACGCACCAATCAGCGCCACCATCTCGCCGCGGTCGACCGCCAGCGAGACATTGTTCAGCGCACGATGTTTCCGAAAGGTCTTCGACAGCCCATTGACCTCAATGGCTGGCTCCATATTCCACTCCCGTCTCTGTTTGAAACAGCCTGACGGAAAGCCCTGACGGAGAGATGACAATAACTTTTCGGTTTTGTTAAATTTGCCTGTGATGGAGCAGGGAAAGCAGTGAAGCTAAATCCGAAACCACTCCCCTGTACGCAAGCATTTTCGGGGCATAGGATGGCATTGCAATAGAGGAGTATATGTGATGACAGGTGCTCGGCGAACTGACGGCTATTCGCGAATTTCGATTGCCACGCATTGGTTTGCCGCCCTACTGGTCATTGCTCTGTTCTTCACGCACGAGGGGGAACGCGGCAGCACAGAACGTATGCTTCATGTCAGCGGCGGCGCAATTGCCGGACTTTTTTTGCTGTGGCGGGTCTGGCACCGCCTTTATTCCGGAATGACGGAAAAACCGGATCAGGCAGCGCTTCTAAATCTTGCATCGCGAATCGTGATCTGGGGTTTTTTGGTGGCGATTGTCGTCGTGGTCATCTCGGGCTATCTCCTGCCCTGGTCGCTGGGTAGACCGCTCGATTTTTTCGGCTTGGCCTCAATCCCTTCCCCGATGGGAGCCAGTCGCGGTTTGCACGAGTTCATGGAGGAGCTTCACGAAATCTCGGGACACCTCTTCCCTCCTCTAATCGCACTCCACATCTTGGGAGCCGCCAAACACGCCTTCATCGGTCGGGACGGCATTGTGAAACGGATGTTTAAACCAGTGGTGGGCTGCAAGTAGATGCCTCAAACCGATAAATGCTGCTTACTAAGTCCCGTTCCGAAGAAGCACTCGATTAATGCTCTTAAGTGAGGTTAATCCCCAATCAAATCGAACAGGGCTTTGATTGTCCGTTGCGGTGCACATTCAGTGAGACAGACCAGGAGTTCGGGCACCCTTAGATCGGCGTCCATTATGGGCAGGACGTGGATGGTTTCGTCCAGGATCAGTTCGGCCTCGGAGACTACGCCAACGCCCAGGCCTTCAACCACCGCGGCACGAACGGCTTCGCGGCTGCCGATTTCGAAGACATCCAGCAAGGCCAGCTTCGCTTCGGAAATCGCAGCTTCGAAGACGGCCCGCGTGGTCGAGCCCTGTTCCCGCAAAATCACCCTGGCGCCAGCCAACTGCTTGAGGGTCACGCCCTGTCGCTTTGCCCATTTGTGCGTGACCGGCACAAAGGCGACAAGCCGATCGGCCAGCAAGAGCCGGGAGATCAGGCGCGGATCGTCTTGTGGTGGCGGGATCATCGCGACATCGATTCGCCGCGCAAAAAGATCGGCAAGTATCTCCCGGGAGTTGCCAAAATTCATCGATATCTCGATACCCGGATAGCGTTCCTTGTAGCGCGCGATCAGCGGGAGAGCGTGATAGGGCGAATCCGCTCCGATTCTCAAGAAACCGGCTTTCAGGCTGCGGGTCGATGACAACAGAAGCTCTGCCTCAGCTTCCAGGCGGAATTGTCGCTGCGTTATGGCGTGCAACTGCCGGCCCAGCGGTGTGATTTCAATGCCCCGACCAGCCGGCATGAACAGCGCCACGTCGTAAATCTCCTCCAACGCCTTGACCTGCGAAGACAGGGTTGGTTGTGACACGTTCAGCGTTGCCGCCGCGCGTGTATAGCTGCCGTGGCTGGCGACCGCATGGAACGCCCGAATTTGCGAATAAATAATAGACATAATCTATAATATACATCGAAAACATCGATTTTACATATGAAATCAACGTGACATATTCTCGCGCTACACTTGATGTGAACCAAGCGGGGAAGCGCAGCGAAATGTCTGCTGATTACAATGTTCTGGAGCGCGCCGGCCGGACCGGCGAAAACCACGAATTCCTGCTGACGCCGGGGCCTTTGACCACGTCAAAAAAGGTGAAGGCGGCAATGCAGCGCGACTGGGGCTCTTGGGACCAGCCTTTCATCGATCTGACGGCAGAAATTTGTCGCAGTCTTGTTGACCTTGCGGGGGGTGGCAGCGAGTTCGTCTGTGTACCGATGCAGGGCAGCGGCACCTTCGTCGTCGAGGCAATGTTAGGTACTATGGTGCCCCGCGACGGTCACTGCGCTGTCCTGGTCAATGGGGCTTACGGTGACCGGATCGTCAAGACGCTTCGAGTGATGGGACGCCGCTGTACGGTACTGAAGACCGCCGAGACCGACGTCTACGATGTCGCCGCGCTCGAACAAGCCTTGATCGGCGACAAGACGATTAGCCACGTGGCTGCGGTACATTGCGAAACCACCAGCGGCGTCCTCAATCCTTTGACCGCCATTTCAGAAGTGACAGCACGCCACGGCCGCTCGTTGCTTGTGGACGCAATGAGCTCCTTTGCCGCCCTGCCGCTCAATGTCTGTGACCTACCCTGCGACGGAATGGTTTCGTCTGCAAACAAGTGCATTCAGGGCGTGCCTGGTATGGGTTTTGCCGTACTGCGCAGGAGCACCTTGGAAGCGTCGGCAGGCAACGCACACTCCCTGTCGCTTGATCTGCACGACCAGTGGGTCTATCTGGAAAAATCCGGCCGCTGGCGCTTTACGCCACCGACTCACTCGGCGGCAGCATTGGTCGAAGCTATCCGCGAACATGCTGCCGAGGGTGGTGTCGAGGGCCGGGGTGGCCGTTACGCGCAAAATCACCGCGTCTTAGTCGATGGCATGCGCGCGATCGGGTTTGAAACGCTGTTGTCCGATGAGATCCAGTCACCGATTATCACCACTTTTATTGAGCCAAACGACCCAAACTTCACCTTTCAAGCGTTTTACGACCTTTTGGCGAAACGAGGCTTCGTCATCTATCCGGGCAAGCTGACAGCGGCCCCGACCTTCCGGGTTGGGACCATCGGCGCTCTTGAAGAGCAAGATATCACTGGGCTTCTCTGCGCTGTGCGCGAGGTGCTCGCAGAGCTGAATGTGCGCGATGCTTCGCCGCGTCGGACGACAACGGCTGCGGAGTAGGGTTCGCACTGCCGTTGCAAAACTAAGTATTTGAGGACTAAGGAATGAACCGCAAGATCACCGTCAACGACCGCAGCTACGATTGGCCGGCTCAGCCGGTCGTCGTCGTTTGTATCGATGGCTCCGAACCTACTTACATCGAAACAGCCATCGCAGACGGGGTGATGCCATTTACCGCCAAGATGCTGGCGCGAGGCGCAGATCTTCGGGCTGACTGTGTGGTGCCGAGCTTCACCAATCCCAACAACCTCTCGATCGTCACAGGACGACCTCCTGCGGTTCACGGCATTTCAGGTAACTACTTTCTCGATCCGGACAGCGGCGAGGAAGTCATGATGAACGATCCGAAATTTCTGCGCGCGCCGACCATCTTCAAGGCTTTCCAGGATGAAGGCGCGAAGATCGCGATCGTGACGGCGAAAGACAAACTACGCCGGCTGCTCGGCCATGGCTTGAAGATCGGCGCAGAGGGTGCGACCTGTTTTTCTTCGGAGAAATCCGATCAGGCGAGCTTGGAGGAAAACGGCATCACCGATGTGGTGGAGATGGTCGATATGCCCGTTCCCGATGTCTATTCGGCCGAGCTTTCGGAGTTCGTATTTGCGGCAGGCGTCAAGCTGATGGATCGGGATCGTCCGGACCTTATGTACCTTTCGACCACTGATTATGTGCAGCACAAGCATGCGCCGGGCACGGAAGGCGCAAACGCCTTTTACGCCATGATGGATGGCTATTGGGCGCAACTGGATGCCATGGGATGCGTGCTGTCTCTGACCGCGGATCATGGCATGAATGCCAAGCATGACAACGCCGGTGAGCCATCGGTCATCTACCTGCAGGACCGGTTGGATGAATGGCTGGGCGAAGCCGCGGCGCGTGTCATTCTGCCAATCACCGACCCTTACGTGGTGCATCACGGCGCTTTGGGGTCATTTGCCACGGTCTATCTGCCCGAGGGCGCTGATTCAGCTCAGGTTATCGCACGTCTTTTGGCGGTCGAGGGCATTGAATATGTAGCTGGAAATGCAGATGCCTGTGCCCGTTTCGAGCTGCCGCAAGACCGGATCGGTGATCTGGTTGTGGTCTCAAAACGTCACGTTGTGTTGGGAACAAGTGAGTCCCGGCACGACCTTTCCGGCCTGGAAGTGCCGCTTCGCTCGCACGGCGGCGTGTCGGAGCAGACAGTGCCTTTGATGGTGAACCGGCCGGTGCAGGGGCTCGCTGACCGGCGCTTGCGTAACTTCGACGCGTTCGATGTCGCGTTGAACCACGCGGTGGCGGTCCAGAGCGCTGCGCAATAACGCTGCAGGCGAAAAGAATCAGTTGTTGGTACTTAGCGGTGGATGTTTTGCCGCATGAATTAGGAAGATGAGAGATGAGTTTAGCGGAAGATTTGGCGGGTAAACCGCGGCACGAGCCCATGCGCATTGCAGGCCGCAAGGTCGACGCCGAAGGCGTGATCGAGGTACGCTACCCCTACACCAATCAGGTGATTGGAACGGTCCCACGTGGCACGGCTGCGCACGCGCGCGAGGCTTTTCAGATCGCCGGCGATTATAAACCGACGCTGAGCCGCTATGAGCGTCAGCAGATCCTGTTCCGCACGGCAGAGATTATCAACTCCCGGCGCGATGAGATCTCGGACCTGATTTCCCTGGAACTCGGTCTCTCCAAAAAGGATTCGCTCTACGAAGTGGGCCGGGCCTTCGACGTTTACACTCTAACGGCACAGCTCTGCATTCGCGACGACGGCGAAATCTTCTCCTGCGACGTTAGCCCGCAAGGCAAGGCCCGTCGGATCTACACCATGCGCGAGCCCCTCAAGGCAATCAGTGCGATCACGCCCTTCAATCATCCGCTGAACATGATCTCGCACAAGATTGCACCGGCGGTGGCGACCAACAACTGTATCGTCTGCAAGCCGACTGACCTTACCCCCATGACGGCACTGATCTTGGCGGATATCCTCTACGAAGCCGGCCTGCCGCCGGAAATGCTGTCGGTCGTCACCGGCATGCCAGAGGATTTGGGTGATGAATTCATTACTAACGACAACATCGAGCTGATCACCTTTACCGGCGGCGTTCCGGTCGGCAAGCTGATCGCAAACCGGGCCGGTTATCGGCGGACGGTGTTGGAGTTGGGCGGCAACGATCCGCTGATCATCCTGAATGACCTTTCGGACGATGATCTGGCCAAGGCCGCAGATCTGGCAGTGGCTGGTGCGACGAAGAACTCCGGTCAACGCTGCACAGCGGTCAAACGGATCCTGGTTCAGCAGGATGTCGCCGAACGCTTTGTGCCGCTGGTTGAGGAAAGAGCCCGGAAGATCGTGTTTGGCGACCCATTCGATCCCAAGACGGATCTGGGTACGGTGGTGCATGAGGAGGCCGCGGCACTTTTTGAGGCCCGGGTTCACAAAGCAGCCGAAGCTGGGGCGGAAATCCTGTACAATCCGGGACGCCAGGGCGCATTGTTGCCGCCGATCGTCATCGACAAGGTCGATCACACATCGGAACTGGTGCTTGAAGAGACCTTTGGACCAGTCATTCCGATCGTCCGGGTTCCGAACGACGATGCCGAGGTTATGCGGATCTCAAATTCGACGGCATTTGGGCTTTCTGCTGGTGTTTGCACCAATCAGCTCGACCGCATAACGAACTTTGTGAATGGCCTGGTTGTCGGTACGGTGAATATCTGGGAAGTGCCGGGATATCGGATCGAGATGTCGCCTTTTGGCGGGATCAAGGATTCGGGGCTCGGCTATAAAGAGGGCGTGCTTGAAGCCATGAAGAGTTTCTCGAACATCAAAACCTACTCACTGCCCTGGCCTGCTTGACGCGGTTCGCCTGACAGGACAAGGATAAGGGGAGTAGGATCAGATGTGGCGAAAAGGAGTTCAACGATCACCGAACCAAGGCTATAGAGAATAAGCGTAATTTCCGTATATCCTGAGAATGGGGGACATACCCCCACGACGGAAATACTCAAATCGTCAAACGGACAGGGAAGTAAAAAATGAAGATCAACGTATCCAAATATGTGAACGGTGTTGCAGCCGTCGCCCTTGCGGGCGGGCTTGCAGGCGCCGCTTCAATCGCTGTCTCCGGCAGCGCTGAGGCCGCTTGCCCTGCAGTAACGATCGCAGACATGAAAGGCGTGAAGGCAGGCGCCAATCCGCAGCAGTATGAACTTGCCGAATTTCAATCTTTGGCCAGCTGCGAGCTCGAATTTGCCGGAAATCCTGCAAGTGCGGACCTGAACGGCAAGATCAAAGGGAATCCGGATCTGCCATCGCTGGCCGAGCGCTTGCCGGAAGAGCCCCTGGTGGTTGTTCCTTACGCTGAAGTGGGCAAATACGGTGGAACACTGGACGTACTCTCCAATGCGACAGAAGCCGGAACATCCGACTTTCTATCTGTCCGGCATGTGAATCTGGTGCGTTACGCGGATGACTTGACGACAATCGTGCCGAATGTCGCAAAGGACTGGGAATGGAACGACGATTTCACCCAGCTCACGTTTCATCTGCGCAAAGGGCATAAATGGTCCGATGGTGCGCCCTTTACCGCCGAAGATGTTAAGTTTTGGTACGATAACCTGTCACTCGATCCAAAGGTTATCGAAAAGCCGAAAGACTATGTGTTGGTTGCGGGAGAGCGCATGACGGTCGAGGTGATCGACCCGCAGACCGTGCGCTTTAATCTGCCGGCCCCCAAGCCGGGTCTTCTGGCTCACTTTGCAACGTCCTATGCGCAGGGCTTTCAGCCGAAACACTTCCTCGGCCAGTATCATCCGGATATCTCGGCAGATGCTGACGAAAAAGCCAAGGCGTTGGGTTTCGAGAACGGTTATGAGGTCATTGCAGCGTATTTCGGCAATTCCGACTGGACCGACACACCGTCGCCGCTTCTGTCGAAGCCCGACCAGGTCGGCAATATGCCAAAAGCAGTCGTGCCGACGCTCGAAAGCCACATTACCATCAGCGATACCACCGAGGGACGGCACCTCGTTGCCAATCCTTATTTCCACATGGTGGATACCGCGGGCAACCAGCTGCCCTACATCAATGAGCAAGATGAAGTCTACATCAACGAAAACGAAGTTCGTTTGCTGAAGCTCGTTAATGCGGAAGTTGACTACAAAGCCCAGTCGCTGCGACTGCCTTCCGCACCGATGTTGATGGACGGTCAGGAAAAGGGCGACTACACCATCGACCTGAAGCCGACCATTTCCATGCCGGTCTTCTCTTTCAACCTGACCTCCGACGACATGGAAAAGCGCAAGGTTTTCGGGGATCTCAAATTCCGCGAAGCGATGTCATCGGCGATCAATCGTGACGAGATCAACGAGGTTGCGTTCTTTGAGTTGGGCACGCCGAAACAGTACACCGGTTTCTCACCGTCACCTGACTTCGTCGATCCCAAGTGGGAACAGCATTTCGTTGCTTTCGATCCGGACGGGGCGAAAAAGAAACTCGACGAGATCGGCTTGGTCGATAAGGACAACGACGGATTCCGGGACTTGCCGAACGGTGACAAGCTGGTGCTTAACATTCAGTTCGCCACGCAGGGTGTAGCCAGCCAGGTTGTTGAGTTGGTCGCACAGCATTGGTCGGATGTTGGCGTTAAGACGACGTCGAAAGAAGTGACGCCGGATGAGTACCGCTCGGCTCAGTCGTCGAACCAACTTGACATCGGTGCGTGGGAAATGGGCCTGCCGTTGGCCTACGTTCTGGGCCTTAACGAGAGCTTTGTTGCGCCATTCGGCGATTACTTCAATCACCGTACGGGTATGCTCTGGGCCGAGTACATCGATACGGAAGGTAAATCGGGTGTCGAACCCCCGAAATGGGTCTACGACATGAAAGACGACATCGACGCTTTCCAGTCCGCAACGGTGGGCAGTGATGCATCTAACGAGATCGGCGCTCGGCTAGTTGAGAATCTGACTGGTAACCTGGTGATGATCGGAACAGTGCATGCAGTCGATCCGATTTTTCACCGCAATGCTCTGAAGAATTTCGTTCCCTTCAAGACGGCTTCTTACGAGTATTACCGGACTTACCCATACCGCCCGCAGCAGTGGTTCCTGGCCGAATAATGATGAACGGTTAGCGAGCAAATACAGGAGGCTGTGCCCGAATCAGGGTCAGCCTCCTTTTGCTGCTTTCTGATTCTTTGGCAATTCTCCTCTTGCGCAGGGGTCGTTGAGCCAAAATAAGAGTCGGCTTTATTGGGGGGAGTCTAGTGTTTCAATTTGCTCAGTTTGCAGCGACCCGTTTCGGCCTGGCAATCGTCACATTGCTGCTGGTTTCCTTTATCGTTTTTAGCCTGATGGAGCTGGTCCCCGGGAACTGTGCGGAACGCTACCTTGCCTTCAAGAACACACAGGGCTCTCAGATCACTGTCGAAGATATCGCGGCCGAGGAAAAACGACTTGGGCTCGACCGTCCCTTCATTGTTCGTTGGGGCAGCTGGGTCGGGAACGTGTTTCTTAAGGGCGATTTCGGCGAAAGTTGTATCCTGCGCCTGAGCATCAACAGACTGCTTGGCGAAAAGATTTTCCTGACACTAGGCATCTGTTTTACATCCCTTCTTTTTGCCTATTTGATTGCCATTCCTTTCGGCATGATTTCGGCTACCTCGACCAGCGCAACGGCCAACAATGCTGTCCGTTTCGTGTCCTACCTCGGCCTCGCCATGCCGAACTTCTTGCTGGCCCTGATGATCATGTTGTTTTCGACCGTAGTCTTCGGCGACAGCCTGACCGGACTTTTTTCCAAAGAATTCAGAGATGCCCCCTGGTCTTATGACCGGGTGATCGACTTTCTGTCCCGGGCATGGCTGCCGATCTTTATTCTCGGTTGGTCGGCAACTGCCTTTGCTCTGCAGACCGTGCGCGCTCTGATGTCGGACGAAATCGGCAAACTCTATGTGACCGCCGCCAAAGCGCGCGGTGTTTCCGGCGCTCGGCTTCTGTGGCGGTATCCGGCTCGCCATGCTCTTGGTCCGATCGTCAATTCGCTCGGCTTTGACCTTAATCGGGTCTTTAACGAGTTGCCGATCGTCGCGGTTATCCTCACGCTTACCGAGATGGGTGCGCTACTGCTCGAATCCCTGGCGCGATCGAATGATCAGCAGCTCGCGGGCGCGATCATATTCATACTGACAGCCTCGATTGTCTTTTTGAATTTCATAACGGACATGCTGCTGGCAGTTCTCGATCCCCGTGTCCGCCGCAGCGTGATGGGAGGTTAGGTTAATGTCCGATCAAAGCCTTCAATCAGGATCGCTCTCAGAGCAAAAGCGTAAGGAAGCATACTTTACGGCCAGCCAAGGACAACTGATCTGGGCACGATTCAGGAAAAACAAGGCGGCGATGATTGCAGGCATCGTGCTGGCTCTGATGGTTCTTGCCGGCCTTATCGCGCCCTTCCTGTCCCCTTATGACCCGACTATTGCCGGACGGGACAAGGAGTATCAGAACGGTGCGCCGCAAATCCCGATGTTTTGCGATCATAACGGCTGTTCCTGGCGACCCTTCCTACATAGCTTGAAGCGCAGTCGTTCGGCTAAAACGAACTTCCGATGGGTGACCGAAATCGACACCGAAGCAAGGCGCTATGTCGAGTTTTTCCCGGAAGGTTGGAAATACACTTATTTCGCATTCGACATCGATCTACCAGGCAAAGCGCTCGATTACCGGGTCCGCGGTGTGACTTTCGACACTCATCTGTTCGGTATCGAAGAAGGCGGGATTCATATTTTTGGCACGGATTCCTCGGGCAAGGATATTTTCGGACGAACCCTTCACGCCATTTCGACGTCGCTTGCCGTTGGAACCATCGGGGTTCTGATCAGCTTCATCTTGGCACTGATTATCGGCGGCACATCAGGCTACTTCGGCGGACGCATCGACAGTTTCTTTCAGATGTTGACCGACGCCGTTCGAACGGTTCCGGCGATACCGCTCTTCATGGCGCTCGCGGCCTTTGTTCCAGATGAATGGAGTGCGGAAGCACGGTTTTTCTTCATCTCAATCATTCTGGGTTTTATTGGCTGGCCGACCCTGGCGCGAAGGGTGCGTACTCATCTCCTGACAGAGCGAAATCAGGAATATGTCCTGGCTGCAAAGCTCTGTGGTGCCTCACCGGCCCACATCATTGGGCGTCACCTTTTGCCCAGCTTTACCAGCTACATTATCGTCGATCTCGTGATCTCCTTTCCTTACATGGTCCTGTCCGAGACGGCGCTTAGCTTCATCGGCTTGGGTCTGAAGGACCCGGTCAACTCCTTGGGCGTTATGCTGCAAAATGTCACCAATGCGGACGTGCTGTTGAATTATCAATGGTATTTCATTCCGGTCATCTTCTTCATGACGCTGGTCCTGGCCTTTGTTTTTGTCGGTGACGGCCTTCGGGACGCCGCCGACCCCTATTCGGATCACAAGTAATGACCCAGCCATTGATCAGTGTTGAAAATCTGTCGATCAAGTTCCACACCGACGAGGGATTGATTACCGCGGTCGACAAAATCTCGTTCGACATCGCGCCCGGTGAGGTCCTTGGGCTGGTGGGGGAGAGCGGTTCCGGCAAGTCGGTGACGGCCAAGGCGCTCATGCAGCTCAATTCCTCGAACACCGTCTACACCGACGACAGCAGGATCACGTTGCAGACGGACGATGGCACGATCGACATCCTGGAGCTCAAAAAGGCCAAGGAGCTCAACCTGATCCGTGGCGGCGCGATTTCGATGATTTTCCAGGAACCGATGGCAAGCTTTGCTCCGGCCATTACCGTCGGCAAGCAGATGGTCGAGCAGCTTATGCTGCATTCCAGCATGACCAAGAAAGAAGCGCGTGAGCATGCCATTGATATGCTGGACCGGGTCGGTATTTCAGATGCCGCGCGGCGTTTCGATCAGCACGCCTTCGAGTTTTCCGGTGGTATGCGTCAAAGAGCGATGATCGCGATGGCCCTATCGACGAAGCCGAAGCTTCTCATCGCAGACGAACCGACGACAGCGCTTGATGTGACCATTCAGGCGCAGGTAATCGACCTTATGAAAGACCTTGTCGAAGAATTCGGCATGGCAATCCTGTTTATCACCCACGACTTGGGCGTTATTGCACAAACGGCGGACCGGGTTGCTGTGATGTATCTGGGCGAGCTTGTAGAGACAGGCTCTGTGCGGCAGGTCATCCGAGAGCCTGCGCATCCCTACACTCAGGGTTTGCTCAATGCGCTCCCCAAGCTGGAAAAGCTCGACGAACCTCTAACGCCTGTGCCAGGCGATATTCCGAGCCCGTTGGAGCGACCGAGCGGTTGCGTGTTTCATACCCGCTGCTCTCAGTTTATTGAAGGCACCTGCGATGCCTCGATCCCGAGTGTGACAGCGCTTGCCGACGGCCATGCCGCTGCCTGCTTTGTCGTTGATCAGGCGGTGCGCGGTAAGACGGAGGTGCCGGCATGAGCACTCCATCTCACATTTCCATCCGAAATCTCTCCGTGCACTATGGACTCGGGCATAAGGTTCTCGGCGAACGACTGGTAGTAAAGGCGATCGACGACGTCTCACTGGATATTCCCAAGGGATCGTTTTTCGGGCTCGTCGGTGAGAGTGGTTCGGGTAAGACGACACTGGGTCGGGCCATCTTGAAAGCAGCACCGATCACCAGCGGTCATGTACGCTACAACGACGGCGAAGCCGAGTTTGACATTGCCAATATCGGAAAAGCAGAACTGAAGGATTACCGCAAACGGGCGCAGCTCATTTTTCAGGATCCCTACGCAGCGCTCAGTCCACGCATGACGGTGCGCGATATCATCGCTGAGCCTCTCGAAGTGATGGGTTTGACCTCATCGCGGGATGAAACCGATGAACGCGTCCGCGAGATTGCGGCTAAGTGCCGCTTGAATCTCGAACATCTGCGACGCTTCCCTCACGCTTTTTCCGGCGGCCAGAGACAACGTATTTCGATTGCTCGAGCCTTGGTTTGTCAACCGAAGTTCATCGTTGCTGATGAAAGCGTTGCCGCCTTGGACGTCTCTATTCAGGCCGATATATTGAATCTCCTGCGCACGTTGCAGGAGGACATGGACATCACCTTTCTGTTTATCAGTCATGATCTGAGTGTTGTGGCCCATACTTGCGATCAGGTGGCAGTGATGTATTTGGGTTCGATTGTCGAGACGGCGCCGTCGCGGGAACTCTTTTCGACGCCGCGACACCCCTATACCAAAGCTCTGCTGTCCGCGATTCCGTCTTTGGATCCCGATGACCGTGGCAGGGCACAAAAGCTGGAGGGAGAAATTCCCTCGCCGGCCAACGTACCGTCGGGCTGCCGATTTCATACCAGATGTCCGATCGCCAAAGACAACTGCCGGGTCGACGCGCCCGCCTGGCGAGAGTTGGCCCCCGAACACATGGTCGCCTGTCACTATGCAGACGAGACTGTGGCGGCAGCGCCATTGTAAAGCTATCGGTGGATTAGGACGTTAAAGACACTTGTTCATGTTACTCACATGGCCAGCGAAAAACGATCAGGCTCGAGTTGGATAAAAGAGATGAATTTGACGGAAGATATGGCGAGGAGGTGTAGGGGTTACAAATCAGGGGAAACCGGCGTTGAAATCCTGTACAATTGTGAATGCCACGATGCCCCGCAGTCGCTGACCTTTGTTGACGAGATTGATCAGTCAGCGGAACTGATGGCCAAAGAGGTCAGCGGACCGTATTCCAGCCAGTTCGAATGGCTTGTCGGTCGACAGGGCGAACATCTGAGGCGTGCCGAAATATCAGATTGTGATGTCGCCACTCGGCGGGGTTAAGGATTCGGGGCTAGGGTACACAGCGAACGCGCTGCAAGCGATTGAGCAGCACCTCCGGCAAAGTTGTGCTCCCCGGCCAAGACCAGGATGACAAACGTAACCGAGAAGGCTGAGCAGACAAGACCGAACGAAGGACAAAGGTTTGAGTGGTACTGAGGTTTTTTTGACGATTTTGGGTGGCGTCGCGCTGCTTCTTTGGGGTGCGCGGATGATTCGGACCGGCATGACTCGCGCGTTCGGAACAGAACTGCGCAGCGTTGTCGCTGCCTGGACCAGTAATAGGATTTTCGCCGCTGGTGCCGGAGCGCTTGTCGCATCTCTCGTGCAGTCTTCGACGGCAACGGCGCTTATCGTCTGTTCCTTCGTGGGGCGCGGCGCGCTGACAACCGCGCCGGCCTTGGCTGTGATGCTGGGGGCAGATCTGGGATCGTCGGTTGCCGTTGTCGTCGTTGCCTCGGGTATTGCGGCTGTCTGGCCGGTTTTTGCGTTTCTGGGTTATGTCGTTCACGCATCGGGTGAGAAGCGCAGCCCTCGAATCAAACACATCGGCCGTATATTGATCGGCTTTGCGATGCTGCTGGTCGCTCTTAATGTGATTGGAACCGCGTCACGCTCGCTCGGCAACAGTGAGATTGTCAGCCAAGTCTTAAACGCCATGGCCAACGAACCTTTCCTGGCGGTCGTGGTTGGCTTGGTTCTGACCTGGATGGCCTATTCCAGCGTTGCTGTTGTCCTGCTGGTCTCCTCCCTTGCCGTGGCAGGTGCTTTCCCGGTCGATGCGCTGATGACCATCGTGCTGGGTGTCAATTTGGGGGCTGCCTTGCCGGCGATCAGTGCGACGATCGCAGAACCGATTTCTGCCCGCAGGGTACCGTTGGGGAATCTCTTCTTTCGCTTTCTCGGGGTTGTGGCCTGCTGGATCGCACTGCCTTGGCTGGAGCCTGAACTGGTGCGTCTCGTGCCCGGACCGGCGGAACAGGTCGTCGCGTTCCACGTCGCCTTTAACGCGGCGCTTTGTGTGCTGTCGCTTGTTTTGGTGGGGCCGATTGCGGTGCTCACGACAAAGGTTCTGCCTGAACCCGCGGTCAATCTGAATGATACCGGTCCGCGCCATCTCGACGAGCATCTGTTGGAGACGCCGTCGCTGGCCCTCAGCATGGCGGCGCGGGAAACCTTGCGAATGGGCGACATCATCGAAGACATGCTGGCCAAAACCATCCGGGTCTTTCGGGAAGATGACAAAGCACTGCTGTCCGATGTTGAAGCGCAGGAAGATCAAGTCGACCAGCTCTACGAGGCGGTAAAGCTCTACTTGATGCGTCTCTCCCGGGACGAACTGGATGATGACGAGAGCCGACGCTGCATCGAGATTATTACCTTCACGACTAATCTGGAACATGTCGGTGACATCATCGACAAAAACTTGATGGAACTTGCGGCAAAAAAAATCAAAGGCAAGCTGAGTTTTTCGGATCAGGGTTTGTCAGAGTTGGCAAATGTCCATGCCATGCTGATGGAAACGGTCCGCCTGTCACTGAGCGTGTTCATCAGCCAAGATGCCCAGCAGGCGCGGTCGCTGATGGCGCGGAAAGACCAGTTCCGGAAGATGGAGCTCGAAGGCACGGAATGGCATCTGGAACGCCTTCGTTCGGGCATGGTTGAGAGTATCGAAACCAGCAGTCTACATCTCGACATGCTGCGCGATTTCAAACGTATCAATTCTCACCTAACCTCTGTGGCCTATCCGATTCTAAGTCGCCGAGGAGAGCTGCGAAGTTCCCGTCTGGTGAGCGAGGAGCAAGCCGAACGCTTGCGCAGCCAGGGATTGGAGGGGAACTCTACAATCGCTGAACCAAAGTCATAAGAAACAGGACGAGTTTACTCGCCTGGAGAGAATGGGGATCTCAACTCCACGAGCAAATAAATCTAAATCGTAAATAGTACAGGGAAGTTAAAAATGAAAATCGATATCTCTAAATACGCGAGCGGCGTGGCCGCCCTCGCCATTGCAAGCGGGCTTGCGGTCAATGCCGCGTCGGCCGAAACGCTAACCGTCTATACTGCGGTCGAGGCGGAAGATCTCGCAAAGTACGCAGCAGCCTTCAATGCTCATCATCCCGACATCGAGATCAAGTGGGTTCGCGATTCGACGGGTATCGTAACGGCCAAGCTGCTGGCGGAAAAAGACAATCCGCAGGCTGATGTGGTCTGGGGCCTGGCGGGAACCAGTCTCATCCTGCTAAAGGGCGAAGGCATGCTTGAACCTTACGCACCGAAGGGCGTTAAGGACCTGGATGCGAAGTTTGTCGACTCAGCGACCCCGCCGTCCTGGGTGGGTATGGATGCTTGGGTTGCTTCGGTTTGTGTCAACATTCCCGAGGCTGAGGCCGCTGGTTTGCCGATGCCTGCCTCCTGGAAGGACCTCACCAAACCGGTCTATAAGGGGCACGTGATCATGCCGAATCCGGCGTCATCAGGTACCGGTTTCCTGGACGTTTCCTCCTGGCTGCAGATGTTCGGTGAAGAAGGCGGCTGGTCCTACATGGACGGACTGCACGACAACATCGCCCGCTATACCCATTCCGGCTCCAAGCCCTGTAAACTCGCCGCTGCAGGCGAGATTCCAATCGGCGTTTCCTTCGCCTTCCGGGGCGCGAAATCCAAAGCCGCCGGTGCGCCACTTGAGATTATCGTCCCCTCAGAAGGCGTCGGCTGGGACATGGAAGCCGCGGCCATCGTCAAGGGCACGGACGCCATGGGTGCCGCGCAGAAATTGATGGACTTCATCGTCACCAAGGAAGCCAACGAAATGTACAACGCTGGTTATGCCGTTGTTGCCTATCCTGGTGTGGCCAAGCCGGTCGAGCACTTCCCCGAAGGTCTGGTTGATGCGATGATTGATAACGACTTCGACTTTGCCGCCAAGAACCGCAAGAGCATTCTGGCCGAGTGGCAGAAGCGTTACGATTCCAAATCCGAGGCGAAATAGGCCTGTTGATCTGTGCGCGGCGGGCCTGAATGGGTCTGCCGCGCCGCTCTTTTGACGAGAGGGCCGTTATGTCCGCTTCGGCGCCGTACCTACGCCTGCAAGGCGTTTCGAAATCCTTTGGCAGCTTTACGGCTTTGCAGGATATCGCACTCGATGTGAATGAAGGCGAGTTCGTCTGCTTCCTTGGCCCTTCGGGCTGTGGCAAGACAACCCTTCTGCGCATCATCGCTGGTCTGGAAATTCAATCGGCGGGCCAGATTACTCAGGCAGAGGTCGATATTTCGAACCTGCCGCCGTCCCAGCGCGACTTCGGTATCGTGTTTCAGTCCTATGCGCTTTTTCCCAATCTCACTGTGAACAAGAACGTCGCTTACGGCCTCGACAACACGGGTTCGGCTCGAGAGGCAACGAGTAATCGGGTTGAGGAACTGCTTGCTTTGGTCGGTTTGCCTGATCAGGGCGACAAGTACCCGGCGCAGCTCTCGGGCGGGCAGCAACAGCGAGTGGCTCTCGCACGCGCCTTGGCCATGTCGCCGGGACTGCTGCTTCTCGATGAACCCTTGTCTGCCTTGGATGCCAAGGTGCGGGGACACTTGCGTCACGAAATCAAAAGCCTGCAGCGCCGACTGGGTGTGACCACTATTATGGTGACCCATGATCAGGAAGAGGCGTTGACCATGGCCGACCGCATCGTGGTCATGGATCACGGTGTTGTCGAACAGGTCGGCTCACCGCTTGAAATTTACCGCGAACCGGTCAGCCCATTCGTCGCCAATTTCATCGGCACCATGAACCAGTTGCCCTGCGAAGTGAACGGTGCCGGCGGTGTGAAGCTCGGCGCGTTGAGTCTCGCATGCCAGGATCACAAGATCCAAAGCGGTGCGCCCGCAATCCTTGCGATCCGTCCAGAGGACGTCATACCCCACGGCGCCGGTGCCCGTTCGCCAGGTGCGCCCGATGTCATCGAGAGTCCAGGCAATGCCTTTGATGCGCGTATCGAGGATATGGAATTCCTGGGCTCCTTCTTCCGGGCGGAGCTTTCCTGTGAAGCCCTGGGCGAATCTCACCTTCTGGCGGATTTCTCGATCAACGCCGTACGGCGCATGGGCCTGGAAACAGGGAAGGATCTGACGGTCGAGTTGCCGGCTGATCGCGTACGCATCTTCTCAAGTGGAGCAGTGTAGTGTCATGACCGATGCTGCTTTGACACCCGGCGCCACCTCTGGCCCACGTGCGCGTTTTGATTCGGAAGCATGGGTCATGCGTGGCGGTATCGCCATCGCCGGGATCTTCCTGATCGTTGCAGTGATCCTCCCTCTTTACGCGATGCTTTCCAAGTCCTTCGAGGACAAGGATGGTGCCTTCGTTGGCCTGACGAACTATGCGACCTATTTCGACACGCCGTCGCTGTCCTACTCGATTTCGAACAGCCTGACCGTTTCGATCGTGGCGACGGTGATTGTGATCAGCTTGGCCTTCGCCTACGCCTATGCGATTACCCGCACCTGCATGCCTTTCAAAGGGTTCTTTCGTCTGGTCGCCCTGGTGCCGATTCTGGCGCCGTCGTTACTGCCGGGAATCTCCTTCATCTATATGTTCGGCAAAAAGGGCTTCATGCGCGATTTGCTGCTGGGCGAACCGATCTACGGTTTTATTGGTATCGTTCTGGGCTCCAGCTTCTGGACCTTTCCCCACGCGCTGCTCATCATGATCACCGCCTTGTCGCTCTCTGATGCGCGGTTGTACGAGGCCGCCGAGGCTCTGCGAGCCTCCAGGCTGCGCACGTTCTTCACCGTAACTCTGCCCGGAGCAAAGTATGGTGTTATCAGCGCAATCTTCGTGGTCTTCACGCTGGTCATTACCGATTTCGGTGTGCCCAAGGTTATTGGTGGCCAGTATTCGGTTCTTGCAACCGACATCTACAAGCAGGTGATCGGGCAGCAGAATTTCCAGATGGGGGCGGTGGTCAGCGTGATGCTGCTCATTCCGGCGGTTTTGGCCTTCGGCGTTGACCGGCTTGTACAGCGTCGTCAGGTGGCGTTGTTGTCCGCACGGGCGGTTCCCTATGAGCCGAAGCCTGCGCGCGGCCGCGATATTGGGGCTCTTGTATTCTGTACCGTGATGGCCGGTATGCTGCTGCTGGTTTTAGGCGTTGCGGCGTACGCGTCCCTGGTTAAGTTTTGGCCCTATAATCTCGAACTTGGTTTGACCCACTACAATTTTGAGATCATGGACGGCGGCGGCTGGGGTGCCTGGTTCAATTCCATGAAGCTGGCGGCTCTTACCGCCCTGATCGGCACGACCATGATCTTCACTGTGGCCTATCTGGTCGAAAAAGGGCAGGGCGCGCGCTTTGGTCGCGTCGTCATCCAGGCAATGGCCATGGTCCCCCTGGCGGTTCCAGGCATGGTGCTCGGTCTGGCCTACATCTTCTTTTTCAACAATCCGTCCAATCCGCTCAACGGCATCTATGCCACCCTGGCAATTCTGGTGCTCTCAACGGTCGCCCATTTTTATACCGTCGCACACCTGACCGCGGTGACAGCGCTGAAGCAGATCGATGGTGAATTCGAATCCGTTTCTTCGTCTCTGAAGGTGCCCTTTTGGATCACTTTCAGGCGTGTCACGGTGCCGGTTTGCCAGCCTGCGCTCTTCTCCATGGCGGTTTATCTCTTCATGAACGCCATGACGACGGTATCGGCCGTGGTGTTTCTCTATTCGCCTGATACCAATCTGGCGTCCGTTGCGGTGATGAATATGGACGACGCCGGGGATATCGCACCGGCCGCCGCCATGGCCATGATGATCGTTTATACGAACCTGACGGTGGTTTTGATTTACGGTGTGGTGTCCCGCGTCGTTGAAAAGCGCACACAAGCGTGGCGACGGCGGTAAAAGCGCGGGACACGCACTCTGGTCTGCGGGTTTCGTCATACACGCGTAGGATCTCTGCATTGCCGAGGGACCAGACGGTCGGGTATGTTCTTTTCGTGCTTACATGCCATTCCCGGCCCGGTCGCTGTCGGATGCTCATCTGACAGCGCACTCGGACGTTATCTTGGTCATATGGTTTTGCGTGCCGTGAGTTCTGCCCTTGCAAAGGCAATGGTGCTGCGGCGCGATGATCCATTGAGATTTTCACGGCGTTCTCGCGAACGCGGAGAGAGGAGTTTTTGACGTTATGAATATGCAGGCCAACTACATCGCTGGCGATTGGGTCGACAGCAGCGATGCGAACGACAACATCAACCCCTCCGATCTGTCCAATGTCGTAGGACGTTATGCCCGCGCGTCTGCGGCGCAGACCGAACAAGCCATTGCCGCCGCGCGTGCAGCCTTTCCCGCCTGGGCCGCCACGACCCCTCAACAGCGCGCCGACATCCTGGAAGCCGCCGGCAACGAAATCATGGCGCGTAAGGCGGAACTTGGCGAACTGCTGTCACGCGAAGAAGGCAAGACCCTGGCGGAGGGTATCGGCGAGACCATGCGCGCCGGCCAGATATTCAAGTTTTTTGCTGGCGAAGCTCTGCGTACGCCAGGCGAAAAGGTCGCGTCGATCCGTCCCGGCGTGGATGTTGAAATTACGCGCGAGCCCCTCGGCGTGATCGGCATCATAACGCCTTGGAACTTCCCGATTGCGATCCCTGCGTGGAAGCTGGCGCCTGCTTTGGCCTTTGGAAATTGCGTGGTTCTGAAGCCTGCGGATCTGGTCCCAGGCTGTGCCTGGGCCATCTCCGACATTCTGGTGCGTGCCGGTCTGCCGGCGGGCGTGCTCAATCTGGTGATGGGTCGTGGTTCCGTGGTCGGCGAGGCAATCTTGTCGTCACCACAGATCGACGGAGTTAGCTTCACAGGTTCTGTCGCTACGGGTAAACATGTTGCTGCCAAATGTGCCGAGAGCCTCAAGAAGGTGCAGTTGGAAATGGGCGGCAAGAACCCCTTTGTAGTACTTGACGACGCCGACGTTGGCGTTGCTGCGGATGCTGCCGTGAACGGCGCCTTTTTCTCGACGGGCCAGCGCTGCACGGCTTCTTCGCGGCTGATCGTCACCGAGGGCATTCATGACAGCTTCGTCAACACGGTCATCGAAAAACTCAAAGGGCTCAAAATCGACAATGCGCTCGATCCCACGACCCACATCGGCCCTGTGGTCGACCAGAGCCAGCTCGACCAGGATCTTTCCTACATCGAGGCGGGACAGAAAGAAGGCGCCAAACTCGCCTGGGGCGGTGAACGTTTGAACCGGGAGACTGAGGGCTTTTATCTGCAGCCCGCACTCTTCACCGAAACCAGCAACGATATGCGGGTTAACCGCGAAGAAATCTTCGGTCCGGTGGCCACGGTCCTGCGCGTCAAGGATTACGATGAGGCGCTTGCAACCGCCAATGACACCAGTTTTGGCCTCTCCGCTGGTATCGCTACTTCGTCCCTGAAACACGCCAGCCACTTCAAGCGCAATGCCGAGGCAGGTATGGTCATGGTCAATTTGCCGACAGCCGGTGTCGATTACCATGTGCCGTTCGGTGGCCGTAAAGGTTCCAGCTACGGTTCTCGCGAGCAAGGACGCTATGCGGTTGAATTCTACACGACGGTGAAGACCAGCTACACCGCACCATAAATCTCATATTGCGATCTATGGGCGCGAAGTCTCACGGCTTCGCGCTCAGCGCAGGTCAGCCCTTTTTCATAGTGCTAGGGCGATTCACCCTTTGACCGCTTATGTCAAGCTTGATCGCACTCGAGCAGTTTCTCGATCATTTCGAGAAGCTCTGTGTCTTCAAAGGGTTTGAAGAGGACGTGGTCTGCATTATAGATGTCCGCGATGGCTGTCGCGCGTTCCAGGGTTTCTCCCGGTCCGCCACCGGATACGATAATGATCGGTAGATCTGAGTTTTCAGCGCGCACCCGCCGCAGGAGGGTCAAGCCGTCGACCTTTGGCATCCAGATATCGACGATAGCGAGATCAGGTGCCTCTTTCTCGATCAGGGTGATGCCTTCCTCGCCGTTTGTGGCTTCCACGGTATCGTAACCGGCGACGTTAAGAACTGCGCAGACACTTTCCCGTACGAATTCGTCGTCGTCTACGACCAGGATTTTGCTCATGCGCCTTCACTCTCCGGAGCAGATTCAGTGTTGGTGATCATTGGAACATATACTTCAAAGCTGGAGCCTACATCTTTTTTGCTTTTAATCGAAATAGCGCCGTCCCAGCCTTTGACAATACCATAGACGACTGCCAACCCCAGCCCGGTACCGCGGCCAACTTCCTTAGTCGTAAAGAACGGCTCGAAAACATGTTCAACGAGATCGTCGGAGATACCGTGCCCCCGGTCGATAACGGTGATACGGGCGTAATCTCCTTTTGCCAGCCCCAGCTTTCCGGATTCCAGCTGGGCCAGATGAATACGGTCCAATTCCAACTGGATTTCGCCGACACCCGCCATGGCATCGTTGGCGTTTTGCACAAGATTGAGCACGACCTGAATAAATTCGGTCTCATTTACTTTCACGCTTGCGGTGCCATCGATCGTCTTGATGGACAAGACTATGTCGGGCGGTGTGATGTCCTGGGCAAATCGGATGGTGCGTTTGGTCAACTCAACCAAATCGACCACTTTGCGTTGGCCGGACCCTTTATGGGCGAAAGTCAGCACATCGTTCACGATCTCCGCTGCTTTACGTCCGCATTCTAACGTGCGCGATAGATAATGTTTAAGTTGGGAGTCTTCGACCTGATCACGGGTCAGCTTGGTAAAGTTGATGATGGGGTGGAGCAGATTATTGATTTCATGGGCGATACCGCCGGCCATCTGACCCAGCGCTTCCATCTTTTGGCTCTGCTTCATACCCTCCTCAAGTTCGGCTTCCCGCTGTTCGCGCTTCCTCTGGTCTGTGATGTCGGAGACGATATGAATGATCGCGTCGTCGATGAAGGGAGCGGATCGAACGTTCAGATTTACAATCCCACCGTCCGGCCGGCGCCAGTCCAACTCGCCGACCCATGAACCATTCCTCGCAATCGATTCGTACATTTCTTCGCCGATAGCGGCGTAATCGGATCGCCCATGCTGTTGAAGTTCCGCCAGCTTTCGTCCGATGATCTGTTCCTTATTGGACACGCCGGCGAATTTCAGGATGGCGGAATTGACGTCGGTGATGCCGCGCTCATCGGTCGTAATGCTCAGGCCGACATTCGCCCGGTCCAAAGCTTCCACAACCGCGCGATTGCGCTCTTCGCCTTCCTTGAGGGCGGCATCAGCCTCGGTCTTCTGGGTTACATCCTGAGTGACCCCAAAATAGGACAGCAGATTTCCATTGTCGTCGGTCTGTGGATGGGCTTCGACCCTGACATACCTAATATTTCCATCCGGCAGGACGATCCGGTAATCCTGAGTAAAATGCCTGAGGGCAGCCCAGGCTTCTTTGCTCTCCTTGCGTATGCGTTCCCGGTCTTCTTTGTGGACCTTGGAAAAAATCTCGTCGAGCCCCAGTTCCCGGTCTTCAGGTTTAAGGCCGAAAATGCGCCACAGCTCGTCGGACCATCTCGTCGACTCGCGATTGTTGTCAAACCGCCAATGCCCCATATGACCAAGCCGCTGAGCTTCGTTGAGCTGGCGTTCGCTATCCCTTAAAGCTTCTTCTGCTTCCCTTTGTTCGGTAACATCCCGATTGATTCCGAAGATGGAAACAATCCTCCCATTGCCGTTGTGTTCGGGATGGCCTTCACAGGAATGGTACTTGATCTCACCGTCCGGCATCACCACCCGATGTTCGCTCTTATAGGGAATCCCCTTTTCAATGGCGCGCCGTTGACGTTCCTGAAAAGCCGGGCGGTCTTCAGGATGAATAAAACTATCGCCCTCCTGCTTCGTTGACCGGGTACTGTCTGTCGCGATCCCCAGCAGGCGGCACATTTCATCCGATCGTTCAATAATTCCTTCATCGACAAACCATCGCCAATGGCCGCTGCGCCCGATGCGCTGGGCCTGTGCCAGCTCGCGTTCACGCCGCATTAGGGTCGCTTCGGCCGTTTTGCGCTTCGTGATGTCCTCGATCATACCTTCGTAATAATTCAGGACGCCCTTTTCATCGCGCACTTCACCACCAGTTATGCCAACCCACACACGTTCGTTATGGGTTTTGTCCCGTAACTCTGTTTCGAAGTCTTTGATCATCCCGTTTTTTTCGATTTCCTGCTTAATTGCCACGCGCAGAACCGGTTCGGGGAAGAGATCTTCCGGCGCCCTGTTGACAGCTGAAAGAAACTCCTTCTCGTTTTCAAAGTTGAAGAGTTTGACCAGCGCCGGGTTCGCCTGCACAAACTCGCCTTCGGGCGTCGCACGGAAGATGCCGACGACTGCGTTTTCATAGATTTCCCGATAGCTTTGTTCGAGTTGAGCGGCTTTTTGCCGCGTCAGCACCTTTTTGGTCTCGCTGTTCGCCGTGCCGCGGTATCCCCTGAATTCTCCGCTGGCATCGAAGTAGGGAACCCCGCTGGTGCGGTAATACTCACGCGTACCTTTCTTGTTGATAAAGCTGTATCGAAAGTCTCGGAAGGGTTTTCGGGCTTCAAGGCAGGTGCGGTGCTGTGTCCAGTGCGCATCGTTTTCCGGATCCGCTTTTGCAAATTCCCATCGGGTTTTCCCAAGAATCTCGCTTGTGATGCCGTTGCTTCGGAGATCGTAATTCTCGGACACGTAGGAGAAACGCAGTTGTTCGTCCAGCATCCAGACCCAGTCGGATGCGGCAGCAGCCAGGTCACTCAACTGGGCTTTGCTTTCTTCGAGCGCCGCATGTGTTTCAATCTGGGCCTGGATCTCCGCCAGCAATCTGCTGTTGGTGGCTTCCAGCTCGTCGATCTTGCTTTGCAGATCGTCTCGGCTTTCAACTTGGCTTGACGACGGGGAGTCGGGACGAGTCCCGGCAAAGAGATGGAGCAACTCCTTCCAGGAGCCCCTGTTCGCTTTCATCACATCAAATCCCAAGACCCTAGTTTCTGCAGCTAGAGCGCGGTTCACCTTCCTGATTGTTTCCATCAAGAAAGATCGCAGTCTAGTTACGGCGGACCGGTCGACTGGATTGTGACAAGAGTTATGAGTTCAAGGAAGAGTAAAGCTGCTCCAGGCTTTCTGCTAAATCCATCCGCTGCTTTCGCTCCATGGCAGAAATTGCCGAGGCGAGACGGATGATCGGGGCGTCCTTCAATACGTTATCTCCCTTTTCAGTGATGGTGAAAAGAGGGGAGCGGCGATCTTGCTCATTAACTTCAGACGAGAGAAAGCCTTGTTTGACCAAGCTTGTGGTTGCTCGAGAAGCCGGACCACGTGTCACGCCCAGAAAAGTGGCGAGACCGGCCACCGTGCGGGCTTTTCGGTTTGCCCGGGCGAAATACCGTAAGGCTGACCACTGTCCCGGGTGAATGTCCGCGGGTCCGCGCTTGTCATAAATAGAGCGCGCGGTCTGCTCCAAAAGCAGCGAAAGACCCATATCGGCCCTACTTGGATTGATCATAAGTGTTTTCCCTCATGGCCGGACCATACTAAATGTCGTTGTTAATAGCAACAATTCTCTTGACGTCCGCACACGTAATACCTATCTTTGCTATTAGCAACAAACAACCGAAAGACCACCAACATGTGTGTGGAAGTGAATCCCGCCATTGTGGCTGGTGCAGAATTGATGCCCGCAAACGATGATTCCCGCCGCCGGCTCCTGGTGATCGATGGAGATAGCGGTTTTGTAGAGCTCGCGCGTGAGATCGGCGAAGGCTTGGGATTCGAGGTGAAATCCACATCGAAGGCACGGGAACTTGCCACGATTTATGAGAAGTTCTCGCCATCAGTGATTGTCTTCGACTTTTTCACACCAGGTATGGACGGGATCGAGCTGGTCAATTGGCTCCATGAACGCGATTCGAGCGCGCATGTGCTTTTTACCTCGCAGAAGGAAAGCTTCTTCCTCCGGGCGGCAAAGGAATTGGCGTTGGCGAAGGGCTATCTCAACATTGATGTCATGGTCGAACCACGAAGTTACGCGGCGGTCAGCGACATGTTGACGACCCGGTTGGCAGCCGTCGATACCGGCACCGGACCTCTGTATCAATATCAGCCCTACGCATCTGAGGTTGATGAGAATTGATAGGCCGATCGACTAAGAGATTGGCGAGTAAACATCTGAAAACGAACAAGACGCAGGGCACCCGGCCTTCCACCGGAACTCTCCAACTTTGAACTAAAGGACAGAATGAGAATGTATCAGGAACCACAGGCCGCGGCGCCCACCAACCAGCAAGTCGATAAGTATGTCGCCAGCAAGATTCGCGAGCGGCGAATTGCGCTTGGATTTACTCAGCAGATGCTCGCGAAACGTATCAAAGTGACTTACCAGCAGGCCCAGAAGTATGAGCGGGGCACCAACCGGGTAACCGCGGGCCGGCTATTCGAGATCGCCCGTGTGCTGGGTGTTTCCATCAGCTACTTCTACGAGGGTATCGAGCAGGGTGTTGAGTCTGACGCAGCTTCTCCCAAGCGGCATCACATGGATCTGGTCCGCAACTTCTCGCGGATTGAAAACGCCAAACACCAGAACGCCCTTCGTCAACTCTGCCGTAGTTTGGCCGAAGGCTAAAATTACGAGTGCGATGGTTGTTGACGGTAAATGGAAAGAACGCGAACCGCTCAGCGAATGTCGAAGCCTTCAATCCCGGCCGGCTTCCATAATTTTCCGGCCTAACAGTTCCGGGTTTGAGAAGCAGGCCTCGTGACTGCCAGGCATCTGAACCAATCTGAAGAGGCCGAGCTTCTCAGACAGGCGTGGATGCCACGGCAAACTGTGCGGCAGGGAAGTATCCTCCGTGCAGTTTAAGTAGGATTTCGGGATCTCCATGGTCGCGGGGTTTCGCGACAGCGTAATGGGATCCTTGAAGGTCTTGTTCGGATGCGGGTTTAAGAGATTGTAGGCCTGTTTTGCCAAGTCTCCCTCTGCATCGTTGATAAAGGCATCGCGCCATATGGGGTAGGGCAGCTCGACAGATCCGTCATTCTGTTCGAGTTGCCCGAACAATTGAACGTAGCCCGGTGGCACCATGTCGTTCAGACTCTCACCATCATTCGGCACAAAGGCATTCCAGTAGACCAGCCGTCGAATGCGTTCTGGAATCCGGTCTGCGGTACCTGTGATGATCATTCCGCCATAACTGTGTCCCATCAGCACTGCGTCGCTGATGTCGTTTTCCGTGAAGTAATCGACGAGTGACTGGATCGCCTCGGACAGACCGACGTTCTTCGCATCGCCCAACCGATTTCCGGCGAGTGTGGGAAGATGCACTTCATGGCCGGCGGCACGGATGGGCGCCGCGGTGGCTTCCAGCAGCTCTCCAGTGTGCCAGGCACCGTGTACCAGTACGTAAGTCGCCATCAGATCCTCCTTGCGGTTCAGTTACCTCATGCGGCCAAGTTTCTTTTGTAGCTGCGACAGAAATGCTTTGCGGGTCACGTCGGTTGAGGCATCCATTTTATAGTGGGCGAGCCAAAAGGTGCGGCAGCGTTTCGCACAGAGTGCCCGAATTCCCCTCAAAATAGTCCGGCGTCCCGGTTCACCAACGACTTTACTCCACCACCATGGGGCACCACAGGTCGTGACGGCGCCCAGGAAGCGGACGTGGGTCATGAGCGGCCGGATCGGCTGGTTGCCCTCGGGCATCGAAAAGGTCACATGGGGTACCCAAACCCGGTCGAGCCAACCTTTCAGCATCGCCGGCAGGCCGTACCACCAGGTCGGGTAGACGAAAAGCAATCCTTCAGCCCATTGGATCAGCGCGATCTGATCCCTCACCGGATCCTCGTTGAGGTCCTGAGTATGATAATCTCGCCGCTCCTGTGCCTGCATCACCGGGTCGAAACCTTCGGCGTAGAGATCGAGCAGTTTGACGTCGTGTCCGCCACGGCGAAGGGCTTCCAGCGCCGTATCGCGCACGGCGGCGTTGAAGCTCTCCGGCACCGGATGGCTGTAAACGACCAGGATTCTCACCCAAAACCTTTCATGACTGTCTGAACGCGTTCGAGAAAACGCTCGCGTTTCTGCGCGGACGCGCGATTGAGGTCATAGAGTGCCAGATAATCCTGCTTGGCACCCAAAGTTTGTGCACGCAACACGCGGGTGACCTGTTTGCGCGGAGCATCGCCGAGTAGCAACGCGCGAATACGGTTGCCGCCATAGGTCACAACTGCGGCAGTGCGTTTGATGTTGCTCAGTGCCGGTGTGACCTTGCCGTTTTCCATCCGGAAGGAAACACCCGGTAGGAACACGCGGTCGAAGAACCCTTTCAAGATCGCTGGATAACCGAAATTCCAAATGGGAAATACCAAGATCAGGGCCTCAGCGGCCTGTAGCCGATCAATATAGCTCTGAATCGCCGCGCGATCCGCTGCTGTGTCGTGATAGGCAAGACGTTCGGCGCGAGTCAGCCGAGGGTCGAAGTCCTCCGCATAAAGATCGCAGTCATCCACGTCATGACCGCTGGATCGGAGTGATTCGACGACGCGTGCGTGAAGGGCGGCCTGAAACGAAGTCTCGACCGGGTGCGCATAAAGAACCAGAACGCGCATTGCCTACTCTGCAGTTTGTTCTGGGTTTTGCAGACCGGGAAAAAGGTAAGTCGTTTGACTGGCATAGTCGAAACTTGGATCGTCCCAGGCAATCATCTTGCCAGGATTGAGCAATCCCTGTGGATCGGCTTCCTGTTTAAAGGCGAGTTGCACTGCATCGGTCTGCTTCATGCCGCCTTCTTCCAGTGTGTAGCGGTGCGGGTTGAAGATCGGAGCGCCTAAGTCTTCGTGGATTTTCATGATCTCTTCGAGGCGTTCCTCGTTCGAGTAGCGCACGAGGGGAAGGCCGAAGCAGGTTATGTCGCCATCGAAACGCACGAACTCCAGGTGCGCCAAGACTTCGTCGCCGAATCGAGCGTGAATCTTCTCGACCAGTTCTATCTGATTCGGGAAGGGATAGAGCACCTGCAAATAGGTGATGTCCTTTGCGAGCCGGCGCGCGCAAAGCGTCGTATGATTCCAGGCCAGTTCGTAGACCGGTGGCAGGTTCTTGCTCTCTTCATCGGTTGCTTTGTCCGATCGGAACAGAATTTCTCTGCTTCCGGCGGCTGCCCGCCGATGAAAGGCGAGGAAAGCCCCCATGGCGTGCGGTGCAATCATCAGCAGAACGATCGACTGGTCCTTGCGGGTGAAACTAAAATCGCGGCTGAGATACTCGGACGGAATGGGTGCTGCGATTGGTGTGATCAGCTTTTTCAGGATCCCGTCCTGGCGGGCCAGATCGTTGGCATAGCGCATGCCGCTCATAAAGTCATCGAAGCCTACGATCACCTCGACCCAGTCGTAGGCCGGCGCCAGCGGGGCTTCCACTTCCGTTATGATGCCGTTGGTGCCGTAGGCATGCATGACCTTGTGCAGGTCTTCACCGGTCAGTTCCAGCCGCCGGGGCTCGGCTTCCATAGTGACGATACGCAAACGGAGAACGTTGCCAAAGTCACGCAGGCCGCCCCAGGTGATCGACCCGACACCGCCCGAGCCGCCACCGATAAAGCCGCCGATTGACGCCGTGCGGTAGGTCGAGGGAAACATCCGCAGTTCTTGTCTGGAGTGTGCCCGGGTTTCGTCATCGACCTTGGACAGAATCGCGCCGGGTTCGGCGATCACTTTGCCCTCGCCGATCTCGCGGACGCTTTGCATTTCGGCAAGATTGAGGATCACACCGCCTGACAGCGGCATAGCCTGGCCGTAGTTGCCGGTGCCTGAACCACGAGGAGTGACTGGGATTCCACGTGCGTGACAGGCCGTCAGGACCTGGACCACTTCGTCTTCATTACGCGGCGTAACCACAAGATCGCCGGATACATGGTCGAGCTGGCGTTTCAAGACCGGGGAGTACCAGAAAAAATCCCGACTCTTTTGGCGCACAAGGCGGGGATCATCGACCATCGACAAACCGGCGAGGTCCTGCTTCAGCGCGGATATGTCGTAAAGGCTCATGCTGCTCCCTTGAGTGATTTGGCAGACATCAGATCATCAAGCTCCCGGTAATCTGGAAGACTGCGGTCAATTATCCTACCGTCGCGAATGACCTGGCGGTTACTTTCAGGGCGGGACAGCAGTTCGGAATAATTACGGCCGTCGAATAGTACCAGATCAGCTGTGCCGCCTACCGATAGGCGCCCTAGATCGGGCCGACCGATAATATCGGCGGGCCAGCGCGTCATCGCGGAGACCCATTCTCCGACAGGGCAATCGAGTTGGAGTATCCGCACTGCCTCACGCAGAACCTCCAGGCCATCCAGATCACCATATCCATAAAAGGGATCGCGGGTGTTATCAGAGGCGACTGCCACGGGAATTCCCCAGTCGCGCATCTCCCGCAGCAGCGTTACGCCGCGCCAATGGGGCGTCTGCTGTCCGGCCCGGTCCTGCAGGTACATATTGCACATGGGCAGGGAGACAACGGCGATGCCAGCTTCGAGCAAAAGGTCCAGGCAGGCTTCGGCCTCGTCTGCCGGCTGGTTGGCGATCGAGCAGCAGTGGCCGCAAACAATGCGCCCGGTGAAGTCATTGCGGATAGCCGCCTCTGCGACCTGGCGCAGGCTTCGGGACTCGGGATCCGCCGTTTCGTCGCTATGAAAGTCGAGATCGAGACCGCGCTCGATTGCCAACTGAAAGATGATATCCAGGGCTTCGTCGAGCTCCGGCATCATGAAGGTGACCGCACCCAGTATACCGCCAGATTTAGCGACCTGGTCGGCGAGTTCCGGACCGAAACCCTCAAGAAAACGGTCGATGCCCAGAATTGAAACCGCCTGCAGGTCGATCCGTCCGGCCCATTCCCGGCGTATCTCGGCAAACAGGGGCCAGGAGATTTTGTGTTGTGGATCGCTGGAGTCGAGATGCGTACGCAGGGCCGCCGTGCCATGGGCATAGGCGCAGCGGAGCGAGAAATCCATGCGCCGACGTACATCCTCGGCGCCCCAATGAGCCGACCGGTCTTCAATGACTGCGGCAAGCGCGCCGTCGAAGGTGCCGTCGGAGTTTGATTTGCGGGGCCAGATATGCCCCTTGTCGATATGGGTGTGCATGTCCACGAAGCAGGGTAAGACCATACCGCCGCGCTGATCGATGACGTTGCAGCCAGGACGGGCTGCAGCTGAGGTGATTTCAGCTATTCTTTCGCCTTCAATCCGGAGGTCTGCCGCGATCAAGCCGTCTGAATCCGTGGTCTCGAGATCAAGCTCCGTGCTGTTCTCCAGAAGTACGACCGGAAGCCGCACGTTGGTGATCCAGGTAGTTTCCATTCTGCTCACCGTCACATCAGTTTTCCCGTTTAATTGCGCTCTCGTGCCATTTTCGCAGCATGAGATGGGAGAGCAGGCTGAAGGTTAGAAAAATCAGAATGCCAGTGACCGAGATTAACAGCAGGGCCGCGAACATGCGTGGAATGTTGAGCCGATAGCCGGATTCAAGGATGCGGTATGCGAGGCCGGCACCCCGTCCGGCGGAACCCGCGGCGAACTCCGCAACGATGGCGCCGATCAGTGCCAGACCGCCGGCGATTTTCAGGCCGCCCAGAAAATACGGCATGGCTGCAGGCAGCCGCAGATATCGTAGAGTTTGCCAACGTGTCGCGCCATAAAGCTGAAAGAGGTTACGCAGGTTGTGGTCTGCGGAGTTCAAGCCGAGCGTCGTGTTCGACAAGATCGGAAAGAAAGCGACGATCCATGCGCAGATCAGCAATGCGACCGGGATGGTGTCGACGTAAATTAAGATCAGGGGTGCAATGGCGATGATCGGCGTGACCTGCAGGATTACGGCAAAGGGGAAGAAGCTGATCTCGATCCATTTTGACTGCGTGAAGAGAACCGCCAGCCCGACTCCACCAGCCACCGCCACTGCAAGGGCGGCAAAGGTGATTTCCAGGGTCTTTACCAGAGAAACCGACAGGACCGCCCAGTCTTTGACCAGGGTCTCAAGAATCAGGCTCGGCGCAGGCAGAATGTAATGCGGGATCTCCTTGATCCGCACCATTGCCTCCCAACCCAGGATCGCTGCCGTTAAAATGACGACCGGCAGAATGATGCGCAGCAGACGTTCCCGGCGTGCGGCTGCGGCTCGCAGATCAGGCCCGGATTTTACGGCTTCTTCTTCGAGAATGCTGGTCGTGGATCCCGCATTACTCTGCCCGGACGGGGCTGCTGCGCGCTTTGCACGTGCATTATTTGACCGCTCGGCAGGTGAGACATTCACGCGATTTCATCCTCCGGCATTTCTGGCTGATAGAGCGCGCTATGCAGCGCCTCCGAAGCGGTACGGCAGAGATGAGCATACTCTTCAGAGGTCCTGAATCCTTCACCTCTCGGATGAGGTGCGTTATTGCCAAGCTGTTCGGCCACACGTCCCGGCCGGGCTGCCATCACTACGATCCGGTTAGAGAGATAAACCGATTCAAACACGCTGTGGGTCACGAAGACCACGGTCCAGTGATGGGCTTCCCAGAGATGCAGCAGGTCGTCGTTCAGTTTGAATCGCGTGATCTCGTCGAGGGCGGCAAAGGGTTCGTCCATCAGCAGGATCTTAGGCTTAGTGACCAAGGCACGGGCAATTGAGACCCGCATCTTCATGCCACCCGATAACTCGCGCGGATAGGATTTTGCAAAGCCTCCGAGGCCGACCATCTCCAGCGTTTCGGTGACTTCCTCCGTTACGGCCGCGCGCGATTCACCATCCAGGCGCCGAGGCAGCCACACGTTGTCATAGACATTCGCCCAAGGCATCAGGGTCGGCTCTTGAAAGACAAAGCCGATGTCGCCGCGTTCGGGTTTGCCGTCCGGCCAGTGAACCTGTCCTTCCGTGGTGTCGCCCAACCCTGCGATGATCCGCAGGGCCGTTGACTTGCCGCACCCGGACGGCCCCAGCAGGCTGACGAAATCGCCCTTTTCGATGTCGAGTGACATGTCTTGCAGCGCCAGGGTTCCGTTCGAGAAACGCTTGGAAACGTGGCGCAGGGACACGACCGTCGAGGCGCCTGAGCCCTGTTCTGCATCCGGGCCAGTCATTGAATTGGCCATCAAGCCAGCCTCGTTATTTGGGCTTTAGATTCAGGCCGACCTTCTTGTTTACGAAATCGAGAGTGTAGGATTTCTTGTAGTCCACGTCTGCGCTGACAATCCCGGCTTTCACCATCTTGTTGTAAAAGCTGACCATGCGAGCGTCGTTCATGGCACCGATACCCATGGTTTCTGTATCACCCGAATCCACGATGCCGTATTCCTTCATCTTGTCGATGGAAAAGGCAATTTGCGCGTCGGTTATTTCGGGGTTGTCAGTCTTGATCAATGTGTTGGCGGCGGCGTTGTCGCCGTAGAGATAGTTGTACCAGCCGACGATCGAGGCATCGACGAAGCGCTGCACCAGATCCGGGTTTTCCGTTATCAGTTCATTCCGGGTTTCGATAGTGGTCGAATAGGTATCGAAACCGTAATCCGCCAGCAAAAAGATGTTCGGCTTAATGCCGCTTTCGCGTTCGATGGCAAAGGGCTCCGAAGTCAGATAACCCTGCTGTCCCAACCGTTTATCCGCGATGAACGGGGCCGAGTTGTAGGTGTAGGGCCGCACCTGGTCTTCGGAGAAGCCGTATTCCGAGATCATCCACTGATAAAAGCTGTTGAGTCCGCCCTTGCCGATCAAAAGATTGATTGTCTTCAAACTCTCGAAGCTGTCGAGCCCTTGACCAGGGTGAGTCATGATCACCTGCGGTTCCTTCTGGAACACCGCCGCAATGGCCTTGGTCGGAATTCCCTGCTCCACGGCCGAGAAGGCTTGCAACATATTGCCGCCCATCAGGAAATCGACTTTACCGGTCGGCAGCAAGAGACGATTGTTGGCCTGCGGCCCGCCCGGAGCGATGGTGACCTTGAGGCCGTGCTTCTCATAAGTGCCGTCAGCCACCGCCTGATAAAACCCACCGTGTTCGGCTTGAGCCACCCAGTTGGTGCCGAATGTGACTTCGTCCAGCGCGTTTGCCGCTGTGACCGAAGATACCGCCATGACGGCGCCGGTTGCTACTGCCGTTGCGGCACGCATAAGTGCTTTCACAACGGCTCTGTTTTTTGCCACGACGTCGGATTCGTCTCTCACCTCTACCATTGCCCGGTTCTCCCTTGTTCTGCCTTACGAGAATGGAGCCGGGATTGATCCGGCGCCATCGCTGAATTCTCGTCGATCTCAAACCGCTGTCTGCCGCAGTTCCGGTGCCAAAACGTCACATCAGGGTTCTTGGACCGGCGATGTGGAACGGCGCTGAGAAACCTCCAAAGTCAGCTTATTATTTGAGCATCTGCTGCTTATCTGTCCGCTACAATATCACGGTTGTTTTTCGAACAACAGATAGTCCCAAACTGCGTGTAATTAGTTCACCGCGATACCAGCGAAGACAGCGGATGCCGCGATACTTCGGTGATCAACTGTGCGAGGGCCGAAGTGGCGTGTTTTACCACCGCTTCTCCGATTTCGGTCGTTGCAGCGCTGGCGTCCCCCGCGACACCGAGTGGGTGAAGATCCTGTGCCTGCCAGCCGATTCCCACTCCGCCGACATAACGCAGGCGCTCATTTGTGGATTCCGTCTCCGGTAGCACCGATACGAAGTTCGCCGCTTTGTCCATCTTGACCAGGTCTGGGCGCAGGTACCGCATGATCGAGGTTTCGACCGTTCCCCCGTGAATGCCGTGCCGAATTTCCTCCGCGGCCACCAAGCCCTCTGGCAACCCCATGTGCCACCAGCTCGAGGTCACCGCGAGAATACCCTGTTTGACGCGCAGTTCGCGGGCGACGATCTCCATCACCTGCGGCTGCCCTCCGTGAGCATTGACGAACAGAATTTTCGAGAGTCCCGCACGCTTGATCCCTTCGGCCACTTCGTACCAGACATCGATCAGAGTCTTGGGGGTCAGGGTCAATGTTCCGGCAAAGGCCAGGTGTTCGTTGGATTTCCCAATCGCCTGGGTCGGCATCAACAGGGCGGGAACCGCCTCGGGCAGGATTTGCAAGGATCTCTTTGCCATTTCTTCGGCTATCACGGCATCGGTCGAAACCGGAAGGTGCGGCCCATGTTGTTCGATCGCGCCGAGCGGCATGATAGCCACGGTGGTCTCGGGATCGAGGTCAGCGAAATCGTCGGTCGTCAGATCTTGCCAATAGCGCAGCACTCTACTTACCCTCACGGAGTTGAACAGCAACGAAGGCGAGTGTAGCGCAATGTTGAGCCATCACACACCCGATAGCATCCGTGCCCCCTTTGCACTCTACAGCCATGGTGTTGTTGTGCCGCCAGGAACCCGTGTGCTTTTCGGCTCCGGTCAGTTGGGTATTGCACCAGATGATCAAATTCCTGAAGACGCTGCGGCGCAAGCAGAGCTTTGTTTTCACAATATTGGACTGTTGCTCTCGGATGCCGGGATGGATTTTGGCGATTTAGTGCGGATCAATAGCTTTGTCACCGACCGCAGCTTTCTGCAGCCTTATATGCGGGTGAGAGACCGTTTCGTTACTTCTCCACCGCCAGCCTCAACCTTGATGATTGTGTCAGGTTTCGCCCGTGAAATATTCAAGGTTGAAATCGAGATTGTCGCCGCGCGAGCGGACAAGTGAGAGATGTTATGGGATGATTGACTCCACCTATACGGCATCTATGTGTCAGACAGGTTCGTGTAAGTGATCCAGTTGGAGAAGAGGCCATCCACTATGGAAATTACAACGATTGGGTCGGATAACGATCGCATGGAGCGATGCAACCATTGTCGTCTGAACAAAAGAGTTTATGTCGAGTTGCGCTGGCCAGTGCATAGCAACGTGACAAGACCCGAAGATGTGACGATGCCGCGAACTGGATTCATTGACATGCGGCCATGCTGATGTCTGGGTCGGTCGGTCTCAAGTCGGATTAACCTGACAGCGCCCGCTTACCGTTCTTGTACGATGGTGAAATCGAGATCACACGGTGCGCTTCCACCTATTAGTTTCCGCAAGCGGTCTCGAAAATATTTCGCGTGGTTTGTCATTAATTCCACCAACTGATCGCGATCCGTTGCCTCGATCGCATCGATGATGCCTTGATGCTCGTTGATCGGGCGCTGGAAAAGTCTTTCCTCCAAGTCGCGATTTGGGGCTTCTCGTCCAAACTCGCTTTTGAAAATATAAAATGAGATCCGGCGGGCCAGATTAGTCAGTTGCTCCGAGTACCGCGCAATAATTGCGTTCTGGGTGGCTGCTGCGAGCCGATTGTGAAAGGCGGCATTTGTTTTTGTCACCTTCAAGAAATCAACGCTTTGAGTATGCGCTTCGTATGTCTTCTGAATATCCAGAAGGTCACTAACAAGACCGTCGTCGTTAAAGACGAGCACCGACGCCACCATGCGTTCGGCCAGGATGTAGGCGTCGAAGAGCTCACGTGTGTTTGACAAGTTCAATGGTGAAACACGCAGGCCACGAGAGCCGCGCGACTCGATAAGACCCTCTGCGATCAGCCGATTCAGTGCTTCGCGCAATGGTGTTCGTCCGAAGTCGAATCGACTCAGCAAAAACTTCTCGTCGATATTGTATCCGGGTTCCAGGGAAAGAGTGATGATCTGGTCGCGCAAAGTGTTTGTGGCCAGATCGGTTTTTGAAACTGGTTCCGGACCGTCAAGGGTTCTGCGTTGCATCTGCAATTGTGCTCTCCCAGTCCCGAGCGGCTCAATCAACAGGGCTCACGACTGTTTTGGGTAGTGCTTGTCGATATAGTCCTGGCTGAACTTCCCGGATTTCCGGTCCCCGGCAACGGCGTCGACCGGCCGCTCCTGCGGATCGCCATAGCCGCCAGCACCTGCGGTCACAACGTTGATAACGCTGTCGGGTCCAACACGCAATGCGGAAGGTTTGTTGGCGAGCCGCCTTTCCTTGCCTGAGTCGGAAAGGATGGCGAATTTCCCTGTGGCGCCAGGAGCGCCGCCGAAGATTCCCCAGGGCGAATGCACGAAACGTTCGCCCTGGCCCGAAAATGTTGTCTCGTGACCGATCGGACGATAGTCGCGGCGAATACCAAGTCCGCCCCGGTACTTACCTGCACCACCTGAATCCTCGACATATTCATACCTTTCGATCATCAGCGGATATTCCGTTTCAAGCGCTTCGATCGGCAGGTTCGAGGTGTTGGTCATATGGACTTGCACGCCGTCGGTCCCGTCTCGGTAGGCACGTGCTCCGGCGCCGCCGCCGAGTGTTTCAAGATAAACATAATACTTCCCCTCAGCGGAGCGCCCAAAGAACGCCGCCGAGGTATTTGCACCATTGCTCGCGGCCGTTATGCGTTCGGGGTAGGCCGGTGCGAGGGCGCCCAGAATAACGTCGACGATCCGTTGCGCAGTCTGCGCACGGGCTGCAGATGCGGCGGGAAAGGTGGCGTTTACTACACTGCCTTTTGGGGCCTTGATGGTGACCGGGTTGAGCATGCCATGGTTCTGAGGGCAATCCGGGTCAAGCAGCACCTTGAGACAGTATAGGCAAGCCGCCTGTAACCCTGCCATGGTGACGTTGTTGTTGCCCTCGACTTGCGGATCCGTACCGTCGAAATCGAACTCGATCTCGTCGTTCGTCACGCTGATGGCCACCTTGATCCTGATATCTTCGCGTGACAAACCGTCGTCGTCGACCAGATCCTCGAAGTGATAGACTCCGTTGGGCAGGTCGCTGATCGCAGCACGGGTTCGGCGAGCGACCGCCGCGATAATGGCGTCGCAGCCTTCAATGATCCGGTCGGGACTCCAACGCTGAATCAATGGCGCCGTGCGGCGAAGCGCCAGCTGGTTTGCGGCGATCTGGGCATTGTAGTCGCCGAGTCTCTCTTCTGGCACGCGTACATTCAACAGGATCATATCCATGACGTCCTGAATTACCTCGCCATCCCGCATGAGCCGGATCGGTGGAATGCGCAGGCCTTCCTGATAGATTTCGGTCATTCCCCCGGCCATGGAGCCCGGCGACATGCCCCCGATATCGGCGTGATGGGCTATGTTGCAGGCGAACATGATAAGCTTTCCATCATGAAACACCGGCGCAGCGATCGCGACGTCCGGTAAGTGCGACCCGCGACCAACATAGGGGTCGTTCGATAAGAACATATCGCCTGGGCGCACCCCCTCGGTCCCGTATTTTTCGAGGACCACTTCGACCAGTCCGAGCATCGAGGCGAGGTGCAGCGGCATGCTTTCGCCTTGTACGACGACACGGCCGGCTGCATCGAACAGAGCGGTGGAGTGATCGCGTCGCTCCTTGATGTTCGTGGAGTAAGCACTTTTTAACAAGGCGATATACATCTCGTCCGCAATGCTCGCCATGGCGTTGCGCAAGAGTTCGGCGTCGATCGGCGACATTGCCATGGTCAGAGCCTTCTAATATCGATCACGAGATTGCCCCAGAGGTCCACGACCGCAGTTTCCTCGGGGAAGATGACGACCGTGGTATCCATTTGCTCGACAATTGCAGGTCCGGCGATTAGCTGACCGCTGAACAGATCGGTCCGTGCATAGACGGGCGTATCGACTCGATGATCATTGTCAAAGAGGACAGGACGCCTGCTGACAGGCGCGGCTTTACCGTCTTCGGACAGCACTGGAAGGCTGGGGCGCTCTAGTTCTCCGATCGCCTTGACGGCGACGTTCACGATTTGGATCGGCTCGCTCTTAGACGCAAAGCCATAGGTGGTTTCATGCTTCGCGTGAAACGCCTCTTTTAGTTCAGCCATCAGCCGGTCGCTACTGAGAGTCAGATCAAATGGCAGAGTCAGTTCGTAATTCTGTCCGAAATAGCGCGCGCCAATAGTCCAGACCCGCCGCTCCTGCTCGACCGGCACGGATTCAGCGGTGAACCAATTGGCGGCCCGTGCTTGCAGTTCCTCTGCCGCACTGCGTAGATCACGAAGACCTTCGGTGCCCAATGGTGCGAGGATTGTCGTAACGAAATCGGTTGAAAGTGCTGCATTCATCGCCCCTTCGGCGCAGAGGATCCCCGGATCCGGAGGGACAACGACACGTTTCATGCCAAGTTCCCGCGCAACGTCCGACGCAAAAAGTGCGCCGGCGCCGCCATAGACGAAAAGCGCAAAATCGGACGGAGTATGACCGCGTTCGACCGAGATCGACCGGATCGCCTTGACCATCGTCGCGCAGGCGACACGGAGAATTCCCAATGCAGTCTCGTCCGGTGTCACCTCTAGCGCAGTGGCCAGGCGAGTTATTCCGTCGACGGCAACCCCTGCCTCGATGGGCATGCGCCCGTCCAGTAGCGTTTCGTTATTAAGGCGCCCCAGCATGACATTAGCGTCGGTTACCGTTGGTTCGGTGCCTCCAAGATCGTAGCAAAGCGGCCCCGGAACCGCGCCTGCGCTTCGCGGGCCGACCTTTAGCAGCCCGTCACGGTCGATCCAGGCGATCGAGCCTCCGCCTGCTCCCACGGCGTTAACATCAAGCGCGGGAATGCGGATGGGAAAACCGGCCAAGTCGCGTTCGTTGACTTCGACCGCTGTGCCATCTCGCAAGAGCGCGACATCGGCGCTGGTCCCGCCGACGTCAAGTGTGATGATGTCCGGAAATCCTGCTGCTGTTGCCCGTCGTAACGCTCCCTGCACGCCGGCGGCAGGACCTGAAAGTGATGCGCGAATGGGATATTCGCGCGCCATACGCACTGACATGAGCCCGCCTGCACTCTGACTGATCTTGACCTCCGATGGAACGCCCAGTCCGGCGACCGATGCGGTCAGACGGTCGAGATAGGACCCTATGATCGTAATCAGGGCGGCATTAAGTACCGTTGTCGAAAAACGTTCGTATTCTCTGAATTCAGGATAGACAGAGGACGAACTGATCACCGTTACGTGGTTTGGCAGGTTGGCCAACAGGATTTGTGCCGCGCGCTGTTCGTCGGCAGGAAAGGCATAGGAGTGAAGGAAACACACCACGACGCAATCGACCTTCGCCGCAGCCAGGCGTCCGGCCGCCTCGCGCACTGCGTCCTCGTCGAGCGGTACATGCACTGAGCCATCGGCCAGTGTCCGCTGCGGGACGTCGATCCGCAGGTGACGCTCCACGAGCGGCGCAGGGTGGTCTGAATGCATGTCGTAGACTGCCGGGCGCGTTTGGCGGCCAATCTCAAGCAAGTCACGAAAGCCCCTCGACGTGATCAGTCCGACAGTTCCGCATTTCCGCTGAATAAGTGCATTTGTTCCAACCGTGGTGCCATGGGCAAGCCGCCGTACGTTCGCTGCCGACAATCCTTCCTGCTCCATGATCATCCGGAGGCCTTCGACGATCGCCTGTTCCGGCGCGTCCGGGGTCGAGGGAAGTTTGTGGAGCAGCAGGTTCGACCCATCATCGCGATTTATCGCGATATCGGTAAAGGTTCCACCCACATCGACACCGATATACATTCAGAATATTCCTGAGCTCTTGTTACTTTATAAACAGTTGACGCATGGCTGACCGAGATGGGAACCAACCTGTTCCGCCACCCGGCGAGCGTCTTCATCGACACCGTAGAGAATTCCGGACTTACGCTTGGTCATCCAGTTCAGCCCGCAAAAGAACAGCCCCGTCCGGGGACTCGCGCCGCCATCTGTCACCGGATATCCGAGATCGTCCGTGGGTACGTCGTCGATCCAAGAGAAGTCGTATGTGAAACCTGTGGCCCAAATGATGGTGTTGATTCCGGCTTCAACCAGGTCCAGCGTGCCCGGTGTCTGCGGTAAAGGCACCCCGGCTTCAGGATCCCCGGTAAACTCCGCTTCTGTTTGAGCCGGAGCCTCAATACCCTGTTCCTCGATATGAGTGTCGATCCGGGCAATGAGATCTGCGCAAAACCGGTCGGCGAAGGCCATGTTTTCAGCCAGATCATCCTTGAGATGCAGCATGCCACTTTCGATGTCCGTGAGCCGCCCTAACAGGGTCACGCCGCGTCGCCGGAAATCGTGAAGACTCACGGTTGCACCGCCGTCACGGCCTGTAAGGTGCGGATCGCCTATGAAGCGGTCGGCGGGACTATCCAGCATATCGGGCGTGCGATCCAAAAGCCCCATGTCACGCTGCCAGAAAAGCACATCACGTCCGCGGTAGCGGCGGGGCAGGCGGCCCGTGCGTCCGACGCACAGATAGGTTTTGCGACCTTCGCGCAGGAAATCCTCTACGATCTGGCATCCGGTTTGGCCAGAGCCCACGACGAGCACCCCTCCTTCTGCCGCCTGTTCCGTACTCTTATATTGCTCAGCATGGAGTTGCAGGATCTCTGCAGGCATTCGCGTGGCAACCGCCGGGACTTTAGGATGCTGATAGGTGGCAGTGGCGATAATCACCGCGCGCGTCCGCATCTCGCCTCTGGACGTTTGCAAGCGAAAGCCTGATTGGCCGGGGGTTACTCGGGTGACATCGATTCCCTCTGAAACCGGTGCATTGAAAGAGGCCGCCCAATCTTTTAGGTAGGTTACAAATTCGTTGCGCAGCATAAACCCGTCCGGATCCTTTCCCTCATAAGGGCGTCCAGGCAGATTGACGGTCCAGTTCGGCGTGACCAGGCAAAAGGAATCCCAGCGATGAGCAGCCCAGGCATGGCCAATTTCGCCGCGATCCAGAACACGATGCTCAATTCCGGCCTGCATCAGATAGTAGCTGGCTGAAAGCCCGCCCTGCCCTGCGCCGATGATGAGAACATCTGCGGCGTCGCTCATGCGGCGTCGCTCCATTCGTCGGTATCGCCGCGTCCGAACTTTACGACATCGACCGGGGGCGGATAACTGCCCGTTTCGCTGATCATCTGGTGTATTTGGCCGCGGTGGTGAATCTGGTGCTGGAAGAGATTGGTCAGACAGAGTTTCATCGGTAGGGAAAATATCTCTTCCTGATCCATACCCACGGCGGTAAATGTGAGCTGTGCGTCGAGTTCTTCCTGGCTCATCGCTGCGCAAAGGCCAACATACCATATGTCATTGGCGCGGTGTGCCCTCTCCAGGTCCTCGAAATCCTCGTAGAGAACCTCGTCGAGACTGGTAAAGGTGGTTGGCTTTTTCTCCAATCGCTCACGGTAAATCAGATCTGCCAGCAGAATGTGATTCATCGTGTTGTGGATCGATCGGAAAAAAGCCTTCCGGTCTTTCTTGCGCTCCGCATCGTTCAATTGACGCAGTGCGTTGTAGATACGGATATTTGCCCAACCGTTGTAGCGTGCGGCCGTTTCAATATCCAAGAGTTGGGCCATTTCAATCTCCTAGGGTCCGGATTCACGACGTGATTGCGTTCGGGTGTCACACATCGCTCTGTGCCCGAACCTCGTATTCGACCGGCTCCGGCCGATCGCCCTCGACGTACATATGCGCGAACATTTGGGTGATTCTTTCCAGGTCCGGGCTGGCGACGAAGGTTAGGTAAGCTGCCTTGTCGCGCCAGACGGTGAAGGCTATGCGCTGCACCTCTCCCGGGGTTGCCAGCAGCATTGCGCGGACAAATCCGCTATGGCCTTGCATGATTGGTACTGCGTCAGACTCGAACAGCTCTGAATCCTCGCCCCAAGAGTCCTTTTTGCAGTTCCAATAGGCCATTCGAACGAACATCCAGAGCATTCCTTCTGTTATCGTATCGTATGAAATATATTAGAGATATATTTTAGTTGCAATGCTCCATTGGCTAACCTAGCCTGATAAAAAAACGCACTTGATTATGTGAGTGCTATCGATTGACGGGTGAGACATGTCAGGCATTGTCTACGGGGCGTTCACTCAGGAAGAGCTCGATTACGAATACGACATGAGGGTGAGGTGTCCGCATTTTGCCGAGACCTTCGCCGCCATGGACGTTCACAATAAGCGCACCATCGCGAATTATGAAACGCGCTTGGATGTGCCATTTGGTGAGAGCACGCTGGAAGCGCTGGATATCTGGCCGGGGCGCGGCGGCTCGCCCATTCTTCTATTCATCCATGGAGGATATTGGCGGGCTTTCGACAAGAACATGTTCAGTTTTGTGGCTGAACGCTTCGTCGAAGCCGGGGCGGCGGTCATCTTAAACAACTATGGCCTGTGTCCGAGCGTTACGATGGACGACATTACGGCTCAAAACCGCTCTGCGATGGCCTGGATCTACAAGAATGCTGCTTCATTCGGCGGCGACTCCGGGCGTATTCATGTCACTGGCCATTCCGCGGGTGGCCACCTTACAGGGATGCTCATGGCCACGGAGTGGTCCGTCTATGACCTACCCTTCGATGTGGTGAACGGTGCGGTGCCGCTGAGCGGTCTGTTCGACCTCGAACCGCTCCGGCGATCCTATCTGAACGCTGACCTTAAGATGGACGAGGAGATGACTGTCCGTAACAGTCCAATCCACCAGCTGCCGCGATGGATGCCGCCTACTGTTGTCGCCGTTGGTGGGGGAGAGACCGATGAGTTCCGCCGGCAGTCTCGTATCTATACAGACGCCTGCCGGGTGGCTGGATTTGACGTGAGTTATCTGGAAGTCGGTAACCACGACCATGTCAATGTTGCCGGCGAATACAGAAATAGATTGAGCCCATTGACCGCCGCGCTTTTTACACAGATGGGCCTTTGAGGAGAGTACTCCAATCAACTCAAGCGAACAGGGAAGTAAAATGAAACACATCAGATTGCCCCTGAGTATCCTGGCCACGGCGGCTGCAATCGGGTTGTCACCGGTCGCGGCCCAGGAAATTGCGTGGGATATGCCGAACGAGTATGGCGAAACTTCGATCTCCGGTGAGGCGGACAAGGTGTTCGCCGAACGTCTTGAAGCCAACAGTGGCGGGCGGATTGTCATAACCAACCATTTCGGCGGGTCTCTGGGATTCAAGTCGAAGGATCACTGGTCTGCCGTGGAAGATCAGGCCGTACCGCTAGCCAGCACCTATACGGGCGTCTTCACAGGGTTCGATCCGATTTTCCTGATGAACAACCTGCCCTTCGTGGCGACGAACCCGGTACAGTCCAAGGCGTTGATCGATGCCGCGCGACCTTACTATGCCGGGGCGTTCGAAAAGGGTAATCAGTTGCTGTTGTTGACCGAACCTTGGTCTCCGGTTGGGATCTGGTCAAAAAAGCAGATCAACTCCGCGGCCGAAATGCAGGGCCTTAAAATCCGAACCTACGACAAGAACGGCACGTTAACACTGAAGGAACTGGGCGCTGCGGCAATTCAGATGAGCTGGGCGGATGTTGTTCCTGCGCTCTCGACCAACACCATCGAGGCGGTTCTGACATCTGAAGAAGGCGGATTGTCTGCCAAGTTCCAGGAATATTTGGATCACTTCCACTATGTGAACTTCACTATGGGTTCGAACATGGTGCATATCAACAAGGACGTGTTCAACGCGCTCCCCGACGACCTCCAGAAGATCGTTCTCGATACAGCAGCCGAAGTTGAGGACGAATTGTGGTCGAAAGCCCAGGATCGGATCGACCTCAATGTTAAGCGTCTGGCCGAAGCAAAGGTTACGGCGATCACCGATGTGCCGGCGAGTTTCATCGACGAGCTCAAAGGCGCCGCCCAGGTTGCTATCGACGAATGGCGAGCCCAACTCGGCGACAAAAAGGCCGACGAGATTCTCGCTGCCTATGCCAAACAGCTCGAGAAGGTCGGCCAGTAGTATCCGGCCTAAGAAATTCAGGCGCCGCCCTTTTGGGGCGGCGCTGCTGTGAACGAGGATAGTCGCTGATGGCTCTGTTTCACAGGTTTGCGTTTGTGCTGTCGCTGATTGGTATGATTGGTGCCGTGATTGTCCTGCTGGCGATGACCGGACTGATCTTGACTGAGGTTGTGCTGCGCACTTGGTACGCCAGTTCGACCCACATGGCCGACGAACTCGTAGGCTACGGTATCGGCGCAATGAGTTTCCTTGCTCTAGGGCAATCGCTGGAGAAGGGTACTCTGATCCGCATGAACCTGTTGATTTCATGGCTGCGTCCGAAGGGGCCGGTACGCTTTGCTGTCGAGCTTCTATGCATAGGTTTCGGCCTCTTCAGCTGTGGAATGGCGTTTTGGTTCTTTACGCGAAATGTTCTGCGTAACTACGAGCGCGGTTATGTCAGCGAGACGGTGGCGCAAGTACCTCTCTGGTTGCCGGAGGCATTCATTTCAATCGGACTGGCAATACTACTGGTACAGTTCCTGTCATATTTTCTTCGTGTCCTATCTGGCGAAATCGACCTGTCGTCGGAAAAGGCCGCCGAGTTGGGGATTGAATAGGCCGAGATGGAAGAAGTCTTCTTCGCCATCGCCGTCTTCTTGTTTCTGGCTTTTTACCTGGGGGTCGGCACCTGGATATTCATCGCGATCCTTATGGTGGGTTTGACCTCGCTATTGGTAGTGCTGGATTTTCCGCTGGTCCGGGTAGGGTCAATCATGAAAGGCACAATGTGGCGAACGGCGTCTACCTGGGAGCTCGCTGCGATCCCGATGTTCGTGTTCATGGGCGAGATCATGTTTCGGACAGATGTTTCCAACCGGCTGTTTCGCGGTCTATCGCCATGGACGAATCTGATTCCTGGTAAACTGCTGCATTGTAACGTGGTTGGCTGCACGCTGTTCGCTGCCGTCAGCGGATCGAGCACCGCGACCACGGCGACGGTCGGTAAGATCACTATGACCGAACTTGACCGGCGGGGATACGATTCAAACCTCGTCACGGGTTCGCTGGCCGGGGCAGGAAGCCTGGGCCTGATGATCCCGCCGTCGATCTCAATGATCATCTACGGGGTCTTGGCCGAGCAATCGATTACAGGTCTCTTCGCGGCGGGGATCCTACCTGGGCTTCTCATATCGGCGCTTTATTCGGCCTACATTGTCTATCGCGCATTGACTGGTGACGTGACCGGTCACTTGGATGACACCCGTTACAGTGTAATGGATTATTTACGCAGTCTTCTGGATCTGGCACCAATCCTTGTTCTGATGTTTGTCGTTTTGGGTGGAATTTACACTGGAATCGTGACTCCGTCCGAGGCTGCTGCCCTGGGATTCGCCGCCTCGATTTTGATGGTGACCGTACTGGGGCAGTTCTCATGGAAGGTATTTCTGGATGCACTGACGGGGGCCACCCGCATCACCTGCATGGTTGTGACAATCCTCGTGGCGGCAAGCTTCATGTCGTCGACAATGGCTTACATGCATGTGCCGCAGGAAGTGGCGAAGCTCATCGCCGCAATGCATCTGGGGCCGGTGGGCATTATCGTGCTGATCGGCGTGTTCTATGTCATTCTCGGCATGTTCCTCGACGGGCTTTCGATCATGGTCATGACTCTGCCGATCACTCTGCCGATCGTTGTTGCGGCTGGATGGGACCCGATCTGGTTCGGCATTTTCCTGGTCATCATGATCGAACTCGGCCTGATCACGCCACCTATCGGGTTCAACCTTTTCGTGCTGCAGGGGATCACGGCCAAACCCATCGGCCAAATCGCCTATAGCGCTTTTCCATTCTTTCTTCTCATGTTGCTCGCAGCGGTGATTATTGCAATCTTTCCGCAGATAGCGCTGTGGCTGCCAAGCGTTATTCTTTGACGGAAAGTGGGAGCTCCGCGAACTCCAACGCCAGGAGGTCCCAAAAAAAGTCTTCCCGAACAAGCGCGCGGCGCTGCTCTGTGCTGCAACGTATTTTATCAGATTGCGACTCTTGATTAGGTTGGGAACACCTATTCCTTGACGGTATTGACGACAAAATCATGTTTTCTGGTAAGGAGTTAGGAGCGGAGCGATGCCGAAGCATCGTGCCTCTGCCAGAATTGGACTGACGAACCGACGCTGTCCAGAACTCTCCCAAATTACGATCAAGGCCATCAAGGAATAGGGGTTCTCAACTTAATTCGTCTCTCCATTGGGATTGTGGATCATTGCCTACCGTTTCCCGGAAAATTTCCCGTTGCGCAGTCGCGATGGCAATATAATATATTTGAAATATATTTAAGTGGGAGAGCGTAAATGTCCAAGAGTTACGACGCAATCGTAATTGGCGCCGGGGTGATTGGATGTGCGATTGCCTTCGAGATGGCCAAGTCCGGGAAAAGGGTTTTGGGTATCGAAAAGAATGCCGTGGCCGGCTCTGGCTCCACGGGAAATTCCTGTGCAATCATCCGCACACACTACTCGACCTTGGATGGTGCGGCGCTCGCCAAGTCGAACTATCCGTATTGGGAAAACTGGGCGGACTATGTTGGCGCTGAACCAGGCGCGACCTTGGCCAGGTATCGTGAGGTCGGTTGCCTCTATACGTGCTTTGAAGAAAACAACTACGGGATCAAGCTTGAGGAGATAGCCAACACGATTGGTATTCCCTACGAGGTCTGGACGCCATCAAAAATGCGCGACAGGCTGTCGATCATCAATCCAGGCCATTTCCATCCCGCCAAAACGGTTGACGATCCTGAATTTGGGTTGCAGACCGGCGAGATGCGCTATGTGCTTTTTTTCCCGAAGGCCGGGTTTATCAGCGACCCAATGCTCGCGACCCAGAACCTCCAGAGTGCTGCGACGCGTCACGGCGCTGAATTCATCATGGGTCAACGCGTTGAAGAGATCTTCAAGGAAGGCGGGCGTGTCACCGGAATCGCTCTCGAAGACGGGCGTGAGTTCCATTCATCGGTGGTGATCAATGCGTCCGGCCCTCATTCATACAAGATCAACGATATGGCAGGTGTCAGCGAAGGCATGAACATCAAAACCAAGGCGCTCCGTGTCGAGGTCGCCCATGTGCCATCACCCGATGGGTTTGATTTTGAGCGAAACGGCTACATCTGCTCGGATGCAGATATTGGAGGATATTGGCGGCCCGAGGTTGGTAACAAGATCCTGATCGGCAGCGAAGAACCGGAATGCGATCCCCTCGAATGGGTTGATCCTGATGACTATAATACAGACGTGACGGAGCAGGCCCGGCTTCAGGCTATGCGCGGGGCACAGCGCTTCCCCTCCATGGGTGTGCCGAATTCCGTGCAGGGTATCGCCGATCTGTATGACGCATCCGATGACTGGATCCCGATCTATGATTGTTCGGACCTCGGAGGTTTCTATATGGCTATCGGAACCAGTGGGAACCAATTCAAGAACGCCCCAGTGGTGGGCATGATGATGAACGCGTTGGTCGACTATGTCGAAGGTGGTGCCGATCACGATAAAGAACCGCTGGAGTATCCACTCCCGAACATGGACTACGTATTGAACATGAGATTCTGCTCTCGCAAGCGCGAGATCAACAGCGAGAGCAGTTTTTCGGTTGTGGGCTAGGAGATGGCTGGTCCAGCATTCGTCGATTGCTACGGTGACTTGGCTGGTCGGCTGACCGGCGAGATGCTGGAGCTTGTGCCGGACCTGGAGGTTTTTTCTGGTGAGACCCTTGACGAGCGCTCGCTGATCGATCGGCTATCGGAGCGGCGGCATGTTCTCGTTTATATGGGTTACATGTCGGAACGAGTGTTGCGAGCCTGCCCCGAATTAAAGACCATCGCCTATCTCTCTACCGGTCTTGCGACCCATGGCGATCTTGCGATTGCAAAAGAACTCGGGATCCGGTTCGAAGGGGTAAAAGGCTATGGCAACCGTGCGGTGGCCGAGCATGCGGTCACGCTGGCGTTGGCGGGATTGAAACGCCTGGCGGAGATGGATCGCGCGGTGCGCAATGGCGCCTGGCAGCTAATGCGGACCGAGGAATTTGCGGGCAAAATCTTCGGGGTTTTGGGCCTCGGGGGGATCGGCGTGGAGACGGCACGGATCGCCGATGCTTTGGGCGCGCGGGTGATCGCCTGGACGCCCTCTGGCAATACGCGTGGAGCGCCGGTTGATCTTCTGCCAATTGAAGAGGTCTTGGCGCAGGCAGATATCCTGTCGGTTCACCTTGCGTTGACGCCTGAGACGCAGGGTATGATCGGCGGAGGTGCCTTTGCCGCAATGAAGCCGGGTGTCGTGCTTGTCAATACAGCGCGCGGAGACCTAATCGACGAGACGGCGCTTCTGGCGGCCCTTCGTGCGGGACAAGTCAGCCATGCCGCGCTGGACGTGTTTGTCAGGGAACCGCTCGAAGCCGGTTGTCCCCTCTACGAGATGGATAATGTCACGCTGACCCCACATTCTGCCTGGCTGACGACTCAGGCAATTGACCGCTTGCTGGTTGCAGGTCTGGAGTTGCTCAAACGCCATATTTCGCACGATGTATGACCCGTTCCATCGGTGGGATAATTGAACTCAACAGGATACCTGTGCCCGTACCCTCGAGAATGTCGGTTTTCACGCGTTAGGGCCGTACTGATTAGGGTGCTGCTGCCGAATTCGATCATCATCTTATTAAAAACCAGAAAAGAGACGTTAATTCACCCCTTCCGTTTTTTTTAGTGAGATGTTGCGGATAGAAAGTGAAACGCTGCGCCTGAAAACTAAGTGTCGACTGGCCCTATGTCAGCGAACACAGAGCTTCGCGGATCGCCTCTAAAGCGCATGTCAGGTTTTCATCGGATTTCGCGAAGCACAGGCGCTGATGCCCCGGGTACCCGAATTCCGTGCCCGGGACTATGGCAACACCAGCGGTTTCCAGCAGGAATTCCGAAAGCTCGATATCGGTTTCGATCACTGAGCCAGACGGAGCGGCCTTTCCGAGCGCTCCTGCGCAGTTCGCGAAGACATAGAATGCGCCATCGGGTGCGGACGCCGTCAGGCCCGGGCAACTTTCAAGCGCGGACAGGACTAAACTCCGGCGCCTGGAATAGGCGCGGCACCAGTCGCTCACATGCTCTTGCGGTCCGGTGAGCGCCGCTAGCGCTGCGGCCTGGGCAACGGAACTTGCGTTTGTCGTCGATTGCCCCTGCAGCTTGATCATCGCGTCGATCAAGTCCTGCGGTCCGGTGGCAAACCCAATTCGCCATCCGGTCATTGCGTGGGATTTCGAAACACCATTGATCGTGAGAATGCGGTCGGCAAGGTCGGGAGCGACTTGCCCCAACGTTGCAAAGACGGCGCTTCCATAAAGGATCTTCTCATAAATATCGTCGCACATGACACCGACCTCCGGTCGGGTGCGCAGGACATCGGAAAGCGCGGCGAGTTCGACTTCCGAGTAAACAGCTCCGGTCGGATTGCAGGGAGAATTCAGAATCAGCCAGCGTGTGCGGGGGGTAAGCGCCTTGTGCAAGGCTTGCGGTGACAGTTTGAATGCTGGCGAATCGCACTGCACGGTCACCGGAACTCCACCGGCAATCTTGACTATGTCAGGGTAACTAACCCAGTAAGGCGCCGGTATGATTGCTTCGTCTTCGGGATTGAGACTGGCTAGTAAGGCATTAAAGATTAGCTGTTTAGCACCTGTGCCGACGATGGTCTGGCGCGCCGCGCAATCAAATCTGTTCTCGGTCCGGAACTTTTCTGCCACAGCTTCTCGCAGCTCAGCAATTCCGGCAACGGCGGTATAGCGGGTTTGACCGTCTAGGGCGGCCCGATGCGCGGCCTCGATGACATGTGACGGGGTATCGAAATCGGGCTCGCCTTCTGCCAGGTCGATGATCGGCAGTCCGGCAGCTGCTCTTTCACGTGCCATATTGGCCAGCCGGATCGTGCCAGAGACACGTATCGCCTGCATCCGCTGTGCGATCTGCATTTAGCTATCCTCTATAGATATATTTGAAATATATTATCAGCGCAATTAGGCTGTAAAGTGGGAATGTGAGGCTGGGATGCTGTTATACGACCCCGACAACGCTATCTATCAGATCGACGGGATGCGCATGGACCTTGCGCGCGAATATCGCGACAATCTTCGAGGGCCCTTCAGTCTCGAATTGCAACGCGTCTTGGACAAAATGCGCTCGACCCCGATGAAGGGGCGCTACGCGCTTATTGTTGATGAGCCGTTTCGCAGGTTCAGTCTGGCGCGGCTTTCGGGCGAACGCGGGGTGCCGCCGGAACGGATTGACGGAGTGACATATACATCGCTCGCAGAGGCCGAGTGGGACCTGTTCAAACGGCGTTGGCAAGACCTGACCAGTCATAGCGTGACGGTCGAAGACCCATGACCAGTGCAACCGACCTCATAGGGTATTGCCAGCCGCTGACCCTTCGTGGGGGTGAGGCGACGGAGCTGAAGATCTCCAGCAATGGGCCGCAGCACTGCGACGTTACGGTCTACCGTATCATCTGCGGAGATATCGACCCAAACGGGCCGGGCGAGGCGTTCGAGCGGATGGGCTGGGGGGGCGCTGTACGCTTGCCTGTAACTTTCCAGCCGGTCAATTCAGGATCCTTTGGTTATGCCGCGAAAGGCCCGGACGCAGGCAGTGCAACTGGCCTTCGGCTTACGCTCTCGGTATTTCCGACGCTGATCGAGCGGTCATGCCAATGCCTGTTCCATTGGGGACCTTTACGCCTGGATCTGTTGCAAGGTGGCATTCTGACGGCACGCTTAGGTGAGACGGTCATCGCACTGTCCAGTCCGATGCTCGAACGACACTGGTATCGCATTGAAGTCAACGCCGGCGCGCAGATATTGTCCATTTCCGCGGAACTTGTAACACAGATTGCATCAGTGCCCCGCCAAGAGATTAAGTCGTGCGCACTGCCCTGCGCAGATCTTGCACGAACTGACGATCCCGTTCTGATTGCAGCGGCGTTGGACCGGGCCGACGGCAAGCGCCTTTTTACGACCGATGCCTTCAACGGAAAGATCGAGACGCCGACACTCTTTGCGATGAGGCCTGACAAGGATCAAGCCGATGATCTTCTCGCAGTATGGGATTTTTCACTGGACCAGTCGGGAACGCAAGCGACCGATACAGGTCCGCAGGGATGCCATCTGACGCTGATTAACACACCGATGAGAGGCGCAAGCGGCTCGAACTGGGACAGTTCGGCCGAAAGCTGGCAAATAGCACCCGACCAGTACGCCGCAATTCATTTCCACGAAGACGACATGACTGATTGCCGGTGGGAGACTTCGCTGACAATTCATCCGCCGCACGATGCCCGGCCGGGCTTTTACATCGCGCGTCTGCAGGACGAAGGCGTGCAAAGCGACGTGCCGTTCTTTCTCTCAGTTCGTCCCGGTCGAGCGAAGGCAGAACTTTTGCTCATCGCACCGACAGCAACCTATCTCTCCTATGCCAACACGCACATTAAGTTCGACAGTCACAACACTGAAAACCTTTACGAAGCGCCAATGACGCTGAGTGAGGACGAACTCTATCTCAACGAGCACCGGGACCTCGGGCTATCACACTACGACACACACGCTGACGACTCAGGGGTTATCTATGTCGGCGAACGGCGTCCGCTGCTGAACACGCGACCGGGGCTGTATACGTTCAATTATCTCAACGATACCCATATCGTGAAATGGCTTGAGACGAAGGGCTTCGCGTACGATGTCGCAACCGACGAGGATCTGCATCGTTATGGGGGCGATCTGCTGGACAACTACCGTGTCGTGATGACGGCCTCCCATCCGGAGTATTACTCAACTGAAATGTGGGATGCACTGTTCGCCTATCAGCAGAGTGGCGGGCGACACATGTACTTGGGTGGCAACGGATTCTACTGGCGAGTCGCGTATTCAGAGGCTCATCCCGGTGTGATCGAGAACCGTCGCGGCATGTCGGGCGTACGCACCTGGGAGGGCGAGCCGGGCGAGCATCATTTGAGTTTTACCGGCGAACCAGGTGGACTCTGGCGCTCGCACGGCCGGGCGCCGCAGCGGCTGGTGGGCACCGGATTCAGCTCGACTTTTTTTGTGCGCTCAACCTACTTCCGCCGCAGCGAAGCCTCACGCGACGTTGCTTATGATTTTGTTTTCGAGGGTTTGAATTCAGACATCATAGGTGATTTCGGCTTTCGCGGCGGCGGTTGTGTGGGGCTCGAGATCGATCGGTGGGATGCGGGGCTCGGTTCGCCGCCGGGATCGGTGATACTGGCGACCTCGGAACATGTGGGCCAGGGCGGTCTGCTGACAGGCGAGGAATATATCACCACAACCCGGGGACTCGATGGGGCACAGAATGGACGGGTCCGGGGTGATATGGTGTTCTTTATCACGCCCGGTGGTGGGGCTGTGTGGTCCACGGGTTCGATTGCCTGGGCTACTTCGCTGATGTGGGATGGGGGCAAAAATTCGGTGAGCCGGGTAACGGAGAATATCCTCAAACGGTTTTTCGATCCGGAGCCGTTTCCGGTTGCGGCGTCTGACGGCGATGCCAGAGCATCGGTGTCGTCGTAACGCATTCCAGCCCGGTGGCGGTGACCAGATAGTTTTGCTCGAACCCTGCATTACCGACGCCTTTACGCGCGAGAAATGCTTCGACCCCGATTAGCATGCCCTCTTCGAAGACCGCGTTCTGATGTTCCAGCACCGTGCTGATATAAGGTGGGCCTTCGAAGTATAGTCCATGCGGATGGCCGAAGAAGGGAAATTTCTCTGCGGCTGGATCCATGTCGGGCGCGAAGGCCGCCGTCATCCGGTCGCCGATCGCAGCTGCAGTGCTGTAGCGGACACCGGGATTGATGGCGGCGGCAATAGCTTCGACGATATCGGCGCAGCTTTCGATCAGCGCCGCCTGAACATCGTTAGGTACGTTGCCGCAGACCGCGGTGCGCCCAGGGTCGAGGTAGTAACCTTGATAGAAAGGTCCGATAATGAATCCGCGTAGCAGGTCACCGCGCTCTGGCGCCACGTTGCGATAGCCCGAAAGGGGGTCGCCGCAGGTGTAGGCAATGGTCTTGCCATGGTTTATCTGAATTTTGTCTATCACGCCGCCGCCAGCAACAACGCATTCCGCCGCCGATGCGGCGGCAGCCGTCTCGGTCGCACCTTCGATCAGGGCCTCCATCATGCACGACATGGCTTTGCTGGCCGTTTTACCGGCCACTCGGATGACATCCATCTCCGCTGTAGACTTAACCATGCGGATGCGGCGGATCAGATCATCGCACGGGGTCCAATCAACGTCGGGTTTCAGTGCAATCAACTGATCCCAGTATTTCACCGGAAAGAAATCCGTGCCGACAAAGCCGATCCGTCCCGAGATACCAAATTCGCGAAGTGTATCGACCGTTTTGGCAATCGGGTCTCCCGCCACGCGGAAGTCACAGACTGAAACCACGTCGGAATGGACATCAGGATCGTCGGCAATCAACACGGGTTCTGCCCCCCGTCGCAAAATCACCGCACAGTAAGCGCGGGCAGCAAACGGCGGTGCATCAAAGCCCTGACCAACTTTCGAAGAAAAATAGTTGGTTAGATAAATGACGTCTCCGGCGCGGTCGAAGGTCGATGCTGTCCGTCCCCAAACGACCGCAGCCTCAAGCCCTTCAGCGGCTAGAGCTCGATCTGCCCGTTTCCACCGGCTTTCGTACTCACTCGATGAAAAGATTAGCAACGCTTGCTCCTGTCCTTGACCAAAAGCTACATTAATGAAAATATATTTTAAATATATTTATTGTATTTTGCTGCAAGGGTTTTAAGCGTGAGTGAGCTGGAACTGGCAGATCTTCATAAATCCTTCGGGTCTCTAAAGGTTCTCCGAGGCGTCACGCTGTCGGTTCACAAAGGCGAAGTTTTGTCGATCATTGGGGCTAGCGGCTCGGGCAAAAGTACGCTTTTGCGCTGCGTAAACCTCTTGGAAACCCCGGAGTCTGGCCGAATGGAGTTTTTCGGACAGTCGCTTGATTTTGCCGATGTCGCGTGTGGCCGGACGCGCGAGAGCGACAAGGAAAGGCTACGCACCAAAATTGGGATGGTATTTCAAAGCTTTAATCTTTGGCCGCATCTCACCGTCCTGGAAAACGTGATTGAGGCGCCGGTTCATGTGACGGGAATGCCAAAGGATGAGGCAATCGACACGGCTGAAAAGCTTCTGGCCAAGGTTGGCTTATCTGAAAAGCGCAACGCCTGGCCGTCAACTCTGTCAGGCGGCCAGCAACAAAGGGTGGCGATCGCCCGGGCCTTGGCGATGCAGCCAAGGATCATGCTCTTCGACGAGGTGACCTCGGCGCTCGATCCTGAAATGGTTGGAGAGGTTCTCGACCTCATGAAGCAGCTTGCAGAAGAAGGAATGACAATGCTCGTGGTTACCCACGAGATGGGTTTTGCGCGACATGTCAGCCACCGGACAGCTTTCTTTCACAAAGGTGAGATTGCCGAAATCGGTCCGTCCAGATCTGTATTGGGGAGTCCGCAAAACCCGGAGACGCAGCAATTCCTGAACCGCGTCCTCAACCACATTTAAGTCCAGGACGATGACCCGCATTTCTTCCTTCATAGACACCATCTGGGCGTATCTCCCGGGGATGATCGTGGCCGGCTGGCTGGCCTTTCAGATTACCGTCCTAGCGATCCTCTTGAGTTGGGTTCTCGGCCTTGTCGCGGCACTGATGAAAACGAGTTCGCATCGCGTTGTTCGTATGCCGGCTGACTTTTACATCTGGTTCATCCGCGGAACCCCATCACTTATCCAGATCTTCATCATCTATTTCGGCCTGCCGCAGCTCGGCATCCGCTTGTCTCCTTTTGTCGCAGGTGTGATCGCGATCGGCCTCTGCTCAGGCGCCTACGTGGCAGAGGTCGTGCGTGGTGGCTTGCTCGCAATCTCTAAGGGGCAGTGGGAATCAGCAAGGGCGGTCGGGATGAGTTACGCATTGATGATGCGCCGGATCATCCTGCCACAGGTTGTGAGGGTGATCATACCACCCTTAACCAACGAAGCGGTAAATACTCTGAAGAACACCTCTCTACTATCGGCGATCACGGTGATGGAGCTGACGCTGTTCACGCAGATGGCCATCGCCGCCACGTTCCGACCCTTTGATTTCTATATCGTGGCGGCGCTTTTGTACCTTGCTTTGACAACAGTACTCAGCCGTTTCGCCGCTTGGTGGGAGAGCAAATACCAAATCAGCTGATCATCGCAATTAACAAGGAGGAAACCCATGAAACGCAGACAATTTCTAAAAGGTAGCGCCGTTGCTTTGGCCGCGCCCTATGTCATTGGCTCCCGTGCTTTTGCCGCCGATGATCTTGAACTCATTGAGCCCGGTGTTTTGAGCTCGGCAACCGAGGGCACGTTCCCGCCGTTTAGCTTCCGCAATGCAAGCGGCGTGTTGGACGGCCTAGAGATGCGGATCATGGGTGAGATCGCCGATCGTCTGAACCTCGAATACAAGCCCGTCGTGATCAAGTGGGATTCCATGCTGATTGCATTGGAGGCTGATCAGTACGATATCGTCGGCAATGCTATGGGCATTACCGAAGAGCGGCAAAAGCAAGTCACCTTCTGTGACGGTTGGCTGGAGTCTGGAGCACAGCTGATTGTTCGTGAGGATAGCGAAATCGCCAGTGCAGAGGCGACAGCAGGCAAGCGTATCGGCGCGATCACGGCGTCGATCTTTGTGCCGCTGGTCGAAGGTTGGGGAGCCGAGGCAGTACACTATAAGGCCGATGTTGAGGCCATGCAGGATACGGTCAACGAGCAGATCGACGGAATGGTGACAGATTCAATCGCAGGCGCCTATTCGATTTCCAAGGCGGGTCTGCCGCTAAAGCTCATCGGTGGATTGCACTCACCATACCAGATGGGTTGGGCTGTGAAGAAGGGGAAGCCGAATTTGGTAACAGCGGTCAACACAACACGTGCAAAAATGGTGGCGGACGGCACTGTGGCGAAGCTGTTCAATGACCTGATTGGCTTCGATCCATCACCTGCGGAACCGATAAAGAGCATTCTTTCTTGAGACGGATCTGTCGCATCATCACCGGCGACCGTTCTTGGCAAATAGTCATCTTGCGACTACATCGCCAGTTTGCCCAGTTCGCAGCGTCATAAACCGATGTCCTCGTATCCGGCTGCGTTCGTCCACGACAATGCGACAGAGCCGTAACGATTCCTCCGCGGAAAGTTCTAAGGCAGCATAATCGGCTTTACCGGTATTTGCGTGGAAGTACGCCGTGTGACAAGCCGTTTCGGATTATATCCGAGGCGGCTTGTTTCCAATTTGCGCATGATGTGATGGTCATTTTTCGCAGAGCATGATCGTTTGATTTTCAATCCGACCTTCTGCGCGAAGTCAGTGCGTTTCCCCATTTAAGTTGCTATTTTTCTTGCTCTTTTTGTTTTGCTCCATCACCCTGTAAGGGCAGTGTCACGCTTGCAACGAACAAAGAAAATGCAGGGGGAGTTCCATGGCGGAGAGCAGCAGCAAGCTTGTTGTCAAAAATATCGGATTGCTGTTGAGCGGCGCGCTCGAGCAACCAATTCTCGACGCGGACACCGTCGTCGCAATCGATGGCAGGATCGCGGCATTCGGCAAGGAAGCCGATGTGGATATCGGTGAGGCCGACGTTGTCGTCGATGCCAAGGGTACTGCACTCTCGCCGGGATTGATTGACAGCCACGTACATCCAGTAATCGGTGACTACACGCCGCGCCAACAACAGATCAGCTGGATCGACAGTTGTCTTCATGGCGGTGTCACCTCCATGATTTCTGCAGGAGAGGTTCATCTGCCCGGCCGCCCCAAGGATATTGTTGGTCTGAAGGCCATGGCCATCGCCTCACAGCGTTGGTACGAGAACTTCCGCCCGTCCGGCGTAAAGGTGCATGCTGGTGCACCGGTTATCGAAGAAGGCATGGAAGAAGAGGACTTCAAGCAACTTTCCGAGGCCGGTGTGAAGCTGCTGGGTGAGGTCGGTCTGGGAAGCGTGAAGGCTGGTGATCGGGCCAAGGAAATGGTTGCCTGGGCGCGTAAGTACGGCATCCAGAGCACGATCCATACCGGCGGCCCCTCCATCCCGGGCTCTGGTCTGATCGATAAGGATGTGGTTCTGGAAGCTGACGCGGATATCATTGGCCATATCAATGGCGGCCATACCGCCTTGCCCGACGATCAGATCGTTTGTCTCTGTGAGCAATGCGCGCGAGGCATTGAGTTGGTCCATAACGGCAACGAACGCTCGGCTCTGTTGGCCATGCGTACCGCCCGGGAATTGGATCAGGTCGAACGTGTGATCCTGGGTACCGACGCACCTGCGGGATCAGGCGTTCAGCCCCTGGGGATACTTCGCATGATCGCCATGTTGTCCAGCCTGGGTGATGTTCCCGCAGAGACGGCCTTCTGTTTCGCCACCGGCAACACGGCGCGGATGCGCGAACTCGACTGCGGTCTGATCGAAGTAGGCAAATCCGCCGATTTCATCATCATGGACCGCGCCCAGCACGCCCCGGGGAAGACCATGTTGGAATCGGTTGAACAAGGCAACTTGCCAGGCGTCGGTATGACCATCATCGACGGCATTGTGCGCAGCCAGCGCAGCCGCAATACGCCGCCCGCTACAACGCTACCCGAATTGGCCTGAACACTAGAGTCAGGTTGTTCGAACGATAAAGTCCGGCATTATGCCGGAAGCAGCGATATAGGGTGAAACCGCATGGCCCTTGAAGAGGCCATGATCGGTGACCAGGATTGTCCGGAAGCCAGCGGCGGCCCCGCCCAGAACGTCGGTATGCAGCGTATCTCCTACCATGGCGACGCGATGGCCAGGCGTGCCCGGGCGGTCTCGTTCGATGCGTCTGGCCACTTCCTCGAAGGCGTTCGCGAAGGGCTTTCCAAAGAAGAGCGGTTCTAACCCCGTGCGGTCCGCGAGATCATGGGCGAAAAAGCCGGGCTCGTAGGACAGAGAATCCTCCAGGGGTGCTACGAGATCAGGGTTTCCCACCAGGACCGGACGTTTGTTTCTCAGCAAGGACTCGATCAATCGTTCCTGTCGTGCGGTGGTCCAGCCCGAACTGGCAAGCAGGATGAAACCCTCCACCTCGTCATAAACGGCCGGGTTGTCCTGCAACAGAGTGGGGTGCGCGCAGAGCTCCTCAATCCTGGAGTCTGGTTTGGCCATGAAACCCCATCTGAAATTGGGGGAATAGGCTGTCATGTGGCTGGCCAGGACATCGCGGCTGGCGACAATCCGGTCTGGCGCGAAGCTGTAACCCAGGCGTCGGTACTTCGCCAGAGCCGCCGCTGCGTTGTAGGTCGCGCCGTTTGTAAGGACATAGGTCGTTTTCCCCACAGCCTGCAAAGCAGCGATGGCTTCCGGTGCGCCGGGCACCTCCGTATTGCCGACGTTTATGACGCCGAAGGCATCCAACACGAAAACATCGAAGTCTCCCGCCAGCTCGCTAAGGTCATGTGCTTGAATCGAAGAAGATGGAAATCGGGCTAGGGGAAGCCTGTGGCGAATCTCTTCGTAACGCGCGAAGGCTCTGTCCGTATTCATCTGCGGACTGTCTAACAAGTGTCTTAACTCTCTGCGGGAGAAGTGAACGAACTCAAGGAACTCAGGGTCCAGAGCAACCTGATCGCTTCATAGCATTCCGCGGCCGACTTAGCTACCCGCCGCAGCCAAGCTTTTGCCGGCCTTGGCGTAGTAGTCGCCGACCGCTGTTATCACCGTTTCCACGTCTTCGTCGCTGATATCCAGATGTGTCACCAGGCGGATCGCCGGCTTTTGGGCCGCGAATACGATGCCTTCGCCGGCAAGATGTTCGAGTAGCGGCGCATGATCCTCATCCCGAGGTTCGACGAACAGCATATTGGTGTGATCGGGATCGTGGGTGACGCCCAGCGACGGAAAGCGGGAAAGGCCTTCGGCCATGCGGGTCGCGCGCCGATGGTCGTCGGCCAGACGTTCTATATTGTGCTCGAGCGCATAGAGACCGCAGGCAGCGAGTACACCAACCTGACGCATGGCACCGCCGAGCATCTTACGTGCTCTGAAGGCGCGGTTGATGAAATCGCGCGGCCCGCAAAGGACGGAACCGACCGGTGTCCCCAGACCCTTGGAAAGACAGAGCGAAACCGTGTCCGCATTGCGGGCCAGGTGTGCAGGAGAGCAGTTCGAGGCGACCGCTGCATTCATCAGGCGTGCCCCGTCCAGATGCACGCTCATTCCGCGGTTATGGGCCATTTCCGCGATAGCATCGATCGTGTCCTGATCCTGAACCCGGCCGCTGACCGTGTTCTCCAGGCAAACCAGGCGAGAAATCGCATAGTGCGGGTCGTCGGCCTTAATTGCCATTTGGACAGCATCGACGCTCAAACCGCCTTTGTCGTCCGTGATGAGCGGACAGGGAGAAATGCTGGCCAGCACCGCTGCGCCAGCGGCTTCGTCGTGAAAGATGTGATAACAGTCTCCGACGATATATTCCTCGCCGCGCTGACAATGGGTCATGAGGCCGACTAGATTGCTCTGAGTTCCAGTCGGCAGAAAAAGACCAGCCTCTTTGCCCAGCAGCTCGGCGGCTTTGGCCTGCAGGGCGTCAACCGTCGGGTCCTCTCCATAAACGTCGTCACCGACTTCGGCATCTGCCATGGCTTGACGCATTCCGGCCGAGGGACGTGTGACCGTATCGCTACGCAGATCGATCATCCGCCGTCGGTTGCTTCCGGCACCGGCCGCTTGATCTGCTTTCATACCCTCGTACATCGCCATCTGCCGTTTTTCCTCTTGAATCTATCCAGGGAGGGCGGCCACCACGTGAACGCGATGGCTCTCACCGCCATTGAGAGCCGTATGATAACCGCGCGTGTCGGTAAAATACACCGATCCGTCAGCGGGAAGATGCGTGACGTGATGATTGACGATGAAGAGGGCGCCTGGATTTGTGATGACCGGGATGTGCAGCCGGGGTTCCGGGTCCCGATGCCAGGAGTTGCAGTTATAGGTTCCCTTGGAAAGCACGCGCATGCGGCCAATGGGAAAACGCTTCACCAGCTCTTGATGCATAAATTCGAAATAGCTCCCCTTGAAGCCCGGGACGAATTCACAAAAGGCATGCTCGTCCACGATGTCTTCGCGGGAGACCTCTTCGTAGCTCTCGTCGACACGGGTATAGAAGCGTCCGGAGAGGTCGTTTGCGGTCTCCACCTCGACTCCCGGCCGGCGGGTCAGGGAAAAAGCCCCAAAGCCCTTGCTCAAATCACCCTTGAAGTCGACCTGTTTTAGCGCTTGGCCCAAAGCCTCTCGCACCTTCGCAATGTCGAAGCGCAGGTCCAGCTTTTGAATGCCCGGTCCTGGAACGAAGTTGGCCACTGATTCTGTGTCCGGACGATTGGCCAGCCAGGTTTTCATAGTGGCGGCATCCTGTTCGATGCTTTTCGTGCTGGTTGGCATGTGTGCGGTCTCTATTGCTGCAGGAATCGACTGCGATTCATCCCGAAGGCGCTCTCCGACGCAAGTTTGAAAAACGACTCCTTCTTGTATTTTGCAGCCAGGCCTATGCTCGATTGACCATAAACGTCAGAGATCCGGGCAGTCTGCGTTCCCAATCGTGTAGCCACGCCCGCGAATGGTCCGGATGAACGTGCGGTCAATCTTTTGGCGCAGCCGTGCAATGTAAACCTCCAGGGTGTTGGACCCCCGGTCTTCGTTGTAACCGTATACCCTCTCCGCCAGCTCGAATTTGCTGTGCACCTTGTCGGGCCTCAGCATCATGGCGGTCAGCAGCTTGAGCTCGATATTGGTTACTTCGATGACATGGTCCCGGTGGAAGACCCGTCCGGTTTCGGTATTGACCGAAACACCAGCGAAATTCAACTCGCTAGTCGCGGCGCCGACCGAGCGGCGAACCAGCGCCCGCAAACGCGCCACCAGTTCTTCCGTTTGAAACGGCTTCACCAAATAATCATCCGCGCCGGCGTTCAGGCCATCGACCCGGTCTTGCCAGCGGCCACGCGCGGTCAGGATGAGCACCGGTGTTGTGATACCTTCGGCGCGCCATTCCCGTAAGACGGTGACACCATCCTTTACCGGAAGGCCGAGGTCGAGAATCACAGCGTCGTAGCGTTCACTCTGCCCGAGAAGATAGCCGTCCGCGCCATTGACGGCGAGGTCCAGAGTGAAGCCTTCCCTGTTTGCTGCGTCCTGTATCTGTCTGGCGAACACAGCTTCGTCGTCGACAAGTAAAAACTTCATTTGTCGAGATCCGTAAATGTGGATTCTAAATGGGAGAAGGCGAGGGTCGACGGGTTGCGCCGACCCCCTCCTCCTGCCGCATCTGATCGGTCAATTGCCAGAGGGACCGGTCAGATCAGCATCCAGTCGTTTTCACTGAGGTCGGCGAGGTTGAAACTCTCAAGGGTGATCGACCCGGCATCGCCGAACTCGACTACGACATCTTCACCACTCTGTACCGCGGCATCCAGAAGGTCGGCCTCGTCTGCAAAGACATCGCTTTCGACCAGAATGGCGTCGTCCTCGCCGCGGCCTGTGGAAAAGTCCGTGATGACGTCGTCACCGAAGATACCGGTGAATATGAATGTATCGCTGTCTTTACCGCCGGTCAGCATATCGTCTCCGGCACCGCCCGAGAGTTCATCGCGCCCGTCATCACCGTAGAGGATGTCATTGCCGTCATCTCCCGATAAGGAATCCTGTCCTTTGCCACCTTCGAGCTGGTCGTCGCCTTCCCCGCCGGAGAGCAGATCATCACCCGCAAGGCCAAGGATTAGATCGGACGAAACCAGATTGCCGGGCAACGCGCCGGTTAGATCATCATTCTCGCCCGTTCCGCCGATGCGGTTATACGCCAACAGTGCGTTGTCCTGGATGGATTCGATTTCGCTGTTCCATTCGATAACATTGGCGAGGCTGGTGTCCCAGAGTGCGGCCAGCTGTTCCTCCGGAAGATCGGAGCCTTGGCTCCAGAAGGGGTCGCCGTCACGTAATCGCTCGAACTGATCGATGATGACGGTGGCGAAGAGTTCGCCGACCACGCCATCGCCAAAGGGGTCTTCGGCCAACCCGCCGATCCAGGCTTCGACCAGGTCAACATCGCCGTAGACTTCTTGCAATGCAGTCGCCAGCTCGGCATCCGAGGTGATGTCGCTGAAGTCTGCAGCCCGTTCCAGGCCCACGGCCTCGCGCAGGTCGTTGTAGCTGGGCATGCCCAAATCGCGGCCGCGTTCAATGTTGAGAACCGCGAGATCAAGGCCGCCGTCGCCGGGTGCGCCAAATAAGGCAGAGCGGACGTCTTCTACGATCTGGGTATCGAGCTCCTGCGCCGTGCCATCGGCCAAACCTCGAAGGATCGGATCAATGCCGCCGTTCTCGGCAATTTCCTCCGGCGAGAAGAAGGCGTCGCTTAAGGCAAGATTGCCCGAATCAATCACCGAACCGTCTTCTTCAAGTCGTTGAATTTCCGGCGATAGAAGGCTGTGGCCGAATCGGAAAACAGCCGTCGAAAACTCGACCGAAATTCCCGGATTGACTGCCGCATCGTAGCCTTCATAGGCGGCAATGGCTTCTGCGCCCACCAATAGAGGCAGAAATTCGTTGAAGGTAATGGCCTGGATTTCCGCTTCCACCATCTGGCGGGCCGCCTGATAGAGCTCGTCATTACTAAGGGTTGGGTTGGCTTCAGCGAGTTCGTCGACCCATCTGTTATGCTCGCGGGCAAAGAGTGTCTGCATTGAGGTGAGGGCGACGTTCTCGGCAGCCCGCACATCTCCGGCGAGGACGTTCCCATCATCAGTAATCTGCAGCAGTTCTTCATCGTCGAGGATCAGTTTTCCGCCATCCGCGCGTAGGGCGGCGGCCGTCTCTTCGTCAGAGCCGTAAACCATCGAAGCATCAATGAAGGCCGTGATCTCGTTGACGTATTCGCGCGGTGTGGACTCGCCTGTCCCCTCCGATGGATCGACCCGGAAGAAGGGAATGGTGGCATCGCCTTCGCCGTTGGGATCGAACGCTGGATCGCCGACGGGCACTGCGATGGGCGTGTATTCGGTCTCTCCGGACTCGGTCAGATCGATGTCGTGATCGACGAACTGACCCCAGACCCACAAGAGATCGCTGAGACCAAAGGAATTGGGCTCGTCCCCGGTCTGTTGCACAACAGCGTTGCTGATTTCGCGCGCGTTGGGCAGGTCTTCTGATACTTCGCTAATTCCATCAGCGTAGTTTGCCTCGCCGAGACGCAGTAGCGTCTGGTTTACCCCACCCCAGTCCGGTTGATCTTCGTTGGAGCCTATTCCATCGATGGGCCGTGCTTCACCGATCACGACCTCGAAATCGTCTCCTCCGGGCTCGTCGCCACGCGGCCTGTCACCTCCTGACCTACTGTCATCACCGCGTCGCCCCATTCCCTCATTTGATTGACGTTCGCCATTGTTGTTGCGGTCGCCCTCGCCGTTTCTGATCTCGCTGTTGTTTCCAACGTCAGTGTTTCTGACGTCACCGCGTTCGCCGGCATCTTGCTGCTGCGTGGCCGCCGCCAGATCTGCTTCCATCTCTTCCATAAACTCGCTAATCAGGCCCTCGTTTGTGGGGTCAGGTGTTGGGTCGACACCGCGGCTCGCTTGCGGTCGTTCGTTGGCGCTTCGCATCAAGTGCTCTCCTTCGATTGGCATCCAGAAGTCTTAAGTCAGAAGGTTCATCGCAACGTTGGTACGACAAACGGTCACGCCGGGCGGACGTTATGCGTTACTCGAATGAAACGAAGCTGAAGGCGGTTTTAAGGTTGGGTTCAGGTTTGATGGGCGGGCGGCAGGGCAGAGACAGATCGCCCACCCATGCCAAATTCGCGCAACCTGTCGCCTCGCGGTTCCTGGCGGTTCCATCGGGAACTCCTGCCATTTACGCGAGGTTCTTAGAATGTTGTTCTTGTTCCAGCGTGAATGGAGGTAAGCTGACTGAACTCAAATTTCGCGTATCGGTTGGTATCGCACCTTCCGGAGTGCGTGGGCTTATAACTTGAGCTACGGCGATTGTTCGACCAGAGAACCGGCGGTATATGCTTTCCAGGACCCAAGGCTATAGTTTTCTGATTTACCTGCTCCTGTTTGTGGCGCTAGGAGCATCCTTGAGCATCCTGAATGCGCAGTTGGTGCAACATACTCCGTTTCCCTGGCATTACTTCGACGGCGCGGCCCAGTACATCTTCACCAATGTCGACTCCATTAATAAAACGGTCAGATATTTTTACGTTTATTCCAAAGAAGTAAACGAGGCGAGTGCCCTCGGCGGGCTGGTTTTGACCCTGGTGTTTCCGTTTTTTCTGGCCATCCCGCTATCGACAATTTTCTTTGTCTGGTACAGCGGCATACCTCTTCGGATCCGCGAATATATACGGGAGGGGCGTGATAAATCCGGGTTTTGGGTCTTGGGCAGTTTGTGCGTGCTGGTGTTGTATCAAAATGGCCCGGACATTCTGAACCAGGATTTCAGAAACCCCTTGCCAACAAGCGTGCATCGCATGAATACGCTCGACATAAATCTGAACCAGATAGTGTTTTCGATTTTCATGCTGCCTTTTTTGTTAATGATACCTGTGTCTTTCTTCCTTTGTTCCGGGTTCCAATTGTTCGCCCGGGTTTTCGGTATCTTTAAGCCAGAAAAGAGCCCTCGTAAGTCTTTAAATCAACCCGAAACACCAACAGATCTGCCGCAAGTTAAAGTCGACTGACCGGCGCCATTGTATCTTTCAGCAGTGCTTTGTGGCGTTTCTTTCCTGGCTTCAGATCGCGAGGCGTCGAGAAACGTCTGTCCAAGCGACGATGTTGAATTGATGTTGACCCATCGGCAGAAACTGACGACCGTTTTCGAAGGGCACCGGAACGTTTCTCCTCTTCTGCCGCACCAAGTAAAAACAGGGGCAGTTGCAAGCACGAGGGCCGCCGATCGCGCCGGTGTATCGCCGATGTAGATCGGTGCGCTAGGCTTTATCGATCAGGAGGGACGCTTTTTCGTATCAGGCTCCTGTTGCTCAAGAGCTTAGAAAATCTTTTTCCAGAAAGAGAGGACTTCTGTCAGGATCGGAGATCTAGCTCAGGGTTAATTCGACGGAAAAGCGATCAAGGCATTTCTATTTTTAACGAAAGCATTGTTTAGAACAAGGGACATAATTATCAACTATATCATTTATTATGTCCCTTTATACAGTTTGTTGCTGCACTCACAGTAGCGCGGCCGTTCTTGATTGTTACCGTCGAGAACGGCCGCAGTTTGTAGATCCCCATCCTCATCCAATGAGAACTCGTATATATAAACTTCGTCCAGGCACGCGCCTGAAAACCTTCAGGCGTTTACTTTCAGCGGATGGCGATGGGATTGATGATCATCTGGACGGCGCCGCGCAGTCTCGCTGGACCGAGCACGAAGAGGAACTCCGAGGCCTTGTCTTTCGCTAGCTCCCGAGTGTCCATGTTCTCGAGAATGAAAATGCCGTTTTTCGGGATCAGGATCTGATGAATTTCGAAAACGCCGGTGCCTTCCGGGAAGGGCACGGCTTCGAGGCCCCAGGTGTCGCCACCGACCGCGACCACACCGATTTCGACAAGATACTCCGCGCCACTTTTACCGATTCCCGGCTCCACGCTGACGTATCGCTTGAGGTCTGGATTCTCGCCATCCAGCAGATTGAGCCAACCGGAATGGAACAGCACTACATCGCCTTTGCGGATCTCGACGCCCTGTTTTTTGGCGGCGCCCATGATGTCGTCCTTGGTATAGGGCGTACCCTCCTCGACCATATCGACGCCGTAGTAGGCGGCCATATCCAGCATCACGCCGCGGGCGACGATCGGTGGCAGCTTTTCAAGTCCCAGCTTCGTCATGCCATCGGCTTTGGCGATTTCCGAATCCTTATGGCCGTTGTAGTAGACGTGGTCGATTCCAATATGTGCGAGCCCGTCGATCTGTGGCCCGATGCCCAACCAGCCCATGAAAATGTCGTCGTTGTAGGTCATGTGGTTGTCGCCGAGACCCTGGGTCGAGATTTGGTTCGGCTGAAGGATGGTCAGACTCAGCGTCCTCGGCGCAAAGGCCGGCGTCTTGGAATCCACTATGATGCCGAGGTTATAGGTCTTGCCGGTCTTGATCAGCTTGGACGCTGCGAGTACCGATTCGGGCGTAATCAGATTGACGGCACCGATCTCGTCCTCTGCGCCCCAGGGCGAGGTCGTCCAGTCCTGCGCGTCGGCGGGCAGCGCCAGTGTGACCGAGAGTCCGGCGGAAAGCCAGATGGAGACGACAGCGGAAACGGCAAGTTTCTTGAGCATGTTTTCCTCCCAATGTGATGTGATCTTCGACAAGCGGACCGGTCCTGCGGCAGGCGGTACGGCCCAGGTTGGTGTCCGTGGGCTGCGTCCGATGCAGGCTGTTGAAGATCTATTCTACCGGGAGAGGTGAGCGATGAAATTGGCGATTAGTACATAACCCGATCTGTTCGCACTGATTTTCGGTCCGCCAGGCGATTTCTGGACAGGAGCCAATTGTGATCGCGTTTGCCCTAGATCTCGAGCGCTGAGAGATCCAGGGAACCGTCGACCTGCGGCGGACACCAGTAATATCCGCCGGTGATCGGGCGGGTGAAGCGGAACAGTCCATCCACGACGCCGTCTTCCTGGCCGGTCATGCGTTTCAGTTGCGCTTCGAAGGCGGCGAAGGATTTCCCGAAGGCGGTGAAGTATAGGCCCGCACCGTTGTCGTCTGCCCAGGGCATGGACCGCCGAAGGACGAAAGCCTCTGGTTCGAAACTTTCCTGGGCAGTCCGCTTGACATGGGCGGATTCCGGCGAGCCGTCGAATTCGACGTTATCGCTGAGCCGCCGGCCAATGATGTTGTCCGTGTCTTCGCGCGGGAGGGTTTCGAAATGATCGAGGTCATGCAACCACTGCTGAACGGCAACGAAGCTGGAGCCATCCAGACCCGGCCCCGCGCTCTGCAGGATCGCCGCCTCCACGGCGTCTTCCCCTTCTGGGTTTTCGGTCCCGTCTTCGTAGCCCGTGAGATCCAGCCCGCTTTTATATCGGAACCCGTCGACGGCGCGGACGCAGCGGAACGCGGCACTGACCGCTGCGGCAAATTGTCTCCCCTGGTGCAGAACTTCACCCCGGTCCTCTCCCGTGACCCAGCACCAGATATCGGCCTGGGTCGAAGGTACCTCGCAACCCGTCCCACTCATTGCAGGGAATGCGTGCAAAGCGGCAATAGTCCCGCCGACCGTCCGGATCAATCCGCTGCCGAAGCCGACGACCAGATTCTGGCAATCGCTCAACGCCGCAAGGTCACGCAGAACCGCATGCGTATCGCAGTCCGGAAGGGCCACGAACTCCAGAAAGCGGGCGTGCGACGGAACAGGCGAGAGGATTCCAGGTTGAGGTGCGCTCACAGTATTTGACTCCACGATTTCTTTCGCTGGCTAAACCTTGCTGATTTGGAGGGATTCGGCAGATTTATGCAACCAAATTTACGACGGAAACGAATCTGGCGCCGCCGACTGTCAGGCTGTGCTTATGGCCGATCGCCAAAGCGCCTTTTGTGCAGATCCGCGAAACATTCACCCAGTCCGAGTTGAGCGGTGGCGGTAGCTCGTATGGTAGTTGATGAGGCAATGGCCTTTGGCGTGGAGGAAAAGTGGCGTTTTTTCATCCAGCAGCTTTCTCACAGTACGAAGCGATATTCACTTTGGATACTCTGTCGTCGATCCCGTCCTTCCAATTCTGGATAGCAGCACGGAGTTTTACTCACAGCAGGGGGTCAAAACCCAGGGAAGATTTTGAACCCCTGCCCAGAAGCCAGGTTGTACTCCGTCCATAGACCAACCTTAAGGCCTGACCTTCCACGTCGATGACAGTACCCAAATGCTCACTTTGCCAGCCAGGCGGCGAAGCGTTCGTTTAGTTCGTCCGTATGATCCGCCCAGAACTCATAATCGTTCTGCAGCGCGGTCTTAAAGTTTTCCGGCGCCGTCGGCATGTGCGGTTTCATCTCGTCAGCAACCAGCGGGAATGAGGATTTCCGCACCGGACCGTAGGAGATCCATTTGGATTGATCGGCGAGGCGTTGCGTGTCGGTCGAGAACTTTACGAAATCCAGGGTGGCTTCCATGTTTTTTGCCCCTTTCGGGATCACCCAGAGATCGAGATCCCAAACCTGTCCGTCCCACACGATTTCGAACGGTTTCTTTTCGTTGAAGATCGCATTGAACAGTCGCCCGTTGTAGGCCGCGGCAATGGTCACCTCACCATCAGCCAGCATCTGCGGCGGCTGCGCACCGGCTTCCCACCAGATCACGTCGTCCTTGATGGTATCGAGCTTCGCGAAGGCCCGATCGACCCCCTCAGGTGTGCTTAGGACATCATAGATCCGGTCCTGTGGAATGCCGTCGGCCATCAGCGCCCATTCCAGATTGACCTTTGGGGTTTTGCGCAGACCGCGTTTGCCGGGAAACGTCTCGGTGTCAAAGAGGTCGGCAATCTTTGTCGGTTTTTTGCCCGAGAACTTGGTGGCGTCGTAGGCAAAGACGTTTGACCAGACGATTTCACCAACTGCGCATTCGGTCAGTGTGTTTTCGATGAAGTCGTCGGTCGCTGGCGTACCATCTGGTGCCGGCGGCAGGATCCCGTGATCGATCGGCTCTAGAATGCCTTCGTCACAGCCACGCACAGCGTCGGACAGTTCGACGTCGACCAGATTCCAGACCACATTGCCCGCTTCGACCTGTGCGCGAACCTGCGCCAGTCCGCCGTTGTAGTCTTCGGAATTGATGCGGATGCCGGTCTTGGCCATGTAGGGTTTATGGTAAGCTTCGATTTGACTTTTAGTATAAGCGCCGCCAAAGGACACGATGGTCAGCGCGTCCGCCGCCGTCGCCGGTCCTGCTGAATAGGCTGTGGCCGAGATCGCCACAACAGCGGCGCCTGTAAACTTAGTAACTGCATTCATCGTTTTGGTTCTCCATCTGCAAAGACTCAAGTTCGTGCACCGCGACTGCATGACTGGAAGCGCTCTGTTTCCGCCAGACCGGTTGCGAATTGTGCTGATTTGACCCTCAAGGAAGGTGGACGGCGCTGGCAGTTCAATGCCGCGTAACCTCATCGGCTTATCGCTGCTTGTGTCGTCCTACGTTGATCGCAGCCGAACATCTTGGAGTTTCCCTTCCTTCAGAGGCTGGCTGGCGGGTACCGGGATTCAACTTCCCTATGCGGACCTTCACGTTAGGGCGTGCAAATTCGCATGTCGACTTGCAATTGACGGGTTAGTGCCTGCGTTGACGCAGTTCATAACTTCACGGAAACGGGCGAGGTTGAGGACTCCTATTCCTTGATGGCCTTGATCGTAATTTGGGAGGGTTCAGGCAGGAGAGATCTTGAAAGCGGTGAAAGCCCGGTGAGAGGCTCGAAGCCCCTGAACCTCCCAAAATACGATGCCGTTTGGGCGACAAGATTATGAGTTCTGGGAACCACGTTCTGGACAGCGTCGCGTTGTCGGTCCAGTTATGGCAGAGGCACGATGCCGTTGCATCGATCCGATCCTAACTCCTAGCCAGAAAACCCAAATCTGTCGTCAAGATCGTCAAGGAATAGGAGTTCCTAACCTAGGGCCGGACAGTCGAATCATGTATGCGGAGTAAATACGGTTCATGGCAGGCGCGCGGCCAGCTGTTCGAGATCCGAACAGTCGGCATTTGCAAAGGCCACCCGCAAAAACGCCTCCTGACCGTTCCCGAAGAATGCCCCGGGTAGGCATAGCAACCCATGCTTCTCGGCAAGGAGCTGCGCCACTTCGCTCGAGCTGGATTTCTCGAAGGGGTGACGGATATAACTGAAATAGGCCCCGATTGTCTCGATCTGCCAGTTCGGCAGGCCGGAGATCACGGCTTCGAGCGTTGCCCGGCGCCGGGCGATCTCAATGCGGTTCGCGCTGCGCCAGTCCGCGAGATCCGGCATGGCCTGCGCGACGGCCACCTGAGCAGCACGCGGCGCGCAGATCTGCAGGTTATCCATCACCTTGGCGACGTTGTCGACGATGAGCGGGTCGGCGGTGATGGCACCGAGCCGGTGTCCGGGAATACAGAAGGATTTCGAAAAGCTATAGAGGCCAATCAGGTGTTTCCGCCAGTTTGCTCTTTGAAAGAGTCGATGCGGAACGGATCGGCCTTCCGGCAGAAAATCGCGATAGGTTTCATCGACCAACAGCCATATGCCGTGTTCGACACAGAGATCGAACAGCGCCTCCATCAGCTCAGGCTGGTAAACGGCGCCAGTCGGATTGTTCGGGGTCACGCAGACAAGCGCCTTCACCTCCGGCGTGATTGCCGCCGCCAACTCTTCCGGAGCGGGCAGAAAGCCTTTGTCCGCCGTGGCCGCCACCTTCTCGACGCCGATGCCCAGCATGGCCAGCGTGGTCTCGTGGTTAAAGTAAAAGGGCGTAATCAGAAGCAGCTTTTCGCCGGGCCCTGCGACCGTCAAGGCTGCTGCGACGAAAGCCTGATTGCAGCCGGAGGTGATATGCACTTCGGCGCTGTCGAAACCCGTGCTGTCGAATGGGGCGCCATAGCTGCGTTCCAGGTCTTTTACGTAAGCGCTTCTGAGGGCGTCCTCGCCTTCAATGTTGCCATAGCCGAGCAACTCTGGCCGGCCCGCCGCTTCGCTGAGACACTTCAGCAGCAGCGGCGGTGGCGCGTAGCCGGGCACTGCCTGCGAGAGATCAATGAGGTCGCCGTAACCGCCATCATAGTTTCTGGCAGCGTTCTGAATAACCGGAATCGGCGGCGCGCTCAGCCCGGCAATGGCACGGTTGATAGGGGCGGAAGCTATGGCGAAACCTCGAAATTGTTGTAGCTGTTCGCGATAGGTTTTCGTTGCGAGCCGTCGTACCGCATCGCAAACCCTCGTCGGAGATCTTTTCTAGCTTTATTTTATGCGTTGGATCAGTTCAAGGAGTATGGAAGATGGCGGAATTCGACCAGGCCCGCCGTCTGGGAGCGTCACCGGTGAGTTTTGGCATAATGGAGAGTTGGACGACGCTGATTCTGTTGTTTTCTTTCGATCCGATAAGATCAAACCTGTTCGCGGTATAGTCCAAACGACGGTCCGTCTAAGATAACGCACGAAGCGGTCCAGACAAATCCCTCCACCTCTACGTGAGCGAGAAGTCGACTTCTCGCATAAGAACCAGAGACATGAATTCAAACAGATTTTTGAAATAGTGATAAGATCTTAGTTTACTCATGCGCAGAAGTCGGGTGCGCGCGATGATCGTATAACTCAATTTAGATGATTAATTTTAGGTGTTAATACTCTTTAAGATAAAAATATTAGTAGAGATATTGAAAAATCTGCTAAAATTTACATGATTGCTTTATCAAAAAAAGCGAAAGCATTACCATTGTTAATCTAGTGGTTGTGGGGTTTCGACTTAGAGGATTTGATTGAAGTGCTGTTGACGCATACGAATTTGACAAGAGAACTTCAGGCAAATGAGTGGATGGCGAGTGATTTACATGCGCTAATACTAAGTTTTTTTGAACAGAATGTATTACCTCAGGGATGGGTGTCCAAGTCGTCCATAGATCCAGTCAGATTTAAGAGTGCATTACCGAACGTAATGTTGCTCGAAAAGACACAAAAAGACGATTGGAGGTTTTCAGTTGTCGGAACCGGCATTGTTAACGCTTACGGCAGAGATTTCAGCCGCAGTCTGCTAAGCGACCTGAATTATCTGCCTTGCCAGAATGTCTATCAAACCATGATTGACGCCTGTGTTTCAACGCGGCGCCCGCATGTCTGCATCGGGCGAATGCGCTATCCGCAGCGAGAATTCATCGACACGATAAAAACAATCATTCCGATATCCGGTAACGAAACGGACGTGAGCCATTGCTTGTTCGTCCTCTCCATCGAACGCAGTCCGGATGCCTTCGTTCACCTCTATGACCCCACACCACCGAACGGTGCTTATGACAGGTTGTTCACAATACTGAAACGGCAATCGACTGCGGGAGACTCTAACTGGCCGATTTCCTTTGTTCGAGAAATTCAATCTGGTGATTCGGCAAATTCCCTAAACTGAAACCTCTATCTGAAGACCCTGCTTGGCGGATCGTTTCTTGGGCCAGGTAGAGGATGCCTTGGCTGCGTGAAATCAAGGTCAGGTTCCGCTTCGTGTAACGCATACTTTTCGTAGAGAGACAAGAAACGGATAGCTCATGAACCATCCGCCTCTCGAGGGTGTTACCTGGCAGAAAAATTCGTGTCCGCCTTCGCAATTATCTCGCTCTCGTTTTCGTTGTTCCACAGGTCCAACGCATCTGTGTCGGCGTTCTTTAAGAACAAAAACAGGCGATCATTGACGACCTTGTAGTTCGTGGGCTCGACCGGGAACTTCTCTTTGACGGACATTCCAAATGCGCAGGCACCGCCGTAGGCAGGCACATATTTATCCGGGTCTGCATCGAACATCTTTTTGGCGTCGGCACTGACCAGATGGTAGGTCTTGCCATCGTGCGTCGAGGCAAATTCAGCACTTCCCACCAGCGGGCCGGCGGCAACGAAGTAAGCGACAGGGCAGTAACCGTTAAGAGCGGGTTGATCGTTCGTCACATCTTTTCTCCGATAGTATCCAAGGGTGTGGACTGCATATGGCGGAGATTGCCGCTGCCGGAACACATCCGGGCAATTTCTGTACGACCGGCATTCTTTTCTGAATGATTCGTCGTTATTCGTTCAGAATTTTTCTCTTGAGCAGTAATCGCGGTGAGATTCGGCTTTGTGCATCTGGCGGCGATCGGTCTTGCACGAACTGGCAGCCGATCCTGGTCGGCTTCGACGCCCGCGGATCTGATCAGCACCCTTGGGATCGACGGTTGTCTTGACCGCCGTTTGGTATCTGCTCTCCGCATGCAATTTAAGTGTTTATTTATCTCTAATTGCAACTATTCCGGTACATGATTCGTCACCCATTAAGTGCCCCTGTGAGAAAGCGCTATGCAGCGGATATTGCCCGAAACGGCTGCATCGCTGAAAAAAATGCCGATAATCGCTTGCACCGATCGTGAGAGGCGGTTGTCGGAGAGTAAAAAAACTTGTGAAGGTCGTCTCGGCCCCTGCGGTTTTGGGGCGCAGATGATGGAATACGCCATGACAACTTCCTGTTCAGAAAATCAACAATCGACACTGTCGCGTATTTTTTGCCGAGAGCGTTTGCCGATCGTCCTCCTGCTGACCGTCCTGATCGGAACGCTCTGTGCCGGGCTGTTTTTTACGATCAGCACACACACCAAGCTGGAAAGGCTTTTGGCGCGCGATATCAGAGCCGAAACTCTAGCCAAGGATATCAGTTATCTCGACGAAGTTCTGACCATGTCGGCGCGCACTTACGTCTTCACCGGCGAAGCTGAATGGAAGCAACGCTATGCCGACCATGTGCCCATTCTTGATCAGGTTCTTGCCGAATCTTTCTCCTATGTTGGAACGGAAACACAGAAACAGTTTCTGGATCAGACCGACAGGGCCAACAAAAAGCTGATCGAACTTGAAGAACAATCCATGAGGCTCGCTGAGCAGGGAAAAACCCGCGAGGCTGCCGAGATTCTGTTTGGTGAAACCTTTAGAGAAAATAAAGCACTATACGCCGACGGCGTACAAAAACTGATCGAGAAGGTAGAGCAAAACGTTGCTGAACTCGTAGAAGAAAAGCTACACGAATCCGATACAAACGCCGTCTTTCTGGCGATCAGTATCTTGGTGTCCGCCATCATCGCCGTGTTCATGGTGCGGAAAATGGGGGCATGGCAGGACGAACAGATTGAGCAGCAGGAGAATCTAAAGCTGGCCAAAGAAGAGGCTGAAGAAGCCAGCCGGGCCAAATCCGAATTTTTGGCGAATATGAGCCACGAAATCCGCACGCCGATGAACGGGATCATCGGCACCACCAGCCTGATGACGGCGACCGAGCTTTCCAAGAAACAGCAGGAATACGTGGCAACGATCCGCAATTCCTCGGAATCCCTGCTGCAGCTTATCAACGACATTCTGGATTTCTCGAAAATCGAAGCTGGAAAACTCGATTTCGAAATCCTGCCCTTCGATCTGGAAATCCTGATGGAGGAAGTCCGGAGTGTCATGTCCGTGCATGTCAAAGAGGGTGTGGAGTTTCAGATCGCCTGGCAGAAGGACGCCCCGCGCTATGTTCAGGGTGATTCCGGACGCATCCGGCAGGTGTTGTTCAATCTGGTCAGCAACGCCATTAAATTCACCGAGGAGGGTCACGTAAGGATCAGCGTCGACGCCATCGGAGAAAGAAATGGCAAGCAAGAGTTCCGCGTCGCAGTTAAAGATTCGGGTATCGGCATTCCGGCAGACAAGCTTGACTATATCTTTGACAAGTTCAGCCAGGCCGAAGAGTCGACGACACGTAAATTCGGTGGCACGGGCCTGGGCCTGGCGATCTGCTCCAAGCTGGTCGAGAAGATGGACGGAACCATCGGCGTTGACAGCGTCTTCGGTGAGGGCGCGACCTTCTGGTTCACCATGTCTCTTGCTCTGTCAACGGCGGAAGAGGCCGGTGAAAATGCCGGCTCGGATGAGATAGACGTCAAAAACCTCCGCTTCGACAAAACGAAAATCCTTCTGGTCGAGGACAACACGGTCAATCAGATCATCGCCACTGAAATGCTGAAGCAGTTCGGATGTCAGATCACGCCAGCCGCGAACGGCAAGGAAGCCGTGGAACGGAATTCAAAACAGGAATTCGACCTTATCCTGATGGATTGCCAAATGCCCGAGATGGACGGTTTCGAAGCGACAGGCGTTATCAGAAAACGCGAAAACGAAAAGAACTTGCCGGCGACACCGATCGTCGCGCTGACCGCAAACGCCATGAAGGGCGATCGGGATAAATGCTTCGCGGCCGGTATGGACGACTATGTTTCCAAGCCGGTTAAAAAGGAAACGTTGGCCGCCGCAATCCTCAAATGGTTGCCGGAAAAAGTAGCAAGGGATGAAGAAGACGAGCGAGCTACCTTCGTCGCTTGATGTGTTTCGGACACTCTTCCCAACCTCCTTCGCTTTAGAGTTTTTCCGCAAGGAGAATTGGGATGTATGAACGTGAAATCGATTTATAAATAAAGGGACATAATATTTAAATCGTATTTCGTGACATCTCCTCAAACCCCGGTCACAGGCTTCCCGCCGTGCTGAAGTTTCGCATGGGTGCTTTGACGAGATCTTACGCGGACTCGTGTGCGCCCTGCACAGCATTGAACCACTCGAGAACAGCGTCCCGCTCCACCGGTAATTCACAGGCCATCTCCGCCCCGAAGGCGGTCCAGGCCTCGACGTAGGCCGGGCGCAGGGCCGTCAGGACGGGGACGTCCGATGCAACCGCCGCGCCGATCAGATCGCGAAAGCCTTTGCCCTCGCTCTCGCCCCGGCCGAAGCGGTTCAGGATCAGCAGATCCGTATCGGCGGTGAGGCTCTGTTCCAGATAGGCCGCGCAGTCGGCCAGCGCGCCGGAATTCAGGCGGCATCCGCTGGATCCAGGCCCCAGGGACTGCGAGATCTGGAAGCTGCGGTCGGACCCGATGACCTGCAGGTCCATGTCGGCGCAGAAACACTCTCCGTTCGAAACGCCCTGGGTCTGCAGCACGCCCCGCACGCGCTTGCCCTGCCCGGAGAGCGCCTTCTCGACCTCGTTCAAAAGGCTATCCACATCGCCCCGGTCACAGCGGACCGCCGCAAGAAGTGCTGAAGTCATAATCAATCCACCGTCATCGAACCGAACGCCGGTTTTGCCAGGTGGGGACATCTCCCGGCGAACCGGAGATCCCCTTTGTCCGACCATAGGCCAGACCGACGACCGCCACCAAGGGAACAAATGTCGCAGGAAACTGCATAATACCAAGTTGCCTAGATAGCGACTCATCCAGACGCTTTGTCGAGGCTTTTGGTTAGGAGCGATCCAGCGCAGCGATATGGATTATCGCAAGCTGAGCGCAACGCGGACAAAAGTCTCGGCAAAGCGCCGTTCCGGTCGCTTCTGCACGCCAGCGGAGGGCGTCGAAAAAGCTGGCCGATACGCCGTATCGCCTGTGCTTTCTCTCCTGCCCGCTGGAGCGCAGAAACGATCTCGATGGGTCGATATCTATGCAATTTGGTGTCAAGCCTGTTTCGCGCCCGTGATCAGCGTTACGGAAAAAAATTTGGAATAAAGTGAACGGCCAGATTGTTGTTGCGATATCGAGGCTCATTGGCCGCCAGAACGGCGGTAAGCCAGCCAAAGCGAGGACAGTCGAATGCCTGCACAAGTTTCTCTTAAGCGACCCCTGAGATGCGGCGAAAGAGCGAATCCGCACGACGGCATTGTGCTTTCTCCAATGGCTTGGCAGGCAGCAGTGACGACCGTCTGTCCGGGTTCGCCATCATGGGGGTCATCGCCATGGGGCGCACCTATGCGGCCAGCCTCTGGCACACGGTCCTTGCCGCTCATTCCCGGCAATGCCTTCGCGGCCAGCGAGATTGACGTAACGCCGGTTGCTCTGGGCGCTTAGCGCTCTCTCTACACCGGACCTTGAAGGAAGGGCACAGCCCGGCCTTCACCTGATAACAACCTGAAGCTCAATAGACCCTAACCGGTCACCTTACCCGACCATCCACATCATCACACATCGCCCCCGTTTGGCAGACGCCTGGAGGGCAGACACGAGAAGGAGACTGACATGTTCGGCTCGAGTGCGATCGTGCGCGGTACCGCGCGCATTTTTAAAGGACATCTGATCGAAGCTTTTGACCAGGGCGACCGAACGGAAGGCCTAGGGAACATCATGCGGGCGATCACCGAAACCAGAGACGGGGTCTGCAAATCCCTCTGTATGAACTGGGTCGCCCATCACGCAAATGACGAGCCCACCTCTTTCGCCGCGGCGGCGAAGGCCATGGGGTCCGGCGCTAATCCGCGCAGCGGCGGTGATTATTCCGGCGTGAAGATGGCCCTCAATCAGCTCGCCTACGGCGACGCGCTCGACAAAGCCAGGAATTGGGCGGAGGCCGGCCGTATCAAGGACGCCTTCACCGACGAGTTCCTGCGCAAACGCGGAATCCTGCGGCAGATGAAAATTTCCAACCCGGCGCTGAACCTCACCTCTCCGGGTATGAAGATCGGCCGCTCCAGCCGCGCCGTCGATACCGCTTTCGCCTGGCGTCTGGCCAAGTCCATCGTCGGAAAGCACAGCGCCGGTTACTGGTCTTACAAGATCATCTCCCTTCATGGCTCGGCGGGCGGACACGCGCTCGCGGCCTTCGTCGGCGCCGACGCCATGTTCTTCGACCCCAACTACGGCATTTTCTACTTCGAGAAAGCGGCCGACTTCGAAAAGTGGTTCGGCGCGCCCGGCGGCTTTTACTGGGAGTCCGGCTACGTCGAGCACCTGGGCAACGACTACGTCATCAAGTCCTACGCCAAGAAGATTTAGAGCGGTTTTGAACAGTCTCAGGGCCGGGTTATGCGCAGGCAGCGCGGAGACAACCTGGCCCCAGGACTCTGTCAGACCCGGGACTCAGGTCCCAAGACTCAGGCCTGGCACTCTCCCTCCGGTACTCAGATGCAGAATTCGCTCGGGCTTCGCCCCAGGCTGCGGCGGAACATATAGCTGAAGGCGCTGGAAGAGGCATAGCCCATGTCGAAGGCGACCGAACTGACTTTCTCGCCGGCGGAAAGCCTCGAAATAGCATGAAAAAGGCGCGCATGCCGCAGCCATCTTGACGGCGGCATGCCCGTTTCGGCGATGAACAGGCGCTCCACGGTCTTGCGGCTGGCGGGGGCGTCGGCAAGCCAGGTCTCGACCGATTCGATGACACCAGGATCGTCGAGTGCCGATTCCGCGAAACGGCGAATGCGGGGATCCCGCGGCAGGGTGATCGAGAGCGGCACGTCCGGCGCCGCGGCAAGTTCATGACGCAGGAGATCGTGAAGCGCATCGTCATGGCCGTTCGCGCGGCCCCCTCCCTGGCCGCTTCCCTCGCGCGGAACGGTTTCGGCCATCAGGGCCTTCAACAACGGCGTCATGGCGATGATCCGGCAATCCGTGCCGATCTCCCTGGCTTCGTCCCGGCGCGCGTCGACGTAGCGCAGCTCGTTGTTCGGCCCGTAACGCATCCAGTGCTCCACATCAGGCGGAACCCACAGGATCATCGCCGGGCTGAGCAACAGGACTCGATCCGGCGTGCCGATGTACATGGACCCTGAAGCCGCGGAGATGAGCTGACCCCAGCCGTGGCTGTGCCAGCCGTAACTCTCGCTGGCTATCGACTTGACCGTCGCCCCCAGATAGCGCGGCATGCGTGCTTCGCCGGGATCGCTTGAGGGATGGTCTTTCAGTTCGGTCATGGTGGCAGCTCAGTCATGGCGCTAGGTCGGTCATGCTACGTGACGAATTTTCGATATCATTTGTCTAGATGTCGAATGAAAGACATATGGTTTTGACCTAGAGTACGCAAGTCATTTGAACAGGGTACTTTCATTCCCCCGAACAGAGCTTGCCGCCGCCATGAACAACCGCAGCTTCCTGACCTGGTTCGCGCTGGGCCATTTCGCCAACGACTGGCCGATCACCGCGCTGTGGCTGATCGTGCCGACGGCCGGCCTCGCCATGGGGCTCTCGCCGGCCGAAATCGGCCTGCTCTTCACGATCTGCAATTTCGGTGGGGCACTTGCCTATCTGCCGGCCGGTATTCTTACGGACCACGTCTCGGACCGCGGCCGGCTGCTCGCCGCGACCTTCTGGTGGGTCGCAATCGGATACCTGCTGGCCTCCCTGGCACCGGGCTTCTGGAGCCTCGCGCTGCTGCTGGCGGTCGCGGGCATGGGCGATGCGGCCTGGCACCCGATCGCCACGGGCGTGCTCACCCGCGAAAACAAGGAGCGGCGCGCGCATGTGTTGGGCATTCACGCCATTGGCGGCTCGCTGGCCGAGGTGCTGTCGCCGCTCGCCGTCGGCTTCCTGCTCGCCTACCTCGACTGGCGCGAGGCCCTGGCGATCTCGGTGCTTCCCACCGTGCTTATGGGAGTGTGCTTCTTCTGGGTCGCGCGCGCGGTCCCGCGGGTCGAAAGAAAGCGCGTCAGCAAAGGAAGCCTGCTCGATCTGATGAACATCTGGCGGCGGGGCAGCGGTCCGCGCCTGGTGGCGATGATCTGCCTCTACAACATGGCGCTCATGGCGCTTCTCAGCATGATCCCGCTCTATCTCGCGGATCGGCACGGATTCGGGCCGGAGGCGGCCGGCATTGCCTTCTCGGCCATGTTGATCGTCGGCGCGCTTGCGCAGCCCTGGATCGGCAAACTCTCCGACATCGCCGGCCGCCGCCCAGTCGTAGTGCTCGGCAACCTCACGGCGGCGCTGGCGGCCCTGCTGATGATCTTCCAGCCCCAGCTCTGGATCATGATCGCAGCGATGATGCTCGCGGTCGCCGCCCTCACCGCGATCCGCGCCGCCATCCTCGCAGGCGCCATCGATCACGTCGGCCACAGCGAAGGCTCGACCCTGGGTTTCGCCTTCGCGCTGATGGACGGCATCGGCGCCCTCGGCGCGGTCCTCGCCGGCATCGCGGCGGGGTTGGCCTGGCCCTACATGTTCGGCCTCGCCGCCGGCTTCTCGCTCGGCGCTGCGGCGCTGGGATTTGTGACGGTCTTTGGGGGGCTGGCGGCTTCCGGAAGTGGTGTTCGGTCATAGCTTGTGTGTCAGCCATCGGGGCCAACGCAGCAAAAGCCAACCGGCCTCTATCGAAGGCGCACAACCTCAGACCTGACCCTTACCATTAATGTTGTATGAATCTTTTTAGGTTGCCATCGATACTGCTGTTGTAAGAAGTGCCTAACTCGATGAAGTAGGGTCGGAAAAAATTTCGAAACTTCTTCATCTTATGTTTGAAGGGCTTTTCTATTGCTGTGCGGTCGCATAACCCACTTTCGACGCAAAATATAGATTCATCAAAGAAATCCAATATGACGTGAACGTCATGTTCGATTTCATCTTTAACAATAATAGATATTACAACGTCGCGATAATTTTTATCTATGTTCCCCACCGTGCTGTTTTTCAAAATGTCTAATATTTTTCCATCGTGCTTAAGTACAGATGCGGATACTATTTTCCAGGAGTCACTTACGGGCGATCTGTAGAATCTTTCCCACACCACCATCGATCTGCCAATTTTCTGTTCGGTTTGGGCGGATTTGTATTCGTGCCACCCCACGTAACCTGCGACTGCGGCCAATATGACGAAACCGAAGTTGTAGGTAATTTGGCTTACTTCTTTTACTGACATTTCACTACGCACCAAATTTTCGGATTATTCTGTTGGGTTTTCTTCGCAGAACGATGGCCGGTGTTCCAAATCGCATGGATCGATGAATTGCCTCGGCATGTACACGTCTTCATCAGGCGCTCGCTTTTGAATTACCCCAGTGTCCGGGGTGCCCGGGTTTGCAGCCGAACAGGGTTTGCAGGGGTTCTTGGCGGCACAGGGATTATCGGGATCCTCTGTCGCAGTTTGGTTTGCGGACGGATCAAGCTGGGCAACCAAAATTTCGGGCAGCTGTCCTGCCGGGCCATCGGGTTGATTGATCAGCAGCGCGGACAGGCTCGTGCCGAAGGCCAAACTAGCCAATCGTGCAGTAGATAAGTGACCCATGATCATCCCCGTTAAAAATTATAAGCATTGGCGCTGCTGCAGCCGAAATTTTGGAGCAGTCCGGAAATCGTTAGCGCTAATATTGTTCCAACTTCGACAGAGATTCAAAGGGGTCAGGTCTTATTTTGTGCATACATCATTGAGATGAAGCGTCTAATGCCTATAGATGCACGAATCGAGACCTGACTTTGCTTACACGGACTATTTACCGAAGTCCAAAACGCGTTTCATGACCCAAATGGATCATGTGCCTTGATTTCTCTCGCTTGAACTGAACGAACCTTCGCGCTGTGAATGAATAGAAACGGGAACACGTCTCACCTGATGTACTCCAACATGTCTGTCGATACATAAAAAGAGACCTAACCAAGCTTCGTTTCGATCGCAGTATTCTTCATTCGGTTTGAGCTGCTTGACGCAGTTAGCTGTATTCATTGGAGAAACTTTTATGATGAATTTCTTGTCTCTAAAGCGCAATACCGCTCACTTTTTAGAAGTACAATTCCTGAGACTTTTAGCATTTTCTTTGCTTTTGCTTGGCGCATCAGCTTGCACACCAACCCCAGATCTGGCTGGCTGGGCGACGGCTTCAAGCGAACTGGCGAGTGATGTTGGGACTGTAAATAAAGATACATCTGAACGGCTTCAGTCTGTTGTGCAACGTCTTGAAGTCTGTGAAGCGCAGAAATGTGTATTAACGGAGGCTCGAAAGTCCACGGATTGGAAGAGAAAGTACAATAGCTTTGTTGAAAACACCTCCACGATAGATGCAACTATGGAAGCCATGGTGCTCTATGCTGATGCTATCGCGGCACTGGCGGCTAAAGGTGAAACTGGCCGTGACGCTGCAAGATCGATTTTGACATCAGTGAAGAGTATATTGGAGACGGTTGGTCAAGCCTACCCACTCGCTGCACCTTTTGGCCCCGTGATCGAAGAGGTTGGAGCGCTCATAACCAAGGCGGAGGCTCAAGAATCCCTAGCTCGTCAGATGCATGTGCTTGAAGTGAGAGGCGGTGCAATCGACAAATTGGTTACTGGTCTCACTTTGGCTTCAGCAGCTCAAATTAAGATTGTAGATGAGTTGTACAGGCTTGAGGTTGATCTTCTCGAGGCCGAAGCAGGGCCTGAACTAATTGGTTGGCATAACCATCAGTTAGGGGGAACAGCTTACAAAATCCGTGAAGAACTGTTCGGTGCCAGTGACGTCTCCCGCCTTCATGACGAGCTTGGTTTGCTAGCTCTTACAGAGAAGACTGTTGCAATCTATCGGCGAGGCTTGACGGAGAGTGAAGCTTGGTCACTACAAAGAGTGGCCTCTCTTGAGAAAATTCCTGCGGCAGCTGCGGTGTGGGGAGAAACGCATTCCGAAGCACGCGAAATCTTACAGAAATGCGGCGGTATACGGTCACTGAAGTGGTCGTGCGGAAATTACAGTGCTGCCAACCTCGTTATTGCAGGCAAACGCATCAAAAATTTAGTGCAGCCATTTCTCGAAGACGAAAACAGCTAGGCGTGTTTTTGCAAAATCGTTCGAAATAAAATTCGTGCGCCTAATTCCAGTTACAAGTCTTTTGAAGGAAAAGAACTATGAGTGATAAAGCTGAGGCAAATGCGATTAAAGCTCTGCAAGACATAAGGGATGCAATTGCTAACAATGACATAGATTTGCGGGAAGACGCCGAGGGACGGTTCAAAGCGGTAATTGGATATGTGTCGCCTAAAAGCAGGCGAGACGAATTCAGAATCATGAAGTATGAGCTTGATGAAGCCGCAGCGGATGAAGTCTTTCAGAAGTTTGAAGAACTCGTCGAAGAACACTTCCAAGGGTTGGGTGATGTTTTTAAACTTGGTGCAGAAATGGCGGACGACGAAGCAGCATCACTGTTTTTCCCGGTCGCCGCGACTCAGTTTGCACAAGTTGCTGCGCGCCTCAAAAAAATCAAGGAAGCAGCAGAGGGGCTTTCAGAACATGTTGATGAATTGAAGGATCAATTCTCTGCAGATGACGTTGGGGATCTCATTAGTAATGCCAATGAAATAAAGGAAATTGGAGAAGCGATTTTCGAAATCCTGTCCGGCCTCAAAGACGGGTTTGAGTCAGAAGCATGATAGAGCCTCACCTTAGCACCCGGCTTCTCTGGCATGCTGATCAAATCACGAAGTTAATCGGCACTCTCACAATAATCGTTGATTTTGTGCAAAGCGATGGTAATGCAAAAGGGAAGATCACGAATGTCCAGGTTCCCGTCAGGACGACAGTTTCTGTTTCAGGCCTTTCGTCTTCCGAGGTAACGAATAGCGTCGGATGGTTTTGGGAAAGCGGGGAAACTCTCAAAACGGAAGTAAGTTTTCAACCGTCTGATACTGGTTTGTCATTGAGCTTACCTGTTTCCGTTAGCAGCCCGAAGAAAGGTGATCTGAAGCGAAAGGTTTGTGTTGACCTTAACTTCGCGGTGGATTCCGTCACTGAAACACCTATCTTCGAAACCTCCCCGTTGAGTGCCTTTACTTGTGTTCCCAACGCATCCGAAACTGCCCTCGCTCGCTGGTGGAAAACAGGGGCAACATTTGCCATTGTGCTTGCAATCTCAGCTTGTCGCGGTTATTCGCCACCGAGCACCACGCTGTTTGAGAAAATACCTGATGCAGTCAAGACTTTGGGAGCTTTGGCTGAGATAGGTTATCTGTTGCTGATCTTAACTCTTGTCGCGGCTATTCTTGAGCGAGTTAACGAAGTCGTCATATCGGCTAGGCGACGTTCTGGCCGGGAGATTCGCGAAGCGATCGTTGAAGGCTTACGAAAGCGCAGTAAGTTTTCAAAGGACGTCAGGCTTCAAAATGACCTGGTGATTGCAGATATTGATCTATTGAGCTACCGCGCAGAAACGAGAACTTGGGCGCTGAGATTTGGGGTTGTCGTTGGAGCGCTTGTCGGTGCATTAGGATCGATTGGCCTTGTTGAGGCACTTAATCTTCCAATTTCAAAAGATCATAAGGAGTTAACAGCAGCCTTGGACGTTGTCATCGTTTCAGCTTTAGTTTCGGGTGGCACTCAACCTATCCACGATGTTGTTGCCGCAATTCAAAAAGCAGCCAAGTCAATCAAAAGTTGGACGAAACCTTAACCTCACTTTGTCCCGGCTTAAGAACACGCAGCGTTATTTGTGGCCTAAATCGTTTTTACCGCAACCTCACCAACAGCTCCATCAACACCTCCCGCTCCCTTTCACTCAACGGCTCCAGCGTCTTGTCCGTAATCTCGAAGGCCTTCGGAAAGGCCCGTTCCGCCAACGCGCGCCCTGCATCCGTCAATCCCACCAGTAAACGCCGGCTGTCTTCCGGGTCGGTCCAGGTTTCAGCGACGCCGCGTTTGGCCAGGCGGGCGATGACGCCCTTGATGGTGGCGGCGTCCATGGAGGTCAGGCGGCCCAGGCGGTTCTGGGAGCAGGAGCCCATTTCATAGAGGCGGGCGATGGTGGCGAACTGGGTTGTCGTCAGGCCCTCGGGGATGGTCTCGGCGAAAATCGCCGTGTGGCGCTGGCTGACCTGACGCAGGATGAAGCCGAACTGCTGGTCCAGGTGATAGAGGTGATTCTCGCTCTCCGGGGCTTCTTCGCTCTGCGGTCTTTTGGCTGCGGCGGTTTGCTTCATGTGTTTCTCAGTTGTGTTTCGGACGCGTGATTTGGTTTGTTTTAATTTGGCTCGGTGCCGGCCCGCTCCCCCTCCCGGCCACCCACATGATAATTCCGATGGGTGGCCGGGAGGGGGAGAGGGCTGGTGCCGGTTCGGCGCGAGCCGAACCTAATCAAAGCGCATCTCCTGGTGCCGGTTCGGTGTAAACCGAACCTAATAAAACAGCTTAAACACTCAAATACGCGTTCCGGACCTCTTCGTTGTTTTCCAGTTCTTCAATCGTCCCATCATATTGCACGCTGCCGCGCTCGATGATGTAGGCGCGGTCGGCGACCAGTTTGGCGAAGTGCAGGTTCTGTTCCGACAGCAGGATGGTTAGACCCAGCTTTTTCAGTTCGCGGATGGTGAAGGCGACCTGTTCGACGATCACCGGCGCAAGACCTTCCGAGGGTTCGTCCAGCAGCACGAATTTCGGATTGCCCATCAGGGTGCGGGCGATCGTCAGCATCTGCTGTTCGCCGCCGCTCATGGCGCCGCCCAGATTGTTGCGCCGCTCCTCCAGGTTGGGGAAGAGCTTGAAGAGTTTTCCTGGCGTCCATTCCGGCGCGCCCGCGCGCGGCGTCTGCCGGCCGACCTCCAGGTTCTCCAGAATGGTCAGGTCGGTGAAGATGCGCCGCTCCTCTGGCACGTAGCCGACGCCCAGCTTGGCGATGTTATGGGGCGGCAGGGCCGTGATGTCCCGGCCGGCGTAGCTAATCTTGCCCGACTTGGCCGCGACCAGCCGCATGATGCTTTTCATGGTGGTCGACTTGCCCGCGCCGTTGCGCCCCAGCAGGGCGACGACCTCGCCCTCGGCCACCGACAGCGACAGATCGTGCAGGATGTGCGCGCGGCCGTAGAAGGAATTGATGCGGTCCAGTTCAAGCATCGGCCAGATCCCCCTCAGCGCTTTCTCCTTCTGCGCCCCCGAAGGTCGAGCCGCCGCCCAGATACACCTCCTGCACCTTCGGGTCGGCGCGCACCTCATCGACCGTGCCTTCGGCCAGGATCTCGCCCCGGTTCAGCACCAGGACTCTATGCGCATGCGCGAAGACCACGTCCATGTCATGCTCGGTAAAGAGCACGCCGATTTTGCGGTCCTTCACGATATCGGCGGTCAGTTGCATCAGCCCCACGCGTTCCTTCGGCGCCATGCCGGCGGTGGGTTCGTCCATCAGCAGCAGGCGCGGATTGTGGGCGAGCGCGATGGCCAGCTCCAGGCGCTTCAGATCGCCATAGGCCAGCACCGAAGCCGCGCGCCCCGCCTGGTTCTCCATGCCCACCAGCTCCAGCAAGGCCAGCGCCTCGTCGCGGTGGCGGCGCGACGCGGGCGGCCAGACCGAGAAGACGCCCCGGTGGTGGGAGATCAGGGCCATCTGCACGTTCTCCATGACGGTCATGGAGGCGTAGGTCGCCGTGATCTGAAAGGTCCGCCCGACCCCCATGCGCCAGATCCTGCGCGGCGTCTGGCCAATCAGTTCCTGGCCATTCAGCTTGACCGAACCCCGGTCCGGGGGCAGTTGGCCGTAGAGCATGTTGAAGCAGGTGGTCTTGCCCGCGCCGTTCGGGCCGATCAGGGCCAGCAGCTCGCCTTCGTTCAGGTCCAGCGAGACTTCGTTGACCGCCTTCACGCCGCCGAAGGATTTGGAGAGATTGCGGACTTCGAGGAAAGACATCAGGCCGCCTCCTCTTCAGCATCGCTCAGGGGGTCGGCATTCCGGCCAAAACGTCCTCGGACCCAATGTCCCACACCGACGAGGCCGTTGGGCAGCAGGATCACGATGGCGATGATCATCAGGCCGAGGCATAGCCGCCAGTACTCGAAGCGCGAAAGCCAGTCCTGCAGCAGGGTAAAGACCACGCCGCCGGCCAGCGGCCCGAACAGCGACTGCACGCCGCCCAGGAAGACGATGATCAGTGCGTCGAAGGAGCGGGCGATCTCCAGCTCGGTGGGAAAGATACTGCCCTTTGCGAAGACGAAAAGCGCGCCGGACAGCCCGGACATCATGCCGGCGAAGATGAAGGCCGACCATTGCACCAGCCGCACGTTGATGCCGATGGCTTCGCTGCGCAGCGCCGAATCCCGGCTGCCGCGCAGGGCGTAGCCGAAGGGCGTATAGGCCATGAACAGCAGCGTCGTGATGCCGCCGATGCCCAGCGCCAGAACCAGGTAGTAGTAGGCCGTGGTGCTGCTCGCCCAGGCGCTCGGCCAGATGCCCAGAATGCCGTCGTCGCCGCCGGTGACCTCGCTCCACTGAAAGGCGATCGACCAGACCACCTGCGCAAAGGCCAGGGTCAGCATGGCGAAGTAGACGCCCGAGAGGCGCACGCAGAACCAGCCGATGACCAGGGCCAGCAGCCCGGCGGCCAGCGGCGCCAGCAGGAGGGCGAGCTCCATGGGCGTCTCGGCGTACTGCACCATCAGCGCCGCGGCATAGGCCCCGCCGCCGAAGGTCGCGGCATGGCCGAAGGAGACCAGTCCGCCGAGCCCCAGGATGAAGTGCAGGCTGGTGGCGAAGAGGCAGGCGATGATCACGTCGGCCAGCAGCACCTGCAGGAAGTTGCCGCCGAACAGCGGTACGACCGCCAGGGCCAGCGCGCAGGCGGCGAGGACCAGCCAGAGCCGGCCCGAAAAAGCGCGCAGGGGCGCTTCGGGCGGACCCTGACTGCCGTGACTGCCGACGATCTCCGGCCTGCCAAAGAGACCCCAGGGCCGGAAGATCAGCACCACCGCCATGACCACGAACATCAGCACCAGAGTGCTTTGCGGCAAAAGCTGGACGCCGAAGACGTTGAGCTCGGAGATGATCAGGGCCGCGACGAAGGCGCCGGGGATGCTGCCCATGCCGCCGATCACCACCACCACGAAGACCGGGGCCAGGATGTTGAAATCCATCAGCAGGTCGGCGCCGCCCTTGGGCAGCTGCGCCGCGCCGCCGATACCGGCCAAAGCCGAGCCCAGGAAGAAGACACCGCTGAACAGCCAGGACTGGTTGACGCCCAGCGCACCGACCATCTCCCGGTCCTGAGTCGCGGCGCGCACCAGGATTCCGGCGCGCGTCTTATTGAAGAGATACCAGAGCCCCCCCAGCACTAGGAACGACAGGAAGATCAGCACCAGGTCGTAGGCCGGCAGCAGCTGATCGCCGATCTTCACCACGCCCTCGAAACCGGGGGATCTTTTGCCGATCAGGTCGTCCGGACCCCAGATCAGAAGAGTCAGATCCTGGATCACCAGGATGACCCCGAAGGTCGCGACCAGCTGGAACAGCTCCGGCGATTTATAGATCGGCCGCAGCACACCCAGCTCGACGATCAGCCCGATCAGGCCGACCGCGACGCCGGTCAGAAGAATGCTCGCCCAGAAGCCGATGAAGCCCGGCAGCACCGTCATGAGCGAATAGGCGATGTAGGCGCCCAGCATGTAGAAGGAGCCGTGCGAGAAGTTGACCACCCGGGTCACGCCGAAGATGATCGACAGTCCCGAGGCGACCAGAAACAGCGCAGCGGCATTCGCCAGGCCGGTCAGAATTTGAACGACGAAGAAGTCCATCAGATCTCGCTAACGTCGAAGCCCATGACTTTCGAACGCCTGTGGTTATTGCGGGTTATAACGACCGTTTTTCGAGGCAAAGCGGTGTCATTTCGCTCATGCAAACCGATCTCCCGGCGGGATGTTTCGCCCCCGCCGGGATCGCTTAAAAGGTCGCGTTGGATCAGTCGGTCGCCGGACGCAGTTTCTTCACTTCCGCGTCGGAAGGCAGGTAGTTCGCGCCCTCCTTGTAGGCCCAGTCGACCATCATGCCCTTGCCGTCCTTGACGGTCGTCGTACCGACCCAGGCACCCATTGTGGATTGATGGTCGATCGCCCGGTAAGTAACTGAACCGGAAGGCGTATCCAGCGATAGGCCTTTCATGGCATCGACCAGAGCTTCCGTGTCGGTCGAGCCCGCCTTCTTGATGGCGGCCGCGATGCTCAGCATCGTGTTGTAGCCGACCAGCGAGCCGATCCGGGGATAGTCTTCCCAGCGTTTCTCGTAGGCTTCGACGAAGGATTTATGGGCGGAATCCTCAATGTCGTACCAGGGATAACCTGTTACGACCCAACCTTCCGGCGCCTCGTCCTTCAGCGGATCGAGATATTCCGGCTCACCGGTCAGAAGGCCCATAATCAGCCGGTCTTTGAACAGCCCGCGCAGTGCGCCTTCGCGCACGAACTTCGCCAGATCGCCACCGAAAGTCACGTTGTAAACGGCATCCGGTTTGGCGGCTTCGATCGCCTGAACTTCCGCTCCGGCGTCGATCTTAAAGAGACCAGGCCATTGTTCCGTAACGAATTCCACATCAGGGCGCTTTTCCATCAGCACCTTCTTGAAGGCCGCGACCGCGTCCTTGCCGTATGCGTAGTTGGGCGCAATCGTGGCCCAGCGCTTGGCTGGGTTCTTTGCTGCGATCTCGGCCAGCATGGCCGCTTGCATGTAAGTCGAAGGCCGGAGACGGAAGGTGTAGCGGTTGCCTTTACCCCAGACCAGAGCATCGGCGAGTGGCTCAGCGGCCAGATACAGCCGTTTCTTCTGGCCCGCATAGGAAGCCAGCGCCAATCCGACGTGACTGAAGAGCGAGCCGGAGATCATGGCTACTTCGTCACTGGTGAAAAGTTCTTCAGCAATTTTAATGGCTTCACCGGGTTTGCCCTGATCGTCGCGCGAAACCAGTTCCAATTGCTTGCCGAGCACGCCGCCGCTGGCGTTGATGGTTTCGATCGCCAGAACTGCGCCGTTTTTATAGGGGATCGTGTGACCCGGTAGGCGCTTGTAGCTGTTGATGTCGCCGATCTTGATCGTATCCGCGGCTACGGCTGCCGTCCCCATTCCCATAACGTTGGCGGCCATCGCAACGGCGGCCGTCAAACCAATCACTTTCCTGTACATCCGTTCTCTCCTGTTTTTCAGTTCTTGTTATTCTGTTGTTGCCCCAGGGTTATTGGGCGGCCGACTGCGAAGCGTCTCCTGCGGTCTCCGCGTCCGGTTGGGTTTCCGCAGCGATCATCTTGTCGACGATCCAGCGGTAGAAATTCGGTCCTTTGTCGATGGCGAGCCTGATCGGCCGGCGGCTGCGGGGCCGCAGTTCCTCTTCCTGAATCGCTTCCAGGATCACCTTGTCCTCGGCAAAGGCGACCCGGAATAACTCGTCCATCTGTGCGCCCGCGGTTTCATCCTCCACCGCGGTGTTGCGCAGATGCATCCAGCGATCGATCGTGTAGGTCGCATTGACTGGGGTCATGAAGTGCAGCGCGAAGATTCGCACCCCCTCGTCCCGCCGATCCTCCGCCAGTTCGAGTTCTGCATCAGAGCTGCCGAAATCGATCGCAGCCACACAGGGCGCATGGAGGTAGTAGTAATGCCAACGGTCGACATTGCCGCTAAAGCCCCCGAATTTCTGGAAAAAACCGATCGGTGGCGCATCGCGGATCCAGCGCGAGGTGATAACCACATCGCCGGCACGCTCGGTTGTGACTGGGACATTCTCGCTGGCCGCGTTGCCCAGGGTCGTGGGGTGAACAAAACTCACATGCGCCGGATCACAGAGGTTTTCTGCGACATTGAGATAGTTGGATTTCAGATGTAGGGCGTCGCCGTGATGCATCGACCACTTGGGGTCGGTGAATTGTGGCAGATCGAAGATTAGATCCGGGTCCGCCTTGTCGGCATCGCCCATCCAAATCCAAACAATACCGTGGCGTTCATGGGTCGGATAGGTGCGGACGAAGGCACTTTCGGGGATGCGTTCCTGGCCTGGAATCCGCACACAGCTACCGTCGTGGTCGAAGGTCATGCCGTGGTAACCGCACTGGATGCAGTCGTCCTTGAGCTTGCCTTTGGATAGCGGCATCAGCCGGTGGGGACAGCGGTCTTCCAAGGCGGCAACCCCACCGTCATTCTTGCGGTAAAGGACGACGTTCTCTTCCAGAATCGTTGCACGCGCGAGGGTGCGATCGAACTCGCGCGACCATCCTGCGACATACCAAGTATTCCGAACGTATTCCATCACCTCTTACTCCAGTGGCTAGCACCAAACTGGTTGATCGAGCCGGCTTTTGGGCCGGTATCAATCCCAGTCAGGTGCGATCACGACTTTCAATCCGTCCAGGGCCTCGCTCAACGTGATCTGACACGACAGTCGCGAATTTTCCTGAACGTCGAAGGCCTCATCAAGCATGTCCTGTTCTTCATCTTCCGGCGTGTTCAACTTGCCGTACCAGTCGTTGTCCACATAGATGTGGCAGGTCGCACAGGCGCAACAGCCGTCGCATTCTGCTTTGATCCCCATGTCGGCTTCGCGCAGCAGGCGCATCAGTACCTGTCCCGGCTTGGCGGTCAGTTCATGGGTTTGACCTTCGCGGTCGATCACGGACACAATCATATTTACCTCGTCGTTCTAAAGTTCGGGTCGAATAGAGCCAGTTAAGCCATCTGTAATGCGGTATTTCGATCCCTATTGCTATTCGTTTATGATCTTCAGAACGTCAATTCTTTCTCCGGTTTACTCCTGAGCAGAGCTGGTTTCAGCGCAGCCCATCCTCGCCAACGGCTTCATCCGCCTTCAAACCACCAACTCGCGGTAGCGGCCGACCGGAGTCTGTTACCGATACAGCAACCATGATTTCATTGGCGCGTGGCGCATCCGGAAGGCTTACTTCAATGCCATCAAAGTGGGAGCGCACATATGCGGCGTCCTTATGACCCAAAGGAACATCGAGCGCCTGACCCGGGCCGCCCATCTTCTTCGACGACGGCACCAGGGCCGCGCCTTTTTCGACCGCCTTGCGTAAAGGTGCGCCCAGACGCGGGTGCAGAATTGCGGCGGCATGTTCCAACTCACCATTCTCGCCGACCATGGCAGCTTTGCCGTAACTCTCAGCTTGAGCAGGCTCGATTCCGAGGGCCGCAACGCAGGCATCTCCCAACATGCCGCCTAATTCGGCGCCGATCTGCATCAGCGGATCCAGGTCTTCGACGTACTTTCCAGCGAAGGGGTTCTCGATGACGGCAACCGCCACCGCCTTACGTGTTGGTGGAGAGATCTTCCGGCCGATTTCCTGATGAGTTTCTTCGACCGACGTGATTATTTTTCTGATCTTTGCGCTCATCGCAAACCGTCCTCTCCTTTGATATCCGCCGCCGCGAGGCCGCCGACCCGATTATGAATTCTGGCCCCCGTAGTCATGACCAGGGCGAGCAGCATTTCGTCCGCGTGTGGCGCATCCGGCAACCCGAGTTCAATGGCATCGAAGTGGCTGCGCACGTAAGAGGCGTTGATGTGGGTGATCGGGATATCGATCCGTGTACCCATGCCCCCGACCTTTTTGGTCGAAGGCACGATCGCTTTTGAGTCGCCTAGCCGCTCGCGCATGGAGTAGCCGCCGGGCACATGCCAGAGCGCCCCGTGTTCCAACTCGCCGCCGGTTCCAACGATCGCCCCTTTGCCAAAACCCTCGACGACGTCCGGATCGCCACCTAATGCCGCAATCAAACGATCAGCCATATCCAGGCCCAGAGGCTTCAGGTCGTCCATGAAGCCGGCAATGTCCTCGACGTAATGCCCCGCGAAGGGATTGCGGATGATGGCAAGAGCTGCCGCACGCCGAAGCGGCATGGCGGGCACCGGACCAAACTCATGATAGATGGTTTCGACGGTAACAAATGTCTTGCGCAACTCGACGTCAGGCATAGGCCGCTCTTTCTGTCGTTGGAGTGTGAAGGGCCAAGGGAAGGTTACCGTTGCAGGTCTCGACTTGGCCTTCCAGAGTTAGAACTGCGGCATGGATTAAACCTTCTGCCTGGAGCTGACGTGCTTCAGCGAGCCCGCTCGACAGCGCAAGCGCCACCTCGTGATGGCTTAACTTACCCACGCTAGTGGTGACTTCACGGGTTCCGAGATCGCTGTCCGGATCCAGCTCGCAGGCGGGTTGCCGCGTGACTGCGGGATGGCCGGGCAGGTCGACGCAATTGGCAATGATGGTCGCCGCTGCATCGGCTGTAGCTGCATTCGCGGCAAGCACCGTGACGGCATCGGCGATCCCCAGCGACAAGCTGCGGCCATGGCGCCCGCTGGTGGCGATCCCGCGCATTGGATGCTCGAAGCGGACGGTGAAGCGTCCATCGAGCTGCGGTCTCTCGGGATTGGCGACCAACCCGGTTGTAAAGGATTGTCCCGGCGCTAGATAGAGAGCGATATCGCCGCCGTTGTTTACATAGGCTTTTTCGATTTTCGCCGCATCGGTTATTGCTTCAAGCACCTCGTCTGCGACCGCGCCGGCAACTGCAGCCATGGGCGTGATGAAGTGTCGCTTGGTGAGAGTCTTCGTTGCGCGAACCATTTGGCATGCAATCCGGCCCTGCGGGTCTGTGTCGCCGGATGTTTCCAACCGCAGGTCAGGCAGTTCGTCAACAAGTTCGAACAGGACACTCTGAAAACGCGCTTGCGCCGCCGCCAAAGCGTGTTCCCGCGAGTCCTGTTGCGCTGTGGCCTCAATAATCAGATCGATTGGTCCATGCTGCAGATGCAGGCGCCCGTCGGAAAGTATTGCGGCATTGGGGCGAGACCAGCTCATGACCCGCGCTCCCGATCCCACCGAAAGAGCTTGCTTGTCGTGGGCCAGGGGTTGTCGTCGGGATGTTGTACACGGCGAGAATCGCTTTGCGCCAAGACGTCTTCCATGGAAACCACGGCATCCATGTAACCGCCGAGTTGTTCGTAATCATCGAGGCGCATCGTGAATTCGATCGGCGCCACGATGGCGGGCGTCGGCACGTAGCCGAAGGAATTCTCCGGCATGCGGGTCACATCGACCATCACCGTGATGCCGCCGCCAGGCCAGACGTAAACCGGAGCGCCACCGCAGGACACATAGGTCAAGGTATCTTTGACCGAACGGGTCAGGCGGACTGGATTTTCCGTGACGCCGGCGCGCAGCGACCCGCCGGCGCCACCCATGAAGAGAACAGAACAGCAGGCCGGCTCGCAGTTCTCCGCGATCCGGTCGACCGAGACTCTCAAGCTTTCCGGTAAGTCTGCTTCCACCGGGTTCAGGTTTTCATCCAGTTCAAAATAGGCATATTGCTCGCCGGTGGTGGAGACCATAAGCAGGCTTTGACCTGGTTTGGCGACCTTGGGATCGAAATCCCCCAGGATGGCAAGGGGGTCGTCGATGTCGGTTCCACCCCATCCGGCGCCGGGTTCCGCGACCTGAAAATAACGCCCTGGGGTCGATCGGCGGCCTTTGATCTTGATACCGGTGGGCTCCACGCCCAGCACCTTGCCGGCTTGATGCTCTGAGAGCACGCCGGTGATGTGATCGTCGACCACCACCACGTCGTCGCTGTGACCGAACCATTGTTGAGCGAACATGCCGATTGTGGCCGAGCCGCAACCGACGCGCATACGCTCTTCCTGGAATCCATTGACGATCGGCGGCTTTCCGGCCTGGACCACTACGTCGGATCCTTCGTCAATGGTCAGTTCGACCGCGGCACCGTTGCAGAGGTTCAGCAGCGCGTCGCAGGTGATGCGGCCTTCTTTTTTCGATCCGCCGGTCAGGTGATTCACTCCACCGAGCGAGAGCATTTGCGATCCGTACTCTCCGGTCGTGACGTGTCCGACCACTTCGCCTCCGGCACGCACTGCAGCCTGTTCCGGCCCCAGGTGCCGGTCGGTGTCGATCTTCACTTTGACGCCGCAGTAGCTGAAGATGCCTTCAGTCACGACGGTCACCATGTCAACATCGCTGACCTTGCTGGAAACGATAAAGGGTGCGGGCTTATAGTCCGGATAGGTCGTGCCGGCTCCAACTGCAGTGACAAAGCCGCTCTGACCCACAAGATCGCCGCTCCACTCTTCGTCCCGATTCATGAAAGGTACGAGCTTGTGTCCGTCGCTTTTGGCTTGTTCGACGATGGTCAGTGGATCCAGGCGCACCAGTACACCGTCATGATTTGCGTAGCGGTCGCAGGCACCGGATTTTCCGTCGGCGATGTAGCACATGACAGGGCAGGCGTCGCAGCGGATTTTTTCTGCTGCCTTGTCCTTCTTTGGTGCTGTCGCTTGTTGCTCAGCCTGCTTCATCTGACACCTGTTGTGTTTGAACCGCAACGATCGCCGAACGGACCTTGTCAGGTGTGGCGGGCAGATTTCGGATGGTGGCACCAGTGGCGTCCCGGATCGCATTGAGAATTGCCGGCGCGGTGGCGACCAGAACGTGTTCACCCAGTCCTTTGGCGCCGTAGGGGCCGAAGGCATCCGGTTCTTCCAGGATGATCGATTCGATCGGTGGCACGTCGCCGATAGTCGGGATCAAATAATCGTGCAGATTTTCGCTGCGTCCCGGAATGAACTCTTCCATCAGCGCGAGGCCGATCCCTTGTGCCGAACCGCCTTCGATCTGGCCCTCGATCAGAGTTGGATTGATGGCGCGGCCGACATCGTGCACGGCAGTGAGTTTCAACAGTTTGACGGTTCCCAGCGCCTCGTCGACTTCCAGCTCAACCATCTGCGCGCCATAGCCGAAGGCCGCGTAAGGATTGCCCTGGCCGTTCTCATCGAGCGGTGAGGTGGGCGGGTCGAAAGTTCCTTCACCCAGAGCGACGAAACCTTCGTTGTCGATCGCCAGGCTGGCGAGATCGATGCGGTGCGTAGCATCGCCCTCGCTTGCCGTCAGGGACGTACCATCGAGGGCGAGTCGGGCTTCATTCGATACATTGGCAAAGCGCAACAGCTTTTCGCGCAGATTCTCGCCGGCCAGGAATGCTGCCTTTCCAGAAATGAACGTTTGGCGTGACGCAGAGGTCTTGCCGGCATCCGGCGTGAGATCCGTATCATCGTTGACGAAGACCATGGCTTCTACGGGCAGACCCACAGCGTCGGCGCAGATCTGCGCGATGACGGTGTTGGCGCCCTGACCGATGTCGACGGCGCCGCTGAAAAGCACCAGCGTGCCGTTGTCCCGCAAACCGACCCGGATCGTTGAGGGGTTGGGTAGAGAAGTGTTTCCGCAGCCGTACCAGAGGCCCGAGAGGCCAACGCCTCGTCTACGGCCCGTGTTTTTGGAATTGGCGTTGAAAGTGGCCGCATTGGTGCGTGCGCTTTGCCAGCGGCCGCGCAGAGTCTCAAGGCATTTCTTTGCGCCGCAGCCTTGGTCGAAAACCTGTCCGGTCACGGTCGGAATGCCGTTCTCCAGAGCATTGTTGATCCTGAACTCAAGCCGGTCGACCGCCAGAGCGTCGGCGAGTTCATCGAACAGGCTTTCCTGCGCGATGGCGGATTGGGGAACACCGAATCCCCTGAACGCGCCTGACACAGGACCGTTGCTGTGAACGCCAAGTGAGCGCGCGCTGTAATTCGGGATGTGATAAGGGCCGGATGCATGCACCGGGACCCGGTTTGCAACAGTCGGGCCCCAGGAGGCGTAGGCACCTGTATTGAATATTCCTTCGAATTCCATGGCGCAGAGCTTGCCGTCTTGGGTCGCAGCGATCTTCGCGGTGATCTCGGAGGGATGCCGCTTGGTGGTCGAGGCCATGGACTCTGGTCGCGTATAAACCATGCGGACCGCTCGATCGAGCTTCCAGGCCGCAATTGCCAGAAATGGATGCGTGGAAAGATCGAGCTTTGATCCGAAGCCGCCGCCCACCGCCGTCGGCATGATGCGTACTTGTTCCGGCGCAATTCCGAGGATGGCGGCAATGTCGTCACGGTTCATGTAAGGGGCTTGCGTGCAGACCTTGATTTCAACCCGGTTTCCCACTCGCCGTGCTGCGCCTGCTTCCGGTTCGATGTAGGCATGCTCAATATAGCCCGTGCTAAACCGACCTTTGACTGTTGCGGCGGATTGACGGAATCCGGCTTCTTGATCGCCGCAGCGAACCAAACCGCTGGTCATCTGATTGCCTGGCCGGTTTTCGTGCAGTTGCGGTGCAGTCTCCTCAAGGGCGTCACTTGGCAAGAGCGTATGCGGCAATTCTTCCCATTCGACCGGAAAGTTGGAGAGATCAAGTGCTTCGATCGCCTCGGTGTCACCGACGACAGCAGCGACCGCTTCTCCCCGAAAACGCGTTTCCTGTTCTGCAAAGACCGGCTGATCGGCGAAAGGCGGGATCACGCCAAAGAGATTGCGCCCCGGAATGTCTTCGGCCGTCAGGACGCATTCGACACCGGGATGAGCCGAGACGTAGGACTTGAGATCACCGAATCTGAAGCCTGCACGATGATAGGGTGATCGGATCGCACGTATCAGCAGGCTGTTAGCAAATCCCGCATCGGCGGCGAACAGTTCCGTGCCCTTGACCTTGGCGTCTCCGTCGACACGGTTCAGGCGCGCACCCACGGCAGCACCCGAATTGCTGCGCTGCGGCGCTTCCGCAAACTCAGGTGCGTCCATCACTGCGCGAATGATCTTGCGATAGCCGGTACAGCGGCAAAGCACGCCGCCCAGCGCATCCATGATTTCGTCTTCGTTTGGGGTGGACGTTTTTTCCAACAGGGCCGCCGCGGATACGATCATGCCTGGTGTGCAAATTCCACACTGGGCGGCCCCGTGATGAAGCATGGACTGTTGAAGTTTTGATAGACTGCCATTTGCAGCCAAACCTTCAATCGTGGTCACAGTGCGGCCATTCACCTGGGCCGAGGCCATCATGCAGGCACAGACCGGATCTCCGTCGACCAGCACTGTGCAGGCGCCGCAGTCGCCGGCATCGCAGCCAACCTTTGTGCCGGTTTTGCCCAAGCGCTCACGCAAAAGTTTGGTCAGGCGTTCTGCAGGGGGGGCCATAACGTTCTGTGGTTCGCCGTTTAGCGAAAAGGAAAGTTCGATGCCGCCGTTCATGACGCTTCGACCCCTGGCCTAACCGCTTCTTCGAGCGCGCGCCGGACCAATTCTTCCGCGGCACTCAGACGATAGGACGCGGATGCACGAACGTCGTTGATCGGATTGAGCACGGAAATATCTCCGCCTGTAACCAGTTCAGATAATCCGCTCGCAGCGGATTCACCCAACAGGCGTTGTTCCAGGCCGATCAGGCGCTGTGCAACCGGCGAACAGGATCCGACGGCAATTCGGGCGCGCGTAATCTTTCCCTGATCGTTTGAATCGATCAGCACTGCGGCCATTGCAATTGAGATGACCAGATAACGCCGGGCGCCAAGCTTCAAAAAAGCGCTCCGGCTTCCGGTGCTGACGGCCGGGATATGAACGGCGCGTACAAGCTCGTCGGGACGACAACTGGTGGACCGGACTCCGGTCACGAAATCGTCGAGCGGCATCCGACGAGTTCCGCTTGGTGAAACTAACTCGACTTCGGCACTCAGAGAAAGCAGAGGCGGCATGCCGTCGGCGGCAGGCGATGCATTACAGATGTTGCCGGCAATGGTTCCGCTGTTTTGGATCTGAATCGATCCGACTTCTCGAGCCGCCGCTTTCAGGCCGTCAAAGGCCAGTGGCAGAGATGCTTTGATGACGTCGCTCCAGGTCGTCAGACCCCCAAAGCGCCATCCATCGTCAAGCTGGGAGATACCGCGTAGTTCGGGGATAGCCGTCAGGTCGAGAAGGTTTTCGGTGATCGGCCGGTCACCCTGCGCCGGATAGAAATCGGTTCCGCCGGCGAGGATTCGCCACGATCCGTTTTCCATGTTCCGCAAGGCGTCGTCGAGACAAGTTGGTCTCGAAAAATTCCCCATACGCTTAACCACCACCCTGGTTATTTTGTGACGCGTATTCTTATTGTTTGTGTATCAACGTAGTGTTGGTACAGCAACATCGTGACTGGCCGAGGGACCTGACGTCAACCAAAAACTGAATTCACCTGCGCGTTGTCGTCACTCAGAAGAAGCACAAGGGGGGTCGCGCCTTCGGAGAATGGAAGGAAATCAGGTGGAAAACCGCAATCTCACGTGGAGAAGATTCCCCCAGTTCACTGGACATTTTCGGGCGCGGTTTCGCCCTGGGAATCGTTTCGAAGACGGGATGTGCCTAAATAAGACACCGATTAGGACAAAAAAAGTAAAAAATAACCCGCGAAAAGTGTATGATTTTCTTCGCGGAGTGTCTTTTATCGAATTAGTATTGCTTCATTTGTAGTGGCAACATGCCAGTGATCGCCCCTGATGCCGTATAAGCAACTATTGTTCGCAATTTTGAGCGGTGATGGTGTTCTAATCTAAAAGAAGCGATCAAGCGGCCGTTTGTTGCCCGGAATCGAGGGTGGCCCGATCTGATTCCGATCGCCGCGCCCTGAGCGGCAGACGGATGATGAGCGACAGTCGGAAGGAAGGAAAAGCCTATATTGCGGTCGCAGCCGGCCTCATTAGCCTGCTGACTTTCATCGGGTTTTTCGTCCACAGTTCCGAGAGCGAACATCGACGGTTGGCCGAAGCTGAACTGAAGGCCGTTGCCAATGGGATCGCCAGGCTGGCGGCCTTCGAGTTGAGGTCTTCGCCAACCCCAAAATTAGAGCAGCTGTTAGAGCAGCTTGCCGCGGCCGAAGGTCTCTCTCGCATCCAGTATATGGATAGCCTGACAGCAAAGATCTACGAGATAGATCGTAAAAGCCGGAAATTTGACGACCAGCAGACCGCTGCGAAGTTCGTCACCATTACGCTCGATGTACCTGTCATCTACGCCGGCAAGCTGCAAGGGCAGCTTGAGTTGGAAAAGACGGTCTTTCCATCGTCCGAATCGCGGTCCATCGGTGCACATCTGCTGATATCACTGTTGACTCTTGTTGCCGTGGCCGCTTCCGCATTGATCGGTCTCAAGATCTTTATCGTTGCGCGCGTTTCGTCGAGCCAAGCCGCAATGCGTCCTCTTTCTCCGCTGCATGCGATTGCGAGTCCCTTTCGTCAACAGGACTCGCCCGACTTTGCCGCCTTGCGACCCGATCAGGTTGCGGCCGTAGTTCGCCAGGCTGGCTTCACCATGTTGGTAAACCTCGCCAATGTGTCGTTCCTTCTTGGCATTCTTTGGTCGGAAGTCCCCCGCCTGCTGCTCGTGGCGTGGTCGTTGATAGTTTACCTTCTGGTGCTTTCCGCCCTTTGGTCTTGGTGGAAGAATCACAAACGGCCCCTGCCCGCGGCAGTCTCCAAGCGAGCGTTGCGCAAGATGACAGTTCGCACCGGTCTGCTCGGTCTGGCCTGGGGCATTGCTTTATCTGTGTTCTTTACCGATGCCGGTCCGGTCGCGCGTTACATCCTCATTGCCGTCGGGCTTGGCACGGCAGCCGGCGGAACGGCCGCGCTTGCACCAATTCCCTCCGCCGCCATTGCGTTCTCCGGCGCGATACTTGTACCTGGCGCACTGCGGTTCGCGACACTTGAGGGAGAAGGTTTTACGACACTCGCGATTCTCTGCGTGCTCTATGCCTGTGCTATGGGGGCGTTCTTAGCCCAGGTCTACCACGCTTTTGCCCGCAACGTTCTGGCTCGGCTGGAGGAGGCGCGGCAATCAGAGACACTTGCGCTGGTTATGAACACTTACGAGGAACAGGCGTCGGATTGGCTCTGGGAAACCGATCCCGAGGGACGTCTTCGCCTCGCGCCCAAACGTATGGAGATGTTGTTCGGCACAGATCCTGGTGGATTGAACGGCCGAAGTTTTCAAGAGCTCGGCGACATTGTGAAAAGTGTTGGATGGAGGGGACTCTTTCAGAGTTTTGCAAAGGGTGAAAGTTTTCGCGACAAAGTCGTTGAAACCATCGACAAGAGTGGCAAGAAGCACTGGATTTCCTTGTCCGGCCGCTGCAGAGCCAACCGCGAATGGCATGGTGTAGGGTCGGACGTAACGGCACGGGAGCAGGCGCTTGCTTCCATGCGAGAGGCGACGGAGGCGGCTGAGTCAGCGTCCCGTGTGACCTCTGCTTTTCTGGCGACCACCAGTCACGAGCTTCGCACGCCTTTGAACGCGATTATCGGTTTTTCGCAGATGTTGACCCTGGACAAGCTCCCGCCCGAGAAGGTGAGCGATTACATAGAGACAATAAACCAGGCTGGCCAGCATCTGTTGTTGATCGTCAATGGAATCCTTGAAATGGCGCAGATTGAGGCGGGCAACAAGCGCTTGATCCGAGAAGATTTCGATCTCGAAGCGGTTGTCAGGGAATCTGTTGAGTTCCTCTCGCTGCAGGCCCTACAGGCAAAAGTGCAAATCCGTTGCGATCCAGGCGAAAAGCCGGTGATCCTGCATGCTGATCGTCAGGCGCTTCGTCAGGTGTTTCTCAACATCATTGGCAATGCAGTTAAGTTTACACCTGCTGGCGGCTCAGTCGATATCAGGCTTCGCGAGGTGCAAGGAATGGTGGATATCATGGTGCGTGACACCGGCATCGGAATCGCAAGCCGCCATATCGATCGCGTGTTTCAACCTTTTGCCCAAGCCGATGACCGCCTGGCGCGGCGCTACGAGGGTACCGGACTGGGACTATCGATCGCCAAGGGGTTGATCGAACTCCACGGCGGCAATCTGTCACTCACCAGCAAAGTGGGCCAAGGGACGACTCTGACGATCAAACTACCTCGCCATCTCTACGAACGCGCGTAGCCTTAATGCTCGTCAGAAGGTCGGAGTTTCTCTGCGCCTTTGATGGTGATGACAGAATGTTTGCGAGTTTGAAAGACCGCTTGGGCGGCATCGATCCCCTCAAAAAAAAGATCCCCGAGCCACGAGTTGGTAAACTCTTGTCGGGGATCAATTCTTTTTGCGTTACGGCTCCGCCGCCCGCACTTTCGTATCGTTTAGATCGAACCGCTTAGCTTTGCGTTCAGCCGCTTTTCTTCGATTTCTGCGATTTCTTTGTCTCTGGCTTCTTCCATTTCTGCGATTTCTTTTTCGCATTGCCGGCGTCCGTCCGGATTACACTGCGCATTGACTTCTTCTGTCTTCTTTGCAGTCCGCTCGGTAACACGCGCCTTGAGTTTGCCGTAGACTTCATCGCGCTGTTCAATGGAAGCGAATTCCTTGGGAACCATGAGGACCGTCACTTCATCAGGATACTCACTGTTGGCGCCTGACGCAGCGTCGACGGCGACGCCTATGAGACCGCCTGCAATTACGTTGCCGACTGTGTACCCGCTAAATTCAGCGCTGACGACCTCGTAGCTGTCTTCGTAATCTTCCAAGACGCAATTGACCGTGACATCGTCCTTGTCGCGGTCGACTTCGACTGAACCTGGTGTGGGGTTAACAACGCCGACCGTCTTACCCTCGCGAACCAGGGTGCAGGTGGCGCCTTCGGGTTCAGTGATAACGCTTATGCTTTCGTCCGTCCCCTTGATGACCGTCGCGCAACCGGAAACTACAAACGCGGATGCCGCAAGTACGACACCAGCAAACGCACGCCGAAAAGTTCTATTCATCGTCTAACCTTGTCTGTGGTTGGGAAGCTGTTCTGTTGATCTGAACAAGCCTGTGAATTCTGTCCAAATTTCATCTGGAGGTTGCTTATTTTGTGGCGATGTTAGTCAACGAATACAGGCTATGGAAGTATTAAATCGGGGATTTGTAATTCGAAATGGAAGTTTTAATGATATTCGGTGTTTAAATGGTTAATTTTTTATGTCGAAAGCAGTGAAAATTCCCGAAATCTATTTTAGATTGCAAAAACATGCATTAATTTTACTACACGTAATATTGCCACCGAATGTAGTAATTCTACGGGTCGTTTTTTTGCCCGCGCGTCTCGATCTCAGCCAGAACGGCGCGCTTTTCGTCGGCACTTAGTATGGGCCAGTCTCTGATCTCGTCGACGTTGCGGTGACAGCCGATACACAATCCGCTGGCATCATCGAGCTGACAGACGCTGATGCAGGGAGAAGGGACCGACCGGTCGAGTCCTCGAAGACGGGCTTGCCGGCGACGCGCTCTGCGGGCAGCGCGCTCTGTGTCTTGGGATTCGCTCAAGTGCGTGAAATCCTCAATTCAGCGGCCCTCATGGAACTGCCTTCCGAGTTTTGATGCCTCATGCATCTGAATTTAACCTTTGGAAACTTTAACTGTCTTAACAAGAACGTGTTTCCCGAAACAGACTGCGTGTTTGCCTACAGGGGAAAACCCCATATATCCTTTCAAGTCGAATTGCTAGAGCCTGATTGTTTTATTTCGATTCATTGTATCGGACGATAGTCAGCCTCTGCTTCAACGCTACGCGCGCAAGGGCAGGATTATAATGGTTCGTCGATTACGCCTCTGCAGCGGGCTGTTCTTGCTGGCGTTCGTTCTTTCGCACTTCGCGAACCACGCGCTTGGGATCCTTTCACTGGAGTGGCTGGAGGCGGGACGCCGTGTTTTTATTGCGTTCTGGCGTTCGGCGCCGGCAAGCATCCTGTTCTACGGCTCGCTCATCCTGCATGTATCTTTGGCGTTCTGGGCTCTGTATCAGCGCCGGCGTCTAAAAATGGCGCCTTGGGAGTTTTGGCAAACGGCACTGGGATTTGCAATTCCGCCGCTTCTTGTGGGGCACATCCTGGGCACGCGCTTTCTTTACGAAGTTTTTGGGGTCCAGGATAACTATCTCGCTGAACTCATGATCTTCTTCGTTTTCCGCCCAGACTACGGAATCAAGCAATTCATCACTATCGGCGTTGTCTGGATTCACGGCTGTCTCGGAATACATTTCTGGCTGCGTCTCAAGCCTTGGTATCCACGAGTCATGCCGATCGCTGCCGCCCTCGCATTGCTCATACCCGTTTTGGCTGCGATCGGCATTTTTGTAGCCGGGCGCCAGATCCAGGTGTTGGCGCAGGACCCCTTCTGGCTGAAGGAAGTCCAAGCCACGGTACAGTTCGCAAACAGCAGCCAGGTGGCAGAGGCGATGTGGTTGCAAAATGCTATTCTCTGGGGCCTGGGCGCACTGCTGGTCGTTGCTTTACTCGGCCGCGTGATTCGGCGGACGGTCGATCGCATGCGTGGTTTGGTTCATCTGACCTATCCGGACGGTCAGCGGGTTTCGGTGGTCCAGGGGACGACAATCCTGGAGGCCAGCCGCAGCGGCGGCATTGCACATGCTTCGGTCTGCGGAGGACGCGGGCGCTGCTCGACTTGCAGAGTCCGCATCGGCGCCGGCGCCCAGGGCCTGCCGGAACCTAGCCCGGAGGAAAAGCGAGTCCTTGATCGAGTCGGTGCGCCACCCAATCAACGCCTGGCCTGCCAGACGCGGCCGCAAGCTGATCTGGAAGTGACGCCGATGCTTCCCGCCAGCGTCAGCCCGCGCCAGTCGGCTGATGGTCCTGGTTATCTTCAGGGCCAGGAACGGGAGATCGCAATACTCTTCGCGGATCTGCGCGGATTCACCACCCTGGCGGAGCATAAACTGCCCTACGACGTCGTCTTTATCCTGAATCGGTATTTTGCTGCGATGGGGGCTGCAGTCGAGTCATCTGGTGGCCGGCTGGATAAGTTTATCGGTGACGGCGTGATGGCTCTCTTCGGTATTGAAGGCGGACCGGAAGCCGGCAGCCGCAACGCGTTGAGTGCCGCGCGCGCCATGGCGGAGCGTCTTGCCGAACTGAACCGTGCCTTGGCCAACGATTTGCAGACGCCGCTTCGGATAGGGATAGGCATCCACGTGGGGCCCGTGATCGTCGGCGAAATGGGATATGGCTCTGCGACCTCCGTCACGGCAATTGGTGACGCCGTGAATACTGCAAGCCGGCTTGAGACCATGACGAAGGAATTCGGTGCACAGCTCGTAGTTTCAGACCCGGTCGCGGAGTTGGCTGGTCTGGATGCTAAAGATTTTACCAGCCACCACATCGAAGTCCGCGGCCGGGAGGGTGGCTTGATGGTCCGGGTCGTTGAGCAGGCCACGGACCTTGCTATCGACGAGACAGCAACGACGAGCAAGGTGGAACCTGCAGAGGCCCCTTAACTCATGCCCCTTTAACGGGGTTTCTCAGCTTTTGGACTTGAATTCCAAAACGGCTTTTTCAAGTTGCCGGTATTCGTCGCAACTCGTGCCGCAGGCGGACTTCAGAACTTCAAGACGCTCTTCTGCACGCGTTAGATCGTCCATCTCCAGGTAGAGTTCCCCAAGATACTCGTTGGCGCCCAAATGCGCTGGTTCAAGCTCCAGTGCTTTATAGTAGTAACCGAGGGCGGCTTTCTGTTTCCCGATTTTTCTTTGGCTGAAACCCATCAGGCTGAAGGCGTCGGGATTACGAGGGTCTGTCGCGATGGCTTTCTTGAGCAGCGGGATCGCCGAGGCGTAACTGCCTAGATTGATAAGCTTTACGGCCCGCAGCAGTTCATCGTCGGTTCCCTCTTCGGTGCCATACCCGATTGGCCCGGCTGCCGTTGCCTGAGGGGTGTTCTGCGGCAGGAGAACGAAGACAACGAGGGCTAGTGCGCTCAAGAACCGGGCGGAATTGCAGGCTGCGGTACAGTTCATCATTGTCATATCGGCCTTAAGCATTGGCGTCATCGTTGTCATCTGCCAGCAGATGTTCTTCAGGATTCCGGATACAGATGCAGGTGAACGCAATTTTGACTGTTCGCTCGTTCGAAGTCATCTCTGATCTTACATCTCATCGTTCAATCAATTCTTCGAGCGCTTCCAGGTTTTCCGCGTCGATAACCCGCCGAACCAGATCGTAACTAAAGCCCTTTCGGCCCAGGGCCGCCATGTCTCTTTCGCGCTTTTCCGCCCGTTGTTCGCCGCTGCGATAGGGGCCCAGGCGGCGCTTTCTGGCATAGACGATTGCGGCTTCGATTTCAGGGTTCGATACTGATTCGGCTAGTCCGGCGAGCGCACGCTCAACCAGATCCAGTGCCACACCCTTGGCAGCCAGATCGGCCCGGATGCCGCGCGCTGACGTGCCGCGGCGATGAAGGCTTCGGGCGCGGGTTTCCGCATAACTTTGATCGTCTAGGAGGCCATTCCGAGTTAGTTTTTCCAGAATTGCCTCGACGTGCTGGCGGCCCTCTTCGCGGTCGGTGCCGTGGGCTCGGGCCGAGCGTTCGACCCGCATCATCAGGAGCCGGCCCAAATGCGCACGGGAGGTCGCGAAGCGGTCCAGATGGTAAAGCGCTGCGTTTTCCAGGTAGCGCGCGGTTGCCTTTTTCGGCGCGCGTCTGCGCTGCTGAGATCGTTGCTCTCCGCGCTCGTTTTCATGGGTTCCAGACATATGAATCTACGATGCCACGAGTGCCAGGGATTTTCACGGTTTAAGAAGTGACCGACGGTCGAAGTGCGTAAAAGAAATGGGGACTGCGAAAAGATAACTCCAAAGCTGCCTGCGGTCGGATTCGAAAGTGACTCGGCGGGTACGCAGTTAAAATCGACAGAGCATATCCAAGCTCGAGCGTTCGTGCGCACTTGGGATTGTGTCGAAGGTGCTATAATTAGTCGAAATGGTTGCATTCGGCGCAAACTTCACTCTCGCGGGTGCAGAAACTCGTACGTAGTAGGCCTAAATTTTAGGAAATTCGTCTCACAATACACTTCATGAGCTGCAGTGAAGAGATGAGACAGGGCTGCGTGGGGACAGGTGGCGTGATATATGACGGGGTCGGTTAGAAAATCGGTCGAAGCGCAGGTCTACGCGTTCTTCGCAGCTATCCTGGTCGCGCTAATGCTATTGGCAGGGTTCTTCATTGACAGTGCCGACAGCGAGCGGCGTCGCCTGATACAGACCGAATTGTCGCTCGTCGCACGCGAAGCCTCCCATTCCGCAATACCCCAGCTCGGGGAGGCCGATCGTCCGGTTCTCCGGCGCATTCTCCGAGAGATCGCGGTCGATCACGATCTCTCGTATCTCGCAGTTTCCGGTGCCCGGGCCGGCGTTCTCGTCAGTGTCGGCCAGATGACGGGGCCAGACACGAACCCGAAGGATGTGGTTTCCCAAACCATCCCTCTCGAAGCGGATGGCAATCACGTCGGCGAACTCACGCTGGAAAGGGTTCTTATCGATCCATCGGCGATGCGTTCCGTCGGCAGCCATATCGTGCTCACCCTTGGAGCCCTTATCGGCCTCGTGGCGGCTGCGTGGGCCGGGCTTCGATTCTTCGTAATTTCCCGCAGTTCGCAGGAGTCGGGTGAAGCTTTACCACTCTCTCCGCTTGCCGCCATTTCAAGCCCGTTTCTTCGACGCGACCATGCGGATTTCGCTGCATTGCGGCCTGATCAGGTCGCCGTGATTGTCCGGCAATCGGGCTTTACCATGGTGCTGGTGCTCTCGAATGGTGCGTGTCTCGTCGGCAGTCTGTGGTCACAGGTGCCGCAGGAATTTCTGATCCTTTGGGCGACCGTTATCGGTTCGATGGCGGTTTTTAACCTCCGCGTGTGGCTGCGTAACCGCAACCGCCCACTACCTGTTTCGGTTTCCAAGCAAACCCTTCGCCGCATGACGTACCAAGCCGGGCTGCTTGGTCTGTCTTGGGGGATCGCCCTCTCCGTGTTTTTCACTGGCGCTGATACCCTCGGCCGGTTTGTTCTTATCGCGCTGGGGCTCGGAATGGCGGCGGGCGGGACGGCGACGTTGGCGTCGGTGCCTTCCGCTGCGCTTGCCTACACCGGGTCAATTCTAGTGCCGGCGGCACTGCGCTTTGCGACGTTGGATGGCGACGGCTTTGCAATTCTAGCAATCCTTTGCATCATTTATGCTGGCTCCATGGGCGCATTTCTTGGGCAGGCCTACCACAGTTTTGCGCGGAATGTTTTGGCCCGCCAAGCACAGGCTCGCCAGGCCGAAACCATCGCATTGGTTCTAAATACCTACGAAGAGCAAGCATCCGACTGGTTATGGGAAACAGACACGCAACAGCGGCTGCATTCGCCGCCTGAACGAATGGAACTTCTCTTCGGAGGACGCGGTGACGGTCTTGCTGGCTGCCGGTTCCAGGATCTAGTGACAGGCGGAGAAGATTCGGGTTGGACGGAGCTGTTGGAAGCTTTGTCAAAACAGGACCGTTTTCGCGATCTGATCGTCCGGACGCAGGATGTGGGCGGTCGGGATCGCTGGATCTCCCTGTCCGGCCGAAAGAGAGATGACGGCAGATGGCATGGCGTCGGGTCGGATGTTACGATCCGCGAAGCGGCATTGGTTCAATTGCGCGAGGCGATGGAGGAAGCAAAGTCTGCATCGCGAGCCACGACAGCGTTCCTAGCTGCGACCAGTCATGAGCTAAGAACGCCGCTGAACGCGATTATCGGCTTCTCTGAACTTCTCGCTGCTACCCAGGTTTCTGCTGAAAAGGCGGAAGACTATGCGCAAACGATCAACGGTGCGGGCATCCATCTGCTCAACATTGTAAATGGTATTCTCGAGATGGCGCAGATCGAGGCAGGACATAAACGATTGCGCTACGAGACGGTGGACGTTGGTGCGGCGGTGGGTGAGGCAATTGTGTTTCTTTCGCTTCAGGCTGAAGAAGCGGGCATAACGCTTCATTGTCGCACTTGCGAAACGTCTATTCAATTGGATGCCGACCGACAGGCCCTACGGCAAATTTTGCTGAATATAATGGGCAATGCGATCAAATTCACGATGCCCGGCGGATCCGTGGACATTGAGGCAATTTCGCAGGAAGACCAGGTGTTATTGGTCGTTGAGGATAGCGGGATAGGAATTGCGAAAGTGGATATTGACCGGATCTTGCAGCCTTTTACGCAGGTGGATGACGGTCTGGAACGGCGCTATGACGGTACCGGGCTCGGATTGCCGATTGCAAAGAGTTTGATTGAGCTTCACGGCGGTAGCTTATCGATTACCAGCAGTTCCGGCCAAGGCACATCTGTTCGAATCTGTTTTCCTCGCCCGCTCGAGGCTCCTTTGAAAATAGCGCGGTCGGGCTGACGACGCCCTCGCAAAGCTTCTCGACACTGCTTACAGGCGGGTGTTCCGGCCATGTTTCGACGCGTTGTTTGAATGTCGGTGCAACCGTTGCCAGGCTGATTGCGCAACGCACGGCTTGCAAGCGGCGCGTGAGAGGACTATTTCATCCGCTATGCAATCTTCTCCGACGACAAAACCCTTGTCCCCGCGCAAGATGGGGGCGATCAACGGGCGCGGACTCTGGACGCTTTACGTCAAGGAAGTCCGCCGGTTCATGAACGTCTTTTCCCAGACGCTTCTGGCCCCCATGGTAACCACCCTGCTGTTTCTCGCTGTCTTCGCGCTCGCGCTGGGTGGCGCAGGGCGTCAGGCGGGGGGCGTTGACTACATCCTGTTCCTGGGCCCCGGCCTGATCATGATGTCCATGGTGCAGAACTCATTTGCCAATACCTCTTCCTCGATCTTGATTGCCAAGGTCCAAGGCAACATTGTCGATCTGCTGATGCCGCCGCTGTCTCCGGCTGAGCTTGTGATCGGCGTGGCCGGCGGCGGTGTCACACGTGGTGTGATGGTCGGCTTCGTGGTTGCGTTGGGCATGTCGTTGTTCGTTCCCTTGTCGATCCATAATCCCGGATTTATTGTCTGGCACGCGGTCAATGCATCGTTGATGCTGGCGCTACTTGGCTTGATCGGAGGGATCTGGGCCGAAAAGTTCGATCACATCGCCGCCGTGACCAACTTCATCATTACACCGTTTTCATTCCTCTCAGGCACCTTCTATTCCATCGAGCGGCTTCCCGAGAATTGGAGCTTCATCGCCCATCTCAACCCCTTCTTTTACATGATTGACGGGTTTCGCTATGGCTTCATCGGCCATGCGGACGGTTCGCTGGCGATAGGTTTCTTTCTGGTTCTTGCGGTGAACCTTTTTCTGGGATTTACAGCCCATCGCATGATTGCGACAGGTTATCGCCTTAAAGCATGATACCGTTGTGAAACGGCATGGGCGATTGCCCGTCCAGGGCGTCTTTCAGTAGAGCAAAAGCGGGTCATTCATGAGCTCGGGCGCGATGCAGCATACGAGACGACCAAGACTGGCCAGACGCTATGGTTCGGTGAATTGGCGCGGACTTTGGGTGCTCTACTCGCGAAAGGCGGTGTTGCGGTTCCTGCGCTATGGTCTGGAATCAATTGCAGGTCCGGTGGTCTCAAGCTGTATTTTCGTCACTGTCTTTGTCCTGGCTCTGGGTGGCGGTGCCCCCATGTCGCCCGATCTCACGCTAGCTCAATTCGTCATACCCGGCATCGCGATGTTTACGCTCGCCCAGGTCGCTTTCGACTCCGCGGCGGTGATGATCATCCACGATAAACAGGAAGGCATTATCGAGGACGTGCTGATGGCGCCACTGACGCCGTTCGAAATCACCCTTGGTTATTGCCTGGGAGCAGCGACCAACGGCCTCATCACAGGCGGCGTGCTGATGGCGATCTTTGCGATCTTCATCGATCTGCCCTTTTCCGACCCTATGATGGCTGTTGGTTTTGCGTTTGGTGGGACCGTGCTTTTTTCTTTGGTTGGCGTAATCGTTGGAATTTGGGCGGAACGTTGGGATCACTTCAGCGCAGCCGAGACTTTCCTGGTGATGCCTTTGGGGCTGCTTTCCGGCACCTTCTTTTCCATCGACCGCGTGCCTGACGGCTATGACTGGCTGTTGCTCGGCAATCCGATGTTCCATGCAATTAATGGCTTTAGGACCGCTCTGACCGGCCACAGCGATGCATCTGTGCTGGCCGGAGGATTGTTTATCGCGGGACTTGCTGGGTTGTTGGCGCTTCTTGCCTGGCGGTTGTTCGCCATTGGATATCGAATCAAAGCGTGAACCTGTGTGAGTGGGGCATCGTAAATTTGATCAAATGCAATCTTTAATAGAATTTCTATAATTTGGGGTGGAAATGGCGTACTGGGAAGTGGTTCGGGCTCAGGCATAAACGAGTAGGTGTGTGGATTGGTGAGGGCCGATATGAGCTTGGCGGGAAAAATTTCAACAATCGCTGACTTGATTTTGCAGGGCGCGCGGCACCGTTCCGCTTCGCTGGTGTTTGCGCTGCTCGTCGTTTGGCCAGTGGGATCATCGGTCCAGTCCCGGGAGCTGGTTTACGGTCAGGGTCTTCTTTGGAAAGTAGAGGCGCCAAACGATAGTGTGGAACCGAGTTACGTCCTGGGAACGATCCATGTATCGGACCCACGCATTCTCAACCTGCCAAAGGCGGTTCGCGAGGCCTTTGCCTTAGCAAAGTCGGCCACCTTTGAAATTCGCCAATCCTCGAGCGATCAGGCCAGGGCCCTCAAATTGATGTCTCTCGATGGCGGCAAGACACTTGGCGATTATCTGAACCGGGAGCAGTTGAAGCTGGTCGGCAAGGCTGCAGAGCTCTACGGCTTGCCCGAGCACGTCTTACAGCGTTTCAAGCCCTGGGCGCTGTACCTGATGTTTTCAGTCCCGCCGTCAGAACAACAGCGCAAAGCAAAGGGTAAAAAGGCACTCGACTTTGCCCTGCAGACGAGAGCGAGAGATTTTGGTGTTCCGGTCTATGGTCTGGAAACGCTGGACGAACAGCTTGCGCTTTTCGATAGCCTCCAGGATGAGGTGCAGGTGGCATATCTGGATTCCGTTCTGCGCCAGCTTGATCAATTCGAAATGCAGTTCGAACGGCTGCTTCAGCTTTATCTGGCCCGGGATATTTCGGCGATACAGTCGCTGGCCATGGAAAGTCTCGACGAGGCCGACAGAGAGGCCTGGGAGAGTTTTCAAACCGATGTTATTGATCGGCGTAACTTCCTGATGGTTGAGCGCATGCAGGAGCGATTGCACGAAGGTGCGGCATTCGTCGCCGTTGGCGCTCTCCACTTACCGGGCGAAAAAGGTGTTTTGAAACTTCTGCAAGGCCAGGGCTACCGGCTTACCCGCCTCTACTGATTCTCTCTCCACTAGATGCGCTCCCTTGCGCTCATAGCTGCTTTGCGCAGCGCTCTGTTGACAGAAAGAAGCTTTCAGCGAATATTCTGCTGGTATCCGGGGTGGCTTCGGCCTCCCCGGGCATTTTTTTTGGTCGACGTGCAGCCAGAAGGAGGACCTCGTGAGCCAAGCACTCTTGCCAACCTACGCCCGCGCTGACCTCGCCTTCGAAAGAGGTGAGGGCCCTTACCTGTACACGGCCGATGGACGACGATTTCTCGACTTTGCTGCAGGTATCGCCGTAAACGCGTTGGGACACAGCCATCCACATCTGGTCGACGCGCTGACAAAGCAGGGCGCCAAGCTGTGGCATGTTTCCAATCTTTATCAGATTCCTGATGGTGAGCGCCTGGCCGAACGGCTGGTAGCCGACAGTTTTGCCGATCGCGTGTTCTTTTCGAACTCCGGGGCCGAAGCGATGGAGGGGGCGCTGAAGCTTGCTCGCAAATACCATCACGCCAAAGGACATCCGGAACGCTATCGGGTGATTGCCTGTAACAACGCCTTTCACGGCCGGACAATGACCACGCTTTCTGCGGCCGGCAATGCGAAGTATCTGGAAGGTTTTGGTCCGGAGCCCGAAGGCTTTGATCATGTTGCTTTTGGCAATATGAATGAACTGCGCGCAGCGATTACGCCGGAAACGGCTGCGATCCTGGTTGAGCCGGTTCAGGGCGAAGGCGGGATCCGTCCTGCGTCGCCGGAATACCTACGCGCCCTGCGGGAAGTCTGCGACGAGTTCGGCCTCCTGCTGATCTTTGATGAGATTCAGTGCGGTATGGGCCGGACCGGAAAGCTCTTTGCCCACGAGTGGGCCGGGATCACACCGGATGTCATGGCATTGGCCAAGGGCATTGGCGGCGGTTTCCCGCTTGGGGCTTTCCTGGCGACCGAAGAGGCTGCCTCGGGGATGAAAGCCGGATCTCATGGCAGCACCTACGGCGGCAACCCGCTGGCTATGGCCATCGGTAACGCCGTATTGGATGTCATGCTGGACGAAGGTTTCCTTAAGCACGTTGAAGCTATCGGGAAGCTTCTCAAAGCGAAGCTGGAGAAGCTCGTTGCCGCCAATCCGCATGTCTTTGAAGAAGTTCGCGGCACGGGACTTATTCTTGGCCTGAAGGCAGTTCCCACCAACGGTGAACTCATTGCTGCTTTGCGGGATCGTGGACTTTTGACGGTCGGTGCAGCGGAAAACGTGATTCGTATCCTGCCGCCGCTGATTATTGAGGAAGAGCAGGTCGATGAGGCTCTGACTGCTCTCGAGCAGGTCTGTGCCGATTGGCCTAAGACGGCTTTGGGCGGTGTCGCATGACATCGTCCTCGAAATCCGATCTCAATCACTTTCTTGATCTCGACAGCTTCAGCGGTGAGGAGCTACATGGCATCCTCGACATCGGAAAGTCTCTAAAGCAGGGTGAAATTCTTGGTGGGGAGAGCAAGCCGCTCGCCGGCAAGATGCTTGCGATGATCTTTGAGAAACCGTCGACCCGAACCCGTGTTTCCTTTGAGGTTGGCATGCGTCAACTCGGTGGCGATGCTGTGGTTCTGGAACCCAGCGGCACTCAGCTTGGCAGGGGTGAGACCGTAGCCGATACAGCGCGTGTTCTCTCGCGTTATGTCGACGCCATCATGATCCGTACCACCAGGGAGGATATCCTTCTGGAGATGGCGGAGTACGCGACGGTCCCTGTGATCAACGGGCTGACAGACCGGACACATCCCTGTCAGCTCATGGCAGACGTCATGACCTTCGAGGAACACCGTGGCGCCATCAAGGACAAGGTCATTACCTGGTCCGGCGATGGCAACAACATGGCCACTTCCTGGATCCATGCGGCGACCCGCTTTGGATTTGAACTCCGGCTGGCCTGTCCGGATATCCTGTCTCCGCCCGAAGACGTTCTTGAATGGGCGGCGCGCGAGGGTGGGCGGATCGTTGTGACGCCGGATGTGGAGGCCGCGGTCCAGGGCGCGGACTGCGTGGTTACCGATACCTGGGTCTCCATGGGGGACGATGACGGGACGACTCGGCACAATGTTCTGCGCGGCTATCAGGTTGACGACCGCTTGATGGCACTCGCGAAGCCGGACGCGGTTTTCATGCATTGTCTGCCCGCACATCGCGGCGACGAAGTGACCGCATCGGTAATCGATGGGCCACAGTCGGTGATCTGGGACGAAGCCGAGAACCGACTGCACGCTCAAAAAGGGATTCTCTACTGGTGCCTGGCGAAATAACTTCAGATAGAGGTGCCGGCCCCTCCGATAGTCCGATTCTCGACGATTTGGTTCAGCCCTTCATCCTTGAGACATCGGGCATTCGTGGCCGTCTGGTTAAGCTGGGCGATAGCTTGGAGACCATACTCGGGCGGCACGATTATCCCGACGCCGTGGCGGCAACGCTTGGTGAATTGCTCCTGCTTGCTGGTCTTCTCTCCAGTATGCTCAAGTACAGCGGGGTCTTCACGTTGCAGGTCAAGGGGGAAGGCGCCATCAACATCATGGTGGCGGACGTCACTTCTGAAGGTGATCTGCGCGGCTATGCCGGATTTGATCAAGATAAGCTGTCTGCTGTCATGGCCTCTCGGGACGTGGATTCCGGGCGTTTCACCGTCCCCGAACTCCTTGGTAAAGGCTATCTGGCCTTTACCGTCGATCAGGGGTCTGCGAGTGAGCGTTATCAAGGCATCGTCGATTTGGATGGCGACAGTCTATCCGATTGTCTGTTGCATTATTTCCGGCAATCGGAACAGCTCCAGACTGGCCTGATGATCGCTGTGCAAAAGGTCGGCGGGCGATGGCGCGGCGGCGGGCTTGGTTTGCAACGCCTGCCGGACGAAGCCAAGACTAGCGGGCAGAACGATGATTTGCGTGAAGAAGACTGGCGCCGCTCCATGATACTGCAAGCCAGCTGCACGGAAGATGAGCTCCTCGACATCGACCTGCCAGCCAACGACTTATTGTTCCGCCTGTTCCACGAGGAAGGCGTTCGTGTGTTTGAACGCCGGGCTGTCATGTTCGGTTGCCGCTGTTCACGCAGTCGTCTTGAGGCCGTCTTGAGTCAGATGCCGCGCGAAGAGGTGGAGACGTTAAAGGTTGACGGTGAGGTCGTTGCGACCTGTGAATTTTGCAACACCGACTATCGCTATGACGACACAGCGCTGGACCGATTGTATAAGTAGTCGGAATTCCGCCGGTCTTTATGTATCTGGTTCAAGTCTCTGATCGTTCGAAGCAAGAACGCCCGTACTGCAGCTGTTTTTTGAACACAATTTACTGCTATAAGTCTGATCAGGGTGTGACCGTTCTTGACCGGAACAATCAGGGATGCGAGCCGCTCTCTCTTTTATTGAAAAAGGGACTGATTCCCGGTTTGTTTTGATTCAGAATGGACCGACCAAGTTCAAGACGATTGCTTTCGAGAGGATTGGGGAAAATGCACCTCGCTTTGCGCGGTACGGCTCGTGTGGCCGTGATGGTACTGTTCGGTCTGGTTCTTGCTGCCTGTGAGACGCCGCCTTCACAGAACAACTTCGCGGAAATCACATTCCGTCACTTGCCCGAGATCAAGCTGAACGTCAGTGAGATCGTTTACGAGTCCGAGTACGAGGCCCCAAAGACCGCTCCGAATGTCGATCATATTTTTCCGGTGGCGCCGGCTCAGGCAGCTGAGCGCTGGGCAGCGGATCGCCTGCGCGCCGTGGGGCCCGATAACAAGGCGTTTTTCATCCTGAAAGACGCATCGGTGACAGAAGAGCAGCTTGAGACCAAAGGCGGTCTGACTGGCGCTTTCACGACTGAGCAGACGGAGCGTTATCTGGCACGTATGGTCGTTGAGATGAAGATCGTCGACAACTTCGGCAACACGCTCGCGAATCTGAATGCAAGGGCTGAACGCTCGACCACAACACCGGAAGACCTGTCTCTGCGTGAACGCGAGGAAGTTTGGTTCAAGCTGACTGAAGACATCATGCGCGATATCGATCAGCAACTCGACCCAACGATCCGGCGCGTGTTTTTCCCCTACATGACACTTTGAGTTCCTGGATGGTGGCGATCACGCGCTCGCTGCCCAATCGGCGAGCTTGTTCAGGAAGGACTCGCAGAGTTCGACCTGTGAGAGATCGATGAATTCGTTTGGTTGATGTGCCTGATCGATCGAGCCGGGTCCGCACATGACGGTCGAGATGCCGATCTCCTGGAACAGTCCGCCTTCGGTTGCGAATGAAACCACCTCACTGGCGTTCAGACCGGTCAACAGGCGCACAAGCTGTTCGGCTGCCCCTTCTTCTTCTGGCATCAATGCTGGCACGCTTGAGCGCAGTTCGGTGGAAATCTCAGCCTCCGGTGCGAACTCCCGCAGTTTCGGTAAGACGGTTTCTGCGACAAAGCCCTGGTAGCTGGCAAGAATGGCTGCAGGGTCGTCGCCGGGTAATGTCCGGTGTTCCCACTGGAAGTTACAGTTCTGTGCAATGATGTTTTGCGCGGTACCGCCTTCGATCACCCCGACATTGAAGGTTGTATAGGGTGGTTCGTAGCCTGATTCCGGCATGGCGTTGGCACGTTTTTCTTCGGCCATTTTGCGGATGAAATCAATTAGCATAGCTGCCGCGATGATTGCGTTGCCGCCGCGATGCGGTTGGCTGGAGTGTGCCGCCTGACCGGTGATGCGGGTTTCGTAGACCGCGATCCCCTTATGACCGTTGACGATGCGCATAGAGGTTGGTTCGCCGATGATCACCATGGCAGGGCGGGGCAGATTCGCAGCCAGATCGGCGATCAGGCTCCGAACGCCGAGGCAGCCGACCTCCTCGTCATAGGAAAGCGCAAGGTGGATCGGTTTTTTCAGCGGCCTGGCGAGGAATTCCGGGACCAGCGCGAGCGCCGCCGCGCTGAAAGATTTCATATCCGACGTGCCGCGACCGTAAAGCCGCCCATCCTGTTCAACGACCGTGAAGGGGTCGCTTGCCCAGTTTTGCCCGGTGACGGGAACCACATCGGTATGGCCGGAGAGTACAATTCCACCTTCGATCTCGGGGCCGATGGTTGCGAAGAGATTTGCCTTCGTCCCCTCAGCATTGGCGGTGCGCCGGGTCGGAACATCATAGCCGTGCAGATAGTCTTCGACGAAGTCGATCAGCGCCAAGTTCGACAGAGCGGAGGTGGTGTCGAATCCGATCAGCCGGTCGATCATTTCGCGCGTCGTGAACGTCTGTCTTGCCATGATGTAACCTATTTCAATGGATTTGGGTGCCTATCCGCGCCAGAACGCGGGGGTGAGGAGGACCAGAACTGTAAAGAGTTCGAGCCGGCCGAGCAGCATGCCGGCGCTCATAAGCCACTTTGCACCATCCGGAAGGGGCGCGAAGGTGCCCGAAGGCCCGATGGTTTCGCCAAAGCCGGGACCTACGTTGGCGAGTGCGGTCGCAGCACCGGAAAGCGCTGTGATGTAGTCGAGGCCGAACATGCCAAGACCAATGGCCAGTAACGCGAAGCTGACGGCGAAGAGAAAGAAGAAGCCCATCACGGATTCCGAGACGCCTTCGGAAATCGGCTTTCTGTTGTAATAGGGAAAGAAGATACCGTGAGGCTGCATCAGGCGATGCAGCTGGGTTTTCGCGGTGGCGTAGAGTACCTGAAAGCGGAAGATCTTGATGCCGCAAGTGGTTGAGCCGGCGCAGCCGCCGACGCACATCAGCATAAAGAAAAGAATCACGACGAAGCCGCCCCACTGGCCAAAGTCCGCAGTTGAATAGCCGGTTCCGGTGATAATCGAAATGACGTTGAATGTGCTGTATCGTAGGGCGGCCGGTATATCCATGATCTCATGGGATACTACCCAGGCAGCGGTCGCCAGAATCGCAAGAACGACCAACGCAATTAGACCACGCACCTGGCTGTCGTTGATCAGGGAACGGAAATTCCCACGTACTGCCCGCAGATAGAGCACGAAGGGCAGGCTGCCCAAAATCATGAAGAGACTGATCGACCAGTCGACGGCGCTGCTGTCGAACTGCCCGACTGAGGCGTCATAGGTCGAAAAGCCGCCAGTTGCGATCGAGGTCATGGCATGGGCGATGGCATCGAAGCCGGAGAGGCCCAGACTCCAGAGCAGAATCGCGGCGAAGACGGTCAGCGACACATAGACGATGGAGATCTCAGCCGCAATCTGGGCGGCTTTCGGCAGGACCTTGTCGGTATCAAAGGCCTCGACGCGGAACATCTGCATACCACCGACCTGCAGGATCGGCAGGATCGCGACTGCCATGACGATGATACCAATGCCGCCGAGCCACTGAAGAATGGCTCGCCAAAGGAGAATACCGGGTGGCGCATTGTCGAGGCCGACGATTACTGTCGAGCCGGTGGTTGTAACGCCGGACATGGATTCGAAAAAGGCGTCGGTGAAGCTCAACTCGAGCTCACTGAAAGCGAAAGGCAGCGCACCGACTGTAGCGATCATTAGCCAGGAAAGATTGGTCATCATGAAGGCCTGGCGCAGGGTGAAGGTCAACCAGCCGGAACGGGTTGTCAGAACCATGCAGACGCTGAGAAACAGGGCAATGGCCGACGAGGCTGCGAAAACCTGCCAGTCAGAGTGGCCGGCGGCAGCGTCGACGACTGCAGGGATCATCATCGCCACTGAAAGAATTGACATCAGGATACCGGCAACAAAAACGACCGGGCGCAGCTCCATCACGCTGAGGCTCCGCGCTGCGTTTTCGATGTGGCCAAGGGTTCCCGGCAAGAAGGCGTGCCGGGCGCCGCCGGGCGCACCGTGTACCGAGTTATCTTATCGTCGCGTTCTGTCATCAGTTATATTTTGCCGCTGAACCCGCTCTATTAGGCGCAGTTGAGGCCTGGAACTCAAGTGTTTCAGGTTGAACCTGCCTGCTTTCAGGAAGACCTGGTCTGTGGCGAGCCGACCAGCGCCAGAAATTCCCGGCGGGTCGAGGCGTTACTGCGAAACAAACCGAGCATGCGGCTGGTAACCATCGTGACACCGGATTTATTGACGCCCCGAGTCGTCATGCACTGGTGAGACGCTTCGATAACCACGGCGACGCCCTTGGGTTTCAGCACGTCGTTGATCGTATTTGCGACCTGCGCGGTCATTTTTTCCTGAATCTGCAGACGGCGAGCATAGGCTTCGACCACCCGTGCCAGCTTGCTGATGCCTACGACCCGGTTATCGGGCATGTAGGCGACGTGTGCACGGCCGATGATTGGGGCCATGTGATGTTCGCAGTGTGAGACAAAGTTGATATCGCGCAACAAAACGATCTCGTCATAGCCTTCGACTTCTTCGAAAGTCCTCTGAAGCACTTCGTCGGGATCAACGTCGTATCCGCCGAAAAACTCATTATAGGAGCGCACCACGCGGTCCGGTGTGCCAAGCAAACCCTCGCGCTTTGGGTCGTCGCCGGCCCAACGCAACAGGGTTTCCACAGCGCGCAGTGCCTCTTCGCGCGTCGGTTTTTCCTGGCTGCCGTGCTCCGGTATTGATGAAGCGTCTGAGGAAGGATCTGTGTTCACGCTCGAAACTCCATGTTACTGCGGCCCAATTTCGCCTTGTTTCGGCAATGATCTGGACGAGGATCCGCAGCAGGCAAGGGGGTGTAGGGTCATTTTGCCGGGTCTAGCGGCGGTTCGATGCTGTTCCGGTGTCAGTTCAACTGCACGGGTTGGTGCGGACTATCGAGCGAGAAGGCCGGGACTTCGACGTCAAAACGTTCGCCATTCGGGCATTCCATCTCGTAGGAGCCGACCATGATGCCTGATGGGGTCGAAAGCGGTGTGCCGCTGGCATATTCATAGGATTCGCCGGGACTGAGCTGTGGCTGTTCGCCAACAACGCCGGCCCCCCGAACTTCCTGAACCCGGCCCAGCGAATCGGTAATCCGCCAATAGCGGTTGAGGAGTTGGACGATCTCGTTGCCGGTATTTTCGATGTGGACCTGATAAGCCCATACGAAATGGCTATCGGAAGGAGATGACTGTTCTTCCAGATAGACCGGTTTGACCGTAACGCGGATACCGCGCGTCGTCGCGGAATACATGGCCCGTGGAACTCCTTGCCTGACTACTGCCGCCGCGCAGACCCTCGTGGCCTCGCCCGCTTGCGGCCATGAGGCCATTCAGAGCCTGATTACATCACTTCGGCTCGAGATGAAGTGTGAAACAGTCTCTACTCTAACTAGTTGAAGAGAGAACCACCTTTTTGATCGTTTCGATCAGGAAAGGCCCTGCTCTCTTTCTCGGGCGGACCTTAGTATATCGCGACTAGCGATCAAGCAAAATAAGAACGGCGCCGCTTGCGCGACGCCGTTCCCTTGGATCAGCCGGGGATGACCCCGGTTAAGTACGCTTCAGGTTACTGGATAATAACCTCGACGCGACGGTTGGCCTGTTCGCGTACACCGTCAGCAGTCGGAACTGCAGATTCGGCTTCACCGCGACCGCCGACCGAGACAGCGTCCGAAGCCACACCACGCTCTATCAGAGCCGCACGAACCGCGTCCGCACGCTTGAGAGAAAGATCGATGTTGTAATCTTCGGCGCCGGCGCGGTCTGCGTGACCGGTAACGGCAAATTCGGCGTCATCCAAAGCGCTTGCTGCTGCAACGGCCTCGTCGAGCTTCTGGAAGTCACCGCCCCGAACACTGGAGCTGTCGAAATCAAACAGAAGGACGAAAGGCTTAGGCGCTTCTACCGGAGCTGGCGCAGGTGCAGGTGCTGGCGCAGGTGCCGGCGCAGGCTTGTCTTCCAGAGCTTCGATCGCTGCGTAGAACTCGTCGCGGCAGGCTGCGATGTGATCAGGCTGATGGTTCTCTTCCTGTTGTTCGATCCAACAGTCGAAACGACCCTGTGCATGCGCCGCTTTCATGGGCTTGTTCTCGCGTCCGCCCCCATCGAGGGCAGCCATGAGTCTGGCACGGGCATCTGTCAACTCGCCAACCTTATCGGCCGGTAGGTGCCATGCGCTGATTTCTTCAGGCAGTACAGTCTCGCCGCCCGAGGCGCGAAGGCCTTTCTGGGCAAAATAACCAGCATCCTGCCAGTCATACATTTCATCGGCTTCGAACAGAGTGATCTGCCGATATTCGTCGGTCAGCGCCTGGGTAAAAGGCGTGCCGCCGCTCGCAGTGGCGTTGCGCATGTTCTCGATGTCGTAGCCAACACCGAATCCAGCACAGCCGCTTAAAAGGGTCAAAGCGGCGAGAGCGCCGAGTAATTTAGTGGGGAACATATTCACACTCTCCTTGACGGCGGCTCAATATGGCGCGCCGAATATAATAACGATGTAATTCTGATCCGGATCCAAGTGGCTTTGCAATACGTGTTGTTACTGACTTGATACTGGTGAGACCGCAGTTTAGTTGTAGCGATTCCTGCTGTCAAAACTGTTTGACGGCAAATATCCACGCCGACTCTGATCCTATCGCGTTACAGTGATCGATTTTTTTATTATCCCGACTTCGGCGCGATCATTTGTGGACATTTCATGATTTTTTTGCGGCGTAATAGGTGCGGCGAAATTGTCAACCATAGCGGGTTTGACTTCAAGAACCTTTTCTCCCGCTGCGGCTGCATCTTCGGGATCGTGGGTCACCAGTAAAGTCGGCAATCCCTCGGAGCGCGCATGATCGAAGACGAACCGGCGCACCCGCTCGCGCAGATGCACGTCAAGCTTCGAAAAGGGCTCATCCAGCAGCAATGCTCGCGGTTCGGATAGAAGTGTGCGCATCAGCGCGACCCTGGCGCGCTGCCCGCCGGACAATGTTGCCGGGTCTCTCCGTTCAAATCCTTCCAGGTCCGCTTCGATGAGAGCCTGGCCGATGCGCTCTTGGCGTTCCTGTCGACAGGTGATTCGCTGAGGCAGGCCAAAGGCGAGGTTTTCGCCTACCGACAGATGTGGAAACAACAGATCGTCCTGGAAAAGAATACCGGCCCGCCGACGTTCGGGCGGGAGGTTGGTCATATCCTGTTCATTGATGAAAATTTTTCCCGCCGTGTCGAAGATCGGGTCCAATGTGCCGCAGACAAAGGCAAGGATACTGGACTTTCCCGATCCGCTCGGCCCCATGAGGGTCACGATCTCACCGCCGGTAACTTCCAGATCAAGCGGTGCAATGAGGGGGCGGCCACCGATTCCAAGCGTCACGTTGCGCAAGGCCAAGCGGCCCTGTGTCCTGCCTTGTCCGGACGATTGATTCACGCGATTCCCCTCAAGCCGCGCCGATGGCGATAAAGAAGTGCCGGTATGCCGATTGCCAAACCGAATGCGATCATCGGCAAGGTCGCCTGCAACAGAGCAAAAACCCCGACAACACGGCGATTGGCACCGGCCGCCAAACTGACAGCTTCGGTTGTCAGAGTGACATATCGGCCACCACCTGCAAATAGAGTTGGCAGATACTGGGCGACACTCACCGCGAATCCGATCGCCATGGCATAGAGGATTGGCCTCAGCAGCATGGGAACCTTGACCCGCCAGAAGGTCCGGTTGGGCGATGCACCGAGGCAAAGTGCACTTCTCACGTAGCGTTCGTCGAGATTGCGGTAGGAGTCGGAAAGTGAGAGGAACACGTAGGGCAGCACGAATAGAAGATGGGTCCAGACTAAGGCCCACCAGGTGCCGTCGATGTTCAATTGCACCGCCAGAACCTGGGTGCCGAAGAGGAAGCCGATCTGCGGCACCAGCAGGGGCGCGTAGAGCAGCCAAAGACCGCGCGTTGTTGTTTGCACGCTTTGCCGGCGCTCGTTCTCCAGGCAGGCGACAACGAGAATCGTCGCGATTGCCGCGGATGCCAGCCCGATCGACAGTGTGTTCAGGCCGGCCTGCAGGATCGATCCGCCCTGACGCATCCAGCTGTCCAGGGAAATGGCGCTTGGCAACACATCCGGGTAACGCCAGCGTCGCGTGAAGGACCAAAGCGCCATCCCTAGGATGCTGAGCGCCCCTAATCCGCAGACCATTGTGGCCGTGAAGCCGAAGATGGATGCAAGGGTATCACCGCCGCCGCCCCGCCGCCCGTCGATCAACCAGGGTCTTGCAAGTCTGGCGACCAGGATTTCGAGCAGCCGCCAACCGCCGATGGCGGCCGCGACAATGCCGAACTGCAGGCTTGCACAGGCCGCAGCTACGAAGCGCATGCTCAAATCGGGGTCGTTAAACCAGCGCAGAACCAGCACCGCCAGCGGTGGCGGAGTGGTCGGAGCCAGGATCATGGCCATGTCGACGACGGACAGTGAAAAGGCGAGAACGGCATATACCGGCAGACGGATCTGCGGATAGATTGCCGGGAGCACGGTCTTAATCCATGCGGTGACCGGACCGTACCCAAGCGATCGGGCAATTGCCAGTCGGCGATCGGCGTGGGTCTGGTGCACGGCTGCAAGCGTCATGAGAAAGAGGAACGGCAACTCCTTGACCACCAATCCGGCGGTTAGGGCGAATCCGTAAGGATCTTGCACGCTGGCGATGTCCGGAGGCGTCGTCCAACCGGTCGCCCAGGGCGAAAACAGACGCACGAACCATCCGCTGGGAGCAATCAGAAACGCAAGACCGATTGCGATGGCCACATGTGGCACCGCCAGGAGCGGGGTAATGAAGCGACGGAGAGCACGAAAGGATTTTCGCTCGTTGCAGGACGCCACGAACCCGATGACCAGAACCAGCGACAGGACGGTTGATAGAAGACCGCAGGTCAACGTCAGGCGGAGCGCCGAGCCAAGGCCGGGGTAAGCGAAGAGTTCGTGCCAACCGGCGAGGCTGAATTCCTCTCCGCCCAAGGCTGGGAAAATTCCAACTGCCGGCAACCAGGTTCCGATCAATCCTGCGCAGACCGGGGCCAGAAACAACACCATGGTGAAGATGGGCGCAAAGCGAAGGACCTCAATCCGCTGAAATTTGCTCACAACTCATTCACCCGGATACTGAAGCGCAAGTCACGGTGCCGCAGGGCAAACCTGCGCGCCGATCCAGCGCTCACTTTCGAGGCACTTTCGCTGATCATTGCTCCAGAGTGCGGTCATTCCCGTCTGAAACAAGCACGAACGTAATTCGCCCTCTAGCGACTGTAGCGTTTTTGCCATTCTGCCTCGATCCGGGTCATCCAGGCGGGATGTGGCTCCAAAAGGGTGGCGCCCAGTTCTTCCGGAGGCAATGTGGCCGCGCCACGGGGCAGATCGTCGAAGCGCCGGCGGTCTTCGTTCGAAAGCTTTGCCATTGCCAGCACCGTGTCGTCGCCCCAGACGGATTCATTCTGCTTTTCGGCCTGTGCCTCCGGGCTCATCAGGAAGTTGGCAACAACCATCGCGGCTTCCTTTCCGGACGCGTTGAAGGGAATGGCCACAAAGTGCGTGTTCCCGATCGTGCCTTCCTCAAGCACGAAGACACGCGCGCTGCCCGGCAGCAGGTCGGTTGCGATCAGCGACGATGCCTCCGATGGGTAAAAGGAGATGTGAATATCGACTTCGCCGTCATCGAGAAGCTGCCGCTGGGCTGGCCCGTTGGCCGGAAACAGCTCGCCCTTGCGCCAGAGATGCGGATGCAGGTTGTCGAGATACTCCCACAGTGGTGCGGTGACTGCCGTGAAGCGCTCTTCGCTGACAAAAGGCTTCTGCAGTTCGTCACGATCCTCAGTCAGCTCAATCAAAACTTGTTTGAGGAAAGTCGAACCGATGAAGTCAGGTGGGGTTGGGTAGGTGAATCGGCCCGGGTTGGCCTCAGCCCAGGTTAGAAAATCCGGCACTGAGCGCGGGGTGGTTTTTACACGGGCGCTGTCGTAGATAAAGTTGATCTTGGCCATGCCCCAGGGCGCTTCCAGGCCTTCGACCGGGACTGTGAAGTCTACACGCGTGCTTGGCTTGTGCTCGAAATCGACGGCGGCAAAACTGGGAAGCTGCTCGGTGAAGGGGCCATGCAGCAATCCATTTTCCTTCATGGCGGCGAAGTTTTCACCGTTAATCCAGATAAGGTCGATCGAGCCGCCAGAGGTCCTTCCTGCGGCTTTCTCTGCCAGAACGCGGGACACCGCATCGGCTGTATCCGCAAGTTTAACATGATTCAGGCTGATCCCGTATTCGTCCCAGACACGCTTGCCGACCCAGGCGATGTAGGCGTTGATGCGCTCGTCTCCACCCCAGGCATTCCAATAGACGTTTTGACCACGGGCTGCGGCAAGGGTCTCGTCCCAGGTCGGGTTTTGAGATTGAGTTTGCGCCAGGGCTTGGGATTGAGCGGCGCTTGCGACAACAATCAAGCAGGCCAGTCCAATAAAAATCTGGCGAATTCGGGTGTAAATGGTGCGCATCATTATTTCTTTTCTTCGGCTTCGGATACCCTTGAGCGAGCCGCAACCTAACGCGCATATCCATCAATGTCAGTAATTGCAAATCGCGTTCACGCGGCTTTTACCTTTCGTGCGGTGAATCAAGGCTGTCACGCGGGAGGCAGGCTTGGCGGCAGCGCCATTGCATCGCCTTTGTCCATCGCTTATACAAAATGCCTGTCGCGGGCGTAGCTCAATGGTAGAGCAGAAGCTTCCCAAGCTTACGACGAGGGTTCGATTCCCTTCGCCCGCTCCATTCTTCCAGTGACCAATCAAAATTCTTTGGGAAACGGCCTGCTGTCCGTTAAGTTTTGCTGCCGGTCGGCCGGCGTTCTCCAAGATCACAGCATTTCGTGGCTTTACAGGCAGAGAATGCGCCTTTGGTTATGCGATCCCGTATCGGACGAAGGTAGAGCCTTCCTTGTCGCAGCAAAGGTTGTGAGGGATTTTGATGTGTTCACGACAAAAGCGGCGGGGAAGTAAGAGAGTGCGGTTTTCTTGATCTTTTCATCTGTTTCGCCTTTGGCTCGGATCTGGATCGTCCTCTTCAGTGCCATGACTTTCAGTGTCGCGCAGTTTCATCGTGCGGCCGGCGGGATCATATCGCCGGTTCTGACTGAAGAACTTGAGCTGACGCCGACAGCGCTGGGTGGCGTAATCGGCGCGATGTTTATTGCCACGGTGATTATGCAGGTGCCGGCGGGCATTGCGTTGGATCGCTACGGCGTTCGACGGGTCGTTCCGCTATCTCTTGCCGTGTCTGGATTTGGCAGCCTGCTTTTTTCCCAGGCCGACGACGTCCAGTGGCTCCTGGCCGCGCGCATCATGTTGGGTGTTGGATTTGCGTCCCTCACGGCCGGGGCTTATCTCCTTTTTACCAGATGGTATCCTCAGGACAGATTCGCCACACTGTCAGGCCTAATGGTTGCGATCGGCGGGATTGGCGGATTGACGGGGACTTATCCGCTTGCCGAAGCCATCGGACTTTTCGGTTGGCGCGCAAATTTCGCCGCTGTGGGCCTGCTCATCTTGGCAGTGTCTCTGCTCGGGTATCTAACGATCCGGGATGCACCGCCCGAGTATCGCGAAAGCCAGGCCCGCCCCAGTTCGATCAAGGAAACCCTGTACGGTTACCGTGAGATCTTCGGTAATCGGGATTTTTACAAGATCTTGGCCCTGGGTCTGGTCACCTTTGCGCCCATTACGGCTATCGCTGGACTCTGGGGTGGTCCTTACTTTCAGGAGATACACGGCCTCACACGAACTCAAACCGGTATGATCCTTTTCGCCCTTTTTCTGTCGACCAGTGTTGCGGGACTGGTTGTGGGTCCGTTGGACCGCCGTTTCGGAACGCGTAAAGGTGTGATTCTCGGCTGCGCCTGCCTGTCGTTCTGCAGCCTCTCTCTGCTTGCGATCTGGCCACAGGTTCCACTTGTTGCGGCAATCGCCTGTTTGGTCCTCATGACGTTCTGCCAGCAGTTCTACCTGCCTCTGGCCGCACATAATCGGTCACTTTTTGGGGATCATTTCGTCGGCCGGGCCTCGACCTTACTGACTCTGGTTTCGGTGGCCGGCATTCCGCTGATGCAAAGCGGCTTCGGCATCGTGCTGGAGATCAGTAATCGCAATGGATTGTCGAATGAACAGGGATATCGTCTGGGCTTTGCATCGATCGCCGCCGCTTTGTTGTTGGCGTCTTTGATCTACGCCACGGCCAAGGACATGAAGCCGCTGAAAAGCGATCGTTCTTGATCGAAGCGATTTAGAAATTCACCCGCCCTCCAAAGTGTCATAGCAGAGACTGGCTCATATTTTTTATTGAGGCAGTGAAAATTGTCGGACTCCGGGGACGCGGGTTGGCGAGCAAACAAGTGCCGAATAAGTAACGCGCGAGATATATGAAGTTAGGCGGATGGCGTTCACTGTCCAACAACAAGTCATCACAGAGACATGCTTCTGTGATCGCGCAGTGATTAATGGATGTCAAATAAATGACATTCTGTGACATAAAAGAAACAATGTAAAAAACGATTGAATGTCACTTTACCGACTCAAATATCCGATTCATAACGATGGTGTATTGTTATGGAGGTTACTGAAATGTTTGAAGTGAAGCGATTTGCGCCAATCCTTGCGGTGTTTGCTTTGGGTGCAGCGGTTGCTGCTTGCGATGATCCCTCGCAGCAACAGCAGAGTGAAGTACCGGCTCTTGAGCAGGTGCCTGACGCCCAATCGTCCCAGGATCCGGCGGTTCCCAAGGAGTAGGGAGCCCGTCATCGGGGTCAGATCAAACTGCCTCTAATTGGAAACAATTGAGGTGGAGAGTTTGATCGAGAGTCTGATTGCTTTTCGCTGTTAAAGCGAAAAGCGCGAACCGGGCTCTGTCATGATGAGTTGAAGGGTGTTCATCCTCTTGATCGCTTCGATCAAGAACGATCGCGCTTCAGCGGGAAAGACCTATCTGAGCGAATTGACGGCGGCCCTTTCGGGGCCGCCGTCTTTCGGTTTCTGCCGCCCGCCCGATCCGGACGCACTTCGTGGATCGGTGGACGCAGAGGGAAACTTGATCAGGTTTGAGGCGAGTGCTCAGGCGGCGTTGGCTGCCGACCTTCGGTCGTTTGCCGCTACACCAGGCAGCACATCCATAACGTCCTGGATAAACTGGCTGCGGGCAATCACAGACCATTCCGAATCGTAAGCGCAGTACCAACCGTGGTCTTTTCCGAACGCGCAGAGGAGATATTCGTCGTCCTGGTCCAGGATAGCGACGACAACCTCGCCGTTGTCGATTTCGACCGGAACGCAGGATCCGGCCAAACGGTCGTCCACCAAAGTGTTGCCCGCCTCGACGAGCACGTTGATATCGGCCTTGGTAAACGCGAGATGTCCGATAGGCAGTATCGACACGTATTTCATCCTCAATTGCCGTTGTTCAGCTCGAACAGTCTCGCAGCAGTTTATGACCAAGACGTAAACGAACTGACGGTTATATCCGGCACTAGTCTTGAGTGAATATGGTTAACCAACATTCCGGTCTAGTGGCAAAAGGTGCCAAAAGTCAAGTGCTTGCGTATAAATCTGAAAAAATCAAGCCGTGCCCGCAGGATCTGGAATCCGTTCGGCGATATGTCCGCGGACCAGGATGAGGCTGTCGCTCGACGCTGTGAATTCGGGGACGAAGCTCTTCGCCGGAAAGGCGTGGAAGTCACCTGGGCCAAGTGAGTTCTCACCGATCGAGAGCCGGCCCTCCAGAATGTAAACTTCTTCAATGCCGCCCCGGCGCTGGGGTTGTATCCGGCCGCCCGGGATCATTCGCAGCAGATAACTCTGCCGGTTAAAACTATCGTCGCGGTTCAGGAGTTTTTTGTAGACCCGTGGTGCCAAGGCTTCCCATTCGCCTTCTTCCGCGCGCAGTACAAGTGGATTTTCGCGGGTCGCCTTATCTGCAGGGGCCTGCGATTCAGTAGATTCTGCAGATTCTGCCTTCACCGATTGAGGTTGCGTCGGTTCGACCCACTGTTCGGCCTCAGGTTCGGCCTCTGATTTTTCCGCTTCAGGACCAGTCTCGGACGCCCTTAGTCCGGTTTGGGGTTCACTGCGAACAGCTTCGACAATTGGAGGTGAGGCAGCTTCTTCCAGATTGTTGACCGGCACCGCAACGTCAGTAGCGGCAGTTTTCCCGTTTTCCTGGTCGCCGCCTGCACCTTGTATGGAAGGTTGTCGCGCTGTTTTCAAATCGCTCTGCGCTTTGGGCTGGCATGCGACGCCCGTGCGTTCAACGCCCAGGCGGCGCTCCCAATCTTTAACGGCTTCACGCAATGCCGGATTATTGGTCAGTTCGTCCTTGAACTGCAGCAGCATGGCCCGGTTCAGCGTTCCGAGCACGAACTCCGCAGCCATCATCTGTACTTCTTTGTGGTTCATCGAACCTGAGTCGAACCTTGCGCAAAAAGAGAACCGAAGCTTGCCGTGGTGAGTCCTCGCCGACCCAGGTTGTGAAAGGCGTAGAACCTACCTTTCACAGCAAGCTCTGAACACTAACCGCTTCCCCCAAAAGGTTCCAGACCAAGCTGATCAATCCAGTGCTGGGGCGGCGCGACTCCAGGCGGAGAGATAAAGCGATCTGGCTGGGTGGACAAAAGACTCGAGAGTCAGGTTGGTTCGAAGATTACAACGCGATTAACGCGCTTGATCCCCTTCGGACTCTCGGTCATGCAGTCATTTGGCCCTCTAAAGCTGGCAAAACAGACGTTTGGTCAACCGAATTCCTGGAGTCGCAGAGGGCGCTGGGGCATATAGAGCGCGATCGTTCTTGATTGAAGTAATCAAGGACGTGAATCGCACTCTAAATTAATCAGGCTGTGGCTGATTCACGTTTCGCTCGGGGGAGGAGTGAAGCGATCGAACTCAAGGGGCGCCGTCATGAGAACGGCGAAAAAATGGGACGCCAATCTAAGGCGAATAGATGAAAAGACAGGAGTGCAGGCATGCCGGGAGCACAGGGTAAAAGCGGTCATAAGGGTTTTCGGAAGCTCCTGGTTGCAAACCGAAGTGAGATTGCGATTCGCGTGCTGCGTGCCGCCAGTGAACTGGGCATTCGCACTGTTGCCGTCTATTCCCACGAAGACCGCTTCGCTCTGCATCGTTTCAAGTCGGACGAGAGCTATTTGATCGGTAAGGGTCGTGAGCCTGTTCAGGCCTACCTCGCAATCGACGAAATTCTTCGGGTTGCCAAGGAAGCCAAAGTCGATGCCATTCACCCCGGCTACGGCTTTTTGTCTGAGAACCCTGACTTTGCCGACGCCTGCCGTCGTGCCGGTATTACCTTTATCGGTCCGTCGCCGGACGTGATGCGCAGCTTCGGCAGTAAAGTCGAGGCCCGTCAGATGGCCGAAGCTGCCGGCGTACCGGTCATGCCGGCGACCGGTCCGCTGCCCAACGACAAAGCCGAAATCGCGGCCTTGGCCGAGAAGGTCGGTTATCCCGTGATGCTGAAAGCCAGTTGGGGCGGTGGCGGCCGCGGCATGCGGATCATCGAAACCGCGGATGAGCTCTTCGAACAGGTCGCAGCCGGCCAACGCGAAGCCAGGGCTGCTTTTGGCCGGGACGAAGTGTTCCTCGAGAAACTTGTACGACGGGCGCGTCATGTTGAAGTTCAGGTGCTGGGCGACCTGCACGGCAACATCGTGCACCTCTACGAGCGCGACTGCACCATGCAGCGACGCAATCAAAAGGTCGTCGAGCGTGCTCCGGCCCCCTACTTCGACGAGGCGCAACGTCAAAAACTCTGTCAGTCCGCGGTAAAGCTGGCCCGTGCAGCGGGCTACCAGAACGCTGGGACGGTCGAATTCCTCTACGATGTGGACAGCGCCGAGACTTACTTTATCGAGGTAAACCCACGGATCCAGGTCGAGCATACCGTGACCGAAGAGGTTACCGGCGTCGATCTGGTCAAGGCACAGATCCGCATCGCTCAGGGTGCGAAGATTGGTGCGCCGGAGAGCGGTGTTCCGTCACAGGAAGACATTCAGCTCAACGGTCACGCCCTACAGTGCCGGGTCACGACCGAGGATCCACAGAACAACTTTATCCCCGACTATGGGCGCATCACCAACTATCGCGGTGCCAACGGCTTCGGCATTCGCCTGGACGGCGGCACAGCCTATTCCGGCGCATTGATCACGCCGTTTTACGATTCGCTGCTGGAAAAGGTGACAGCCTGGGCGCCGACGCCTGAAGAAACCGTCAATCGCATGGACCGGGCTCTGCGCGAGTTCCGGATTCGCGGTGTGGCGACCAACCTGTTCTTTCTGGAAACCCTGATCGGCCACTCGAGTTTTGTTGCCGGAGACTATACGACGCGGTTCATCGATCAGACGCCGGAGCTCTTCGAAGTACATCCTCGCCGCGATCGGGCGACCCGTCTGCTTTCGTTCATAGGCGATGTCCTGATCAACGGCAATCCCGAGGTTGAGGGGCGCCCGCTGCCCGGGCCTATGCCAGAGCCTCAGCTTCCTGCAACCAAGATCCTCGTCACCACCACGTCGGACGTCGATGAAGTGCCCAAAGGCAGTCGCGATCTGCTCGATGAGCTTGGCGCCGAGGGCCTGTCCAAATGGATGCTGGAGCAGAAACAGCTGTTGGTTACAGATACGACCTTCCGGGACGCCCATCAGTCGCTCTTCGCGACACGTATGCGCAGCCATGACATGCTGGCGATCGCCGAGCACTATTCACGTTCCCTGCCGCAGCTCTTTTCGCTCGAATGCTGGGGTGGCGCGACATTCGATGTTGCCATGCGCTTCTTGAAGGAGGATCCCTGGGAGCGTCTGTCCGAACTGCGCGAACGAATTCCAAACATCCTGTTCCAGATGCTGCTGCGCGGTTCCAACGGTGTTGGCTACAAGAACTACCCTGACAATGTGGTGCGCTTTTTCGTACAGCAGTCTGCCGACGCAGGTGTCGATATCTTCCGGGTCTTCGATTCTCTGAACTGGGTCGAGAACATGCGTGTCGCAATGGATGCTGTGATCGAAACCGGCAAGATCTGCGAGGCCGCGATCTGTTATACTGGCGACATAACCGATCCGAGCCGGACCAAATACGACCTCAAATACTATATCGATATGGCGAAGCAGCTCGAAGCGGCCGGCGCTCACGTCATTTCGGTCAAAGACATGGCGGGTCTTTGCAAACCGGTTGCTGCGCGTGAGCTGATCGGCGCACTGAAGCAAGAGGTCGGCTTGCCGATCCATTTCCACACGCACGATACCAGTGGTATTGCCGGTGCTTCGGTTCTTGCGGCTGCAGAAGCCGGTGTGGATGCTGCCGATGCTGCAATGGATTCCATGAGCGGCCTGACCTCACAGCCCAACCTGGGTTCGATCGTCGAGGCCCTGAGCGGTCAGCCGCGGGATCCGGGCCTGGATCGGGTGGCTCTGCGTTCGACCGCGAACTACTGGGACGGCGTCCGGCGTTATTACCAGGCCTTTGAGAGCGATATGCGCTCCGGCTCGGCGGGTGTATTCGAGCATGGCATGCCCGGCGGTCAGTATACCAACCTGCGTCAGCAGGCGCGCTCAATGGGTCTTGAAGCCCACTGGCCCGAAGTCGCCGCAGCCTACACTGCGGTCAATGAAATGTTCGGCGACATCGTCAAAGTTACGCCCTCTTCGAAGGTGGTCGGCGACATGGCGCTGTTCATGGTAACCAACGATCTGACCCCCGCCGAGGTCCAGGATCCCAACCACGATGTCGCCTTCCCCGAGTCCGTAATCGAGATGTTCCGCGGCGACCTGGGGCAGCCGCCGGGTGGCTTTCCCAAGGCGCTGCAGGACAAGATCCTTAAGGGCGAGACGCCGATCACCGTGCGTCCGGGCTCCGTGGTGCCGGAATTGGACCTGGAGCAGGAACGCGCCGAGATCGAGCGAAAGCTGCGCCGCAAGGTCGGCGACCGGGATCTGGCTTCTTATCTGATGTATCCGAGCGTCTTTGAGGAATACGCCAAGCACCGCCGCAGCTTCGGTAACGTCGCAATCCTCCCGACCCCCGCCTTTTTCTACGGCCTGGAACATGGCGAGGAGATTGGTGTCGATATCGAACGCGGCAAAACCCTGATCATCCGCTATCAGGCCACCAGCGATGCCAATGATGACGGTGAACGTACGGTCTTTTTCGAGCTCAACGGCCAGCCACGTACGGTCAAGGTTACCGACAGACAGCTCGCCGCCAACGCACGTACGCACCGTAAGGCCGACGAAAACGACCCCGGCCAGATCGGCGCGCCCATGCCCGGCCTGATCGTTTCTGTCTCTGCCTCACCGGGCAATGCCGTCGAACAGGGCGACCGCCTCTTCACCATCGAAGCCATGAAGATGGAGACGGCGGTTTACGCGGAGGTGAGCGGTAAAGTGATTGAGGTCGTCGCTCCGGCGGGCACTCGCGTAGAGCCGCATGATCTGGTGGTGGTGATCGAGGCGGGGTGAGGGCTGTGCTGAACTTTATGCGCAGCTCATTCCCATTCATTCAATCACATGCGTGCCGCCTGATACCCGTACGCTCTCTCCTTTAGTCGGGCTAATCTTGACCATTAGTGCAGAGGGCGCACCCATGTCCTGACCCTGCAGGATCTCGATGGTGCCGCCGTCCTTGAGCCAGCCGATATCGCGCAGATAGCCGCCGAAAGCGGCGGCTGCCGCCCCGGTAGCCGGATCTTCGTAGACGCCGCCGACCGCAAAGGGGTTGCGGGCATGGAAGCGGCTGTCGTTTTCGGCCCAGATCAGGCTGATGGTGGTCAGGCCGGCGTCGGCCATGATGGCTTTGACCTCATCGAAGGGATAACTCATCCCGGCGAGAGTTGCCCGGCTGGCCAGGCCGATGACCAGGTGGGAGGCACCGGCGTTGGCGATACGCAGAGGCAGGCGTGGGTCCAAGTCATCCTGGTTGAGACCGAAAGCGGCGAGAACCGGTTTGGTCAGGTCTTCGGGCGCGGATTTGGACCAGGTTTCGGGCGACTGCAGGGCTGCGCCCCAACCGTTGCTGCCGGTTTGCTCCGCGTCGACGGTGATGTTGGCATCATTGAGCTCCAGCGCGTAGGTGCCGGCCCCAAAGCGCGCACCCAATGCCGCGCCGCTTGCGATGGTGGCGTGACCGCAGAAGGGCACCTCGGTTTCCGGCGCGAAGTAGCGAACGCGCCAACCCTTGTCGGTCTGGGTGAGGAAAGCGGTTTCCGAATAGCCCACCTCGGCAGCGGTCTTCAGCATCTCCGCTTCGGTCGGCATGGTCTCTACGAAGGCGACGCCGGCCGGGTTGCCGCCATTGCCATGTTCCGAAAAGGCTGAAATCCGTAGCAGGTCCATTGCTCTGTTCCTTTGAATCTGAAGTGCGAAAGGCCATCGGGACATCCGAGGCCGCTGTTGTCTTCAGATTTATGGTGAGTCGGACGAGTAAAAAAGTTAAACTTGGTAACGAATTGGATTAGCAGTACTAACCTAATAGGATATGTCGTTCACGCGCTGAAATCACCGGTTCACTCGCCGCCGATCAATCCGAAAAACCCAACAATCTCAGCGATGCGCCCATCTTCCGCGAGCCTGCCGAAATCGATACTTTCTGGCAGTTGTTTCCCTTCGCCCAGCTGCATAGTCCAGGTGAAGCGAAAGCAATCGTGGTGAACATCCACGGCGCTAAGGCGCATGACTTGACCGCCCGGAAAGCGCGTCAGGGTTTCGCCAATGAGATTGTTGAGTGCGGCGCGTCCTACCGCTTCAGCAGTCGGATCGCAATAGCGCCCGTCCTTATGCCAGACGACCTCCAGGAGGGAAGCTCGTGCCGCCGAGTCGGGTTCCCGCCAGACCGCGCAGTAGCGGTCAATCAACGCTGAAAGGTCAGTGTCATTCATATTTTAACTCTTCGTTAATTAATAGTTTTGCTACTGGTTAAGCACATTGGAAAACAACCAAAAAACCGCGATACATCAATCTTTCTGCCGCCTTTTGATAATTCCTGCTAATCATTTACAGCTACAGGATTAGCAAGGTTAAGCAAAATGGATCTCAATCGTCTGCGTGCTTTTCAAGCCGTCTACCAGAACAATAACACCGTAGGGGCAGCACGTGCGCTTTCCGTCACCCGCTCCGCCGTCAGTCAATCGCTCAGCAAACTGGAGGCGGAAATCGGCGTGGCGCTCTTCACCCGCGCAGCGAGAGGATTGGTACCGACCTCGGCAGGACACAGCCTGTTCCGGCGCATCGATCCCTTTCTGTCGTCCTTGGAGAGTGAAGTGCGCGCAATCAAAGCTGCGGGGGAGCGTCCATCCGGTCTGCTTAAACTCGGCGCGCCCGTCGCTTTCGGCCGCTGTTATCTTCCGGCAAAGCTGGCCTCCTTCCGGGCCCGTTACCCCGAGGTCGAGTTTGCCCTTGAGCTGGGTAATCAGACGCGACTGTTGTCGCTGCTTGAGGAAGGCGAGTTGGATTTCACGATTGCCGACGTCTTCGATGACTTCAATCCCTCGCGGCTTCGATCGTCGTTATTCAGCTTGGAAACCCTGTTCGAAGAACGCATGACGCTGCTCTGCTCGCGGGATTACTACGAACAGCACGGGCTCGCAGACACAAGTTTCGAATCGCTGGCGAAGTCTGAGTTCCTGACTCATCAGAGTCAGATCTTTGATCTCAAAAGCTGGTTCCGCCATCACTTCGGCAAGGTGCCGCCAAACCTGGACATTGCGCTGACGGTTGATGACAGCCACGCCCTCGTCGAAGCCGTGAAGTTGTCCCTTGGCCTTGCGGTGTTCGGTTCGCACCTGGTTGAGCCCGAACTGCAGCGTGGCGAGTTACGCGCCGTTCTTTCCGGTCCGGCGGATGAAATCAACCGTATCTCGCTGGTCCAGTTGCTCGACAAGAAACCCTCGCTCACCGAGCGCGCCTTTGCAAAGCATCTGTTGGCCGGTTAGGGCTATTCCAGATTCAGGTCGAGGAAGAAGTCGTTACCCTTGCCGTCGATCACGATGAAGGCCGGGAAGTCTTCCACATCGATGCGCCAGATGGCCTCCATGCCCAGTTCTGGATATTCGATGCATTCGACCTTGCGGATGCAGTCCTGAGCCAGACGCGCGGCCGGGCCACCGATTGAGCCCAGATAAAACCCGCCGTGTGCGGCACAGGCCCGGCGGACCTTACTGCTGCGGTTGCCCTTGGCCAGCATGACCATGGAGCCACCGGCGGCCTGGAACTGATCGACGAAGCCATCCATCCGCCCCGCCGTGGTTGGCCCGAAGGAGCCCGATGCGTAGCCCTCAGGTGTCTTGGCCGGTCCGGCGTAGTAGACCGGGTGATTCTTGAAGTAATCGGGAAGCGGCTCGCCGGCGTCCAAACGTGCGCGGAGCTTGGCGTGGGCAGCATCGCGGGCGACGATCACTGGTCCGGTCAGCGAAAGACGGGTCTTGATCGGGTGCTTGTTGAGCTCCGTCAGGATTTCAGGCATGGGCCGGGTGAGATCGATTTTCACGACCTCGCCACCTAGCGATTCGGCATCGACATCCGGCAGATACTTGGCCGGGTTGGTCTCCAGCTGTTCGAGGAAGACGCCGTCCTTGGTGATCTTGCCCATGGCCTGACGGTCGGCGGAGCAGGAAACACCCAACGCGATCGGCAAGCTGGCGCCGTGGCGTGGCAGGCGCACGACACGCACATCGTGACAGAAATACTTGCCGCCGAACTGTGCACCGATCCCCATGTTCTGGGTCAGCTTGAAGATCTGCGCTTCCATCTCGGTATCGCGGAAGGCATGGCCCTGGTCGGAACCCTGGGTCGGAAGGCTGTCCAGGTAGCGGCAACTGGCCAGCTTCACGGTCTTCAGCGCCATTTCGGCCGAGGTGCCGCCGATACAGATCGCCAGGTGATAGGGCGGGCAAGCGGCAGTCCCCAAAGTGCGAATCTTTTCGTCCAGAAATTCGATCAGCCGATCCGGCGTCAGCATCGAAGGGGTGGCCTGAAACAGGAAGGATTTGTTGGCCGAGCCGCCGCCTTTGGCGATGAAGAGAAACTTGTAGGCGTCTTCGCCTTCCGCGTAGATCTCGATTTGGGCTGGCAGGTTGTTAGCGGTGTTTTTTTCCTCGTACATGGTCACTGGCGAGACCTGGCTGTAACGCAGGTTGCGCTTGTCGTAGGCGTCAAGCACACCTCTACCCAACGCGCTGTCGTCGCCGCCTGCTGTCCAGACCCGGCGGCCTTTCTTGCCCATGATGATTGCCGTACCCGTGTCCTGGCACATGGGCAGGATTTCACCCGCGGCGATGTTCGCGTTTTTCAACAGATCAAAGGCAACGAAGCGATCGTTTGGCGAAGCTTCTGGATCGTCCAGAATCTTGCGCAGCTGTTCCAAATGACCGGGGCGCAGCAAATGGTTGATGTCCATAAAGGCCTGCTCGGACAGCAGTCGGATCGCTTCGGCATCGACTTTTAGAATCTCTTCGCCGTTGAAGTTCTCGACGGAAACGCCTTCGTCGGAGAGTTTGCGGTATGGTGTGGTGTCTTCGCCCAGTGGAAACAGGGTCCCAAGTCCTTTGACGTCCTGGCCCACGTTGCTTGGGTTGCTGCTCATCTCTCCACCTCCGGTTCGCGCTGCGCTGTGCCTTGCATATCCGATCTGCGCCGGACTGTCCAAAGGCTATCGGGATCTCTGCGTCAAGTCTCGGTGACTGCCACAGGTTACCAGATAAAGAACACCACTGAACCAGCCAAAAGGCCACCCATGATGATGTTGAAGAGGCGCAGCCTCTTGGGTTCGCGGAGGACCTGCTGCAGGGCAACGCCCGCGACGAGCCAGAGGAAAGAACTCGGCAGAGCGGCGAGGATGAAAACCCCGCCGAGCGCGAGAGACTGAAGCAAAGCACCAGCGGCATCGGCCTGCAGGTAAGTTCCCGCGGCGCCAGCGCAAACAAGCCAGGACTTCGGATTGACCCACTGGAAGGATGCGGCACCCAGGAAGCCGATCGGTTTGGTGTTTTGGGGCTCTTGCTTGGATTGCGCCTCCGAGGGGTTTGAGCTTGCGATTTTCCACGCCAGCCACAGCAGGAAGGCTGCTCCGCCCCACTTCAAGACCTCCAAAACCCGGGGACTGTCCAGGACGACGGAGCCCAGACCGAAGGCGACCACAGCCATCATGAAGCCCATGCCCAGGACGACCCCAAAGAGACAGGGCAAACCGCGCTGCAGACCGGCATTGGCTCCGGTCGCGGTCAACAGCACGTTGCTCGGCCCGGGTGTGACGGCAGCGACAAAGGCGAAGAGGAAAAAGGCGAGCGCCTGCTCGGGAGACATTTGCTTGACCCTTCAATTGCCGGAAACGGGGGCCTAAATCCAGGGTGGATCCTCGACGGTTCGTTCATCACTGGCGTCGCCTGTGTTGAGTGTGCCAGCCGGCTCGATCATGATGATCTCGCATTCCTCTTCGGCAACCGGCAGGTGCTCGACCCCTTTTGGCACGACGTGGATGTCGCCGGGGCCAAGGGTCGCTTCTCCATCTCGGTACCTGATCGTCAGGCGGCCTTTATGAACCATAAAAAGTTCGTCCGTGTCTTCGTGACTGTGCCAGGTGAACTCCCCCTGGATCTTCGCGATTTTGATATGCAAGTTGTTAAGCTGACCAATGATCTTTGGTGACCAGCGCTCGGAAAATTTGCCGAACTTGTCGGCCAGATTTATCGTACCGGGGTCGTAAGGCATGACGGCACCTCCTATCTGATTCTGGATAAGCCACTTCGGAGTCCCATGGTCGATAAGAGAAACAGATCAAGCAGCGCAGGTCTTGAACGTTTGTGCGGGCCGAAAGGGCAGCGTAGAGCAAATGGCCGCGATTGGTTCCGCGCGGTTGCCTCTGCTCCCGGTGTCGAGCTGTTCGAGGCCTGGTTCGAAGGTCATGCCTACGACAAACACCGGCACGACACCTACGCCATCGGCCTTACCGATCTGGGCGTACAGGCTTTTGACTATCGCGGTGCTTCTCAGGCCAGTACGGCTGGAAAGGTGATCGTATTGCACCCGGATGAAGCGCATGACGGGCACGCAGGCAGTGACGAAGGCTTCGGTTATCGCATGCTGTACGTATCTCCCGTACGCGTAATTGAGGCTGTACGTCAGATTGCAGGCCCAAGGGCCAGCCTGCCTTTCGTTCCTGAGGCTGTCTCCGTTAATCCGAAGCTTGCTGGAGTGATCGGGACCGCATTTCATGACGGTTTTCAGCCAAGGCTTGAGCCGCTGGCTGCGGACAGCATGATTTTCGAGCTGGCGGAAGGCCTGCGCCAAGGTGATCCCAAGTCTGTTTCTGGAACCTCCTGTAGAAATTTTGATTTGGCTGCGCTGGAGAAGGCCAGACAATTTCTCGATGCCGAACACCACCGGGTCGTGGCATCAGCGGAACTGGAAATGGTCAGCGGACTGACCCGCTACGATCTTGCGCGCCAGTTCAGATCTGCCTTTGGCACCAGCCCTTATCGCTATTCCCTTGCGCGCCGCCTCGATTACGCGCGTTGCCGCTTGAGCCCGCAGGGATCGCTCGCTGAACTGGCTCTGGAGGCCGGCTTCGCCGATCAGGCGCACTTTACCCGAATGTTCAAATCCGCCTTTGGTCTTACGCCTTCGCGCTACGCAAAACTCTACGCAGCCTGAGAGACTGATCTGCGGGTCTTGCTGGCTTCTGCAATGTTTGTCGTTCCAGTGCGACCTCGTCTTCGTTCGCGGCAGCTGACTGCCAGAAAGAATAAGACAAAAAATATAAAAATAGACATATTATTTAAATCGTGCTCAATGAATGCATGAATCTACTATCGCAGCAATACGGCCCCGTGAGCGTCCTGATCGCCCGGCTTTTCCCCGGGCAGGTGGAGGTCGTCCTGCATGATCTTCTTACCGGCAAAATAGCGGGGATTGAGGGAAGCCTCTCCAATCGCGTTGCGGGCGATGAGTCACTCATCGACACCAAAGGCCTTGAGGCGGATGTCGATGCCTGCGACATCATCGGCCCTTATGCGCAAACCAATTGGGATGGGGAGGTGCTGCGATCCTTCACCGCGGTCGTACGGGATAGCGAAAGCCGGCCCATCGGGCTGATTTGCGTGAATATGCGCACCGCTGCCTTTTCCGCGGCTGCGGATCTCATTGCGTCCTTAAGCGTGATCGGACAGGCGCCGCACTCAAAAGCGCTGTTTGCGCAGGATTGGCGCGCAGCGGCAAATACGGTGATTGCGCAAACGCTTGCAGAGCGCGGCGTCACACTCGTCACAGCAAAGCGCGATGACAAGGTTGCGCTGATCAGAGCCCTCGAACGGGCCGGTGTTCTACAGATGCGGGGATCTCCGGAATATGCCGCCAAGACGCTCGGAATATCCCGCGCCAGTCTCTACAACCTTTTGAAAGATGCCCGTCGCAAAAAGGATCCGATGGGGTTCAAAGATTCGGTGGAGGCGGTGTAGGCCAATGCGCAATTTCGAACTCGAGACCTACTTCTCAAAATGGGAATTTACCGCCAAGCATCACATGACGGCTTCAGATGTTCAGAGTATGAGCATCGGCGCTCTTTGCGGTCTCGCGGGCATCCCAGAAGCGAACGTGTTCAAGGACCTCTGGCTTGGTTATACAGAAACCTGGGGTGCCCCTGACCTTCGCACTGCGATTGCCGCCACCTACGATCGGATGGCGCCGGAGAACATCCTCTGCTTCGCGGGCGCCGAGGAAGGCGTTTACGCCGCTATGCGCGTCCTCTTAACGCGCGACGATCATGTGATCGTGGTGGTACCGAACTATCAGGCAGCGGAAACGATCCCCCTAGACATCTGCGATGTCACCGGTGTGCCGCTCGACCCGGACAATGGCTGGCGCCTGGATGTTGATGATATCAGGCAAGCGATTCGACCTAACACAAAGCTTGTCTCGGTCAACTTTCCGAACAATCCGACCGGCGCCGTCATGCCAAAGGAGGATTATGCCGAACTCATCGCGCTGTGTCGTGAGCACGGCCTTTATCTCTTCAACGACGAAGTCTACCGGATGCTCGAACTTGACGAGACCAAATGCCTGCCGCAGGCCGCCGACGCTTATGAGAAGGGCCTTTCCCTGGGGGTCATGTCGAAGGCATATGGATTGCCCGGTCTACGGATCGGTTGGATTGCCAGCCAGGATACGGACGCTCTCTTGAAGCTGGAACGCTACAAGCACTACCTGTCGATCTGTAATTCTGCGCCGAGCGAGCGGCTCGCTGTGATCGCACTGACTGTTCGTGACAAAATTCTTGAGAGAAACCGCACATTGCTGCGACGGAACCTTGCAGCGCTGGACCGGTTTTTCGCCGACTATCCCTCGATGTTCAACTGGCGGCATCCCGATGGCGGCTGTATTGGCTTTCCCCGTTACCGGGGGCAAGGCGATGTTGAAGCTTTCTGTACCGCGCTCATCGAAGAAAGCGGGGTTCTTTTGCTGCCCGCATCGATCTACCGGTCAGAATTGATGGAGACACCGGCTGATCGCTTTAGGATCGGGTTTGGCCGGGAAGGCATAGAGGTCGGGCTCGACGCCTTTCGCGAATTTCTTGACCGCAACCATAATACGCTGTCGGTTTAGGCCGCGTTTCAGGTGTCCTGATAGGAGATTTCGAGCACTTCGATAGGCTCCCGTCCATTTGGTGTGCGGACCTCGACGACATCGCCCTCACCGGCTTTGAGCAACGCCCGGGAAATCGGCGAAATCCAGCTTACTTCGTTGAACTCGCTGCGGGCCTCGTCGACGCCCACGATGCGGATCGTGCGTTCGGCGTCATTCGAATCTGCGTAAGTGACGGTGGCACCGAAAAAGACCTGCTCGCGGTTGGTTTGGCGAGCGGGATCCACGACCTCGGCAATCTCTATCCGCTTGATCAGAAAGCGCATGCGCCGATCGATCTCGCGGAGACGCTTTTTGCCGTAGATATAGTCGCCGTTTTCCGACCGGTCACCATTGCCGGCCGCCCAGGAGACCACCTCAACCACTTTCGGGCGTTCCTCAACGCGCAGGTGCTTGAGTTCGTCCCGTAAACGCTGCAAGCCTTCGGGCGTGATATAGTTCTTAAGTCCAGGCGGCAGCGGTTCCGCCTCTTCAGGCAGGTCCTCGTCTTCGCCGTCGCTTTCTTTTGTGAAGGCTTTGCTCATGCGATTATTTTATCCCGGACTGTAAAGGCCTGCACAGCGGAATGTGATCTTGCCGGTCGTCAGGTCAGATCGGACCCGCCGGCAAAGGCTTCCAGGGTGTGTTCGAACATTTCCCGCTCCAGGTCGCGGGTAATGAAGACCAGGCGTGAGCGATGATCGTCATCCGGCCAGCTCTCCAGCTGCATCGGCGGGTGAAACATATGCTGCACGCCATGGATCACAATCGGCCCGTCGCTGTCTTCAATGTTCAGGATGCCTTTGATGCGCAGCAGATTCCCTCCGTAAAGCATGATCAGCATCTCGACCCAGGAGTTCAGGCGGTCCCAGTTCAGTGGTTCGTCGCGGGTGATGCAAAAAGCACGGATGCTGGCATCGTGACGATTTACGTCATGATGATGCCCTCCGCCGTGATTGTGTTCGTGGTGTTGCGCGGCATCTGGCGTGTCGTACGCCTCGGTTTTCAGCCAGCGTTGCACATCCAGACTCTTGGTGGTCGGGTCGTAAAGCCCGGCGTTAAAGAGAGCTGAGGGTTCAACCGCACCTTGAGCGACCGGAAGGATTGGAGCTGCTGGATTTAGTTCCTTCAACCGCAGCATCAAGACCTCTGCCGTTGCGGCATCGGCGACATCGGTCTTGGTCAAAAGAAGACGGTCAGCCACTGCAGCCTGCTTCACCGACTCGAAATGATTGTCCAGTGTGTTGCCGCCGTTGGCCGCATCGACTGTTGCGATCACTCCATCCAGGCGAAAGCGTTCGACCAGGAAAGGATCGTTCATCAGGGTTTGCAGGATCGGTGCCGGATCGGCGAGGCCCGTGGTCTCAATGACCAGTCGGTCGAAGGGTGGGACCTCGCGCCGGACGCGCTGCTTGAATAGCTTGCGCATAGTCTCTACCAAGTCGCCGCGAACGGTGCAGCACAGACAACCGCTGCTCAGCAGGACGGTATCTTCCTTGGCATTCTCGACCAGCATGTGGTCTAGGCCTATTTCGCCGAATTCATTAACGATCACCGCGACGTTCGCCATATCGGGCTGTTCCAGAAGATGGCGCAGGACCGTCGTTTTGCCGCTGCCCAGAAAACCTGTCAAAACCGACACCGGAAGGGGAGCGTCCGGGATCGCGAGGTCCTGCTCACCCAATTTGTTGAGGGATGCGTCGCTGACGGAATCGCCGCTTACTGACATTTTACGGTTCCATAACTTCGTTGCACCGTTGAGTCGTCCTGCCCGTGCTCTGCGCTGCGTAGATGATGCAGTACCCAAAAAGCCAGGGAAAGCAACAGGATGGCTCCTGCCTGATGCAAGGCGCCGAGCCAAATCGGCACCACTAGGATCAGGGTTGAAATTCCCAGCGCGACCTGTACGGCTACGCCAGCTAATAGAAGGGAAAACGCTCCTTGGGCGGCGTCCGAAAGCGCCATGCGGCGGGACCAGAACCACAGTAACAATACGGCACAGGCGCTGGCCACGGCCAGTACCCGGTGGTTGAACTGCACCGCAGCGATGTTTTCGAAGAAATTCAACAGGAATGGTGAGATCGCCGCATAATCGTCCGGGATCCAATCGCCGTCCATCAGGGGAAAAGTATTGTAAATCAGACCTGCGTTCAGGCCGGCGACGAAGCCGCCTGAAGCGATCGTCACCGTGATCAGACAGATCAATCCGATGACCGAACGCCGCAGTCCGGCCAGGTTCACGGCCGGCGATGCCGGTGGACGAGGAAGGAGGAGTCCGAATGCGACCCATAGGATGTAGGCGTAGATCGCGATGGCCAGCAGCAGATGCGCCGTCAGGCGATATTGGCTTACGTCTGTACGGTCGGCGAAGCCGCTCGCGACCATGTACCAGCCCAGGCCGCCTTGCAGGCCGCCGAGCAGAAACATCACGACTAAATGTGGAATCAGGCTTCGTTTCAGCTGGCCGCGGAGAAGGAACCAGAAAAAGGGGACGGCGAAGACCACACCGATGAGACGGCCCCAGAGGCGATGGATGAATTCCCACCAGAAGATGGTCTTGAATTCCTCAAGGCTCATCCCGGCGTTCACCTGCTGATATTCGGGGATCTGGCGGTAAAGTCCGAAGACGCGCTGCCACTCGGCATCGGAGAGAGGTGGCAGCGCCCCCATAACAGGCGCCCACTCCATGATCGAAAGCCCGGATTCAGTCAGGCGCGTAATTGCGCCAATCACCGCCATTGCCAGGATCATCGCACAGCAGACAAGCAGCCAGACGCCGACATTCCGGTCTGAGTCGCTTGAGGCAGTCTGTGTGGAAACTGACAGGCTCGCGTTCATGACTTATCTGCACCCGGCAAAACCCTGGTTACACCGCTACCGCGGCCGGGAGACAATCTAGTCCCTGCCGCGGACAGGGCCAAGTGTCCAATAGATGCGGCAATGCACTGCCGGCATCCCCCGAGGTTGCTGAGGCTGAAACTATGGCATGTGAAGTGCAGAAGCGTTTTAAAGCGTCATAAAGCGTGCCCGGGCGCCTCGCTCGATGGCGGCGGCGGGCAGGCGGCCGACCTGAAGGCGGTGGCGCAGCAGTTCCAGTAGACGCAGCTCTTCCTGGCTGACTTCGCCATCGGACGCCGCGACGTCACAGGCGAGGGCGTAGGCGGTTTCCCTCAGCTTTTCGGGCAATCCGGCCAGGATGACGTTCAGAACGCGCTCCAGACCATCGTCGTTGTTGAGTAGGACGGCGCAGTCGCGCGAAGTCTCAAGCAGTTTGCCTTCTTCGTAGTCCTGAAAGACCGGCAGATGCTTGACCACGTCGCCGATGGTCAACAGTTCGGAGTCCGTCATTTCACGGTCGGCGGCGGACACCAAGACCATGGTGTAAATCAGGGCGGCATGATGGTCGATCATATGGACGGCTCGCTTCTCTCTATACTGAAAAGGCTTGCTGATAACGCTGTGGGCAATCGTTCAAACGGAACCGCCGCTGCAAACCTGGTGGGCAGGAGGATTGTCCGGCCCTGGTCCTGTCCGCAGCGACACTGGCTATATACCGCCATCATGCGAAGTTGCAAGGGAGCGATGCAAATTCGGCACTCGACAGTTTGCTGCATGGAAGGCAGTTTCCGCGGCCATGGATGCAGTACTAAACGTCGTTTTGCCCGTTTTTGGGATTATGCTGGCCGGCTACCTTGCCGGTCGTTTCAATATTTTAGGGGAATCCAGCGGCGAAGCGCTGAATGCCTTTGTCTACTACGTGTCCCTACCCGCCTTGTTCATCGTTTCCATGTCGCGGGTCGAAGTAGCACAGATTTTCAATACCCAGTATCTCTTGGCCATTGGCGGCGGCATTCTGGGCACCTTTGGGGTGGCAATGCTGGTAGCCACCTTCGCATTTCCCAATCGAATCGGTGCTCTGGGTCTCAATGGTCTGACAGCAGTCTTCTCGAACACCGGCTATATGGGCATTCCGCTTTTGCTCCTGGCCTTCGGTGAGCGCGCAGCCTTGCCGGGCGTGATTGCGACGGTTCTGAACGGTACGGTGGTGCTGGCTCTCGCGACGGTCATCATCGAAGTCGATCTCAATCAAAAGAGCGGCGGCCTGGCAATCCTCCGCAATGCCGTCATGGGTGTCTTTTCCAGCCCCCTTGTGATGTCTGCCCTCGTCGGCCTGCTGTTTTCGGCGGCTGGCATCCCGCTCCCCGTCGCCGTCAGCGCCTTTTGTGACCTTCTGGCGGCTTCTGCGGGCCCTTGTGCCCTCTTCGCCATGGGGCTTTTCATGGTCGGCCGTTCCTTCACCGCTGGTGCGGGTGAGATATCGGTACTGGTTCTGCTAAAGCTGATCCTGCACCCGCTGCTTGCTGCCTGGCTGGCATTCGGAGTGATGGACATGGATCCGGTCTGGGCCGCTTCAGCAGTGATCATGGCGTCACTGCCAACCGGAGCTCTGGTCTTCGTTCTGGCTCAGCGCTACGACATCTATACTCAACGCTCGACGGCTACGATCATGATTTCGACGGTGGTTTCGGTCGTGACGATTTCCGCCCTGCTGAACCTGCTTCGGATCAGTTGAACGGATCCGTGTCGTCTTTACTGAAAAAGCTGCTGATTTCGTCCACCGCCTGTGCCAGTCCAACCTTTTGAGGCACCACACCCTTGGGGAAAGCACCATGCAGCCGTGACGGCATCATGGGATCCAGCAGGACAAAGATGCCACGATCCCGGTCCCGGCGGACGAGCCGTCCAAAGGCCTGCCGTAGTTTCAGGCGCACGAGCCGGTCGTCATAGGACCGTCCTCCGAACAGCTTGCGCCGCTCACGGTGTTGAATGTCGGGCCGCGGCCAGGGCACCCGATCGAAAACGATGAGTCGCAGCGCATCACCCGGCACGTCGACGCCGTCCCGCACTGCGTCCGTGCCCAGCAGGCAGGAGTCGACTTCGTCGCGGAAGATGTCGACCAGGGTGGAGATATCCATGGCATCGACATGCTGCGCGTAGAGGTCCAGGCCTGCCTGTTCCAGAGGCTCGACGAGACGCTGGCGCACGGCGCGCAGCCGCGAAATGGCTGTGAACAACCCAAGCGCACCGCCGCCTGAAGCCAGAAACAGTTCGCGATAGGCCGCGGCGACCTGGGTCAGGTCATCTTTTCGGACGTCCGAGATCACGTAGACCCTGGTCTGTTTTTCATAGTCGAAGGGTGAAGCCACCAGAGCCCGGATCGCGGGATTCTCCATGTGAAGCGCTCCGGTTCGCAGTTCCGCCGCTTTCCACATGACATCGGCTGAATCATCTTCCGATTCCTTCGAACCGCTCCCCGGTTGGTCGGTCAGGGTTGCCGAGGTGATGACCAGGCCCTGCGCGTTGCGCAGGACCGCGTCGGCAAAGGGGATGGTCGGGTCTTTCCAATGCCTGAACATCCCGACATCGATGTCGTGACCACCGTTGCGCTCGACCGCAAACCAGTCGGTGAACTCCGGTGGCGTATCGGCCTGCAGAGCATCCAGCATGGCACACCAGGCCGTAATCTGTAGCTGTCCGCGCCGCTCCAGGCTTCGGCACGAGGCTTCGATCCGGCGCCGCGTGTCGCTGTCAAGCTTGTCGGCATCGTCATCCAACCGCGCCTGCAGGCCCTTCTTCAGACCCTCCATGGGCTTCAGGACGTTGACCAAAGCCTCTTTCAGCGCCGCTGCTGCCGCCTGCAGTTCCGGTTCGGCTGGCCGTGCATCGACCTCTAGACTGTAGGGGCTGTCGTGCCCGCTGCTGCGTGCGTAGACCTGCTGGCGCACGCCCCACAGAAATTGCTCCGCGGGTCCTGTCGTCCGTCCGTCGGCGATTCTCTGATGCCACGACTCTCCAGGCAGGACGCTTGCAGCTTGTAGGGTCTTGTTGAGCAATTCGGTCAGGTCCGGATTGGCGGCAACCAGGTCCTCCAGTCTTCTCCGCAGACCACGCGCGCGGCCGGCGGAACGCCCGCTTTGCTCACCGCCTAGCAGCCAGCGGCGCAGGTCATGGGTTTCCTGTCCTGAGAGATGGGCGGCGAAAGCACTGTCGGCGGCATCGAAGACGTGATGTCCCTCATCCAGCACGTAGTGGGTGGGCAATTGGCCGTCCTCCCCCCCGCCCAGTGCTGCCTGGATCATCACGAGCGCATGGTTGGCCACGACAATTTCGGCCTGTTTTGCCTTCCTGAGATTGCGTTCGATGAAACATTTACGGTAGTGAGCACAAGCCGAATAGATGCATTCACCGCGCCGGTCGGTCAGGCCGAGGGTTTTAGCGCGGCCCAGCAGATCCGCGAGCCATCCTGGAAAGTCGCCGCCGACCATGTCGCCGTCGCGGGTCCAGGCGGCCCAGCGCGCCATCAGGCCGATGGCGACACCGTCACTGGGCCGAGCCGAAAGTCCGGTCACTGCTTCGTCGAAGTTCAGCAGGCAGAGATAATTCTCCCGCCCTTTGCGGATCACCACCCGCTCTGACTTCAAACGCGGTTCCGGGTAGAGTTTGGAGAGTTCGTCATCGAGTTGTCGTTGCAGGTTCCGGGTATAGGTCGAGATCCAGACCGGTCCCGCATTCTTTTGTGCCCAGAGGCTCGCAGGTGCGATGTAACCCAAGGTTTTTCCTGTTCCGGTCCCGGCTTCGGCAAGGACGAGATTAGGTTGCTCGGCGGCAGTACGTGGTGCGAAAGCTTGACTAACCGCAGAGGCGTAATCCGCCTGTTGTGGCCGGGCCTCAGAATCGCTGTCCAGCAGTTCAGCCAGGCGTTGGCGTGCCTCGCTCGCTGATACGGTGTCACTTCCCGGCGGCGCAGGTGGCGCCGTTTCACTCCATTCAGCGAGAAAATCCCAGACATGAAGGCCCCTTGCCCGGTGCCGCTCATCACCACTATCCATCACCTCGACGGCGGAGAGCGCCGCGGGGCCCCATCGCCAGCCGGTCCGGGCCATGGCCCAGGCGATATCACGTGCCGAAGGGTCTCGGCGGCTGCTGTGCGCTGCCAGTTCCCGCAGCAGGCCCAGGGCAATCTGCGGCAGGATGCTGGCTTCGGCATCCAGGCTGTCGGGCGTCGGCAGTCCCAGTTCGTTGGCCAAACCGCGCGGCGTCGGCGTGCAAAAGCGCGCAGGCCGAACGAAGGCAAAAAGTTCGAGTAAATCGTACGCCGGAAAGGGATCGCAACCCATGCGCCGCGCCACTGCCTTTGCATGGCACAGAATTGGGGCTTCGTTGCGTGCGCGATTGGCAGCTTCGCGCAGTGAAAGTTCACTCAACTCCCCATCCTGATCCAGCCATACGGCGCGGGTCAGGCCAACCGCCAGCATAGGAGCTGCCGGCAGCTGCAAGCCTGGTGGCTGAGGGTTGCGGTCGCTGGGCGGGGCCGCGTCGTGATTGGCGCCGCGCGCCGCAGGAACTTCATTCCTTCGGGACATGGCGCGGAGTATATCGATAGAATCCAATGCAGGTCACGGCGGAAGACAGGTCTTGGAAAGATAACCAAACCCTGCCGATGCAAAGTTGACCTCCCGGCCCCGCGCGCCTAGTTTCGCCCCACCTTTGCGGACTGTTTATAGAGAACAGCTGCTTTTTTCCAATCTACGGTCGCCCAGACCGGCTAAGCAAACGTAAGTGACGGACAATATGTCGAGCGAAAGAGAACTGGCCCTCCAGGCAAAGGCCTGGCCCTTCGAGGAAGCACGCAATCTGTTGGCGCGCATCGGTGGGAAAACGCCGGAGAAAGGCTACGTTCTCTTCGAAACCGGATACGGACCTTCGGGCCTGCCGCATATCGGTACCTTCGGCGAGGTGGTGCGGACTTCAATGGTGCGTCATGCCTTCGAGACGATCTGCGATATCCCGACCAAGCTCTATTGCTTTTCAGACGACATGGACGGCCTGCGCAAGGTTCCCGACAACGTTCCGAACAAGGAAATGCTGACCGAAAACCTGGGACGGGCTCTGACCTCGATCCCGGATCCCTTCGGAGAATATGAAAGCTTCGGACATCACAATAATGCCCGGCTACGCGGCTTCCTCGACAGCTTCGGTTTCCATTATGAGTTTCAGTCTTCGACTGAACTCTACAAGGCGGGCCGCTTCGACGATGCTCTGCGCAAGATTCTGCATCAGTACGACGAGGTCCAGAAGATTATGCTGCCGTCCCTTGGGCCGGAGCGCCGGGAGACCTACAGCCCCTTCATGCCAGTCTGTCCGAAGACCGGGCAGGTGCTGCAGGTCCCGATCCTCGAACGGCATGCGAACCGCGGAACCGTCGTCTACCGCGACGCCGATGGTGATTTGGTCGAGGTGCCGGTCACGGGCGGACAGTGCAAGCTGCAGTGGAAGCCGGACTGGGCGATGCGCTGGTATGCACTCGATGTCGACTACGAAATGTCGGGCAAGGATCTAATGGATTCGGTTAAGCTCGGTGGCCGCATTACCAAGGCCCTTGGCGGTAAGCCTCCGGGCGGTTTCACTTACGAGCTGTTCCTGGACGAGCAGGGCGAAAAGATCTCCAAGTCCAAGGGCAACGGACTGTCGGTCGAAGAATGGCTTCAGTATGCTCCGCAGGAGAGCTTGGCGCTCTTCATGTATCAGAAGCCACGCACTGCGAAGCGCCTCTACTTCGATGCCATTCCCCGCATGGTCGATGACTATCTGACCTTTGCCGGAAAGGTTAAAGAAGAAGAGCCGGACCGCAAGCTTGAGAACCCGGCCTGGCATATCCACGCCGGAAAGGTTCCTTCGGCATCTTCGCCGCTGAATTTCGGGATCCTGCTGAACCTCGCGGGTGTCTGCAATACGGAGGACAGCGCGGTTCTTTGGGGCTTCGTCGGTCGCTATGTGCCGGAGGCAACGCCCGAGAATACGCCTTTCCTGGACTCCCTGATCGGCTACGCAATCCGTTATTATCAGGACTTCGTCAAGCCATCCAAGAGCTATCGGGGTCCGAACGACAGTGAACGTGCGGCGATGGAAGATCTGCTGGCTAAACTGAAAGAATTGCCTGAAGGAACCTCGGCGGAGGATATACAGACCCAGGTTTACGAGATCGGCAAAAACCACGATTTCGCCAATCTTCGCGATTGGTTCAAAGCACTCTACGAGGTTCTGCTGGGGCAGTCACAGGGACCGCGCCTGGGCTCGTTTTTTGCACTCTATGGTCTGGATGAGAGTTGCCGCCTAATCCAGCGTGCCCTCGATGGCGAGGATCTGGCGTAAATGTTCACGGGTGTCCCGGGAGCCTGACCGCTCCCGGTCTGGGGTTTTACTTACCCTTGCAGTATTCGCAGGCCGCCTTAACGCCGGGCGGCGGCGCGGGGTGGGCTTTGTTTGCCAGTTTTTTCGAACCGCCGAAGTTATGAAAGTTCCGGCATTCCTTGCTGAACGCGGCTTGCGCATCCCTGGCATGACTGAATTTAAAAGCGTTGATGCGCTTTTTGCCGGCAAAAAGCCGCGCAAAAAAGCCAGGCTGACCGGTGCCGCGTTTGAGTTCCTTCAGCAGGGTTTTCTGCAGGTTGTCGTCGCTTCTTCCGACAATGCGGACAGCGAAGCGCTTGTTGCCCGTCATCGTACCCAAGGCAAAATTCCCCGGATTTCCGGCAACCTTGCTCTGTATCGCTTTACTATCTAAAGCAAAGGGGCCATCCATATCGAGTGACGCCACTTGGATACTCCTGTTCCAATCCCTAGACGGAGGTCTTCTCCGTCGGTTAGAGGCTGACCGCTTAATCCTGATTCAAGGAACACAGTCGAACCAGCCTCAACTTCCTATTGTTAGAGGACGATGCACGGTCTTGACGGTTTCAATAGACAGTGCTCGTTCTCAAGAGCGCTAACATCTTGGATTGTTAGTGTTCTTAGGAATGGAACCTGAGTAAAAAAGTTTAGAGTTCGGTTAATTTCCAGATATTTGTAACGTTTGTTAGAAATAAATACGCCAGAATTCAACCTCCGTGAGCCCAGTTCCAATAAAGTTCTCTCGCTTTTTGATAGATTGGACCCATCTGAAGATTTCGGTCGCCGATTCTGGTTATTGGGACAACTTTGGCGTGGTTTCCGCTGCTGAAGGCTTCATCCGCGTCCATAACCTCTTCCCAGGTAATGCAGCGTTCGTATACCGGGATGCCCGCGTCCTGTAAAAGTTTGCCCACCCGTTGACGGGTGATGCCGTTCAGGAAAGTACCGTTCGGCGCGGGCGTATGCGCCGCCCCATCCTTGGCAATCCAGATATTTGCCGTGGCGAGTTCCGCCACATTGCCAAGGCCATCAAGCACGACGGCGTTGTCGAAGCCATTGTCTAGGGCTTCACGCAGTGCTCTGCCGGAATTGGGATAGAGGCAGGCCGCCTTGGCTTGCGTCGGGGCCATACTGGGTAACGGCCGACGGAAAGAGGATAGCTGAACCCCCATTCCTTTAGGGTCCGGCATCGGTGCTTCAAACACACTAAGGCAGAAACGCGTGCTCTCCGGGTCCGGCGCTACGAATCCGGTCTCCGCCCAGAGCATGGGGCGGATGTAGAGTTCGGCGTCGGGGCTGAACTTGGAAACGCCTTCGCGCGCGATTTCCAGAATTTCACCGGCCGGGACGATCGGCTTCAGGCCGAAAGAGATGGCGGAGGCAACCGTGCGCTCGCAATGAAGATCGAGATCCGGTGTTACGCCTTCGAAGGCACGCGCGCCGTCGAAGATGACCGATGCCATCCAGGTGGCGTGTGTCATCGGACCTAAGATGGCCGGATTACCTTCCTGCCAGCTTCCATCAATGAAATGCACGGCCTTCATATATTCGTCCTCGGGTCTGGGGAACTTGTTTGCGGAAAGCTCGATCACTTCGAGCCGGCAAACGCTACCATATTAAAACCTCTTGCCAAGTCCTGTCGCTGATTTGAGGGCACAACCAAAGATTCAGCCTAGCCTTCGGATGCCGACATAAACGGAGCAAATCCTACGAAAAAGCCCGCATTTACACTGATGGGAATTGTTGATATCGCCGTTGCGGAGCCTTGCAGGCTGCTTTTACTGGCTGGCCCAGATGATACGCGACATCCAGGCGACGTCTTTATTTTGCAAAGCGGTAGAGGCCGAGGAATTGCCGACTTGCGCTAGTTCGATCCGGCGTGCGCTTTCACGAACCAGTTGGCAGATCATGATGCCGCCGCCGTGCTGTTTGATCAGCACGCGGTCGCCGCGCCGGATACTCGCGCCCGGTGACACGACGATCAGATCGCCGTCGCGGTACACGGGTTCATATCTGCTGCCGCTTATCTCGAGCGCGAAGGCGTTTCGATCTTCTATGTGCGGCGCAAGTATCTCATCCCAGCCCTCTTCGCTGGGCGCGCCTTGATGATCGAAATAACCGTCCTTCGACGATTGCAGGGTATCCAGGCTGGGAATGCGCTGCGCGATCGCGCCCGCATTTTCTTCGCCGATGATATTGACGAATTCGGCAAGGGATGCACCCGTAGCGGCGAGGATCTTTGCGATTGATTCGGTGCTCGGCCAGCGCTTTTTACCTTGGGAAGTAACACGCTTGCTTTTGTTGAACGTCGTGGGGTCAAGGCCAGCCTGTCGCGCAAGTCCCGACGGAGACAGATTATACTGTCTCGCCAGACTATCGATAGCCCGCCAGACATCGTCGTGTTTCAACATGGGAAGATTATCTTATAAATACCGTTCGCATGCAGTAGGAATAAAAGTCGCATTCCTTCATGCTGCATGTAGGGTCTTTAGGACGTTGAATCCAGCGATAAACGGGGTCGTTGTGTGTGTGAAGAAATTTAATGGATCAGGACCGGTGAATTTCCGCAGATTGCCTTGCAAAAATGATGAATTTATTCAGGGCGGGGAGGCCACAGGGTAGCCATATTCATTGCTAAAATCCGCAGGTTGCAGCTAAAACTGCTCCCCGACACACTGCACTTCCACTGAAGCATTCTGCGCCAGTCCTGAGCCAGTTAAGCTGCTTTATCTCATTAAAGTGCGGCAAACGGCACTCAAGCTGCAGGGCAGTCCTTGTTCTCAACTGTGAATGTCGAGAACGACCGCACAAAAAAAGCATCTTTGCTTACTTTTTCGGCAACGCCGGTTTGTGTGCCCCAAACAGGTCGCGCCGATGTTTGCCGTTACAGTTAACTGGTTTCGCCGAGCATTGCCCGATAAACTGTCCGCGCGAGACCGGTGCTGATGCCGCCGGCGCGGGCACCTGCAAGTATCATTTCGTCGCTGGGTTCGCTTGGGACAAGCACGAACCCCGAGTCGCCGACAGCGCCAACCGCGTCGAGTGCATTTTGGAGGGCACGGCTGCCGCGCACGTCGTTTTTATCATCTTCTCTGACTGTCATGGTCACCTCGATGGCGGTCTTTCATTTGAACGATGCTCGCTATGCTTGTGCAAGCAATGTGCCACATGGAAATTCGCCTTGTATTCGCTGCCTCCAGCGCCGAATGTTTCGCCGATGTCCAGCTTGGATCACAGACTGTTGCAATTTGCAATGCAGAATTGACCGAAAGTTGCAGATTGCAAGGATAGTAATACAACCTAACGCTGATGCTAAAAGTGAGATAAGTTTCTTATCATGTATGAAAATATGATTTTTCACATTTGTCGGCGTGAAGAGTGGGCTGCGGCCCAGTCACGCGGCTCCTATGCCGGATCGTCTCAGGATCTTGCAGATGGCTTCATCCATTTCTCGGACGCGCAGCAGGTTGAAGCTTCAGCGGCAAAGCATCGAAGTGGGCAGACCGACCTGGTCTTGTTGACCGTCGATCCGGGAGCCTTGGGAGCATCTCTCAAGTGGGAAGCCTCGCGCGGTGGAGCCTTGTTTCCGCACCTCTATAGTGATCTGCCCCTTGAAGCGGTTCGGCAGGTGGACGACCTGCCCATGGGGCCCGACGGCCGCCATCTCTTTCCTAGGTTGTCTGACTTGGTGAACGACAACCGGGAAAAGCCGCGTGAATAGCTTTCGGATTTTGGGTCCGATGTTGAGGCTCTTGAACCCTGAAACTGCACACGACCTAACGTTGTGGGCGCTTAAAAGGGGGATGAGCCCCTCGCGCCCCGACGAGAGTGATCCCGCCCTGGCCGTCACGCTGTGGAATCGGTCTTTTGACAATCCGATCGGCCTGGCGGCCGGTTTTGACAAAAACGCGGCCGTCGTCGGCCCGGTCTTTGGGCTTGGGTTTGGATTTGTCGAAATCGGCAGTGTTACGCCCCGTGCTCAACCCGGGAATCCCAAACCGCGCATTTTTCGCCTGCCGGAAGATCGTGGCGTGATCAATCGCCTGGGGTTCAACAACGCGGGCAGTGACGCGGCAGCCGAGAGTCTAAGAAAATGGCGCGAAGGGCCATTGCCTGGTCCCTTGGGGGTCAATCTAGGTAAGAACCGCGATGCCGAAGATGCGGTTGGCGACTATCTTGCCGGTGCGAAGGCGCTGGGTGGATTCGCAGACTATCTGGTGATTAACGTATCTTCGCCGAACACACCCGGCCTGCGCGCCTTGCAAGGCCGGAGCGAGCTCGACGATCTGATTGGCGCAATCAAGTCGGCGCTCCAGGAAAACTATGCCGATAAAGCGCCGCCACTGGTGCTTAAGATTGCGCCGGATCTGACCGATCAGGATATGAAGGATATCGCCGAGGTCGCACTTGAACACGGGCTCGACGGATTGACGGTTTCGAACACCACGATCACACGTCCAGATTCTCTCCGTGGCAACGACCGAGAAGAAACCGGCGGGTTGAGCGGCCGGCCGCTGTTCAACCTCTCGACCCGGGTTCTGGGGGATGTCTATCGCTTGACCGAAGGGCGTATCCCGTTGATCGGTGTCGGGGGTGTCGGCACTGGTGCCGATGCCTACGCCAAGATCCGCGCAGGCGCTTCCCTGGTCCAGCTATATTCCGCGCTGGTTTATGAAGGCCCGGGCCTGGTCGAACGCATCAAGCGTGACCTGGCCCAACTTCTGCGTCGAGACGGCTACGAACGGGTTACTGATGCAGTGGGGGCAGCGCATCGGTAAAGCGGTGACAGCCTCGCCGCGTTAAAGAATATCGAGAACCGCTTCGGGCGGGCGTCCCAGTGCAGCCTTTGTGCCTGAACTGACAATCGGCCGTTCGATCAGGATGGGATTCTCGACCATGGCGGCGATCAGGGCGTCGCGGGTCAGGTCAGGATCGTCGAGCTTCAGCTCCTTGTAGATCGCTTCCTTGCGGCGCATCAGTTCGCGCGGCTCCAGACCCAGTTGCTCTAGCAGCTGCGACAGTGTTTTCGCTGTCGGGGGAGTCTTGAGGTATTCGACGATCTCTGGCTCAAGGCCTTCGCCCTGCAGTAAGGCAAGGGTTTGGCGGGATTTGCTGCATCTCGGATTGTGGTAGATCGTGACCACTGCTGTTCTCTCCTGTTCGGCTTGGCCATCCGGTTTTCATCCGATTTGGCCGGCGCGTTTCGATGTTTCGGCCGATTGGATGGCCTGTCGGGAATTTTCTGTCAAGCCGGAAGCGATCTCAATGGGCTGCCGGGCCGCCGGCGTCTTCGTAAAAATGTTAGCCGCTACAAGGTTTTGTTAACCATCCTTCAAGACCTGCCGGGGCACACTCTCCAACCTGAAATTACGATCAAGTCGGGAACTCGCGTCCGCATGTCAGTGGCTCGCAATATTCTGTTGTTCGGACTCTACACGGCGCTGGCAATCGCCGTGGCGGTGGTGGCGCCCTTGCGCGTACCCCGTCTCGACCAGCCGGTTGCGGTGGTAATCGGCTTGCTTATTTTCCTGGCCGGTGCGCTGGTTCACGAAATGTATCAGCGGGTTTCGCGGGAAACCTTCTTCGGGCGGCAAATATTAGCACTTAGGCATACGCAGACCGAACTCCACGAGCAGCTCAATTGGTCGCGGCGCGAAAACAAGGCGCTCGCCGAAGCGGTAGAGGCTGTCGTGCATTCGGCGCGCGCGTCGAGTGGTCCCGGTACTGTCGGTGAGGCCATTACCGAAGTTCGTGTCCTGAAGTCACTGGGATCGGCGCCGTCAGAACCGCAGCAGACGTTGGTCGTTGAACCGGCTGTGTCCGCCGCCCCGCCATCCATCAATTCCGGTCCGGCCGAACCTGGTTTGCAAAGTGCCGACGTCGGCCTCAAAGACGTTTCACCGCAAAAAAACGAAGCCACTGAGGGCGTTCTGCCGACGGTTGTCCGTAACCTGAGTGAAGATGAGATTCTCGAACAGGTTCAAAAGGCTCTCCGGGACGATCGAATCAGCTTTGTTCTCCAGCCCATCGTAAGTATGCCGCAACGCAAGCGGCGCTTTTACGAGTGCTTCTCACGCGTTCGGACCCAAGAAGATCTGATGATCCTCCCGGAAGAGTATATTGCGGTCGCGGAACGCGAAGGGCTGATTACGGCGATCGACAACATGCTGTTGTTCCGTTGCGTTCAACTGGTGCGCAAGATCCAGCGCCGCAGCGACAATCTGGATTTCTTTTGCAACATCTCGCCCCATACCCTGCGGGACGATGACTTTTTTGGCGACTTCGTCGAGTTTCTCGAAAACAACGAAGTCTTGGGGCCGAATCTGATTTTTGAGTTTGCCCAGTCGGAATTTGCGAACTTCGGGGAGATCGAAAAACGTCACCTTCAACGCTTGGCGCGCGTTGGTTGCCGGCTCTCAATTGATCAGGTGACGGATCTGCAGATGGATCTGCCTGCGCTCGCCTCGGCGAACATTCGCTTCGTGAAGATCGAAGCCGAACGACTGGCAGCCGGAACCTCCGAAGTCGATGCCCTGCTCGAAGCTTTTAAGGGCGTTCCGATCAATCTGGTTGCGGAAAAGGTCGAAGTTGAGGACACCCTGCGCAGGCTTCTCGATAAGCAGATCGACTACGGACAGGGATTTCTGTTCGGTGAACCCCGCCTTGCCCGTCCCGCGGCCTAAACAACCGGCGGCTCCCGCCAATCCACAAGCGTTCTTCCCTTGCAGCCATCACTGTGGCACAAGAACGTGTCTTTCCCTTCCGCATTGATTTTAGGTTCAGGTGATCTCGATTCACGACGGCCTGTCGGCCCTTTCCGATAACTACGACGGTTACATCATCGATCTCTGGGGTGTCATGCACGACGGCGTGCAGGCCTTTCCGGAAGCTGTCGACTGCGTTTCGCGCCTGAAGGACGCGGGCAAGCAGATCGCGATCCTTTCCAATGCGCCGCGGCGTGCTGAGGTCGTCATTGCGCGCAATCAAGATCTCGGCATTGCGCCTGACCTTGCGGATGTCGTGATGTCCTCCGGCGAAGACGCCTGGCAGCATCTCAGTGAACGGCCGGACGACTGGTACCGGAAACTGGGCCGACGTTGCTATCATCTGGGGCCGGAACGCGATCTGGGTATGCGAGAGGGCTTGGATTACGACTTTGTCGCGCAACTGGCCGGCGCAGACTTCATTCTCAACACCGGAACTCTTTCCTTCGATCACAAGGTCGAAGACTATGACGATCTGCTCGCGGAGGCTGTCGCACTTCAGTTGCCCATGGTCTGTGCCAACCCGGACCTTGTTGTCATCCGCGGCGGTGTGATGGAGTTTTGTGCCGGCAGTGTCGCTGCGCGTTACGAAGAACTCGGCGGTGATCTACGTTCACACGGTAAGCCTCATCGCGGCGTCTACGAACGCTGCTTCGAGATGATGGGTGCGACCGACCGCAGCCGGATTGCCGGCATCGGCGATTCACTGCGCACGGATATCGCGGGGGCCAAGGCCGTCGGGATCGCCGGTATTTTTGTCGCCGATGGCATCCATAGAAAAGAACTGGACGTAGACTCTGCAGGAATGCCTGCGCCTGATAAGCTCGAGGCTGTGTTTGCTGCGGCTCCGGCAAGGCCGACAGCAGTGCTGCCGAGACTCCGCTGGTAGGCGCAGTCGGCGGCTTCCAGACGAACAGGCTTGCTTGATATTCGGCGCAAAGCTGGGATTGGTACCGGTTTATGGGGAAACGATACAGCCGCACGTTCGTTTGGCACTTTGACGTGCCGCCTGAAAGGCTTTGGCCCAGTCTTGCAGATACCGCCCGTTTCAACGAGGCAGCCGGCCTGCCCAAACACGACATCGAAGAAATTCCCCAAGACGACGGTTCGGTCATTTATCTCGGCCATGTCCGCCTTGGCCCTATCACACTTCGATGGCGAGACTGGCCCGTCAATTGGGTGACCGGACAGTGGTTCGAGCATCGCCGGGATTTTTCCAAGGGACCGCTGAAGAAACTTAACGCCCTGCTGCGTTTCGTGCCTGAAGGCGCGGGCTGTCGCTGCGAATATCACCTGGAGGCAGAGGCGGCGAACCTGCTCGGCCACGTCATCTTGAGTACGAATTTCTTTACCGGTGCGGGCAAGACCTTTGGCCGTCTGGCAGAGGATGCCGGTCGGTTCGCCACGGGTGATCTGCCCATGGCCTTTCAGTTCCAGCCGCCGGTGCCGGACGCCGAGACCCAGGCTCGGATCGACTCCATCGTTACCGCCATCGAAGACTCGGGCCACGGCCACGGCCTGGCACCAAAGCTTGCTGAACTGGTCCGGAGTGCCCAGGAAGTCGATCTCGTCCATCTGCGGCCGATCAAGCTGGCGCGGGAGTGGGAGGCAAACGAACGCAACGTCATCGAGCTCTGCCTCGAGGCGGCCCGCACCGGTCTGCTCGCGTTGCGCTGGGATGTACTCTGCCCACGCTGCCGGGTACCAAAGGCCTCTGTGGCGAGTCTCGACGAGTTGCCGCGCGGGGCGCACTGCGATACCTGCAACATCGACTACGACGGCGATTTCTCGCGCAATGTCGAGCTGAGTTTTCACCCGGCGCCTGCGCTGCGGTCGATTTCGGTGGGCGAATACTGCCTCTTCGGGCCCATGAGCACCCCGCATGTTGTGCTTCAGCTTACGCTCGAACCAGGCGAGACGCGTGAAGAACCCATTGACCTAACTGCCGGACGCTACCGCTTGCGAAGCCTGGAACCTGGTCCGGAACTGGACATAGACCTTGAGGAGGGCAAAGCCTTTCCGGCGCTGGTCGCCGACACCGAAGGTTTCAAGACTGCGGACAGCGATCGAAAAGGCTGCATGACACTGAGCAATCAGGGTCATCGGCCTTTGACCTTGATTCTCGAGGAGCGCCCCTGGGTCCGTGACGCTTTGACTGCCGACCGGGTTACAGCCATGCAGGCGTTCCGCGACCTCTTTTCCGATCAGGTTTTGCGGCCGGGTGATGAAGTCGAGATAAAGCGGGTTTGTCTCCTGTTCAGCGACCTTCAGGGATCGACGGCTCTTTATGGGGCTATCGGCGACGCGCGGGCCTACCACCTTGTGCGCGATCATTTCGCCTTTTTGGCGGCCATTGTGCGGGCCAACAACGGGGCCGTGGTCAAAACCATCGGCGATGCGATCATGGCGGCCTTCGCCGATCCTGCTGATACGGTTCGGGCGGCGCTGGCAATTCAAAACCAGGTCGAATCCTTCAACGCCGGCCGTCCGGACGAAGGCATCGTCATTAAGCTCGGCATCCACGAGGGGCCATCGATTGCCGTGACCCTTAATGGCCGTTTGGACTATTTCGGTTCGACCGTGAACATGGCCGCCCGTCTGCAGGGCACGTCCCAAGGCGGCGATGTGGTGATCTCCAAGAGTCTCGCTGCAGACCCAGCCGTCGGTCCGTTGCTTGAGCCGCTGGACTGCCGGATCGAGACAACCCTTCTCAAGGGTTTCGACGAACCGGTCGAATTTCTGCGCCTTTCCCCGCAAAGCACTGCTACGTACCCTGCCTGAAGTGATCGACGCCGGTAGTGATTCCGGGACGGCAACGCACAGGTTGGACTTGCGCTGCTGGAGCGGCTTATACTGCACCGCAAAAGGTCAATGAGGCGAGACACATAGGGTGTAGATCGCTATGTGATCGATTGGCTCAGACTCAAGGGAACGCGATGGCAGATTTTCCGGACAAGACGATCCAGGATTGGCAGGCCGCTGCCGCCAAGGAACTCAAGGGTGGTTCGTCCGAGGATCTCGTCTGGGAAACCCCTGAGGGAATCGCAGTTAAACCCCTCTACACTTCGGAAGATCTGGAAGGTCTGGAAACCGCGGGTGCCATGCCCGGATCTGCGCCGTTTTTGCGGGGTCCACGTGCGACCATGTACACGGGGCGTCCCTGGACGATCCGCCAGTACGCCGGTTTTTCGACGGCCGAGGCCTCGAACGAATTCTATCGCAAGAACCTGGCGGCGGGACAGATGGGCCTTTCCGTCGCCTTCGATCTGGCGACGCACCGCGGTTACGACTCCGACCACCCTCGCGTCGTCGGCGATGTCGGCAAGGCGGGGGTTGCGATCGATTCCGTCGAGGATATGAAGATCCTGTTCGACGGGATTCCTCTGGACCGCATGTCGGTCTCTATGACCATGAACGGGGCGGTTCTGCCGGTTCTTGCCGGCTATATCGTGGCTGCCGAGGAACAGGGCGTGTCTCAGGACAAGCTCGCGGGCACGATTCAGAACGACATTCTCAAGGAGTTCATGGTCCGCAACACCTACATCTACCCGCCCGAGCCTTCCATGCGGGTGGTGGCTGATATCATCGAGTACACTTCACAGCACATGCCGAAGTTCAATTCGATCTCGATCTCCGGCTACCACATGCAGGAAGCCGGTGCGAATGCGGTTCAGGAGCTGGCATTCACCCTTGCCGACGGCATTGAGTACGTTCGCGCCGCCCTTTCGAAGGGGTTGGAAGTTGATGCTTTCGCTCCGCGCCTTAGCTTTTTCTTCGCAATCGGCATGAATTTCTTCATGGAGGTCGCCAAGCTGCGTGCCGCGCGCTTTTTATGGGCGCACCTGATGCGGGATCTCTTTAACCCCAAGGACCCGCGCTCCCTGATGCTGCGCACTCACTGCCAGACCTCAGGCGTGTCCCTGACGGAGCAAGACCCCTACAACAACGTCATCCGTACGACGATTGAGGCCATGGCGGCGGCTCTGGGTGGTACTCAGTCACTGCACACCAACGCCTTGGATGAGGCGGTCGCGCTGCCGACCGAGTTCTCGGCCCGCATCGCTCGAAACACTCAGTTGGTGCTGCAAGAGGAAACCGGCATCACCAAGGTGGTAGACCCTCTGGCGGGCAGCTACTACGTCGAAAGCCTAACGGCCAGCCTGATTGCCGAAGCCCGCAAGCTGATCGGAGAAGTCGAGGAACTGGGCGGCATGACCAAGGCGGTCGAATCCGGGATGCCGAAGTTGAAGATTGAAGAATCGGCAGCCCGTAAGCAGGCACGCATCGACCGGGGCGAAGAGGTTGTCGTCGGCGTCAACAAATACCGTCTTGAGACCGAGGATGAGATTGATATCCTCGATATCGACAACACCGCTGTGCGTCTCAGTCAGATCGAACGTCTCAACCGCGTCCGCGCGGACCGGAGCGACGACGACTGTCGCAACGCATTGGAGGCATTGACCCATGCAGCTGAATCAGGATCGGGCAATCTTCTGGAACTCGCCGTCCAAGCGACCCGCAAGCGGGCAAGCGTCGGGGAGATTTCAGATGCACTCGAAAAAGTCTTTACCAGGCATCGCGCCGTGATTCGCAGCATTTCGGGCGTCTATGGCTCCGCTTACGAAGGTGATGAGGGATTTGCCCGAATCCAGGAAGAGATCGGTGCCTTTGCCAAGATGGAAGGGCGGCGCCCCAGGATGCTGGTGGTTAAGATGGGGCAGGACGGACACGATCGCGGCGCCAAGGTGATTGCGACCGCCTTTGCGGATATCGGGTTCGACGTCGATGTGGGATCGCTGTTTCAGACACCCGAGGAGGCGGCCCTGCAGGCGATCGAAAACGACGTGCATGTCATTGGGGTCTCCAGCCAGGCCGCGGGTCACAAGACCCTGGTGCCGCAATTGATCGAAGCTTTGAAGACCCAGGCCGCCGAAGATATAATCGTGGTTTGCGGTGGCGTGATTCCACCTCAGGACTATGACTTCCTAATGTCCGCCGGTGTTTCGGCCATCTACGGACCGGGGACAAATATTCCACATGCCGCGCATGAAATTTTGGGTATCGTTAAACAACGTCGCGCCGCGGCATAAACAAAAACGGGGGGGCTTGTGAGGCTGAGCTCGGTCATTACCGGGATCATCGGGCTGCTGGTGACGGCAGCCTGGCTTGGTGCCTGCGCCTACTACGTCGAAACCTTTGTTGGCTGGAATGGATTGCAGCGGCTGCTGCCCCACGAGTTGGCGATGGGAGTTGCCGGTGCCTGCCTGCCGCCAACACTGTTGTGGCTGGTATTGGTTTACTTTTTGCGTGGGCAATTGGTGACCGAGGAGGTGCAAAAGCTGCTTCGCCATTTCGATGCCATGGTCTACCCGGATGATGCGGCCAAAACCCGGGTTCAGCAAATCGGCGATAGCTTGAAGTCGCAGGCCAACGAGCTGACCGAGACGACGGACGAGATCTTCGAACGCATGGACGCGATGCGCCAGTCGTTCAAATCGCAGACCACCGAACTTTCCGGCGCCTCTGTTCGGGCCGCGTCCCAGGCTGAACAGCTCAAGGAGTCGCTCTCCACGCAGGCGAAAGATGTCGAATCCGCATCGACCCGCATCAACGGTTTGATGGCTGCCGCGCGCGAATCCGTCGACAGTCAGTTAAAGGCGCTTGATGACGCTGCGGTCCAAGTTGATTCCATGGTCAGTCGAATTTCCGGCGCCTTGAAACAGCCTGTCGCCGATTTGCAGGCCGCCGCGGATCAGACCATAGCCGCGACCGAGGACGTTGCGACCCATCTGGCACGCCGCAGCGAGGAACTAGGGACAGCGCGCGAAGCTGTGTTGGCATCCGGGGATGCGCTTCACGCGGATCTTGAGCGGGACCTCAGGGCTTTTGCGGGGGCAGGTGAACAGGTCTTTGCCCAGGCACGGCAGTTCAACGAAGCGATGCGGCAGCAGATCGATCTGCTGGGCCAGGTCTTTGACGATACGGATACGCGGGTTGCTGGCGTGCGCAGTGCGCTGGCGGCAGAGCGCGATCAGTTCGGCGTTCTTACAACGGAGCTCGCGGAAACTTCACGGAAAGTCGGCGACGGCCTGAAGGTCGACGCCAGGGATGTGCGCAACTCCTTCGAGCTCGCGGCCACACGGGCGAAGCTGATCACCGAGATCCTGCGAGAGCAGGGTGGGATCCTTCATACGGAGACCGATCAGGTGGTTGACCGCCTGCGGGAGGCGGCTTCCGGCGCAGCCGATGAGATCGAACAGGCCGGTGCGCAGCAAATCGACCGCTTGGCAGATTCTGCAGCAGTGGCACGTGAATCCCTGCGCGACGCAGGTGCCGAGATCGAACCGATGGTTTCGGCGATCGAGGCCGCCGGAACCCGGGCCGTTGCCCAAGCGGGCGAGGTCTCCAAACTGCTCGGCAGTCACTCCGAAAACCTTACCATGCATGCGGAACGGGTCAGTGAACGGGTCGACCGCATTGCTGAAACCCTGAAACTGGGCACCAATAACTTCGATGAAGCGGCGCACAATGCAGTGGCCCAAAGTGCCAAGGTCGTGGAGATTTTCCGCAGCCAGGGCAGGGTCTTGACGCTGGCCGCCGAAACCGCCAACAGCTCGGCAGGTGATCTGCGTGCAGCCGTCCGGGAAGAGGTGCTCGGATTCGGCGAGCTTAGTAAGGATTTCAAAGCACTTCTTCTAGAGGTCAAGGGTACGCTGTCGCAGCAAGCCGAGGCCATCACGGCGGCCTCCAACGCATCGAAAACCACGTCAGGTGAAATCAGGGAGCAGCTCCAGGCACAGGCCGAGGAAGTCAACAAGGTTGCAGAGAGCAACCTCGATCGCCTGGGCAAGATGGCCGACACCATCGATGGCATCTCCCTCAAGGTCCGCACTGCCGCCGACCGCGCGATCTCCCGCGCCGAAGATCTGGGCGGAAATCTCGAGGCCCAGGCCAACGACTTCGGCTCCACCGTTGACAATGCCTTTCAGCAGGCCCGCGATTCCGGTCAGATCTTCAAGGATCAGGGCAAGGATCTGCTCGCGGCGGCCGACGAGGCCGCTATGCAGGCCCGGACGCTTCGGGAAAAGTCAATTGAGGCCAGCCGGGATGTCTTCCTCCGCACGGCAACGGTCATGATGGAGGATTTGAATTCCAGCGCGATCGATCTGAACAAGTTCATCGAAGAAGATCTGCCCGCAGAATTCTGGAAATCCTACCGTTCCGGCGACAAGTCGGTTTTTGCACGGCGCCTCCTTCGAAAGTCGGACCGTTTGGCGTCGCCAGAGATCAAGGCGCGCTATGACGAGGACGAACGCTTCAGGGATCAGGTCACCCGTTACCTGAACCAGTTCGATTCTCTGATCAAGCAGTCCGCAGACTGCGATCCGGAACATATTCTTTCCGCTGCCTTTATGACGTCGGACGTCGGTAAGCTATATCTCTTGCTATCGCGCTCTCTTGGCCGCAAGTCTTAGAGCAGGATCGTTTTTGATCGCAGCAGTCAAGGACGTGAACCGCTCTCTCGCTGATTAATGGAGAGTCTGATCGGCAAACTGCGTAAGAGGGTTTTTCTGAGGCATGCGTAGCCTAGCGTCCAAAACGCTCTCGAGCGATGCCGGGAACGGTGCGGGTTCGACCCGAAAACAACTGGCAACCCTACGGCGATTGCTTCCCTATCTCTGGCCGGTCGGCCGGGCCGATCTTCGTATTCGGGTGTTAATTGCGCTAGCGCTGATGGTCGGGGCCAAGGTCACGACGGTTTATGTTCCCCTCCTCTTACGCTCAGCTGTCGACGCCCTGACCCCGGCCGCCGGACTGGCTGCCAGCGAGCCTTTGATTGTTCTGCCGCTCGGTCTGCTATTGGCTTACGGCCTGGCCCGGATCCTGGGTGTTGCTTTCGGCCAGATCCGCGATGCGGTTTTCTCCAAGGTTGCCCAGCACGCGATCCGCCAGGTGGCTCTGCAGACCTTCGAGCATCTGCATCGTCTGTCGCTGCGTTTCCATCTCGAGCGTCAGACCGGCGGGCTGACCCGTGCCATCGACCGCGGCACCAAGGGCATCGAGTTTCTGCTTTTCTTTGTCCTGTTCAACATTTTGCCGACCGTTCTGGAGATCCTCTTCGTCAGCGGCATTCTCTGGTATCTCTTCGATTGGCGGTTTGCGGCGGTCACGATCGTCACCATCGCTCTCTACATTTTGCTGACTTTCCTGCTGACCGAATGGCGCATCAAGCTGCGCCGGCGCATGAACGACGCCGACAACGACGCCACCACCAAATCGGTCGACAGTCTGCTGAACTTCGAAACAGTGAAGTACTTCGGCAACGAGAAACACGAGACCCAGCGCTTTGATTCCGCGCTCAAAAGCTATGAGCGTGCGGCGATTGACAGCCGAGTCAGCCTTTCGGCCCTGAACGCGGGCCAAGCGATTGTGATCTCGATCGGTGTGGTCCTGATCATGATCATGGCCGCCATGGGGGTCGTTGCCGGAAACATGACTTTGGGCGACTTTGTCATGGTCAACGCCTACCTCATTCAACTGGCCATGCCGCTCAATCTGCTGGGCACGGTGTATCGGGAAATCAAGCAGGCCTTGATCGACATGGAGGTGATGTTCGATCTCCTGCGGACCGGCGCCGAGATTGTCGACCGGCCGGATGCCGGATCTCTGGCACCCGAAGGCGGTGAAGTCGTTTTTCGGAATGTAAGTTTCGGTTATGACGCGCGCCGGCCGATCCTGCGTGACGTAGACTTCACCGTACCTGCCGGCAAGACCGTCGCCATTGTAGGTCCCAGCGGTGCCGGCAAGTCCACCATCAGCCGCCTGCTGTTCCGATTCTACGATGTAACGGATGGTCAGATCCTGATTGATGGCCAGGATCTGCGCGAAGTCACCCAGGATTCCCTGCGCGCGGCGATCGGTATCGTCCCGCAAGATACGGTGCTCTTCAACGACACGGTCTACTACAACATTGCCTATGGCCGGCCCGATGCAGGCAAGGAAGAAATCGAGGCAGCAGCCAAGCTGGCTCGCATTCATGAATTCGTGCGGGGGCTACCGGACGGTTACGGCAGCATTGTCGGCGAACGCGGCCTGAAGCTCTCCGGCGGCGAGAAGCAACGTGTGGCCATCGCCCGAACCATTCTCAAGCGCCCGGCTATTCTGTTGTTCGACGAAGCCACGTCTGCCCTCGACACCAAGACCGAGCGCGAGATCCAGCGCAGCTTGACCGAAGTATCTCGGGACCGAACCACCTTGGTGATCGCACACCGTCTCTCCACGGTCGTTGATGCGGACGAAATTATAGTTCTCGATGCCGGCCGGATCGTCGAGCGTGGTCAGCATGAGGAGCTGCTGGATCGGGAAGGCCACTACGCCACCATGTGGCGGCGTCAGCAGGAAAGCGCCCTCCAGCGTCGAGAAACCGATCACGCGCCACCTCTGCAGGCTTCACCGCCTCTGCCTCTGGATGTAACTTGAGGTAGGGTATTGTGGAGAGGAGAAGGACATGACACCCCGCCTGACCCACATAGCACTCCATCTGCGTGATCTGGAGGCTTCGATCGGCTTCTACCGCGACATCTGCGGCATGAACATCGTTCACCAACGCGAAGATGAGGGCACGCGCGTTGTCTGGATGGCCGAACCAGGCCGCGAGACGGAGTTTATCTTCGTCCTGATTCCAGGTGGACCGGGCCGTGACCAGGCCGAAAACGACTTCAGCCATTTCGGCTTTGCGCTCGACAGCCGGGATGCGGTCGACCGGGTGGCAGAAGTCGCCGAGCGCGCAGGCTATCTCGCCTGGCCGCCACGGCAGGAACCCTATCCGGTCGGATATTATTGTGGTGTGCGGGATCCCGACGGTAACTTCGTCGAATTCAGCTATGGTCAGCCTCTGGGGCCAAGCGATCCCGATACAGGCTCCGAAGGAGGAGCTTCTTGAAGCCAGTGTTAAGCGACGGGGTGTTGGCCGGCGACCGCCGTGCCCTGGCCCGCGCCATCACTCTGATCGAATCCACGCGGCCCGATCACAGGGGGGATGCCGAGGCCTTGCTCGCCGATCTGTTACCCCAAAGCGGGAATTCAATCCGGGTGGGAATTTCGGGTGTGCCCGGTGTTGGAAAGTCGACCTTCATCGAATCCTTTGGTCTGCATCTGATCGCCCAGGGTCATCGGGTGGCAGTGCTCGCGGTTGATCCGTCCTCTCAGCGCACGGGCGGGTCGATCCTTGGAGACAAGACCCGCATGGAGCAGCTCGCGCGCAATCCGGCCGCCTATATCCGCCCATCACCGGCCGGCGGAACCCTGGGTGGCGTGGCCCGGCGTACGCGAGAGGCGATGCTGATTTGCGAGGCAGCTGGTTTCGACGTGGTGCTGGTGGAAACCGTGGGGGTCGGACAGTCAGAGACCGCCGTTGCAGATATGGTCGATCTCTTCCTCCTCCTGCTTTTGCCCGGCGGTGGCGACGAACTGCAGGGCATCAAGAAGGGCATTGTAGAGCTTGCCGACATGATCGTGGTGAACAAGGCCGACGGCGACCTCGCCCCGGCTGCCAGACGCGCGGCGGCGGAGTATCATGCCGCCCTGGGCTTTCTGAGACCCGCCAGTGCGCGTTGGAAGCCGCCGGTGCTGCAATGCTCAGCACTGCACCAGACCGGCATTGACGAGATTTGGGCGCGCATTGTGGCGTTCCGGGAAATCATGACTGACAGCGGGGAGCTTAACGATAAGCGCGCGCTGCAGGCCAAAACCTGGCTATGGAGCGAAATCAGCGATACTCTGCTGAGGCGCCTCCGGGAGCATCCGGCTGTTGCCGAACGCCTGGAAAGCTTGGAGAATCAGGTCATGCAGGCTCAAATCAGCCCCGCGTCCGCTGCCCGGCAGCTTCTCTCGGCTTTTCTCGGCGAGACAGTGAGAGCCGAAGACTGAGGTAAGGGTAAAACGGTGAATTCGGCGAAATCTTCAGCGATTCCCGACTGAATCTCGCGCGGGGCCGGAATCCCCCTTTTTCACCTTGACGCCTGGGGATAGCTGCCGTAAAAACCGCCCCGCACCGGGCAGAGCTGCCCGGCTTATCGTTTTATGCCTGCGTTTTAGCTTATCTAGGAATGGTATCATGGCTCGTCGTTGCGACTTCTCCGGTAAAGGTGTTCAGGCCGGTAATAACGTAAGTCACGCGAACAACAGGACTCGCCGCCGGTTTCTGCCGAATCTTCAGCAGACCTCGATGTTGAGCGATGCCCTGGGTCAGACTGTTCAGTTCCGGCTCTGCACAAACACCATCCGTACCATCGAAAAGCGCGGCGGTCTGGATGCCTATCTCCTCTCGACTCCCAATGCCAAGCTGGGCCAGCGAGCCCGTCAGCTCAAGCGCCGAGTCAAGAAAGTCATCGAGAATCAGGCTGCTGCCTAAGGCGCACGCCAGATAGTTCGAGAAGAGGCCCGTTGTTCAACGGGCCTTTTTTATGCCCGGAACTTGCGTACAAGTGTCTTGCGCAGGTACATCACGGGATCATTCCTGTAGTTCGAAGAGCAGCAGCAGGGTCTGCTGCAAACCACTGAAATTGTCGTCCGATATCAGGTAGACCAGTGTTTCGCCGTCCGGTCCGCGTTTCACGTCGATTCCCTCCATGTTATCTATGGCCAGAGGCGGCCGGATGACTGCCAGTTCTTCGCCCATTAAAGTCGCTCCAGGCGCAATATCCTGTTCCTTGATACGCCGTAGCCGCATGGCGACACCGGTAAAGGGTGTGAAGGATCGCTCGACCACGAGAATCCCGCCGCCGGGCAGTCCTGCAGCTCCCGTCGGCTTAAAGGAACCCTCGCGCTGGAACCGCAGGTTGACCCAGGTTTTCTCGCCCTTTGGCTGCTTGCCGTCCCAGAGATAGGCCGCGGTCTGATTGTCCGCACCCTCTAATTCCTGAGCCTCAGTGATTGCCAGAATCCGCCCGTCGCGCAGGGTGACCAATGTCTCGATACCACCATTGCCGAAGGTCGTTGTCAGAGGTGGTGGTGTCGGCAGGGACGTCGGCAGGGATGTCGGCGCGTCACCGCCGGTAAAAGGGTTGGAAGGATAGCGCCAGACCCGGTGATTTCGCTCAAAGCTGACCAGCAGATCGCCGTTTGCATGGCGTGTCAGCGACTCGGCATCGCGCCAGCGCTTGTCAGTCAAAGGGATGCCCGCGAGGTCGGTAATCGGATTCATGACACCATCGGATAAATCGGTCAGCGTGCCGTCTGGCGCGTAACTCAGCTTTGCGCCGAACCATTGACCATCATCACTGGCGGCGATCATCGAACCAAGGTCATCGGCCACCAGGAGGCTCGAGAGTCCACCGAATTTGCCGGAAGGAGAGGTCAATTTCAGGCCGCCGCGCCATAGGAGCTTCCCGATCTGCCGGCGATCTGGCCGCGTGGGATGGAAGGGGCGTTGCGTCGCCGACACGGCAACCGGATCGGCCTGAACCGGTCCTGTCGCGCCGGCGCAGCCGATTGCGATTGCGAGCGGCAAGAAGCGAACTGAGCTAAGAAATTTCTGTGACAATTGACAAGCTTTTCCCTGAACGTCGGCGGAATTGCACGGATTTGTGAAGCATTGCAAGCCTCTGAGGATTGCCCTGAAGTTGAAAACATCCCGTTAGGCGTTAACTATAACCCGGTATCAGGAGTCTGAACGCTTTACTTTCTATTGAAGTCAAACGTGAATCAGCCTCTGTCTCATCCGGTTTTATCACCGATGAGCCGTTCTCAAAATCACCACCGGCCGCACAGACGGTCAACAGGGAGGTTTCCATGCAGACAGTAGCACGCAGACAGGTTCTCAGTGGCATTGCCGCCACTTCTTTCGCAGCTGTTTTGGCTGATCCACGATTGGCAAAGGCTGCGGCGGAGGATCTCGAGACGGTCTCGATCACCACCCAGGACGGACGTGACGTAAAGGCGGCCCTGGCCATGCCCGCCGCGCTGCCTGCGCCTGCCGTGCTGCTGGTACACGAGTGGTGGGGCTTGAACGACCAGATCAAGGTCGTTGCCGCCGAACTGGCCAAGGAAGGCTATATCGCCCTCGCTGTCGACCTCTATGACGAAAAGGTCGCGAACCAGCCAGAAGACGCCCGCGCCTACATGCAGGCGGTGGATCCCGATCAGGCGACAAACACGTTGCAGTCCTGGGTCGCCTGGCTGCGCGACCATGACGCGGTTGGCGGCAAAATCGGGACGGTGGGCTGGTGTTTTGGCGGCGGCTGGTCGCTGAATGCTTCCATTGCGGCACCTGTCGAAGCGACTGTGGTCTACTATGGCCGGGTGGCCCGCTCAGCCGAAGATCTCAAGGCATTGACCTCACCCGTGCTCGGCCACTATGCCACGGCGGACAAGTGGATCAATCAAGAGATGGTCGGGGCTTTCGAGGGCGAGATGGCCAAGGCTGAGAAGTCGAACCAATCCTATTGGTACGAAGCAGACCACGCTTTCGCCAACCCGACTTCGGCCCGCTACGACGAAGCCGACGCCAAGCTGGCCTGGGAGCGCACCCTGGCGTTCTTCAAGGAACACCTGGGCTAGGGGGTCTTGGAGATGTCGTCTTAGCTTTCAGAAGCATTAGCTGCCGCCGGCACTCCGCCGGCGGCGGTGATGGTGCGTCGCGGCATTCGGACCGCCCTCATCGAACAACTCCGCCAGCTTCTCCATCACCGTGCCACCCAGCTGTTCGGCGTCGACGATCGTGACGGCGCGCTTGTAATAGCGTGTCACGTCGTGACCGATGCCGATGGCCAGCAGCTCAACCGGTGAGCGGTTCTCGATGTAGGTGATGACTTCGCGCAGGTGCCGCTCCAGATAATTGCCCGGGTTGACCGACAGGGTCGAATCGTCCACCGGTGCACCATCCGAAATCACCATCAGGACGCGCCGTTGCTCCGATCGGGTGACGATCCGGTTATGCGCCCATAGAAGGGCTTCGCCGTCGATATTTTCCTTCAGGATGCCTTCGCGCAGCATCAGTCCGAGATTCTTACGGGCTCTGCGCCAGGGCGCGTCCGCCGATTTGTAGATAATATGGCGGACGTCGTTGAGGCGTCCCGGGTTCGGCGGCTTCCCGTCGCTGATCCAGCGCTCGCGTGACTGGCCGCCTTTCCACATTCGGGTCGTGAAGCCCAGGATTTCAACCTTGACGCCACAGCGCTCCAAGGTGCGCGCCAGGATATCCGCACTCATGGCGGCAACCGTAATCGGTCGGCCGCGCATAGAGCCGGAGTTGTCGATCAGCAGGCTCACGACCGTGTCGCGGAACTCCATGTCTTGCTCTTGCTTGTAGCTGAGCGAATGCGTGGGGCTGACAACGACACGGGTCAGCCGCGCGGTGTCGAGAATGCCTTCCTCGAGATTGAAGTCCCAGTTGCGGGTTTGCTGCGCCAGCAAACGGCGTTGCAATCGGTTGGCAAGCTTGGCGATCACGCCCTGCAGATGAGCCAACTGTTGATCCAGCATCTGGCGTAATCGGTTCAATTCATCCGGATCGCAGAGTTCGGCCGCATCGATTGTCTCGTCGAAAATCGATGTGTAGGGGTGGTAAGCTGCTTGATCCAGCGAGTTGCGGCGGTCCTGATGCTGGGGTGTTTCGGTCGGTTGGCCGGGCTGTTCGTCGCCCGCATCGGCCATCATCTCGCCATCGGCGTCGGCTTCCTGACCTTCACCGGAATCATCCTCGATCGCTTCGCCTTGCTGGCTTTCCAGGCTTTGCTGATCTTCCGCAGATTCCTGCTGTTCGCCTTCACCGCGCGAATCAGAGGGCGCGTCCTCGGCCCCGTCGCCATCTTCATTCTGGTCGTCTTCATCGCCGAAGTCGTCGTCGCTCGTTGCATCAAGATCGAGATGCCGCAGCATCTGCTTGACCACCCGCGCAAAGGTTTCTTGATCTTCCGCGGCCGAACCCATGTCGGCGAGATCCCGAAGCACGTTGGCGTCCAGATGCGGCCGCCAGAGATCGAGCAGTTTGCGCGCAGCCGGCGGCGGCGGCATCCCGCTGATCGCTTCACGAGCGAGAACCCGGAGGGCTTCCGACAGCGGCACGTCTTCGTGGCTGGCGACGCGGGTCAAGCCTTTGGCATGGCACTGTTCGGCCAGAGTTGCTTCCAGGTTGGCCGCGACTCCCGTCATGCGTCGCATGCCCAGGGCTTCACAACGGGCCTGTTCGACCGCATCGAAGACTTCGCGTGCCGATTCCGATTGAGGCCGCTGGCCCCGGTGAATCGCCTCGTTGTGGTATTTTAGGCGCAAGGCCACGGAATCGGCTTGCCCCCGGACCTGGGCGACATCGGAAGCCGGCAGGTCGCGTGCCGGCATCGGCAGACGAACCTCTGTGCCCGAGAGGCCTTGGCCGCTCGGGGTAAAGGTCGCTGTGATTTCTTCACGTTCCGAGATGGCGCGCAGCGTCGCCGCTGTCACGCGCTTGAATCTCTCGATCGGGCTTTCGCTTTGGTCCATGTTCTTCGCTTCGCGCTCTACATCCCGCCGGCTCTTGAGGCTTCAGGTATTCTCAAATGCCGGCAGAATGCTAATGCCGCCGCCGCTCTATACGAGCGACGCACTGCCTTCCTGGAGTTCGGTGCCGAAGCAACGCTGATAGTATTCCGCCACGATCCCGCGTTCGATCTCATCGCACTTGTTCAGGAAAGTGAGGCGGAAGGCGAAACCGACGTTACCGAAGATCTTTGCGTTCTGCGCCCAGGTGATCACCGTCCGCGGGCTCATAACAGTCGAGATATCGCCGTTGACGAAGCCGCTGCGTGTGAGGTCGGCCAGGGCGACCATGGCCGCGATGGCCTCGCGGCCTTCCTTGTCGTCGTAGTCCGGACACTTGGCCAGAACGATGTTCTCTTCTTCGTCGTGAGCCAGGTAGTTCAAGGTCGTGACGATATTCCAGCGGTCCATCTGGCCCTGGTTGATCTGCTGGGTGCCATGATAGAGACCCGTGGTATCACCCAGTCCGACCGTGTTGGCGGTCGAGAACAGGCGGAAAGCCGCGTGCGGCTTGATTACCTGGTTCTGATCGAGCAACGTCAGGCGGCCTTCGACTTCCAGCACACGCTGTATCACGAACATGACATCGGGCCGGCCGGCATCGTATTCGTCGAACACCAATGCGGTGGGGCGTTGCAAGGCCCAGGGTAAAAGACCTTCCCGGAACTCGGTGACCTGTTTGCCGTCCTTCAGGACGATGGCGTCCTTACCGATCAGATCGATACGACTGATATGGCTGTCCAGGTTGATCCGGATGCAGGGCCAGTTCAATCGTGCCGCAACCTGCTCGATATGGGTCGATTTTCCGGTCCCATGATAGCCTTGGACCATGACTCTGCGGTTATGGGCAAAGCCGGCGAGAATAGCGAGCGTGGTGTCGAGGTCGAAGCGATAGGCTTCGTCCAAATCGGGGACATAGGTGTTCGGCTGGCTGAAAGCCGGGATCTGCATGTCGCTGTCGATCCCGAAGGTCTGGCGTGCCGATACCGTGATATCCGGTCCCGCATTGGGCATTTCTGAGCCGCCGAGGGCAGGTGCTGAAGACATAAGTTACGGTCCGTTGATGAAGGTGTTCGAAAAGAGTGGAAGCCGTGGGTGTTACGGGCTTTGTCGGAAAGATATCTTGAGCGACGCGTAGGCCCGGGTGACATCCTTGAGACGATTTTCCGCTTCCGGATCACCACCATTTGCATCGGGATGGAGCTGTTTGGCCAGTCCTCGATACTTTGTGCGGATTTCCTGAAAGGTCACGGGATGTTTCAGTCCAAGGACCGAGAGCGCTTCGGATTCTTCGCTCTCCGGCGGCTTGGGAGTTTCTGATTTCGCCTGGTCTCCGAAAACTCCGAAATCGTCGTGCAGATTATCGCTTCGCCATCGCCTCGCCTGCGGCTTATCCTGTCCCAAGGGCCAGGTCTCCCGCTGCCAGACGGCGTCTTTGCGGCGTTCCCGCTCGATCTGCTGCTCGCTCATGCCTTTGAAGAAGTCCCAAGACTGGTTGTACAGCCGAATGTGCTCCAGGCAGAACCAGAGATAGCGGTTGAGCTGAAGGCGCGACTTCGGGGCGCGGTAAACGCCGTCGAGACCGCAGCCAGGAAACTGACAAGCGTATTCGGCGGCAGTTGCGCGCGAGTCGGAATATCCCGAATATCTTTGTGCCGAGCGTGACATAACCAAATTATGGATGCGGTGTTCGGGTGAGGCAAGGATTGTAGCGTGAATTTCGCAGGTTACCGTTAAGACCGGATGGATCGCGAAGCCTTACGCCTATTGACTTGGATCTTGGCAGGTGCAGTTTGCGTAAAACCTAGGCAAAAAGTCCGTCGCTGCCGCTCCCTTGCCATGGCGGGATACCCGACAGTCCGAAACAATCCTTAAGGGGTGAGTTGACGACGGAACGTCAAACGAGAGACCAATATTTTCAATGCACAGGACGATCGAACCATGAAGACAGCCGAACGTATCGAGGAAAAACTGACCGCCGCTTTGTCGCCTCTGCGGCTGACGGTCGTTGACGATTCGCACAAACATGAGGGGCACTCGGGTTGGCGCGAGGGCGGCGGAACGCACTTCAGGGTAGAGGTCGTCTCCGAACTCTTCGATGGTAAATCTCGAGTTGATCGGCAACGTATGGTCTATAATCTCTTGGCGGATGAACTTTCCGACACTGTTCACGCGCTCCAGTTAAAAACGCTTGCACCATTGGAAGACACGAGGCGATAATTTAAATGCACCAATTAAGTGTATTATACTTTTCCAAACACACCTAATGTGGGCATTGACGAAAAAAGATCTATCTATAATAGTGTGTCATAAAAAAAATACACCTATAGAGGCAAATGAAGTCTGCCTGTTGGGTCGTGTTATTGGTCGGTAGGAGAAGTGAACTGATTCGGTCGGGTGCGGAAGGGCAAGATGGACAGGGCCAGGAGGTGCGGTCCGAAAGCAGCCTGGTGAGCCGAAATATTCTGGTCGCCGGACGCCGGACGAGCCTGCGCCTGGAGCCAGTGATGTGGGACGCCCTGAGCGAAGTGTGCCGGCGTGAATCGAAGAACGCCAATGAACTCTGCACAATGATCGATGCGCGACGGAACGAATCGAGCCTCACAGCTGCGGTGCGTGTTTTCATCCTCGCGTATTTTATGGCTGCTGCAACCGAGGAAGGCCACGCCATCGCCGGCCACGGTTCTTTGGTAGACGATTCGGCTGCGGATGAAGCCGTTACAGACGGTGCGGTCTAGTGCACCACACTAGGTTGGCAGCTTTCGCAACTGGCGTCGTAGGGCTTTATTCGTTGGCGGCTTCTGCCTTACCGCCGGTGTAGAATGCGGGCCAGTTTTTCCGCGCCACTTCGCCGTCGCTGCTAAAGGTATGACAGCTGTTGAGGAGTGGCGGCTTGGTCGTCGGTGGTGCAGGTGATTTCTTCCGCTTTTTTGCCAGAGTCGGATACAGCGTTTGATATGCGACCGTCGCCATGGCGCTGAGCATTTCCACCAGATGCGTGCAGCCTTCGACGCCGCCGACTTTGCTCCGAAGCTTTTGACGCCATCCCGGACCGATCCTCAGGCCCACGACCTTTTGAAAGTTGGGCGTGATCACCGGGCAGATCTCGTAGGGACCAGCGTCGGTGACGGCCTCGATGCCGTGGATCAGGAACTCTTCGTCAATTGTCAGGCGGATCCACATATCGTGAAGCGGTTCCTCGGCCTCTATATAGCCGCGAAAATCGTTCGGAAAACCGTAAGGTTTAACGTCGGTCATATGGCCTTCGATGTCCCAAAGACCGTCTTTCCGCGCAAATCCTTTAAAGTCGAAGCGCCGTGTATGCTGGAGTTCGCGTTCGACTGCTGGTGACAGCGCCATGAAACCCTTTCGTTGGAGGCTGGTTGTTTTGCGTCGTCTCAGAGCGAAACGTGAATCAGCCCCTCTTTCAGTGTGTTAGAGAACGTCTGCTCTCTAAAGCAGCTAGATCGAAGCGCGGTCAATTGAACTTAATCGATCGCGGATATCCTGATCTAATTGAAAATGATGGCGCAGCTTAATGGCATTTGATCCGATCCAGGCTGCCCCAAGCAGCGAAATATAGTGTGGCGGCGGCAGAACGGCAACATGCCGGGTCCCAACAATTCGTACGGCCATCTGTTGACGGCATCTTGAGGTTACATCTGGGCGAGCCGAGACTGAAATTCGGAAATCCGGCTCGATAGAGATTGAGCTTCGGAGGCGAGACCGCGCGAGGCGTCCAGAAGGTTCTGCGCGGTGCCGCCTGTATTATCCGCCTGAGAGTGCACCTGTTCGATGATCTGCGACATCCGCTCGGAACCGTTTGCAATATCTCCCACATTTTCCGAGATATCGTTGGCAGACTGGCTTTGTTCGGTGATGGCCTGTGCGATGCCGTTTTGAATTTCTTCGACTTGCTGCATGACCTTGCGGACGTGTTCCATCGAGACCGACGCTGAATTCACCTGAGTCTGGATACTGGAAACCATGGTGGAAATCTGTTCGGTCGACTCTTCCGTTTGACCTGCCAGAGCCTTTACTTCGCTTGCGACCACTGCGAAGCCTCGACCAGCCTCGCCTGCGCTGGCAGCTTCGATTGTGGCGTTCAGGGCCAGAAGTTTGGTCTGTCCTGTGACCCTCGAAATCAGGTCCACGACTTCGTTGATATTGTTGCTGGATTCTCTCAGGTCGCCGATCGCATCGTTCCCGCGATTGAGTGCGGCCAGCGCATCATTGACCGTACTCCGGGCTTCTTGTGCCTGGCTCGAAATGTCGGTGACACTGGCAGTCATCTGCTCTGTTGCACCAGCTGCGGTTTGGGCGCGCGACGAGGCAGACTGGGCGATGCTGCCGGCGTCCTTGGAGTGCTTGACGGTTTGATCCGATTGGTCCGCCAGGGATGCCGACAACTCTTCCAGAACCCTGGCCTGCTCGGCCACGATTCCTGATACCCGTTCGACCTCGGTCATCAGGTCGCTGGACAAGCGCCGGTTTTCCTCCTGCTCGGTGATTTCCGACCAGGTCATCATACTGCTGACAAAACGGCCATCGTCTTCCCGGACCGCCGAAACCGCCACGTCGAGGGCCAGTCCGTCGGTTTCGAAAGTTCTTTGCAGGGGCAGCTTGTCCTGATCGATTGCAACGGCTTTGAATTCAGCTCCCAATGCGAAACTTTCGCAGGAGCGTCCGATAAGATCGGAGGCCTCGTTGCCGCCCTTGCCGAGCGCTGTACGCGCGGCCTGATTGGCAAAGACGATGTGACCGTTTAGGTCAATCAGCAAGGTATTGACCGGATTGGTTTCGACCATGTTTTGCAGCCGCATGACATTTCCGACGTTTTCACGCAGTTTCGCCAGAGCCTGTCCCATGCTTTGGAATTCGTCCTTTCCGCTCGGCGGGATCTCGATATCGTTCCGTCCGCTGCTGATATGGGTCATGGCTTGCGAGAATGCCTTGAGTTTGCTGAAGACAGCGAAGCGCAGCAGCAGCCAGCCGGCCAGCCAGGCCGTAAGGAAGACCATTGCGAGCAACTCGATGGCGACGTTTCTCAGATCGGACAATCCGGTTGAAAAGGACGAGATGTCACGGGTCAGCTTGGCGTTGATCCACGCGTCATTGAGGTTACCCGGAACGACAACATCAATGATCACGCTGTTTGCGGCTGTGTTTACCCCTGTGTTTGCGGGCGTCTCCGGCGTATCGACAGTTGCTGACGCTCCTGATTCCTGACTGTGGGATGCCTCGGCGTTGGACGGCGTTGCAGCATCTGAGTTGACCTCGTTTCCACCATTTTCGTTCGCAAGCGCTGCGGTGGTCCGGGCGCTGAGGCTTTCGAAGATCGGCGCGCCATCGGCATCGACGATGATTTCGCCGTTACGATCCGTCACGGCAATGTCAGCGTCGACGACCTGCCCCAGATCCGTGATGTAATTCAAGGGATCCGTGACCAGTTCCACGAAACCCACGGCTTTGAAACCGCCGGCCGGCAGAATCATGCTGTGCAGTGGCCGGCCGGCTTCGCTTTGCCAAGTGTAATCGGACCTGCGGCGTTGCGCTGCCTTGTCGCGGCTTGCAAGCTCACCCAGAACAGTTGGGTTGGACGAGATGGTCTCGCCGCTTCCTTTCGAAGAATGGGTGAGAACCTGCATGTTGAGATCATACAGTACGACATTGCGCAGAATAATCTGCTTCTGCGTGACCTCTTTGTTCCGGTGAAAAGCGTCGGCGGAGGCCTGAATAGCTTTGGCATCGCCATCCTTGATCGACTTCGCGAGCAGCTTTTCGCGCACCCAGCCACTGACCAGCGGGCCGATAATCTGGTCGTACTGCTTTGTCACCCGATCTTTGATCAGGAACTGCAGAAGCTCCGATGAGGACGCGTTGACGTTGCCGATCGCGAACTTCTGGAAATTCTCGAAAACCCAAAGCTGCGAACCGGCGGTCGCGAGCGACGCGGCAAGACCAAGGACCAAGAGGATGCGGCGCAAGGTCCAAAACAAACTGCGCCCAGATCCAATCTGTTCAGATCCTTTATGGGCGGACGAAGTATTCCCCGACATGAAAACCTGTTCCCGAAACCAATTTTAAGATTAAGCCAAGAGCACAACGCTCCTGCTGGGTTCAGGCTATAGGCGGAAGACTTACATTTCTCTTAAAGGGTTAAAAACCCGGATGGCAAAGTCTCTTTTTTGGTGTGCAACTTTTTAACCCGCAGCAACTGTCGGTTCTGCGGCTCCGGTGCTTGCGCCATCGGGTAGCCGCTCGATCTTTATCGACGTGATCTGATTGCGCATGCGCCCGACGATCTCGAAGCGGCAGCCATGAAAAACGAAGACCTGTCCGATGTCGGGAATCCGCCGGGCTTCATGCAGGACCAGGCCGGCGATGGTCGAAGCCTCTTCGTCAGGCAGGTACCACTCGAACTGGCGGTTGAGATCCCGGATGGTGACTTCGCCGTCGACCAGCAGCGAGCCATCCTTTTCGAGCTGTACGCCGTCGATATCGACGTCGTGCTCGTCGGCGATATCTCCCACGATCTCTTCCAGTATGTCCTCCAGGGTCACGATCCCGAGCACTTCGCCGTACTCGTCGACCACGATGGCGAAGTGTTCGTGCCGGCTGCGGAAGGCTTGTAACTGAGACAGCAGGTCCGTGGATTCCGGGATGAACCAGGCCTTTGCAGCTATCGAGCCGACATCGAGGCTTTCAAGATCGGACGGGTTGGCCTGGACGGCGCGCAAAAGAGCCTTGGCATGGAGGACGCCGACGATATTATCGCTGTCGCCCTGCCATAGCGGTAATCGGGTGTAAGGACTGGTAAGAACGTCGTCGACGATCTTGGCCGGTGGCTGGTCGACGTCGATTGCGACCACATTCTTGCGATGGGTCATGATCTCTTCGACCTCGACGTCGCCCAGATCCAGGATGGATCTCAACATCTGACGCTCGTGCCGGATTTCCTCGCCGATGCCCGAATGCAGGTCGATCGCGCCGCGCAATTCTTCTTCTGCCACGTCCTCCGCGAGGCTGGCGGAAAGGTCGATGCCGAAGAGTTTGAGGGTCGAACGTACGATCCATTGGATCGTCAGGGTGATCGGCCCCAGCACCAAGACGATCGGCCGCAGTAGAGGCGCGACAGCCAATGCCGATTTGTCGGCATTATGCAGGGCGTAGGTTTTGGGCAGAACCTCTGCGAAGATCAGGACCAGCAACGTCATGCCGAGGGTTGCATAGGCGACGCCGGCTTCACCGAACCAGCCGATCATCAAGCTTGTTGTCAGGGCGGAGGCCGAGATGTTTACAAGGTTGTTGCCGAGCAGGATGGCGCCGATCAGGCGTTCCTTGCGTTCCCACAGTCGGTTGACCACGGCTGCCCGGTGATTGCCGTCCTGTTCCAGGGTGTGCATTCGCGGCCGTGATGCAGCCGTCAGGGACGTCTCGGACCCTGAAAAGAAGGCCGAGATCACCAGCAGTGCAACGATGGCCCACAACGCGATAATCAGCTCAGTTTCCATGGCGGGTCTTCAATTTGTCCTTTGGGTAAAGATTGTTACGCGGCGAGACTCGTCTTGAGCAGGCCTTCGACATCATTCAGTTCGACATTGCGTTCCAGAAAGGCTTCGCCGATGGCGCGGGCGAGGACGAAAGTGATGCGGCCATCCGAAATTTTTTTGTCCCGCATCATATGCGAGACCAGTGTGGCGCTGCTCCAGCCCGCGCCGGTGCGGGCGTTACCGCCAATGGCAGTCAGGTCGACAGGCAGTCCGCAGTGCTGAAGATGTGCGCGGACTCGTGCGGCATCCTCCGGCGGACAGAGTTCCATCTGCACCGAGAGATCGAACGCCATGACCATGCCCAGAGCGACCGCTTCCCCATGGATCAGCCCGCCGCCGTAACCGGCTTCGGCTTCGAAGGCATGACCAAAGGTATGGCCCAGGTTCAGCAGTGCGCGCAGGCCAGCTTCCCGTTCGTCCTGGGCAACGATGTCCGCTTTCGCCCGGCAGCTTGTCAGCACGGCTTCGCGGCGCAGATCCCGGTCACCATCAATCAAAGTCTGGCCGTTTTTCTCAAGCCAGGCAAAAAACCCGGGATCGTTGATCAGGCCGTATTTGACGACTTCGGCATAGCCGGCCAGGAATTCGCGCCGCGGCAGGCTCTCCAGCACATCCATGTCGGCCAGTACCAGCCGGGGCTGATGAAAACTGCCGACCAGGTTCTTTCCGCGCCCGGTATTGATGCCAGTTTTGCCGCCGACGGAACTGTCGACCTGAGCCAGCAGTGTCGTTGGAATTTGGATGAAGTCGAGACCGCGCAGGGTAACGGCGGCGGCGAAACCTGTTAAATCGCCGATTACGCCTCCCCCCAAGGCAACCAAGGTGGAGCCGCGCTCGACGCCCGCCGCCAGCAGGTGATCGATCAGCTCTTCCAGTTTGGCGAAGGACTTGGTTTGTTCGCCCGCGGCAAGTACCAGACTTTTGAAGGCGATACCCGAAGCCTCAAGAGAGCGCTCCAACGCGGGCAGATGCAGCGTCGCCACATTTTCGTCGGTGATGATGAACACGGACTTTTGCCGCAGGACCGGCAGCAGATGGCTGCCGGCTTCAGCGATCAACCCGCTTCCAACCTTGATTTCGTACGCCCGGTCGCCGAGCGAGACCTCCAGGCTTTCCGTCGATGTCATCTTTATTATTCCCCGGCCTTGCGCAGGCTGTTGGTATCCTCGCGGGCCTCGCCCTGGTTCGACAGGAAGGCGGTGATGGCGTCCAGAGCACGCTGAACCGTCGTCTCCACGGGCCCGTCGACGGAATCGATAATGACGTCAGCTTCACCATAGACCGGATAGCGCTTGTCGATGAGATCGCCGAGAATCTGACGGGGGTTGCCCTGATGCAGCAGGGGCCGGTGGTTTCGGCGGCTGGTGCGTTTGACCAGCAGATCCAGGTCTGCGCGCAGCCAGAGCGAGTTTGCGTGCTGCCGGATGGTTTCGCGGGTACGCGGATCCATGAAGGCGCCGCCGCCGGTCGCCAGGATTTGAATCTTGCCGTTCAGCAGCCGCTCGATGACCCGGCGTTCTCCGTCTCTGAAAGCGGCTTCACCGTGCCGTTCGAAAATTTCCTGAATGGTACAGCCGGCAGCCGCTTCGATCTCCGTGTCAGCGTCGACGAAAGGAAGCTCCAGAGCTTCCGATAGCCGGCGGCCGATACAGCTCTTACCCGCGCCCATCAGTCCGACCAGCACCAGAGCTTTCGGCAGGCGTAATTCGGCGGTCTCTTTTCCCGCTTCGTCGTCCTGTGGTGCCGGGTCTGCAATCTTTGTCTTCACGTCTTTCGACCGTTATTTCCCATCCCGGCTTTCGCCGGGCCTTTTGCCATATTATGGGGGCGTTCGCCGTCACGACTACGGTCTCGGCGCCCCTGCGATCCCAAATACGGCAAATCGGGATCAAATCTAATTCAGCGACGCTGGCCCAGCTTCCTTTTTGAGTTCCGATAAACAATCAGACCCTAAGAAAACTGCCGCAAATTCGCCATACTCCAAAGTTATGGTCGTTTCCCGAAAGCGATGCAAGCCTTGCGCGCCGCACGACGCCGAAATGAGTCGCGTGTTTTTGGCGTATTTTTGCTATGCGTACAGCTATGTGGGTGTTTGGGCCTATGAAGGCCTCTTTAGTCGGGTCGGCGATATGATATCAAGACGCTTCAGACGGCGCGCGCACGCTGATTTTTCTATGAATTTTGGCCGCGAGCGGCGATCCGCTCTTTTCGAGAGAGTCCAAGCATGCCACTCTTTGTTTTCCTACGAATCCAAAGCCCGCAGTTTCGCCCATGAGAAAAACCAGCTTAATCGCCGTCGTCCTGCTGTTTGGTCTGGTCGGCGCGGGTGCGTTGTTCCTGACGACATGGGACATTCCGGCGCCCTCCGCTCCTGTCGAAAAAGTCCTCTCCAATGAGCGCTTTCCCCGCTAGTCGTCCCCTGTTGCGGCCCTCCGGGTCCGTAACGGCAGGCAGCTTCCTGGCTGCGGCAGCGCTGCTGGTGCTTGGTCTGGGCGCAGGTGTTCCATCCGTATACGCCCAACAGGACGCAGCTCCTCAAAAAACAGGCAGTCCGGTTCGTCTGACGCCGCCGATCTCTCTGGTGCCCGGACAGCAGCCGGGGGCGCAGCCCGGCGCGGCCAAGGTTCCCTCGGCGGCAGCGGTCAAGAGCCTGACCGTCAATCAGCCTGCGGCACAGCGGAAGAAGGGCATTGAGATCGATTCTCTCTCAGCGGTCGATCCCAATTCCATTGGCGCGATTGATTCCGAAAGTGGCGGGCTGGGGGCGGATCTTTGGCGCGGCAGCGACCGTACGACGATTTCAGGCCTGTTGCGGCGTACACCGGCAGGTGTTTCGTCTCCGACGCTTCGGGATCTGCTGCGGCGGACACTGTTGTCCGTTGCCGACCCGCCCGCCGCCCGTCCAACGGCAGCGGTGCCTCTGGCACAATTGGCTCGCAGCCAGGAGACACGCAACGACGCGGGTCTGGTGGCGCGTTCAGCTGGAATCGGCGGGAGCGCCGCCACGGTATCCAGTTTTCTGTCCCTGCGCGCCGAAGCCCTCGCGGCGCTTGGCGAATCCCAGGGATTGAACGAGCTTCTGGCGGTTGTGCCCAGCCGCGACGTCGATGAGGTGATTACCCGCGTCCAGGTCGAAACCCTGATGTTGTTGCAGGACGATGTGACAGCCTGCGCCATCGTGCGTGATGCCGTCGTCTCCTATCCCGCCGATCCCTTCTGGCCCAAGGCGTTGATGTATTGCCAGATCGTCGCGGGCGATCTGAACGGTGCGATCCTGGGGCTCGATCTTTTGCGCGAGGGTGGTGATGACGACGCCACCTTCTTCGAACTGGTCGAATCCGCCGAAGCCGCCATTGGCGGCGCCACCAGCGACGTGACCTCGCTCGATCCGTCGCCGTTGCACATGTCCCTGGCCCGGGCCACGAACCAGCGGGTTCTGCCCGACGATGTCAGCACGGCACGTCCCACGGTTTTGGCGGCAATTGCGGCATCGCCCGCCTATAATCTGCCCGAACGGGCCGAGGCGGCGGAACAGGCGGTTGCCGTCGGCAGCTTCCCGGCCTCCGGCCTGGGTGAACTCTACAGTGGCTTCACCTTTGGCAATGACGAATTGCAGGCGCCCATCGAAGCCGCTGCCATCAGCAACGGCGTGCGCGGGCGGGCCCTGCTGTTTCAGGCTGCTGGTCAGCAAGCGCTGCCGGTGGCACGCGCTGAGATCCTTAACGAGGCCTTTCGCCGTATGAAGGATGACGGCCTAGCCGGCGTTGGCAACAAGGTGCTGATGCCGCTGTTGATCGATATCCAGCCGACGCGTGAATTGCTGTGGTTTACCGAAACGGCGGGACGGGCGCTCTATATGGCCGGCCGTACGGAACAGGCCGACGCCTGGGCGACGCAGGCCGGCCGGCTTGTTGCCGTCAGTCCGCAGGCCAAGGGAGCTGCCCTTGGGCTCTGGCCCTATCAGCGCCTGTCGGGCGCAGGAGTCACGGCACTGGGAGGAACGGGTGAAATGGGGCTGGCTGCATGGTATCCGCAGCGCGCCGAGTACCTGCGTGACTTTGTGCTGGCCGGGCAGGGTGAGGGCGCCGATCCCGACCTGCCGGATGGCGGGGACGTGGCCATTTCCTCACGCCAGGCCATTCTCCTGCGTGCGCTGTTGGATGCCGTCGGCGAAAATGACGATCTAACCTGGTCGGACCTGGCTTTATCGACGTCCTGGCAGGCGCCGGAGGTCGAAGAGGGCGACGACCACGGTTCCGTCATCGCGACCACCGATCCTGTCATTCTCCTGGCGTTGGGGCAGGCCAGCCGAGCGAACCGCAAGGGTGAAAGTATCTTGCTCGCGGCCATCTCTGCGCAGAACCCGGCGGCGGCAAAACATGATCTCCTGGCGATCGCCACGGCTGTCCAAAGCCTCCGCCGCCTCGGCTTCGACCGGGAAGCCCGCGCTCTGGCCATGGAAGCTGCTGAAGCCAGCGGGCTCTAGACTATGCCCGGGATTGCCCCCATTTCCCTGGGTGCAAGCAGTGATGCTTTTCTGGAAATGCTGGCCGCCGAACGCGGTGCGGCCGCCAATACCCTGGATGCTTACCGCCGCGATCTTGAACACTGCGAGAACTTCCTCGGTTCGCGGGGTAAGGGGCTTGGCGACGCTGAAACCGAGGATTTACGCGCCTACCTTCGAACTCTGACCGCCAGCGGCATGGCGCCGCGCACTGCCGCCCGGCGGCTCTCAGCCCTGCGGCAGTTCTATCGTTTCCTCTACGAAGACCGTCTTCGCGGTGATGACCCGACAACGGGTCTTGAAAGCCCGCGTCAAGGCCGGCCTCTGCCAAGAGTCCTCAGTGAAGCCGAGGTCGAGTGCCTGCTGACCACGGCCCGTGCCGACCCCTCGCCAGAGGGCGTGCGCCTCAGCACTTTGTTGGAACTGCTCTACGCCACTGGCCTGCGGGTATCCGAGTTGGTCTCCCTACCGCTGTCGGCCACTGCCCGCGACCCGCGTGTGCTTCTGGTTCAGGGCAAGGGCGGGCGCGAGCGTCTTGTGCCCCTGAGCGTCCCTGCCCGTGAAGCCTTGTCAGAGTTCCGCGAGATCCGTTCCCGTTTTCTGATGAGCAAACTGGCAGCCAAAGCGAACGGAAGCAAAAAACCGCCTGAATCCCCTTGGCTCTTCCCATCCCGCGGCAAATCCGGGCATCTGACCCGCCACCGGGTCGGCCAGCTTCTCAAAGACCTTGCCATCGCTGCCGGTATTGATCATGCCAAGGTCTCGCCCCATGTCCTGCGCCATGCCTTCGCCAGCCATTTGCTGGATCATGGCGCTGATCTACGCGCGGTGCAGAAGATGCTTGGCCACGCCGATATCTCTACCACCCAGATCTACACCCACGTGCTCAGCGAGCGCATGAAATCCCTGGTGCTTAACCACCATCCGCTTTCGGACAGGAATTAGAGGCCGATTGCTCCTAAAAGGTCATTCTCTTTAGGACATCGTGTCCATCAATCCAGCGGTGCTTAATCACCGCTGCGACGTGGACCGCCGCCAGCGCGAGCATCGCGTATGCGAGCCACTCGTGCAGTGTCGAAGTGGCGGTTTCGAGATCCTGCCCCCAAAGTGATTTCATTGTCGGGAATATCTTCGGCATCGATAAACCGAACCACTTGACGCCATGACCGCCAAAATCAGTTTCGGCCCAACCGATGAGGATGACCGCTGCCGGCAGCAGGTAAAGCCCCAGATGGCCGAGATGTGAGCCGATTACCTCCCATCTGGCCATAGCTTTCGGGAGCGGTGGGGGCGAGTTTGAGGTTCTTACCGCGATGCGTATCACCAGGAGGAGAAGCAACGTTACGCCAATTGAGATATGAAGCCCGAACAAGAACTCCTGCAATGGGGAGTCGTCCGACACGAGCGATGTCATTGCGTAGCCGCAAGCCCACATGAAGATGAAGCCCGCGGCCATCACCCAATGCAAGACCCGCGCTGAAAGTACATAACGTTCCATTTGAAGACCCATTTGGCTGAAAACTGCGGGTTTACTGACACGGGCGGGCTCCATTCGCCATGGGGACTGAACGGATGGTTTCCCGGCTCCGCAGACGGTCAGTGAAATTTCGTGAGCGGTTGTTTCTCGACCACTCGCAAGGCAGTTGCTAGATTTCGTCGATGACGCTGAATGAAGTTTCGCTTACGGCTATTGACTGGCGAGCGCTTCCGAAGAAGGTGCTGGTCGCCGCGTTGATCGGCGGATGCATTGCATTGGTTCTCGAGCCGGATCACACGTCGGATCTGCCTATTCTGGCTGCCTTTGGGCTGTGGTCGCCGCATATACTATTTGCCGCTGCCCTGTTCCTGGCGGGTCTGGCGGTTTTCCAGCGCCTTGGACTACCTGCTCTCCTACCGGCTGTTGCCTCGACATTGCTTCTGCCCGTTCTTTTCGCACCCGTGTCTTTGCTGCTGGATTATGGATTTGGAAAGCCGGACGAAGAGCTTGTGGCGGCTCTGCACCCGGTCAAAATCTACATCAGCGAGGTTATGGCGGTCGCGCCGGTTGCCTTGACCGTGGCGCTGGTCGTGGTTTTCATTCTCGCCCGGGCTGCACCGGTTCATGACGGTCACACAGAGGCAACCCGCCCGTCACTGAAGAGTCTGATTGATACTGTTCCTCTTTCGTTAGGTGACGACATCATTCGAATGCATGCCCAGGATCACTACGTCGAACTCGTGACCACAAACGGATCTGTGTTGCTTACGGAACAGTTCGGTGACTGTGTTGAACGCCTGACGCAACTCGGTGGCGTCCAGTGCCACAGATCGCATTGGATCAGCCTGGACCACGTCCGGGATTTGGCACGCTCCGGAAGCGCATATCTATGCACTATGAGCAATGGCGACCAGGTTCCCGTCAGCCGGAGACGCTATTCGGAGTTGAAGGCCCGGCTGAGCATGCGAGACATCCCGTCATGGCGTTCATGATGCGGACCCGCAGCGGAAAGACCCCCGCCGCGGAGACTTAGAAAAAGTTCCAAGTCGGTTATCAAAGGGATCCCAGACAGGATAGCTTCACCGGCCTGCGGGTAGGAGTTCGCGGGCTGGTTGGACGGTATCTCTCCTTCCTGTCTGATTACGTAAATAACCGTCGCACTCAAGAGTCATCACTCACTCAAAAGCTTTGTTGCGGTGCGAAAGAATCTGTCTATACTGCACTGCAAATTTTACCGGAAATTACCCGGATGCTGTGCAGTATGGCGCTACGCGCGCTCTGATGTTGCACAGCAATATCAGGCAGTGTCATTCCAGAGAGCGAGGAAATCCCATGAGCTTTACCATTGTCGAACAGGCCACCGCACGTCTGAACCGGAGCGAACTGGCGGTCCCGGGCAGCAGCCCGCAGTTCTTTGAGAAGGCGGCCAAGTCCGCCGCCGATGTGATTTTCCTCGATCTGGAAGACGCGGTGGCACCCGACGACAAGGCCCAGGCCCGCAAGAATATCATCGAAGGCCTGAACGATCTCGACTGGGGCGACAAAACCATTTCGGTCCGCATCAACGGCTTGGACACCCACTACATGTACCGCGACGTGGTGGATATCATTGAGCAGGGCGGCGAGCGTCTTGACATGATCATGATCCCGAAGGTCGGCACAGCCGCCGACGTCTACGCGCTCGACATGCTGGTTACTCAGGTCGAGGACGCCGTGGCCCGTAAAAAGAAGATCGGCTTCGAGATGATCATCGAGACTGCGCTGGGTATGGCCAACGTGGACGCTATCGCTGCCGCATCCAAGCGGAACGAAAGCCTGCATTTCGGCGTTGCCGACTACGCCGCCTCGACCAAAGCGCGCACCACGGTTATCGGCGGTCCCAACGCCAATTATGGCGTACTTACGGACAAGGACGGCGATGCGCCGCGCGACTACCATTGGGGTGACATGTGGCACTATGCCGTTGCCCGTATGGTGGTCGCCGCCCGCGCTCATGGCCTGCGTCCGATCGATGGCCCCTTCGGCGACTTCTCCGACCCCGATGGCTTTAAGGCTCAAGCCTACCGCGCCGCGGTGCTCGGCTGCGAAGGCAAGTGGGCGATCCACCCCAGTCAGGTGGATATCGCCAACGAGGTCAACAGCCCTTCGGAAAAGGAAATCACTCAGGCCCAACGCATCCTGGACGCCATGAAACAAGCTCAGGCCGAAGGCAAAGGTGCCGTTTCCCTGGATGGCCGCCTGATCGACATCGCTTCGATCAAGCAGGCCGAAGTGATGGTCAAGAAAGCCGAGCAGATCGCTGCGGCGGGGTAAGGCAGGGCAGCTCGGCTTATTGCCGGAAGATCGCGTCCTGGACCAATGCGCAGCTATTCGGTCCGGGCGCGCCATCGGCTTTTGCGCTGTCCGGAAAGGGCGGCGGCAGGCTGTCGTCGCGACAGCCACCGCGGTAGGAGCGCAGCATGGAGGCGGCCAGCTCCGGCAGCAGCGGGCCGTGGTCGTTCAGTACAAGGTGTATTTCCGCCGTGGTAGGGGCCTCGAAGCGCTGACTGTACCAGCCCTGCGGTACATCGCCCTGCGGCAGATAGGACGAGAATTCCGCCGAGCCATCCGCAGCAACAATCGCGCCGTCTGCGTAGACGATTTGTGTTTCGACAGCGTCCGCACGGCCGATCACGTCGTCGGGCGAACAGGGTTGGGCGTTACAGTTTGACGGCGCGTTGATGACTACCCACCAGGCGGTCGTCACATGACCGGCCTGCAGGCCGGAAGTGCTCAGCCGCATGGCGGCGCCCCTCGATGACGTAACAAGGCGGGCCTCGGCCCCGGTGATCGGAACGGCCGGTGCCGCGTCGCTGGCCATGCGCTCCACGCCCGTGCGCAGCTCGCGCAGGCCCTGTTGACTCTCCGCTATATGACCGCAAGCGCTGACACCTCCCGCAGCCAGGACCATTAGAAGGTTTGTCGTCAGTCTCATCTCGCTCTCCTTCTTTGTTGTGCCTTCTGTTTCACGATGCCGGCCACGCTGGTCACGCCGGTACCACGTTCTGGTTGCAGCGGAACAGGTTCTCCGGGTCATACTCCGCCTTCAGCGCGGTGAGCCGCCCATAGTTGGCGCCATATGCCTCCTGCGCGCGGCCCTCTCTTTCACTGATGAAATTGACGTAGCTGCCCGCTTCCGCCTGCGCCGCGAGGGCGTCGGAGGCAGTGCGCAGCCAAGCGATCCTGGCCTCGTCTTCCGCTGGATCGCGCCAGCGCACCCCCGGTGTGATCGCAAAGTTCGTCTGCCGGTGGGGATAGGCGCTGTCGCCGGGCGCCCTATCGGCAATCGCGCCGCCGAGCTGGCTGATCAGGATGTCTGATTCCGGTGTCGGCAGGTCTGCTGCCAGTTCGCACAGAGTGTCGGGCAACGGATCCTCCAGACGCAGGAAATTGTGCGAGCGCCAGTAGTTACGCGCGCCTTTGTCGTAAGCCGCGTCCAGGATCGACTGCGCTTCCGTATAGGGGCGGGGCATGACCGCATCGCCCAGCGGCGTGCTGAATTTCCGCAAAGGCGCCAGCAGCCTCCGTCCCTCCTCTGGGTCACCGGCGCAACACTGCATGAGGGTCAGGACCTTGCTGCCGTGAAACTCTTCCGGCAGGAACGGCAGGGGCGGCGCGGTCATCAGATTGGCCCAGACACAGCAGGACCGGGGCGCCTCAAGCGCAAAGGCTTCATAATGCCGCAGCACCGCCGGAGCGTCCTCCAGAGGGTAGACCGTCGGGCCAAACAGGATCTCCGGGCCGATCGGGTGTAGGGCAAATTCGAACTTCGTGGCGATGCCGAAATTGCCGCTGCCGCCGCGCAAGCCCCAAAAGAGATCGCTGTGGTCCTCGGCGCTCGCCCGGACTTGGGAACCGTCTGCCAGCACCAATTCGACCGACAGCAGGTTGTCAGACGTCAGGCCGTGCAGACGTGACAACCAGCCGAAACCGCCGCCGAGGGTCAGTCCCGCGACCCCTGTTGAAGAGACCACGCCGCCCGGTGTTGCAAGCCCCTGAGCCTGAGTCGCGGCATCCAGATCCCGCAGGGTCGCCCCGCCCTCGACCCATGCCCGCTGCCTCTTCGCGTCCACCTGAACACTGCGCAAGCTAGACAGATCGATCATCAAACCGCCGTCGCTGACTGCCGTGCCCGCCACATTGTGTCCGCCGCCGCGCACCGATACCGCCAGTCCGTAAGCAACTGCTGTCTTCACCGCGACTACCACGTCGTCTGCACAGACGCAGTGCAGGATCGCCGCCGGCCGCCGGTCGATCATGGCGTTCCAGACCTGCCGAGCCGTGTCGTAACCCTGGTCTTCGGGCAGCAGCAACTGGCCCTGGACCGCACCGCGCAGCCGTTCCACCCACTTTTCCCCGGACATACCGCAGGCTCCTTTACCGCTTTCCGACAGACCCCAGCCTGCCGCGAATAGGTTCACGGAGATAGTGAGGAATCTGGAGTACTACAGATTCTGGAGTTGTTATGCCTTGCGAGTCCTGAAAAACTTACGGCAGCAGATAACAGCGAAGGGGATCGATCGCCATGAAAGGTTATGGTCAGTACTGCCCGTTGGCATTGGCTGCGGAGTTACTGTGTGAACGCTGGACGCTATTGGTGATGAGCCGCCTGCTCGACGGCTGCCGCCGTTTCAACGAGATCCACCGCGGCGTGCCGCGCATCTCCGCCACGCTTCTGACCCAGCGCCTGGCCCGGCTCGAGCAGGCCGGTCTTGCGGAGCGCCGGCCGCTCGCGAACGCGCGCGGTTTCGAATATCTCCCAACCCAGGCCGGCAGTGAACTGGAGCCGATCATCATGGATCTCGCAGTCTGGGGCCAGCGCTGGTCTCGCGACATGGAGCACGACGATCTGGACCCGGCCTTTCTGGCCTGGAGCATGCACACGCGCCTTAATGTCGGGGCCATGCCCGCGGGACGCACGGTTCTGGAATTCCTCTTTACCGGCACGCCCTCTGAACTCCGCCGTTTCTGGCTGGTGCATAAGGACGGCAAGGTCGACATGTGCCTCAAGAATCCCGGCTACGATCCCGACGTGATCCTGAATGCCGACATCCGCCGCTTCGTCGAGGCCTGGCGCGGCTTTCGCGACTTGCGGGCGGAAATCCGCCAGGGCCACATCCGCGTGGAAGGCCCGAAAGACCTGCGCCGCGCGCTGCCCGACTGGCTGCTCCTCAGCGCGCTCGCGCCCTTCCCGCGCGAATGTCCCGGCAGTGAACGGAGTCTGAACGAGGCAGAAACGAAGACCGTGGCCGCAGAATAGCGGGGGGATTGCTCTTCCCCCGCATATCTTTCTCCGAGACGCGTTAGTCCGCCGCGAAGCACATGAAGAGGCCGGCGCCGCCTGTCTTGGGCAGGTCGGCTTCACCGCAACCGCGCGAAGGGTGGGCGGAGTTCCAGGAGGTGTTGCCGCCGCCGTGGCGGTCGTGGTGGCCGACCTGTGCGCTGCCGGTGCTGGCGTTGCTGGTCCAATTGCTGCAGGTATGGTCCTTGTCGTCCGGGAAGTAGGCCGTGCCGTCGGCCATGGAGCCGGTCAGGATGTCATGCCGGTTGGGCTTCTCGCCGCGGCCGTTGACGTGTCCGCCCTTCTCGTCCAGGGCCGTGCGCAGCACGATGTTCGGGTTCAGGTGCAGCTGGTCCAGATCGACCGCGATCAGTTCGCCGAGCGCATTGTACCAGGGGCCCTGGCCGATGCGGTTGCGCGCCGAGATGCCGCGTTTGCCGTCTTCCTCGGTGCTCAGATAAGCCCGCCAGGTCTTGCCCGCCGCCCCGGCCGCGCCCGACTCCGTTGCCAGCTTGGCGCAGTAGGCGTCTGCGCCTTCCAGCCCGCCCAGATTCGCGCCGTCACCCGGCCCGACGCTGGTGATGAAAAAGCCCATGGTCTTGTCGGCGGCCTGTGCCTCAGAAGTAAATGCAAGTGTGACACTGGCGGTAGTGACACCCAGAGCCAGTGTAATTGCAGCCAGTGGCAGTGCCGCGGTCAGAGTTCGCGTAATGGTCATGACAGTTCCCTTTATTGCGGTGTGCGGGGTGAAGCGATCTTTGGTGTGATCCGACCGATTTGCTCCGGCACGATTTCTTGGACCCTGGTTTGATTGAATTGCGTGACCTGTTCCCGGTGCTTCGGTCTGCACTAAGGGGTGTCAGTCCCATGCGAAGCGCACGCCGAAGCCTTGCCGGTCAAAACCCGCCAGAAGTATTGAAGATAAAATCCCGCACCGAAACAGGGCTTGCCGCACAACTTCGTGAGTGCAACTCATTCGCTTCCTGTGTTGAAATGCGGGCGTGAAATAACCGCCTTGTTTTTAAGGGCTTGCAAGGACGCTGCCATTCAAGAAGCATGAATGGAATGCACGAACGGGGGCTCCAGGCTGTGTGGAGGCGCGAAGAAACCTACGTTATCGCGATCGCTGTCCTGGCGGCGTTGTTGATCGCCGCCTCCGAAGTCGCTCCCAACGGTGTCGCGCCCATCGGAGTCACCGCGCTCTCCGGCCTCTATGCCTACTGGCTGATCCGCCTCTTCATCGAGACCTTGTTGTTCGTCGCTCTGCGCCAGGTGATCGAGCGCTATCTGCCCGAGCCGCGCTCCTTTGCGTTGGTGACGGCATTGGCGATCGGGATCAGCCTGCCGCCCTTCGTGCTGGCCATCACCGCCTTCGATATCGTGCTGGGGTATCCGGAGTTGGGCCTGGAGGCCGGCGCCGCCGCACCCGCGTCCAAGTTCACCGAGTTTGGACTCGAGTTGCTCTTTCTTTCCGACAACCATCTGGTGCTCTGCCTGCTGTTGAGCCTTCCCAAGATCTTCATGGCGCGTCTGTTACCGTCTAGAGCAGAGCCACCCTCAGCACGTGAGGCAGAAGCAGTTTGCGAAATTCCGTCAGATACTGTCGCAGCCGCCGAACGTCGCGCCGCCGAACCTCGCGCCGCCGAACCTCACGCCGCCGAACCTTCCACCGCAGGACCTTCCACCGCCATCCTCTCCCGCATCGACCCGCCGCTCTCAGGCGAGATCCTCTGGGCTGAAGCCCAGGAACATTACGTGCGCCTGAAGACCACGGAGGAGACCCGGATGGTGCTGCACAGATTTTCCGATATCCTGCTGGACCTGCCCGCCCAGGCCGGCATCCAGGTCCACCGTTCCCACTGGGTGGCGTTCGACGCCATCGCCGAACCTTTCAAAGACGGTGCCAACCTCCGTCTCCGCCTGCAAAGCGGTGAGGTGGTGCCGGTCAGCCGGTCCTATCGGTCCGCGACGGAGCAGGCGTTGGCGGGGAATGTAGGGTGAGGTCGCCGCGAGCCACTCACAGTTGGGAATGCCCTATCCGAATTGAGGTACGTATTTGGTGCTAAACTATCGGTGCACAAAACAAGACCTGACTCCCTATCCTACACCCGGCATAAATTCATCTGGCCCAATTTCACCTGAAAGATACCCGCTCGACATCTCCCGACAATCCACAACCCTGATACCGGCCGCAGAAACCTTACCAGCGACAAGGGGTGGGGGAGCTCGTTTCGCACTGATTGACACGACACGCAAACCACTTGCGCCTGGAGCACCTACGCAACGGTCGCATTCCCGCAATCACCTCATGAACATCGGCAATGACAACTGAAAAGACCCACTGGCCGGACGTCCTGATATTCCTTGCCGGAGGCATTGCGGTTGCGATGCTGATCGGCAAGGCGCCGGCGGCGCTGCCCGTGATCCGTGCCGGCATGGGTCTGTCGCTGTTCGAGGCCGGGCTTGTCGTTTCCATCTTCACCCTGATCGCGGGGTTCGGCGGTGTGCTTGCCGGCTCGATCGCCGACCGCTTCGGGCCGCGCCGCATCGCGATTTTCGGCATGGGGCTTGCCGCCCTTTCCTCGCTCGCCGGATCGGCGGCCACCACGGCACTGCCCCTTCTTGTGACCCGCACCGGCGAGGGATTGGGGTTCTTCCTGACGGTGGTCTCCATACCGCCTTTGCTGCTGCGGGCCAGCCAGACGCGCGACCGGCAAAAGGTCATGGGCATCTGGTCCAGCTACATGCCGGCCGGCATGGGCTCCATGCTGCTGGTATCAGGACTGATCGTCGAAGACATCGGATGGCCTGGCGTCTGGCAAGTGACCGCCGCTGCCATTGTCATCGTTGCCGCCGCCTTCGCTTTCACGGCGCGGAAATATCCGCCCGAAAACCCGTCCAGCGATCAACCCGGTCATCTGGCCAAAAAACAACCCGTGACCATTGCCGGCACGCTCGTCGTCGTGAAACGGCCGGGCCCGCTGCTGCTGGCGCTCGGATTTGGCTCCTACGCGTCGCAGTTCTTCATCATCAGCAGCTTCGTCCCGCTGATTCTCGTGGAGCAGGCGCACTGGAGCGTGCCGGCGGCGGGCGTGGCCGGCGCCGCCGTCATCATCGCCAATCTGATCGGCACCCTCGGCTCGGCCTGGCTGCTCGGCCGCGGCATTTCCCGCGCCAGCATTGTCATCGCCACCTCCCTCATTCTGGCGATCGCGGCGGTGTTCGTTCTGAACGACAGTTTCCCGCCGATGCTTCGGATCGGGGCGGCCGTCTGTTTCTCTGCCTTCGGCGGGCTGATCCCGGGCGTTTTGTTCGCGGGCGTCCCGGTCCACGTGCCGTCCCCCAACCACGTTTCCTCGGTCAACGGATTGATGCTGCAGGGTGTCGCCATCGGGCAACTCACCGGTCCGGCGATATCGTCCTATGTCGTGGAGCAGACCGGCAACTGGTCGGACGCCCTTTACGTGGTGTTGCCGCTGGCCGCGCTCGCGGTGCTCGCGGGCTTCCTGATCGGCCGCTTGGAGCAGTGACACGCTTAGTCTTTTTGGAGACGCAAAAGTACCTAAAGTTGATCGGTCCTCATACTGCCCCACCTCTTCTGCCAGCGGTCATAGGCATGCTTTGTGTTGTGAAACATCGGTGCACAGTACACGCCCAAACCGCTTCCGCCTGGAAGCATCGTTGGTCGTCAGCACCTGGAATAGTGCGGGACTACGGAGATGATTTCGGATTTCGCCGATGCGTAATGAATCCGCTTCAGTTTCGCCCAATAGCAGGCAGTGTCGCACATTTGGCAAGGCCGCGCGGAACAGAAGATCTCACAGCCTTCCAGGGTGGGAGTCGTCAATCGGCGGCAGGCATCCCTGATCGCGTCGATTTCGGAGTGGGCCGTCGGATCGTTTAGCGAATAAATCCGATTTCGTCCCTCGCCTACGATCAGGCCGTTCTTCACAAGAACGGCACCGTATCCCGTGCCGTCGCCGAGTTTGATTGAGGTATCGGCCAGATCCTTTGCGCGTGCGATGTAATGCGCGGGATTTTGCTCAGACGGCTGTATGAGGGGTTCAGGCTCTTCTCGTTTCTGTGCCGCGAGACCAGTGCCCGATGCGGTCGAAAAAGTGAGCGCCGGCCCGAAAGCCATGACCCTTAATAACTTACGGCGGCAATTTCCGTTCATCTCCCAACCTTCTTGTGTTTCTGTTTCAGGGCTTTCCTTGTTTTGACAAGGGGTGAAGCATGACGGCGCTGGTATTTCGAGCGGAAGGGCGAGGGTTATTCTGCTCCCGGTGCGGCTCTCTCGGCTTCCAGGATGACCTTGACCAGCACCCCAAATCCCAGTTGTCCGTCGTCGGTAAAGCCCTTCTCACCGATGCCGAACGCGAGCCGCTCGATCGTAAGTTCGGCTTCGACATAGGCACGGCCGTTTTCGATTCGAAGCATGAATGGCAAAGCCAGCGGCTGACGATGTCCTGCCAGAGACAATTGACCATCGGCCGCATAGCTGTGCTCGCCTGAATGGACAAAACTCTCAGACACAAAATTCGCAATCGGATGCATTGCCGCGTTGAGGAAGTTCACACCCTTGGCCTGCTCGCTGACACCGCCGAGGGAGATGCTGCCGACATCGACCTGCACCTCGAGAGACGCGGTTTCAATATTGTCGGGGTCGAAATTTACAACGGCATCCCACTTCTCGAAGCTGCCGGCAACGGGATTGCCCATCTGGATGATCTGAATGTCCAGGCGGCTTTTTTGCTTGTCGAGTGTCCATCCCGCAGAAGAGGCTTCTGCCCCGTTCGTGATGACGATGTCCGCTCCGCCGTTCGTTCGCTTGATCGAAAAATCGGTAAGGGTCGCCACGCCGACGACCAGGAATGACAGCGCCGCCAGAACTGCGGGAAGCCGCGCGAACCTTGGTTCGACCGGACTTGCCGTTGGATTTGCCGCTGCCGCGTGATACCGGCCGGGTATCATGCGGCGCAAGGTGGAGTCGCGGTCGATGACGGCGTGTTTGAGCGCGCCCGCCACATGAAGCGCCAACGCAAGACCCAGCAGGATGCCGGTGAAGACGTGTGCCGTTCCGAAGATGCCCGCGAGCTGCGGGTTTTTTGGAACAAGCGGCAGGTCCTGAAAGAACGGCCACCAGATCGGCGCGAAGCCCTCGCTCGCCGAGTGATGCAGCCAGCCGGTCAGGGGCATACACAGGATCGCCCCGTAGAGCATCCAATGAACGCTTTGCGCCGCCAGGCTCTCAAGCGTCCTCTCCGCGTTCAACGGCCTTGGGTGGGGTTGAACCAGAGCCCAGGCCACCCGGACGAGCGCGACCAGAAACAGGAGAACCCCGAGTGTCTTGTGCAGGGAGTACCACCAGGATTTTTGAAGCACTGCTTCCGCTGAGCCTTGCGGCAAGCCTTCCATGTAGAGGCCAAGCGGAAGCAGTGTCAAAATCAGCCCTGCGGTGACCCAATGAAGGAGTTGAGCAACCAGACCATAAGTTTCCCGCGTGTTTAGAAGCATCTGATTATGTTTGCTCAACAAGGATCCAAAGTTGGACGCGCGTTATCGCAGGGCGGCGGCGAAGAGCTTTTGTACAGCTTACCTTCAAAGGTGCCACGCTTGCGATGCATCCGCCACCAGGGGCTCGCTATTCGCGATCCTTCATTTCCGTGACGATGTTGATCGAGATCGGACCGGTTGAGAACCCGCCGACATTAAAGGCCTGATGGTCGATCTCCGTCGTTGCCGAGAAGGCTACCCACTTTCCTTTGTAGTAGTCGATAACCCCACCGAGCGGATGGTCGCCGCGGTGCGTCAAAGCCGTTTTCAGTGTGACCGGCTTCGTCACGCCATGGATGGTAAGATCTCCCGTCACATCGGCCGTCATCTCTCCGGTTTTCGTAACCGACGTGCTGACAAAGGTAATTTCCGGATAGGTTTCGACCTCCAGGAAATCCTTGCTTTTCAGGTGGTCATCAAGGGGAACGAACCCGCTTGAAACGCTTGCCGAGTCAATTGTTACGTTAAGTGTAGACTGTTCAACGTTGTCCGGATCGAGAACCAGCGTTGCTTTCGTCGTGATAAATTCACCGTTCTGCATGGAAACGCCCGCGTGGTTCCACCCGAAGCGTACTTCCGTATGCCCCTGGTCGGCATAATAGGTTTCCGCTGCAAAAGCGCCGGCGGACGGCAAAGCAACCAACAGCGGCAGGGCCACAAACCGGAAAAATCTCTTAAGTCGCATTACTTTCACTCCCACGTTTGCCCGCCATCTTGCCAAAATCTCATCACCAATCTCATCGCCAATCTTCTCGCTACCGGCGGTGATATTCTGCAACAGGCAAGGCTTGTTGTTAATAGATGAAAATACATCTATATGGTAAAGACGTTCGTTGCTACGGAATAGTGAGTACGGTCACAGAAAGTTGAGAGTATGTACCCGACAACAGAAGAGACGGCGTTGTGGATGGCGCTGAACCGGGCGCAGGATTCCCTCTACAGTGCGATGGATTCTGTGCTCAAGGCAGAGGGCCTGCCCCGCCTGCGCTGGTATGACGCCTTGTGGGCGATTGAATGCGCCGGTGGTCCGGGACTGCGCCCTTTCGAGCTGGAAAAAGGGCTCATCTTCGAACAGTCGAACCTGTCGCGTTTGCTTCGCCGAATGATTCAAGACGGGCTGGTGGAAGAGTCGGTGTTCGAGTCCGACCGGCGCGGCAGGCTGCTGCGGATCACGAAGAAAGGCCGGCGTGTGCGAAAAAAAATGTGGACGATCTATGGCCCCATGATTCACGCACATATGAACAAGCTGTCCAAAAGCCACGACCTCGCAAAGATCACATCCGCCCTTACCGCCCTGATTCAAAGACAGGAATGACAGCGGAAGGGTCTGGTGTTTTGTTTAGTCTGCAGTGCAGGTGAGGTGGATAATTGTGATCTTTGAAGAAGACTGCCATCAATTGGCGGGAGCCAAGCCGTATTTCGTGCGTCCGCCGAAGATGCGGGACCCATCACTAACCCCCAAAAGCTCCCTCAAAAAACGCCGCTTCCAGTTCCGTCACCTTCCTGAACAACTTCACCAAACCTGCCTGCCGCGCCGCATCCAACCCCTTACAGGCCCGGTCCGTCTCCGTCCGCAGCCACTCCACAAATTTCACGAACTCCGCCGTGGCATGCAGTTCGATCCATTCGCGGTATTGCGGCTGGGGCGGCTTTGCATCTGCGACCGGTTCCGCCCAGGCCTGGTAGACCCATTCGGAGCAGAGCAGGACGGTCATGGCTTCCGGGTATTGTCCGGAACCAGCATAGCCGCTGGCGCCGCCGACGATGGCGTCTGAGATGGCTTGCGTGACCGGTGATGGTGGAGTGTTGCGCCAGGTGGCTTCGGGGACGCCGAGGCGCTCGAAGGACTTAAGGAAAAAATCGTTCTCGGCGTTGGTCAGGACCGAGAGGAAACCAGCTAAGGGACGGCGGGTCGCCATGTCGGGCGCCAGCGCGACCGCGAAGCCGACGGCCTGGGCCAGACAATCGACGTAGTGATAGTCCTGGATCAGGTAGCGAACGAAGACCTCGTCCGGCAGGGTTCCGTCCGCGAGCTGGCGCGTGAAGCGGTGGGTGGTTGCTGCTGTCCAGAATGGCTCGGAAGAGTCGCGGAGACGGTCGGTGAAGCCGCCAGCGGCGGGCGCTTTATTTTGGGGGGTGATGTCGCTCATCTTTAAAGGGACTCTTTGGTTTAGTCTCGGTGCCGGCCCGCTCCCCCTCCCAACCACCCACAGGATAATCGCATTGGGTGGTTGGGAGGGGGAGCGGGCTGGTGCCGGTTTCGGCGCTAGCCGAAACCTAATCGAACCCCGCCAAGTGGCCGGGAGGGGGAGCGGGCCGGCACCGAACTCAATTAAACAACCCGGGCCGGTGCCGGTTCGACGTCAGTCGAACTTCACCAAACAATCCGGAGAGGGTTGGCCTCGAACTCGGCGATAGCGGCTCTAAACCCTATCTATCCAACTCCACCGCATAGCCCTCGACCGGGACCAGTTTCTCAATCATCTTGTGTTCCTGCAGGAACGCGGCGAAGGCCTCATACCGGCCCTTGTCCAGCGCGGCAGGGCGCAATGCAAAACGCGGCAGGGTGTCGCGCCAGGCGCGGCGGTTCAGCTCGTCGTCCAGCTCCTTGCGGTAGCTGATGAAATCGCCCCAGGCTTCGTCCGGGTGGTTGATCATGAAGGTCACGGCCCGCTCTAGCGCGCGCAGCACTTTCGGGAAGCGCGGATCGTCGAGCTTTTCGTTGTTGGCGACCATGATCAGTTCGTCGTAGGCGGCCACGCCCTCTTCCTCGACGTAGAACGCCCGGCCCTTGTGCCCCTCGATGTCCATCTGGTTGAGTTCGAAGTTGCGGTAGGCGCCGATCACCGCGTCGACCTGGCCGGAGAGGATCGCCGGGCTGAGCGAGAAGTTGACGTTGATAAGTTCGATGTCATCGGTGGTCAGGCCGTGGCGCGCCAGCATGGCGGTCAGCATGGCGTCCTCGAAACCGCCGACCGAAAAACCGACCTTCTTGCCCTTCAGATCCGCGATGGATTTGATCGGGCCGTCGTCCAGCACCAGCAGCGTGTTCAGCGGCGTGGCGACCAGGGTGCCGATGCGGGTCAGGGGCAGACCGGCCTCGACCTGCAGATGCAGCTGCGGCTGATAGGAAATCGCGAGATCGCCCCGGCCGGCGGCGACCAGCTTGGGTGGGTCGTTGGGATCGGCGGGCTCGATCAGCTCGACCTCCAGGCCCTCCTCGGCGAAGTAACCCCGCTGCTGCGCCACCACCAACGGCCCGTGGTCCGGGTTCAGGAACCAGTCCAGCAGGATGGTGGTCTTCTCGGCTGCGTGGGCTGCTGAGATGGAGAGGCTCGAGACCATCGTCAGCGCGAGGGCGGTGAGGGTCAGGCGAAAGGCTCCAAACGGAGACTTGAAAGTAAAGTTGGACAACATGGCGGACCTCCTTAATCCGATATTCGCCTCGCATGCGAGACTCAGATGATCAGCGCCTTTTCACGCGAAAAAGCGCCAGGAGATCCGGGAGTGAGTAGCGGAGGGTCTTTGCGGAGAGCCCTCGTACAGTGAGGACCGGTTTCCTTCCCTGCGCCGGCATTACCCGGATCAGGTTCGAAGGGTCACTGGGCAATTCAACGCCTGCCCAATATCTCAGCCTGTTAAATCCGACCTCTCGGTTGGAATAAGGCCCCCCTAGGAACGGCCGCGATCATCGGGTGCCTGCTGTGGCAAGTCAAGGCGTGGAGCGGGGGAGACGGATTTCAAGCCGATTTTTTCGTGATTTGTTGCAGATTCTTTAACGCGATTGCTTTCACGCCCGCCCCCGGCTGTGTTAGACAGGCCCGCGATGTGAGGAAGCTGTGCTAAAACTGTGGTACAGCCTTTGCCTGACGGTCTGCGGGGGGCAAAGATCGGGATGATAATCCCCACTGGTGTGATGGTTCCGGAGTTCGCCACACGATATGTGACGAACTTTGGAGGCTGAATCACACTGGAATCTATAAGTTGGTGTCCTTTCGAACCCGAATTTCAGGTTCAGGACGCGAGATCAAACTGCACCAGACCGCGTTCGGTCGGGGGCAGGATATTTGATCTGAAACGAGAGGGTTGAGCATCTTGCCGGTGCCGGGGACGGCGCAGGATGCTCCGGGTTCATTGGGTCGGGGATCCGGGTTCGCGGTTTGAAGTCCGCACCGGGGTCGTCAGGAAAAGGTCATGCATAACTTTTTGGATTTCGAAAAGCCGATAGCCGAACTCGAAGGCAAGATCGAGGAACTGCGGCATCTCTCGGACAGCGGCGACATGAACATCGCCGAGGAAGTCACCAAGCTGCAGGGCAAGGCCGACCGGCTGCTGCGCCAGACCTATGCCCGCCTGACAGCCTGGCAGAAAAGCCAGGTCGCGCGCCATCCGGACCGGCCGCACTTCCGGCACTACATCGAACAACTGGTCGACGACTTTACGCCGCTGGCGGGCGACCGTGCTTTTGCAGAGGACGCTGCGATCGTCGGCGGCATCGGGCGCTTCCGGGGCTACTCCGTCATGGTGATCGGCCAGGAAAAGGGCTCCGACACCCACGCCCGGGTCAAGCACAACTTCGGCATGGCCCGGCCCGAGGGTTACCGCAAGGCCCAGCGCCTGATGGAGATGGCCGATCGGTTCGGCCTGCCCCTGATCACCCTGGTCGATACGGCCGGTGCCTATCCCGGTATCGGCGCGGAAGAGCGCGGCCAGTCCCAGGCTATTGCCCGCAGTATCGAAGTTTCCTTGGGCATGAAGGTGCCGGTGATTTCCGTGATCATCGGCGAGGGTGGCTCCGGCGGGGCGATTGCGCTCGCCTCCGCCAACTCGGTCATCATGCTGGAACACTCGATCTATTCGGTGATTTCGCCCGAAGGCTGTGCCTCGATCCTGTGGCGCAGCGGCGATCAGGCCAAGGAAGCCGCCGAGGCCTTGAAACTGACGGCGCAGGACCTGAAGAAACTCGGCGTCATTGACGAGGTCGTGGCCGAACCCCTGGGCGGCGCCCACCGGGGTGCCGACACCACCATCACCGCGGTCGGCGATGTGGTCGAACGCCTGCTGGTCGAAATGCGCCGCAAGGACGGCACGGTCTTAAAGCAGCAGCGCCGCGACAAGTTCCTGGGAATGGGCCAGAAAGGGCTTTCCTGACCAGGCAACTCCACTTTATGCGGTTGAGGTTGATTTAGGATAATCCTGGTTCTATCGCGTTTGGTGTTTCTCCGAAAACGCAATCTCAAAATTTACGCCCGAAATCAGCAGCCTGCGGATTGCGGGGCGGCGGATTCTGACGCAAGCCAATCGCAAACCGCTTTGGTGAACAACGATCAGGGACTATGCGGACTGCCTATCCGGCATCCGGGTTCTGAGGCCGGTGTCCTCGAGCGGGCCGATTTCGCAGCCTTCCAGTTCCGCACCGGTGGTGACGGCGTGGCAGAAATTGGCGCCTCGCAGATCGCTGCCGGTCAGATCTGCACCGCGCAGATTGGCGTACTGAAAATCGCAGGCCGCCAGGACCATTCGGGAAAGCCGCACGCCGGATAGATTTGCGTAATTGAACGAGACCGTGGCCAGGTTCCGGCCGGACAGGTCATGACCGGACAAATTCTGTTCGGCGAAGGATGCGCGCTTTCCTTCTTTGCCCTCTGAATCGACCCAGGCCTCATGGCTCTGGATGATGCATTCCAGTTCTTCCCGTGCAAGGGGTTCGCTGGGCGCCGCCGCCGCCAGAATCAGGGCGCTTTCTCCGAGTTCGACGTTCTCAAAAGCCGCCGAACGAAAATCCGCGTCCTGAAGCATGGCGCTGGTGACATCGATGTTCTTCATATCGCTGCCGTGAAAGCGGGAACCTCTCATATCAGCGCCCCTCAGCTTCACGCCATCGAGTTTGGCGCCCGAGAAGTTTACGCTGCGCAGGGAGGCATTCTCGAAGTTGGTTCCGCGCAGTTCGGCCTCGTGAAACGAGGTCTCGATTTCGTCGTAGACCGCGTCACCACTGCTTTCCTGGCCGTGAATAAGCGTCCCTTTGCGGATGTCCGCCTTGTTGAGGCAGGTTTCATGCAATTTGGCATGGTCGAAGACAGCGGCCCTGAGATTGGCGCTTTCGAAGTTTGTCCGCGTGAGGTTCGCGCGCTCGAAGTTCGATCCGTACAAAACCGCCCTGCTGAAACTCGCATCGGTGAGGTTCGCGCGGGAGAAGTTACAGGCAATGAAGTGCGCGTCGGCAAAGCAGGTCGAGGTCAGGTCCAGATTCGCGAGGTCGCATTGCTTCAGGATGATGCGCCTGGCGCATCTTTCGCGCTTGGCAAATCGTTTCTGCGCGGCTGTCAGCCTCGACAGAACTTCGGGGGTAATGCGTCGGTCACTTATGGCGATGTTGTGGTTCGGTCTGAACATGCCGTCCCCAAGTCGTTTCCGGTTCAGTTTACTGCAATGATGGGCTCGAACGGCGTTCGCCCGAGGTTATCTGCCCGAGGCTATCTGCCCGCGGCCATCCGTCCGCACAAAGACCGCGACCATTCCAATCAAGAACGATCATTCAAAATTGATTATCGCTGCTAAAGCTATACAAATCGTTGATGTTGCCAGCGCTTCGTAAAGGCGCGGCAGAGCTTCAGGTTTTCGCGGTCAGGTGCTTGGAATTTTTGCGTTCAGGTGCTGGGAAACTGTGTTGCAAGGCCGGTATCGGGCAGCGTGCCGATGTCGCAGCCGTCCAGCTTGGCGCCGGTCAACACGGCATTGCTGAAATCGGCGCCGCGCAGATCGCTGCCCGATAAATTCGCGTCACGAAGATTGGCATATTCAAAGTTGCAGGCCGCCAGGACCATTCTTGAAAACTGCACGCCGGAGAGATTGGCGTAGTTGAAGGAAACCGTGGCCAGGTTATGGCCAGTCAAATCGTGACCGGCGAGATTCTGTTCGTCGAAGGAAGCGCGTTTGCCTTCTTTGCCGCCTGAATCAACCCAGGTCTCGTGCTGCTGGATGACAGCCTCCAACTCTTCCTCGGTGACCGGTTTGACCTGCGCCGTCGCAGCCAGGATCAGGGCACTTTCCCCGAGGATGACATTCTCGAAGGAGGCCGACCGAAAATCCGCTTCCAGAACCATCGCCTGGGATACATCGACGTTCTTGATTTGCGCGCCATGAAAGCGGGAACCGCTCAGGTCTGCGCCCTTCAGATTGACCCCATCGAGCAGGGCGCTTGAAAAATTTACGCCGCGCAGAGAGGCGTTTTCGAAGTTGGCGCCGGTCAGTGCGGCTTCCCGGAAGGAGGTTTCGATCTCGCGGTAAACCGCGGTGTTGTCCTTCTCCTGGCCGCGAATCAGGGTTCCTTTGCGGATATCCGCCTTATTGAGACGGGTTTCATGCAAGATGGCTTGATCGAAGACCGCGGCTTGCAGGTTCGCAATTTCGAAATTTGTGCGCGTGAGGTTGGTGTTTTCGAACTTCGATCCGAAGAGCACCGTCCGGCTGAAGTCGGCGTCGGTGAGATCGGCGCCCGAGAAGTTACAGGCGATGAAGTGGGCGCCTGCAAAGCAAGACGAGGAGAAATCCAGGTTTACGAGCTCGCATTCCTTCAGGATAATCCGTCCGGCCGCTTTCTGGCCCTTGGCAAAGCGGCGCTGCGCCACCATCAGCTTTTCCAGGGCTTCCATGGTAATGCGGCGATCGTTTATGACGATGTTGTTGCTCTCTCCGAGCATGCCGTCCTACTCCCGCGACCCCTGTCGCGCCGTCCTGAAAATTAGATGCCGTTTTATCCGGTGCTTGATCAATTCTTGCCGAACCTGCGAAGAATGCGAATCAACCTCTCGTAGGTATAGCTAGAGGTCAGTACGCGCCTTTACTTGTTCCCATCAAGATCAGCTCCACTCCAGGCGGCTCAAAATATACCCAAAGTGTGTGGAAATCGTTGCGAAGCCTCTCTGCAATCAACAGCCGCGCAATCACAGACAGAGATTATCCGTTTTCTAAGGCTTTTCACCTTAAGAGGCCGAGGTCCCCAGGCTTTCGTATGATTGCGAATTAATGCGGATTAGGGTTAAAAAGACTGAAGATCGCCGTTTTCGGCGGTTGTGGCTAGTGTTTCGCTCTATTCGGCACAGTTCGAACGGCTTATTTGGGACCGCTCGTGATGGATCACAGGAACGAATTTGGTAGCGACCTGAAATCGTTCGATTCGAATATACGGGATCCGAGGGTTCGGGGCCTGCTGCACTACTGGTTATCGAAACGGGGCGATCGCCGGATCCCCTTGCGCACGGACATCGAGCCCACAGAAATCCCGGAATTGTTGCCTTTTGTCTTTCTGATGGATGTGGACCGCGCGGCCCGGAGATTTAGGGTGCGCCTTGCCGGTACCGCTATCTGCAATGCCTATCATAGAAACATTACCGGCGAGGATTTCGAAAATGTTGTGAGCAGCGACGTCTACAAAATAATTCACAGTGATTTTTGCGATGCTGCCTTCGCTCTCAATATACACCATGTGATAAACAACTTTGATTTTGAGAAAGACAGTCATTTTTACGAAAGAATAGTGTTTCCGACCCTTAACAGTGTAAATGAGGTGGACGTTCTTATTGGTTTGTTCGTGACCACCTTCAAGTCAGAGGGCATGCCGTTTTCTTTGTCGGAAATTCTGAGTACCGCGCGAAGTACATCCCTCCCGCTGAAAACGATTGAACAAACATCTGCGCAATAATCTTTAGACGGCTTTTGCCCAGCCATGCCCGACCCTTGGCCGGGTAGCACGGGTTTATGCTATTTAAAGCGCCGTCCTGGCCAATTGCTTTACTCGAAGATGCCCGTGGGCTCGCCGTCGATACTCTTGACGTTTTTCTCGCGCCAAAAGGCATCGACGCCATCAGTCCCCATTTCATCATACCAAGGCACCAGTTCCGTCTCCGCCCGGGTCCGGACGAGGGCCATCTCCGGGACACCTGTGCCGCAGGAGGTGGTGACAAGATCGATCTTCAGCTTAAAGATATTCCGCGCGCCGGCGTAATCCGGGAACAGACCGTATAGTCTTTCCCATTCATCGTGCCGGGGGTAGATCACTTCAGCTGTTCCGAAAACGCGCAAAATCAGGGCGCTTCCTTCAAACGCGCAGAACATCAAGGTCATCCGCGGTGTCTTGAGAAGATGTGCGGCCGTTTCGTTTCCGCTGCCCGTTACGCTCAGCCAGACGATTTGATTGTCGTCAATGATCTTCAGGGAATCGAGGCCTTTGGGAGAAAGGTTGACCCGTCCTTCCGGCGCAGCTGTGGCAACAAAGAACAGCTTCTGTTTTTCAATGAATTTTTTGAAGCGCTTGTTCAGTCGATTTGTTTGGAATGCCATGAGTTTCCCTCCTTGCTACCGGCTTCAAATCAATCACTTCGAAGCTTCCGCAAACTAGAGTCTGATCGTTATTCACTGTTTCAGTGAAAAGGATGAATGGCACTCTAACCGACACCTCCTGACATGGTTCTGTCAGTAGTCAAGCGGACCGGCTCCGAGGGATTGTTTTTCTCGGCTATGCAGCGGGTTGGTCGTCGCCGACGCGCCTTCACCGATGGCCGGGATCAACCTCGATCGGGATCGGGGAGCCGACAGGCACCACGCGCGGGGCGCCCGGCTCATTCCAGCGCATCAGGGTGATATGCCAAAGGCCCGGCCTGCGGCGCGAAGGATCGATCAATCCGACGTGGCCGGCTTGACGGATCTCATCCGCGGCACGCCAGGACGCCGGCTCCTCGCCGCGTGCCAGGGCGTCCTGCCAGCGCTGACGGGCCAGGGTATAGGTGGAAGCGGCGTCCGGGTGCCTCAGATCGAAGAGATCACACTGCTCGACTTCGTAGCGGATCAGGACACGCGGTGGATCGCCGGGCTTCACGTACTGGCCCATTGCAACTCGTGCACTTATCTCGTCGGGACTCAGGTAGAGCGCGTCCTCACCACGCCGGTTGAAGCGGGCAACGGGCCGCGTCGCCTGACCGCGCGCCAAAAATACATCGGCGTCGCTGGCGAAGGCGATTTTGACAAACATTCCGGCAACTTTGGTCAGCATCAGGCGCTGCTCCACCGTTGTCTTTGGTGTAAGGCTCCCAGAAATACAAAATTTTGTACACAATTGCCCGCGGTTTGGGCTGTCTACAGGACCCCTCTTGTAAATCCCCGTTATGCTGGCTTTGTCGCGGCTGGCATAAGCAGGCCTTGGGGATCGTCATCGGCGCGACCTTCCAGGTCCGGCCTCCATTCAAACTGATCATTCACCCTTGCTGTCCATCGGCTAGGGAGCGGCAGCGCCAAGGGGGGCGCTGGTCCCGGAATCGGGCAAGCTGGCGTTCTTTGATCTCGGATTGGCGGGCTTCGCGTTGGCACGGCGGTACGGCAAGGGACGGCGGCGGGCCTTTATCGATCTGGCGAAATCGGGCAGCGCGTAATCCGCATAAAATTCACCGCTCCTGCAGGGCGAGCCGCACTCCCAGGGCGCAGTAGATCCCGCCGACGACCTTTCCCTGCCAGCGCAGGACGGCGGGATTGCGGCGCAGGAATGCGCCGACATGGCCGGCGAAGATCGCAACCACCACTGTGCTGAAGAGACCCATCAGGACAAAGAGAACGCCGAGAGTGGTAAGCTGCAGGGCCACGGCGCCGTTTCCGGGCTGCACGAACTGTGGCAGGAAGGCCAGAAAAAACAGGGCGGATTTTGGGTTTAGGACTTCGGCAAGAACCGCCTGACGGAACGCCTTTGGCGGTGTAAGCCCGGAGTTGCGATTCTGTTGACCGGTTTGCGGTTTCTCGAGAATCGCGCGGATGCCCAGGTAGATCAGATAACCGGCTCCCAGGTACTTAATCAGGCTGAAAAGCACTGCGGATGTCAGAATAACCGCTGAGATCCCCAGCACTGCCATCGCCGTGTGCACCAGATCCCCGGCGGCAATGCCCAGACCGGTCGCAAGCCCTACCCTCGTCCCCGAACTGCTGGCCCGCGCCAGTGTCAGCAGGACCGCCGGTCCCGGGATGAAAACGAAGCCCAGGAGCACGATAAGATAGGTGATGAGTGTTGTTTGGTCGATCAAGCTGCTGACTCCAGTTGTGGTGTTCTCGCAGGGGGCAATACCAGCTATTGGTCTGATATTTTTCCTGGAAAGGTAAAGCTGATAATTGTGCCGGCTTGATCTTTAGGGACTTCGGCATGAATTTTACCGCCCCGGGCGTTGACCAGGCGCTTAATGCCGAGCAACCCAAAACCGCTTTCCGTGCGGAATGTGCCGCTGCTCAAGAAGGCAAGCGACGGGTCATCGAAACCTCGCCCATTGTCACGAACCGTAAACTCCAGACAGTCGTCGCCTGCCGCGGCAACGCAAATGCGTACATCGACGCAACCTCGTCCTGAATGCTTGACCGCATTATCGATAAGGTTGCGAAGAATAATTTGAAGGGCGACATCATCGGAGATCAAGCGCGCCGCCGATGATACCAGGCGATGTTCCTCCTGCGGATCAAGTACGGTAAATATGTTTGCACAGAGCTCGCCAAAATCGAACTCGACCTGCCTGATCTCAGCATTTACCGCTCTTGCGTAGGACAAAACTTCGGAGATCAGTGTTGTCGCCTTGATACTCACCGTCTCGAGCAGTTCGATGAGTTCCAGCTTCCCGTCGCCATGATCTTCAAAGCCGTCCCGCAGCATGTAGGCAATTTCCTGCACGTTCAGCATCGGTGTACGCAGATCATGCGCCGCCATGGCGACGAACTGTTCCATTTCGCTTGTGAGGGCCTTCACCTCCGCGGCCGCCAGAATTCGGGCCGTCTGCTGTTGGCGTTCCGATGAAAGGTCGATCGAGGAGCCGATGAGCCGATGCACTTTACCCTCCGCGTTTCTCAGGGGCATCAGCGTGGTTTTGACGACTCGGTCATCGAAAGACAGCGGTAGTACGATTTCGTAGCTGGCCGGCATCCCCGATTCGGCGACAGCGGCATGCCGGTCATAGGCCGCCCGCCCCAAGCGTCCCGGATAGATTTCGCGCGCGGTTTTCCCGATGACTTGCTCTTTACTAAAACCGCTTCGCTCCACAGCGGCCTGATTCCAGGCGATATAGGTCAACCAGCGCGACGGCTGCAGATCCAGAACGAAAACCGGGTTTCCGATGCTGTCTAAGAGATCAAGCTCACTCTGTTCCATGAACAACTTCGATCCCGTGGCTAGGTCGAACACTATATCAGATAGTGTGGCATCCTGAGAAAAAGATGGTGCGGTTTTGGTCGGCTCAAGTCAGGGTGGTTCGTAAAATAATGCCGTCTGATGGTATCATGGCCTAGGCATCTTCATGCTCAGATCTTCCCAGGGTTGGATGGGTTGTCACCGCCGAGCCACTCATCGCACTCGCCAAATCCCTGCCTCTCCAGCTAAACTGATTGAGAAGCGTCAAACCGGCAACTGTCGTGCTGGGAATCAAACTTTGAGGAGACTGCAATGCCGGAAAACCTGTCTGGAAATCAGATAGAGTTGCGCGCCCGGGCACGCGCCTTGGCGCAGGAGGTTATTGCACAGCGCGCCGCAGCCATAGACCGCGAAGAAACCTATCCCTGGGACAACGTCCGCGCCCTGAATGAGGCGGGTTTCTTCGGTATGACCATCCCAGAAGAGCACGGGGGCGCCGGTTTGAGTTATCTTGATGCGACCTTGGTGATCGAGGAGATGGCCAAAGTCTGCGGCGTCACCGGGCGCATCGCGGTCGAGGCCAATATGGGCGCTATCGGCGCAATCATGGCGTACGGCACCCAGGCGCAAAAATCCCTCGCTGCCAACATCGTGCTCAGTGGCGACAAGCCGGCCATCTGCATCACCGAGCCGACCGCCGGCAGCGCCGCAACAGAGATGATCACCCGTGCCGACCGTAAGGGCGATTACTACATCATAAATGGTGGCAAGCACTGGATCACGGGTGGTGGCGTCTCGCGCCTGCATCTGGTCTTTGCCCGCGTCTTCGACGGCGCGGCCGAACAGGGAATCGGTGGCTTCATCGTGGTGCGTGATGAGGTGCCTGATCTTGAGGTGGGGCAGCCGGAGGCCGGTTTGATCGTCGGCCGCCGCGAACCCACCATGGGTCTGCGTGGTATTCCCGAGACCGAAATCCTTTTCAAAGATCTTGCGGTTCATAAGGACATGCTGCTGATGCCGCCGCAGGGCCTGCGGCGGGGCTTCGGCGCGCTCATGACCGCTTACAATGCCCAGCGCGTCGGCGCAGGCACGGTGGCGCTTGGTCTGGCGGCGGGCGCCTACGAAAAAGCCCTTGACTACAGCAAGAGTCGTGAGCAGTTCGGTCGTCCGATTTGCGAATTTCAGGGCCTGCAGTGGATGCTGGCCGATATGTCGATCCAGGTCGATGCCGCCCGTGCCCTGCTGCACAAAGCCGCAGCGGGCGAGGGGTTTCCCGATGTGCTGGAGGCAGCGCAGGCCAAGGTCTTTGCGTCCGAGATGGCGATTAAAGTGACCAGCGATGCCCTGCAGGTTTTCGGCGCAGCGGGTTATTCGCGCAACAATCCCATGGAGCGCATGATGCGCGACGCGCGCATGTTCACCATTGGCGGTGGTACGGCCCAGATTCTGCGCACGGTCATCGCCTCGTCTATCCTGGGCCGCAAGCTGCCTCAAAGCCGCGACGGCTATCTGAACCTGCCGCGGTAACAGCCCCATCCAGTCCCTTTTTCCCTGATTTGCCGACCCAATTCCAGGAGTCTTCCATGACCACGGCCGCTGACATTCTCGCTCAGGCACTTTACGACGCGGGTTGCCGCCACGCCTTTGGCATTCCCGGTGGCGAGGTCCTGACCGTGATGCACGCTTTATCGGACGCCGGTCTGGATTTCACGCTGACCAAGCACGAAAATTCCGCGGGCTTCATGGCTGAGGGCAGCTATCACGCAAGCGGCGCGCCGGGTGTCCTGATTGCGACTTTGGGCCCGGGTGTCGCCAACGCCGTGAACGTGATTGCCAATGCCGAGCAGGATCGGGTGCCGCTGATCTTCCTGACCGGTTGCGTGGATGAAGCCACCGCTGCCGGTTACACACACCAGGTCTTCGATCACCGCGCGCTTCTGGATCCGATTACGAAGGCCAGCTTCACCCTGACCGATGGCGCCGTTGAGACAATCGTCGCCAAGGCTCTGACAATTGCGATGGAAGGACGGCCGGGCCCGGTGCACATCGATGTGCCGATGTCCGTCGCCGGCGCCGATCAGCCGGAGCCGCGCAAGATCGTCCCGGTTCACTACGCCCCGGCAGCGCCCGCGCCCGGACCCGACCTGGAGAAGGCCTGCGATCTCTTTGCTTCTGCCGAACGGCCGCTTTTGCTGGCCGGGCTGGAGGTTCTCGCGCAAGGCGGTGAAGAAGGCGTTGCCGACTTTGCCCGGGAACACCGGATCCCTGTGATCACCACCTACAAAGCCAAGGGTATTTTGCCGGAAGGCGATCCTCTATCGCTCGGTGGCGCCGGCCTCTCGCCGCTCGCCGATGAGCATCTGCTGCCGCTTGTGGCGCAGGCCGATCTGATTCTGCTGGCCGGTTACGATCCGATCGAAATGCGCCAGAACTGGTGTCGCCCCTGGGACCCGGAAAAAGTCCCCGTGATCGAGGTCACCGCCGCGCCCAATCATCACGGCATGCACGATGCGTCCGTGACATTTGTCGGTCATATCGTTTCCGGATTGCAGGCCATCGGTGGCCATTCCGGGGCATCTAAAGCAGAGCATTGGTCCGGCGGCGAGGCGGCGGCCGTACGCGAATCCCTTCGCGCGGCCTTTCGCACCAACGAGGACTGGGGACCCGGTGCCGCCATCGAGGAAGTGCGTCGACTCCTGCCCGCAGATGGAGTCGCAACGGCCGACAGCGGCGCCCATCGTATCCTGCTTAGCCAGCTCTGGGATTGTCCGCAGCCCCGTGGTTTGCTTCAGTCCAGCGGCCTCTGCACGATGGGTTGTGCTTTGCCGATTGCCATGGGGTTCAAACTCGCCGCGCCGGAACGCCCGGTCGTGGCCTTTACCGGAGACGCCGGCCTGGAAATGATCCTGGGCGAGCTGACGACCCTGCGCGATCTGAAACTGCCGCTGGTCGTCGTGGTCTTCGTCGACCGTTCGCTTGCCCTCATCGAATTGAAGCAGCGTGGTCAGGGCCTGCGCAATCTGGCCGTCGACTTCGGCGGCACCGACTTCCCGGCCCTGGCTGAAGCTCTCGGTGGGCGTGGCATTGCGGTTGATAACCGTGCCGACATGGCCGTTGCGGTGGAATCCGGACTGGCGTCGAAAGAGGGGTTCACCCTCATCGCCGCCGAAATAGGCGAACGCGCCTACGACGGACGATTCTGATTATAGAGCCAGCTCGACGCGCTCGCTCCCCGTGTCGTCTTTGGCCGGCACGGCACAGCAAATCAGCACTTCGTTTTCAGCGACCGACGCCGACGGTATGCTGCGGTAGGCGACTGATCCGGCATTGAGCTTTGTTGCGCAGGTCCCGCAGGTGCCGTTCCGGCAGCCGTAATCGGGGCTCAGGCCGTGTGCTTCTGCCAGTTCCAGAAGTGTCCCGGCCTCCGGGCTCCAGCGCTGTTCGAAATCCGAGTCTGCGAAGGCGACCAAAGCATTCTCCGCTTCCTCGCCCTTCGGTATTTCCGCGATCGTCGTGCCTTCGTCCGGGCGCCTGACCAGTGAAGCCGGTCCGAAGGCTTCCGCAGCGATCCGCGCATCGCGAACCCCAAGACCGCGCAGTGTATCGTAAAGACCCTGCATGAATGTTGACGGTCCGCAGAGGAAGAAGTCGTAGTCGTCAAGCGGCAGGATCTCTCGGAGGACGTCGGCCGTGATGCGTCCTTGGCCATGGAAGTCCCGGCCCGGACGCTCGTCCTTTGCCGGGCGGCTGATCAGCGAAAAGCTGCGGACCAGGCCGCCGCTGGCTTCCGACAGCCTGCTGGCCTCTTCGAAGAATGCACGCTGCGTCGTGGTCTGCGCCGAATGGATCAAGGTGATGGGCCGCAGATGCCGCGTTCGAAGACCTTCGTGGACCGCGTGTTGCGCCATGGAGATCATCGGTGTGATTCCAACGCCGCCGGCCAGCAGAACGGCGGGGCGCTTCTCTGCGGCATCGAAGGTGAAGTCTCCACGCGGTGCCCTGGCTTCGATTTTGTCGCCGATGGTGATTCTATCGTGCAGGAAGTTTGAGACCAGGCCTTCGGGATGTTCGTCCGAACGCCCGGGCTCTCGCTTAACCGAGATGCGGTAGAACTTATCGGAAGGCGCCGAGGAGAGGGTGTAAGTTCGGCCCACCGGCTTTTCCTGGCCTTCGGGCGTGACGCGGATCGTCAGGTATTGCCCGGCCTCGAAGCCGAGCAGACCGTCGCCGTCAATCGGTTCCAGGTAAAACGACCGAATGACTTCACTTTCGTCTTCAATCCGTGTGACCCGGTAGTCGCGCCAGGCGTTCCGTTTGGCTTCGGCGGCAAGGGTGGCTTCGGCTTCCTGCCAGTTCCCCGTGATCAGACTGTTCGGTGAATACTCTCCGAAGCGCCAGCGCAGCGGAAGGGCATCTCTGGCGCGGACGCCACGCGTGACCTTAAAGCGCCAGGCCCGCTCGGCGCCCTGGAAGGCCTCTACTTCGGGCCCGTCCCAGATGATCTCGACCTCTCCGGTCAACATCAGCAGATCACCGTTTTCGAAATCGATAAATGTCAGTCCCGCCTTGGGATTCAGCAAAAAATTTCCCAGTGTGTTGTAGTGCGAATTGCCGCTGTAATCCGGGATGGTCAGGACGTCGTCATTGGGCCCCTGTTCGACTTTAACGAAGCCCGGCCGGCCGCCGCGGTGGGAGACATCGGCGCCTTCACGGCGCTGGTCTTCACCCGCCTCGTATGAACTGGCGACGAAAAAGGCATCGGCCGATGTGATCATCGTGCGGGCTTCTTCATCCAGCCGCTTGATTTGCGTGACGGCGCCGGCGGCTCCCTCTTGCTTTGGGTCGCGGGTGAAGGAAAGGCTGCGGGTCTGAATATATTGCGGACAGTTGCCAAAGGACTGGTCCACGGTCAGAGCAATAATTCCATTGGCAACCGAATCCACCCGCAGGTTTAACCGGTTGCGCCTGCGGTCTGCGAAATCAAGACCGAGCAGGCCCAGGGATGTACCCGGTACCAGGGCTTCCGTTAAGGGATCACCGGTCACCGGTTTTGCGTCAATTTGAAGCTGTCGCTTATCCGGGCTGACCATAAAGCCTGGCTCGCCGGCAAGAAGCGACGCCCAGGGCTGACCCTGTGAATCCACACTGCCCACGGCGACGAAGGGCAGCTGTGCAAAGAAGGCGCGATGCTGATCGGGCATGAAGTCCCGCACGACGCGGCGGCCGAAGCTTTCCATGACGTCGCGTACACCGACCCGTTCCTGGACCTCTTGTTCGCCGGCATGAAAAGGAGAGGCTGCATGGGCCCAGCCGTCATGAGTCTGCTGTATTTTCACGGACATCGGTGCCTCCAAAAAAATTGGGGCGCGGTTACATCTGCGCCGCGGCGTGGGGACCAAACGTGTTAAGCAGCGAGGCTGGCTTTGCTTGCCTGCATCGGAACAAAGCCCTTGAGATTCTGCACGCGGCTTAGCCAGGACCGGATGTTTGGGTAGGGCTCAAGGGAGATGCCGCCCTCCGGCGCATGGGCAGTGTAGCTGTATATCGCCACATCGGCGATGGTTGGGTTGTTGCCGACCAGCCAGTCTCTGCCGTCGAGATGAGCGTCCAATCGCTGGAAGGCCCAGGCGGCAGTGGCTTTTGCCGTCTCTGCGTGCCGGTCGGCACCGAAAACGTTGATCAGGCGCGCGGCTGCGGGGCCGTAACTGATCTGCCCTGCGGCAAGCGACAGAAAACGCTGAACCTCGCCGGCTTCCTCGGCGTCCTCGGGTAACCAGGTCGGAGCATATTTCTTGGCGAGGTAGGTGAGGATGGCGTTGGCGTCCGCCAAAGTGACTCGACCGTCTTCGATCACCGGGACCTGCCCGAAAGGATTCAGGCTCAAGAACGGCTCTTTGGTGTGCTCGCCGGCGAGCAGATCGACATCGACAAGCTCGTGGACGATACCGGCGAGGCTGACGAAGAGTTCCACGCGATGGGAATGGCCGGACAGGGCGTGACGGTGGATACGGATGGCGTTCGACATGATTGGGTTCCTTCTAATCTCTGCTTGGCCTAATAGAGCGGCGATCACAGGGCCGCCCTTACAGCTTGAGATTTAGAGGAAAGCCATTCAGAAGATAATACGCAGTTTTATGGAATGATTATGAACAATTTGTAGATAAATGGTGGAGCTATCCTCTGCTCTGCCTAAGTTCTTTTGCCAGATAGTCCACCAAAGCACGGACCCGCGCCGTTAAGTGCCGGTTGTGGGGATAGATGGCGTGGATCCCGAAATCGAAGGCCTCATACTCCACGAAGAGAAGCTCAAGTTGCCCCGCCTCAACAAAGCTTTGCACCGCGTAATGCGGACAGAGTGCAATTCCAAGGCCGGCAGCAGCCATCTCTGCGGTCGCCCGTGGCGTATTGACGTGAAACCGCCCTTTGACGGTAACGCTGGTGGCTGTGCCGTCGATCCTGAAGGGCCAGTTCGGCGCGACCCGGAAGTTGGTGTCGATGATGCAGTCGTGGGTGGCCAGGGCGGCCGGATGATCGGGTCGACCCTTTTTGTCGAGGTAATCGGGTGCTGCGCAGATCACCACCCGCATGGGGGCAAGTTTGCGCGCGATCATGGTCGAGTCGGTCAGGGAGGAGATTCGGAGACCCAGGTCAAAGCCTTCGTCTACCAGCGAAACATGGCGGTTGGTCAGTTCCAGGTCGATGGAGATCTCCGGTTCCTGCTTCAGGAAACCTGCTAACAGGCGAGTCAGATCCCGCTCGCCAAAACTGGTAGGGGCGGTCATGCGGATCTTGCCGCGCGGTTTGCGATGCCGGTCCTGAACCGCGGCTTCGACCTCGTCGAAAGCATCGAGGAGGCTGAGGCACCGCTCGTAATAGACGCGGCCCACGTCTGTCAGCGCAACGCTGCGGGTGGTTCGGTTGAGCAATTGGACACCCAGACGCTCCTCCAGCTGGCGGACGTATTTGCTCACCAGTTTGGTGGAAAGCCCCAAGCGCTTGCCGCCGCCGGTAAAAGAGCCCTCGGCCGCAACGGCCGCAAAGCTCCGCATCCCTTCAATCGTATCCATCCATCGTCGCCAAAATGGAGAAAATAGCGCGATAGAGTGATTGATTATGACCGAAAAGGTCAAGGCCGCTGGACGTTTCAGCGGCCTTGTCAGGGTATCCGTTCAGTGCGGTGTGTCTTACTCGGCTGCGTCCCGGCGGGGCAAACGCCAATTTGGCCGCGGGAAGTGGCAGGTATAGCCGCCTGGATGGTTCTGCAAATAGTCCTGGTGGGCCTGCTCTGCTTCCCAGAACTCCATCACAGGAACCACCTCGGTCACGACGGCACCCGGCCAGAGTCCCGAGGCTTCGACATCGGCGATGGTGTCGCGCGCGACCTGTGCCTGCTCTTCGGTCGCATAGAAGATGGCCGACCGGTATTGGCTGCCCCGGTCGTTCCCCTGGCGGTTTTCTGTGGTGGGGTCATGTATCTGGAAAAACAGCTCCAGGATGTCGCGGTAACTGGTCCGCTCCGGATCGAAGCTGATTTCGATGCTTTCCGCATGGCCCGTCGTGCCGGTGCAGATATCTCTGTATTGCGGCGAAGAGGTTTTCCCGCCGGTGTAGCCAACGCGTGTGCTTTCCACGCCGGGAAGCTTGCGTATCAGCTCCTGCATACCCCAGAAGCATCCGCCGGCAAGCGTTGCTGTTTCCGTCATTTTCCATCCCTCCTCGTATCGAATGCGCTTTCACCAACTGAAGCGGAGGCTGAGCTGCGCGACCCTACGACATTGATGCAGTCAAACATGTAGGACGATGTTAAGCGAATTGACAGAGGCTCCGCATCACTCTTGCGTTAGGAAATCGTGCTTTTCGTGCAGATCTCATGATCTTCCGCCCATCCTGTTGGCAGCGCAGACAGTGCAGGAAGGGTGATGGAAGGTGAATTAGGCGGCAACGCTGTGCAGGAGATCCGATCGAATGACCGACCATTGCTGGGCTCGAAATTCCATCCAGGATTTACTGTTCCCGCCGATGATATCAAGGCTTCCGGTCACAAAGGACACCTTATCCTTGCAGTCGCCGTCTGCCAGCGGCAGGTGCAGGACCTCCATCACGACGTAAAGTCCGTCCGGTGAGGCCACTCTTTCCTCGGTCACCAGAGGCACGGCCTCTTCGTAGACCTTCCGATAGACCTGTTTGACCGCGCGATAGTCGGTTCCAAAGGTTTCAGCAGTGATCGTCTTGCCGCTGTGATGCTGTCCCGCCCGTTCCACGATGTAGGTTCCCTGCAGGCGGATGAGGACTTCGAAGGGATCTGGAGAAATTTGACAGAGAAAGACGTGCGGCAGGATCTCCCGTGGCATGTCGATCGGGCAGTAGGCCGGCCGGGTCGGCATTGTCTCTGGTGCCGTGATCAGACTTTGCCAGTAGGACAAAAGCTTTGCGTTTATCTCGGATTTCAGAGGGGTCGCGAATGCCATCTCAGCCAAATCGATCTTCTCGAATCGGAATTCTTATTGCGGGTGGGCATGAACCTACCGCCAATTTATTAGCAAAAGATGGCTGACTGCGAGAGATGGCTGACTGCTGGAACTTGTTGACTGCGCGTCCGCCTGTCCGGTTCGTTCTGCCCGGGTGGAAGTGGGCTGATACAGGTTATGTCTCCGCACCCTAGCCTTCACCCAGTTGAACGTCCTTGAACAGGACCTCCCGGTCACGGGTGAAATTGGCCAGGATCGGCAGCATTGCAGCGCCTATTGCGCGGGCATCGGTCCCGACCCCGCCAGCCACGACACTGACCGGCACCAGGCCCTGGCGGTCCTGCTTCTCGAACGCTGCATTGACTTCCGCAACAATGCGTTCCCGAATGCCTGGAGGTACCGCAGCGTCGATGTGGATGCTCTGAAAATCTATCACCGATGTCGCGGCGGCGATGGCCTGGGCGATCGCATCTGCGGCGATGGCAAGCCAGCGCCCCAGCGTGTCCTCGATTGCGTCCCAGTTGCCGTCGGGCGACCAGATGATCGCCGGGTCGTGCCCGTCTTCGATCAGCATTTCTTCGAGCAGATAGAGCGAGGCGCGCTTGATCAGTTGAACCGGCCCGTCCGGCGAGGTCACAGGCATGGAGCCCAGGGCGCCGGCATTGCCGGTCCGGCCCGGAAAGAGCGAGCCGCTCAGCACCAGCCCGCCGCCGATGAACCAGCCGATAAAGAAGTAGAGAAAGTCGAGGTTCTGCAGATTGTCGGCCTGCGAAATTTCGGCTGCGCAGGCGGCCGAGGCGTCGTTGGAGGTGATCACCGGAAGGCCGCTCGCCGCCGCCATTTCCGTCCTGATATCGAAGTTGCGCCACTGGTCCAGAATATCGGCCGGGCCGGCGATCTGGTCTTTCCAGTTCCAGATTTCAAAGGGCATCGCGATGCCCAGGCCGACGACCCGTCTGTGGAGATGCTCCGGCAAACTATCCAGCATTTCCGCCATATGCCGCTGTGCGAATTCCAGGACCGAGGCCGGTGTGGGATAGGGATAGGATCTGCTGGCACGCCCCCGGACCACGCCGTTGAAGTCGCAGAGCACCAGCTCTGCGCTCCGCCTGCCGATCTTCAGCCCGAAGGAAAAGACCGCTTCGGGGTTGAGAGAGAAGGGGACCGACGGCTGCCCGACTCTGCCGCGGGTCGGTGTCGTTCTCATGACCAATTCGTCTGCTTCGAGACTTTTGACAATGAGCGTGATGGTCTGGGCCGAGAGACCCGTCATGCGCGCCAGTTCGGCCTTCGCCAGCCGGCCGTTGCGCCGGATCAGCGACAGGACCAGCCGTTCGTTATAGGCGCGCGCCCCGGTCTGGTTGGTACCGCCGCCCAGTTTCGCGGCACGCTGCAAGCCTGTTCCGGCTGATTCAGGGTTTTTCGATGCTTCCTCAAGCGTCATTCGGAGCTATCCATCATTCCATACGCGGGGATGCAGCTTGCGCAAGAATGTGGATCTTGCAGGAGGCTGTCAATAAATAAATCAAATTGATTTATTTATTGACAGCCCTGGGGTGTTCGGTAACTCTATAGATACGGGTGTTTGTCCGCGGACGGGCCTGAGGCTCGGTTTTCCGCTAAGGGCGCGTTTGAGCGCAAACACCTCTTTGAGAACGAACATCGCGGACGGAAAAGTCCGCTCTCGATCTATGGGAGGACCATCCATGTCGAAAAAACTAAAGTCCCTGACGACCTCAATTGCAGGCGCAGCCCTGCTTGGCGCGGCGGCATTCGCTGCAACGGCGCTTCCTGCGGCGTCCCCTGCCTACGCCGAAGGCACGATCGTCGGCTTGATCACCAAAACCAACACCAACCCTTTTTTCGTCAAGATGAAGGAAGGCGCCGAGGCCAAGGCCACTGAGCTCGGTATGGAACTGCGCAGCTTTGCCGGCAAATACGACGGCGACAACGAAGCGCAGATCTCGGCCATCGAGAGCCTGGTGGCGGCGGGTGCGAAAGGCATCCTGATTACACCGTCCGACCCTGCGGCACTGACCGATACAGTACGGCGTGCCCGCGAAGCCGGTGTTCTGGTGATTGCGTTGGATACGCCCTTCGATCCGATCGATGCGGCCGATGCGACCTTCGCGACCGACAACTTCAAGGCCGGTGAGCTGATCGGCCAGTGGGCTGCCGCCAAGATGGGATCTTCGAGCGCGGACGCGAAAATCGCCACTTTGGATCTGTCCGAAGCACAAATCACCGTCGATGTCCTGCGCAATCAGGGCTTCCTCAAAGGTTTCGGCATCGATGTCAAAGACGTGAAAAAGATGTACGACGAAGATGATCCCCGCCTCGTCGGTGGCGATTCGACGGCAGGTTCGGAAGAAGGTGGGCGCACGGCGATGGAAAACCTCCTTCAGAAGGATCCGGGCATCAATCTGATCCACACCATCAACGAGCCTGCGGCGGCTGGCGCCTACGAAGCGCTGAAGGCCTTCGGGAAGGAAAAGGACGTGCTGGTGGTTTCGGTCGATGGCGGTTGCCCTGGTGTGCAAAATGTGTCCGACGGGATCATCGGCGCGACTTCGATGCAGTTCCCGCTCAAGATGGCTGCCTTGGGCGTGGAAGCGGTGGCCGCTTTTGCCGCGAGCGGGGATAAGCCGAAGAACACTCCGGGACTGGACTTCTTCGACACCGGCGTGACCCTGATCACGGACGAGCCCGTCGACGGCGTTCCCTCGATTTCTTCCAAGGACGGTCTGACCCAGTGCTGGGGATGATCTGAGTGCTGGGGCTGATCTGATCACTTCAGTGGTCTGACCTCTGGCTGATGATTGCGAAATCCGCCGCTGCAGGGCGGCGGGTTTCGGCGCGCCCTGCGGACCTTGTTCGCAGTTAATCCCGGCATGCCGCGACGACATCCTGAATTTCAACAGACCTTAGAAGAGGGTGCCCAGATCATGGCGGATACGGATCGTCTTGAGACGGCGGCTGCAGAGGGGCAGGTCGCGTCCTTTGAAGACGAAGCGCACGGGCCGCTTGCGAAACTGCACTACTTTCTGCATGCCAACCCGACAGCCGCGCCTTTGATCGTATTGCTGTTCAGTCTGGCGGCCTTCGGCGTGATTGCCGGCGAACGGTTTTTTACGCCCTTCAATTTTTCCCTGATCATTCAACAGGTCACCGTGATCGGGATCCTTGGAGTGGCCCAGACCCTGATCATCGTGACGGCTGGCATCGATCTTTCTGTTGCGGCGATCATGGTTCTGAGCTCGGTTGTCATGGGGCGGCTCGGTGTGACTTATGGTCTCCCGGTCGGTTTTGCGCTCTTCGCCGGTTTTGCGGTTGGAACCCTCTGCGGTTTTCTCAACGGCTTTCTCATTACGCGCCTGCGTTTGCCGCCCTTCATTGTGACGCTTGGAACCTGGTCGATCTTCTTTGCGCTTAACCTCTGGTATTCGGAAGCCCAGACCGTGCGCAGCTCGGACATTGATTCTATTGCCCCGCTGCTCAAATTCTTCGGCGAACGGGTCGGTGTGTTCGGTGCGCAGTTTACCTACGGGTCCTTCCTGATGATCGGGTTGTTCGGGCTCTTCTGGTACATCCTGAACTGGACCGCCTGGGGCAGGCACATCTACGCGGTCGGCGATGATAAGGATGCGGCGGAACTGTCGGGTATTCGCACGAACCGCACGCTGATCTCCGTCTACGCGGTGGCCGGCGCCATTTGTGCGCTCGGCGGCTGGATCGCGATCGGGCGGCTGGGTTCGGTCAGTCCCCAGAGCTTCTACGAGGGAAACCTGGACGCGATCACCGCTGTCGTCATCGGTGGCTGTTCCCTCTTCGGCGGCCGCGGTTCCATCCTGGGCACTTTGGTCGGCGCACTGACCGTCGGCGTGTTCCGTTCGGGCCTCAAAATCGCCGGTGTCGATGTGTTGTGGCAGGAATTTACCGTGGGCATGCTGATCATCGTCGCTGTGGCGCTCGATCAATGGATCAGGAAGGTTTCGACATGACCGGGAGGACACAACAGCCCGTTCTGCAGGCAAGTGGACTGGTAAAGCGCTATGGGCGTGTGGTCGCCCTGGATCACGCAGAGTTCGAGCTGTATCCCGGCGAGGTTCTCGCCGTAATCGGCGATAACGGTGCCGGAAAGTCGACGCTGATCAAGGCCTTGACCGGAGCTGTGTTTCCGGATCACGGAGAGGTCCGGTTGGACGGCAAGGAAGTTCACTTCCGCTCGCCGATGGAAGCCCGCGAAGCGGGAATCGAGACGGTCTATCAGAATCTCGCGCTGTCGCCCGCGCTTTCAATCGCGGACAATCTCTTTCTGGGGCGTGAAATCAGGTCCGAGGGGCTGGCGGGCTCGCTCTTCCGCAAGCTTGACCGAACCAAGATGCGCCGCATTGCGCGGGAGAAGCTGACCGAGCTGGGCCTGATGACCATACAGAACATCGATCAGGCAGTCGAAACCCTCTCGGGTGGACAGCGTCAGGGCGTTGCCGTTGCCCGGGCCACGGCTTTCGGTTCAAAGGTCGTGATCATGGACGAACCCACGGCCGCACTCGGTGTGAAGGAAAGCCGCCGGGTTCTGGATCTCATTTTGGATGTTAAATCCAAGGGCCTGCCCATCGTCTTGATCTCGCACAACATGCCTCATGTTTTTGAGATCGCAGACCGTATCCATGTCCACAGGCTGGGGCGCCGTATCGCCGTCATCAGGCCGCAGGATTGCTCCATGTCCGATGCGGTGGCGATCATGACCGGCGCCATGGAGCCACCCGTTCAAGCGGCGTAAGCTGCATGTTATTCCCGGATCTATTTTGGAGACAGGATCAGGCTAGCTTGCCGTGGCACTGTTTGTATTTCTTGCCGGATCCGCAGGGGCACTGGGCATTGCGTTGAACCTTGCCCCAGGTCGAGGGATCGTTGGGATTGACGTTGGCTGCCGCCGCGCGTGTTTGGGTCGGAACTGCTGCTGCTTCGCCGCTGCCCTGATCACCGGCACCCGCACCGGCCCCTGCACCAGCACCGACCAACGCCGGATCTTGCCGGGTTTCGTGCATCTCCTGCGGCGCACGCTGGATCTGTGCGGCTTCCGGCTCTGCGGCACGCAATTCCAGGCGGCTGAGCAGCGAAGTTACTTCGTCACGCACCTCCGCGAGCATGGCCTCGAATAACTCAAAGGCTTCTTTTTTATACTCGTTCAGGGGATCGCGTTGACCATAGGCGCGCAGCGAGATGCCGTGGCGCAGATGATCGAGCGACAGCAGGTGGTCCTTCCACTGCTTGTCGAGCACCATCAGCAGGATTTGTTTTTCCAGGCTCCGCATGACCTCGACGCCGTAGTTGGCGGTTTTGGCCGCCATCTTCTTGTCGGCGGCGTCCGTGATGCGCTGACGGATCTCCTGATCTGCGATGCCCTCTTCTTGGGCCCAGTCGGCAACCGGCAGGTCGAGGCCGAACAGCCGTAGCACTTCTTCATGAATGCTGCCGATTTCCCACTGTTCCGCATAGGCATTGGCGGGGATACAGCGGGTAATCAGGTCCTCAATCACTTCGTGGCGCATGTCGACGATGGTCTCGTGCACTTCGCTCGCGCGCATGAGGTCCTTGCGCTGCTCGTAGATGACCTTGCGCTGATCGTTCATGACGTCGTCGAACTTCAGAAGATTCTTACGAATCTCGAAGTTGCGCGCCTCGACCTTCTGCTGAGCCTTTTCGAGGGCCTTGTTAACCCAGGGGTGGACGATGGCTTCGCCCTCCTGAAGGCCCAGTTTCTGCAGCATGGAATCCATACGTTCCGAGCCGAAGATGCGCATCAGGTCATCTTCCAGGCTCAGGAAAAACTTGGACGCGCCGGGGTCGGCCTGACGGCCGGAGCGGCCACGGAGCTGATTGTCGATCCGCCGGCTTTCATGGCGTTCGCTCGAGATCACGAACAGGCCGCCGGCGCTCTTGGCAACGCCCTGCTTTGCGGAGACGTCGGCTTCAATCTCGGTCGTCTTTGTGGCCTTTAAGGCCTCGTCTTCGATATCGCCGGCTTCCTGTTTGAGCCGCATGTCGACGTTACCGCCAAGCTGAATATCGGTACCCCGGCCCGCCATGTTGGTGGCGATGGTGACCGAGCCCGGTGCACCGGCCTGAGCGATGATGAAGGCTTCCTGCTCGTGGTAGCGGGCATTCAGGACTTTATGGGGAATTTTTTCTTTTTTCAGCAACTCCGCCAGATGCTCGGATTTTTCGATCGACACCGTGCCCACCAAGACCGGCTGCTGCCGTTCCTGGCATTCCCTGATCAGGGTCAGGATGGCGGTGTCCTTTTCCCGCGCGGTCCGATAAACCTCGTCGTCGTGGTCTTCGCGGATGAAAGGCAGGTTGGTGGGGATCTCGATCACATCAAGGTGATAGATGTCCGAGAATTCGGCCGCTTCGGTCATGGCCGTACCGGTCATGCCGGCCAATTTGGGGTAAAGACGGAAGTAATTCTGGAAGGTGATCGAGGCGAGGGTCTGGTTTTCCTGCTGGATCTTGGCGTTTTCTTTAGCTTCCAGGGCCTGATGCAGACCTTCGGAAAACCGCCGTCCCTCCATCATGCGTCCAGTGAACTCGTCGATGATGACGACCTTGTCGTCCTTGACAATATAATCTTTGTCGCGCTGGAAAAGCTGATGGGCGCGCAACGCCTGATTAACGTGGTGCAGGACGCTGACGTTCTCGATGTCGTACAGCGAACCGCCGTCCAGCATGTCGATCTCGTGGAGCAACTCCTCCATCCGTTCCGTACCAACCTCGGTCAGCGTGACGGCGCGGGCCTTTTCGTCCATCTCGTAGTGTTCGGCTTCGAGCTTGGGGATCAGGGTGTTGATCTTAATGTAAAGTTCAGAAGAATCCTCGGCAGGACCCGAAATAATCAACGGGGTGCGGGCCTCGTCGACCAGGATCGAGTCCACTTCGTCGACGATCGCATAGTTGAAGTCCCGCTGGACCATCTCTTCCAGATGGAACTTCATATTGTCGCGCAGGTAATCGAAACCGAATTCGTTGTTCGTGCCGTAGGTAACGTCTGATTTGTAGGCTTCGCGGCGCATTTCGTCGGGCAGGCCTGAAACGATGCAGCCGACGGTCAGTCCTAGGAATCGGTAGATCTGGCCCATCCACTCGGAATCGCGTTGTGCCAGGTAGTCGTTAACCGTAATGACATGCACGCCCTTGCCGGAGAGCGCGTTCAAATAAACGGCGAGGGTCGCGACAAGGGTTTTGCCTTCGCCGGTTTTCATTTCGGCGATCAGGCCGCGATGCAGGACGACGGCACCGATAAGCTGCACGTCGAAATGACGCTGCCCGAGGGTCCGTTTCGCGGCTTCGCGTACGGTGGCAAAGGCTTCGACGATCAAGTCGTCAAGCGCAGTGCCGTCTGTCAAGCGTTGGCGGAATTCCGCGGTTTTTGACCGCAGATCCTCGTCACTCAGGGCTTCCAGCTCTGGTTCGAGAGCATTGATGGCGTCGACGGTTTGGCTAAGACCTTTGACATAACGGTCGTTAGCAGATCCAAACAGCCGCTTTGCGAGCGCGCCGAACATTTATGACCTCGAACAGAAATTAAACGGAAAACAAGTGGAACTCGGAGTGACAAATAGGCGCCCGGGAGGTGCCTGTCAACGCTGGCTGCCCCTGGGCACAAGCGATTGAGCGGCATTGTTATTCAGCGGTTACAGGATTTAACCATGATCCAGAACACAATCCATATGGATAGGGTTCTTCGTGTAGTTTTCCGATTGGCTGAAATGGACTCGCGGCCGGGACCCTGCTTTCTTGTTGCCCGCCCTTGTTCCAATCAGTCCTTCATGCAAGATGAGAGTCCACTGGCCCCAAGGATCTGTCAGAGACGTTTTGAGGAGATAGCGTGCCGCGGCCCAGCCATTTGAGATCTACCAGCCGTTCGAGATCTATACATAGCGGTGCAATCTTCGCCGCCGTCATTGCCGTGGGACTGCTGTTTTCCACAGAGTCACTTCCAGGCGCCTCCGGTTGGGCTGAATTGGGTGTATCAAAGGCCTGGGCGCAATCCGGTGCGGACAGCCTAACCGACCTGGACTACGCAGCGGAATCGACAATCGATCCGTCGGCTCAGGATGGCGTTCAGCAGACGAAGCCTTCAATTCCCCTGCGCCAGGGCTCGCCTTTGCTCGTCGAGCCGATTGCGCCGCTTGCCGGGCCGCAGCGGCCAAAAGGTGCCGCGGCGGGCGGATCCGGTGACGGAGGTGATGCATCGTCGCAAACCTTGGGTTCTGCGATGCAGGAGATGATTCGCCGCAATCCCGTGGTTGCCGTGGTTGAAGGCGAAGAAATCCGTTGGAAAGACGTGCTGGAATCTGCGCGTGATCTTCCACCTGAGTACCGGCGTCAGATCGAATCGATTTTTCCCGCGCTGCTGGACCGTTTGATCGATCTGAAGCTTCTCGCCAATGCAGGCCGGGACGGTGGCCTGGACGAGGACGAAGACCTGCAGCGCCGGGTTAAGGCCTATGAGGATATCCTTGTCAGGGATGCTTATGTGGCCCGGAACATCGCCTCAAAGATTCCCGAGGCGGATGTGCGGACCCGATACTTCGCAGTATTGCGGGCCAATGCTGCTCTAAGTGAGCGCCATCTGCGCCATGTTGTGGTTAAGAGCCGTGCCGAAGCGCGCGCAGTGGTGCAGTCATTGGATGACGGTCTCGACTTCGCGGAACTGGCGCGAAGCTATTCGACCGGCGATTCCGCATCGCGGGGCGGTGATCTGGGCTTTATGCGCCGGGACAGTCTCGATCCAGGCTTTGCTGCCGAGGCATTTGATCTGCGCGTCGGGGATTACAGTCGCCGGCCTTTTCGGACCGAGTTCGGTTGGCACGTGATTAAAGTCGAAAGTGAGCGCAAGGCGGTTCTGCCGACCTACGAGGAACTCGCGCCGAAACTTCGTGAAGAGCTTGCCAGGCTGAGGATCAATGGCGTTCTGAAGAAGCTTCGGGCCGATGCGGATATGGAACTGTTTCCAGAAAAATAGGATGCCATGGCCCGATGGGCTGGTGGCTGTGTCGGGAAAGATTTCGCCGGTATCCAAATGGAATCAAGCCGCAGGATTTCACCCAGCATTTCACCCAACTGTTACGCAAGCGGACTTGTGCCTGGGCAGTCTGCATGCAACATAACGGCATAATTTAAATAAAAGGGCCGGTGTTCCGGCCTTGTTAAGGAGTCGCTGACATGCGCATCAAAAATCTTTTGGTTCCTGCATTTTGTGCCCTCTCGGTCGCATTTGCTCTTCCGGTTCAGGCACAGGATAGTGGAGCGGGAGACGATCCCGTTGTTGCACGGGTCGGCGGTGAAGATATCCTTCAGTCGGAGGTGCTCGCGCTCGCACAGAATCTGCCGCCGCAGCAGCAGTCCCAGATTGCGTTGATCTTTCCTCAGTTGATTGAACAGGTCATCGACCTCAGGCTCGTGGGCAAGGCTGGCCGTGACGCCGGTTTGGCGGACGACGAAGAGGTGCGCGAGCGGGTTATGCGCGCGGAAAGTCAGATTATCTCCCAGATCTATGTGTTGCGCGAGATTGAGGCACAGGTGACCGACGAGAAGATTCGCGCCGAGTACGATAAGTTTGTGACCGAAAATCCGCCTCAAAAAGAGATTCGCGCCCGCCATATCCTCGTCGAAGAGGAAGATCAGGCCAAAAACTTGATTGTCGAGCTGGATGGCGGTGCTGATTTCGCGGCGCTGGCAGGCGAGCATTCGACCGGCCCTTCCGGTTCGCAGGGCGGTGATCTGGGCTTTTTCGGTGAAGGCCAGATGGTTCCCGAATTCTCCGAAGCCGCCTTCGCCATGGAGGCCGGACAGCACAGTAAAGAGCCGGTCAAAACCCAGTTTGGCTGGCATGTGATTAAGGTCGAGGAGAGCCGCCTGGGTGAGCAGCCTGCCTTTGAAGATATGGAGGCGGACCTGCGCTCCGAACTCTCGCGTGGTGCCTATCAGGATATCGTCGCGAAACTGCGCGAAGGTGCCGAAATCGAAATCGTCACACCGGATGCCGAAGAAACCGCACCCGCGACGGAAGGTACAAGCGAAAGCACGAGTGAGGGCACAAGCCAGTAGCCTCCGGCCGATATCTTCAGTATCACTTTACCAATTGCTTTACAGCCACCTGAATATCAGGTGGCTGTAAATCGTTGGAGGTGCAGTGCGATGTCCATAAAAGTTTCCCCCCTGGCGCCAGCCGCCTTTCCGGTGATGCCGCCGATTGCCGGTCTGGAGATCACGACCGGCGCCTGTGGCCTGCGCTACCGCGACCGGACCGATGTCTGCATTATGGTGCTTGAACCCGACTCTTCCGTTGCCGGAGTTTTAACCCGGTCTTTGACCGCATCGGCGCCCGTCCTCTGGTGCCGGGAAGCGCTGACCCATGGCTCTGCACGGGCGGTTGTGGTCAATTCCGGAAATGCGAACGCCTTCACTGGCGCGGCCGGAACCGGCTCAGTCGAGCGGACCGTCGATGCCGTCGCCGGTTTGGTCGGTTGCCGCGCCGAAGAGGTCTTCGTCGCTTCGACGGGCGTAATCGGCGAACCGCTACCAGACGAGCGCTTGACCAGCGCCCTCGCGGAATTGGCCGAGGGGCTGCGTCCGGACGCTTGGCCGGAAGCGGCGGCGGCAATCATGACGACGGACACCTATCCGAAGGGTGCCAGCCGGAGGACGGAAATCGCGGGCACGCCGGTGACGATCAACGGCATTGCCAAAGGCTCCGGGATGATCGCTCCGGATATGGCCACGATGCTGTCCTTCATCGCGACCGATGCCAATCTGCCCTCGGCCCTGCTGCAGGATTTGCTGGCCGATGCCAACGAACGGACGTTCAATTCGATTACCGTCGATGGTGACACCTCGACCAGCGATACCGTTCTGTTGCTTGCGACCGGCAAGGCGGAAAATTCTTTACCGACCGGAATGGCCGATCCTGCGTTGACCGGCTTTCGTGCTGCCCTTGAGGATCTGTTGCGCGATCTCGCCATCCAGGTGGTCAAGGACGGCGAAGGCGCAAGTAAGTTCGTTACCATCGACGTTGCGGGTGCCGAAACGCCGTTGGCGGCTAGGACCATCGGGCTCGCGATCGGCAATTCGCCGCTGGTGAAGACGGCGGTTGCTGGGGAAGACCCCAATTGGGGCCGCATTGTCATGGCAGTGGGAAAAGCAGGCGAGCGCGCGGACCGAGACCGCCTCTCGATCAAGATCGGCGGTATCGAGGTTGCTAAAAACGGCTGGGTTGTTCCCGGCTACGATGAAGCCCCCGTCGCCGAACATATGAAGGGGCAGGCCATCGAAATTGCCGTGGATGTAGGCGTTGGTGACGGGTCCGCCCGCGTCTGGACATGCGATCTTGGGCACGGCTACATCGATATCAACGCAGACTACCGAAGTTAAAGCAGGGCAGCATGACAGAGGAATCGGATCTGGGTGGCTGCTGGGCCGCTGGCGAACGTGCTGCTGCAGCGGCAAAACCGCTGGTCTTTGTTGCTGCCGTCGCGCTGATTGATCGTGATGGGCGGGTTCTGATTGCACAGCGGCCGGCCGGCAAGGCGATGGCCGGACTCTGGGAGTTTCCGGGCGGCAAACTCGATGCAGGGGAAACCCCGGAGCAGGCGCTGGTCAGGGAGCTTGAAGAAGAGCTTGGGATCGACACGCGGGAGAGTTGCCTTGCGCCGCTCGCCTTTGCTTCGCATAGCTACGATGATTTTCATCTCCTGATGCCCCTGTTCGTTTGTCGAATCTGGCAGGGCATGGTGACACCGCGGGAAGGGCAGGCGCTGAAATGGGTTCGCCCGGCACGTCTTGGAGATTATCCGATGCCTGAAGCCGACGTGCCACTAGTCGCGCAACTGCGCGACTTACTCTAGAGGCCCCCGCGCAACTGCGCGACTTACTCTAGAGGCCCGCGCGCAACTGCGCGACTTGCTCTAAGAGCCCACGCAACTGTGCGAGTGGCCATGGCAGCTAGCTTTGGTCTTTTGGATCCTTGGACCGTGTATGCGCCGCCGTCCCCGCGCTCTCATCGGTTCCAATCTCGTCCACACCCAGCGCGTCGGCCAACCTGCTGCGCGCACTTCCGGGGCGCAGCGGTTGTTGCTGCGAAGCGTCCGGCACCCAGCCGGTCAGGGTTAGAATATCGAACGTCGCGGGTATCCGGCCGTCGCTGTCACCGAACGTTTCCTGATAGATTTCCGCCGCCCGAAACAGGGTGCTGCGCCGCGTCATGGTCTGGCGGCGCGTGTGGATTGCGTTGGTCTCCCCCATGCCGCGGAGATCCTGCATCAGCTTTAGGGCATTGGGGTAGCTCACGGTGATGCGGTCGACGTCGGCGACGGGAAGAGCAAATCCGGCCCGCTGCAGCAGAGCACCGGCGTCGCGCAGATCCGCAAGCGGAGAGAGGCGCGGGCTTACGCCGCCCTCCAGCTCGATTTCGGCCTGCATCAGGGCGGTTCTGAGTTCGTGCAGGGTCTCGCCGCCCAGCATGGCGCCCAGAAACAGGCCGTCCGGCTTGAGAATCTGCCTGATCTGAATCAGGGCGCCAGGAAGGTCGTTGGTCCAGTGCAGGGAGAGATTGGAGACAACAAGTTCGAAACTGCCGGGCGCAAAAGGCAGGAATTCTTCGTCCGCGCTCACCGCCGCGACCCTGTGGGACGGCGTTCCGGCGACCTTTGCCATGGCGGGTGACAGATCGCATTGGACCATCAGCTCGATGTCGCGCCGTTCTGCCAGTGCACGCGCCATGGCCCCGCCCCGGGAGCCGAGGTCAAGGCATCTGGGGAAGCGCCGCGTCACGTCCAGCAGCCGGTCCGCGAGCCTTTGCGCGACGGCGTCGAAGAGGAAGCTGTAGTCTGCGATCGTCTCTCCTGCCCGGTCGTGGTGCCTGCGCACCAGTGCACGGTCGAAGACATTCATTACATCGCTCATCGCGTTATCCGTTGTTAGCCCGGTGTTAACCCGGGCAGGAACGCCTGGGCGATATCAAAGTTCGGCCCGCTTGGCAAATGACCGGCAATCGAACATCGGCGGCAGTGATGCTTTGTGCAAAGGATTGATTTCCCATGCCGGCACGGGGCATGCTCGCTCACATGCAGACTGTCACGATGATCGCGCGCCGGGCGCTTGATGCGGTTTTACCGCCCACCTGTGCGAAGTGCCGCGTGGTTGTCGAGCGCAACGGCACCGTCTGCGCCGACTGTTGGAAGGACCTGAGGTTCCTCGCGCCGCCCTGGTGCCATAGCTGCGGATTTCCGTTTGAATTTGAAGGGGCCGAGACGGTTTCCCAGGGCCGGGGAAACGCGGACGCACCCCTCTGCGCCGACTGCCTCCACAAACCCAAAAGCTTCGACCGGGCCCGTGCCGCGCTGGGATACGACGACGCCAGCCGGGCTCTCATCCTGGCTTTTAAGCATGCCGACCGGACCGAGACGGCGATGACCCTCGCAAACTGGATGGCGTTGGCCGGCGGTGATCTGCTCGCGGCGGCCGATGTCGTCGTTCCGGTGCCGCTTCATTGGCGGCGGCTGTTTCTGCGCCGCTACAACCAGTCGGCGCTGCTGGCGCAGAAATTAGCGCAAAGCCGGGGCATCGCCTTCCATGCACTGGTTCTTGAACGCCGCCGCGCCACCCGCCCACAAGGGCACCTGAGCGGCACGGCACGGCACCGCAACGTGGCGGGCGCCTTTCGGGTCCGGCCGTCTCAGCGGGGCCAGATCGAGGGCCGAAGGGTTCTTCTGGTCGATGATGTCTATACAACCGGTGCGACCATCGCCGCCTGTGTCGCAAGCCTGCGCGCCGGAGGCGCCGCGGCGGTCGATGTCTTGACGCTGGCGCGGGTTTTACGGACATGACCGCGCATTTGATTAAGGTTGTGGCGGTAAAATTACGGTGATTGAGGCCTGCCGGGCTGTAATTTGGCGATGACGACCCCAAATCTCGGGGGTTATATAGATTTCTGCGGCTCGAACCGCGCGAAGAGGTCCCTGTTCTGCCGGCGGCGGCGATAATTGAATGGCGGCGATAATTTAATGTCAGAGAGCGAAATGTCGGAACAACAAAATCCTGTGATCGAAGTCTATTCCAGCATGCTTTGCGGTTTTTGCGCGCGGGCGAAACGCCTGCTTGAGGCGAAGGGTGCGAAGTATGACGAGATCGACATTATGCTGCAGCCGCGGCGCCGCTCCGAAATGGTTCAGCGCGCCGGCGGACGCACCAGCGTCCCGCAGATCTTCATCGACGGCCAGCATATCGGCGGCTGCGACGAACTCTATGCTCTGGAACAGCGCGGCAACCTCGATCCGTTACTGATGAAGGCCTCTTAAACGAGCCGCGCCCCCCGAAGCACCCGGGACCGTCACCGCACAGACCGGTCCCGCGGCTGTGACCAAGACGCGTGATGGGTTCGCCTCCGTCACAGGCAAGGGCTCTCCAACTGCCGCATTAGGCCAATAGCTCGCGGCGCGCACAAATGCGTTGAACGGCCGCCGGTTTGGGCCGTTCGACGACGAGGTCTTCGTAGGCGAGCACGCGAAGCTGTCCGGCCGCCGCGTCGAGCAGCTCGCCCGGCGCCAGGAGAAAGTCGGGATTGGACGGGCGACCGAAGCGTTCGTTGCCCTGCGCGAAGGTCTCGTACAGCAATATGCCGCCCGGCGCCACGGCCCGGACGATATCCGCAATAATCGGACGGTAGAGATAGTTCGTCACCACCACGCCGGCAAAGCTTCCTGCCGAAAACGGGAAGGCGCTGCCGTCTTCGAGATCATGGCATTGCGCACTGAAGTCATCGTGGGAGTCGAGCCCGCCCAGGCGCGTGAGATCCCGATCGACGGCAGTGACCGGATGACCGAGCTGAAGCAGGAGGCGGCTATGGCGCCCGCCGCCGCAGGCAAGGTCCAGAACCGCGCCGCCCGCCGGAATCAGACCTGCAAAACGCCGTATCCAGCCGGACGCCTCAGGACTCTGCGGTTCCGCCGCGTTCGGGCAGGCCGGCGTCGTTGATGTCATTTTTCTTGATCCCTGGGTGTTTCACGAGTCTTATCACTGCTAAGGTGGGTTTCAGACAGTTTTTTTGCCCTGCATGCGGCTTCGGCCGTCTGTAACGGGATGGGTAAGGCGAGATGATAGTTTTTGATCTGAGATGCAAGAAGGAACATGTCTTTGAGGCATGGTTCAAAGACAGCGCTTCCTATCATGAGCAGATTGAAGCCGGGGTCGTACGCTGCCCGGTCTGCGGATCGAAACGGGTTGAAAAGGCCCTGATGGCGCCGAACGTCACAACGCGTCGGCAGAACAAGGAACCTTCGGCCGTCAGCCCCGCGCCTGTACCGGCAGAAGTCCCCGCCGCCGCGCTTCCCGCGCCGCCGGCCTTACCTGCAAAACCCGCCAGTGCCTCGGGCTCCGTGACGACCAACGCCGACGTGGAAAAGGTCGCCGAGGTAATGCGCGCGCTGAGTGATCTGCGCGACAATGTCGAACGCGACTGCGATTATGTCGGGACGAACTTTGCGGAAGAAGCCCGAAAGATTCACTACGGCGAGACGGAAGCACGGGGCATTTACGGCGAATCCAGCGATGAGGATGCCAAGGCCCTGGAGGAAGAGGGTGTTGAATTTGCCCGTGTTCCCTGGGTGCCTCGCCACGACTCCTGATTGCCGGTTAGCTATTCTATTTCAAATAGTTAGAGCAGATTCATTGGTGCAACAGATCGCCAAGAGCGATTCCGTCTAAACGAGATCTGCTTTGGGTTTCGTTGCAAACAGCATGTAGTTGACGTCCAGATCCCGCCGGGACAGCCGCCAGCTCTCATTCAGCGGGTTGTAAACGACACCACTGATATCCTCGACCTTCATTCCCTGCGCCCGCAGCAGGCTGGTGAGTTCGGACGGCCGGAGAAACTTTCGCCAGTCATGAGTCCCGCGCGGCAGCCAGCGCAGAAGGTATTCCGCGCCCAGGATAGCCATGAGATAGGATTTCGGGGTCCGATTGAGAGTCGAGGCCACGGTCGCACCCCCGTCTTTCACGAGGGCGCAGGCGGCCTGGGAAAAGGAATTTACGTCGGCGACGTGCTCGATGACTTCCATGTTCAGGACCACATCGAAGTTTTCTCCCTTCGCCGCGAGATCCTCCGCGGTCGCGTGACGGTAGTCGATTTCCAATCCTGCTTCCGCGGCATGGGTGCTGGCGACCCCGATGTTCTTTTCCGCCGCGTCGATCGACGTCATCCTGGCGCCCAGGCGGGTCAGAGGCTCACTCAGCAGCCCGCCGCCGCAGCCGATGTCCAGAATGCTCAGGCCTGCGAGCGGCTGGTTCGCGGCAGGATCTTTACCGAAGTGTGCGGCGACGTGGTCGCGGATGTAACCAAGACGCGTGGGATTCAACTGATGGAGTGGGCGAAACTTTCCTGCCGGGTCCCACCACTCGGCGGCAATGGCCGAGAATTTCTCGATTTCAGCCGCGTCAACGCTCGTGCGGTCTTGAACCTTGGTCATGTCGATCCGTTTCGATAAAATATTACATGCCGGGCTCGGCGGCATACTTGCCACGTGCCCCTGCTAAAGAGTATGGATAGCCGCCGCTCTGCGGGCAACCTGATCGTTTCCTTATTTAGTTCAAGGTCGTTATGTCCCGAATCGTGATGAAATTCGGTGGTACTTCGGTGGCTGATCTAGACCGCATCCGCCACGTCGCACAACGGGTTAAGGCCGAAGTCGATGCGGGTCATGAAGTGGCCGTTGTCGTTTCCGCCATGTCCGGAGTAACCAATCAGCTGATCGGTTACGTCGACTCTGCCGCCAAGCTTGCCGATCTGCGCGAATATGACGTGGTCGTATCCTCCGGAGAGCAGGTGACCAGCGGATTGCTTGCCATCGTGCTGCAATCCATTGGCGTAAACGCCCGCTCCTGGCTGGGTTGGCAGGCGCCGATCAAAACTGACGGCAGTCACGGCAGTGCGCGGATCAGGGACATCGAAGTGGACGATCTTGTCCGCCGGTTTGGCGAGGGACAGGTTGCCGTCTTTGCCGGTTTTCAGGGAATCGGCCCCGATGGCCGAATTTCGACTCTCGGCCGCGGCGGATCTGATACTTCGGCTGTTGCACTGGCCGCTGCGCTGCAGGCGGACCGCTGTGACATCTATACCGATGTCGACGGGGTCTATACGACGGATCCGCGGATCGTCTCCAAAGCCCGCAAGCTTGAAAAGATAACCTACGAAGAAATGCTGGAAATGGCGTCCCAGGGCGCCAAGGTCTTGCAGACCCGCTCCGTCGAGATGGCAATGAAACATTCGGTCCGCGTTCAGGTGCGGTCCAGTTTCAATGACACCGAAGGAACGCTGGTTGTTGACGAGGATGAAATCGTGGAAGACGCACTAGTTAGTGGAATTGCCTACAGCCGGGACGAAGCCAAGATCACTCTGATCCGGGTTCCCGACCGCCCCGGCATCGCCGCCGGTATCTTCGGTCCTCTGGCAGATGCCTCGATCAATGTCGATATGATCGTTCAGAGCTATTCCGCCGACGGCAATTCGACCGATATGACCTTTACGGTGACCAAAACGGACATGGAGCGCGCCGTTGCGGTGTTGGAGGCGCACAAGGACGAACTGCGCTACGACGCCCTGACTTCGGATCCAAATGTGGTGAAGGTGTCGGTTATCGGCGTGGGCATGCGGAGCCATGCAGGCGTCGCCAAGAAAATGTTCACGGCATTGGCTGAGAAAGGGATCAACCTCCAGGTTATCTCGACTTCTGAGATCAAGGTCAGCGTGCTGCTTGCCGAAGAGTATGCCGAACTTGCCCTGCGCAGCCTGCATACAGCCTATGGTCTAGATGCGGCATAAAACGCCACACATCTTGTGCCGAACTGGTGTAAGATCATCGTGTTATGAATGCTCCTCCTCGCAACCCATCGATGCAGAATCGGGGTCGAATAGACCCTGCGGTGAGCGATTCGACGGATGCAGAACCGCTGAGCGATAAAAGCAAGCCAGGTCCTTCGGCCAAGGTGCCTGAAGGAAAGTCTCCCGATTCAAAGCCTCACGACGGCCGGTCTCATGATTGGGCCGGATCCCGGCGCCTGCTCCGCCTGCTGCGCGACCTGATGAAGGAGCGCGGCAGCAGCCAGATGAAGCTCGATAAGATCGTCAAGCTGATCGCACAGGATATCGTTGCAGAGGTCTGTTCGATTTACGTTTTGCGCTCGGGTGACGTGCTTGAGCTCTTCGCGACCATGGGCCTGAAGCCCGAGGCCGTTCATCAGACGCGGCTGCACGTCGAGGAAGGTATCGTCGGGCAGGTCGCAGCCCTGGCTCTGCCGTTGGCTTTGTCCGATGCCCAAAAGCACCCGAACTTCGCTTACCGGCCGGAAACCGGAGAGGAGAACTATCAGTCGCTCCTGGGCGTCCCGATTCAGCGCGCAGGCCGCGTGATCGGTGTGCTCGCGGTCCAAAACGTAACGCCGCGCAACTACACGGATGAAGAGGTTGAAGCCCTCGAAACCGTCGCCATGCTGCTGGCCGAGCTTTTCGCCGGTGGTGAAATCGCTCTCTTGGATGAAACCGCCGCTGGCGATGACGGCCAGGGTAAGCCCATGCGCCTCGACGGCCTGGCGCTGAACGACGGCCTCGCGATCGGACAGGCTGTGCCGCATACCCGCGGGATCGTGATCTCTCAGGTGATTGCCGATGATCCGGAAGAGGAGCGGGAGCGACTGGTCACCGCCGTTGCTGAAATGCGGGGGGCGATCGATGATCTCCTGGCACGTGCCGATATCGCGGAGCTCGGTGAGCATCGCGAGATTCTTGAAGTCTATCGGATGTTTGCCGAGGACAAAGGCTGGATCGGCCGGATCGACGAAGCGATTCTCAGCGGACTGACGGCTGAAGCGGCTGTCGAGAAAATTCAGGTCGATACCCGCACCCGCATGGCGAAGGTAAAGGATCCTTATCTCAAGGAGCGTCTTTCGGATCTGGAGGACCTCGGAAACAGGCTCCTGCACCACCTGCTGGAGCTCGATGGGACCGGCCCTCAGGATTTACCTGACGATATGGTTCTTATCGCCCGCAATCTCGGGCCGGCGGAACTGCTGGATTACGACGCCACGCGATTGCGTGCTGTGGTTCTGGAGGAAGGATCGCCGACCGCGCACGTCGTCATTATGGCCCGCGCCCTGAACATTCCGATCATCGGCCGTTGCCGGGACATCGTGACTTCCGCCCGGCCCGGCGACCGTATCGTCGTTGACGCCGACAACGAACAGGTGCTGTTGCGTCCCAATGAAGAAGTTCAGGCAACCTTTGCCAGCACGATCGCAGAGCGGGACCGGCGCAAGGAGATTTTTGCCGCGACACGCGACCTGCCGCCGGTGACGCTCGATGGTCTGCGGATTGCTCTGAACATCAACGCCGGGCTGCTGATCGATATTCCGCACCTTCACGACAGCGGCGCCGACGGCATCGGTCTCTATCGCACGGAAATTGCCTTTATGGTCCGCGATACTTTTCCGGGCGTGACCGCGCAGACCGAACTCTACAGCCGCGTCGTCGAGCAGGCGGATGGCAAGCCTGTTGTTTTCCGGACGCTGGATGTCGGAGGCGACAAGGTTTTGCCGTACTGGCAGGGCGAAGTTGACGAAAATCCGGCCATGGGCTGGCGGGCAATACGAATCGGACTGGATCGTCCGGCGGTTCTGCGTCAGCAGATTCGCGCGCTGTTGCGGGCATCGCAAGGCGGCGAACTGCGGATCATGTTCCCGATGATCAGTGATGTTGCCGAGTTTGAAACGGCACGGGCACTGCTGGACCGGGAGATTGAGCGCGAAGGCGTAAAAGGACGGACCCTGCCCTCTATGGTCAAGGCAGGTGTGATGCTGGAAGTGCCTTCTTTGTATTGGCAACTACCGGCACTCTTGGACAAAGTCGATTTTGTTTCGGTCGGCAGCAATGACCTGTTTCAGTTTCATTTTGCTGCCGATCGTGGAAACCCGCGGCTGGTGCGGCGCTATGACGTGCTTGCACCTGGGTTTTTAAAGCTCCTGCATGGCATCGCCAGCCAGGCCAGCGCGAAGCAAGTCGCACTTTCTCTATGCGGTGACATGGCGGCGCATCCCCTGGAAGCCATGGCGCTTCTTGGCTGCGGCTTTGAAAGCCTCTCGATGCCCGCGCCGAGCGTTGCGCCGGTTAAGACCATGATCCGCAGTTTAAATCTGGCACCGCTGAAAACTCTGCTGCCGAGCTGGCTGGAACTGCCCGACCACAGCCTGCGGGACCGGTTGCGGAGCTACGCTAAAGAGCAGGGTGTTGAACTCTAGCCATATGAATGGCGGACTGATTCACGGTTGTCGCCGATTCAGAGAAAAGCGATCAGACTCTCTCTCGGACTTGATGACGTCATATTTGTGTCAAATCGTGAGTTGCGAGGAGCCGCATCAGGCCTGCAAGCCCCGGTATTGCGGATACTATCATCTGATCCGGCAATCATCGTCCAGGTCTAGCCCATTGCTGCCGGCACGTTATCTTTGCTAAAAGACGGGTGGCCGAACGAAACGGCACCGGGCGCGATAGAGGAATGCATTGAAATTCCTAGACCTGTTTGCTGTTTTGCGACACAAAATAAAAACCCATTGTTAACCAAGATGCTCTAGATTTCCGTGATGCTTAGGTTTTCTATGTCACTCAAATCAACATCATGGCGCGAATCATATCGTGAAGCCTAAAAAAGACGATCAAGAACCTGTACTGAATGTCGGCGACGTGAGCCTCGCCCCACGTGAGACCGTCTCTGCGACCTTGCGGCGTCATCGCAAGCTCCTGGGACAGGATCTCAAAACAGTCGCTGAGGCTCTGCGCATCCGCTATGTTTATCTGGAAGCGATCGAACAGGGGCGCTATGACGCCTTGCCTGGTCCGACCTACGCGCTCGGTTTCATCAAGACCTACGCCGAGTATCTCGATCTCGATGAAGAAGAGATCGTGCAACGCTTCCGGGATGACGTTGACGGTCTTGATGACCAGACTCAACTGGTGTTTCCGTCGCCGGTTCCCGAAGGCAAGGTTCCGGGCGGTGCAATCCTGTTCGTGGCATTGCTTATGGGCTCCATGGCCTATGGCGGCTGGCACTATCTTTCCAACCGGGATTCCGGTTTCGCAGATTTCATTCCGGCCCTGCCCGATCGGTTACAGGCGCTTTTCGACGGCGAGTTGACGATTGGACCTGATTCTGAACGCACTGCCGTTGCCGGAACTGCGGACGCTGAACCCGGGGCTGCTGATGCCGAATCCGGCAACAATACAGCGAGCGGCGAGGCGCTTTCCACCGATAGCATGACCGCCGGGAATTCAGATGCCGCAGCTATGCCGGTCGCGGAATCGCAATCTTCCGAAACTGAAGTTCCAAAGCCTCAGGAGAGTGAAGCACAGCCCTCTACGGCCGCGGCCGCATTGCCGACGGTTACGCAAAGTGCTTCGAGCAGTGCGACCGGGTCTGGCACGACCGGGTCTGGTACGACCGGGTCTGGCGAGGCCGAACCCGCAGTGCCTTCCTTATCTAGCCGGAGCGGGACGGAAGATGCCGTGACGGCTAGTCCCGTTTCTCCTCAAATTGCCGAAACCTCCAGCCAGAGCGGTTCTGGCGTGCCGACCAGTAGTCAGGCAGGTGACGCGACAGCAGGCAATAGGGTTGGCCAAGGGACCGTTGCCGTTGCGACTTTGGCCGCGCCTTTACCGCAGAATCAGTCCGGAACGTCGAATGATACGGCTGTATCGGAAACCTCCTCCGGAACCGGCACCACCGTAATTTCATCCCAGAGCGTCACGAACCAGGCCGCAACCAACCAGGCTGCAGCCAACCAGGCCGCAACCAACCAGACTGCTGCTTCCACAGAGATTCCTGCGGCGCCGGCAGCACCCGTGACGACACAGCTCGTGGCGATACCCGATGCCACCCAGCCGCAGATTTACGGCGAGGACAACTCGGATGCACGGATTATCCTCCGCGCGACACAGGACGCCTGGGTTCAGGTCAGAGACAGCACGAATGAGCTGCTTTTGACGCGGGTTCTGCGTGAGGGCGACACCTATCGGGTTCCCAACCAACAGGGCCTGACTCTCCTGACTGGAAACGCCGGCGGTATCGATGTCCTGGTTGATGGCACGCTTTTGGCGCCCCTGGGGCCGGTCGGCTCGGTTCGCCGCGATCTGGCACTCGATCCTCAGGTTCTCCTGGCCGGGGCAACACCCCAGTAGTCATCGGGCAGGCGCAAGTCCCGGTATGCCTCCTATCGTCCTGAAGTGCCTCCACCCTTGAAGTTTGGGTGCAAAGAGCGCATTTTCCCGCCTGCAAACGCACTGCGGGCCATCCAGCTTGTCTCCTCTTCCCGGAGGCTGCCGTCATCCTTATTGGCCAGGTATGTTAGGCGCGGGAAAAGACGGCAGGATTCGGCGCTTACACAGCAACAGAACTACGGGTAAGAGCGAAATCATGAGTGTTCGGCCCTATCGGGATATCTATCGCCGCAAATCCCGTCAAATCAGTGTTGGCGAGGTCAAAGTAGGGGGCGATGCACCCATAACGGTGCAGTCCATGACCAACACCTTGACGACTGATGTTGCCGCGACGGTCGCGCAGGTCCAGGCAATGGAAGCAGCCGGTGTGGATATCGTGCGCATTTCCTGTCCGGATGAGGGATCGACGGAAGCCCTGGCGAAAATCATTCCTCAGATTTCGGTTCCGGTCGTTGCCGACATCCACTTTCACTATAAAAGGGCCATCGAAGCCGCCGAAGCCGGCGCCGCTTGCCTGCGGATCAATCCGGGCAACATTGGCAGCAGCGAACGCGTTCGCGAGGTGGTCAAAGCCGCGAAAGATCATGGCTGCTCCATGCGGATCGGTGTAAATGCCGGATCGTTGGAGCGCGATCTGCTCGAAAAGTATGGCGAGCCTTGCCCGGAGGCGATGGTCGATTCGGCGCTCAATCACATCCGTATTCTCGAGGACAACGATTTCTTCGAATTCAAGATCTCCTGCAAGGCCTCCGACGTATTTCTTGCGGTGGCGGCTTATCAGGGCCTGGCCGATGTTTGTGACTACCCGCTGCATATCGGTGTGACGGAAGCCGGTGGATTGCGCATCGGAACCATCAAGTCCTCGATCGGCCTGGGGGCTCTGCTTTGGGCCGGTATCGGCGATACTTTGCGGGTGTCGCTGTCGGCGGATCCGGTGGAGGAAGTCAAGGTCGGCTTCGATCTGTTGAAATCGCTCAATCTGCGGCATCGCGGTGTAAACGTGATCTCCTGTCCGTCCTGTGCCCGTCAGCAGTTCGATGTCATCCAGACTGTCGAGGTCTTGGAGAAACGGCTCGCGCATATCACCACGCCGATGACCCTTTCGGTGATCGGTTGTGTGGTCAATGGACCCGGCGAAGCGCGGGAGACCGACATCGGTTTTACCGGTGGCGGGAACGGTACCCACCAGGTCTATGTATCCGGCCTGCAGGACCACCGCCTGAAAGACGAGAATATCGTCGATCATCTGGTCGAACTGGTCGAAGCCAAGGCTTCAGAGATAGAGGCCGAGATGGAGGCTGAGAAGGCTGCCGGTACCGGGCGGAATGCCGCCGCGGAATAGAGCGCGGTCCGCACAGATTTCAGACTAAAAATTCAGAGAATCCTGGAGAAAAAAAGTGTCAGCCCTGCAACCAGTCCGCGGCACACGCGACATACTGCCTGACGAGATGCGGCGCCAGCGCGCCGTCATAGATATCGCGCGCGAAACCGCGGAGCGTTACGGCTATCTGGAGATGGCGACTCCCATCTTCGAGTTTACCGAAGTCTTCAAGCGTACGCTTGGCGATACCTCCGACATTGTCACCAAGGAAATGTACACCTTTTCCATGAAGGAGGGGGAGCAGATCACCTTGCGTCCGGAGAACACGGCCGGAGTGGCGCGCGCCCTGATGTCTGGCGGTTTGAGCCAGCAATTGCCGCTGAAGTACTTCTACGCCGGCCCCATGTTCCGGCACGAGCGGCCGCAGAAAGGCCGTCAGCGCCAATTCCACCAGATCGGTGCCGAGCTTCTTGGGGTGCCGAAACCGCAGGGCGACATTGAGCTGATTGCACTGGGGGCGCATATTCTTTCAGGGCTGGGCGTTTACGAGAATACCAAGCTGGAACTCAATACCCTTGGCGATACCGACAGCCGCCAGGCCTACCGTGCCGCCCTCGTCGAGTATTTCTCTGATCACAGTGATGCCTTATCGAGCGACAGCCGGGACCGGCTGGAACGCAACCCCTTGCGGATTCTCGATTCGAAGAATGAAGGCGACCGGAAGTTGGTCGCAGGGGCCCCCGTCTTCAGTGACTATCTGAATGCGGAGAGCCAGGACTTTTTTGCGGCGGTCAAACAGGGCCTCGAACGTCTGAACATAGCCTTTGAGCTCAACACCCGTCTGGTCCGCGGTTTGGACTACTACTGTCACACGGCCTTCGAGTTCACGACGGACTTGCTCGGCGCCCAGAGCGCGGTGCTGGCCGGCGGCCGCTATGACGGTCTGGTCGAAACCATGGGCGGGCCGGCGACGCCGGGTGTTGGCTGGGCCGCCGGTATCGAGCGGCTTTCCATGTTGATGGATCGTGATCCGCCGGTACCCAGGCCAATTGCGGTGATTCCCGTGGGGCAGGCAACCGAAGAAATCGCTCTGACGCTGACTCAGAAGCTTCGTCATGCCGGATATGGCGTTGAACTGGGGTTCAGTGGTAATGTCGGCAAGCGTATGAAGCGTGCAAACAAACTGGGAGCTCGCGCCGCCGTGCTGTTGGGTGAGGACGAACTGGCGAACAACTCCGCCACGATCCGCGATCTGGACTCAGGCGAACAGGAACTCGTTTCCCTGGATGCAGTGATCGAGCACCTCGCCCGGTATCGCTAGCGGGCGGATTGTGGCCGCCGCAGACCTGCCTCCTACCGAACGTCTTGTCGTGATTGGCATCAGCCAGCGGACAGCGTCGCTGGCGCTGCGCGAACAGCTCTTTGCCGAAGAAGCCGATCAGTCGCTTATTCTCGATGACCTGCAGGCCGTGGGTCTGCGCGAAGCGCTGGTGATATCGACCTGCGAGAGGCTCGATATTGTTGCGTCTCAATCAGTCGGCGACCGCATGACTGGGGCCGAGGCGGAATGCACGACCGAATCCGCTTTACGTAAGGTTATGGCGCGGCGGATCGGCGGCGACGATCGTATCCTGGATGAAGAGGGTTATTTTCACCGGGGACGTGCGGCCTTGCGTCATGTCTTCGCGGTGACCTCCTCATTAGACAGCCAGATGATTGGCGAACCGCAGATTCTTGGACAGGTCAAGTCGAGCCATCGGCAGGCGATCGAACAGGACATGGGCGGACCGCTGATCGAATCGGTCATGCAGGCGGCTTTCGCCACGGCGAAACGCGTGCGCAGCGAGACACCGGTCGCCCAGCAGCCCGTTTCCCTGATTGCTTCGGCACTGCAAACCGCGCGGGACCTGCACGGCGATCTTGCAAGATGTGCGGGTCTCCTGGTTGGCCTCGGCGAAATGGGTGAGTTGCTTGCGGTCGAGTTTCGGGCTGCCGGGCTCGCGAATTTGACGGTTCTGCACAGCTCCGACCGCCGGGCAGAGATTGCGTCTCATCGGTTCGGGTGTCATACCCGCCCCTGGGGACAGCTCGATTTGGCTCTGGCGGCTGCCGATATCGTTATCACGGCCGAAGGGGGCGGGCGCTATAGCCTTGAGCCGGCGATGATAGCGGCGGCGCTCCGGCAACGGCGCAAGAAACCGATCTTCGTGGTCGATGCCTCGACTCCGGGAGACGTTGCCCCTGAGGTCGGCGAGATGGATGGCGTTTACGTCTACGATCTCGACGACTTGGAGAAGCTGGCGCTGGCCGGTAAGGTTTCGCGCGAGACAGCGACGATGGCAGCCTGGAAGATTGTGGGCGAAGAGCTGCTGCGCTTCGAACGCCGCTGGGCTGAGCGGGCGGCTGGTCCGGCTGTCGCGGATCTGCGCCGTCATTTCGAAGTTGTGCGGGACCAGGTTTTAAGCGAAGGAAAGCTGGACGCCGAAGGTGCGACACGCTTGCTGATCAATCGGCTTCTCCACGAACCATCAAAGGTGCTGCGCGAGAATGCCGCTGATGAAGGTCCCGAGAGACCGGATGAGGAACGCCTTTCTTCCGCGGCCCGGCGTTTGTTTGGGCTGGCGCAAGGCGTCAGAGACGATGTGGACGAGGCTGATGAAAGCGCGGATTCCGTCGGTGAAGCCGCTGGAAGCGGCGAGAGTTTGGCTCGTAGTGACGAGAGTTTGAAGGAGTAGCAGGGCGTGAACCTGGACGAAAAGCTTGATGCCGTAGCGGCGCGCCATGACGAATTGCGCGACCTTTTGGCGCACCATAATGATCCGGGCTCAAGCGACTATACGGCCATGCTCAAGGAGTTCTCCGACGTTACGCCGATCGTCGAGGCGATTACGCAGCTTCGTGAGGCACAGAATGAGATGGCCGATCTCGCCGAAATGATGACCGATGGCGACTCCGATGCCGAAATGAAGGCGCTTGCGGAGGAGGAGTTCTACGGCCTCAAGGAACGGATCCCCAAGCTGCAGCACGAGGTGCAGCTGCTGTTGCTGCCAAAGGACAAGGACGACGAGCGCAATGCCATCCTGGAGGTCCGGGCGGGAACGGGCGGCGACGAAGCCGCGCTTTTTGCAGCGGAGCTGTTCCGGATGTATCAGCGCTTTGCGGATTCCCACGGATGGCGTTTCGAAGTGCTGGATTTCTCCGACACGGGCATCGGCGGCGTCAAGGAAGCCAGCGCTGCCATCTCAGGCCGCGGGGTTTTCGCTGAACTGAAGTTCGAATCCGGCGTCCATCGTGTTCAGCGGGTTCCGGTGACCGAATCGGGCGGGCGGATCCATACCTCAGCCGCAACGGTGGCGGTATTGCCGGAGGCTGAAGATGTCGACGTTCACGTCGAGGACAAGGATCTGCGCGTCGATACCTACCGCGCTCAGGGCGCCGGTGGCCAGCATGTGAACACCACCGACTCGGCCGTTCGCATCACTCACCTGCCCTCCGGGGTCGTGGTGCAGTGTCAGGACGAGAAATCCCAGCACAAGAACAAGGCCAAGGCGATGAAGGTGCTGCGCGCCCGTCTCTACGATCACATGCGCCAGCAGCAAGAGGACGAGCTCGCCGAGAATCGCCGCAGCCAGGTCGGGAGCGGTGACCGTTCCGAGCGAATCCGGACTTACAATTTCCCCCAGGGCCGCGTCACCGACCACCGCATCAATCTGACGCTCTACAAGTTGGATAAAGTGATCACCGGAGAGGCTTTGGGGGAGCTGATTGGGCCCTTAATTGCCGAAAATCAGGCGGCAAAGCTCGCCGAAATTCAATGATTCTTGCACCAAAAGCTTCATCGATGCACGATTCTACGACCATCACGGCAGCGGAGGCGCTGAATCTTGCATCCCAGCGTCTCAAAACTGCGGGGATCGAAGGCCCCCGCCGCGACACCCGCCTCTTGCTGGCAGCGATTCTTCCTGGAGGTGCTTCGGCGTTGCTGCGTGAACCGGACAAGGCTTTGACGCAGTCTGAGCAGCAGGCATTTGAAGCTGTGGTATGCCGGCGGGAAAAACGCGAGCCCGTTTCACGCATCTTCGGCGAGCGCGAGTTTTGGAGTCTCACGTTCAAAATCACCCCTGACACGCTGGACCCGCGCGCCGACAGTGAAACCCTGATCGAGGGGATTCTTGCGTGGGCCGAGGATAAAGCACAGCCTCTGCGGATTCTCGACCTGGGTGCGGGGACGGGTTGTTTGCTTTTGGCACTGTTATCCGAATTGCCCAATGCCAGAGGACTCGGTGTTGACATGTCCAGGCAGGCGTTGGCAGTTGCAGAGGAAAACGCAAGAAACCTCGGGCTTGGGTCGCGAGCTGATTTCGCGTGCCACGACTGGACATCGGGCCTGATTGGAACCTGGGATATTATTCTGAGCAACCCGCCGTACATTGCCGAATCCGAAATTGCGGATTTGGCGCCGGAGGTCGCGGACTACGATCCTTTGCAGGCTTTGACGGGAGGGCCGGATGGTCTACGGGACTATAGGATTCTGATCCCTGAAGCCGCAGTGTTGCTGAAAGACTCCGGCCTGTTGGCACTGGAAGTCGGCGTTGGTCAGGCGGAGGCTGTTGAGGCGATGCTGCTGGACGCCGGCCTTGGTTTGCCCTGGCGGAGGTGTGATCTTTCCGGGGTCGAACGCTGTTGTTTTGCAGTCAAGGCAAAAAAGTAGTTGGAAATGGGGAGTCGGACCGCTAGGTTGGCTTTGCCGAGCAATTGCTCTTGCGTCCTGAGGGGCGCCCCACGATCCTGAAAAGTGTGCGTGGTTCATTCTCGCTAGACTGAGCTTTCGATTGAGAAGACAGTGGTGCGAGCGGCATTTATTCCGTTCTTAAGTAAGTGAACGATGAGACAGCAAAATTCTAATGGCGGTCGGCGACCGCGCGGTCGTACGAACAATCGCAAGCAACACAGCGGTGGCCAGCATCGTTCGGGAACCTATGACAGCAACGGCCCAGACGGCCGGATTCGCGGCAACGCGAGTCAGGTTTACGAAAAGTATGTTGGCCTCGCCCGGGACGCGACGTCGTCAGGTGATCGAATAGCGGCTGAGGCATACTATCAGCATGCCGAACACTATTATCGCATCGTCAATGACAGCACCGATCCGGAGTCGGCAGGTTCGCATCGTGCCCATACCGCGCCAAGCCAAAACGGCACCGGTGCGCAGATGGCGCAAGGCAACGCGGCACCTCAGGCAAATGGCGAGATCGAGGTCAATCAGTCTCCTCAGGGCACGCAGTCCGGCCGTGGCAATCAGGGTCGTTCAGATCAGGGACGCTCGGACCAGAGTCGGTCTGAACAAGGGCGCTCTGAACGGTCCGGCTATCAGGATCGGCGTGGCGGCCGCGGCCCTGCGCGCAACGACACTGAGGTCCCAGGTCTTGAACCGCAGCCCGAGGTAACACCTGGCAATGCACCTGCATTTTCCGAGCGCAACTCGCAAAACGAACTTCCTCTGTCTGGCGATGAAGGTCAACGCCGGGCGCCGCGGGGCGGCCGCTTAGGCGAACGCGGCCGGGGACGTCCCAGGGCCACCGAGTCTCAGCCGGCGCCAGCAGCGCGAGCGGAGTCAAAGAGGCCGCCGGATCCGGCGACACCTTCGTTGGAAGAATCTATTCCTGCCGCGATCAAACCTGTCGCCGCCGCAACGGAAGCCTCAACAAAAGCGACAGCTGACGACGTGCCTGCGGCTGAAGCAGCGCCGGCTCCTAAGCGGCGTGGCCGGCCTAGGAAACGTCCTCTGGAAGAGACCCAGGAGACAGCAGCGACTGGTGCACCGGTCGTGGAAGCAGCCCCGGCGGTCGACACAGCAGAGCCTGCTCCCGCGCCGAAGCGGCGTGGTCGTCCCCGCAAAGTGGTTGTGGAGGCTGCTCCTGCCGCTGAAAAGGATGAAGGTTCGGACGAACCGAACGCCGCCAACGCATAGAGCACAATCATTCTCGACGGAAGAGATCGAGAATGTGAGTCAAACTCTGGTTGGCACGACCATCGAAACATGACAAAGCCCGCCATGACACTTTACGAAGTTGTTGGCGGGCTTTGTTGTGCCGATGGGTGGAACTCATCGCTGGTTCGGATTCGATGCCTATTGCGTAGAGGCTTCACGTTTCTCGACGAACCAGTGAAAATCCTGAAGCGACCTCAGGTGTACTAGGCAGTTCCCACGGCAAGGCTGTCGCCGATCGATATCTCGCCGTCGTTCAACACTTCGGCGTAGATTCCCATATTAAAGTGTCCGAATCCCCGTTGAATCGTGAGTGGGATGTTGATGTCGCGCTCGGCGGTCGAAGGATTGACGCTTGTTGCAGGGCAGCGTTTGATCTCGCTGAGAACCTTCAAGCGGACGCCTGAAATTTCGATTTCCTGGCCGACCCAGTCGAACTCGCTCCACGCCGGCGTGCCCTCGATCATGATATTGCCGCGAAAGCGAATCGGATCCAGTTGAGCCCGGGCAACCCGCTCGAGATCCAAAACCGACGCCAGATTTATGATGGACAGACATTTTTCGCGCACGTCACTGAACATGTGACCCGGCGACTCCACCAATTTGGGCGCGCCGCGGGCTTCGTCACCTAGAAAACCGGCAAAGAACTGGGCAACGATCATTCGTCCCATCTGATCCGTGATTTTGGCGTTCACCACCTGTTTGCCGCCGCGCTCAATCGACAGATGTCCGGTTTCCGAATCGAAAGCCGTCTTTAGTTGTGCGAGTTTTTCGTTCTTGGCCAACATCAGGAAGTTGCTCTTTGGCATCCACTGAGGATCTTTGCTGTCGAACGAAGTCGAGCCGTGCGCCAGAGCGAAGCGGCGGTCGTCGGGCAGACCGAGGCCGGTTGTAACGTTGATCCTGTCGAGCTGCTGACCAGACATTCCCTTGACCGGGTAGCGGCGGATATCTGTGATCGTGATCGCCATCGAAGGCGCCCCCTGCTGGTTCTTTGATGCGCCGACCGATCCGCTTGTGGTGGCCATACCAAGGCCGTCTGGTCGATAGATCCAGAAATTCGTGCAGTGGTCTGGCGGGTTGGAATCCTGTGCGGAATGCCGGGTTCTCTTAATGGAGGACGGAACCCTAACAACTCAAAGAGATTAGGTCCAACGATCATCTAATACTGGGTTGTCGGGGCAGATGGAGTTCGAAATTTCACATAAGCATCGAATGCGGCGATTCGTATCTTGTGTCTTTTATGCAACAGTCCCATATGCAGTTTGACGGGTGATCTTCATCAACGTCGTGGTTACCGTGTGCTGCTATCCTGTGGGCATGGTCAGAGAAACTCTTTGCATCGTCGACTGCGTGCCAGATTTATCGGGCGCGGACGAGGAAGGCTCTAAATATGGATTTGAACAAATTTACTGATCGGGCCCGCGGGTTTGTTCAGGCTGCTCAAGGTCTAGCGCTCCGCAACAATCATCAGCGCCTGACACCTGAACATCTTCTGAAGACGCTTTTGGATGACCGCGAGGGCACTGTGGCCAAGTTGATGGCATCTGCCGGAGGCGATCCGGCGCGCTGTCTCGAACTGGTCGAACAGACTCTCAACAAGATACCCAAGGTCGAAGGCAGCGGATCAGGCCAAATCTACCTGACCCCTGAGTTCGCGCGTCTGATGGATCAGGCGCAAACGCTTGCTGATAAGGCCGGTGACAGCTACGTCACGGTCGAACGTCTGTTACTCGCGCTTACCATGTCGGCGGAAACAGCGAGCGGTAAAGTCCTGAAGGAATCCGGCCTGACGCCGCAAAAGCTAAATTCGGCGATCAATGATCTGCGCAAAGGGCGGAAGGCCGAATCGGCCTCGGCGGAAGACAGTTACGACGCGCTCAAGAAGTACGCCCAGGATCTGACTGCGGCGGCCCGCGAAGGCAAGCTGGACCCGGTGATCGGGCGTGATGAAGAGATCCGGCGGACCGTTCAGGTTCTCTCGCGCCGGACCAAGAACAATCCGGTCCTGATCGGCGAACCCGGTGTCGGTAAGACAGCTATCGTTGAAGGGCTGGCACAGCGGATCGTTAACGGTGACGTGCCCGAGACGCTAAAGGACAAGCAACTGATGTCCCTCGATCTCGGCGCCATGGTTGCCGGTGCCAAGTTCCGGGGTGAATTCGAGGAGCGCCTGAAGGCGGTGCTGCACGAAATTGCCGAAGCCGGCGGTGAGATCGTTGTCTTTATCGATGAGCTCCACACGCTTGTGGGGGCGGGTAAGGCAGACGGCGCCATGGATGCGTCCAACATGTTAAAGCCCGCTTTGGCTCGTGGTGAGCTGCACTGCGTCGGCGCAACGACCCTCGACGAATATCGCAAACATATCGAAAAGGATGCCGCCCTGGCCCGGCGTTTTCAGCCGGTCGTAGTGAGCGAGCCCTCGGTACAGGAGACGGTTTCCATTTTGCGCGGTCTGAAGGAAAAGTATGAACTGCACCACGGTGTGCGGATTACGGATGCGGCGATCGTCTCTGCCGCGACCCTTTCCAATCGCTACATCACCGATCGCTTCTTGCCGGACAAAGCGATCGACCTCGTTGACGAAGCCGGCAGCCGCTTGCGCATGGAAGTCGATTCTAAGCCGGAGGAGATTGATGAGTTGGATCGCCGCCTGATCCAACTGAAGATCGAGGAGGCCGCGCTGGGCAAGGAAAGCGACGAGGCGTCAAAGGACCGCTTGAAGAAGCTGGAGAGCGAGATCAGTGAGTTGGAGCGTCAGTCGGCAGAGCTGACCAGCCGTTGGACTGCTGAAAAGGACAAGCTCGCGGGCGCTCAAAAGCTCAAGGAACAGCTGGATCACGCCCGGGGTGAGCTGGAAATCGCCCAGCGGCAGGGTCAGCTTCAGCGCGCTGGTGAACTGATGTACGGCGTGATCCCCGACATCGAACGGCAACTGGATGAGTCGCAAAGCGCCGAAGGCCGCAAGATGTTGAACGAAGAGGTCACCGAAAGCGACATCGCCGGCGTCGTTTCGCGCTGGACCGGCATCCCGGTCGATAAGATGCTGGAAGGCGAACGCGATAAGCTGCTGCGCATGGAATCGGTCATTGGCCATCGCGTCATCGGCCAGGAAGAGGCCATCTCGGCAATCTCAAATGCCGTGCGCCGAGCGCGTGCCGGCCTGCAGGATCCCAATCGGCCGATCGGTTCCTTCTTGTTTCTCGGTCCGACCGGCGTTGGCAAGACAGAGTTGACCAAGGCGCTTGCGCAATTCCTGTTCGATGACGAGACCGCCATGCTGCGGATCGACATGTCCGAGTACATGGAAAAACATAGTGTGGCCCGCATGATCGGTGCGCCGCCCGGCTACGTCGGATACGAGGAAGGTGGTGCCCTGACGGAAGGAGTGCGGCGCCGGCCTTATCAGGTGGTGCTTCTGGACGAGGTCGAAAAGGCGCATCCTGACGTCTTCAATATCCTGCTGCAGGTTCTGGACGATGGACGCTTGACCGACGGACATGGCCGCACGGTCGATTTCAAGAACACTTTGATCATCATGACCTCCAATCTGGGCGGCGAGATACTCGCCGGACAGCCGGAGGGACAGGACAGTGACCAGGTACGGGACGAGGTTATGCAGGTTGTACGCATGGCTTTCCGGCCCGAGTTCCTAAACCGAGTGGACGAAACCCTGCTGTTCCATCGCCTAACGCGTGCTCAGATGAGCGGCATCGTCGAGGTTCAGCTTGATCGCCTGCGTAAGATGCTGGAAGAGCGCAAGATCGGCCTGGAACTGGATGACCAGGCACTCGTCTGGCTGGCTGATAAGGGTTATGACCCGGTCTATGGCGCACGACCTCTGAAACGGGTGATCCAGCGGGAGCTGCAGAACTCGCTTGCGGGTCTCATACTCGCCGGAAAGATCGCAGAGGGCGATCTGGTTCACGTCTCGACGGATGGGAGCGGTTTGACTATCAACGGCGAACTGGTTGCCGCGGCGTAACGGGTTTGCCTGAACCGCGAGGGGCCGGCGCTATCTTGCCCAGATACCACGCCGGCCTTTGCGCGCCCTTTTCTCGGCTTTTCGAAGATAGGCGGGGGCGTCGTTTGCAGCCCTGGCGCCGCCGTTGAAAATCACGACTTCTGACAGGTCGAAGCCGCCGACTTCGCAGCGGTGGGTTTGTACGGTGTAAGGCTTGCAGAGCACCTGCCGCTCGCCGATATAGCTCGTCATATTGCCGATGAAGCTTTCGCTGCCTCTGCCGACGCCCACCAGGCGAACCTCGGTTTCACCGAACCGCAGGGTTGCCGTGTCTATGACCTTGGGCGAACCCCTGAAGCGTTCCGGTTTCCGAGGCTGCTGTTGCTGCGAACCCAATGGGAGTGGCTTTTTTGCTGTATCGGACTTTAAGCCGGGGAGGCCTGCGTCTTCTCTCTTGTCTTTGCCGCGAGCCGTGATATCGGCCGGCGCGGAGATATGGGGGAGCTTTGTCAGTTTGATTCTGGTGGCCGCCTGATGACGGAACGGCCTGCTGCGCAGCATGAAGTCGTGCCAAATCTCAGCAGGCAATCCACCACCGGTGACACCCTTCATCGGTCGGTTGTCGTCGTTCCCGACCCAGACTCCCACTACGAGATCATTCGAAAAACCGACGAACCAGGCATCGCGATGATCCTGACTGGTGCCGGTCTTACCGCCCGCCGCTTCGCCGATTCTTGCGGCGCGCCCTGTGCCATGTTCGACCGTTGACGCCAGGAGGTCGCGCAAGACCTTCCGGGTCCGGCGCCTTGTATTGGCCGGCTTCGTGCCTCCGGCTGTCTGATGCTGGAACAGCGGCTGCCCGCCGGCGTCGATCGCGCGGACGCCATACGGCTCCAAGCGCGCTGTTTCGGCAGCAACCGCGCCATAGGCAGCGGTGATCTCCAGGAGGTTCACGCTCGAAGTTCCCAGCGCGAGGCTCGGGTTTGCCGTAAGGGGCGACGTGATCCCCATTCCGACCGCGGCCTCGATAATCTTTTCGCGGCCGACTTTTTCCGCGAGTTGGACGGCGACCGTGTTGATTGATTTTGCAAAGGCATCGCGCAGCGTCACCGGTCCGAGGTTGCGTTTGCTGTAGTTTTCCGGGCTCCAGCCTTCCACGGTAATGGCTTTGTCGGTCAATCTGCTGTCAGGTGAGAACCCCGCATCGAAAGCGGCCTGATAGACGAACAGTTTGAACAGAGAACCGGGTTGGCGTCGTGCTTGCGTGACTCGATTGAACTGGCTCGTGCGGTAGTCTCTTCCGCCGACCATGGCAACGACCGCACCGTCGAGTGTCATGGCCACCAGAGCCGCCTGTCCGATTTCAAGCTTCTGCCCCGACTGTGCGAGCCGTTCGTTGATGACGGATTCGGCGATGGCCTGCATCGATGGGTTCAAAGTGGTGTGGACATTGAAATCGCCATAGGCGGCTCCCAGGCGTTCGCGCGTCTGTCCTTGTGCCCAGTCGGCGAAGTAGGCGTCTGAAGCTGAGGTGCCGGCCAGGGTCTTCGGACTTGCCGGCCGGGCGATGGCTTTGGTGGCGCGGTCTTCTTCGATGCGGCCTGTTTGTATCATTGCCTTAAGCACGGTTCCTGCTCGCGCTTGTGCCGCCTCGAGATTGTGCGTCGGCGCCAGATGAGACGGTGCGCGTATCAGGCCCGCAAGCATGGCACTTTCGGCGAGGTCCAATCTGCCGACAGGCTTTCCGAAATAGCGCTGAGCAGCCGCATCGACGCCATAGGCGCCGGCACCGAAGTAGGCCAGGTTAACGTAGCGCCGGAAGATCTCTTTCTTCTTCAGCCTGGACTCGAGCCAAACCGCGAGGATCGCCTCCTGGATTTTTCGGCGCAAGCTGCGTTCCGGCGACAGGTAGGCGAGCTTGACGTATTGCTGGGTCAGAGTGCTGCCGCCTTGGCGAACTCCGCCGGCTCTTAAGTTGGTCCAGGTGGCGCGGGCAATGCCGCGCCAGTCAATTCCCGCGTGATCGAAAAACCGGCGATCTTCGATCGCGATTACGGCTTGTACGAAATCTGCAGGCAGGGCTTCAAAGGTCTGCGCTTCGCCCTGGTAGACACCACGAAAGGCAAAGCCGTTACCGTCGGTGTTCGTGAAGCTGAACGAACGCCCTGACGGTGTCTCGAGATTCGATGCCAGGGGCAGATCGTAGGCAAAATAGCCGATCGACGCGCAGACAAACAGAAGACCGGTCAGCACCAGCAGGCCTGCGCGCTTTGCCTGATTCCGCCAAGCGCTCCTTATGTGCAAGCTATTTCGCTCTGGGCTTACCTTATGGTCACTGGACAAATTTCCAGGCCCCATCCGGCTGACGGCAGGCGTGACCGTAGATCTGCTGCAGCCGGCCGCCAACTCTCGCTGTCGTAGTGTATTCCCTGCAAGGACCAGATTCGGAGGTCTCGCTGTCGAAGCGCACCTCTGGCTGACGCGGTTCCTGACTGGGCAGGCTCGGGTTTCGCCAAGTGACGGTATCTTCCGGCCGGATATCTAGAGGTTGATCGTCGTCCAGATAACGCTCGTCCGACTGATACTCATACTCGTCGTATTGCCGGTGTTTGCGGCCGCCGTGCCCGTGGCCCTTGTGATGGCGATGTGAGCGGCCAACTTCGTATTCACAGTTCTCGTCGTGATCGTCGTCATCGTAGTGACGAACCCAGTGTTGCCCGCGATATTTTCGGCCTTTCCCATGATGATGTTTTTTGTGATGCCCATGATGGTGCCATTCACTTTGATGGGCGTGACGCCTGTCATCATGATCGTCGTCGTCGGCGGAAGCCGCAGAAACGTTGACGAGAACCGCAAAAACGAAAAGCAATCCAAACAGAAAACAAAGCACTGGTGTTTTGAGGCATCTCATCGCTGTGGCTCTCCCTTGCCGTACCCGATTGCCCAATTGGTATCAGGTGGGGGCTGAGCCTTCTCTGAATGCTCCGTTCATCGGACGTTCAGCTTTTCCCGTGGAAGGGTGTCGATGATGAAAGGCGCGGCAGCATACGGCGTTGAGCCGGCCGAATTGGAATTGCCGCGGGCCCTTGCGCGGGCCTTGTTCAATCACAGTTTTGACGATGCACTTGATGCTGACCCACGGTTTTCACTGCTTCAGTGAAAACGGTGCGGTCGCCAGAGAACCTAAAAAATGCTCAGGATCTAACAGCCGTCGGCGCTGGCGGCATCTGCGGTGGTACTGCCGCTTTCATCGACGGTCCGTTGCGCTTTGCAGTCGGCCGGTTTGGCCTGAACCATCTGTGCGTTACGGGCGATGACGTCTTCGCGGAGCTGGTCGATTTCGGCCCGATGGGACTGAAAGTTCTTCAGGTCTTTTTTCTTCAGCTTCTCGCCGGCCGGCAGCTTGATTTTCCGCGGATTGACCTGCTTGTTGTCACGCAGCACCTCGTAGTGCAGGTGCGGGCCAGTCGAGCGGCCGGTGGTTCCCACGTAACCGATGACCTGACCTTGCTTGACGCGCTTGCCTTTTTTTACGCCCTTGGCGAAGCCCTTCATGTGGGCGTAAGCGGTTTTGTAACTGGAGTGATGGCGGATACGAACGTATTTGCCATAGCTTCCGTTCCGGCCTGCCCGTTCGATCACACCGTCACCAGCCGCATAGATCGGCGTACCGCGCGGCGCGGCGAAGTCGAGGCCCTTGTGCATGCGGGTATATCCCAGGATCGGGTGCTTGCGGCGGCCGAAGCCTGACGACAGGCGGGCGCCGTCAACCGGCGTACGCAGAAGCGCCTTACGCACTGCCTGGCCTTTTTCGTCAAAGAAGTCCGTGAAGCCGCTCGACGGCGTGAAGCCATAAAGGTTGAGCGGTGTACCCGATAATGTCAGCGACGCGACCAGGATATTGCCCGTCTTCGCCATCTTGCCGTCTTCATCGTAGAAGGCTTCGTACAGCAGGTCGAATTTATCGCCGGGTTGGATTTCGCGTTGGAAGTCCACGTCGTAGCTGAAGGCCCGCATCAACTCGATCATAACCGAGTTGGGAATGTTCGCATTGCGCGCTGCGACGAAGAGGCTGCTATCGATTGTGCCGCTGCCGTGCAGGACCTGACGGTCAAGAGGGCGGGCAATCGTTTCGGCAACAAAGTCGTCGCTTGCGGCCGCGCGGGCAACCCGGACGATTTCGTCCACGGCACTCTGCAGGCTCATACCCATCAACTGACCGCCACCGGCGGTATCGTCGACGCTGCCTTGCGCATTGGCTTCTTCTTCGTCGTTTTCGGAGATGGGAGCGAAAACCAGCTCGATATCCTGCCCGGGCCGGAGGCGGCGCGGGCTGTAAACGTCGCGCAGCGCAGTGATCGCCTCATGGGCATCCGAACGGCCGGCACCGGCGCCAACCATCAGACCCATCAGTGTATCGCCGCGCGATACCGTAACGGTTCTGGGCTCCAGTGTGCTTGTGCCATCGGCGTCCAGCGTGGGCATGGCGAAGGCGATACTGTCTTCGCGGGAGATTCGCGTGTCGTCGCCGACGCCTGCGAGAGCTTCGGCAAATTGAGCCGTGATGTTAGAGGCAGTGGCAGCCGCGCTCCCGCCAGCCGGTACAGAGTCGGTCGCTTCTTCGCCATTGTCGATTTTCTCTTCGACGCCTGCGACGTCGTTGAGGGCGGCGGTTTGCGTGATTTCAGGTTTCTCGGGTGGCTGGCTGTTCTGGTCGCTGTCGTCGCTGACCCGTACCACGAGTTCCCTTTCAGGGGCGGATTCCGGTTCCGCGGTATTTTCGCTCTTGGTTAAGGTACTGGCTTGGATTGAGGTCCCCGCTTGGGCTGAGGTCGTGGCCTGGCTTGAGATTTCGGCCGTCTGGACGCTCGCAGTATCGGATCCGAAAACCCATCCACCGATGGTCCAGGCCCCAACGCCGAAGGTAAAGACGCCCATCAGGCCCGCCGTCACGACGCCTGCGGCCAGCAAGTTGTGCTTAAGCTGCGATAGGCTGCTTGATTCGAACTTGCCGGTGCTGAAAATACTGGTGGTTTTGCCCAGAACAGACAGGTTAGTGGGTTGGCGAAACGTCAAAACTCGAACTCTCCGTGTAACATTAGCCGAATCCGAGTTCCGGCCCCCCTAGTAAGGTTAACCATATACATTAATTTTTGGTGAAGTCCCAAGATTATTTGCGATTGAAAGCAAAGCCTTAGCGGGCGTCGTCCGTGTAAAATCTCTGTTCCGCCTGTGTCATTGCTGTGCAGCGTGACGCAAGGCTTGCCGGATCCTTATCCATCGGTTGTGGCGTGACAGAGCCCTTTGCCGGCAATCTGTTGTGCAAAAAGTCAATTGCCGTCGAGAGTTAAGCTATTCGAAGCTATGCAAGGCCGTGCGCCTGCTTTGAATGAAATCCCAGTCGTAGGCGACTCCCAGGCCAGGCCCATTTGGCACTGCAACACAGCCTTCGTCATCGACGGAATCCAGCTCGTCGCTGTAACCGCAGGTATAGACCGGCGGGACGGCGTTGGGACAATCCGGCCCCACCAAAGCCACCTCGTAGAAGTTTGAGTTCCGCATCGCAGACATGCAGGCCCGGTGGGCGGGCCCGCAGGCATGGATCTCGCAGTCCACGCCCATGGCTTCGGCGAGATGGGCGATCTTCATACAGCCGGTGATGCCCATGTCGTACTCAGGGTCGGCACGCAGGAAGTCCGTGCCGCCGGCCAGCAGGAAGTCGGCCTTGGGTTCGATGCCGCGGATGTGTTCCGTCTGCAGGAGGGGCGTCTTGATCTTCTCGCGCAGCCTTTTATGGGCAAAGGCCGAGGTGCCGGCGTCACGAAAGGGATCCTCGAGCCAGAAAAACCCCGCATCGTCGCAGGCATGCCCGACATAAAGGGCATCGGCGAAAGTGCGCAGTTCGCAGGCGGGATCGATCATCAGGGTCATGCGGTCGCCGATTCGTTCACCCATATAGCGGACGTTCTCGGATTCTTCGCGCGCGTCCCCGTCGTGCCAGCCGTGGATCTTGAAGGCGCGATAGCCGAGCTCATGGCAGTGTTCGGCGAAGTCGACGAAAGCTTCTTTGCTGTCCAGGCCACCGCAGCGGTCGGCATGATAGGTGCTGGCGTAGGCCGGCAGCCGATCACGGTATCCACCGAGCAGCTTGGCGACAGAGGTGCCGTATTTCTTGCCGGCAAGATCCCAGAGCGCGATATCCAGCGGACCATGCCCCATGTGATCGTATTGCCGGAACTCTCTTTTCAGGTCGTCAAAGATGCCTTCGCGCTGTTCCGGATCGCGGCCGATGAGGTTCGGTGCCATCATCAGGCTTTGCGCCAGGGCCGCTTTGGTGCCGACCCAATGAGTGACGTATTCGCCCTGGGTTCCGTCGTCGGCGCGAATGATCACGGCGTATTTCGAGAGTTCGATCCTGCCGCCCGGCTTATAGCCGATGTTATAGACGGCTTTCTCAGATTCGCTCTCGAGGCCGAGGTTTTCGACCTCGAAGGTGAATTCGTGGATCTCAATACGGTCTATCCTGCTCACGGAAACGCTTCCCCCTTTGTTTGTTCCGCTATTTTAGCAGGAAATAGGCCGGTCTTATAAAGCGATGTGGCAGCGTCTCTTCGAGTCGTTACAGGCGAATCACATAATCCGGTTTCGGCGCGCCGTGATCGCGGTGCGCAAATGAGCGTAATCAAATGATGAATTCGACGGAAAGCCGCAGAATTCAGCGGCTTTCGCCCGCTAGCGCCAGGGTGGCCCGAAGACAGCAAAAAAAATGCAACAAAAGGGTTTGACACCCTAGGGCCTCAGGCATATAACCCGCCCCGCAGCACGGGGCTGGGTCGCCTCGCCGGAACAACCGGCAGGGAGATTCGATACCGTGTTGCCTGTTCTTTGACATTGTTAATATGAATTTGGAAGGGATGCGCGGTCGGCGGTCTATGTGGGATGTGTTTGTTTCA